>CAWECV010000001.1:0-2740000 GCA_963807765.1 uncultured Acidobacteriota bacterium | reverse complement strand
TTCTGGCGTCGAGCGTCAGTATAGGTATCCTCGAATCGTCGAAAAGTTACAGCAGAAATTTCGGTGATTCGAACCGCGATCGGAATCCCGGCGCTGGTTCTTGATTCAAACTTCGGAGCTTTATTTTGCGATTTCTGCGGTTTCTAATCGCCACAAAGTTGAAAGTCACAGAAAATTAACGTATTGACAACACAAGGCTTACGAGATTCTAATCGCCACAGAATTTAGCTTATCGCGGGCGCGTTCTTGGGCACGCAACTCGCAAGCTGCCGGGGGCGAACCGCGTGGCGGAGGCCACATGGCAGCAACACGGAAACGCAAAGCAAAAGCGCCCGAGCGTCGAGCGGCGAAATCCACCGCCGGAGCGCGAGGCGGCAATTCGCTGGAATTTATCAGCACGCCGAAAACGCGCCAGTTGCCGTTCAGCGACGCAGTGCGCGCGGGCGATTTGCTCTACGTCTCCGGCCAAATCGGCGTGGACGAAAGCCTGCAACTCGCACCCGGCGGAATTCTCGCGGAGGCGAATCGAGCGCTCGAGAACATGCGCGCGATTCTGGAACGCAACGGCTCTTCGCTCGATCGCGTCATAAAATGCAGCGTGATGCTCGTCGACATGAACGAATGGGACGCGATGAACACCGTGTACGCGAGTTTCTTCCCGAAAAATCGGATGCCGGCGCGCAGCGCGTTTGCCGGAACCGGACTCGCGCTGGGCGCGCGTGTCGAGATTGACTGCATCGCCACCGTGAAGTAAAAACTCAAGATCGTTTCCGGAGCCGGGCCCAACTCCATCCCCAAGGAGGGCGTCCGCATGAAGACGAATTTTTCGCTCCGCCTCGCGTTAACCGCCATCCTCGCAATTCTAGGAATCGCCGTGCTTTTCGTGCGAGGTTCCGCGGCTGGCGCGGCGGCGCAAGCCTCGCCGCCGAGAGTGATCGCGTGCCGCGCGCTCGAAGTGCACACCACCGGACAAACTACGCTAGTGATTTTTCACCAGCGCGAAAAGCAAGACCATCCGAAGGTCAGCGAATTTCTGCAAGCGCATTCCGAGGGCGCCGTGCAATTCCAAGCCTCCGACGGCGCGTGGCACGACGCGACCGTGATCCGGCTGAAGAGTTGCTTCGGGCGAGGTCTGCTCATTTTTCCTGCGGGAAAAGCGAAGCTCACAGAAAAAGACGCGTTCGAATTGCGCGCCGCAGCGCCGAAATAAGAAACGAGCGCCGGCCAATAAAACCTCGTGAAGCACGGCGATATTCCGGCTGCGCGTTGGCGATGAAAGCGGCTCTCTGGTACGCTCTTGCCCGCAAGAAAACTACATTTGCCCGGACTGACGATGAAAATGAGATCGATTCGATTTGGAATCTGCGCGATTGCTCTCGCGATCGCGATGCTGCCCTGCGCGCTCTTACTCCGGGCGCAAGCGGACGCGGCGACGCGACAAACGGCCCGCGATATTTTCAAACAGCTCGTCGAAATCAACACGACGGATTCGGTGGGCAGCACGACCGACGCAGCCGAAGCGATGGCCTCGTGGCTGCGCGGCGCGGGTTTCACCGGCGACGACGTGCAAGTGCTGGGCCCGAATCCGCGGAAGGGAAATCTCGTCGCGCGGATTCATGGAACGGGCGCGCACAAACCAATCCTTTTCATCTGCCACCTCGATGTGGTTGAAGCGCACCGTGAAGACTGGACGATGGATCCCTTTCAATTCATCGAGAAGGACGGTTATTTTTACGGCCGCGGCACGGAAGACATCAAAGATGGCGACGCGCTGCTGATGACTACGTTCATCCGGCTGAAGAAAGACGGCTACCGGCCCGATCGCGATCTGATCCTCGCGCTCACCGCCGACGAAGAAGCCGGCACCTTCAACGGCGTGGATTGGCTGCTCAAAAATCATCGCGAACTCATTGATGCGGATTTTGTGATCAATCCCGACGCCGGGGATTTCGAGATGGATCAGGGGAAGAAATTGGCGGTCGGAATTGAAGCGAGCGAAAAGCTCTATCAAGATTACGAAATAAAGACCGAAAATCCCGGCGGGCACAGCTCGTTGCCCCGCCCCGACAATGCGATCTACGAGCTGGCGGGCGGATTGCTGCGGCTCGAGCGCTATCAATTTCCGTTCGAGCTGAACGACGTGACGCGCGAATATTTTTCGCGTGAGGCGGACATCGTCGGCGGGGACACCGGTGCCGACATGAAGGCGATTCTCTCGACGCCGCCCGATCCCGCAGCAATCAAGCGGCTTTCTACCACGCCGTATTACAACTCGCGGATGCGCACGACGTGCGTCGCGACACGCGTTGAGGCGGGCCACGCCAATAACGCACTTCCCGGGATGGCGCGAGCGAACGTGAATTGCCGCATACTGCCGGGCCACACGCCAGAAGAAATTCAAGAGACTCTCGAGCAAGTAATGGCCGACCCGAAGATCACAGTCACAATTTCTACAGCACCGGGAACGGCGGGCAAGCCGAACCCGCCATCGCCGTTGCGCCCCGATGTGATGACGGCGATACAACGAGTGAGCCGCGAATTGTTTCCCGGCGTGCCCGTGCTGCCGCTGATGGACGCCGGAGCGAGCGACGGCATCTACACCCGAGCGATGGGAATGCCGACGTATGGAATTCCCGGGGTTTTCATTGACATCAATGACGACCGGTCACACGGCCGCGACGAGCGGCTCCCCGTTGCCTCGTTTTATGAGGGCGTGGATTTTTACTATCACCTCGTTCGAGAGCTCAGCTCGCCGCAATAAAATTGATCGGTGAAGAAGAACGGCGATGAGCTGGACGCGCACGCTTCTCCTGAAAATGTCGGAAAACCGCTGGCTGCGCGAACGCGCTCCGCAGTATTCGTTCGTCAAGCGGGGCGTGGCGCGGTTCATGCCCGGCGTATCGGCCGAGGACGCCTTTCGCGCGGTTCGCGAATTGAATACGAAAGGAATCGGCGCTGTGCTCACAGCCGTGGGCGAAAATGTTGCGGACCGCGCCGAAGCGGGAGCCGAAACGTCGCATTACGAAGATGTTCTCGGGCAAATCTGGGTGCAACGGCTTCCGGCCGAAATTTCCGTCAAGCTCACGCATCTCGGCCTCGACCTCGACAAAGAATTTTGCTTCATGAATCTCTCGCGGCTGATCGGCTGCTCGCCGACGGGAAAAACGGTGTGGATCGACATGGAGCAGAGCGGCTATGTGGACCGGACGCTCGAGCTTTACCGCCGCGCGCGCGAACAGAATGCGAACGCCGGCGTCTGCCTGCAAGCGTATTTGCGGCGGACGGAAGAGGACGTGCGGAAATTGCTGCCGCTGGGAGGCGCGATCCGGCTGGTGAAAGGCGCGTACAACGAGCCGGCGGATGTGGCGTTTCCGCGCAAGAGCGACGTGGATGAAAATTATTTTCGGCTGGCGCAAACGCTGCTCGGCGAGGAAGCGCGCCGCGCGGGATTACGCGCCGCAATCGCCACGCACGATACACGGCTTATCGCGCGAATTCAGGCGTGGGCCGTGGCGAACGGACTGGCGAAAAGCCAGCTTGAGTTTCAGATGCTATATGGAATTCAGCGCGCGGAACAAGTGCGGCTGGCGGCCGAAGGATACCGTTCGATTGTGCTGGTCGCTTACGGGAAATACTGGTTTCCGTGGTATATGCGGCGGCTGGCGGAGCGCCCGGCGAATGTGTGGTTCCTCGCGCGCAATCTTTTCACGCGCTAGTCCACACTCTAAACAAGCGATTCTGGTTGCCTCGCGTGATTCCTACTCGGGGCAGCCGGCATTAATCCAATCTTCGATTTCTTGAATTTGCGGATCCGGGATGTAGGGTCCGCCCTCGGGCATTCGGGTTTTTGGGCCCGCAGGGCCGAAACGGATGTCGAGAATCAGGTTGGCCTGATTGCCCTTGCCGTTGCCGATCACCTCGGGCTGTATCAGACGCCTGCCATGTCCCACGGCAGCGAGAAGCGCGGGCTTCGTCGTCCATAAAAATGTGCTGCCGTGGCCGGACAGGTTGACGGGAATGCCGTGCGCGTTCTGCCAAGCCGCAATCGCCTGATCCAGGATTTCCTTCACTCGCGCGAAGCCCATTGCGGCCTCCTCAAAATTTCGGAAGTTTCATGGCCCGCAAAATCGTCGCCGAATGGCGCGATCACGGTCTGATGATGGCGGCCATGGCGAGACCGGCGATGCCCCAACTAATGACCCAACTCGCCATGGATGCGATCGTGTAGTCCATCGGAAAATCGTACCAATTCCATTGCGGCAGGGCGTAAATGACGCCCGTGGCGACGCTGATGATGAGCACGATCAGGGCGCGCTCGCGAAACGTCGTGCCGCGGGCGACGATGGCGAGTATCCAGGCAATGAGCAGCCCGGCGATCACATTGAAGATGAACTGATTCGTGAGGAGCTTGCCAAATTCAAGCGGCGTCCCGCCAGGACTGTAGACGAGAATGCCCGTGGGTCCCTGCGCATATTGCGTCATGTACTTTGCTTGCGCGTCAGCCTTCTGTTCCTTGGAGAGGCCTTTTTGATCGGCCATCCCGGGAAAGAAATAAAAGCCCGGCTCGCTAATCGAGTTCCGCATGGCCGCTTCGATCGCGCCGTTTCCCGGCAATGATTTCACGCCGACTTCACCAAGCCCCGTGGCCACATGCCAGATGGAACTCACGATAAAAACGATTACGGCGCCGACGAGGCCGCCGACGATAATTCTCTTGATCATCTGTGTTCTTGGATTCGGCTCGCCTGGCACACGCATGTCCCGAGGCCTCCTTCTCAATGCAGGGTTGGGCTACAAAATCACCGTTGGGCAATGGATGTCAAGGGTTTCCGGAAAAGTACCGAAATACATGCAGGCGTACAACTTTACCAACATCGTAGTGAAGTGCTAGCATGGCTGCATGGCGAGAGAAAACGTCCGTTTCGCAGTTATCAAGACTGTGAAGAAGCCCACCACGGTCAAATTTAAGACCAAATCGGGCGAGACCGTCGCCTTCAAGGCGCTAAAAACCCTGAAAAAGAAGAACGAATTGAGGTATCGCGCCGGGAACAAATGAAGCAAATCTATCTCGATAGCAACGTACTGATCGCCTACCACTCGACCGACAAATCCGAAACTGAAAAAAGGACGCTGGTATACAGTGCCCTGGGGGTATTCGCGGATTTAACAAATTTACGGATTTGCAGTTCCTTGTGGGCCATCACCGAAATGGTGAACATACTGGTCTCGAGGCAGAAGATGAATCGGGGCCACGTCGCGGAAATTGAGAACGAGCTAGTGAATATAAAACGATTAAGAGATCTTAAGATGCAGATTATCGACGTTAGTCCCAAGAAGGATTACGACTTTGCAGAATTTTTCTATGACGTTAGGCAGGGCATTCTCAGTTACCACTCGGGGGTCGGAGACATAATTCACAGCGTCATTATGCGAAACAATGGCATTTCCTCGATTCTGACATTTGACGAAAAAGATGACTTCAAGCAAATTCCCGGATTGACCGTTCTTCATCCGAAAGATATCAAGCGGACACGGCGCACACGACGGCGCACACGCACGAGGTAGTCATCAGGGCAATGCGCTGACGGTTCTTCGGGCTTCGGCGATTAGCTGCGGCGAGCGTCAGGTTTTCTTTGTGACTTCGTCCCACTCGACTTTGCCGTCGCGAACTCGGACCACGCGGTGAGCGCGGAGAGCGATATCGGGCTCGTGTGTGACGACGATGATTGTGTTGCCCTGCTGGTGCAGGCGCGCGAAGAGATTCATGATCTCCTCGCCGGTCTGCGAATCGAGATTGCCGGTGGGTTCGTCGGCGAGAAGGATCGAAGGCCGGTTGACGAGCGCGCGGGCGATGGCGACGCGCTGGCGCTGGCCGCCGGAAAGTTCGTTCGGGCGGTGCGACATACGGTCGGCAAGGTCCACTTGCGCAAGCGCCTGTTTCGCGCGCTCGATGCGCTCTTCCGAGGGAGTGCCGTTGTAAATCAGGGGCAGCTCGACGTTGTGGAGCGAAGTTGCGCGCGGGAGAAGATTGAACGTCTGGAAAACGAAGCCGATTTCTTTGTTGCGGATGTAGGCGAGCTCATCATCGTCGAGCTCGCTCACCAACCGGCCGGCGAGATAGTAGCGGCCGCTTGAAGGAGTATCGAGGCAACCGATCAAATTCATGAGCGTGGATTTGCCGGAGCCGGAAGGACCCATGACGGCGACGTATTCGCCCTTGCGGATTTCGAGATTCACGCCGCGCAGAGCGTGAACTTTTTCCGCGCCCATCTCGTAAGTTTTCCAGAGATCTTCGGTGCGAATGACGACGCCCGTGTCAATGAGATCCTGGCGGAATGGGGGTGCGGCGACGGCTTCGTCGACGGGCATGGGATCCTGAGTCGTAGGGTTCCTCGAACCTAGCTGCTGCTCTGCTGATCCTCGCGCTTTGGCTCGGAATTGTCCACTTTCACGGATGCGCCGGGACGCAGCGTGCGCAGCGCCTTGTAACTGCCCGTCACGATCTGATCGCCATCTTTGAGCCCGCTGGTGATTTCGATGTCGGTGACCCCGCTGATTCCGGTTTGAACCGGAACGAACTCAACTTTCTTGCCGCGCAAAACGAAGACGCCCTGAATATCCTGCTTCTCGGCCGGCGCGGAATCATCGGGGCGCGTGGCCGCGAGCGTAACTCCGGAAGTGCTTTTGCCATTTTGCGCGGCTTCGTCGAGCGAGCGCTTCGAGCGCATCGCCAGCGCTTGAATCGGAATCGTCACCACGTCTTTCTTCGACGCTGTCTTGATCGTGGCGGTGACGGAAAGTCCCGGGCGAAGATCCGGCGGCGGTTGATCGAGCGTGACGACCACTTTGAAGTCGCGGGCCTCCTGCGTGTTTGCGGTGGTTTGCGTCGTGGCCAGTCCGGAAGAGCGCAGAATCGCCTGGTCGCCAACTTCGGTCACGTGGCCGGTGAATGTCTTGCCGGGGATGGCGTCGATTTTCACGTCCGTCTGTTCACCATTGCGGACGTTGACGATGTCGGTCTCGTCGACTTTGACTTCCGCGGTGACGACGGACATATCAGAAATCGTCATCAGGTAGCTGCCCGTGGCGTTTTGAATGCCGGGCACGACGTTCTCGCCGACGCGGACGGCGATGTAACTGACAAGGCCGTCGATCGGAGCTGTATAGGTGGTCTTACGCAGAACGTCTTTCTGGTGAACCAGGACGGCGCGGCTCTGATCGAGCCCGTGGCGCGCCTCATCGAGGGTCGCGCGGCTCTGCGCGAGTTGCGCTTTCGCTGCTTCGACGCCTGCGCTGGCGCCATCGAACGCCGCCTTTTGCGCGTCGTAATCCTGTTTGGCGATCAATTGCCCCTCGTAAAGCTTCTGGCTGCGCTCCCAGTCGAACTTGGCCTTTTCCAAGTCCGCCTGACGCTGGGCGAGGGTGGCCTGGGCGGATTTGAAGTTGGCCTCCGCGGCCTGGACGCCCGCTTCGGCAGATTCGATCCCAGCTTGTTGCGCATCAACGTCGGCGGCGGGCTGGATGCTTTCAAGCTTCAGGAGAACATCACCCTTGCGGACGTGGTCGCCTTCCTTGACCACGATTTGGGTGATTTTGCCGATGCCCTCGCCGAGGATATTTGAATAGGTGAGCGGGCGCACTTCGCCGGAGGCGGTGACTACGGAAGTCAGGTCCCCGCGCTTGGCGGTTGAGGTTTGGACGGTTACGACGTCTTTATTCGCCTGATAAACACTCGCCCACACGATCACACCGATGGCGACGACTGCACCCACCCCGATAGCGATTCTTTTACCGCTGGTCATAATCTACAATCCTTCGGACTTATCCAAACTATTGGACGCAAGAGCAACCAGTTCGCTTATTAATACGGCCCTCGCATCGAAAATGTTTCTCGCGAGCCTCCTCGCGAGCGGAAGCAAGCGAAGGAAGGGCGAAGCGCGGTAATCCGGCACCGTGCGGAACTGCCAGCATTCCCAGGAAACGACTCAGCTTATTGTAGTTCGTTTCTCGCCATCTGAAAAGGGTTGCGCAGGAGTTACGGTCGTAAAACGGTGCCAGGCAACCCGGCTTAGCTCATCGGATTCTCATCTGTTACCGCCGTCCCCAAAGGGGAATCTACGTTGACCTGTACGTGTGAACAGGATAAAATCCGGCTGGTTTTGGGGCACAGGTGTCTTTAATGACCACCCGAATTCAGTACGTACTATTTCCATTGGTTATCCTAGGGTTAGCTCTGCCTCCGCAGCCTCTGGCTTCGCAATCCGATCAGACTGACAGCAAGCAACAGACGACAGATTCAAGTTCGCAGCAGAATCCGCAGCAGGCCCCGGCAGCAAAACCGAAGCAGAACGAGAGAGATCAAAAGCGCCGCGAACACGCGCTCGAAAAGGAATTGGCGTCGCCCTACAAGAAATGGCTGCAGGAAGACGTCGTCTACATCATCACGCCGGAAGAGCGCAGCGCGTTTTTGAAATTGGAGACGAACGAAGAGCGCGAGCAATTCATCGAGCAGTTTTGGCTGAGGCGCAATCCAGACCCGGATTCGCCGGAAAACACGTTCAAAGAAGAACACTACCGGCGGATCGCGTATGCCAACGAGCACTACGCCTCGGGCATTCCGGGCTGGAAATCGGATCGCGGGCGGATTTACATCATGTGGGGACCGCCGGATGAAATCGAGTCACATCCGTCCGGCGGCTCGTACGAGCGCCCAGCTGCGGAAGGCGGCGGCGAGACTTCCACGTACCCATTCGAAGATTGGCGCTACCGGTATCTGGAGGGCCTCGGCAACGAGGTGATTCTCGAGTTCGTGGATCCCACAATGTCGGGCGAATACCGCCTGACTATGGACCCCAGCGAAAAAGACGCGCTGCTCTACGTTCCCGGCGCCGGCTTGACCATGATGGAATCGATGGGACTGGCCTCCAAGACGGACCGGTTTAACAACACCGATGGCACGCATTTGGCGCAGCCACTCGGCGGGCAACCGGAGAGTTACGAAGAATTTACGCGGCTCGAAATGTACGCGAAGATTCAGCAGGCGCCGCCGGTGAAATTCAAGGATCTCGAAGCGGTGGTAACTTCCCGGCTGGTCCGGAATCAAGTATCATTCGACTACCGATTCGACTTCATGAGGATCACCGGCGATACGGTGCTCGTCCCGATCTCGATTCAAATTCCTCACCGCCAGATGACGTTCCAGGAGAAGGACGGCATCCAGTCGGCGACGATGAATTTGTTTGCCCGAATCACAACGCTCAGCGGCCGCATCGTCCAGACTTTTGAGGATACGGTCAAGCAGGACGTGCCGAACTCGCTCTTGCAACAGTCGATCAAGGGTTCCTCGATTTACCAGAAGGCAGTCCCGCTCAGTCCGGGCTTATACAGGCTGGACATCGTGTTGAAGGATGTGAATAGCGGGAACGTCGGAGTGGTGAACACGCGGCTCGGAGTGCCGCATTATGAAGATGACAAACTGTCATCGAGTTCGCTGATACTGGCCGACCAAATCCAGCGCGTGTCGTCGCACGATATCGGGCTGGGGCAGTTCGTGTTAGGCGACGTCAAGGTTCGCCCGAAAATGGATTCGACGTTTGCTTCGAACGAGCATCTGGGAATCTTCCTGCAAGTTTACAACTTGAAAGTGGACGACAAAACTCACAGAGCCGATGCGGCGGTGGAATACCGCGTGGTGAAAGAGAAGGACCCAACTCCGATATTGAAGCTCAATGAGACCGGCGACCAGTTGACGGAACGCGGCGAGGAACTAACGCTCGAGAAAGCGCTCGCGCTCAACGCGCTGGCCCCGGGAAAGTACAAGCTGGAGATTCAGGTGACGGACAACCTGACGAAGGAAACGATTACACCGACGGCAGATTTTACGGTGCGGGCTCCCAGTCAATAATGCGGGGAGGTGAATCCTCGTGATGCGGAAGATGCTACCGGTTCTGTTCATGTCGGCCCTCGCGGGCTTTGCGGCTCCGCACTCGTCTGCCTCGCCGCAACCGGGAAAGATCTCCGGAGTCGTCGTCGATCCGAGCGGCACTCCGCAAATGGGCGCTACTGTCTTCATTGTGTCCGAGCAGGTCGCCGCCGCTTCGCCGATTCAGCTGCTCACCAACGATAAGGGAGCATTCGCGAGCGAAGGTTTGGCAGCGGGATATTATTCCATCCGGGCGACGCTCGCGGGCTTCCTGCCTGCGATCGAATCGCATATCCACGTGAAGGATCAGACGATTACGCAGCTTTCGATCGAATTGGGCTCGGTCTTCACGTCGCTCGACAAGTACCGCCGTGCGCCGAACCAGGAAAACGTGCCGGACGAGTGGAACTGGGTGCTGCGCACTTCCGCATCAACGCGGCCGATCTTGCGCTGGGATGATGGCGAAGTGCTGGTTGGAGGCCAACCGGGCCTTGCGGAGACTCCGCAGCAGAAGCAAATGCACGCTTTGTTTGAGCTGACGAATGGCGGTCTGCATCCAGGCTCGGTCTCGAATCTATCTGACGCGCCCGCGACCGTATTTGCCTACGACGAAAGCGCTGGCGCGCATGGCCACATCGTATTCGCCGGACAGTTCGGATATGAGAGCGCTTCGGCGACCGGCGGCTTTGTGGCTGAATGGCTCCCGAGCGGCAGTCCGCAAACGGGGCCGGTATCCACGCTTGTGATTCGTGAGTCGCAATTGGGCGACTATAGCCCGCAATTTCATGGCGCGCGATTCGCTCATGACGATCAAGCGCAGTTCGGCGACAATATTCATGTTCGCTACGGCGCAGAACTTCTGACGGCGACCTATGAAGGAACCACTACGAGCATTCGCCCGCGCGCCGAAGTGGCGTATCAAGTTTCGCCGAACTGGGTCGCCAGCGGTTCGGTATCGAACCATCCATGGCAGGATTCAGATTCTTCAACCAGCGCGCTCGAATCTGCAATCGATAATCTCGATTCGTTCCCGACGCTTCTCGTTCACGATAATCGTTCGGTGCTCGCCGACGATCTGCATGAAGAGATCGCGGTGGAGCACATGCTGAATTCGAAGGCCAGCATCACTGTGGCAGGTTTCCACGACCACTCGGACAACGCCGCCGTGATCGGTCGCGGCAACGAAACCAGCTCCGACTTCCTGCAGGATTTCTATTCCGATGCGTTTGCCTACGACGCCGGCCCGTCATCTTCCTGGGGCACGCGCGTCGCCTATACGCAGAAAATCACGGACCTGATCAACGCCGCGATCATTTACGCGTGGGCCGGAGTGCTGATCCCGACCGAGGACGACAACCCCTCCGAGTCGTTGCGCGATCTGCTGCAAACGCGGAACCGCAACAGCCTCGCCGCCCGGGTCTGCACACGCGTGCCGCATTTCGGGACTGAACTTGCGCTGGGATACAAATGGATCGACGGGCGAGCGGTCTCGCGGCAGGACGCCTACGGCGATGCCATGTACAACCTGGATCCGTACCTGAGCTTGATCCTTCGCCAGCGTCTTCCCAAGTTCATCCCGGGCCATGCCAGTTTGATGGCAGACGTCGGAAACCTGCTCGGCCAGGGCTACGTGACGTTGCGAACCCAGGATGGCCAAGTCCTCCTCGTTCCGGCGTACCGGTCGTTCCGAGGCGGCGTCAGTTTCGAGTTTTAACCCGCAGGCAGGTCCAGTACCGGAATTGGAAACGTGCCTCCCAAAAGTCATATCTTTCTGGATCTGATATCCGGGCACTGCTGTAACCCATTGAGAAATTGGAAGATGTGGATTGTCGATAGCTATGGTATGTGGAAATCCACGTGCACGCTATCCTTCGGGACGTTTGTGCCTGAAAATTGCCGATGAACGACGGCCTCAGAATGCGGTTCGGAGCGGTTGCGCTGGCAATCCTGACGATTGCGGCCGTCGTGTTTGCCGCCATCAATTTCAAGCAGCGCGAAGTCTTTCCTGCCCCCGATGATGGAGTGACCTGGCTCGATACTCCAGCCGGCGTGCAAGCCTGGTACGTGGCTCCGGGCTTTCCTGCGGAAAAGAGCGGCATTCGGGCGGGCGATTACGTTCAGAGCGTGCGCGGCGTGCCGATCCATCACGCCACTCAGGTAACGCAGGTGCTTTTCCGCGCGGGTGAGTGGACGGAAGTAACCTACGGAATCGAGCGCGGAAATGCGACGTTCGACGCGAAATTAATTACGGCGCATGCGGAAAATCCGTCGTCGCTCGAAAACTACCTGCGAATCACCGGACTTTTTTATCTGTTCATCGGGCTATTCATATTCGCGCGGAGATGGAATGCGCCGCGAGCGGTGCACTTCTATCTGTTCTGCCTGGTCTCGTTTATTTTTTACAGCTTTCACTACAGCGGGAAGCTGAACTCGTTCGACTGGATCATTTACTGGGGCAATGTGGTGGCGTGGCTGCTGCAGCCGGCACTGCTTGTCCACTTCGCGCTTGTTTTCCCGGAGCGGCGCGGACGCACGCTCTCGAGAATCCTGGCCGTCTATAGCATCCCCGCCATCCTGCTTGCGCTCCACGCGATGGTCTTCAACGATTTGATCGATGTCTTTTCGCCGATCGGATCGCGGCTCATCCTTGATCGCGTCGAGTTGGCTTACCTTGGCGTCTACTTCCTCGCCGCGGCGCTGATTTTCTCGTTGAGCTACCGGCGTTCCGCCACGGCCATTCTTCGCCAGCAGTTGAAGTGGGTTACCGGCGGAACGATTGCCGGGATCGTGCCGTTCTTCCTGCTCTATATCGTGCCTTACTTTTTCGGCGTGGTGCCGAAGCCCTGGATGAAGCTCTCCGTCTTTTCGCTGGCGCTGATACCCCTGTGCTTCGGCTACGCGATCGTGCGTTATCGCCTGATGGACGTGGACATCATCTTCAAGCGCGGCCTGGCGTACACGTTTGCCACCGCGGCAGTCGTGGCGATTTATTTTTCTACCGTCGCGCTGATCGGCGAGTTCTTCCACTCCTCATGGACAACGGGGCCTGTGGGCGTGGTTGTGGCAATCGTGATCGCCGCGTTTCTGTTTGAGCCTGTGCGCGACTGGACGCAGGTGCGCCTCGACCACTTCTTTTATCGCGACCGGCTCGACTATCGCCGGACGTTGATTGAATTCGGCGCGACGCTGACGAACGAAGTGAGGCTCGAGCCGCTGTTGGGGTCGGTGCTCGACCGGATTTCGCAGACGCTGCTGGTGGATCGCCTGGCGATTTTCCTGGAAGATCCGGCGAACCCCGGCCAATTCGTGATGTCGCGCGAGATGGGATTGAATCCAGAAGGCCAGCTCGATTTGAGTTTCCTCAATACCGCGCGGCCACAGTTTCAAACTTCCGGCTGCCTGTTTTTCGAATCTGCGCGAGCGGCGGTGGCGGAGACGGATTCCGTGCGGCGCACGCTCGACGAGTTGGATTTGAATTACTTCATTTCCTGCCGCATTCAGAACCGTACAGCGGCGATTCTCGGCCTCGGCAAAACGGTCTACGGCGACTATCTGACGAGCGACGACCTGGAACTCCTTCTCACCATCGGCAACTACGTGGGAATCGCGGTCGAGAATGCGCGGCTTTACAATTCGCTCGAGCAAAAAGCGACGCAAATCGAGCGTTTGAAGGATTTCAGCGAGAACATTGTCGAGTCGCTGAATATCGGCGTACTGACCGTGGACCTGGATGACCGGATCGAATCGTGGAATCCGCAGCTCGTACGATTGCTGGAAATTTCGCGAGAAGACGCAATCGGGAAGCGCCTGGGAGACTTGCTGCCCGCCGATCTGACAGGCGAGTTGGTATCGCATGCGAGCGAGGATCGCGTGAGCGGCATTTACAAGTTCCATCTGCGGACACCAGCCGGGCGGCAGGCGGTGGTAAATGTTTCGATCGCGCCGCTGGTGGGGAAAACGGGCGCGCGGATCGGACGTCTAATACTTCTAGACGATATTACTCAGCGCGTGCACCTGGAAGAGCAAATGCTGCAGACGGAAAAACTGACCTCGCTCGGTTTGCTGGCAGCCGGTGTGGCGCACGAAGTCAATACGCCTCTGGCCGTGATCTCGAACTACATCCAAATGCTGGCGAAACAATTCCCGGCGGACGATCCAAAGCAGAAGACCATCGACAAGATCGTGAAGCAAACGTTCCGCGCGAGCGAAATCGTCAACAATCTTCTGAATTTCTCGCGCACAGGCGCCGCGCAATTTGTGGAAGTGAATCTGAATTCGGTCCTCGACGAAACGCTCACGCTCGTGCAGCACCCGTTCCGCACGTCGAACGTCAACGTCGTCCGCTCGTTCCAGAAGACGCTGCCGCCGGTTCTTGGCTCAACGACGCGGCTCCAGCAGGTGTTTCTGAACCTTTTCATGAACGCGCGGGACGCCATGCCGTCCGGCGGAATGCTGGAGGTTCGCACCTCAGCGCAAAACGGCTCAGTGGAAGTCGAGGTGACGGACACGGGCAGCGGCATTCCCGTCGAGCTCTTGAATCGCATTTTCGATCCATTTTTCACGACGAAGTCCTCCGGCCGCGGCACGGGCCTCGGCCTCTCCGTGAGCTACGGGATCATCAAGGAGCATGCCGGCAAAATTGACGTACGCTCGACTCCCGGCAAAGGCACGTCATTCCGGCTCGAATTCCCCACGGCCCAGAAAGCGGTTCATGCCTAAGGGATCCATCCTCGTCATTGATGATGAAGCAGAAATTCGCGAAGGGCTCGAAGCGCTGCTCTCTTCCGAAGGCTTTGATGTCACTCTGACGGATACGGCAGGAAGCGGCCTGACGAAACTCGAAGAGCAGCCGTTCGATCTGCTGCTGCTCGACGTCAGCCTGCCGGACCGTAATGGTCTCGATCTATTGCGCGAGATTCGCCGGCGAGATCCACATCTTTCCGTCATTTTGATCACCGCGTATGGTTCGATTGACATGGCGCGTGATGCTTTTAAAAGCGGCGCGCAGGATTACATCACCAAGCCGTGGTCGAACGACGAGCTGATCGCGCAGGTATCGTTGGCCATCGAAGGAAGGCGGCTGCGCGAGGAAAACGTCCAGCTCAAACGCGCGCTCAAGCAGCGCTACAATTTTCCGAGCATCGTCGGCAAGAGCGAAAAAATGCTGGCCGTGCTGGACCTGGTAACGCAAGTGGCGCCATCGCGCTCGACCGTCCTGATCAATGGCGAGAGCGGAACCGGCAAGGAAGTAATCGCCAAGGCGATTCATTCCGCTTCGACGCGCGCCGATAAGCCGTTCATCCCGGTCAATACGGGATCCATTCCCGTCGATCTGCTCGAATCGCAGCTTTTCGGACATGTGAAGGGCGCGTTCACGAGCGCGGTTGCTTCGAAAAAGGGATTGTTCGAAGTGGCGGACCAGGGAACGATTTTCTTCGACGAAATCAGCACGATCAGCCCGGAAACGCAAGCGAAGCTCCTGCGCGTGATTCAAGAGCGCGAGTTCATGCGGCTCGGCGGCACAGACACGATCAAAGTGGACGTGCGCATCCTCGCGGCTTCGAATGAAGATCTGATGGGGCTAGTGCGCGAAGGAAAATTCCGCGAGGACCTTTACCACCGGCTGAACGTAATCTCGCTCCATCTTCCACCGCTGCGCGAGCGCAAAGAGGACATTCCGGCGCTGGTCGAGCGTTTCCTCGGGCGCTATTGCCAGGAAAACGGCAAGCCACCGCGGGCCTTCACGAATGCCGTGATGAAGCTGCTGATGGATTACGATTGGCCGGGCAACGTGCGCGAGTTGGAAAACGTCGTCGAGCGCGCCGTGGTGCTCTCGACGCATGAATTGATGGATATCGATCTGCTGCCCGAAAGCGTCCGGACGCGAGAGATCGTCAAAGGCGTGCGCTTGCAGCTTGCCGAATTCCTCCCGCCGATGCCGGGCGAATCAGCGGCGCGCGGGAATGCGCCATCGCATTCGCTTTTTGAAATCATGGAAGAGGTCGAGCGGCGAATTATCGTGGACATGCTCGAACGCACGAACTGGAATCAGACTGAAGCTGCCGAGCGATTTCAGATTCCGCTTTCGACGCTCAACCAAAAAATCAAAAGGCTCGGAATCGAGACGCGGCGGCGCACCAGCGCTTCGGGACGCGGCGGATTCGACCCCGAAGCCGAAGATTCCACGAGCGCGGCCTCAACCGCCCGATAACTTCTCTATCCATTTGCTTGTATGTGCCGCGAGCTAGGATTTTTCCTGAGCGGCGGCCTTCCAATTGCGCGGCAAAAGCGTCGTGCTCAAATCGAGGCCCGATAGATCGACGCCTTCGAGATCCGTCTCTCGCAGGACCGTCGTGGTCAGGATGGCTCCATGGAAATCCGCGCCGTGAACGTTGGCATTGCGGAAGTTTGCCGCAGTAAGATTTGCGCCGCGGAGACTCGCGCCGCTCAAATCAGCGCGGAAGAGCTCGACGCCGTTGACTTGCGCTCCGCTCAAATCGGCGCCGCTGAAAATGGATTCAGTCGCGTCGGCTCGGCGCATGTCAGCGCCTTTCAGATTGGACTTGCTGAAATCTGCAAACGTGATTTTCGCTGCAAACAACGATGCGCCTTCCAGATTCGCACCGTGAAAAATCGCATACGCGAGATTGGTCTCCGAGAAATCCGCCTTGGGGAGATCGGCGCCGCTCAAATCGGCGCGCACTCCGCCCTCTTCGCCGCGCGTGAAGCGGGCGTGCGATTCGAGAATTTCCGAGACACGTTTGCCCTTGTGCCGAATGCTGCGCAACGATTTCAATTTTCCTCCAACTTTTGCACCACGAATTCTACTAGATTCGCGCCGGGGCGTGTATCCCTGGCACGAATCGCCGCGAAAGTAGATGGAATTGCCGCCCGCGGAAATTGTGGTAACTTGGAACGCTGATGCACCTATTTGAAAAGCTCGCCAGCCGCGCTCGATCGTTCCCGCAGCGAATCGTCATGCCGGAAGGCGAAGATCCGCGCGTCGTCGCGGCTGCATCGCGAATTGCGCGTGAGGCTTTCGCGCGCGTCACGTTGATCGGCCGCAGGGCGATGATCGAATCGCAAGCGCGGGCGCAAAATCTCGCGTTCGACGGCGTCACGCTGCTGGATCCCAACGCCAGCGATCGGCTCGACGCCTACGCGCAAATTTTTCTCGAACGCCGCCGCGCGAAAGGGGTGTCGTTTGATGAGGCGTACGCGACCGCGCGCAAACCTCTCTATTTCGCCCAGTTGATGGTGGCAGCCGGTGACGCGGATGGCTCGGTTGGCGGAGCGGCAAACTCGACGACGGACACGGTAAGGTCGGCGGTGTACGCGATCGGCCTGGCGCCGGATTCAAAGTTGCTCTCGAGCTTTTTCCTGATGATTGTGCCGCCACGCGAGGGAACGGCCTACGGCACGGGCGACGGCATGCTTTTCGCCGACTGCGCCGTGGTGCAGGATCCGAGTCCATCTGAACTCGCTGAAATCGCCATCGCCACTGCGGAGAATGCGCGCGAATTTCTCGAGGTCGAGCCGCGCGTCGCTCTGCTCTCTTTCTCGACGAAGGGATCCGCGAATCATCCACGCGTGGAAAAAGTGCGCGAGGCGCTGCGCATTGCCCGCGCCCGGCGCCCGGATCTTGCGATCGACGGAGAACTGCAAGCCGATGCGGCGATCGTGCCGGCGATTGGTTTGTCGAAAGCGCCGGGCTCTCCGGTGGCGGGCCGCGCCAACGTCTTGATCTTTCCCGATCTCGACTCCGGAAATATCGCGTACAAGCTGGTTGAGCGTACGGCGGGAGCCCTCGCGCTCGGCCCGATACTCCAGGGGCTGGCGCGCCCAGCGAACGATTTATCGCGCGGATGCTCGGTTGAGGACATTGTCCACGTGGCGGCAATCACCGCAATCCAGGCCCTCGAGGCGAAGAAAGCGACGTCGCGCACGGACGCGTGAAATCAGAGGCAAGGCGCGGCCGCTGCGCGCACGCAATCTTCGATGTGGAATCGAATCACATCTCGCCTGTCATCGCTCGCTCTTCTGCTCAGCTCGCTCCTGCTGGCCGGCACCGGTCTTATTGCGAAAGGGCCACCGCTCGCCGGCCATTCCCAGGATGAAGAAAAAACGGTTGAAGAAATTGTCGCAAACCTTGCTGCAGGCCGCGTAATCATTGGCGTTTTCAAAGATGGCCTGGTCATTGGCACAATCGAGAGCAAGCTCGAGCCTTCCAGCGTGCCGCCCCCCATTGTGCCCATCACTTCCGTGCGCGCGGGCGTACTGCTCGGAGCCGCGGAGTGGGTATCGCCATCCTCGCATCAAGTAGTCGTAAATCTCGCGCACGATTTGCCGCACGTCCGCGGAAATGCGCCGCTCTCCACTCAGCAACCGCATCTCGCGCAAACCATTGACACGCGTACCGCATCGGACATCGAACAGACGGGCCTCGGACTGATGAATCGCCTCAATGATGGCGCATCGCAACTTCACGCGCAGCTCGACATCCCTCACGATGAACCGTTGACGGAGCTGATTCTTGCGGGCTTCGTTCCGAGCTACGGACCCGAAGTATGGTTCCTCACGTATACGATCGAGCAGGAACCCGAGCGAGGAGATTTCTGGACCACCCGCGTTCACCGCCCGCGATACGTCCAATATTGGCCGCCTGAGAAAAAAGAGCCGCGAACGCTGATCGAGTTTGATTATCCGGATGAGCCGAAGACGATCAAGCTACGCGACTTGATTCTCGCGCACGATCCCCGGCTCGAAAAAATCCGCTCGACATCGCCCGACTTGGCGTCGGTGGCGGATGCGATACTTCGGGGGGATACCGACAAGACTTTTGTCGCGTCGGGCGAGGCCTATTTGCGCGCGTCAATGGACGCCATTGCGGAAGGAAATCACGAACGCCTCGCTGTGATTCATTTCGATTCCGGATTCCAGTGGGTTATCGCTCCCCCGCCGGAAACGCAGACACAGAAGGCCGAGCGACCGGAAGGCGCGCCAACGCTCGAGCGTCCACCGGACGCGCCAACGCTTCAGAAGCCGCCACAGTAAGCCGGAAATTTTCATACGATGATCTGACGATTGGTGGCAAACGGTCGCTACGTTGCCGGTTTCTTGCGCTGTTCCTGCAAGCGCGCGTTCTTCTCCGCCACACCTTTTGCGAGCTCGTCCTTGTGCGCGAGCAGCTTTTTCGCGATTGCCGCGTCAGACAGACCGATGATCTCCGCAGCAAAGATCGCGGCATTCACCGCGCCCGCTTTGTCGATCGCCATGGTAGCCACCGGAATGCCACCGGGCATCTGAACGGTCGCCAGCAGCGCGTCCATCCCGTTGAGCGCAGATGTAGCCAGGGGAACGCCGATTACAGGCAGCGTCGTGACGGCCGCGACAACCCCAGCAAGATGAGCCGCTCCGCCGGCGCCAACAATGATGCATTTGAGCCCGCGGCTCGCTGCCAACGTTGCGTATTGATGCGTCCGGGCTGGAGAACGGTGGGCCGACATGACTTCGATCTCGTAGCCCACACCGAACTTCTCAAGCGTCTTTCCTGCTTCAGCCATCACTGGGTAGTCTGTATCCGAGCCCATGATAATTCCGACGATCGCTTCCAATTTGCCGGTTTGTTCCGTCACTTAGTTCCTCGCTAAAACTCTAAAGGATTTACAACAATACTGCGTAACGCGATCTTCACTCAGGCTTTAGAAACCTTGATTGCTTGCCGAATTTTGATGGACGATCTATTTCCAATATCCGAGCGATATTGCATCCCATCAAACGAGATGCTACTAATACCGTCGTAAACGTAAGCCGCTGCATCTGCGAGATTTACACCAGATGCGGACAAACCTAAAACTCGGCCACCACTGACGTAGTAATTGGAATCATCTCTACGTGTTCCGGCATGAAATGAAACGGTTCGATGTTGATTGCGCAGATTCTCGAGACCTGAGATACGAGCCCCAGTCTCCGGCTTTTCAGGGTAGCCCTTCGCCGCGAGAACCACGCAGACGCTCGCAGGAGGCGTCCAGTTTGTGTGTATGCCGGAGAGATTGCCTTTCGCGACGGCGAGGAGGGCGGCAGCAAGGTCGAAATCCGCGCGCAACAGGATGGCTTGCGTCTCAGGATCGCCCATCCGGCAATTATACTCGAGCACTTTCGGCCCATTTGGGGTCAGCATCAATCCGAAATACAGGAAACCTCGATAATCGATGCCTCCTTGAGCGAGTCCAAGAATTGTCGGCTGGACGACATTGCGCTGAATTTCCGCCTCGAGCTCCTCAGAAAGCAGTTCCGCGGTCGAATAGGCGCCCATTCCGCCCGTATTCGGGCCTCGATCGCCATCCAGGAGCCGTTTATGATCCCGTGCCGGTGCAAACGGGATCACGCGCGTACCATCCATCAGGACAATGTAGGACAGCTCTTCGCCCAGAAGCGCTCCCTCGAGCAAAATTCTAGCTCCGCCATCGCCGAATTCGTTGCTGTCCATGAGCCTGACGATAAAGCTCTCAGCCTCTTCGCGCGAAGAAGCAACGAGCACTCCTTTCCCGGCGCAGAGCCCGTCCGCCTTGATGACGACGGGCCAGGAAACGCCGGCCAATGCCTCACGAGCTTTCCCGGACGATTCAAAAACGCCGTAAAGACGCGCCGTCGGAATGTGGTTTTCTTCCATGAACCGTTTGGCAAACACCTTTGAGCCCTCGATCATCGCTCCTGATTTCCCAGGCCCGACTACGGCAAATCCCAGATCGCGAAGAGAATCAGCGAGACCCAAAACAAGGGGAAGCTCCGGCCCAATCAGGACTAGATCCGGCTTGAGTCTCGTCGCGAGCTCAACGAGCCCCCGAACGTCCCGCGGATCAACGGCGAAGCATTCCGCGTCATTCGAGATTCCGCCGTTGCCCGGCGCGCACCAAATCTTTTCAACTTGAGCGCTTTGCTTGAGCTTCCAGATAAACGCGTGTTCGCGCCCGCCGCCGCCGATGACGAGAATTTTCATTTGCAGTTTGCGAGAACGAACGATACGGCCAGCGCCCGCCCCCTGTCAACCGGGACGCACTTGAACGCACTTCGATTACGTGATTACATCAAGGCCTATGCGCCTCGCACTTCAATGGGATTTCGCTCTCGTGTTCGCGATCCTTGGGATCCTGGTGCCCTGGCGCGGCTATGTACGAGTCAAGCAATTAATCAAACGTGAATCTATCTCGACGAGCGATCGCCTGCTCCTTTACGCGTCCACGATCGCCTTCCAGTGGATTCTGACCGTGTTTGTCCTGTGGCGGTGCGCAGCCAGAGGCTACAGGCCCGAAGCGCTCGGGCTGGCCTTGCCGAAACCGTGGCTTGCGCTGTGGGTGACGCTCGCGCTGTCTGCGCTGATCACGGCAAATCAGCTCGCCAGTATCCGAAGGCTTGTCGCGTTGCCGAAGGAAAAACAAGGTTTCTTTCGGTCTCTTTCTCTGAAACTGATGCCTCAGAACGCGGTCGAACGATTGGCATTTTTCGGTCTCGTCGTGACCGTGGCAATTTGTGAGGAGATTCTGTACCGCGGCTGGGCGCAGATGACATTTCAGCAAATTGGAGGAGGATTTGTAGTTGTTGCCGTCCTGGGATCCGCGGTGTTGTTCGCAGTCGCTCATGTTTATCAGGGACGGAGGGGCCTGATCGCCACCTTTGTTGTGGGATTGGCGTTCTCAGTCATCCGAACCTGGACTGGAAGCCTGCTTCCCACGATGGCGGCACACTTCGTGGCGGACATCTCCGCAGGATTGATCGCGCCTATTTGGTTGAAGTCGTCAGACGCGCGGGCCCAGCGCGATAGCCAACAAGCTCTCCCCACGGCCGCAGTCCGCTCGGATTCTTGATGGTTCCCGTTGCAGAAATCCAGCAGATCCTCGAAAGGTATGGGCTAGCGGCGCCGCGCGCCCTTGCTGAGAGAATATCGGCCTACATCGAGCTGCTTTTGGTGTGGAATCGCCGAATTTCGTTGACTTCGATCAAGGATCCGAAGGAAATCGTCAGATATCACTTTGCTGAAAGCATGTTAGGCGCAAAAATCGCAGAAAATCTCAATGGTCGGCTCGCCGACGTTGGCACGGGAGCTGGATTTCCAGGATTAGCGCTGAAACTGTACGTGCCGGATCTTCACGTCACGCTTATTGAGCCGAACGCGAAGAAATGTGCATTTCTTGGCGAAATCGTGCGGAAGCTCGAACTCGGAGACGTGGAGGTCGTTCGATCGCGTTTTCAGGACCTGAAGATTGAGGCGATTTTTGACGTGATAAGCGCGCGCGCCTTGGGCAATCTGCCGGCATTCCTGAGTTGGGGCGCGAGAGCTGCAAAGCCGGGAGGCAGAGCCATGCTATGGCTCGGAACCGAGGGCTTCGAGGAGGCAACAACTGACGCGAAAAGATGGCAATGGCAAGAGCCACGCGCGATACCAGGAACACATAGCCGATTTATCTTGATTGGGACGCGAACGACCGAGAGTTAAATGTTCCACGTGGAACAAATTGTTCAGAAATTCGCGTTTCACGTGAAACATCTTGCGAACTTCGAGATTTCTCTGTTAGATTCGCATCGCCACTCGGGGGAATGGGAGATTTGGCTCGCGTAATCGCCATCGCCAACCAAAAAGGCGGAGTCGGAAAGACAACCACTGCAGTTAACCTCGGTGCTTCGTTAGCGGCCGCCGAGCAAGCCACCCTCGTCATCGATTCGGATCCTCAGGGAAACACCACAACGGCTCTCGGCTTTCCGAAAGATCCCGCTCGCCGGACTCTCTATCACCAGCTTATTCTGAACGAGCCGATCGAACGGCTGCTGCTCAAAACGCAAGTCGAGGGCCTCGACCTCATCCCTTCGGACAAAAATCTCGCCGGGGCGACCGTCGAACTCGTAAGCATGGAGAATCGCGAATTCAGGCTTCGGCAGCTCGTCGCCAAACTGCGAAGCACGTATCAGTTCATCCTAATCGACTGTCCGCCGGCCCTCGACCTTTTGACCCTCAATGCATTTGCCGCCGCCGACGCGGTCCTCGTGCCCATCCAATGCGAGTATCTGGCTCTGGAAGGAATATCCGAGCTCCTCGACACGCTTATGCGGCTCCGCCGGACTCTCAACCCAGAACTCGCGATCGAAGGCATCCTCCTCACGATGTACGACGAGAGAACCACCTTGTCGAAGCAGGTGGCTGCAGACCTTCGAAGCTTCTTCGGTACGCAAGTCCTTGAAACAGTTATACCTAGAAATGTGCGACTCGCCGAGGCGCCAAGCCACGGAAAGCCTGTGATGTTCTACGACATAAGTAGTAAAGGAGCCGCGAGCTACATGCAGCTCGCCAGGGAGGTTATCGAAAATGCCGCGAAACGCGCTGGGCAAGGGGTTACGTGCGCTCATTCGGGAGCCTGAACCGGCTCCTGAGCCTGTTTCAGTCGCGCCTGTTGGCGAAACGGTCCAGCAGATTGACATTGATTTAATCGCGCCGAGCCCGTATCAACCTCGGACGCGATTCCGCGAAGAAGCCCTGACGGAGCTCTCCCGCTCAATTCAGACTACCGGGATCATTCAGCCGCTGCTCTTGCGCCGGGTGGGAAACCGGTACCAATTGATCGCCGGGGAGCGGCGTTGGAGGGCGGCGCAACGCGCGGGAATCCAGCGAGTGCCGGCAATTGTTCGAGAAGTCGCGGACGAAGTCGCCCTGGAAATGACATTGGTCGAAAACCTTCAGCGCGAAGACCTGAACCCGATCGAGCAAGCCACCGCTTTCGCGAAGCTGATGGAAGAATTTCACATGACGCAGGAGCAGGTGGCCGAGCGCACCGGCAAGGACCGCGCCACCATTGCAAATTCCATGCGCCTGTTGAACCTCGAAACGCCGATCCAGGCTCTCGTAGAAGAGGGCAAGATCATGGCCGGACACGGACGCGCGCTGCTCGCGATTGAGGACTCCAAACTGCGCCTCGATCTGGCGCGTCGCGCAGCACTCGGGCGGCTGACGGTTCGCCAGTTGGAACGGCTTGCCACGCGAAAGCCCCGAGCGAAAGCAACTGAGGCTTCAGCACTTGTTGATCCGAATGCGCGCGCCGCGCTTGAGGAGTTGCAACGAAAATACGGGACGCGAGTGAGCCTGAAGACCAATCCGAACGGCAAGTCCGGCCAATTGATTTTCGAATACTATAACAATAGTGATTTGTTGAGGCTTTACGATCAGTTGATCGGAACCAAGTACTACACACATGGTGTTTAGGACGGGTTATGCCCTGGCAGTGGCTTGAAAAGCGCGAAACCGAGGGCGAGGACTGGACCGGCTTTCTTGAGCAAGGAGTGCGTCTACAAGGCGACCTTGTCACCACAGGTACGTTTCGGATTAACTCGTCTGTGGTCGGCAAGATAGTTTCCGATGGAACATTGATCCTCGGCGAAAAAGCCGATGTTGAGGGCGAACTCGAGGGGCGAATCGTGCTAATCGGTGGGAAGTTTAGCGGAACTGTGCGGTCGGCAGAGCGCGTGGAAATTCAATCGTCCGGTGTCGTGCAGGGCGACATCTACTGCCCATGCGTCAGCGTCGCCGTCGGCGCCATTTTCCAAGGGCGATGCCATATGCCTCCCGCACCTCATGCGCCGGAACCGTTGACAATCCCAATCCGCTCTGCCACGCAATCGTAACGCGGACCTGGTCGAGCGAGCGGAGGATCCGCACTTGCCGCAGCGTAACCATCGAAACTCAAGGAGTTCAGGTTGATCGAAACTGTGCGGCTGACGGCTACAACCAAAGCCGGAGGATGCGCGGCGAAACTAAGCCCGAGCGTGCTCGATTCAGTGCTGCGGCGGCTGCCTGCACCGACTGATCCGAATGTTCTCGTTGGCTTTGAGACCAGCGACGATGCCGGCGTCTACAAGCTGACCGATGATTTGGCGATCGTTCAGACAATCGACTTCTTCACGCCCATCGTCGATGATCCGTACCTCTTCGGGCAAATTGCCGCCGTCAACGCGCTCAGCGATGTCTATGCAATGGGGGGGCGGCCCGTTTCGGCGCTTTCCGTTGTCGCGTTCCCGGCGAACGGCTCGCCCGATGTTCTCGAGCAGATTATGCGCGGCGGGCTTTCGAAGATGACCGAGGCCGGCGCTACAGTGCTCGGTGGACACTCCATCCGCGATGACGAGCTGAAGTTCGGTTACGCCGTGACCGGACTGATTCACCCGGCGCGCATCTGGCGGAATGCAGGCGCGCGACCCGGCGATGTGTTGATCCTGACGAAACCCGTGGGCACAGGAGTTATTTCCACCGCGCTGAAGCAGGGGAAAGCCAGTGACGAATCGATCCGCGCGGCGAGTGATTCGATGACGCGCCTGAATCGGGATGCAGCCGAGGTGCTGCACGAGTTTGCCGCCGCAGGAAATGGCGCGGGAAGGGACGCGCTGCACGCCGTGACCGACGTGACGGGTTTTGGAATTCTCGGACACGCGCGCGAAATGGCCCTCGGCAGCGGAGTGTCGTTGCGGCTCGACCACTCTCGCGTCGAATATCTGCCGGGCGCCATTGCGGCGGCGCAAGGCGGCTTTCTATCCGGCGGGCTGAAGAACAATCGCGAATTTGTGGAAGGCTGCGCGATATTTGCAGAAAATGTTGCCGAACATTTTCGAGATCTTTTTTTCGATCCTCAAACATCCGGCGGATTGCTGATCGCCGTGGACGCGACGCACGCTCCGGCCGCGCTCGATTCACTCGAACGCCACGGAGTTCACGGCCGAGCGATTGGATCCGTGCTGGCCAAGCGTTCGCCGCTGATCGAAGTGGTTTGACCGCGTCACCTCTCGTGTACACTCAACATTTCGAATCCGCATGGACCCCATAACTCACGGCATTGCCGGATCTCTTCTCGGACAGGGATTTTTTGAGCGGCGCGAAGGGCGCATCGCCACATACGCGGCAATTCTCGGCGCCGTGTTTCCAGACGTTGACGTGGTCGTCGAGATCTTCGCGCGCGATCCTCTTTCAGTGATCCGATACCATCGCGGCTTTACGCATTCCTTCGTCGGGCTGCCGATTTTTGCGCTGGCGCTTGCGGCATTGACGCGATGGTTTTTTCGACGCCGAGGGGCGCCAAGTTTTTGGACGCTGACACTGATTTACGCGGTCGGAATCGCGAGTCATATTCTGCTCGATGCCGCGACTTCGTTCGGTACACGAATCTGGAACCCGTTTTCGAAAGACCGCGTTGCGTGGGACCTTCTTTTCATTATCGATCTGACTTTTACTGCGATTCTGCTCGTGCCGCAGGTTGCCGCGTGGGTGTTTGAGGATCGCGAAAAGGCCGGCCGCCGGAGCTGGCTCGCGTGGACGGCATCCATGGCTGCCGCGGTGGCGAGCTGGGCGCTTTGCGCCTTCACCGGCTTTCGATTTCACGCCTGGGTCCTCGTGGCGATCGCGGCAATCTTTGCGGCAGTGTTTGTTTTTCCGCGCGTGGGCGGCCGGGGATTTGCGATTTCAAAATCGGCGTGGTGCATTGCGGGAACGGCCGTTGCGCTTGCATATATCGGGGCGTGCGGCGTGGGGCATGCTGCGGCGCTCAGGCGCGTCGAGAACTTTGCGACAGACAACCATCTCGACGTGGTGCGGCTCGGCGCCCTTCCCAGTCCACCGTCGCTTTTGGAGTGGAGTGGAAAAATCCGGACGCCGAATGGCGTCTATCAATCGCGGATTGATTTGCGCGATGCGGCTGCTCCCGCGTTTCAATTTGTTGCGGATTCGCCGCACGATTCGTACGTGAACGAGGCGATGAATCTCCCGGATGCGCAACTGTACCTTTGGTTCGCAAGGTATCCAGTGATTCGCGAGCATGTTGAAGACGAGAATCACGTGGTTCAGTTCGGCGATTCGAGATTTTCGGAGCCGGGCCGGCGGCTGCCGCAGCCATTTCGGCTGACTTTCGTATTGAATCCCGCAGGGCGGTTGATCGAAGAAGATTGGTCTGAAGGCGCATCCGGAATGCGCACGAAAAAGTTGCACGAATAGAAAAAGGCGGTCGAGACGGAATGCGAGTCCTCATTTTCAGCGATATTCACGGCGACACGCGCGCGCTCGAGACGCTGCTGAGCCAACCCGCGGATGTTTACATCGCGGCCGGAGATCTTTCGACATTCGGAAAGTCGCTCAATCGCTGCGGGGAAATGCTCGCGCCGCTCGGCGAGAAAGTCTGGGTGCTGCCCGGGAATCACGAATCGCACGAAGAAACGCGCGAATTATGCCGGCGATTCGGTTTTGTGGATTTCCACCGCCAAGTGCGAAATATCGGCGAGACGAAATGGGCGGGGCTCGGCTACAGCAACATTACTCCGTTTCACACGCCGGGCGAATATACCGAAGAAGAAATCCGAGACGCGCTGAGCGCGTTCGACGGCGTTGCGCCGCTCTATGTTGTCGCGCACGTGCCGCCGCGCGACTCAAAACTCGACGAATTCGCACCGGGAAAACATGGTGGCAGCCCCGAGCTGCGGGCATGGGTGGAACGAACGCAGCCGAAATATTTGTTTTGCGGGCACATTCACGAATGCGCGGGGCGCAGCGACGTTATTGGCGCGACGAAATGCTTCAACGTGGGAAAAGCGGGCTACGCGTTGGACGTGTGAGAACCGGCGGTATAGCCGGCGCCTAGCGTTTTTGTTCGGTGGGATAAATCACGAGATGGCGGCGCTCGCCAAATCCTTCACTGCTCGTGCGCACGCCGGGAGCGTTGGTCAGCTCCAGGTGAATCAGCCTGCGTTCGCGCGCCGGCATGGGATTAAAGTGAAAAGCTTCGTGCGTTTCACGGACACGCTGCGCCGCAACGCGCGCCGAAAGCTTCAATTCTTCGAGACGCAACGCACGAAATCCTCCGCTATCAAAGCGAACGAGACCATGTTGTTGCGGCTCGAGGCGCAGCCAGCGCATGCCGATGTGTTCGATGGCGAAGAGGAGCTCAGCCTGGCGCTCGATGAGCAGCGGCGCGTCTTCTCCGTCGAAATCCACGAGGATTTGTGGATCGTCGGAGTTCGCTTCCTTAAGCGGCGGCAGCGTCACTTTCGGCCCAAGAGCCAGACCGGTCGAACTCGAGACCAGATCGAGAAACTTGCGGAGTTCCTCCGCCGCGCGCTCACGCTCGAATTTTCCATTCGCAAAAAAGTTCAAAGTCATCGTGCCGTCCGCGCCCCATGCCAAGCACGGGACGCCCTCATTTCTTTTTGACCTTTGAGTTTCCCTGCGCAGTTAGAGGATGCGTTTTCATGAGGTAGTACTGTTGAGCGATCGAAACAAGATTGCTGGTGAAATAGTAAAGATTCAAGCCAGCCGACAATCGAAAGAAAATCACGCCCATGAAAAGCGGCATGTACGCCAACATTTTCTGTTGAGCCGGGTCGGTGGCCGTCATCGGCGTCATCTTTTGCATGAAGTACATCGATACCGTCATGATGATCGGCAAAATGTAATACGGATCGTGCGCCGAAAGATCGTGTATCCAGCCAAACCACGGGGCATGGCGCAATTCGATCGCGCCGCCCAACATGCGATAAAACGCCAGCAGAAATGGGAATTGAACCAGCATCGGGAGGCAACTGCCGAAAGGATTGATGCCTTCGCGCTGGTAGATCGCCATAACTTCTTCGTTCATCTTCCGCTTGCGCGGATCGCTCATTGAATATTTCTTGTATTTGTTTTGAATCGACTGCACTTCCGGCGCAACCTTCTGCATATTCTTCATCGAGCGGTAGCTCGAAACCTTGAGCGGAAAGAGCGCTAAATTGATCACCAGCGTGAGGACAACGATCGCCCATCCCCAGTTCGGAATGTACTTGTGCGTCCACTGCAAGACTTCCAGTAGAGGCTTGGCGATGATGCTGAACCAGCCGAACTGAACGAGCTCTTCCAGCGGCGGCTTCAATCGGGGCAGGATCCGCAGGTCTTTGGGGCCGACGAAAACGCGCATGCTGATCGGACCCGGGATCGTTGAACCGACCGCCAATTGCGGCTCGGGCTCCTGCGTCTGCTTGTCGTCCTGCGTGACCTGGTGCTGCTCGACCCAATCCCAGACATTGACAGGCGGACCGTTCGGAAGAAACGCCGCGGCGAAAAACTGATCTTCGATGCCGGCGAACTCGACCGCGCCGGACACCAGGGCGCGCTGATCCGAATGGCCCGAGACGCCGAGCTTTTTGTACTGAAGGAGATTCAGCTTCTGGTTCTGGCTGTAGAACACGGTCACTGATTGGGATTGCTGCGCGACGGCAATGTCGCCGAAGCCGCCGCGCCAGCCGATCGCGACCGGAAGCGGCTTGCCATCCAAGCTGGCCGATGCGTCGAGTTCGATTTGATAATCGGCGGTGAAGTTCAGTTTCTTTGCGACGTCGAGGTGGCCGTCGCTCCAGTGGAACGTCAACTCGACCGGCGCCTGAAGCACTGTTCCTTTTGTCGAAACCTGATACAAAGCCGAATTGGCTTTCGATTCGGCCTGCGGATCGTCCAGCGTAATCGAGAACGGCCAGGCGTTGAACTGCTGCGCTGCAGAAGTATTCACCAGCTCGAGAGGCTTCGGCGGCTTCTGGTCGTCGAGGTAATCGTTGAGCTTCCAGCTCCGAACCGTTGCGCCGCGATTCGACAACTCGACGCTGTAGAGTTTGCTTTCGACGACGATGTTTTGTTCGGCGCCTGCTTCCACGGCCCCGGCAGGCGGGACAATCGGAGCCGCTCGCGTTGCGACGGGAATCGCGCCGACAGAAGGATTTGAGGTGCTTGCCGCCGTGGAAGTTTGCTTCGACGGAGGCGGCGGAGCCGGCGGCTTGAAGAACTTGGTCCAAACTCCAAGTATCACCACCATCAGAACGAAAGCGAGGAGCATCCGCTTTTCGTCGGAAAGCTCCTTCATCGCGCCGACTCCTGGGTGTGCATCCCGGAGTGAAGGTCAAACTCGGATGGATCGGGAACGGGATCGACACCGCCCTTCGTGAAAGGCCGGCACCGCAGCAGCCGCTTCAGCGCGAGCCATGAGCCGCGGCGCGCGCCATGAAGGGCAATCGCTTCCTGAGCGTAGACCGAGCAGGTTGGATAAAATTTGCAGCTCCCGCCGAAAAATGGCGAAAGAAGTATGCGATAGCACTGCACGGCAAAAAGCAAGATTGCGCGCGCGAGGCCGGAAGGTTTCGCGGCCGCGGCTATCCTCGCGGCGTGTTCGCCACCGGCGGAAGCGTTCGAAGCAATTCCGCTTCGAGCGAGGCAAACGCCGCCTTCGCGACCGTCACGCGCGGATGAATCACGATATCCCATCCCGGGGCAATCTCCTGTCGGTGCAGGCGCAAAATTTCGCGAACGCGCCTGCGAATCCGGTTGCGCACCACCGCGACGCCGAGCGCCTTTTTGACGCTCATACCAAACCGGCTGATCTCGCGTCCGTTGGGGCGGAAGAAGACGACGAACGATTGGCTTGAGCGCCGGCGGCCTTCGCGGTACACAGCGTCAAATTCGACGCGCCGCACGAGCCGGTTGGCGCGCGGATAGTCCTGCCGCGGCCGGTCAGACACGCGTGAGGCTATGTCGTCCCTTTTTGCGGCGTCGTGCAAGAACTCGCTTGCCACCCTTGCTCTTCATTCGCGCGCGGAAACCATGTTTCTTGTGGCGGGCGCGCACATGCGGTTGAAACGTCCGTTTGGGCAAATCCAGCTCCTCAGTCCGCTTCAGCGGACAAGAGTTAAACGAGCAGTGTAGACGAGGCTGCGCGCGTGGGTCAAGAAACGGCGTGACCTGGCAGTGGGTCAGCGCCGGCGAGGATCTTGTGCAGGCGCACCGCCGTCTGAAGCAGTCTGGCATCCTGGCCGTGGTCTGCGGTGAGTTGCAACCCCAGCGGCAACCCGCTCGGAACTGGAAGGGGAATGGAGATTGCGGGCGTTCCCAAAGCAGTCCACGGACCGTTCATTCTTGGATCGCCCGTTGACGACAAGCCTAACGGCGCTGGCCCCGTCGCGGCCGGCACTAGGATAACCGGCGTCGACTTGTACATCTCAGCCATTCGGTCCCTGCTCTCTGCGATATACCGCTTGGCCTCGTCATAGCGCGCGTCAGGAATTTGCAGTCCCTCGCGAACCAAGTCTGCGAGGCTTCCCAACTGGTTTCCATACTCGCTATAACGCTGCTGGTGGAATCGAGCTCCCTCGTAGAACAGTACTGTCCTGCTCTCATCAGCGAGCTTTGCGAGCATTCCGGCAATGTCAACGGGCCGGATGGATACGCCAGCGCTTCGCAAGGCTGAGAGCCGCGAGGCTGCCGCGCGGGGTTGGCCGGTGGCGCAGAGTTCACGATCGGCGGCGGCGTTTCGCTCGACGAGTTTTCAGCTTGCGCGCGGCGAGCAATGCCTGTGTCTTCTTCGGAAGCTTTTCAAAAACAATCGCGTGAGCGCGAATGAGAAGTTGCTCCATTTCCGCGCGCGCGACTGTGTTTTCCGATTCGATCGCGATCCACTGTGCGCGGGCAAGATACGGCGCGGGAATGATTCCCGGGCGCTCCACGAGTTCGATAAAATCTTCATCGCTGCATTTCAACGAAATCCAAAGCGCGCCGGGCTCAAGCCGCGCGACCGCGTACATTTTCCCGCCAACTTTGAATACGAGAGCGTCTTGCCACTGAATGTGTTCGGTAGTGTGCGCGAGGGAGAGGCAGAACTCGCGGAGCCAATCAATGCCCATAGGCGGCCTGTGGCGAGAGACTAACGCAAAACGCACACGAACAGAACACCGCCGCGCGAATTGATCTGAATGCGAGGACTCTTCAAATAAAAGTGCCCCGCTCCCAGGCATCGAGAACGGGGCACGCGTCGTAGGAGGAACTTGTGATTACAACTTCGGAACGCCGAACGCCGAGGCCAGCGAGCTGAGTTCGAGGCGCTCCTCGGAGCCCACGAATTGAAGGCCGGTGCCGAACTTGCCGTTGCCCAGCGGATCGGAATAGGTGACTCGCGCGGCAGAAGTGAAATGGGCGTCGGGCAAAGCCACGAGAATCGTATCGCCAGAAAGCCACTGGGACGATGCGATCACCCGGGCGCCACACGGACTGATATTTTCCGTGTGCGCTCGCTCGACCCCAAGTTCCCCATGCGTACCGACAAGAAGAGCCGTGATTTTCATGCCCACGCGCTTTTCGGTCCGCTGAACCATGAAAGGCTGCCTCATGCGTTTTCCTCCGAAGAATGAGTCTCCGGCAGCAGCGTCTGCACCCCGATCTGAACGCTGTCGTGCCGCGCGCAATGAGGAAATGATATCGGGTCCCAGCGGCAAGAAACCGGGATCGCGAGTTTGTACCCCTAAAATGACAACTGGCCGGAAGGACAGGCAGAGTCGCCGAATCGCAAGCGGCTATGCGCAATTACATGCGCGTGAAATCGAAGCCGCGACGCTCGACGCTAGAATGCGCTGCCGGAAAATGATACGTTGCGGTGCGAAAACGGCAGGTAGCGCGAGGCGTCAAAATGCAATCGAGCGTCATTCAAATCTTCGAATTCGCGCTTCTGACGCTGTCGTCCGTCTTTTTTCTGGTCGATCCGTTCGCCGTGATTCCGCAATTCCTGGTCATCACCGCGGATTTTGAACCGGCGGACAGGAAGCATGTCGCCAAGCGTGCCGGATGGACCTGCGCGCTGATCCTGGCTGGGTTCGCCGTGGCAGGAAGCCTCCTCTTCCGGATTTTCGGGATTACGCTCCCCGCATTCAAAATTGCAGGCGGAATCATCCTGATACAGATCGGCATGGATAATCTCAGGGCCAAGCGTTCCTCAACAAAAGAGACGCCGGAAGAGGCTGCGGAAGGAGCGTCGAAGTCCGATGCCGGAGTCATTCCGCTGGGCATTCCGATGCTGGCGGGGCCGGCGGCGATCTCGACGGTCATGGTGCTCATCGGCGAATCGAAAGCCTGGTGGCAACATGTGGTTGTTTATGCCGCAATCCTGATCAGCTCCCTGGCTTCGTATCTGATCCTCGCGGGCGCGGACCGGGTGCGCGGTTACCTGGGAGACACGGGAATTCGGATTCTGATGCGGCTGATGGGATTGATCCTCGTGGCCATTGCGGTGCAATTCATCGTGAATGGAATGAGTGACCTGGGAATGGTGAGGCTAAAGGCCAGCTGAACAATGATTTATGGCTGTGTGCCGAACTCGCGCCTGCGCGCAACCTCCCCGTAACTTATTGAAAGCATGACCTCGCAAGTACCGTAGATTTCGCGCCACTAGGATGCTAGTAATGGAGAGATTCGCCCAGCGCCGTCATGCCCAAGGAATGCAAATCCAAAGGCTGTAAGGCCCCCATGCCTCCGGGGCTCATTGATGAAGGATTTTGCCTGCTGCATTACACCCTGTACATCGAAGACGAATGCGCCGCGATCCGGCGGGAGACGGCGATGGGGAACACCGTCCACGAGCGGCAAATTCAATTATTCCGCCAGATTGCCGACCGCGGCGACATTCTCGTCAGCGTGGCGACGAGCGGATTCACCATGTCGGACGAGATGAAAGCGCGAGTGCTGAGCACGCTCCTCACCCTTATGAACACCCGCGAAAATATGGATCGTTCCGCCATGCGCCAATCGGCGATGCGCCGTTTTGCCTAGCCCCACCCAAACCATTGTCAGCCTGGAATTTTCGGCACGCCGGCGAATTTACGTCCCGATGTATCGCGAATAGAGCGAACGCGCGACCGCGGGATCGCGCGTGCCCTTGAAGATCGCGCGGCCGTCCGGAAACACGGTCACCTCGTAGGAATTCACACGGAATCGCAATAGGAAATCATTTCCGCGAATCTCGGCGACGGCGGAAGTGAGCCTCCGATTCAATTCGGCAAGATCGAGCCGGCGGCCGCGTTCGTGGATTTGGACCGAATCGCGCCCGCACATCGTAATGTGAGGCTGAGCTTTCCGTTCGAGGTAGGTAAAATCACGGCGGACACAGGCTCGGCAATCCGGATTTCGCGCAACGCGAATCGCGCGATAGACGTTGCTCCAGACGTCAAACGAAATCAACCGCCCGTGAAGCGCATCACGCTTGCCGATCAGAATTTTCGTTGCCTCAGTTGTTTCGATCGAAGCGATTGCGTTCACTGCGGCGTTCAGTATGCCCGACGTATCGCACGTTTCTTCGGCTCCCGCTCCAGCCGTGGCCGAGGCATCGGCCGATTCGAGCAGGCAGGCCAGACATGGCGTTTCGCCTGGAAAAATCGTCATCGTAACGCCGGCGCTCGCGACCGCCGCGGCGTAAATCCACGGAATGCCCAACGCGATCGCAGCGTCATTGATCAATAATCGCGTTTCAAAATTGTCGGTGCCGTCGAGGATCACCGGATAGCCGGATACGAGTTCGCGCACGTTTTCGGGAGTCAGATCCGCGACGACACCTTCGACTCGCGCGGCCGAATTGATCGCGCGCAGCCTGCGCTCAGCCGCGACGGCTTTCGGCAGATTGTCCCGCGCATCGGATTCTTCAAAAAGCGTCTGGCGTTGAAGATTGGATGCCTCGACGAAATCGCGGTCGATCACTCTCAGCGCGCCAATGCCGGCGCGTACGAGTAAATTTGCCGCTGCCGTGCCCATCGCGCCGCAGCCGACGAGAAGGGCGGAGGCTGTGAGCAATCGCTCCTGTCCCGCCTCGCCGATGCCTCCAAAAAGTATCTGGCGCGAATAGCGCTCTTTTTCGCGTGAATTCATCGGGTAACCGCGCAACTACACCTCATCATAGCGCCAATTCAAATCCCTCGGGCAACGCGGCTATACTAGCGAACCGTCCCATTATCATCGGCTGAGGGCAGGCTGGTGCGTGGGGTCACCTCATCTTTCGACATAGCGAAAAATCGGCGCTGGCTCGTTGGTTCACTGCTTTCTTGATGCTATGCGGATTTGCCACGCTGGCGCGCGGCCAGGCGCCAAACGCTGCCGTTGAAGGGCGGCGCATCGCGGAAATTCGCATTCTGGACGAGCACGGCGCCGTCTTGCCCGACAAGCTTCCGGCGATGCCGCTCGAGCCCGGCAAGCCCTTCGACATGGAGCAGGAGCGCCGCAGCCTGCGGGCGCTCTATGCGACTGGCCGCTATTCTCAAATCCATGTCGAGGCCGCGCCCGTAGGCGAGGAACTGCGGCTCGATTTCATTGTCGTCCGCAATCTTTACAACAACGTCATTCGCATCGTAGGACTGAAAGAGCCGCCCAGCGAGGCCAGTGCGCTGGCCTCGGTGCGGATGCCGCTCGGCGAGATCTTTCGCGAGAGCGTGCTGCAAGATGGGCTCGAGCGCCTCGCCGAAACGCTTCGCCAGGAAGGCCTCTATCGCGCGCGGGTGGAGCAGATGCTCGAGCCGCACGAAGACACGCAGCAAATGGACGTATCGGTCCACGTTGTGCCCGGCCCGCGCGCCCGGATCGGCGCGATTCAAATCGTCAACAATAGTTCGTTCAAAGATCAGGATGTGCTGCGGCGTCTCCGCTTAAATCCGAATTCCAAGCAGGACGTCACGTCCGCCCGACTCACGCACGGAACGGATCGGCTGCGCAAGAAATTAGTGGCGGAAGGCTACCTGGGCGCGACCGTGGACATCAACCGCGGCGATTACGATCAGGAGTCAAATCATTTGCCGCTGACCGTTGATGTGACGGCTGGCCCGCGCGTGCGCGTGGAAGTGACCGGGGCGCATTACCGTGCCAGCAAGTTGCGCAGCCTGCTTCCCATCTACGCGGAGGGCGCGGTTGATGAAGACCTCTTGCAGGAAGGACTGCGGAACATTCGCGATGATCTGCAGCGCCAGGGTTACTTCGACTCGCAGGTGAATTTCAGCGTCACGGAAAACACGGAACAGAACGAGCGTGTGATCACATATGCAGTGACCCGCGGGACTCGCGATCACCTGGTCAGCGTCTCCTTCAGCGGCAATCACTATTTCAGCAGTTCGTTGCTGACCGGCCGGCTCCAGCTTCAGCCCACAACGTTTCTGACCCGCGGCAAATTCAGCCAGCGCATGGTCCACGACGATGCGGATTCGATTCGCGGGCTATATCTCGAGAACGGGTTTCTTCAGGCCGATGTGAAGTCGGATGTGACCGACTCCCGAAAGGGAAAAATCGGCGAGCTAAGAATCCATTACGACATTACCGAAGGCACGCAAACGCGCGTAGGAGACTTAAAGATTGAGGGAAACAGCACGCTCACTCAGGACCGGCTGAGCGGAGTCATCGGCTCGTCGACCGGGCAGCCGTACTCTGAGGTCAACGTGGCGGGCGACCGGAACAATATGCTCGCCCTCTACTATAACGACGGGTTCCCCGATGCCCGGATCGAGGCGGTCGCCACGCCTGCCAGCGAACCTAATCGCATGACTCTTGTCTACCGCGTGACGGAAGGAGCCCGCATTGATGTACTTCGCGTACTGATCACCGGATACGAATACACGCGTTACGGCGTCATTCAGCGAGAGGTCACCGTCAAGCCGGGCGGGCCATTGCGCGAAGGCGAAGTCGCCGATTCGCAGCGACGCCTTTACAACCTTGCGATTTTCAATCGCGTTCAGATCGCGCCGCAGAATCCCACCGGCAGCGATCCGGATAAGAGCGTGGTCGTGGCTGTTGAAGAAGGAAAACGATACACCTTCGGCTACGGCTTTGGTTTCGAAGTGCAGGAACTGCCGGGCGCCGGCACGAATCCGACGGGCACGACTCTCAATGCCAGCCCGCGCGTGATCTTTGAAATCGGAAAATCCGACCTTTGGGGGCGCGCGCAGTCGGTATCATTCAAAATTCGCGCGAGCACCCTGCAATATCGCGCCGTGTTGAGTTACAACGCGCCCCACTTTCTGACGAATCCGCGCTTGAATTTCGAGATTACGGGCTATTCGGACAAAACTCAGGACGTCAATACGTTCAATTCGGAGCGCTATGAAGGAGCGATCCAGCTCGTGGACACATACTCGCTCAGCACCACCCTGGTCTATCGCTATTTCTTCCGGCACGTCCTCGTGGACGCGGCATCGCTCAAAATTTCCCCCGAAGAGATTCCGCTTTACAGCCAGCCCACCAGGATTTCAGGCGAAGGTGCGAGTTGGATACGCGATCGCAGAAACAATGCCGCTGACGCGACGAAGGGTACCTTCAACACAGTGGACGTGAGCGTCGCGGAAAAATCCATTGGTTCAACGGCCAGCTTCTTTCGCGGCTTCATGCAAAATTCGACCTTCACTCCGTTTTTGCGCGGATTCGTGTTTGCGCGCGCAATCCGCTTCGGCGTCGAGCAGACTTTGCCCGGCACGACATACGACGAAATTCCCCTGCCGGAGCGCTTCTTCGCCGGAGGCGGCCAGTCCATCCGGGGATTTGGATTGAACCAGGCGGGCCCTCGCGATCCAGTCACTGGCTTCCCCGTCGGTGGGCTGGCGTTGCTTGAGTTCAATCAGGAATTGCGCTTTCCGATGAAGCTTCCGTGGGCGGGAAATCGACTGGGAGGCACGATTTTCTACGATGCCGGAAACGTGTACAGCGATGTGCAGCACATCACCGCGCGATGGACGTCGGAATCGCTCACCGAGCTGAATTACTTCTCGCACACGATCGGCGCCGGATTGCGCTACGGCACGCCGATCGGCCCGGTGCGAATCGATCTCGGGTATCAATTGAATCCCGCCAAGTTTCAGTTCATCAATTCAACGACAAACCTCCCGCAGATCGATCAGTTGCCTCACTTTCAATTTTTCTTCAATATCGGGCCGGTGTTCTGATGCGGCGCGAAACAGCATCCGCGATCTTGCTGGCGGCATGGATGCCATTGGCGTCCGGCGCAAAATGCGCTAGCGGCTCGAGTTTCGCTGCGTCGTTCGTCATTTCACGGCCAATGACGCGCGCGGCGCAACAATCGCAAAATCAAACCGTGCAAGTGGATGGCATCGCGGCGCGAATCGAGGGCGACATCATCACCGAGAGCGAGATTGACGAACTCGCCGCGTTTCAGCGCCTGGTCGAAGGCAAGGCGGGCGAACGCAACGATATCATTCTCGAATTGTCGGACCAGTGGATCATCGAGAACGAAGCTCAAAATGCGCACTTCGGCAAGCCGAGCGCCGACGACGTGAACGAAGCGCTCGCTTCCCTGGCCAAGCAGATTGGCTCGGACGCGGCATTCGAACAAAAGATCGCGCAAGCCGGACTCACGCCGACTGCGGTCCGTCGAGAATTGGAGTTGCAGATCTATTTAAACCGTTATCTCGACTACAAATTCCGCGCGGCTTCGCAGGTGAGCGAAAAGCAGATCCAGGACTACTATCAGGGAGAATTCGCGCGGCAAGTTCGGGCGAAAGGCGAGACGCTGCCGCCGCTCGATGACGTTCATGCGGAAATTCACCGGCTCCTGACCGAGCGCATCATCACGGACCGCGCCACGAAGTGGCTCGACGACACGCGTTCGCGGCTGCGGCTCGAAATTCTACCCAAGGCGGGTGGCTCGTGAAGCTGCGCTGGCACCATTGGACGGCCCTCGGCGTGATCGTCACGATCATTCTGGGCGGCGCCGTGGGTTATGCGATCACCAGCGGGATCTTCAATCTTTGGGCGCGCCAGTACATATCGAAGCGGATCGAGGAGGCCACGGGCGCGAAGGTTCAGATCGGAAGTTTTCGCACTCGCCCCTTCAGGCTCTATGCGGAAATTGACGGTCTTACGCTGCACGGGCGCGAAGACAGCGGCATGCCGCCGCTCTTTCACGCCGATAAGGTGCAGATCACGGCGCGCATCATTTCGTTTTTTGGCAGGAAAATCGCGCTCGAACATTTGATCGTGGACCGTCCCGAGATCGGCTTCCGCGTGGGCCCTGATGGACGGAGCAATTTCCCCGGGCCAAAAGCTATATCGCACGAGAAGCGCCCGTGGCGCGATCAGTTGTTCGATCTGCAAGTTGGGAAATTGGAATGGAACAATGGCGGCATCTTCTACAACGACACGAAAGTTCCAGTCGCCATCGAAGGTGACAACTTCAATTTCGCGATTGCGTATGAATCGGCGGCCGGTGGAAGCGATACCTATGCAGGCAGACTCAGTTGGCAGGATTTCGAGATTGCCGCGAAACGCTTTATGCCATTTCGTTCCGGCCTTTCCCTGAAGTTTACGTTGGGTCGCAATTCCTTTTCGCTCGACGAGTTGAAATGGAAACTTCCGCATTCCGAAGTGGACGTGCGCGCCGAATTGCCGTCCTTTGCGTCGGATGATTGGAACTTCCACTACCGCTCGCGCTTCACCCTCGAAGACATGCGAACGATCTTCCGGATTCCGCCGATGCCCGATTCCGATGTGGATACCTCCGGCGCCGGCCAATTCATCGGCAGCGTGTGGAAAGCGAATGGGCATTTCGACGCTCGCAACGTGGATTTGCCCTACGAATGGTTTCATACGACCGGCATCGAGACCTGGGGCGATTTCGAGTTCGCTAACAATCAGCTCGTCGTGCCGCAGTTGCAGGCGAAGGCGCTCGGCGGAACGATGGATGCCCGGTTGACGATGAGCCTGCCGCATCTCGATTTTCGCGTTGAATCGCGGCTTCACGGAGCAAGTCTGGCGCAAGTTTTTGCCGCGCTCGAAAATCCGGATTTTCCGGTGCAATCACTGCGCTGGGATTCGCAAATAGAGGTGGATTCGGTCAATACCTGGAGCGGCGGCTTCCTTCATTTTCGATCGAAGGGCGAAACTCACTGGTCCGCGCCCGCCTCGCTTTCGCCCGGCATGATTCCTGTCTCGGCAAATATTGTTTACGACTACCAACAGGATCGACTCGGTGTGGTGGTGACGCAGAGCGAAATCACAACTCCCACGAGCCGCTTGACGATGGACGGGCCCCTCGGCGGAAACGATTCCGGCATCGAGGTGACGTTCCGCGCCGACGATTTGAGGCAGTGGGACGAGTTCATCAACACGATCCGCGGCCATGATGTTGAAGCAAAGGTCATTGCAGGGAGCGCCGATTGGAAGGGACGCATTCTGGGGCCGATTGTTGGTCCCGTTTTCCTCGGCCACGTCAGCGGCAAAAACGTGCGATATGGAACGCTCGCGTGGGATTCGCTCGAGGGCGATATGGATTACTCGCCCGACGAATTGCTGCTCACGAACTTCACGGCCACCCGCGGGCGCTCTTCCGCATTGCTCGATCTACGCCTGCAATTCGATCACGACTGGAATTTCCGCAATATAGATCCGTGGAGTTTTCATGCCCGCCTCACCCGCGATTCCACCGACGATTTGCAGGCGCTCCTCGACACCCACGCGCCCGTCAGCGGCCTCTTGAGCGGCCAATTTACAGGGGGCGGCACTCGCGCTCAGCCCGTCTATGACGGCGATCTCACGCTCGAACAAATCAGCTCCTTCGGCCTTCAGTTCGATCGGCTGACAGGGCAGATTCACGCGAGTGACTACGAATTTAAATTTGAGAATGGCGCGCTGCAGATGGGACCCGGGCGGATCGCCGGAAATCTCAATTATCACTTCGACGAGAAAGAAATAGAATTCGCACTCACGGGCTCGAATTTGGAGCTCTCCCGGATTTCGCAAATTCAAACGCAGAAATTGCCGATCACGGGAGCGATTGGGTTCGATCTTCACGGTGGAGGACCGCTGCTCGCGCCGAAAGGCGAAGGCACGATTCAGTTGCGAGATCTAAAACTCGGCCCCGCCTCCGAAGGCAACTTCGATGGAAAGATCAACTCCACTGGCGACCGGCTTCATCTCGATCTCGCATCCTCGACTGGCGATGGCGCGCTGAAGGGCGGCCTGGATATCCGGATGAGCGGAGAATATCCGGTGACTGGCCAGATCGTCACGGCTGGATTCGATCTCGATCCCTTCGTCATTGCGGGACTTCACGTTCAGACGCTGAACGCGCACAGCAGCGTGGACGGCAAAATCAATATCAGCGGAAACCTGCACGACCTGAATTCTGTGCAGATCGACGCTGACTTTTCAAAAGTCATGCTCGATTACGGCTTCGTAAAGTTGGAAAACGAAGGGCCGTTTCAGTTTCGGTATCGCCGGAACGACTTGACGATCGAGCAGGCTTACTTGCGCGGCACCGACACCGATTTCCGGTTCTCCGGACATATGCGCTTCGACGGCAAGCGGCCGCTGAGCCTGAACATGTCGGGCCGCGTCAATCTGGGGCTGGTGAAAGGTCTGGCGCCGCTGCTCGACGCGCATGGCGCGGCCGATGTTCGTGCCACTGTGGAAGGCACGATGTCGAGCCCGACGATTATCGGTCACGTCACGATTCAAGATGCGTCGGCTGTCTATGACGATTTCCCGACTGGCCTCAGCCACGTGACCGGCGAAATCGTTTTCGACCGTTCGCGGGCATTTTTTGAGAATGTCTCGGCACAATCCGGCGGCGGGAATTTGACGCTGCGGGGTTCCGTCAGCTACGGCGAGGGCCCTTTCCGCTTCGACGTGGACATTGAAGCGCCGCAGATGCGCATTCGATATCCGGTGGGAATGAGCTGGCTTGCCGGAGGGACATTGCATCTTTCGGGTTCATCCGACAGCGCGTTGATTTCCGGAAATATCCAGTTGGAACGGCTGCTCTTCGCGCCGAATATGGATCTCGCGACGCTTCTGACCGCGTCGCAAGGCAGCGTTCAAGGCCCGGCGACGACCTCGGCGTTCCTGCGAAATCTGCAGTTCGACGTCGGCGCGGGCACCGCTCCCAACGCGCGAATGGAATGGACGGGCGCGCATGTCGAGATGGAAGGCACGATGCGGCTGCGCGGAACGTGGGAGCGCCCGATTCTCCTTGGAAACGTTCACCTGCTGAATGGCGACATCACTTTTCGCGGAAACCAGTATTCGCTTTCTCGCGGCGACATCATTTTCTCGAATCCTTTCCGGCTCGACCCGATCCTCAACGTTCAGGCGACGACAATCATCGATCAGTACGAGATCACACTCGATTTCAGCGGGCCGGGCAGCAATCTTTCTCTCGCGTATCGATCTGATCCGCCGCTGCCTGACTCCGACATCATTGCGCTCCTCGCGCTCGGCAGCCCCGGAACGGAAAGCGCGCTGCGCTCGTCAACCGCGCAAACCACGCAAGGCTACGGCGCAACTGCTTTGCTGTCGGAAGCGATTTCGAGCCAACTCGGCGGGCGAATCGAGCGGCTATTCGGAATCACGAAATTCCGCGTCGATCCATTTCTGGCCGGAACGGCTTCGGAACAGAACGCAGCCGCGCGGGTCACGATTGAAGAGCAAGTTGGCAAAGCATTGACGGTTACCTACAGCACCAACGCAGCGTCTCAGCAGGAGCAGGTGATTCAGGTCGTGTACGCCGTGCGGCGAGACATTTCCATCATCGCCCTACGCGACATCAATGGAACGTTCAGCCTCAGCGTCGAATTCACCAAGCATTTCAAGTGATCGCGGCTCCGCCCGCGCCGCCGTTTAGTCGGGCAGCACCATCAGAACCTCCGGCGCGAGCCGGACGCGCCAGGGCATCGGCCGATCCTTAAAGCGCTCCCACTTTTCCTTGAATACCTCGGCCTGAAGTTGCGGCGGCTCGCCCGGACGCGGCGCGGAATGTAACTTGAGGTAAAGCGTGATTCGGAACGGCGTCTCGCTCGCATCCGTCAGCCAGCACGGAAATGTGTTGTCGTCGCTCGCGCCGCCGTCTGAGCTCTCGACGAATTGAATGAGGTGCGCGCGAATTCCCACATGCGCCACGCTCTTCGTGAAGCCTGACGAAATCCGCAACCGGCAACCCCAATCCGTCGCGTCGATCATGTTCCCGGAAATCAACTGAGCCCTCGAAAAATTTTTGCAGCCGGTGAGCCGCGCAACCTCCAGGCTCGGCGGATGGCGAAATACCCCGCCCTTCGGACCAAATGCGGCGATTCGTCCTTTTGTCAGAACCAGCATCTCTTCGCCGAGCCGGTAGGCTTCTTCAATGTTGTGGGTGACGAGAAGCGCCGGGCCTTTGTAACTCGCAAGCGTTTCTTGAAGCAGATGCTCGATCTGGTAGCGCAAATGGGTATCGAGCGCGGAGAGAGGCTCATCGAGGAGAAGCGCCGCTGGTTCCAGAGCCAACGCACGCGCAAACGCCGTGCGCTGCTGCTCGCCGCCGGAAAGTTGGCGTGGAAGCCGATTTCCCAGATCTCCAAGCTGCAGCGCGCCCAACTTTTCGCGCACGCTTCGCTTGCGTTCGTCCGGCGATGCTCGATCGAGGCTGAACGCGATATTCTCGGCCACGGTCATGTGCGGAAACAGCGCGTAGTTCTGGAAAAGCAGGCCGATGCGGCGTTCGCGGCTCGGCACGTCAATCTTTTTCGACGAATCGAACAGCACCCGATCGTTCAGGACGATTCGGCCTCGGTCGGGGCGCACCAGGCCCGCGATGCATCGCAACGTCATGGTCTTCCCCGCTCCGGAAGGGCCCAATATCGCAAGCGGCCGCGGACCGGCTATGAACTCAACGGAAAGCGTGTAGCTCGGCAGCCGCTTCTCGATTTGAACTTCAAGACTCATTGCATTCGTCCGGGGCGTACGCGCGATGCGGTTTGCATCCGCGTCCAGTAGTAAAGCGCGAACAACAGCGCGAGCGATAGTGCGACGTCGATCGCGGACCACGTGATGGCGCGCGATATTTCGTTCGATTCGACGGCAAAATAAATGGCCAGTGGAATCGTTTCAGTTCGGCCAGGAATGTCTCCCGCGAGCATCAGCGTCGCGCCGAATTCTCCCAAAGCGCGCGCGAACGAGAGAATAGTGCCAGCTAGAATTCCCGGCCCCGCAAGCGGCAGCGCCACGCGGCGAAAGACGCGCCATTCCGTCGCGCCCAGCGTTCGCGCCGCATTCAACAGCTCCGGATCCACCTGCGCGAGGGCCGCGCGCGCCGTGATGTACATCAGCGGAAACGAAACCACCGCGGCGGCAATGACAGTAGCGGGCCAGGAGAACACGATTGTCGTGTCGAGTTTCAGGAGCAGGCGGCCAAGCGGCCCGTGCCGGCCAAATAGCAGCAATAGCAGGAAACCAACAACCGTAGGCGGCAAGACGAGCGGGAGCAGAAATATGCCATCGACGATCGCGAACGCGGCTCCAGTTCGCTTCTCGCGCCACACCGCCGCCGCAATGCCAAGGACGAACGTAATCGCCGTGGCGGTCAGACTCGTCGCGAGCGATATCCAGATCGGCGAAAAATCGGAAGGCATCGAAAGTTTCTAGTCGCGAATCGGAGGCGGCGCGAAGCCATACTTCATGAAGACCGGCCGGGCCACGGGCCCGCCGATGAACGCCACAAATTCCCGCGCAACTTCCGCCTGCTTCGTGGCCTTCAGCACGGCAACCGGATACACGATCAGTTCGTGCGAATCTTCGGGCGCCGTGGCGGCGATTCGCACTTTGTTTGTAATCATCCCGTCCGTGCGATAGACCAGGCCCGCATCCGCGTTTCCGGTTTCTACGTACGTCAGCACCTGCCGCACATCCTTTGCGTAAACAACCTTGCTCTTGATCGCGTCGAACAGATTCAAGTGCTGCAGAGTCTGCTGCGCGTACATTCCCGCCGGTACGGTGGCCGCTTCGCCTAGCGCGATCGTTTTTACTCCCGGCTTGGCAAGGTCAGCAAAATCCTTCACGGAATCGTTGGTTGACGGCGTGACCAGCACGAGCGAATTTCGCAGGATATCGTGGCGAGTATCCAGGAGGATCAGGTTCTCTTTTTGGAGGTCGTCCATTTGCTTCTCGGACGCGGAAAAGAAAATATCCACCGGCGCGCCTTGCTCGATCTGGTGCTGCAGCGTGCCGGAGCCGCCGTAATTGAACGCGATCGACACGCCGGGATTTTTCTCTTCGTAAAGTTTCGCTATCTCGTCGAGCGCATCTTTGAGGCTGATCGCGGCGGAGACCGTGAGCTTCGCGGCCGATTTTTCGTCTTGCGCCCGCAAAACCGGGCTTGCCGCCGAAATCGTCGTAAACAGCATGAACAAAACGGTTGCTTTCGCCACAATTCGTGCAGGGAATCGCATCACTGCCTCCAGGGAACCGCCGCCCATCTTAGCCGATGCGGCCAGTCACGTCATGGTCAGATTTTTCCGTGCGCGCTCCATGCAGCCTGCGAGTTTTGAAGCTGCTTTTGATACCATGGCGCGCCCGAGTTCCCGCATATGGATATGGAAACGCAGCCGCCTTCCTCGCAATCCATCGCCGAGCGTGAGTCTGGTCTTCATCGCCAGCTCAGTGCCCGGCAGATTTCGATGATCGCGCTCGGCGGCGCGATCGGCACCGGTCTATTTCTCGGCAGCGCCGTTTCAGTGCGTCTCGCCGGCCCTGGCGTCGTTCTCAGCTATTCCGCTGGCGCTCTGATTGCTCTCGCGCTCATGTGGGCGCTTGCGGAGATGACGGTTGTTCACCCTGTCGCCGGCTCTTTCGGAGTTTTCGCCGAAATCTATTTGCACCCGTGGGCGGGCTTCGTCCTCCGGTATTCATATTGGTTTGGACAATCGGTGGCGATCGGGAGCGAGCTCGTTGCGGTCTCGATCTATTGCCGCTATTGGGCGCCGGGCGTTCCGGCGTGGATCTGGATCGCGGGATTTTCTGCGGCAATGGTGTACGTCAACGCGCGGAGCGTTGGAAATTTCGGCACATTCGAGTACTGGTTTGCGCTCACCAAGGTTGTCACGATTCTCATTTTCCTGGTTCTTGGTACGGCGCTGATTCTTGGCATCGGTTACCATCCGCTCGGGACTCACAACTACACCGCGTTTGGCGGCTTTCTTCCGCATGGATGGACCGGAGTCGTGCTCGGTATCGCCATGGCAGTTTTCAGCTACCTGGGACTTGAGGTCGTCTCGGTCGCTGCCGGCGAGGCGAGCCATCCTGAGATCGCCGTGCCTCGTGCGCTGCGCTGGACGCTCGCTCGGCTCGCGCTGTTTTACATCGGCGGCATGGCCGTGCTCGTGGGCGTGATGCCGTGGACCCAGGCGGGCCTCACCGAAAGCCCATTCGTGCGCGTGTTTCAAGCCACTGGAATTCCCTTCGCCGGCGCGATCATGAATTTCGTCGTCCTCACGGCGGCGCTCTCGAGCGTTAACACCGACCTGTATCTCACCACGCGCATGCTCTTTTCGCTTTCGCGCGGCGGCTACGCGCCAAAATTCCTCGGCAACCTGAACAAGCATGGCGTGCCGATTGCCGCGCTCACGATTTCGAGTACCGGCATGATCATCGCCCTGGTGCTCGATCTTCGTTTTCAAGAGAGCGCGTTCCTCTACACACTCGGCGCCTCGTTCTTCGGCGGCTTGCTCGGTTGGGCACTGATCTTCGCGACTCACCTCGCGTTTCGCCGCCACTACGAGAAAAACGGCGGTTCAGTTCCCATGCGCTTTGCGCCGCGCGGCCCCTGGTCTTCACTCTTCGGGCTGTTTGCGCTCTTCGGCGTGCTGATTTCCACGTGGTGGATTCCGGGCATGAGAATCACGATTCTCGCGGGAATGCCTTGGCTCGCCTTCATCACTCTGTGCTATTTTCTTTGGAAACGCGCAAACTGGGATCGCATTCCGCCTGGAACCAGCGCCCGCTGAAGGCCCGCGATGGGTTGAGGGAATCGAAATGGATGATCTGTTGAAATGGCGCGGAGAATTTCCGATTCTCGAGCGCTCTACCTATCTCATCAGCAATTCGCTCGGAGCCATGCCCCGCGAAGTATTCGAGCGTATGCACGATTATGCCGAGACGTGGGCCACTCGCGGCGTGCGCGCCTGGGAAGAAGGCTGGTGGGATATGGCCGTCAGCGCCGGAGACAACATTGGCGCGCTGATTGGCGCCGGCCCCGGCGAGATTTCCTTGCACCAAAACGTAACCCTCACGCAGGCGATCATTTCTTCGTGCTTCGATTTTTCCGGGCCGCGCAACAAAGTCGTTCTCGTGGACCTGGAATTTCCCTCCATCGTTTATTTCTATATGGAGCAGCGGCGGCGCGGCGCGCGCGTCGAGATGCTGAAAAGCGAAGATGGGATCCACGCGCCGCTCGAAAAAATCCTCGCCGCCATTGACGAAACCACGCTTCTCGTCCCGATTTCTCTTGTCCTCTTTCGCAGCGCCGCCATCGTGGACGCGCGCGCGATTATTGAAAAAGCGCATCGCGCCGGCGCGTTCGTGATTCTCGATTGCTTCCAAGCCGCCGGAACTCTGCCGATTGATGTTCGCGGCCTGAACGTGGACTTTGCCGTCGGCGGCGTCCTCAAATGGCTTTGCGGCGGCCCGGGTGTGGCCTACCTCTACACGCGGCCTGACCTGCGGGACAAACTTTCACCGATGATTACAGGCTGGAGCGCCCACCGGCGGCCGTTCAATTTCGAAGTCGGCCCGGTCGACTTGCGCGACGACGCGTTCCGCTTCCTCAATGGCACGCCGCACATTCCCGCGCTCTACGCCTGCCAGCCCGGACTCGAAATTCTCGCTAAAGCCGGCATCCAGCGAATCCGCGAGAAATCCATGCGGCAGACGCAACGGCTGATGGACGGCGCTCTCGCGCGTGGTTGGCGCGTCAACTCGCCGCGCGAGGCCGCTGTCCGCGGCGGCACGATTTCCGTGGATTGCCCGCACGCCTGCGAAGTGAAAAGCGAATTGATCGCGCGAAATATTCTGGTGGACTATCGCCCGTCGGCCGGTGTCCGCCTCTCGCCGCATTTTTACAATCGCGACGAAGAAATTGATTTTGCGCTCGCGCAAATGGAAGAGATACTCGCCACGCGCGCCTGGGAGCGGCACTTGCAACCTGCCTGAACGCTGGCCAAGATCGAATGAGCTCTTTCGCCCCTGATCTCTCGATCATCATTCCCTCGTACAACGAGGAATCTCGCCTTCCACGAAGTCTCGAAAAGATTCGCGCCTACGTTGCCGAACGTCATCCCGATTCCGAAGTGATCGTCGTGGATGATGGCTCGAAGGACGGCACCGCGCGTATTGTCGAAGCGCTGCAGCGCGACTGGCCGGCTCTCCGGCTCGTACCGAATGGCGTGAATCGCGGCAAGGGTTATAGTGTCCGCCATGGAATGCTCGAAGCGCGCGGCCGGATCGCGCTCTTTACCGACGCCGATCTCTCCGCACCGATTGAAGAAGCCGAAAAATTGCTTGCTGCGCTGGGAGATGCCGACGTCGCCATCGGCTCGCGCGCCGTGGACCGGCGCCTGATCGCGGTGCATCAATCGCGCTTGCGTGAACTTGCCGGAATTATTTTCAACCGCTTCGTCCGTCTTTTCACCGGTCTTTCATTCGAAGACACCCAATGCGGCTTCAAGGCATTTCGGGCGGTTCCGTCGCGCGTGGTATTCGAGCAGCAGCGTATCGAGCGGTTTGGATTCGATCCGGAGATTCTGTTTCTTGCGAAGCGTCACGGGCTGCGCGCGGTGGAGGTGCCGGTGCGATGGGCGCATGACCCGGCCACCAAAGTTCACGTCGTCCGCGACAGCATTCTCATGTTCCTGGATCTTGCGTTGATCCGCTGGAATGCGATCGCGGGCCGCTACCCGAAACGCCGCTAGAAATCGCCGCCGAAAATCTTTTTTACTTCTTGGCCGTCGGTGGCAACAGGCCGTTCAACCGCAGATACATCGCCGCGATCGAGTAGTGGTCCGCAAACTCGGCGCACATGATCATCATGGCTCCGCCGCGAGAGCTCGTGTGAGTGCCAAATAACGGAAGCACCTCGCCAAGATTCGAATCGTCCACATGGGCAAGATTCGTCGTGCAGTAGTCGTAGGACGCTTTGAGCGCCGCCACGAGCTTGTCTTTGCCGTCCGTATCCGCAATCTTCACGTCCGGCGCCGTCGCACCGGAGATTTTCGAGCAAAGAGTGTTATTGGCTTGTACCGTGTGAAAGATCAGGTGCGCGAACGTCATTTGCTCCGGCGACGGCTGGTACGAATACTTATCGGCGGGCATTTCCTCGGCGGCGGCGACAAAATTCTTCGCACTTTGAGCGAGGTCGCTCCGAAGATGATTTGAGACTGGATTCGATTCCATCTTGGGCGCCGTCGCGGGAGCTTGCTGGGCGAATAGCGGCATTGCCAATACAAGAATTGCGAGGACTGATCCGATTCGACGCGTCATGAAGTTCCTCCTCATCCGACCGCGAGGAGGATATTCCCGAGGTGGCACGGCGGCAAGCGAAATGCGTGCCGAGAACGTGCATGAAACTGGTCCGTTGTGGCCTGCCGGCTAACTTTGCAATGCAAAGTACTTGACAAATGAAGCCCTCGCGCTATCCTCCTCTCATGTCTCATCCCCATCCCTGGCTGCCCCGGCCACAAAACCCCGTCGCTCTGGACGACCGCGCCCGCGACAATCTGCGCTTCATCCGCGAGACCATGGAGCGCGCTTCTTCTTTCACTGCCGTCCCTGGTTGGGGCGGCATCGCCATGGGCATCACCGCTGCCGGCGCCGCCGTGATCGCCTCCCGGCAACACAGCGCAACCGCATGGCTTGCGACCTGGCTGGCCGAAGCCGGCGTCGCCTTGGCCATCGCCGCCTGGAGCGCCATGATGAAGGCGCGCCAGGCTAAGGTTCCTCTGCTCGCCGGACCGGGCAGAAAATTTGCATTGAGCTTTGCGCCGCCTATGTTCTCCGGCGCGCTGCTCACAGTCGTCTTATTCCATTCCGGATATGGCGCGGCCATTCCCGGCGTTTGGCTTCTGCTCTACGGCACCGCCATCGTGACCGGCGGCGCATTTTCGATTCGCATCGTCCCGTTGATGGGTCTGTGTTTCATGGTTCTCGGGAGCGTCGCGCTTTTCTGTCCCGCCGCATGGGGCAACGCGCTGCTGGCCGCGGGATTCGGCGGTCTGCACATGATTTTTGGCGCCGTGATTGCGAGGAACTATGGCGGATAAAACAAGCGCCGCGCGAACAGAACGCGAAGAACGAGCATCAGCGCGCCGGACTCCGGCGGCAGCGAAGCCGCGCACCGGAGCAGCCGGCTCGGAAATTTCAGCCACGCAGCTCGATCGCCTGATTCACGAGCGCACGCGCCTCGCGATCATCAGCGCTCTCGCCGCCAATTCATCCCTTTCCTTCACCGAATTGCGGCAATTGCTCGGCGCCAGCGACGGCAACTTGAGCGTCCACGCGCGCAAACTCGAAGACGCGGGATACATCGCCTGTACGAAATCGTTTTCCGATCGCGTCCCGCGGACCGAATATCGATTAACCGCGGGCGGCCGGCGTGCGCTCGAACGCTATCTCGACCACATGGAGGCGCTCATCCGCGCGACGCGCGAGGCGTAAGAAAGGAAAAAAATTTGGCCACTCACTTTGCAGCCGAAAGTACTTTGACTATCCCCGCTCAGCGCGGCCTCCACGTCGCCATCGCCATGGACGGCAACGGCCGCTGGGCCGCCGCGCGGGGACTTCTTCGCTCCGAGGGACATCGCGCCGGCGTCGAGGCGGTCCGGCGGGTTGTTGCGGCCGCTCCCGAACTCGGCATTGGAACTCTGACGCTCTTCGCGCTCTCGAGCGACAACTGGCAGCGTCCCGGCCCCGAAGTTGCCGCGTTGCTGGCGCTGTTCGAAGAATTTTTCCTTCACGAATCCGAGGCACTTGCACGGCAGGGCGTGGAAATTTGCGTGATCGGCCGGCGGGACCGTATTCCCCGCTCGCTGACCTCGGCGATTCGCTTCGCCGAAGAGGCGGTGCCGGCGCATCGCACGCTCACTCTTCGCATCGCGATTGACTATTCCGGCCGGGAAGCGATCCTGCGCGCCGCGTGCTGGCTGCTCTCCAGCCTCGAAGTCTCGCAGAAAGAGTTCGCGCGACGTCTGGGCGAAGTGATGCACGCAGATGGCGCCAGCACCGACGTGGATCTCATGATCCGCACAGGTGGCGAGCGGCGGCTGAGCGATTTTTTGCTCTGGGAGTGCGCGTACGCTGAACTCGCCTTCACATCAACGCTGTGGCCGGACTTTGGCGCGGCGGATTTAGAATCCGCGCTGCACGATTTCGCCGGCCGGCAGCGCCGCTACGGCGGTTTGCCGGTGGGTGTCGGCAGTTCGGCAGGCGCCGGACGCCGGAACGATTAGCGCGGCCGGACAACCACATCACGGAGCCGATAAAACCGTTGGCTCAATTTGCCGCGCCGCCCCGGACCAAAGTTCTCAAGCCGGCGGCGACTTTGCCAGGTCGCGTGACGCCGCAAGTTTGAAAGCTCTGCGAATCACGCGCGTCGCAGTCTCGGTGAGCGAATAACGAACCAATTCACTCTCACTGGCCCACGCCGTGTCGGTGACGTCGCTGCCCGCGCAGGCTTCACCTTCACCGTATTCGCAGAGATAATCCACAATCACGAAGTGGTATTGAATCCGTCCATCTGAGTCGCGAAATATCCGTTCGAAAACTTCGATTAACTCGACCACGCGAACGTCTATTCCCGTTTCCTCTTTCAGTTCGCGCTTAATTCCCTCCGGGATCGTTTCGCCGAGATCGAGCCTTCCTCCGGGAATCGACCACTCCCCCATCAATGGCGGGCTGCCGCGGCGAATCAATAATGTCCGGCCATCGCGAATCACCACGCCACCGACGCCGACGACCGGCGAATCCGGGTATTCACGTTTCGTAGACAACTCCACACGCCCCAGAGCAGAAATGCTTGACTCGTAGGTTATATAATATGCTCGCGGGTTCAGGAAACGACCGCGCAAGGAGGCCCTTCCCGTGGTCAGGTGTCCCGATTGCGACACGGAAATCGATCTCGACGAAGACGAGGTGGAAGAAGGCGAGATCTTGAGCTGCCCGGAGTGCGACGTTGAGCTCGAGGTCACCCAGGTCCATCCCGTCCACGTAATCGTATTGTCCGAGGACGAAGAGGAAGAAGAAACCGAAGAGGACGAAGAAGGCGACGACGAGGAAAACGGCGACTACGGCGAGACAATTGAAGAAGAAGAGGCGGAATAATCCTCCCGGCATCCGCCTCCTGCATCCCGGCTTTCCTCCTCAACTGCCCATCGAACGTCCAAACCGCCTTCGCGCCTTTTCGTACTGATTCGCTATTCGCATCGCTTTGAGGGAGGCCATTTGATTCCTAGACTTCGCGCGACAGCTTTCTCGCTTGCGATTGTGCTCGTTCTCGCCGCAGCCGCCGCCCTCGCCGCGCAGCAGGACAAGAAAAAAGAAGCGCAGCTGCGCACGGTTCATGGCACCGTGATGGACGCGCATGAAACGGCTATTGCCGACAGCATCGTGTATTTGAAAAACACTCGTACGCAAGACATCAAAACGCACATCGCAGACAGCGCGGGCCTCTATCGCTTCAGCGGGCTCGATCCGAACGTAGACTACGAGATTCACGCCGAGCATAACGACATGACCTCAGCCACTCATTCCATTTCGAGCTTCGACAGCCGCAAGGACATCGATATCGTTCTCAAGCTCGACAAGAAAAGGCCGAATTAGTAGAACCCGGCTCCGTCCGTCAATTCCGGACGCAGCATGATGCGGATCGCTCCCGGCAGAATCTCAAATTCAACGGGAGAATCCCCCAGAATCTCGCCGTCGCCGTGCACCAGTGCGGGCCGCCAGGTTTGGAAGTTCGCACAGCGGCAGCGATAGCGCCGCAGTTCGGGCCAGTGGATGTTTCCCGATCGCAGAACAATCGGAATTGCCTCCAGCAGGCGCGTGAACGGCATTTCTTGAACGAGAGTCACTTCCAGCCAGCCGTCGTCCATCTTCGCTTCCGGTGCGATGCGCACTCCTGAGCCGTAGCAGGGCGAGTTGGCCACGGCGGCAAAAAGCACGCGGCCGCTCCAGTGCTCGTCGTCCATTCTGGCTTCCAGCTCGATGCCTCGGAAGCTTCTTCGCGCCCACAATGCCCCGGCAATATAGCGCGTCACTCCGGGCCACGATCGAAAGCGCGTGTTCGCCAGTTGCGCGGCCTCGGCATCGAGCCCAAGGCCGCCGGCTCCGGCGAAGATTGCATCTTTGCGCGCGCCGCCTTCCTTTGCGAATCGTGCGCGCACCGCATCGATTGCCTTCGGAGAAGAGTGGAGAAACGCATGCGCGGCTTCGATGGGGTCGCGCGGAATTCCAAGTCCCTCGGCGATATCGTTGCCGTTCCCCGCAGGCAGAAATCCCAGGATGGCGTTTGAATTCGCGGCTGCTTCCGCCAGATGATGAAACGCTCCGTCGCCTCCCAGCGCGACGATGTATCGATAGCGCGTCGCGACCGCGTTCGCTGCGATCCGTCGAAAGTCATCCGTGCTGCTCGACACTGCGATTTCGACGGGATGGTGATGGTCGGAAAAATAGCGCGCCACGACGTCTCGCATTCGGCCCGCGCGCCCGCCGCCGGCAACCGGATTCACGATGATGAGAGTTTCGGCGCGCATGCACTGTTCGAGGATGCGTCAGGATTTTCGCGTCTTGCGGACGAAGACGCGCGTCACGTCGAGCAGAGTGTCGATGTCGTCGTTCGTGTTCGATTCATGCACGGCAAGCCGGATTCCGCCCACGCCCGTGACGTATCGCAACGTCGCGTAAATTCGCGCGCGCGCGAGCCGCTCCAGCAGTTTTTTCTCTTCGACGGCTCCGCCCGGAAGCATCAACGTGACGATCCCGCCCAGGGCATCTTCCGGCGGCTCGGGCCCGCCCATAAAATTCAATCCGAGATCGCGCAAGCCGTCCGTGAGGCGCCCGCGGAGTTTGCGAATGCGCGACCAGACACGCGCGGGCTTCAACCGAAGAAAATCGCTCACGGCTGCGTCCAGCGCTACCCCGCCGAGCCAATTGGGATAGCCGCCCGTCTGCAATCGCTCGGCGTCGCGGCGCACCGGCGGAAAATCGAATGGCGTCCGGTCTGCCCACTCCATGTAACGGTCCCAGCCAATTTCCGGCTCGGCCAGCGCGAGGTATCCCTGAGACGCCGGATCGAGCGCTTCCAAAAACCTCGGCGAGAAACAGGCGAAGCCGAGGCCGAACGGGCTGCGGAGCCATTTGTGCCCACCCGCAATGTAGGCGTCCACACCCATCTTGCGGAAATCCACAGGACGCGCGCCGGCCTCCTGAATTCCGTCCACTATGACAAACGCATTGAACCGCGACGCGATTTCGCAAATCGCGGCGAGATCTGCCCGCCAGCCGCTCACTTCCTGCACCGCGCTGATGATGATCGCGCGGGTACGCGAATTGGCGCGCGCGGCAAACTCGTCGGGCGAAATCACGCCGCCTCGCGTTTTCACGGGAAGCATTTCCACGCCGACGCGGCGGCAGACGCCTTGCCATGCGACGGGCGCGCCCATGAATTCCACGTCCGCCAGGAGCACGTTGTCGCCACGCTGGCATGGCAAAGCCGTCGCGATGGTGCCGAGCGCCTGGGATGTATTTCCGATGAGCAAAATCGCCGAGGGGTCGACGTGAATCAGCCGCGCGACTCCGCGACGCGCGCTCTCAAGGGCGGCGAACTGGCGAAGCGTTTCGCGCGTGCCGTCGGAGTTGAATTTGGCGAGATTCGCCACCGCGGCGTGCACGCGTTCGAGCGTCGAGCGCGTGGGACGCCCCATCGAGGCGTGGTCGAAATAATGAATGGCAGGTTTCATCGCACGCGAATTCTTTTCGACGCGCATGGAACTGTCAAATGAATTCGATTGTTATACCATTCAGATCTTCGTATGGGCTCACGCGCAGCCGGACCAACGGACGATCTTTACGGGATGCTTCGCGGCGACTTTCGGGGCCAACTGCTCCGCGCCAACGATCCCGAATTTTTCGATGCCAGCCGCATCTGGAACTCGGCCGCGCAGCGTGTGCCGGGCCTGATCGCGCGGTGCGCGGGCGTTGCGGATTTGCAGCTCGCCGTGCGAACCGCGGCGCAGTTGGGGGTGCTCACCGCGGTGCGCTGCGGCGGCCACAGTCTCGCGGGGTTCAGCAGTTGCGATGGCGGATTGGTGATCGATCTTTCGCGGATGCGCGGCGTCCGCATCAACGAAAAAGGGCGGCGCGCGCGCTTTGGCGGCGGCTGCCTGCTCGGCACGGTGGATTCAGCCACTCAGAAAGTGGGCCTGGTATTCCCCGCGGGCGTTGTCTCGCATACCGGCGCGAGTGGCCTCGTTCTTGGCGGCGGCACCGGCTGGCTCATGCGCATGTTCGGCCTCTCGTGTGACAACGTCGCGGGATTCACGATGGTGGCGGCCGATGGCTCGATTGTGCGCGCGGACGACCGTGAAAATGCCGAGTTGTATTGGGCGCTGCGCGGCGGCGGCGGAAATTTCGGCGTGGTCACGGAATTTGACGTACGGCTGCATCCGCTGAAATCGCTGCTTCTGGCGTCCGCCTTTTGCGTGGAAAACGATATGTCCCGCGCGTTGCAGGAGTGGCGCGATTTCATGCCGGGCGCGCCGGACGAACTCAAATGGAATATATCGGTGCGTCGCGCGCCGTTCGTCGAAAATGTCCCCGCGGATATTCGAGGCAAGCCTGTCCTCAGCGTTTCACTCGCATGGTTCGGTGATCTCGCCGAAGGGCAACGCCTTGCCGATCGCATTTTTTCCGTCGGCAAACACGTCGCGATCACCAAGGATGAGATTTCCTATCTCAATTTGCAGACGATGGCCGACGCGGATTTTCCTCACGGCCGCCGCTATTACACGAAGTCAGGTTTTTTCGCCAGGCTCGACGATCAAACCATTCGGACGATGGTCGCTTCGGCCGCGTCGATTCCCTCGATCAACTCGCAGATCGAGCTGGCGTATCTGGGTGGCGCGGCGGGACGCGTCGGCGCAGCGGAAACGGCCTTCGGCGACCGCAGCGCGCCATTCATCATGAATTTGCTCGCGGACTGGTCGGACCCCTCGGAGGATGCCGCGAATATCGCCTGGGCTCGAAATCTGTTTGCGGCGCTGCGGCCAGCGATGAAGCCGGGCGTTTACGTGAACTTCATGAGCGGCGACGAGCAAGATCGCGTCCCCGAGGCCTATCACGAGCGCTGGGAAAAGCTCCTCAAGGTCAAGGCGCACTACGACCCGCACAATTTCTTCCGCCTGAATCAAAACGTTCGGCCTTCCGCCGATCCAATCGCGCCGCGGAGTTGAACGCAGCGGACGCCGATGGACGTGCGGATTGCATTCTCGCGGTTTACGTCGGCCGGGACATTTCGTATTCGATCAAAGCAGGATCGTTTGGATATGGTTCCGTCCGTCCGGTTCGCGTAAATCCTAATCTCTCGTAAAAGCGAATCGCGGGATCGTTGGTGCAAGTGACCATCAAGAGCAGCGTAGTGGCGTTGCGCAGCCGCGCCCATTCGAGAACCTGATCCACGAGTCGCCGACCGATCGCCTTTCGGCGGTGCGTCGGCGCCGTCCACATGGAAACCAGCAGTGCTCGAGTTCGATCGTCCTCATTCAGAAATGCGCCGGCGATTCCGCATGGCGTTCCGTCATCGATCGCCAGGAATCCGATTCCCGTTTCTCCGTTCCAACGCTTCGCGCGCTGGAGCCATTCCGCGTCGGAAAACGCCGCCTCCCTCGCGTACGTCGAGCCGAATGCTTGCGGAGTGTCTTGAAGCGCGCGAAGCCGGACCTCTTTGAATGCGGATAAGTTCGCTGGAGTGACCGGTTCAATGGTGATCAAGGGGCATCAATCCTGACTTCTTGTTTTCCGCGGCTTTGCGGCGACTAGAATCTTAATCCAGGCGAGGATTTATCTTGGGCTCAAAAGATACAGATCGGCATGGCCGCCGGGACGCGCATAGACAGACGGCCGTGCTGACGTCGGAAGTGAAGCAGATGATCGCGGACGAGGTAAAATCCGTGATCGCAGAGCGGCAGAAGAGCGCCACTGCCACTCTGGCATTGTTGACGTGGAGAAAAAGAAAATGGAACCAAGTCCACTTCTGTTTCGCGATCTTACATACATCTTCCTGGCTGCGGTAGTTGGAGGGCTGTTGGCGTGGAGGCTTCGTTTGCCCCTGATCCTGGGTTTCGTAGTGGGCGGGATCGTAATCAGCCCGTTCACTCCAGGCCCGCAATTGTCCGACTTGCACACTTTCGAGGTATTTGCCGAAGTCGGGGTGGTTCTGTTGATGTTTTCAATCGGAGTTGAGTTCTCGATTCCGGACCTGATGCGAGTTAAGTGGGTCGCGCTCGCCGGTGCCCCGATCGGGATTTTGTTCACCGTAGGTATTGCGACGGCCGCAGGCAAGCTCGCGGGATGGGGCACTAAGGAGTCGCTTGTGGTCGGTGCGGCAGTTTCGGTGGCGAGCACGATGGTGCTGGCGAGGCTTCTGACGGACACGGGGAAGCTCACCGAGATTTATGGCCGCGTCATGATCGGAATCACGCTGGTGGAAGATCTCGCCGTGATTTGTATAACGTTGATTTTTTCCGTGTACGGCGCTTCAACGGATGCCAATTTCTTGAAGGCTGCCTGGGCCCTCGGTAAAGCCCTGCTCCTCCTGATTCCACTGGTCATTTTTGCCATCAAGGTGATCCCCGGTCTTCTCCGGCGAGTCAAGTTAACGTGTAACTCGGAACTTTTCCTACTGGTCGCAATAGCCGTTTGCCTTGGGACCGCAGCACTCGCGCAAGCAGCTGGATTTTCGGTTGCCCTTGGCGCTTTTCTAGCTGGCCTGTCCATCAGCGGCTCGGATGATTTACACGATGCACATACCCAGCTTGTGCCGCTTCGCGACGCGTTCGTGGCGCTCTTCTTCGTCTCGCTTGGAACCCTAATTGAGCCCAAGTTGCTTTTCAAAAGTCTGCCGCTCCTCGGCCTGATGCTTCTTCTCATCGTAGTCGGTAAGTTTCTGGTCTGGACAACGGTCGTATGGCTCTTCCGATATCCCCTTCGGATTGCGGTGGCTGTAGCCGCCGGCTTGACACAGATCGGCGAGCTCTCATTTGTGGTTGTGCAAGTCGCGCGATCATCGGGAATGGTCGGCGAAAACGTGTTCAGCGCGGTGATCGCCGCTTCATTGATTTCGATATTGCTGAACGTGTTCATAGTGCGCGGCGTGTTCGCGTGGATGGACCGGACGATTCCGGCAGGCGACCATGCCCGTGTGCCAAAAACAGCTTGATAAGGAGAAGTGAGATGAGACGGGCAATGGCACTCGGGCTTCTGCTTTTCATATTTGCTCTGTTCGCACGAGCACAGGAGAAGAATGCGCACACCGATGAGCCGCCGTCAGAGGATCCGAAGCTGCTCTCGTTCGACGAACTGGTGCGGCTCTCGTCAACGGCCGAGCCTGAAGGACAGCTGGGCGCCCGTCTTAACATTCTTCTGACTACGCCTTTCGTCAACAACGATGCCGGTGAGGCTGGCATCGACCCACACCGTCCCTCGGTCGAGACTCTCGGCCCGGTACTACGAGTGGGGTTGTGGAACATTGAACGAGGTTTGAATTTCGATCTGATCCGGACCTCGTTGACGGACACGAGCGATTTCGAGCGCATCGCGGGGAACCAACCCAAAGCCAACGCTGCCAGAAAGCAATTGATCGAGTCGGACTTGAATGACTTGCAAAATGTCGACGTCCTCGTACTCAACGAAGTCGATTGGGGAATGAAGCGCACCGAATATCGCGACGTCGCTCGGGAACTTGCGGCCGCGCTGCACATGAATTACGCCTACGGAGTGGAGTTCGTCGAGGTCGATCCCGTTTTCGAACTGGGGACGGAGACGGTACACCTCCCGGACACGCCGGAGGACGCGCGGCTGCAGGAAGATCTGCACGTTGACCGGGATCGCTATCGCGGTTTGCACGGTACGGCTATCTTGAGCCGCTATCCGATTCGTGGGGCGCGCATCCTGCGCCTCCCGATCTGCTACGACTGGTATGGAAAGGAAACCAAAGAAGCCTCAAAACTGGAGAAAGGCCGGCGATGGGCCGCGAATCGGTTATTCAAGGAGCGCGTCGAGCGCGAGGTGCGTCATGGCGGACGAATGGCATTGATCGCGGACCTGGCGATACCGGACTTACCGACCGGAGAGGCTACGATTGTAGCCACACATCTGGAAAACAGGTGCACTCCCGCGTGCCGCCGCCGGCAGATGGAGGCGCTCTTGACCGACGTGAAGGAAAATCACAATCCGGTTGTGCTGGCGGGCGACCTGAACACGACTGGTAAGAACAACACGCCCACTTCCGTGCGCAACGAGATCGTGACCCGAGTCACGGATTATCAATTCTGGATCGGCCAAACCATTGCCTACTTCAATCCGCTCGGGATTTATAAATACGCGGCGTTTCCCGTCCATTACTTTCATGGCTACAACGATCCGACGGCGTTTCACTTCCCGATCCTCTGGGACAATCGCGAAAGTGGTTTGTTCAAGACCGTCGAGAAATTTCGCTTCGCTGACGATCGGGCATTCGATTTCCGTGGCGAACCCGATCGGACTCTGAGGAGACGCGGCCGAACGCTTGCTGATAGCAACGACCGCGCCGGCAAAGGATTCGTGCCAACATACGCGTTCGCTCGCGACTACTGGGGAGTCGTGGGCCGGTTCAAACTCGATTGGATTCTCGTCAAACCATTCATTCAAGATCCGCGTCACAAGGGGCAGAGCTTTTTCTTCGCACCAAATTTTCCAGAGACGATGCGCGCGTTGAATGAGTCCGTTCCAGAGCGCATCTCGGACCATGCGCCGATGACGGTCGATCTGCCGCTGAGCGAACCCGCAGCGCCACTCAAACCGTAGCTTTGCCCAAAAACAGTGCTTTCTGAGTCGAGCTGCGGCGCGGTTTCGAGCGAGCGATTTTCAGCGATTCAATATGCGTCCTGGTTCTCAGGGATTGCGGACGCGGGATTGGCGCGGGTGGTTTGAACAAGCGGTGGCCAAGGCCGCAAGTCTCAAAGAATGTTTGGTGCCCAAGAGAGGACTCGAACCTCCACGGCCTTGCGACCACTAGCTCCTGAAGCTAGCGCGTCTGCCAATTCCGCCACTTGGGCACAGCCTGCCGAAAAAAGAAGCTGTTCGATTCTGCCGTGAGCCCCCGCGAATGTCAACGCAGTCAATCCTTTGCGGCGAATCCATCGAAACGAAAGGACGCTCAATGAGAGTCCCCGGAGGCGCCATACCCCGCCCTTGCCATACTTTCCGCGTTGTGCTATCAAACTGCAATTAAAGCACTTGACGGCGCGACGCGACACGCATACAGTGTGCGGAATTCTCTTGGGCACCAGGGTCGGGAAGAAGGGGCTGAAATGGCTTCAACCTCCCCGTTCGTGGAAAGACGTCGTGCGAGCCGGGTCCTGATTCGGATCCCCATCAAGGTTTTCAGCAACAATCCGGGCGGGCAGACGATCAACGCTTCCGCAGAAGCCGTGACGGTCAGCCGCTTCGGCGCGCTGCTTCGCGCCCCGCTCGACCCGGGACTCGGCGTTCAACTCGAAATCCTCAACGCGCTCAACGAAGAAATGAAAGAGTTTCGCGTCGTGCGCGTCGTCAAGACCATTCACGAAGGTCTCTTCGAGCTGGGCGTCGAAATGCTCAATCCTGCCACGGCGTTCTGGGGCATCCCGTTTCCGAGCGAGGCCTCGATCCCCGATTCTTGAGCCTGCGCTCCATGCTATAATCCGCAAAACTCGGGCCCGAACGGGACCGTATTCCCTCCTTTTGCGGCGACCGCGGTCCAGCGGGCAAGGAGGTTAGCGATGGGCGCGGAAGCGTTTCACTCCGGCTTGTTTTACCTGACGGCCATCTGGGGAGCGATCACCATCGTTCTCGTCGTTCTGCTGATCTACCGCAGCCAGCTTTTGAATCGCGAAGACGATCAGATTTTTCTGGCGAAGGGCGAAGACAACCTGGCGGCCGAGCAGCGCACGATCGTCACGCGAATCAATTCCCTGGCGACGCCAATCAAGGTTCTCTACGGGGTCTCGGGGGTATTGCTCGTAGCCGTGGTAGTCGTTTGGGTCATGACCACCTGGGCTCAGCGCTGACTAGAGCCCGCACCAAATCCATCTCCAGACCAATAGACTCGAGTTCTCCTCCCTGCGATCCAGCTGCAAAAAAACCAGCGTGAGGGAGCGGTGCGCGCGGTCCCCAGTGAAGACACCCTGCCTCGCCGGATTAATCGCCCGGCTTTGACGGCTGTGGCGCGGCATCACCCGGCATCGCGGGCGGAACGGGTGGAGACATATCGCAGATCTGCGATGTGTGATTGTGAACGATGAGCCACTTGTCGCCGGTCTTCGCGAAGACCAGCGTGGTTTGCCCGTGCGCCACGACCGGCTTGTTGTCCACGGTCGCGTCAAATTCCCACTGGTAAGTTGCCCACGCGAAATCCGAACGGAAGAAAATATTCGTGTTGCGCCGAATGAACTGCAGCGACTGAATTCGCGCGCGCTGCTTCTGGTAGGCCACAACGTAATTCTGCCAGCCGATGATGGGCGGCTCGTACGCTCCACTCGTAAACGTCGCATCGTCGGCATAATACTTGTGCATCGTGTCGACCATGCCGACTTGCCACGCGCCGAGCATTTCACCGATCTCGGTGTCCAGTTGGTCGGGCGTCGGGAGCGACGGGGGCGGCGTGTTGTCCTCCGCAGGCGCCTGATTCTTGTTTTTCTTCTGGTTCTGCGCGCGGAGCGTTGCCGGCGCGGACAAAAAAGAAAAGACCAGCACCATGATCCAGAACTCGCGCGTTATTCCGTAGCTTTGTTTCATTCTCTCTGATCTCCCCTGACCGGAGGCGAGAATAGCACGATTTGATTTGTGAAGAAGGCAGGACGGCGCGGATTGACTCTAAAAAATCATGCGCGCCAGGGCCAAATTCTGTGGCGATTAGAAATCTCTAAGCCCTTGGAATTCAATTCGATACGATTTTTTGACTCGAAACTTTGTGGCGATTAGAAAAGATTGACTTGAGCCATCAGCGAATGTCGCGGGCGACGCGAAATCCATAGTCGGCATATTGGAATTCCGGGGGAATGCTGGAGCGCGCAGCGCAGCGCGAGACTTTCGTGTAGTGCCGCCACGATCCGCCGCGCGATGCCCGGCGTTTGCCTTCGGCGGGCCCTTGGGGATTTCGGTCCGGAGCAGTGGCGTAGTAATCCGCCGAATACCAGTCCGAGCACCACTCGTGGACGTTCGCGCCGATATCGAAGATCCCATATGCATTCGGCGCGTCTTGCCCAACGGCTTCCGGCCCATTCTTCCAGCGCAGCGAATAATTCGGCAGCGACTCCGGCGGTTCATCGCCCCAGGGATACAGCTTGCCCTCGACTCCGCCTCGCGCGGCGCGCTCCCACTCGGCTTCCGTCGGGAGACGATACCGCCGCTGCGCTTCGCGGGAGAGCCAGTCGCAGAATGCGACCGCATCGAACCAACTGGGCGCCGCGACCGGCTGATCGGGGAGATTGAAATTTGCGTCGTCCCAGTGAAGTGGTTTGCGATGGCCGGTTGCGGCAGAGGAAGCGAGCGTACTCGTGGTTGGTTACCTGAAAGACGCCGAACGTCAAACGCATCCACCCACACGCGGTGTATCGGCCGCTCGTTGTCCTGACCGGCCTCGCTGCCCATCAGGAACCAGCCTTCGGGAATGCGCGCCATGCGCGGCTCGCAATTTTCCGTGGCTGGAGAACCGGCGCGATGAATCGGTGTCGCCATGAGAAATCCGCCTGCTCGACGCGCTGCAACGGCGCGCCGCCCGTCAAGGTTCGCGCTGGCACCTACTTCTCGGCTGTCGAACCCGCCGGCATCTTCGATTGGCTGATCAAATTCACGAACAGGCGGTACGCGCCCGGAACTCCTGCGGGCAACTCGCGGAAGAACGACAGCCCCGTGTAGATGTAGGTTCCCTTTCCCAAATGTACTTCCACCAGTGCGCCGTTTTCTTCGCTCTCGCCCGGATCCGTCAGGCCGAGGACGGCCTGATATTTCGGATCGAACGCGCCCCAGTAGTAGAGCCCGCGCTCCTGCACCCATCCTTTGAAGTCATCCTGAGTAATCTTGTTCGGAAAATTGAGAAGCGAGCTTCGCGGCGCCAGAAAATTTACAGGCGAATTCGCATCGGTCGTCCGCGCGGTCGTGTCCGGCATCTTCGCCGGATAGGGCGCGGGCAAATATTTGTTCCAGGCAAAGTCGCGCTGGTATTGAACGACGAGCGTGCCGCCCTGCCGGACGTAATCGAGCAGCCGCGCATTCGAACGCGGCAGATCATGGCGCAATTCGTAGGCGCGGATGCCGACGACAATCGCGTCATAGCGGCTCAAATCACCGAATGCCAATTCCACTTCATCCAGAAGATGGAGATCGATACCGAGCTGGCGAAGCGACTCGGGAATCATATCGTTTTCGGCGGCGATGTATCCGACGCGGAGACCCGGCGGCACAGTCAAGTCGAGCACGTGCACCGTGGCTTCGGGCGGCTCGCTCCAGGAGCGCGTGGGGAGCGAAGGGAGCGGCTCGAGCGAGACGCTGAACAAGTCGTCGCCCGTTTTTCCGAACGCGCGAAGCGAATACGCGCCGGCAGCCGGCTTCGCAGGCGGCGTAACACTGAATCGAACGAGTTGATCGCCCGGCTCGGAAAAATCGAGTGGGGCGACCGGCGCGATATTCCATCCTGCCGGCGCCTGCAGGATAAGAGAAACCTTGGCGGCCGATGTCGCGTGATAGCGGACACGCGCCAGCAGTTCGATGGTCTGGCCATCGCGAGACTCCGGCTGCATGACCTGCTTCGGCTCGAGAGTGATCGTGACCGCGGGAACCAGCTCGAGCGGAAATGTGTCCACGCTCGTGGAGGTCGGGCGAATCGAAACTACCGGCTGCTCGGCTGAGAAAGAATAGCCATCGATCGTCGCTTGCGCACGAGCCACGACAAGCGGCGCCGGAAACGGAAGAATGTAATTGAGCTTCGACCTGGGCGGCGCTGCGTGCGGCGGTATCGAAACCTTGAACGAGGCCGAATCGTGCGCGTCTTCGCCCTCGGGGATCGCCGCGTCGTTGACGGTCCATCCCTGCGGCACGTCCAGCGTCGTATTCGATACGTTGACTCCCACGTCCTGGCGCAGCGTCCAGTACGTGTCCACCTTGAAATTCTCGCCGGCCACCAGTTCATCGCGATCGGCGTGAGCCTCGATGTGCAGCGCGGCAGAATACGCGAGCGCCCGGTCAATCCGCTTGCGAACACGCGCGAGTTCCCAGCTTAAATCGGTAGCGCCTCCCGCCGCTCCTTCGCGCGAAGGAGACTTTACCTCCTCCTGAACGTCGGCAAGATCCTTGCCCGCGGTGGCCAGGTATTTCTCCGCCATCGCCCAATCCAGGTGCAGCGCAGCCTCTTCGGCGCCGGAAAGCGATTCGTCCACCTTCGCGAGGCTTTGCGCGGTAGCGGAGCCCGGCGTTGCAAGAGAAATCAAATTCTGCGCCAGCACACTCGGCCCCACTCGTTGATTACCCGATTTTGAATCGGCCGCCACCAGATAAACCGGCCGCCGAAGGAATGGCGAGTTGAAGAACATCGTCACGCCCTGCGAGCGATGGAAGACGAGACTCTCGCGGCCGAAGTCGTTGTAGCTTTTTCCCCACAGCGCGGATATTTGCTCCGAGGGCACGCGGAATCCGGTTTCCTGCGTCGTGCGGCGAATCTCCAGAATCATCGATACTTTCCAGGGCGTCAGCCCTTCGCCGACTTGATCCGGATAGGCATTTGGGTCTGCCGCGGCCTCCACGGCGCGCGGCGTCAAGATTCCGCTGGCCTGGTGCTGGCCGTGGCCGGTGTGCACGCTGCCCCATCCGTTAATCACCACGTTGGGCCGGAACATCCGGATGACGCGGACCATATCCTCGAGCGGCACATCGCCCCAGATTTTCATGGTCTGGTCGGCGCTCTTCGAGTATCCCGTGTCCAGCGACCGGGTGAAAAATTGCTCGGCTCCATTGTTATTGCTCGCCGCGAGAAGTTCCGAAGTGCGCAGAATGCCCAGGCGTTCGCCCTGCTCGGGCCCGATTGCATTCTGGCCGCCCTGGCCTCGCGTGAGCGTGAGCAACGCGACGTCGGCATGCAGGCCGTGCGAAAGATAGCTGAGCAGGCCGGAAGCTTCGTCGTCGGGATGCGCCGTGATGAAGAGAATGCGCGTGATCACGCGCGCTTTGTCGATTGACTCGACGGTTTCGGGCAGCGCTTGCGCACGCACCGATGCGGCTGCGCACAGCAATAGCACGAGTGCTGCGCTAAATTTACGAATCCTTGATGCTTGCAAACTGATTTTCCTCACGCAGCGCTCTCCTCGAACGGCCATTGCTTCAATAATTTTGCGCGCGACAAATAAATGAGCGTCCCGAGCGCCGCGAAAGCTACCGCCGCGGCCATCAATCGCCTGCCGGTGGAAACGAAAATTGCTATCCAGCCAAGTATGGCGATCACAACAGGGATCGGGTAGAACCACATTTTAAAGGGGAACCGATCGCGCGGCCAGCGCCGCCGCAACAGAATCAGCCCCGCCGATTGGCCGATGAATTGGATGAGGCAGCGCATGGCCAGGATGGCGCTGATTACGAAGCTCAACCGGAAAAGCAAACTGAAGACGAACGCGGCGGCGCCGAGCGCCACGAGCGACACGTAGGGAAAACGCTTGGATGGATGCACTCGCGCGAAAATTGAGAAAAAGTTGCCGTCGAGCGCGGCCGCATAAGGCAGGCGCGAATAGCCGAGGGTCGCCGAAAAAAGCGAGCCGAACGCAATGAAGAGAATCAGGCCGGTCGCAAGCGCCGCCCAGCTGGGGCCGTAGGTGCTTTCGACGAAAGTGCTGACGATGAAAGACGAATTCTGCGCTTGCTGCCACGGCACGACGCCGAGGATGCTCGTCTGCATCGCGAGATACAATGCGGCAATCCCGATAATCGAGATAAAGATCGCCCGCGGAACATTTTTCTCGGGCTCTCGCACTTCGCCTCCAAACGAGCCGACGTTGTAATAACCGAGATAGGAATAAACCGTTTGCACGCTTGCATGGCCGAGCCCGGCGAAGAAGATCCACGAAAAATTCCACGCGCCCGGCGGAAGCGTAAACGCGCGATGCGCATCAAAATGCGTCAATCCTCCCCAAATCAGCCAAGCCATCGTTCCGACCACGCCCACCCAGATGGCCATCGAGATTTTTCCGATGGCTCCGATCCGGCGATAGAGCAAGATCACCACGAGAATGACGACCGCGCCGGCGATTGCCTTCTGCTCGAACCGTCCGAGCGGATACAGATACGTTAAATACTGCGCAAAACCGATCGACGCCGACGCCATCACCAGGGGCGCCTGAATCATCGTCTGCCAGATCAGCAGAAACGACATGAAACGGCCCCATCGTCCGGGGCCGTACGCTTCGCGCAAATAAACGTAGCTGCCGCCTGCGTGGGGCATCGCCGCGCCGAGTTCCGCCCAAACGCAGCCATCGAACAGCGCGAGCAGCGCGCCGGCGATCCAGGCGATCAGACACTGCGGCCCCGGCATGGCGCGAATCACGAACGGAATTACGATGAACGGGCCGATGCCCACCATGTCGATCATGTTGAGTGCGGTGGCCTCTTTGAGGCCCAGGCCGCGCTCGAGTTTTTCGGGAGCGTTCATCGAATGGCCGCGTTATCGCCGCGGGGAGGAAAGAGTAGCAAAGAATCGGTCGAAGGGCGTCAGTTGCGCGCGGCTTCTTCTTGCTCGAAGGCGTGATACGAGGAACGGACGAGCGGGCCGGATTCGACGTGCTTGAATCCCATTGGCTCACCGAGACGTTTGAACTCGGCGAACTCGTCGGGATGGACGTATCTCTCGATAGGCAAATGATCCGGCGTCGGCTGCAGATATTGGCCAAGGGTGAGGATGTGCGTTCCTTGGGCGGCAATTTCTTCCATCGCGCTCAGCACTTCGTCCCGGGTTTCGCCGAGGCCGAGCATCATGCCGGTCTTCGTCGGCATATCGGGAGCCATCTCGCGCGCGCGGCGCAACAATTCGAGCGAGCGCTCGTAGACTGCGCCTTTGCGAACTCGACGGTAGAGCCGCGGGACCGTTTCCATATTGTGATTGAGAACGTCGGGCCGCGCGCGAACCACGGTTTCGAGCGCCTGCCAATCGCCGCGAAAATCCGGGATCAGCACCTCGACGCGGCAGTCCGGCACGCGCCGCCGAATCTCAGAAATCGTGCGTGAAAAAATGACTGAGCCGCCATCGAGCTGATCGTCGCGGTTCACAGAGGTAACCACGGCGTAACGCAGTCCCATCCTCTCGACGGCTTCCGCCACGCGATCGGGTTCATCTTCCGCCGGCGGCCCGAGCGGCTTGCCGGAAGGCACCGCGCAGAAGCCGCACGCGCGCGTGCAGATGTCGCCGAGAATCATGAACGTCGCGGTGCGATGTTCCCAGCATTCGCCCATGTTCGGGCAGCGCGCGCTCTCGCACACCGTGTGCAGATCGAGCGTGCGCATGATGCGTTTCAGATCCTGATAATTTGGCCCGCCGAAAAACCGCACGCGCAACCAGGAAGGGCGCGGATGGGCCGCCGGCGGAGGAGCGGCGGGAAGCGAGTTCGAGAGAATCGTGAACGGCGCAGCCATATACGTTTGTCGAATTTTAGATTTTACAGGTACGCGCCACCTTACGACAAGGCGCGCTTTGCCTTGAGATTCGGCGGGGTGGTGCCGAGCCAGCGGATGGTACCAAACCGTAGAATTTACCCCACAGGGTAGACGGGCGAAATGTTGTATTATTGCAACACCTGTCCGAAATGACAGTTCTTTATCCTTTGTAAGATACAGAAAACAATGGACTAAATAGATTGTTCCGCGGTAGCAAAAGTGCACTAAAATAGTGCCCTCAAGATGGCTTTCCAATACACAATTGGCCGGAGAGTCGAGACCGAAGGCATCGGTCTTCACACGGCGGTGCGTTCGCGCCTGAAGCTGGCGCCGGCGCCAGCGGATACGGGCATTGTGTTTCGGCGCACGGATCTCGATGGATTCGAAGTCGAGGCGCATGTGCGCAACGTCGCGCGAGTGAGCTACGCGACGAGCTTGATGAAGCATGGCGTGTTGCTCTCGACCACCGAACACGTTCTCGCGGCGCTTTATGCCTGCGGAGTGGACAACGTATTCGTCGAAATTGACGCGCTCGAGCTGCCGATTCTCGATGGCTCGGCTCAGCCGTTCATCAGGATGCTCGAGCGGGCAGGGCTGCGGAAGCAACGGCGCCGGCGCACCTATCTCCGAGTCGTGAAACCGCTTGAAGTTTCCGAGCACGGCCGCAAGATCGGGATCTATCCCGGCGAAAATTTTCGCGTACGCTGCTACGTGGATTACGCGCATCCGAAAGTCGGCCGCCAGGAAGTCGAGTTGAACGTCAATCGCGCGACGTTCAGCAAAGAGCTTGCCACCGCGCGGACGTTCGGATTCATGAGCGATTTCGCGGGCTTGCGCGCGATGGGCCTGATTCGCGGCGGATCGCTCGAAAACGCCATCGTGCTTTCCGAAGACGACATCCTCAACGGCCCGGTGCGATTCCCGGATGAGTTTGTGCGGCACAAGGCGCTCGACCTCATCGGCGATTTGGCGTTGATCGGCAAGCCGCTCAAGGCCACGGTAGTCGCGCACAAGGCCGGCCACGCGCTGCACACGCAACTCGTCACGCGGTTGCTCGCGGATCCTTCGCTTTGGGAAGAGACGACGGCCGATACTCAGGCCATTGACGTTTCTCACACGCGACTCGCTCCGGCGCGCGCTTCCGCGGCAGACTGAACGCATTTCAACGCCCGCTTTCCCACCTGGTCGTTCCTCGGCTTCAATTTCCGCGCTAGAATGGCGCCCTTATGCCAAACCTGCTGGAAGGAAAAACGGCGCTCGTTCTGGGTATCGCAAATAAATGGAGCCTGGCGTATGCGATTGCGCAAGCCTATCGCCGCGAAGGCGCGAAACTGATCCTCACGTATCAGGCCGAGCGGCTCAAGCTGACGGTGGAAGAGCTCGGGCAGGCGCTCGGCGCCGCAAAGGTGTTCCAGTGCGACGTGGGAAAAGAAGCTGAACTCGAGCATCTGACGGCGGAATTGAAGAGCGAAGGCCAGCTCGATACGGTGATGCACAGCATCGCGTTCGCCAATCGCGAGGATCTGGAGCGGCCGTTTGTCGAAACGTCGCGCGCGGGGTACCTGCTGGCGCAAGAAGCCAGCGCATTTTCGCTGGTGGCCGTAGCGCGGGCGACAGCGCCAGTGATGACCGCCGGGGGCTCGCTGCTGACGCTGACGTATCTCGGCTCGCAACGCGTGGTGCCGAATTACAACGTGATGGGAGTGGCAAAGGCTGCGCTCGAAGCGACGGTCCGCTATCTCGCAAGCGACCTGGGGCCGCAAAAAATCCGCGTGAATGCGATTTCGGCGGGACCGGTGAAGACGGCTTCCGCTCGCGCGATCAAGGATTTCTCGACGATCTTGGATATCGTCGCGCAGCGTGCGCCGCTGCGCCGCAATACCGATCCTGCCGAGGTCGGCGATGCGGCTGTGTTCCTCGCGAGCGATCTCGGACGCGGCGTAACCGGCAACGTGCTTTACGTGGATTCCGGCTTCCACATCATGGGGCTCTGAGCTCGATCGTTATTTGAAGTGGGGGGCTGTCGCGTGTCGCCGGGCCGCGGCTCTCCACGCGTATCACCCCGGATTGATCCATGAAGAAATGCCGCTGGCCCGTGGTCCCCTCGGTTACGGGATCAGCATTTATTGTAAATGCGTCAAGTGTGCCATCGCCGCGCGTGCTCGACGCCGAGTAGCTGAATACATAGCCGTGCCTTAGACCGGCGGCTAACTGCGCATCAATCAGGCCCTTCGATTCCGACATCCCCGCCAATGGCTCGCCAAGATTGGCGAGAGATTGCGGAAACTGTTTGTTCACATGGGAATAGATGATGCACGCCGTAGCGATGGAGCGCAGCGATCCCATGGCAGTCGCTTCGTTGGCCGCGATGCGCGCGCGTAGAAGATTGGGAATTGCAATGGCAGCAATTATCAAAATGAAAGGAATCACCGCAATTCCGATGTATCCGAGAATCAATCCCGCGAGCGCCATGCCCGAACCCTTCAGGCGCCCGGCATTCTTGCGAATTTGCGAACTGGATATGTGGCCGAGGATGATCGCGATCATGGCCGACGGGAGGAAGAAAAACAGGCACCCGAAAATGAGGCTCGCGATCGCCATTCCACTCGTCTTCGGTTGGACCGGCGGCACGCCCGGCGCATCTTGGGCGGGGGAGGCAGCGGTTGGCGCGACCGGAACGGCCGATAAAGGAATGCCGCAATTGGAGCAGTATCCGACGTTGTCTTGAACTGAAGCGCCACACTGCGGGCACGTTCGCATGGTGATCCTCCAGTTAGCTTTTCAAGAAATTACTTCTGATGATATTCCCGAGGGCAGATTTCGCCAAGAAATTCACGGCAGCGAGGTGCCTTGAGTTTTCAGCCGGATAGAATCGGCAAGACGCCTCTCGATTGCCAAATGCCACCAGCGAAGCGACAATAGCGATTCATGGCTGCGAAAGACACTGTCGTCATCGTCCTCGCCGCGGGCAAAGGGACGCGCCTGAAATCGGATGTTGCGAAAGTGCTGCATCCGGTGGGCGGGCGGCCGCTCGTCGAGCACGTGGTGCACGCATGCCTGCCCCTGAAGACGGCGGAGATTCTCGTCGTCGTTGGATTTCAGGCCGATGCCGTTGCGGCTGCCGTAACTCCGCTCGGGGCGGAAACGGTGGTGCAAAATCCGCAGCGTGGGACGGGACATGCGGTTCAAGCCGCGCGACGCTCGATCCGCCGCAGCGCGAAGTATGCAGTCGTCGTGCCGGGCGACGCGCCGCTCCTGCGAACTGAAACTCTCTCGACGCTAATCAACGCTCACCGCTCGGGAGGCGCCGCCGCAGCGATTCTCACCGCGAATCTGGCCGATCCAACCGGCTACGGCCGGGTCATACGAAAGAATGACGACTCGGTGGCGGCAATCATCGAAGAGAGCGCGGCTTCCGAAGAGCAGCGCGCGATCCAGGAAGTGAATTCGAGCATTTATTGCTTCACGCTGGAGAAGCTTTGGCCGTGCCTGGCCGCGCTCAAGCCGGAAAACGTTCATAAGGAGCTCTATCTCACCGACGTGATTGCTTTGCTGAACGAGCGCCACGAGCGGGTCCTGGCCGTGATTGCGCCCGACGCGAATGAAATTCTCGGCTGCAACACGCGCGAAAGCCTCGCGGACGTGGACCGGATCTTCCGCCGGAGAAAAGCCAGCGAACTGATGAATTCCGGCGCAATGATTTATCTCCCGGAGACGGTGGTCGCCGATGCGGGCGTGACGATCGGGCGCGACACGGTGATTGAGCCCGGCGTTCAGCTTCTCGGCACGACGAGAATCGGCGAGCGATGCCAGATTCGCAGCGGCAGCATCATCGAAAATTCGCGCATTGACGACGGTGTAATCATCGAAGCGCACTGCGTCATCGTGGAAAGCCGCCTCGCGAAGGGCACGCACGTCGGGCCATTTGCCCGCCTGCGGCCCGGGGCGGACTTGCGCGAAGGCGCGCGGGTGGGAAATTTCGTCGAAGTAAAGAACAGCACCGTTCACGAAGGCGCGAAGGTGCCCCATCTGACATATCTGGGCGATGCGAGCGTCGGCGCAGGATCGAATATTGGCGCCGGCACGATCACCTGCAACTACGACGGCGTGCACAAAAATCCGACGACGATCGGCAAAGGCGTGTTTATCGGCAGCGACTCGGCGCTGGTCGCGCCAATTCGAATCGGCGACGGGGCCTATGTTGCCGCGGGCTCGACGATTACGGAAAATGTTCCGGCGGATGCGCTGGCGATCGCGCGCGGCCGCCAAGTGATCAAGCCGGGCTGGGCCAAGGCGCGCCGTAAAGAGCTGGCGAAAGCGGCGAAGGGGCGTGCCAAGCCCTCATCCCGCCGCCGATCGAAGCCGCGCCGCGCCCGTCCGCGCAAGAAATCCTCCCGTCGCCGGCGATAATTTTCCCTGAAGGCGCCTCCGCGTCGTGGCGGCGCGCTGTGTTAAAATGCTTGCGGGAGATCCCCAACGATGAAATTTGGCGTGGTCGTCTTTCCGGGCTCCAATTGCGATCACGATGCGTACCACGCGATCGGCAGTGTTTTGGGCCGGCCGGTGGAGTTCCTCTGGCACCGTTCGGAAAACCTTGCCGGCTGCGACGCGATCATTCTTCCCGGCGGATTCGCGTTTGGCGATTATCTGCGGACGGGAGCGATCGCTCGATTCTCGCCGGTGATGGATTCAGTGGCCAAATTCGCGCGATCGGGCGGCCTGGTTCTCGGGATCTGCAACGGATTTCAGATTCTCTGCGAATCCGGGCTTCTTCCCGGCGCGATGATGCGGAATCGCGACCTGCGATTTCTCTGCGAGCAGGTGCACATTCGCGTCGAAAATACCGGCACTCCTTTCACCTGCGCCGCGCGCCGCGGCCAGATTTTGAAAATGCCAATCGCGCATATGGATGGAAATTATTTCTGCGATAGCGCGACGCTGGCCGGCCTCGAGCGCAACGACCAGATCCTCTTCCGCTATACGACGCCGGACGGCCGCAACGACGATGCGGGAAATCCCAATGGCGCGCTGGCGAATATCGCCGGAATCTGCAATCGCGAACGCAATGTCGCCGGGCTGATGCCCCATCCGGAACGCGCCGTCGAAGCGCCGCTTGGCTCGGCCGATGGATTGGTTATTTTCCGCTCGATGGTGGAGTCCTTCGTGCGGCGCGTCGCCGTGCCCGCGTGAGCCTGCGTTTGCCGCGCGCAACGATTTCCAACCGTCCCAGCCGCAGTGGTTTCACCGCCGTTCCGGAGATTCAAAGGATCACTCCGAATGCTCGAAACTGAAGTCAGGGTCACGCGAGAGATTGCCGCCGAGCACGGGCTAAGCTCCGAGGAATATTCGCGCGTGCTCGAAATCCTGGGACGGGAGCCGAGCATCACCGAGCTGGGAATTTTCTCGGTGATGTGGAGCGAGCACTGTTCCTATAAATCGAGCAAGGTGCATTTGAAGCGGCTGCCGACGCGCGGGCCGCGCGTGTTGCAAGGGCCGGGCGAGAATGCAGGCGTGGTGGACATCGGCGACGGCCTCTGCGCCGTATTCAAGATTGAGTCGCACAATCATCCGAGCTTTGTCGAAGCCTTTCAGGGCGCGGCCACCGGCGTCGGCGGAATTCTGCGCGACATCTTCACCATGGGCGCTTATCCCATCGCGGTTCTCGATTCGCTGCGATTCGGGCCGATCACGAATGATCCGAACGACGCCGCGCCGCTGGGCGCCAGCCGCGAAGAAATCGCGCGCAACCGGCGGCTGCTCGATGGCGTAGTCCGCGGCATCGGCTTCTACGGCAATTGCTTCGGCGTGCCGACGGTGGGCGGCGAGGTCGCATTCGAGCCCTGCTATTCGAACAATCCACTCGTGAACGCGCTCGCGCTCGGCATCGCAAAAAAAGAAAATCTATTTTTCGCGCGGGCTCGCGGCGTGGGAAATCCGGTCATCTACGTGGGCTCGAAGACCGGCCGCGACGGCATTCACGGCGCATCGCTGCTCGCTTCGGCGGAATTCAGCGAGGAGTCGCAGCAGAAAAGGCCGAATGTGCAGGTGGGCGATCCGTTTATGGAGAAGTTGCTGCTCGAGGCTTGCCTCGAAGCGATGCGCACGGGCGCGGTGGTTGCAATTCAGGATATGGGCGCAGCGGGCCTGACGAGTTCAAGTTCGGAAATGGCCTCGCGAGGCGGCCTGGGCATCGAGATTGAATTGTCGCGCGTGCCGCAGCGCGAGAGCGGCATGACGCCATACGAAATCATGCTGAGCGAATCGCAGGAACGGATGCTGCTGATCGCCGAGCGGGGCCGCGAAGCGGAAATCTTCCGAGTGTTCGAAAAGTGGGGACTCGACGCAATCGAGATCGGTCGCGTGACCGGAGACGCCAAGCTGCGGATTCTCGAGCGCGGCCATGTGGCTGCGGAAATTCCGGCGCATGCACTTGCGGAAGAAGGGCCCGTCTACAATCGCCCGATTGCTGCGCCCACTCGGCCTGCGGGCGGCGCCCGATGGATGGACTTCGCGCCGGAAGGAACGGACCTGAGCGGGAATTTGCGGCGGCTTCTCGCGTCGCCGGCAATCGCGTCGAAGCAATGGATTATCGGGCAGTACGACCACATGGTGCGGACGAACACGCGCGTGGTTCCGGGCGCGGGCGACGCGGCGGTGCTGCGGCTCAAGGAGTCGCGCCGCGGGCTGGCGCTGGCGACCGATGGAAACGGGAGATGGTGCTGGCTCAATCCGAAACTTGGCGCGATGCATGCAGTCGCGGAGGCTGCGCGCAACGTGGCATGCTGCGGAGCACGCCCGGTTGCGGCGACGAATTGCCTGAATTTCGGCAATCCCGAAAAGCCGGAGGCGATGTGGCAATTCAGTGAAGTGATTGACGGGATTGCCGAAGCGTGCCGCGTCCTTGATGTGCCGATCACCGGTGGCAACGTCAGCTTCTACAACGAAACTTTGGGCAAGGCCATCTATCCCACGCCGGTGATTGGAGTACTTGGAATTCTGGAAGATTCGTCGAAAGCGCTCGGAATGGGATTCGGGAATGAAGGCGACGCGATCGTGCTTCTGGATGGAGCGGGAAATGCGGCCGCGGCGAAGCCGGAAACGGCGCGCGCCGAGTTTTCTTCGTCGGAATACGCGAAAGCGATTCACGGAATTGTAGCGGGCGCGCCTCCGGCGATCGATCTTGCGGCCGAAAAACGGTTGCAGGAATGCCTGGAAGCGCTAGCGAGCGCCGGCGCAATCGAATCGGCCCACGATTTGAGCGATGGAGGGCTGGCCGTGGCGCTCACCGAATCGTCGTTCGCAAGCGAGGGGCTGGCGGCGCAGGTCGCGCTTCGCGGCCTGGAGCCAGCCGAAGCTGCGCTATTTGGCGAACGTGGAGCGCGCGCTGTTGTTTCTGCGCGGCCGGAGTCGCTTGCCCGCGTTGCAGAGATTGCGGCACAATGTATGGTTTCGGCGCAGGAGATTGGCAAGGCCGTGCGCGGCGAGTTTCGCATCGAATATAATGGCGCTGTTTGTTCGAGCGCCGCCATCGAATCCCTGCGCGACATTTGGAGTAACGGACTCGAACGAGCTTTGCAGAGTTCCCAGTAACCGCGAATGAAAGTGACTCAACACCTGCCATCCGATCACTTCCACGACGAATGTGGCGTATTCGGCATCTTCGGCCACGGAGAAGCTGCCAAGATGGCCTATCTGGGGCTCTATGCGCTTCAGCACCGCGGGCAGGAATCCGCAGGAATTGCCGCTACCGATGGCGAGGCGTTGCGCGTCCATAAGGGTATGGGCCTGGTGCAGGAAATCTTCACGCCGGACAAGATCCAGCTCCTGCCGGGAAGTGCGGCCATAGGCCACACGCGCTATTCAACGGCCGGAGACACGTCGCTTACGAACGCCCAGCCGGTTGTGATTGACTGCAACAAGGGCAAGCTTGCGGTGGCGCATAACGGAAATCTGACGAACGCGCTCGATCAGCGAAAGAAGCTCGAGCATCGCGGATCGATTTTTCAGACCACGAGCGACACGGAAGTCATCGTGCATCTCGTGGCCCGAAGCAACGCGCGGCATCTGACGGGCGCGATGGTGGACGCGCTCAACCAGGTGGAAGGCGCGTACTCGCTGCTCGTGCTCACTCAAAACGAAATGTACGCCCTGCGCGATCCGCGCGGCTTCCGGCCGCTCAATCTCGGCAGGCTCGACGGCGCGTGGGTCGTGGCATCGGAAACGTGCGCATTCGATCTGATCGACGCGGAGTATGTCCGCGAGATCGAGCCCGGCGAGATGGTGCGAATTTCGGCGGGCGGCGTTTCGTCAATTCATTTCGCGCCGGAAAAACCGCACCAATACTGCATCTTCGAGCACGTCTATTTTTCGCGGCCCGACAGCATCATCTTCGGGCGGCAAGTGAACGAGAGCCGCGAACGGCTGGGGCGGTTGCTGGCGCGCGAGCATCCCGTCCAGGCGGACGTCGTGGTTCCCGTGCCGGATTCGGGAGTGCCGGCTGCCGTGGGCTACGCGGCGGAATCCGAAATTCCATTTCGAATGGGTCTGATTCGCAACCACTATGTGGGCCGCACATTTATCGAACCGGTGCAGGCGATCCGCGATTTCGGAGTGAGGCTGAAACTGAATACCGTGCGGCGAATGATCGAAGGCCGGCGTGTGATTCTGGTGGACGACTCCATCGTGCGCGGAACAACGAGCCGGAAGATCGTGCGTATGGTGCGGGAAGCCGGCGCCACCGAAGTCCACGTGCGAATCAGCTGCCCGCCGACGATTTCGCCGTGCTTTTACGGCGTGGACACGCCGACGCGGAACGAATTGATCGCCGCGAACCATTCCGTGGAGGACATCCGGCAGTTTCTCGAGGCCGATTCGCTCGGTTATCTTTCGCTGGCCAGTTTGCGCGAAGCCGTGGAAGACACGGAAGGAAATTTCTGCACGTCGTGCTACACGGGCAGCTATCCGACGGAGTTAGTGCAACTCGAAGTGGAGGCTCATCGTGGCAGTTGATGCTGACGCGAACGCAATGGCCATGCAGCCGAACGAGGCAGCCCGCGAGCGATCGCTGACGCGCAGCCGCATTGCGAAGGAAGCGCTCTCGTGGTTCTGGGTGATCCTGGCGTTTCTATTCATCGAAGGGTCGATGGTGCAGGCGCGCGTGATCCCCAGCGGCTCGATGGAGCGCACCGTCTTGATCGGCGACCATTTGATCGTCAGCCGCTTCGGATACGACCTTGGCGTGCCGTTCACACCGTGGCACGAGCCGCTCTGGCGCGCGCCGAAACGGCAGCAGATTATTGTGTTTCGCGCGCCGCTCCCGGAGATGGGCAATCCGGATTTTATCAAGCGCGTGATCGGCCTTCCGGGAGATCTACTGGAAGTCCGCCGCGGCGTGGTTTATATCGACAACGAACCGCTCGCCGAGCCCTATCGCAAGGACCCGCCAAATCCAGGCGACAACTACGGTCCCGTGAAGGTCCCGGCGAACGAATATTTTATGATGGGCGACAATCGCAATAATTCGTACGACAGCCGTTTCTGGGGTTTCGTGCCGCGCTCGAATATCGTCGGAACGCCACTCTTGATCTACATGTCCATTGACGCGCCCGAGGAAGTCTGGGAGCCGGGACACATCGGGATGCGCTTCGCGACGTACCTCAACGCCCTGATCCATCCCCGTGAGGTTCGCTGGACTCGACTGTTCCATACGTTTTGAGTTGCCGAAGCCGGTCCCTCTTTGAGGTCCCGTAGGATGCGTTACTCCGATGCAGGCGTGGATATCTCGGCCGCCGATGAGGCGAAGCAGCGCATTCGTACGGCTGCGGGCCGAACGTTTCGCCGCGGCGTGCTCTCGGCGATCGGTGGATTCGGCGCGCTCTATGAACTGGACAAGAAACGCTGGCGGGATCCGATCCTGGTGGCGAGCACGGATGGGGTCGGGACGAAGCTGAAGATTGCCTTCGCGACGGGCGTCCACTCCACCGTCGGCGCGGATATTTTGAATCATTGCGTGAACGATATTCTGACGCAGGGCGCCGAGCCGCTGTTTTTCCTGGATTACCTGGCGATGGGCAAACTCGATCCGCGCGTGGTGGAACAGGTGATTGAAGGAATGAGCCGCGCGGCAAAGCAGGCGGGCTGTTCGCTGATCGGCGGAGAAACAGCGGAGATGCCGGATTTCTACGCGCCCGGCGAATACGATCTTGCGGGCTTCATCGTGGGCGCAGTCGAGCGGAACCAGCGGCTCGAGCCGCGGCTCGTGCGCCCGGGCGATGCGCTGCTTGCGCTGCCTTCGAGCGGCTTGCACACCAACGGGTATTCGCTGGCGCGAAAGCTTGCGTTTCAAACCGCGCGGCTCCAGCCGGACACGTATGTTCCGGCGATCAGCAATAAGATTGGCGCGGAATTGCTGAAGCCGCATCGCGCGTACTGGCCGCTGCTGAAAAATATCGTGGCGAAGGGCTGGCTTTCGGGCATGGCGCATATCACCGGCGGCGGGATCACCGGAAATCTTCCGCGCGTCTTGCCGCGAAATGTGCGCGCCGTGATCGAGTTGGGCTCGTGGCCGGTGCTGCCGATTTTTCGTTATCTGGCCGAGCTCGGAAAGATCGAGCCGAGCGAAATGCTGCGCACGTTCAACGTGGGCGCGGGTATGATTTTGATTGTGCCGCCAAAAAACATCCGCAAGGTCGAAACGGAATTGCACCGGCGGAGAGAGAAATTCTACGCCATCGGGCACATCGAAACTGCGTCGGGCGCCCCCAAAGTCGTCTACAACGGCAAACTTCCACTTTCGTAACCCGCGTGTGTGGATCGTGCGCCCGCGCGACGCGGTCCGAAACTTCTTAGCTGCGCGTCACCGCAAATCGGAGTTGAAGATATCGGCTTCGACCTTCCACGAGCCGTCCGCCTGCTTTTTCCAGACGACCACGAACTTGCCCTTGTCCGGAAGCGGCTTGCCTTTTTTGTCCTTCATCATGAAATCGTAGGTTCCGATCTCGTAGGCGATGTCTCCGGCCTGCGCGACGTGCACGACGCTCGGCGCAAACGTGAGAGTCACGAAATCCGGCGACGCCAACATTCCGGCCCAGGCCTTGTGGATGGCATCCCGCCCTACAGCTGCCGGTGCCGCGGGCGCGAGAAACTCAGCGTCGTCGGCATAATAGGAAGACGCTTTGTCCGCATCCTTCGCGGCGCTGGCCGCGCTCCAGTCCTTGTCCATGCTCCGAATGTTAGCCTCGATTCCGGAAAGATCCGGCGGCGGCGCGGCAGGCTGTTGCGCCTGTTGCGAGCAAGCGGACGAGAAACCGAGAGTCACTGCGGCGGCGAAGAGAGGAGCAAGGAGCCGTGGATTTTTCATCGCGAATTCTCCTGGGATTGAATGTTTCTGGCGGCTACGATGCCTGCAGACCTCGATGAAGTCAAGGCCATCCGCGCAGATGTCGCGCGGGCCAGCGCGATTAGAACTTATCGCTGCTGTGAACTGTGGGGTAAACTCACCCGCCAATCGGCGCGCAACAAGATTTCGCAACGAAGGGATCCGGATGGGCAAGCAGCGGCTCGAAGCATTCACAGACGGCGTGATGGCCATCATCCTCACGATCATGGTGTTGGAAATCAAGGTGCCGCAGGGCTCCAACTTCTCCGCGCTCCTGGCCGAGTCGCCCGTGTTTCTTGCGTACGCACTCAGCTTTACGAACGTCGGCATCTATTGGAACAACCACCATCACATGCTCCACGCGGCGGAACGCATCAACGGCAAGGTGCTCTGGGCCAATCTGATCTTGCTCTTCTGGCTTTCGCTTGTTCCGTTCGTCATTCGCTGGATGGACGATACGCATTTTGCTCCCGCGCCCACCGCATCGTACGGAGCGGTTCTGCTCATGTCCGGAATCGCGTATCTGTTGTTGGAAAAAACGCTCATCGCTTATAACGGAGCTGATTCGAAGCTCGCTCGCGCAGTTGGAAAAGAAACGAAGGGCAAGCTTTCGCTCGCGGGCTACCTCGTGGCGATCTTCCTCGCTTTTGTGCATCCTTGGATCGCGATTGTCCTTTACGTGGCGATCGCGTTGATGTGGTTCGTACCGGATCGCGGAATCGAATCTCTCATTTAAGCGTCAAGGATTCAGTTCTTCTGCGCCGCTTTATAGGCGCGCCTTCGCCATGTATTCGAATTGTGCTAACTTTCTTCGGCTATGAAGAAGCGCATCGGCGTGCTCTTGTCGGGCCGCGGCTCAAATTTCGAGGCGCTCGCAGACAGCGTCAAGAGCGGCCGGATTCCAAACGCCGAAATCGCGATCGTCGTCAGCAACCGCGCGGATGCGCCGGGAATTGAGAAAGCGCAAGCGCGGGGCATTCCGGCAAAGGTGATTCCGTCGAAAGGCCTGGAGCGTGAGGTCTATGACCGGCAAGTCGCCGCGGCGCTCGCCGATGCCAACGTCGAGCTCGTGTGCCTCGCTGGTTATATGCGGCTCCTTTCGCCGTTTTTCATCGCCGCGTTTTCCAACCGCATCTTGAATATTCATCCCTCGCTCTTGCCGGCATTTCCGGGCCTCGAAGCGCAGCGGCAGGCGCTCGAACACGGCGTAAAGTTTGCGGGCTGCACGGTGCATTTTGTGGACGAAAGTCTCGATGCCGGGCCGATCGTGCTGCAGGCGGGCGTGGCCGTGCGCGACGACGACACCGAAGAAACGCTCTCCGAGCGCATCTTGCGCGAAGAGCACCGCATCTATTCCGAAGCCGTGCGTATCGTGCTCGAAGGCCGCTATCGCATCGAAGGCCGGCGCGTTCTGATTCAACCGGAGACCCATTAGAAATGGCGCAGGCGAATTTCAAACCTGTCGAAGAGCAGCTCGCTTACCTCCGCAAGGGCGTGGCGGAGATCATTCCGGAAGATGAGCTGAAGGCCAAGCTCGCGCAGTCACTGAAGTCGGGCAAACCATTGCGCGTCTATCTCGGCGTCGATCCGACGGCGCCGGATCTCCACCTCGGTCACACAGTTGTGCTCCGAAAACTCAAACAATTCCAGGACATGGGCCACACCGCAATTTTTCTAATTGGCGATTTTTCCGCAATGATCGGCGATCCCACCGGGCAATCCGAGACGCGGCCTCCGCTCAAACGCGAGCAGGTGAAGCAAAATGCGGAAACCTATCTTCAGCAGGTGTTCAAGATCCTGGACAAGAATAAAACCGAAGTGCGCTACAACAACGAGTGGCTTGGCAAGCTCACCAGCCAGGAAGTTGTTCAGCTCTGCGCGCACTACCGCCTCGCGCGGATGCTCGAACGCGAGGATTTCCGCAGCCGTCTCGATTCCAATCAGCCCATTTCGGTTCATGAGCTGCTCTATCCGCTCCTGACTGCCTACGACGCGGTCGCACTCAAATCCGACGTCGAGCTCGGCGCCACCGAGCAGAAATTCAATCTCCTGGTCCACCGCGAAATCCAGCGGGAATACGGGTTGTCTCCGCAGGTCATACTGACCATGCCGATCCTCGTCGGGCTCGATGGGGAGCGGAAGATGTCCAAGAGCCTGGGCAACTACGTCGGGATCACGGAATCGCCGCAGGAAATGTTCGGAAAACTGATGTCCATTTCGGACGAGCTGATGTGGTCTTACTACGAGCTGGCGACGGATTTTCCCGAGCGCGTGATCGTCCGTCTGAAAGAGGAAGTCCGCACCGGCGTGCTGCATCCAATGGACGCTAAGATGCAGCTCGCACACAACATCATCGCCGGCTTTCACGGCGAAGAAGCCGCGAAGAAGGCAAGGGATGAATTTCAGCGCGTGTTCCGCGAGCGCCAGGCGCCGAAGGACGTACCGGTGAAACGCTTGCACCGTTCGGAATCGAAGCGGTTATCCGTTCTGCTTGTCGAATGGGAGCTTGCGGCGTCGCGCAGCGAAGCAGAGCGGCTGATCAAGCAAGGCGGCGTGGAAATCGATGCATCGCGTGTTGATGACGTTCAAAAACAGATTGACCTCTCGCAGCCTGGAGAATTCTTATTGCGTGCCGGAAAGAAGAAGTTCTTGCGCGTGGTGATCGAGTGAATCCGGTCAGCGCCGTTCGGCGAGGCGCTGAAGATGGGCGAGCCAGTCGCGGTCGCGGCGCGCAACGGCATGGCGCGTGAATAGCCAATCGAACATGCGCCCGAATGCTCCGGGCATTTCATACGCGTCGCGCATTCGCACCAGAGCGGCGTCTCCTGCGGCCTCAATCGTCCACGCCTGAGTGCCTTTCACTCCGTAGGCATCCTGAAATTTCCATTCGAGAAGCCGGCCGAATTCAAATTTCTCCACGACCAGGGTGAGAGAAATTTCTCGCGCGCCCAGCTTGCCCGTGACGCGAATTTTCTGGCCCACGGCAAAATCCGAGGCCCCGCCGAGCACTTCGAGCTCGCAATTCATTTCCGCGCCATACCAGTACGCCATGCGCTGCGGCACGAAGAACGCCGAAACGAGCGCCTGCGACGCGGCGATGCGCTGCTCGAATTCAAGGCTGGCCATACCGAAGCGGGGAATCTACCACGAAGCGGTTCAGGAGACTTCGGCAAGAACGAGCGACACGTCGTCTTGAGAAGGTCCCTCGCGGTATTCGCTGACGCGATCGAGGATGGTCTGCTTCATTTGCGGAAGCGGAAGCGCGGATGCCTGATCGACGATTTCCGCGAGACCATCCACGCCCAGCATCTCGCGTTTCGAATTGAAATTGTCGGTCAGTCCATCGGTGTACAGCACCACGCGATCTCCGGCTCGCAACGGAACTTCAATCGTGGCTTCGCCGCTTACCGCGTCTTCCAGAAAACCGAGAACGAGGCTTCTGGATTCCAGGTGCCGCAGCTTCTCTCCGGGCCGGACCACAAACGCCGGCGGATGGCCGGCGCCGACAAATTCCAGCGAGCGATCGGCGCTGTTGATTCGTGCCGCCGCGAGCGTGAAAAAAAAGACCGAGCTTCCGATGTTGTGGATGACGAAATGATTCAAATGGCGAAGCATCGAGGCAAGGCCGGTGCCCTGCTCGATCTGCGACATTGTTTCTGTGTAGATCCGGTTGGCCACCAGCGCGGAGCTGATGCCGTGGCCGGAAACGTCGCACACGAGCAAATTCAGGTAGCCGGTATCGCTCGGAATCACCAGGCCGAAATCTCCGCCAATCGTGCGCACTGGCTGATAGTGCGCTTCGACCGTCAGATCGCCCCAATGCAGGCTTTTCGGCGCCAGGCTTTGCTGCACGCGCGAAGCCAGAACCAGCTCTTCATCAATTTCGCGCTGCCGTGTTTCCAGCAGCGTGTTGGCGTCGCGAAGTTTGTTCTCCGCGCGCTTCTGTTCGGTGATGTCTGTGAATGTAATAATCGCAAATTCGCGGCCGTCGGGATCCTCAACGCGCTTGGCGCTCACCACAACGGGCAGGCGCGACCCATCTCGCAGCGGCAAATAAAATTCAAAGCGATTTCGCCCGGTGCTGTCGCCCATAGCGATGTGCTCGTTAAGAATGGGCAAATCTTCGGGAGGAAACATTTCGGTGGAAGTGCGGCCCAAAATTTCTTCCATCCGGCGGCCCGTCATTTCCAGAAACACGTCGTTGGCGTGAATCATCCGGTGGCAATCATCCGCGATGACCACGCCCTGGTTGAGCGTTTCGAGAACGCCCTCCACTTCCGATAGCCAATCCGGCCGTTCGCTTTCCACCAATGCTCCTCTATCGCCCGGTTCGGGAGTTGCCAACTCCCCCTGCGCGAACTGATATCTTATCGGATGCTCCCGCATTGGCAAGCCAAGCGCCATGCGAATTGGATGCGATGACGCGCGGCAAGATGCGAGATGAGGTTACACTTATCCGGGACCAGCAACCGATGCAAGTCGACACCGCACCCGAGAAAGCTTCGCGAATCGATGCGAATCACCGCGGATTGCCGCCAGGCCCGCGAGGACTGCCCTTTCTGGGCGTCGCGCTGCAATTGCGACGCGACACCCTTGGGCTGCTCGCGCAGATGGCGCAGCAATACGGCGACATCGTGCGTCTTCCGTTGCTTCTGCAAGACCGCATTCTTATCAACCATCCCGACTTGATCGAAGACATCCTCGTCCGGATGCCGCAGAAATTCGACAAAGGTCCGGGAATCAAAGGCGCGGCCAAACGGCTGCTCGGCGAAGGATTGCTGACCAGCGAGGGCGAGTTATGGCGGCGGCAGCGGCGCCTGGCGCAACCTGCGTTTCATCGTCAACGCATCGCAGAGTACGCGCAGACGATGATCGCGCAGGCGGAGGAGCACGTCCGGAACTGGCGGGACGGCGACCTGCGCGACCTTGCCGAAGAAATGATGACGCTCACGCTGATTATTGCGGTGAAAACTCTTTTCGGAACGGAATTCACGCACGAAGCCGGACACGTGGGGAAGGCCGTCACGCTTTTAATGCGGTATCAGGTCAAGAGGCTGCGCTCGCCCATCAAGCTTTCGATGAAATGGCCGTTTCCTTCGAATCGCCGCGCGGATCGCGCCTACGCATATCTCGATTCGCTCGTCTACGGGATCATCGAAGAGCGCCGCCGCAGCCGCGCGGCCGGCGAGCCTGCGGCCGACGATGTACTTTCGCTGCTGATGAACGCGATGGATGAAGACGGCAGCCAGATGTCGTCGAAGCAATTGCGCGACGAAGTCATGACGCTTTTCATCGCCGGACACGAGACGACCGCGGTCACTCTCGGTTGGGCGTGGCATCTGCTCGCGCAGAATCCTTCCGTCGAGCAGCAACTCACGGAGGAGTTGCGTTCCGTTCTCGGCGGCCGCGCGCCGTCGCCGGAGGATTTGCCGAGGCTGCGTTACCTTGATGCCGTGATTCGCGAGGTGCTGCGGCTCTACCCCGCTGCGTACATCATTCAGCGAACATCGCTCGAACCGGTCGAAGTGGGCGGTTACGCGTTTCCGGTGAATACGACGGTCTTGCTGTCGCAGTGGCTCATGCACCGCGATCCGCGCTATTTCGACGCGCCGGAAGAATTTCGGCCCGAGCGCTGGCTCACCGGCCTGGCGGACCGGCTTCCGCCCTACGCATATTTTCCCTTCGGTGGGGGCCCCAGGCGCTGCATCGGGCAGGCTTTTGCGATGATGGAAGCCGTACTGGTGATGGCCACACTGGCACAGCGGTTTCGATTCGTCGAACCAAAGGGAAGGCAGATTGCGCCCGAGCCGCTGATCACGCTGCGCGCGCACCGCGGCATTCCCATGACGCTGCAAGCACGATGAGATTGAAAGCTGCGAGAGAAACGCGCCAAGGATTTCTTGCGGCAATCGCCGCTACTTCACAAATTCGGGCGATTCGCCTTTTGACCACGGATCGTACGAGAGCGCGAATTGGATGCGATCTCCAATCCAGGGATGGTCGTAGAACCACCAGATTTCGAGCTGAGCCGGTGCAGGATCTTCCATATCGATTTCCCCGAGAATTTGAAACGATTGCGCCGCGACCTGGCCTGATTCGGGTGTGATCCCGTGAGTGACTTCGAGGCCATACTGATCGGCCTGGTGCTCGAAGTATCGCGATACGCCGTTCGAAACAGGCGTGCCGATGAAAAGCAGCGCCAGTAAGCACGCCGCGAACAACGGCAGCGCCGCCAGATCGTCCGGCCCGCGAATTCGCCACGCTGCGCCGTCTCGTGCAAGCGCCGAAGCCGCCAGGCGATATACAAGATAAAACAACAGAAGGCTCGAGAGTGCCGAGAGCGCGACTCCTTTCCAGACATGGCCAAGGACGTAGTGGCCCATTTCATGACCGAAAACGTAGAGAATCTGCGGATTCGACATCTTTTCGATCGTCGTGTCCCAAACGACCACGCGCTTCGACGCACCGAGGCCGGTTACGTACGCGTTCACGTACTTCACTTTCTCGCTCGCGTTCATCCAGAACATTCGATCGGGAGGAATGCTCAGTCCCGCGCGCGCCACAACTTGCTCGATTGACGCGACGAGCGCGGGATCATGCGATTCCAGCGGTTCGAATTTGTTGAAGAGTGGATCGAACACGTACGGCGCGAGGAACACCAGAAAGATTCCAACGGGTAGCGCGATCAGCCAAAAGTAGAACCACCATCGGCGGGAACTTCGTCGAATCATCGCAAATAACAACCAGACGGCCGCGATGCCGATGATCGTCGTCACCAGTTGCGCCTTCGCCAGATCGCCCAGCCACGAGCCCCAGCCTTGAATTACGAGATCGTAGCGGCGCAGCATCCAATGCCGCCACACCGAGATTGGGAGTTGCGCCAACCGGACGGCGAGCAATAGAACCGTCGTGTAAATTGCCCCTTGCGCGCGACGCCGCTGTGAGATCGATTCGGCCCAATCGCGGAGTTTCGCGGACCAGCCCCATCGCAGGGTGAGCACCAGAATGAGTATTTCGTAGAGCGGCGCGAAGAATCCAACGAGATAGCCGATGCGGCTTAAATGGCGCGCCTTCGCATATTCGCCGGGCGGCAGCGTGTAGCCGGTGACAAGCTTGGCAGGCTCCGCTGGGCGCGATGACGCAGATGCGGCCGGCTGCAAAGGCCTGCTTGGTGCTGGCGCTTGCCATAGCGCTGACGAATTGGCCGGCTCAGGATGGCGCAATGCGGCACTTCGCGTTGCCGTCGTTGCGAAAACACATGCGACGATAGCAAATGCAATTGCGCGCACGGCGAACGCGAATCGCGTTCTCGTCGTGGAATCTCCGATCGCCATAGTTCTTTGACGACGGAGTATGACGTTCGGGCTCGCCGCGCGCAAACATAAGCTCCCAGCCGCGGCGGCTGGCTGGCAGGGTGCCTCTTTGGGTGCGCCGCAGGACGCGAGTTGCGTCAACGCTCCATCGGCGACTAACATGGAATTGTTTGGGAGCCGGGCTTTCGAGCGCTCTTCGGCAGCTCGCGCAAATGGAGGTGCAGTTATGAAAATTGCGCATTGGGGATGGCCGATATACATCGCGACTCTGGCAATGGGCGCCGGTAGCGCTCGCGCGCAATCACAGCAATCTTCGCAGAACACTTCGCAAGCGGCGCCAAAGACCCAATCGGTGGTGGAAGCCGCGCGACGCACGAAAGAGGAAAAGAAAAATCTGCCGAAGCCCGTTCGCGTCTGGAACAACGACAACCTGCCGAAAGAAGGCATAAACGTGATTGGGACCACTGGGCAGCCGTCAGCGCCCTCCGCAGCCGACGCATTGACGGATGCCGAAGAGGCCCCGCAAAACGCGCCACAGACGCAATCTTCGATCAATGATTTGAAACAGAAGATCGCGGCGCTCTCGAAGGACGTAGACCTGGCGCAGAGAAAGTACTCCCTCGATTCCGAAATGTACTATGGCAAGACGGACTACCAGGACGACACGACTGGAAAAGCCGCGCTCGACAGCGAATCGGCGGATCTCGAAGCCAAGAAAGAGCAATTGGCGCAACAGCAGGCCGCTCTGGATTCGCTCCAGGCGAGGCTAGCCTCCGGCAAGGCCACGGACGATAAAAGCAATTCGCCGCAGTAAGGCGGAAACGGCGAAGGTCCGCCCAGTTCCCGCAATCGTACCCCTACTAATAGTATGTTTTATCCTTGACACACAAGTTCGCTTCCCGCACAATCCCGCCATCTTTCCGGTTTTCCGCTTCGCAACGGGGGGATTCGCAAGGTTGCGCCGGAATCCCGGAATCAAAATGGGAGAGCGATGGATTATTTGCCCGGATGGACGGTGCAATGCCTGAATCCAGCTTGCCCGGCGCGAGGTCACTGGTTGCGTATCGAAGGCGCGCAGAACGAAGCCTGCAGCAATTGCGGTTCGCCGCTCCATAGCGTCCCACCGCCGCTCGCGCCGCGCTTTCGCATGCGTCCTCGGCCTTTAACCACTTACCGGCCGGGTGCGCGGCCGCGATAGACGCGTTTCGTATTGTACGGTTGGCAGCGGTCCGGCTGCCGCTCGGCTGAAGTAAGCGAGCGACGGCCTCGTCCCCGCCGCCCCCGAAAAATGTGCTCCCTCCTTGCCGGTGCTGATCCGGCAAAAAGAAGGCCCGCTGCATCTCCTTGCAGCGGGCCTTTTTGTTTTAGCGAAGCGTGCGCGGAGAGAGCGAGAAAGGAGACGAAACGGGAACAGCCGGCGGGGCGTCCTAGAGGCATAAGGCGCAACCACTTTCAGAAAAAGATCCAAGGAGAAGACGCATGCGCAACATCATTTTCCTGGTACTGGTGTGTGCAGCACCGGTGTACGGTCAGAATGCGACGCGGGACTTCCGGACGGACGCGGGTTGCGGCCCGCAGAAGACGCAGTACCGTGTGACATTGGACGCCCCGGATAAGGGAGTGATTGCCCCGTCTCCCGGGAAGGCGCGGGTTTACGTGATGGAAATTGTGGGGTCGAGTAACAATACGGATACGGGCATCACGACGCGGGTGGGGATGGACGGAAACTGGGTTGGAGCGAATTCGGGGAAGGGCTATATCTCGTTTGAGGTGGACCCGGGACGCCACAACATCTGCGCAGACTGGCAATCCAGTATAGAGGCAAGACAGCGAGATGGCGGCGCGATCGTGATGACAGCGGAAGAAGGTGAGACATACTACTTCGTGGTGGGTGTGCTGGTGCAGGCGCTGGAATTCACGGTGACGGAAGTGGATGAAGCGGAAGGGCAATGGCTGCTGTCAATTTCTCAGAAGAGCGTGGGGACCCAGAAGAAGTAGAAAAGAAGAAGGGACAAAAACGCCTCTTCGCACTTGATTCCAGATCGTCTTTGAGCCTCACGTTCGGTTGCAGGTTCTGTCCCCAGGCCGGGTACGCGAACCTGACGTTGCGCGTTAGAAGTAAAACTTCAGCCCAAATTGAATCAGCCGCGGCCCTCGGTCCGAGATAACTTGAGCGAACGTTGGACTGAGGTAACCGGAGTTATCCACTCGCAGGAACTGCACGTGATTAAACGCGTTGAAGAACTCGGCTCGAAATTCAATCGACTTATTTTCCCTGAACACGGTTTTCTTCGTGAGGGATAGATCCCAATTGTTGATCCCAGGGTCGCGTAAGAAATTTCGCGGCATATTTCCGTAGGTGAACAGTGGAATCCCAGGCTGGTCAGCGGCGCTCGCGCAGGTAGGATCGTCATAAGGGCAAGCGTTGCAGACCAGATTGGTTGGGTCGAACCAGAAATTTCCAGTTTCTGTGCCGGATGAAGTTCCGTTGCACTGGCTGGTAAAGGTCTGATTCGAATTCCTGGGTTGGTGTGTGTAAGGAATCGGGCCAATCACATCCGGGCGATCCAGATAGTTGTCTTGCTGGCTGGCATTGGTGTTGGCGTAGACGGTAAACGGCTGGCCGCTTTGGAAAGTCGTGATGGCGTTGAGTTGCCATCCCTTGGCAACTTTGCTGACGAAACCGTTTTGCACGTGACGCGCGATGGGCAATTCCCAGATCCCACTGAAAACGAAACGGTTCCGAACGTCAAAGTCCGCGTCTGCGCGATCGAGCCGATGGTCATACGGATCCGTGTACGTCGAGGAACGGGACCGGAAACCGGAAGTGAGATCAATCGTCTGGCCCCAGGTGTACGCGGCGCGGAATGTCAAGCCGTGAGAAAAGCGCTTGTCCAACGTTACCTGTAGTTCGTGACTATCCGACAAGCCGTCGCTGAAGTCCGTAAACAATTGTTGAACGCCAGTCGGCAGGCCCGACGGATCCAAGGGATCCGAAGGATTGATAATTCCGCCCGTGCACGCCGCCAGGGGCCGCGCGCATTCGGGGTTAATCGGCGAGGAAATCAGACCGGCATTGTAGGCAGGCAAGTAGGTGGCCAGTTGATACTGTTCCGACGCGAGCGACGGAAAGTTCGTTTCGCCGGAGGAAATCAATCTGCGGCCGAGACTCCCGACGTAGACGGTTTCCAGCATCATGTCTTTCGTCGCTTGCCATTGGAAGCCGTAGTTGAAATTTTCCGAATACGGCGTGCGGAAATGCGGCCAGGTCGTATACGCATACGGAATTTTCGGCGTCAGGAATGTTCCGACAAGCCCGCGTGAGGCAAAAGGAAACGGGTTTACGTACCCGGTGGCGTCAAATGGATCGGCAATAGGATCTATACCGGAAGCGAAGCCCGTGGGAAAGATGTTGGAAACCGCGCCAAACGGCGGCTGGCCGCCGAACTGCAAATTGAGCGCCCCATCTTCGATATCGTAGAAAACTCCGAAGCCGCCGCGCATGACAAGTTTGCTGTTACCAAAGATGTCCCACGCGAAGCCGAACCGCGGAGCAAAATTGTCCTTGTCCGGGTAGACGAGGGCCCGGTTGGGTGTTCCCGGATCGCCGGGATAGAGGATGTCCGGTGGCGCGTTGGGAAACACGGTGGATTGAGTTCCGGGAAAGTAACCGAGTATTTCGTTATGGACGTCATACTGCGGAACGTAATATTCGTAGCGCACGCCGAGATTCAGCGTGAGGCGGGAAAGAACTCTCCAAGTATCCTGCGCGAAAAGGCCGGTCGAGCCGGTGCGGATGCCATAGACAGCGTTGGAGAATTGGTAGTAGTTGTCCCAGAAACCGCCGACGAAGTCCGACAAAGGGTTATTGGTCCAAGTCACGCCGTAATTGTCAAAGTCGAAGCTGCCATTGTTATAGAAGTCGTAGTCGAAGTTCTGCCAGATGTGCGTGAAATCGGCACCGAACTTCCACTCGTGCTTTCCTCGAGTTAAAGTAAAATTATCCGCAAATTCCAGCGTGGTGCGAGTCAGCTGCGTCGGTCCCTGAGGAGAGGGCCCGGCCGTAAAGCTGGATGCGTACATGATCGGAGGCGCGGTGCCCTTCGGGTCGTCGGGATTCACGTTGGTGAAACCGAGTTGCGACGGCGAAGTCGTCGTGGTCGGCACGCCTTGCAGGGTCGAGTAGCGATTCCACGCAACTCGAAATTCATTCAGTTTTCCCGGGGAAATCGTGGACGTCCAAGTTGCCGTGCCGATCTGGGTGCGGTTGTTATCCGTGAATCCTGATCCGATGGGAAAATCGCCGCCCGTGGACGCCCCGTTGATGATTTGATACGGGTAGTTATCGCCTTCCTGGTTGATCACGTAGACGAAAGACAGAACATTCCGCTGGGTCAGGTTGTAATCGAAGTGAAGAATGCCCTGGTCGTTATCGATTGACGCGGTCGGCGACGACACAAATTCGTTGTTGGCCAGATTCGGCAACGGGACATACGCATTGATATAGTTTTGAATCACAGGATCAACCAAATTGCCGCCGGGTCCTGTTCCGCCCTGGCCTGGCGTCGACAAATTGTTGTAAGGAATGTTGGCCAGCGTGTATGGGTTAACGAGCTGTTGGCCGTTTGGATCGGTGCAGTTTCCACCGGAATCGTAAGCACCGCAGACCTCGGCAAAATTGCCTGTCCGTTCAGCGGGGCTCAAGACCGTGAGAATCGGCGACGTCTGACCCTCGCGGCTGCGCCATCCCTGGTAAGCCACGAAGAAAAATGCTTTGTCCTTCTTGACGGGTCCGCCGAGCGTAGCGCCAAACACATTTCTCTTGAACGATTCTTTTGGAACGACCGGCGGCAGGAAGTAATCCTTGGCATTGAACGCATTATTGCGGAGAAACTCGAACAGGTCGCCGTGGAAAACATTGGTACCCGACTTCGTTATTTGGTTTACGATTCCTCCCGAAGTCCGGCCGTACTCCGCGTCGTAGTTGTTGGTGAGGATCTTGAATTCCTCGACCGCATCCGGATTCGGATCGACCACCACATTGTTGCCAAGAAAATCGGTGTTGTTGCCCCCGTCGAGCAGGAACGTAAGGGACTCCGAACGCTGGCCACTGACGGAGAAGGGGTTGCCCGAGCCATCGTCGGGATCGGGATTGAAAACGCCGGCTTGCAGCAGTCCGAGTTGGAGCGTGTCGCGATCGGCTAACGGAAGATCGAGGATTGCCCGCGCGTCCTCCACTTTTCCGAGGACCGCGCCCGTTGTATCCACCTGCGCAACGGTGGTCGTAACCTCGACGGTTTGAGTGGTCTGTCCAACTTTCAGCTCCACGTCCACTCGCCCGTTCTGGTTCAGCTCTAGAACGATTCGTGTTTGCACGGACTTCGCAAAGTTCGCGTGCTCCACCTCCAGCGAATACTCGCCTACCGGAACCGAGGTGAACAGATAACTCCCGTCCGTGCCTGTCTTTTGGACGCGCGAGATATTGGTCTTGGAATTCGTCAGCGTGACCTTGGCACCGACGATCACACCCCCGGATTCGTCGGTCACGGTTCCGCGCAAACTCGCCGTGTCCTGCGCGCGCGCGCTACCCGCAAATGCGAGGAATAAAAGAAGAACTACCAGTCCCGACCATCGCTGGAATATGCGATACACGTGTCACCTCCAGAGATGGAACGGCGCAGATTATCGATGGCAAGAGAACAGGAACGCGCCGCCCCGACGCAATTGCCCAAAAGAGCCGGACCACCCGTCCGCCCCAACGCACTGAAGTTGTGTATAGATTCGCAAACGATTTATGTCAAGGGAGAGTTTGAGACGAGAACTAGCGGTCACTTTTTAGAGTGTCTAGAAAGGAAGTGAGCGGCCGGTGGGGGTGCCGGCCGCTCTGGGGGGCATGGGGTGATGGAGGTGCTAAAAAAGCCCGGGACGGTGCGCTACAGGCGTCGCTCCTTCAAGCTCGCGCTCTCGGGAAAACCGCTTCGCCGCGCGTCGTTCCGAACAGCTTGCATTCTGCTTGCGGGCATCGCCCGTGCCCATAGACCGAGAGATTCATTTTGGTCTAGTACGAAAGCTCCATGATTCCTATCGCAGCCCGCATGACGCTAAAGGAATTGCGACAGCCACGGCGCGTCTGGTGTTGCAACCAGCCAAGCATTGAACCCCGAAGCCCGGGAATGATAGCCTCGCGCTGGAAGCCTTCGTTCGCATCAGCAAAGTTGGGCGCGCGCGGCGGCGGCAATGACGACACCCGGTACACAACTCGATCGCAGTCCACTGATTGAGTCGCAAACACTCGCGATCGTCCGCCAGCTTTTGCTTGAACTCGGGAGCCGTTCGGCGGCCGGCACGCTGGATCGCGACGGCCTCAGCTCTCAACTCGAGCATGACTTGGGATTGGGCAGCCTCGAGCGCGTGGAGTTGCTTGTCCGGCTCGACGCCGCGTTTTCGGTTCGCCTGCCCGATAGCGCGCTCGTTCAAGCCGAAACTGTGGCGGATCTCGTGCGGGCGGTCGCTGCCGCTGGACCGGCCAATCCTTCGGCTGCCACTGGCACGCCAGCAGCGACATCGGGCGCAGCCATAGCAGGCGTTTCGGGGAAGCCGCGGCGGCTGGGAAAATTTCTGGGGGGCGCGGAATCACTCACCGAGGTGATTATCGCTCGCGGCCGCGCGGAGCCGGAAACCGCGCACATTCACCTTTACGAAGAGGACGACCGGATTCGTACGATCAGTTGCGGCGAGCTTCTCGAGCGGGGAGCGGCCATCGGCGCAGAGCTCGTTCGGCGCGGGCTGCGGCCCGGCGAAAGCGTCGCGCTGATGCTCCCCACAGGCGCGGAGTTTTTTTTCTGCTTCGCAGGAGTGTGGATGGCGGGCGGCGTTCCCGTGCCGATGTACCCGCCTTTTCGCGCCGACCGAATCGAAGAGTACGCCGCGCGCCAGGAAGGAATTCTTCGCAACGCCGAGGCCAGGTTCCTCGTCACGTTCCAGCAGGTGGAGCGGCTTGCGCGAATGCTGGGGCCGCGCGTGCCCTCGCTGATCGGTCTGCTCGATGCGGCCCAATTGGTGAAGGCACAAAGTCCGCCATTGCCGCCGGAAACCGAAGCGAGGCCGACGGAACACTTCGGACGGCGCACGCGCGGCGAAGACATCGCGTTCTTGCAATACACTTCCGGCTCGACGGGCGATCCGAAGGGCGTCGTCCTCACGCACGCGAATCTGCTGGCGAATATTCGCTCGATCGGCCAAGCCGTCCGATTGACGCCGGACGACATCGTGGTGAGCTGGCTGCCGCTCTATCACGACATGGGATTGATCGGGGCGTGGTTTGCGCCACTTTGTTTTGGGTTGCCGGTTGTGGTGATGTCACCGCTTGCATTTCTCACCAGGCCCGAACGTTGGCTGAGAGCGATTCACCGCCACCGCGCGACAATCAGTCCTGCGCCAAACTTCGCCTACGAGCTCTGCGCCCGAAAAATTTCCGACGAGGAACTGGCCGGCCTCGATCTCAGTTCGTGGCGCGCCGCGCTGAATGGCGCCGAACAAGTCCGCCCGGAAACGCTCGAGCGATTTGCGGCTCGCTTCGCCCGCTGCGGATTCCGCCGGGAGGCGCTCCAACCGGTCTATGGTCTGGCGGAAGCTTCACTCTGCGTCTCCGCTCCGCGCGATGGCGCGGGATACGCAGTGGACCGCGTCGAGCGCGCGACGTTCGAGAAGGACGGCCGCGCCGTGGCCGCCGCAAAAACTGATTCGGCCGCTCTCGAATTTGTCGGCGCAGGCCGCGCGATTCCCGGCATGGACGTGCAAATCGTCAATCGCGAAGGACGTCCGGTTGGCGACAGGATCGAAGGCCGGCTGTGGTTTCGCAGTGCCTCTGCAACGCAGGGCTACTACCGCAATCCAGAGGCGACGCGCGGCCTGGTTCGCGAGGATGGATGGCTCGATTCCGGCGATCTGGCCTACCAGGTGGATGGCGAGCTCTTCATCACCGGGCGCGCCAAGGACATCATCATCAAGGGCGGCCGGAATCTTTATCCTCACGAGATCGAAGAGGTCGCCGGAAGAGTCTCCGGCGTGCGGACCGGCTGCGTCGTCGCATTCGGCGCGCCCGACGAAAAGAGCGGGACCGAACGATTCGTGATTGCCGCCGAGACGCGCAACGCGGCCGATCGCGAGCGGCTGACGGCTGAAATCACGCGGCAGGTGACGGAAGCGCTCGGCATTCCGCCGGATCGCGTCGAGTTGTTGCCGCCGCACTCGATACCTAAAACATCGAGCGGTAAATTGCGCCGCTCCGAAACCCGGCGGCTGTATCTCGCGGGCGAACTTGGGCGGCAGCGGCCCGTGTGGATGCAGATTGCGCGGCTCGCGCTTCATAGCGCGCCGCTGCGCGTGGCGCACGCGCTGCGAGACGCTGTGCGCGCCGTCGCCGAACTTGCCTATGGCATCTACGCGCTGGCCGTTTTTGGCCTGTTCCTCGTTCCGTTGTGGGTCGGGGTCAAGCTCGCGCCAAATCGGCACGCTGCCGCGAGCCTCACGCGCGCGGGCGTCCGGGCCATGCTCCGTTGCGCCGGCATAGGGCTATCGGTGACCCACGCCGATTTGTTGAACGAATTGAAAACATCCGGGCCATGGATTTTTGCTCCCAATCATTCAAGCTATCTGGACGTTCTGGTCACGCTGGCCGTCCTGCCTGCGGGCACGCGCTTCGTGGCCAAGGGCGAAGCCGGTTCGATGCTGTTCATCGGCACTTTCGTCCAGCGCCTCGGACATCTCACATTCGATCGCAGCGATTCGCAAGCGCGCGTGCAGCAGGCCGAAGAAGTGGCAAAATTTTTGGCGCAGGGCGATTCCGTGATCATCTATCCCGAGGGAACTTTTACTTCGGCGCCCGGGATTCGCCCCTTCCAACTCGGTGCGTTCAAGTCCGCCGTTGAAACGCGACGCCCGATTTGCCCGGTGGCCCTGCGAGGCGCGCGGCAAATTCTTCGCGATAAGACGATGCTGCCGAAGTTTGGCCGCGTCGAGGTCACGCTCGGCCCCCTTGTCCATCCGAAATTCGAATTGAGCGGGGCGACGGAAGAAGCCGACTGGCACGAGATCGTGCGCCTGCGCGATACCGTGCGAGAAATCGTCGCGCAAAATACGGGCGAACCGCTGCTCTGATATTTTCTGCCCGGCTCCTGCAACCGGCATTTCGTTCAGATCATCAAACCAAAGACCGGCCAGGGTGCGCGCGAATCACCGCCTGATTCCGCCACCCCTAGCGCAGGCGCCGCAACTTGAAACTTCGGTGCATGCAATCCACAACTCCACTCGGAGGTTTGCTGAATGCGAAAGATCTTCATCGTCATGGCGTTCATTTTTTTGTCGGCTGGTTCCGCGAAGGCGCAGGTGGAACTCTTCGGCGGCTATTCTTTCGAACGATTCAATCAGACCGGCCTCAATGCAAATCAGAATGGCTGGGATGTTTCATTGAATTATAAAGTGGTGAAGGTCGCCGGCATCGTCGGCGATTTCAGCCGGACCTATGGCTCGCCTTCCATCGGGAGCACGAACCTTCAAAGCTACCTGTTTGGGCCGCAGTTCTCGTTTCCTGCGCCGGTATCGCCGTTCTTTCACGTGATGTTCGGAGCGGGGCACGCGGATGTGGCCGGCGCGGGCGAGACGTCCTTCGCGACGGCCATCGGCGGCGGGATCGACATTCCCACCGCTCCGCACATCTCGATACGCGCGATTCAGATCGACGACATCATCACTCGATTCGCCAGCGCCACGCAGAACAATCCGCGAATATCGGCAGGGATTGTAGTGCACTTCTAGATTTGACTGCGAACGAATGTGAGCCGGGCCGGCACGATGGCTGGCCCGGTTCTGACCTGGCGCCCTCCGTGTTCATCTCTCAAGGCGGTATCGCCGCGGAGCGCCTGTGCCGGCTGCATACTCCCTGCTCCCGCGGCGGATAAGCGCCCTGAAATCGCGCAATCTTAGACAGATAGACGCCATCACGACTCCGGTGTGCCCGCAGGATGCCTTGTTTTCAGGAATTTCGTGAATGTGAACTACTACAAATGAAATATCTTATTGAAAATAAATGGGATGTGGACAATGTGAACCCCAAAAGCATCATTGCCCTTCCATGGCGCATCGAATATTGTGCAAACTAAGAATGGATTGAGGTTTCGACATGAATAGGACATCCAACGAAACGGTAGGCCTCCGGTACACCGGCTGGGCTGCGCTCGACCGCGACCCTCAGGAGGACCGGCTTGAATTTACGTGCCCGCACTGTGGCGCGGCCGGCGACAAGGCAGCCCGGCGCCCACGCGCGTCGTATCACTTCACCGACGGCTTTGTGCAGGACCTCCAGGGCGAGTCGGCGACGTGCCGCCAGTGCAAGAAGTCGCTGCGGATCGCCCCGGTCGTGCTTCTGCATGATCGAGACGAGAAGCGGCGGTTCCTGGCAGTCTTCGAGCCGGATCTGAACGTATCTTCGAATTAACCCCCAACACCTGACACACGCAGAAAGAGGGAATGGGACTTATCCCATTCCCTCTTTTTATTTCACAAGCGAGAAATTCATGGCCGGTTGCGGCAGCCGCCAGTTCTTCAAGACGGTTTCCCGGCAGCGCGAATGATTCGGCTCCACGGCGGCTTATCCCGTCGGCCAGGTATGCAGCGGCCAGTCCGTAGCGACGACACTCCTATGCTTGAGATCTTCGCGCAGTTTTTCAAACGCTTCGTCCACCGAATCGGCGAATTTCAAAAGCTTCAATTCGCGGTCGTTCATCGTCCCGGCGCGAACCATCGTTTGCCAGTTGATGACCTTGTCCCAATACTTCCGGCCATAGATCAGAATCATGTGGTGTGACGACAGTTTTCCGGTTTGCAGGAGCGTCAGCATTTCCCATAATTCGTCCATCGTGCCGAAGCCGCCCGGAAAAACAATGAGCGCCTTGGCCATCTGCGCGAACCACAGTTTGCGCATGAAGAAATAGTGGAAGCAGATGTTGAGGGCAGGCGTGATGTAAGGGTTCGGCCGCTGTTCGTGCGGAAGCTGAATGCTCAGTCCGATGGAAGTGCCGCCGGCTTCATATGCGCCGCGATTCGCCGCCTCCATGATGCCCGGCCCGCCGCCTGAACAAATCACGAAGCGGCGCGGGTCGGAACCCAGCGTCAACGACCATTCCGTGATCCGCCGCGAGAGTTCGCGAGCCTCTTCGTAGTAACGCGACATCCCCAGCGCCGCTCTGGCCATTCGCATCCGGTCGCGCCAGGCGCGAGTGGCCCGTGTTTTCTCCCTCGCCCTTTTCAACTGCTTGATGGTTTCTTCGGTCTGCTCGCGCGACTTGATCCTCGCCGACCCGAACATCACGATCGTGTCCGCTACGTTTTCCCGCCGGATGCGCGAGAGCGGATCCAGATACTCGGCCAAAATCCGCAAAGGCCGCGCGGGAAGGCTTTCCATGAAAAGCGGATCGTGATACGCGAGCTCGGACATGGGGAGATGTCGCAAACGGGCCATGCTTCCTCCAGAACAACGCTCAGCCGAACCTGACATTCTAGGAGAACGCCCGGCTGAAAAGCCAGATGCGTTCGACGTGCAACGTACCTTTCCGCGCCGGAATCACATACACTGACGCCAATGTCCTTGCCCAAATCATTCCTCCGCTGGGTCGCGCCCGCTGCCATACTGGCCGCCGCGCTCACCTGCACGCCACCAGCGCGCGCGCAAGAGCCCGCCGGGCCGATTCACCCTCCACCGAACTCAGCACCGCAAGCGCCGGGCAATCTGCCGGATAGCCCTTCGCCGAAGCCCCAAACGGAGCAGCGGCCGATTCGCGTGCGCGCGACGGAGATCACAGCCCCGGTAACCGCGCGGGGCCGCGATGGCGATCTGGTGCTGAATCTCGAACAGAAGGACTTTCACATCTTCGACAACGGGGGCGAGCAGAAGATTGACCACTTCGACCTTGGCGGAGATCCGCTCGCGATCGCGCTGCTCGTTGAGACCAGCGCGCGCGTCGAATCGCTCCTTCCCGCCGTGCGGCAGTCGGCGATCGTGTTCACACAAACCGTCATGGGGCCGACGGCCGAAGCCGCCGTTCTCAGCTACGACGGCACCGTCGAGATTAAGGAGAATTTCACTTCCGATGACGAGGCGATCGAGACAGCGATTCACAAGTTGCCGCTGGGCACTTCCAGTGCGCGGCTCTACGACGGAATCAGCAAGGCCGTCACGCTGCTGAGCAACCAGCCGCCGCGCGAGCGGCGAATCCTTTTGATCGTCGGAGAGGCGGTGGACTCCGGCAGCGAATCGAAACTCGGCGCCGCACTGCGCGAAGCCGAACTGGCAAACGTCACGATTTATACGATCGGCCTCAGCACTACCGCTGCGGAATTCCGGAACGCACCGAAACAATACGAGCCAGCATCCATCGGACCGCCGGGAACATTTCCGGTCCCGACGCCTCCGGGCGTTCCCGAGACGCCGCAGACTGAACAGGCGGCCGAGGGCGGTAACGTGGATCTATTATCGCTGGCAATCTGGGTGGTGCAGCACGCGTCGAACACCGTGAAAAATCACGCGCTCGAAGTCGCCACTGCCGCCACCGGCGGGTTGCACGTCAGCACGATGAAGGATGTTTCAATTCAGAAGGCCATGGATCAGATCGGCGGAGAACTTCACGCGCAGTACACGTTGAGCTACCGCCCCGCAAGCGATGCGGCGTCCGGCTTCCATGAAATCAAAGTGACCGTGGATCGCCCTGGCGTGAGGATTCGCACCCGGCCGGGATATTATTTGCCGCCGCCGATGTAGCGCAAACTTCCCGTCCCGCCGGCGATACAAGAGTCTAGGCCTTCGTCTCGGCCTCGCCGGTTTCCTCTTCGAGGATGGCAGCGGCAGCTGCGACGCGGTCGCCTTCATCCAGGCGCAACAGGCGAACGCCCTGCGTTGAGCGCCCAGCCTCGCGAATCTCGCCCGAATGCACGCGGATCACCTTGCCTTGCCCCGTGATGATCATTACGTCGGAATCTTCCTTCACTTGGAGCGCCGCCACCACCGCGCCATTGCGATCGGTGGACTTGAGATTGATGACGCCCTTGCCGCCTCGCGACGTCACCCGATATTCCGCGAGCGGCGTGCGCTTGCCGTAGCCTTTCTCCGCAACGGTGAGCATCAGCGAGGTAAGCGATTCGCGAATCTGATCGCTCTCGAGCTCGTCGAGATTCTGGGTTGTCGTCTTGTACTCTTTCACGATGATTCCGAAGTCGGGCTGAACGGCATCCATGCTGACGACGAAATCGTCCTTGCCGAGATCCATTCCATTCACGCCGCCAGCCGCGCGGCCCATTGCGCGAACTTCGGTTTCGCGAAAAAGAATCGCCTGGCCCTCGCGGCTGGCCAGGAAAATCATCTGCTTGCCGTCGGTGAGCTTCGCACCGATCAACTCGTCGTTGTTGTCCAAATTGATGGCGATGATGCCGGAAGGCCGCGGATTCGAGAATTCGGCGAGTTCTGTTTTCTTCACGGTCCCGTTCCGCGTGGCGAGAAACACGTAGCGATTCGCTTCTTCCAGATTTCGCGTCGGGACGACGGCCGTGAGCCGCTCGCCTTCCTGGAATCGGACGAGGCTCGTGATTGCCTTGCCGCGCGTGGCCGCAGCCGCTTCCGGAATTTCGTACACTTTGAGCCAGTAAATGCGGCCTTTCGAAGTGAACAGCAGGATGTAGCTGTGCGCGGAGGCGACGAAGAAATGCTCCACGAAATCCTCTTCGCGGGTCCGCGCGCCGATCCGGCCCTTGCCGCCTCGGGATTGATGGCGATAGACGTCAACGGATGTGCGCTTCACGTAGCCTGCATGGCTGACCGTGATGGCCATCTCTTCGTCCTTGATCAAATCTTCGAGCTTGATTTCTTCCACACGATCGACGATTTGCGTGCGCCGCTCATCGCCATACTGCTTCATGACTTCGCGAAGCTCCGTGACGATGACGATGCGAAGTTTCTTCTCGCTCGAGAGGATTTCCCGCAGCTCGGCGATGCGCTCGCGAATTTGCGCGAGTTCCTTCAGAATTTCGTCCACCGAAAGCTGCGTCAGGCGATGCAGTTGGAGTTCGAGGATCGCGTCGATTTGGATGTAAGTGAGGCCGACCGTTTCGCCGCGGGACGCGCCGCCGATTGCGTATTTCTTCGCGTCCAGCTTGACGCCGCGAACCGTGGTTTCTTTGCCGCCCACCAGCACCCGGACCGACCGGTTCTCGAAAAACTCGAACAAATTTTGCCGCGCGTTCGCCCGGCTCGATGACCCGCGAACGATCTTGATGACGTCATCAATGTGGTCGAGGGCGATCCGGTAGCCGATCAGGATGTGTTCGCGCTCTTCGGCCTTGCGCAAATCGAATTGCGTGCGGCGGCGCACGACATCTACGCGGTGCTCGATGAAGAGACGCAGGAGATCCAGAAGGCCAAGCTCGCGGGGCTGGCCGCCGACAATCGCCAGCAGGATCATGCCGAAGGAATCCTGCATCTGCGTGTGCTTGTAGAGTTGGTTGAGAATGATTTCGGGTTCTTCGTCCCGCTTGATTTCGAGAACGATGCGCATGCCGTCGCGATCGGATTCATCACGGATGTCGGCGATGCCTTCGATTTTCTTGTTGTTGATGAGCTCGGCGATATGCTCGATCAGGTGCTTCTTGTTCACCTGATAGGGCAATTCGGTGATGACGATGTCCTGGCGGTCCTTGCCGCGCTGTTCGATGGCGGCCTTCGCGCGCACCTGGAAACTGCCGCGGCCGGTCTTGTAGGCCTGTTCGATTCCCTCGCGGCCGTAGAGGTAGCCGCCGGTGGGAAAATCGGGGCCGGGGACGATCTTCATCACCCTCTTGAGATTGATGTCGGGTTCCTCGACCAGCAGAATGGTCGCTTCGATGATTTCTTTCAGGTTATGCGGAGGGATGTTGGTGGCCATGCCGACCGCGATGCCTGACGACCCGTTGACGAGAAGATTCGGAATTCGCGTGGGAAGAACGACCGGCTCTTTTTCGCTCTCATCGAAATTGGGAACGTGATCGACCGTGTCCTTTTCGATGTCCGCCAGCATTTCTTCGGCAATCTTCGAAAGGCGTGCTTCGGTGTATCGCATCGCCGCGGGCGGGTCGCCGTCAACGGATCCGAAATTCCCCTGGCCGTCAATGAGCGGGTAGCGCATGTTGAAGTCTTGCGCCAGGCGGACGAGAGCGTCGTAAACGGGCGTGTCGCCGTGGGGGTGATACTTGCCGAGGACCTCGCCGACGATCTTCGCGCACTTGCGATACGCCTTCGTCGAAGTGAGGCCCAGCTCGTACATGCCGAACAGAATGCGGCGGTGAACCGGCTTCAGGCCGTCGCGCACGTCGGGAAGCGCGCGCCCGATGATTACGCTCATGGCGTAGTCGAGATACGACTTGCGCATCTCGGCTTCGATATCCACCGGCAAAAGTACGGATTGATTGGTTTCGTCAGCCATTCTTCCCCCGAGGAATAAAATTGGACGCGCGCGAGGCGCGTTCCCGCCTATTGATTCTTAGCCGCCCACTCCAGCACGTACGTCTTCACGGTTTCGAACGCCGAAGCGTTGTTGGAAAAGCGCTGCGCGCCGAAATGCGCTTCCAGCCGCAAGAGCAAGTCGGCGCATTCACCTTCATCGCGGCATTCGAAAGCGACGCCCTGGTCGGCGTTCGGCGCGTCCATCGGCGTCGCCTTGAAATCCGAACACGAAAGACCCTTCAAACCCGGCAACGTTTTCCAATTGAGCTGATACTTCATCGCCCGCGCCTCAAAGGACCCAGCGAGTCGGCGACTCGGCGAAGTTGCGTTCGTGCCAGGCGAAAACGACGCGCGGCACGACGGCCAGGAAATAAGGCTCGCCCGGCGCATCGCTCAATTTCATTTTGTATTTCTTGAAATAGGCCGCGTCCATCGCCGCCATATCTTTCGGTGCAATCTCGCGAACCGTGCCCTCGATGATCACCACGTCATCGCCGCTCTCAAGGTGCAGCGATACCGAGGGATTGGCCTGGAAGTTGCGCGCCTTGCGCGACATCCGGTCTGTTCCGAAGCAGACGGCGCCGTTCACCCAAACTCCCCACACGGGCATTGCGTGCGGCCGCCCGTCGGGACGCGTCGAAGAAATCCAGTAGTTTTTCGATTTCTCGAGTTCCGCGATGACGTATTTCCACGCGACGAGGCCCTTTTCGTCCGTGCGAATCTTGTAGCCCTTGGCAAACGCCGGGCGGCCGCCCTTCGGCTCGGACGACGGAGTGTTCGTTGCAGCCGTTTTTTTCTTTGCGCGACTGGCAGGCATTTTTCCCTCGACCCCTCGTAGATTTATGTTGGAGCGTCTCGCCGGGACCGGCAGAACGCCCGCTCACATAACGCCCATCAAATGTCCAGGTTCACGACTTCGAGGGCGTTCTCTTCGATGAACTTGCGGCGCATCTCGACGTTTTCGCCCATCAGCGTCGCGAAAATTTCTTCGGCGGCCACGGCGTCTTCGAGCTTCACTTTCAGCAGCGTGCGCGTTTCGGCGTTCATCGTGGTTTCCCACAGCTGCGAGGGATTCATCTCGCCCAGTCCCTTGAACCGCGTGATGGTGAATTCGCTCTTGGCGTCTTCGAGAACGTAGGCCAGAACTCCGCGCGAATCTTCCTTCTGCACTTTGTCGCCGTTGTGAGTGACGATGAAAGGCGGACGATCGAGCGATTCGATCTGTTGCCGCAGCGCGCGCAGGCGCTTGTAATCGGCGGTTGCCGCCAGCCCCCAATTGACGCGGCGCTCGCCGCCATTCTTCAGAACAAGTTCGTGGAGGCTGTGCTCTTCGTCGAATTCAATCTTGGCCTCGAGCTTCAGTTTGGCCTTCTCGATGGCCTTGATCAGCTCCTGAAGCTTTTTCTTGTCGGCGAAATCGGTTTTCTTTTCGATGTCGCTTTCGGCGAGGATTTCGACGAGCCCCGGCTCGCGCAAACGTCGAGCGAGTTTGGCGGCGACTTGCTCATATTCCTGAACGTTCAGCAAAAACTGCGTCAGCGCGCCGCCTTCGAGCGTCTTGCCGTCCTTGCCCTTCACCGCGTGCTCTTCCGTCGCGCGTTTCATCAACTCGCGCGAGAATTCGCGCTCGTCGCGGATATAGCGTTCCATCTTGCCGCGCTTCACGCGATAGAGCGGCGGCTGCGCGATATAGATATGCCCCTTCTCAATTAGCTCGCGCATGTGGCGGAAGAAAAACGTGAGAAGCAGCGTGCGAATGTGGCTGCCGTCAACGTCGGCGTCGGTCATGAGGATGACTTTGCCGTAGCGCAGTTTCGACGCGTCGAAGTCGTCCTTGCCGATGCCGGTGCCCAGCGCGGTGATGATGGCGCGGATTTCCTCGTGGCCGAGCATCTTGTCGTAGCGCGCCTTCTCCACATTCAGGATCTTGCCTTTGAGCGGCAGGATCGCCTGATAGCGGCGATCGCGTCCGCCCTTGGCCGAGCCGCCGGCCGATTCGCCCTCGACAATAAAAAGCTCGCAGCGGGCCGGATCGCGCTCCTGGCAATCGGCCAGCTTTCCCGGCAATCCGCTCGAATCGAGTGCGGACTTTCGGCGGGTAAGTTCGCGAGCCTTGCGCGCAGCCTCGCGAGCGCGGGCGGCGTCAATGCACTTGCCGATGATCTTGCGCGCAATCGAGGAATGCTTGTCGAAATATTCGCCGAGCCGCTCGTTGACGAGTTGTTCCACCGAGCCTTTAATGTCGCTGTTCAGCTTGCCTTTTGTCTGCCCTTCGAATTGCGGCTGCGGCAGCTTCACGGAAACAACGGCCACGAGGCCTTCGCGCACGTCGTCGCCGGTGATGGAAACCTGGTCCTTTTGCTCTCTCAGCATTCCGAGAGATGTGGCGTAGTAGTTGATGGTGCGCGTCAGCGCAGAGCGAAAGCCGGAGAGATGCGTGCCGCCGTCTACGGTATTGATCGTGTTGGCGAAGGCAAAGATATTTTCGGCGTAGCTGTCGTTGTATTGCAGCGCGATTTCGACTTCGGTGGTGTCCCGCTTGCCCTCGATGTAAATCGGCGAATCGTGGAGAGTCTGTTTGCCTCGATTGAGGTGCTTGACGAATTCGGCGATGCCGCCCGTGAAGCGAAACTCGGTCTTCTTGCCACTGCGCTCGTCATCGAGCGTGATCTTCAATCCCTTGTTGAGGAACGCAAGCTCGCGCAGGCGCTGCGAGAGCGTGTCGTAGCTGAAAGCCAGGGTGGTGAAGATCGAAGGGTCGGGATGGAATGTGACCTTGGTGCCCGTCTTTCGCGTCTTGCCGGTGACCTTCAGCTTGGATGTAGGAACGCCCTTCTCATAAGACTGCTCCCACACCTGTCCATCGCGCATGATCTCGAGATCGAGCCAGTCGGAAAGCGCGTTCACAACGGACACGCCGACACCGTGCAAACCGCCTGAAACTTTGTAGGTGTCCGTGTCGAATTTGCCGCCGGCGTGCAGAACGGTCATCACCACTTCGGCGGCTGGTTTCTTCTCCGTGGCATGCATGTCCACGGGAATGCCGCGGCCGTTGTCGAGTACCGTTACGGAATTATCTTCGTGGACCGTGACGTTGATTTCATCGCAGTAGCCGGCCAGCGCTTCATCAACAGAGTTGTCCACCACTTCCCAGACAAGGTGATGCAAGCCGAGTTCGCCCGTCGAGCCGATGTACATCGCGGGGCGTTTGCGAACAGCTTCGAGTCCGCCGAGAACTTTGATGGATGTCGCGTCGTACTTGTGCCCGGGGCCTTTTCCGGCCGCAGTTTCTTTATCACCCATTGTCAGACTTCTCCTCAGTTGCGTGCAGGGGAAGGCGGTCGCGTGGAGGAAGACGACACTTGCCTTGCCCATTGGCCCCGGTGCGCGCAGGGGCTCGAAGGGTTCCTGCTTCATCCCGTCCCACTCCGGCTGGCCGGAGGGACGCGGCGAAGTCAATCTCTCCTTACGGAGAGCGTTTACGAGTTGCCGTTCCAAGAGCGCCCTGGCGTTTGCCCCAAATAGAATTGGAGCGGCGCTAAATTCTCGGCGAATTCAACTCGGTTTCGGAGCCGGTCTATAGAGAGTCTAGAGACCAACTTCGAACATAAGAATTTTACTTGAAAAGGAGCCTTCGCACAAGGCGATTCTCCGTGCCGATAGGAGATTAAGTCGTTTGATTTAAGTATGTTACAGAAACATCAAATTGTTCAAGGTGGGCGGTAGAACGGAGCGCGAATCGAGCACTTTTTGATTCGATTTTGCGGCCGAAAATGATCGGGAAAATACGCGCTCACGTCAAATGCGCATGGGCATTACGACGTAGCGGTAGCGCGTGGATTCGTCGGCCATGGGGCGAAGCTGGCCGGCGGACTGATCGTCTTTCAGCTCGAAACTGATCGGGCCGTCCGCGGCGGCGGCGAGAAAATCGAGGATATATTGCGCATTGAATCCGATCGCCAGCGGCTCGCCTGTGTATTCTTTTTCGATCGCTTCTTTTCCTTCGCCATATTCGGGGCTGGAGGCTGAAATCTCGATGCCTTCCTTGGCGAGAACGAACTTCACGGCGTGCGAACGCTGGTCCGCGAGTTGCGAAACTCGCCGCAGCGCATCCTGCAATTCCCCGCGCTCGAGGACCACGACTTTGTTGGCGTCGCGCGGGAGGACCGCCTCATAATTCGGGAACTGCCCGGTGAGTTTGCGTGAAGTCAGAAGCCGCCGGCCAATCTGGAAAAATAGATGGCTTTCATCCTGCGCGAAGTCACTGGTGGCGTTCTCGTCGGCATCGGCCGTCAGCCGCTCGATCTCAGACATGGCTTTCTTCGGCACCAGAACCTTCACTTCATTGTTCAACCCTTCGAGCTTGTTCGAGGTTTCCACCATCGCCAGCCGGTGGCCATCGGTGGCCACCATCGTGACCGATTCCGGCTTCAGCACCAGCAACGCGCCATTCAGCGTGTAGCGCGACTCCTCCTGCGAGATCGCGAAGATAGTTTTCTTGATGAGGTTGTTCAACAGTTTCGATGGAATCTTGACGAGCGCATGGGGAAAGCTCGGCAGAGCGGGAAAGTTTTCCTTGGACATGCCCACAAGCTTGTAGGTCTTGCGCCCCGAAAAAATCTGAATCCAGTGGTTTTCGATCAGCTTGAAGCGCAGCTCTTCGTCCGGCAGCAGGCGCACGAGCTCAAACAGTTTCTTCGCCGGGATCGTTCCCGCGCCTTCTTTCTTCACTTTCGCATCGCAGGAAGTGTGAATGCTCAACTCGAGATCGGTGGCCGTGATGGACAGGCGGTTTCCCTTCGCTTCAAAGAGCAGGTTCGAGAGGATCGGAATGGTCGTCTTCCGTTCGACGACTCCTTGCGTCAACTCGAGCTCGTCGAGGAGATCGAATTTCTTCACACTAAATTCCATGTCGGTTTGACCTCGTGCCGCCTCTTTTCCGATTTGCATTCCAGTTGAGCTCATGGTGTGCCTACTCTACAGCTTTTTCAATTTAGTATAAAGAAGAGAACCCGCCGCCGTCGCCGCACCTGTGGAAAGCGCGGAAATCGCCGCAAGACCAAGCAAGCCGCGCACATGCGCAACGGATAACTTGTTGGCGCGGCGCGGAAACCGTGGATAGAATCCCGCGGATCGAACCCGCGGCGATGCAACGCCGGAATCTTACGCGAAACTCACAGCGCGCCCACATCAACTCCACAGCTTTTGAACAGCACAGGAAACGCAGACCGGCGCACCAATGCGGAACATCTGCTTGAAAGCTCATGGAGCATAAATCCGGACAGCAGAGCACTATCCGAAAGAGTCGAGCAGACGATTGATCGTCCGGCTCAGCTCCTTGTCCGTACGCCGCAGGTTCTCGATTTTGTTGATCGAATGCAGGACGGTGGTGTGGTGCTTGCCGCCGAACTGCCGGCCGATCTCCGGGAGCGACGCCGACGTGAGCTGCTTGACGATGAACATGGCCACCTGGCGGGGAAACGCGATGACCTTGGAATTCGATCGCACTTTCAGATCCTGGGGGCGCAGGCCGAAATGTTCGCCCACGCGCTTTTGGATCTGCTCGATCGTGACCTTCTTTTCCTGCATCTCGATGATGTTCTTGAGAACTTGCTGTGCCGTGGTGAGGCTTATATCCGCGCCGGTAAGCGAGCTGAAAGCGATCAGGCGGATGAGCGCGCCTTCGAGTTCGCGAATGTTCGATTTTATGGACCGGGCGATGTACTCGGCCACGTCGTCGTCAAGACGCAGTCGCTCGCTCTCGGCTTTCTTCTGCAGGATGGCGATCTTCGTCTCAAGATCGGGCGGCTGGATATCGGCGATCAGCCCCCACTCGAATCGCGAGCGCAAGCGTTCTTCAATCGCCGAGATGTCCTTCGGCGGGCAATCAGACGAAATCACAATTTGTTTCTGTTGGTCGTAGAGCGCGTTGAACGTGTGAAAGAATTCTTCCTGCGTTCGTTCGCGAGTCGCGATGAACTGAATGTCGTCCACCATCAGGACGTCCATGGTGCGGAAACGATCGCGGAAATTGCTCATGCGATCAAAGCGCAGCGATGCAATCACTTCGTTCGTAAACTTTTCCGCGCTGACGTAGGTGAGGCGCAGCGCCGGATTCCGCTTTTTCAGCGAGTGGCCGATCGCCTGCATCAAATGAGTCTTTCCAAGACCAACTCCGCCGTAGAGAAACAGCGGGTTGTACATTTTCGAGGGCTGATCGGCGACGGCCTGCGCCGCGGCGTGCGCGAACTGGTTTGACGCGCCGACGACAAACGATTCGAACGTGTAGCGAGGGTTGAGTTGGTGCGTTACCGCTTCGAAATCGAGACGCGCTTGAGCTTGAGGCATTTCGGCAGCTTCCTGATCGGTGCAAAGGTATTCGATTCGCGTCTCGGCAATATGAAGTTCAGCCAGCACGGCCTGAATGACGTCGCCGTACGTCTCGGTCAATCGCTTTCGGAAAAGACGCGTGGGAACGCGCACCACCAGCCGCCCCTCTTCGGCCAATTCCTGCCGCGAGGGCCGGAACCAGGTGTTATAGCTGTGAGGATTAACCCGGCGTTCTACGTGATGTAGGATCCGATCCCACTGATTCATGCCGAACTCAACCTTCCGACCATTTCCACCGCTGTGGAAAAGATGTGGAAATTCAGACATAGTGCGGGCCGCTTGATCTGACGTTCAGACGGGACGGAGCAGCAACACGCCCGAAGCCACTGCCATCTACAAACGCTCGAAGAGAGTTACCTTTCGAAAGACCGATGCGAACGCGAGGCGGGATTCTGCCTAAAAGACCCTCCGGTAGCAAGAGAAAATTGAGCGAAGACCGTCCACAGGGTTCACAAGCGATCCACAGGATTTCCACAAGCAAAAAGCGTCACATTCTTTACGCGTGTGCATCGCGCCGGCAGGAATTTCAGTCGGAAGGAAACGCTGAACGCCAGTACTTACTCTTGATTGACGTACCTTACTGCTTAACTTTCAAGGCTTTTTGTCTGCGGCAGCGGGAGCGTCTTCCGGCTTCGCGGGCGCGACCCCGGGCGCTTTATCCGGCCGCGGAAATGCGTAGATGCCGATTGGATCTGCGGCCAGTATCAGGCGGTTTGATTCGACGATCATGGAAGTCGGCGCCATTCGCTCGCCATCGGCCGTAAAAGTGCGATAGGTTTCACCGACGCGCCCGCCGTCGTGATCGAAATGCGTCAATTCATCGTCAATCGCCACCCAGACGTCGAACGTCTGCTCGTCCACGCCGATCGCATTCACCACCGGCCTGAATGTTCCGGGTTTGGGCTTCTGATCCTGTTCCCAGATTTGCCGGCGCGCCGCTTGCGCTGCGGGTTCAAATTCAAGAGTGACCAGCGAGATCTCCAGAGTCGAATTTCCGAAGCTATCGTAGCGGCGAACTGTCGGTTCGGGGAGAAACGTGAAAGCAAAGTAGAGATGGCTCGCCGAATCGGCGACGAGCTTTCCTGCGTTGAGGCTCCGATTCAGTTCCGGGTGATCGGCGAGATTCTCGAGCTTGCCGAAACTGCGCAGCAACTTTCCGGTGGCGTCATAGACTTCGACGAGCCTTTTCGAATCAACGCGTGTGATCGCAATCTCGCCCGAAGTGATGGCGGCAACGGAGGTCGGCGCATTCACCTGAAACGAATTCTGCATTCGCCCCGCCGGATCGAAAATCTCGATGGCGTTGGCGCCGCGATCCGCCACCAGCACGCGGCCGGTCGCGTCCACGTCGAAGTCTTCCGCGAACACAATTGAGCTTTCTTTCGTTGGATTCGAGGGAATCTTACGCAGCAGTTTCGAATCCGGCCCATAGACGGATATGGACGTGCACGGCGTGGAGAGCACGTAAAGTCGTCCGGCTGCGTCGTGATGAATCGCGCGGAGCCCAGGACCGACGTCGGGCAAAAGATGTGCGGTCGATTCCAGCTCGAGATCGAGCTCTTGCGCGCCGGGCCCGCCAATCAGCGATGCGCCGGAAATGGCAGCGCACACGAAAAGGACACCGGCAGCGCGTCGGCCAAGCAGGTTCATGGAAATTGTAGCGGCTCCTGACGGGAAAGATGCCGCGGAGAGATAGCGCGTTGCACCGGGCGCGGAAGCTCGATCACCATTAATCCTGGCGCAGCACAACGCGCTCGATTGAGCTTGCGCGGCCGCTGGATTCGTCCACGTCGATTGCGACCGCGTTCATACGCACATCGCCTTCGGGCACCGAAAACCGCGCCGGCATTCCGTCGAGAAAGCGCTGAATGATCCCGGCCTTGTCCATGCCGATGACGGAATCGTGAGGCCCGGTCATGCCCACGTCCGTGATGTAGGCCGTTCCGCCGGGCAACACACGCTCGTCAGCCGTGGCTACGTGCGTGTGCGTTCCGACGACGGCGCTGACTTTGCCGTCGAGAAACCATCCCATCGCCTGCTTCTCGGAGGTCGCTTCGGCGTGCATGTCCACGAGGATGACCTTTACGTTCGCAGGTATGCGCGCCAGTTCGCGTTCCGCCGTGCGAAAAGGGCAATCGAGTGCCTGCATGAACGTGCGGCCCTGAAGATCGAGCACTGCGTAGTCCACTCCATTTTTCGCCTTGCCGGTATAAGTGCCGCTGCCGGGCGCGCCCGCGGGGAAATTCGCCGGCCGCACCAGGCGCGGCTCGTGCGGAAAATAATCGAAAATCTCTTTGCGGTCCCAAATGTGATTGCCGCCCGTGATCACTTCCGCGCCGGCGGCGAAAAGTTCCTCCGCCAGCCGCGGAGTGATTCCGAAACCCGAAGCCGAGTTTTCTCCATTCACGATGCAGAGATCCACGCCTCGCTGCGCGATCGTGTCCGCGAGCCTGTCCTGCAGGATTTTGCGGCCGGGCGAGCCGACGACATCTCCGACAAAAAGAATGCGCATAGGAGAATTGTTTGCTACGGGTTGGAGCGCAACAGCAAGCTCGATCGTTTCTTCTGGCTCAGTGCTCAGCTCCGAGAAAGTTAAAAAAGGAGGCGTCCACTCGGCCGTGCGGTGCTAGACCCTGAACCCCCACAAATAAGGTGGGTGCCCTGCGCCTGCTTTTAGGCTTTCCTGACCGGTTTCCCAGCGAGGACGTGCACAACGGCAGGACGACGGGGGCTCCCAGGGATCCAGTGTTGGTTCAAATAGGCCATCACACCGTCACCTGCATTGCAGGCCGCCTCCACGCCTCATTGTAACAGGAATCTCCGAAGTGGCCGGACGAAGGCGGCGTAAATTGAACGCGAGCCCCGGCGTTGCAAAATGCGAATGAGCAAATCTGTGCGGCAAAACGATCTCCCGGGGCGCCGCGTAGTTTCGATTCTGCGCAGCGCACCGGGAATGCAGCAAACATCTAGAAGTGGAAGCCGATCTCTGCCGTGTAATTGCGTGGAGCGACGTAATGCGTGCCGCTGAACGTCGAGAGGAAATTATACAGCGCCTCTTTATTCGTCACGTTGAGAGCGGTGAATCGCAAGCTCCACTTGTACCGGTCGCCGTTGAAAAGATTGTCGTGACCAATGGCCAGATCGAAGAGATTCCGCGGAGCGATTCGCGGTGGATTGTGGTCATCATTTTCGGTAAACGGAGCTGGGATCCGAATCAACGTCGAGCCGTACTGCGATGCCGGGCAAAGATTGGCGCCGAAACTGGAGCTGATCGGCGTCGTGGGCGTCGCGTGGACGGAGCCGCAATAGAGTCCCGCTTCATATTGCTGATCGGCCGTGATGATGGAGGTGTCCACCAGGTTGTTGGGGCCGCCGCCGTTGGGCCCGTCCGCGCAGTTGCCTCCGAGGCACGGCACCGGCCCGGCTACCAGGCCGCTGTCATAGCGCCAGTTGAATCCCAACCATGGCCCCCTCTTGAACGGTTGGTATTGCGCGTGCGTGGTCTGGTTGAAGTTTTCGTCGTGGTCGATGCGAAACACTTCGCACCCCGTCGACGTCGGGCAGGTTGGCGTGGCGCCGATTCCGCTGACCTGCGGCTCGAAGAATCGCGCCGCTACGTGCGACATAACCACGAACCCCGTGAAGCCGTGGAAGTTCGGCACCGTGGCGCGGATGGCGTATCCCGGAATTTTTGAGCGGCTCCATTCGATCGGAAAAGTGATCGGAGTGTCGCCGAGCACGCTGAAGTCATAGGCCTTGTGCGTGTATTTCCAGATGTACTCGCCGTCTACGACCAGGTACTTCCCAAACGCCTGCTGAAGCCCGGCGTGGAACTCATTGCGCCATCCGGGACTCAGCGGAGTTGTAGCCACACAGGGACTGACGGTAGACGACATGATCGCGTTGATTACGGGATTGGTGCATCCTTCGCTGGAAAGAACGAGATTTTCATTGAACGGTGTTTCGAGAGTGCGGGCGTACGAAACCCGCAGCACCGTGCTGCTGGGCTTGATGTTGTAGGCGACGCCTAGCCGCGGCTCAAGCTGGTTCTGGCTGGTGATGCCGTCGTAAACGTCGCCCCGCAGCCCGACGTTAAAGGACCAGTTGTGATACGAAATTGCGTCTTGGACATAAAGCGCGAGTTCCTTGATGCCAGCGGTGCCCAGGTAGGTGTACTGGCCGCTGCTCGAAGTCGGGCAACCGTCCGAAGCCGGCAGGGCCGCGGTTCTCGTGAGGTCGTAGCATCCGAGAAGCGGATTGAACGCCGGAATCGGCAACCCGTTGTTGACTCCTTGTCCCACGTTCTGCACCAATGGGCCTGTGCACGATGCCGGGTTGGTCAGCAACGGGTTTGTGTCCGGAGCCAGAGTAGCGGCGTAGAGGCACACGGCATTCGTCGCTGGGTCCACGATACCAATGTTGTCGTTTTCCGTGAGCAACGTGTCCTCATAGATGATTCCGGCCTTGATGTTGTTGATACCGTGCACGTAGGAAAGCGTGGCCCGGCCGCCGATGTTCGTCAGCCTGCGGCTCTGGTCAACGGTCTGGAGTTGCAGATCGGGCGTGAGATCGGCGAAGACATCATCGCTCGGATAGTAGTTGTATTGGTCCTGGCGCACCCAGAAGCCGAGCGAGAGCACCGTGTTCGAATTGATGAGGCGCGTCCAGGCTGGTGCAAAGTCGATCGTCCGAATCTTCGAACGCTGATCCTGAGAGCCCACCGGCTCGCCGTTCGGCCCCAAACCATCGCAGTTGCCAATTTGCCCGATCGGGCACGTCGCAGGCGCCACGAGTCCTGACCAGGCTGTCGCGTTCTCGCCATCGAACGAAAGCGGCGTCTGGAACCACGACCGGGTGTACTGAAAGTTGAGATTGACGGAGTCGGATTGAGAAAGCTTGAAGTCGAAACGGTCGAAGAAATTGGCCTCGTTACCTTTGTCGTGCATGATGTCGTACTCTGGCCCGTCGAGGAAACGTCCGGTGTCCAGACCGTTCGCCGCAATGAAATTGCCCCATTTCTGTCCGCCATAGGAGAGATCGAACCCGGCATTGGGGGAGCCGAACGATCCGTAAGACGAGGTAATGCTGCCATGCGGCGTTGTGACGCCGAGACCTGAGCGCGTGGTCACGACGATCACTACGCTGGTCTTGTCGCCGTATTCCGCCGGCGGCGCGCCTTCAATCACTTCCATGGATTGCACGGAGTCGACCGGCAGTTGATTCGAAAAAACTTTGCTTTGCTGGTCGGTGATGGGCTGATCGTCAACGGAGAAGGAGTTGGATGCATGATCCCCGAAACCATGGAAGAGGCCGTTCGAGTCGGCGGCGATTCCCGGCGACGACAGAGTCACGAGCGAGCTGAGCGAAGACGACGCGCTTTCAAGCGGGAGCTTGTCGAAGAGCGCGCGATCCACGTCTGTGTGCGCCGTCGAATCCGTCTCCAGAAGATCTCCGGCAGTCGCCTCGACCTTGACCGTCTCCGATGAGCCGGAAATCTTCAACGTGATCTTGAGAGTGATGGGAACCGTCGAACGCACATCCACATCTTCGACGTGCGATGCGAAACCAGTCGCCGTGACCGTCAAGTGGTACGGATTGAAAGGCACGTTGGCTATTTCGAAGTTGCCTGAGCTATCCGTAACAACCGTGCGATTGAATCCGCTGACGGGGTTTTGAATTTCCACGCTTGCGCCGACGACAACGCCGCCGGAAGGATCAACAACTGTGCCGCCAACGCTCGCTGATGTGCCCGAGGATTGCGCGTGGAGCGATGCGTTCGCCAGGAGCAACGACAATAATGCCAGGAGCCGAAAATTACTGTGAACCCGTCTCATTTTCCCTCCCCGGGAAAAGGGGGCGTCGGCCTGAGGCCTGGCCCCACCGTGTAAATGTGAATGTATGGGCGCTCCGTTGAGCGGAGGACCGGGGAAATGTGTTGAGAATTAGAGCGAGTCGACGGGTGGCGCGCGGGAGGGGTTGTCGTGGCGATGTTGTTCGATTTCGGGCGGCGTGATTTCGCGCGGCACACGCCAGGCCACGGCGATCAGGACCGGCAGCGGCGTGACGACCGCCGTCTGCACCGGCACTTGGTGCACCATATGGCAGACGGGGCACGTCGCGGAGCACGCATCGTCGTGATCGTGCGCCAGGCTCGATTCTGCCGTGATGAACAGCAGAGCCAGCAGCGCCAGGCTTACTACTAGAAGCCGGCGGATTCGAAGCGGCGAATTAAAGCCGGAATTCATTGAGTTTTGAGTCTACACCCCCACCCCGCCAATTAGACGCGGAAAGACCGAAAAAGGTGTCTCAAATGTCCCCATGCCGGCCCTGACTAGAACACGACATGGCGGGCCGCCCGGGCGTGTACGCCCAGCGAAGTCTCTGAGGCGTGCACCTTGCAGGTGTCGTGGCGAAGACGATTCAGGCAGTTTGTTCGAGGGCTTTGTCCACCAGCGTGACGCATTTCTCCACGCGCGTCCGCAGCGGACCTTCGAGCGCATTCTGCCGCCTCTTGAGTGAGTGCAATTCGTCCGCGATGTTCAGCGCGGCGAGCACAGCCACTCGAACCGAGTCCACCGTGCGCGTCGCCTCCGCCACCGAACGCATCTTCCCGTCCACAAACTCGGCGAGTTGCTTGATGTACTCCTCATTTTCATCGGCGCTCACGTTGTAGCTTTGGTTGTAAATTTCAATCTTCACGGGAACTCTCTTTCCGGCTCAACCCCGGGTATTCTCCGGCGACGCCGTCCGGGAGACAAGCAAAACCTCCCGGAGGTTCGTCGTGAATTGCTCCCGTCCCGCTGGCGTCCCGTCGCAGATCCTGAGCTTCGAAGGGCCGGCTCTTCGCCTTTACGCCCGCAGCGTCGCGCCCAGCGATTTCTCCAGCGCCGCCACAATTCGCGCGGAAAAGTCAGTGAGCTGTGCGTCGGTAAATGTCGCTTGCGCGCTCTGAAACGTCACGCGAACCAGCAGCGAGTATTTTCCGGCGGGAACATTCTTGCCGCGAAAGAGATCGATCGCTTCGATGCGCGTGATTTCTCCAATGCCGGCCGCTCGAATCGTTTCCACAACCTGCGAGAATTTGATTCCATCGGCAAGCAGCAGCGAGAAATCCCGCTCGACTGCGGGGAATCGCGGCAGCGGCTCATAGCGCCGGGAATCGCGCGTTCGATCGATCGCTTCGAGCAATGGTTCGAGCTCGAGCTCCGCGACGTACGCATCGGTCCGCAGCTTGAACGCCTCGGCGGGCTTGCGCGCGATTTTTCCAGCGGCGCCCAGCGTGCTGCCCGAAATTGCCAGCCCGATCTTTCCGCTTGCAGCATGCGAAAGCCATTCGGGCGCGCCGGAATTCCACTGAATTCCTCCGGCCAGCTCTCCGATTCGATCGAGATCGCCCTTCAAATCGGCAAACTCAAATTCCCGCGCATCTTCGTGGATGCCTTTTTCTCGCGCCTGGCCCGTTGCGCCCAAATTGAGGATCCGCGTTTCGATCGGTTTGCCGTTCTTCAGCCCGTATGTTCTGCCAATCTCAAACAGCCGCAAATTTCGCTGCCCGCGATTGAGGTTCCATTCCAGCGCGCCCAGCATGCTCACAATGCCTGAACTGCGCAACGTCGAAGCTTCCTCCGAAAGCGGATTGGCGATCGCAGCCGGTGCCGCGCCGCCCGGCCGGAAAATTTCGTCCTGCTCCTTGTTCACCAGCGGGATCGCGACGATCTCCTGATAGCCCAGTCCGATCAGCCGCTGCCGCAATAAATCTTCCGCGAGCGCGTGGGGCAAGCGAGATGCGGGCTGCCTCGACGACGGCATCCGCGGCGGAAATTTGTCGTAGCCGTGGATTCGCGCAACTTCCTCGATCAGATCGATTTCGCGCGTCACATCACGCCGCCACGATACGCTGCGGCATTCCCACGCCGCCGCAATCGAGTCCGCGCTGCCGCGATTCACGTCCACACGAACCGGCGCAAATCCCAGCGCGCCCAGAATGCTTTCCATATCGCGATCGGAAACATCCGCGCCCATCACGCGCAAAAATTCCCTTCGCGTCAGTTCGAGTTTCGGCAGCGGCTGCGGATTCGGATACGCGTCCACCACGCCGGCGAGAATCTCGCCTCCCGCCACTTGCTGAATCAGTTCGGCCGCGCGCCGCGACGCGAGATCGGCCATTTCGATGTCGCCGCCGCGCTCGAATCGCATCGAGGCTTCCGTGCGCAAGCCCAGCGCCTTCGACGTCCGGCGGATCGAGATGGGATCGAACCACGCGGCCTCGATCAGAATGTTTCGCGTGGCAAACCCGATTTCGCTGTCCGCGCCGCCCATCACTCCGCCGATACCCACCGCGTTCGCCGCGTCGGCGATCACACACATCTCCTTCGTCAACTTCCGCTCGACGCCGTCGAGCGTCCGGATTTTTTCGCCCGCTCGCGCGCGACGCACCACGATGCGCCGCTCGGCGAGCTTGTCGAAATCGAATGCGTGAAGCGCATGGCCAAGCTCGAGCATCACGTAGTTCGTCACGTCCACCACGTTGTTGATCGAAGTCTGTCCCAGCGCTTCGAGCCGCTGCCGCAGCCAATCGGGCGAAGGCTGCACTTTCACTCCGCGCATCACGCGTGCTGTATACCGCGCGCACAAATCCGGCGCTTCCATTTCCACGCTCGTGGCACTCGCCGCCGCTTCCTTCGATTCCGTGAATTTCGGCTTCACGGGTTTCAGGTCGAGTCCGTAGAGCGCTCCGACCTCGCGCGCGATCCCGTAATGCCCAAGGCAATCCGGGCGGTTCGACGTGAGTTCGGCGTCGAGCACCGGGCCGGTGACGCTCTCCTCAATCGCATCCACCGCCGTGCCCGAAAGCGAAAGGCGCGAACGCAGCTCCGCCGGCGTCGCTTTCACCTCCACGAATTCCTTTACCCAGTTGTAGAGAACTTTCATGGCTCCGTTCGTACCGCCGGCGTCTCGTCGCAGATCCTGAGCTTCGAAGGGCCGGCTCTTTTTCCTCTCAGTGATGCGCTGTGTAATTCACCGCGATTGGCACCGATTCGCGTGCGATCACGTCAGTCTCGAGCCTCACGGAAATTGCCGCAGGAAACGCACGCCGTTCTGAAAGAATGCCTGCAAATCCGTGATGCCGTAGCGCAGCATGGCCAGCCGGTCCACGCCCATCCCGAACGCGAATCCCGAAAGCCGCTTTGGATCGTAATCCACGAAGCCGTAGACCGCCGGATTCACCATTCCCGATCCGAACAGCTCGATCCATCCGGAAAATTTGCACGTCCGGCAGCCGCTGCCTCCGCACACGTGGCAAGACACATCCACTTCCGCCGAAGGTTCCGTGAAAGGAAAATAGCTCGGCCGCAGGCGCGTCTTCACCTTCGGCCCCAGAAGCGCGCGCACGAAATAATCCACCACACCGCGAAAATCGCAGAACGTGATGTCGTAGTCCACCGCCAGCCCTTCGAGCTGGTGAAAGATGAATCCGTGCGTCGCATCGGGATTGTCGCGGCGATAGACTTTGCCCGGCACGATGATCCGCACTGGGGGCGGCTGCTTTTCCATCGTGCGAATTTGCATCGGCGAAGTATGCGTGCGCAGCAAATGCCCGCCGGAGCCCTCGATATAAAATGTGTCCATGTTGTCGCGTGCGGGATGGTGCTCGGGAATATTGAGCGCCTCGAAGTTGTAATACGGCGTCTCCATCTCCGGGCCTTCTACGATGCTGAAGCCGATGGAAAGAAAAATTCGCTCGAGTTCTTCGTAGGTTTGGCGAATCAGGTGGGAAGTGCCAACCGGCCGCTCGATCCCCGGAAGCGAAAGATCGATCTCCGGGCCTGTCTCAAAATCCGCGACAGAATTTTTGGCGGACTCGACCGCACTTTCCAGGGCGCTGCGAAGCTGGTTCAGTCCCGCGCCGATGAATTTCTTCGCGTCCGCTGTCGCCGGCTTCAGCCAATTCTCTGTGATGCGAGAACTTACGCCATCCCGCCGGCCGAGCCATTTCACGCGAAAAGCTTCGAGCGCTTCCGGCCCGCGAATCTGGCCCGCTTCCGTGGCTGCCGCTGCGCGCAATTCGCTGAAGAGCGCGTCGAAATCGGCCTGCGACGACACACCGAGCTGGTCGGATCGTAATGCGGTTTTTTGGAGTGCGTCCGTCGCCATTTCCGGAGGCCCCTCGAACCCCGTTTACGGCTGGCGCCGCTGGTGCTACTTTTTTGCGGGCGCGGCTGGGAGATGCGACTTCGCCGTCTCCACCAGCGCCGTGAATCCCGTGGCGTCATTCACCGCCATGTCCGCCAGAATTTTCCGGTCGAGTTCGATCCCGCCGATTTTCAAGCCATGAATCAACTGGCTGTAGGAAAGTCCGTTGTTTCTCGCGGCGGCGCCGATGCGCTGGATCCAAAGCGTGCGGAAGTCGCGCTTGCGAGTCCGCCGGTCGCGATAGGAATAGCGCAGCGAGCGGTTCACGGCCTCGCGTGCCGACCGGTAGAGCTTTCCTTTGGTGAGGAAAAATCCCTTGGCGTGCTTGAGCAGCTTTTTGCGCCGCGCACGGCGCTTCGTACCGCGTTTTACGCGTGACATTTCTCGATTCTCCTATTCAAAATAATTGGTTTTCCAACGCTCGTCATTTGCATTTACTTCGGCGTGGAGAATCGCAGTCAGAACACCAACACCCGCACGCAGCGCGCACGGATCGCATTCCAACGGGTCATCTCCACGGCGTGTTTCGTTTGCCGCTCTTCGCTCTACATCTCAGCGGTACAACGAGCCGGCGTTGCGCCCCAACTCCCAACCGGGGCATCCGGCCGGCAGGCCCGCCGTGGCGGGATTTCGCGCTGCCTGGCACGGATTGACTTCAGTGAAACTCAAACTCTAGCCGAAAGACTGATGCGATCGATGGCTACGCGTACGGGAGCATCAACCGGATATTCGGCGCATCCGATGGACTCACTTCCACCGACTTGCCGAGCTTCCGCATTCTCTTGGGCGCTTTTGTGCCCAGCAAATGGCGCTTGCCCGAATGCATCCGCATGATCTTGCCGGTCGAGGTCACCTTGAATCGCTTGGCTGCGCCTCGATGCGTCTTCAATTTCCTGACTTTCGCTTTTGCCTTCGACACCGTTCCACCTTCTCGGGAATTTTCACTCAGGCTTGCCCGGCCGCTGCCGGTTTTGCTCCGCCGCCAGTTGCGCTCTTTTTCGGCGCCAGCAGCGCCAGCAGGATATTCGCTTCCATCCGCGGCCCGAATTCCACCAGCGCGTGCTCGTTGATATCCTGGAGCAGCCGCGTCATCTTGGCGCGCCCCACATCCTGATGGGCCATTTCGCGGCCGCGATGGAAGATCATGGCCTTGACTTTGTATCCATCGCCCAGAAACCGGATGATCTGGTTTTTCCGCACCTGGTAGTCGTGCTCGGCCGTTGCCGGCCGGAACTTCACTTCCTTGATGTGCGTGGATTTCTGGTGCTTTTTCTGCTCGTGCGCCTTCTTGTTTTGCTCGTAGAGGAATTTCCCGTAATCCACGAGCTTGCAGACAGGCGGCACGGCGTTCGGCGAGATTTCCACCACGTCGAGCCCTTGCTCGCGCGCCGCTTTCATCGCGTCGAAGAGGGACATCACTCCGAGCTGGTTCCCTGCTTCGTCAATCACGCGGACTTCGCGCGCTCGGATGCGCTCGTTAACCCGCAAACCGGAACTACGTTCAGCGATAAACCCACCTCCAGAAAGCCGGACCCCAACAGGCCTTCCCGTGGGGTCACGGGTTCGAAAGTATAGCACGGGCCGCCGGGGGTTCGGAATCTGGCAATCGGTGGGTACGGTGCTTGACACTCGTCTCCGTCGGGCGTCAGAATCGCCCGCAATGCCAGACGCTAAGACGCGCATTGAGCGCCGCGCCGGCTCCCGCGAGGGCCACATCATCCTTGCCGTTCATGGCCCCCTGACCGTCACGACGGCTCCCGACCTCCGCAAAGCCGGTGATGGGCTATCTGCCCAGGTCCTGATCCTCGATATGACCGAAGTCCCTCACGTCGATTCGTCGGCCATCGGCGTTCTCGTTCACTTCTACACGGCGTCCCGTCAATCGGGCAGTCGGCTGATTCTGGTTGGATTGAACGATCGCGTGCGAAAAACTCTAAGGAACATGAGCGTTGATAAGCTGTTCGTTATCTATTCCACTCTAAACGACGCTGAAGGTTCTCTCGGCTGATTTAGCGCACTCGTATCATCCTGTTGCCTCGAAGTTAACCTGTCTGGCGGGCAAAATTCGAAGAGGCTTTTTCGACGGGATCGCCAATTCTTATCGCCACAAAGTTTCGAGTCAAAAAAATTACAAATAATTCAAAACCGGGCATTTAGCGATTTCTAATCGCCACACTTTTTGGGCTGTCGCGGATGTGCCGGACGCGAGCTAGCTGACGCTCTTTTGGGCAATTTCCGCGTTCAAAGTGGCGATGAACTCGTCGAGTGGCCGCGCGCCCAAGTCGCCTTTGGTGCGATGCCGCACGGACACGGTGCTGGCTTCAGCTTCCTTCGCGCCGACGACCAGCATGTAGGGAATTTTCTGGAGCTGCGCGTCGCGGATTTTGGCCTGAAGTTTTTCGTTGCGATCGTCCAGGTGGACGCGAAATCCCACCGCACCAAGCTTTTTGGTAAGTTCCTTCGCGTAATCGGCAATCTTCTCGCTCAGCGGCAGCACTGCCACCTGCACCGGCGCGAGCCACGCCGGGAACGCCCCGGCGTAGTGCTCGATCAGAATTCCGAAGAAGCGTTCGACGGAACCAAGCAGCGCGCGGTGCACCATCAGCGGCTGATGCCGTCCGCCGTCTTCGCCCACGTATTCGAGCCCGAAGCGCGCCGGCAAATTGAAATCAAATTGAACGGTGGTCAGCTGCCACGGCCGGCCAATCGCGTCGATCAGCTTCACATCGATTTTGGGCCCGTAAAATGCGCCTTCGCCCACCATGCGCTTGAACGGAATCTTCAAGCGTTCGAGAGTGGTCTCGAGCGTGCGCGTCGCGCCGGCCCAGTCTTCGGGCTTGCCGGGGTAATTTTCCGGATGCGCGGGGTCCCAGTCAGAAAGCTCGACTTCGTATTTGTCGAAACCGAAAGTCTTCATCACCGCGAACGCGAAATCCATGCACGCTTCCACTTCTTTTTCAATCTGGCCGGGCATGCAGAAGATGTGCGCGTCGTCCTGCGTAAATCCGCGCACGCGCAGCAGCCCGTGCAGCACGCCGGAGCGCTCGTAGCGGTACACCGTGCCCAACTCCGCAAAACGCAGCGGCAAATCGCGATAGCTGCGCAGCCGCGACTTGTAAATCAGAATGTGCCCCGGGCAATTCATCGGCTTGAGCTGGTATTCGGTCTTCTCCACTTCGACCGGCCCGAACATATTCTCGCGGTAAAAGTTGGTGTGCCCGCTGGTATTCCAGAGGTCGAGGCGCATGATGTGCGGCGTGACCACCAGGCCGTAACCGCGCCGCAGCAATTCGTCCCGCAGCCAGTCTTCGATCAATTTGCGGATCAGACCGCCCTTCGGGTGCCAGAAAATCAGTCCCGGTCCGGCTTCGTCCTCGATGCTGAACAAATCCAGTTCCGCACCCAGCTTGCGATGATCGCGGCGCTTCGCTTCCTCGAGCTTGTGCAGATATTCTTCAAGCTGCGCCTTCTCGATAAAACAGGCGGCGTAAATCCGCTGCATCTGCGGATTGCCTTCGTGCCCTTTCCAGTAGGCGCCCGCGACATTGATCAGCTTGAACGCTTGAATCCGCCCGGTTGACGGAATATGCGGCCCGCGACAGAAATCGATGAATTTTCCGGTGGTGTAGAACGACACCATCGGCTCGATCGCTTTCTCCTCCACGAGTTCGCACTTGAATGTTTGATTCGAGTCGCGGTAGAGCTGCAGCGCCTCGGGCTTCGGCAGCAGCTTGCGTTCGTTGGGGACGTCGCGCGCCGCGATCTCGTGCATCTTCGCTTCGATTTTTTCGAGATCGGCGGGCGTAAACGGCTCCGCGCGCAGAAATTCGTAGAAAAAGCCGTTCTCGATCGGCGGACCGATGCCGAGCTTCACGTCGGGATAAAGCTCGAGCACCGCCGCGGCGAGCAGGTGCGCGGCCGAATGCCGGAACACCTGCACCGCATCCGGATCTTTGGCGGTGAGGATCGCGAGCGAAGTGTCGTGCTCGAGCGGCCGGCTCAGATCGATCAAGTCGCCGTTTGTCCGCGCCACGAGCGCTTCCTTCGCCAGCCGCGGCGAAATCTGCTTCGCCACTTCGGCGGGAGTAGTGCCCTTCGGCACCTCGCGTTTCGCGCCGTCCGGCAGCGTGATTTGAATGGTATCCATGACAGTCGTTTGCGAACCGTTGAACAGCTAGCTTACTGGCGTAACAGCAGAAGGGTCAAGACATCAAGCAGGGTCTGCCTCGCTCAAGGAATACGCGATACCCGGTAGATAAGTTTGGTCGATTACGAATTTAAACGTTAACCGCGTGGAGCGTTGAAAATCGTTTTGCCCAACGCCATCCACGGTGACGTGTCCCTTCCCATCACCCGTGAGGGTCAGAACGATATTCGGCTCTAACGGTTTGAGTCGCGCCACGCCGACGAGGTTACGGTGAAGCCTTCGAACTTCCTCCGCGAATCGCGCTAGTTCACCCTTCATAAAGTTCGACTGAACTCTCCCCGACCAACCGTCACATTGAAACTCGATTTCGGCGCCCATCCAACCATCCGGCCCGGGCCGCGAAACCTTAAGCGAAACGTGATCCGCCCCTCTATTGCCGATCAGAAGTTCTCCGCTCATCTTGCGCAGTTACGGCCGTTCGATGAAGGGCTGCTCGAATTCTCCGGCGAGGACGTGGTGAACGTGGATGCTGGGAAATCCGTGCGCAAACGCCTGCACGCGCGCAAGCGCCTGGTAGAAATATAGATTTTTTTCGCTCGCGTTCAGATCCTCGAGCGTCTTCCAGAACGACAGCACCTGAACTTCGATTGGATCGGCTTCGTGAGTTTGCAGCACGAAGACGCCGCAGAAGCCTTTCTGCTGCCGCATCAGCGGGAGAAGCGACTCCGCTGCCTTTGCAAACTCGTCGACTTTGCCGTGCAGAATTTCAAATCGCGTCACGCGCGCGTGCATGATCGCCTCCATGCTCCGCAAAAAGGCGGCTATTCGCGTCGAGCCTAACGCAACCCGCGAACGGCGTAAAGGCTAAGGCAAGCAAGATGCCCACGCCACGGCGAGGTTCGCCGGGCGAACGCGCAACGCGTCAAAAAACGGTAACTCCGGGCAGCCCTGAAAAATGATGGTCTGATGTGAATAAATGCGCTGAGTACAATTGCGCCGTCGCGAAAATAATCGCGTCTGCCATTGCCAAGCCCCGATTCCGGCTGGCGTCCACGGCCCTTATCGCGACCTCTACATCGAAAATTGCGATCGTGGTTCGAAGGGCGTGCGAAATGAATCGCACTGGCGCGCTCCGAATCGAAGGGTTTTCGTCGCTCACTTTAAGGAGCTTTTTGTAAACCTCATAAAAAACAATCGACGGCACCAGCAGCGAGGCCTCGTTCTCAAGATAAGGAGCGAAGAGTTCCGCTTTGGCGCCGTCGGCGATATATTCGATCCAGCCTGAGGAATCCACGAGCGAGAGTTTAGAATCGCTCGCTGTGGTCACGATCGCCTTCCTCCCACGTCACCCCTTTGGCGATCCCTCGCATCTCCCGCATCGGCCGCGCCTTATCCAAATGGAGCGAGCCATCGAGCTCGTACATGAACAGCTTTTGCCCCGGCTGGAGATTCAAGGTGTCCCGCAACCGCTTCGGTATAACAACCTGGAACTTCGGTGAAACTGTTACCATGTTCTTGTTTTCCATAGGTTTATGTCCTACGAGGATTGTACATGAATTCGTTCGTATGTCAATAGAGTTATCGACCAGCAATACGTAGTCATTACACTACATCGATATGAATTGTGTATTACAACCACTGAATCGGAATCCAGGCTCAGCGAGTGCAAATCGCGGGCGTTGGAAATTCAATCTGGACTATTTCTTGCGGGCTTGCTCGAGCATTTCCCAGGCAGCGTCCGGCATTTCGAGGAAGTCATTGAATTCGCCGGCCCCGCGCAGCCACAGGCCGCCATCAATCACGACGCATTCACCATTCACGTATTCGGCTTGCGGGCTCAAGAGATACGCCGCCAGGTTCGCCAGTTCTTCGTGCCGCCCGAATCGCTTCATGGGGTGGTGACTTTTCGCGCGCTCTTCAAGCTCTTTGGATGGCAACAGCCGGGACCACGCGCCTTCCGTCGGAAAAGGTCCGGGCGCAATGGCGTTCATGCGGATTCGGTAGCGCGCCCACTCGACTGCCAGCGACCGCGTCATTGCCAGGACGCCCGCTTTCGCGCATGCCGACGGAACAACGAAACCCGAGCCGGAACCGACCGCCGCATACGTTGCGACGATGTTCAGAATATTTCCCGGCTGCTTCGCGGCGATCCAACGCCGCCCGAGGGCCAAGGTGCAATGAAACGTTCCTTGCAGAACGATGCCGACGACAGCACTGAACGCATTCGGCGAGAGCTTTTCGGTGCGCGCGATAAAATTGCCGGCGGCATTGTTCACCAGCGTGTCCACGCTTCCGAGCTCTTTTTCGGCAGCCGCGATTGCGCTTTCAACGGCCGCGAAATCGCGGACGTCGCATGTCGCGTACGCAGCTTTCACGCCTTTGGCGCGAATCTCATTCACCGTCTGCGAGAGCGGGTCCTCGCGCCTGGCGACGAGAAACAGATTTGCACCAAGCTCCGCGAATCGCAGAGCCATCGATCGCCCGAGGCCCGTTCCGCCCCCGGTGATGAGAATGTTCCGGTCCTTCAGCAAATCGCGCTCAAACATGATTCACCGCCATTGTTACGCGGACACTCTAAAGGAAATGCCGATTGGCGCGCGAAAAAATTTGAAGGCAGAGGGTTAGAAGTCCACGTGCGCGCGAAGCGCAGGAACCAAGACCGGGCCGCGCACCTGGTTGTACCCGGGATCGTTGATGTGCTGAAGATCGAATGAGGCAAAGAATCCGCGCCAGAGGTGCGCGGTGTAATAAGTCTCAAAGATTTTTTCATCGCCGTAGGTCAAGCCGCCGTCGCCAAGAAGAAATCCTAAGCCGCCGTACTCCAGATAGCGGGCGTGATCTCCCGAAATGCCGTTGATCGTGACGACTGCACCGGCGCGATCGTATTTGCGCCGCCACCATTCGCCCTTGAAATACAGGCCCGTCTCCGACGTGCGATCGACTTCCGTGTAGGCGAAAGATTCATTGTGCCCATCGCTCCAGCCCAGCCGCAGAAAAACGCCGAACTTGGAAGTGAGATCCTGTTCGAGATTCAGCCCAAAGCCGTATTTGTGGCGTCCCTGGCGCCGCGTCGCGATGACGTTTGGCGTGGAAGTTTCACCATCGAGAAATTCGTTGATCGCTTCCCGGTAGTTGCCCATATTGGCGTGATTCAAAAAGCTCAGCAGGCGTATCGCGCCGCTTCGACCGTGCAAGAAGCCCTTGTTATAGTCAATTTCGAGGTTTTCGGACCGAGCGCGAGCGATATCGGCGTCGAGGTTGATCCCGTTCGCAATCTTCGGCATCAGCGCTTCGGCGAATAACACGGTCCAGGCGTGATCATCGTATTCGAGCATCGCCGCGTCCGTGTAGCCGCGTGTATTCGCCGCATAGTCGTACACGCCGTTGTTATCCACCGTCCAATTCATGAATTGCAGATGGGTGTCGCTGCCCGCGGAGTTCGTGTCCAGAAAATCCACAAGATCGAATTTGCCCACGCGAAATTCGATCCGCCGCACAGGTAGCGACGTCGCCAATCCCAGCGGTCCTCGCTCGGCCGCAATTCGTTCACTGCTGAGCGGAATGATCTGGCGTAACATCAACCGCGCAAGATATGGGTCTTTCGAGAGCGGAATGCCCTGGACCGTGCGCACCGCGTCCAAATCGGTATAGCCTGCGAGCCCGAAAGCGTTCCCGATTCCGCCGCCCGTCGCATCCTCGATATCAGCGAAAACTTCTGTGGTTTGAGTAACCTGATAACCCGTGTAGAGCGTCAGGACGTGCGTCGTGCTGCTCTGCGCCTCCGGTGTAAGGCTGTTCGGTCCGCTATATTTCGCGTAGAACGTGGGATGCCATTGAAAAATGACGTTCCCCTGCCCTGAGATCCACCATCGGCTGGTCTCGGAATGAGGAAAAACGGTCAGCATCTCCTCGTCCGCGGACTGGTCTGCCGTCTGTGTATCCGTCTGCGATGCGGGTTTATCCGGCGGATTGTCCTGAGCGGAGGCCAAACCCTGCGCTGTGAAGCACAGAGCCAAGAGACATAGAATCTGCAGGACGCGTTGAAGGCCAAAGCCGCGCATCGAATTCGCCAATCCGCCTGTTCGTCGGATTAAATTGAGCGACGCCAAATTAAATCACGCAGCCGGTTCCCGCATTGTTAAGAAACATTAAATGCGGAAACGCACGGCACGCAGCGCGATGCTCGATTTTCCTGCCGCACTCGAATGCCGCTCCGCGGTAATCGGGTGTTGTCTAATCTTGTGCTATTCTCGACCATCGCGAGCGGAATTAGGCCGGGCGATGGAAAAGTCAGCACGACCCTTGATACCATACCCCCATAGGGTAGTCAAGCCATGTCGCACACGACCCGCGAAAAACTCGGTCTACTGAATCGAACCAAGAAGATTGTCGGACAGCTCGAGGCCGTCGAGCGGGCCCTCAACGGCGATGAACCTTGCGCCGACGTGCTTCAGCGGCTGGCCGCGGCTCGGGGAGCCATCAACAGCTTGATGGCGGAGTTGATGGAAGATCACATCCGGAATCACATGCCCCGCAACAACAAATCCTCCGAAGAAGCGGCCGAAGACCTGGTTGAGATCGTTCGCTCTTATTTGAAATAAGCGACGCAGGCTGATCCCGGTTGCGGATCTGAGCTGCCGATTCAAGTTCGGCCTATCGGAGCGGAATTATCCAGGCATCCGATTGCCCCCAGCCGCCATCTTTAGTAGTCTTTCCAGTTCATCGGGCTCTCGGACCCACCCGTGAGGCTGCCAGATGCGGGCACTGCGCCCCAGGAGTCAGAGATTTGAGAGGGAAGGCAACAATTTCGCTCGGTTTATTGCTGCTGGCAGCGGTTTTGCTGCCGTCGTGCGGCGGTATCGTCAATAATCCCTCACCCAGCATCACCTCTCTCTCGCCCACGAACATCAATGCCGGGCAGCCGGCTTTTACACTCACGGTGAACGGGACTGGCCTCGCGCCGCAATCACTCATCTACTGGAACGGCAGCGCGGTCTCCACGATTTTTCTTACCAGCGCCCAGGTGCAGGCGCAGATTCCGTCGGGATTCATTCAGAATCCGGGCACCGTGTTCATTGACGTGCAAACTCCCGCGCCGGGTGGTGGAACTTCGCTCGAATTGACGTTTACGATCAATCCGATTACAAGCGCTGTCCCGTCGCTTACATCCCTTTCGCCATCCGCCGGGCTCGCGGGCGGAGCTACTTTCGATATACGCCTCATCGGAAACAATTTTGAACCGCAATCCGAAGTGAGCATCAACGGAGCCAACCAGCAAGCCGAATTTCTTGATAGCCAGGATCTGGTAACGCAAATTCCCGCGACCGATCTCATCACCGCCGGAGTTCTTACGGTTGGCGTTCTGAATCCAGCGCCTGGCGGCGGGCTATCGCAGACTCTACCTTTGACAGTTACCTATGCCCTGCCGCAGATCGCCACGCTCTCGCCAACAGCCGCGGTCGCCGGCGGTGATTCGCAGGCTGTGACATTAACCGGCACGGGAATGACGCCGGCGACGGTTGTAGAGTTCGACGGAAATCCACGGGTGACGAGCTACGTCTCGAGCACTTCGGTGACCGTCAATCTAACGACCACCGATCTATTTTCCGCGCAAGAAGCGCAGATCACCGCGGTAAATCCGGAGCCGGGCGGCGGCGCGTCCGTTGCCGCCATCTTCGGAGTGAACGGAATCGTTCCAACGACCAGCCGTCCGGGATATACCGGCTTGCCCGAACTGGTTGACTATAGTTACCTCGGCCTCGGCCCGAACACCGGGGTGGGCAATCTGGCGCTTTCTGGTCCGTCAATCAGTTCGGCCGGGCGCTACGTCGCATTCGCCTCGGCGGCGAGCAATCTGATCATCAACGACACGAACGGAAACCCCGACGTCTTCATCCATGACACCTGCTTTGCGCAGTCGACCTGCGTTCCCTCGACGCAACTCGCCAGCATCTCGGGGTCGAGTGGCAGCAACGCGCCGGGGTCCCAGGGCAATTCGGACAGCCTCGAGCCGTCGATGAACAGCTCGGGCTCATATATCGCCTTCTCGTCGCATGCGACCAACCTCGATCCGAATTACCCGAATCTGAACGGAACGACCCGGCAGATTTTCCTGCACAGCGCGTGCCTCGGCACGACGGCCACCAGCTGCACAACCGCGTTTACCGAGCTGGTTTCCGTTGCCGCCGATGGAGTGAATCCTGCGAACGCGGATGCGACGCAGCCCTCGATCAGCTCCGATGGCCGCTACGTCTCATTTGTCTCCACGGCGACGAATTTGATCCCGGGCTTGAATTCGAACGGATTCGCGCAGGTCTATCTGCGCGACACGTGCCTCGGAGTGACGACGTCGTGCACGCCGACGACCGAACTCATCTCCTCGCCCGATGGCATAACGCCGGCAAACGCTCCGGCCTCGTCGCCGCAAACGGCCACTGGCGGGCTGTATGTCGCCTACACGACGGCGGCCACGAATTTGATTAATGGCGTGGTTCCGTCATTCACGCAGATCTACCGGACGACAACGTGCATCACCGGCGTTCTCAACTGCGCGCCTGTGCTCGTGCTGGTTACTTCGAATGACGGTGTGACTCCGGCGAACGCCGCGAGTTCGGAATCTTCGATCACATCGGACGGGCGCTACGTCGCCTTTGCTTCTTCGGCTACGAATCTGGTGCTGGCGGCTTCGAGCGGCGTCCAGCAGATTTACCTCCGTGACACCTGCGGCACACTCGTCTCCGGATGCACGGCGGCGACGACGCTCGTTTCGATCGCTAACGACAACGTAACGCCCGGCAACGCTCTGAGCGAAACACCGAGCCTCAATTCGTCAGCTTCGAGCGCGGGAGAGGCGGGATTCATCGCGTTTGCGTCGGTGGCCTCGAATCTGACGTCGAACGACACAAATGGATTCGAGAACGTGTACGTGAGGAATACCTGCCTGGGCTCGACGGTTACTCCCACGTGCGTCCCGGGCACGGTTCTCCTGAGCGTATCGCAGAACGGCACGCTTGCGAATAACGTCTCTCTTCATCCTGCGATCAGCGGCGACGGCCACACTGTGGCGATTCTTTCTCCTGCGACCAATCTCGTTTCAAACTATTCCACCGGCCTGGGCGACGTTTTCCTCATCCCGACGACCTACTAAATTTTTCCGGAACGCAGCGCGCTCGCGGAACTACGATTGCGCCGCGGGACGTTGCAGGAGGGCGCTGCGCGTCTTGCCGAGCGTGAACGTGAGCGATTCGTGCGGGATGCTTTTCACGAACGGACCTACCAGCCAGCCAAGCCCTTCGGGAATATCGCGCGTGAGAGAAATGGAGCGGCACTCCACATACGTTCCGCCATCTTTTTCCTGAAATCGCCAGTACGTCTGCATGCGCCAAAGAAAGCCATCGTCATCTCCCGCGGGCCGGAGTTTTTCGTTCGCTGTCCCGGCATTTTGGACTTCCTGGATGCGCGTCGCCCGCGACTGGCTCACGGCGCGTGCGGCGTCGAGCAATTGATAATGCACGGCGTGGTCGGTGTCGAGAACCGAGGTGATGATTTTCTGTTTGCGCAGGCGGTAGTAGATGACGAAATCGTTTCCGTTGTGGCTCAGGATTTTCGAGCGCATGACGTCCGGCTGGAAGATCGCCTGATGCTGATCGTAATTTTCCTCGAATGCCAGCGTCTGGCGGAGCGTCACGCCGGGAATGAACACTGTTCCAATCCAGTCGTGGATCATTCCAGCGGGGACGGAAACGACCTTGCCGTCCGAAAGTGTTTCGAGCGGCTCAATCACCACTTCTCCGCTCCGTAATTGCCTCAATGCCGCAGCGCGGCGATCCGCGGGCAGCCGATCAATCCAGAGGAAGGGCGCCCCGCCGGCGTCGGAGGCGCTGATCGCGTTTTCTGAGCGCTGAACGTAACGGTCGAATGCGTCGAGAGTTTCTGCCTTCAATTGAGTGGCGCCGGCAATTTCGGGCCGCGCGAGAAAGGTGACAATCAACAGCATGGAGGCAACAGGCGCCATGTGTCGGCGAATTCCGCCTCGTCCTTGCCCGCTCGCGTTAGGTTTGAGCCGCATTTCCATACACTTCGATGCTCGCCGCAGCCTCAGTAATGCATTTACGCTGCCGTAAAGCTATCGCACGGGAATCGCGACGCGCGAGATCGTGATGGTCTGGCGGAATTACTTCGGAAAACAGGGAGGGAAACCAAGGGCCCACTCTGTCAGCGGGGGGTCAGGAGGGGTACGCCGACAGGGTGGGCTTGGGCGGGTTGGAAGCGTGCCCCGGCTCCTTTTGGAAGCCGTCGTCCCCGCAACGCAGCCCCCAACCCGCACCGACATCGTAGAAATTCGATCGGTATGGAGGAATGGACGGAATGGTTCATTGTGGCCGTACCCGGGTTCCGGTACCGCTTAGGGACTGCTTGCTTTCGGCCGGTCTAAGGCTTTTGATTATCGTGGTTTGCAGAACCGGGCGGGACAGGGGCGTCCTTTGAAGGACTTGCCGGAAGCCTCAAGGTAACCGTAGCGGTCTTCCCCGATTGCAGGTGAACGTTTTTCTCCCAGGGTGACCACACGCCCAGGTAATACGCACGGAGGTCGTAGGCTCCCGGATTGAATCGCTCAAACGAGAATTTTCCATTGGCGTCGGTCAGCGTGACGTGCGGATGTTCGCCATTTCCGGACTCCTGGATGGAGACTCGCGAATTCGGAACCGGTTTCTGATCGAGGCCCACCACTACGCCTTCGATCGTGCCGGTAGTGTCGTGAGAAATCGCCGGAGCTGCCAATGCGAGAATCACCACTGCAAGGCAGACGGATGCCAAGCACTTCAACCAAGTACCTCCGGGAACCATCACAATTCTAGCGCGGTGCGTCGCCGCCGCCAGTCCCTTGCCGCGTATCGGTTAGCCCGTCTGCGGGACCATACGGGCAGGCTTCATCCCGCTGGCGCGCTTGGGCCTGGCTCGCGCCTACACGGCATCCGCGGCGAGCTCGACCGGCGATCAGGCTCAAGCATTCAAATCGAAAGCCCGCGCCGCATACTAGGATTTCCTCGCCTTGTGGAAAGATGCCGATCCGGATCTTCCCGCCCTCAAGCAAGCCAAAGCCGAATACGCAAAGCTTCAGTAGCAGATTTTGTTCGGGGGATTCCCGCCTGGAGCGATTCCTACGGGATGTCCGCGCGCGCCGCTACAGCTTGTAAACTTTGTGAGCGCGGGCGTGCGCTTCCTGATCCTGGCGGCCGGTGTCGGGATTGAAGCCGCGAGCAAGCGCAATGTAATACGTCAGCAGTTGCAGCGGCACCAGATGAATAAACGGCGCGAGCCACGGCGGCGTAGCCGGCAGGACGATGACGTGCTCGGCGGCGATGTCGCGGTTGGCTTCCGGCACGGTGATCGCCACGCGCAGCATTCCAAGTTCTCCGCCGGCGCGAAGCACCGTTCGGGCGCGGTCGTCACCCGGCTCGCCCGTAAGCATGGTCACCATGACGCCGCGCGAATCGATCTCCGAAAACGGGCCGTGCAAGATTTCTTCGGTTTCGAAGCCTTCGGCGGCGATGTAGCTCGTCTCCTTGATTTTGAGCGCGGCTTCGTTCGCGGTAGCCCAGCACGTTCCTGAGCCAAAGAACACGATCCGGTCTTTCGCCGCGACTTGTTTCGCGATTTCGCGGATCTTGAGTTCGGTGCGGAGCGCCTGGCGCATCAATGACGGCACTTTTTCAAGCGCAGCGTCCGCCCCGGCGGCATCTTTCAAGAGATTGCGCTCTGCGAGAATGGCCAGAACGTATTTCGCGAGCGCCGCGAGCGCGGTGGTGTAGCTCTTGGTATAGGCGAACGCGACTTCCTGCTCGCAGGTCTCGAGATGGAAATCCGCGCCCTGAATTCCGTCGCCGGATTTCTGCCCTGTGACCGCAATCGTCAGCGCTCCAGCCTCGCGCGCGGTGCGAAGCGCATCAACCGATTTCGACGTCGTGCCGGTGTGCGTGATGACGATCGCAACGTCTTCGGCGCCGAGCGCCAGCGGATAGAGCGCAAATTCAAACGACTCCTCTGCGCGAGCCAGTGCTCGTCCGCCCGAGTGAAATCGCATCCATCGCTCGGAAATGCTCGCAGCGTTGAGCGAAGTTCCGATTCCAAGGAACACGAATCGTTTTCGGCCCGTTGAAGCGGCCGCCGCTTGCTCGATGGCCGCCCGCTGCTTTCCGAAAACCTGTTCGATCAAATCGGGCTGTGCTTGAATTGCGTCGTACAGGAAATACGGGTGCGCTGTGCGCGTTTCCGCCATTTGCTTTTTCTCCCGAGGCAGTGTATCCGATACTTTTCCGGTCGAGAATGCCATTTTCGAGGGGGAGCCGCAGAAAAAATGCCCCGCTATCTATCCCAACACGCCATCGCCTGCCTCACGCGGCAGGGCGCCGAGGCGTTGACCGCGCAACTGGGCGCAGCGACCGCGGTCCGCGCGCGCCGCGTGCTCCTCTGCCTGCAGGACGGCAAAATGCTCGTCGAGTTTGATGCCGCCAACCGCGATGAATTGGAACGCTGGCTCGCGGCGGAAAAATTCCACTTCGATTGGCTTCTGCGGATTGATTATGAATCGGAGGGCGCAAACCTGGTCGCCACTTGATTCGCGCAATTTCGCGAGTCAGCGCAACTCGCCGGGCTCGATACCATCGTGCCGCGCCTGATCTTCGACAGCGGTGATCTTTGCGTACAGATCCTGCTTTTGCTGCGTCAGCTTTTCAATCTCCGCCCGCCAGTCCGCGGCGCGCATGTGGTATTGCTGCAGAGCCGCATTAGCTGAAGGTTCGCCGTTCAGTGCGGCCTGATACGTGGCGATCTGCTTGTCGAGATCGGCGATCTGTGAGTTCAATTTTTGGATTTGTGCGCGGTACGACGCCGCGTTCTTGCCCTTCACGGCCTTGGCTTCGGGTTTTGCCGGCTTTGGTTTCTTGGCCGAATTCGCTGCGTTGGGACCGAAATCGTCGTTCGTCCACACTTTTTTCGGAGCCGGTTTGGCGGGCGCATCCGGCGTATCAGGGATGGACGCGGGAGCCGAGGCAGATGTCGAAGGGGCGGTCGAATTCGACGACGGCGCAGCAGCGGGAGCAGGAGCACTCGAGGACTGCTGGTTTTGCGCACGTACTGGAGCGGCGAGCGACAGATCCGAGAAGTGCCGAGAGGGCCATCATGAGGAAGGTGCGCATCGGGCCTCCTTGATCAAACACCGTGAAGGTTTGCAGGTTCTTTCGGAATCAGCGGCAGCGCGCGAGCGATTCGCCCGGCGGCTGTCACTGGATCCGCTTCACGGGTCGACCACGGCTCCGTGCGCCAGTTCATTCGTCACCAGCGCAAGCGCCTGCGAGGGCGGTCCTATGCGACGGTACTTCGATGTCTCCGTGACCTCTTGAGTCTCGAATAGAAAAAGAAATTTTCGTCCGGAGATGTTGTACTGAATGCGCGCTGGCGCCCAGATGCCACGGTCTACTTCTGTATTGTCGAGCGAGAATCGCGCTCCGCGGTAAAGTTTTCCGAGTATTCCACCGCCGAAGTACACATCGCGCATGATCTCGGCTTCACCGTGCACAATATTTCCTGAAGCGTCGTCCACCCAGATTTTCACGCGTGCGTGAGTCAGTACAGTCTCTGAAATCGTGTGGGGCTCGAAGCTGGGATTGGGTTCGAGAATGAGAACGTCTGTCATGCGGCCGTTCTGCGTCTCCCGTCCGCCCCACGTCGCGGTGAAGGCCTTCCGCGCGGCGTCCACCAAATCGCTGCGTTCCTTCATTTTCCTCTTCCACTTTGCATAGACAGCCTGCTCGCGCGGATCTTTCGGATTGTTGGCGATTTCCAAAACCTGTTTCCAGTCGTTCAGTTGCTTGCGGTATGTCTCAGCGTCGACAGGTTTTCCGCCATCTTTGATCAGCAAATGCAGCACGCCCGTTCCGGTCGGGACGATCCGGTAGGTTTTGTCTTCCGTGACGCGCCGTTCGGCGCCGGACGTGATCGTGTGCCGCTCCACTCGTTCATATTCGTCGAGGGCAGCGTCGTTCTTATGAACCGCCGCGATGATGCGATCGCCCAGTGCCTGTAATTCCGCCTCGGTGGGCGGAGGGGTTTGCGGCGCTCCGGCGGCCTGCGCTGTTGGATTGGCCTGACGGGTTGCGCTGGCCTGCGCCGTCGCAGCTGGCGCGAGCGTGCCCGGCGCACCGGCGACGCACACCAGCGCAAGACCGAAAATCGTCACCGTCCAGCTCCGCAGAGAGATCATTCGTCCGACCCGATGTTCATTTTACTCGGATTCCAACGCTAGAATCCCGGTTGCAGAATCATTGTATCCGGCTGGAGCACGCCGGAGGGCAGAACGGATCGCAATCCTGCGAAGATGGCGCGCTTGCAATGTACTGCGCGGCTTGGACTTAGAGAGTGGAGTGGGTGGCATCAACCCCGCCGACGCGAGACGCAGCGCGGCACGCCTTTCAGCAGGCTGCGCCGTCTATAATACGAATGGCCATGCCGAGCACCGAAATCAGGACAACCTCGGAAGTCAGGACGACCTCGCAAGTCAGGACGACTGCGCGCGAAGCCAGCGTCGCGCTCCGGGAAACCATTGTTCTGGCGCTCGATACCCTTCGCGCCCACAAACTGCGCAGTTCGCTGACTCTACTCGGCGTCATTCTTGCGGTTGCCACGCTGGTGGCCGTGATGTCCGTTTTGAACGGGCTGAATCTCTACGTCGCGACCAAGGTGGCAAATCTCGGCGCCAATGCTTTCATCGTCGACCGCATCGGCATCGTCACCAACCTCGAGCAATGGACGAAAGCGCGCAAGCGGCCGGTGTTCGATGCGACTGATATCGACGCGCTGCGCGATGGAATGACGCTCGCGACCAACATTGCGGGATTGATGCAGTCGGTTGCCGATGTTCGAAGCGGAAACGAGCTGCGCGAAAACGTGACCATCCTCGGCGCGACACCCGATTACGCCGAAATCCGCGACGTTGGAGTTTATACCGGCCGGCTGCTTACCGACGTGGATGAGGAGCATCACTCGCCGGTTTGCGTCATCGGCGTGGATGTGGCGAACCAGTTTTTCGCAGGCACCGACGCGATCGGAAAATTCGTGCGCGCGGGCGCGGAGCAATATGAAGTGGTCGGCATCGCCACTCCGCGAGGAACCGTTCTCGGTCAATCGCTCGACAATTACATCATGATGCCGCTCAGCACCTACCGGAAAGGCTGGCTGGCGCCCCTGGATACTGTGACGATTTTCGTTCAAGCGCCCAGTCCGGACCTGATGCCCGCATCGGAAGATGAAGCTCGAATTATTCTTCGCGCGCGGCGCCACGTCCCCTATAACTCCGAAGATAATTTCGCCATCATCTCGCCGGATTCGATCACCGGCCTGTGGAATCGGATCACCGGCAACGCCTTCGCCATCGCCATCTGGATCACTTCTGTGTTTCTGGTGGTGGGCGGCATCGTGATCATGAACATCATGCTGGCCAGCGTGACCGAACGGACGCGGGAAATCGGTCTGCGAAAATCGCTGGGCGCCAGGCGCGTTCACATCCTGATGCAGTTTTTGGTGGAGTCGTCGATGCTCGCGGCCACCGGCGGTTTTATCGGCGTGGCTCTCGCGCTCAGCATCACTTTGCTGGTTCGTTCGACGACGTCGCTGCCGATTTCGACGCCTTTTTTCACAATCGCCGTAGCGCTCACGCTATCCACTGTCGTTGGTTTGTTCTTCGGCATTTATCCGGCTATGCGCGCGGCGCGGCTTGATCCAATCGAAGCTTTGCGTTCGGAGACTTAGGAAGCTTCCGTGAAACAGGACTATCGCGAAAATCTGGCGCTCGCCTTCGACACCCTGCGCACGCACAAACTGCGCAGCGTGCTCGCCGTCATGGGCGTGATGATCGGCGTCGGCCTCATTATTCTCGTCGTCGGGCTGGTCGCGGGCTTTCAGGACAGCATTCAGAAAGAAATTACGTCTGAGGGCATCGACACGGCATGGGTCCAGCGATTTTCCGAAGGCATCGGTCAGAACGGGCGCCGGCCGAAGGAAGAGCGCGAGCGCAAGCCGCTCACGCTCGAGGACGGCGAATCGATTCTGCCGGCCTGCCCGGCCGTGAAGCAGGTCGCCATTTCCATTTTCCAGTGGGAACTCACGCACAGCGTTCGCTATCAGAACAACGAAGTGCAGGGCGTCGAATTTCGCGGAACCTTTCCGGCATTTCTTGAGGTTTATTCGAACGCCGAAATGCGCACCGGCCGCTTTTTCACGGATATCGAGAACGAACATCGCGAGAATGTGGCCGACATCGGCGAAAACGTCGCGACCGCGCTCTACGGCGACGTGAACGATGCGGTGGGCAAGACCATCGTCGTCGACGGCTCCGAATTTCGCGTGATCGGCGTCCTCGAAAAGCCTCCCGGAATGTTCGGCATGGACGACGAAGATCGCCGCGTAGTTCTGCCGTACTACACGTTTCGCAAGCTCTATCCGGCCGCGTATGAGATCTTCATTCGCTTTCTGGCCTATCCCGGAAAAGTGGATGCGGCGGTGGACCAGGTGCGCGATGTCTTGCGCCGCCGCCGCAACGTGCCCTACGAGAAGCACGACGATTTCTTCATTCAGACCAATCGCGAAACGGCGCAGCAGTTCAACGACATAATCAAAGGCACGGTGATCGTGGTCGTGGTTCTCAGCTCGATCGGGCTGCTGATTGGCGGCGTCGGCGTGATGAATATCATGCTTGTTTCCGTCACCGAGCGGACGCGTGAAATCGGCGTGCGCAAAGCGATTGGCGCGCGCAGCGCCGATATCATCTGGCAATTTCTTTTCGAGGCCATGACGCTGACAGGGCTCGGCGGGCTGATCGGAATTCTTTTTGGCGGAGGCGGGGTGCTGTTGATCCCGCTGCTTACCAAAATCAACGCGATCGTCACGCCGTGGTCAATTGTCGCGGGATTGGCCGTTTCGGTCAGCATCGGCCTGATTTTTGGCGTCTGGCCGGCGGTGAAAGCGGCCAGGCTTGATCCGGTCGAAGCCCTGCGCTATGAATAGCGCGGTTCGTTCCGCAGTATTTTCTCGCTCGATTTAGGAGGAATCGCGATGCCCTCTCGCTCGCGGGCAAATCAGCTTGCTCTTCTGCTTCAGCTCCTGAGCGAAGCCTACGAAAAGAAAACGTGGCACGGCCCCAACCTCCGCCAATCCATTCGCGGCGTCTCCGCCCGCGCGGCGGCCTGGCGTCCCGGCCCCGGGCGCCACAATATTTGGGAGCTGACACTCCATTCCGCTTATTGGAAATATGCGGTGCGCCGGCATGTGCTCAAAGGCGCCCGCGGAACGTTCGGACTGCAGGGGAGCAACTGGTTCGCCATGCCCAAGGTGCACAACGACGCCGAGTGGCTCCGCTGCAAGCAACTCCTCGACGACGAACATCGCAAAATGGTCGCCGCCATCGTTGAGTTGAGTCCGCGTGAACTTCAAAAGCATTTACGGATGATTTTCGGCGTCGCATATCACGACGTCTATCATGCCGGCCAGATTCGCATGCTTCGCCGGCTGCAGGAATCGCGCGCTCGGCGCTGATTCCGCGATTTCCCCAATTTTTTCGGAAGTTATTTTTGAGCGAGGGTTTCGAACATCTCATTCATCGGGCTGGCCGGATCGAGGCCGGCCTTTCCGTCAGGCTCGATTCGGTACGCGAATCCTTCGGGGTCCTTGGCAACGCCGACCATCATTCCCGCGGAAACCAAATCCACAGGCGAGGCGGGGACGCGTCCGTACTGCTTCCGGTAATTCGCCACAATCCGAGTGAGCGCGTCCATTTCGTCCTGGGCCTGCAGAACTTTCAGGTGGCCCAGTGCGTTGTGGCGTAGCCGCGCGTCCGTCGTTGACTGGTAAACCTCCGACCACATGAATCGTGAATCGTCTCGCGAAACGCCTTGTTCGGTTACATGCGCTGCGAATGACTTCATCCACGGCGGCGCGCCCGGCGCATCTCCGCCTCGCCAGAACGCCTGGGCCGCGGCCTTGTAATTCTTCATATGCCAGTAGTAGATCGTTCCGAGATCGGAATATAGCTGCCAGTGATCCGGGTTTGCCGCAATCCCGCGCAGCAGAAGTTTTGCGCCGAGATCGGGCCGGTCCGCGCCGATCGGCGGGCCCTCCGCCAGAAATGTCCCGCCGAAACGGTAGGCGACCACCAGCCGGGGATCGAGCGTCGTCGTGATGTCGAGCAGCGGCGCGAGCAGATCGTAGTTCGCGTCCGGATGGCCCACTCGCCTGCCGTAATACTGCACCGTTCGCGTCCAGTAGATGTCGGCGAGGAGCGAATCGTAGCCCAGGCTCAGCTTCTTCAGCATCGCGCCCGTGGCGTAGAGGGTGTCGCGCGTTTCGTCTTGAAGAAAATTCGTTCGCACCTCAATCCGCTGTTGCAGCGGCACAAGCGTGAGCAGCAGCAGCGGAATCGCCGTTGCCGCGATGCGAATCTGGATTCTGCGCGCTGTCGCCGTCATTTCAGGTTCCGGCTCGAAAAAATTGCCGAGGCCGCCAGCAGCACCGCGACACTGTAAACCGCTGCGTACGCCGTATTCAGCGCAATCAACGATCTCGGAATCGCATCGCCATGCGCCACGGCGGCGATCACGTTGAGATTTGCGAAATTGGGAAGCAGGTAATAGATCGCAGATGCTGCCGCCTTGACGCCAACGCTTCCCGTCAGCTCTCCCACGCCGCGAATGTCCGAGGCGAATGTGCCGGCGATGAAAAACCCGAGCGTGAAGAGCGTCGAGAGCATCGGCGTCGAGAAGCACGAAAAGAAAAGCGCAATCACTGTCGCCAGCGCCAGTTCCAGCAGAATAAAATACACGGCGACGAGAATGTGCGCGTCGCTGCGAACGAATTTGTGATTCACGTAGAGCAGCGCTGCAAACACTCCGGCGGACATGAGCGCCGTATTGATTGTGAGAGTCAGAAGCAAGCCGAGATATTTGCCCGCCAGAAACTCCCATCGCCGCACGGGTTTGGCCAGCAGGCTATAGAGCGTGCGCTTCTCGATTTCCTTGTAGACCAGCCCCACGCCGATAAAAATCGCCATCGCCAGGCCGAAGAACGAAATCGCCGTCAGCCCGAGATTGATGATCACCTCGTGTTCGATGCCGATCGAAATCTTTCCGACGACCACGGCCGCGGCAATCATCAGCAGCGCGAAAAATATCAAATTGTAGAGAACGCGGTCGCGCACCGATTCGCGGAACGTATTGAGGGCGACGACAAAAGGCGCACGGCTCATTTCACGCTCGCCTCCATCGCGTACGCCGGGCCTTTCTCTTGTCCGACGAGCCGGAAGAAATAATCTTCGAGCGTCGGCTTCAATTGCGCGACCGATAGAATTCGCGCGCCTGCGCAGCGAAGCTCCTCGATTGCCTCGTAGAGCTGCGCTTCCGGAACTTCCAGCCGGTAATTCGAGCCCGAGGGCGTGGCGCGGTTCGCCAGACGCCCGCTCAACGCGCCTCCTTGCGGCAATTCGAAGTGAATTTCCATTCCTTGAACTTCAATCGCCATGATTTCGCGCGGCGTGCCCACTCCCTGCAGCTTTCCGCCCAGCAGCACCGCCACGCGATCGCATAGCACTTCGGCATCGGGAAGAATGTGGGTCGAGAAGAAAACCGTCCGGCCCTGGCGTTTCAGTTCGAGGATAATGTCGCGCACTTCGCGCCGCCCGACTGGATCGAGCCCCGATGTCGGCTCGTCGAGAATAATCACCGGCGGATCGTGCAGAATCGCTTGCGCGATTCCCACGCGCTGCAGCATGCCCTTTGAAAATTTTCTCAGTTGAACGTCGGCGGCCCCTGCCAGCCCCACGCGGCCCAGAAATCGCTCCACGCGTTCCCGCCGTTCTGCGGCGTCGAAGCCGAAGAATCGCGCGGCGTAATCCAGAAATTCACGCGCGGTCAGATAATCGTAGAAATATGGCTGCTCGGGCAGAAAGCCGACTTCCCGATGCATTTCCACGTCGTCAATCGAGCGCCCGCGAATCCGCGCCGTGCCGGACGTGGGGAAAATCAGGCTCAGCAGCAGCTTGATCGTAGTCGTTTTTCCCGCGCCGTTCGGCCCGAGAAAACCAAACACTTCGCCGTCGCGCACGTCGAAGCTCAAGCCATCGAGCGCGCGCCGCCATTTCTTGCGCCAGAAGCCCGATGCATAGTCCTTCGTCAGGCCGCTGATCTCAATTGCCGGGGAGGCCATGAATTTTATTGTCAGCGCATCGCCGCGGAAGTCAAATGCCGTTTTCCCTGCTGGTTACATCCCGCGCTCCCTGCCGCTCGCGGCAGCGCTGTAAATCCGGCTGTTCTCGAGTCTGCGCCCCGCTTGCGGCGGCGCAAGGCAGCTTGCGCATGCCGCGCCACTGGCGAAAAATTATTTCGCAGCACATCATCAATCGTCCGCCGCATCATCTCGAGTCGTGTGATAGAATTCGGCCCGATGCAACGGCTCTGCTGCACGCGCTACGAACGCCTCGCACGACAACGCGGCTGGCAACGAATCGCAGGAATCGACGAAGCAGGGCGCGGCTCTCTCTTCGGCCCCGTCGTGGCAGCAGCCGTAATTCTCAATCCCCGTCGCAGAATCGTCGGCCTCGACGATTCGAAAAAACTTGCTCCCGAATATCGCGAAGAACTCGCGCCGCGCATCCGCCAGCATGCGCTCGCCTGGGCCGTCGCCGAAGTGGATGCCTCGCGAATCGACGCCTGGAACATTTATCAGGCCAGTCGCCAGGCCATGACCGCCGCTTTCGAAGCGCTCGCGCTTCCGCCCGACTACCTTCTGATCGACGCGATGGTCATCGACGTATCCTGTGAGCAGCGATCCTTGATCCATGGCGATGCCCGCTCGGTTTCAATCGCCGCCGCTTCAATTCTCGCCAAAGTTGAGCGCGACCGCCTGATGGAAGAATGGGACAAGGTTTATCCGCAGTACGGTCTCGCCTCCCATAAGGGCTACGCTACGCCGCAGCATCTTGAGGCCCTTGAGAATCACGGTCCGACGCCGCATCACCGTTTTTCCTACGCGCCCGTCCGCGATGCGAAGTGCTGGGCCGCCAGAGCCACGCAGGAATCGCTGCCTCTTGACGAACTCGAAGCGGCTGCCGATTTCGCGATGGAATCGGGCCAGCCTGGTGCCGGTACCCGCGAATTCCCCGGCTAGCGCCCCCTCGCCGGGCCAGTTGCCCGCCACCTGCCCCTTTGCGGCTATTATCGTGTTCCGTACAGGTACCTTCGCGTTGCGTTGACCCTCGTTTTTCGCGTGTGCTACCGTGAATGAGTTTCCGATTTTCGCTCGCGCGCCGTGGCCAACGGACACATCCCCGCGTCCGTCGCCTCTTCGGGCCTTCCGGCGAGCGCCCGGGTCGGGCACTCGACTGAACGACGATGGCGTTCAATAAAAGCAAAGCGTTGGAATCGGCGCTGAAATCCCTGAACCAGGGACGCGTCTCCGACGCCATTCGCGAATACCAGCAGATCCTGCGCATGGATCCGAAGGATCAGGTCACTCTGATGACCCTCGGGGATCTCTTCGTGCGCCAGGGCGATCTTCACCAGGCCACCCAGCATTTCGAGCGGCTGGCCACGGTTTATCTGAATGACGGCTTCAACAGCAAAGCCATCGCGATTTATAAAAAGATCGCCAAGCTTGCGCCGAATGAACTCGATCCTCTGGAACGTCTCGCGGATCTCTATGTTCAACAGGGAGTCCTCAGCGAGGCGCGGCCTCTTTTCCTTCAGATCGCCGAAAGCTACCTCAAAAGCAATCGCGCGCAGCGTGCCGTGGATATTCTGCGCCGCCTTCTCGAGGTCGAGCCGGAAAATCTGCGCGTTCAGATGCGTCTTGCCGAGCTCCACAACGTCATGGGGCAGAAGTCGGAAGCGGCGAAGCTGTATCTGAATTGCGCCCAGCGCCTGACGGAGCGCGGCGATTTCGTCGAGGCGCAGAAGCTCACCGAACGCGCGCTCGAAGTCGAGCCCGGCAACACCGGCGCGCTCACTTTGAAAGCGCAGGCGCTCGGCGCTGCGGGAGGCGCGGCACAGGGCGTCAAGCTGCTCCAGTCTCTTTCGGACGCCGAAGCCGGCGGCGAGACCACCAACCAGATCCTCAGTCTGCTGCTCCAGTCGGAAGATTTCGCGGAAGCCAAATCGCTCGCTCAGCGCGTCTTTGAGCGTGACAAACGATTTTTCCGCCTGCCGCTCCGTGTGGCGGCCGCTCTCGTCGATGCTTCCCAGCCGGCCGACGCGTTTACCCTGCTCACCAGCATTCGCGATGCCATGATCGAAAACGGCGAACAGGATCAATATCTCGAGACGCTCACCTCGATCACGCAGCTTCTTCCGGACGAACTCCCTCCGCTCGAAGAGCTCGTCGGCTTCTGTCGCGATACCAGCAATTCCTTCCGCCTGCCTGACGCTCTGAGCGATTTGGCGCAAGCCTGCGTCGACGCTGGTCAACTCGACCGCGCCCAGACTCTTCTCCGCGAGCTTACCGAACGCAAGCCGGACGATGAGCGAGTCTCCGCGCGCTTGAGAGAAGTTCGAGCGAGAATTTCGGGTGTGCCGGTTGAAGACCTCGAAGAGGCGCCTGCGGGAAAGTCCGTTGCATCCGCGGACGCCGGAGCGCATGGAGCGAACGCCGGCGCTGCGCTTTCATCCGGCACTCCGGCCACGCAAGAATCCGCTCCTGTGTACGAAGAGCAGCCGCTCGATGAGGACACGCAGCGTTACATTGCCCAGGCGTTGACCGATGTCGATTTGTTCGCGAGCTACGGCCTCGCGTCGAAAGCCACCAATTTGCTCGAAAGCGTTCTGAAGCGCGCGCCTCGCTGTACGCCCGCTCTCGAACGCCTTCTGGATCTGGCTCTCGGCTCCGGCGACGATGCGCGCACCGCCGTGATCGCCGCCCAGCTTGAGCAGATTCACTCTCAGCGCGGCGACAAACCGAGCGCCGAGCGCTTCGCCGAGCTGCGCAAACGATATCAGGGAGCCGAAGGCTTTGAACGGGGCGCCGGTCCTGGCATTCCGCCTCCACTCAGCGCCTCGGCTTCGCCCGCGGAAATGATGGTGCAGGAGCCGCCGGCTCCCGAGGAATTTGTCGTCACGGTCATCGATCCTGAATCGGTCGAGGCTCGTTCGAGACATTCGTTGAACGATGACGAAGTCGATCTTTCCGCTGAATGGGAATCGCTCAGCCACGACAACGGTGGCAACGCAGCCACGCTTCAGGCAGAGGACGAGAGCGTTCACGCCGAATCCGAACCGCACGCGGAAGCGCCGTCCGCCGAAGTTCAGGCGGCCGAAACACCATCCGAACATGCGCCGCCGCAGGAAGCTGCGCCGAATGTCGCTGCCGAGCCCGCAGCAGAAGCAGCGCCCGCCGCCGAAGAGACTCCACCCGAGGCTCAGCCTGTTCCGGTCACAGAGGCATCCGGCGCGGAAGAATTCGAACTGGTTCCTGCGGAGCCCGAATCGGCGTCGGGTTCCGCGCCCATGACTTCGCATCAATTCCTGAACGATCTGGCGGCGGAGTTTGATGAAGTGGAAGAGGTTCCCGCGCACGCGTCAATGCCGGCGTATCAGATTCCGGCGTCTCCGGCGCCGGGCGCGCAGCCCCTCGCATCCGCTTCGAGTTCGGGTTCAGCTGTCGCCACGGACTCCCCGGCGGATTCCGATACGTCCAGCGCCGCGAACGTCAATCAACTCGCGGAAGTCTTCCAGGACTTTCGCAACGAACTCGGCGAGATGACCGACGAGGACGAAGATCTCGAAACTCACTACAATCTCGGGATCGCCTACCGCGAAATGGGCTTGCTCGACGAAGCCATCAGCGAATTTCAGAAGGTCGCCAAATCCGTCCAACGAGGAAAGCCGTTCCGCTACGCAATGCAATGTTCGACGCTGCTGGGTCTCACGTTCATCGATAAGGGCGAGCCTCAAATCGCCACAGTGTGGTATTCTCGCGCCCTCGAAATTCCGGGCCTCGATCAGGAAACGATTCTCGCTCTGCGCTATGATCTAGGACTTGCGCAGGAATTGGCGGGCGATGCAACCGCCGCGCTGACCAGTTTCCGGCAGGTCTATGCGATGAATATTGACTATCGAGACGTGGCCGAACGCATCGCGACGCTCCAAAAGCGCTGAATCCTTGATGAATCGTGTCTTCCGTGTGTTGTTCCTTCTGGTTTGGCTGGAAGTCGGCCTCCTCCTGATCCTGATTCCCTGGTCCTCGTACTGGGAGGCGAACTACTTCCTGAATCGCTTTCCTTTTCTCATTCCCTATCTTCTGAACCCCTATGTACGCGGGGCCATCTCTGGACTAGGATTGCTCGACGCGTTTTTTGCCGCCGAAACATTCCGCAGCCGGGCCACGGCACTTGTCGATCGCAGCTGACTCGCCGATTCTCTGTTACGTCACCAGCCGGAAGGCGCTCGGGCCTGATCCCGGAGCGGCTGTGCAGCTATCCGCCATCATCCGGCGCGCGATCGATGCCGGCGTGGATTGGATTCAGATTCGAGAGAAAGATCTTGCGGCGCGGGAATTGACGCAATCGGTGCGCGAAGCCGTCGCCGCGGCATCTGGAATGCGCACTCGCATCTTCGTCAACGACCGGCTGGACGTCGCTCTTGCCGCGCGTGCCGCCGGAGTTCATCTCGGCGGTGAATCGTTGCCTGTCTCCGCTGTGGCTGCGTGGCGGAACGCAGCGCCACCCGAGAACAAGAACTTAGTTATCGGCGCTTCCTGCCACAGCATCGAGCGAGCGCAAGCAGCGGAACGCGACGCGGCCGATTACATTTTCTTCGGGCCTGTCTTCGAGACGCCGTCGAAGGCCAGCTTCGGCGCGCCTCAGGGACTCGAGCGCCTGCGCGAAATCTGCGCCGCCGTGCGCGTCCCTGTCCTCGCCATCGGCGGCATCAACGCGCAAAACGCCGCCGGGTGTTTGCGCGCGGGTGCAGCAGGCATCGCCGCGATTCGTATTTTTCAGGAAGTTCAAAACGTTGAGGAGCTAAAGGAGTTGATCGTCGCCTTGCGCAGTATGTAGGAGCGGGCGGCCTACGCGCCCAACCATCGGCCTATGGGCTGCCAGCCTTCCACGTGGTCGCAAATCACTTTGATCGTCGCGGTGATCGGAATCGCCAGCACGAGTCCCGCTGCGCCCCACAGCCATCCCCAGAAAAGAAACGCGACCGTCACCGCCAGCGCGTTCAGATGCACGCGGCGGCCCACCATCGCTGGAAACAACAAGTTCGCCGCGATCAAATGCAGAAAAGTCAGCACGGCGTAAATTCCCACGAATGGCCCGATGGAATGGAATTGCTTCAATCCCACGAGTGTCACCGGCACCCACGACATCACCACGCCCAGATACGGCACCAGATTCAGCAATCCGGAAACGAGCCCGGTGAGGAATGCGAATTCCAAGCCAATCGCCCAAAAGAAAAGCCAGCTCAGCACAACGAGAATCACTCCCACCAGCAGCGTCCCCACCACGTAGCTGCGCAGCACTTCGCTCACGTCCGCGAGCGTTTCTTTCACTTGCGTGCGCTGGGACGCTGGAAATAGCTGCATCGTGGCGTGCCACACTTGCCGCTTCGCGGCGAGCATGAAAAATAGCAAAAACGGAATGAACGTGAACGCGAGCAGCACCGTATACACCGAACTGAGTCTCTCGAAGATGACCGATCGGAACGGGTGCGATTCCGTGACCACTTCTAGCTTCGGTCCGTGGTCCGATGGCGCGATTTCGGAGACGCGCGCCTCGAAGCCTTCCACGCGCTTCTGAATCGCCCCGGTCAGCTCCCGCAAAGGCGCGCGGAACTTCGGCCAGTCGGCGAAGAACGAATCGATGCGGTCAATCAGAATCCACGCAAGCACCGCAACCGCTGCCAGCACCACCAGCACGACCAGAAACGAACCGAGCGCGCGCGGCACGTGCCATGTCTCGAGCCAGCTCACGATCGGATCGAGAAAGTACGCGAGCAGCACGGCCACAAGCAGCGTCACCACCACGCTCGACGCCCAATAGCAAAACGCGATGACGATTCCGGCAGCGATGATTCGCGCGCTCGTCGAGCTGGTGCGCAGCGTGGCGTTCGCGAGGGTGATTATGGGCGACTGCGTTTCCATACTTGGCGTCAACGATAGCACAGACCTGTGTGCGCGCCGGCATGCCGCCCAAGCGTTGCCCACGCTGTCACATCGACAAACGCAGCCAAATTGGCGCCCGCAGGCGCTGTGCTAGACTCAGGCTTCGCGTTTCTAGCATGAGCAAACAGCTTTTTGGCACCGACGGCATCCGCGGTGTTCCCGGCGAATATCCGCTCGACGACTCGACGCTCGAACGTATCGGCGCCGCACTCGGCCACTATCTCGCCAGGCATTCGGCTGCGGCCGCCGCGGCGTCTCGCGTTCTCATTGGCCGCGACACGCGTGAATCCGGTCCGCATATGGAAGAATGCATCGAGCGGGGCCTGGCTGCAGGGAGCGCGGAATTTGTGTCCGCGGGAATTCTCACCACGCCCGGCGTCGCCTGGGTCGTTCGCAACGAAGGCTTCGCCGCAGGCGTGATCATTTCAGCTTCGCACAATCCCTATCACGATAATGGCGTGAAATTGATTTCGTCCGCGGGCATGAAATTTTCCGACGCCGCCGAAGCCGAAATTGAGCGCGAAATGGTCGCCGGCGCTGCGCTCCAGCGCGCCGCCGCCCCGCCGCGAGTTCGCACCGATCCAAAGCTGGAAGAGGACTATCTCGGTTCTCTGCGCGCCGACGCTCTCCCCGGCGCCAGGTTTGCCGGTCTAAAAATTGTCCTCGATTGCGCGAATGGAGCCGCGAGCAGCCTCGCCCCGCGTCTTTTCGAATCGCTCGGCCCTGAAGTCGTCGCCATCAACAACCAGCCGGACGGCCGAAACATCAATGCCGCCAGCGGTTCGCTCCATCCCGAAGGCATGCAGAAGAAAGTGCTCGAATCCCGCGCCGATCTTGGCGTTGCTTTCGACGGCGATGCCGACCGCGCGATTTTTTCCTCTTCCACCGGCCGCCGCGTTGATGGCGACGGCGTTCTTCTCGCCATGGGCCGTTACATGAAGGCTGCCGGAACGCTCAAAGGCTCGACCATCGTCGGAACCACCATGGCCAATCTCGGCCTTGAGCGCGCGCTCGAAAAATCCGGCCTCACGCTCGCCCGCGTCGCCGTCGGCGACCGCTACGTCCTCGAAGAAATGCAGCGTACCGGCGCCAATCTTGGCGGCGAGCAGTCCGGCCACATTCTTTTCCTCGACGATGCCACCACCGGCGACGGCATGCTCACCGCCGTGAAAATTGCCTCGCTCGTCTCTCTCAAAGGCTCGCTCGATTCTCTCGTCGCCGATCTGAAAGTCTTCCCTCAGACAATCGTCAACGTCCGTGTGCGCTCCAAGCCTTCCCTCGAGTCACTCCCCGGCGTCTCGCAGATCCTGGCCGAGGCCGAACGCTCCCTCGGCAATTCCGGCCGCATCGTCCTGCGCTATTCCGGCACTGAGCCTCTCGCCCGCGTCATGGTCGAAGCCGAACTCGATTCCGATGTGCGGCGCTGGTCCGAAGCCCTCGCCGACGCCCTCCGCTCCTCCATCGGCGCCTGATTCGCCCAGAGCTTCCGCGATCCCTGCCTCGTCCGGGTTGAAGCCAAAGTTCTATGATTTGTACTTCGCGAATACAAAAGACTGTAGAACCTCCAGCCGAACTTGTGAGAAAACATATTGGATTTATCTTTTCGCGCATTTTCAACGCCGCTGCCAATTCTTAAGTCTATAAATTGCAATTGTTTGCAAGCTGATGTGAAATTCAGAATCCGTGGCATCGTGCGTGCTCCAGATACCGTGGCTGTCTCTTCTTCCCGGGGTGGGCCGGTTTCGCCGCGCCGAAATCGGTATACTGGGAGTTGAGCCTGGGGTCCCGTCCGCGGGACCCCTTTTTATTTTCGGTCCCGATTTTCCCGCAGGCTATCCCTCATCCATCCGCCATAGCGGCGTGCTACATTCGTCGCAGGCCATCTCGATCGATTCCAGTTTTGCCGCAATCGCCTCCGTCGCCGGAAAATCGTGCGCCGGTCCGATCTCCCACTTCGCGTAAAGTTCCCCGTACCGGTCCGCCACAAAAACTCCCAACCGGTCCTCGCCCGCGGGCGCCAGAATGTCCCGCCCGAGGTACGCATTCGCCCCTCGCCCGGACGCATCCACCCCGGCAACCACGTTTTCTGGCAGCAAATCTGCCATCGCGCGCACCGGAAGACTCAGGAGCGCCGCGAGAACCACGGTCCCATAGCTCTTCCACACCGCCGATTCCCCCGCGATTTGACGTAGAAATTCTTCACACTCCGCGCAGCCCGCATGGAGGAACAGAATCGCCAAATTTTTCTTTTGTTTGAAGTCCCATGCGCGAATCGTGCGGCCGTCGAGACCGTGCAGCGTCAGTGGCGGGATAATCTCGCGGATGCGCAGCATCTCGCGACGCATTGTAACGCGGTTATCGCTTGCAGAATGATGTGTGGTTTTGTCTGCGGTCTGTTAGCTGCAGCCCGAAGTTCCGCCGCAGTTTTCGCACTTATAGCAACTGCCGTTTGGAATCATCGGCGTTCCGCATTCCGCGCATAGCGGCCCGGTTGCCATCGGCGGGCGCACGTGCATGGCCTCCGCCGGACGCGACATCAGGTTCGGATTGATAATCGGAATCGGCGCCGGCGATGCCGGAGCATCGTGCCCCGCATTCTCGCCCGGCATTCCGTGAAGCTTCAGATACGATGTGGAAATGAATCTTCCGCCCAGATAGCGCCCGATGTAATCGAGCACCGACGTCACAATTCGGATGTCGGCATTGTCTGTGAATCCCAGCGGCTCGAACGTCGTATTCATCAGCTTGTCTACGTAGGCCTTCAGCGGCACGCCGTATTGCAAGCCGATCGAAATCGAAATTGCGATTCCGTCCATGAATCCCGCGAGCGTCGAGCCTTCCTTCGACATCTTGATGAAAATTTCGCCCGGCGTCCCGTCCTCATACATTCCAATCGTGATGTAGCCTTCGTGGCCTGCCACTGAAAACTTGTGCGTTACCGCGGGACGTTCGGCGGGAAGCTTCTTCCGCTTCGACTCCGGGAAAAGTTCTTGCTGTTGCCGCGCGGGCTCTTCCGCTGAATTTGCCGCCGCGGCCGCTTGCGCCGCCGCTTCCTTTTTCCCGATGGCCGCCGAAAGCGGCTGCGAGCGCTTCGAATTGTCGCGGTAAATCGCCACGGCTTTCAGCCCCAATTTCCAGGACTCAATATACGCCTGCATGATGTCTTCAACCGTCGATTCCTCGGGCATGTTGATCGTCTTGCTGATCGCGCCGGAGAGGAACGGCTGCGCAGCCGCCATCATTCGCAGATGGCCTCGCCACGCAATCGAGCGGCCGCCTCCCGCCGGTGCCAGCGAGCAGTCGAACACCGGAAGATGCTCGGGCTTCAGGTACGGCGCGCCTTCGATGTTGGCGTTGGTGTCGATGTAATCCACGATCGCGGCCACTTCGGCTGAACTGTAGCCGAGGCGCATCAGCGCCTGCGGCACCGTGTTGTTCACGATCTTGATCACGCCGCCGCCCACCAACCGCTTCTGCTTCACCAGCGCCAAGTCCGGCTCGATACCGGTCGTGTCGCAATCCATCATGAAGCCGATTGTGCCCGTCGGTGCCAGCACCGAAACCTGCGAATTCTTATATCCGAATTTTTCGCCGTGTGTGAGCGCGTTGTCCCAGGCCTCTTGCGCCGCGCGCAGCAACGATCCCTGGACGTTTTCCGCCTTGATCGGCCTCGTCGAATCCCGATGCATCCGGACCACGTCGAGCATCGCCTCGCGATTCCGTGCGTATCCCCCGAACGGCCCCATCCGCTCCGCAATCTTCGACGATTGGTAATACGCCTCGCCCGTCATCAGCGCCGTGATCGCCCCGCAGATATCGCGGCCGGCATCCGAATCGTACGGCACCGCCAGCGACATCAGCAGGGCGCCCAGATTCGCGTAGCCCAGCCCCAGCGGCCGATATTCGTGCGAGTTCCGCTCGATCCTCTCCGTCGGATAGCTCGCGTTATCCACCAGAATTTCCTGCGCCGTGATCGTGACGTCCACCGCATGGCGGAAACCGGCCACATCGAATGTCCCGTTCGGACCCAGAAACTTTTGCAGATTCAGCGACGCCAGATTGCACGCCGTATCGTCCAGGAACATGTACTCCGAGCACGGATTCGACGCGTAGATTCTGTCCGTTGATTTGCACGTGTGCCAGCGGTTCACGGTCGTGTCGTACTGCATTCCGGGATCGCCGCACTGCCACGCCGATTCGGCCATCCTTCGCAGCAACTCCCGCGCGCCGTATTTCTCGAAGGGCTTGCCGTCGGTGACGTTTTTCGTCCACCAGCCGCGGTCTTCCTCGGCCGCCTGCATGAATTCATCGGTCACGCGCACCGAATGGTTCGCATTCTGGAAGAAAATCGAAGAATAGGCTTCGCCGTCAATCGACTGGTCGTAGCCCTGCTCGATCAGCACTTGCGCTTTGCGCTCTTCCTTCACTTTGCTGTCAATGAATTCCGAGATATCCGGATGATCCACGTTCAGGATCACCATCTTGGCCGCGCGCCGCGTCTTGCCGCCGCTCTTGATTACGCCCGCGAACGCGTCGAACCCTTTCATAAAGCTCACCGGGCCCGACGCAATCCCTCCGCCCGAAAGCAATTCGCGGCTCCCGCGCAGCGTCGAAAAATTTGTCCCCGTGCCGGAACCCCACTTGAACAGCATTCCTTCGGTCTTCGCCAGGCCCATAATTGATTCCATGTTGTCCTGGACGGAATTGATGAAGCATGCGGAGCACTGCGGCCGGGCCTGGACGCCCACATTGAACCAAACCGGCGAGTTGAACGCCATTTTCTGCTCGACGAGCAGGTGGGCCAGCTCATCGCCGAACGCGTCACGCGATTCCGTATTCGCAAAGTAGCCGCCCATTTCGCCCCACCGGACGATCGAGTCCACCACGCGGCCAATCAATTGCCTTACGGAAGTTTCGCGCTCCGGCGTGTCCAGCTTGCCGTGAAAATATTTGGACGCGACGATATTCGTCGCCGTCTGCGACCACGACTTCGGCACCTCGATGTTTTCCTGCCGGAAAATCGTCTGGCCCTTGTCGTTTCCGATCGCGGCGGTCCGCTTCTCCCATTCGACCCGATCGTAGGGAGAAACTTTTCCGTCAGTAAATATCCGCTTGAATTCCTGTCCCGTTTTGGGAGAGGCCTTCTGAATCTCATCGAGTTTGCTGGTGAACGCCATCCGAACTTCCGCCATAAATGCCTCCGCGCAGGCAATCGAGCCGCCGTGGTTGAGTTGGTGCAGGACGGCGAGGCGGGAATCTCTATTATAACCCCCCAGGTGCCGTCCAGAAAAATGTGATGTGGCGGGTTCGTCTGGGTACGTACCGCCATTTTCCGATCAAAAATACAAATGCGTAGCCAAGCCATGACACTGTTTCTGTCAAGGGCGGGCTAGCTGGCGCAACAAGCCGCTCTTTTTAGATTAAACTCCGGTGGAACCGCTGGTTCGCTCGCGAATCCCCGATACGAGCGAGTGTCTGTCCCTCCTGAGTCTGGGACGCGAGTATAGGGGATGTGGAAATGATGTCAAGAAAAAAACCGCGGTCGAGCACAAAATAATGTGGTGAGAGTGTCGAAAGTGTCTACCTATAGTGGTAGTAGTGCACGAGGTACCACAACTTTTCTCAGATGGATTGACGCCGCGATTCCATCGTCCTACGCTTTCCTAATACGGGAAAAATGAAACACGGAAAAATCCTCGCTGCGGTTGCGTTTTCCTTCGCGCTTGCATTTTTTTCTCTGACAGCGCTATCTCGTCATCGCTCGGTGTCTTCCGGCGAAACTCTTTCCGCAAATATTCCTGTAACTCGAATCCAGTTGGCTGGCGTGCCAAACGCGGGTGAGGTCACTTCGTCGCTCTATCGCGGCGCCCAACCCACGCCCGATGGATTTCACTCCCTCGCTGCGAGCGGCATCGCCATCGTCGTGGACTTTCGGGATGAAGGCGATCGCGACGCCGAAAGAGAAGCCGTCGCCCGTGAAGGCATGACGTACGTCGGAATTCCGTGGGAGTGCCGCAATCCCAGTGATTCAATCACCGCGCGCTTTCTCCAACTGGTCCGCGACAATTCGGACAAGAAAATCTTCGTTCACTGCCATGAGGGCATTGACCGCACCGGCATGATGGTCGCGGCCTATCGCATGGCGGATCAGAATTGGACCGCGGAGCAGGCGCGACGCGAAATGATCGCCTACGGCTTCGATTCCGTTCATCGTTCCTGGTGCAGCGCGGTCAATTCTTACGAGCAATCTTTCCCCCAGCATTTCGCTTCTGCGCCCGAATTCGAATCTCTCCGCACGCCAGCGAAACTAAAGTAAAAGCTTTTGTCTCTTGGGCGCCCGTCGCACAGCATTCGTTTGTGAGCAGGTTTTTCCGGCCTGAAATTTTAATTTTCAAACCCGAGATTTCTTAAGCTGTAGTCTCCGCGGAAGCGCCACCCCGAAAAGCAAAAGGGCCGGGGAAAATCCCGGCCCTTTTCACAAAATTTGACCTCGGTCGGCTTATTTCGAAACCGCTGCCGCCTCCAAAGTTTCCGTTCTTCCGACGCGCTTGATCCTGGCCGCCTTGCCTTTGAGCCCGCGGAGATAATTCAGTTTTGCGCGTCTCACTCGGCCCTGATGCACCACTTCAATCGAACTGATCGTCGGCGAGTGCAGCGGAAATATGCGCTCCACTCCGATCCCGAAGCTCACTCGCCGCACCGTGAACGACGCTCCAGCGAGTTCGCCGCGCCGCTGCACCACCACTCCTTCAAACGCCTGGACGCGCTCCTTCTCCTTCTCGCCATCCGCTTCCTTCAAGATCACGTTCACGCGAATCGAATCGCCCGGATGGAAATTCGGGATGTCTTTGCGCAATTGCACTTGTTGCGCCTTTGCAAGTTGTGGATTCATGGCTGTATTCCCGGCAGACCCGCTCAGGTGGGGCCAGCGCTCTCTTTGGGTAAACTCCAATTATACGCAGCTTCGGCCTGTTTTTCCACCAAAACACGAGCCGGCGCGCGCGCCGATGTCTTTCACCTGGTTATGGAGTCATCGACCGCAAGACTGCTTCCGCGACCTTTCCGGCACGCACAAGCGTCTCGAGTCGATTGTAGAGCTCCGTTTGGTGTCGCTTGTCCTTCTTTCCGATTCCTACCACCGCGACGATGCAAAGATCTTCGAACACCCGATACACCACCCCATAATCGCCATAATGAAAGCTCCGGTAGTCTTTCAGCGGGCCCGACAGTGGCTCCGAACAAACCACTGGGTCCGCGTGAATTTTCTTTTCAAATTCTTTTCTCAGAGCGTTTCTGACGTTCTTGGGCAGGTTCTTTGCGTCTTGCAGCGCGTCGGGAGTGAATTTCGAGCTGTACAATTCTATTTCTCCCCGAACGCCTCCTCGAATGAATGCAGTCTGCCGCGCCGGATATCTTCCTCTAACGTTTCACTCGCGCGCAGGATTTGGTCAAAGAATTTCTGATTTGTCGAGATTTCCAGCGTCTCGACGAGAGACCCCACACGTTGCACCAGTTCGTCAAAGTAGTTCTTGTCGACCAGCAACTTTTCATCTTTTGGATCGTGGGCCGAAATCTCCACGACCGTTCGTCCCGTTGCTTGTTCCAGAGTTTCCCGCAGGTTTTGCCGGAGATCGGATCGCTTAATCAGAATCTTCTTCGGTCGTGAAAGTTCGCGTGCTGTCATGGTGCCTCACCCGTACAACCATAACGTACAACTTGTACATATAAAATGTACGCTCCTGGATATGTCCACGTCAACACGTGCGCGGCCCTCCGGTATCGCGGCGTCTCGATGCAATAAGACCGCCCACGCCTCAATTCACGACGCTAGCCGCAGCACCCAATGTTGACAACTCCGCTTCGCCGCAGGCACTATTTTCATCGCTCCGTAGGGCGCATCGGCGCACATCGAAAGGGCAACGCCCGCCTACGACAAGTGAGTGCTGCGCCGATGCCGAACATCGAAAACCTCAAGAAGCAAGCCAAACAATTTCTGCGCTGGCATCGCGATCGGTATTATCCGGTCGCAGCCAGAATCAGGGCAGCCTTGCCCCGGTTTCGCCATCTCAGCGACGCGCAGGTACTGGAGGCAAACTTCAAGCTCGCCGACGCTCAGGAGTTAGTTGCGCGCGAGAGGGGCTTCGAAGGATGGCAGGCGCTCAAATCAGGAGCCCACGCCATGACCAGGAAAACCGCAAAGACTTCACAACGCCCTATTCTCAATTCTACCGAAGCACAATTGTTCGTTGCCGACATCAAAGCATCTTGCGATTTCTATACCGAAAAGCTCGGCTTCACGGTCGCCTTCGTCTATGGCGATCCGCCATTCTACGGTCAGGTCACCCGCGATCATGCGCGGCTGAATTTGAGGGTGGTCGGCGAACCCGTGTTCGCCGGCGATATTCGGGAGCGTGAGCATTTGCTCTCCGCTTCGCTCACCGTCGCTACTTCGGACGAGATCAAACAGCTTTATTTGAGTTGCCAGGCCGCAGGCGTGCGCTTCCATCAAACATTGAAGAAGGAGCCTTGGGGCGCGAGAATCTTCATCATTCTGGATCCCGACGGAAACCTCATTCTCTTTGCCGGCCCGGCTGACTGAATCGGCTGGCTATGCCGCGCGCCGCTATTGGTTTGATACTGTCTGTGCCAGTGTCATAGCTCTTCGGGAAAACCAGCTGCGAGCAGAGCGAAGGGAGCGAAAGAGATGGGCCGGACGACGGGCGTTTTGGAGCATCAGGCGGGACTTCGGACGCGCATCATTTATTGGCTGGTGAAGCGAAAGCGGGGACGGATCCATCTGGCGATGCGTGTACGCGCGTTCGATCCGAAGCTACTGGAATTGGCGGTGCGCATGGACGCACACACTGCATCGGAGGGCGGGATTCCGAAGAAGCTGAAAGAACTGGCGCAGCTGAAGGTGGCGGCCATGGTCGGGTGCCCGCTTTGAATCGACATTCATTCTGCCGTAGGCAGAAAGGTTGGCATCACCGAGGAGCAGTTGCTGGACCTGGCGGAGTTCGAGCGCAGCACGCATTTCACTGAGCGGGAAAAGCGCGCGCTGCGGCTGACCGTGGCGCTGACACGCACGCCGGCGGAAGTTTCGGACGAACTGTTTGCGGCGCTGCGGGCCGAATTTTCGGAGCCAGAGCTGGTGGAGCTCTCCAATGCTATCGCGTGGGAGAACTACCGCGCGCGGTTCAATCGCACGTTTGCGATCGAGTCGGAGAACTTTTCGAAAGGGAAATTCTGCCCGCTGCCGGAACGATAACTTCAATTGGCGTTTTATTGTGGATGGTGGAGCGCGTAGTGCGACGGCGCGACGACCCTCAAAACCAGGTCATTCGCCGGTACGTTCGATACTCCTCGCCAAACTTTTCTTCCAACACGCTTGCCTCGCGCCTCGCCCGCATCACCTGAACCGGAATCAAAATCACCAGAAGCGCCAGCCACGCGGGCTTTTCGACGTACAACACCACGCCGGAAAGCAGCAGCGCCGAAAACACGTAAATGGGATTTCGGATGCGCGAGTAAATTCCGCGCGTCACCAGCGCACGCGCTTCCGGTCGCACCGAAAAAGAATCGCCCAATTGGAATTGCGCGGTGATCCAGCCGGCGATGCCTGCAACAATCAGGCACGCGCCCGCGATTCGCTCCGGCGTCCACTCCGCATTCCACCACAGCGATAAAAGAACCACCAGACCCAAACAGACAATGCTCAGCCGCGCCCAGCGCGAGATCAGCCTTGCCGCGCGCTCTCTTCCTTCGGAATTCGCGCCTTCGGTCATCGAGGGTCCCGCTCTTTCGCAGCGCTCGCCAGCAAATCCGGGCGATTGCGTTGCGTTTTTTCAATCGCTTTTTTCAGGCGCCAGCGGCGAATTTCTTCGTGATTGCCGCTCATCAGAATTTCCGGCACGCTCCAGCCGCGAAATGTTTGCGGCCGCGTGTAGTGCGGAAAGTCGAGAATGCCGCTGGCCGGGAGTGGAGGCTTGAATGTATCGGCTGTTCTGTCCTTCGGCTCGTCGAGCGAGGCGATCGAATTCTCGCTGAACGATTCGTTCACGGCGGAATCTTCGTTGCCGAGCGCGCCCGGCAGCAACCGCGTCACGGCATCAATCACCATCGCCGCAGGGAGTTCGCCGCCCGACAGAACAAAATCGCCGATCGAAAGTTCATGGGTTGCCAGATGTTCCGCCACGCGTTCGTCCACTCCCTCGTATCGTCCGCACAAGAGCACGATGCGTTCGAGCTTCGCCAACCGCCGCGCCGTTTCCTGGCGGAAAAGCTCGCCGGACGCGGAAAGCAAAACAATCGCGCTGCCTGGCGGTGCTTCGCTTGCGCCAAGCACGGCCTCCACGGCGTCAAACAGCGGCTCCGGTTTCAACACCATACCTTCGCCGCCGCCAAATGGCCGGTCGTCCACGGTGCGATGCCGATCGTGCGTGAATTCGCGCAAGTCGCGCACCGCGACGTCAATGAGCCTAGCTTCGCGCGCGCGCCGCACGATTCCGTAATCGAGCGGCCCGGCGAAGAATTCCGGAAAAATTGTGATGATGTCGAATCGCATGGCTGTTGAGGAACGCCAAACCGCCGCAGCGAATCCCCGCGCGCTTGAATCCGCGGCTGACTCGCCAATCCGCATGCCAGCTTATCAGGCTTGATTTAGTTCGAGGAGACCTTCGGGAGGCGATACCTCGATCCGCCGCGCGGCGAGATCGATCTTGGTGCAAATTTCCACGGCGAGTGGAATCAGAATTTCACCGCTTGGCGATTCCACAACCAGCAGCGCCGTTCCTGATGAATTCTCACCGGTTGCCTCAACGTCGCTCACCACGCCGACGCGTTGCCCGCCGTCCGCAAATACTTCACATCCGATTAAGTCACTAAAAAAATAACTTCCTGCAGGCAATGCGACGCGGTCTTCGATCGGCACCTGCACCTGCAGGCCCACCAGTTTTTCGGCGTCGCTAATCGAATTCGAGCCGTCAAAATGAAAAATAGCCTGGCCGCCGCGGCTGGTGCTGTGCCGAAAAGAAAGAATCGCGACGCTGCGCCTCGCCGCGTTGCCATCCCACAAATATGCGGATTTCAGTTTCGCTAGCCGGCCGGGGAAGTCGGTGAGGATTTCGGCTGCAATTTCGCCTCGCCGGCCCTGCGGGCGAAGAATACGGGCCAGCGTGACGTATTTCGAATCGTCGGAGGCCACTACTCGAGAATTTCCAGCGTGAATCGTTTTCTCAGTTTCATTCCGGCGGCGCCGAGGATCGTGCGAATGGACTTGGCGGTGCGCCCCTGCCGGCCAATCACTTTACCAAGATCTTCAGGATGAACTTTCAATTCCAGTACCGTAACCTGCTCACCGTCAATCGCCCGAACACTGACGTCATCGGAATGATCCACAAGAGCTCGTGCAATTTGTTCCACCAGGTCCTTCATCACGTACCCTCCACAGGAAGCCGGGCCGAGCGGGAACTATCGCTCGAACTGGAGCGTATGCCTGAAACACTTTTCCCCGTGGATGTGACGCTTTATGCGAGCTTCTGGTTACGCAGAAAGCTGCGGACTGTGTCGCTGGGCTGCGCGCCGCATCCGAGCCAGTACTTGATGCGGTCGGCATTCAGCTTCACTTCGGCGGGCTTCTTCAGCGGGTCGTAAGTGCCAACAATTTCAACAAATCGGCCGTTGCGCGGGCGCGTCTTTTCGAGCACCACCACGCGGTAGAACGGCCTCTTTTTCTTGCCAATCCGTGCCAAACGAATCGTTACCAATGCCAATTCCTCCTCAATCGAATCGAGCAATTATAGCGAATCCCGCCGGTTTACCCTAGCGGGAATTGCCGGGGCGGCGATCATCGCACACGCGCCCACGGTGCTCGGCGAACCGCGCCTATTGCGGCATCGTCGGCGGCTTCATGCCCGCAAATTTGCCGATGCCGCGGACCTTGCTCTTGGCCAGGCTGCCGTACTGCTTCAGCATCCGGCGCATATCGGAATATTGCTTCAGGACCTGATTGACTTCCTGAACTGAGGTGCCGCTGCCGCGCGCGATGCGTTTGCGGCGCTTGCCGTCGATCAAATTGTGGTCGGAGCGCTCGTCGTTGGTCATTGAGCAGATGATGGCCTCGACACGCTTGAGCTGCTTTTCGTCCAGATCGACGTCCTTCGGCATTTTGGCGAAGGGCCCGATTTTCGGAAGCATGCCCATCAGCTGCTCGAGCGAGCCCATCTTGCGAATCTGGCGAAGCTGCTCGCGAAAATCCTCGAGCGTGAAATCATCTTCGCGGAGCTTGCGGTGCAGCTCGCGCGCTTTCTTTTCGTCAATCGTCTTTTCAGCTTTTTCGATGAGCGTCAGGACGTCGCCCATCCCCAGAATCCGCGAGACGATCCGGTCGGGATAGAACGCTTCGAGCGCGTCGTATTTTTCCCCCACTCCAGCGAATTTCACCGGCGCGCCCGTCACTTTGCGGATCGAAAGCGCCGCGCCGCCGCGCGCATCGCCGTCGAGCTTGGTCAGGATGACGCCGGTGATGCCGAGCCGCTTGTGAAATTCACCGGCCGAATGAACCGCGTCCTGGCCGATCATTGCGTCGGCGACGAAGAGAATTTCGGCGGGCGAAAGTTCGCGCTTCAATTGCGAAAGCTCTTCCATCAATTCGTCGTCGATGTGCAAGCGCCCGGCCGTATCCACGAGGATCACATCCGAGGCTGAAAGTTTCGCTTCGCGCACCGCGCCGCGAACGATCTCAACGGGCTTGTCGGTGCCCGTGCCGGGCCAGAGCGGCGTGCCGGTGGCCTTGGCGACCTGTGCCAATTGCTCGCGCGCGGCCGGGCGGTAAACGTCGGTCGAAACGACGAGCGGCCGGTGGCCATGCTCGCCGAGCCATTTTCCGAGCTTGCCGGTGGTGGTCGTCTTGCCCGAGCCTTGCAGGCCGACGATCAGCCACACCGAAGGCGGGCGCGACGCGAACTGCATCTTGGCTTCACGGCCGAGCAGATCGCTCAATTCGTCGCGGACGATTTTGACGATTTGCTGATCGGGCGAAAGCTGCAGCAGGACTTCTGAGCCGAGGGCCTTGTCGCGGATGTGGGCGACGAATTCGTCCACGACGCCGACGTTGACGTCGCCTTCGAGCAGCGCCTCGCGGATCTCACCAAGCGCCGCGTCGAGGTGCTCCTGGGTCAGCTTTCCCTGGCCGCGAAGGTTCTTGAACGCGCGTTGCAGCCTGTCAGTTAGGTTCTCAAACATGGGCGAAAATCCAGTGGCTAGTGACAAGTGGCAAGTGGCTCAAAGCCTGTGGAGAGTGGCCGAAATTGTCCCGATTAGAAATGATCTCGATCTTTTGTTTTGAGTGACTTACCGAGATTTCTAATAATTTGCTGTCCCGATTAGAAAGTGCCGTGGCCCGTGACCCGTGGCCAGCGACCCGTGGCCGGTGAACAGCAACGCGTGACGGCAAAGTCAAAAACGCAGGGACTCCGTTCGTCAGCTTGAGCAGCGCACCGGGACACTCGTACAAGCCGTGGCGACGCGAAGGCTGAAAAGTCAAAAACGCCGGCTGGAAGCCAGCGCGACGATGGCCGCCGCGGCGGGAAAGCAAGTGTGAGTCTATTGCGGTCCCGATCGCGCAGGCTTGAGGTATATGACTGCAAATCGGCCACTTGTGCGAATTGGTGCGCGGGCAGGCGTCGGGCTGCACTCTCACTAAGGCAATTTCGACTGCCCGTCCGAATTTGTCGTTCGTCTTCATCGCTCTTTTTCACACTATCCACGGATAGCATGGGTTCTCGAGTTATACAAGTGGCAGTGGATGTGGAATAGTTCGCCTGTGCAAGGATCGGGAGAAGGCGACGAGGGCAGACGGAGAAGTAGGACTTAAAATACGCATGATGGGGAACACGAACCAAGAAGCGTTCCTACCGCTGCACGGATGGCGCGCGACGCAGAGGCGAACCAGCACACTCAGGGTGCCTGGCATGTTCGGCGGATCGCGTGCAAAAGCACTCAACACGAAGCGCCACGCAGTCGCGCGACCGCGGGCAATTTCGTTCGCGGCGACGATGGTGATGGCTCTGATCGCGCTTGGGATGCCGCTGGTCATGGCGCGGCCGGCGGGAGCGCAGGAGGGGCGATGGGTTGAGCTGATTAAGAGGGCGAATGGGCTGCGGAAGGAGGGGCGGACAGCGGAGGGGATACCGGTGGCCGAAGAGGCGGTCAGCGTGGCAGAAAAATCGTTTCGCCCGGACGATCCGAAAATCGCGCTCACGCTGAATCTGCTGGGCGCGATGTACGACGAGCAGGGCCGCTACGCCGATGCCGAGCCGCTCTTCAAGCGCAGCCTGGCGATTCGCGAAAAGGCGTACGGTCCCGACAATCCCGAAGTTGCCAAGAGCCTGGCGGGCCTTGGATTTCTCTACTATCACGAAGCCAGATACGCGGAGGCAGAGCCGCTTTTTCAGCGTGCGCTGGCGATCCGCGAAAAAGCGCTTGGGCCGGGCGATCCTGAGGTCGCCGTCTCGCTGAATAATCTGGCGACGCTTTACCAACGGCAGGGCGAATTCGCCAAGGCTGAGCCGCTCTTCAAGCGCAGCCTGATGATCCGCGAAAAAGTTCTCGCGCCAGACGACCCCGAATTGGCCACAAGCTTGAACAGCGTCGCGACGCTCTATGAGGAGCAGGGGAAATACTCGGAGGCGGAGCCGCTCGTCCGGCGCAGCCTGCAAATTCGGGAAAAAGCGCTCGGGCCGGAGCATCCCGACGTGGCCGCGAGCTTGAACGTTCTTGCGTTGGTGTGTGAGGAACAAGGGAAATATGCGGAGGCGGCCCCGCTCTACAAGCGCAGCCTGGAGATCCGCGAAAAGACGCTTGGGCCCGATCATCCGGACCTGGCCCGAAGCCTGAGCAGCCTGGCAACGCTCTACGAGAAGCAGGGGAAATACGCGGAGGCGGAGCCGCTGCTGAAACGCGGCCTGGAGATTCGCGAAAAAGCGCTCGGGCCGGATCATCCTGACGTGGCGAAAAGTTTGAACGATCTCGCGCGCGTTTATGAGAACGAGGGGCGATATGCCGACGCGGAGCCGCTTTACAAGCGCGGCCTCGAAATCCGCATAAAGACGCTCGGGCCGGATCATCCGGATGTCGCAGCGAGCGAGAGCAATCTCGCGACGCTTTATTACGCCGAGGGCAACTCCGCGCAAGCGGAGGCGTATTTCGCGCCCGCGCTGCAGAACGTGTCGAAACAATTTGAGAACGCGTTCGCGTACATGAGCGAAAAAGATCAGCTGGAATTTCTGAATACGGTCGAGCCGACGTTTGATGCGTACCTGAGTTTGTGCCTGGCACGCTGCCAGACGGAGCCGGCGCTGGCGAGCAACGTCTACGACGTGCTGCTGTGGGAAAAAGGAATCGTGGGGACGAGCGTGGCGGCGCTGCGAACGCAGGTGGCGGCGGGCGGCGACGCGCAGGCGCTGCGAATTTTCGACCGGCTGGCAGCGAAGAAACGCGAATCGGCGCGACTGGCAAGCGCGCGACCTGCCGGCTGGGAGCAAGCGAAGAAAACCGTGGATGACGAGGCGAACGATCTGGAGCAGCAGCTCACGCGGCGGGTAAATTCGCTCAGCGAACAGGCGAAAGCGGCGCATGCCTCGTGGCGCGACGTCCAGAAAAAACTAGCGCACGCCGACGCGGCGATTGAGATCGTTCGGTTTCATTGGAACGACGGCAAGCACTGGACGCGAAATTTCAAGTATGTGGCGTTCGTCGTAACGCCGCAGAGCAATGCGGGGCCGGCATTTGTCATCCTCGGCGATGCGAAACAACTCGAAGGCGATCCGCTGCGTGACTATCGCATGCGCGTGGGGCTGCAGGCCAATGCCGCGGCGCGAGGTGTGGCGGCCGTCGAGCGGGAGGAGCAAGCGGGCGCGGTGCCGAAGATGAGCTTTTATGACGCGTTCTGGAAGCCGCTCGAACCGGCGCTCGCAGGCGTCGAGCGAATTTATTTTTCCCCGGACGGCGTGCTGAATCAGGTGGCGCTGGAGGACGTCGCGGGCACGGACGGCCGGATGCTTATCGAGAAGTACGATCTGTGGGTTGTGACCAGCACGAAAGATATTTTGCGCGAGGCGCGGAAGGCAACGAGCGATACGGCGGTGCTCGTGGGGAATCCGGTGTTCGATCTCGATGAAGCGCAGCAACGCGCTGCGCTCGCAGACGTGAGACGCGCAGCGGCGCCGCAACCGCCGACGCAAGCGGCGCAAGGTGGCCCTGTTGCGATTGAAGCTGCGAGCGTGCGATCGCGCGATCTGGAGACTGGAAAGCTGAATCCGTTGCCCGGCACGCAGGCGGAAGTGGACGAAATTTCATCGCTGCTCGCGAAACAGCACTGGCAGGTGCAGAGCTACACGCGGCAGAACGCGCTGAAAGAAACCGTGATGGAAGTGAAGGGGCCGCGAGTGCTGCATCTGGCGACGCACGGATTTTTTGAGCCCGACCAGCCGAAGAAAGAGCGGAGCGCGGAAGGTGACGCGCCGGCCGTGGTGGAAGATCCGATGCTGCGGTCGGGATTATTTTTTGCAGGAGCGAATCGGCGGCTATCGGGGCAAGCGACGCCGGCGGATCTGGATGATGGTGTGTTGACGGCGTATGAGGCGACGCAAATCAATTTGCAGGGGACGGAGCTGGTGGTGCTGAGCGCGTGCGAGACCGGCTTGGGCGAAGTGGCGGCGGGCGAAGGCGTGTTTGGTTTGCGGCGCGCGCTGCAGGTGGCCGGCGCGGAAAGCGTCCTGATGAGCATGTGGGCCGTGCCGGATAAAGAAACGCAGGAATTAATGGCGCTGTTTTACGAGAAATGGCTCGCGGGCGAGGACAAGCACGAGGCGTTGCGCGAAGCGGAATTGGAAATGCGCGCGCGCGTGAAGGCGCGTTACGGCGAAGACCGGCCGCAATACTGGGGCGCATTTGTGCTGGTGGGGCGGTGAAAGGGAAAGCTTCGCCGGCGCGATTCGAGTCGGCGGGAAGCCGGTGGCCACGCGAGCTACACGCGCGGATTCGTGCGAGGTCCGTCTTGTGCCGCGACAGTACGCCCGAACAAGTCGGACGCGTGCGACATCATAAAGGCCCGAATCATTCTCAAGGGCGACCGACCCTACGTGGGTGTTGCGGCGGATCTACCCTGCGAACTAGAATGCTGGACAACCTGCGAGCGGACAAACGGGCCAAACGATGCAGCTATGGCTCGTCGTGAAGTCACAAAAACGCCGGCTGAAAGCCAGCGCGACGATGGAGGAACATGATGAAGCGAGCGGCGATTATTTGTGCAGTTTTGTCTTTTGCTTTCGTGGCGTTCGGCGAAAGCCTGGCGCCGGCGGACCGTGAAGCGGGCGTAAAATTTCTCGAGAAAACGCGGGACGGCGTGGTCGAGGCTACCAAGGGGCTATCGGAAGCGCAATTCAAGTTCAAGTCCGCGCCGGACCGCTGGTCGGTGGCGGAGACGCTCGAGCACATCGCTCTGGCCGAAGATTTTCTTTTTGGAATTGATACCGAACAGGTGATGAAAGCGCCGGCGGGCGCGGCCGATCGCGATTACAAGAAAATCGACGCGATGGTGCTTGCGATGGTTCCGGATCGTTCACACAAGGCGCAGGCGCCGCCGCCGCTCGTTCCCACCGGGCGCTGGACGCCCGCGGAAGCGCTCGATCATTTTCTGAAGAGTCGCGCGAAGACGATCGAATATATGAAGACGGCGGAAGGCTTGCGCGATCACGTGGTGACGAACGATCCGCTGAGCCAGCCAATGGATGGATATGAGTTTTTGCTCTTCATCGGCGCGCACAGCGAGCGGCACACAAAACAGATCGACGAAGTGAAGGCCGACCCGAATTTTCCGAAAAAATAGGTCGCGCGCTTCGTGCGCGGCGATATCGGACATTGTTCGCCCCCGCACGGATCGGCGCGCCAACCCACAGGCTGCTCACCTAAGCCCCCGCGTCTGCGTCTCTACTCGCAGGCTCGGTTGTGACGCGTAAAGCGAGAGCGCGGCACGCGAGTATAGTAATCCCATGCTCGAATCCACGATTCAGGACATTCGCTACGGCGCGCGAACGCTGCGGAAGAGTCCCGGCTTCACGGCTGTGGCGATTCTGACGCTGGCGCTCGGCATCGGCGCGAACACGACGATCTTCAGCGTAGTGCAAAATGTGTTGCTTCGGACGCTGCCGTACCGCGAGCCGGGACGCCTGGTGGAAATCTGGGACAACTACTTGCCGCAGTGGCCGCGGCTGGGATTATCCACCGCGAATTTCGAAGATTGGCAGACGCAGACAAAATCCTTTTCAGAAATGGGCGCATATAACTGGGCGCCGAACGACCTCAATCTGACGCGCGCCGGCGAGACGCAGCGCGTGGAAGCGACCTACGCCACGGCGGAATTATTTTCGACGCTGGGAGTGAAGCCCGCACTGGGCCGGCTGTTTTTGCCGGAGGAAGACAAGCCGGGGCAAGCGCCTGTCGCGTTAGTGAGCCATCAAGTCTGGGAAACCCAACTCGGAGGACAGCCGGGCGCGATTGGGCGCACGCTGACGCTTGACGGAAAGGATTACACGCTCGTCGGGGTGCTACCTGCAAATTTTCGCCTGGTTCCGTGGGCCGACGTGTGGTTTCCCTACGGCCAGATGGATGAGTTGAACACGCGCGTGCACCATCCGTGTGCAGTGGTGGCGCGACTCGCACCGGGCGCGACGATCGCCCAGGCGCAAGCCGAAATGACCACGCTCGCGCAGCAGCAAGCCATCGCGCATCCCGATACGAATGCCGGATGGACGGTCAGCGTCCAGTCGCTGCGCGATCCGGCGGCGGTGAATTTGCGAGATGCGCTCTTGGTTCTCTTTGGCGCGGTTGGGCTGGTGCTACTGATCGCCTGCGCGAATCTCGCCAACTTGCTTCTCGCGCGCAACGCCGATCGGCAGAGGCAATTCGCGCTGCGGGCGGCTCTGGGAGCGAGCCGGCGGAGACTGATCGCGCAACTGATCACCGAAGCGACGTTGCTCGCGATTGGCGGCGGAGTTCTCAGCATCGTCATCGCGCGTGCCGGCCTCGATGCGCTGTCCGCTCTAACGCCCGCGGAAATCGCCGCTGCGGGTCCCGCAAGCCTCAATGGCTGGGTGCTCGCGTTTACGCTCGGCGTGTCCGTGCTGGCCGGAATTTTCTGCGGAATTCTTCCGGCATTTCAAAGCGCCCGGATTGACTTGAACGGCGTTCTCAAGGGCGGCGGCTCGGGCGCGATCGGCGGCGACACCGGGAAACTAGGAAATGCGTTCGTGGTCGCTGAAATCGCACTGTCGCTGATCTTGCTGGTGGGCGCGGGACTTTTTCTGCGCGGCTTCGGGAATTTGCTGCATGTTGATCCCGGATTTCGAGCCGATCACATTCTCACGATGCATGTTTCGCAGGCGAGTGTTTCGACCGACGCGTTCAATAAAATGACGGAAGCTGAACAGAACGCCGTGAAGCTTAGAGATTCAGTGCGATTTCAGCAGCTCATGGAGCGCGTGGAAAGGCTTCCGGGCGTGAAGAGCGCCGCGGGTATCTCGGTGCTGCCGATTGCATCGGCGTTGCGGGCGACGACTCGGTTCGCCATCGAAGGCCATCCCGAATCGGAAAGGCCACCGCGCCCGACCGCGGAATTCCGCACCATCAGCAGTGGATATTTTTCGACAATCGGAATTCCGCTGGTCGCGGGCCGCGCGCTCGACGATTTTGACTGGTCAACGCTGAATATCGTGATCAATCAAAGCATGGCGCGGCGGTTCTGGCCGAACGGCGATGCGATCGGCCAGCGCATCAATCTCTGCCCAATGGACAAGAAACCGTGCTGGTCGCCGATTGTAGGCGTCGTTGGCAACGTGCATCAATTTGGATTGGGCAGCGGAGCGACGCTCGACGTGTATATCGCCGGCGGCTGGACCGAATCGCTGGTGATTCGCACGGATCGCGATCCCGCGACGTTGGCGCCGGAAGCGCGCGCGGAAATTCAGAAGTTCGACGCGAGCCTGGCCGTCTCGCATGTCGAGACCATGGGCGATGTGCTTTCCGAATCGCTCGCGCAGCAAAGATTTTCAACGCTGCTGCTGGGAACTTTTGCGGTGTTGGCTTTCGTGCTGGCGGCGGTGGGAATTTACGGCGTGGTGAGTTACGGAGTCGCCCGGCGCACGCGAGAAATCGGAATTCGGATGGCGCTGGGCGCCCAACCACAAGACGTCAGCCGCATGATCATCCGGCGCGGATTGCAACTTGCGTTCGTAGGCGCGGCGATTGGGCTCGCTGGGGCGCTGGCGCTTGCGCGCGTGATTCAAAGCTTGCTTTTCGAAGTGAAGCCTGCCGATCCGCTGATTTTGGGCGCGGTCACGTTGTTGCTTTTCGGTACAGTCGTCGCTGCGTGCTATCTGCCGGGCCGTCGCGCCATGCGCGTCGATCCAATGGCCGCGCTGCGCCAGGAATAACCAACCCTCAAACACTCCATTCACCGACCGCTCTTCCGGCATTTACGGCGGGTATGCTAGACTAACGCGGCAAGAGCAACCGTCCTGCTCCTGCCATCTTACCTGTACGGGGCTATCCCATGTCTGGACACTCGAAGTGGGCCACAATCAAGCACAAGAAGGCCGCCACGGATGCGAAGCGCGGCAAAGCCTTCACCAAAGTCATCCGTGAGTTGACGATCGCGGCGCGCTCAGGCGGCGCCGATCCAACGTCTAATCCGCGGCTGCGCACGGCCATCGCTGCGGCCAAGAACGAAAACATGCCCAACGACAATATCGAGCGCGCAATCTTGCGCGGCACGGGCGGACTTGAAGGCGAGCAACTCGAAGAAGCCATGTTCGAAGGCTACGGCCCGGGCGGAGTGGGAATGCTAGTGGCCGTGGTGACCAGCAACCGCAATCGCACGGTCGGCGAGATCCGTCATTTGATGTCGAAAAATGGCGGCAATATGGCGGAATCGGGAGCAGTCGGCTGGATGTTTCAACGCAAGGGCGACATCATCGTCGCCAAAGGCGCGGCCGACGAGGAAAAGATGATGGGAATCGTCCTGGACGCGGGCGCGGAAGACTTGCGTGATGACGGCTCGACCTGGGAAGTAACGACGCCGCCCGAAGCGTTCGAAAAAGTGCGCGACGCGCTGACCGCCGCGGGCGTCAAGCCCGAATCGGCCGAGGTTTCCTGGGTGCCGCAGAATTACGTCAAGCTGACCGGGCAGCAGGCGCAGACGATGCTGCGCTTGATGGAAGCGCTCGAAGAGCACGACGACGTTCAGCACGTCTACGCAAACTTCGACGTGGACGAATCCGAGATTCAGGCCGCCGTCGCCAGCTAGTGCCGATCGCGGTGCGCTGCCGCGAAAAACCACTACCCCGCCCGAAGCGCTGCACATACACTTACGGGCGTTATGGCAGCTAAAAACGGCAATGGAAAGATTCGCGTGCTCGGCGTGGACCCGGCAGTCGCGGGAGCCACGGGATTCGCGGTGGTCGAAGTGGATGGCGCGACCGCGCGTTCGCTTCGCTTCGGGGCTCTGAAATTTCCGGCGCGTTTGGCGTTCGGCGCGCGGCTTCGCGACATCCACAAACTGATCGCCGCGCTCGTTGAGGAATATTCGCCGGATGCGGTCGCCGTGGAATCGGTGTTCACGGCGCTGAATATGAGCACGGCGCTGAAGCTTGCGGAAGTTCGCGGAGTGGTGATTCTGGCGGCGGCGCAGGCAAGCATACCTGCGCACAGCTATTCGCCGCGCGAAGTGAAGGCCAGCATCGCGGGCTACGGCGCGGCGACGAAGCAGCAGATGCAATGTATGGTGAAGGCGCAGCTGGGATTGTGCGAGCAGCCGGAGCCGCCCGATGCTGCCGACGCGCTCGCGGTGGCGCTCTGCCACGCGCACGCGAGCAACGCAAAAACGCGGATGGCTGCGGCCCTTGCCCCGCGCGCGGCATCGCCACGGATCGCATCCGGTTTGCGCGGCACGGCGCGGAGCATTCGTATCGAATCTCTTTGAGGACACGCTTGGATTTGCGGGCCCCCTTCGCAGTTCGTTCCCGGATCGCGCCATTCGTGCTGGCGGCGCTCGCGCTCTCGATTCTTCCAGCCGCGTTGGCGCGCGATAGCGCCAACGATTCGGCCACGATCACATTCCGCAAGGTTTTCAAGCAGAGCTACCCCGAATTCGTGGAGATCAAGATCACGGACGCGGGCAGCGCCACCTACGATATTCGCCAGCTCGATGAGCAGCCGGCGCCGCAGCCATTTGAGGTGAGCCGCGGGCTGGTGGATCGAGTGTTCCAGCTCGCCGGGCAACTTCATCATTTTGACGGCGTAAATCTCGACGTGCACCGGCGGATCGCGAGCCTCGGCGAGAAGACATTTCGCTACGAGAGAGGCGGCGAGGTGCACGAAACGCAATTCAACTACACGCTGGACGCCGCCGCCAATCAGTTGCTCGATATTTTCGAGGGCCTCGGGCGCCTGCAAGTGGATCTCGATACTCTCCAGCGCGAGATGCGCTACGACCGGCTCGGCGTGAATGACGCGCTGCTGCGAATTGAATCCGACTACAACGGCAAGCTGCTTCCCGACGCGGAGCGCCTGCTTCCGGCACTCGACCAAGTCGCTTCCGACGATAAATTCCTCGATATCGCGCGCCAACGCGCACGCTCCCTGGCCGGCCGCATCCGCAACACGCACACCTGATATCGCCGCAAGCCATTGCTCTTCGGCGACGTTTCATTGCTAGAATGCCGGGAAATTCTCGCGCGAATATTGCAACGGTTTCCGATTGCGAGCGGGGGGACGCTTTGAATCGTTGGATCGCGATGGCCACGTGGCTCTTGTTTTGCGCGGTGATGTATTTGATTTTGGCGGAGGCCATTCGGCCATGGTGCCGGCTGCCGGATCTGGGCAACATCGGATTCACTCTCGTTTTCGTGTCGTTTTCGATATTCCATTGCACTGTGACCGAAGGCTGGAAACGCACGGCGGTGTTTTTTGCCGCGTCCGCTGTGATTTGCTACGTGTCAGAAGAAATCGGCGTGCGAACGGGCGTGCTTTTCGGACCCTATCACTATGGCAATCTGCTCGGCCCGAGGCTCGGGGATGTCCCGGTAATCATTCCGCTCGCCTATTTCATGATGGTTTATCCGTCGTGGATGGTGGCGAAGGCGCTCGTCAGCGGGATTGATACGGACGCGCTTAAGGGACTGACGGCACAGGCAGTGATCGCCGCGATCGTGGTGACGGCCTGGGACGCCGTCATGGATCCGAGCATGGCAGCGGCAGGCAATTGGATCTGGGAACGGGGTGGAGTTTACTTCGGCGTACCGCGGAGAAATTTTTTCGGCTGGCTGGTCACCGCTTTTCTCGTCTTTTGGATTGCAGGGTTGCTGCGGCGCGGGATGAAACGCAAAACTGCGACTAAGGGAATTTTCTTCGCGATGCCGGCGGTGGTCTACGCGTTTTTCGCCCTTCGATATGTAACCGCAAACCGATTCGCAGCGTTGACGGTAGTCGCTGTCTTCGCGATGGGATTGCCCGCAATTCTCGCGTTGTTGCGTATCTCCATGGCTCGCCGGGAGTCCGACCGTGTGGTCTTAGCCGGCCTTGACCCGGAGGTCCCAGAAGCCCACGATGGAGCTATGCGCGGCGCAACTCGTTCCTGATACGCGCCGTCCAATAAATCAGCGACGCCAAGTTCGTGCCCCACAAAGAGGGGGACGCCATGAGACTCTTTCGCTCAGCCGTAATTCTTCTGGGATTCGCCTGCCTCGTATTCACAGCGCCGCTTCGAGCCGATGAAAAAGGCTACAGCTACGCGCGCATTGTCCGCTTGAGCCTGGTTCATGGTGACGTGCAGATCGCGCGATCGGGCTCGTCCGACTGGGAGAATGCCATCCCGAATATGCCGATTCAGCAGGGATTTACGATCGGCACGAACAACGGGCGCGCGGAGATCGAATTTGAAAGCGGCGCCGCGATGTGGATCGCCGAAAACTCGGAAGTGCAATTCACCGAGCTGGCGCTTTCGGACGGCGGCCGAATCACGCGGCTGACGCTGGCACAAGGCGCGGCATCATTCGAGGTGAAGCTCCATTCGGGCGATGTGTTCGAAGTCGCGGCGAACAACCTTCACGTAACGGTTCCAGAACATTCGAACTTTCGCGTGGATGCTTCGCGCGAGGGCGCGTCGGTTCGCGTCTCTCAAGGCACAGCGAGCGTGAACGACGGATCGAACACGGAGCTGATTCCTCGCGGGCAGACCTACGCGAGCCGCAGCGGTGAGTCAGCCGAACCCGCGCTCGCTCCCAGCGCCCGAGCCGATTCCTGGGATAGCTGGGTGAATGAGCGCTCCGGAATGATGGCGAGCGGCGCGAACGAAACCGCGCAATATACGAGCGCGCCCGTCAGCTACGGCATGAGCGATCTTGCGGGCTACGGCAATTGGTTCAATTGTGCGGGCTTCGGCTACGGATGGCAGCCGTGGGGCATGGGTGCAAATTGGGCGCCGTTCTACGATGGCTATTTTGATTTTTACAACGGCCTCGGCTGGACGTGGATCAGCTTCGAGCCGTGGGGCTGGGCGCCCTATCATTTTGGAAATTGGGCCTACTCCGCCGGATGCGGCGGCTGGTCATGGTTCCCGGGAAATTTTGGTTTCTGGAATGCCGCGCCGGTAGTTTACGTGGGAACCGGCAAAGGCGGATTCGGCTGGAGGCCTCGCCCGGTTCCGTTCAAGAATCCGCGCGGACTGAATGAGCCGATCGCTTCGGTTCCAAAAAGCTTCGAGCCCTTGAAGTTTGCAAACACGCCGATTGTGCTGGGCGCGAAAGGCGGCATCGGCGATGGATTCCCAACCGCGATTCTTGCGCCGGGCAAAGAAGAAGTGTTGGTGGAAACGGCGCTGCCGCCTGGAAAGAACGGAAAATTCTCTGCGAGCGAGAGCGCGCGATCGAACGTAAAGCCGCCGCTGGCCGTGCCGACCGCAACGAGCTTGGCGGAATTGCGCGGCGGTGCATCATTCGATGCGGCGGATTATCGCTACGTGAGCGGCGGGACTGGAGCGGGTGCGGTTGAGAATCAGCCTGTGCTCGCAAACGGAGTGCGCGAACCTCATGGCGTGCCGCATGCGCCCGCGCCTTCGGGATTTGTTTTCAGCCGGGAATCGATTGCGCGGGAGACGTCGGCAAGCCACACAGGATTCCTGGAGTCTCTGACGAGAAGCAGCAACTCGTCGGATGGCGGCGGCTTCTCGCACGGCGGCGAAGCGGAGCATAGTTCATTTGGCGCCGGCGGAGATTCGTCTGCCTCGCATGGCGGAGAAGCATCGTCGGCGAGTCACCCGCACTAACGCGAAGCAGGGCGGCGGCGGTGGCACGCTAGTGCAGGCGCGAAATCACGAGACGATTACGCCCGCGTAGCCCACAACCCAATCCCGGTCGCCGCTTACCTCGGCTGAAGTCGCGTACGCAATGAGTTCCGCCCGTTTTGCGCCCAATTCACGGGCAGCCACGAGCATCGCGACCGTTGGAGCATAGCCGCACATCGAAATCCCCTTTTCCCGCACGACTTCGTGCAGCCCGCGCGGATCGAGCGCGAGAATTTTATCAATCGCGAGCCGGTCTTTCACTCGCGTGATGGCGTCATTCTCATAGTGGTTCATGTCCGAACTGGTGACGATGAGAACGGGATCGCTCTGCGCCGCCACCACCTTGGCAATCGCGCTACCCAGCGACTCGAGCGTTTCCAGACGGTCGGTCCCCAACACCACCGGAACAAATTCGAAATCTCCGCCGAGCGTTTGAAGGAAGGGAAGCTGCACTTCGAGCGAGTGCTCGGCGCTGTGGGCGACTTCGTCCTCGCGCAAGAGTGGAAACGCGCGCTTTAATTCCGCGGCGAGGCGTTCGTCAATCTTCGCATTGCCGATCGGGGTCTTCCACGCGCCTTCGGAGAGAATCGCGAGAGGCTCGCCGCGCGGAAAGTGGCGCGGGCCGAGAAGCAGCACACGACGCGGAATTTTTAGCGAGCGATAAACCTGGCCGGCAACCGCGCCCGAATACATGTAACCGGCATGGGGAACGATGCAGGCAATCGCTGCGCTTTTTTCGGCTGCACCGCCCGCATACTCTTGCACCGCAAGACGCAGCTCAGCGGGATCTCCTGGATAAAATCGGCCGGCAACAGCGGCGGGGCGAAGCATGCTCATCAGGGAGAAACTTCGAGGCGTTGTTTTACGGCGGCCGGAATTTCTTCAGGAAGGGACTGGTATCGCCCGCAGATCAAATCGGCCGCGACGGCTTGCCCTTTATATCGAGCGCGATGGTCTTCCCCGGCTCGCATTGAATCTTGATCGCATCGCCGCGCTGGTATCCGCCGAGGGCGATGGCCTTCTCGATTTGCTGCGCGGCTTTCGGGGCGTATGTGAACGTATGGACGGCCATCTGATTCGCCGCTTCGCGAACGACCAACTCACGGTGATCTGCGTGGATGACTTCCGCCTTCATCCAGCGCGCTTTGGCCGTCTGCTGCCTGACGACGATCGGCGAGGCGGTTGGATCCACTTGCGCGCGTGCAGCCGGAGCCGCAACGGCAAGCGCGGCGATGGCAAATGCCATCGCGGCGAAGCGCGTCAGGCGGGGCTTGAGGCTACTCATCGAGCGAAATCTTTAACGACCGCAGGAACTTGATGTCCTGCGGCGTAATTTCGAATTTCGGAAGCTCTTCGTCGTCGTCCTCAAGCGATTCCTCGTCCACGCGAATGCGCAGGGATTCGAGGAAGCGGCGGTCCTGCCACGTCATTCTTGAAGAATCGGATTCGCGCCGCGCCAGACCGATGGTCGCGTCAAGCTTCAGCACAATGTCGAAGCCCGCCGCTCTCACGCCTGCGATCGCTTCTGTGATCCGCTCCGATTCGGAGACCGAATCGTTGATGGCGTGGCCGAGTTCTTTCAGAAGTTGTTTCAGCCGGTCGTCGAGTTGCAAGGAGCTCACCTCCACTGCGGGGCATCCCTAGGCTGATTCTATGGCGAGGCTGCGCCGCGCACAAGTCCTCTCTCGTCCCGTGCTTGTTCGAATACCAACCCCAATCCCGCGCAAAGCCCCGTGCCGCCGGAGTCGCGGAATGTACTAGAATGGCGGCATGGAAATTGGATGGATTCCGGCGGCGTGGCGTTCCGCGATAATTGTCCTGCGGACGTTCTGGAAAGCCGCACGCCAACTTTTTCATGAAGCGGCGGGAACTTTCTTCGCGCTCTTCGCTGTCTCCGGCGCGTTGGCCGCCTGGCGGCTATGGAATCAGGCGCGCATCCCCTGGCTGCTGGCTGTAACCGCCGCTTACACGGTAATGATGCTGTACTTCTCGCTTACATCTTTCCTTAGCGCGCGCCGCGTTCGCTGATGTCTGCGAATCCGAAGAAGCCTGCCTCTCTCGACGAGAAAAAATCCGCTGCAACGAGTGGATTGCCGCTTCCGCATCCTGGTGACCGGCGCTGATCTTTCTTCCGCGGGCGACGGGGATTGGCTTCCCGAGCGCGAACTCGGCGCTCCCGGCGAATTTCCCTTCACGCGCGGCATCTATCCCACGATGTATCGCGGCCGGCTGTGGACCATGCGGCAGTACGCGGGATTCGGCACGGCCGCGAATCGAACGAGCGCTATCGCTATCTGCTGGCGCGAGGGCAGACCGGCCTTTCGCGTCGCCTTCGATCTGCCCACGCAAATGGGCATGGACTCCGATCATCCGCTGGCGCAGGGCGAAGTCGGCAAAGTCGGCGTGGCCATCGATTCGCTCGAGGACATGGAGACGCTGTTCAACGGCATCCCGCTCGATCGCGTCTCCACGTCGATGACCATCAATTCGACCGCGGCGATTCTGCTCGCGCTCTATGTCGCGGTGGCGAAGCAGCAGGGCGCGAACCTGCAGCGGCTTTCCGGCACGGTGCAGAACGACATCCTGAAGGAATACATCGCGCGCGGGACGTACATCTATCCGCCGCGCCCGGCGATGCGCATCGTGACGGATCTTTTCGCGTGGTGCCGCACCGAGATTCCGGCCTGGAACACGATTTCGATCTCCGGCTATCACATTCGCGAGGCGGGCTCGACGGCCGCGCAGGAAGTGGCGTTCACGCTGGCCGACGCCATCGCCTATGTGGACGCGGCCGTGGCGCGCGGGCCTGGCAGGTCGACGATTTCGCGCCGCAGCTTTCGTTTTTCTTCAACGCGCACAACGATTTGCTCGACGCAGATCGCGAAATTCCGCGCGGCGCGGCGGCTGTGGGCGCGGCTGATGCGCGAGCGCTTCGGCGCGAAAGATCCCCGCTCGCTGGATGCTGCGCTTCCACGCGCAGACGGCCGGCTCCTCGCTGACGGCGCAGCAGCCGGAAAACAATATCGTCCGCGTCGCGATCCAGGCGCTCGCCGCGGTGCTCGGCGGGTGCCAGTCACTCCACGCCAACGGCCTCGACGAAGCGCTTGCCCTGCCGACCGAAGAGGCCGCGCGCTCGCCCTGCGCACCCAGCAAATCATCGCGCAGGAAACCGGCGTGGCCAACACCGTTGATCCTCTGGGCGGCTCGTACGCGATCGAAAAACTTACGGACGATATCGAAGCGGGCGCGCAGCGCCTATATCGGGAAAATCGATGCGCTTGGCGGCATGCTCCGCGCGATTGAGCTCGGCTACGTCCAGGGCGAAATTCAAAAGGCGGCGTTCGAGTATCAGCGCGCCAGTCGAAAGCGGCGAACAAATCGTCGTCGGCGTCAATCGTTTCACGGCCGCGGAAGAAAAATCCGATGCCGACGCTGCGAATCGATCCGGAGATCGAGCGCGGCGCAGGTCGCAGCGGCTGCGAGCGCTGCGGGAGCGCCGCGATGCTGCCAAGGCGCGCGCGGCGCTGGCCGAGGTCGAGCGTCGCGCGAAAGGCGCTGAAAATCTGATGCCTGCGATCCTCGCGGCCGTGGAGGCGTACGCGACGGTCGGCGAAATTTCCGACGCGCTACGCCGCGCCTTCGGCGAGTATCAGGAATCCGTGGTCATCTGAGTTCTACCCGTCGGGCGGTTTCCTCGATTGTGATAACGTTCCTCGCGCCATGAAACTGATTCTGGCTTCTGGGTCGCCGCGCCGCGCCGAAATTTTGCGCGCCGCCGGATTTTCATTTGAGGTCGTGACCGCGGACGTCGACGAGACTCTGCATTCGGACGAAGCGCCGACCGATTACGTGCGCCGCTTGGCCGAAGCAAAAGCGCGCGCGGCAGCGCAAATCGTCGCAAAAACGGGATCGGCCCCCAGCGCCATCCTCATTGCAGCGGACACGACCGTCGTTGCCGGCGGAGAAATTCTCGCAAAGCCCGAATCGCCCGAGGGCGCGCGTCGAATGCTTGAAACGCTCAGCGGCCGCACGCACGAGGTCTATACAGGCGTCGCTCTCCTGCGTGTGCCGGATGGCGAGCTGCGGGTATTTGACGCCGTTACGCACGTGGAATTTGCCAAAATCGCCGCCGGCGAAATCACCGATTACATCGCCACCGGCGAGCCTTTCGGCAAGGCCGGCGGCTACGGGATCCAAGGCCGCGCCGGAAAATTCGTCAATCGCATTGATGGCTGCTACTTCAACGTCATGGGCCTGCCGCTCTCGCGCGTGTACGCCGAGCTTTGCAAGATCGGTTGGAGCGCCGCAAATCAACGCAACGTTTAACCCCGGATAACCTCTTATCCGGTTGGTACTCGCCAGATTGAGAAACGCCGCGCAGATCAGCATTGCGGCGCAGCGCTCCTTGATTCCGTCGAAAAATATCACTCAGACGCCGTTGAACGGCAACTTTTCCGTTGATACTAGGGTTACCCTCAGGATAGGCAGGGAAAGGTGTACGGTTCAATGAACTGGGTTGCCAATTTGGCGCGGAGAGCATCCCATTTCTGTGACATCGAGACCCTTGCGTCGCGTTGAGTCCGGCCCGCAGCGGGGCATTCACTTTGCGCCCTTGCTGTATATGTTTGTCGCGGCGCTGGCAATCCGCCTTGCGGTTGTGGCTTTCTGCTACACCGACTGGGCGAGGCAGGGCTGCTTCAACCACTGGGAATTGGGCAGCCTCGCGCGCTCTATCGCTCTCGGCCATGGGCTAAGCAATCCATTCAGCCACACGGGTCCTTCCGCGCTGATGCCTCCGGTCTATCCGCTCCTCCTCGGAGGCATCTTTAATGTTTTTGGAATTTGCAGCACTCAGTCCGCGATTTTCGCGCTCTCACTCGATAGTCTCTTCTCGGCTCTTACTGTTATTCCGCTGTTTTTCCTGGCGCGAAGAAGTTTCGGCGAGCGCGTGGCCATGTGGGCTGGCTGGGGATGGGCGTTTTCGCCGTACGGAATCTTCGTGGCCGCGGACTGGATCTGGGTCACGTGCCTGGTAACTTTCTTGCTCGTCCTCTTGTTTCTGATCGCGCTCAAGCTTGAGGATTCGGACAAGCTGCTCCCGTGGCTGGGCTTCGGCCTGTTGTCGGGCTTCGCGGTACTTTGCGATCCTGTTGTCCTCGCGGTCCTGCCGCTGCTCGCGGCGTTTGCCTGCCATCGCCTTCATAGACGGGGACGCCGCTGGCTCGTGCCCGGCGCGGTCGCGGCGCTGGCCTGCATTGCTGTGATGTCGCCCTGGACCATCCGCAACTACCAGACGTTCCATCAATACATTCCGCTGCGCGACGGCTTCGGCATGGAACTCTACGTTGGCAACAACGGAGATTCGTCGTTCTGGGTGAATCGTTTTTCGCACCCATCGCACAACACTGCTGAACTCGACGAGTATCAGCGGCTCGGCGAAATCGGATATATGGCGGAGAAGCGCGAGCAGGCTTTCGCCTTCATTCGCGTCCATCCCGGGTGGTTTGTCTGGATGAGCCTGCGTCGCGCCGTGTATATGTGGGCGAACTTCTGGAGTTTCGATCCCGCTTACCTGCACGAAGAGCCGATGGATTTGCCCGCCATGATCGTGTGCACGACTTTAAGCGCCTTTGCGCTTTTCGGCCTGGGCCGCGCGTTTCGCCAGAACCGCGCCTACGCGATTCGTTACGCCATCATGCTCGGATGCTTTCCACTCGTCTATTATTTCACGCACGTGGAGTCGTACTTTTTCCGGCCGGTCGATCCGTTCATTCTCATCCTCGCGGTTTACGCGTTCCTGGGCCGCGTGCGAGTGGCCCAGGTTGTGCCGATGCCGGCGCGGCAATTGATCACCGCCGCTCCATCACTGCGCCGCGCAGCGGATTAAGGCCGGCTCAGAATTTGCATTGCCGGAAATCGCACGAAATTCCTCGAAAACCAATGTGATTGAGCGGACCGATGCAGCGCTTGCTGCACGGTAGGCGCCTGGAAAATGGTGGCAATTGCGGCGGCCGCGGCGGCGGGTTCAGGACCTTACTTTTGTTCCGGCGTGCTCGGCGGGTTCGTCGTAGCTGGCGGAGCCGTCGTAGTCGTGGAAGCAGGCGGATTCGTTGGATGATCGCCCTTCATGCCTTCTTTGAATTCGCGGATGCCCTGCCCCAGGCCGCGCATCACTTCCGGAATCTTGCGTCCCCCGAACAGAACGAGGATCACAAGGGCCACGATCATCCAGTGGAATGGGCTGAATTCACCCATACTGCACCTGCCTTTCGAGCCCGAACCTCAGACACCACGCCAGCGCCGGACCCGAACCGCTGGCAACCTACAGTATAACACGCTCGTCGCCCACTCGACGCGTCACGCGCTCCCGGTCCAGAAACTCGAGCAGCGGAATGGCGTATTTCCGCGTGACCCCGGTCATGTCCTTGAATGCGCCGATGGAAAGATGTTCGCCGCGTTCCTTTTTGTAGTTGGCGACGAGTTCGCGGACCCGCGCGACCGCATTCTTATGAAAAACAAGGTCTTCCGCGATTTTGATCAGCGTCTTCTCCCGCAGCAAAAGTTGAAAAATCTTTTGTGCGCGTTTCGCTTCCACCGGAAGCTTTGCCAGCACGTCCTCGAATCGCGGCACGGCCAGGCCGGCTCGATCGAACTCCTGCTCGATCAATTCCTTCGCTCGCGCCTCTTCCGGCAGGAGGGCGATTTCGCGTCCCGCGGTTTGCACCAGATCGCCCGCGACGTTCACCGCCCGCGCCGCGGCAAGCTCCCGGAGCGCGGCCCGAAAAACCTCCGGCCTCGATTTCGTTCGGCCGCGAAGATCTTCCTTCGCGATTCCCGGGACCAACGGATTCGCGCGATTGAACTGATCGAGCGCGACGCGAATGCTTTTCGCGCACTCCGCCACGGCCGCTGTGGGAAGGACGGTGAGCGGCTCTTCCTGCGCCACCGCGAGTTTCTTCGCGGCTGTCAACGCGCCGATCGCTTTCCGCGCGTCATCTTCGAGCCAGCCGGTGCGCGCGACGACGCTGGGGAGCGAAAGGCCGCGCAATTCGCCCGCCGCCAGCGCTTCAACGATCGCTTCCCGCTCGTTACGCTCCATCATCCCGAGAAACGGAATCACTCCGGCATCCTTCTTCCGATGCGCGCGCGCGAGCGGATCGAGAACTTCCCCACCGCCAATCGTCGTCACGGGCGAAAAGCGGCGAAGTATGAACCGGTCGTGAGGAAGCGCAAGCACCGGCTTCGTCAGACGCAATTGCGCGAACGCTTTTCCGCCGGGCGTGAGAGTTTCGGCATCGAGCAAGATGACTTCGGCGATCATTTCCGATGTGCCGTGATGGAAATGAACCCGCGAGCGATTCTTGAGAGGCGGCGACGAGCGAAGCAACTCAATCCGCGCGTCCAGCCTCTTCGTCGGCTGAAAAATTCCGGGCGACGCGAGCGTGATCCCGCGGCCAAGTTCGTCCAGTTCGACGCCCGCCAGATTCACCGCCGTCCGCTGGCCCGCCACGGCGCGCTCGACCGCCGCGCCTCCGGAATGAAGCCCGCGCACGCGTACTCGGCGTCGCGCGGGGAACAATTCCACTTCATCTTCGCGGCGAACCGAGCCGGAGACGAGCGTGCCCGTCACGACCGGGCCGAACCCCTTCATCACGAATGCGCGATCCACGGGCAAACGAAAATGCCCACGCTCGTTCTTGCCGGGCAAATCCTCCGCGCTCCGCCGCAGGGCCTCGCGTAACGCATCGAGCCCGGCGCCTGTCTTTGCGCTCAGTTCGATCATCGGCGCGCCTTCGAGGAACGATCCGCGCACCAGGTCTTCGGTTTCGAGCTTGGCAAGCCCGAGCATGTCGGCGTCGGCCAGGTCCGACTTCGTCAGCGCGATGATTCCGGCGGAAATCCCGAGCAGCCGGCAGATATCGAAGTGCTCGCGCGTCTGCGGCTTCACGGACTCATCAGCGGCAACCACGAGCAACACGAGATCGATTCCGCCTGCGCCCGCAAGCATGTTGCGCACGAAGCGCTCGTGGCCGGGAACGTCAACGAATCCGATGCGCACTTCGCCCAGATCGAGAAATGCAAAGCCGAGATCGATCGTGATGCCCCGGCGTTTTTCTTCTTCCAGGCGATCGGGATGCGTCCCCGTCAACGCCGCGACGAGCGTGGATTTGCCGTGATCGATGTGCCCGGCGGTGCCGACGATGACGTGCTTCATCAGAAGGTGGGATGCGTACGCTCGGAATGATGCCGCGCGCTAAATCTTAAACCCGGGAGCGCAACGCCTGCGTCGCCTTTTCAATTGCCAAGCCGGCTTGAGCGCACTGCGCCGCGCCTGCGCGAATTTCTATTCAGGCGTCTTCTTGGCCTTTTCCTGCAACGGCGGTGCTGTCGTAGAGCCCTTGAACGTGGGCTTGCCCAGCCGCGCGATCCACAATCCCGAATCGATGTCGTTGATGTAGATCAATCCGTTCCACGGCTGCGCGCCCCACGTCAGCGGCAGGTTCGCGCGATAGCCGTCCGAGGTTCCGGGCCAGAGTCGCGCGATTTCGCGGCCCTCGCGGTAAAGATCGCCGCGCAATTCGCCGGAGATATCAATCACGCGCCCGCCGCCGGCATAGTCGCCGAGAAACAGCATGTCGTTGTCCGCCCAGAAATTGTGCGAGCCGCCTTCCGGCACTTCGTAGAACGCGACTTCCTTGGGATGCTCGACGTCGGAAACATCCATCACGTGGCAGATCGCCCGCGTGGGTACGCGGTCCTTGGCGTAAATATTGAAGAACGCTTGCAGAACTTCATCGCCGACGAAGAGATAATTTTTATAGCGGAACGTGCTGTGCGTTCCTGCGAGCCAGTCATCGCCATATAGCTCGTAGTGGTTGTAGAGATACTGGCTCACGAGCTGTGGATGTTCGGGCGTGCCGCCTTTCATGCCGTTGCCGACGTCGAGAATCACCAGGCCATCGCGCCAGTAGGCGAGATACGCGAGTCCGTCCTTCACATAAAGATCGTGGAGATAGCGTCCAGTCGTCACCGGTCCTTCCGGCCCGACGATCGTCTGCGATGTATTGTTCGCCACCTGCCAGCGCGCGACTTCCTTCGGATGCTTCGGATCCTGAAAATCGATAATTCGCAGCGAGCCCGTCGCGTCGTCCGTCAGGTAAACGTAATGCGTATTGATAAACGCGCTGTGAACTCCGCCCGTCACCGTCTCGGTGTATTCCGAGGCCACGTTGAGCTTGTCCGGAGTCGTGAGGTCGAGAAGCACAATTCCGTTCTTGCGATTCGACGCGCCCTCCCGCGTGATTACGCCGGTCTTTTCATCCGGTGTCGTGCTGACGTCGTTCACCAGCCGCGCATCCACCTTCAGCGTGTCATCCAGCTTGGGATTGAAGGGATCGGAAATGTCGTAAAGGAAAACGCGATCCGCAATCGTCGAGAGATACGCGTGATTCCCGATGATCCATTCCTCGGCCGTCTGGATCGGCTCGCCTTTATCGTCTTTCGGCTGGACGTGCGCCACGACTTCAATCTTGCGTTCCGCGTTTCGCGGCGATACCGCGATGGATGCCTCGCCGCTGTGCTGTCCGATCGATGCTCTCATCACATACGTGCCGGGGTTGTAGGCCACGAACGCGCCATCGGGATATGCGGTCGCGCCGTTCCCGCTCACCGACCACGCAATCGCGACATCTTTGATGGGTTTGCCCGCGGCATCTCGCGCGTCCGCGTTGAAATGAATCACGTCGCCCGTCCGCGCGGTTGTCGTTGCTGGATCAACCGAAATGCGCCGAATTGTATCCGCCACGACTGCCACTGTGCCTTGGCCGTTCACGCCGTTTGACGTCGCCTGGATCCTGGCTTCTCCGGGCGCAATCGCCGTCACGACGCCCGCCGCATCCACTTTCGCGATTTTCGGCGTCATCGAATTCCAGGTGAACGTGACGTCCGGCCGGCTCGTTCCATCGGCCGCTTTCGCCCATGCCGTCATCGTGGCGCTTCCTCCAACCGCGAGCGGCATTGCGAGTTTTCCGACCTCCACGCGGGCTACCTTCTGCTTCGCCACCATCACGTGGACAAAGCCCACTTCCTGGCCGAATACCACGCCGACCGTGACGTCGCCCGGCGCGGAGAAATACACTTTGCCGCTCATGTCGGCGCCCGCCGCGTCAAAAGGCGCGGCAAACCACACCGTCGGCTTCACGTCCAGGACGTTTCCCGCGGCATCCTTCGCCACTGCGGTGAATTGCATGCTCGAGCCGACTTCCGCTTTTGCGTCCTTCGGGCTGACGTCAATTGTCGCGACCTTCGGCCCCTTCTGCATTTCTTGAGTTTTGTCTTTGTCTTCCTGCGCGCGTAAAGCCGGGGCGGATATCAATATCGTGAACGCGATGGCAGCTGCCGCCGCGCCGCACATCCGCGCCATTCCCACAATTCCGCTCTTGAAGATTTTCATGAATTGCTCTCCTGATGGCGAATGCGTGCGCGAATGCGCACGTCCCTACGGCCGCCCCGATTCCGTTTTCCAAAAATCGATGCCAGCCGCCTGTTCTCCCAGGTCGATGGCGGCGATGCTCTTCATCGTCTCAAGATCGATCATCTCCGCAGTTCCCGGCTCAGCGCCAATTCCTTCTTCCGTGATGAACGCGTAATGGTTGTCGGGCGACACCACGGCGCCGTGCACCACTTTGCGTTTGGTCGGAATCCGCGCGAGTTCCTTTCCGCTCACGGGGTCGAAGATCGAGGCCGATTTGTCGCGCTTATTCGTCGCGATCAGCCGGCCATCCTTCGTCATCGCGAGGTTGTAGACGCCGTTGGCCGCGGGAAAACGCCGCGCGATCGTCCAGCTCTTCGCGTCGATTGCGATAATCTCGTTCGATTTGTTGCACGCGACGTAAATCGTGCCTCCGTCGTTCGAAGGCTGCGCCCATGTGGGCACGCACGTGGCCGCCATCGTATGCGCCCCGGCATGGAATTCCGCCGGACCCTGCATGCCCATTTCCTTGCCCGCCGTCAGCATGAAGTGGCGCGACACCACAAGCGTGGCCGTGTCGATCTCAGCGAGCATGTCGTCCATCATGCACACGGAATAATGCTTCGTGCCCTGCGGATTCAGCCGCGAGCCGTGCGGCATCGTGCACGTCGTGATGCGTTTGATTTCGATCATCGGCTCGGTCGCCACCACTGAAATCGACGATGGCACCATGTCGCCGTGAAAATTCGCGTTCGCAACGTAGATGAATTTTCCGTCTTGCGAAATGTCGGTGGTCGCCGGGAAAAGTCCCAGCGATGTGAACCGCATGAGCTCGTCCGAGCCCGTCTTGTATTTCCAAACCGATCCGTACGGCAGCCCGTGCCCCACGGAGACGTAGACGTATTGCTTGTCCGGCGACACCGCGAGTCCATGCGGCCCGTTGATGTCCGTAGGCATCAGGCCCACTTTCACTTCGTGATCAATCGCCGCCGTAGCCGTGCCGTTTACGCCCGGACTGAACCGAACGCGGTACAGCCGGTCCGCCGACTCGCACACCACGTAGACGAGATAATCCATCGGCGCCGTTTGTGCCCGAAAAATTGGGGTGACAATCGCTGCGAGGAGTAAAGCGAAAACCAGCCTGCCGTTCAGAATCCGCGTCAAAGTGCCCCTGCACCTCCGCCGGCTATGCCGGCGACCGGCAAAAATGAACCCGATTCGGAGCTTTGTCAATAGCGGGGGATGTGACGTGCTTGGGTAGATTCGATCTCAGGCCTGTTCTGACGTGAACAGCGACGCCAGATTTGTCATGCGCATCAGCTTCAGAATATTAGGCGCCATGTTGACGAATTCCAATCGGCAGTATCCTGCTCGGATCGCGGAAACCTGCAGACCTACCAGTGTTCCGAGGCCGGAGCTATCCAGGTAGTTCAAATCCGTCAGGTCGAGCACGATGCGACCGCCTTGCGGGATCATCGGCCTTACCAGGTCGTTGATCGCCGGCGTGGTCTCGCTAATCAGTCTTCCGTGACATTTAATCGTCGTAACCTTATTGCCCAGCTCATCCTTGGAATTCTCCACTTTATACTGGAATGCACCATTCGTTGACATAAAGACCTTCTCCTTCAGGCTCCTCCAGGCGGGCGCGATGAGGCGCGAATACTAACATCCGGCCAGCGGCCGCTTTATTAAAATTCTGTAACGGACGAAGCCTGAAAAGCCCGATTATCAGGGAAATTCCTGTCTGCGTAGGATTGAAATGTCGCGTAACCCTGGGAACTCGGAGTTCCTAGGTGTGCTTGCTGCGGGCGGCTAATGCTGCGGAGACTTCATCTTGAATCTGAATCGCGGCTTGGCGCGTGTCGGATGCGCCGGTGATCGGCCTGCCGATTACCAGATAGTCTGCCCCCGCACGAATGGCCTCCCCAGGCGTTGCCACGCGGCTTTGGTCGTCTTCCGCAGACGTAGCCGGCCGGATACCCGGTACGACGATCAAGAATTTTGGCCCGCAGGCTCGCCGAATCGCGCGGATCTCATGGGCTGACGCCACCACCCCGTCCAGCCCAACGTTCTTTGCCAGCTTCGCCAGCTTCACGGCCCGGTTCTTGGGTGGTCCGCTGATGCCCACCCCGCGCAGTGAGGCCGCGTCATGGCTCGTCAGCACGGTCACGCCGAGCAGCTTGGGCCGAGCCTTCGCGGAACGCACCGCCTTAACCGCCGCCTGCAGAATCTCCGTGCCCCCCAGCGTATGGAGCGTCACCAGGCGGACGCGGGGCAGTCTGGCGGCAGCCTTGGCCGCCCCCGCCACCGTGCTCGGGATATCGTGAAATTTCAGGTCCAGGAAGATCTCGCAGCCCATTCGTGCGAGTCCATGAACCACATCGGGCCCTTCGGCCGTAAATAGCCGGCTCCCGACCTTGACCATTCCGACCACACCACGAAGCTCTCGCGCCAAGGCATATGCCTCCCTGGCGCGGTCCACATCCAGTGCGACGATTATTCGGGTTGCGTTGCGGCCGGGCGTATCGGCACCTCGAGGAGTTCCAGCCGGACTGTTGCCAGTCCGCTCTGGTCGAACCCGAGCCGGCGAGCCACTTCGTAGGATACGTCTAATCCACGGCCGTCCACGTACGGGCCGCGGTCATTAATCCGCACGATCAAGCTGCGGTGGTTCTTCACGTTTGATACCCGGACGATTGAACCGAGCGGGAGTGTCGGGTGTGCGGCGGATATGGCATACATGTCGTAGGTCTCGCCGTTGGCCGTCTGACGGCCGTCAAAGTCTTCACCGTACCAACTTGAGATGCATTCCCATTCCTTTAGCGGTTTGGGCTTAAGCTTTGGATTCGGCGTTGCCAGAGGAGAGCTGGCAGCTTCGAGATTAAGTGCAGAAAGAGAGATGCCCTTGGCAGGACCTGCCAGAGGCTGAGTAAGAGCTGGCGTGAGAAAGATGAACAGAAGGGCTAACAGGATAGCTCCAGTAGTCTTAGAGTTTCTCATTCTCATTTTCCCCTAACCTTTTTCAAATGAGCAAATTATACTAGTTCAGGGCCGCATCATTCAATTCAGTTTTTACTGTAAGGCCGCCCCGTAAACCGCTCAATTGAAATACCTTATTGGCTCTACACCATTTTCCTAGCCCCTCGACCAGCCTCTCGGATGCCCTTGGGTCTACGAAATGAGCAGTGCCCACCTGCACCGCCGAAGCCCCCGAGAGCATATATTCCACAACATCCTCAGGAGCCTCGATCCCGCCAAGGCCAACTACCGGGATCCGAACTGCCTTACAGGCCTCGTAAACCAACCTAAGTGTTATCGGCTTTATCGCCGGCCCCGACAATCCAACCATGGTACTACCCAGGCGGGACTTTTGACTGTGTGCGTCGAGACACAATGCGGGGTAGGTATTCGCCACCGTCAGCGCGTCCGCTCCCGCCTCTTCTGCTGCTTTTGCCATAAGTCCAATGAATCCAATAGTTGGCGACATCTTAACCCACAGCGGCCGTGTCGTCGCCCGCCGGGCTGCCGAGACCACCCCCGCCAGGCTTGCGGGGTCAGTACTAAACTCCACGCCCCCCTTTGCCACGTTTGGACAGGAGACGTTCAACTCGTACCCACTCACCCCCTCCGCTTGGTCCAGTACATCTATGACTTCCACATACGCATCGACCGATTCCCCGAAGACGTTCGCTATGATCCGGGTGTTGTAGCCGCGCAACACTGGCAGCTTTTCGGCCACGAACGCCCGAACCCCGATATTCTGCAGGCCAATCGCATTGACCATCCCCGACGGCGTATCGCAAATCCGGGGTTCCCTGGCTCCGGCCATCGGCTCGGGCGACAGGCCCTTGACGACAATCCCTCCAAGGCGATTCAAGTCCACAACTTCGGCAAACTCGACGCCGTAGCCAAATGTGCCGCTGGCGGCGATAATCGGGTTTTTGAAGGAAAGTGCGCCTACGTCGACCCTGAGGTCAACTTCCGCGGGCTCTGGCGGGACGGTGGCCGGCTGCGGTCGAGTCACCGGCGAAAAGTGTATCACGCAGGTCAAGGACACCCGACAGCGCCGCTGTGGAAAACACAAAACGCCGCCCCGTCTCAAAGCGATACGGATTCTCGCGACTCGCCGCGCGTTCCGCAAATCGCAGCGCGTGTGTTACGATGTCCGGCCAATGCGCGTCGTTGAAAAACGGCAATTGATGGCCCCGGAAGAGATTGACCGGACCCTGCATCGGCTTGCCCGCGAAGTTGTCGAGAAAAGCGGCGGCACTTCAAATATCGCACTCATCGGGGTGCGCCGCCGCGGAGTTCCGCTGGCCCAGCGCCTCGCCAAATCCATCAGGGATTTTTCGCACGTGGACGTGCCGGTGGGCACGCTCGATATAACGCTCTATCGCGACGATCTCTCGACGGTCGCATCGCAACCCGTCATTCAAGCCAACGATATTCCCTTCGGCGTGGACGATCGCGATCTGATTCTCGTCGACGACGTTCTCTACACCGGCCGCACCGCGCGCGCCGCGATGAACGGACTTTTCGATTTGGGCCGCCCCAAGAGCATTCGCATGCTCGTTCTGATCGACCGCGGCCACCGCGAATTGCCCATCGAGGCCACGTTTATCGGGCGCACCGTCACGACGAGCGACACCGAAATTATCGAAGTTCGCTTGCAGGAAACCGACAAGGAGGAGCGTGTGATGCTCGTGGACCGCGTCGATTGATTTCGGTCCCGCTTCAAACACACACCGTGCTGCAGCGCCCGCGCCATCTGCTCGGCATCGAATCCCTGACCACCGAGCAAATCAACTTCTTCCTCGATCAGGCGAAGCCATTTCAGGAATTCCAGCGGCATCCTCTCAAGAAACTCGCCACTCTTCGCGGCAAGACTGTCGCGCTCGCCTTCTTTGAGCCTTCCACACGCACACGCATCAGTTTCGCCACTGCTGCCGCGCGGCTCGGCGCCGACACGATGAATCTCCAGGCCGAGTCTTCGAGCCTCAAAAAAGGCGAATCGCTCATGGATACGGTCTGGACGCTCGAGGCCATGCGCCCGGACGGAATCGTGATTCGTCATTCCTCTTCCGGCGCTCCGGATTTCATCGCGCGCCGCCTCGAAATTCCCGTGCTGAATGCCGGCGATGGCACGCACGAGCATCCCACGCAGGCTCTTCTCGACGCGCTCACGATTCGCGACCGCAAAGGCCATCTCGAAGGACTTCGCGTTACGATTCTCGGCGATCTTCTTCACAGCCGCGTGGCGCGCTCGAATATTCATCTGCTTTCGCGATTCGGCGTCCACTTCACGCTCTGCGGCCCGGCGATGTGGCTGCCGAAAGAACTCGAATGCCTCGCTCCCAATATTCGCCGCGTGGCGCGTATCGAAGAAGCGCTCGAAGGTGCGGACGTCGTGATGGTTCTCCGCGTTCAATCCGAGCGCATCCACGAGCCGCCCATCTCGATGGATGATTACGTTCTTCGCTACCAGCTCACTTCCGAACGCCTGCGCCGCGCGAAGCCCGATGCGATCGTGCTGCATCCCGGCCCCATGATTCGCGGCCTGGAAATCGATCCGGCGGTCGCCGATGGCCCGCAATCCTGCATTCTCGAGCAGGTCACCAACGGCCTCGCCGTCCGCATGGCCTTGCTATTTCATCTCGTGAGCGGCGCGCCGCCCGACGCTCCGCATCCGGCAAAGGACTATCCGGCATGATTCTCATCAAGGGCGGTCGCGTAATCGATCCCGCGAGCGGCACCGACGCAGTCGCAGATGTTTTGCTCGATGGCGAGCGCGTCGCGAAGATTGGCGCGAATCTCTCTGCGCCCGATGCCGAAGTCTTGAACGCCACCGGCTCGATCGTCGCGCCGGGCTTCATCGATTTGCACTGCCACTTGCGCGAGCCGGGCCAGGAAATTTCCGAAACCATCGAATCCGGCACGCGCGCGGCCGCTCGCGGCGGTTTCACGGCCATCTGCTGCATGCCCAACACGCAGCCCGTGAACGACAACGCCTCCGTCACGCGTTCCATCGTCGAGCGCGCCGCGGCCGCAGGCAGCGTCCGCGTCTGGCCCATCGGCGCAGCCTCAATCGGCAGCAAAGGGGAAGGGCTCGCCGAAATTGCCGGCATGCAGGACGCCGGAATCGTTGCCGTCAGCGACGATGGCCGCCCCATCGCCACCGCGAAATTGATGCGTCAGGTGATGGAATATTGCGGCTCGATTGGCTTGCCGGTGATAGATCATTGTGAAGATACGTCGCTCGCCGCGGGCGGCGTCATGCGCGAAGGCCCGCGCTCGATTCGCCTCGGGCTAAGAGGAATTCCAGCCGCATCGGAATCGATCTGCGTCGGCCGCGACGTTGAAATCGCCGCATTGACCGGCGCGCGCCTGCACATCGCGCATCTTTCCACACGCGCATCGCTCAATCACGTTCGCGCCGCGAAGGCACAAGGCCTCGCCGTCACCTGTGAAATCACGCCCCACCATTTCACTTTGATCGATGAAGACGTGGTTTACGACACGAGCTATAAAATGAATCCGCCGCTCGCCTCGCGCGACGATCGCGACGCCTTGCTTCAAGGCCTCGCCGATGGCGCAGTCGACGCCATTGCCACCGATCACGCACCTCATCATCCTGCGAGCAAAGATGTCGAATTCGATCGAGCGCCTTTTGGCATCACCGGATTCGAAACCGCGCTGGCTCTCGGCTTATCCGAACTCGTTCATACCAGGCGCATTTCTCTCATGCGCCTCGTCGAGCTTTTCACCACCGGCCCGGCGCGCGTTCTCGGCATCGAACGCAAACTCGCCGCCGGCTCGCCCGCCGATGTCACGATTTTCTCCACCGATCTGAAGTGGACGTTTCACGCCGCCGATTCCGCGAGTCGCTCGCGCAATACGCCGTTCGACGGCCGCAAATTTCAAGGCGCGCCCATCGCCGCGATCGTCGCCGGCCGCCCCGTTTTCCATCGCGGCGCCTCCGCCCGCGCCTGAATTTTCCGTTCCGATATGACCGTCTTCGATTCGCGCGGAAGAGCGCCCTTTGTGGGTCGCGGCTTGAGCGGCACCAGAATTCATCGGCCTCAGCCGCTGAGGCGCGTTTTTACGTAGCGCCGGCATCTTGCCGGCTCTTTTTCTTCGCTATCGAACGGAAGTCAGACTAGTGCGTCGCAGGTTCTGCTGCGGGGTGCAATCCGTGTTGCGGAACTTCGTGGACGCCGCGCGTCGGCGGTTTTTCGTAGCGCCGGCATCTTGCCGGCTCTTTTTCTTCGCTATCGAACGGAAGTCAGACTAGTGCGTCGCGGGTTCTGCTGCGGGGTGCAATCCGTGTTGCGGAACTTCATGGACGCCGCGCGTCGGCGGTTCCTGATAGAAGCGGAAAAAATGATTCAGCGGCCCATGTCCCTTGCCGATCGAGAAACTCTTCTCGATGGCTTTCGTAACGTACGCTTTCGCCAGAATCGCGGCTTCGTGAAGCTGCTGTCCCAGCGCCAATTGCGCGGCGATCGCGGATGAGAATGTGCAACCGGAGCCGTGCGTGTTCTCGCTCTTCACCGCTTCGCCCGCAAGCGGCGAGACAACGCCGCCTTCCAGCAAGACATCAACGGGCTTTTCGAGATGTCCGCCGGTAACGATCACGGCCTTCGCGCCCTGTTCCGCCAGTTTCAGCGCCGCCGCCTTCATGTCGTTCACATCTTTCACGGGAATTCCGGCCAGCAGTTCGGCTTCCGGAATATTCGGGGTGATGACAGTCGCGCGCCGGATAAATTCGTCGCGCAGAAACTTCAGTCCGGACTCGTCGATCAGTTCCGCCATTCCGGCAGTCGGCTTCGTCACGGGATCCAGCACCACGTGCACGAACTTGTGCTTGTCGAGGAATTCCGCCACGGCCACCGCATTCGCCTTCGTTCCCAGCATCCCGATTTTCACCGCCGCGATCGTGCAATCATCGGCGAGCGCATCGAGTTGCGCACGGAGCGTGGGCGCGGGCGTCGGATGCACGGAGCGCACGCCTTGCGTTGACTGCACCGTTAACGCCGTTACTGCCGCAACTCCGTAGCAATTGTGCGCGGCGAATGTTTTCAGGTCCGCGGCCGTGCCTGCTCCGCACGAAGGATCGAATCCCGCGATCGTCAGCAGGATGGGCGGGCGTTGGTGCGCGTGATTATTCAAAATTCAGTTTCCTCGCAGCCAGGCACAAATGCCGGCGTCACCCAACTCGCGAGGTGAGCCGGCAAATCAGAATGTACGCGCCGTATCTCTCGCGCGCAAGTGCAAAATTTTAGTGGAGACACTTCAGGCTAACCGACGAAAAAGCTCACGCTGACACTTGCCGCTTTACGGATAAAGTCCACGAACCAGCGTCGCGTCCGCGACTCGACCGACCGCAAGAATGTACGCGCCCGTGCGCATGTGCGTGTGGTGCTTGCGCGTTGATTCGTGGACTTCGTGGAACGCCTTCTTGATGACCGTCTCGAGCCGCGCGTTCACTTCGCCTTCGGACCAGAAGTAGCCCTGCAAATCCTGGGCCCACTCGAAGTAGCTCACCGTCACTCCGCCGGCGTTTGCCAGAATATCGGGCACCAGCAGAATGCCTTTGCGCGCCAGCACTTCATCCGCGTGCGGCGTCGTCGGCCCGTTCGCAGCTTCCGCCACGATTCGCGCCCGCACCAGCTCGGCGTTGCTCAGCGTAATCACGTTTTCAAGCGCCGCCGGAATCAAAATGTCGCACTTCAGCGTCAGCAAGTCGTCGTTTGAAATCCGCGACGTGCCCGGCATCCCCACCACCGTCCCCGAGCGCTCCTTGTATCGCGCCGCTTTCAGCGGATCGATCCCGCGCGAATTGAAAACGCCGCCTCGCGAATCGCTTATCGCAATCACCCGCGCTTTTTTCTCCGCAAACAGCCGCGCCGCCGCCGATCCCGCGTTTCCAAATCCCTGGATCGCGACCGTCGCGCCACGCAGATTGATTCTCTTCACCTTGCACGCCTCTTCTACTGCGAAGAGGCACCCGCGTGCCGTCGCATCGTTCCTTCCGAGCGATCCGCCAAGAGAAACCGGCTTCCCCGTCACGATCCCCAGCGTCGCTTCGCCGAGCGTTACCGAATACGTGTCCATGATCCACGCCATCGTCTGCGAGTCGGTGTAGACGTCTGGCGCAGGCACGTCGCGTTCCGGCCCGATGATCGGCAGAATTTCCGACGTAAATCGCCGCGTCATCCGTTCCAGCTCGCCCTTGCTCATCCGCTTCGGATCGCAAATGACGCCGCCCTTGGCGCCGCCATACGGCAAATTGACCGTCGCCGTCTTCCACGTCATCCACATCGCCAGCGCCCGCACTTCATCGAGCGTGACGTTGGGGTGATATCTCAATCCGCCCTTGGCCGGTCCGCGCGCGATATTGTGCTGCACCCGATAGCCGGTGAACACTTTCACCTGGCCGTTGTCCATTTTTGTCGGGATGGAAACTTCCATCACTCGCTTCGGCATGCGCAGGATTTGCCGCAGGCTCTGGTCGAGCTTCAGGTGCTCGGCCGCGATATCGAATTGAATTTGCGCGATGCGATACGGATTCAAATCCTCGCGCGGGGCTATGCGCGGGATCGCCTGCGGGGCCGGTTTGGTCGCAATCGCCATCGAGTGGGTCCTCCTCGCGCGTTGCTACGTCCGCACGGCGCGAGCCGGGAATCTCAGACTAAGTTGTGGGATTTCTGTAACCCCCGGTCGGCAAGGAGTTTAGTCAACACGCAAAACATGTGTCAACGGAAACCACGGGCGTCAGCAAATGAGCTGCCCGTCGTCACGGCTCCGATAATTGCGCAAAACCTGTCTTGGGTGCCATGTAAGCCACTGTAAAATAAGCATTTACCTTAATTCGGCGTGTGCAATTCTCGACGTTCCGAGCGTCTTTCGTTCGCTCCCGGTTTCTCCCCCTTCCATTCCGGAATTGACCTCAATTGCTGAAAACGCTACGCTTCGCCGTCCGCGCTTCGGAACCGCCGTGCCGGATTCGACGCACGCGTTCATCGCGCTCCAATCCGCGTCGCCGTCCGGCTGCGTACTTTTAGGTGAAGCGCTCGAGGAGAAGTGAACCCAGGATCGAGCCCAGACCAGCGGTCCTCCGATTGGGCCCTGATCGAGCGAATCGTGGGGCGTGACGAAACCGCTCTCGCCGCCCTCTACGATCGCTATTCGGGATTGGTGTGCTCGGTTTTGAATCGCATTCTGCGCGACTCGGCCGCCTCGGAGGAAATTCTGCAGGATATTTTCTTCCAGATTTGGCGCACTGCCGCGCAATTCGATCCCGCGCGCGGCTCAGTACCGGGCTGGCTAGCCGTGGCCGCGCGCAATCGCGCCATATCGCGCCTGCGTCGCAGAGTTCCCACTGAGACCGAGGAGCTTGTCGAGAATAACGTCATCCTTCCGTTTAATCTCGAAACGGAAGTGGCGCAGAATCAAATCATGGGTAAAGTGAAAGGCGCGCTCGGCTCCCTTCCGAAAGAGCAGCGGGAGACTCTTGAACTCGCGTATTTTGAAGGCCTGACGCACAGTGAAATCGCCGCGCGCACCGGCGATCCGCTCGGCACGGTAAAAACGCGGCTGCGCTCCGCGATCGAAACGTTGAAGAAGAAATTGCAGCCATGAACGCTCATCCAACTCGCGACGAGGACTTCGACCTTTACGCGCTCGGCGCGCTCGAAGGCGGCGAACTCGAAACTTTCGAATCGCATCTCGCCACGTGCGAGCCTTGCGCGCAGAAGCTTGCCGAAGCTCGCGGCCGCATTGCTCTTCTCGCTCTCACTGCGCCGCCCGTTTCGCCGTCTCCCGGCGTAAGGGAAAGCCTCATGCGCCAGCTTTCTGCGTCCGCGTCCGGACGCGAATATTCGCTTCCGGAGCCCGAACCCTCGCGCTTCGGCTTCCGCGCAAATTGGTGGACGGCCATTTTCGCGCCCGCGGCAGCGGCCCTCGCTCTCGCCACTGTGCTTTTGTGGGTCACCAACAATCGCCTCAACGATCAAATCGATCATCAGCGCTCCGATCTGCAGCAATTGAAGCAGCAGTCCGACGAAATCAACGCGCTCCTCGATCTCGCTTCCGCCCGCGACACCGTTTCCGTTCCACTCGCCCCGATGCCGGAAGCGCATGGCGCCACCGGCCGCGTTCTCTACAATGCGCGCATGGGCAAAATGTTTTATTCGGACACGATGGCCACAGCCGCGCCGCCCGACAAATCCTTCCAACTCTGGCTCGTGCCCGCGTCCGGCAAGCCCATCAGCGCAGGCATTCTCACACCCGAGCCCGGCATCGGCTCGCGCATGATGGGTACGATGCCTCCCGGCGTCACGCCGAAAGCTTTTGCCGTCACGCTCGAGCCTGCGGGCGGCATGCCTCAACCCACCGGCCCCAAAATTTTCGTCGGCCCGGTCTCCTAGCCTCTCTTCGCCGCCATTTTGGCCAATCCGACCGCCCTTGCTCCCGCGTACTTTTAGTTGGAAGTTTCCGCGCCCGGTGGGAGAATGGTTGTCGGGCGGTTGCGGATTGCGACTCAGGAGGAGTTTGATGAGAAAAGTAGCTAGCGTACTCGCGGTGGTGGCTTTGGTTTGTGCGATGGTCTCTGTTGTTTCGGCCGCCGTTGTTCCAGCCGATAACAAGACTATGACTTGGACCGGTTGGATCAGCGACAGCCACTGCGGCGCCAAGGGCATGGCCGCGGACCACAAGGCCTGCGCCGAGAAGTGCGTCAAGGAAAAGGGCGCGTCCTACGTCTTCGTGGATACCAAAACGAAAAGCGTTCACCAGATCCACAATCAGGATGCTGTGAAGGATTCCGATCTGGGCACGGAAGTGAAACTTACCGGTCATACGATGGACGACGGCTCGATCCACATCGACAGCATCATGGCCGCGATGTAGCTTCACTCAGGCGCCGTTTCTGATTCGGCGTCCTATGGCTCGGCTGTAGATGTTTTGACGGTTTGTGTCTTGGCTGTTCCTGTTTTGACGAGGACCGCGCGTTTCCTCACGCTCCCGGTCCTCGTGTAGTCTTCAGTCGATTTTCGCTCGCCGCTCTGCGCCTTTTGTAGGGTCGGTCGCCCTAAATCACGCCATATCCGCGGCGTGTCTCCGCCTATCTCACGTTCGGGCCCTCGCGCCTTGTATAAGACGGACCTGGACTCCCTGTTTTTCGCGTTTCTATTTCCCCTTCGCCGGAATTCTCTCCACTCCCATGTATGACCTCAGCGCTTCCGGCACGACAATCGATCCATCCGCCTGCTGGTAATTCTCCACAATCGCGATCCACGTTCTTCCCACCGCCAGCCCCGACCCGTTCAGTGTGTGCGCGTATTCGCTCTTTCCGCCTTTTTGCTTCTGCCGTATCCCCGCGCGCCGCGCCTGAAACGCCTCGCAATTCGAGCACGACGAAATCTCCATGAACTCCGCCGCCGAAGGCAGCCACACTTCGATGTCATATGTCTTCGACGAGGCGAATCCCATATCCCCTGTGCAAAGCAGCACCACCCGGTAGTGCAGCCCGAGCTTCTGCAGAATCGCTTCTGCATTTCCCACCAGGGTTTCCAGCTCGTCGTAGCTCTGCTCCGCCCTCGTGAATTTGAATAGCTCCACCTTCTGAAACTGGTGCTGCCGCTTGATCCCCCGCGTATCCTTCCCCGCCGCGCCCGCTTCCGAGCGGAAGCACGCCGTCCACGCGCACACGCGTTCCGGCAGCGCGTCGCCGTCGAGCGTGTCGTCGCGGTGCAGGTTCGTCAGCTCCGTTTCCGCCGTCGACGTCAGCCACAAATCCGTGCCTTCCAGGTGAAACATGTCCGCGGCGAATTTCGGCAGCTTGCCGTCCGCCACCAGCGATGCCGAATTGACGATGAACGGCGGCAAAATTTCCGTGTACCCGTGCTCGCTCGTGTGCGTGTCGAGCATCAGCGCCGCAATCGAGCGTTCCAGCCGCGCGCCCAGCCCGCGATAGAGCGCGAATCGCGCCCCCGACATTTTCGCCGCCGCTTCGAGATCCAGAATTCCAGCGCCCTCGCCCAGTTCCCAGTGCGGCCGCGGCGTGAAACCCATTTTCGGCGGCTCGCCCCACGTCCGGACAATCACGTTTTCCGCCGCGCCCGCTCCCACCGGCACAGAGCTGTGCGGAATATTCGGCACCGTGAGCATGAATTCGCGCAGCGCTTCGTCCAGCGCCGCCACGCGCTCGTCCGCCAGCTTGATTTCGTCCGAAACTTGCTTCATCCGCGCGAGAATTTCGCTCGCGTCGCCGCCCGATTTTTTCAGCCGCGCGATTTCTTCGCTGGCCTTGTTGCGGTCGGCTTTCAGCTTTTCCGTAGACGCGATAATCTTTCGCCGCTCGCCGTCAATCTCGCGAAACCGCGCGAGATCGATCGTCGTATGGCGGTTCCGCGCCATCGTCTCGATCTCTTCCAAGTGCGCCCTGAAATATCCCAAATCAAGCATAGTCCCAGCAGAATACCCCATTTCCGCGGTTATCGTCGCGCTGGCAATTGTCGCGCTGGCTTCCAGCCGGCGTTTTTGAGCGTTGTCTTTAATTTTGCGTGCTCGCCGCTCTTGCTTCCAGCCGTCGTTCTTGATTTTTGCTGGTCCGTCGCACCGCCCCGGCCGCCCGTCTCCGCTGACGTCCTCCGTTTCTTTGCGTTGCCCGCTTTCTATCGCCTCATCTTCACTCTCCTGCCCTCAGCCGCTCTCGCCATGCGCATGCCGACTTCAACTTCGCCGGCTGGAAGCCAGCGCGACGATTCGCTTCACCTCACTCTGTACTCTCCCCTCTCCACAAATTCCAAAAACCCCTTGTCCCTCAGCACCTGAAGCTGCTGCCGGATCTTGTCCCTCACATGACGGTTCTCCGGATGCATCCGCGCCAGTTCGCCCTCCTTCGCATAAATCTCCTCCAGCCCAAACCGCTCCTTCCCCAGCTCCCTCACTGCCGTCAGCACTTGCCTATGGCGATCCGCTTGCAAGCAGTTGCCGGGGAACAACAACGTTCGCCCTCAAATATTGAACTTGGCGCTCGCTGTAAGTCCTGATTGGGAAATTCAAATTTCAGATTGGATCCGCTGATGAAGAAGAAAGTGCGTAGAGGAACTCGTCGAAAGCTCGCGACACTCACCACTCATGAGGATCGTTGCTGGGTATTTGCCTTTTGTTACTACAAAGATCGAGGCTACACGGATCTCCGGGCTGACAAACTCGCTTGGCGCGACCTATGCCTCGAGTTTTCACGTTTGCGCAACTTCGGGGGCTGCCGGCGGTGAGAGCGTCAATCGAAAAACTCGACTTCAAAATCGTTTCTTTTTCTTCCTTCGCGGGTACCTCATCACTTTTATCCCGAAAGCTCGACGCTCAATCTCGCGCATCAGCTCATTTCGACCTCTACCAAGCCAATAAGTCAAATCCTGTTCGATGAACAGCCAACGGAGAATTCGGAGGGTCGCGTCGAGTGGCAAACCGACACTGAGTATCGCCAATCTCGGATGTCGCTTGAGCACGCTGGATGGGCGGCTGCACTTAAAAACTTCAGATACTGCGCGAAACAGTTCCTGCTTGAGGCGTGGCTTCCTAGAAATCTTCTTCCGCAGATCCTTGATGATGTCGTCGTGGGATGGACGTCCATCCTTCAGCTTTCCGTGACGTCGTCGAAAGCGCTCCAAATAAACCTGAAAGTCGATGCCCTTATTAAGTTGCGTGGGTCGTTTAAGGAAGATCCGTCGGCCATCATGGCACGTTTCAACAAAATACTTATATCTGTGGTACCGCCTTTCCTTAACCCATATTGCTGCGAACGCACGTTTTACCGAGGCGGCGCGATGTTGGCGGAGGTGCCGATTGACTTCTTTCTCCGGCTTCTGAGGCGGGAAATCCTTGGACACATATTTCACGGTTCACGGATCCAACTCGCGTCAACCGGCTAGAGGTAAACTAAAGTACAGCCGCAGCCATGGTTCCAAATCCTCGAACTCAACTGCCTTGCCAGTGGAGATCAGAAATGACTTCATGTTCTGGGTAAAGCCCTCGCCCGCAAAAACGACAAGTCCTTCGATAGGCCACGCGTTGATGTCTTGAATCGTTGCCGGTACTTTCTCTTCAGCGGTACCGCCGCTGCCCTGAAACTTGCATTCCACGCCAAGCGTTTTTCCCGAAGCCTTATTCTTCAGGACCACATCGATATGACGAACAGCGCCCCACACCCGGCGCGCCACTCTCACCTGCTCACGGACCTCAAGCCCCAGCTTGTCACCAAGCTCGCAGACCCTCTTGGCAAGTTCGTCCCCGCTCGAAACTGCCTTTGCGCCTCCGGCCATTCACCTAAACTCCGGCGGTCTTCACAAACACTCGCGGATTTAGTGGAATTGCATTTCCCGATTCAATTCGCCTGGCCGAAAATTGGTCTCGAATTCTTTCGATCGAGACGTCTATCCAACGAGTATCAAGTTCCAAACCGCGAAATTTGCGCTTGCAGAGCATCGCTGCCAACGCGGTTGTCCCACTGCCGAGGAACGGGTCAATTAACAGGTCGCCTTCGTCCGAGGCTGAGAGAATTATGCGCTCCAGCAGCGCGACTGGCTTTTGCGTCGGATGCTTTCCAAGTTGCTTTTCCGATTTCTCAGGCGGCCGAATCGTCCAGACACTCTTCATCTGCTTCCCGCCCGCTAGTTCCTTCATCAGCTTGTAATTGAATTTGTGCCGGCTCCTCTTATTCTTCGCCGCCCAGATAATCGTCTCGGTCGCATGCGTGAAATACCGGCACGAAAGATTTGGTGGCGGATTCGGCTTCACCCACGAAATGTCATTCAAAAGCTTGAACTCAAGCTGCTGCATTGCAAAACCGACGGAATGAATCACGTGGCTCGTTCCACTCACCCAAATCGTTCCGTTCGGCTTCAGGACGCGCTGGCACGCCGCGAGCCACGCGCGATTAAACTCATGATTCGCGTCCGCGCCGCGAGAGCGATCCCATTCGCCCTTGTTCACGCCGACCATTCGCCCGGCGTGGCAGGTAATTCCATTGTTCGAAAGAAAATACGGCGGGTCCGCAAAAATCAAATCCACGCAGTCAGCCGGCATCGCCGCCAGAATTTCCACGCAATCGCCCTGATAAATTTTGATGTCGTGCTTGGGATCGTGGAAGACCGGAGCGGGCAGCGCCGCCGTATGACTTCCATTGGAATGCGCGTGCGTTTCGGTTGTCTTGGGCACGATTCGAGGGTGCGCGCGAAAAACAGCGAGCGATCCGGATCGTTGATCGAACGCCCGCGCCTGTCAAGCCGAGCAATTACGCAGTCGTCGCGCTGGCTTCCAGCCGGCGATTTTGATTTTGTTCGTCCGACCCGCACCGCGAACTCCACAGCACCTACTCTCTTTCGGCGCCTCAAAATCTATGCTACGTTCGAGCTGGCTGTTGGAGAACTGAACCATGACCGTGACGCTGGCGCAAACCCGGAAGCGGGCAGCCAGCGGCCTTCCAGCCAATTCTAATCGGGACACTCAAACGATTAGAAATCGCCGCAACCATCCCCGAATCAATCATTTAACTTTTTCTAATCGGGACAGAATGGCACCTCCGGCCGAGCCCATTTCTCGCGCGAATATCGGCCTGCGCGGCGATCTTGTCCGCGCCCTGAATCCGCCGCCGTCGCGCGCGCGTCAAAAGTGCAGCCCAATTTCAACGCCAATTTAAGCAAGGGAGCCGAATCGATTTGCCCAAAGCCGTTTACATCGTTAGCGCCGCGCGAACGCCGATCGGCAAATTTGGCGGCGCGCTTGCCGACCTGACCGCGCCCGATCTGGGCGTCATCGCTGTCCGCGCGGCATTGGAGCGCGCCTTTGGCTTGCCGCTGCCGCGAGAGCGCATCCCAGGCGTGCCCGCGCTTGCGTCCGCAGCCGGCGCTTCGCAATCCACGCCCGCTCTGCCGTGGCGCGTCGACGAAGTCATCATTGGCAACGCGCGGCCCGCCGGCGTCGGCCCTAATCCCGCTCGGCAAATCGCCTGGCGCTCCGGCCTCGGCGACGATGTTCCGGGCTTTACCGTCAATATGGCCTGCGCCTCGGGCTTGCGCGCGGTCGCGCTCGGCTGGCAACAAATCCTCACTGGCCAGGCAGAAATCATCGTTGCGGGCGGCGCCGAATCCATGAGCCGCGTGCCGTATCTCATCGAAGGCCGCTGGGGATTCAAGATGGGGCATCAGCCGCTCGTTGACGCGATGTATCGCGACGGCTTCTTCTGCCAGATTTCGAAAATGGTGATGGGCGAAACGGCCGAGCTTCTCGCCGAGCAGTACAAAATTCCGCGCGCCGAGCAGGATGAATTCGCGCTTGAAAGCCAGCGCCGCGCCGGCCGCGCGCTTGCCGAGTGCCGCTTCTCCGCCGAAATCGTTCCCATCGAGCGGACCGATAAAAAAGGCAACGTCACGCGCATCGAAAAAGATGAACACGTTCGCGCTGACACGACGCTCGAATCGCTCGCAAAGCTCCAGCCCGTTTTCAGCAAGACCGGCACAATCACCGCGGGAAATTCGAGCGGAATCACCGATGGCGCCGCAGCCGTCGTACTCGCCAGTGAACAGAAGGTCCGCGAGCTTGGCCTCAAGCCGCTCGCGCGTATCGTCGATGCCACTGTCGCTGCTGTCGATCCGCGCGTGATGGGCATCGCGCCCGTTCCGGCCATTCGCAAGCTCGAATCGCGGACCGGAACTCATTTGAATGACTACGCGGCCATCGAATTGAACGAAGCTTTTGCGGCGCAAGTGCTCGCCTGCGACCGCGATCTCCACTTTCCTCGCGAACGTCTCAATCCCAACGGCGGCGCCATCGCCCTCGGCCATCCCATCGGCTGCACTGGCGCGCGCATTCTCACCACGCTCGTCCACGAACTTCGCCGCGATTCGGATTCAGGCGGCGTGGCTGGCCATGGGCCCGGCCGGAGGGGGTTAGCAACTTTGTGCGTCTCCGGCGGCTTGGGCATGGCGGTCGAAGTGGAGACAGTCTAAGCTGGTGGCTGGACACGCCACCATGCAACTCGAACACGATGAAAGAATGATCGGAGCGGTTTCGACGCTGCGGCTTCCGAGCGTCGAAGAATTTCTGTTCGTCCGCTACCGGGTTGACGGCGAAGTCGCGCGGTTGACGCTCGACCGCCCGGATCACAACCTTCTGAACGAGCGGATGCTGAACGAGCTGACGGCGGGAATCAACGCGCTCGGTGAGGTTCGCGAGATCAAATTGATCGTCCTGGATTCGGCTGCGAAATCGTTTTGCGGGGGCATCGAGCTCGGCGAATACACGCAGCGGCGCGTCTTTCAGCTCCTCGACGCGTTTCACAACGCGTTTACCGCCATGATGGACACGGCGAAGCCGCTGCTTGTGGTGATCAACGGCCCGGCATTCGGCGGAGGATCGGAGCTCGCGTCTCTCGCCGATCTCGTGGTGGCCACGCCGCGCGCGCGATTCGCGCAGCCGGAGATCAAGCTCGGCGTTTTTCCGCCGCTATCCGCCGTCATCCTTCCTTACATTCTCGGGCCGAAGGTCGCGCTCGAGCATGTTCTCACTGGGGACGCGATGACGGCCGAACGTGCCTTCGAACTCGGCCTCGTCAATCGCCTTGTGCCGGAAAATCAGCTCGAAAAAACGGTGAACGATCTGATCGCAAAAGTGACGGCGCAATCCGGACCCGTGCTCACCATGGCGAAAAAAGCGATTCTCGGCAGCATGGGACTTTCCCTGCGCGACGGCGTCCGCAATTCGATGAAAATTTTCCTGAACGAACTTTCCGACCTCGAAGATTCGCAGGAAGGTTTGCGCGCGCTGGTGGAAAAACGCGCGCCGAAGTGGAAGAATCGCTGACGCGCAGAAACGCGCGCGCAAGTTTTTCCGGCGCTCTGGCATGGACGAATCTCCGAGCCCGAATCTTCCGCCTTCCGAAGAGCCCACTACGCAGAATGATTCTCCGGCTCTTTCGCAGATTTCGCGGGCGTTTATCCCTCAACTTCTTCCCCGGCGAATCGTTTTACTTTTTGCCTCAAGCTTCGCGGCGTTTTCGCTGACCACCTGGTTCCTCGCGCGCATGAACAACGGGACGGATGAACCGCAAGACGCGGGCACGGCCGAAGGAGTAGTCCGCGAGCAACTCGACGCGCTGGCCAGGGGCGAAACGCGCGTCGCGTACGCGCTGTTTTCGCCGCGCTACCGCAACGAAATATCGTTTGAGGCGTTCGATACGATGGTGCGCGAGCATGGCGCGATGTTTCACGCGAATTCAATTCGCAAAGAGAGTGAAAGCGGATCAGTCGAGCGCGCGGAAATCACCATGCGGCTGGATGTGGCCAGCGGCGATCGATTCATCGCGCGCTACGCTCTCGTCGCCATCGAAGGCCGCTGGTGGATCGATGAAATGCACTGGCATCTGGATGCGCCGCCGGCGGATCGAGTGGTCACTCGAAATCTTGGCGGCGAGAGCAGGCGCAATTTCGCAGCCGCAGATGAATCCTGCCGCGCGTGCGGTTGACACCGCCCGGCGCGCCGCTTAGACTGCCAATGAAAATTGAGCTGGCCTGGGAAATGGGAAGGCCGTGAAAATCGGCCACGGTCCCGCCACTGTGATCGGCCGGCGCTGCGAGTTGCATCAGTCCACTGGCATCGCGGGAATTTTGCGAGCGAGCCGGGAAGGACCGTTCCGGAATTCATCGGAACGCGCGGCGCCATCACTTCCGTAAATTCGCGAAAGATTTTCGCGGAGGACGGAAGGGCCGCAAGTCAGGAAACATGCCCCGGCCGCGTTTGCCCGAACCCTCCGCGAGAGAGGGCGCGGAACGGAGCCCCATCTTCTCGTGGGGCTTTTTTATTGGAGCGAAGCTTTTCGATGCGGAATTTTCGGGCGGGACATCTTGGGTTCGGCAGCGCGATTTTAGCGGGCGCGTTGCTTGCGATTTCGGCATCGCCTGCGTGCGCCGCGCAATCGCAGAACGCCGCCACGGCGCAGGCTGCAGAATTGCCGCAGGCCACGCGAACCGTGGTGGACGAGACCGGGCGGCGCGTCGTCGTGCCTATGGAAGTTCGCCGTATCGTTTCACTCGCGCCGAATCTGACGGAAACGATCTACGCGCTCGGAGCGGAATCGCGCCTCGTGGGCGACACGGATTACTGTGATGTTCCGCCGCCGGCAAAATCGAAGCCGCACGTCGGCTCGCCGGTCAGCCCGAGCCTCGAAGCGATCGTCGGACTCAAGCCCGATCTGGTTCTCGCGGCCCAGATCAACAGGCGCCAAAGCGTTGACGCGCTCGAGAGACTTGGCGTTCCAGTTTATGAAACCGATCCGCACAGCATCGAAGCCTTGCTGGCAGACATCGATCACATCGCGGCTGCGATTGGAATGTCGCAAGAGGGACGCGAACTCACCACAAAACTGCGATCGCGTCTCGATGCGCTGAATGCAGCGCTCGCCGGAGAACCGCGCTGCCGCGCGCTATTCGTCGTGTGGGAGGATCCGCTGACTTCGATCGGGCAAAATACGTTTATCGCCGACGCGCTCAAATTCGCCGGCGCGGAATCCGTTGTGGATACGACGCAGGATTGGCCGCACGTGAGCCTCGAAGCCGTCGTGCACATGCAGCCGGAAGTTTTGATTTTTGCGCGAGATCATGGCGGCGCGAATCCCGAACTCACCGAACTGCGCGGGCGTCCGGGCTGGCGCGATCTCGACGCCGTGAAGAGCGGCCACGTCGCGGTGATCAGCGACGAAGTGGATCGCCCGTCGCCCGGTCTGATTGATGCAATCGAAAATCTCGCGACGCAGTTGCATCCCTCGGCATTCGATAAATCCGCAACGGGGAGCGCGCACGCATGCAGCCGATGACGCCGCGCCGAATTGCCGGAGTCTGCATCCTCCTCGCAGCTGCTCTGTTTCTTGCGATCGTGGTTTCGCTGCGGCTCGGCGCCTATCCGATGTCGGTCACCTCCATTGTGACGACGCTCTATCACGGCGTTCGCGGCCAGATGGAACAGATTCCTACGGATTTCCGGCTGGTGATTTTCGGACTGAGGTTGCCGCGCATCGCACTGGGCATCATCGTGGGAGCGTCGCTGGCTGTGGCGGGAGCGGGCTTCCAGTCGCTGCTGCGCAATCCGCTGGCTGATCCGTACGTTCTTGGCGTTTCGACGGGCGCGGCGCTGGGCGCGATCATCAGCCTGATCGTCGCGCCGCACGAACCGCTGGCGATGGAAGGGGCGGCGTTTCTGGGCGCGGCGCTCACGATTGCAGCTGTGTATTTCCTGGGCCGGCGCGGCGGCCAACTCGACAGCGCCACGCTTTTGCTCGCTGGAATTATTTCGGCGTCATTTTTTTCTGCAGTAATCATGTTTCTGATGACCACGCTGAGTGGGCGCGATCTTCGCGGCATGGCGTTCTGGCTGATGGGAGATCTAGCGACGGCCCCGCAAGTGTCATTGAGTTTTCTTTTCGTTGTAATGATCGCGTCGGTTGGAGCGATTTATACCACCGCGTCAGACCTGAATTTGATTTTGACGGGCGAGCAGGAGGCGCGGCATCTGGGCGTGAACGTCGCGCGCGTAAAACTGGTGGTGTATCTCTCGGCCTCGCTGTTGACGGGACTGGCGGTTTCGGTGAGCGGCGCGATTGGATATGTCGGGCTGCTCGTGCCTCACGTGATGCGAATGATGTTCGGCTCGGATTATCGCGTGTTAATTCCTGCGTCGGCGTTCGGCGGCGCGATCGCAATCGTGCTGGCGGACACGCTCGCGCGCACGGTTGTTGCGCCCACAGAGTTGCCGGTAGGCGCGATGACGGCGATCCTCGGCGCGCCCGTGTTCATTTATTTGCTGCGGCGGAGAGTGCGATGAACGCGCATCGCTCGCCAATCGAGAACTTGCCGGGCGGGGGAAATCCCGCAGCGCCGCCGAGCGAAGTGCGCTTGACCGTGGAACAGGCGAGCTATGCGTATTCGGTGACGGAACGCGGCGCGCCGAAATTCGCGCTCGGCCCCGTGACGTTCGAAGCGAAGCGGCGCGAAATCGTCGCGATTCTCGGCCCGAACGCCAGCGGAAAATCCACAATGCTCAAGCTCCTCGCGGGCTTGTGCAAACCGCTTTCCGGCTTCATTCGCCTGGATGATGCGGAGCCGAGCCGGCTCGATTTGCGAATCCGCGCGCAAAAGATCGCGCTGGTGCAGCAGGAAAGCGCGCTGCTTTTTCCGCTGCGCGTGTGGGAATACGTGCTGCAGGGCCGCTATCCGCACGGGCGGCGATTGCGTTTCGAATCGAAAGAAGATTGCCTGCTGGCGGAAAATGCGCTGTTGCAGGTGGGCGCCACGGAATTGCGCGATCGCTGGATGGCGGAGCTTTCCGGGGGCGAAAAACAGCGCGTGATTCTGGCGCGGGCGCTGGCGCAGCAGCCCTCGCTATTGCTTCTCGACGAGCCCACGCAGCATCTCGACATCGGCGGCAAAGTGGAATTGCTGCGGCGGCTCCGGCGGCTTGCGGACGAAAACCGGTACACGGTCGTGGTGGTGACCCACGAATTGAATCTTGCGGCGGAATTTTCCGACCGCATCGTGCTTCTGCACCGCGGCAAATGCAAGATGACCGGATCGCCGCGCGAGGTATACCGGAGCGAACTTTTGCAGGAGGTGTTTGACGCGCCGCTCGAAGTGGAAATCAGGCCCGGAGGCAGACCGCGCGTGCTGCTGCGGGATGCAAGCGGAAGAGGCGATGAGATTGGAGATTGAATCGGAAGTTTGAAAAACGAGGAGTGATTTTTGCGGCGCGGGAGGCGGAAGAAACTTGCCGGCTCCGAGCGCCGTCCACACTGACCGAAACTCCGTGCACGGGAAGACGGTGAAAAGCCGTCGCCGCCGCGCGACTGTAAGGCGGAAATTGCCGGGCGCGCACCACTGTTTCGAACGCTGATTCGACTCCAACGAATCGGCAACGAAATGGGAAGGCCGCGCCCAACGATGTAACCGCCAAGCCAGGAGACCGACGGAGTCTCAATCCTGTAGCCGCACGCACCGATTTTGCGGGCGCAGCGGCTCGGGACAACCTTCAACTCCCGCGCGAGAGGGAGAGGAGGAACCCATGAAAACGAATTGGCTTGCGCGAGCCTTATTGGCTCTTCTTGTGATTTTCGCTGCGCGGAGTTTTTCTTTTCCCGCCGAATTTTTGGCGCAAACGCAAACGGCCGCGAGTTCAAAAGGCACTCTCACGGGAAATCTTGTCGATCCGAGTGAAGCAGCGATCCGCGGAGCAGTCATTTCCGCAACGCTGGAAGCGAGCGCGGGCGCGACGCCGGCGGCACGCGCCAGCGCGATGCAAACGAAGAGCGACGATGCCGGCCATTTTTCGATCGAGCTGGAGCCGGGCCGATATCGCATCACGATTTCGGCTCCGTCGTTTGAGCGCGAGGTAAAAACACTGGCAATCGCGGCCGGACAAACGCGCGAGATGGCAATTCGTCTCACGCTGGCCGAGCTTTCCGCGAGCGTAGTCGTCACCGCATCAGCCGAACCGATTCCTGCGGCGGAAAGCGTCGCGCCGGTTGACGTGGTCACGAAGGATGACATTACCGAGCGCGACCAGATGTGGCTTGCGAACGCGCTTGCAACCGAGCCGGGCGCAGCGATTTCGCGGCTCGGGCCGGAAGGCGGCGTCACGACCTATTTTCTTGATGGCGGCGATTCGGATTTCACCAAATTTCTTGTCGACGGCGTGCCGATGAACGAGCCCGGCGGCGCGATCGAACTCGAGAATTACGATCTTGAGGGCGTGGACAAAATCGAAATCGTTCACGGCGCATCGAGCGCGCTATTCGGTTCCGATGCAGTGGACGGCGTGGTACAGGTTTTCTCGCATCGCGGCTCAACAACGACTCCGGAAGTCGTGCTCAAAGGCGAGGGCGGCACATTCGGAACCGGGATGGGCAATGCCCAATTGAGCGGCATCGTGGATCGCTTCGACTATTCGGCGAATGCCGGATATTTTTCGACTGGCGGGCAGGGCCCGAACGATTATTTTCGCGACGTCCCCGCTTCAGGAAATTTCGGCTACAAATTTTCGGACACGGACATGCTGCGATTGACTGTGCGCGAAGCGGGAAGTGACGGCGGCGTGCCGGGACAGACGCTGCTGATTCCGCCGAGCCTCGTGGATCACGACGATCTGCACAATTTTGGCGCAGGCATGACCTGGGACGACGCGTTCGGCGAGCACTGGCACAACGAATTGCGCGCCACCGATGCTCGAATTCAAGAGGCGTACATCAATTCGTACGGAAATTCGTACAATTTGTACAACCGCTCGGATTTCGAGGAGCAGGCGAGTTACTTGATTCCACAGGGCGGCGTTTCGCTCGGCTACATGTATGAAGTGGAGAATGGATCCGAGGGCGGGCCGCACGCGCGAAGAAACAATCAAGCTGGTTATGTGGAAGCGCGATATCAATTTGGGCGTCGCGTGACGGCGACCGCAGGCGTGCGAGCGGAAGCGAATGCGAGTTTCGGGACACGCGTCGTGCCGCGCGCCGGGATCGCGTACGCGCTTCGCTACGGCCACGATTTCTGGGGCGCTACGCGGCTTCGCGCTTCCTACGGCCAGGGAATCAAGGAGCCGGATTTTTACGATTCGTTTTCGAACGATCCCTGCAATCCGGGAAATCCGAGCTTGAAGCCTGAGCAGAGCAAGACGCTGCACGCAGGAGCGGATCAACTGCTGGCGAACGACCGCATTCGATTTTCCGTGGATTATTTTCACAACGAGTTTTACGACATCGTAAGTTTCGCGTCGTTGCCGCCGACCGTGGCGTGCCCGTACGGCACGGGGCAATTTTTTAACACCGACAAAGCACGCGCGTTCGGCGCGAACAGCTCGTTCGAGGCGAAGGCGACGCGCTGGCTCGCGTTCAAGGGAAATTACACTTACGACGACACGCTGGTGATCGCTGCGCCGAATTACTACGATCCGACGCTCGCGCCGGGAAACCGGTTGGCGAAAAGGCCGCTGCATTCGGCGACGCTCATCGCGAACGCAAATTTTCGGCGGATGAACTGGAACATGATGGGCACGTACGTGGGCCGGCGCACGGACAGCGATTTTCTCGGCCTCGGAATCACGAGCGATCCAAGCTACGTGAAGTGGGATCTCGGAACGAGCTACAACTTCACGCGAAGAATTTCGGCGCTGGCGCGCGTGGAGAATTTATTCGACCGGCGCTATCAGGACGCGGTGGGCTATCCGGCGCTGGGGCTGAATTACCGGCTCGGGATGAAATACGTGTGGGGCGGCGAGTAGAGCGGCGGATGCTATAATTTCCGCTTTCCCATGGCGAAAGCGACCACAGAGGGAGCGGGCATCGCGCCGGAAGTGCTGGCGAAATACGAGGCCGTCATCGGACTCGAAGTCCACGCGCAGCTATTGACGGCGACGAAGGCGTTCTGCGCGTGTTCGACGCGCTTTGGCGATCCGCCGAACACGAATACGTGTCCCGTGTGCCTGGGATTGCCGGGCGCGCTGCCGGTGCTGAATCGCAAAGCGCTGGAGCTGGCGCTCCGCGCATCGATCGCGCTGAATTGCGAAGTGCAGGAGCGCTCGCGATTCGCACGAAAGAATTATTTTTATCCCGACCTGCCGAAGGGCTACCAGATTTCGATGTACGAGCTGCCGCTGGCCACCGGCGGCCAACTCGAAGTGGATGTGGCGGGAGCGGCGAAGCGCGTGGGAATTACGCGCGTCCACATGGAAGAGGACGCGGCGAAGAATTTGCACGAGGGATTCGACGATTCGGATCGCTTCAGCTACATCGATTTCAATCGCTGCGGAGTGCCGCTGATTGAAATTGTTTCGGAGCCGGATTTGCGCACGCCGGCCGAGGCCCACACATACCTCACGGCGCTGAAGCAAATCTTGCTTTACACCCAAGTGAGCGATTGCAACATGGAGGAAGGCTCGCTGCGTTGCGACGCGAACGTCAGCGTGCGGCGGCGCGGCGCGGAGAAATTCGGGACGAAGGCGGAAGTGAAGAATTTGAATTCGTTCCGATTTTTGCAGCGGGCGCTCGAGCACGAAATCGAGCGGCAAATCGGCGTGATCGAGTCGGGCGGAACGATCGCGCAAGAGACCCGGCTTTACAATTCGGCGACGGGGCGGACGGAGCCGATGCGCTCGAAGGAATTCGCGCACGATTATCGTTATTTTCCGGACCCGGACTTGCTGCCGGTCCACGTGAGCGCGGCGCTTGAAAATCAAGTGCGAGGGGCGATGCCGGAATTGCCCGCGGCGCGGCGCGTGCGATTCGCGAGCGAATACAAGCTGACGCTATACGATGCCGAAGTGCTGACGGCGACGCAGGCGCTCGCGGACTATTTCGAAGCGGCCGTGCGCGCGGGGGCGCCGGCAAAAGCCGCGGCCAATTGGATCGCGACGGAATTGCTCGGCAGGCTGAACGAGGCGGGCAAGGAAATCGCGGATTCGACGGTGACGCCAGAGGCGCTGGCGGCGCTGGTGGTGAAAATCGAAGGCGGCGAAATCACGGCGGCGAGCGGAAAGAAAGTGTTCGCGCGGATGTTCGAGACGGGAGAAGAGCCGGCGAAGATTATCGCGGCCGAAGGGTACTCGCAAATCAGCGATGCGGGCGCGATCGAGAAGGTGGCGCGCGCGATTGTGGAGAAGAATGCAGAGAACGTGGCGAAGTTCAAGGCGGGAAATGAAAACGTGTTCAAGTTTTTCGTCGGCCAGGTGATGCGCGAAATGCGCGGGCAGGCGAATCCGCAAGCAGTGAACGACATTCTGAGACGCATTCTGAGCGAAAGTTAGACTGAAATGGCGAAACTCGAAGTTGGCGAAAAAGCCCCGGCATTCCGGTTGCCCGCGGACGACGGCAGCGAGGTCGCACTTGCGGATTATCGCGGCAAGAATGTGGTGTTTTATTTTTTTCCGAAGGCGCTGACGCCGGGTTGAACCAACGAAGCGACCGAGTTTCGGGACGCCAAGAAAAAATTCGACGCAGTCAACGCAGTGATCATCGGCTGCAGCGCGGATAGCGTGGCGACGCAGGACAAATTCAAGGAGCGCCACAAGCTGAATTTTCTGCTGCTCTCGGATCCGGAGTTCACGACGATTGAAGCGTACGGCGGGCGAAGGATGAAGCGGTTTCTCGGGAAATCGTTTCTTGGAATCGTGCGGATGACGTTTTGGATCGGCGAGGACGGAAAACTCCGGAGGATTTGGGACAACGTCAGCGTGAAAGGCCACGCCGCGGATGTGTTGAAGACGATCGAGCAAGGCTGAGCGCGCCGCGTGCAGGGAATCGTCACACTTCTCGATGGCGCAGACCGCGAGCGCGTGGAGCATTTGTGGGACGAACTCCGGCAGGAGTTCGGCGTTCGCGGAATTCACGCGAAGCGCTTTCCGCATTTCTCCTACCACGTAGCCGAGGAATACGATTTGCCGCGCGCGCAGGTCGCGCTGGAAGTACTCGCAAAGCAAACACGAAGTTTTTCCGTACAGACAAGCGGAATTGGAATTTTCACGCGCAAGGAGCCGGTGATTTATCTGCCGGTGATCCGCACGGCGGAAATGGCCGCGGCACACGGGCGAATTGCCGCAGCCGCGGCTCCGCTGGCGACGGGAATCAACGAATATTACACGGAGGAGATTTGGATTCCGCACGTGACGATCGCGGAGGGCGACGTCGATATCCTCGTGCTGCCGGAGATTGTGAGGCGATTCGGCGAGAGGATTTTTCGATGGGAGATGCGCGTCAGCAATTTTGCATTGATTCGCGCCGGCGAGAGCATGCAGGAAGTGTGCTTTCGGTGCGAGTTTGCTGCGTGAAGACGAATCACGGCGATAGCGACCGAGCGCGAGCGCGCTAGCGAGTTACGGAGAGTGAATCGCCTAAATCTTCGATGAGAGCGTTGTCGATCAGGCGAGTCTTCCCGACGAACGCGGCGACGAGGGCGAGGCACGTGCCGCGCAGGAAGACGACGGGCTCAAGCGTGCTCGCATCCACGATTTCAGCATAATCCAGTGCGGCGCCGGGTTCGCGATCGAACACTTGGCGCATCGTCTCCTTCAGACGCGTCGTTTCTCGCTCTCCCGCATCAGTTTCATCCTTCATGGCATTCAGTGCGCGATAGAGTGCAGTCGCGGCGCGCCGCTCGTCCGTGCTGAGATACGCGTTGCGCGAAGACATCGCGAGGCCATCCGGCTCGCGCACGATCGGGCATGTGACGATCTGCACGTCAAGATTCAAATCGTCAACCATCTGCCGAATGATGCGGACTTGCTGGGCATCCTTGCGGCCGAAGTAAGCGAAGCTCGGCTCAACGATTTCGAAAAGCTTCAGAACGACGGTGGAAACGCCGCGAAAATGGCCGGGCCGCGAACGCCCTTCGAGGCGATCGCTCAAGCCATCGACCGTGACGGCCGTCGAAAATCCCGCCGGATACATTTCCGCCGCGGACGGCGCAAAGACATAATCCACGCCGAGCGCTTCAAGGGCTGCGGAATCCTGTTCCAGGCGGCGCGGATATTTTTCGAGATCCTCTCCCGCCGCGAACTGCATGGGGTTCACGAAAATCGAAACGATGACGGGCGAACATTCGCGCTTCGCCGCGCGCACGAGTGAAAGATGCGCTTCGTGAAGCGCGCCCATCGTCGGAACCAGGCCGACGATGCGTTCGTTCGCGCGCGCTTGGCGAGCGACCTGCTTCATCCATTCGACCGTGCGGATGATTTCCATTGGGGCGGCGGGTGTTAGTGCAAGCCTGAAGATGCCAAAGCGAGATGGAAGCCGCGCACTGCCGTCATGCCTTCGCCTGAGCGGCGCGCTGGCGATAGAACGCGATCAGATCGGTGCCTTGGGGTTTGGCGCCGATCTGGCGCAGCATCGTGGTGATCTGGCCACGGTGATAGGTCCCATGATTGACCAGATGCTGAAGCATCTGCCAGGCAGGCGAGGCGAAAGGAACGCCGGCCGCGGTCTTGTATTCGTAGACGCGCGACATATCTTCATCGCCGAGGGACGCGACAAAATCGGTGAGATCGCGTTCGACTTCGGCCCAGCGCGCGCGCAGAGATTCGATATCCGGAAACTCATCCGCACGCAGCAGCGCCTGAGGCGAACGGCCGTGCCAGCGTTCGAGCCAGATCCACTCAGCGCCGAGAATGTGGGCGAGCGTATCGCGGACGGATTTGTAGCTCGAGCCGAGATCGCGCGTGAATTGTTCGGCGCTCAGGGCCGCGCAGGAATCCACGGTGCGGTGGTTCGCCCAGGAATTGAATTCATATAGCGTGCGGAAATCTTCTGCGTTCATAAGCAGACTCCTTGCGGCCGAGAAGCGTACGCCAGAGGGCTGGGAGACTCAAGCCCTCAGTCGCGTCCGCGGGCGACAAGGCGGCTGCGCAGTTCAGCCGGCAGGTGATAGGACTCGTCGTCCGATGGGAAGCGGCCGCTGCGAACGTCGTCGCAATATTCCGCCGCAGCGCGCGCGATCGTTTCGGAAAGATTCGCGTAGCGGCGCGCGAATTTCGGCATGTGCCCGTTGGTCAGGCCGAGCGCATCGTTGATGACCAGCACTTGTCCATCGCAATCGGGTCCGGCGCCGATGCCGATCGTGGGAATGTGAAGATCGCCGGTAATGCGGGCTGCGACTTCGCGCGGAATGGATTCGAGAACGACGGAGAATGCGCCTGCGGCTTCGACGGCGCGGGCGTCGCGGATGAGCTGCTCGATTGTGTCCGGGCTGCGGCCCTGCACCTTGAAGCCGCCGAGAGCGTTCACGGATTGCGGCGTGAGGCCGACGTGGCCCATCACCGGAATTTCGGCCTCGACGAGGCGCGAGATCAGCTCGATGCGGCGCTCGCCGCCTTCGATTTTCACCGCCTCCGCGCCCGCCTCTTTGACGAAGCGCAGCGCACTGCGCACGGAATCCTCGATCGAAGCGTGATAGCTGCCGTAGGGCATGTCGGCAACGACTAGAGCATGGCGCGTGCCGCGGCGAACGGCGCGGACGTGGTGGAGCATCTCGTCGACCGTGACCGGCAGCGTGCTCTCGTAGCCGAGAACGACCATGGCGAGCGAATCGCCGACGAGAATTATATCTACGCCGGCATCGTCGAGAATTCGCGCGGTCGGATAATCGTATGCAGTCAAACAGGTGATTTTGTCAGCGCGGGACAAATCGGACAGACGGCGGGACTTGCGTTCAACGATGTCAGGCACGGTGATCTTGCCGTTGCCTGCACGCGGTGCAGCGCTCATAACAACCTCCGGTACTACTCCGTAGACTCAGGATGCAGCCCTTAGACAGATATTCTAGCAAAAACGCGCCGCCGCCCGTTAGCTCGAAATTTCGAGCTGAGCTAGTCCCAGGTTTTCGAGAATCGATCCATTCAAGCCTGCTTTTGTTCCAGCTCGACCCAGCGGGCGTAGAGGTCGTCGATCGCTTTCTGAGCCGCGTCCATCGCGATTGAGGCGGCACGGAGGCGAGAGCCGTCGGTCATGATCGCGGGGTCGGAGAGCACGTCGTGCCTGGAGCGAAGTTCTTTCTCGGCCTCAGCGATGCGCTGCTCGATGGTTTCCAATTCGCGGGCTTCGCTGTAGGAGAGCTTCTTTTTTGCCGCCGAGGCTTTCGTCGCAATTGCTTTCTTACCCGCGTCATGTGTTCCCGCAGAACCGTTGATCTTTCGGGCTGACTGCTGCGCGCGCTGCCAAATCTCCCACTGCGAATAATCGGCAAATCGCTCCGCGTTTCCGAGGCCGTCGAGGCCGAATACGACTGTCGACACGCGATCAAGCATATAGCGATCGTGGGTGACGAGCACCAAAGCGCCGGGATATTCGAGAAGGCTCTCTTCCAAAATCTCGAGAGTCGGAATATCCAAATCATTGGTGGGCTCGTCCAGCAGCAGAACGTCAGCCGGCTGAAGCATCAGCTGCGCGATCAAGACGCGAGCGCGTTCGCCGCCCGAAAGGCGCCCGACTCGTTGATTGAGATTTTCGGCGGTAAAGAGAAACCGCGCGGCCCAGGCGGCAACGTGAATCACGCGATCCTGGTAGATCACCGAATCGCTGTCAGGCGCGAGCGCGCGGCGCAGAGTGACATCCGGATCGAGCTCGCGATTCTGGTCGAAGTACACGATTCGCAATGATTCTGCGTGGCGGATCTTTCCACGCGCGGGCTGGAGTTCGCCCTTCAGCAGGCGCAGCAGCGTTGTCTTGCCGCTGCCATTCGGGCCGACGAGGCCGACGCGCATGCCGGCGGTGATGATGAAATGAACGTTGTCAAAGAGCGTGCGCTTCCCGGCGGCATAACTTACGCCATCGAGAGTGACGAGCTGTTTGGTTTGCCGGCCCGAGTCGGAGAAATCGATTTTCGCGCTGGTAACGCGCGTGCGCGATTTCATCTCCGCCAGATTTCCAATCATCTCGTGCGCTTTATCAATGCGCGCTTTTGATTTGGTGGTTCGGGCTTTGGGACCGCGTCGCAGCCATTCGATTTCCGTGTGGACGCGATTTTCGAGCGCGGCCTGGCGGTTGCGCTGTGCGTGCAGAACCTGTTCCTTCATCTCGAGAAAAGTGCTGTAGTTTCCAGCGACGCGCAAAGAGCCGCCATCGTAGGCGCGATTGAGTTCGACAACCTGGTTGGCGACGTTCTCAAGAAAATAGCGATCGTGGCTGACCACGACGCATGCGAACGGCGCGTTCTCCAGGATAGTTTCGAGCCACTTGATTCCGGCGAGGTCCAGGTGATTCGTCGGTTCATCGAGAAGCAGGATGTCCGGCGCCTGAACGAGCGCTTCGACGATCGCCAATCGCTTGCGCCAGCCGCCTGACAAGGCAGCCGCTTCGGCATCGAGATCCGTCAAGCCGGCGCGCCCCAGAATTTCGGCGATGCGCGCGGGCCGGTCGGCTTCCGGGACGTCCGCGCGGTCGAAAGCCTTGTTGATGACGGATCGAATCGTATCGCCCGGCTGAAATTCGGAGATTTGCAGAACGAAACTCAGGCGCGTGCCTTTGCGGATGGCCAGATCTCCACTATCGGGATTGACGCGGCCGCACAAAATCTGAAGGAGAGTCGATTTACCGGCGCCGTTCGGGCCGATCAATCCGATCCGATCGCCTTCGGAAACCGTGAAGGAGATATTTTGAAAAAGCGAAGCGGTCGCGTATCGCTTGGATAGTCCTTGCGCGCTGACAATCGGAGGCAATTGGCTCGATTTTCTCCGGAAACGTGGCCTGCTTAAGAATACCAGCAGCGGTGATTGGAGATGAAGCGGCGCTGAGTGGTCTAAATTTTCTAAAGCCGGTCGCGCGCGAGGCTTTTCTTACGTCAAGTCCTCCGAGCGAATCGGGAGGCGCCGCACGCGCTTGCCGCTGGCCGCGAAGATGGCGTTCGTGATCGCGGGCGCGAGCGGCGGCAAACCCGGCTCGCCAACGCCCGTGGGAGCAGAGTCACTCGGCACGATGTAAACCTCGACTTCGGGCATATCGCGCATGCGCGCAACTTTGTAGTCGTTGAAATTGCTTTGCTCGATCCGGCCTTTGGCGAAAGTGATTTCGCCGGTCAGCACCGCCGAAAGCGCGTAAACAATGCCGCCTTCGATTTGCGCCTTGACGCCATCCGGATCCACGGCGCGGCCACAGTCCACCGCCGCGACAATCTTGTGGACGCGATATTTTCCGCCGGGCGACACAGAAACTTCGGCCACATGCGCCGCATAAGTGTTGAAGGAATAGTAGCAAGCCATGCCGCGGGCCCGGCCTTCGGGCGCCGGCGTTTTCCAGCCGCCTTTTTGCGCGGCCAGCTTCAGCGTGGCTTTCATGCGCGCCACGTTTAGCGGTGGACCGTCCGTCCACAATTTTTCGGACATCGGCTTGCGCGCGTCGAAGAGGCGAATCCGGTAATCGAGTGGATCGATTTTCGCGGCGGCGGCCAATTCATCAATGAAACTCTCGACGGCAAATGCATTGGGGGCATTCTCAACGGAGCGCCACCATGCGCGGGGCACGCCGGACTGCGCCGGGGCGTATTCGATCTGGAAATTCGTGATCGCATACGGCAGTGCTTTGGCGCTGCCGATTTCGGACTCCGCCGGATCGGCTTCCGCGCGCCAATATGGCGAAATCGGAGTCGACGACAGACGATGGCGCCAGGCGATGATGCGGCCCCTGTCGTCGAGAGTAGCGGCGAGGCGATGATGGAACGCGGGACGATAAAAATCGTGCTGCATGTCGTCTTCGCGTGACCATAGAACCTGCACCGGCTTTCCGACGGCTTTTGAAACCTGAGCGGCTTCGACCGCGAAATCGGTTTGGTAACGACGGCCGAATGCCCCGCCCATCAGCACCGTGTGAATCGTGACGTCTTGCGGTTTCAACCCGAGAACTTTTGAAACCATGCTGAGATTCCACTCGGGCCCCTGTGTGGGCGCCCAGAGTTCGGCGCGATCGGCGCGCACGTCGGCGGTGCAGTTCATCGGCTCCATCGTCGCGTGAGCGAGCAAAGGCAATTCGTAGGCGGCCTCGAGTTTGTGTCCGTTTGCGGAGGCAAGCGCGGCGTCCGCGTCGCCCTCTTTGTAAACGACTTTGCCGGGCTTCGCAGTGAGCGATTGCAGTTGCTCGCTGAGAGCGGCGGAATTTTCGGTGGCGTGCGGGCCTTCATCCCATTCAATCTCAAGCGCGTCGCGGCCCTGCATCGCGGCCCATGTGGAATCGGCGATTACGGCGATGCCGCCGGTAGTGTGCGCGCCATCCGAGATGGCGGGAATTTCCACGATTTCGCGGACACCGGCGATCGCCTTCGCTTTCGTTGCGTCGAATTTGCGCACTTTTCCTTCAAAGACGGGACACCGCGCGAGCACCGCGTAAACCATTCCGGGAACGCGAACATCGATGCCGAATTTCGCGGAGCCGTCGACTTTTGGAGGAATGTCGATTCGCGGGATCGACGTGCCGATGAAACGGAAATTGTCCGGATTTTTCAGCGTGATTTTGCTGAGTTCCGGAACGGGGAGCTTCGCAGCTCGATTGACCAGATCTCCGTAGGGGATGCGGTGGCCGCGCGGATTGTGGACGACCGCGCCGTCCTTTGCGTAGCAAGTGATCGCGTCCACGCGCCAAATCTGCGCCGCCGCTTGAATCAGCATGGTTCGCGCGATGGCGCCGGCCTGGCGAAGCGGCGTGTAAGAATCGAGAACGCTGCCGCTGCCGCCGGTGCCGAGATCCGTATAGATTTCCGGCTTTGTCGCGGCCTGTTCGACGTGAACGGCGCTCCAATCGACTTCGAGTTCGTCGGCGAGAATCATGGGGAGCGAGGTCATGACGCCCTGGCCCATTTCCGACTTGGCGACGATCAGCGTGACAGTGCCGTCGTGATCGATGCGAATCCAGGCGTTCAAAGGATTGATGCGCGGAGCTTCTTTGCCGGGAGCGCCGCCTTCCTGTTCTGCTCCAGCGAAGCTGGGAAGATAAAAACCGAGAACGAAAGACGCGCCGGTCGCGGCGCTGAGTCTCACGAAGCCACGGCGCGTAAGCTTTGACAGGGCTGCCGGAGCGCTCATCGCGCACCTCCCTTCGCCGCAACTGCGGCTGGCGCAGCGGGGGCGATGCGCACGGCCGGCGCGTTGTTTGCCGCGATTTGCTTCGCGGCGCGATGCACCGCGCGACGAATTCGTTGATAGGTCCCGCAGCGGCAGATGTTGCCGGAAAGAAATTGGTCGATGTCAGCGTCGGTAGGCTGCGGCTTGCGCACGAGAAGCGCGGCAGCCGTCATGATCTGGCCGGACTGACAGTAGCCGCATTGAGGAACTTGTTCGGCGATCCAGGCCTGCTGGATTGGATTGCTGCGGTCGGGCGAGAGGCCTTCAATGGTAGTGATGTTTTTTCCTGCGACGGAGGATACCGGAGTGGAACAGGAGCGCGTGGGATCTCCATCCACGTGAACGGTGCACGCGCCGCACTGGGCGATGCCGCAGCCGTATTTCGTGCCGGTCAAATTCAACGTGTCGCGAAGAACCCACAGGAGCGGCGTATCCGGACCCACGTCAACCGTTCGAGATTCTCCATTTACCTGAAAGGAAATCGAAGCCATCGTTCACCTTCCTATCGAGCCGAACCTGGATACTGGCGAGGCCGCCGGATTTGCACGTTGATGAGAATCGTACTATTAGACTCGCTGAAATGCGAAAAGGTTTACATCGCCGGACGGCGGCGAATTACGCGCTGGTGACCGGTGCGGGCAACTGTGGCTCGACGCCGCGCCATCCGACAGGCCGGCCGCTCACGGCCTCCTTGAGCGCGCGGAAGAGCACCACGTACATCATCTGCCGGTAGTAGAAGCGCTGAATGAGAAGCGGAGCGAGGAGCGTCCAGTCTTCATGCCTCTCGAGCGCGAAAGCAATTACGCAGGTGAGCAAATCGATCACCATGAACACGGCGAAGAAAATCAATGAGCGCTCGACGTCCTGCGACGTCCACAGCTGCGGCAGATGTGTGATGCGCAATTGCGATAGTCCCCAGAGCACGAGCGAAATCAGAAACATCAGGTCGATCACCGGCGATACGAGCGGCAGCAGAATCTGAAACAGAAAGACATTCGGCAGCGCGATCCAGCCGAGCGAGCCATATTTTTTCCGGCCGAGCGTATCGTGATGCTTCCACACCGCCTGAATCGTGCCGAACGTCCAGCGGAATCTTTGTCGAATCAGCGCGCTCAAAGTTTCGGGAGCTTCCGTGTAACCGATGGCGTCTTCGTCGTAGAGAATCTTCCAACCCTGCCGGCGAATGGTGAGCGTGAGGTCTGTGTCTTCGGCCACGGTATCGCGCGAGAATCCGCCGCAACTGCGGACCACATCCACGCGCCAGGCACCGACCGCGCCGGGAACCACGGGAATGCAATTCAATAAATCGAAGGCGCGCTTTTCCAGATTCTGGCTGGTGATGTATTCGAGCGCCTGCCAGCGCGTGAGCCAGCGATTGCGATTCATCACTTTCACGTTGCCGGCAACGGCGGCCACGCGCGGATCGGCGAAATTGCGGACGAGCTTTCGAACGGCCTCGGGATTGACGCAGGTATCGGCGTCAATCGTCACCATGATTTCGCCGGTGGCGCTGGCGAGGCCGTGATTGAGCGCCGAAGGCTTGCCGTGATTCGATTGGGTGATCAGGCGGACGCGAGGGTCGCCGCCAAATTGCGCGCGGACGCGCTCGTTGGTGCGGTCAATCGAGCCATCGTCAATGACAAGGATTTCGAGCTTGGGATAGTCGGAGGCCAATGCCGAGCGGACCGTTGCGACAATCACCGCTTCCTCGTTGTACGCAGGAATGAGCACGCTGACGGTGGGCTGATATTCGGGATGATCGCCGGGAGCCGGCCGCGCCTTTTCGATGAGCGCGAGCAAACCGATGATCAGCGCCCGGCCGCTGACGAGCAAAATCCCGGCGACAAAAATAAATGTGATCGCCGTGCGGAACCAGTGCACCAGCTCGAAAATGAACCAATCGCTTCGCGCGAAGATCCATTCCTTCTCCGTGAGTTGAGGCATCACTTGCGCGCGTGTTTGGCCGAGAAGATCTGAGACCTGGACGAACGTGAAGCCCTTGGCGCGCAAGCCGTCGATGATTTGCGGCAACGCCTCCACGGTGTGGCTGCGATCGCCGCCGCCATCGTGCATCAGAATAATATTGCCCTGCTCGCCATGAAGCTGTGCCACCGCGCCTTTCAGAACGCGCTCGACGATGGCATCGGTGGGCGGAGGCGGCTGATCGCCAACTTCGCCCCAGTCGTGCGGGTCGATCCGTCCGCCGATGATGACGTAGCCCATAGCCTGCGGAATGGGCAGAAGCGCGATTTCGCTCGCGGTTTCGGGCTGGTGATCGATGCCGTAGGGCGGGCGGAAGAGAATCGTTTTTACCGCCAGAGTGGATTCCAGCAACCGCTCGGTGAGATTCAATTCGAGCTGAATTTGCCCCTTGGACGCCAGCTCGAAGTCGGGATGCGTGTAAGTGTGATTGCCAATCTCGTGGCCCTCGGCGTATTCGCGGCGAATCAGTTCGGGCGAATTGTCGGCGTCTACGCCGATTGCGAAAAACGCGGCGGGAGCATGCTTTTCCTTGAGAATGTCGAGAATCCTGGGTGTCCACTGCGGGTCGGGACCGTCGTCAAACGTCAGCGCAACTTTGTAAGGCGCGGCTCCAACCTGCTCGATGCGCCAGGGCATGGGGAAGCTTTCGAAGCTTTCGTCGTCGAACATGTCGGACGAAGAGTCATAATCAAAGCTGCGCTTGCCGCTGACCGGCGTGTTGGTGATGCGCCAGATATCGCCGGAGCCTTCGAGGACCAGGTCGTAACCGGGCGGCAGATCGGTCATTTTGTTGCGGTCGGCGTCCGTCGGATGAGTGGAATCCCAGATGAACCACATCGAAGGATCTTCGGACCCAAGACGCCAGACGACCGTTCCGCGCACGCCTTCATGCTCGGCGGCGCGCAGCTCGTTGTAGGCAGTGACGCCGTCAAGCATCCAGACCCGGTGCACGACATTGCTTTCGTCCACGTAGGAATAGTGCGGGTTGAGCGCGTCGGGATCGAATGTGATATCCGCATCGGATTCGACGGCGCGCACCACGGCGCCCTGATAACTGAGCGCCGAGCCGACTGGATGCGGGACGCTCTTCGATTTCTCGGGCCAGTCGTACGCATAATTCGCGATGCCCATGACGAGCTTGTCGCGCGGGACGAGATCCAGAATCTTGCTGAGATTCGTGAGATACCACTCCTGCGCCGCAATCGGTCCCGGCGGAGAGGTCAGCCAGTGCTGGTCGTAATTCATCAGAATGACGGCGTCGCAAGCCTGCGCGATGCCCTTGTAGTCGTAAGCCCAGTCGGCCGCGGGCAGCGCGACCATGAGTTTCAGGTTTTGCTCGTGCAGCGCTTTGGCGAATTCCTGCACGAATTTCTTAAAGTCGTTCTGGCTCGCCTCCGGCACCTGCTCGAAGTCGAGCGCAACTCCGGAATAGTGCTGCGCCATTTCGTAGCGGACGATTGCGGCGATCAGTGCCGTGCGTGCACTGGGGCGCCCCAGCATCTGCGCCATTTCCTGAATATGCCAGACGACTCCATCGGAATTCTGGAGGAGCGGCATGACCGGCAGCTCGACGCCGCTCGTGTGCATCCAGTCGGCAATTTTGGGATCGATGTCGATATCCAATTTGCCGTCGGCCGTGACGCTCTTGAGGCCTTCGGGAATCAGCAAGTCGAGATCGCGGTAGTGTTGCTGAAGCGAGGCAAAACCGCTGGGATCGCCATTTTCGTAGAACGCGGCGCGCAGCGGATCGTAATGATCGGGCTGCTGGCCGAGGCCCGCGATGCGCTTCTTGCGTCCGTGGCGCAGTACCACCGCTTTGACGCTTTTCGTGCTGTGTATGCCGCGAAGGAGCGGACGCGTGTCCGGCAGCAAAAGTTCAGGCAAGTCCGGCTTGCGCAGGATGTTGATGACGAAGACGACGGCGATAAACGCGAACAGCGCGCCCAAAATTTCGAGCACGCGCCGCGTCCGCTTCCAGCGGCGGCGCTCTTCGTCGTAGAAAATGGGCTTGCCATCAGCCATGAAGAGAATCCAAGCTAGCCAGCCATCGAAAACGTGTCAATGACGGCATCATTCAAATCGCGCGCCAATGCGGGCCTCGCGCTAGGCGCAGGCCTTGCCCTGCGTTTGTATCTCGTTCTGAAATTTCCGATGAACAACGCCAGCGATTCGGCGACGTACATCGACCTCGCGCAGAATTGGCTCCGGCACGGGATCTATGGCGTAGCGATTCAAGGACAGATCGTGCCGGTGGACGTGCGGCCTCCTGGCTATCCGGCATTTCTTGTCGCAGCAAGCGTGACGCTCGGCGGGTCGCACCTGGGAATCCTGCTGGCCCAGGCAGTCGTCGATCTGGCGACCTGCTGCGTCGTGGCGTTGCTCGCGGCGCGAATCGCTTCCGCTGAGGGTAGAAAGCGCGCGGCACTGGCTGGGCTGTGGATCGCGGCTCTCTGCCCCTTCGTTGCTAATTATACGACAGGCATCCTCACAGAAGTGCTGGCAACGTTCTTTACGGCGCTTGCCCTGTTGGTATTGGCCGAAGGGTTCCAGACGGCCGGGTCAGGCGGGTCGCTATCGGGACAACAGGGTTGGGCCGGCTGGATCCAGGATCGCTGGTTTCTGGGCGGCCTGGTGGTGGGTTTGGGGACGCTGGTGCGCCCTGAAACACCGCTATTGCTGGCGGCCGCGGGGCTGGCCCTGCTGGCTCGTTGGTGGAGGCCTGCAAACTGGCCGAAGCTGGTCCGCGCGGGCATTTTGATGTTTGTCGGTATGCTTTTGCCGCTGCTGCCGTGGGCCGCAAGAAATTGGCGCGCGGTCGGCGAAGTGCAGTTTCTTGCGCCGCGATATACGCAACTGCCGGGTGAATTTGTGCCGCGAGGATTTTTCGCCTGGACAAACACGTGGCTATGGAGATTCCGCGACGTCTATCTGGTCCCCTGGAAGCTCGACGACGAGGAAATTTCCATGGACGACATCCCCGCGTATGCCTTCGATTCGCAGGAGCAGCGCGATCGCGTGGCGGCGATTCTCGACGAATACAACGATTCGCTCACGATTTCGCCGGAAGAAGACGCGCAATTCGCCGATCTAGCGCGCGAGCGGACAGCGCTGCACCCGCTGCGGACGTATTTTTCGGTTCCGCTGAAGCGCGCCTTCGCGCTGTGGTTCACGCCGCGAATCGAGTTGCTGCCGTTTTCCGGCGATCTCTGGCCGATTCACGCAGCCTGGCAGGAAGACCCGGTGGATTTCAGCGTGACCGTCGCGTTCGGCGCGCTGGCGATTCTTCTCGCCGCCGCCGCGATGGCAGGCGCGTGGCTCGCGCGCAAGTCGCCGGCGGTGCCGCTTCTCGTCGCTTTCTGCGTGGTGAGAACGATTTTCTTTCTGCACTACGAAACGCCGGAACCTCGTTACGTCCTCGAATGCTTCCCCGCCGTGATCGCGCTGGCCGCGCAGGTGTTCGCGGCGCACGCGAATGTAGGTGCTGGCGCCGCGACTGACACGCCGGAATTGGCGCGAGAGTCGAGCTAGCTTTCTTCGATGGGTTCAGGATGAATCGTCACGCGGAAAATCTGAGGAAATTTTTCCTTGATGCGATCCTCCAGGCCTGCGGTGATGTCGTGAACCGTGGTAATCGGCAGGTTGCCGCGCATCGCGCAGTGGCACGAAACCAGAATTTTGTGGTCCACGTTGCGCACGTGAACTTCGTGGCAATTCATGATTTCGCTGTATTCCGATTGCAAGGAACCGAAGAACGACTGCACCGAGCGGCCCAACTCGTGCATTTCTTCGGCGCCAGTGATTTGCGCGCCGAGCGGCTCGATGTGGATATTGATGAGCGCGTTATGGCCGGTCGCCTCGCGAATTTCGTCCTCGAGCTGCGTCGCGCGGTGATGCGCCTCCTTGAGGCTCGCGCCTTCATCCACTTCCATATGCAACTCGATAAACAGCCGGCCCTCGAACATGTGCGCGGATAGCTCGTGAACGGGAAAGTCGTGCCGCTGCGCAATCGCGCGGATGGTTTCAAAAATATTTTCGCCGGAACGCGCGCGCGGCTCCATGTGGACGACGACGTCCGCCGGAACGATCTCGGCGATGCGCCGCTCGACGGCGTCGCTCGTTGCGTGAGCCTGCTCGAGGCTCGCCGTTCGGGGTACGCTGATCGTTACGTCCACAAAATGGCGCTGGCCGGAGCGGCGGACGCGAACACGTTCCGTGCCGAGAACGCCTTCCATGCTGCTGACGGCCCGTTCAATTTCTTCGCGCAGGCCGGACGGCGCGACGTCGAGGAGCGCGTCGAGCGTGCGCTTTCCGAGCCTTCCGCCAATCCATAAAATCACACCCGCGACGCCCAGCGCCGCGATTGCGTCTGTGTAAGCAAGCCACGCGATGTGAAATTTCATTCCGACCCACGCGGCGGAGATGCCGACGATCACGACGAACGTGCTCCACACATCCGTCGAAAAATGGAGCGCATCGGCTTCGAGCGCCTCGCTCGGATATTTTTGCGCCACGCGATTCAGAGTGTGCGAACGCGCCAGATCGATTCCCATCGCCAGCGCGAGGATCAAAATCGCCGTGAGGCTCGGACGGATGTGGACCTGATGAAACAGGAGGCGCTGTATGGCCTCCCAGATGATGTAAATAGCCGTAAGGAGCAGCAAACCCGTTTCGACAAATGCGGAAAAACTCTCGACTTTGCCGTGGCCGTAGAGATGCTCGGCGTCGGCCGGCAAGTCTGCCACGCGCACGGAAAGATACGTGATCACCGCCGCGACGAGGTCGAGCACCGAGTGGAGCATCTCGGAAATAATTCCCAGGCTGCCCGTTGCGATCGAAAGAAATAGCTTGAGCGCAACGAGCACCACCGCCGACCCCACCGATTTCAGGGCCGCGCTCTTCTTCTCTCGCGCCGCGTCTTCGTTCTGCATCTTCACGGATTGTTGGCTGATTATACGATGGGCGGCGCCGCAACCGCCGAAAGGTGCGAATACCGGTAACCATCGGGCAAGGGGAGAACGTCCTTAAAGGCATGGAATCGCCAATGGGTGGGTTAGACTGATTTCCAGGCGAATGTCATCGGCTGATCCACGAACGAATCCGGCCGCGGATGCCCCGCGCGCGACCCCGAGCGGAAAGACGCGCGGCTCGGGAAACGCGCTGCTCCTGGTGCTGGCCATCATGATTGGTCTGGGCGTTGATGCGCGGTTGATCGAGCCATACCGCCTCGAAGTCACGCACCACGATCTCGCCGGCGGCGTCAAGTCGCCGATCAAAATCGCACAACTCAGCGATTTCCACACCTCGGGAATCGGACGGCGCGAGCGGAACGTATTCCAGGTTCTCAACGAGGAAAAACCGGATTTGATCGTGGTCACCGGCGACTCGCTCGGCGAGTGGCACGGATCGTACGCAAACGTGCAGACCGTCTTGGAGCAACTGCACGCCCCGCTCGGCGTCTGGGTGGTGCGCGGAAATTTCGAGAATTGGAGATTGCCTCCGCACGAACGCACCTTCTACGCCAATTCTGGCGTGCATCTATTACTGAACTCCGGGACGCTGGTCCGCGACGATGTCTGGCTGGCGGGGCTGGACGATCCCTCGTCCGGCCATCCGAATCCCGATGCCGCGCTTGCCGGCGCGCCTCCCGACGCATACAAGATCCTGCTGTTTCATGCGCCGAATTATTTTGGCCAGGTCGCGGGGCGTGTCAATCTTTGCCTCACGGGTCACACGCACGGGGGACAAGTGCGCGTTCCATTCCTGCCGCCGCTGTGGATGCCGAAAGGCTGCTGGCCCTACGTGGAAGGATGGTATGAGGCCGGCGGGACGAAGATGTACGTCAATCGGGGGATTGGGATGTCAATGCTGCCGATTCGTTTCGACTGCAGGCCCGAAGTCGCGATCTTTACGATTCACCCGTAATCCATACATCGGCCGGAAACCCGCGACGCCATGAAGCCGCCCGCCGCGAGGCGCGTCTACTGCAGCGGCGGCGCGGCGACCAGCGGCAACCGCCGCGGCTCTCCGTGGAAGCCGCGAACCTCGCCGTCCTCGAGCACGAGCGATGGCGCGACAACTGAGCTTGGAATTCCATCCTGCGCCGAACCGAACGCGCCGAGCGCCGTCCCGGCGAAACCCTGCGCGGGGTTTTGAAGATAATTGAACACCGTGAGATCGTTGCCGATGCCGGCGATATTCCGGAGCGAACGCAGGGTCAACCCGAGCAGCAAGCCGCCGCGAACCAGCTCTTCCCGTCCATCGGCGACGTAAACGCGATAGAGAAGCAACGGCAATCGCGTGCCGCTCCCAATTCCCGATGCCAAGCCGCCAATCGCCTCGTTGAAATCCTCGGAGCGAACGGAAGAGAGCGCGGGATTATCCATCCGCCGCACTTCAATGCACCACTCGTGCCCATCGTCCTTGCACATCTGAAGGAATTGCTTTTTCAGATCGGCGGGGCTCACGCCGGCTTTGGATTGAAACGTCAAATTGCTCGAGAGGGGCCGCGAACCTGAAAGCAGCGCCGATCGGGCGTGGCCGTTCGACTGCGTAAATTCCGGTCCTGGCCGCCGCGACATCAGAAGATTTTTCAGAATGCCGTCCTCTACAATCGCGACGCGTTGCGCGCGCACTCCTTCGTCATCCACTCCGTAGCCCCCGATGACCGGCTGGCCATTGAACGCCGTGGCAGCAGGGTCGTCCGTGAGCGTCACACTTTGAGGAAGCACGCGGTTGTTAACTCGGCCTGTCCACTCGCTGCGCCCGCCCAGTCCCTCCATGACTTCGTCGAATCTCGGCAGCATCGAAAGCGGCGGGCGCGCGCCGGAGATGGACGCCGGCAGCGTTTGCGCCAGGAGCGATGCCGTTGCCGGCGCGTCAAAAAGGATCGGTCCGGTGAAATCCGGGACGAGCGGGCTCGAGCGCAACGCCACAACATCCGAAGCTGCGCTTTGAAGCTCCTTGCCGGCTTCCGTCGGCGCCGGAAGGTCGGCAGGCCGCGCAACATACTTCGAATAATAATTTTGGACCTGCATTCCGTCGTCGGCGAGCGCGTCCATCGCGCCTTCAATGCCCGCAAAGCTGCGCGAGATTCGGATTTCGGTGCCTTCGCTGGTGAGCAAGTAATACGTCGTATAAATCAGATAGTACGTGACGCGCGAGTCCTTCAGATCGGAAACGCCGCGGATCGAGCGAGACGCCTCGCGCGCCTCCTCTTCCCAATTGCGCGAAGTCCAATCGGGTTCCAGACGCGGTTCCACCTGGACCACCGGTTGGACCTGCGAAAAGTCGTCGATTTCGGGCGGCTTGGTCAGGCTGCGCAGAAACGCGCGCTTGAGCGACATCTCGGTCAGCGCTTCCTTGTAGGCCTGATCGGTTGAGAGCCATAAATCCTGGCTAAGCGAGTTGTAGTCGCGATCGATTCCAACCTGGCCTGCCGAGCTGAGAAATCCGCGGAAGCCGTCTTCGCTGACGAAATTCGAGCTATCGAGGTGATAGTCGCCCACTCGCGCACCGATGAGCATGAAGCGGTCGCGCGTGGTTGTCGAAGAGAGAAGCGCCCCTGCGGAAGCCGTGATTTCGCGAATGTCGAGGTCCAGAAGCTGGTACTGAATGTAGAAGGGTTTATCCACGCCGGGAATCTGCAGGCGCGCGACGCTGCGAGCCATTTCGTCGCGCATGGCGTGCAAAGTCTGGTCGTTATCCTGGACGGCGGCTTGGGCCGCCGGTTCTGGCGTCGATGGTTTTGGCGCCGCGGGAGCTTTCGCGGCGGACGCATTCGAACTCAGGAATGCGGCGCAGACAAGTCCGGCGAAGAGAAAACGCGCTGCACGATTCATTGTCCCGCTCCCTGTTTCTTCGCTTCGGGATCATGAGCCGGCGGCGGCAAAATCGGCGGCTTATCCGTCGAAGTTTCCTTCTTCTGCACTTCGAGTTCGGAGATGAGAATTGCAGGCGCCGCGGCGGCAACGGGCACCGAGCCCGATTCCGCGCCGCAGTAGCCATTGAAGACTTCCTGCGTGTCGCCGGTCGCGACGATCTTCGTCAGCGAAATCAGCGGCGTTCCCACAATGTCCACGCCGCGCACCAGTTCATCCGGCTTTCCATCGGGGAAAACTTTGTAGACGACCAGTGGCAGCACCTGGAATGCCTGAGGCTGGCCGCGGCCCGTGAACGTAAAGCCGCCGGCAATATCGTCAATCAGCAGGCCGTAGGGTTTTTTCTGCTGCTCGATAAGCTCGATGAGTTTTTTGCGCAATTCGGCGTTCGTGACGGTGCGTGTGCTGCTCACAATCGTGTTGCCCATGCGCGCAATCGGCTGATAGCCGAGCTGGCGGCGGCCGTGGCCGTTCGATTGCGGCACATCCACCAGCGGCGAGCGGCCCATCAGGAAAGTTTTGAGAACGCCGTGGTCCACCAAATGGACGTCTTGAGACGGCACGCCTTCATCGTCGTAGGGATAATAGCCAAGCAGCATCTGGCCGTTCAACCGCGCCTCGGTGGGATCGTCTTTCACCGAAATGAATTCCGGCAGAATCTGCTCGCCGATTTTTTTGGTGAACGTCTGGCCTTCGTTGATGTCTTTCTGGCGGAAGCCCTCGAGACGATGGCCGAGCACTTCATGAAAAAAAACGGCGGTGGCGCGGCCGGTAAGAAGCGCGGGCCCCGCATAAGGATCCACCAGAGGCGCGCGGTCGAGCGCCTCGACTTCTTGAATCATCGTATGGATGCGCTCGAAGACTTCCTTGTCGGCGGGCGCTTCCTTCGGATCGAGCCAGTCGAAATTTGCGAAGCGGTCAATGTCCATGCCATCCGGCGCCTTGCTTTGCGCGAACAGTTCGAGCCGGTAGTGAATCTGGCCGAACGCCAGCTTCGTTCCTTCGCTATTCACGTAATACTGATTCGTCGCCAGCGCGGTAAACGTGACGATGGAATTCAGCACGTCGGGCGATGTGCTGAACTGCGCGGTGTACTTCCGCACGCGTTCTTCCCAGGGCTTCCGATCCACGTGGATTTCCGTCCGCGAGCCGATGTAGGTGTGCGGCTCTTCGTGCGAAAAATCAGGCGCATTGCCTTCGGCCGTCTGCACGGTGACTTCCTGGCCCGTCTGCACTTTGATGAGCGCTTCGGCGGCCGCGCGATACTGCCTATCGGTCTCGCTCCAGATCTCCCGGCGGAGGAGCGCGGTGTCATCGTCGAGCGTTGCGGTCGCGCCCGGGCTCGTCCAGTTCGGCGGGCGATCCCCGATGCGGTGCGTATTGTCGAGCTGGTAGGTGCCGACGCGTGTCTGCACTTCGAGCCAGCGGCCGTGATTCTGATCGCTCGACAGCAGGGCGCCATTTGAGCCGGTGACGGTGGCGACCTCGCGATCGGAAACCGTGACGGCGAGGAAATAGGTGGCCGGATCGGCCTTACTCAGGCCAGTCACCGAGCGATCCAGTTCAGCTTGCATCGCTTCGAGCACTGGCGGCACAGGCACAGGCGTGCTTCGCACGGTGCCGCCGAGGCACGCGAACCCGGCGAGTGCGGCTAATGCGATTGCGGTTTTATAAGGTCTGCGGCTATCAGTGCGCATCGTTTCCTTTGGTCGAATCTTCAAGTCTAAGCTACTCGCGACAATTTCCAAAATCGCCTCGCGCTGCCCAGCGGCAATACCCGGTTAGACCGGCAGATGGCGGAATCGGTTTTCCGCAAATGCCGTAACCGCGCGACGATCTAACTCTTGGTCACCGCGCTAGTTTTGACTCGGGCCCGAATCGGCAGGTGCGGCGGGCTTGACGAAAATCTTCGGATCGGGATTCGGGTTGACTTTCACGCTGTCTACCTTCGTGTCCGAAAATTTTGAGCCATCGCGGTAGATCACGGAGTGATGTGGATATTGCAGCCCGCCTTCGGCGCGGTAATCGCTCCAGCGTTGATCCGTTTGGGCGGGGCCTTGCGGCGTGATGGACCTGAAATGCGCGGCCGCAAGGAGATGCGTTGAGGGATCAAAAAATAGCTTCACGGGGCCATTCGTTGCGTTCCACTGGACCGCCTCCATCTTCTTTCCGTCGAGATCTTCGTCATCGAGATATTGGACGGAAATCCCTCCGGCGAGCGCGTCTCGATAAAGTCCCCAGGCGCCCGCGAGAGCGATCCCGCGATCAATCTCGCCCTTGTATTCGGACGGCAGATCCAAAACGCCTTGAGGCGCAAGGACCCAACCGGAGGTGCCGTCGAATCCTTGCGAGATGTCGGCGATGGGAAGATGGGCGTCTGAGCGAAGCTGGTCCGGATACACGATGGTCAATTTGAGCGTGATATCCATCATGCCGCCCGGCGTATCGGCCTGTCCGCTGCTGGCAATCTCCACGCTCTTCAAGCTGCTGAGCGCATCGCCGCCCGCAGCATGCGCGCCCGCGAGAACGATGGCCTTTCCTTTCTCGATGGATTCAGGCGTCGCGGCTGCCGCTTGCGCCGGCGTAGTGTCGGATGGCGGCGCGGATGCCGGCGGCGTCATGTCGTGGCTTGGCGGAGAGACGTGGGGCTGTACCTGCGCGGCAACCGGCAGCGCAAAGCCGAGGATGGCCCAGGAGCACAAGGCCCAGGAGAAGGCTACGTTTCGAAGTTTCTGCATGGCACTGACCTCCGCTATCCTTCGGCGCTCGCGATATTGAAGCGCAAGAGTTTAGACCCGCGAGCTTCAGAAAGGGATGCATTCGCCTGATTGACGCCGGCCCCCGGATGCGTTTACCATGCTGCCAACAGGGAGCCCTTGATGTTACGCCACCGTACCGCACAGCTCGATTCCGTTCAGCTTCACTATGCCGCCGAAGGCGCGGAAGACGGCGATCTGATTCTGTTTCTCCACGGATTCCCCGAGTTCTGGTATCAGTGGAAAAATCAGCTTGCTGCATTCGGCCGAAACCATTTGGCCGTCGCGCCCGACCTCCGCGGCTACAATCTTTCCTCGAAGCCGCCCAGCGTCGAGGACTATTCGCTGCCCAATCTGGTCGAAGACGTCCGCGGCCTCGCCGCTCATTTTGGCTGCGGCGGCCAGAATAAGTTTACGCTTGTCGGGCATGATTGGGGCGGCGTAATCGCCTGGGCCTTTGCGCTCGCGCATCCGGACTCGCTCTCGCGGCTCATCATCATCAATGCGCCGCACCCCGCCGCCTTCCTTGGCGAGCTGGCGCACAATCCCGCACAGCAAAAAGCCAGCGAGTATATGCAATTTCTTCGCAGCCCGATCGCGGAGACAGCGCTCGCAGCCGAAAATTTCAGCCCGCTGACGCAGCTATTTCTCGCGGATGGACTCGAACGCGGCTACTTTGCGGAAGCGGATCGCGCGGCTTACATCGCAGCCTGGTCGCAGCCCGGCGCGCTCACCGGAGCGGTAAATTATTATCGCGCTGCGCCGTTTAACGCCGTGAGGGAAGAGCTTCCCAGCGCGTCCGCCATGATCCCGGGTGCGCTCTCGTGGAAAGTTCAGGTACCCACGCTCGTCCTCTGGGGAATGAAGGATCAGTATCTGCTCCCAGGGAATCTCAACGGCCTGGAAGACTTCGTTCCCAATATCCGGTTGGAACGCATTCCGGACGCGTCGCATTGGGTGGTACACGAAAAGCGCGATGTCGTGAATGGGTTCATTGATGACTTTCTCGGCGCTGAAGTGGCTTACGCGCGTGCACGCGCTTGAACTCGCTGGTTTGGCATCACGCTGAACGTCGCGGAAATCAGCGCGGACCACATCTTGATCTTGTCCTCTAGACGCAAATCGTCCTGAGCGGTAGACTCTCCGCCGCAACGAGGCTGCCATGCCGCAGCTTCGAATTCATCTTTCAAGTGTCAAATCTAAGGAGAGAATTATGCGAATGATGGTGCGTATCAAGATTCCAGCCGAACCATTCAATTCATTGGTGAGAGATGGCTCAGCCGGAGCAAAAACGCGACGTATCGTGGAGGAATCGAAACCCGAAGCCATCTATTTCGGCGCAATTGATGGTCAACGCGGCGGGGTCATGATCATTGACATGGCGGACCCATCGAAAATTCCGTCGATCGCGGAGCCATGGTTTCTGACCTTCAACGCCACCTGCGAATTCACTCCGGCAATGACGCCCGAGGATCTCGGAAAGGCGGGGCTTGAAGCGATCGGAAAGAAGTGGGCCTAGGAACGGCATCCCCACGCCGAATCAAAGCTCATAACCACCCCGCGGGATTGGCGGCGGGGCCTAAAAAGTGCAGCGATTAGATCTTTGTAAGCTGTTTACTTACAGTAACTTACAAAATTTCCACTCGAAACTTTGTGGCGATCAGAAAAGCGGCAGGCGAGGTTGCCTGAGCCGCCGTTTATTTCGCGGGCGGCGGCTGCGATTGCTGGCCGCCTGCATTGAGGATAGGTTTCAGGAAGCTCGCGAATTCCATCGGGAAAATAAATTTCGTGGATGCGCCGGCGCCGAGCACCTTGAGCGCCTCAAGGTACTGAAGGCTCATCGTGTTGGTGTCGAGCGTTTTCGCGATCTCAAAAATCTTTCCCAGGGCGAGTGCGTAGCCCTCGGCGCGCAAAATCGCGGATTGCTTGTCGCCTTCGGCTTTCAAAATGGCGGATTGCTTCTCGCCGTCCGCCACCGTAATTTTCGCGGTGCGGTCGCCTTCCGCGGCGGTCACCATCGCGCGGCGGCTGCGTTCCGCGCTCATCTGCTTGGTCATCGCGTCCTGAATATCCTTCGGCGGATCGATTTCGCGAATCTCAACCGAAGTCACTTTGCCGCCCCAGCGCTCGGTCACTTCGTCGAGCTTGCCGCGGAGCGTCGTATTGATTTCCTCGCGCTTCGCCAGCACGTCGTCGAGCGGGATGTCGCCGACGACGGCGCGGAGCGTGGTCATGGCGATGCCGCGCGTGGCGCCGCCGAAATCCTGCACGGCCACGACGCTTTGCACCGGGTCCGTCACCTTCCAATACACGAGAAAGTCGATCGATATGGACGCGTTGTCCTTCGTGATGCAGGTCTGGCGCGGGACTTCGAGATATTGTTCGCGCAAGTCCACGCGCGTCGCCACGTCCACCACGGGAACCAGAAAAATAATTCCAGGCCCTTTCTGCCCCATCACGCGGCCGAAACGAAAGACGACCAGGCGCTCGTACTCGCGCACGATCCGGATCATGTTCGCCAGCAGCAGTAGAAACGCGACGAAAACGACCGCGACTAAAACGAGCACGATGGTGGGTTCCATGTTCGACCTTCTCCCTTCAAGCAATCCTGCGAACGTGCAGCGTCAGTCCCTCGATGGACACAACAGAAATCCGGTCGCCTTTCGCAATCGGCGCATCGGCGAGCGCATCCCATTCTTCGCCGTTCACTAAAACGACTCCGCGGGGCGCCAGCTCCGTCTTTGCAACTCCCGAAGATCCTGCGACCCGCTGCGTGCCCATCAGGACGGGCTGATGCCGCGAGCGCAGGACCAATCGCGCGACATAGCCCAGCATGACCGCCCAAAGCAGCGCGACGACGCCGATTGCGAACGGTGAAATTCGGAAGCCCGGAACGCGCGGCAGCACGAGAATCGAACCGAAAATAAAGGCGATCAGGCCACACAGAATGAGCACGCCGTGAGTCGTCAACTTCAATTCGAGGCCGAGCAGAATCATCCCGAGAATCAGCAGAGCCGCGCCCGAAATCTGCACGGGCAGATTGATCATCCCGACGAGCGACAGAATCACGGCCACGGCGCCGATTGTCCCCGTAAGAAAGCCGTGGGGCGCGAAAATCTCGACAACGATGGCGAGCACGCCCAGAAGAAAGAGAACATACGCGACGGTCGGGTCCGTAAGCGTTTCGAGAATTCGCTCGCGGGCATCCATCGCGATCGCGCTCTGGGTGGCACCCGCAAGCGAAAGCTTCACGTCGCCATCCGCGCGATGAATGGTCCGGCCGTCGAGCTTCGCAAGCAAATCGTCAACGTCGTTCGCGGTGAAGTCGATGACGCCAAGCGAAAGCGCCTCCTGCGACGTAGCGGACACGCTCTCGCGGACCGCGCGCTCGGCCCATTCGGCGTTGCGATGGCGGGCCGTCGCGATCGAACGGGCGTAGGCGGCGGCATCGTTCACGATCTTTTCGGAGACCGCGCCGCCGGAAATGTAAATCGGATGCGCCGCGCCGATGTTGGTTCCAGGCGCCATTGCGGCGACGTCGGCGGCGAGCACGATGATGCATCCAGCCGAAGCCGCACGCGCTCCGCGAGGAGCCACGAACACAATCACCGGCACGCGCGCATTCATCTCGCGCTGAATGATCTCGCGCATCGAGGTATCCAGGCCGCCGGGAGTGTCGAGCTCGAGGACAAATGCCGTGGCGCCCTGCGCTTCCGCCTCGGCAATGCCGCGCACGATGAATTCCGAACTGGCCGGACTGATCGGTCCCGAATAAGTGAGCACAACGACGCGCGGAGACGACGGTAGAATCGCGGCGGCGGGCTGAGCGGCAAAGAGGCTCGTGCCCGCAAGAACAAAAACAAAGAAAGGAAGCTTCATACGCCGGGGGCTCGCTGCTGCGAGAGTATAGCAGTACCCTCGTGGGGGCAGGCAAGCAGCGCCGTGGCAGCGAATGTCGCGATTATGGTTGGCGTTTCGCCAACTCATCCGGTGATTCGACTTGGCTATCCTTCAGGCGTCCCCTATAATTTGTTGCACTCTGGGGAGAGTCAGTAGTTTTCAGCCGCAGCGTGCGCGGGAATGGCTGATGAAATTGGGTCGTGTAATTGTACTGGCGACGCTCGTAGGCCTCGCCCCAGTGGTAGTGAATGCGCAATCCGCGAGCGGCGCTCGTCCGGCGGATATTCTCATTCCCGTTTGGCAATCCCGCGACAATAATTTTCTCGTTCAACTGACGGAACCAGATTCCGCGCGCGATTCAGCGGATTTAGGCCTCGGCGCGAGTGCTCCTGAAGTCCATGTGCGCAAAACTCTGTCTGAGGATTCGTTGACGCTCAGCCAAAGATGCGCCGCGGACGATGTGGCCAGCAAAGCCTGCAAATTTCATTGGACACCCGCGCTCCTCGAGCAGGCCGAAGATCTCACAGTCGAGCAGGTTTGGAATCTCTCCACAAACAAGTGGATCTGGTATGCGACAACGCACGGCCACTGGTTTCAGCAATGGATGCAAGCGGATGCAGGTTTCCGATTCAGCCGCTGGAACGACTCCAACCCCGTCCTCGATGATTACGTGGGGCACCCCATGATGGGCGCGATCGCGATGGACATTTTCGTTCAGAACGATCCGCGGGGACGAACGCTCCAGTTCGAAAATTCGAAAGCCTACTGGCATTCGCGTCTGTGGGCGCTGATGTGGTCAACGATCTATAGCTGGGAGTGGAAACTGGGGCCCGTCAGCGAAGCGTCATTCGGGAACACAGGTCAGCACGTCTACTTCGACCACAACGCAAAACAGTGGACAAACGGGACAGGCAGCGTGGGTCTGGTGGTCACGCCGTTGGGAGGCTGGGTGTGGGCGATTGGCGAAGACTTCATGGACAAGGGCGTGATTCGCAGGCTCGACGCGCGCACATCGAACCCTTTTTATTTGTTCGCGATGTCGTTCCTGAACCCGTGCCGTGGATTCGCGAACTTGTTGCGCTATCACGCGCCGTGGTACCGCGATTACCGTCACGTTCCCGGAACTCCGGCGTACACGACGCATACCGACTTGGAAGCGGGGCCTTAGCTCGGGGACAAGTCGCGGACGCATCCAGCGCGAATGCCGGCATCCACGCGATCGTCGAGATGTTGAACCAGACCGGCTTCCCGGTTGGGTGTTTCTCGCAAGGCGCACATTCAAGGGCAGATGCGTGCAAGCTAAAGGTGCCGCGCGGGTGCCAAAAAGTGACACCGCTAGCGGAATTGCGGTTTCGCAAGCACCATTATCCCTTGAGTAGCGACGACTGCAGGGCGCGTTGGCCCACCCTGCGCCGGTGTGCTATAAGTACTAAGCCTTCTTTTTTCTGAGGAAATTGTGCCGTTTATCAACTTTCCCGCGCGGGAAATCAACTGCAAGCTCGTCTATTACGGCCCGGGGTTGGGCGGCAAGACCGCCAACCTTCAGTGGATTTACGACCACACCGGCTCAAATCAAAAAGGAAAAATGGTTTCACTGGCTACCGAAACCGATCGCACACTCTTTTTCGATTTCCTGCCGCTTGATCTAGGCACCGTGCGCGGATTCAAGACTCGCTTTCATCTCTACACAGTTCCCGGCCAGGTATTTTACGAAGCGAGCCGCCGCCTGATCCTGAAGAGCGCGGATGGAGTGGTGTTCGTCGCGGATTCTCAGGAAGAGCGGCTCGACGCCAACCTCGAAACGCTCGACAACCTTCGCGAGCATCTCCGCGATCACAACATCGACTTCAACACAATCCCTTACGTGCTCCAGCTCAACAAGCGCGATCTCCCGGGTGTCCTGCCGGTAGACGAACTGAAGAAACAGCTCGTGTTGAAAGAAGAACCTGTTCTGGAAGGAGTTGCGATTACCGGGCAGGGGGTCTTCGACACTCTGAAAGAAGTCGCGAAGCTGGTCCTCAACGAATTGAAGAAAAACGCCTAGCCTGCCGGATTCTCAACGAAACTTTCGACCGCTTTCGCTTCGTCATCAAACGTGGGAATCGAATGGGTGAGGTGCGTGATCTCGAGGACTGCGGACACGTGTCCCGTCGGCCGGAGAAGCTTCAGGGTTCCGTTTTCGCGACGGAGAGTCACGAAAGTTCGAACAATCGTGCTGATTCCGCTGCTATCCACCTGCGGCACGCCCGCGAGGTTAATCAGGATTTTGCGCTCGCCGCTGCTTACAAGAGAGCGCAGCTCCCGGCTCAATAAGTCGTTTGTTGCGCCGATCGTGACGCGCCCCTGAATATCGAGGATCGCCACTTCATCCCGGCGGCGAACGCACATCTGAAGTCCCAAATTCGCGCTCCTCGGACTACAGAAGGATTCCGAGAATTGAGCCCGCGCGCATTATACTCCCGCCGGGAAGCCTTGCCACAAGCGTCTGCCAAATGAAGTGATGCCGGGCGATCCGCGCCGAATTTAAACTTGAAATTGAAACGGGAGGTGACAGCCTTCCGGCTACCACCTCCCGGGGTGGGGTGTTGCTGGGTGGATCCCGTTGAAACTTGGCTTGCGTGTCCGCGGGGATCCGAGCTTCGACCGAGTCGCCGAAGCGTAGTAAGGCGGGAATAACACGGGACTCGAAGAGAGTCAACCCGATTGTTTGAATTTAGGGGCCGTACGGCTTGCTTCCAGCGTTTCGCGAATTCTTTTCGCGAGTTCGCCGCGCGAATACGGTTTTAGGAGCACCGGGGATCCGGATGACTCAAGCCTGGAGGCGAGGGTTCCGGCGCTGGTGTAGCCCGTCGCGAATATAACGGGCAGATGAGGCTTGACTGCGCGAAGCCTGTCATAAACGTCAATACCGCTTAGTTTCGGAAGCATGACGTCGAGCAGCGCCAATTCGATTTCCCCTGAGTTCTTTCGGAACAGTTCGAGAGCTTCCTCGCCATCGGTTGCGACAAGCACGTTATATCCAAGGTTCGCGAGAGTTTCGCGAGCGAGATCGCGAAGCCCTTCATGGTCCTCGACCACGAGAATGGTTTCTGTCCCGCCGATCGCCGCAAGTCCGGCCGACGAGGAATTGCTGTGGACGCTGGAATCCTGGCTGACCGGCAAAAAAATTCGAAACGTCGTGCCTTTGCCTACTTCACTATCAACCAGCACCAATCCCCCGTGTTGCTTCACGATTCCATAGGCGGTGGCCAATCCGAGTCCGGTTCCTTTCGAGGGTCCCTTGGTCGTGAAAAAAGGCTCGAACGCGCGATCGAGCGTGGCCGCGTCCATGCCCACGCCCGTATCCGACACGGAAAGAAGCACCTGCCTGCCGGGGCGGGCCTGGGGGTTCTTGCGGCAAAACTCTTCGTCGAATTGCGTATTGCGCGTCCGGACGGTGATCAGGCCGCCATCCGGCATGGCATCACGTGCATTCACGCAGAGATTCATCACCACCTGTTCGATCTGAGTCGGGTCCGCGCGCACCATCGCGAGCCCTGGCGCAAGATCCATTTTCATTTCGATGTTCGATCCAATCACATTCTCGAGCAGGCTCAGCGTCTCTTCGAGGATCTGGTTCAAGTCGACGTGCCGTGGTTCCAGTGTCTGGCGCCGCGCGAATGCCAGCAACTGCCGCGTCAATGCAGCGGCGCGTTCCGCCTGCAGGCGGATTTTTTCGAAACGCTTGTGAAGGACCGCATCGGCACTCGTTTCATCGAGGCCAAGTTCCGCCCAGCCGAGTATCGCTCCGATCATGTTGTTGAAGTCGTGTGCGATGCCTCCGGCGAGCTGGCCGAACGCTTCGAATTTTTGCGCTTGATGCAACTTCTTCTCCAGTGCGAGACGTTCCGTCACGTCCTCCACCATCACTTCCAGGCAATAGGCGCCCGTCTTCGGATCTTTCCCCGGGTGCCCGACCAGCCGCACCGTGATTCGTTTTCCGTCTTTCCGCTTCCACTCCAGGATTGCGTCTCCGAAGGCGTCGCGCTGCAATTGCTCGAGCAGACGAAGACGTTCGCTCGGATGCACGTACAGATCATCGGATCGCCTGATCGCCAGCAAGTCCTGGGCGCTGTTGTAGCCGAGCATAGCGATGATCGCCGGGTTGACGTCCAGCAGCTTTCCGTCCAGAGTTACGCGATAGAGGCCGAAAGTGGCGGACTCAAACAAGGTCCGATATCTGGCTTCGCTTTCACGCAGAGCGATTTCCGCGCGCTTTCGTTCGCCGATATCAATAATGCTTCCCCGAACGAGCCTGCGCCGGCCCGATGGAAGCGCGCACAGCGAAACCAGGCACGGAATCTGCTTTCCTTCTGAATTGCAAAAAACCCATTCGAAGTTCGAGACACCTCCGCGAAGCGTGTTGTCGATTTGCTTGCGCACCTCTTCCGCGGAGGAGCGGCCGTCCGGCTGAATGGCTGGACTCACGTCCCAAGGCGCGCGGGTGAACAAGCCTGAGCGCGAAATGCCGAACAGCTCTTCGGCGCAGTGGTTCCCTTCCACGAAAACGCCTTTGTCCACGTCGAACACCACGATTGCTTCCGGTGCATTTTCGACCAATGTCCGGTAGTGAACCTCTCTTTCGCGAAGAGTTTCTTCGGCCCTCGCGCCGTCCTCTCGCATTTTTCGGTCTTCGATCGCCCGCCGAATTGCGATCGAAAGCCGCTGGAGCTGATGTTTCGGGACGTAATCACTGATCCCTTTCTTGATGCACTCAACTGCAAGTTCTTCGCCGATAGTTCCCGAAAGGAGAATGACGGGAACCGGCAAGCTCAGCTTGCGCGTGAGTGCGAGGACGTCGAGTCCGTTCCAGTCCGGAAGGTTGTAGTCGGCGAGAATTACATCAAACTCCTCGCGCGTTGCGGCACGCACAAACTCCTCTTGTGTGGCTGCAATCGCCGGTTTGTTGGTAAATCCCGCCGCTTTCAGCGCGCGCACGAAAAGATCCACATCGTCCGAGTTGTGCTCGACCATCAGCACGCGAACCTGCGCGTCACTTCGGCTCACACTTTGAGAATCGGCGGCCGCGGGGATCGCTGCTTCTTCGGGCCGGGACGACGAGGTCTTCGCATCGCCGGGGAGCAGCGGCAACTGATCGGGTGAGGGTAGACTCACGACTTCGTTCTCATCTGTTCTGGGCCCCGACTCCGCTCATCCGAATCCGGTGCTTCGGGCAACGAACCTCTCACGACTGAATTGCAATACAGCAAGCTCATCGAAAAAGGGCCCGGTCCCAGTGCAAACCTCACCATCAGCGCAGTAAGCCGCGAAGCAGCGGCCTCTACGGTTGTATCGGCATGCGATGAGAGGGTCTTTAGAAACGGGTGGGAGAGAAACGGAAGGGATTGTTTCAGTCTGAATCAGCCGCTTGCCGCGTTCCCAGCGAACGCCGATTTACCTTCGCCCGCTTGCTGGTTCGCTCGAAGAAGCTAGTTGGCCATTTGCGAAGCGAAGTATTGACCAAGAGAGGCAGCAAGCTCCCGCAAGCCTGCGCGCACGTTGGTCTGAAGCGCTTCGACGATCGCCGATATCGTTTTCCCGGTAGCCGGCTCGTCGTGCGAGTATGTCTGCGTCCAAACCACGGCGCCTGCCTTCCTGTCAAATAATTCCAGCTGGAGTGAGAATTGCGCCCCGACCTGCGCGGTGTCCAATTCATTGAGTGCCATCAGGCGCCCGCGCAAAATGTAATCTCCGCGAGCACTGCTGGAGATGCGTTCGACGGTGCGGAATCGGCCCGAAGCGCGCAGCGATTCCAGAAGCATGTTCTCGATCATTTCCGGCGGCGGCTCTGCCCAGCGGTGGTCGTCGTAGGTTCCTAGCTCCACGGAGCCATTGCTGTAGACGAGCCGATCGTCGCGGAAGAGATTTGGCGCCGTAATCTGCCCGAGAATCAGCGTTACAGGATAAGGCGCACCACCGGCGGGCGTGCTGCTCATATCCGGCGCGATGCGATAATACTTCACCGGGCGCACCGCGCCGCACGCCGCGAGAATCACGCAAGCTGCCAGCGTCGCGAGGGAAACAACGGCCGCCCATCGCGTCGTATTCAATTTTGACCCTCGCGGCGAACGCAATTCGCGCACAAGATTTTGGCGGCTCATGGCTTCTCCGCCTCTCCCGGATGCCGCGCCTTTGGTTCAGACGAACGGATGAGCGAGGATGGTCTCTCCTTGATCGTCTCCGTAAATGCCTTCAAATTCTCGGTGATGAGGCGCACGTTCTCGAGCGCTTCGTCAATGTCTTCGCCATTCGCGTTCAGGGTGTGGTCGAGTTGATCCGACACCGACGAAGCAGACGTCAGCGCCTCGCGCAGCTTCTTAATGGCTTCGCGCAGATCGGGCCGGTTTTCCAGAAGCGTCGCGTCCACGTGCGATAACGCATCATTGGCTTGTGCAATCGTTTTCTTGAAGTCGTCGAGCAGCGGCTCGGCCTTGGCGCTCACGGCGTCGAGATGCACGATCGTCGAGTGAATCGCTGGCCGGTTCTCGGCCAGGAGCCCGTTCGCGTTGGCGAGCGACGCCGAAAGATTGGCGCGATTTTCCTTGTTGAGCAGATCGTCGACGCGGACGATCGTCTCCTGGAGCTCAGAGACACGCGCGTCGAGATTTTGCAGCAGCTTCGTGGCTTCGGGTCCGAGATCTGCAATTTCCGCTTCGAGTTGGTCGAGGGCGACGAAGTCCACCGATTTCAGCGTGGTTCCCGATTGTGCCAGTGGCGCGCCCGCTGTTCCCGGCTGAATTTCGAGATAGTAGTCTCCCAGCGGGCTCAGGCTGGTGATGTGGATAATGCTGTCCGCTTTGACCGGGATGTCTTTATCCACGCGGAATCGAATTTCCATTTTCGTGGGATCGTGGGAATCATTTCCGACGAAGGTGACGCGGCCGATCGGCGGCCCGCCGGCATACCGCACTTGCGTTCCGCGATCCAGCCCTCCCGCGTTCTTGAAGTACGCGCGAAATTCGTTGCCGCCCCTGCTGAACACACCGGAAATCGAAAACAGCGCGGCGAGCAGAAGGCCGGTGGCAATCAGAACGAAAAGGCCGACGAGGGCCTGCTCGCGTTTCGAGTCCATCACATCCTCATGCGTCTGGAACGGCGGGCCGCGCTCACCTGCGCCCCGCTGTCAAGGTGCGGGAGTATACCACGCCAAAACCCAACTCTTCGCTCAGCGGCGTTCGCTCGGCTCTTCGCCAATGAGCATTTGGAGGTAGCTCATTTCATCGGCCAATTCCGGCTCAGGAATCCGATCGAAGAATTGGCGCACGCGGGGGAGCGTGCTGTGCTGCATTTCATCGGGCGTTCCGCTCTCGACAATGACTCCGCGATCGATCAGTACCATGCGGTCTGCGATGCGGAAGGCGCTCGCCAGTTCGTGCGTGACGACGACGATGGTCATGCCGAAGGCCTTTTTCAATTTCAGAATCAGTTCGTCAATGCCTGCGGCGATGATGGGATCGAGTCCCGCCGATGGCTCGTCGAAGAAGAGAATTTGTGGATCCATGGCCAGCGCTCGCGCCACCGCCGCGCGCTTCTTCATTCCGCCGCTTAACTGCGCGGGCATGTAGTCTTCGTATCCGGAGAGGCCCACCTGCTCGAGTTTCAGCCGCACAACGATTTCGATTGTCGAATCGTCCAGCCGCGTGTGCTCGCGCAAAGGCAGCGCCACGTTTTCCCCCACGCTGAGCGAGCCGAAAAGCGCGCCGCCCTGAAACGACATTCCCATCTTTTTTCGCAATTCGTCGAGATCGCGGTCCGAAATCGAGGCTAGATTTCTTCCGCAGACCCACACTTCGCCGCTCGCGGCGCGCTCGAGCCCGACCAGCGTTCGCAACAACGTGCTTTTGCCCGATCCCGATCCGCCCAGAATGACCAGCGTTTCGCCCGGCTTCACGTCGAAGCTGATGCCGTGCAGAATTTCGCGCTCACCGTATCGAACGTGAAGGTCGCGAACGCCGATGAGGCCCGCGGTTTCGGTCGCTTCGGAGCGTTCAGGCGCCATCGCTGCCCTGTCCTTTTGCGAGTGCCATCATTTCCCGCCCGGGCTCGTGACGTAGAAGAGCGCGGTAAAAATAAAATCCACCAGGATCACCAGAAAAATGGACTTCACCACAGCCGTGGTGGTCGAGCGGCCCACTTGCTCCGATCCCACGCCGGTGAGAAATCCTTCCTGGCAGCCGACGGCGGTGATTACCAGGCCAAACATCACGCTCTTGATCAAGCCGGTCACGATGTCGCGGGCTACCAGTGCGTTGAGCGTGGCCTGGAAATAGGTCGCGAACGTGAATCCGGCGCTGGTCACGCCGAACACGGCGCCTCCGGTCATGCCCATGAAATCGGCCCATGTCGTCAGGCAAGGCATCATGAGCAGCATGGCGACCAGCTTGGGTGCGACGAGAAATCGCACCGGATTGAGCGCCATCGTCTCCAGAGCGTCAATTTCCTCGCTCACTTTCATCGTTCCGATTTCGGCGGCAAATGCCGAGCCTGAACGCCCGATCACCACAATCGCCGTGATGAGCGGGCCCAGTTCGCGCGTCAGCGAAATCGCAACTGCGTCTGCGACGAATCCGAGCGCGCCGAAGCGCCGCAATTCGTACGCCGATTGCAGTGCGAGAATCGTTCCGATGAAGAATGTAATGAGCGAAAGAATCGGAAGGGATTCGACGCCGACGGCCATCGCCTGATGAATGGACCGGCGGTAACGAATCGCGCGTCCCTGCGGCGGCACCGTGAATATTTCACGTGTGGCTTCGCCGGTGAGCCGCGCCAGCTGCCCGACGTAGGCAAGCCCGTCGATTGTGGCTCGGCCGATGCTGTCTGGAATTGCCATGTCGAAATTTTAGTCCGATCGAGGAGAGGCGCTGCAGCGGTTACTCGACGCGAACCGCCGGCCGGGCCTCCGCGGAATTTAGAGTTTCCCTGCCAGCGCCTGCGATTCGACGTCGTAAACTTCGAATACTTTGGTCAGGTGGGTCAGTTCGAGAACCTCCCGCGCGACGCGGCTCAAGCCATAAAGGGCGAAGCCGGTCTTGGCGTCCCGCGAAGCCTTAAGGCCCTCAATCAGCGAAGCGATTCCCGCGCTGTCGATGTAAGGAACCTGCGTCATGTTCACAACCACGCGCGGCGTGTGCTTCAGCTTGATCAGATCGAGCAGCGTCTTGCGAAGTTCCGGGGAATGGTAAAGCGTGATGTCTCCCGCAACGTCAACGATAGCGGTATCTCCAGACTGACGGGTCATTATGTTCATAGCCAGGATCTCCAGCGCAGGAACTGCAGCCATTTGTGCCAGAGATTCAGCGGAGTTGCAACCGATTTGAGTGCATGTGCCCGTACCATCGCGGGAGGCGCGTATTTTGAGGATTGTACCGTTGCGAACCGCTTTTATCCGCGGTTTTCGATGGGAACGTAACTACGTTTGGGCGCACCGAGATACACTTGCCGCGGCCGGGCAATCTTCTGTTCGGGATCGAGCAGCATCTCTTCCCACTGCGCGATCCATCCCGCCGTGCGCGGAATCGCAAAAAGCACCGGGAACATCGTCACCGGAAAGCCCATGGACTGGTAGATGAGACCTGTGTAGAAATCAACGTTCGGATACAGCTTGCGCGTGATGAAATAATCGTCTTCGAGCGCGATTCGCTCGCATTCGAGCGCGATGTCAATCAACGGATTGCGGCCCATCACGTCGAACACCTCGTACGCAATGTGCTTCACGATCCTCGCGCGCGGGTCGTAATTTTTATAAACGCGATGGCCGAAGCCCATCAGCTTATGTTCGCCGGCCTTCACGCCCTTGATGTAGTCCGGAACTTTGCTCACGGAGCCGATTTCCAGCAACATGCGCAGCACCGCTTCGTTCGCGCCGCCGTGGAGCGGGCCGTAGAGCGCCGCCGTGGCCGCCGCAATGGCCGAGTATGGATCCACGTGCGAGCTTCCCACGCCGCGCATCGCCGTCGAGGAACAGTTCTGTTCGTGGTCGGCGTGCAGTATGAACAGAATATCCAGCGCGCGCTCGAGCGTCGCGTTCGCGCGGTATTTCAGTTCCGTCGTCCGGAAGAGCATGTTCAGAAAATTCGCGCTGTAAGAGAGGTCGTTGTCCGGATACGCAAACGGCATTCCCAGGCTGTGCCGGTAGGCGAACGCGGATAGCGTCGGCATCTTTCCGATCAGCCGGTAGGTCTGTTTCCGCCGCGATTCGATATTGAAAATTTCTTTCGCGTCGGGATAAAACGTGGAGAGCGCCGCGACCGTTGAGATCAGCATCCCCATCGGATGCGCGTCGTAGTGGAAGCCGTCGAGAAATTTCTTGATGCTCTCGTGGATGAAGGTGTGGTGCGTGATGTTATAGGTCCAGTCATTCAACTGGTCGCGCGTCGGCAGCTCGCCATATAGGATCAAATACGCCGTCTCGAGAAAATTACTTCTCTCGGCCAGCTCTTCGATCGGGTAGCCGCGATATTCCAGAATTCCTGCGTCGCCGTCGATGTAAGTGATCCGGCTGGTGCAGGACGCGGTGTTCGTGAACGCTGGGTCGTAACTGATCATTCCAAAATCGGTGGGATTCACTTTGATCTGGCGCAGATCGAGCGCGCGAATCGTGTCATGCTGGATCGGAATTTCGTATTGCTTCCCCGTTCGATTGTCAGTGATCGTAAGCGAATTGCGGCCGGGAGTTGCCTCTCGCTCCGGCACTGCGGCGGTGGCTGGTTTGGTCGGGTTCACCTTGGAGGCCCTCCCTCAATTCTGGCCCGGCGGTTGCATCGAGCAGGGAACGAAACTCCAATTTACACCAACTCGTGCGCCCATAGGGAGAGGATTCAATTTTGCGCGGGCTGATGGGAACGTTCTCATCGTGATGGCCGGTCGCATCGTATGGAACGCGTCGAGCGTCATTGGCAGCGGCAACTCCATCGGGCATACTGGCGAAATTGTAATTCGCGGAGGCAGGTAAACTTTGGCAGTCTGGAACCCCGAAACGTATCTGAAATATGCGGCCGAGCGGCTCCGCCCGGCGATGGACTTACTCCGGCACATTCCGCTCACGCGATGTGATCGTGCGTACGATCTGGGCTGCGGCGCGGGAAACGTCACGCAATTGATTCGCGAGCGTTGGCCCGAAGCAAAAATCACGGGCTTGGATAGCTCTCCTGAAATGCTTGCTCGCGGCCGCGCGGAGTTTCCCGCTATCGAATGGGTTGAAAGAGACATCGGCAATTGGAAGGCCTCGGAGTCGGCCGACCTGATCTTTTCGAACGCGGCGCTTCATTGGGTTCCGAATCACGAGGAACTGCTGCCGTCGCTCCTGCAACAGTTACGCTCTGGAGGATTTCTTGCCGTCCAGATGCCGCATCACGATGATAGCCCGGGCCATCTCCTGATTCTCGAGACGGCGCGCGATCCGCGCTGGTCGGCGCGGCTCGTTCCCCTCGCTTCGCAGATCCGCGTTCATTCGGCGGAGGAATATTGGCGCTGGCTTCGCCCACATGCCGCGCAATTCGATGTCTGGGAAACGATTTACGTCCACGAACTCGAAGGCGAACGCCCCGTTGTAGAATTTTTCCGCGGTTCGCAACTTCGCGCGTATCTGCAGGCGCTCAGTCCTGCCGAACAGGAAGCATTTCTCGACGCCTACGCCGAAAAAGCGGCGCTGGCTTTTCCCAGGCAATCGAACGGAAAAACGTTGTTCCCCTTCCGCCGGATCTTTCTGCTCGCGCAGCGGTGAGGCCGCGTTTCGTTCGCAGCTTCGGTACTTGCCTCATTCACACCTGAGCAGGCCCCACGGGTCGAGTCAAAACGTGGCGATGCTAAAATGAAGGCGTGTCGGAACCATCGTTAATAATCCTCATGGCCAGCGGCGCAAACCCTCTTCCACCGGGGCTCGTTTGGGTGATTCTTGACGCGCTGATTCTGATCGCCATCGTTTCGGTCGTTGTTCCGCTGATGGCGCGGTCAAAGCCGCCCTCCGATCCAAATCTCTGGAAGGCCGGCGTCTTCTACGTCAATCCTTCCGATCCCGCGCTTTTCGTTCCCAAGCGCTACGGCATCGGCTACACGATCAACTTTGGCAATCGCTGGGCATGGCTGGTGATGGGAATTCTCGCCGTGCTGATCGCGGCGCCATTCCTATTCACCGCTATTTCGCTCGCAACCATTCGCCACAGTCTGAGCTCGCACTAGCGCCGCGACGGATCACGCGCTCTCTCGCCATTCGGCGAGATCGTGGCGGGTTTTCATCGGCCGCGCGCAACGGATTCCCGCGGGGTATCTCCACGGTTTCATGACGCTCACGATCGGCCGTTCCCCGGCGGGGCATGGCCGGCCTTCGTGCCCCACCAGCAGGTGCTTGATCACCACATGTAGCTTCGCGTGTTCCTCGCGTGTCAGCCTGATATCTTCTTGAAAAGACACATCTTTAGAACGGCGAACGCGCCGGGCCTCCGCGATGGCTGCGCAGGCCGCGCGAATGCAGCCATCGAGTTCTTCACATTTCGACTGGGCTACCACGGCGCGCAATTCTATATTCGCTTTCGTGCCGCTCAACAGTACGGAAGTACCAATTTCCCCGCGGAAGTCCTCGGCTCCGCGCTACCGCCCAGCGTGCGCTGAAGCATGAAGAAACGGCCAAACGAATTCGAATGCTCCAGCTACGAACAAAATCGACGCGAAAACGCGGCGCATCCGCGCGCCGGAGAGCTGCACGGCCAGCCGTCCGCCGAGAATGCCGCCGAAAAACACGCCGGGAATAATGAGAAGTCCAGTTCGGAAGTCCACTTCGTGGGCCGAGTAATAAGCGAGAAACGCGAATAAACCGCTGGGTGGGACGAGGGCTACCAGGCTGGTTCCCTGGGCTCGATGCTGTCCGAAATGATGAAGCAGGACGAGCAAGGGAACGAGCAATATGCCGCCGCCAACGCCGAACATTCCGCTCGCGACACCGACCACGAGTGATGTCCCGAGAATGGCGATCAGATTTTCTCGCGAATCAGCCACGCTCGCCCCCGGAATCCAATTTCGGGCGCGCCCGAAGCCACACCAAAACGGCGGCCAGCATCAGGAATCCGCCGAACGCGGATTCGAGATGCGAAGAAGCTGTGGCGACGGCTAACCGCCCGCCCGCAAATCCGCCGATCAGAATTCCGAGCGCGCAGACGATTCCCGCGCGCAGATCCACTTCTCCTTTCTTCCAATAAACCGAGAGAGCCCCGAGCCCGAGCGGTGGAAGGAGAATAAATAGCGACGTGCCCTGCGCGAGGTGTTGGTCCATCCCCGCCAGATGAACGAGAACCGGCACCACGATCAATCCGCCGCCAATGCCCATCACGCCGACAAGAATGCCGACGATGAATCCGAGCGCGACGATCAGGATCCAATGCATGGCAAGGTAGCCTTTTAAATTTGTTCAGTCCGCCAGTTTCCGATAGCAAGCCTCGGCAATGAATAGATCTTCGACGCCGAGGCCGGTGAAATCGGCGACGACAATTCCTCCGGCATCGAATGCGGGATGGAAATCGCAAAACTTGCCGATTTCGATTGCGCGGCTGCGCGCGGCGGGCGCGTGCTGCAATTCGCCCAGGCGCTCGCACTGTGGAATTGAATCCACGAGCACAAGAGTCGCGTTCATCAGAATTTGCGGATGCAATTCCTGCTTGCCGTGCGAATCCGAGCCGACGGCCGAAATGAACGTGCCGGGCGCGATATCTTCGAACGAGAGAAGCGGCGCGCGCGAAGGCGTCGCCGTCACGATCAACTTCGTATGCCGCGCGACGTCCGCGGGCGACGTCGCGATGCGCACGTCGATTCCGCCGACGAGGCTCATCAAATCTTCGCGGCACTGCCGGACGTGCTCGGGCGATCGTCCCCAGAGCCACAATTCTTTCAGCGGCAGGACTTCGGCGTGAGCTCGCACTTGCCAGCGCGCCTGAACGCCGCTTCCGAGAACTCCGAGCGATGCATCGCTGCGCCCAAGTTCGCGCGCGACCATGGCCGAAACCGCGGCCGTACGCGCCACCGTCAGATCGCCGCCGTCGTAGAGCAGCGCCACCGGCTCGCCCGTTTCCGCCGAAGCGAGCAGGATCATCCCATCCACTGCGGGAAGATTGCGCGCCTCATTTTCGGAAAAGCCGGAGACGATTTTGACCGCAAAGAATCGCCCACCCTCGCGGTAGCTCGACTTGATGTGAATTTCGCCGTCGTTCTCGCGCACATTGAGATGCATCGGCATCGGCGTTTCGCATTCGCCGCGCGATTGAGCGACCAGCGCCTCGCGCATCAATGGAATCACTTCGCGCAAAGAGAGCACCCCGCTTGATGAGAGCACTTTGCGAATCTCTTCTCTCGTGGCGATTTTCATGAGCAGATGATTTTCCGGATCGTATCACCGCTGACGTTTCGGCCCGATATCACGACCACCGCGGGACCGCCGAGCGGGCCGATTTTTCCTTCGATGCACGCCGCCACTGCTGCCGCTGCGGTCGGCTCGATCAGATACTGATGCTCGTCTAGCATCCATCGCATCGCGACGGAAATCTGAGCATCGTCCACGAGCGCGATTTGATCCGTACGCGTTCGAAGAATTTCGAATGTCATCGCGCCCGTTCCGCCTTCAATCCCCCCGGCGAGAGTTGGGGGCGACGACAATCGCGTCACGGCGCGGCCCTGATCCATCGATAGTTTGAATCCCGGTGCGAGCGCGTGTTGAACGGCGATGAAGCGCGCCCCACGAGCTTTTTCTTTCACGTAAACGGCAAGTCCCGAGCCGAGCCCGCCGCCCCCGACCGGAACGATGAACTCCTTCGCATCCGGCGCGTCCTCGAGAATTTCCATCGCCAGCGTGCCGCCATTGCCCGCCATTACGTCCGGGTCGTCGAAGGCAGAAATAAATGGCCGTCCGCTTTTGCGCGCCTCTTCCAGCGCCTCGTCCTCGGCTGCGTCGTAGCTTGGAAATTCCGACACGCGGACATCCGCGCCCAGCGCCAGCATCCCGCGATACTTCGCCTGATCCACGGTGCTGGGCACAAAAATCGTCGCGCGCAGGCCAAGCTGCTTTGCTGCGTATGCGCATGCCTTTCCGTGATTGCCCGCGGAGCACGTGACGATTCCAGCGCGCCGTTCCACATCGGTTAAACGCGAAAGGCGAAAAAACGCGCCGCGAATTTTGAACGAGCCGGTTACTTGCAGCGATTCGAGTTTGAGCGAAACCGGAACGCCCAGTTTCGCCGAAAGCACGGGCGAGGGTTCGAGCGGCGTGCGGCGGATGCGTCCGCGAAGAAATTCCGCGGCTTCCGCGATGAGTTCGAGAGTGGGCTCCGGCATTGCGGCGGACATCTTCGCGCAGATTCTTGCGCGCGACAACACGCAATGCGGCTGCCGACTATACCACGCGGGGGCTAAGGTGTACGAGGAGGCGACGCAGCTTGGCGCGGTCTTCGAGTTCCATCCCGGTCCACTCAAAGCCGGCTTGATGCGCGCGAACGAACCGCACGATCGCTTGAGCGTTGATCGTGCGCATTCCGTGCGGGATTTTCAGCGATGCGGAAGTCCCGACGGCGAGCTGAACGTCTCCTGTGACCAGCCCGCCGTCGAGGCTCATTACATCAATCGCCAGGGTTTGCTTCCCATGCGGTGAACTGACGAAAGCCGGCACGGCGCGAGTGAGCTTGGTGCGGCGATAGCGCCGCGCACGAACGAAATCTCTTTCGGGTTGAGGATCGAGCGGCTTGAGCGTGAGCAAAACAGGATCGAGGCCCGACTTTGGTAGAAACGCCTCCAGCCAGTCCGGATCAATCTTGGCAAGCGCTTGCGCGACCGCCATCCGAATCTCGTCGGGATGCGTCCAGCTGAACACCTTGCGATCCTCGAGAAAATGGTGGAGTCGCTCGGCGACGCCGGGCGCGCGAATCCTGCCGAGTGCTTCGATTGTTTTCACGCGCAGAAATTCCGAGCTTTCGGGCAGCACTTCGCCTTCCACCAGGCGCAGCAGTTTTTCAGCCGTGGCCGGATCGCCGCACATTCCGATTTCGTCCATCGCCAGCGGCTGGACAAGCGGATCGAGAAACTCGAGGAAGCTCGCGAGGATTTTCCCGCGTTCCGGAGCGCCCGCGATTGAAAGCTGCCGAACGACAGCGTCCTGAAAGCCACGATGCCCCTCGCTCAGCCGAGCCGGAAGAATCTGTGCGAGCGAATTTGGATCAAGGCGGCTGAGCAAACCGACCACCGCCGCCGCCCGCGACGCCGCTTCGCAGGCCAGAATTTCGCGCAGGTGCTCCGTAGCGCGATCGCCAATTCTTTCGGCGACTTCCACGATTCGCTCGCGGTCGTTCTTCCGAATCGAGCGCGAAAGCCGGACGGCCAGATGTTCCGCGGCCACGTGAGCCGTGCGGCGCAACACTTCCACCAGGCTTTCGGACACTTCGTCTGAGTTGATCGCGTCGTCGATGAATTCCGAAACTCGGTTTTCTACGCCGAGTCTCGGGCGAAGGCTTTGCGCCCAATTCGGGCGTGTTTTTTCCAGCGCATCCACGGCGTCAAGCGCCTGCTGCATCGCCCGGTAATAGCGTCGCGACGCCGCTTCCTGGCTTAGCCGCACGAATGCGGCGCTGAGAAGGGTTTGCAATTCGCTGTCGGCCTCCTCCTGCATCTGCTTGCTGATTTCGAGGATGGCGACCTGAATGCGCTTGCTCGCGGCGCGGCTGTAAAGCTCGGCCAGTTGCCCGAGCCCGATCGCCGCCTTGCGCCGGGCTTCTGGATCCTTGTTGCGTACGCATGCAGCGTAGTGAAGCAGGATGTCCCCTGCGGCATCGCCTTCGCCGCGACCGAGCAATTCCTCGACGAACTGCTGCACGTTGCGCGGCGGAATGCACCACGCTTCCGTCGAAAGCAAGACCTGCCGCTTGCCCGTGTCCGGCACGCGCGCCCAGAATTGCCGGTCGAGCAAGTCCGCGTGCGATTCGACCATAATTCCGGCCTTCGCCAATTTTTCTTCGCGCGACTTCAGCAATTTACGCAGCGTCTCGATTTCGCCGCCCATCTTGTCGAGCATTTGCCGTACGGCATTTACGCGGACTTCGCCGCGCTGGAACCGCTCGAGCGCGAATCGAATTGCAAGATCTTCCGCCAGGCGCAATAAAGTCGTGCCGTCGAGTTTGGTTTTCGGCGCGCTTCCGGCGATTCCCGCGAGCGCCTGGCGCAGAGTGACCTGCGCGTTCTGCGGCAAGTGCGCCAGCTTCTGCTGCCACGCAGTAGCATCCAGGTGCGGCGCGTGCCCTTGCGTCTCTTCGCCGAACTGCGCGAGCAGCCGCAATAAGCCCTGCATGTCCGCTTCGTTGAGAACGATCCCCGCAGGCGCTGAAGCTGAAGCGCTGTCCGCATTGTTCCCGCTGTTGCCCACGTCGCGCCTTGCGCCGTCGCTCCATGAAGCCGCGCCGCCGGATACGCCGCTCCCTCCGCCGGTCGTCGTAGCGCCTTCGGCAGCCGCAATCAGTTGAATCATCTTTTCGGGGCTGCGGAACCATTCCTGGATCGCGTCGGCATCGGCGCCCAGCGTTCGTGCGGTCAATTGCGCTGCCACGCGCGCATCCGAATAGGCCGAATCTTCCGCGACGAACCGGATTTCATTCACCCGGATCGCCCCGCCTGAATTCTTCCCCGCGAAATCCTCCAGTTTTTCCGCCAGGCCCGAGGCTTTCGAGCCCATCTCCATGAACGCGCGAATGAACTGCTCGAACTCGCGGCGCTCGAGCCCTCGCCCGAAAGCGATGCTGGCCACCCCCGCAGCGCTCAGCAAGTTTGCGAAGCTCCGCTCGGCCGGCGTGATCTCCAGAGGAATCCCGTCAAGAAGGAGCTGGGAACCGGTCGAGCCCAGAAGCAGACCCGTCGTGCCCGAGGCGGCTACGGCTTCCCGAAGTTCTTCCAAAGTCGATTCAAATTGGGCCGCCGAGCGCACGTGTTCCAGTCCGTAGAGCCTCGCGAACTTCAACAAAACATTGAGGCTACGGACAAACGCGCGGGCGGCCGGGATGGTGGCTTCGCTGGGCATTAGGGGACGACCTATACCTTGCAATTCACTTACCTGGCAGGATTGTGTACTAGGACTACCGTCGCACGAAATGGTACGGCCGTACCAGCTTGGCGCACGATCAATATTCGGGTCGGCGTCGCAACTCCTCGGCGAAAGCGCCGTGACTGGTAAGTCACAGACACGAATAGACTACTTGTTGCTGCCGGGCGCCCAGCCCAGAATTGAAGACAGGCAAATCGGGACCATTTCACCCGCAGCCGGTGGCGTATTTCTGCCTTCCGGGTGGAGATTGGGCGATGGCGGCAATCAACCTAACTGAACTCGACAAACTGGAGCGCCGGGAGGGCCAGCTCACCATTCTCGCGGCCGTGGTTGTGCTGGTCGAGGCCGCGGGCGTGGCTCTGCTGATGTATCCGCTCGTCTTCGTGCACCCCGACGAAGCCGAAAAACTGCCGCTCAGGTTTTCTTTCTTCGGGTTTTGCGTGCTTTCGCTTCTTGTCGCAGCCTATCTGCTCGACCGCCGGCGGACCTTCCGCAGCCTGAAGCAGCATCTCGTCTCGGAATTGCAGCGGAACATCGATTTGCGAAACCAGGCCAACACCGACCTCTTGCGTACGATTCCGGATTTGAATCACTTCCAGGATCGCCTGGCGATGGATTACCGCCGCGCCGCCACGATGGAGCGCACTCTCTCCGTGATGGTCGTAAAAATCCTGTTTGCCGGGACGTCGGGTGACTCGAACGAGGAAAGGGCGGCACTCGGCGAGGCGGCCCGCGCGATCGCTCGCATCATACGGCCAACCGACTCGATGTATCTTCTTGGGCCGGGATTTTTTGGGCTCGTGCTCTCGGATACGGACACGTCCAGCGCGAAACGCCTATCCAGCCAGTTGGAACTGTCTTTGAAGACCGTGGGCGCGAACAATCACTTTTCGTATGAAACCTTCGTCGCCAACTATCCCGAGCACGCGAAAAGCGCTCATGAACTGGAACAAGCCGTATTTTCGCAGCTCCCTGCACAGCAGTCCTGGGCCGAAAGCGCCGAAGCCGAAGTCCGCTAATCGTCTCTGTGTGACGTCGGCATCTTGTTTACCCTGAGCTGTCGAAGGGCCCGCATCTTTTCTTTCCCACTTTGAATTCCAACTCGCCGAAATCGGGGGTCGTGGCTGAGGATCTCGGCGCCGGTCCGGCGCGCTATCGGGCAAGTCAACGCGCCGCCTTGCGCTTGGGGGGAGTTCAGGAGGTCGCGAGCCGCAGCTCGATCTCTTCGCCTTCGAGCACGCGCCGCGCGATGCGGATGATCTCGCTGGCCCAGAGCTTTTTGCTCAGCACCACCAGTGAGCCGTTCTCGAAATCGCAAATCGCGCAGAAATAATAATTCGGGAACGCCCGATCGTAGGCATCCGCGCCGCGGCTTGCGAGATCGCTCTCAAGCGCGGCATCGCCCTGCGTCACCAGCGCTCCCGCGCGCGCGCCGAATGTCTCCGCCTCGAACCGCGTAAACAGGGCCTCGAGCTTGGCCGGCTCCGGCGACGGAATCACGATGCACCGGTTCGCCTCTTCGCGAAACTCAATCCCGTGAAACTTGCAGTATTCGCGAACGCGGTCGAGGTGGCTGTAAAAATCGAGCGCCCAGGGCTCCTGGCCGGCAATGGCGGGAAGTATCCGGCTCCAGAGTTTTGCGGCATCCTCGCCGCGCACCGGCTCGCGATTCTCAAGTTCCTCAACCAGTTCGATCCCGACCGCGCGAATATCCGCGCCGAGATCGAGCGGCTCCGCTTCAAAAATCATCTACGCACCCGCGGCGCCGCTCGCGCCGAAGCGCCTTTCATAATCGGGAGTTTGTTTCCGGACTTCGAGCCAGTCGAAAAATGCGTCGGGGGTTTCCAGCCAGATCGCGAACCACTGCGCGATTTCTTCTTTTTCGGCGCGCTTGGAAGCATCCACTTTGTGATTTCGCGCGATCATCTCAGCGCGGCGGCGGCCCAAAAGCCCCACTTCGCGGACGCGTTCTTCAGCAGCGCGGTCGCCTTCGCGCCGGAATTTTCGGTAAAGCTCGTCAATGCGGATCAAGCACATCTCCGCATCTTCCAGCGTCGAAAAATGAAGCAGGTCGTGAAATTCCTCTTCGTATCGGCCTTCGGTATCCGCGCGGGTCGAAAGGATCACGCGCCGTCCTGCTTCCGCCAGCACGCCCGCAATGTAATCTGCCGACGTATTTCCTTCCTCGCCCATCTGCACAATCAGCTGCCGCCGAATCTGTTCGATTTCCGCCGCCGTCACGCGGTCCGCCGCCAGCGCCAGCGCCGCTTCGAGGATCAGCTCCTTCTTGCTGCGTTTTTTGGACGAATCCGGCTCGTGGTCTCTCGCGTGCGTCACGGCTGGCTCCGGTGCTCTCTCGGGGTCGTCGCATCGGCGTGATTCGAAGAATCGCCGGGCGAATCATTCGCCAGCCGCCGCCGGTAAATCGCGACGTTGCGATTGTGTTCTGCGAGCGTTCTGCTGAAGAAGTGTCCGCCGGCGTCGTTGGCAACGAAATACATAAAGTCCGTCTTGGCCGGGTCGATGGCCGCGCGCAACGAAGCCTCGCCCGGATTGGCGATCGGTCCGGGCGGGAGGCCCTGTCGCAGGTAGGTATTGTACGGCGAATCCACGCGCAAGTCCGCATGGCGCACGATTTGTGTCGGGCGTCCCGCGAGCGCCAGCGCGTATTGCACCGTGGGATCGCATTGCAGCGGAAGCCCCCGCCCCAGGCGATTGTAAAATATGCCTGCCACCAGCGGACGCTCCGATTCGAGCGGCGTCTCCCGTTCGACGAGCGACGCCATCGTCACCACGCTATCGATCGATGGATCGGACGACGCCTGAACCGCCAGTTCAGGATTCAGAGCGCTCCACACCGTCCGAAATTGCCGGACCATCGTCTCCGCGATCTCCTCCGGCGGCGTGTGCCGTGTGAATAGATATGTAGACGGGAAAAGAAATCCCTCCAGGCTTCGCGCGTGCGGCGAGAGATCGAGAATGAGCGCGGGATCGCGCGCTACGCGCAGGAAATCTTCGCGGCTGCAGAGCTTCTGCCGCTCGAGCTGGTCGGCGATCTCAAACATCGTCCAGCCTTCAGGAATCTGCACCGCGATGACGTTGATCTTTCCGTTCGCAATTTTCCAGAAAACCTGCCGCTCGGTCATCGGGCCGGAGAAGAGATATTCTCCCGCCTGCAGCGGCCGTCGCTGGTGCCAATGGCTGTAAAGCTCAAACGCGATCCGGCTGTGAATCACGCCGTTTTTCTGAAGGAGAGTGGCCACGCGCCAGCGATGCATTCCATGCGGTATATCTACGATCACGGAATCGCCCGCGTAGCCCTTGTACTCGAGGCTCAGCGCGTTATCGAGCAGCGCCGCAAGCGTGCCCAATGCGGCGATCGCCAGAAGAAAAAGCAGCCCCAGGCGTCGCATCGGCGATTAATCCTTGCCCCGGCGGGCCGGGCCGCGGTGGAATTGAGTGCGCTCGATGTAATCGCGCAGAAAAATTGCGGCGGCCACGTCGTCGTGCGATTCCTTCGTCCGGCTCTTGCCGCGGCCTTCACGTCGCGTGCCGCGCGGCGTCGCAGCGACCGCCTGATCCGCAGCCCAGCTCGTCAGCCTCTCGTCTACGAGCTCCACTTCCACGCCAAGTTCCTTCCGCACGCGGCTCGCGAAACGCGCTGCCTCTTCGGCCATTTCTCCCGGCGTTCCATCCAGATTCAGCGGATGTCCCACCAGGATCAGCCGCGCGCCCAATTCGCGGGCGATCGCTCGAATCTTGCGCATCAAGTCGCCGCGATTCTTGCGCTCGATGATACTCAGCGGCCGCGCCGTGATTCGCAGCTCGTCTGATACCGCCACTCCAATTCGGCGGCGTCCGTAATCGAGCGCGAGAATTCGTCCCGGAACCTCGAATTCGCCGCGCGCGCGCCGCGCCTTCGGCCCCTCCGCCTTATTGGATTCCTTGGATTGGAGAGAGGTGCCCATCAAATTCAATTATACGCACCGCGCGCGAGCGCGAGAAAATCCGCGTGCCTGGCGTGCGTGTTGATTACAGTGCGGCGGCACGGAACACCGGGGCTTTTCTACTTGCCCGCTGTGCTGGTGGTAGTGTCGCGGAGGAGAACGACGTCGGAAACGATGTGCTGCTGTGCGACGGCGAGCGATTTGCCGTCGGGCGAAAATTGGAATGTGTAGATGCGGTCGGAAGTGAAGTTCGTCAGCCGATGTCCGGGCGAGCCGTCCAACGGTTGCGCCCAGATGTTGCCGACTCCGTTCTCGACAATGTCGTAGGCCACGGCCTTGCCATCGGGAGTGAAGGCCATGGAGGACCCAATCTCGGGACGTGGAACCAGAAACTTCGTGGATGCCAGAGAATTGGCGTTCACATCAATCAGCGCCACTTTGGGAGTGGCTGCTTGCGTGGCGGGATCTATCAGACTCGCGATCTCGGGCATCCACTTGCCATCCGGAGAGAAGTTTATGCCTCCCCCCATGAACCCGTTTGAAACCGCACTGCCTTCCACTAGCTCCGGAGTTCCGCCATCGATGGGGACTCTCATGATGCGGTAGGCGGCCTCATCAAAATAATAAGCCCACTTTCCATCCGGAGAGCATACCGGGAACTCTTCACTCTTGCCGTTCGTGAGCTGTTTGGGACGCGAGCCGTCGGCGTCCACTCTCCAGATATTTACGGTAGTCTTTCCTTCGCGCTGAGACCACACGAACACGATCGGACCACCATTGCGGCACACGGACGGCCAGGTCATACTCGCGCCGGGGTCGGAGAGCAAAGTCGTCTGCTGGCTCCCGTCAAGTGAGAGCCGCAGCAACGAGGTCGAAGTCGTGACGATCAAGCTCCCATTGCTGTCCCAGCCGACTCCGTTGACTATGGCTTGATTCGGAACGCCGGGGACTTGGAGCGCTGATCCGTTGCCCACCACAGGCTGCACGTGAACCGAGTCCGATTGCTGCTGTTGAAGGGAGACCATCGCCTTGCCGTCGGCGGAAATGTTCAGCGTGCGATAGCCATGAATGTCGTTCGTGAGGGACTGGAAGCGGCCGTCGGGATAGGACAGGAACCCGATTTGCCGGTTGGTCGAGCCCGACGTGCGGTCCCGGTAATTCACAAGGAGGCCGCTGCCGTCCGGGACCCAGGCGAGATCATAGAAAATCCTGTCAGGAAACGCCGTAAGCGGAGTGACTTTGCTGCTGGCAATGTCGAGCACACTGATCTGCCTCGGTGCTTTGCCGTTGGCGGAAGCATCATAAGCGATTGTCTTCCCGTCGGGAGACCAGGAGAGCGCGTCCGGATCCGGGAGCGGAGCGATCAGAAGAACCTTCTCATCGCTACCGTCGAGGTTAGCCGAAAGAATCCGGTACTTGCCGACCTCAGGATCATTGCCCCGAATGTAGGCCATGCGCTTACCGTCCGGCGAGAAGACTGGACCATGGTCAACGTCGCCGGCCAATCGCTGCGGCGAGCCACCAAGCACCGGCATCCGGTAAAGAATGAATGAAGACTCTGTGGCATCCGCGGCCTTTCGATAAAAGATATAGTTCGTGTCAACCGAGAACGCCGGGCTTCGGATAGTGGCAGAATCGGGAGCGAGAATTTGCGTGTCGCTGCTGGTAGCGACATTTCGGAGCCACAAACTGGATTTGCCTTTGTCGTTAATCACGCTGACCACGAATTTCCCGTCGGGTGAAATCGCCGCGAACAGAGCTTTCCCGGAATTCGTCACTTGCGAGGCAGCGAAGGTTTGGAACGGAATCGCGACCGTGGCCGGTTTCTTGTTCAGGAGAGAATAGACGCCGTATCCCGCGGCGAGCAGCACGATAAGTGCAATCACGACCCCTGCCGTCAGGCCCAACGTATGCTGCTTGGCGGCGGAGACAACGACGGAGCTGCCGGATGGATGCGCCTGCTGCGGTTGCGCCTGCTGCGGTTGCGCCACCGTCGAAGCGGAACTGCCGGATTCCTGTACAGCCGCCTGAACGGATGAAGACGATCCCGCCGTCACCGCATGCGTACCGCTCAGTGCACCCGACATCGTGTCGCGTTTCAGCCGCTGCAAACGCGTGCGTATCTCGGCCGCGCTCTGGCTGCGCAACTTGCGATCCTTTTCGAGCGCCTCATTGATGATCTCTTCCAGCTTGGCAGGAATATCAGGATTCAATCGCACCGGCGGCAACGGCGCTCGTTCCAGAATCGCGTTGGTGACCACGCCCGACGTCTCGCCGCGAAAAGGAAGCACGCCCGTGACCATCTCGTAGAGCACCACGCCAAACGAAAACAAGTCCGTCCGCGCGTCGAGCTCCTGGCCTCGCACTTGCTCAGGCGACATGTACGCAACCGTGCCGATCACGCTTCCGGGAGTTGTGAGATGCTCGGGTCCCGGCGTGCTGGCAGTTTCCTGTGTGGCCGACATGGACGAATTCGATGCCGGACCGAGCGTCTTGGCGAGGCCGAAATCCAGTACCTTGGCGTGCCCGCGCTTGGTGATGAAAATATTCGCGGGCTTGATGTCGCGATGGACGATCCCATTCGTGTGCGCGGCTTCCAGCGCATCCGCAATCTCAATCGAGAGTTCCAGCGTTTCATCGAGGGGCATCGTCTTGCCCGAAATCCGGTGCTTCAGCGTCACCCCGTCCAGGAACTCCATGACGATGAAGGGCCGTCCGTCCTGCTCGCCGATTTCGTGGATGGTGCAGATGTTAGGGTGGTTCAGCGCGGAAGCGGCTTGCGCCTCGCGTTGAAACCGCGCCAGCGCTTGCGAATCTTTGACCACTTCATCCGGCAGAAACTTGAGGGCCACAAATCGGTGCAGGCTTATGTCTTCGGCCTTGTAAACGACACCCATCCCGCCGCCGCCGAGTTTCTCGACGATGCGGTAATGCGAAATCGTCCGGCCGATGAGAGGCTGGGGATCCACCATGTCGGCGCCCATCTTAGGCCGCGCGCCGCGCGCAAGTCAACGCGTTGGAGCGCGTTGACGCGTTGGCAGCGCGACTCCATCCTGGCTTGACACCTTCATGCATTCGGGCTAAAACGGCTCCGCATTCAGGCCGATTTTTCTCTGAATTACAAACCGACAACGGAGGCATTATGAAAAAGATTGCTCCATGGTGTGTCCTGGCTTTGGTCTTGTTGGCAACCGCGATCCCATCGCAGGCCCAGACAAATGCCGGCGACCAAAAAGTTGTTGCCGATCTCGAGCATCAATGGCTCAAGTCGCAGCAGGCCAATAACCCCGACGCGATTGCAGGCGCATTGGCCGACGGCTTCATCAACACGGACCGCGACGGCAAAGTGAGTAACAAGGCCGAGATGTTGGCCGAGCAGAAAAAAACGAAATACACGAGCGTGGACTACGTCAATTTGAAGGTCACGGTCTTTGGCGATACCGCAATTGCCATTGGAAATTTCCGCGGCAAGGGAACCGACGCATCCGGAAAAGCTTTCGACGTAAACGAGCAATTCACCGACACGTGGGCCAAGATGTCCGGCGGGAAATGGCAATGCGTCGCCAGTCACGTATCCGCCATTAACAACGGCCAGATGTGAAGCAGAAGCGCTGCACCGCGGCGAGCCCCCAGCCCAGCCGTAATCTGCCATTGGCGGACGATGGTCGTCAAAACTGGAAGGAATCATTCCGGGTGTCGCGCGCGCTAAACGATAAAAGCCTCGGCGCGGTAAATCGTCGCTATTTCAGTTTGGTGTATTCGGCTTTCGCGGCGATGAGAATAGGGATGTCGGGATCGGCGTCTTTCCAGAGCGTGAAGAAATCATTGTAGGCGGCCTTTGCTTTGGCGGTGTCGGCTTGCGCGGCGTAGGCGCGAGCGAGTCCGAGATGGGCCAGAGCGCCGATGGGCTCCATCAAAACAATGGTGGAATGATCGAGAATTTTCTGAAACTCGTTTGCCGCTTCTCCGTCCCGATGGCCCGCCAATAACGCTTCTCCGCGCACGTAGACAGGATAAAGACTCATGAAGTTGTAGACGTTCGCGCGCGTCAGTGAACCCAGTTCATAGGGTGCGGCTGCCTGAAGGATCTCAATCGCCTTGGCCGGATCATTGCGATCGAGTGCGAGCTGGGCACGAATCGTGGGCAGATAATTGAGTTGCGCAATGGTGTCTTCCGGAAAGCGTTTGCTCAAGTCATCGGCCAGCGCCTGCGCACGGCCCGCATCACCCGCAATGGCCAGGGCGAGGGCGGCACCGTACTGCACGTCGCGGCCGCTGGAAAGCGCCAGGGCTGCCGCAGCTCGCTGCGTGGCTTTGGATGCGTTGCCAAAAAGCGCCTCGCGCAGGGCTGCGTCGGCTTCGTAGGTTGCAGAAGTTTCATTTTGCTTAATGCGGGCCGCGGAATCTTCGGCCTGTTGGGAAAATTCCCGCGCTTTTGCGAGCTGGCCCGAAAAAGCCGCGGCGTCCGCTTCGTACGCGAGCATCACGTCCTCCGCGCCCGGCTTGCCCTGCGCCCAAGCCACCTGTTGAGACATTGTCGGCGCATCGTTCTTCACGAACGCAATCCCAAACAGCAAGAAGTGCAGCGCGGGAGAGTCGAGATTCTTTGCCTGCGCCTCGTTAATGGTTGAGCGGGCCTCTCCCGCGCGATTCAAGAAAAGATAACTTTGAGCAAGGACGGCGTACGACCAGGCTTCGGGCGCGCGGCCGTGGAACGCCTCGCTCGCTTCGGCAAGGGCTTTGTCATATTCGCCGAGGTTGGTGTAAATGACGCGCAAGTTGTTCGGAGGCACGAAATCGCGCGGGTAAGACTGTGCCCACAATTCGTAGTCCTGGCGTGCTTTTTCGAGGTCGCCGATGACCACGAGATGATAAATCGCTTCGATGCCAAGGCGTTCGCGCTCGCTGGTGTGTTCGCGAAGCTCGTACGCCGTGCGAATGTTTTCTGTCGCCTGGGAAGTTTCGCCCAGCTGGTAATAGCTGACGCCCAGCGTTGCGTAGGCGATGGCGAAATTCGGATCGAGACTGATGGCGCGTTTCGTTAAAGTCACGGCGCCGGCCACGTCCAGCTTCTGCAACTCGATCTTTTCCGCGAGGCTGTAGGCCTGGAGGGCTTCGAGCGAGGGCGTGGTGGCCTGCGCGAGCGGCGTATCGAATTTCCGCACCGTGCTCAGCGACTCTCCGAGCTTCGCGCGCATCTCGGTTGCGACCGTCCCGAGCGCATCGAGGACGTGATTCTTGTCACCCGCCCGAGCTTCCGCGCTGGCCAGCGATTGTCCGCTCGCACAGTTGATCGCTTTCAGTGTCAGGAGGTACTGCGTGCCAATTTGCGCGATCGAGCCGTCGAGCACCGCCGCGCTGCCTGTCCGCTGGCAAAGATCGCGCGCAACCTGGCCCGCGAGCTTGGCGTCCGGCTTCTGGCCCATCAGCTTCAAGGCCTGCAGGATTTGCTGGTCGGAAACGATGCTGAGGAAGGGCGACTGCTCGAGTTCCGCCGAAAGGCCTTGGCGGAGCGAGCCGTCAAAGACAGGATCGCCGGTTGCGTTGTTGAAGTCGGCGAGGACGATCGTATCTTTGTCGCTGAGTTTCGGCGCGCGGTGGAAGTAGAGATACGCGCCTGCCGCGATCAACGCGACTGCTGATGCGGCGACACCGGCGATCGATAGCCAGCGAGAGCGCGGATTGGCAGCGGGAGCGGCGATGGGCACGGCAACGGCCGAGTTGGACTGCGCGATGACGGGCGAAGAAGCAACCGAACTGAACGAAACTCCTTCGAGAGCGACGCGGAGTTCACGCGCGGACTGGTAGCGCTGCGACGGCTCTTTTTCGAGCGTCTTGAGGATTACGCTTTCAAGGCCGGGAGTGATTCGCTGGTTGAGCGAAGCGGGAGAAGGCGCCGATTGGTGGAGAATCGCGCCCATCAACTGCGGCCCTTGCGTCTGCGGAAATGGCCGCAGTCCTGTGGCCATTTCGTAAAGCACTGCGCCCGCCGAATAAATGTCGCTGCGCGCGTCGGTCGGCTCGCCGCGCAGTTGCTCCGGCGGCATGTAAGGCACCGTGCCGGAAATCGTGCCGCTTTCGACCGTGATGCTGCGCGTCACATCGCTGGCGACTTCAGGATGAATTAAGCGGGCGAGGCCGAAATCGAGAATTTTGAGTCGCCCATCGGGCGTGACAAATAAATTCCCGGGCTTCAAATCACGATGGATGACGCCTTGATCGTGCGCAGCAGCCAGTCCTTCGGCGAGTTGCGTTCCGAGCCTGACAACCTCGCGCTCAGCGAGCGGCCCTCCTTTGACTTTGGCGCTCAACGATTGCCCGGGAATCAACTCCATCGCGAGGAAATCAACACCATCCTGCGAGCCAAATTCGTAGATGGTTTCGATGTTTGGATGATTCAGTTTGGCGAGCGCGAGAGCTTCTTTACGAAATTGTTTGCGCGCGGCATCGTCGGCGAGCATCCCCGCGGGAAGTATCTTCAGAGCGACATCACGATCGAGCTGCTCGTCATGCGCGCGATAGACTTCGCCCATTCCGCCCGCGCCGATTTTCTCGACGATTCGATAATGCGAAATGATTTTGCCGATCATCGTTCGGAAGTCACTGCCGGCGACGGATGTTAGGCCGCGCTCAAAGGCAAGTCAACGTGAGCGCTGCCCGCACAGCCGCGTTTACTTCAGCTTCGCGTATTCCGCCTTGGCTTGCCGCAGGATGGGAATGTCGGAGTCGGCGTCCTTCCACAGTGTGAAGAAATCTTTGTAGGCAGTCTTCGCTTTTGCGGCGTCGCCAGAGATAGCGACTATTGTGACGCCTTGTGGATGTCGCGCAAGAGAACCACGTCAGAAACAACATGCATTCGCGCAACGGCCAAAGACTTGCCGTCAGGCGAAAATCGGAACGTGCGGACGCGGTCGGAGGTAAAGTTCGTCAGCCGATGCCCGGGCGACCCGTCGAGGGGCTGCTCCCAAACGTTGCCGACGCCGTCTTCGACAATGCTATACGCTACGGCCTTTCCATCGGGCGTGAAGGAAAAGGGCTCCGCAAAATCGGGACGCGGAATTAGAAATCGCGTGAACGCTGCCGATTTGGCATTCACGTCAATGAGAGCGATTCTGTTTATGGCGGCTTGCGTGGCGGGATCCGTTGTGGCCGCGATCCCGGGAATCCACTTGCCATCGGGGGAGAAGTTCAGACCTCCCCATATATATCCATTGGGTATGGCGCTGCCCTCCACGAGCTCCGGGGACCCGCCCCCGATGGGCTCTCTCATCAAACGGAAGCTGGAACCGTCAAAGTAGTAAATCGACTTTCCATCCGGCGCGCATAGCGCTAGCTCGTCATCTTCGCCGTTCGTGAGCTGCATTGGATGCGAACCATCGGCATCTACCCGCCAAATGTTCTTCGTGGTTTGTCCCCCCCTCATGTACCAACCCAACAGAATCGGGCCGCCGTTGCTGCACGCAGATGCCGAAAGGATCGTGGCGCTGGGATCGGACAGAAGGGTCGTTTGCTGGCTTCCATCGAGCGACAATCGAAGCAGCGAGGAGGAAGTTGCGACAATCAAGTTTCCGTGCGCGTCCCAGTCAACCGCGGCGACCCCAGCCTGGTTCGGAAGGCCCTTGACTTCAACAGAGGAGCCCTTGCCTGCCGCAGGCTGCACATGAACGGAGTCCGATTCCTGCTGTTGGACGGAAACCATGAACCCGCTGTCTGCAGAAATGCTCAGGTCTTGATAGCCGTGGACGTCGTTCGTAAGCGATTGAAATCGGCCATCGGGATAGGAGACATAGCCGATTTGCTGGTTGGTCGAGCCCGACATGCGATCCGCATAATTGACGAGAAGACCGCGGCCGTCGGGAGTCCACGCGAGATCGGCAAAAGTCCTTTCGGAAAATGCGGTAAGCGCAGTGTCCTTGCCCGTGGCAATGTCGAACAGACTGATCTGCGCCGGCGCCTTGGCGTTGGAGTAGGAGATAAACGCGATGCTCTTCCCGTCCGGCGACCACGAGAGCGAATCCGGAAACGGCAGCGGGGCGATTTGCAGCACTTTCTCATCGCTGCCGTCCAGGTTCGCGGTAAGAAGGCGGTATTTGCCCGCATCGGGATCGTTCGCCCGCATGTACGCCATGCGCCTGCCGTCGGGCGAGAAGGTCGGGCCATTATCAACGTCGCGCACGAGACGCTGGGGCGTTCCGCCGAGCACCGGCATGCGATAGAGAATGTACGACTGCTGCGAGGGATCCACTGCCTTTCGATAAAATATGTAGTTCGCGTCCGGAGAAAACGCGACCGCCTCAATAAGCAGGGAATCAGGAGCGAGAATCTGGGTGTCGCTGCTGGTAGCGACGTTGCGAAGCCACAAACTGTATTTTCCTTTGTCGAAAATCACGGCGACGATGTACTTCCCGTCCGGAGAAATGGCTGCGAAGAGAGCTTTGCCGGAGTTTGTGACCTGCGTCACGGCGAACGTTTGGAACGGAATCGTGAGCGATCTTTTGCCCAGGAACGAATAGAGGCCGTATCCGGCAGCGGCGATGAGCACCAGCATGACGGCGACGATGGCAGCAAAGGCGCCTTTGTTTTGTTTTGCCGCGGCGACGACAACGGAACTGCCGGAGGGATGCGCGGGCTGCGCTGGTGCGACAGCCGGGGACGACTGGAGATGCGCCGTGGGCGATCCGATGAGCGCGCCCGAGGACGTGTCGCGCTTCAGCCGTTGCAGCTCCGCTCGCATCTCATTGGCATGCTGATAACGCAGGTTGCGGTCTTTTTCCATTGCCCGGCTGATGACGTCTTCGAGCTTCGCGGGAATGTCCGGATTCAGCCGCACAGGCGGCACCGGCGCACGGTGGAGGATGGCGTCCGTGATCAACGCCGAAGTTTCTCCGCGGAAGGGCAGCGTGCCGGTGGCCATCTCGTACAAGACGACCCCGAATGAAAATAAATCCGTGCGTGCATCCAGGTCTTTGGCGCTCAACTGCTCGGGAGACATGTAAACCACTGTTCCCACGGCCGTTCCCGGACTGGTGAGGTGCTCCGCGCTTACTGGTGCGGCATCCGCGGGGAGTGTCTCGGTCGAGCCCAGGGCGTCGAGTTTCGGTGCCATCTTTGCCAGGCCGAAATCGAGAATATTCACGTGGCCGCGCGTGGTGACGAAGATATTCGCGGGCTTGATGTCGCGGTGGACGATGCCCTTCGAGTGCGCGGCATCGAGTCCGTCCGCGATCTGAATGGCGAGATCGAGGAGTGCGTCTGTTTCGACCGCGCGTCCGCCAATGCGATGTTTCAGCGTCACGCCGTCCAGATATTCCATGACGATGAAGAATTTGCCATCTTGTTCGCCGATGTCGTAAATCGTGCAGATGTTCGGATGATTGAGAGCCGACGCCGCCTTCGCCTCTCGTTTGAAACGTTCGAGCGCCTGTGCGTCGTGAGATAGCTCTTCCGGAAGGAATTTCAGCGCGACGGCGCGGTCGAGCCGGGTGTCTTCGGCCTTATAGACCACACCCATCCCGCCGCCACCCAGCTTTTCAACGATGCGATAGTGGGAAATCGTGCGGCCAATCATTGGCTGCGGATCTGCCATTTGGAGGCAATGTTAGGTCGCGCTCCGAGGCAAGTCAACGTGAGCGGGGGTAAGGCTACAGAGCGGGGAAAAGTGATACACCTCCACCAGGACCTGACTTCATTACTCGTGGAAGTTGGCACCAGCGTTCTTTTTCTGGGGTGTCGTTCGGTTTCGATTTTCCACACGGCTTCGAGAGTAAGTTCTGGACTGACACCTTTTCCCCGTACTTAGCATCAGAAGGGCGCACGTTTCGATCAAGGCCAGCGGCAGACGTAGAGAGCTCGCATTGGAAAGGAGCAACTATGAGAGGGATCGCTTTCTTGTTGGTTTCAGTCGCGACGCTGGCTGGCGTTGCGACCTCGATGGCCCCTGCATCTGGAACTGCCGATGAGGGGTCCGCGCCGTGGGTCACAGAAAAGCCCGCCGGATATCGGGATTGGACCTGGGTATCCTCGGCCCATGAAGCGGGCAAACTCAACAGTTTGGGGGCTGTTTTGGGCAACAACGTAGCGATCAAGGCCTACCGGGCAGGGACTCTCCCCTTTCCTGACGGCACAATCATCGCCGCTTTGCACTACGGTTACGTTCCGTCGGAGGAGAATGACAAGATCTTTGGCCAGAAACAATCTTTCGTTCCTGGTGCCCCCACGAACATTCAGTTTATGGTTAAGGACTCAAAAAAGTATGCGGCGACGGGAGGTTGGGGGTTCGGTCATTTCAACGCAGACGGCAAGCCTGTGGATGCGGCGTTCATGAAACCCTGTTTTCCCTGCCACGAACAGAATAAAGCCCACGACCTAGTTTTCACGCAATACGCGCCTTGATCGATCATTCCTGGATGGGGAATCGTGCGGCCAATCCTTGGCAGCGGTTCCGCCATTTTGGCGGCAATCTTAGGCCGCGCTCCGCGTGCAAATCAACGCAGGAACCTGTGCGCGCATCCCGGCGGTTGCGGTTACTTCAGCTTTGCGTATTCGGCCTTCGCGGAGACGAGGATAGGAATATCGGGGTCGGCGTCTTTCCAGAGCGCGAAGAAATCATTGTAGGCGGCGCGGGCCTTGGCGGTGTCGCCTTGCATGGCGTAGGCGCGGGCGAGTCCGAGATGAGCAAGCGCACCAAGTGGGTAGTTCAACGTCAGGCCCCGATGGTTGAGAAATTTTTGGAACTCAGCGGCCGCTTCGGCGCCGTTGTGCGCCGCCAGTTGTGCCTGGCCGCGAATGTAAACCGGATACATCGTGGCCTCGAGCAATTGAGGTGGCCCGCCGAGCTCGTAGGGCGCAGCTGCCTCGAGAGAGATGATTGCCTGAGCAGGATTGTTAGTATCCAGCTCCATCGCGGCTTTGATCGTCGGCAGCCAGTAAACTTTCAAAATGGTGTCCGATGGATAGTTCTTCTCCAGTTCTTCTAGGATTGGCTTCGCACGAGCGGCCTCACTAACCCTCGCCGACGCAAGTGCGCTGAGCAGCTTCACGTCGCGGCCTGGAGCCAGCGCCAGCGCGGCCACTGTATCCCGCTTCGCCGCATCCGCGTTGCCGAACTCCGCTTCCCGCAAAGCAGCATTCACTTGCCACAACGCGGCACTTTCCTTTGAGTCGTTCCGGACAGCCGAATCCACTGCCCTTCGGGAGAAATCCCGTGCCTTCGTGAGCCGGCCGTAATACGCTTCGGTGTCAGATTGAAAGGACAGGAGAAGGTCTTCATCTCCCGGTTTTCCAGCGGCCCAATCGAGTTGCCGCTGCATTTCGCCTGTATCGCCGTTATAAAAGGCTAGCTGGTACGTTACCCAGTGCAGCAGATCCGCGTCGAGTTTGCGGACGTTTGCTTCGTGAAGGCTTTTCTCAGCTTCATCGGGGCGGCCCAATGCCAGGTTCAATCCCGCAAGGTTGGAGTACCATATTACGACGTTAGGATCGAGTGCGACGCTCTCTCGCGTGTCTGCTAAAGCCTTTTCGTACTGACCAAGCTCGCTGTAAATCACGCCGAGGTTATTTGGAGGTGTCGAGTCCTGCGGGTAACTCCTCGACCAAATTTCGTACGTCTGGATCGCTTGGTCAAGTTCACCCGTGACGTAGTTGTAGTAGAGTGCGGAGATCCGATATTTCTCATGCTCGCTGACGCGGTCACGGAGGTTGAAAGCCTTAGTGATGTTTTCAGCGGCTAGGCTTGCTTGTCCCATGTTGCGATAGTGAACACCAATACCAGCGTACGCCATCGCGAAGTTTGGATCGAGTTCAAGAGCGTGTTTAAAGAATGGAATTGCCGCTGCGGCGCCTCTGGTATCTCCCGTCGCAACACCCATGCTGAAAGCCTTCAATGCTTCGAGCGATGTCGTCGTGACTTCGATTGGAACATCGAATTTTTGAACGGACGCCAGTGACTCACCGAGTTTGCCTCTGAGGCTTGTAGCCGCCTTACTCAGTGCTTTGAGCACGTCTTCTTTTGTCGAGGCCTCCTCTTGCTCGCTTGCCAGGGTATCGCCGCTGCCGCAACCCACCGCGTCAATGCCAACGATGTATTGGCTGCCCAACTTTGAAATCGAGCCCAAGAGAATCGCTTTGCTACCTGTACGGACACAGAGTTCTCTGGCAACGTCGCGCGTGATGCGATCAGTCGCCGGACGTCCCATGAGTCCCAATGTTTCTTCCACCTTGCGCTCCGACAGAACATTCAGAAAAGGAGACTGCCCAAGTTGTACCGCCAGTGCCTGCTTCAGCGCACCGTCGAATACAGGGTCCCCTGTCGAATTCTCGAAGTCGGCGAGCACGACGGTGTCCTTCTCCGTCAATGGCGCCCCGGGATGTGGCCGGAAGTAGAAAACGGCGGCTACGACCGCTGCGACCACTACCAGCGCAGCCGGAACCAGAATCTTCCAGAGCTTCCCTCCACGAGCTGCGGGTATTTCGGCCGCCGGAACGGAAACCGAAGATGACGGCGCCGGAGCGGCAGCAAATACCGAACTCGATGCGGGCGCTGGCTGCGGCGCGACCGGCTGAGAGCTGCTGTCTTGCGCCGTCGCGACCGAACTCGAGCTCGCCGGTGTCCCGACCCGTGATTCCGTCTCCCGTTTCAAGCGCTTGAGATCGGCTCGCATGTCGGCAGCGTGCTGATAGCGAGTCTCGCGATTCTTTTCGAGCGCTTTGCTGATCACGTCATCGAGCTTCGGCGGCAAGTCGGGATTTAGGCGGATCGGAGGAGTCGGGGCTCGATCCAGAATCGCTTGGAAGATGAGCGGGGAGGTGTCGCCCCGAAATGGCAAAGTGCCCGTCGCCATCTCGTAGAGCACGACGCCAAACGAAAACAAGTCCGTTCGCGCATCCAGTTCTTTTCCCTTCGCCTGCTCCGGCGACATATAGGCCACCGTCCCGATCGTGCTGCCGGGACTCGTGAGGTGCTCGGGAGTAACAGCGTCCGCTGTCGCCTGCGATTCGGATATGGATGCCGATGCCGCCGAAGCGAGCGTTTTCGCCAATCCGAAGTCCAGAATCTTGGCGTGCCCGCGCTTGGTGATGAAAATATTCGCAGGCTTGATGTCCCGATGGACGATCCCATTCGTGTGCGCCGCATCCAGCGCGTCCGCAATTTCAATCGAGAGCTCCAGAGTTTCGTCCACGGGCAGCGGCTTTCCGCCGATGCGGTGCTTCAGCGTTTGGCCGTCGAGGAACTCCATCACCAGAAAGACACGCCCATCTTGTTTGCCGATTTCGTGAATCGTGCAGATGTTCGGATGGTTAAGCGCAGACGCGGCTCGAGCCTCACGCCGAAAACGTTCCATGGCTTGCGGGTCTTCCGCTAGCGCTTCGGGAAGAAATTTCAGCGCGACGAAACGGCCAAGCTCGGTGTCCTCGGCCTTATAGACCACACCCATCCCCCCACCGCCCAGTTTTTCCACGATGCGGTAGTGCGAAATGGTCCGGCCGATCAGAGGCTGCGGTTCTGCCATTTGGCGGCCATCTTAGGCCGCGCTCCGAGGCAAGTCAACGTGAGCGGGGGATGGCTCACAGAGCGGGGAAAAGTGATACACCCGGGGATGTTAGGCTCCGAGCAAAGACAAGTCCACGTTTTGTGGGGATTAGCGGATTGCCGTTTGGCGTGGGTTGACTAACTTGCGATGTAGCCCGTCTGAAAGGAGTGCGGAGATCACTTCCTACAAGCCGACTTCCCGGTACTAAAAGTAATTGCTCAAGGAAGCCCAGCTGATAAACCATGCACCCAGCTGCGATAGGCGGCGCATGGGCAAGCATAAATTAGCGGAGGTGTCAGGGTTCAGAGATCAGGAAGCAGAATTCGGGAAGTCCAAAATCCACACTTGACATCGACAGATAATTCACTACCATATGGTTGTGGATAAGTTAGATACAACATTTGCGGCTCTGTCTGATCCAACCCGCAGGGCGATGATCGAACGACTCTCCCATGGGCCTGCCTCGGTGCATGGATTGACGGAACCGTTTGCACTCTCGCAGCAGATGATTTCAAAACATATTGCCTACCTGGTGCGGGCGCGGATTGTGATCAAGACGAAGCGTGGAAGAGAGAGCGTGTGCACGCTCAGGCCACAAGCGATCAAGACCGTCAGCGACTGGGCGACGAACTATCGCCGATTCTGGGAAGAGCGTTTCGAAAAGTTGGATGTGGTTCTGAATCAAATGAAAAAAGCGGAGGCCAGAAATGACAAAAAACACGGTTAACGAGAAAGAGCGAATGGTTGTCACGAGAGTTTTTGATGCCCCACGCGCATTGGTTTGGGAGGCGTGGACAAACCCGAAATATGTGATGCAGTGGTGGGGGCCGAAGGGTTTTACTGCGCCTTTTTGCAAGATGGATTTTCGCGTAGGAGGAAAATTTCTCTGCTGCATGAGAACGCCGGATGGGCAGGAGTTCTGGAATGGTGGGGAATACCACGAGATTGTTCTCCACGAGAAGATCGTTTCCTCCATGTACTTTTCCGACTCGAAGGGAAACAAGGTTGAGCCTGCGCAGTATGGAATCGAACATGAGGCCATAGACGGTGCGCACGACGTGGTTATTTTTGAGGATTTTGGAAACGGCCAGACGAAACTCACCTTCATTGGAAATGAAACCATGGAGAACGCAAAAAACAGCGGGCAACTCGAGGGCTGGAATCAGATACTCGATAAAGTTGCCGCAGTTGTTGCGGGGCTAGCGCAGGCGAAATAAGCAGTTGAAGTTTTGATGATCGTCATGCGCGAGATACAGCTAAGGCTGGAGGCGGAGGCTCGGCGTTTCCGGAGGTGCTCAGGTGGTGCTGCAAAATCCCGGCGGCACGACATACTCTCTGGACGCAGCGTTCACCTATCAGTGAAATCGGGCGCGCCCGCCGAAATCTGCAAACTTTGGTCAATGCGGTTGACCAACGTACAGGGACAATCTTTCGTTATTTTCCACAACATTGGTGCAGTACGTTTGTTGATGGAGTCCGAGGACCACGAAGGAAATCCGTCCGCTTCGCCGCACGCTGCTACGGTTCGCGCTTCGCTGCTACGCGCTTCGCGGCAAGTGCTACGGAGCGCGCTTCGCTGCACGCTGCTACGGTTCGCGCCCGCGCGTGCCGTTCTCCCAAAACGGCTCCAATCCCTCGACCTTCATCGTTTCGTCGAGGCCGGTTTCTTTCATCAGAGATTCGATTTCGGCGCGGGATTGACGTCTCCCAAGTCTACCTGGCATATCGGCGATGCCAAACGCCGTAATCGCGGAAATCGCGACCTGCCGCTTGAGTTCCACGAGGTCAACCTTATCGAACGTATCCGAAGCCGCGTGATAATTCAGCATGTAGTTCGCCGGATCCTGGCTTGCGACGAGGGTCGGGACCCCTTCGAGCATGAAATCGAAGTTGTCCGTGTCCGCACCCGCTTCATAGGTCAGCTCCGTCGCGCCAAGCGGCTGCAACAGCGCGACAACGTCTTTCAGGGCCGCGGCAGCATCTTTCCGGCCGCCCAGCGAATAGCCGGTCACGTGGCCGCTGCCTGAATCAAAAATAATTGCCGCGTCCATATTGTCGAGCTCGGCGCGATGCGCTTTCGCGTAGGCCCACGATCCCAGCATCCCCTGCTCTTCGCCGGTAAACAGGACAAACCGGATCGAGCGCCGCGGGACTGTTCCCGTGGCATGAATCACGCGCGCAGCATCAATCACCATCGCCGCGTTGCAGCCGTTATCGAGCGCGCCCGTCCCCAGCTCCCACGAATCGAGATGCGCGCCAAGCAGCACAAATTCCTTTGGCTTCTCGCGGCCGCGAATTTCCGCGACCACATTCTCCGATTCCACCGGCCCGGTGATCTTGTTGGGCATATCAAAGTGGACGGTCACCTTTACTTTTTTCGCAAGGAAACGCGCCATGCGTTCCGCGTCTTCCCTCGCCAGGACCGCCTGCGGCAATTTTTCGAGCGTGCCATCCAGAGTATTGGTATGCCGGTAGAGCAAGAGGCTCGGGCGCGTGGACATCCAGAAAATTGCGGCGGCCCCGGCGGCCACGGCGCGATCGATAATGGCGGGCTGGTTTAAATCCACGTCGTCGAGATCCTGCCAGGTAACCAATAGATTACTGTGTACCAGAACGATAGAATTCTTAATGGCGGCGGGACCGGCCTTACTAAAAGCGGCTGCATCTCCGTCTCCTACGTCTACCACATCCGCGGTGATTCCGCCGTCGGGCGTCGCAGGGGACCATCCACCGGCGGTGGCGCGCACGGGAAACGCCGCGGGCGCGAGCACGTCGACGCGCGTTTTGCCTTCGCTCCAGCCCACGGGAATGGTGAATTTCTCGGTGTGAATTTCGTCAACGCCCGCGTGGTGAAATGCTTCGACGGCCCAGCCCACGGCCTTGTCGGCCTCAGCGGATCCGGATACGCGGCCACCAATTTCGTCGGTCAGGTGGCGAAGATTTTCTTCGAGCGGCGAAGGTCCTTCAGCGCTCACGATCATTCCCGGTGCGAGCTCCGAGCACGATTTTTCGACGGAGCAGGTGCCTTCGCCCACCGGCAATTGCAGAGGATCTGGTTTTGGCGGAGGAATCTGTCCGCGCGTGGAAAATGCGCAAGCGGCGATAAAGAAAAACAAAATCGCGATTCGGCCTCGAATGGATGCTGGCATCAGGTTTTGCTCAGTTTTGAATTATAAGCGAGGGCGTGCACTGCGGACAGCGAATAGACCAACGTGAAATGCGCCGGATAGGAAGGCTCACTCAGATCGAGCAGAGACGGGTAGTGGGTCAGTTTCCGATTGATGCGTTTATCAGGCACAACCCGGTTCCTGGTGGCGAAAAGCGGACTAATGAGTTGACCAAATGGGTTTCTCGTTTACGTCGAACAAGGTAATCTTTGGCTCGCCAGCGCGCGATGAGATTGAGATGGATTCCTTCGAATCGTGGCCCAGAACCAGCTTCGTCTCAGGTCCCAAGTTGATGTTCATAAAATGTCTGTTCATCGCTTGATTGATGACCAGCGACGGTTGAAAGTAAGACGTCGGCTCAAACAAGTTGAAACCTGGCGTCAGCATCGCCCGCGACCCGGACTTCAAATTGTGAAGGTCTAGACTGGAGCCTTCGCTATCTTGAACGCACAGACTGGCCTCAGAGACATCCTGCTTTGCCGTCATGATGAGGCAGGTAGCGCCGAAATCATACTGACCTAGTCGAGCCAAAACGTTTCCTGCCGGGTCTTTCAGAATGAACTCATTGGCCTCTATGGTCTTAGAGTGTCTGGTCCAAATTGAAATGTTCATCGCAGCGAGGCAGAGAAATAAGACGGCCGCAACGCATTTTGTCCAGAAAATATTTCTTCGCAGTTTTTCAATCTTCACTGGCAAGTCGAGTTCATTGTCCAAGATGCACCTCGCGCTATTTCACATATGAAGCGCCGGTCATGCCCAACGGTTGGAAGGGAGATTTCTGCTGAAGGCGGAGTTGTCGGGCCCGACTCAGAAAAGTGTCGCAAGCAGACGTAGGGCAAACACCAACCATCGAGAATCCTCCGGTTTGAAGACGGATTTGCAACTTGACGTATGGTCGCGTAATCGAACATCTCCCGTACCAGAACTCCACATGTCCGATTTGTGCGTTTATCGGGAGCTAGCCTGAGTTGCCAGTGGTGCGGGTTCGGCAGCCGCTCCGACCGCACTCTCCCAGCAACGGAAAGACCCGAGACGCACTGGACTATCGGGTTCTTTGGCAGGAGTATTTGGACAGTGGCGACCACGAATCCGGTCCCGCGTGTTCACGCAGCCGCACCATGGTTCCGCGCTAGTTTTGTTGGAGCGATTATCTGCGGCTTGATAGGGCCTGGATTAGGTCTCATTGCCTTCATCCCGTTTACCGCGATTCGACACGTTTCCGCACGTGACGCACTAATGACGCTGGCAGCGCTTCCGGCCTGGTGGATTTTCGCCATCATCCCCATGGGGCCTACCGGGTGTGTGTTGGGTGCGCTGGGCGCATCCTGGATTCGATTTCGCTCGCGTTCATTACACGCGTCAAGACGACTTCTGCTCGAATCCGCACTGCTTGGCACCGTGCTTGGCGGCGTCGTCCCGATATCTACGCTAGCTTGGGGGTGGGGCCCGCGTGAAAATGTCTTGCGTTTGGTTCCTGTTGGGGCGGCATCGGGTCTAATCTGTGCTTTTCTGACCGTGTCTGCACTCAGAAAACTAAGTTTGCTTTTTGTAGGTAGTCCTACGTCAGCTATTCAAGCCCCTTAGCGTCGTTGCGTAACTGGAGATGACAGCCTCTGTACTACCGGTCCTGGTTTGTGTCTCCCCGGAAATGCCTGTTGGTTCCAAGTCGGGCAATCGAAAACTACCCGCCATCTGTCGGGTTCATGCGTTAATCAGGACTTTGTAAGGCGCCCTTCAGCTGGAGGCTTATACTTTCGGTATGGCGCAATCTAAGCGGAAGGCGAGGAGGAATAGCGTGAAAATTTGGCGAACGTTGTCTCTGCTTGGCACCGTCTTAGCTGCTCTCGGCACTGCGGCCGGTCAACGCCCGAACACACTGGCAACACAACCTGGTACCTCCCTTACCATCAGCGCATTGCAGGATTCCGTGAAGACAGGGTCTCCGGTCCGGGTCAGGGTCACTCTGAAGAACAGATCCAATCACGACGTGGTTGTTGCGACGGAGGTCAGTGGGCTTGACTGCCAAGTTGAGGTTCGCGGCGCTGATGGAAGGTTAGCCGCCGATACGAAATTGGGCTATATCTGGAACGGGCACGTTGCTAGTCCGGACACGAGTCGCATCTCGCCCCAAGACCTGAACGGAAACGCTATTTTCACCACTCTTAACGCTGGGAAGACGCTGACTTGGGAATTGGATGCAGCTAGACTGTACGACATGAGGCAGCCGGGAAAGTTCACAATTCAGGTCCAGAAACGAGACCCTGAAAACGCGTCGATACTTCTAAAATCAAACAGGGTCGCCGTGACTGTAACTCCGTAGTCTTATCTTCCGAGCCTGGAAATTGAAATCGTTTTTTTATCGTTAACGCCCGGTATGTCGGACAACCGGACAATGAGACCAGTTTCCGATTACCGCGTTAATCGTCCAAGTAGTTGGGTTCCAGTGTCGAACATGGCTCGCGCCGAGTTTCAGACGTACGCTGGCGGTTTATTGACAATTTGAGATGCTGAGGAAGTAGAATTACATTCTCTATTGGCGATTTAATGCAGGGGTTTTCGCCATGTCTATCCGTCGGCATACGCATTGCTATCTCTTCAAAAGAGGTTTGCTCGCTGCAAGTCCGTTTTTCCTCCTCGGCGCTGCGCCAGCCCAAACTCCATCGCCGCAGGTTTTCAACCATACGAAGTCGTTGGTGGTCGAGAGCGTGGACGTAGACGATGATGGCTTCAATGTGAGCCTGCGCAGCACTTCGCCGGAGGCGGTATTCGGCCTGGCACTAGCGTTGATTGGCGAGAATGGTGTTTGTGATCTGCATACATTCCGCCCACTATCGGGTTCACTTATAGAGCCCGAAGGCCACCTTCAGGTTGCTGCTTCTCGGTCGTTCACGGACTCCGAAGCAGGCGGGTGGGGCCCGCGATTGGGAGTCTGTTCCGCGGCTGTCCTTTCTGAATCTAATTCAGACACTCTGGGCTCATCCATTACTCCCAGAATTGTGATTGACGCGGTGGATTTTGAAGACGGAACCTACGAAGGCGATCAAGCAGAGTCCGCTATGTTTGAAGCGGAACGGTTGGCGCGCGATCTACAAAGGAAGCGTATTGTTGCTCTCGTTGAAGAAGAATTAAATAGCGCGGCGACGGAAGACTCTAATTGGGTTAGTGCACTGAGAGCGCGGATTTCGTCACTTACGGTGCAAGCGGATCCAGAGATGCTTCAGTCCCTGCAACTTCGATTTGGTCCGACAGGTACGACGGAAGAGTCGATTCGGCAGGACATCCAAAGTGGTCTCATGGTAGAAAAAGGACTGTTCCTGAATCAGTTGAAACTGTACTTGGCCGTGAGTTCCAAGATGGGAGTGCCAATCGTTTCGCTACGAGTGTGGTGGGACGCCACTAAAGGCCAGTGTGACTTCTTTTCATCTTTATATCGCAAGCGAACAAGCGAAGAATTCAGATAAGACCTTCGAACTTTCGATATCGCGATAAAAAAACGCACGCCCCGGCGAAATCATCAAAGAAACGGAAGCCCATTCGATGTCCGGCCTGACCGCGGCGTGAATTCCCGTATAGTCGGGTTACTGTACTTCTGTCGTACCGTAACTCCACATGTCCGATTAATGCGTTTACCAGGACTTGAGGATTAGTTCCGGTTTGTCCGTCATTCGGGAACGATCGCGTAGGTATCTCGAACAGTCACATCTCCGGCGGTACAAACTGTGCTGCGCAACGGTGGGCTTTAGTTTCAGCCTCCTCTCGGTCAGCTTGCGCTGATGGGCTACAATTACGAAACTTGGAGGATTACATGCCTGTTAGTCGGTTCCTGATCTTGTGCGCGTTTCAGTTCTTTATCCTTCCTGGCATTTACGCCCAACAGGCCGCTTCGCTATCCCCGCCGGTGCAGAAGTATGTGCGGGTGAACACGCCGAGAGTGGTGCTCCAGCACGTGCGTGTAATTGATGGTACGGGACGACCGCCAGTCGAGGACCAGAACTTGATCATCGAACAGGGCAAGATCTCCTCGGTGGAAGCGAGTTCGGAAACTCCGGCCGCCGACGGAACGACGGTCCTCAACCTGCGCGGATATACGGTGATGCCGGGAATCGTCGGGATGCACAACCACCTTTTTTACATCGCCCGGCCGAATGAAGACAGCCAGTGGAACTTCGAGCCGCCGGTGCTGGTGCCGCAGATGACATTTTCAGCGCCTCGTCTCTATTTGGCCGGGGGCGTGACCACGATGCGCACTACGGGAAGCGTCGAGACCTATGCAGACCTGAATCTGAAACGTGCGATCGACGAGGGCAAGCTGCCTGGTCCGCACATCGACGTGACCGGACCTTATTTGGAAGGACCGCACAGCTATTTCATTCAGATGCATGAGCTGAGTAGCCCTGACGAGGCGAGGCAGATGGTCGATTATTGGGCAGACCGTGGTGTGACCTCGTTCAAGGCATACATGAATATCACCCGCGCGGAACTGAAGGCTGCGATTGAAGAAGCTCATAAGCGCGGGATCAAGATTACAGGGCACCTGTGCTCGGTGACATACAAGGAAGCGGCGGAGCTTGGCATCGACGACTTGGAGCATGGTTTTTTTGTGAATACGCAACTCGATCCTGACAAGAAGCCGGACGAGTGCAGCTCAAGCATGGGGGACTACACCCTCGAGCATATGGAACCCAATACTCCAGAGGCGAAGGATCTGATCGATACGCTGGTGAAACATCATGTCGCGATCACCTCGACGCTTCCGGTGTTTGAGGAAGAAATCCCGGGTCGTCCTCCGCTCCGACAGCAGGTTCTTGAAGCAATGGTGCCAGAAGCGCGCGAGGCCTACCTTTACAGCCGCGAGCGGCCTGCGACGATGAAGCCTCCAAAAACCGACTGGGCCATGCTGTTCAAGCACGACTTGCAGATGGAATATGCGTTCGCCGCAGCTGGAGGGTTGCTGTTGGCGGGGCCGGATCCCACCGGCAGCGGGGGCGTCGTCCCCGGATTTGGAGATCAGCGCGAGATTGAACTCCTGGTCGAGGCCGGGTTCTCGCCCGTCCAGGCCATTAGAATTGCGACACTAAACGGGGCCATCTACCTGGGCAAGCAGGATCAGATTGGATCCATTGCCGCCGGGAAAAATGCGGACCTCGTGATCATCAAAGGCGATCCAGGCACAACGATTTCGGATATTGAAAAAGTGGAGATCGTCTTTAAGGACGGTGTCGGCTATGACTCGCAAAAGCTCATCGACTCCGCGAAGGGTCGCTACGGCCAATATTGACCGCATGGTGGTGGACGAGTTGCCGGCAAACCTTCCCTTCCTGGATTATGGAAGAGTGCTCCGTCATCCGCCCGAAGCACTACATGGCGCTGGAACATCCTCGGTCCGAAAGACGCGAGCCTCAATGCAGCGGAGTTGGGAATTATGCGCCGCGGATATCAAAGCGCTTGATCAAGCCTTTTTCGATTCGAAACACGTGACCAACCATCTTATCCGCTAGAAGATTTCCGTTGAGGTCGCGCACGACCTGATGGACTTCCACAACCACTTCCCCTTGAGGGCCGTGGGCGAACGCGACCGGCTCGACGTGCGGATCGATCATCGTCCACTGACGTGTCCAGTAGCTGCGCACTTCGTCGCGTCCGTGGACATGACCGCCTTCCATGCCATTTGCCCAAATGACATCCTCTTGCATGGCTGCGAGCACTGTCTCCATGTCACGAGTGTTGAAACGGTCGTAAACACGTTTAAGGAGGTCCACTTCGTCCGACATTCAAAGCTCCCTTCGTCATGGCCCACGCTGGACAAATCCCATTTTCCTACACCTTCCTCTTTTAGGATCTCCGATCTGTGTTTTCGCTCGTCTCGGAGCCGCAACGTTTACCCGGGGCTACTGAGCGGATCGTCGGCAACACGGAAGTGATCCCAAGTCTCGATAAGTCGCGTTACCGGACATTTGCCGTACCAGAACTCCACATGTCCGGTTTATGCGTTAACCAGGTATTGAAGGACCGCACAAACTAAATGGCGGCCGGCAGCGCGAAATAACGTCCCGAAGTCACCGCGAGAGCCGAGCTCGCGCTCTCAGCGCATGGTGAAGCCGCCGTCCACGGAGATTGACTGGCCGGTGACATAGCTTGCGGCCTCACTGCAGAGCCAGAGAACCACATCAGCGATCTCCTCGGGGCGGCCATACCGTCCCATTGGGACGCTCTTTAGCAATGCACTGAGTGCTTCGCCCTGACCAGCGGCGACCATCCGATCGGACATCGGTGTCCAAATGAGGCCCGGGCATATAGCGTTTATCCGAATGCCGCGTGCCGCGTATTCGAGAGCCGCGCTCTTTGTCAACCCAAGGACTCCATGTTTGGCGGCGTGATAGATTCCACGCTCTGCTCCTCCCACAAGTCCGCCGAGCGACGAGCAATTGACGATGGTTCCACTTCCTTGCTTCCGCATCTGGCGCAGTTCAAATTTCATGCAGCTCCAAACGCCACGTAGATTGATGGCCGTTACGCGATCAAAATCCTCCCGGGTTTGATCGGCGGTTTCAGCAAGCTCATTCTGAACGCCAGCATTGTTGTAGGCTGCGTCGAGCCGGCCGAACTTCGATATGGTCTTCTCAACCATCTCTTCGACCTGACTATCGTCAGAGACATCGCAAACAACGGCGAGTGTTTTGTGTCCCTTCGTCTCCAGTTCCTCGGCCGCAGAACGCAGTGACTTCTCATTCCAGTCGGTTAGCACCACCGCAGCACCTGACTCCGCAAAAGCCCTCGCTGTCGAAAGGCCAAGTCCAGAGCCAGCACCGGTAACGAGTGCAACTTTATTTTCAAAAGAGATGTTCATCGAGTGTTCCTTGGACGACAAAACTGGCTTGATAACAACATCATGCCCAACATGACGAGTCAAGTTTGGATAAGTCGGGTAACCGGACACTGAGACCAGTTTCCGATTCATGCGTTTATCAGGACTCAGCCCGGCTCGACACACACTTCAATGGTATTTCCTTCTAAATCCTGAAACCGAAATAAACGGTTTCCACCGGAATCAGTGGTAGTCGGCTCGACGGTTACTCCGCGACCTACCAACCACTGGTGTGCCTTTTCCAAATTCTTGGCGAAGAAGATGACGTGTCGTTTTTCTGCGGATGTACCGGGTTTCAATTCCACCAACGAAAGGAATGTGTCGTCATTTGAAATGTAAAGGTCCGTGAAGGGTTGCCCGGAGTCGTCTTCTCGGTCGTTGTGCGCCTCGTGCAATCCCAGTTTTTCCTTGTACCACTCGCATGCAGCGCCCAGATTTAGTACGTCCACGGAGCAATTCTCGGCGATGGTGAACGGCGGCTTACCCCACATCTTTTTGCCTCACTTTCTATAGCTCGTCGTCTGTTCTAGTTACGTGAAGGAATACAGCAACTAGCACCCCGGAGGCTATGACCAAGCCGAACCACGACGCCGCAATCCGCGATGAGAGAACGCTGACGACGATAGCGAAAGCTAAGCTGATGCCCACTCGCGTTTGCCACCATTATCGTGAATCGTAGGTCCTGGTAAGTCGCGTAACCGGACATCTGCCGTCCCCAGTACTTCACTTTTCCCGGAATATGTGAATATCCGGTACGTGCAGGTCAATTTAGTTTCTCTCGGAGACAATGCTAGTGCCGAATCTGGTGCGCCACATCGATGCCATTACTCCGGGCCAGAATGTTATCTGAATCAAGAAGAACGGGAGCGCGGTAATAACCAAACCCGTGACAAGCGCACCTTTCCGAAGTTCGAAAATGAAATGCAGGAAAAGATAAGCGAGGAGGCCGAGGAATGAAAAAATCGCAGAAAAAGCCACCCCGATCCCGAATCTACCCCAAACACGTCGCTTTCGTTCCCAGTCGCCAAGATGGTCCCATTCTATTGCACCTGTGAGGTACTGCTGGCCGCAGCGACATCGGAACCGCTCAGAGCCCATTCGCGTCTCGACGTGCGCTCGTCCAGGCCGGAAGTGCCTGGTTATATCCCGTTCGCATTTGTCGCAGACGTATGCGTCGGCTCTACTCGGAAAGGCACTCGCTGGGAGCTTTGTGAGGGGGCGCGAGCCTAAGTTCAAGCTGAGCATATTTCTCTGACAGCTTACCGAGATTTTGGATGCGGAATTGTACTGCTAAATCGCGCGAACTGTATTCTACTGGACGATAAGTCGCCTTACCGGATATTGAGGACCGGACCGATTTCACTTTTCCGATGAGTGCGTTTATCAGGACCTTGCGTCCCACTGAAATGTTATTGATAGTCCTCAATAGGTCAATCGCAGCGTATAGCCCTTCGGCAGTTTCGCTTTCTCCGGGCGAATTGCATCTGCCTCAATCGGAATTTGGAGTTGAGTGCCGTCAGGGTACTTCAGCACGATTGAAAAAGACCTCGGTTCTCCGATGAGATTAAGAGATTTCTCCAGCTTCGTGCCAGTTGACAAAAAGACCTCGGGGGCTTCGCAATACTGCGCCGAGGACACAAGAGAGAAACGCTGAAGGACTTCTTTATCTGTCCCATACTGCAACTGCGGATATTGGCCCTTCTTATCGAGCACGGAATACCCGAATCCGATGTATCGACTATTCATGGGGCCTTCTCCAAACCAGACCTCAAGCAACTCGGAATTGGTGACATACAATTTCTTTCCGTCGAGGATGTCGTAATAGGAATAAACAACCGGCGCATCGCAGCATCCCCATTCGATTGCCCGGTAGAGGCGGTCCCTCACGTCACCTTCGTTGCCCCTAGCCTGTAGAGTCCAGCGTAGCTCGCGTTGATGTCCATTTTTCAAAGTCCAGGCGTTCACCGAAATCGTTCCATTCGCGCCTTCAATCCCCGGTGTGCGTTCGTTGTGGTAGGTCTCTTCTAAGAGCAGCAGAGTTTCGTAGTTGCCTGAATCACCCAGAACTTCCTCGAAGCGAAAGGACCGATTTTCGGTGACGTATGTCCAAGCGTCTTTACCCTCGATTACGTACGCCGAAGACTCCGCTCGATACGGAGGAATAGTTTTCTGCTCGACATTCGGTTCAGTATTCTGAGGGCCAAGCAGAGCTGCGATGATGACGGCAGTCAAAAATCTCATATTTAGTATGCTCGCATTTGAGATCGGACAGTCAGGTGGGATTGTATCCCATCGCCGCTTTGCTGGCCCTGAACCCAGACGGAAGGCGGCTTGGGTCTGCTGCTGAGACCACTCTCCGGATGAACCCACGTACGATTTGATTTTGACCCCGGTAAATGCCCGATTAGTCGCGTAATCGGACATTGCGATCCAGTTTCCGACTAATGCGTTTACCAGGCACAGGCCGGTGGACGCATGCCAACCAGCGTCTTAGGCATCGTAGCGTCAAGAAATATATACTGCTATCGGACAGAACCGTGAAAAGCCGCATCATGTATATAGAGTGCAAAGGCAACGAAATAAGCGGACCAGCGCGTATCGGTCGTGTGACCTTTTCAAAGTCAGGCAAGTCCCTTTATTACAAAGGACGCCGATTCCATACGCTTTCGGGCAGTGGATTCAAAGCCAATTATTTTGACTGGGACACCGAAGAACACTATTGGATTTCTGGCTGCAAGAAGCGAGGCGGAGACCGACTTTATTCAGGGACGATAGAAATTGATGAGGATGCCAGAGAAGAATATTGGACTGAAATCCGGAACTTACCGGCTCAAAAACACCGAAAGTTGATTCGTTGCGTAGGAAAGCATCACTCTTGAAACTGGTCGCCGCACACTCTCGTACCAAAACCCATTTGTCCGGTTTATGCGTTAATCAGGTACGTGCCCTATTTGGTTACTAGAAACGCTGGCCCAGATCTGCAAACCAGACATGAGTGGTAATATTGCCATCGCGATGAGCGTGTTCACTGATTTTCGTCGATGGTTGTGGAGCGACTGGGGAAGACCCAATTATCTAACGCGCATCGGGATTCCCCGAATCGTGACGCATTTACTTGCGTTCATACTTTTCTTCATTGCGCTCTACTACCTGCAGCTAAGGTTCTCCTCCGCCGCCAATAGAGAGAAATTTCGCCTCTTTGCGCATAATCCATTCATTCTGGTGGCCTACGCCGCCTGCTATGTCGGAATCCTGACCCGAGATTTCCTGTCCTTCAAATACAAAGTAAAGGGCCGAACGCTGGACAAGTTCATGCGGGAGAATTGGAGCGAGCCATTCGTGAAGGTCTCAATCATCGCTGGCGCATCGATGTTGTTGCTTTTCTTGATCGGTGCTTTGGAACTGCGTTCCCAACTGAAGTGACCCGAATCGGCTCGTTCATGTTCCCCGTGGTCTAACTCCCGATTAGTCGGATAACCGGACGTTGCGATCCAGTTTCCGATTAATGCGTTTACCAGGCACTCCCGTTCTTGTGTTGAGACTAAGGTTGGTTTCAAACAGGAATTATTTCGACTTCGGATGAGGGTGCGCAGTATTCCAAGCGTCGGCCAATCGTTGGGCCTCGGCAGTTTGTTCCAACGTCATCTGGGGCTTGAGCAATTCAAGAGCGTGTTGGGTGTCCCTATAACCGCCTTGTTCGGCTAGCAAAAGCCACTTGTAGGCTTCTATAAGGTTCTTCGTTGTTCCTTGCCCATTCCCATATAGCGCACCGAGATTGTGCTGAGCGGTGACGTAGCCTTGTTCCGCCGCCTTTTGAAACCAAGCCAGCGCATTTTCGTAGCTTTGCGGCAAGCCCGTTCCTGTCTGAAACAGGATGCCGAGGTTGCATTCCGTCTCAGCGTCACCGTGCGCCGCTGCAAGCTGCATCCACTTTGCAGCTTGCGCTGCATCTTTCTGAACTCCGTTGCCCGTCAGGTAGGCGCCTGCCAGGTACCGTTCAGCCGGGAAGCTGCCCTTTTCTGCGGCCATCGTATATAGTTCTGTTGCTTTCTGCTGGTCCTGCGGTACACCCGTTCCATGTTGGTAGAGACCGCCCAAGTTGCTCAGTGCATTCGCTGACCCGTGTTGCGCTCCGAGGCTGTAATACTCAGCGGCCTTAGAAAAGTCGATTTGCACTCCCTGACCATGCTCATGCATAAGTCCGAGATTAAATTCTGCCTCGGCATTCCGTTGCGCTGCGGCTTTTTGGAGCCAGAACAGGGCTTGTTGGTAGTTCACCGGAACCCCATTGCCATTCAAATAGATGATGCCGACCTGTAGCTGTGCGTCGGCCAGGCCTTGCTCTGCTGCCTTCGTATACCACTTCAGAGCTTCCGCCTTGTCTTGCGGGATACCTAATCCGAGTGCGTATCCAGCGGCGAGCCCCGCTTGTCCAACTGCCAATCCTTGTTCGGCAGATTTTCGGAACCAAGAGGCGGCCTGCTGGTCATCTTTTCGAACGCCTCGACCGTAAGCGCATCGAACCCCCATGTTGTACTGCGCTTTGGCGTTTCCATTTTCAGCCGATTTCAGCAACCACTTAGTTGCCTCCGCATCGTCTCGGCTCACGCCTCTCCCAATCGCATAAAGAGAACCCACGGCGTACTGTGCTTCGGCGTTGCCTTTTTCAGCAGCCGCCAGGAACCACCGGAATCCCTCTTTATCGTTTTGCGTTACTCCACTCCCGCGCAAGTACGCATCCGCAATTTTGAGTTGTGCATCGACGTTTCCTTGGTTTGCTTGAGCTGTGAGCTCAGGGATGTCATTCAGAGGAGTAGAAGTCGTTGGCGACTCACTCGTCTGGGCGAAGCATGCTGGTGCGACGAGCAAGAACGCAATTAACCGGACAATCATTTTTACAAATCTATACGAAGGAAGGGTCCTTAGGCAAGACGTCGGCGCAGGGGAAATGGCAACTCCTGATTAGTCGTGCCAGCTCAACCGGTCGACGCAACACCCTCCAGTTATTTGATCCGACAATACTTCCCAGGAGAACCGATCTGTCTGGCTGTACTCGGTCAAAACCGAGCCGGGGTAGCGTTCCGGCTGATCTAACCCAGCGAGCGATTTTAGCTTTTGTTTTCAATGCAAGGCGGGTTCGAGCTGGGTGTTGCGTCCACGCATCGAGACTACCCGACTTATCAGGCACTGACATTACGTTTGTTCCTTGCCTACCAGTAGCAGTGTGATCTCTCGGAATTCTTTGATGTAGACTTCTATTTAGAAAAATATGCGCATGAGAAAAAGGATCTTCGCCATCATAGCCGTCGGCAGTTTCTTGGTCGTTTTGGAATTTCTGGGGTTTTGTCCGCTTAGTCGGGAGCTTGCTCAATTAACGCGGGGCCTTGGAACAACCTTTCGCTCTTTCGGCCATGTGGTTTATGCCGCGACCTCATTATCGAGTCTCAACGAGAAGCGCGCGCCGCAATCCCAAACAATTCCTAAGCAAATATGGGGCAAGTGGATTGTGAGCCGTGTAATCCCGACAACTACCATTTCATGCTGGGGCAAAGCAGATGCGAAAACTCTGCTCGGCACAGAGATTGAGTATTCCCCAGAAGTGTTCCGTTGGCAGGACGTGGTCACGGCTCGTCCAGTTGGGGAGGTGAAAATCGTGAGTGCCGAACAGTTCCACGACGATAATTCCGGCAAAGGTCTCCACAGTTCGCAGATTACGTTTCGTCAGCTTGGTATCAAAGCAAAGGAGGCAATGCTGATTTCAATTCACCATCCCCCGGCGGAGATTACTGGCGGAACAATCGAAATTCCGGGAGATACAGTGCCGCTGAAAAACAAGAACATCATCGTTTTCGCCGCCTGCAATGTGTACTTTGAGGCGAAGCGTGTCTCAACGGATTCAAGTGCCCGATAAACGCTGCCGGCTCAGACGGTCGACGTAACACCATCCAATGCGTTGGTTCGACGATGCCTCCCCGGGAGAAGTGATCTGCGTGGCTGTCCTCGGTCAAATCCTAGTCAGGGTAGTGTTTCCGCTGATCTAGCCCTAGCGAGCGATTTTGCCTTTGCTTTCAGTGCAAACCGGGTCCGACTTGAGCGTTGCGTCGACCCATTGAGACCACCCGGGTTACGGGACAAGTTCATGCCAGCACCAAAGACATGTCACGCACTCGTCGGCTCCAGGCATGTACAAACTTTATGACTTATTTTCGCGCGCAGCTTCTCCCATCTGTCAGGGTCTTTGGCGCGAGTTTTCCTCATTGCGGATTCTTCAATCCTGGACGGAAACCGCTTACCGCATCGGGGGCAGCCTTGTGGATTGAGCACACCCGCCAGAGTCGACTTGCGCGGTGGACCGCCTGACCGACTCGAACCGGCTTGCGATTGTAGCTCGTCATCTCCGTCTATGAATTTGTATGGCATCGCTGGCTTGATATTACTCTGATGTTATCTTGCATCGCGCTTCCGTACATCGCAACACAGGCGATCAACTCCTAGTAAGTCGGGTTACCGGACATTGGGTATCGGAGCTATTCCAGCAGGCTTATCATCAGCGCACTCGTTAGGCACAAACCCATGAGCGGTGGTGTCAAAAAATCCAGGCGAACAAGCTTCTGATGTCACCTTTCACCGGGTGGTTCGGATGAGCACGCGCATTCGATAAGGAGTGCTGATCATGGGAATGGCCGTTGGTGGAAGTAAAGACGGGCCGGTTTCGGATCCAAACGTTGTTCCGTTAATTGACGTGCTGTTGGTACTGATCATCATCTTCATGGTGATCACGCCGCAGGTGCCCACTGGGTTGCCCACCTTAGTTCCCCAAGCTCCTCCGCCGCAATCGAAACCCGAGCCACCCGATACTCACACGATCGTGGTGGAGGTGATGGAAGGTGGGAAGCTCATGATTAACCACCAGCAGAGCGACTGGAATGTGCTTGGCGCACGCCTCTCTGATATTTTTAAGGAGCGCGCCGATAAGGTGGCCTTCGTGGAAGGCGCCGAAGAAGTTCCGTTCGCAGAGGTGGCGCGTGCGATAGACATTATGCGGCGAGCGGGGATCGTTCACGTGGGTCTCATCACGGCTCGCGACAACGGCCGAAGAGAGGCTCTCTAATGGCTATGTCTGATCTTATTGCCTGGTAAGTCGCGTAATCGGAAACTGACCCGCCAGGCAGAGACGGCTCCCCGCGACACGAAATCCTCGCGCGATGTACAATCCCTGCAATTTGGAGCGCCCTGATGTCTTCTTCCATGGTCCAGCCGCAAGCGCCGGCGCGGAAAATCGGGCCGAGCCGCTGGTTTCATCCCTCCGATCGCTTAGACGCGAGCGGATTCGAGAACGCGATCCGCAACGCGCGCAATCTGGACCATTTCTTCCACGTCGTGAACGCGGACGATGTGCGCGCCATTGAGAATGCTCGCCGCGACCGTAGCTGCCGTGCCCCAGACGCGTTCGCCGGCAGGCTTGCCGAGCGTGTCGCCCAGAAAGCCTTTTCGCGAAGTGCCGATCAGAATCGCGCAGCCCAATTTCCTCAATTCCGGCAGACGCGCGATCAGCTCGTAGTTTTGTTTGAAGCTCTTTCCAAAGCCGATTCCGGGATCAATGACGATTTGTGATTTCGGCACGCCCGCGCGGAGCGCAACGGCAATCGAGCGCTGCAATCCCGCGATGACGTCGCGAACCACGTTGCGCGCAAACGGTCCTTTCTGCATGGTGCGAGGCTGGCCGCGCATGTGCATCAGGACGATCGGAACGCGATATCGAGCGGCGACTTTCGCGAGCGCGGCATCGGCTTTGAGGCCGGTGACATCATTGATGATTTGTGCGCCTGCGTCGATCGCCGCTTCCGCCACGGCGACCTTGAGCGTGTCAATCGAGACGGGAATTTTCAGCCTGCTATCGAGGGCCTTCAGTACGGGCCGCACGCGCGCCAATTCTTGTTCTACGGAAATTCCCTCGGAGCCCGGGCGCGTGGATTCGCCGCCCACGTCGAGAATGTCAGCGCCGGCTTTTTCGATCGCCAGGGCGCGCTCGACGGCCCAATGCGTCTCGAAGTATTTTCCTCCGTCCGAGAAGCTGTCCGGAGTGACATTCAGGACGCCCATCACCAGCGTTCGACGCCCGAGCTCGAGCGTTCCGGAAGGCAAGCGCAGCCGAAATATTTTTCTTTGAACCAAGTTGCCTCTGCCTGCAATCAGCGCGATGGCCGCGCCGGAACGTAGAACGCGGAACGATTCACAACGTGGAGCGGGCCGGATCCCGCATTTGTCACCTCCACGCGGAGGGAATGCCAGCCGGGCCGCGCCGCATTTTCGCCGGATGGATAAAAGCCGAGCGTGTACTCGCTTCGAATATTGCTTGCGATTCGCGCGAAAGCGTCGTGGCCGCTCTCCGCTTCGCGAATAAAATAAAGGCCGCCGCCGGCCCGGCGCACCAGTTCCGCGAGGAAGAGAGTGTACGCCGGAACTCCTTTTTGTCTCACAGCTTCGGTCAGAAGCGTCTGGTTGCGGTGATCATCGAGCCACGCGTCGGTCATGATCTTCGGGCGGTTCTGTGTGGAGACGGCGAACAATTCAATGCCATTCACGGCCAGCGTCTCGGTGACGTCGTCGAACGCGAGCTTGGCGAACTTTTCCCCCGGCGGCGGCGCAGTGGACTCGCCGATCAAAAGATTCAGACCGCTTTCTTCGCCATCGGTCAGAAGCAGAATGGCCTTGCGGCCCGCGCGGCCGTGAAACAATCTCGCGGCGGTGAGATAAACCGTCTGGTAGATGTTCGAGCCGCCCGTGTCACCGAAGAGACCTTTTACGTCCACGTGGGAAATCACGCTTTCCAGTTGATCCCGGTTGCGGGAAAACGGCAAGAGAACGTACGAGTGCGCGGAGAACTCGACGACGGAGATCTCGTCGCGAGGCGCCAGGATATCCGCGAGGCTTTTTGCCGCGCGCTGCATCGCGCCGGCTTCGGGAAGAACGCTGGGGCTGGCGTCGATCACCAGAGCGACGCTCGCGGGGTCGTTGCCTGCGTCGAAATAGGCGACGCGTTCTTCGATGCCGTCCTCGAACACACGAAAATTCGGGCTCGTGAGACCCGCGACGGAGGTGCCATCCGGCGCATAGACGTTGCAATTTACGGGCACAAGATTCACTTCCACACGAAGCGCGCGCGCTGCGCCCTTGTCGTTCGCGGCTCCTGAATTCGGCGCGGGCCCCGGTTCGATCAGGTGGAGTTCACCCGATTTCGGGTCGCGCTCGATAAAGACGTTGGCATCGAGCTGCAGCGGCCGCGGCGGCCTGAGCTTGCGGGATACGTCTTGCGCGCGGCCTGGGCGCAGAGAAAGAAAGAGAACTGCGAAAAGGAAAACGGCGATGCTGGTTCCGAGCGAGGCTGTTCGTACGAGAGATGCGATGCGGAAGCGAGGATCGAATTCCAGAGGCCGGATTTCAGTCGAGGTCAAAATCGCGCAGCGGTTTTTCGATAGGCTGGTCTTTAGCCTTCTTGAGGCCTTCGGCGAACTTGCGCGAGAGAACATCTTCTTTCATTTTCTCAGCTTCGACCGACATACGGAACTTGTCTTCCACGCGTTCCTGATGTTCGCGCAGGAGCCGCGCGGTATCGTCGAGGTCAATCGAGGGCGCGCCTCTCACCACTTCGTGAGACAGCACGACCGCGAGCTCGGGGTCCACGATCAGCTTCGCGTGGCAGCACGGACATTGAACTTCGAACGGCCTGGCGTCCTTCTTGGCCATGACCATATTCTACCGCCATTTGGCGACGAAGGAGTAGAGCGGGGACAGGTAGCTTTTCGGCGAATGCGGAGGAAGGAAAAGAAAAGGGGCAGAGATTGGAATGAGGAGAGCGCGGGAGACGGACCGCGTGCAAGTGAATGGCGACCGAGAAAGCGAGGGCGAAGACGGAGAGGTTAAGGATTCCGAGGGACGCGGAGATTAAAGATTCCGCGGCACAAAACGGCCGCGGGCAAAACCGAAAGTGGTCCGTCTAATGAGAACGCCGAAGCACAAATCGATGCGGACGGGACAGGAACGCCGAGTCGCGAGCACGAAACATGGCGACGGACCCCACATGAAACCGGAGCTAAGCCGGGGCGGGCTTTTCGCCCTTGGCCAAGCCGGGGAGCGGACGCGGCTCAGGCCGAAGCGTGAGCTGAGGCTCCTTGGACGGAACCGGCGGCGCTGATGGCGGAGGTAGAATCTTTTCCGGCAGCGGCTTGTCTTCGATCAAGAGCTTGAGTTCGGTGGCGTCGAGAACTTCGCGGTCGAGCAAGGCCTGCGCGACGCGCTCGAGAGCACCGGTATTCGTTTCAAGGATGTTGCGGGCACGCTGGTAGCCCGACGTGACGATCGAATTCACTTCCTTGTCGATTCGAATGGCCGTGTCTTCGGAATAGTCGCGATGCTGCGCGATTTCACGCCCGAGGAAGATGGCTTCTTCCTTCTTGCCGAAAGTCAGAGGGCCAAGAGTGCTCATGCCCCACTCGCAGACCATTTGCCGGGCAATGTCGGTGGCGCGCTCGATGTCGTTGCCGGCTCCGGTGGTGAGATGGTGCAGGAAAATTTCTTCGGCGGCGCGTCCGCCCATCAAAACGGAAAGCTGGGCCTCGAGGAATTCCTTGGTGTAAGTGTGCTTGTCATCGATCGGCAATTGCATCGTGACGCCCAAGGCCATGCCGCGCGGAATGATCGTGACTTTGTGCAGCGGATCGGCGCCGGGAGTCATTGCCGCGACGAGCGCGTGACCTGCCTCGTGATACGCGGTGTTCTTCTTTTCTTCGTCCGAGAGAATCATGGACTTGCGCTCGACGCCCATGAGGACTTTGTCCTTGGACATCTCGAAATCGGCCATGGTGACGGTTTTGCGATTCTGGCGAGCCGCCCACAGCGCGGATTCATTGACGAGATTGGCGAGGTCCGCGCCGGAGAAGCCCGGCGTGCCGCGCGCGATCACCGACAAATCGACGTCGTCCGCGATGGGAACTTTTCGAGTGTGGACGCGGAGAATTTCTTCGCGGCCCTTGACGTCCGGCCGAGGAACGACCACGCGGCGGTCAAAACGTCCCGGGCGCAGAAGCGCGGGATCGAGAACGTCCGGGCGGTTTGTGGCGGCGATCAGGATCACGCCTTCATTTGATTCGAAGCCATCCATTTCAACGAGCAAGGCGTTCAGGGTCTGCTCGCGTTCATCGTGGCCGCCGCCGAGACCTGCGCCGCGATGGCGTCCGACCGCATCGATTTCATCAATGAAGATGATACACGGCGCGTTCTTCTTGCCCTGCTCGAAGAGGTCGCGGACGCGGCTGGCGCCCACGCCGACGAACATCTCAACGAAATCGGAACCGGAAATGGAGAAGAACGGCACGTTCGCTTCGCCGGCAATCGCGCGGGCGAGCAGAGTCTTGCCCGTTCCTGGAGGCCCGACGAGGAGCACGCCTTTGGGAATGCGGCCGCCGAGCTTTTGGAATTTTTGCGGGTCTTTCAGGAAATCGATGATTTCGTAGAGCTCTTCCTTAGCTTCGTCTATTCCGGCAACATCTTTGAATGTGGCTTTCTTTTGCTGCGCGGTGAGCAAGCGCGCACGCGATTTGCCGAAACTCAGGGCTTTGTTTCCGCCCGCCTGCATCTGCTTCATCATGAAAATCCAGAAGGCGATGAGCAAAACCACGGGCGCGGAATTCACCAGGAAAGCGAGCCAGTCGCTATTTTTTACTTCCTTGATGTTGATCAGAACACCCTTGTCCTGGAGGGCCTTGGTAATGTCCGGGATCGAGGAATTTGCAACGGTCACGTTGCGGAATTTGGCGCCGGAGTCGCGATATTCACCGTCAATCTCCGCGCTGTTCTGAGCGAGAGTGATGGTGACTTCTTTGATGTTGCTCTGCTGAACTTGCGCCAGGAATTTTGTGTAGCTGGGCTCGTCCTCGTGGGTGCTCTGTCCACCGGTGGACGCCATCTTCCACAGCGCCACTGCCAGAACGACCATGACGAGCCAGAATAGGACCGTACGGACCGTTGAATTCACAAAACTACCTCATCCTTTCCAACCGTTTCGACTGAGCCTCGTATCGCAGCGGCGCCCGGACGCCGGAGCGCATCAGTCAGGCACCGCCGCATACCGCCATTACATTAGACGCCGCGGAGGGCCTCAAAGCTTCTCTTCAAGAACGACGACTCGGCGCTGAGTGTCTTTGCGAGGCGAAAACTCAGCGGCGGCAGGCCATCCTCGCGTCCAGGCGATGCGGCCCGCGCTCGTCAAGACCGGCCAGGTGCTTCGTTCCGCGACGCTGATCCTGGATTCGGAGAAGAGTCGCTTGAGTTTCTGCGCCTGGCGCTTTCCGGGCAGCCTGAACGCGTCGCCCGGCCGCCAGTTTCGAAGGACAAGAGGGGGCTGGAGGCGATCGGCGTCGAGAACACCCGTCTCAGAAGTAGTGTCGCTCTCCGCCAGAGGCCAGTCAATGGCTTTCAGGCAAAAGCGCGTGCCAAGTTCCGGAACGTCAACGTATGCAATGCTTTGGCCGGAGAGAGCCAGGCCATACTCATATAGATGCTCGCGCGGGGAGAAAGTTCCCGCGGCGGCTGCGCCGGCCGAGGCGCTGCGAGCGACAAATTCGAGATTATCGAAATTTCGTGTGACGATCACGTCACCGGGCAGTTCCAGGTGGCGGCCGCTTTGCGAATTGGCGGCGAAATGCAGGATATCCTCGACGTGAGCGAAATCGAGGCTGGAGGATTCCGCGGCGATTTTTGCGAATAGAGATTGCACGAGCCGCCGGGAGAGCGCGCGTTGCGCGTTCGGATTCTGGACGAGGGGCGGCAGTGGCGCGGGGAGCGGCTGCGAGGCATTGAGCCGATGAGGCGCGGGGAGATCGCGTGCAGCGATCGAAAAGCCGCCGGGGATGGGATGGGCGAGGGCGGCGAGGCGCTCGTCGATCAGGAAACGCCAAAAAGCTTCTTCGTCGCGGCTGATGGCGGCGAGGCTGGCGAGGCGATCGACGATTGCGGGATTGAAGTCGCGTTCGAGGCGCGGAAGTAAATCGTGGCGGAGCCGCGCGCGAAGACGCGTGGCGTCGAGATTGGTAGCGTCTTCGCGCCAGGCCTGGCCTCTGGCGCGCAGGTATTCGCGAATTTCGCTTCGGCGTGCTTCGAGCAGGGGCCGCATGATATCGCCACGCACGGGATGAATGCCGACGATTCCTCGTGGGCCGCTGCCGCGGAGGATGCGGGCGAGGACCGTTTCGCCCTGATCGTCGGCAGTGTGAGCGACAGCGACTTTGGTGCAGTGATTTTGGGAAATTGCGCGCGCGAAAAAACGATAGCGCGCCCGGCGCCCCGCGTCTTCGAGATTCCAGTGCTGCGCCCGAGCGAGGGCCGCGACATCTTCACGCGCGCCGATAAATTCGAGACCGGACGCGCGGGCGAGCCGCGCGACGAAATCGGCGTCCGTAACCGAAGCGGCGCCGCGCAGTTCGTGGTTCAGATGGAGGACGCAGAGCCCGAGGCCGAGATCGTTGCGAAGATCTTCGAGCAGACGCAGCAGGCCGACCGAATCAGCGCCGCCGGAAACGGCCACGCCGACGCGATCGCCGGGCGAAAACATGCCGTAGCGGCGAATGGTGGAGAGGATTCGGCGATGAAGTTCGGAAATCATGCGCGTTCGAGTTCCCGATCGAGCGTAGCCACTATGTTAGCAGCGAATGCGGGTGGAGGGGCAGGCGAGAGAGGTGGGACTGAGCTGGGTGCATTGGCGTCCGGGGCGCGCGCGCAGAACACAAAGCCCGGAGAAAGATCCGGGTAAGCATCCCGCGGCAAAGGGTGCCACGGGCAAAACCGAAAGTGGTCCGTCTAATGAGCAGGCCGACGCACAAATCGATGCCGACGACGCAGCAAGGCCCGAAGCTGGAGACGAAACATGGCGACGGACCCTACATAGGAAACGGCACAAATTGTTGCGGAGAGGGACGATGATCCGTTGATGTGAGGCGCCGGTTTAAATCGAGCCTGAAATCTGCTGCGCGAGAAGTTCGCGGCTATAAGAAATTCTGCGATCGAGGACGACTGCGGCGAAGTAAGCGCAGCTTTCGCGCTCCGATTCGGCCCAGCGCGCGATACTCGAGGAGAGCGGACGGAAGGCGGCTTTCAGCGTGTCAAGAAGCGCGTAGTACATGGCCACGGCGCGCAATTCGCCACGGTCGTCGCCGCGTCCAGGGCACAGATGAAGAAGCTGAACCAGCCGCGCGAATTCTTCGCCGCGAAGCTTGTGATCCTGAATGCCGGCGACTTCGCACACGCGATCGGAAAGCGCGGCTTTGCGGCTCGAGGCAATCACCGAGCGGCAGTACGACACGAAGAACTGCAGGAGCAGCGCCAGGGAAATTACGCAGATGAGAACGGCGATAATCATCGCGCCCTCGCCAGAAGCTGCGCTGTTTCGAGGCGCGCATCCTCGGAGACCTTGCTGAACGTGAAAGCCCACGCCGCCGGAAGCCAGATGGCCACGAGCGGCGGCATCCACTTCAAAACGGACAGCTCCAGGCCGGGGAAAAGATTTCGAAGCGCATAGGTTGCGGCCGACGCGCTGAAGAAGACGCCGAGCGCCAGGATGAGCTGGACCAGATGCGTGCGCGTTTCACGAAGCTTCAACACAGCGCCCCAAAGAATGTAGGTCAGCACGACGCCGACAAAATAAAGATTGCGGCTCAGGTCGACGACGAAACGCATGGTGAGGTGGTCGCGGTGCTGCGCGATCACCATGTAGGAGAAGCCCGCCGTTCCGGCCAGCAAGGCGATCGCGAAGCCGCTGATGTGCTTGCCCGCCTGCATTTCAGCGAAGACGTGCTGGTAGAACTGCATAATCACGAAGAAGAGCAGGATGGTCAGGATCATGTCCGAATAGTAGTAGAAGTAGCTGTATTCGAAGGAAGAGAAGCCAAACTTGCGGAGGCAGTAAAACTCGCCAAGAGACACAAAAGCCGTAAAGCCAACGTAGAGGTTCAGGGGCAGGTAGCGAAGGAAATTCCGGCGCCGGATTGAACACACCACCACGGCGACTTCTGCAGAGAAGCCCAATGCCCACAACAGGTAATCTATAGGGCCCAGATCCATAACCCACCATCAAATCGGTCTGGCCCTATATTCCCGTTAAAGTCCCGCTGCGCTTACTAAAATTCAGTAAGGCGTCGGAGGCGGAACAGGAGCTGACGTGTGCGCGAAATACGGTGTCGGTGGTGGAACTGGAGCCGACGTGTGAGCGAACATCTTGTTCGCCACCGTCTGCAGTCCCATCGCGCCCGTCAAAACGACCAGCGCTAAACCGGCAGCCGCTAACCACTTATTCACTTGACCCTCCCAAGATAGAGGTAGCGCAGGAGAGTCTACATAGCGGTAGCCAGCCGTCAAGAGAAAAATATCACCCGGATGTGTCGTAAGAGTACACACCCGCACTCTTGCTGGTCGGGCCAGCACTTCGATTCAATTGTCGAGGGGGAGAGTAAAATCTGAGACCGCCGGAGTCAACGGTACGATCGTACTATTTGACTCAATCAAAAACACCTGCGCGACGAGCCCGGCGCGCGCGGGCCAATTCTTGACAGCAATTCATTCGGCCCATAGCATTAGAACAACACCTTTTCAAATTGTGCCGGTGTAGCTCAGAGGTAGAGCGAGGGTCTCATAATCCCTAGGTCGTGGGTTCGAGTCCCACCGCCGGCACCAACCCTTTCTTCTTTAATGTGAAGAAGTTCCATCGATATCGCAAAGTCGTGGCGAACGCCCCAAAATGCAGCATTGCAGTAAAATTGCAGTAGATTTTTGCACTTTCAGCATTCAGTCTCGAAGCGACAATTCTCGTCGTGACCGCATTTACTGCAGCCTTGCGTACTCGGATTTCGCGGCCACGAGCATGGGAATGTCAGGGTCGGCCTCTTTCCAGAGCGTGAAGAAAACCTCGCATTAATGTCTAGTGTGCCCCACGCCGCTTGCGAGGGATCGCATCCTTGCAACAGTAGACTTTCTTCGAGATGCTTGCCACATCGTCGGCTTCAATGTGCGTGCCGATCGCCTCGTGTCAGAACGCCCTGCCATTGGATTAGTAAAGGGGCCCCGCGAGCGCCCGAACAGGCACGCCCGCGAGACTCTCCTCCCCCGGGGAGGGAGGTTTAGAAGTGGAAACCCAGCTCCGCCGTCATGGCACGCGGCGTCACGAAATGTGTTCCGCTAAATGTGGAAATGAAGTTGTACAACGCATCCTTGTTGGCCACGTTCACTGCTGTTAGGCGTAGGCTCCACTTGTAGCGGTCGCCACGGAAAAGATTGTCGTCGCCCACTGCCACGTCAAACAAGTTGCGCGATTGAATGCGCTGCGGGTTATGGTCATCGTTCTCCGTTCCGGGAGCAGGGATTGCAACCCGGGTCGCACCGTAATCGGCAGCGGGACAAGTTATCAGGGGGGAAGAAAGCGTCGGTAGCTCCACTACTCCATTTGCGTTACAGTAAATTCCCGCCTGCATCTGTTGGTCTCCGGTCAGTCCGTTCAAGATCACTGTCGGGACGCCGTTGACGGTCTCTGAGAATCCGGCACAAGTGGCCGTAGCCGGGTTATAGCAAGGGGCAGGACCGGCTACTAGCCCGCTATCGTAGCGCCAGTTCAAACCGATCCATGGGGCGAGTCTCCAGGGCTGATATTGAAGGTGCGCCGTCGCATTGTGGAGCTCGTCGTGGTCAATGCGGAACACACTGACTTCCGCCCCAGGCGTGGCTCCAATGCCACTGATCTGCGGACCGAAGAAACGCGCTGCCACGCTGGATGTGATGGCGTAAGCCGTGAAGCCATGGAAATTCGGAATGGTTGCACGAATCGCATATCCGGGGATTTTCGATCTGGACCATTCGATGGGATAGGTGATGGGGGTGTCGCCCAGCACGCTGAAGTCAAAGGCCCTCGTCGTGTACTTCCAGATGTACTCGCCATCGATGACCAGGTACTTTCCGAAAGCCTGCTCGAGACCAGCGTGAAACTCGTTGCGTTTGCCCGGGCTTAGCGCCGGAATCGTCGAGGACACGCAGGCTCCACCGGGTACGGACGCTTGAAGAGCGAAAATCACGGAATCATTGCAACCCGTGCTTGCAAGGATGAGGTTTTCGTTGAATGGAGATTCCATCGTGCGTGCGTAGGAAAGCCGCAGCACCGTATTGGTCTGCTTAATGTTATAGGCAACGCCGAGGCGCGGTTCCCCTTGCTGGGCGCGGGTGATTCCCCTGTATAGATCGACGCGCACGCCGAGGTTAAGAGTCAAGTTCTTCAGGGGGGTGAGTGCATCCTGGGCGTACAGAGCTGTTTCCTTAATGTCCGTGTGGCCATTGAAGGTGTATAGGTCGCTGGTAGTCTGTCCTGCGGGACATCCGTCGGACGCAGGCAAAGTAGCGATTCTGGTCAAGTCATAGCAGCCCAGGATGGGTGTAAACGGCAAAACTGTGGCACCCAGCGCCACGTTGTTCGCTGCGTTATTCGGGAAAAGCGGCCCAGTGCATTGCGAGAAACTGGTCACTGTCGGATTCGTGTCGGGGCTCCCGTCAGCATTCAAACAAACCGGGTTTACGCTTGGGCCTACAATCCCGAAATGGTCATGTTCATCCAGGAAGGTCTGCTCGTAGGTGACTCCCGCCTTTATGTTATTGATTCCCTTGTCATACGAGACCACTCCGCGCCCCCCGCCATTCAGCAACGAGCGGTTCTGAGCGACGGTTTCCTGCTGCAGATCAGGCGTCAAATCGGCGAAAGGATTCGCGCTCGGGTAATAGTTGTATTGATCTCGCCGCGCCCACCCGCCCAGCGTAAAGACGGTCTGCGGGTTGATAAGCCGCGTCCACGATGGCGAAACGTTGAACGTTCCGATCTTCGAGCGTTGATCCTGCGGACCTACCGCTACGCCGTTTGGTCCCAAACCTCCGCAGGAACCTGATTGTCCCGGTGGGCAAACTGGGTCTACCGCATTGAAACTCCAACCCGTTGCATCCTCCGCGTCAAATGAGTTCGGCGTCTGAAACCAGGACCGGCTGTAACCGATGTTCAAACTTAGGGTGTCCGCCGAGGATAATTTGTAGTCAACCCGGTCGAACAGGTTTTCCTCATTGCCTTTGTCGTGCATGACCACATATTCCGGGCCGTCCAGAAATCGCCCTGTGTTCAAGCCATTAGCAGAAATGAAGTCGCCCCACTTATCGCCCCCGTAAGAGAAGTTGAACCCCGAGTTCACGGTGCCAAACGTTCCGTACGAAGACGTCACTACGCCGTGAGGCTCAGTAACACCCAAGCCCGAGCGCGTGGTCGCCACAATCACCAGGCTGGTCTTGCCCCCAAATTCAGCGGGCGGCGCTCCCTCAATTACTTCAAGGGATTGCACCGCATCTACCGGAAGCTGATTCGAGAACACTTTGCTTTGCTGGTCCGTGATTGGCTGTCCATCGATTGAGAAGGAGTTTGACGCGTGATCGCCAAATCCGTGAAAGAGTCCGTTCGAGTCGGCCGCGACGCCCGGCGAGGCCAAAGTCACCAACGAGCTGAGCGACGAAGACGTGCTCTCGAGAGGTAGCTTGTCAAACAAGGCTCTATCCACATCCGTGTGCGTAGTCGGGTCGTCTTCCACCAAATCCCCGCCGTTCGCTTCCACCGTCACGACCGTTGCGGTGCTGCCAACTTTAAGACTGACCTCCACCTTCGCGGGAACTGCTGAGCGCACGTCCACATCCGACGTGTAGTTTGCGAATCCCGCCGCGGTGACAACGGTGTGGTACGTGTTGAATGGCACGTTCGTGAAACGAAAAGCCCCATCGCTTCCCGTCGTTGTCGTGCGGGTGTACCCGCTCACGGCGTCGGAAATCTCTACCGTCGCGTTAGCCACCACTCCTCCCGAGGGATCCTTAACCACTCCCCCGATCGAGCCCGAACTTCCACTTTGTGCCCAGCTCGGCGCCACTGCAAACAGCAACACCAGCGCCAATAGCAAGTGCCTTCCAAAACCGTTTAACATTTTTTCCTCCATCCCTTCGCGGGTTATCTACATTGGTGGATAGAGAGCGCCTGGAAAACGGCGGCGCCGCTGGCCCCGATGAAGAGCAGCGCGCAGTTGTACGATTTACAGGATGTGGCGACTACGCGGAGGGAGGCGCTCGGGAAGGAGAATCGTGAAAAAAGAACTCTTGATGAATCGTTACAACAAACGGCTGGACGTATCCGGCGGTAACAAACGGAGTGAGTAACAGCGGAATGACAGAGACCGGAGCAGGACCGATGTGCGCCGCTTGGCATATCTGGCACGCGGCTTCATCCTGTCCATTCGCGTGGGAGTGACTTAAGGTTTGCACACAAAACACAGCGAAGAGAACTGCCAGGGTAAGAGCTAACACCCTGAGCAGCTCTGGCCTTGTTTTGTGCTTGCCAACCATCTCGATTTTCAGCCTGCCCCAGTGCACTGTTTGACGCTGAGGCTGTTCCGTAGTGAGCACCCATGTGCTTTGCGGAATCCCACCTAGCGAGACCCAGTTAGCGCACGGCGGGATATTATCATTAAACCGGGAAGCCGTGAGAGAGAATGCCACATTCGCGTTTCGCACCGGCCACGCAGTCTGACTGAGTGTGAGCATGCTTCGGATTAGTCGGGGCTACTGTCTGTTTCCAAAACTCCCTGCTATGGCCACTCACTTCGCCAATGTCATAATGATGACATGGTCTCCATATCGCAGTCCGTAGACCAAAGCACGCTCCGCCGAATTCAACAGATTCAAACAATTACAATTGTCTGGATGAGTGTTGAAGCTGGTGTCTCTTTATCCGCGGCGTGGGCGGCGCACAGCCCTGCCTTGCTCGCGTTTGGCGGCGACAGTGCGGTTGAACTTCTTTCAGCAACCGTTGTTCTTTGGCGATTTCGCGCGCATCTTGCACAGGGTCGAGCAGAAAAAACAGCATCGCGCATTGCAGGTGCTTTGCTTTTTGCGGTGGCCGCATACGTGATCGTGGTTTCAGCAATGACCTTACTGGGACAGAACATGCCCAGACCAACCTACGTGGGCATTGGAATTCTCGTTGCCGCTGCGACAATCATGCCCTGGCTTGCTAAAGAAAAACGCAAACTTTCAGCTTTTACGGGAAGCGCCGCGCTCCGAGCAGATGCTACACAGTCGGGCTTGTGTGCCTACCTTTCGCTGATTGCTCTGTTGGGGCTCGCGGCAAACGCGGTTTGGCACGTTGCTTGGGCTGACACTGCTGCTGCTTTAGCGATCACGCCCCTCATTCTGTGGGAAGGGAAAGAAGCGATTCAGGGAAAGGCTTGCAACTGTTGCTGATGGATTATACCGAACGACCGCTGGGTCATTTCGGTTCCATCTGTTCGCCACGTCGCGTGCGATGGTTTTCGATCCTGCTTTTGTGTGTTTATCCTGCCTAGGCAGATTGCAAATGGCTGAGGAATATAATGCATTCCAAGATTTTCAAAACAGATCAAAATAGGCCGCTGTACTCATAATCCCTAGGTCGTGGGTTCGAGTCCCACCGCCGGCACCAACTCTTACTTTTTCAGTTTCATGGAGTTCCGAGAAATTGGGATTTGCTGCTGGAGTCGCGAAAAGAACGATTGTAGGAAAATTGTAGCAGTTTCCTGCGCGGCCTACTGTCGGCAGGGCTTGCTTATATAGCAGGGTTTGCCTTGTGCTTCCGCCTAAGTGCTAAAAGTGCGGGGCGAATGACGAAGTAGTCGTCTGCGTTTGCGGCGAGAGCGGCCTCCGCGACCGCGCCGAGAAAATTCTCAGATCCATCTTCGATACATTCCATCAGCCAATCGCTCAGTTCGTCATCATCGAATGCGGTCAAGTGTTTCCGCACGTAACTGTGCGCGAAACCTTGTGTGAGGTCTCGCGCACTATCGCCGGTCAAGCAGGTTGATTGGTCACGACATCGAGCTATCGCGGACTTCGCCGTTCGATCAAGCATCGATTTCTCACAAAACGCTCAGCACACAGTGATAGTTCCCGGCCAGCTTGGGAGGCAAGCAGGCCAGTAATCCAGACCTTGTCCGGGCGCAAGGCGCTCAGCGATACGGGCGACTTTAGGCTGTTGCCGCTTGCTTGGCGGCTTCGAGCGTTTGCTGATCCAGCTCGGATGGCCCCGTCGTGCTGAGGATATCCTTAGCCTTTGCAGTTTCCGCCGCGGTCCCATGGGCGATGAGTAGAAACTTGTCCGCCTTTATAGCTGTCTCATACTTCAGGATACTGTTCTTCGGTATACCGATGCTGTAAAGGCCAGCGCCGACTGCGCTCAATCCGCCTACGACGACCGCACCCTCCAAAGCACTGATGATCCACGCTGCGAGCGGTCCTGCTACCAGGACGGGGCCGATGGCGGGCACCCAAAAGAACGCCGCACCAAACAACAGTCCCCAAAGTCCGCCCCAGAACGCACCCATTTTGCCCCAATACTTCATGCGGTCGCCGGCATTGTAGTATCCGGTCACCTGTTCGTCCGTCTGGAAGTCCTTGCCAACAACGGACAGCTTCTTCATATCGAAGCCCGATTTCTGAAGTTCCTTTACGGCATTTTCAGCCGCAGAGTGGGTTCCATAAACGGCGATTACAGCATTGCTATCGGTCATACCTGTTCTCCTTTTCGTTTTCCCGCCAACCTGCTTCGGTTCCCAAACCTGCAACGAATTTCTTCCCGTCGCTTTTGGAAAGAGCATGAATCCCCGCCTCACGCTCTTTCCAAAGAGCCTGCTTCTCCCCAATTATCCGCGGTCGTGCTTTGTCGTCGCGACCGCTTTGGCGGCTGCCTACTTCAGTTCGCCACGCTCACGTTTCGTCGCGACCGCTTTGGCGGCCGCTTTCTCCCGGTTTTGCTGCGGATGGATGCCGAGCTGATGCCAATTCGTCTCCGAAAGATCGACGCCGTAGTGCCGCGCAGCCTTCTCTATATTCGCGAACGCTAAAGCTCGATCTGCCTCGGGTACATCGATAACTTGATCGAAACGAGCGACAGCATTGCGCACATGCTTTGCATCCGTCAGTGGCTCCTTCCTCTCCCTAGGAAAAGCGAAGACAGTGTCCGGTAAGTTGCTCCGCGTTGTGAGGTCGCCGCTTTCGTCATAAGGTTCCCAAGTTGGCATTATCGTGCTCATTTTGCTCCTCCTTTACCCTGCGCTGCAGCAGCAGCCGTCTGTGGTGCGTTCTTGTCTTTCTGTATCCCGTTCACTTCAATTTTCCTCGGAAGCGACGCGGCAGCGACGGGCGCCGTGATTTCGAGAACCCCGTCCTTCAGTTCTGCCGTCAGCCGCCCGGCGTCAATGCCGTCCGGCAACTGGATCAATCGCTCGAAACGATCGAAGTAGAACTCACGGGTGAGGTATTGCTTCCCGCTTTCCCCTTTTTGATCCTGCCACTCACCGCTGACGGTGAGCTGGTTGCCGTGAAGCGTGACATTGAGCGCCGCTGGCTTGATGCCGGGTAACGGAACCGAAAGATGAAACGCTTTGCCCTCGGTGTCTATCCACGTCTGGATCGGAACGACTGCGAAATAGTTCTCTGCCGCTGCCGCCGGGTAACCCTGAGATTTGTGAAACTGATGAAAGATACGATCAAAGTCCTCTCTCAAATCCAATAAGTCACCCGCCACTCGGTTCCCAACTGTCAGATTGGTCATAATTCAGGTTCCTTTCTGCTTCTTGGATTGCGAGCGACGCTTCAAAATCGAGCCAAGCGCACAAGCCTCAGCTCGAGATGGCGTCGCTACGCCGTGCTTAACTTGACTTCGTGGCCGCCTTCGCTGCCAGCTGGGCCGGTGCGACATTTTTCACTTCGATCTTCTTCGGAAGGGCCGAGGCAGCAAAAGGGGCCGTGATTTCCAAAATTCCGTCGTTCAGTTGCGCGGAGATTTTTTCCCCGTCAACGCCATCGGGCAGCGTAACGGTGCGTACAAAATGACTGTAGGAGAACTTGCGCTCGGAATATTTCTTTCCGGTTTTGTCCTCCTCTTCCTTCTTCTCGCCGCTGAAAGTCAAGCGATTGCCCTGGAGGATGATATTGAGTTCCTCCGGCTTAATCCCTGGGAGCGGCATGGTCAGATGAAACTCCTTATCCTCGGCATCCATCCACGTTTCGATTGGTGGAACCACCGCCAAAACGGTCTCGGTTGATTCCGTTGAGGGAAAATGAGGCCCGAAGAAACGATGAAACGCCCGCTCAAAATCCCGCCTCAAATCAAACGAATCACCGGCGACAGCTCCCCTCACTGTCAGATTTGCCATGGCAAGCCTCCTTTTTGAATTCTGTTCGGGGACTTCCTTCGATGGTTGCTTGCTGATATCGTTCCCCGTGACGTCGAATTACTTAAGACGCGATTTCTGTGTCGTTCTCGAGGTTGATCCCGGGGCGAGCAGGCCACGTCTTCGGCCTAGTTGAGATCGAGGCAGAGAAGCCGGACCACTGCACGCTAGTCTTCATGCGAGGGCAGTGTCAATACGGCGAATCTTGTAAGGGCTTAATTGGCTTATTCACGAATTTTGAAGAGATTAATGTTTGATGAACACTGAGAACCCAGAATTTCGATTCGGTCGTGGGTTCAAGTCCCACCGCCGGCGCCAAATTCCAGAGTGCGGAGAACAGATATGACTGAGATCTCAAGGCGCAATTTTGTTCGCGAGAGCCTCGCGGCGGGAATTGGATTGGGCATTTTGCCAGGACTATTGCCGCCGGCCGCGATTCAGAATTCGCAGGTATCGGCCGCTCCTGACGATCCATATGCCATGGTCGATCCGGAGTTGTTGCCGGCGATCAAGTCACACCCGGCGTTCACGTTCAGCGCAGACAACCTTGCTGCCGCCCGCAATTGGCCTCCAAAACCTCCTCTGCCCCCGCCGTCGCCGCAACCGTTTGAACGCCGAATTCCTGGCGCGTCCGGCGCCCCAGAAATACGTTTGGTGATCGTAGATCCCGCGCCGGGCGCTAAAGGACGTCCCGCATTTATGCACATCCATGGCGGAGGCTATATCGCTGGAATTGCAGGCCAGGAGATGCCATTTCTCCAATCGCTGGCGCAGAAGTGCGGCTGCCTCGTGGTTTCGGTGGATTATCGTCTCGCGCCCGAAACCCGCTTTCCCGGCTCACTCGAAGACAACTACACGGCGCTCAAGTGGATTTACGCAAATTCTGGCGAATTGGGAGCCGATCGCAAACGCATCGCTATAGGCGGAGAGAGCGCGGGTGGCGGCCACGCAGCCATGCTCGCGATAGCGGCGCGCGACCGGAAAGAAATCCCGGTGTGTTTCCAAATGTTGATCTACCCCATGCTCGACGACCGCACCGGCAGCACACGAACTGTTCCGTCCTATATCGGCCGGTTCATTTGGAATGCGGGCTCAAACCGGTTTGGCTGGTCATCGCTTCTGGGCGAACCCGCTGGTTCGGCCACGGTTCCAGCTGGCTCGGTTCCGGCGCGGGTTGATAATCTGGCCGGACTGCCGCCTGCATTTATTTCGGTTGGTGCACTCGATTTGTTCGTTGATGAGGACGTGGAATACGCGCGACGGTTGATTAACGCCGGAGTTGCGACTGAGCTTCACGTTATACCCGGCGCGTATCACGGGTACGATCTCATAGTGCCCGAGGCGGCCGTTTCAAAACGCTTCACGGAATCGTGGTCCGGCGCTCTCAATCGAGCCTTCGCGAACTCCTGAAATCTGGTAAGGCGATGCGGCCAGCAACCGGGCGGAGAATTGTGACTCAGTCGCGCGATATACTCCCAGGCATGCCAAGAAGAAAAGTGTTCCTTGCAGCCGCTCTGCTGATTGCGAGTTCCCCTAATGCCGCAGTGATGCTGCACGCCCAAAGCTTTCGCGTGCACATTCCCGAGGACGCGCGGCCGCTCCAGAGTGGCGGAGCGCGCGCGGCTCAGCCCGGTCCCCTGGATGGGCGCCTGTTGCTGTTGCTGTCGAACGACCCGAGCGCCGAGCCGCGCATGCAGATCGACGACTCGCCACGCTCGCAGAATATTTTCGGCCTTACGCTCGACGGGGCAAGGCCCGGCAGCGTTGTGACCGTGGACGACACCGCCGCCGGCTACCCGCACCTACACCTCAGTGAGCTAACGCCTGGCACGTACGCGGTGCAGGCCGTGCTGAACCTTTACGAAACCTTCCACATGGGGGACGGCCGCGTTCTGAAACTTGCACCCGACCGCGGCGAAGGCCAGCATTGGAATATCGCGCCCGGCAACCTTTACAGCAAACCCTTTTCAATCACGATCGGAGCAAACGGCAAGCCTGCGCGGGACGTCGACGTCACGCTGAGCGAAGTAATTCCGCCCATTGCACCGATTCCCGATTCGGAGTTCATCCGCCGTTTGCGCATCCAGTCTTCACTTCTGACAAAGTTTTGGGGCCGGCCCGTGTATCTCTCCGCGACGGTGCTCGTGCCCGCTGGTTTCGACCAGCATCCGGATGCACGTTTCCCGCTGATGCTGTTTGAAAACCACTTCGACGACGGCTTCGCCGAGTTCCGCACCACCCCTCCCGACCCCGATCTCAAGCCGGATTTTTCCGAGCGTTTTCACCTCGCAGGTTATGACCGCATTCAGCAGCAGGAGGCGTACAAGTTCTATCAAACCTGGATCTCGAGGGACTTCCCGCGTTTTCTCGTGGTCAAGATCCAGACCGCGAATCCCTTCTACGACGATAGCTATGCTGTTGATTCGGCGAACCTGGGACCGTACGGCGAAGCCATCGAGACCGAGTTGCTGCCCGCCGTTGAAAGGCGGTTCCACGCCATCGGGCAGGGCTGGGCACGCTTTGTCTACGGCGGCTCTACGGGAGGGTGGGAGGCCATGGCAGCGCAGGTCTTCTATCCCGACCACTACAACGGCGCCTTTGTTGCTTGCCCGGACCCCGTGGACTTTCACGCCTATACCGACATCAACCTTTACAGCGACGCGAACGCGTACTTTACAAGCGGCGCAAACAAACAGATCGAGCAGCCGGCGATGCGCGACTATTTGGGCCACACCTTGATCACGCAGCGCGGCGTGAACCAGTATGAAGCCGCGCTTGGCGACCAAGGGCGCTCTGGCGAACAATACGACATCTGGCAGGCAGTCTTCTCACCCATCGGCCCAGACGGCTATCCTGCGCGCATCTTCGACAAAGAGACCGGAGCCATCGATCCCGCCGTTGCGAAATACTGGCACGATCACTACGATCTCACGGCGAAGCTCCAGCGCGAGTGGCCGCGGCTGCAGCCGAAGCTAGACGGCAAGTTGCACGTCTACGTCGGCTCGGACGATACCTACATGCTGAACGATGCGGTGTACCTGCTCGAGGACTTTCTCGACACAGCGAACCCACCTGCGCATGCCGAGGTCGCTTACGGGCCGCGCGCAGAGCATTGCTGGAACGGCGACCCAACGCTCCCCAACGCCTACAGCCGGCTGCACTACGAAACAATGTACGTGCCAAAGATTATGCAGCGCATCCAGCAGACGGCTCCGAAGGGAGCAGACCTGACGAGCTGGCGATACTGAGAGACGCGGCCACAGCTCGTCGTGGCCGTTTACAGTTCCCAGCCTCGAGGATCGCGACTGATTCCGTTTCGTCGAAGATCTAAGCGGAAACGCGCTTGGTCTCCACGCCTTTCACCGCATTCAGATAAGCGCGCCCGCGATCATAGCCCTTGCGAAACGCCGAGTGGTCGAATGAATCCTGATATCGCCAGCGGAGTTCATCGAGCGACTCGTCGAAAGTCTTATCGCGCTGGTTGATGTCCAGGGCTGCCTCGAAGCCGCGACGAAAGAACCGCTCGTCCTGGTCGAAGTCCCCTTTGTATTTTTCTTTCTCGACGTCGCGGACGCCAATCCACCACATGTGCCGGGCTTTATCGATTGATTCCGCACCGGCGGCGGTAAGGGCCGCGCGCGCCGCTCCAGCCTGATCGTCGTTTTCGGCGAGCGCGATAACCACCGAACGTCCCTGCCGCAATGCGTCCTCGTAAACGAACATTTCATCGCCGGAAATACCTTCGGAAAGATCGCTGTCGGCTGCGTGGCCGATCGCTCCACCACCGACAGCGCCCAGTGCGCCGAGGATCGTTGCACCGATAGCGCCAAGCGCGGCAATCGCGCCGACACCCGGCAGGAAAACCGTGGTGAGTATGGCACCCAGCCAGAAGCCTCCGGCAATACCGACGGAGCCGCCGACTGCGGCGCCCAATGCCGTCCCAATTCCTGGCTGCTCCGCGTCTGTTACGGGAACTTTCTCAAGCACTTGCGCCGTCGAATGCGGAGTAAGAAGGCTGATTCTGTCTTTCGGAACTCCCTCGGTATGGACCGCGGCAGCGCCGCGCTCAGCATCAGCTCGAGAAGTGAACACAGCCGCAACGGATTTCACGCTGCACCGCCGATCCCCAATGGCGCCGAAGACGCCAAGGCCATCGTTTTTTCCCGCATCATCATGATTCCTCCCACGGCTGCTGCTTGCGGCGTCGCGTAATTCCGGCAGTGCGCCGCTACTCATGAGATGCGGAAGCCGTCCCAGGGTGACCGCTCGAATGGCGCAGAAGGACCTGTTCGAAAAGGATGTGCCGGAATATTCCCGTGCGGCCGTTCAGATCAGCCGGCTTCAGTGACTCATCAGATTCACGAAGATGTTTTCGAATTTCTCCACGTCCACACGTTCTTGCACGCGAGCCGGGTGAAGCTGTGTTGGCGGCTTCAACCGATCCGCCCACCTCTCGGGATCCGGTCCTCCCGGCCCACTGTAAGGAAGAGAAAATGTCGGAATGCCGGACGGCTGTTTCCACACAACCGTATCGCCGTACTTCGGTCCGTGCTCGATGTCTACGTCCAGATACAACGTCTGCCATTCCGTGATCACTGAAGGGTCGATCATAGAGGCCACGAGAAGCTCATCCCACATCGGAGACCAGAGCGAAGTGCCATTGGGGGGCTGATAATCGATGTAAAGCTCTTTCACGTGCTTGGCGAGTGGGCCCCCTGCGTCCACGACGCGCTGCATGAGCTGTTTGCTCGAGGTCACCTGGAAGCCTGCTTCCACGGGGCTAACTACAATCTCGTTCCACGGCTCGCGCATGACAATCGCGGCGGCTTCAGGATCCCACCACCAGTTCAGCTCCGATCCACCTCGGCGGCTCCCGCCCATGATGTAAATCGCCTTGGTCAGCGGAACGATGCCGGGATCCATTCGCACGGCGAGCGCGATATTGGTAAGCGGCCCGGCGCAGTAGAGCACGGCCTCATGCGGATTCGCGCGAATCGCGTCAATAATAAAATCGGCAGCGCGGCCAGGTTTCGGCTTGATCTTTGGAAATCCTCCCGGCGGAGGCCACGTGACTGTGGGATCGGGAGCGTCGGGGTTGAAGGCGCCTTGCCAATTCGCGTTCGGAACGTAGAGCTTGCCGAGCAATTCGCGCTCGCGCTTCGTGTTCACCAAAGGCTGTTCCGCGCCCTTGATCACGGGAACATCAGTTCTCCCGGTCAATTCTGTCGCCCACAGCGCGAATATTGTTGCCTCGTCAACCCACTGATCGCCGGTCACCGTAGTGATTCCCAGCAGGTCCACCTGCGGCGCGCGCAGCAGCAGGAGCAAGGATAAGAAATTCGTTCCCTGCGGCCCGCCGCTATCCTGGTCCGCGATGACCTTGATCTTATTTTTTTCCTGCGCTGCCGGCGACAGCGAAAACAGAAGCGAAGCCAAGAGTATCGCGGCAATCCCGAGTTTCTTCATCTCTCCTCGCCCTGAACTCCGCGGCAATGAACGGAAAGCGATTTTGTACAACGGCGAATGAGTCTACATCACAGCGATTGGCTTTGAATTTGGATTTGCTGGAATGACAGCCTTAAGGATCGTCGGCTTCGCGACGCCGGTTTATGCGGACAAGCCCGCGAGGGCTTCGGCGAGCACCAACGTTCCGCGAGCAATATCTTCGATGGATGCGTATTCATCCGGCCGATGGCTATAGCCATTGCGGCACGGGATGAAGAGCATTGCGACCGGCGCAATTCGAGCGATGAAGAGAGAATCGTGGTACGCCCGGCTGACCATCATTTGAAATTTTTCGCCGTGCTTGCGGCATGAAGCGGATAGCGCGTCGATTACCAGCGGGGCGCAGTCGGCAGGCGCGTCGGCGTTCAGCATCTCGATCTGCACCGAGACTTTTCTGCGTTCCGCGATTTGCTTCGACGCGGAATCGATCGCGCGCATCACAGCGTCGCGGCGCGCGAGGCTGGTGTCGCGTACATCGAGACTGATCCGAACGCGGCTTGGAATGCTGTTGATCGCGCCGGGGAAAACGTCGCACATGCCGACGGTCGCCACGGTATCGGCGGAGCCGCTGGTCCGCGCGGCATTCTCGATCGCCAAAATCAGCTCGGAAGCCGCGCACAGCGCGTCGCGGCGGTCCGGCATCAGCATGCCGCCCGCGTGCCCGCCCGCTCCTTCGATCGAGATGCGCGCGCTGGCAGGCGCTGCAATTTTCGTGACGATGCCCAGCGGAACATGCTCCCGTTCGAGCAGAGGGCCTTGCTCGATATGCAATTCCACGAATGCTCGGTAATACCCGCTCGGAAGTTTGACTTCGCCGAGTTCTCCGCCGAATCCTGCGCCGCGGCGAACGGCGTCGAGCGATTCATCGTCTTTGTCAGTGAGCTTCCTAGTATTTTCCGCCGAAAGCGTGCCCGAAAGCAGCCTGCTGCCGATGCATCCGATCCCGAAACGCGTGGGCTCTTCGGACGTAAACATCAGGAGCTCGATCGAGTTTTTCGGCTGAAATCCAGCGCGTTGCAATGCGCGAATCGCTTCGAGCCCGCCGAGAACTCCCACGACGCCATCGTATTTCCCGGCATTGGGAATCGCGTCAATGTGTGAGCCGGTGCCGACGACGGGCGCTTCGGATTCGGAGCCCTTCCAGCGTGCGAACGTGTTTCCGACGGCGTCGCGTCGAACGGCGAGGCCCGCGGCTTCGCAGCGCTCGATCAGCCATGCGCGCGCGCGCATGTCCGCCGGCGTGAAAACGATCCGCGTAACGACTGGCGGCTCGGCCTCCGAAATCAGAGCGAGCGCGTTAATTTCAGATTGGAGCCGCGCGGAGTCGATTTCAAGCTTCATCGCGGCTTGGTTGCGAGTGGATGCCGGTTCCAGTCTTTGTAGATGAGATATTTGGCGGGCACTTTGCCGATCGCGCCAAACCACTGAGGGCACCACGGGGCCATCCAGATGAAATCGCCGGCGGTGACCGGATACCAGGAATCGCCGAGACGGTAGATGCCGCCGCCTTCGAGCATGAGCAATCCATGTTCCATGACGTGCATTTCGACCATGCTGAGGCCGGCGCCCGGCTGGTAGACCATCGTGTTCACTGCAAAATCGAATTTCATGTCATCCGGAAGCAGGCATTTCACTTGCAAATCCGGATCATCGTTGAGCGGATGCGACTCGATCGCGTCCTCCGACGAAACGATCAGCGCCGGCGGCTTGACAGATTCGACGGGTTGATACGATTTTTCGAAAACGGCAATGCGGCCGGCGTGCGCGGCGGAGATGCGATGCTCCAATTCTTGCGGAAAAAATGCGTATCCGCGGACGCCCAGTTCGGCCTTTTTGCCTTTGGTTTCGATTTTGACGTTTCCTTCGAGCACGTAGACGAAACGTTGCGCTTCGGTGTGGCCGAGTTCGCCGCCGGATTCAAATTCGGCGGTGTACTGCGTGAACGCCGCGCCCATCGCCGGCCCACAGTGAACGACGGCCATACACTTCGTCATTCCGGGCAACGCGGTGCGCACAAACGTATCGGGCGTCAGCAGAAAGTGATCGGAGCGCCGGGAACTTCGGGTTTGTCCGAGGTTATGCACGGATGACTCGCTTTTTTTGGAGTTCGGGCGATGACCGCAGAAGATCGAAAAGCTGCAATCCTGCTTCGATTGCTTTCTCCACGTCCTCAACCTTCACGGATTCCTCCGGGCTGTGGCTGATGCCGAGAGGCGATCGCAAAAAAATCATCGCCGCCGGAATTTTTTCGGCCAGGATCATAGCATCATGGCCCGCGCCGCTCACCATGCGATGCGGCTCGCATCGAGCCTGTCGAATTGCTTCTTCGACGTCGCGGACAAGATGAGAATCCATCGGCATGGCCGGCTGGCTCGATTGCGGGCCGCGCAGCACGGAAAGGCCGCGCCGCGCCGCGATATCTTCGGCGCGTTGAATCAAGGTTTCAACGGCGCGGACTCGAACGTCATCGTGGCGATGGCGCACATCGAGCGTGAGCCGCGCTTCCCCGGCGATCACATTGGTTGCACCCGGCTTTGCATCAATTTTGCCGACGGTGGCCACCAGCCCTGGTATGAGCTGGCCTTCCCGCTCGACAGCGGCGATCCATTCCGCCGCGCATGCAATTGCATCGCACCGCAGATGCATCGGCGTGGTGCCGGCGTGGTTTGCGCGGCCCAGAAACGTCACTTCGAGCTTGTTCTGGCCGGCGATTGCTTCCACGGCAGCGAGCGGAAGGCCGAGTTCATCGAGCACCGGGCCTTGCTCGATGTGAAATTCGAGGTAGCCGAGAATTTCGCCTTTCAAGCGAGCATCGGGAATCTCGCTCGGATTCAATCCGAAATTTTCGATGGCTGCGCGCACGCTGATTCCGCGCTCGTCCTTGCGCGCCAGTAATTCCTCATCGAGCCTGCCAACGAGGGCGCGGCTGCCGATGAAGGGCACGCCGAAACGGACTCCCTCCTCTTCGGAGAAGCCTACGATCTCGATTCCAAAAGGAAGCCGTTCGCCGTGGAGTGATTCGAGCAGCGCGGCACCGAGAACCACGCCGAGAATGCCATCAAAGCATCCCGCATCGGGAACCGTGTCGAGATGCGAGCCGATCAGGAGTTGCGGCGCGTTGCTTTCCTTCGCCTCATAAAACGCGCGAAAATTTCCGGCGGCGTCGATCTTGATTTCCGCTCCGAGTGGCTTGAGCCATCCAGCGATTTCCTGATGGCAATCGCGCATCGGCGAAGAAAGAAACGTCCGTGTCGTGCAGCCCGGCTGCTCGCTAAACGTGGCGAGCTTTCGGCAGTGCGCGATTACGGTTTCGGCCGCAGCTCTTCGATCGATTTTTGGCATTTACAGGTCGTCTTGATGGCCACGAATGCGAGCATGAATCAGCCACTATAGGGCGCGCAGTCGCGCAGCGTCAACCGAGTGGATGAGCTGTGAATTTGCCAGCGGCGTGAATTTGATCGTGCCGCGGGGTACCGGCGCCAAGGACGTCAACCGAGCCGGTTTATGTCTCTCTCGCGTCTCCACGCGAGGATCGTAGAACCCGCCTGCCCCCCATAGTTATCGAATGGGCGGATGTGCCGCGAGCCTCATCGCGCATCGGCTGCTGCTGTGCGCTACGATCAAAACGGGATGACCTACGTTGCATAGAATCCGGCGCAACGAGAGTCGCATGTACCTTGCGCGATGCCGCGCGCTGGCGCTGGTGCTTCTGCTGGCAGCCGCGTGCCCAATCGAGATCGCGGCCTACGCTCCGCTTTCGCATGAAGCCATCATTGATAGCGCATGGACGGATAGCATTCGCCCGCTGCTCCTCGCGCGCTTTCCCGATGCCACAAAAGATCAGCTCGCAGAAGCACACGGCTATGCCTACGGTGGCGCGATTATTCAGGACATCGGCTATTACCCGCATGGAAGCCATTTCTTCAGCGACCTGACGCACTACGTCCGAAGCGGAGACTTCATCGTCGCGCTGCTGCACGATTCGAAGGATCTCGATGGCTATGCCTTCGCGCTCGGCGCCCTGGCGCACTACGTTGCAGACAATGAAGGCCACCGGATCGGCGTGAATCGCGCCGTGCCGTTGCTGTATCCGAAATTGGGGAAGAAGTATGGAGATGTGATTACCTACGAACAAAATCCGCTCGCGCATATCAAAACGGAATTTGGATTCGACGTGCTGGAGGTGGCGCGCGGACGCTACGCGCCCGATAGCTACCGCGATTTTATCGGCTTTAATGTGTCAGCCCCGTTACTGGAACAAGCTTTTCAGGAAACTTACGGTCTTGATCTGAAAACCGTCCTGCACGACGAAGACAAAGTGCTCGGATCTTATCGTTATGACGTCAGCCGGCTCATTCCCAAGGCGACTCGCATCGCCTGGAGTCTCGAGAAGAAGCAGATTGTGGCTGACGAGCCTGGCGTGACGAAAAAGCAGTTTCTGTTTAATATCTCTCGCGCCAGTTATCAAAAACGATGGGGAAAGGTTTACCAGCCGCCCACTCTGGGGGAGAGAATCCTCGCTTTCATCGCGAAGATCGTTCCAAAAATCGGCCCGCTCAAGTTCCTTCAACTCCCTGCGCCAACAGCGCAAACGCAAACTATGTTCGAAGCGAGTTTTAACACCGCGCTGGATCGCTATCGCGCAATGCTCAAAGATATCCCCGCCGGCAATCTTGATTTGCCGAACGACAACTTCGACACGGGCGCGACGAGCGCCCCCGGCGAGTATTGGTTGAACGACGAGACGCAAGCCCAATTGCTCGACGCCCTGGCAAAACAGAGCTTCAGCGGCGTTTCGCCCGGACTGAGAGCGGAACTGATTGATTTTTTCGGGCATCCGGACGCGCCGTACGCGATCAAGAAAAACGCAAAAGAGTGGACCAAAGTTCAGGAAGAAGTCGCGCGGTTGAAAGAGTTCGCTCCGGCAGCAGCGGCGAGCGAGGAGAGTGGCGCAAAGTAGTTGCGCGCGCCTTGACTCGAAGTTGGTGGCGAAATTAGGAATACGGAAGTTTTTCGGAGCGGACGTCGAAGAGGGCTACTTCATATCATGGACGAGATACAGATCGCTGAGCTGCTGGAAGATGCTGTAACAGTATGTCTTGCCATCGCGGGAAATGACGAAATTTGCAAGCCCCTTGACGCCGGTCGGATCGGGAACCGATACCTTGCCGATGACGTCTGACTTTCCTGAAGTAATGTCCACTCGATAGATATTGTAGGGCGGCGCAGTCTGGTACGTTAGGATCGCTCGTCCGTCTTCGCTCCAGTTCACAGCGCGGCCGACATGTTCCGCTTGTGGCTTCGCGACAGGGCGCGGCTCGCCTCCATCCACCGGATACATCATATACTTGCGCTCGGCATCGCGAGCGAGCACGAACTTTCCGTCGGGAGAAACGGGATCCTGGGCCGGTAAGACGCCTTCAGGGCTTATCGCGCGCGCGTCGTTGCCTTCGAGAGATGCAACATACAGGCGGCCCGGATGATTGGGAAGTCCCGCTCCGTAAACGATGTGCTTCCCGTCCGGCAGCCAATCCGCGCTAGTGTGCTCCATTGAGTCGTGGGTCAACTGCTTCGGCTCCCCCGCTCCGGTCGGGAGCAGATAGATTTGCGACGGACTCTCGTGTGGGTGAGTCGAAAGGATCCACTGCCCGTCGGGCGAAATGGAGTTCACAAAACCTTCCCCGAGCCTCACGGCGGGCGATCCGTCCATCTTTCGGGTGTAAACGGAATAATCGGCGCCGCCGCCTTCTCCGGACTCGGTAAACGCGATCATTTTGCCGTCGGACGAAATGTCGGAAGGCAGCGGCCAATCGAGCCAGCTCAAGTCGCGATCTTCGGCGCTACCCGGCGTGTGCACCATCATCACAAGACGCTGGACTTCCAGTCCCACAAGGACGCGGCCATCTCGAGCCACATCGAGTAGACGCACCGAGCCGGCGGCACGTTCAATTGTGCGGAGCTTGCCCGAGGGCGTCACAGCGTAAATTTCCTGATTAGCACCTGACTTACTTGCCGTGAACCAGATTTCACTGCCGGATGGCGACCATGCCAGCCCTTCTATGCCGCTCCAACCACTTGTGAGATTCGCTTTTTTGCCCGCCAGATCTACAGTGGCAACCACGCCTCCGTTGTCGCCATAGTCCGGGTGATCGATGAATGCGATCCGATCTCCCTTCGGCGAAATCCGCGGTTCACCGATCCATCCCGTCGTTTCGTACAACACCTTGCCGATGGGGAATTCCAAGTGCTCTCCGCTTTTCGTGAAGTGCGCCACCGCGAGGCTCTTCCCGTCGGGAGACCATTCAGCCCATTCAACGCCCTTCAATAATTCACGCGGCGCGCCGCCGGCCAGAGGCGCCTGGGCCAGCGTTCCCGCGAATTGAAATGGCCCACTCGGGCCGTAGTTCAGCAGAACGGCCATTTCGCCCGTTGTTGAGATGGATTGGATCTGCGTGCTCTCCGGGAGGCCGAGCGACCGCGATTCAGGACTGTCTGGGCGGGCCGAGAAAGTCTCGAATGGGCCGCCCTGCCAGGTCGCGGTGTAAAGCACGGTTTGTCCGTCGGGCGCGAATCGCGCCGACGTTACCGTGCCTCGGCGGAAGGTCAGCCGCTGAAAATCCGGCGCCGTTCGCGTTGCAGAGGATCGTCCAAAGAAATACGCCGCGATGCATGCCAGCAAGAGGCCGGCGGTTCCGATAGCCGCGAAGAGCAGGCGTCTCTTCGATGGCGAACCTGCCGGCATGGCGCCCGCCGCCGCGCTCGTGCCGGATAAACTCGAAAGCGCCTCGAGATCGAATCCCAAATCGCGCGCAGATTGGAATCGTTGCTCACGATTTTTTTCCAGGCAGTGATTGACGACGCGCGTCAGCGCCGGCGAAATCTGCGCGTTTTCCGCAGCCAACTCCGGCGGCTCCTCCTTCAGGATGGCGGACATGGTTTCAACGCTCGTATCGCGCCGGAACGCGCGCTTGCCCGCGAGCATCTCGTAGAGCACGGCGCCGAACGAAAAAATGTCGGAGCGGCTGTCGATGGGCTCGCCGCGAACCTGCTCCGGCGACATGTATCCCGCAGTGCCGAGCACAACGCCGGAAAAAGCGTTCTCGCGAGGAGACACCTCGGTCTGGGTTTTATCGGAATCCTGGCTTTGAGCGGGCGCGGTGAGCTTGGCGAGGCCAAAATCCAAAATCTTCACGCGGCCGTCGCGAGTGAGAAAAATATTCTCGGGCTTCAGATCGCGATGGACGATGCCTTTGTCGTGGGCCGCCGCGAGCCCGCTCGCGATCTGAGTCGCGATTTCGAGTGCCTTGCGCGGGGCGAGAGCACGCTCGTCGCCGGGCGCAGCGGGCGTTCCTCCGCTGCCGCTCGGCGAGATCGTGGAACCCGTTCGCGCAATGCGGCCGTGCGCCGACAAGCGGTCGCGCAGCGTTTCGCCCTCGAGCAACTCGGAGACGACGTAGGGCGCGCCAGCATGCATGCCGAAATCGTGCACGGTCAGAATGTTGGGATGATTGAGCTGGCCCGCGGCGCGAGCTTCCTGCTCGAAACGGCGCAACCGCTCGGGATCGTTGGCGAATGAACTCGGGAGGACCTTGATGGCGACGTCGCGAGCGAGCTTTGCATCCCGCGCGCGATAGACTTCGCCCATTCCGCCCGCGCCGATTTGCGCGACGATTTCGTAGGATCCGAGTTTGGTTCCCGCGGCGAGAGTCATATCCTTCGCGCCGTATCATACGCCAAACTCCGGACTTTCATGCGAGGCTGGATCTGTCCGGACGCGAAGATTGGCGAGGCGACCAGGCATTGGTGGCGGCGCAGAATTGGCCGCTGACGGTTGCGACGCATGAGCATTTTTTGGCGGCATTCAGGCATCCAATCTCCGTGAAAATGCGTACGATAGGGTAGGGAGATTGGCGGCTGGAGAGGACAGAATGCTCATAAAGCGAGCGCAGGATTTGACTTACAAGGATGTGACGCCGAAGTCGTTTCTCGACCGGCGGCAATTCCTCATCGGCATGTCGGCAGCGGGCGCGGCACTGATCGCGAAACATGCCGTGCTCGAAATGATGATGCCCTCGCGCACGGCGTATGCGGGGAGCAAGCTGAGCGTGGCGGCGAAGAGCCCGTTCAGCACGACGGAGCCGACGACTTCCTACGACGACGTCACGCACTACAACAATTACTACGAGTTCGGCACGGACAAGACAGATCCCGCGCGGAACGCGGTGAACTTCAAGACTTCACCTTGGTCGGTTTCGGTGGAAGGTGAAGTGAAAAAGCCGCGCAAATTTACGATGGACGAATTGATGAAGCTTGCGCCGCTCGAAGAGCGAATTTACCGTCATCGCTGCGTGGAAGCGTGGTCGATTGTCGTGCCGTGGATCGGCTATTCGTTCAGCGCGCTTGCGAATCTTGTAGAGCCGGGCCCGAGCGCGCACTACGTGGCGTTCCAGAGCTATTACGACAATACGCAAATGTCGCAAGGCCGGTGGGCCGGAATTGATTTTCCATATGTCGAGGGATTGAGAATTGATGAAGCGATGAACCCGCTGACGCTTCTTTGCGTGGGGATGTATGGCGAGACGTTGCCGAATCAGGATGGCGCGCCGGTGCGCATGGTGATTCCGTGGAAGTACGGGTTCAAGAGCATCAAATCGCTGGTGAAAATCAAATTCGTGAAAAGCGAACCGCCGACGACATGGAACATGGCGAATGCCCACGAATACGGCTTTTACTCGAACGTGAATCCCAACGTCGATCACCCGCGATGGAGCCAGGCGAAGGAACGCCGCCTCGGAGAATTTTTCCGGCGCCCGACGCTGATGTTCAACGGCTATGGCGATCAGGTGGCGAGCCTGTATAGCGGCATGGACCTGAAAAAGTATTACTGAGCCGCTCGCGTGAGCTCCTTCCTAACGAATAAATGGACAAAAGCCGCTGTCTTCCTCGTGTGTCTCGTCCCGCTCGGGGCGCTGGTTTATCGCGCGCTCAATCATCAACTCGGCGCAAATCCGATTGAATTTCTGACGCATGCGACCGGCGACTGGACCATTCGGTTCATCGTATTGACGCTGGCGATCACTCCGCTTCGCAAAACGTTGAAAATTCCCGAGCTGATTCGCTTCCGGAGGATGCTGGGACTCTTTGCGTTTTTCTACGCGTGCCTGCATTTTTCGATCTGGATCGGGATCGACAAGTTTTTCGATTTTACGGAGATGTGGAAGGACATCGAGAAGCGCCGGTTCATCACCGTGGGAATGGCCGCGCTGCTGTTGATGATTCCGATGGCAGTGACGTCAACTGCCGGATGGATTCGCAGGCTGGGCGGGCGGCGATGGCGGATGATTCACCGGGCAATCTACATCACCGCGATTCTGGCCGTGATTCACTATTACTGGCTGGTCAAGTCGGATGTGCGCCTGCCTCTGCTTTATGGCGCAATTGTGTTCGTGCTGCTCGCGTGGCGCGCCGGAGATTGGCTGCTGCGGCGGCGCAATCCCGCGACGATTCGCGCCACATCGCCCAACGCGCTTTGACCCCGTTGAATGAATTCCATTCCCGCGTCCAAATTTCAAGGAATTGAAACAAGCCGACCGGAAAACTGCGGGGTTAGCGAAGAGGTACGTCGGAGGCGCGTCCGGACCAATCGCCGGGAGTGAAATCGACGCCCCAAAAATGCGGCGCCGGAGAATTAAATTCGATGCCGATCCGGTGGCCTTTCTCAGAAACATCGCCGACATAAACCACGCGGCATTCCTGCTCTTCTTCCGTCACCGGATTGATGAGAACGATATCGGCGCCAAGCTCGAGCGCTTCCTGGAGATAGATGAGCCCGCCGTGCGCGTTGACGACGATGGTCTGGCTGTTCTCGCGGAACTTTTTGCCGTCGGTGCGCTTGCCGGCAGCCCGCACGGGGATGCGGGTAAACACGCGAGTGCTGCGACGGCTCGACGTGGTGGAGACTTCTGTGGTCACGAGCCCATAGTGACGCGAGCCCGTTTACGGGTCAACTAACCTTTCTGCGCGCGTGCCCAAAACGTCGAGTATTCCGCTTGCCGCATTGCGGAGGCTTTCATACAATGATGTACTTGCGTTATAACCTTTGTATTCAACAATTTCATTGCTATGCGAACGGTGATTCTTCGAGCCCGGGGGCCTCTTGATGAATCTGATCGACTACATCGAGCAAAATCGCGACCAGTACCTCGAAGAGTTGAAGGAATTTCTTCGAATCCCCAGTGTCAGCACAAAATCCGAATACAAAAAAGATATCGAAAAGGCGGCGCAGTGGGTGGCCGACAAGCTGCGCGCCGCGGGGATGACGAAGGTCGAGATTTGCGCGACGAAGTTACACCCGGTCGTTTACGCCGAGTCGGAGCCGCAGCCGGGAAAGCCGACGATCTTGATCTACGGTCACTACGACGTCCAGCCCGCCGAGCCGCTCAACCTCTGGACCTCACCGGCATTCGAGCCGGCCGTGCGCAACGGCAATCTTTTCGGGCGCGGCACCGCGGACGATAAGGGCCAAGTCCACATCCATCTGAAAGCGCTCGAAGCTATCTACAAAACCGAAGGAAAACTTCCGCTGAACGTCAAATGCATCATTGAAGGCGAAGAGGAAGTCGGAAGCGTGAGCCTGTGGGACTTCATGGCGAAGAACCGGCAGAGGCTGAAGGCGGACGCACTCGTGGTATCGGATACGAGCATGCTGGCGAAAGGCGTTCCGTCGATCACCTATGGACTGCGCGGATTGAATTATTACCAAGTGGAAATCACCGGCCCGGCGCAGGATTTGCATTCCGGCGCGTTTGGCGGCGCGGTGCCGAACCCAATCACGATTCTGGCGGAAATGATCGCGAGACTCCACGACAAGAATTTTCGCGTGACGGTTCCCGGTTTCTACGATGACGTGGTGGAAATTTCGCGCACGGAGCGCAAGGCGCTGCTTTCTTTGCCGTGGAAAGAGAAGGATTTTCGCAGAACCGTGGGCGCGCCGGGTCTTTGCGGAGAGAAAGGCTATTCGATCGTGGAGCAGATTTGGACGCGGCCCACGCTCGAACCCAACGGTATTTGGGGCGGATACATGGGCGAAGGATCGAAGACCGTGATTCCTTCGGTCGCCTATGCCAAGTTGTCGTCGCGGCTGGTGCCGGATCAGGATCCTGCAAAAATCGCGAAGCTCGTCGAGAAGTACGTCCGAAAACTCCTGCCGAAAACGGTGAAATGCGATTTCCAGGTTCTGAGCACGGGCAAGCCGTGGGTCGCGCCTTATCACCATCCGATTTTCGAAACGGCCATCAAAGCGCTGGAGCAGGGATTCGGGAAGAAAGCGGTCTTCATCCGCGAAGGCGGATCGATTCCGCTGGTCACGCAGATTCATGACTGGTTCAAGGTGCCATGCGTGCTCATCGGCTTTGGATTGCCCGACGAAAACGCGCATGCGCCGGACGAACACATCTCGCTCGAGAACTACTTCGGCGGAATCAAATCCATCGCACTTCTCTACGATCATCTGGCGCGCGTGTAAGATTGCGCTGTGCCGAATCCGGCCACGTTCTGAAAATCGCGTATTTCCGGGCTTTTTTTCGCGTTTCCGCTTGCGGAATCAAAGGTCAGCGGCTATAGTGCCTTCCGAATCTCGGCAGCGCCGGGATCGTGAAATCCTACCTTTGAGGAGGAAACTGGAATTCGATGGCAAATCCGCTGAGCAAGTCCAAGATCGTTGCACACATGGCCGAAAAGGTCTCGATACCCAAGAAGACCGCGGCAACTTTTTTTGATGAGTTTTTCAAACTCGCGGTCAAAGAAACGAAGGGCGCCGGCAAATTCGTAATCCCTGGTTTGGGACGAGCAGTGAAGGCTCATCGCAAGGCGCGTATGGGAAGAAACCCAGCTACCGGCGAAGCGATCAAAATTAAGGCCAAGACCGTGGTCCGGCTGCGCGCATCCAAGGCTTTCAAAGACGCCGTACTGAAGTAGGGTCCACCCGGCGCTGAGATTTCGAGACGAACCCCCAAGGCATGGCGCGCCCCGCGTTGCGGGACCACCCAGCTTGGGGGTTTCGTCTTTAGCGCAAGAAACGGCCGCGAACGCGTAACCGGGTGATCTCGAACTAGTCTCAAGCGACGAACTGAGTTAATCCATCGACTGCTGACGCCGAGCGAGCCTCAGAAAGCCATGCCTCCAGCATATTGGGACGAGTCTCTTGCCGAGCGATACCGCCAGTATCACTATGATTTCCCAGAAAAAACGCTGGCGGGCCGCACTGTCGTGGTGGCGGGAGGCACCGGAGGCCTCGGGAGCGCGCTGGTGGCGCTGCTGGCGCGGGAGGGCGCGCGCATCATCGCCGGCTACCGCGCGAACCGGCAACGCGCCGAGGAATTTGGGCGCGCGATGGAGGAACAATACGGCGCAAAGCTGGAATTCGTCGCCGGCGATATATTGGACCCGGCCGTGCGCGGCGGATTCATCGATGCCGTGAAACGGGCGGGCCAGCCGCTCTCTGGAGCGGCGAATTTTCCGGGCGATCCCGCGCGAGTCGCGTTCGATTCGCTCAGTCGTGAAGCGATTGCGGCTTCGTTTGAATCGAATTTCACAGGACCATTGCTGCTGGCCAAGGATCTTGGCGCGGCGATGGAGTCTTCGGCTGACGGCGGAAATCTCGTGATGGTGGCGACGATGCAAGCGGCAGCGCTCTTTCCATCGAGTGTGGCGTACGCAGCGCCGAAGGCAGCGCTCGTGCATGCAGCGCGCGTGCTCGCTCAGCAATGGAACAAGGTCAATGTGAACATCGTTGCGCCTGGCGCAACCGTCACTGGGATGGCCGAAGCGAGCGTGAAGTCAGGCAAGTACGATCGCTACGTCTCGAGTGGCGCGATTGCGCGGTTTGGAAAGCCCGAAGATGTGGCGCGCGCAGTGCGGTTTTTTCTCGAGCCAGGGCAATATATGACGGGGCAAGTGCTCGTTGTGGACGGAGGATTGACGATCCGGCGCGATCGAGGTTGATCGAACAATGGCGCAGACGCAAACGTGTATGGAGCCAGAACTCACCACCCGCGAACATTCCGGTCTTTTGACCGATCTGTACGAGCTGACGATGGCCGCGGGATACCTGCAGACCGGCTTCGACGCGCGCGCGACGTTTGAACTCTTCGTCCGCAATCTGCCGCACCGTCGAAATTATCTGGTGGCGGCAGGCCTCGAACAATGTCTCAGTTTTCTCGAGCACGTCAATTTCACGTCCGCTGAAATCGATTTTCTCCGCCGCCATCCCGTGTTCCGGAATATCCGCGGCGAATTTTTCGAATACCTGGCCACATTTCGATTCACTGGCGATGTTTGGGCGATGCCGGAGGGCACGCTCGCGTTTGCCGGCGAGCCGATTCTCCGCGTGTCCGCGCCGATCATCGAAGGGCAAATCATGGAAACGTATTTGCTCGCGACAATCAGCTTTCAGACGATGATTGCCAGTAAAGCGGCGCGCGTGGTAACCGCGGCGCAAGGCCGCCCGGTGGTGGAATTCGGCGCGCGACGCGCGCACGGGGCGCAAGCCAGTCTTCTCGCAGCGCGCGCGGCGTCGATTGGCGGATGCCAGGGCACGTCCAACGTTCTCGCGGGCCAGCGATTCGGCATGGACACCTACGGCACGCAGGCGCACTCCTGGGTGATGGCGCACGAAGATGAATCGCTGGCGTTCGGGCATTTCCTCGACGCGTTTCCCGATCACGCCGTGCTTCTGCTCGACACGTACGACGTGCACACAGCGCTCCGCGAAATCCTTGCGATGGGACGCAAGCCCGCGGGAGTTCGCCTCGATAGCGGCGATCTGGTGAAAGACAGCCGATGGATCCGGCGCGAGCTCGCGCGTGCGGGCTGGAATGACGTGAAGATTTTTGCGTCCGGTGATCTGGACGAGGACAAAATCGCGGCGCTTCTGAAGGCAGGCGCGGCGATTGACGCGTTTGGAGTGGGCACCGCGCTCGCAACGCCCGGCGACGCGCCGCATCTGAGCCTCGTCTACAAGCTCGTCGAAGTCGAGCGAGATGGAAACGTGCGCGGCGCCGCGAAACTCGCGCAAGCGAAGGTGACTTATCCGGGATCGAAGCAAGTGTTTCGCTCGTTGGATTCTTCGGGCGAATATTCGGGAGACGAAATCGGATTGAGCGAAGAGCCGTTGCGAAGAGCCGAGCCGCTGCTCGTGCCGGTGATGAAGGACGGAAAGCGCGTGGCAAAGACAGAGACGACGCTCGAAGCGCGCGACCGCTGCCTGAAGAGCCTCGCGCGCCTGCCGGAACGCTACCGCCAATTGCGAAGGGACGTCGAATACCCGGTTCGCTACAGCGCGAGGCTTAAATCGCTCCTCGAAACCGTGAAGCGCAGCGTGCGCCGCGCGAGCAAGAAATAATGCGCCGGCCGTAGGATTGCGAGATGCCTGAACAGCGCATTGTGTTCTGGGAAGTCGATACGCAGGCGGATTTCATGTTGCCCGGCGGCGCGCTGTATGTTCCGGGTGCGGAGAAGACCCTTCCGAATTTGAAGCGGCTTGTAGACGCGGCGCGCTCCGGGCGCGTTTTTCTGGTTTCGAGCGCGTGCCATCATTCGCCGGATGATCTCGAGTTCAAGACGTTTGGACCGCACTGCATTCGCGACACGCCGGGCGCGCGAATCGTTCCCGAAGGATTGACGGAAAATGCGCTGCGGGTTCCGAGCGCGGAAAAATTCGATTGGCCGCGAGATCTCGATTCGCGCCGGCAGGTTGTTTTCGAGAAGCAGGCGCTCGACGTCTTCACGAATCCGCAGACGAACATTCTTGTCGAGCAGCTCGGCAACGTCCACTACGTTGTCTTCGGCGTGGTGACGGAATATTGCGTGGGGCTTGCCGCGAAGGGACTGCTGCAGCGCGGGCATCGCGTTTCGGTGGTGAAAGATGCGATTGAGACACTGGACCGCTCGGCCGGCACGCGCACGCTCGACGAACTGAAGGCCTTGGGCGCCGACCTGATCTCCACAAACGAAGCGCTGGCGCTCGTCGCCTAGCCGCGCGGCGAGTAGTTCAGAGCGTTCTCAGGTATGCCAACAAATCGCGGACTTGCGCATCGGTCAGCTCGGCGCGAAGCGGCGGCATGTTCTTCCCGCCGGTTTCGATCAGCCGCGTCAAGGATTGCGCGTCGTTCCGCGTTCCGTCAGCGAATTTCGCGCGCTTCGAGAGTCCCTTCAGGCCGGGTCCGATTTTCACTTCGGTGTTTCCCGCAAAATGACAAATCGAGCAGTGGGCCTTGTAAACGCCCTCGCCGCGCGCGATGGCTTCTTTCGAGTCCACCGGCCTCATTTCAGTTTTGCGCGTCTGCGCGGCAAGAATTCCCGCAGCAATCACGATCGCGCCCCCGATTATCAATGGACGAATTCGCAGGGTCATTTTGCGTCTGAAGCGGCCGCCGGCTTAAGAATCAAATCGTAGAGATACATCAGGAGCGTCGCAAAAACGCCCACGCCAGTCATCCAATACCAGATCTTCTGCGGCTGGTGAGCGACTTCTCCGTAATGGTGCAGCAAAAAGCCGCCAAAAGGACCGGCGATGAAATAGCCAATGGCGATCGGCAGAAACGCATAGCCCATGTAAAGTCCCTGCTGGCCGGAAGGCGCAAGCCGCGAAATATATTCGTAGTAGCGCGATACCTGCGTGATTTCTCCGATGGCCACGACGATCAACGTGACCACGACCATCGGCACCGACGGATGAATCGCGAGCAAAAGCCACGCAAGGCTGGTGATCAGAAATCCCAGCGTCATCGCCGAGAACGCGCGCATTTTTCGCGTCAGATACGTCACGAGGATTTGGCAACAGATGACGGTAATCGAATCGGTCGAGAGGATGAGATCGAAATTGGCGTCCGGATTGATGTATTTCGTGACGAACAGCGGAACGGCGATAAATTCCTGCCAAAAAATCACGAAGAAGCCGGAGAAAATCAACAAAAAGAGAACGAACCGGAAATTCGCCAACACCACAAACATATTCTTGATGGCTGCACCGACGCTTGCCACCGCCTGCTCGCCCGGCCGCACGGGCTCATGGTAGAAGAACAAAGTCACCCAGAACATCAAGAAGACGCTCAGCGACGCGAAGCGAAACACGCTTGAAATTCCCAGGCCGAGCTGTTTTCTCACGGCATACGCCATGATCGGACCGAGCGCGCCGCCGATATTCACGAGCGTGTAGTAAATCGAGTAGCCGATCGAGCGCACATTCTCGGCAGAAGCTCGAGCAGTGGTTCCGGCGACGCACGGCTTCACGACGCCCGGCCCGAGCGCGGGAATCATCAGGATCGCCAGGACGAGCCATTTGTCCGTCATCGCCTGGCGCAACGGCGCCATCCACGGCGCCGAAAGCGAGCCGAGAAGAAAATAGCCGACCGTCATGACGAGGTACGCGAACATCAGTGCCCGGCGGAATCCGAAGCGATCCGCAAGCGTTCCGCCCAGAATCGGCAAGAACCAGACGACCAAACCAAACGTTCCGACGAGCCCGCCCGTCAACTCGTTTGAGAAGTGCAGTTGTTCGCTGAGATAGACGGCGAGGACGGCGGTCGTCGCGTAATACGCGATGCGTTCGAAGATTTCGGTGAAATTGGCGACCCAGAAAGCGGGCGCGAATCCGTCCCGGATTTCCATCAGGCGCTGGCTGAAGCTCAAACGGGCATCCTCCGGCGATTCGCGGGTTGCGTGGGCTTGTGTGCGGCGGAGATTGTAGCGGAAGTGAGCGCACGCAGCCGAGCTAAGTTTTCCCTTGCCGCTCCATGTGCTAGCATGACAATTCGGTGGCAAGGCCCACGCCACCGCTCTTCCCAATGGCGTCAACTACGATGAAAGCCTTGCGTAAGCCGGCCCCCGCTCCGGGAGCGACAGTCGAGTCCGTGCCGGTTCCTGAGATCGGCGCGAATGATGTGCTTGTCCGCGTTCGCGCTGCCTCGATTTGCGGAACCGATCTTCACATTTACCATTGGGATCGCTGGTCGGCCTCCCGAATTCACCCGCCGCTCACGTTTGGTCACGAATTTTGCGGCCATGTGGAAAAAATCGGCGCCGAAGTGACCACGGTTAAGCCCGGAGATTTCGTCAGCGCTGAAATGCACGTCGCCGACGGAGTTTGCCGGCCCTGCCGCATGGGCCAGGCTCATCTCTGCCAAAATGTAAAGATTCTTGGCATCGACGCGGATGGCTGCTTCACCGAATTCGTGCGCATTCCGGAACGAAATATCTGGAAAGTCGATCCCTCGATTCCGGAGCACTATGCCGCGATTCTCGATCCGCTGGGGAATGCAGTGCACACCGTCCTTTCAGGTCCCATTGGCGGGCTGACCGTCGGAGTCACGGGCACGGGGCCGATTGGGCTGATGGCGATTGCCGTCGCGCGAGCGTGCGGCGCGTCAACAATTTTTGCATCGGAGACGAATCCGCGCCGGCGCGAACTGGCGATGAAAATGGGGGCGGATGAAGCGATCGATCCCGCGGCGGTCGACGTGGTCGAGCACGTCCGCGCCGCCACGGATGGCGCGGGAGTGGACGTGCTGCTGGAAATGAGCGGCAACGCCAAGGCCATCCATCAGGGATTTCAGATGTTGCGTCCCGGCGGGCGCGCTTCGCTGCTTGGCATCACATCCCAGCCGGTTCAATTCGATCTCGTCGCGGACATCATCTTCAAGGGCGCGACGGTTCACGGCATTTATGGCCGGAAAATGTTTGAGACGTGGATCCAAACGACTGACTTGCTCAAATCTGGACGGCTCAATCTCGAGCCCCTGTTCCACGAGCGCTTTCCGCTCGACCGCTTCGCCGAAGCATTCTCACTGCTCGAAAAAGGTCAGGCAGAAAAGATCCTGTTTTATCCCAACGGCGCGCCGCGTTAAACGCGCTCGTTAACCTGGAATGAAGTTTCGATTCGCCGCATTTTTAGGGAGGAATCATGGCGACCGCCGCAGCACGTCCTCAAATGAATTATCTCCACGAAGCGTTGGAGGAATTGAAATCGAAGCACCTTTACACACATCTCCGGGTTCTGGACGGAGAGCAGAAGCCAGTCTGCGTGGTGGACGGCAAGGAAGTCATCAACCTTGCGTCCAACAACTATCTGGGCTTGACCACGCACCCCAAGATGCGCCGCGCGGCGATTGACGCGATCCGAAAATACGGCGTGGGCACCGGCGCGGTCCGCAGCATCGCCGGCACCATGAAGATTCACATGGATCTGGAAGAGCAGATCGCGCGATTCAAGAATACGGAGGCATGCGTCGTCTTCCAATCCGGGTTCACGGCCAACGCGGGCACGGTTTCCGCCATCCTCGGCAAAGACGACCTGATCGTCTCGGACGAGCTGAATCACGCCTCGATCATCGACGGCTGCAGGCTTTCGCGCGCCACAATCAAGGTCTTCAAGCACAAGGATCTCAATGACTGCGAGCGCGTGCTGAAGGAAACGGAGAACTGGAACGGCAAGAAACTGCTGGTGACGGACGGCGTGTTCTCGATGGACGGTGACATCGCCGATTTGCCGGCGCTCTGCACTCTGGCGGAAAAATACAACTGCATGACCATGGTGGATGATGCGCATTCATCCGGCGTCCTGGGCCACAACGGGCGAGGCACAGTCGATCATCTGAATTGTCACGGGCGCGTGGATATCCAGGTAGGCACGCTGAGCAAAGCGATCGGCGTTCTGGGCGGCTACGTTTGCGGCTCGCGCGAGCTGATTGATTATCTTTATCATCGCGCGCGGCCGTTTATTTTCTCAACGTCGCATCCGCCATCCGTCGTCGCGTCGTGCCAGGCGGCGTTCGAATTGCTGGATTCGGATACGGGCGCGAAGCTTGTGAAGAAGCTTTGGGCCAACACGAAATTTTTCAAGCGCCGGCTGAAGAAGTTGGGCTTCAAAACCGGCGTGAGCGAAACGCCGATTACGCCGATTCTGGTGGGCGACGCCGCAAAAGCCTTCGATTTTGGCAAGCAACTCTTCGCTGAAGGCCTGTTTGCCCCGGCGATTGGCTATCCAACCGTCCCAGAAGGCAAAGCGCGGCTCCGAACGATCGTGACGGCAACGCATAAACGTGCCGATCTGGAACGCGCGCTGGAAATCCTCGAAAAAGTGGGCCGCGGGCTGAGCATCATCTGACCCAATGCCGATCCCGGCGCGGATTCAGTTTTCAGACGCGCGCTCGGAGTGTCGTTCTGGACAAGCGCCGATTTGCCGACGCGAGCGGGGAGTACACTGTCACAGAGGGGAATCTGAATGCGATTGGAACGCTTCCTTCTGTTTGCGGTGGTGTTCGGCCTGGTAATCCTGAGCGCGTGTGGGACCTATCCGAACGGCAGTGTCGGCGTCGTCGGCGGTGGCAGTTCGGCGCCCGTCACGCTCACTTTGAGCGCACCGTTCACGTTGGGCACGCAGAATAATCAGCCGTCCGGCGTCACCGTGATTTCGTTCCAAATCACGCTTACCGGCGCAGTGCTGCAGCCGGGCAACGTTTCTTTGATCAGCAGCCCGCAAACTATCGAATTGACGCAGCTCCAAACCGACAACTTTTTGCTTGAGACGCTGAACGTGCCGACTGGAAATTACACCAGCCTCGATCTGACATTTTCGAACCCGGACATGACGATTTATAACGGCCCGGGCAGCGTTGCGAACTGCACAGCGAATACGATCTGCGAATTCCAGCCGGTGCTGACAACGTCAACGGTGACGCTGTCGCCCTCCCTGACTCTTACGGCGGGTGCTCCAAACACCCTCGAGTTGGAGCTCAGCGTGAACGATTCGCTTCAGCCGGACTTGTCGTTCAACCTGGATTCGGGATTGACCGTCCAGCAACCGAGCGTCACGAGCGATGTCGCGTTTCTGACGCTGAACACCGTTGCCGGTCAGGTCGCCACAGTCGGCACGAATCAGTTCACGCTGACGACCATGGCAGGCCAAAGCCTCACGGTAACGACAAATTCGAGCACACTGTATGAGTTTCCTTCGACTCTGTGCGCGGGTAACAATTTCGCGTGCCTCGCATCCGGACAAATCATCTCGGTGGATGCAAATATAGTTGGTGGCGGCGGCATTCAGGCCACGAACATAGTCTTTGAGGACAATTCCGGCTTGCCGATGCTCGAGGGAACGGTCGTCTCGCTGAATACCACGGCGATTCCGCCGGCGTTCGGGCTGGTGATCCACGGCCAGGTCCCGGCGACGAATGGAATCGACATTGACAATGCCGCGACCGTCACGCTTCAGAACACGACGAATTATCTGATCGACGCCGACATTTTGACGGTTCCTTCAGGATTTACGTTTGGGAGCACGTCTGACCTGGTGATTGGGCAGGAAGTGCTCGTGCTGGGGAACACGATCAATGTGACGCCCGCGGTGAATCTACCGAGCACCATCGCAATTTCAACGGACGAGCTGATCTTGCGTCAGTCGCAATGGACGGCAGAGGTCGGACTGGCGAACGTGGGGACGAACGAATTTATCGTTGACGGTCTTCCGACTCTTTTCACCAGCATTACGCCGACTCCGACTGACGAGCTCTTCGTTGAGGCGGAGACGCAGACCAATTTTGTGAATTTCACTACGAACGAAATTTCCTCCGGCACCCCACTCACGTTGAAGGGGCTCATCTTCAGCAACATAACCAACCAGGCCAGCTCACCGACCGACGTGCCCTCGATCGTTCAGGGCGCGCCAAACCTTCAGCTCGCAACTGCTGGAGGGCGCTCGACCGCTCGTCGCCGTTAGTCCCGCTTGCGGCGTTAACTTTTACAGTCTACGCGGCTGGCGCCGTCGCGAGCGCAGGCCGCAGCCGCTTGTACACTGTGATCGAAATCGCGCCCAGTCCCCACACTACGACAATGAAACCAACGAGTCCTCCGGCCACCGGAATCAGGCGAATCAGGTCAATTAGGAAGAGTCCCAGTGCCAGACGCCCGGCCATCGCTCCCGTGGTCGTTCCTTCACCCAGAATCCTCTCGCCAAGCCACGCGCCCACAAACACTTTCGAGCTGTAGAGCGCCACGATGTAGAGCAGCAGAGTTGTAGCGCCGACTGCGAGCCCCACAAACGTCAAGCATGCAAGCACGACGGCGAGAATAGTGCCCGGCAGAACGAGCAAGCCAATGCCACACGATTGCCACACTCGATCGGTGGTACGTACAATGCTCCCGAAAAATTCCGGGAAAATCACCAGCAGCACCAACGCGAATACCACTGCCATCGCCCAGCTCAGGATTTGATGAACGTACGTTCGCGCTCTCTTGTATGCGGGAATGCGCTCCTCGTATTCCGCGCGAACCGGACCGGTGACCTTAGCTGCCGGATCAATCTGAGGCGCATGATCGCCGTGATAGACCAGTTGACCTTTCAAATTCGCCTCGGACCCGACCGTGATGTCGCGGCTGCGCGCGTTAATGTTTCCACCGACGGTGCTGTTCAAATCCAGCGAGCCGGCCCGAGCCATGATGTCTCGGCCGACCGGTCCCTCGATTTCAACCTCTCCGCCCACTGACGAGACGCTGCCGATTACCTGGCCCTTCGGACCAACCTCGAGCCTCTGATTGAATGCAGCGACATTCTTTCCAACAATGCCGGCGATCGTAAGGACCTGGCTCCATTCGCGCACGTTGCCATCGACCCGCCCGTTGACAGTGATTTCCTGTCCGAAGCCGAGAACGTCGCCAGTCACATGGCCGTCAATCGTCAGCGTCTGCGCCCAGCAATAGACATCACCGTTGACGTCGCCATCGATTCGAACCGATTGCCCGGCTACAAAAAGGTCCGTGTTAATCGTTTGACCAGGAGGAAGCGTGTAGTTCGGATCGCCGTGATGCGCTTCCCCGGCGACGGCCGCCGGCGGCAGCGCGAGCGATAGCCCCAGTGCGCCCATCACCAGGCCGAACGCGGCCCAGCGCCGCCACGAATGTCGCAGAAGATACGCGATGACCGCCATCACACTCACCAGCGCCAGCACCTCGATCAGGTTTTGCATTTCGCCCCATCCTTTCCAGAACGCGCCAGAAAAGAAAATCATGGCCATAAAATTTCCCTGCGTGAATCCCGCCTGAGTGAATTGCTTCTGCCACGGCTCGACCGTACCGCTCCACAGCCCGTAAAGTCCGGCCGCACCGAAACCGAGCGTCATCAGCCAGCCCCAGGGCATCGGCGCGCGCCGGGGCGGCTCCAGAAGATGTGCCGGAACGCTATCGTCTCCGCTCTCGAGCGATTCACGGAGCCAGCGTGCTTCGTTTTCAAGCGCTCCAAGAAGTTTTCGGCATTCGGGGCAGTTGCTCGAGTGCGCGGAAAATTCCTGCGCCCTCTCTTTTTCGAGTTGCCCTTCGAGGTAGAGCAAACACGTCATTTCGTCGAAGTGTTCAGCCATGGTCATCATCCATTTTGCGCCGCGCCACGCGCCATCTCGCGGTGCCCCAGGAGGACGTCGCGAAGCTGGTGGCGCGCGCGCAGTAGAAGTACGCCGACGAACGCGCGGCGAACACCGAGCGAATCGGCGATCTCTTCGTAGGTCATTTCGGAGTAATACCGCATTACCAAAGCCATTCGGGCTCGCGGCGGCAGCTTATCGAGCGCCGTGCGAACTTGCTGGCCGCTGTGCTCTTCGAGCAGCCGCTGGAGCTGGCCGGGATCGGGATGCTCGAGCGGAAGGTTCTCCACCTCGCCTACTTCCAGATCCTGGCGGATACGCCGCCGCCGGAGCAGGTCCCAGCAATGATTCGCAGCCACTTTGTAAAGCCAGGCCGTAAACGGCCTCGAGGTGTCGAACTGGCCGATTTTTTGCCGCACTTTCATGAATATCTCGGTCGTAGCGTCCTCGGCGTCCTCACGCGAGGGCAGCGCCCGCCGGCAGAACCGGTAGATCGCCGGGGCGTATTCCCGGTAGAGGTTGCCCCAAGCGTCCGGATCGCCCTCGCGGACCCTGGACAGCGCGGCCGCTAAGTCCGTTGAACCCATGCCTTCGCTTGATTTCCGTCGCTCCATAGGTTTCTACGCGCTAGCGGGGCCGAATGTTACAGGGGGATATAGCGGTTGGCGAGGGGCGCGCCGCCGACAGCAGAGGCTATCAGACGCCGGCCTGAATGCCACAAGAGAAAACGGTGGGCCGGGCCGTTGCGCCGCGGCCGCCGTCCGGGATCGATCCTATCGCCCGTCCTAGAACGATACCTTTGCGCCGATCTGCATTCCGCGCGGCCCGCCGCTGCCGAGGAATGGATTGCCGATTCCCACGTCGCCCGTCGCGCCCAAAGCATAGTTGCCTACGCTCAGGCCCGTGGCCGGATTGATGCCGCCAGGCGCCGCGTTCGCAAAGAAGTCCGGCAGGAACGCATTCGCAAAATTCGGGTGGTTGAACAAATTGAAAGTTTCGAGCCGCAACTGGAGATTCACGCGCTCACTGATTTTGGTGTCCTTGAAGACCGAGAAATCAAACTGCTTGAACGGCGCCGAGCGCAAGGAATCCCGGCCTTCGTCCCCGAAGTGGCGCGTTCCCGGCGTGCACATTTGCTCCGATGTAAGTCCCATTTCATTCACGATGCTGCTGCTGCCATTGGGAGTCATTGGGAGCGGAGTGCACGGAACGGCGAAGGAGGTGAGATTCAGAAAATTATTCGGGTCGTGGTAGTTGTAAACAATCGGCCCAACGACGTCCGGACGGTCGTAGTCTTCACCGCTGCCGCTATAGTCACCGGTGAGATCGTAGTTGAGCTGGAACGGCTGGCCCGTCTGCAGGTTCATGATCCCATTGATTCCCCAGCCATTGCGCAGGCGCTGCCAGCTTCCCTGCGTCGTCGGAAACCGGTAAATGAAGTTCCACGTGAAACGGTTCCGAATATCGAAATTCGAATTCCCGTACTCGAGATTCGGCTGCGTGCTGTCATTGGGTTGCGAGGCGTTCGGCTCGAATTCTTCGCTGTCGCTGGCATTGTCGAGCGAATGCGACCATACGTAGTTGAACGTCGAATCCACTCCGTGCCAGTTATTGAGGTGGACGCTCGTTTGAAGCGAATGATAATTCGAGTTGGCCGAAGCCTCTTCCTGCAAGACATAGTCATACAAGGGGTAATTCGTGCGCGTCACCGGCGCGACACATGTGACTGACGAACCAGCGAACGTCGAAACACCAGGGATGCACGGATTGCTCGCCGAAAACCCTTCGCTTCCGAGCACCAGATTGTTGGCGAGATCGGAGGAATAGACTTGCGCCTGCGAAGGCTGGTTTACGTCGCGAATGCGGAAAAGCTTATGCCCTTCAGCGCCGACGTAGCCGACCTGCACGACAATCTTTTTCGCCACTTGCTGCTGAATGTTCAGGTTGAAATTTTCCATATAGGGCGTGCGAATGTTTCGATCCACCACGTAAATATTATTCGACGGCGCAAACGAGGTGAACACGGGCTGGCCGGCCCCGATCGTCGGCACGGCGGTTCCCGAAGAGATCGCGGCCGGACCGACGGGATTATACGTGGGCCCGGGGTCAACGGTGTTCTCGGGCAAGTGGTCCATGAACATGTCCTGCGAAAAGGCGTCGAAAAAGATGCCGTAGCCCGCGCGCACGACGGTCTTGCCGGTGCCCATCGGATCCCACGCGATGCTGAGGCGCGGAGCGAAGTTCTTGTAATCCGGGTGGTAGAGTTCCGGCAGCGTCGGCGAACCCACCTGCACGAGGGCGCCAATCGCATTGAAATTGCTGAGCAAATCGTTCTTCTCGTGATAGACGCCCATGTAATCCCAGCGCGTGCCGACGTTGATCGTGAACCGGCTGCTCAGATGGAAGCTGTCTTGAAAATAGAGGCCGTGTGAGTTTTGCGCGCTGTTGCGCACCGGGTTTCCTGCCTCCTGGCTGCCGCCGTTGGTGATATTCCCCGCCAGAAAGTCGGGTAGATCAACGAACCCGAGGTCGCCGCGGAAACCGATTCCCAGAAACTGCGCGATGGTGGTGCGCCGGAATTCGTAGCCGAATTTCATGTCGTGTTTCCCGGCACTCCAGGAAAAATTGTCGATGAAATGCCAATTCGAATCCACGCGATGGCGCGGATCGGATGAGCTCGCGCCGAGTTGGGCAAAGCTGCCCACATCAATCACGGGAAGGCCCGCGTCGGCGTAGCCTGTGCCGGTGATCAGGCCGATGCTGCTGGGCTGAAAGCTCTGGTCCTGGGGGAAAAATCCCTCCGCGAACCGGTTCCAGCCCAGGCGAGCCTCATTCGTTTTCGTCGGAGAAACCACGCGCACGAAGGAAATGGACACGAGCTGAACGCGCGTCGGCGTGTAGGTGTTAAACCCCGACAGAATGTTGCCGCCAGTGAGCGCCAGCGGAAAACTCTGAACGCTGTTTCCGAAATAATAGCGCCCGGTCAGGATATTGCTCGCGTTGAAGTTGTGGTCAATCTTAAAGATCGCGCTGGAAAGATAGTTGTAACCGGGATTCGTGACGGTAACGTCGTCGGCAAAACTTTGCGTGGGATCCGTTGCCACATAACAGCTCGTGTCGTTCGATGTGGTGCCGGGGACGTTTATCGCCGGCCATGGATTCCGCGCCAGGAGCGCCGCAATCACCATGTTCGAAGCCCCTCCGTCGGCTGCAATCTGCGACGCAGCCGGCACGCACGCGCCGCCGACTGTGGACACGTTTTCGTGCTGCCCCTCGTAGTCCCCGAAAAAGAACGTCTTATCCGGGACAATCGGCCCGCCCAGCGATCCACCGTACTGATTATTTGAAAATGGCGCCTTGGCCTCGTTGTCGAAATTGAAATAGTTTCGCGCGCCTGTCGCGGCGTCGCGGAAAAATTCAAGGCCGGTGCCGTGAAAGTGGTTCGTTCCGCTCTTGGTGACGATGTTGATGACGGCGCCCGCATTCCGTCCGTATTCCGGCTCGTAGTTCGAAAGCACGCGCAATTCCTGCACCGCTTCCACCGGCAAAATTGTCGCTGGCGTTCCGAATACGCCCGCTTCATTGATCGCGGGATCGTTCCGGAATCCGTCGTTCATGTCCGTGCCATCGAGAAGAAAATTGTTCGCACGGCCGCGCGCACCGTTCATCGAAAACGTTCCATACGAACCGGGCGAATCCGAGATCTGGTCGGGCGAGCCTGCCACGCCGGGAACCAGGTAGATGAGCTTCGTATAATCGCGGCCGTTGACCGGAAGATCGGTGACCGTCTTCGATTCGAGCGTGCCGCCGATCGTATCCGAAGTGGATTCGATTTCCGGCAACGATTCGCCCTTGACCTCAACTTGCTGGGATACGGGGCCGGGCCGGAGCGAGACGTCCACGCGAGTCTCTCCCGCGACATCCACCTTTATGTAACTCGTCACGGAAGTCTGAAAATTCGCCACCGAAACAGTGACGGAGTAAATCCCGATAGGGAGTTCGGGAAGCCTGAACGTGCCGTCCGATGTCGTGACCGTCGTGCGGATCACATCGGTTTCCTGGTTCTTCGCGCTCACATTCGCGCCGGCAATCGACGCGCCCGAAGCATCCGTCACGGTTCCGAGGATCGTTCCGCGGAATGTTTGCGCCGCGCTGGGAAGCGCGAGGACCACGAACGCCGCGAGAACCACGCAGGCCTCAAGAAAATGGCGAAAATATGACCTCAACTTCATCTTCTTTGCTCCTTGAATGATTGCGAGACGCAATGACCCGCCCGACACGCCGCCACTGCCCACCCTGTGCAGCCGGACCCACTCCGGCCGCCTAATCAGTCCCAAAATGGCCCATATCTTGAATCGCCGATAGAGGGCCGTCAAGCAAACGATTCGCATCGGCCGATTCCCCGCGCAGGGGCAAGCGGCGCCAATTTGTGTTCTGCTATACTCGTTGGTTTCTTATCCGCTATGAGTTCTTCTTCGACTCCCCGGCTGTTTCTGATTGACGCCATGGGCTACATTTTTCGCGCCTTCTACGCGCCCATGGACCGCTTGCAGGCGCGCACGCCGCAGGGAACCATCCCCACCAAGGTCCCCTATCTTTTCGCCAATATGGTCCGGAAGCTCGTCCGGGAGCAGAAACCGGACTACCTGGGAGTGGTGTTCGACGTCGCGGCGCCGACCTTCCGCGACAAGCTTTTCTCCGAATACAAGGCGCAGCGCCCACCCATGCCCCAGGATCTTTCGGTCCAGTTGCCCTATGTGCGCCGGTACGTCGAAGCGATGCGCCTGCCCATTCTTGAATGCGCCGGCCACGAAGCCGACGACGTGATCGCCGCGCTGGCGCAGCAAGCCACGAAGAAAAACCTCGACGTGATGATCGTAACCAGCGACAAGGACCTCCTGCAGCTCGTCGGCGAGCACGTGCGCGTTCTGAACCCCTCGAAGGGCGACCTCATCATTGACGAGAAAAAGGTCGAGGAGTTGATGGGCGTTCCGCCGTCGCGCGTCGCCGACGTCATGGCGCTCATGGGCGACTCTATCGATAACATTCCGGGCGCGCGCGACCCGAACGACAAACCGCCGCCCGGCGAAAAGCGCAAGCCCGGCATCGGCGAAGTGGGCGCGCGGCAATTGATTCAGGAATTCGGCAGTGCGGAAGAAGCCGTGCGCCGGGCGAGCGAAGTGAAGCGGGCGAGCTATCGCGAGGCGCTGCAGAAAAACGCGGAGTTTGTGACGCTCAGCAAGAAGCTGGCAAAAATCCCTGGCGACGCCCCCGTTTCGCTGGAGCTGGAGAAGCTCAAACTCGGCGAACCGGATTCCGACGCCCTGCGCCAGCTCTACTCCGAACTGGAATTCACTTCGCTGCTCCGCGAACTCGGGCCGTCGGTGCCGAAGCACACCGAAGAAACGAGCTATTCCGCGCTCGCTTCGCCCGACGCTGTCCGCGAATATCTCCAGAGCGTGCCGGCTGGGCAGGAAATCGCCGTTTGGCTCGAAGTCGATCCTGAAAAGGGCGAAGAGCCGGGCTGCGGCAGCATCGCCTTATCAATCGAATTCTCGACGAAAGCCGGCGAGGGCCATTTCGCAACGCTCGACGCCGAAGGGAAAATCCTTGAAGCGATCCGTGAATGGCTCACGGATCCGAAGCGGCCGAAGATCGTCCACGATCCGAAGCTGTTTGAGATTCTGACTGCGCGCGATGCATCGTTGGCCCAGGTCCCGGCCGCCGCGAAATCATCGCGCAAGAAGCCGAAGACCGTGGAGGAACCGGCGCCCGAACCTGTGGCCGGCGTGCGCGACGCGACCGCGCTTTATTCTTATCTTCTGCGGCCAATCACCGCGAATCATTCCTTCGCCGACGTCGTTCTCCGCAATCTGAATCGCACTCTTTCCGGCGCTCCGGGCGAGCGCGCGGATTTCCTGATGCGGCTCGCGCCTATCTTGCGCGCCGAAGTCGAACAGCGGGGTTTGCTCGGCCTCTATCATCAGATCGACCTTCCCCTGTCGCCGGTTCTCGCGCGCATGGAGCTCCATGGCGTGCGCGTGGATCCCTCAGCGCTCGGCAAATTATCGAAGCGTTTCGAAGACGAACTCATGCGGCTTCAAAAGGAAATCTTCGCGCTCGCAGGTGGGGAGTTCAATATCGGTTCGCCGATGCAACTCGCGGAAATCCTCTTCGACAAGCTCCAACTCGTCGTGCCGCGGCGCGTTCGTGCAAAGCCCCGTTCCACCTCCGCCGACGTGCTCGAGGAGCTCGCGCGCATCCACGATCTGCCCGGCAAGGTGATGGAATATCGCGAAATCGCCAAGCTGAAATCGACCTATGCCGATGTCCTTCCCGAACTCATTGATCCGAAAACGGGCCGTGTGCATACGCGCTTGAACCAGACCGGAACGGCCACCGGCCGGCTCAGCTCATCGTGTCCGAATTTGCAAAATATTCCGATTCGAACGGAGCTCGGCCGTGCGATTCGAGCGGCATTTGCCGCGGACAAAGGAATGACGCTGCTCTCGGCGGACTATTCCCAAGTCGAACTTCGTTTGCTCGCCCATTTCTCCGAAGATCCGGTATTGGTCGATTCGTTCCGGCGCGGCGAGGACATTCATTCGCGCACCGCTCAGGAAGTTTTTGGCGTCGCGCCATTCGCGCAAACAGCCGAACATCGCCGCGCGGCCAAGGTGATTAATTTCGGGATTATTTACGGCCTCTCTGCATTCGGCCTCGCGCAACAACTCGGCATCGAGCAAAAGGAAGGCGCGAAATTTATCGCCGCCTATTTCGAGCGCTATCGCGGCGTCAAAGCGTGGCTCGATCGCCAGGTCGCCGAAACTCGCGAAAAGGGATTCACCACCACGCTCTTCGGCCGCACGCGTCCCATCCCGGAGATTTTGTCGCCGCAGGCCAATATGCGGAATTTCGCCGAACGCACCGCGATGAACACGCCGCTTCAGGGCACCGCGGCGGATTTGATCAAACTCGCGATGATCGAGATCGATCGCCGGCTTACGAAAGGCGAGTTCGAGTCGCGAATGATTCTTCAGGTTCACGACGAACTGCTCTTCGAAGGCCCCGAAAGCGAAATGCCCAAGCTCAAGAAGCTCGTGAAAGAGGCCATGGAGAACGTCCATGAGCTGCGTGTGCCCCTTCTCGTGGAAATGAAGTTCGGGCCGAATTGGCGCGATATCAAATGATTTGATTTCGCCGGCGCCCCGGCCATCGGATACGGCGAAGAACATGGCGGCGGACACGGGAGAAACCAATGCAGCATTCCGAGAAATTTCTAAAGATCGTGAACGACGCGAAAACGCGCGTGAAGGAAGTTGATTTCCGGGAAATCAAAAAGCGCCTCGACGCCGGCGAGCGAATGATTATTGTGGACACGCGCGAGGACGAGGAATGGGCTCGCGGCCACCTGCCCGGCGCGATCCATCTCGGCAAAGGCGTAATCGAGCGCGACATCGAGAAGGTCGTCCCCGATCCGAACGCCCCGATTGTGCTCTATTGCGGCGGTGGGTTCCGCTCCGCACTTGCCGCAGACAATCTGCAAAAAATGGGCTACAAAAACGTCATCTCGATGGACGGGGGTTGGCGCGGCTGGACGGAGGCAGGTTTTCCGGTCACGCGTGGCTGAAATTCCGCTCGCGCGTCGCGCCATTGGTGCGTCGTCACGCATTCCGACGACGTGCCGCGTGACTTCAGTTTGGCTGGGGCGGGAGGATTCGAACCTCCACCATCTGCATTAACAGTGCAGTGTCCTACCGGTTGGACCACGCCCCAGCGGTGACACGTAACATCGTGCCACAAAGTAAGTTACTGCACAAAGACGGTCTCAGGCCAAGTTTGGCTTGGTCCGCTGGTGCTAGTTTTGGTGTCAGTTGGAGTCTCTAAAACGGGCCCGGCGAGGCGCTCCACGGCGGCCAAGGTGTGCTTCGGCGTCAGGTGCGAGTACCTCACCGTCATGGCGATGCTCTTGTGGCCCATAAGCTCCTGAACGGTTCGCAGGTCTACTCCAGCCATCACGAGGCGGCTGGCAAAGGTGTGGCGGAGGCAGTGCCACGAGAAGCCCCGAATCTTCGCTTGCCGGACGACAGGCTCGAACCAATGCCGAGGCCCAGCCAGCGCCTCGCCTTGAAGGTTGCGGATTACCGCCCCCGTACCGTCGCCACGCTTCGACAATTCAGCGAGCGCAGCGAGAGCCGGAGAGTTGAGCGGGACATAACGCGTCTCGCCATTTTTCGAGCGAGGGATCGTGAGGACGCGCCGGGAGAGGTTCACGTTCTCCCAGGTGAGGCCATACATTTCGCCTCGCCGCAAGCCGCTGTTCAAGCTCAAGTCTAGCTCGGGCGCATGCTCCGGGCAGGTCGAAGCAATAACTGCACGCAAGCGGGCCTCTTCCTCGGGGGACAGCCATCGGGTACGCGTATTGTTGGCAAGCCGATGCTTCACCAGCCTGGCGGGATTTTCCTTCACTTTGGCATTTTCGATTCCGAGGCGGAACACAAGCGAGATTAACGCCCGGTAGCGATTCACGGTTGCTGGTTTCCAGACGCCTTCCTCGGCGGCTTGGTTCAAGTGGCGCTCAAGGTCCTGCGGCGTAACGGAATCGGCAGGACGATCGCGGAAGGCGGCCAGGAGCCGAGGCATTCGGAAAACGTCGCTTTCGTAACTGCGCTTGTGCGTCCGAGAATATGCCAGCGCGTCGTGCGCCAGCTCCGCAAAGCTCACCATTGGCGTACGGAGGCTCTCCGGCAATTTTTTCCGCTGAAGACTTTCTGTCTTGCGCTTCCGGTAGAGAGTGAGGGCCGCGCTTTTTGTACCCGCCTTTTCGCGCCGGATACGTCCCATCGAATCGGCATAGCGGATCCAATACACCTCTGAGCCGGGAACCTTCTCGTACACGCCTCGCTGTTTCATGGCTTTTTCTCCTGCGCTGGATTGTCGGGGAAATTCTTGTAGAGGTCACTGCAGAGAGGATACCCGTACTGTTCGTATGTCTGCGCAGCGCATGCTAAGCCCGTCTTGGTGTCCAGTGCAAGCGCCCCGACCCTCAATCCGGATACCACCGTGTTGGGCATGATTGGGACGAATCGCTCGTAACCGGCGCAGCATTCCATAGGCTCGGTTTTTGCATTGGGCTGATTTTGGTCGCAGCCTTGGAGCGCTGAGAGCAGAACAATACACGCAAGTAACGATTTCATGGTCTGCGTTCCTTTCGCGGACGCCCGCCGAGCTTGCCCCAGGCCTGCATTCTTTTGCGAAAACCCTCAGCTCCCCACTTCTTCCTTCGCACCGCAATGCTCCGCTTAGCCAGTTCTCGCGCCGCTTGGGTTGTCTTGCTCATATGCGAGAAATAATAAGCTAGCGCTAGGTTATTGTCAAGCGAACATTGCAATGCTACGATACGCACATGCCCGCACGAAAACGCACGAGCAGACGAGCGGAACCTGCCCAGAAGATTGCGCCGGATAACGTTCAACAAATTTTCCAAGACAAGCTTCTCGCGCTCAAGAAAAAGTTAGAACAGCATCCCGGCTGCCTGAGTGCCTGGAATGTTTTGTGCGACGCGGGATGCTCGGACACTGACCTCTACTGCTATCTCACGAGCGTCGCACTCGGCTTCGATTCTCATCAGCGGCTTCGGAGCGACTCCGTTCGGATGGATTCAAAGCGGCTCCGCTCGCTCGTGGGAAAAACCAGCTGGGTCGCCCGTCAGTGGGAGCAGGAATTCCAAAGCCCGTTTGGAAAGGAAGTCATGCAGTGGGCCGCTGAGCGCGATGCCTTCGCAGGCGAGGAAGAGTTTCTCAACATTCCACGGAGGCTTCTCTCGCTCGCTGGCTGGGCGAGAGACGTACACTCAAAAACCGAACATCAAAAACGGCCATTGTACGACGATGCCGTCGCCGAACTGACCGAGTATGTGAAACTCAAGACCCGCGACTACCACGATCCCGAGGTCTCTGCTTTAGTTTCGTTCGCAACACGTCAGGATTCCTTCAGCGAGACCAATCTCCGAGTGTGGCGCTGCAGCAAGAAGGATGCGCTAGAACGTGCCCGCGTGCGACTTTCTCAACGTTAGACCCGCTCACATTTTTTGCGCGGTTCGCTAATCGCGTTTGTCGTTCCGGTGCGCGAGGATTCGCGCATGGGAAAAATATCAGAAGTCTCACAGCCCGAACGAAGCCCGTTCTTAATATCCAAGCGAGAAACGGCGCGCGTGCTGGGCGTAAGTGTTAGAACGGTTGAGAACTACATCGCCGCAAAAGAGCTGGTCGCCCGCCACATCGGAGGGCGGACCCTGGTGGATTTTAATTCGGTCAAGAAATTTGCTTCTCGCGACCACAGAAGCCCGATGGGCAGCAATGGCTCAACCACCCGCGATAGCCAGTAACATGCGCGAGATCGCGCCAAGGCTCCCGCAGAATCTAGACGCGGAACGCGCAATTCTGGGCGCTGTCTTGCTCGACAATTCTTACTTCGCAGAAGCCACCAAGTTCGTGCAGGCGTCCGACTTCTATCATCCCCTTCACCCGAAAATTTTCCGCGCCATGATGACCATGCTCGACTCGGGGCATGCCGTTGATTTGATCACCCTGCACGACTACATGCAGAATGAGCTCGATGGCGAAGACACGGCGTATCTCGCGCAGCTCGTAGACGGCGTGCCGCATGTCACTAACATCGAGCACTACGCAGGGATCGTGAAGGAAAAGGCCGCGCTGCGCGCCGCGATTCATGCCGCAGACCGCGTGCAGCAACGCGCTTTCGACGGCGATGTTGAAGGGACAAAGACCGCAATCCGAGATTTTCCGAGCATCGCGGCCACGCAAGGACTATCGCTAGTTGCTGTTTCTGTTGAGGATTTACTCAGAAAGGAAATTAGACGTCGCGAGATGCTGCTCAATCCGATTCTGCCAGAGCAGGGCCTCACGATGCTTTACGCCTATCGCGGCATCGGCAAAACTCATCTGGCTCTCGGTATATCTGCTGCGGTTGCGAGCGGCACGCAATTTCTGCGCTGGAAGGCCCCACGGCCGAGGACAGTACTTTACGTCGATGGGGAGCTTCCGGCTTCAATACTTCGCGAGTGGTCTGCGATGATTGTCGCAGGGATCGAGGAAGGCGAGCCGCTCCCAAACGCGCTCAGATTCGTTACTCCCGACTTACAGCAACGCCCGATGCCAGACCTCGCTACACTAGAGGGCCAGCGACTCTTGGAGCAACACGTTGCCGGAGTCGATCTAATCGTGCTGGACAATCTATCAGCGCTCTGTCGCTATGGAAACGAAAACGAGGGCGAGGGCTGGCTTCCTGTGCAGGAGTGGGCGCTAGGGCTTCGCCGCCGAGGAACGTCCGTACTTTTTGTTCACCACGCGGGTAAGAACAAAACGCAACGCGGCACGTCTAGGCGGGAAGACTTGCTCGATACCGTCATAACGCTCAAGCATCCACCGGACTATAGCTCGAGCGAGGGATTGCGCTGCGAGGTGCATTTCGAGAAGACGCGCTCGATGTTGGGCGATGAGGCAAAGCCCTTCGAGGTTCGCATGGAAAGTGGCTCAGACGGTCGGGCAATCTGGACTTGTCGGGATCTCGAAGATGCAAAGGCATGTCAGGCTGCGTCGCTTTTCTCGGCGGGGATGTCGGTGCGAGATGTAGCAGAGGAATTGGGAGTCTCGAAATCCACGGCGCAAAGACTGCGGGGAAGATGGACAAACGATGAACCTCGCGAAGTGTCCCGCCGTCCCACCTCATAGGGATGGGACAGTGGGACAATCTGCTCAATTTAGCGTTAAGGCCCTTGCTCGGAGTGTGTTGGCGGCAAGCAAGCCTGTCCCAGCCAATGATTCGAGTGGGACGCTCCGTGGGACAGTCTCGACAAGTGTGTATCCTCACGTGGAACGGAAACCCGAGGTGCGAGGGGCGGGGCTTGCTGCGTGCCGATCGGCAGATTGCGCCGGATGCTACGTTGTCGCGCCAGGTGTGCAGATTCACCCGCCGAAATGCGGGGACGAGTATCGAGCATGGCTGGAAAGCTGGGAAGCCAAGGGCAAGCCTCAGTGACGCGAACGTGTCGTCAACGTTGCAGCGGGTCGAAAATGGCGTGCATGTTCTGTCGGTCGGAAGAAAATCTTACAAGCGAGCACGTGTTCCCTGCCTTCATGGGCGGTGATTTAGAGGTACCGGATGGAAGCTGTGAACGCTGCAACCGGGGATTTGGTCGGTGCGAGACAACAATAAAGAACAGCACCATCCTTCTCCGAAATCTTTTGCAGATTGAGAATCGCTACGGCGACGTGCCTTCGGCGAAAGTGGATATAGAAATTCGTGGGGTGGACGCCGCAGGGCTGTTTGGATTTCGAGAAGGCACGGGCGAAGTTAGGCTATCTGACGTAGTAGTCGAGAAGGAAATAGCAGAAGGAAAGAAGCACCGGCAGGGGGTTTTCATCTCACAAGAGTCCGCTGAGAAATTCGTGGAACGAGCCAGCGCACGCGGCGAGCAGGTCAAAGAGCAGGACCTTCCTAGGGAGCTAGTGCTTGATGCTTCCTCTACCTTGACTCTACCCTTTGCGTTTTCTCTCGAAACGCGCAAGGTGGTCGCCAAGATTGCGTTGGCTGCCATTGCCCACGAGTATGGCTTGGCATACGCACTTTCACGTCAGTTCGATGACCTGCGCCAGGTGCTTGCAATAGACAATGCGCAAGACTTGCCAGTTCGAATTTTTGCAAACCAGTCGTTCATGGCTGTCCACTCTCGGACGGCCTATCAGCACAGTGTTGTTTGCCACTTGAACCCTAGAGCGAAGCGAGGGTGTGCTCTTGTGACTCTTTTCGGCGGGCTGTCTTATACCGTCGAAGTCACACGGAACTACGCTGAGCGCCTAAGTCGGCAGTTCAGCATCGTTTACGACGCGGCTGCGAAAACACGACTCACACCGGCGGTCGTTCAGGAAGACGAAGTGGTGGGGCTAATTCGTAAGGTGCTTTCTTCGGAAAGCAAGTTTGAGGATCGGGACGCGGTTGATAAACAGTGGTTTCCGCTCATCCACGCTTACTGTGCTGGCATCGGAGTTCGGGCTGAGCGGCTAACAGCGCCCGAGCCTGGGCCACATAGCAAATAGGTCTCAAATCGCTGCAAAGCATCCACGGCGAGGCGAGAAGTCTCCAAACCTGCACGCTGATAAGCTTGCGGCTTAGCTGCATTTCTCATTCGGAAAAACGTTAGAGTCTTGAGGAAGCGAGTTGTGGATCGCCCTGCTCTCATCAATCGAGGCGAATCTACTTGATTTTGAATGAATCAAAAAACTTATTGGAGTCCGCCTCCGATAACCCGTCACGCCTTTCGTCGGACATGGTAAAGAGCAGCCACACGCGAATGTGATCAGGAGAGAGTGCCATTCGCAAGCGAACGGTGACAGGAATGTCAGTGCCCTTCACTATACCGCGGGCAACTAGCTCCCTCGCCGGCAGGTCGCTTAGCGTTGCGTCCGTCACAGGACTTTCCGAGTATCCCGGTTTTAGCATGTTCGCGTATCCTGCCAACATTGCGTCGGTGATATCCGTCTGGCGTTCGGAAAGAAAGTCCTCGTAGTTTACGGAGGTCACATTCAAGCCATCGCCGTGCAGCATGCCGTCGTAGACCTTGCCGTGCCGATTTTTGCCCTGATCATCTTTCGTCACCACATGCGTGCCGTACGGGAATATCACTGAGAAGGCGGGCGCGTCGTAGGGTATGGCTTTCGGGACCATTCCCGCCGACAAATCTATTGACTGACTCGCTTCGGTCGTAGAAGTCGCAGCTTTTCCGAATATCTTGTACGGACCATTTCTAGCAATGACGCCGAGCGTGCATAAGGTCAAACCAACAATCAGCCAGGTTTGCGTGTTCGACTTGATTGCCATTGTCGTGCTCCTGCCTTTACAACGTCGGCCCAGCGGTTTGGACGATCCCTGTTATCTCCAGTTTGAACCTGACGCATGCGTTTCCAGATCCTGAGGAGAATGTCGTTGCCCAACTGGTAAGTCTGGCGCGATTCTGGCATCCGCTACGAATTCCGATTCGCACCAATGTGCTCCGTTGATTCGCGTGCGGTAGCGCGAATATAACTTGCGCAACGGTTCGCACGTATTCGACAACGAGCCCATGCTGCGCGACTGTCGGCAATCAAAAGGGAATACCACGCGCAGAACATTGAGAAGGCCGATCCCACCGGGGAGAAGCCTGTCAAATCACGATGCAGGAGCGAATAGGGACAGGTTATCACCCGCTTTGGGTCGCGGAGGATAAAACAGCCCTACGATGATCCAAGTCGCCGGATATCGGTGGACGGTACCGACAAAAAAATGTGTATCGAATTTCTGAATCATTTCGGTCTCATATCGCAGCCTGAACTTAGGTTCCCATCCGTCTCCGTATTCTCCCTTCCACTTTCTCCAAGACTCGCACATTTCCCAGTCATTGCAGAATATCCGATGCCCAGGGCATGAGTCATGGTCGCACGTAAATTTGTATCTGAAGTTAAAAGGAATTTTCTCGAGTTCCTCGGGAGGCTTCTTCTCAAACATGTTTTCCTGACGGAGTATAGCTAGTTGCGCGGGTGACCAATTTGGAGCGTTTGAGGGCGTGATGACCAAGCGTTCGATATTCTTCGGGCGAAAAAATCCAAGAGTTGGAAACTGTTTCGCGTTGCGCTCCTTGACGAGACAACAAAGGCAATGAGCCTTCAATGGGTAAAGGATTTCTTTTCGCGCCTGCCAACCATTCGTGGTCGGGAGGACCTCAGAAACTATCTTAATCGTGTTGACTTTCGGCGTGTAGCTTTCAGGTCGAGCGTCGTCGGCCTTAGTGACGTCGAGCTCGATCCACTGATATTTTGAGAAGCGCTGAGATGGGGGTAAGTATCGATAAGGAATCGGATGGAGTCTTAGCCATTCTCCCTGTCGCGTGATTGCCGCTGTACAAGAAACTTCCACGCCTCTTTGGGCAGGCGTCGGATACGTGCGTACCACGATCAACGCCGTCTTTGTTTCCCGCAACTTCGGCATTTATTTCAAAGCTCGAAGCCCTTTAGTCCCATGTTCTCCAGCGCCAGGAACAGTCTGTGCCGGTGGCATTCTCGCGGATCAGTTTCCACGCACATAAGCGCGACTGGATGTTCGATGGCATTGAAAAAACGGTGTAAGTTGCGTCCGACGTAAGATGGTATGACAAACCGGTCATACCATTCCCAGATAATTTCGCGGCTACCCGTATCAATGGCTCTTGCTCGAATATCTCGCGGAACACCCAACTCCGGAAGGTGGATATATTGCAATCCGGACTCCTCAACTGAGCGCCTCAAATTGCTCTTGCTCAGTTCCGGGCGGTACATACTGACTGGATTCTTGCGGATGTCTGCGAGCGTCCGCACGGAATTGGAAACGAGTAATTCCAACAACTCGTTGACGCCGCGTCCCGTATAGCCGATGGTGAAGAAATCAGCAAAGTGCGCGGATCGCGAATCATTCCAAATTGCTCGATTTTCAATCTGTTGCTTTGCCGAAGACGCGCTAGGCAGTTTCAGCCGGTTTGCTTGTGGCATCCGCTTCTCCCAGACGCCAATTTATAATGCCGTGCTGATCGCGTCTACGCACTAGCCGAATGTCTTTTTCCATCCGGTGAACCCACTGATTGTTCGGAAACAGCTGGGGCAGGCTCGCTCTTGTCCTTATTTCAGTCCAGGTTAGCGATCCGCTCGATTCCTTCAACGTTTTTTCAATCCTTGATTTGAAATCATCGTAAGTCATCATTGCTCCCCTCGGGCGATTCCAATAGGGACTTTTGCATTTGGGGCAAACCGCGGGCTCCCTGTCTATGCCCTTCGGAATCCATTCGTGTACGCACCGTTCACAGCGATAGCCCATAACAGTAATCGGTATCCTCGCCAATGCCTATCTCCTGAAAAAGGAATATATTATCCTGTATCTCCTTCTGAAGTATATGAGTTTATATGCAGACAAGCGCAGTAGCTCGTAAAGCAAAGATCACGAATCCGATGCCGTCACGAATCTCACGCGCATTCGCGACTCACTCACTCACTCACTCACTCACTCACGAACCTATCGTGGCTACTTAGGCACGAGACATAGAAACCTTTCGGTAGCCTCAGGCACGGTTTGAGACGCGTTCTGAGAATCCCCAAACCAGTCCATTTAACCCAGGTTTTAATACTCCCAAAAATGATCCCAACGATGACGCCCGAGGACGGGGGTGCTGCCCTAAATTGAATTCATAGCAGTAAAGGCCATCCCAGAGACGCTGTGCCCTGCATTTCGCTTGATATAACTTTTGCCGGGTTCATTCAAATCTGCGTGTGACTCGCGTGACGGCGACTCGGAATTTCAACCGAAATCTGGCATCTCGATCGGCTGCTTGGGTCGATCTCTTGCAGGCCCGAGAGCTCCGGAAGGATTGGCGCGATCCCAGAGAGCGAATTGGAAGTCCGGCGAATATTCGGCGGAAGCGAAGGCCGACCGCAGAGCTGCGAATGTCGCATTCTGGGTGCTGGAAAGAGCTGGAATACTGAATCCGCGCCGCCCAACGCGGCGACCATCACTTGAATCCTTCGCCGACTTTCTCACAAGAACCCTGAAGCCTGATAGCATTCGCCTTGACAATATTCCGACTGGGGAATAGCGTCGCGCCTTTCGGGTCGTTCCCCCATTCCATGTAACTCCGGCCCTGTCTCCGCCCCGCCGCGGAAATGTCCAGCTTCCGCGAAGGAGAAACGGAAATGAAACCTGCCCTAGCCGTATTTCTACTTCTCGCATTTTCAACCGCAACGCACGCACAGACGAACTTTGCAATGGCCGGCCTAGCGCCGGATGACACACTTGAGATTGACTTGCTGTCTTACTCAGCGAATTCACAAGAGCCTTGCAGGGCCACGATTGGCTTTGATGATGTAAATGGCCAGCCTATTGGTCCGTCTTGGACGGGGTGGCTTCCGTCTGGGCAAGCGACATCGCTCTCTCTTGTGGTCGCAGATTATCCCATTTTTTTTGATGGTTATCGTCCCCAAGCGCTTCCGGTGGTTACCAATGCGAGTGCAACGTGCATTGCGTCAGCAGAGATCGTGCAGCTAGGTGACCCACAGTCGGTGGTAGTTGTTCCAAGCTATCAAGGGACGCGAGCGCCAGTATTCGGGACGGTTAGCATGGCTTTTAACGCACTCGAAGTTTTAGACTTATTGCAAACCACGCTCGTGGCGGGCCCGGAGGGATGCTCAGCCACAGTGAGCTTCGAGAGTCCGACTGTTTCCGTGTGCGAAGAGTATTGCGAGCCGAACGGCGCGGAGGTAAACCTAAGCCCAGGCCAATCGGCAAACGTGGCGACGAGTGGTTTTCCAGGACTGATTCACCCGATCGTAGCTGTCTCAAGGGGAAGCTGCAATGCTTCAGTCGAAGTGTTCAGCGGTGATACGCTTGAGTCCTACACGTACTACATGCCGATTCAGCCATGAAAGGCAGTCGAGTCTGGATGCTACTTCTGCTGACGGTAGCGGCATGGGCACTGATTCTATCTCTGGCCCGTCAATGGTGATCCGTGGTTCGGAAGGACACCGGCTCTGCGAGAGATGCTTCGTCGCCCAGGAACGTCGCTAAACGCGGGGCTCAATCACAGTGAGGCCGTCGTCACGCGATTTGGAAGGCTCCGTCATGCGCGCATGCGTATCGCTAGGGCTCGCTCTGGCCTGTTATCTCGCTAGATAGGCAAGTACCAGTGTCTCGGCTTGGGCGGCAACCCAAGGTGCTCGCGTTCCTCAGCCTCTTCGCGTTGGCGCTTTCGGAACTTCCGCTTGCTGGCGCTAATCTGGGAAGCGCGGTGCGCCGGGTGAAGTTTTCCTACCCTTCCTTGCATCTGGTACATGCGCTGGACCGCTTGGCCTCCGTGCTTTGCGAGCATCGTGCGCCCCCAATTCGACGTTGGGGGATTTAGAGCCAGCCATCGCGCACGGCCTATCAAAATAGCCCGACGCCAGCCGGGTAGGTCTCCCTTCCATCGCTCGTAAAACTTTGTAAGCCAGCCACGAGCGAGCCATTGCAACTCCAGCGGCAAGTCGTCAAATAGGTTCTTACGCCAGCGCTTCACGTGACGAAAATTTTGGATTCGCATGGAGGCAGACTAGCACATTCGTCAATTTCGATGAGTGTGAGGTCGTACAGGCACTCGGTTGCGCGGTTCCGTGCTTCCCACGGCAGTACTGAAAATACTCTCGGGAATTCCGACCGCGATACTTTTTCAGTCCTCAATTCACACGGGGATATTCAACACTGGTTCCGCTTGCTCCCGTTAGCAGTTCGCAGCGGATCAGTTCCGATTACCTGATTAGCTAAGTAGCCGAATAGCATTTCACTGGCAAATCGAATTTCGATATATAAGTGGCTAAGAGCGTGGAGGATCCCAAAGATGGGAACGTTTGCCATCGGAGTTGCGAGCGGGGTTATCGCTGCATTTGCTGGGTTTGTACTGAAAGAATGGACGATAAGCGCGGTTCAAGGTTTTCGCATCCGGAAACTGCTTGTCGCGGACATCAAGGGAACTATTCAAGGTCTCAGGGATCATTATCCAAGTCTCGGTCAGGTTGAGGCAAAATTAAAGGACGAACCTTCATTTATTTGGGATAGCGACTCGCCTTCTCAAGAACCTGATCATGTAACAAAGGCGATCTACCACCTCACTTCGCTGGAAACGACAAAAAGTTGGAGGTTTTACAATGCACTGTCGCGATTGGATGCTGTCCGCGAACAATACAATAGGTCGGTGTGTTCCCTTATAACCGCAGTAACAGAGAGGGAGCTGCACACAAAAATCGCAGCTGCTTGCATACACGACCTTCAGCGTTACTATGCGGAAGCAATTTCAATCGGTAGTGCCGTGCTTCTAGAGATGAAGAAAAACCACTGGTTTGTTGAGATCGACGTCGGCCAATGCGATGCTGACAAGGATAAATTCGGCGCTCAGAAATAGCCTGCAAGAAGAAATGGAGTTCCACCTCACCGCACCCAAGCGGAGCAGCAGATGTCCGATACGTGAGTTGCGTCCCCAAGCTAGACTCCAACCACGGTTGCATGGAGAGCGGACCTACCCTATGGACGAGTGCAGAGATTGAGACAGCGAGAGCGAGAGAGAAGAATTAGCCGGGCTTGACGCTCACCGATGGGGTTCCCGTGAAAGTGCCAGCCGGTGTCAGTTTTGGTGTCAGTTGGTTCTGAGCTTGAGCGCGTGTTGCTGCGTGATCCTGCGCCGCAATCGTTACCAGCACTCACTTGCAACCCCGCACAAACACAGCCAGTTTTCGCATTCGTGCGCTCTGCCATTAACGCGTGCGCGACGATGCGAAAAAGGCTTAGTGCCCATTAACAGTGCAGTGTCCTACCGGTTGGACCACGCCCCAGCGGCGCGGTCTCCATCTTATTACAAACTCATCGATTCATTTCATTCGCGCGTGGCGTGTGAATGCATTTCGAGAAATACAGCGCGATGCTTCGCTATTTTGTTGGTGGCTTTGCGGGATTGAAACGGGAAGCGTGAAGATTCGCACGCGCTCCGCCCACAGCGAGGAGGTTCAAGAAAATTTTTTCGGCGGGAGCGTAGCAAGGGGAAGGAAGCCGGCCCAGCCCTCAATCCCCGAAGGGATCCTCGACTTTCCTTCCCCCTGACAGCTTGGGATGGTGCAGTCGAGATACCAAACGCAATCTGCTGAAATGACAGGAGTTAGAAATCCACAGTCAAGTAAAAACGTCCAGAGGGCAGTAAAATCTCTAGAGCCACACTTTCGAGTACTAAGAGAAACATCGTATAACGACATTTTTCGTCACTCGCTGAGGTTTGCGTTCGAGGCCGAAAGAACGTGAGTCCACGCCCCTTCGATCGCGACTCGAATCCTCATGCGATATGGCGCGGCATGCCATACATGCCGTACTGCGAGGCCGCGTACGTTTATGCTAGCTTGGGGCGAGACTTGAGTCGCGATGCGGTGAGTCGGGTCGCCTTCACGGGCAGTCCCGATTCGTTTGCTGATGGTTGCAGGGAGAGAGTTCATGCCCATTGTTCATCCGCGAGCAGCTCGTATTTTAATTCTCGCCGCTGCCGCGTCGCTCGCTTCGTGTGCCGCGCCCTACCACGATCCCGACGAAAAATACGTTTTCATCGCCGCCAACATGAAGCAGCCATTCTGGCAGGAGGCGCGAGCCGGATTTATGGACGCCGCCGCGACGCTGGGAGTGAAAGTGGAAATGGCTGGACCCGATACACTCTCGCCGAAGGACGAGCTGACTACCTTTCAAAACGCCGTGATGATGCATCCGACGGGAATTCTTCTTTCGGCGGCTGATCCTGAACTCTTCAAAAGCGAGATTGACAACGCGATTACTCAGGGAATTCCCGTGATCTGTATTGATACGGACGTGCCGGATTCTCAACGGCTTGTCTTCATCGGCACCGACAGTTTCCGTGCAGGCGGCGAAAGCGCGCGGCGCATGGCGGCCGTACTGAAAGGCCAGGGAAACGTTTTGATTGTCGGCGACTCCGGTGAATTCAATGTCACCGACCGAGCCCGCGGCGCGGCGCAAGCGCTGACGAATGATCACGGCATCAAGATTGCCGATGCGCTCGACGCCAAAGGCGATTCCCGCGCCGCCTCCGATGAAGTCGTTGCCGTGCTGCAGGGCAAAAAGAAGATCGACGGCATCATTGCGCTCGACGCTTCCGCGAGTGAAGGCGCCGCTGACGCTGTTCACCGCGTGAATCGGGACGGCGAAGTTCAGATTGTTGCCTTCGGCGAGGACCCGGAAACCCTTGATCGGATCTCCCATGGCACAATTGCGGCGACGATCGCACAGAAACCGTACATCATGGCGTATTACGGAGTGAAGTTCCTCGACGATTTGCATCACGCCGTCGTTCACGAATTCGGTAACTGGCATGTCGCTCCCGCGCTGCCGCTGCCCACTTGGGTGGACACTGGTACGACCGTTGTTGACAAAAATAATCTGAAACAAGTGCTCAAGGCGTTGGCTGCATATCAGGCGCAGAGGTAATTCGCAACACGATCATTCAGAGCCGACCGAGAGCCCCGTACCGCCGGCGTCTCGCCGGCTCTTCGTAGTCGTCGCTGCCCTCGCCGCGTTTATCTGCCGAGATACTCCTGGGATCTATCGCGGTCGCGTCTCTTACATCTCGCCTTCAACAATCTTTTCCACATGCTCATGCACTTGCGCGGCCTCTATGGCTCGGCTAGAATTTTGTTTAGTATCCTCGAAGTGTGCCCGCGACGGCCCGCAATCCGCGTTCTTCAGAACAAAAGACTTAGATTCTGGATTCTGGTGGGCCTTCGCTCTCATCTGGTCCGCTTGACCCTGGCTTGACGCGCCTGCTATCGTAAAAGATTACACTGGGCGAATTATACCCAGTGTGCGCTGCGCCCGCCTGTACTGGCGCGCTACTCCCAATGGGCCTGAACAAGATCGTCATCCGGGGCGCCCGGCAGCACAATCTCAAGAACATCTCGCTCGAAATCCCGCGAAACACGCTGACCGTCATCACCGGGCTTTCGGGTTCGGGCAAGTCCTCGCTCGCGTTCGATACGCTCTATGCCGAGGGCCAGCGCCGCTACGTCGAATCGCTCTCGGCCTACGCGCGGCAATTCCTCGATCAGATGGAGCGGCCGGAGGTCGATTCAGTCGAAGGGCTTTCGCCCTCGATTGCCATCGAGCAGAAGACCACCACGCGCTCGCCGCGCTCGACCGTCGGCACGATCACGGAAATCTACGACTACCTCCGCGTCATTTACAGCGCCATTGGCACGCCACATTGCCCGAATTGCGGAAAGCCGATCACGCGGCAATCCACCGAGCAGATCGTCCAGGCCGTTCTCGAGCTCAAGCCGGATGAACGCGTGATGGTGCTGGCTCCCGTGGTGCGCGGGCGCAAGGGTGAATACAAGAAGGAATTCGAAAAGTTTGCGAAGGCAGGCTTTGTTCGCGCGCGCGTGGATGGCGAACTGAAGAATCTGGACGAGCCGATTCCACTCGACCGGCGCAAGAACCACACGATCGAAATCGTCGTTGACCGGCTGCTGCTCAAACCCGGAATTGCCGAGCGCCTGGAAAAATCGATTGTTACGGCGCTGAAGCTGACCGATGGCCTGGTCACAATCGCTGTTGTGGGCGGCAGCGAGCGCGTTTACTCCGAAAAGCTCGCTTGCTCGGAGTGCGGGATTTCCGTGCCCGAACTCGAGCCGCGTTCCTTCAGCTTCAATTCGCCCTACGGCGCTTGTCCGGTATGCCACGGCCTCGGATCGAAATACGAATTCGATCCCGCAAAAGTCATCGTGGATTGGTCGAAGCCGCTCTTTGAAGGCGGGCTCGGCCCGGGATCCTCTTCCGACTATTTGCAGCGCACGCTGAAAATCGCAGCGGTGGCCTACGGATTCGATCTTGAGACGCCGTTCGAAAAGCTTCCGCGCAAGACTCAAAATTTGATCCTGCACGGGAACCCTTCGAACGGCGGCTCCACGAAAAGCCTGAATTTTCAGGGCGTTTTCGCGCATTTGGAAAGCAATCTTGACGAATCGTCCTCGGACACCTACCGGGAATGGCTCACGCAATATATGTCGCCTTCGGAATGCTCCACGTGCCACGGCAAGCGGCTGCGGCCTGAAAGTCTGGCCGTGAAGATCGGCGGCCTTTCGATCGCCGATTACACCGCGCTCGCCCTCGCCGACGCTCGCGCCGCAGCGACCCGCATCCTCGCCAAGCTGACGCCTCGGCAGCGCGCGATCGCCGAGCGGCCGCTGAATGAAGTCGCCGAGCGCCTGGATTTTCTGCTCGCAGTCGGCTTGGGCTATCTCACGCTCGATCGCTCCGCCTCGACGATTTCCGGCGGCGAAGCGCAGCGCATCCGGCTCGCGACGCAAATCGGTTCGCGCCTTCGCGGTGTGCTCTACGTTCTCGATGAGCCTTCCATCGGCCTTCACGCGCGCGACAACGATCGCCTGCTCGGCACTCTCGAGACGCTGCGCGATCTCGGCAACACGGTTCTTGTCGTCGAGCATGACGAGGAAACCGTGCGTCGCGCAGATTACGTGATCGATCTTGGCCCGGGCGCAGGCAAAGCCGGTGGCAATTTAGTCGCGATCGGTCCGCCCTCTGAAATCGAAAAAAATCCAGCTTCGCTCACCGGGCAATATTTGTCCGGCCGGATCAAAATTCCTGTGCCCGAGAAACGCCGGCTCGCGGGCGATGCCACGTTGACCGTCGTCGGCGCGCACGCGAACAATCTGAAAAATATCGATGTCGCATTTCCGCTCGGCCGGTTGATCGTCGTCACTGGCGTCTCGGGCTCCGGGAAATCCACGCTGGTGAACGACATTCTTTACAAGGCCCTCGCCGCCAAGCTCTATCGTTCGATGGAAAAGCCCGGCGAGTACGGCGCGATTCTGGGGCTCGAACATCTCGACAAGGTGATTCAGATCGATCAAGACCCCATTGGCCGCACGCCGCGGTCGAATCCCGCTACGTACACCGGCGTCTTTGCGCCAATTCGCGAGCTCTTTGCCATGCTCCCGGATTCGCGCGAGCGCGGCTATCGCCCCGGGCGCTTCAGCTTCAACGTGAAAGGTGGCCGCTGCGAGGCGTGCCAGGGCGACGGCCTGCGCCGCATCGAAATGAATTTTCTGCCGGATGTCTATGTGACCTGCGAAATCTGCCGCGGCCAGCGCTACAATTCCGAAACTCTCGCGGTGCGCTACAAGGGCCATTCGATTTCCGACATCCTCAACATGCCGATCGAGGAAGCGCTCCACCTTCTCGAAAACATTCCGGCCATCAAACAGAAGCTCGAGACGATGGTGGATGTCGGCCTGGGCTACGTTCAGCTCGGACAATCGGCAACAACGCTTTCAGGCGGCGAAGCTCAGCGCACCAAGCTCGCTCGAGAACTTTCGCGCCGCCAGACCGGCCGCACGCTCTACATTCTCGACGAACCCACAACGGGATTGCATTTCGACGACGTCAAAAAACTGCTCGACGTCTTGAATCGACTCGTTGATCTGGGCAACACGGTTCTCATCATCGAGCACCATCTGGACGTCATGAAGCAAGCCGACTGGATCATCGATCTCGGACCGGAAGGCGGCGCGGAGGGCGGGCGCGTCGTCGCGCAGGGAACGCCGGAGCAAGTCGCGCGCGTGAGAAAATCTTATACGGGGCAAGTGCTGGCGCGTGCTCTGGGCATCTCGAACGGCAAGAATGGTGCGAATGGCTCGAACGGGAACGCAGAATCGCGCGCCGCATCCGGCAAGAAACGCAATTGAGCTGCGACTGCTCCGGCCGCCTTGCACTTCATCTCCCCTGCCGTTAAAGTGCTGCGACAGTCATGAGCGCTTACGAAATCGAGCCGCTCAGCTTCCAGAAGCTGCGCACCTATCCGCTCGCCAACCGGCCGAGTAAGGTTCACGTCGAGCAATTCGCCCGCCCCCACGCCGTTGGAAGCTCGTTCGCGGATTTTCTCGAATCGCTGCCTCGCATTCTGGCCGCGGAGGATTTGCGGCGGATTCGCGACGCGATTCTCGCCGCTCGCAATGGCGGCACAGCGATTTTGTGGGGAATCGGCGGCCACGTCATCAAAGTCGGCCTCGGCCCTCTGCTTGTCGATCTGATGAAGCGGGGTTTCGTGAGCGGTATCGCGATGAATGGCGCGGCACTGGTCCACGATTTTGAAGTCGCGCTCGTCGGAGGCACTTCGGAGGACGTCGAGGCCGTTCTTGGCGGCGGCAAATTTGGAATGTCCGAAGAAACGGGACTCTATCTCAACGAGGCGGCGGTGGGCGCGCAGCGCAGCAAAATCGGGCTTGGCGAGGCCGCCGGAAAATTTCTCAACAGCCCGCGCCTTCGTGCGAAGCATCCGGAAGCCAGCGTTCTCGCCAATGCGTATCTCGCAAAAATTCCCGTCACCGTGCACCTTGCAATTGGAACTGACATTCCCCACATGCACCGCTCCGCGTCAGGGGAAGCGCTCGGCGCCGCGACGCATCACGATTTCCGCCTCTTCTGTGCACTGGTGAAAGAAATGCATCCGGGCGGCGTGTATCTGAACTGGGGCTCGGCGGTGCTTCTGCCCGAAGTATTTCTGAAGGCGGTAACGGTGGTCCGTAATCTCGGCGTGCGTCTCGCGCCGATCACCACCGCGAATTTCGATTTCATCCAGCACTATCGCCCGACGCAAAACGTGGTGAAGCGCCCGACCACGGGCCTCCGCAAAAAGGGCATGAAATCCCACGGTTTCGCGCTCACCGGCCATCACGAAATCCTGATGCCGCTGCTTGCCGCGGCGCTGGTGGAATCCGGCCGCCCGATGGGGAAATAGCAGCGATGGACTCATTCGATAACGGCCTGCCGCCGGATGGCGCGAATCTCGCTTCAGAAACGCCTCAGCCCGTTCCTCCGCCACAGCCGGCGTTCGAACGGTTCCCTCCGGATTTGCGCGTATCGTGGGGCTGGTTCGACATTTTCGTTTTCATCCTCGTGAGTCTCGCCGCGTATTTCATCTCCGCGGTCGCGATCATCGCCGGGTTTATGGCGCGCGGAATGTCGATTCAGCATTTGCAAGACTCGCCGCGCTCGCTCGCGCTCTTTGTCGTTCTCAATACGCTCTGCGCGTCCATCGCGCAACTCGGATATCTCTATCTCAGGACGCGCGTGCTGGTGGGCCGGCCGTTCTGGCGCTCGCTCGGTTGGTGGTCGTTTGACTCGCTCGGTCTCAACTCGGCGCAGATCGCGGGTTATTGCATCTTCTCGGGCGTTGCTCTTTCCGTTGTCGTAAATTTCCTCTCGAATCTCGTCGGTCACAAACACGCCCTGCCCATCGAGCTCATGTTTCAGGATCGCCGGAGCGTTCTGCTGCTGATGATTCTCGCAGTCACGATTGCACCGCTCGTCGAGGAAACGATCTTTCGCGGCTATCTCTATCCGGTCGTGGCGCGCTCGCTGGGCATTCCGGCGGCCGTGATCCTCACTGGAATACTATTCGGTCTTTTGCACGCGATGCAGCTCGCCGGCGCGTGGGCGCAAACCTCTCTGCTCGTTCTGGTCGGAATCGTCTTCACGTTCGTGCGCGCGAAGAGCAAGACGGTCCTCGCCAGTTACCTCACGCATTTAAGCTACAACGGCACTATTTTTCTCACGACTGTGATTCAGACGCATGGATTGAGGAACATTCCCTTTACCCACTGAGGCGTCTCGATTGCCGGCGCGGACCCCACTATTTTCCCGCCGCGTCCCCCGCGGATATTGCGTACGAACGCGCGCCGCCCTTTGAAATCCATTAGACTGGTCGAATCAGGTAAACTGGAACCTCTCGCATTCCGCTTCCAAGGACTTGATGCGCGCAGTCGAGCCAATTCGCTGGTCGGATGAGGGCGTCGTGATGCTGGACCAGCGGCGCCTGCCGGGCGAAGTCGTCTACCACACGTATTCCGACTACAGCGGCGTCGCCGGCGCCATTCGCGACATGGTGATTCGCGGAGCGCCGGCGATTGGCATTGCCGCGGCGATGGGCGCGGCGCTCGGCGTTCAAAAATCCACAGCGAAAAATATCGAGGAGCTTCGCGCCGAGTTCGCGCAAATCTGCGACGCGCTCGCGCGCACGCGTCCAACGGCCGTGGATCTTTTCTGGGCGATCGATCGCTGCAAACGAGCCTTCGAAGCCGCCGCCGGCGATGCGCTGCGAAACGGCGCAAGCGGCGTCGACGCGATTCGCCAGGCGATGATTAGCGAGGCGCTTCAGCTTCATCGGGAACGCCGGGCCGCTGACGAAGCCATCGGCCAGTTCGGCTCGGAATTTATGCCGCAATCCGGCCGCGTCATGACGCAGTGCAATGCCGGCGGCCTCGCCACCGGCGGAATCGGGACAGCCCTCGGCGTCATTCGCGTTGCCACGGAACTCGGAAATCAAATCGAGGTCTTCGTCCCGGAAACTCGGCCCTATTTGCAGGGCGCGCGGCTGACAGCCTGGGAACTGCAGGGACGTGGAATTCCGCTCACGCTCATTACCGACAACATGGTCGGCCATTTTCTGAAGACCGGGAACATGAAGGCCGTGGTCGTCGGCGCGGACCGCATCGCGCGCAATGGCGACACGGCGAACAAAATTGGGACATATCCGATGGCCGTCCTGGCTGGACGCCACAATGTTCCGTTCTACGTTGCCGCGCCGGTTTCCACGATCGACCTTTCACTGGCCTCCGGCGAAGCCATTCCAATTGAAGAGCGCTCGGCGGAGGAAGTGACTCACTTCGCGGGAGTCCGGGTGGCGCCAGACGTGCCCGCCGCGCATCCGGCTTTCGACGTCACGCCCGCGAATCTCATCTCCGCGATCATCACGGAACGCGGCGTGGCCCGTCCGCCTTACGAGGAATCCTTGCAGAAATTGGCGGGCGCGAAATCCAAATCCGGAACGCCGTAAGAGCGGCGTTGCCTCAGCCCGTCACTTGCTTCCAGGAATTATCGATTTCGCGCAGCTTCCAGCCAGGCGGGCAGTTCACCAACGTGTTTCAGAATTTCGCTGACAGGGAAAGAATCAAATTCAGCTCGGCTCGTGACGCCGGTGAGGACCGCGACAAATTGAATTCCAGCGCGCCTCGCGGCTTCGGCATCCACGATGCTGTCGCCCACGTACACGCAGTCCCATGGCGAGACGCCCAGGCTCTTCATCCCGGCAAAGAGCGACTCCGGATGCGGCTTTTGGTTTCGCACGTCGTTTCCACCGACCACAGTCTCAAACGCATCCTCCAGTCGCTCGCGCTTGAGAATTGCTTCGACGTGAACCCGCCGTTTCGTCGTGGCCATGCCCATGGATACGCCTTGCCGCCGGATTTCCCGGAGCGCCGCCGGGACGAACTCGAAAACCACCGCTGAGTTCACCATCACTTCATCCGCCCGGCTTTGAAAACGCTCCAGAAACTCAGTCTGGCGCGCGGCATCGTCGCTGCCGGTCAGCCTCTTGAACGTTTCGCGCAAAGGCAGGCCGATAGTCGCATTGACGTGATCGCGGCGCGCTGGAGGCACTCCCATCGCCACCAGCGCGGTATTTACGCAATCGAAGATGCCATTCGACGAATCCGCCAGAGTGAAATCGAAGTCGAAGATCACGGAGCGAAAAGCATCGTGTGGAGGCTGGCGCTGCACTATATCCTCAGAGGGCCGGGCAGGATCGGAGCTGTGTGGTCATTTCAAACCATGCTAGCACACGCATCCCGCGTTGCGGCCACCGCGCCAGTATCAGGTGGGAACATTAAGCGGCCGAAACGAGCGGTCGTTAAAAGAAAAAGGGCGGCTTCGATTCGAAGCCGCCCTTTACTACGCCCCGTGTTAGCCGGGGGATGAGTTTAGAACACGAACTGGGCCTTCAGCTGAATCAACCGTGGCGCCGCGTCGCCGCCGAGGAACGAGCCGAGAATGCTGGTCGGCGGGTTCACGCCGCCCTGAATCGTCCCGAACTGCGGGCTGCTGGTGTAGCTGATCGGCAGCGTGAAGTTGTAGTGGTTGAACAGATTGAAGAACTGCAAGCCAAGCTGGAATTCTCCGCGCTCCCAACCCGGAATCTTCGTCTTCTTGGTGAAGCTGAAGTCCGTGTCGGTGTAATTCGGCCCGCGGTAAATGTTGCGGTAACCTTGCGGGGCGAAATCGGTTTCCGTTCCGGCTGCCGGGAAAGCGCCCGCTGCGTAACAAGAAACGCCATCGGGACCGGCGTGCGACTCGCCCGCGCAGTTGACTGGCACGGACGCCGTCGGCGCCGGGAACACGTAGCCGAAGTAATTCCCGCCCGGAACCCCAGCAGCGTTTGCGCCCGCGCCGTAATATGACGGGTCGCTGATCGTGAAGGGGAAGCCGGTCCGGTGGAACACAGCGCCGGAGACCTGCCAACCATCCACGAGCGGCTTCCAACCATGGCCGCCGAGAGCTTTACGGACAGGAATTTCCCAAACATAATTCGCGTTGATGACGTGCCGCGCGTCGTAGTCTGCGGGGCCGTAGTTTTCTCTGATGTTGGCCGGGTTCTCCGGATTCAAGATGCTGTTCTCGGTGAAGCCGTCAAATCCGCCATTCGAGATTTCATCGAACGCGTGGCTATAGGTGTAATTGAACTGCACGACTCCCGCTCCGCCGAAGCCGGAGAAGCGATGGACATAGGAAACCGTCATACCATTGTAGTTGGACACGCCCACGTCTTCTACCAATTGCATTTCACCGAACTGCGAACTCAGCGGTGCCGCGGGAAGCGAGGCAAGCCCGAGCCCCCACGCGTTGATGCCGGAGTTGAAAACGGGTTCGTGAATCCCATGGTTCCCGTTGTACCCAACTGCAAGAGAGTCGTTCCGGCCAAAGCCCTTTTGAATTTGCAGGTTCCACTTCTGGTACTGCGGCGCTTCGTTCCTCGGCTGCGAGGTGAACGTAATGTTGGGTGGTGGTCCCGGAAGTACGCTGGCACCCGTATTGAAGGCATTCAGGAAGGAACTATTCGCCGCGGTCTCGCAGCCAAACAGATTACCTGCCTGGTTGGGCGAGAGGTAACCCGCGCAAGTCGGCCCAGGAGCGACGGTGAACTGGTTAAAGAGCGGCGAGTTCTGCGCCAGGTCATCCGAGATCTGTCCGGGGAAGATATCGTAGAAGATTCCGATTCCTCCGCGGACCACCAGATCGGACTTCATGAAACCAGTGGCTGTGCCGAATGGCTGCCAAGCAAAGCTGATGCGCGGCTCCCACTGAAGGTTTTGGTAACCGTACAGAGCCTCCCTGCGATTCACTTGAATCAGCTGGTTGTAGGGCAGCACCGTGCCTGCGTCGGCCAGCGGAACTCCCAACTGCCCGAAGCAGAGAGTGACGCATGTGGGATCGGATGCGTGCTCAACGCGAAGGCCCGGCGAAATTGTCAAATTCGACTTGATGCGCCAGTCGTCCAGCAAGTAGCCCGCTACTTCATAAAGGCGAACCGGCTGGTTCAGAGACGACGCGAAGGCCTGAATCATGGCGTCACCAAGACCGTTCGCGAAGCTGTTCAAGTCTGTAATTTGGAATCCACTGGAGAAGAGCCCGAAGTCGTGGTCGCTCACGTAGTTCTTGTGATACTTGGCCCCGAATTTCAGCGTGTGGTTTCCAATGGATTTCGAAACGTCGTCCCCGAGTTGGAACTGGGTGACGTTGCGGCCTTGAGGCCAGATCCAGTCGTCGCAAGCCAGCGCCGTCTCCCCGATGTCCGCTGTACACGCTCCGGTCCCGCCGAGCGATTCATCAGCAAATCCAAGGCTTGTCGGGAAAGTATTTAGCGTCGACTGCAGGTTTGCAGGTTCGAAAATCGCCGAGTACCACGTGGCCGCGAGCAGGAATTGATTCGTCAACGTGGGGCTGAACGAATGCACTTCGTTCAACTGGCCCTGGTATTCCGGCTGGTGGCTCGTGGCGTTGAAGATTGATAGTACGGGATCGGAGAAGCTGGGCTGCTGTCCGACGTCGTACTGGGCCCGCAGGTAAGCTCGATCGTTGTTGCCGATGTTGTAATCCAAACGCCCGGCGAGCTGCCATTCCGGAGCGAAGTTAATCGGCGTCTCTCGAATTTGCACGGCGCAAGGACCCGTGAAGCCAGCGAAGACGCCTGTATTGGGAACGTCGGAACAACCATCTCCCAAGCCTGCAGTCCCCGGGGGTAGAATATCTTGCGCGGCGGACTGATTCTTCACGCCGTTAAACAGATTAAAGATGCCAACGCCACTGCCGGGAAGAGCGCTAACTCCGGGGCAGATTCCAGCGAGATTCTGACAATAATACGGAATAGAGTTTGTCAGTCCGTCGGCGGTCAAGTTGCTGACAACCGCCGTCTCAAACGCTGGCGTCGGAACGTAGATGTCTGAGGGAACAGGAATCAGGACGCGCAAGCCTTCCTGGTTCACGAAAAAGAAGAGTTTATCCTTCTTGATCGGGCCGCCGAGAGAGGCTGCCCACTGGTTCGCGTTGTCGAAGGGTCGCGGCAAGCCTGCCTGGTTGTTGAACCAGTCATTAGCGTTCAGCGCCGATCCGTTCCAATAATAAACGGCGTTTCCGTGGAAGTCATTTCCTCCGGATTTCGTGACGTAGTTCACGTTAATCCCGGAGAACGTCCCATACGCCGTAGAGAAGCCGTTCGTCACCACGTCGGCTTCCTGAATTTCATTCGAGCCGAGCAAGAGGTTCGTGGCGCCGGAGTTGTTCAGGTTGAGGAACGGATCGTTGTCGTCCATTCCATTCACCGTGAACAAGTTCGAAGTCGCCGGCAAGCCGAACGCTTCGACGTTGCCATATCCGCCTTGCGTATTCATCACCGCGCCCGGCGCCAGTTGAGCGATCGCGCTCAAGTCATTGCCGGGGTTGGGGACGTTCTCCACCTGCTGAGCGCTGACCGCGGTCGCGCTGTCGCCGTTCTCCGTCTGTACCAGCGGCGCCTGTTCCGTCACCATCACGGTCTGCGCCGAGGCGCCCAACGTCAGGTGGAAGTCAAGCGTCCCGATCTGCCCGACGGCGATCTGGACGTCTTGAACTTCCGTCTGGAATCCACCGGCCGTCACGGTGACTGTGTAGGGACCGGGCGGCAACAAATAGAATCGGTAGTTTCCGTCCTTATTCGCCTTCGTCTCTTGGACGTTGCCCTTCGTGTTGCTCTTCAGAGATACTTTTGCGTCAGGAACCACAGCGTTGCTGGGGTCCGTAATGACTCCCGTCAGGTCGCCCGAAATCTGGTTCTGCGCTTTCAGTTTCGTCGCGCCCAGAGTGAACGTGACGAACAGCGCGAACAGCACGGCGACGATTCGCTTGAGTTGCATACTGCCTCCTAGATGTGAACTCGGAAATTGGCTGGCGCACACGCGCCTAATTGATTGACACGCGGTCCCGACAAAGATGTGGCAAGTTGAGGCCCATGTTTGTCCAAAAATAAGGCATTTAAATTCAGTTGGTTACAGGATAACGTCGGAATCGGTTGGTTTCAGGCATTCCATTTTTCATATAAATCCATTGGAATCTGTATGGACCGCTATAAGAGCTCGGTCTGAGCGAGGGGCTGCCCGGCCAGCCGGTGCGTGAGGGAAGCGAGGAAATATGCCCGAATTTCCATTATCGGGCGAGGCACGCGTTCAGCCTCTGCGATTTCACTTCGGCGAGGTGGAAACGGGCTCGATGGAGCGGGCTACCTGCTCGCGGAGTTCCTTGGCACGGACTCCCAGCGAACTGTCAGGGTCCAGCTTGATATACATGTCCAAATCTGCGAGGACCGCAGTGTTGTTGTGCTGGCTCATATGAATCAGCACGAGCAGCCGGTAAAGCACAGGAGCATTGGGCTCGAGCGCGCGAGCTTGTTCCGCGCTCTTCAGCGCGTCGTCGACTCGCTTCTCATAAAACAATGCACGGCCCAGTTCGTAATGGCCGAGCCAAGCCGTCGGATCAAGCTCCAATCCATGGCGTACGACTTTCTCCCCATCCGAAAACTGCCGCTGGTTCATTTCCATTGACCCGAGATCGAAATCCGCCGGGGCGTACTTGTCTTCGCTCAATTGGATCGATTTGCGCAGCGCTTTCCCGGCGTCGTCGGGCTTCGCTAACTGAAGGTACGCCACGCCCATTTGCTCGTACGCTTCATAGAAACTCGGCGCGGTGGTTACCGCTTTCTGAAACTGCTCGACGGCGCTTTGCGGATCTTTGTCATGGTAGAGTTTTTGTCTGCCTGAATCGTAAGCTGCGCGCGCATCTGCAGGCATCGAGAGAATATGGACGGAAACCGAGCTGTGGGACTCATGTTTCTGATCCTGATCCAGACTGTGCAGACTGATATCGTTCCCTTTGCTCGATGTCATCGTTAAATCCACTGCCAGGCTTACGCGCTCGTATCCCTGAACGTCAATATTGATCGTGTATGAACCGGGTCGGAGCCCGCGGAATTCGAACTCGCCGTACATGCCTGTCCGCTCATCGTCGAGCGCCGATTCCTCATCGCTGCGAAGGGAGACCATGATGTTTGTCGCCGGGTGACTCGCATCCTGGTAATACACGTGTCCTTCGACCGTTCGGTGCTCGGGAGGTTCCGACATCTGCGCTCGACAAACTGCGGGGAATACTCCGAAGAAGAGCAAAACGACGAGAAGGCCTGGGAGCCACTTCATAGATCACCCCGCGAACGGCCAGATGAGCGCGAGTATAGCACTCTCAATCGGCGTCGGCTCTGAAAAGGGCCCAACGATTTCGTGAGCAGATCATGCGCGCGTTTTATTTTGGCCCAGGCGCACGAATCTGCCGAAAAAAGCCTCGCTTTGGGGCACATATTCTCTGTTGACTTATGCCCGCCACTTAGCTATACTTTGCGTTTGTCTGTACTCCTTCCTGCAGGCCAGGAAGTTCCAGCTCTTTGACAATTTGATGAAACATGCCAGAACCCGTTTGGTTTGCCCTGAACGGATTTCGTGAAGCTTGCTTCGCGGATTCGCTTAGGGATTTTGAGTGAAAACCGAGCGATGTAAAAAGTTCGTTCTCTCGCATCGTGTTCTCTTCGGACAACGCGATGGGAGGGACAACCAGCTTCAAACGAGAGTTTGATCCTGGCTCAGAGCGAACGCTGGCGGCGTGCTTAACACATGCAAGTCGAACGCGCAGCATTCTGTAGCAATACAGGGTGTGGGCGCGTGGCGAACGGGTGAGTAACACGTGGGCAACCTGCCCTCATGTGGGGAATAACCCCGCGAAAGCGGGGCTAATACCGCATAACATTCCGATGGCACATGCTGTTGGAATCAAAGGCCGCAAGGCCGCAGGAGGTGGGGCCCGCGCCCGATTAGCTTGTTGGTGAGGTAACGGCTCACCAAGGCTATGATCGGTAGCCGGTCTGAGAGGATGGCCGGCCACACTGGAACTGAGACACGGTCCAGACTCCTACGGGAGGCAGCAGTGGGGAATCTTGCGCAATGGGCGAAAGCCTGACGCAGCAACGCCGCGTGGGGGATGAAGCTTCTCGGAGTGTAAACCCCTTTCGACCCGGAAGAACACCCGCAAGGGTTTGACGGTACGGGTATAAGAAGCCCCGGCTAACTACGTGCCAGCAGCCGCGGTAAAACGTAGGGGGCCAGCGTTGCTCGGAATTACTGGGCGTAAAGGGTCTGTAGGCGGTGTGGCAAGTCGGAAGTGAAATTTCAGGGCTTAACCCTGAAACTGCTTCCGAAACTGCTGTGCTCGAGTGCGAGAGAGGCGAGTGGAATTGCAGGTGTAGCGGTGAAATGCGTAGATATCTGCAGGAACATCCGAGGCGAAAGCGGCTCGCTGGATCGCAACTGACGCTGAGAGACGAAAGCTAGGGGAGCAAACAGGATTAGATACCCTGGTAGTCCTAGCCCTAAACGATCAGGACTGGGCGTGGGCCCTGTACGGGGCTCGTGCCGGAGCTAACGCGTTAAGTCCTGCGCCTGGGGAGTACGGTCGCAAGGCTGAAACTCAAAGGAATTGACGGGGGCCCGCACAAGCGGTGGAACATGTGGTTCAATTCGACGCAACGCGAAGAACCTTACCTGGGCTTGAACCGCACAGGACCATCTTGAGAAATCAGGACTTCCCGCAAGGGACCTGTGTAGAGGTGCTGCATGGCTGTCGTCAGCTCGTGCCGTGAGGTGTTGGGTTAAGTCCCGCAACGAGCGCAACCCTTACTCGTAGTTGCCACCCGCAAGGGGGAACTCTACGAGGACTGCTCCGGATAACGGAGAGGAAGGTGGGGATGAGGTCAAGTCAGCATGGCCTTTATGTCCAGGGCCACACACGTGTTACAATGCGCGCTACAAAGTGATGCCAACCCGCGAGGGGGAGCTAATCGCAAAAAAGCGCGCTCAGTTCGGATTGCAGTCTGCAACTCGACTGCATGAAGCTGGAATCGCTAGTAATGGCGCATCAGAACGGCGCCGTGAATACGTTCCCGGGCCTTGTACACACCGCCCGTCACATCACGAAAGTGGGCTGTACTAGAAGTCGCCGAGCCAACCGCAAGGAGGCAGGCGCCCAAGGTATGACTCATGATTGGGGTGAAGTCGTAACAAGGTAGCCGTAGGAGAACCTGCGGCTGGATCACCTCCTTTCTAAATAACAAGGCAGCACCGCCTGTTTTGTACCAGGCATCGGCTGCCCATATACCCCGAGTCCCGCCTCACCGGGACGAAGGGCTCCAGCTCTCACGAGCTGGAGGAATCGCTCGATTCACTCGATCCACCGGGTTCTGGCAAGTTTCATCCGATTCGTCAAAGAGCTCCTATCAGACAAAAAAGGCCCCCCGATTCTCTCGGGGGGCCTTTTCTTTTCTATCTGTCTTCTTTCTATCTCCTGCTTCGAGCTGCCTTCCCATCCGATTACGACGCAGAGTGCAATCGGCGTTTGCGTGTTTTTTTGTTCAGTGACCGTCCTGGCCGAAGTTAAAGAGATCAAACAGATCATCGAGTGCGGGGCTGTTAATCGGGACGTAAGGATCGTTGTTCTTGGCGACCGGATTCGGGAAATTATCCCGGCTCCGATGCGTCACCGTGGGCAGTCCCCAGTTCCTCTCGATGAATTTGAGAATGGAGACGTGATCGGCATACTTGTGTGAAATATGTCCGGCGTCGGTGAACCGTGAGACCGCGAGCAATGGAATCCGCGTCCCATCCCCGAAGAAATCCAGCGGCTGAACGTAACCGGAATCGTAGTAGCCGCCGCCTTCGTCAAAGGTGATGAAGATCGCCGTGTCCTTCCAGTACGGGGAGTTCTGCACCATCTGCACGATCTTTTGAGCGAAGCCTTCGAAAATATCAAGCTTCGAGGACGACGGGTGGCCGTCGGCATAGCCGCTAGGCTTGACGATCGAAACGGCGGGAAGCGTGCCATTCTGAATGTCGCTGTAAAGATTAAGCGAGTCCTGTATATGCGCGGCCACCTGATCCGCGTGCGACATAATCGAAGTGTCGTACTGGAATGGGTTGCAGATATTGCAGTACTCGTCGGCATTCGGTCCGTTGGTTCCGTAGTTCAGTTGGTACGGATCGTTCACGTAGTTGTTCCACTGGTCGCCGTAATACTTCCACGAAATATTGGCGGCATTAAGGTCGTCGCCAATGCTCGGCGTGGATGACGGCGGAATCGTGAACGGCGTGTTGGCCGGATTTTGGTCGGTGTATGCATTGTTGCCGTTGCCGAACCAGCCCGGATTGTAATTGTTCAACAAGTAGTAGTGGCCTTTCTGGCACCGCGGATCGATGTGGAGCGACTTGAGATATTCCACGATCGGGCCGACGCCAGGCTGCGAGGAATCCGAGCAGTCGCTGTAGGAGCCGCCGCCGGAAACGGGTGAAGCCGTATAAGGCGGCGGGTAGCCGGCGTTATTGGTATTGCCATATCCGTCTTCCGCGTACCAGTTGTTGGTGCCGGGCGCTGGATTTGGATTCTCAATTTCATTTACGGTGCCCTGATCTGGATTCGGAGCGTTCTGATAGGGCGCGGTGTACACCACTTCGTTCTCCGGCGGCACGGCAGGGTTGCCGTTCTTATCGCTGAACCAGATTGCATCGCCGTGACCCAACATGATGTGATTTGCGCCGGTTCCTCCATCGACGGATTGATGGAAGTTGTCGCTCATCGCATATTTGTCGGCGAGGCTCTTGAAATAAGGCACGTCGCCCTGCTGAACGTTATAGAACGCCAATGACGTCGAGCCTTCGCCGGTCGTGTCAGCCTTCGGAACGTTCGGCAAATAATTTGTCGTGAAGCAAGGCAGAACGTCGTCAGTGCTCGAGCAAAGAGGCGCCTGCGTCGTGCCATTGGTGCCCGCGCCGACGGTGGTTTCAACCCACGAGAACAATTTCTCGTTGCAGCCCGATGGGTTGGAAGAACTCGCGTGACTCAAACTGCAGTTCAGTTGCTGCCACATCTGATAGAAACGGTGAACTGGGCTCGCGGCGTAATCGGTGTAGACGAATGTGCTCCCATTTGTGATCTGGAAGGGTCCGGCAGGCAGCGAATTCACGTTCGTGATGCGCTGATCCGGAGTGTGGCTTTTCTGGCCCGTGCCGCCGCTTGCGAGGCTCTGGTAGTAAGCAAGGTCGGACAGGCCGGATTCTGAAATCTGCGCGCACTCGACCGGCGTAAGCGAGGGCTGGCCGGGGCATGGGGTTGAACTGGAGAAATATCCGAACGCTCCGCTCGGTCCGCCAACCAGCGGTGAGGGCAGCTGGTTATTTGGCATTTCCTGCTTCGGCGGGCTGAGAAGAAACGGGTCGGGGGCGGCGTCTGTCGCTGCAAGTTGCTGTGCTTTTGAAAAATTCGGCCCAGGCGTCCCATCCGCGTTGACGATCCCTTCCGAAAGCAAATTCAAAACTGTCTGTCCGTTCTTGGGGACGTACGTTGCAAACACGTGATCGAAGCTTCGATTTTCGCCGATGATCACGATCACATGCTTGATCGGCGTGGCCGTGTCACTGTCGCGATTGGGCGACTTCGGCGGCGGCGCTGCATTCGCCAGCGAAGCACCGATCGTGAATTGGAACAGCGCAACCGTCGCCAGCCCGATGCGCAAGCCGTACAACGCACTGGATGCGACCTTCTTGATCGACATACCCCTTCCTCCTTTTGACGTACCACGAACGGATTCAACTCCAGGACTAAGTAATCGCTGTTCTGTGTTGCATCTGCGTGTACGCAACGTGACGGGCAAAATAATTTGAGAAAATTATTCGGACTGCGTGCAGTATTCTGTGTATGGACTAGATTTTATTTCGATGAACGCTGGTCAAAATGAATCTGGAATGTTGCAGCCAGATTAACGCGGTGCGTGAACGGCCGATGAATGAGTCGTAGCGCCCGGCGCTTCTGCGTTCGAGCGGTCGGCTGGTTCTACGCGTATGACTCCCATCATTCCGCCGTCTTCGTGCTCGAGAAGATGACAGTGGTAGACAAAAGTGCCGACAGTATTCGGATCGCGAAAGTCCATGCGCAGCCGGATGCTCGGATACACGAGCGTTTTGCCATTGAAGTACGGCACGTTTACCGTATCCCGGAGAAATGGCTCGTTCACAGCTACTCCGAGATAGTCGAGCAGCATGAAATGGAGTTGGTGAATGTGGAATGCGTGCAGCTCGTTTGATCGATTCTCGATGATCCAATCTTCCACGGTTCCCTGCTTCACAACAATGTTCGGGACATCGGATTTGGGATCGAACGGCGCGGGCGTTTGCCCATCCACAGTCAGATAAAATTCGGTCGCGCTGTTGGGATTGTTTGGCTCGAGCAGCTTCTCCGAAAAATAAAGCCGGCGGACGCGGACGGGCCTCACGTTTCCCAGCCATTCCATTGGAGGCGGCGGCAGCGGCTCGGGCGACGCGGCCAGCTTCGACCTCGGCTCAGACGCATCCTCCGATGCTTTTATGATCGCGAGCGCGCGGTTGGGATCGTTCTCGCCTCCAGCTCCCGTATCCACAGTTCGAGTCACGAAAAGTGCCGAAACGCCGCGCGCGGGCCCCTTCACTATAAATTCCACTCGCGCCCCGGGCGGCACGCCCAGATGAGTTTGCGAATCGACAAAATCCCTGGATGTGCCGTTCTCGCTCAGCGGCACACCGTCGAGCGCCACCAGCCCAAGTTGCTGCGGCACTCGATTGAACAAGACCTGCAAATTGAGATAGGTGATGCCGGACGCATTCACCACGCGCCATAGCTCCCGCTCCTCGGGTTTCATTTCGATCACCGCCGGCGGATAGTCGGGGTATGGGACAGGAACAAAGTTAATCGAGAGATCCTTCGCCGGCTTGCCGAAGCCCGTGCCTGTATTGGCGGCGTCTCCGTCGCGGTCGTAAAGCATGCGCGGCACCACGGGTTCCGATTTCGAGGGCGGCGCATTCGGGTTTAGTAAGTCTTGATCGCGAATAATCAGAACGCGTTCGGGCAATCCGGCCAGGGCCTTATTCGCGCGCTCGATGCCTTCGACGATGATCGCGCCCGATGCGCCTCCGAGAACCTGCACTTTCGTGAATCCGTGAATATGCGGGTGATACCAATACAATCCGGGCGGCTGATTCGCGGGCACGCGAAAACGATACTCAAACGGCTGGTCGTCGGGGCTGATGGACGTCTTCAGCACATCGTCCTGGTGGCAAACGGGCGGAATCGTAAAACCGTGGAAGTGGAGATTGGTGGACGTGGAGGTCATCAGGCCGCCAGTGCACGAATTCGAATCGTTCTCTGATTTCATATGAGCATGAAAAAGATTCGCGCCCGATACTCCGGCTGCGGCATCTCTCATTTCGTTGGTCAGTTTCAGGATCACAAGATCGCCGGGACTCACACGCAGATTGGGTGACTCGCTGCTATCGCTTGAGACGTAGCAATAGCGGGTTCGGCTCGCCGCGTCGGTCTCGTTGCGAATCGCCAGAGAAACTTCGAGAACCCCATCGTGGCTCCGCAGATCGCGGGGCTCCCGGACGACGCTGCCTTCCTCCGGACGAGGGCAAGACTCCTGAGATTCATGAGTGGACACCTGCCCCGGAAATGCGTTCATTTGGGCGAGGATGAGGCCTGCCGATAATAGGAGGAGAATTCTCTTCATGACTACGCGCTCGCCCGCATCTGGGGCACACTACGCTCACGTTCTGTTCATCCAGAAACTCTATCCAATCAAATTTTTGTGAATGGAATGTTAAGAGGTTTATGTAGGGTACGTCGTCACGGATCGCGCGCGAATGCGGCGCTGCGATGTGGATGGAATCGATTTGAACTGCCGCGATCGCGTAAGACGGACCGGAGCGATCAGGATGGCCGTGGCAGATTGTGCGACGCGCGAATTGGCGCGGCGCGAAGAGCCGGCGGGACGCCGGCGGTACAGAACATCGCGGCGACGAGGATGGCCGCGGCAAACACCGCCGCGGTAGGAAGCACCGCGGCAGACACCACCGCGGGCAAAACCGAAAGTGGTCCGTCTTAATAAACGCCGCAGAACAAATCGATGCGTACGACGGCGACACGCCGAACGCGAATACGCAACATGACGACGGACCCCACCAAGAGCGCGGGGCCGCATCCCTCTCAAGGCCGCACAAGTCTTACTGCGGATTTCCTTGCGGTCCCGGCACGTACCACATATCCGGCGCCGAAATCTCTGCTCCCGAAACTTCGGTGCGCACTCGGATGCGCCTCAGCTGCGCCTTCTTTCCCGGATGCTCAAGGGCCGTCACCAGGAATTGATGGTTCAGCACGACGGTAAGCTCTTTCAAGAAAGGAGCGAATGCGATCGGCGTTTCGAGTCCCTGAAAGAATGCTTCACCGCCGGTATCATCCGAGAGCTGCGCCAGATTGCTCTGGCCGAGATTGGTGCGAAAGTAATTCCGCCCCACTCGTCCCACACCGTGCGCGTAAATCGTGTGAATGATGAACCCGGTTTTTTGCGCACGTTCGATCGCCGAAAGAAGATCCGGGCTCGTGGGAATATCGCCGCGGAAGCGGTCGTTTCCGTCCGCCACGACGAGCATTTCCTTCCGCGCCGTGTCGCCGGTCCAGCGCTTCATCAAATCAATCAGCGACAAATAGTCGCTGGCGTACGCCGCCACGCGGCCGAATGGGAGCCGCAGCGAGTTCGCCGCCGCTTCGTGATCGGCGGTAAAATTCTGCGCGATCGATACCGTGCCGTTGGCTGCGTAGAAAATACCGACGCGCGTTGACGGCGGCATTTCCCGGATGAAATCCTTGATGTCGTTGAATTGCAATCCAATCGTCGAATCCAGTTCGTCGTCGATGAAGATTGCGAAATCAAGCGCGGCCCGGTCGCCCTGCGCCGGAGTCCATTCACTCACATTCAACTTTTGCTTGCCGTCAAAAATCTGAATATCATCGCGGGTGACGGGCGGCGGATCGGTGAAGTTTTTGCCGATCACCGTCACAACCGAACGTACAGGCACCGTCGCCGACGGATTTTCCTGCTGCGCCGGGGCCGTGAGAGCGGTCCCGAACGCCAGTAGCAACACGAGTACGAGCCCGGTAACCTTCATGAACTTTGTCATTCGCGCCTCCATTAAAGCTGCCATAGTCCGCATAACATTATGATGTACGCGAACTAGCGCAAGTTTCAGCGCCGCACTTCCGATGGCTCCCGCGCCCGGAAGAGCAGACGCGCGGAATCTATCACAGTCCAAAAATTCCGGCGAACACGCTGCTGTGCCGTCTGCTAGAATGCCGTCCGTTCTTTCGCCCAGGGAGCGTACATGATCGGAAAAATTACTCGCCCGCGCATTTCATTTTTCTTACTCGCTGCCGCCATGGCGCTTGCGATCGCAGGCACGCGCGGGCGCGCCGCCACTCCGCAAGCGAACCCAACTGCGCAAACCCCCAAGACGGCGGAACAGGCGTTCAAGAACATTCAGGTGCTGAAGGACGTCCCAGCGGACCAGATTATCCCGGCGATGCAATTCATCGCCACTTCGCTCGGCGTCGAATGCGAATACTGCCACGTGAAGAACGCTTTCGAGAAAGACGACAAGGATGCCAAGGTCACCGCACGGAAAATGATGCTGATGATGTTCGCTGCGAACAAGGATACGTTCGACGGCAAGCGCGAGGTCACTTGCTACACCTGCCATCGCGGCTCGACCGATCCGGTCAGCATTCCTGTGATCCCCGAAACCGAGCCGAAGCCGATCACGGAAGTCCCAACGTCGTCAGCGGAAAATTTGCCGAAAGCCGATCAGATCATTGACAAGTATGTCGAAGCGCTTGGCGGGAAGAATGCCATTGACAGCGTGAACAGCCGCGTCGAAAAGGGCACGCTCGTGGCCGGCGAAATGAAATCACCTGTCGAAGTATTCGCCAAAGCTCCTGACAAACGCATCGCAATCGTGCACATGCCGAATGGCGACAACAGCACGGCCTTCGACGGCCACATCGGTTGGCTCGGCGCACCCGGCCGCCCTGCGCACGAAATGACCGCCGCCGAAGCTGACAACGTTCGCCTCGACGCCGATTTGCATTTTGCGACCGACTTGAAGCAGCTCTTTCATGGTTTTCGTGTTCACGGCGAAGAAAAAATCGACGGCAACGACGTCTACGCGCTTTATGCGCTCAACGAGGGCAAGCCCCCCGTGCATCTTTACTTCGACGCGAAATCCGGGCTGCTCGTGCGCATTGTGCGCTACATTGACACGCCGCTGGGCCGCAATCCCGCGCAAATTGATTACGCCGATTATCGCGATGCCGGCGGAGTCAAGGTGCCGTATCGGTGGACGATCGCGCGCCCATCAGGACGCTTCACGATTCAGGTGGACGATCTGAAGCAGAACGTGCCGGTGGACGACGCGAAATTCGTGATGCCGCCTTCGCCACCCGCGCCTCCCGAAGGCCAAAAAAAGCCTTAAGCCGGAAAAAACCTTGAGATTGATGCAGGCGCGTCGCAGCGTCTCAGCGTTCCGGCACCAACGCGTTTTCATTCGGATGGGCGGCTCGCGCGAATCTCGGAAACTTCACCAGGATTACCGTTCCGGAGTCGGAAGTTTTTTCCACCACGACCGATCCATCGTGGTCGTGGACGATCTTGTTCACGATGGCCAGGCCCAGCCCCGTTCCGCTGGGCTTGCCTGAGCTGATAAATGGATCGAAGAGCGTCGCTCGAATCGAATCCGGAATTCCCGCGCCGTTGTCCGCCACTCGAATCACAAACTGCTCGGAGTCCGAACGCATATCAACTTCAATTTGGCCCTGTCCTTGAACCGTCGCTTCGCACGCATTCAGGACGAGGTTGAAAAACGCGCGCTCGATTTTTCTGCTGTCGAAGACGCCTTCCATATCGCCCGAGGTATGGAACGTAATGTTGCGGTTGCGCAGTTCAGGCTGCGTCTGCACCGCTTCCACCGCCCGCCGGATCGTCTGATCGAGAGACGCGGGTGCGGCCGAGATCGACGACTCCTCGCGGGCCAGTTCCCTCAGCGAATCCAGCAAATCCGTCATCTGATCGGAGGCGACTTTGATCTCGTGATAAATCTCGTTGCGATCGAGCTTCAGCTTTTCCGCGTCATATAGAAATTCCGCATTCGCGACCACCGCCGCGAGCGAGTGGCGCAAGTCGTGCGAAATCGAGCTGGCCGCGCGCCCGAGCGCCGAAATGCGTTCCGCCGCGGCCCAGCGCCGCTGCGTTTCGAGCAGCTCGCTTCGCATCGAGCTGAACGCTTCGCCAAGTTCCGCCACCTCGCTGCTTCCGCTCGGCTTGATCGAGTAGGTGTAATTTCCCGTGCCCAGCGCGCGCACACCTGCAACCAGATTGTCGAGCGGCCTCGTAATCGTGCGCGAGAAAATGCTCAGTAGCAGCACCGCCAGGATGATTGCCGAGATTCCCACCGCCGAGATCGTCGTGTTCAGCTCGTGGATAAAATGATTGATCGGCTCGAGCGACATCAACACATAGCACTGCACCGGCGTGCCTGGCCCGCGGTGAATGAAGACCGATCCGACCTGGTAGTCGTTTCCGGCCAGATTCAGCTCGAGCAGGCCTGGCGCCACATGCGGCCGTTCGGTCTCCATCCAATGCTGAAGTTCCGCCTGTTCCCGCGTGGTGAGTGTGGACGCGATGACGTTGTTTCCCGTCGTCAGCGCCACCTGGTTTTCCGCCACGGCTGCGAGCTGCTGCGCCACCGCCGCATCCAACTGATATCCGACAGCGATCACCCCGAGTTGCCGCGAATCGCTCTCGCTTCCTGCTTGAATCGAATGGAGAAAAACCTGATAGAACTGCGACCCCGCGTACCACCACGCCGTGTCCTCGCCCTGTTCGAGCGAGGCTTTGAGCTCGCTCTCCGCCTGCGCTTTTTCCAAGCCCTTATGCTTCACGTGAATGCCGAGCACTCGCCCGTTCGTGTCGGCCAGTAGAAACAGATCGCTGCCGGCCAGTTGCCAGAACGTGTCCGACGCATCCTGAATGGTGGGTGCGTGCTCGGTGGTCATCAGTGCTTTTAGAGTGGGAAGTTCGGCCAGCATCGCCGCGCTGCGGGCAAGCTCCATCTCTCGCTGGTGCTGAACGCTTTCGAACGCGTGGATCGAAGCGTCGGTGCTCGCTCGCATTTGCTGGTTGATTTCCGAGCGCAGCGTATGCCGGATCACCAGCACGATCGCCCACGTCAGCCCGCAGATGATCAGCAGGCTCGAAATCAGAAGCTCGGTTCTCAGCCGCAGGCGCGCCATGTTCTTCGGGATGTCTCTATTTTTTCGCCGGTCCAGCCGAGCCGGCGGCGATAAATTTGTAGCCGGTTCCGTGGGACGTCAGAAAAAATCGTGGATTTGTCGGATCGGGCTCCAACTTCTGCCGCAGGCGCAGAATGTGATTGTCCACCGTCCTCGTGGTCGGATAGTTGTCGTAGCCCCAGACCTCGTTCAGTAGTTCCTGCCGCGAGATGACGCGCCCCGGCGATCCCGCGAAAAATTTCAGCAGCTTGAACTCTTGCGACGTCAGTGGAATCGACTTTCCCGCGCGCGCCGCTTCCATGCTGGTGAAGTCAATCTGCACGTCCGAGAATCGCAGCACGTCGTGGCTGGGTCTCGCAGCGTCCGCGGGCCGCGCGGCCGGTTGCACGCCCGGTTTGCCTCGCCGCATCGCGCGTCTCACCCGCGCCAGCAGTTCCTTCGGACTGAACGGCTTCGTCACGTAGTCGTCCGCTCCCAGTTCGAGGAGCAGCACTTTGTCCTCGACGTCCGCGTTCGCGCTCAGCACCACTACGGGCACCGATGCTGCTTGCGCCTTGAATGCCCGGCAAAGTTCCTTCCCCGGCAGCCGCGGCAATTTCAGATCGAGCACGACGACGCTCGGCGTTTCATTCCGAAAACTTTCGAGGCCCGCCAGCCCGTCCCCGGCAATCCGTACCTGCAGGCCATCCGACTCGAACAATCGCTGTAGAGTCCGCTGCATCGGACGGCTGTCTTCCACCACCAGCACCGTGTCCATCGCGTTCCTTTCCGATCTCGAATATCGTTCCGCGGTTCAAGTGCGAATGCTGTCAGTACGTCGGCGCCTGATCCTTCGGATCGTAATCCTCGCCGTACTTATTCTTGTGCTTCATGGGATCTTCTCTCACCGCGGCCAGAGTAATCGCCGGCAGATTGCGCTTCCCCTCGCCGATGACCAACTCGCGATCGAGCGCCTCGAGCGCTTTGGGCGCGGCCTCTTCGTACCAAACGTGCATTTCGTAGGTTCCCGATGGAACGCCGGGAATCGAAACCCGGCCCGTCTTGTTCGAAATTCCGAAATAATTCGACTCTACCGCCATCACCACCGCATGCATCTGCGGGTGAATATTGCAGAAAATGTAGGAAGCTCCGGGCCGGTCGAACAGGACTTTCTTCCGCGAACCGGCCTCATACAGCCCGAGATCGAACCGCTTTCCCTGATAGAGCGAGAAAACGTTGTGGAACCAGGGATCGAAATTCGGGAAATCGACCGCGGTTCCAACGGGAACCACGAGGATTGACGGTTGGAACGACTTATTGCGCTGCGCCATCTGGAATTTGCGCGGCTCCGATTCGTACGGAATGTTCGCCGTCGCGCCAAGCGGCACCAGCCATACCACCACGTTTGACGCGTCCTTCAGTGCCGCCCGCGAATTGGTCGGTGTCAGCGTCACGCGGCCTTGCACATCCCGCATCGGCTCGCCATCCGGGGCGCGCGTATGTCCCGTCGCGCCGGAAAGCAGCAGCGCGACGCCGAGCAACGCGCAGCGTTCGTTGGCTGTTTTTTTCATCTTCGCGATCAACTTTAGAACAAAAATCCCGCCGATACTCCAAACTGGTTTGCCAGCATCGGCGCGCCTGTCACCGGATAGGTCCTCAGTCGCCGGAACTCAGGCGAAAGAACCAGGTCCGACCGCGGCCTGAAAATATAATTCACCATCAACAATTGATTTCGCGGCGACACGTAGTAGGCGTTCTCGTCGGAAAGTCCGAGCGCGCGCAATTCGCCCGAGTTCCGCCCGCCCATTCCCGCAGCCAGGTTGAATTCGCTGCGCGCGTCCAACTTGTACTTTAGCTGCGACCACCCGCCGAACATGGTGATCTGCTCGAGTGATGCAGCCACCGGCACGCCGATCCCGAAATACTCCGGCTCCCCAACGGGTAGAGTAGGAATTCCGCCGAATCCGTCGAGGCCCCGGCCGTCGAATATCTGGCCGCTCAATTCCATCCGCTGCAGAATCGGAAACTTCCAATCGCCGATGGCGCCCCAACCCGAGACATTGAACTCGCCGGGAAACCGCTGCGGCGAATATACGCTGGAAAAACCGAAAGACATTGGCCGGTTCTCATCCCTGCCATTCGCCGAAACTCGAACTGCGTAAGTCGGTTGATGCGAACTTTCCCCGGGAGTCGGCGTTCGCGTCCCGGCGCTCTCATCCGAATAGGCCGCAGCGTCCAGGAATCCGGCTTGCATCTTGATCCGCGTGAGGCCGGTGTCAAATCGACGCTCGATTGCGATCTCCGGCGTCCACGACCACAAGTTTCCAGATGCGGCGAATGCCGGCTCCGCCACAGTCAAATAGCTGGTCGGCATATTCGGCGAAAAGAACGGCACGTCGAGTCCACCAATGACCGACGTATTCGTCCAATCGAATCGCATCCGCGCGATGCGCAGCCGCGCCAACCCCGAACTTGTCGATCCGTAGCCGCTCGGCAAGCCTCCGAAAAAGTCCATCTGAACTTCCGCGCTCGTGTTTGCATTCCAGATCGTCGGGCCAAAAGCATCGAGTCCCAGAATCGTCTGCCGCAGCGACGCGCCAACGCTCCCCGACACCGAACCGGGGTATGCCTCCACCGCTTCGCTCGGCACGTCCGTGTTGTCCACTTGCCCGGAGACGCCGGAAACGTTGAGCAGCAATAGTCCCGAAAGCTTCAATCGATAGCGTGACGCGCTCTCCACTTTGAGCTGGTGCAGCTCGTCGATCCTCTCCTTAATAATCTGCCACTCGTCCTGGCCGATCTTCGCCGGAGGCTCCTGTGTCTGCGCCTCCGCGAGCTGGCCGGCTGCCGCCGCGGCTCCCGCGGTTTCCGGCGCCGAGACTCCTGTTCGCGCGACTTGCGCGGTCGTCTCCGTCGCGGACTTCAGCACCTGCTCGAGCATGCCTCGAAGCTCGCGTATCTCCGCGCGCGATTCGGAGAGCTCGACGCGCGTTTGATCAAGCGACTCCGAGAGCGCGCGAATTTTCGCGTCCAGGTCTCCGGCGCTTCCCGTTTGCGCGGGCGCGGCGCTCGACTGCGCGCGCGCTGTGATCGCAGTCGTTAAAGACAAACAAAGGAGAATGCTGGCTGTCCGCACAGGGCCCCTGACGTTCGACGTCATCGTTCTTCTCCTCCCCGGGTCTTCCGCTCATGATCGCCCGGCATCCGCAAAAGAGTGGCTCTTTCCGCCGCGCGCCGAGGCCCGCCTGGTCGCTGCCGCGCATTCGTCGTCTCCGCGCAGGAATACCTGTCAGCAGGAGCTTGGGTCTCGGTCTATTGGACTCGTCCATATCGCAAAAGCAGCAGGGAAACCGCGAGGCTCTCTCCTTTTTCTTACATGGGAACTCAGAAAGAGTCACGACGAAAATGAGCCGAAGCGCGCAGATTCGCCGCGCCACAATGACATCCATTTCACAAGTTGTTTACAACTTCCAGACAATCGAAACCGGCTCTCTTTGCTCTAATCCTGCTGCAAGAGATCGAGAGCCGGCGCTGCTTCGCATGGAGTCCGCCCTCGGAGTGGCGCCGGTTTTTCGATATCTTGCAGTAGCGGCGATTCAGGCTCTCCTCTTGCAAGATCGCCTCTGCCCGGGATGTCCTATTTGTCCCCACGAGACTCCACAAGGAGGAGTGTCTAATGAAGAATCGGAATCGCTCTACTGTGCAGTCGGCCGTCATGGCCGTTCTGCTCGTGTTCGCAATCGCCGGGGCTCCGGTGGTATCGGGCGCCGGCACGCCACTACTGGATCGGTTGACTTCGCTGAGCCAGGTGATTTCCACGGTCCCGACGAATGGCGACGTCAATCCCTACGGAATCGTTGTCGTTCCAACCTCCGTGGGCACCCTGACCGCAGGCAATATCCTGATCAGCAATTTCAACAACTTCAACAATCTGCAAGGCACCGGCACGACCATCGTCCAGATCACTCCGGATGGCTCGTCCGTAACCACTTTCGCCCAGATCGACGCATCCACGCTCCCCGGCTCATGCCCCGGCGGCGTCGGACTCACGACGGCTTTGGCAGTCCTTCGCACAGGCTGGGTGATCGTTGGGAGTCTGCCGACCTCCGACGGTACCTCCGCCACCATGCAAGCGGGCTGTCTCATCGTGCTCGACAAAAACGGCAACGTTGCGGAGACGATTTCGGGTCCACTCATCAACGGTCCATGGGACATGACCTCGTTTGAAATCGGCGACCAGGTAGCTCTGTTCGTCACCAACGTTCTCAACGGCACCGTCGTCGCCGATGGCAGCGTGGTGAACAACGGCACCGTCGTGCGCCTTTACTTGCGGGAGTCTCCAACTCACGCCCCCGTCGTCGAGGCCGAAACGGTGATTGGCTCCGGCTTCTCCCAGAGGACCGATCCCAACGCACTGGTTATCGGCGCAACCGGCGTCGGTTTGAGCGCGCCTTGCAATATCTTCGACAAGGCCGACTGCGTGAAGGGCGCCGGTTTCCCGCTCGAGCGCGTCCTTTACGTGGCCGATACCTTGAATAACCGCATCGCCGCAATTCCCGATCCGTTCATTCGCCTCACTTCAGCGGGAACGGGAATCACGGTCTCCGAAGGTGGGGCGTTGAACCAGCCGCTCGGCCTGATCGTTGCGCCCAACAATCACATCATCACGGCCAACGCTGCCGACGGAAACGGCGTTGAGACGACTGCTCGCGGTTTGCAGGTTGCGACTTCGCCTCTCGATCTTTCGGGAGATGGAGCCGGGACGCTCTTCGGCTTGGTGTTCGACGCCGCGAACGGGAAGCTGTTCTACGTGGACGACGGCAACAATTTCCTCGACGTGGCTCAACAGTAGACGGCGCGACCCAAACGGATGAAGGGAGCCCAGGTTCTTCACCCGTCCTCCAATCGCGCTCCTTCTGCACGCAGCGCGCTTCGGGCCGGCATTCGTTTCGCCGGCCCCAAGCCGCGGCGTCTTGCGCGCCTGTCAATCCGAAACCTTCGCAACTCGATTTCTGCGCCTATTGCGTCTGTGTGGCGCGGGCATCCTGTTTACCCTGACCCTCAAAGGGCCCGCGTATTTTCCTTTTCAGCCTTAGTCCATGCTCCGCGCCGGAATGGCGGAATTCTCATGAACGATATTCACGATGGGAGACAGGAGCCGATGGGGGGATACGAAGGCGGTAACTTAGCGCGCGACGCCGCAGGTCTGCGGGACGACCAGCGTCTGTCCGGGGTAAATCAGGTCGACGGTTTCGAGCTGCGGATTCGCCTGGGCGATGCAGGTGAACGCGCGCGCGTTTCCGAACTCAGCTTGCGCCACGCTGGTCAGCGTGTCGCCCGAGCGCACAACCACTTGCTTCGAACCGGTCGAATCATTTCCAGTGAAGCGAATCCATTCGCCCGTGCGGATCAAATTTGGGTCGCTGATTTCAGGATTGAGATCGGCCAGTTCGCGCCAGCGTGCGCCATTTCCAAAATGCCGCTCCGCAATTTTCCAGAGTGAGTCGCCGCGCTCCACGCGAACTCCGGCGGACTCGGACGTAATCAGATCATTTTTCGGTTCCAGTTTCGGTGAAGGCGGAACCGGCAGCGCCGGCTTTCTCGTCGCGCCGGAGAAAACAAAGTCGTTCGATGCCACGCGAGACTTTCTCGATTTCCGCGCGCTCATCGAAGCAAGCAACGCCGTCCGCGGCGTGGTGTGAATTGCATCCGGTGTCACCGGATTTTGCTCCGGTAGTTGATTCGGATTTTCGGTCAGAAGCGAACTCGGGATCGCCGGCGGAATTGTCGCCTCGGATGTCGCGATTCCGAATCCCTTCACAGCCGGCGTCGCCGGCTCCGAATTTGGATTCGTTTGCGCTTGCACTTCCTGCGACTTCGCGTTCTTGCGCGCTTCGAGCATCCGCGCCAGATCTTCCGGCAGAAGAATGTGCTGACGCTTCAAATCATCGTTGGTGTAAACATGCGCGGAGTGATGTGCGAGATTTTGTTTTCTTTCGAGTTCTTCCCGGGCTGCTTGGCCAAGGTCTTGCGCGAGAACCGGAGCGGCGGTTGCGAACAGCGAGACGACCAGCGTGCTGAGAATCCCCACCCGTTGTTTCGTCGCTCGTAGCATCGCTTTGCTTTGGATTGGTCCGCCTAGCCCCTTCGTTTATTCCATCTAAGCAGGCCCAGCCGGGACCGGCAAGAATTTCAGCCCGGTGTGTGCATATACGGTAACCACGCCCCGGCGCGCGCCGCAACGGCCACCAAAACCTCTCCAAATACGCCTGTTTTTGCGATTTCCTGCTCATTGGCGGAGGCTGCGAAACGGGCAAATGCGCACTCATCTTTGCTTGACTCGAGCCCGCCATCCGCTTCGCAGAGACACGTTGCGATGCGTGTCCGTCTCCGAAAACTCTTGCTCGGCCCAAAATCGTCTTAACAGCGCGACAAAAAACGGCGATTTTGAGAACCACCCGAGTACCACCTTCGCTCCTTCGCGGTACCAGCGATTTTTCGCCGCTCCAATCTCTCTTGTTTCTGTCGGTTGCATTCTCCGAACTTCTCTCTCTCCGCGCTCGCATGAGGCACGAGTCTTGCTCTCTATTCGCCCGTCCACGCAACACAGTGCCTCAGCGAAATGGGTCATCCGCAAGGAGAGAAGTTATGAAGGAACGTCAGGCAGGATTTTCGCTCATCGAACTATTGATAGTTGTCGCCATCATCCTTATCATCGCGGCGATTGCCATCCCCAATCTTCTCCGCTCACGCATCGCAGCGAACGAATCTTCAGCGGTGGGATCGGTCCGAACGATCAACACCTCGGCCAACAATTACAATTCGTCATACGGCAACGGATTTCCGGCCAGCCTTGCGGCGATGGGAACCGCGGCCGCCGGCGACACCGGCGCGAGCTGCGGCGAGGCGTTGCTGATCGACAACGTGCTGACGGCTGGCACAAAAACCGGCTACATTTTCACCTACGCCGACGCCCCGGGCGACACGCCAAACGCGGCGCCGGCGGGAGGCTGTGCCGGTTTCAATCTTTATACGATTAATGCTGACCCCGTCACGCCCGGCGTCACAGGCCAGCGTCACTTCTATTCCGACCAGACTGGTGTGATCCGTTTCAACGCGACCGCCGTTGCTGGGCCCACCGACGCACCTCTGCAGTAAAGCCCGCCCGGTTCCTGTGGGGTCCGTCGTCATGTTTCGTGTCCTGCTGCTGCGCGGTGCCGCGGACAGCATCGATTTGTTCCGCAGCGTTTATTAAGACGGACCACTTTCGGTTTTGCCCGCGGAGGTGTTTGCTGCGGTTCTTCCTGCTGCTGCGGTTTTCACCGCGGTGTCTTCCACCACCGGCGTCCGCTGACTCTTCGCGCCGCGACCGGTTCCCGAAATGCAAGATCCCCGCGCCACCATCCATCGTCCCGATTCGCTCTACTGGTTTCACTGCATAGCATAAAAACCGTGACGTGGCAGTTTCTCCTCGTAATGGTACCACGTAGTTTGCCGTGCTCCCGTCCTCATAGATCTGCCTAAATCAAGTGAAACGAGCGCATTGGCGAACTCGCAGTCACTTGGCGCGTTTCGTGCTTATCTCCTTCTGGAAGGTTGCCACAGCCCGCTGAGCCCGGCTCATCTCACTGGCGCGGAATGATCTTCGCCGGAGAAGGATTCTGAACAATGAATCATCACACTGCAGTCCGCAAGTCGGCTGAAACGGGCTCTGCGTCTCGCGCTCGGGCAATCAAGTCCATGCCGGAAACCGGTGAGATCGAATCGCGGCTGAATCGGCTGGTTGTACGCGTGAAAGATATTCCCACGGCCTTGGAACCTGAGTGGCGAGCCGAGAATCCCAACGCGTGCCCGCCCGCTCAAGATCTGGGCGTTAAGACTGAAGCCGCGCGTTGGATGCTCCGAGTCGCCAAGCACCTCGACGGTCACACGCGGGAACGAGTGCTCCTCGCCGTGTTGCGCTCGCTCGAGGAGATCGAGAACATCGTCGACGATCATAGACGGCATGGCGTTCCACGAGTCTCCGTCCGCGAATCCCGTCCCGCCGCCCACTGACAAGGCCCCGCGCGCTAAGGCGGCGGTACAGAACTCACAGAGATTATGGTACATTTCGCTTGTGTCCTGTCCGCGGGGGCGGGCCGGATACTGTGCATCCCCTTTCCTGCTCCGCAGTTCGCTAGAGCCTGGCTGGATATGTCTGCCAATGGACGATCGAACTCCGGGGGGAGCGCCACGATCGCAGCCGCCTGTGTGATTCGATGCAAAGCGAACGTCGCCACAGTCTGAGAATCAAGCCACGCGAGCTGCTGTACCTGAAACTTAGCTCGACGAACGGCTCGACCAACGGGGGTGTGGTCGCTGACCTTTGTGAAGATGGTTTCCGTTTTGAGTTCTTTGAGCCGGTTCGGCTCAGCCATTTCCTCAATGCCTCGCTCTCGCTGGACCCCATGAACCAGTTTCAAGCGTCGGGCGAGGTGGTCTGGACGGATCCTGCCAAAAAAACTGGCGGCGTGAAATTTACCGCTCTTCCTGTGGCCGCGCGCAGGCAATTACAAGCCTGGTTCGATCAGAATCATTTGAGTGCGCTTTTTCCAGAGGAAGCCACGTCCGCTCATTCGGACACGGCGAATCCGGCCGGGCACGTCCACGCATCGGCCAATGCTGCCGCCGAGCCTTCCGTCGCGGATTCAGAACCACGCCTGCCGCTCTCCGAGCAGCCAAAATCTGAACTTGCTCCGACGATGTACGTTGACGCCAGCGCCAGCCTGCCCTTCCTCCGCGACCAGTTTAATAAGCTGAAGGGGCGCTCCGCGTCCGCGATTGGGTCCGAACATCTTCGTGCCTCCGCTGAGAACGCCATGGTTCGCACGTTTGAATCCGCCATTGGCGCAACCGGCGCGGCCTCTCGCTTCTATCACACTTCAACGTCGCCCGGCGTATTCCGCGAAGCCGCCAAAATCGTCGTCGGCCTCGGCGTCATCGCCGTGCTTTTGGTTATCGCCCTGAGCTTCAACGGCGATCTGGGAAACACCTTGATCCGTTTGGGAGATGAGATCGGAGGCTTGCGATCCAACGATGCGCCGGAATCCGCTCCGGTCGAGGCCTCGCCTTCGACGCCACCAATCGAAGCGACTCCACCAGCCAGCTCGGCTTTGCCTTCGACGTCAGTTCCGGCAGATTCGTCTGAGACCTCGCCTGCGCCGGCGCCCGTGCGAAAATCAACGCCGGCTCGGAAGCCCATCGACGCGCCGGTTTTGTCCGCGCCCGGCGAGCAAGAATTGAAAATCGCGCAGGATTATTTGCAGGGAGTGAATCGTGCGCCTGAGCCATCGAAGGCCATCCCCTGGCTTTGGACGGCCGTGCGCAAAGGCAATTTGTCGGCGGATGTCGCGCTTGCGGACCTTTATATGCGCGGCGTTGGCGTGCCGCAGAATTGCCAGCAGGGAATCGTGCTTCTCACGGCCGCGGCGAAAAGAGGCGACAATCCCGCTCTGAATCAACTGCGCAATCTCGATTCAGGGCCGTGCGGCGCAACCGCGAACCCCCGTTAACGCCATCTGCAGCCCGCGCTCGGCCGTTCGCACATCGCCTTTCTTCGTGCAACTCGCTCCCAGGCACACTTCGACTACGTTCGCGTTCTATCGGTGAAATCCTGGCCCTGGCACGGACTGCCCGGCCCGCGATCTAACTCTGTCCCGCAGCCTTCGCGAAAAATGCCGCAGCCCGCTTCTTCGTCTCTTCGGGCGAAACGTCCTCGACGTGCGTCCCGACGCCCCACTGGTGTCCGGCCGGATCGGTAAATTTGCCGTAACGATCTCCCCAAAACATGTCTTGCACCGGCATTTCGACTCGCGCGCCCGCTTGAACCGCCGCGTTGAACACCTTGTCCACGTCCGGGACGTAGAGAAACAGGTAAATGCTCGGCGGCGTATCGGACGCCGGAGCCGCCGTCATCGATGTGAATTCATCGTTCAGCATCAGGATGGAATCGCCGATTTTCAGTTCCGCGTGCGAGATTTTCCCGTCCGGCGAAGTCATCCGCGCCAGTTCCTGCGCTCCGAATGCTTTCTTGTAAAACTCGATGGCCTGCGCCGTGTTCCGGCAGGTGAGCGATGGAGTGATCGAATGATATCCGTCCGGAATGGCCTTCACAGGGTTCGCCATCAGAAGCCTCCTTTTGCGATGTGGGATCGCGTGCGTGCACTGCGGCCAGGGAGAGGAAATGCAAGTGCACGTGCCTCGTATCTTACAACTTTCTTGCCTTCGCGCCGCAGCTAAGAATTGCCGCGCAACTCGGCCTGTTGAAATCTCCACGCTTCATCTCAGTTCTCTCGACTCTTAACTCTTGTCTTTTGCCTCTTAACTCTTAACTCTGAACTCTTAACTCTCAACTCATATCTCCCAACTCACCGTCCCATCGACGAATTCTTGGACGCAAACTTACTTTGCCTCCCGCGCTCGTCGCGCCGAGCCGCTTGACCCTGACGCTCTCCGCCGCCTATCATGGACGCATCCCTACGAAGTGTTTTCTTTCGTGGGCCTGTAGCTCAGGTGGCTAGAGCGCGCCCCTGATAAGGGCGAGGTCGGTTGTTCAAGTCAACCCAGGCCCACCAATTCCCCTGTCTATCTTTTGGGGCGAACACCGCGTATGTTCCTGTGTTCTCCCTCACCGCCGGAAGATGGACGCTGCGACCTACGAGTTATAGTAAGCGTATGCAGTTTGCGAAGACATTCAAAATGCAAGGACGGATGCTGCTTCCCCTGTGTATGTTGGCCAGTTCAATCGGATTCGCTCAGTCGAAACCATCGTCAGAAGCTGGCAGGCAAGCGGCTAGCGTTCCTTTCGTGGGCTGCAACGCTGACGGTCAGACAGGGCCGTTGAAGGCTCCAGAGGGCAGAAGCGAGCGCGTACTCATTTCCGCTAAAGCGGCAAGTCAGCTCGCTTACTACAAATCGGAAGAAGGATTGGGCGTTCTCGCACCACGAGGCTGGCATTGCTTCAGCGTGTATGGGTCGAATGGATCCGCGCTATATGTGAGCCCTGAAGAGCTCACCGCAAGCGAAGTTTTATCGACGGAATGGAAGGGTTTCGCGGGGCCAGCAATACAAGTCAGCGAGAACATCGGAGACACCTCGGGAAGGTTCAACGTTGCGCGAGTCATTGCGCGCGTTTTTCCTGCGTGGAAACCATTTGTTGAGCGCGTGATCGCAGAAGGAATTGAACCGGCGGATGCGTTTCCGTTTGGCCCATACCCAGCAGACAAGTTGACCTATCGAAGCCAATCGATGGTGCAATACGAAACTGCGGCCGATGGCGACGGCTTGGGAACAGAATCAAGACTCAGGAAGAATGATCACCCCATCAGCGGGCTGGCCATTCTAGTGGGACAAACGCCTGACCTAGTCTATCTTGCAGTGCGCCTATCCCCCGAAGCATCAGGTCTTACCTCGGTCGTCATTCGACAACTCGAACGCGACGCCAAACAGAGTGACCATTGAATCTGCACGGATCGCTCGTGCGAGTCGCTTTCTGTCCGGGGCGCTTCCGGGGTGCACCGGGAACGATACGTCGCAATGAAGGAAGAGTTCTAAGATCGTCAACCAGGCCCACCAATTCCAGTGTCAAGACTGTCTCGATTCAAGTCCCGGCGTTAGAATGCCAGCCCATGCAGCTCTGGTTTTCTCGTGCCAGCGCCGTAACGCTGCGCGAGCAACTCGTCACTCAAATTATTCTCGGCATCCTCAGCGGCGATCTGCCTTCCGGCCAGCGCTTGCCGAGCACGCGGGAACTCGCGCGGCGGTTCCGTTTGCATCCGAATACCGTCAGCGCGGGATATCGCCAGCTTCAGCGTGATCGCTGGGTCGAGTTTCGCCGCGGCAGCGGTGTCTACGTTCGGGATGCGCGGCCGGAGGAATCACTTTCGTCCGCGTTCGCGCTCGATCAACTCATGTCGAATCTTTTTCGCTCGGCGCGCTCGTTGAATATTCCTTTGGCGAGAGTCCGCTCGCGCCTTCATCAGTGGCTCGAACTCCAGCCTCCCGATCATTTTCTTCTGATCGAGCCCGACGAAGAATTGAGACGAATTCTCGCTCTCGAACTTCAGAGCGGCGTGAAATTGTCCGTCAAATCCTGCAGCCCGCAGGATTTGCAACTCCCGCATGAAATCGAAAGCGCAATTCCCGTGGCGCTTCCGAACACCGCCAAGCTCGTGCGGCAGCGGTTGCCGGAAGGAACTGATGTTGTCGTTCTGCAAGTTCGTTCCGTGCCCGGCTCTTTGGCGGGCTGGCTGCCCGCTCCTCCGGGCGCGCTGGTTGGGATCGCCTCTCGCTGGCCGGGTTTTCTGAAAGTGGCGCGGACGGTGCTCATCGCCGCCGGCTTTCATTCCGATGGCCTCGTCTTTCGAGACGCGCGAAAGCCGAATTGGCAGCGAGGGCTGAAAGAGACCGCCGCGATCATCTGCGATTCCGCCACCGCCCCAGGGTTACCGAAGAATTCACGCGTCGTGCAGTTTCCTCTTCTCTCCGAAGCGTCTCTCGCCGAGCTGCAGCGTTACGAAGATTTCATCCACAATCCGCTGATTCCGCAGTCCTGATATTCGCGCAACGAGCTCGCCCATCTCGCATTGTGACACCCGAGAAAGTGCCACACCACGCGCAGTTGATCACGCGTCGCTGGCCTAGACTCCCCGTCGAACTTAGATTCCTAGAAAAAGGAGTCACGCCATGCGCCGAACGCTCGCCGTTCTGCTGGCTGTGCTATCGATCGCTCCCGGACTTCCCGCGCGAACGAAGCACGACTGGGACAACGTCATGAAACTGAAGTCCGGGGCGCCGGTCCTGATTTTGCTCTGGAACGGCGATTGGTTGGACGGTCGGATTGAAACGGTCACTGACGCAGAATTACAACTCGACACTTCCGCTACCGCAAATGCCCGGACTGGCTGGCGGCAGCCAATCACTCGCGCGTCCATTCGGCGCATCGTGCGCCTGCGTGAGCATGAATCCCATGTGCCAAGCCCAAACCACTTATTGGGTGCCGGCGCTTTGATCGGCGGCGTAACTGGAATAACAATAGGCGCGATCGCTGACGCGAAGGGCAACGTTCAGGGCAAATGGATTCTCGATGGTTTCGCGGGAGCGCTCCTGGGCTTTTTCGGGGCGGGCGTTGTGGCGGCGGCCGTCGGCATCGCCGGCATTGCGCACGACTCTCATCACCACAGAATTATTTACGAAGACGCGGGTCCTCGCCCGGCCTCATCGCTGCTTCAGGCGGAACGCGATTGAATCGCGAGACGATTAGCGCGGTCCACACGATCATAAAAACGCCGTACCCGGCGAGGAAGTACCACAGCTGCGCGGGATTCGGCGGATTCGCCGGCCGCAGGTTGAACTCCTCAACAAATCTGAAGACCAGCACCATCAACACCAGCGTCGCGCATCCGAACCATCCGAACGACGCGCCAAGAAATTGTATCGACGCTTCCCGCCGCTCCGGCGCGAGCCAATAGTCCCGGTTGGGAAGATTGATCGAAGGCGCCCGAGCGATCACTTCAGGAATTACAAACACAAGTCCCGCGCACAGCAACATCACCACCGCGTACAACGCGCCCAACGTTTGCTTCGCCTGCCAGCCATTCGGAGCGCCCGCCGCGTCGAAGTGTCCGGCAACGATGTTCGGCAGATGCGAGTAGTCGTGCGAAAACTGCAGGATTCCATATGCTGCGAATATCGCGAAGAACCATCGAGGTATGCGCGGATCCATAATTTTATTGCGTATCAGCCTAGCCGAAACGTGCCCGCGGCCCGGGTCTAGGCCAGAGCGATGAGATCGATTTCGATGCGAACGTCTCTCGGGAGTCGCGCGACTTCGACGGTCGTCCGCGCCGGCGGCTGGGTGGGGAAGTAGCGCCCGTAAACTTCGTTCATTGCCGCGAATTCACCCATGTCTTTCAGAAACACGCCGACTCTCACGGCCTTATGCATTGACGATCCCGCGGCTTCGACGATCGCGCGAAGATTTTCGAGCACTCGTTCGGCCTGCTGCGCGATTCCTCCCTCCACCAATTGCCCCGTTGCCGGATCGAATGGAATCTGGCCGGAGATGAATATAAATCCGTTTGCCTTTACCGCCTGCGAGTACGGACCGATCGCTTTCGGACCGTGTTCGGTCGAAACGATTTCCCGCATGGATCCTCCTGGAATTTAGTGCACCGGTTCAGGCGTGCTCGAATTCTGGTACGTCGCTACATCGGTGGGCGGATAATGCTTCAGAATTTCGCCCTCGCTCAACCGCTTGTGTCGTAGCGCGATAATTTCCGGAACCTGGTCGTCGCGCACGCCCCGGCGGACGAATTCGAAAAGCGCGGCCTGGCTGAATCCCGCGTCCTTCAGATGCGCAAGCGATACGCCCGACAGCGCCTGCTTCCCTGCGGCATGGCGGCGCGCGACTTCCATCACCACTGCGTCGGAAAGCCCGGTCAATTTCATCGCCTGCAATTCGCCCGAGGGAACGCCAAGCTGCCGCATCCGCGCAAGCGCGAGAATATCATCTTCAGTCAGGCCCACTTGCACCAGATTGTCCGCGGAGTCGGCAAAGTCCAGCGGCTGCTTCTGGCTGCGCGAAATCTGCAGCAATTCGATGCAGGCGTGGTCGCTCAACCCGCCCATTTTGGCTTTCGCCACCTCGGCGATTTCCGCGTCCGACGCATTGAGCGCTTTCATTTCTTGAATTGCGGAGTAATCCATCCCGGCCTGATCGAGCGGCTTCGTATCAATATAACGAATGTGCTTGCAGCCCGCGCACGCGAGCAGAATCATGGCGGCGAAAGCGAGTTTTCCATGAGAAAGGTAAGCTCGAGGATGGCGCACGATTAGCGGATGCTTTGAGAGGAAGTTCCGCATCGTCAAGATTTTACAGTAGATTGATGCGATGCGCAGGATGGCGTATCGCCATGCTGTCGCCGAACGATTACCGTGCATCTGGCATTGCGCTGAGCCCGCCTTGGCGTCGGGCAACGTCTCGGACCATTACAAAAATTCCTCTAGTGTCAGTTTCGAATCAGTCTCAATTGTCCGGACTGGCCATTTTTTCGTGTCATGCACAGGCGGTGGGTCAGTTTGCCGCGCCACTCCGGCGACGGTAGCCGGAATTATGGATCACGTTTGAACAGCTAAGGAAGTTGGTGCTGTATTAGAAAAGGAAGAAAAGATGGCGGCTCAATTCAAATTCATCCTTGTCCGAAAAACTGCCCTTCGTATCCTTTGTCTGGTGTTCCGAGAGTTTGTTCGAAAATCACCTGACACACGGGCATATGGGGAGTCAATTTAACCTTGAGTGGCCGATGATTACATATCTCAAGTTGAATGCGACCTTTAAACCCGGCCTGAATTGTTGGCGCAGTGACGTGTATTCCGATTCCCAATCTTGCTAATGAACTTTTTCCTTCAACTCTCGCCGCCACGCGTGCAGATAAAGGCAATTCAATGTTCTGATCGGTCCAGCCGAGTATAAAAACTCCAGGATTTAAAACAAAGCCATTACCGTTCATGTTCTTTTTATCGGAAAATTCTGAGATGAAATTGCTGACCTTAAATCCTTGTGCCATTGGACACACAATCTGATCAGAAGCAGCGAGTTTCCAAACTTGCAAGGTATCTAATAACGCCAAATCAAGGCTTGTTGAACTAAAGGCGTCCGCATCTGGAATAGGTGTAATGACTATTTGTTTGTTCTTCAGAGACGATTGGATTTCCCGATCTGTAAGGACCATCTATGCTCCGACTGATGAAGCCTTAACCCAAACACGCCAGCGGCCAGCCGCACTTTCCCTCGGGAGTTCCACTAAAACTTGTCTTTTCTTTCTTCCAACTTCGCTTGCTTCTAATTTTTGACCACACAAACTTTTGAGCGATACAGTTACCTCTTCTATGTGACCATCGGCTCTTTGGATAAACACAGTTCTTTCGTCGGGGATTAGCCCTTTTTCCACTTTGCATTTTATTTTGACTGTCAACGTACTCCTCCAGCGCTCTTTATCTTGGTCCTTTCGTCTATTGTTCGCCTACTATTTATAGCATATCTGTCAAAGGCAACCTAAAATCAAGCTGGCAGATTTCAAACTGACCCACTACCCACGAACATCAGGGCTTGAAATTACACAGCTTTTTGTGTTCTCTTAGTCTCAAATTGAGCGGGGGCCCCATGCGAAAACGAATCGGAACGGCTCTGGTTTTCTTTGCGATATGCGCTGGCCTGACCATGGCGCAGCAGGCGCTGGACGATGACGGCGTGATCAAAATGGTTAAGGCGGGCATCGCCGAAGACGTAATCGTCTCCTCGATCAACAGCCAACCGGGAAACTATTCTTTGGATGCCGATCACCTGATCGCGCTCAAGAGCGCCGGTGTGCCCGACAAAATTATGGCGGCCATGATCTCGAAGAATTCCGGAGCCACCGCCGCGCCGCCGAGCACTGCGTCGGCCGCGGCTGACGCCAAGCCGCTCGTGGACGAAATCGGCGTTTACATCAAGAAGGACAACCAATGGGTCGAGCTGGCGCCCGAAGTCATTAACTGGAAAACGGGCGGCGCGGGGAAGAGCTTCTTATCGGGAGGATTGGTCAAGCCCGATCTGAATGGACATATCGCTGGCGGCCACAGCAAAAATGTTTTGACCACTCCTCTCGATTTCCTGATCTATGTTCCCGAAGGCATCGCCATCACCGAGTATCAGCTCTTGCACCTTCACGATCACAGCGATTCGCGCGAATTTCGCTCCGTCACGGGTGGCGTGGTTCATTCCTCCGGTGGCGCGCAGCGCGATGAGATGGAGTATGACTCGAAGAAAATCGCGCCGCGCATGTATGAAATCGTGCTCCCCAGCACTCTAGCCAAGGGCGAATACGGCTTTCTGCCTCCGGGCGCGACGAGTTCCTCAAATATGGCCAGCTCGGGAAAGATGTATACGTTCCAGATCCTGGAATAACTGCCCGCAAAAAATAGCTGCCCGCAAAAAAATTCAGGGCGTCCATCGTGGACGCCCTGATTCACACTAGCTTCGCTACCGGGAGGCATCCTCTTTCAGAGGATTCTCACGATGTCATCATCGGCACCAGGCTACTTACCGCGAATGTCTCCAACCGCTCGGCGAAGTATCTCGATGATTCGCTTTCTCTCTTCCGGCGAAGTATCGAATTTTTCGTGCAGTGCCGATCTCAGGTCGTGGCGCACTTGCCGGAAGTCTGCGCGTGTTTGTTGCCATTCCGTCTTCGGTCCGGCTTCCGCCTCGGACTCGCCCGGCTCGTCATGCTCTTCCGCATATTGCTCGCGGAATTGAGCGACCTTCCGTCCAAAACGCGCAAGCTGCTCGAGCATTTCTTCCGCGCTCTTGCGGTTCTTGGTCAGGTATTCCGTGCCCTCGTTCGTGATCCGGTATAGTCTCTTGGTGCCTTCCGTTTCCGACGTCGCATAGCCCATCTCTTCAAGATACGTCAGCGCCGGATACACCATTCCCGGGCTCGGCGCGTAGATTCCGCTCGAATGCTCTTCGAGGGCCTTGATGATGTCGTAGCCGTGCCGCGGCTTTTCGGCCAGCAGCAGCAAAATGATCAGCTGAAGATCACCCGACGCGAACATTTTTGCTGCTCGCATCGCCGGGCCGCCCAAAAACTCCGCGCCAAACCTCCGAAAGAATCTGTGCCTGCCGAAGTGACGTGACCGGCATCCTCTGCCTATCTCCGAAAACCGTTCCTCGTAATATCCAAACATTGAATCTCCTTTGGTACTTCAAAACACTTCTGGCAATATATCTTACGATATATCATGATGTCAATGCGAAGTCGCCCGGCAACCCTGCTTTTTCTAAGCTATTGATAAGTCAGATGTTATAAAGGCGTTCGATGCCAAAGATTCCGGGGATTTTCTTGATGCTTGTGAGGATCCGCTCGAGTTGCTTGCGATTTTCGATGTCCAGCGCCACTTCCACCCGCGCGTGCAAATCCTCGCCGCCGCTCTCAAACGTCCGAATGTTGGCGCCCGCGTCGCTGATGGCGCCCGTAATATCCGCCAGCATTCCGGGCCGATCCTCTGTGCGGATGCGCAGCCGGACGGAGAACATCGCCTCGGTCGCATCGCCCCATTCCACTGGAATCCGGCGCTCGACTTCATAGAGGAGCTTTTGCACGTTGGGGCACGCCGTGCTGTGCACCGCGATACCTCGTCCACGCGTCACGTAGCCAATGATTTCATCGCCCGGAATCGGATTGCAGCACTTCGAGCGGTACACCATCAAGTCGTCGTGCCCGCGCACGAGAATCGCGCCTTCGTGCATTCCCAGCGCGCGCTTGACTGCCGAAACGAATTTCGGCGGTTGCTGTTGTTCCGGCTGATCGGCAGGCGCCACGCCCGTCGCTTTGCTGATCACCTGCCGCGCCGACCATTTGCCGTAGCCCAGGTCGGCGTAAAGATCCTCCACGCGCGCGCAGCCGTACTCCGACGCAACCCGCTGCAGCGCTTCATCCGAAATCTGCTTGAGGCTCACTCCGGCCTGGCGCGCTTCACGTTCGAGCAGCCGCCGCCCTACAACCGTGGCCTCTTCGCGCTCGTGAAGATTGATCCAGTGCCTGATCTTGCTTCGCGCGCGCGATGTTTCCACGTACGTGAGCCAATCGCGGCTTGGCGCGTGGCCCTTCTGCGTCAGAATCTCCACGACGTCGCCGTTCGCCAGCGCGTGGCGCAACGGAACGATTTGGCCGTTCACCTTGGCGCCCACACACTGATTGCCGACTTCCGTGTGAATCGCGTAGGCAAAATCCACCGGCGTCGCGCCCCGCGGCAGCACCACCACCCGGCCCTTCGGCGAGAACGTATAAACCTCTTCGGGATACAGATCGACCTTCAGAGTCGAGAGAAATTCGCTCGGCTCCTCCATCTCCTGCACCCACTCGATGAGTTGCCGCATCCAGAGAATTCGCTGGTCTTCCGATTGCGCTCCGGCCGCTTGGGAACTCCCCGCCACGCTGCCGTCTTTGTATTTCCAGTGCGCCGCCACTCCCTGCTCGGCGATGCGGTGCATCTCCTGCGTGCGAATCTGCACTTCAAAGGACTGCCCCGCGTGGATCACCGTTGTGTGCAGCGATTGATAAAGATTTGGCCGCGGCATCGCAATGTAATCCTTGAAGCGTCCCGGCACGGGGCGCCAAATCTGGTGAACCACCCCCAGCGCCGCGTAGCAATTCTTCACCGTGTCCGTGATCACTCGGACTGCCAGGAAATCGTAGACCTGATCGAGCTGGCGCTGCTGCGACTCAATCTTGGAGTGCAGCGAAAAGAGCCGCTTGATGCGTCCCTCGACTTCGGCGGGTATTCCGCTCGCAACCATCTTTTCGCGGATCGTTTTCTGCACGTCGGCCAGAAACTTATCGTGGACTTTCTGTTTCGACTCGACCCTCTTTTGCAATTCGATGTACGCGACCGGTTCGAGATAGCTGAACGCCAGATCCTCCAGCTCGCCGCGTATCAGGCCCATGCCCAGGCGATTGGCTACCGGCGCGTAAATATCAATCGTCTCGCGGGCGATGCGCTGCTGGCGCTCCGGCTCCAGGTACTGCAGCGTGCGCATGTTGTGCAGGCGGTCGGCGAGTTTGATCATGACCACGCGGACGTCGTTGACCATCGCCAGAATCATCTTGCGGACATTTTCCGCCTGGCGCGCTTCCGGAGCCTGGAAACCCAGCCGGCTGATTTTCGTCGTGCCTTCGACGAGCCGCGCGATCTCGGGTCCAAACATTTCCGAGATGCGGTCAAGTTTGACTTTCGTATCTTCCACCACGTCGTGCAGCAGCGCCGCGCACAGCGTGGTCACGTCGAATTTCATGTCCGCCAGGATATGCGCAACTTCCAACGGGTGAGTGAGATACGGCTCGCCCGATGCCCGCGTCTGTTCGGCGTGGCGCTCGGCCGCAAAATCGTACGCGCGCCGCAGGAGCTCCACGTCGTCGCCGGCGCGGTTCTTGCGCATCTTGTCCATCAGCTCGACAAAGCGCAGGTCGAGGATCCGCCGCGCAGTGGCGGAAGTTACGGGTTTGGGCTGCGGGTTCATCGCTTACTCTGATTTTATCATCTCAATCGTCGCGGAAGCGCCCGGCTCCGCCGCGCGCAATGCCTGTGCTGAAACGGAAAGCGCCCGTCAGAAAAAGAAAAACCGCTTTCGGCGTTTCGGCGTTGCGCCCGGCGCCTGTCCCAACTCCTCCGGCAGTTCGGGTATGTACGGCAGCGCCCGCCCGTCAAAGGCGGCGCGGGGATTCTCCTCAAAGAGCGACCGTGCGACCTTCTCACCCTTTTTCCCAGCCACTTTGTCGTAGGCCTCTTTCAACTTCAGCGGCCGCGAAGTCAGATTGTGCGCGTCGCTCGCGATGAAGTGGATGATGCCCTCTTCCAGCCACATTTCCGCCAAGAGTTGCGCCTGCGAACCGAATCTCCCGAGCAGGGATTGCGCCGTTACCTGGACGTAACAGCCCTGCCGAATCCACCGGTACAGCCGTTCGGGATTGGAGCGAATCAGCGGATTCCGCTCCGGGTGCGTGACGATCGGCGTCGCACCATAAAGCTGAAGATGATGCAGCGTCTGGTCCATCGCCTGCGGAATGGAAAAATCATTGAACTCCACCAGAAGATAATTTTTCTGATTGAGCGTGTACTTCAATGGATTCACGCGCAGGTCTTCGATGTTTTCGAAGCTCAGATGAAAATCGCAGCCCGTGGCGAGGACGAGCTTTCCATCGAAGCGCCCCTGCAACTCATCTCGCCGCTGGCGAATCGTATCGGGCTCAAAGGGATAATTGGAATTTGCGTGTGGCGTGCCGATGATGTGCGTAATTCCGTCGGCGATCGCCGATTCCGCCATCTGAATTGACGTTTCCAGCGAATCCGCGCCATCGTCAAGGCTGTGCAGGATGTGGCAGTGGATGTCTACCATGCACAAAAAGCATAGCTCATGCCCGTTGCCGCCACAACGCCGCAGCTACCCTCGTACTCCCGCGCCGCAGCTCCGGAGTTGCCCCTGTTGCGCGGCTGCAAGCGAAATTTTCCTCATTCCTGCTCCGGCGAGTTTTCGTGAGTGGAACTCGATGCAGCAAGCCGCCGCGCTACGCTTGTGGCCTGACAGGCGCCGAACTTGCCGGCGCCAGCTGCGCCGTCAGATCCTCGTGCTTCGCCATTATCACGCGATTTCGCCCGGCTTCCTTCGCTCGATAGAGAGCCGCATCCGCGGCCTGCAGGACCGCCTGAGTGTCCGGCGGCTCGTCCGGATTGCTCACGGCGACACCGAAACTGAGCGTGACGCGAAGTGTGCCGCCCGAGGTCTCGAACGCGGTGGCTTCGACGCCCGCGCGCAATCTCTCCGCGAATTGCATCGTTCCCGTGCTGTCGGAATTGGGCGCGAGAACCAGGAATTCCTCTCCTCCGTACCGCCCGAGGGAGTCGTACGCCCGCAGCAGTCCCGACATTCTTAGCGCCACCCCATGCAGAATCGCGTCGCCCGTGAGATGCCCGTGTGTATCGTTCACCAGCTTGAAGTGATCGATGTCGCCCAGGATGAGTCCCACATTAGTATGTTCGCGCTGCGCGCGGATCAGTTCTCGCGTCACTGCATTCAAAATCGCGCCGTGATTCAAGAGACCCGTCAGCGCATCGTGCATCGCCTGGAACCGCAGCGCATCCCGCGCCAAAATCAATTCATCCTGCAGGTTCAGAATCCGCTCGCCGACGAACAGCCGCGCCCGCAATTCTTCCGTGTCCACCGGTTTGGTCAGATAGTCGTCCGCGCCCGCTTCAAGGCCGGTGAGAATGTCTTTCTTTTCCGTGCGCGCGCTCAGCAGCAAGGCGTAGATGTAGGCGTGGTCCTTCAGTTCGCGCAGTTTCGTGCACACCTGCGGCCCTTCGAGTCCTGGCATCATCCAGTCGAGCACCGCGAGCCGCGGTCCATTTCCCTGGCGAAGAGCTTCGAATGCATCGGCGCCGTTGTCCACCACCGTGGTCGCGTAGCCCCACCTCTCGAGCAGCCCGAGGAGCACGCGGCGCGCGATCGGGTCGTCCTCGGCAATCAGGATCGTTTTCTTGCTGGGGTTTTCTGTACTCATCGAATCTCCTCTCGCTGTCTCACTTCGGAGGCCGCGTTCAGACTCATTCGCGTCTCGTGCACGGGAAATTGCGCAGTGAAATGGAACACGCTCCCGCGGCCCACTCCGTCCTCCAACCAGATCCGTCCGCCCATCAAGTCCAGCAGCCGCTTGGTCGTGGCCAGGCCCAGTCCCAGGCCGCCGAACCTCCGCGAGGCCGAGCCGTCGGCCTGCGTGAATGCGTCAAAGATCACTTCGCGTTTTTCTCGAGGAATGCCGATCCCCGAATCGCGGACCGTGAAATGCAGCGTGGCGTAGAGATGGCATCGCGTCTCGATGTTCACCGAGACGCAGATCTCGCCCTCATTGGTGAATTTGACCGCGTTGTTGACGATGTGCGTCACGATCTGCTTCAGCCGCGCTGCGTCGCCGACGATCTCGTCGGGGACATCGGGCTGCACCACGAGCGAAAACGTCAGGTTTTTCTCTTCGGCGCGAGCCGCTGGTATCTTGAGCGTTTCTTTGAGGAATGGCCGGATCATAAAGCGCTCGGGCTCGAGCGCAAGCTTTCCGGCTTCGATTTTCGAAAAATCTAAAACAGCGTTCACGATGCGCAGCAGCGATTCGCCGGAGGACCGCACCAGCATCACGTCTTCGCGCTGTTGGGCGTTCAGTGGCGTATCCAGCACAAGCTCGGTCAGTCCCAGTATGGCGTTCATCGGCGTCCGGATTTCATGGCTCATGTTGGCGAGGAATTCGCTCTTCGCCCGGCTCGCCGACTCGGCAGCTTCCATCGCCCGCTGCTTTTCGGCGTCCGCGTGTTTGCGCTCCGATATGTTTTCAACGACGACGAAGGCGTACAGATCGGAGACCCCGGCATCCTGAATCACGGACAAGAACGTACGGACCCACACTGCGCCTCCCGATTTCGTGACGTATCGCTTCTCAACCTGAGAGCCTTTCAGGTCGCCGGCGGTGAAGGCCCTCCAGATTCGGCCAAACGCTTCCAGGTCGTCTGGGTGCGTGATCTCGAGCGTCGTCTTCGTACGCAACTCGTTCTCGGTGTATCCAAGCATTTCCGTCAATGCCCGGTTGACGCTCAGGATTTTTCCCGTCTTGGAAAGCATCAACATCCCCATCGGGCCTTCCTCGAATCCGAGGCGGAATTTTTCTTCGCTCTCCCGAAGGTTGTTTTCCGCCAGCTGTTTTTCGGAAATCACTGCGCCGAGGCACAATCCAGTCAGCGAGAGGATCAGCATCACGATTTTGAGGAGTGAAAACCGGTGCGGGTCGGCGGGAAACATTTGCAGGATTCCCATCGCGCCGAAATTCAGCACCGCGATTCCGATGGTTGCGCCGGGCAGCCCGTGCCGGACCGCGAGCCAGATAATCGGAAGGAAAAAAAGGTAGTAGAACGCGTCGGTTCGGGCATTCTCCGATGCAAATGTTATCCAAAGCGCGGCCACAATCGCAGCGCCTTGCCCGCCGACTTCGATCGCGCCAAGCAATTGCCTCCGAAGGTCTGGCGAACGGGCGGACGCCGGTCGCGGCACCGGTAGCGATACGACGTATCCGCCGTAGGCGTCCGCCAGATACGGGATCAGACACATTTGAAGAAACGGCGCGAAACAGATGATCGCTACCGCATCTCCGATCCACCAGCTCAACGCAGCCGTCAAGTAGCTGCCCGGATGGATCGTGCGATCGAGCGTGTCGACCCACGCTCCGGCTGCGCCCACACAGAATGAAACCGCCAGCGCGAGAATCACGTAGAACACAACTTCGTGCAATGGACGAAACCGCGCCCAATGCTTGCGCCGGTACCGCAGGACCTCTGCGGCCGACCAATATCCGCAGGTGACGATCGGAACTCCGAGAAGCAATGCGAATGAGTGCAGCGACAGGTGGTCGTTGATAATTCCCGACAGAATTCCTGCGACCAGCATCCACGGTACGATGGAAGCTCCGAATGCAATCAGGAACGCGACCGACAGGCCCGCCGGCGGATACCACGCGCTGATTCCCGTGAACACCTGGAAATGAACGCTCGAACGATCCAGCAGGATGAACGCGATGACAAAGCCGGCTTGGATCGCAATTCGTGTAAATCTCCTCGATCGCGGCGACGGCTCGCCTGAAACCTCCCCCCTCGCCGAATCGGCCGGCGTTTCATCGGCGGCGTCCAGCGCGTTGGAAGAATCGATCAACTCGGCACCTTTCGCGTGTAGGCTTCCAGCTCCTCAAGCAGCTTTCCTGCCTCGGTTTCGATTTGGGCGAAGAGCGCGCCGGCGTTCTCCAGCGTTTTTTCGTGCGCCTCTTTTTCCAATTCCCGCGCCGCTGCGATCACCGTGGGCGCAAAAAAATAGCTCGCCGCGCCTTTGAGCGAATGTGCGCCGAGCTCGACGGCCTTTGGGTCCTTCTTCCCGATGGCGGCTCGAATCTCGCCAAGCATCTTTGGGCATTCCGCTTCGAGCAGCACGATCAATTCGTTCAATATCTCTTGGTTTCCCCCGACACGCTCGAGCGCGCGGGCCGCGTCCCAAATGGGTTCCGGCGCGCCTTCGCCCGCTTCCGCCGCCGCGGGTTCATATTTCTTCAGCAGCGCCCGGAGCTCCACGGTATGCACCGGCTTCGTAAGGTAATCGTCCATCCCCGAATCCAGGCACCGCTCGCGATCGCCCTTCATGGCGTGAGCCGTCATCGCGATGATGGGGAGATGTTTGCCCGTGGATTTCTCGCGCTCGCGGATCGCGCGCGTCGCTTCGAATCCGTCCATTTCCGGCATCTGGACGTCCATCAACGCGAGATCGAACGCGTCGTGCCCTGCCATCTGCACGGCCTCACGCCCGTTCAACGCGCTGAGCACGTCGTGCCCGAGCTTTTCCAGCAGCCGGGTGGCCACGAGCCGGTTCACGGCATTGTCCTCGGCCAGCAGAATTCGCATGCCAGTTCTCCCTTTTCGAATCGAGTAACGCGTGACGAGTTTCGAATCTTGGGTTTCGCCGTCGATCGACATCACGTCCGAAATTGTGTTGAGAAGCTCTGATTGCTGGACGGGCTTCGAGAGGTAGGCCGCGATGCCCATTTCGCGGCAGCGCGCGCCTTCTCCCCGCTGCGCGCTCGAACTGAGCATCAGAATCTTTGGCGCGTCAATCTGCCAGCGCGTCAGAATTTCGCGCGCCACTGAAAACCCATCCATCCCCGGCATCTGCAAATCCACGAGCACCAGCGGGAAAGGCGCGCCCGACGTCCGTGCCAGCTCGAGCGCCTCCAGCGCAGCTTCGCCGCCTGCGACGCTCTGCGGCGCCATACCCCAGGACTTCAATAATTCGTCCAGGATCGTCCGCATCGTTCGGTTGTCGTCCACCACGAGCACTTTCATGTCGCGCAGCGCTTCGCGGGCATGCGGCCACGTGTGCCGCACTTTCTCGTCTGCGCGTCCGAAGGGAATCGTGAAGTGGAACGTGCTGCCCCGGCCCGGTTCGCTCTCGGCCCAGATTTGGCCGCCGAAAAGTTCGACCAGGCGCCGGGTTATCGCGAGACCCAGTCCCGTTCCGCCGTGCTTCCGCGTAGTCGATGAGTCCACTTGAGTGAACGCGTCGAAGATGAGGCCAATCTTTTCCGGCGGTATGCCGATGCCGGTGTCGCGCACCTGGAAATGTAAAACGACACTCGATTCGCTCTCGGCCTGTTGCTCCACCTCGAGAACCACTTCGCCCTTCTCCGTGAACTTGATGGCGTTGCCGATCAGGTTCACGACGATCTGGCGAAGGCGTCCCGGATCTCCCGTCACCCAGGCGGGCACGTCCGGCTTGATCCGGCAAGCGAGTTCCAGGCCGCGCTCATTTGCCCGATGCGCGAGCGTGTTCATGGTTTCGCCGAGCGTGTCGCGGATGGACATGTCGACTTTCTCGAAATCGAGATGTCCCGCCTCGATTTTCGAGAAGTCCAGGATGTCGTTGATCAGTGTCAGCAGCGAGTCTGCGGAAGTTTTCACCGTCGCCAGATACTCGCGCTGCTCGCGTGTCAAGTCGGTATCGAGCGCGAGTTCGACCATTCCCAGAATTCCGTTCATCGGCGTACGGATTTCGTGGCTCATATTGGCCAGAAATTCGCCCTTGGCACGGCTTGCGGCCTCGGCCAATTTCTTGGCGCGCTGAATTTCGATCTCCGCCTGCTTTTGCACGGTCACGTCCCGCGCCAGGACGCAGATCGTCTGGTAGGTGCCGTCCTCGGAGGGAATCGGATTGCAGCGGCCTTGGAACCAGCGCTGGCCGTTCGGCATATTCACCGGTAATTCGAGCGTCTCGCTTTTTCCCGTTTTCACCAGGCGCTGCAGCATCTCCATGATCACGCTGTGCTCGGTCATGACCTCCGACAGACGCCGGCCCAGTAATTCCTTCTTCGGTTTGATCAGCATCTCTTCATGCTGGGTCCAGATGTTCAGGTACGTGCCATCAGCGTCGAACTCAATCACCATGTCGTCGATCGAACTGATCAGCGCCTGCAAACGATTCTTGCTGTTTCGCAGCGCCTCGGCCGCCTTCTCTCGCTCCGCGATCTCGATTTGCAGCGCGCGCGTGCGCTCTTCCACGCGTTGTTCCAGCACTTCATGGATTTGCAGCGCGGCTTTCTCATGCTCCTCAACGCGCGCCAGCACGGCATTGAACTGGTCGTCCAGATACCCGATTTCGTCGTCAGTGGTTTTCTTCGCGCGCAGCGAGAAGTCGTTCGTCGCGGCAATCGTGAATGCCGTCTGCGCGAGTTCCAGAATCGGCTCGGCAACGCGCTGCTGCAGTCGCCACGCCACCCACGTTGCCACGATCGCTGCCGCGAAAAGCGCCAGCGAAAGAGTCTCAAGATCTTCCAGGAGGTCCGCATGCACCTGGCTCAGATCGCGCTTCGACCAGAACCGTGCCAATTTTTTCGTGCGTGGAGTCGATTTCCTGTGCCGCGGTGAAGAGGTGACCTCTTGCGTCAGGCTCGAATAAAGTTGGCGCCGCCGCTGCCGGCTCGCCGGCGCGATCGTACTCGGAAACAAGATTTCCGTCGCGATCCCTCAGCCACCCGTGCACGATCTGATTGCGAAACACCAGCGATTCCAGAATCTCCGCGCCGGCCGCGGAATCCCTCGTCGTCACCGCGCTCGCGCTCCTCGCCGCGATGATCTTCGCCCACACAACCAGGTCGCGCGTCGCCTCTCTCCGCAAATTCAGCTCATCGACGACGCCGAATACCAGATACGTCAACGTCACCGCAATCGCGCAGCTCAGCATCGCTACGCGCGCGATTTTTTGATTCAGCGAAACTCGTCCGGTCGGGACCATAATTCTGCGCGACGCCGCCAGCCCGAAGCGCCGAGACTCCTCCGCATGACTCCCAAGCACAATGCGCGCCAAATTCAATGCGGAACATGTCTGTATCTGTCTGAAAAGGATAGGCTTAGACGATACCGCCCGCGCGCGCGCGGATTCCTGGGGCTTCCATTCGGTTCTGTCCCAATTTGGCAGTCCATTCTGATACTCGGCTGTCTTCCGTTCGCAACCGGACTGTAATCCTCCCGTAACTTTTCCTACAGAGTCTGCAGGCAGAATGGGTCAGGGTGCTCGCCTTGCCTCAACGGGCCGCTTCCATTATCGTGTTCCAGAGAAAGGTCATGCGTACGTGATCAAGAAGCGAATTCTGGTGATCGAGGACGACCGCGACATCGTCGAACTCGTTCGTTACAATTTCGAAAAAGACGGATTTCAGGTTCTGACGGCGAGCGACGGCTCAACCGGGATGGCGCAAGTGAAAAAGACGCCGCCGGATTTGCTGGTTCTCGATCTCATGCTGCCAAAAGTTTCGGGGCTCGAGATTTGCAAGGAGATTCGCCGCGATCCGTCCTTGAACCGCCTGCCGATTCTGATGCTGACGGCACGCGGCGAAGAAGCGGACCGCGTGGTCGGGCTCGAGTTGGGAGCCGACGATTACGTGACCAAGCCCTTCAGCCCGCGCGAGCTCGTGGCGCGCGTCAAAGCATTGCTGCGCCGCGTGGAGCCGGCCAGCGTAACGGAACGCACGATCGACGTCGGCGCGCTGCACATCGATCCAGCGGCCTATCGTGTGACGCGCTCCGGAAAAGCGGTGCCCCTGAGCACGCTCGAGTTTCGTCTGCTGTATTATCTTGCTGCGCGGCCGAACAAGGTCTTTTCGCGCGATCAATTGCTCGATGCCGTCTGGGGCACCGATCGCTTCGTGACGCCGCGCAGCGTGGACGTCTATGTCCGGCGTTTGCGCGAGAAGATCGAAGAGAATCCGCAATACCCGTCGTTTGTGAAGACGATCCGGGGCGCGGGCTATCTGTTTGAAACTCGTGCGAGCTAAGCTCTTCTGGAAACTCGGAATCACCTACCTGGCGCTGCTGGTCGCAGCCCTCGTTCTCGTCGATTTTTACGCAGCGCGAATTTTTCGCACCGATGCGCTGAGCGCCGGCGGCGAAACGGCCGCAGCCATCGCAGCGTCCATCGCCGCGTTCCGCGAGCGGCTGGTTCTCGCATCGCTTTTGATTCTGATTCTTGGCGGCGCGGCCTCGCTGATTTTTTCGCGCGGATTTTCGTCGCGGATCGAGCGGCTTAAGGATTTCACGCGGCGCGTGAGCGCGGGCGATTTTCAGCCGCTGCCGGGCGACGATAGCGACGACGAACTCGCCGATCTGGGCCGCGCGCTCAACGATACCGCGTTGCACCTCGAGCGCACGATCCGCACGCTCACCGACGAGCGGAACCAATCGGGCGCCATCCTGCGGAGCATGGTCGAGGGCGTCGCGGTGATTGACGCGAAAGAGCACGTGGTTTTCTGCAACAGCGCGTTCGCGGAAATTCTGAATCTCCCTTCCACGGAGTGCGAAGGGCGCCCGCTGGTCGAGCTCGTGCGGCAGGCGGATCTGCTGGCGCTCGCGCGGCGCGTCCTGGCCGGCACGGAAAATCTGCGGGACGACCTCACCATCGGCACGGTCATGCCACGCAGCTTCGCCGTCACGGCGTCTCCGCTGCCCGCCATCAGGCCCGGCGCGAACGGCGCGGTGATCGTGCTGCACGACATCACCGATCTGCGGCGCCTCGAGCGCGTGCGCCAGGATTTCGTGGCCAATGTTTCACACGAATTCCGCACGCCGCTCACCGCGATCCAGGGTTTCGCCGAAACCTTGCTCGGCGGCGCGCTCGAAGACGAGAAAAACAACCGCCGCTTTCTCGAAATCATTCGCGACCACGCCGCGCGGCTCGGCCGCCTGACCGACGATCTCCTGAAGCTCGCGCGCATCGAGGCTGGAAAGCTCGAAGTCGAATTTCAGCCCGTTTCCGTCGCCGAACTGGTGGAAAGTTGCGCCGCGATCGCGCTGATGAAAGCGAGCCATCGCGATATCGCGCTGAATCTCTCCTATCCGCCCAGCCTTCCGGCGGTGCGCGGCGACGCCAGCCTCCTTCGCGAGGTGATTCAGAATCTGCTCGACAACGCCGTGCAATACACGCCGCCCGGCGGCAGCGTCAACCTCACCGCGTCCTTGCGCGATCACGAAGCCGTGATCACGGTTGCCGATACGGGCATCGGAATCCCGCTCGCCGATCAGGAGCGGATTTTCGAGCGCTTCTATCGCGTGGATGCGGCGCGCTCGCGCGAAGTGGGCGGCACGGGGCTCGGTCTTTCCATCGCGAAGCATATCGTCGAAGCCCATGGCGGCCGCTTGTGGGTTGAGAGCACGATCGGCCAGGGCTCGCAATTCCATTTTTCGGTTCCGCTGGCCGCGTAGGGCGCAGTTCACAGTTGACGGTTCAGAGTCGAGAGTCCGCGCTCTCTTCGCGCGGTCATTCCGTGACCGCGTGAGACCTCGAGTTTGGGCCGTCTTCTTGCCATCGTTCCGAGACCGCTCCGCCCGTTCAGGAATCCGTCTTCGCCCGTTTCTGCGGCGTCAGTGCAGGAATTCGAGCCGCAGGACCATAATATTCACGTTACCGAACCATCTGGGGTGCCAGCAAGCCTGCAGTCTAATTAGACCTACGGAAACGCCGCAGGATAAGCATCTTTCGCGTTCCGCAGAAATAATTTCGACCTGCGATCGAAACGGCAGCGGGATTGACTCATACGAGCATGTCCGCGCTTCTTTTCGATTTTACGAAGGAAACCAAAGAGTTATTATGAACAGCGACAGTACGATATCGATATGGAGGGCTCGATGCCGGAGCGATCAAGACTGGTATCGCTTAAGGTGCGAAACGTCGGCTGTATCGGGCCTGATGGTCTCGAGGTTGCCCTGGACGACATCGTTTGTCTGGTTGGACGAAATAACACTGGCAAGTCCACGATCCTCCGCGCCTACGAATTGGCGCAAGGCAGCAGACCGCTCACCGAGCAAGATCCGTGTCAGTGGACTCCAGCGGATGACTGCCCCGAGGTAGAGATTGTAGTCCACATCCCGGACGGGATTCCGAACGTGGCTAGCGATTGGAAGCAGAAGGAAGGAGAACTCAGGCTCGTCCGCAGTCGATGGCGTTGGGCGCAAGTCGGCGCCAAGCCGGTACGTCAAACCTGGGATCCAAGAGCGAACGACGGCAGCGGCGATTGGGCTGCCGACGGGAAGGCTGGGGGCGCCGATAGCGTCTTCAACTCGCGTCTGCCGCAGCCCCTCCGGGTTGATTCTCTTGGGGACGCCTTCAACGAGCACAGCGAGCTGCTTAAGCTCATTACCGAACCGGTCGCGAACGAGCTCAAGAAATTGCAAGAATCCCCGAACTCAGCGCTGTGTAAGGCGATCGAATCGGTACTGGTTGCGGCGAAGGAGCCGGTGGCCCAGTATCAGGCCGAAATCGATGGTATTGGCCTAAAGCTAGGCAAAGGGTTCAAGGGAGTATTCCCTGACTTGGACGTGCGTATCCATGTTGCTATAGCGACGATAAGCATCGATGCCGCAAAACTGTTGGCTTCGGGTTCAAGCGTTCGTGTAATCGAAGGTGGTTTGGACACAGCCATTAAACAGCAGGGAACAGGACCACGGAGGGCCTTGTTTTGGGCACTGCTTCAGGTGCGAAATACCATCGTCCAAGAACGAAGGCAGAAGCAAGAAAACGAGAAAGAGAACGAGAAAAACAAGAAGGAATTAGAAAAGCTGACAAAAGCGCGTGAGAAGGAAGCGGGAAAAGACAAGCCCAGCGCGGACAAGCTCAAAGAGATAGATGCTGAGATACAGAGGTTGCAAGCTGACGCGGGCGGCGACTCAGCTGACATCGCGTTGCCCGGCCATATTCTGCTTATCGATGAACCGGAGAACGCGCTTCACCCGATGGCCGTGCGGGCAGCTCGCGACCATCTCTACGCGCTAGCGGGCGATCCCAACTGGCAGGTTATGCTTTCCACTCATTCGCCCTACTTCATCGACCCGCTCGCGGACCACACTACAATTTTGCGGCTGGAGCGTGACGGCGAGCGCACCGCCCCGAGTACGTTCCGGACGGCAACCGCAAAGTTTAGTGACGACGACAGAGCGGATCTACGCGCCCTTCTTCAGCTCGATACCGCGTTGTCAGAGATGTTCTTCGGCTCGTACCCGATACTTGTTGAAGGCGACACGGAGTTGGCCGCGTATATGGCGGCTGTTGTGCAGGGCGGCGACGCTCTCGCCACCCAGGTTACGCTGGTGCCTGCCCGCGGGAAAGCGCTAATTCCAGCGTTGGTCCGCCTTTTGACGCACTTCAGGGTTCCATTCGGCGTTCTCCACGACACGGACGGTCCGTGCCTGAACGACGGAAAGAAAAATGGTGCCTGGAAGCAGAATCAGAACATCGCGGATGCGATCATTCAATCACGCAAGGCTGGGATTCAAGTCCGTCATCGTGTATGTACGCCTGACTTTGAGCGATTCCTGGGTGGATTTGAAGGAGCGAAGGACAAACCAATACTTGCGCACCGCAAAGTGCTGGGAGACAGAGATCTCAGCGATCGCGTGAAGCAGCTTTTTCTTGATTTGGCGAGAAGCGAAACCTATCAGCCGTACACAGGCCTGCCTGCAGATGCGACCGCCGAAAAGATGGAGGATGCTCTCGTTGGTACCGTAAAGGCCTGGGCCGAGGAGAACGCTGCAGGCGATAGTAGGTATAATTTTCCCACCTAAAGCATTGTTCGCGCTCGCCCTTTGAACTCAACCCTTCAGGGAGCGAGGGATATCCCGCCGCAAAACCGGCGTGTAGAGATCCATCGCTTGGCGAAATTCGCGGTCCCTTCGAGACTCTCCTCGGAGCTCAGGGCAAGCAGGGCAAGCCAGCGTGTAACCAAAAACTATTCGTAGCGGAGAGCGACGATGGGATCGACGCGCATGGCGCGGCGCGCGGGGATCCAGCAGGCGATGAACGCAACGGCGCAAATCAAAATCGCGACGCCGGAGTATGCGACGGGATCGCTCGTGCTGACGCCGACGATGAAATGCGACATCGCGCGAGTGAGCGCGAGCGCCGCGATGACCCCGGTGCCGACTCCCGCAACGACGAGGCGCATGGCCTGCGTCCAGATGAGGCGAAGAATGTCGCGCGGATGCGCGCCCAGCGCGAGGCGAACGCCGATTTCGTGGGTGCGCAGCGTCACCGCAAACGAGATCATACCGTAAACTCCCACGACGGCAAGAATCAGCCCCACCATTCCCATCGCACCCGCAAGCGCCGCAGCCAGCCGAAACGTAAAGAAGCCGAACGCGCCGTTGAGCCATTCCTGCATCGTTTCGATATCGAGGATGGGCAGATCGGGAGCGAGGCGGCCGGCCAGGTCCTTCACCGGGGCGGCGAGTGAATCCGGTTGCGCGAGCGATCGAATCTGCAAGGCGCGTTTGGAAGTGAAATTCTGCGCCAGCGGAACGTAGAAATACGATTGCGGATCTTCCGCGATGGTTTGGTATTTGCCATCGCGCACTACGCCGATCACTTCGAGAAATGGACCGCCGGCCGAAGTCGTGCTGAAGCGTTTTCCAATCGCGTCGCCCGCCGGCCAATACGTTTTCGCCATGGTTTGATTGACGATGGCGACCATCGGCGAAGTGTCGTCGTCAAAATCCGTGAAGGCGCGGCCGCGCAGCAGCGTGATGCCCATGGTTCGAAAATATGGCGCGTCGACGCGGTTGAAGTGGAGCGAAGGCGGCTGTTGCCCGCGCGGCAGCGCACGATTCTGAATGAACACCTGCGATCTGCTTTGGAACCCTCCGAGCGGCACATCGGATGCGAGGCTGGCCGATTGAACGCCGGGAAGCGCGCGGACTTGCGCTTCGAGATCGCGATAGAAATGCACGGTGCGATCCTGCGAATAGCCGCCGGCCTGCGGATCGAGGACCACGTTGAGCAAATGAGTGGGATCGAAGCCGAGATCGAATGTCTGAACTTTTTGCAAACTGCGCACGAACAGCGCCGCGACGATTAACAGCGTGAGCGATCCGCCAACCTGCGCGACGATCAGAAAATTGCGCAGCCGCAGGTTCACGGTCCCGGCGAAAAATCCTTCGCCGCCTCCGTGGGCCACGGAAATCACATTTGCCGAAGAGGCGCGCAAGGCCGGCCAAATTCCGGCCAGAATTCCGCCGGCGAGAGAGGCGCCGAGAGCGTAGACCAACACGCGCCAGTCTAAGCTCGCGTCCAGGTGCAGCGGCAAATTCTGCGGACGGATGGCAGCTGAGTAGCTGCCTGCCCATGCGCCGAAAACAATTCCGGCAATGCCGCCAAGCAAAGCGAGAAGAATCGTTTCGGTGAGCACCTGGCGGAGAAGCCGAGCGCGGCTCGCCCCCAGGGCCGCGCGGATGCCCATTTCGCGATTACGCGCGACGGCAAGTGAGAGCAAAATATTTTCAACGTTGGTGCAAGCGAGAAGAAGAATGAATCCAGCCAGCACCAGAAACAGTCCGGAAATGACCACGAAGGAATTGTTCGCGTAAGGAATCGGGCGCGAAAGTTTTTCGGGAATAACGCGCACGGTGAAATCGCCGTCGGTCGCAGGATATTGAAGCGCGAGCCGCGAGACAATCACGTCGAGAGAACTTTGGGCCTGCGGAATCGTCACGCCGGGCTTGAGGCGCCCGAAAACGAGCAGGCGCCGGAAATCACGGCTATGGAAGAGAAAATTGGGCGGCTCTTCGAGAGCCATCGCTCCAATCGGCAGAAACGCGTCTGTATCGAAGATCGAAAACATTCCGCGGAAAGATTTTTCGGCGACGCCGATCACCGTGGCCGGACGGCTATTGATGAGAACCTGCTTGCCGATGATGCCGGGATCTCCGCTGAAGCGTTTCTGCCAGTAGGAATATCCGAGCACGACGACAGGGCGTTCTCCGGGCGATTCGGCTTCGTCGGGAAGAATGAAGCGGCCGAATGCGGCCCTGATGCGCAACGCGGGGAAGAAATTTCCGGAAACGTAGTTGGCGAAGCACGAATCGGTCTTGTCATTCACCGTGAGCTTGACGGAAGAGAGCGCGAGCGCGAAGACGTCGGAAAATGTTTCCCCCTGTTTGCGGAAATCATCGAATTCCGGGTAGGAAAAGCCCGACGAGCCGACGGGCGAGCCTTTCTGCTGAATCGCTAAAACCGTAATTTGTTCAGGCGAGGGAACGGGCAAAGGCCGAAGCAGGAATCCATTGACGAGGCCGAAGATCGCGGCGTTGACGCCGATTCCGAGTCCCAGCGTGACCACGATGATGGCGGCAATGCCGGGATTCTTCGCCAGCATGCGTAGCGCGTAGCGCAAATCTCGCGCGAAATTCGCCATGGCCGGAAGAGATTCTACACGCGCGAACGAGCGGCTTGGATTTTATCTGCGAGCGCGAGTGACCTGCGAGAGCACCGAATGTTGAATTGGAGGACTCGCGCAGTTAGGATGAAGCTGCATTTGAGGAGGGGAACGTGGCAAAGAAAAGCAGACTGAACAGCATCGCGCGGACGATCGGATCGGCGGTCGGCACGGCGGAAAACAAAGCACGCAAAGTGGCGAAGGCAGGGATCGTGGCGAGGAAGGAACTCGACGCTATTTCGAAGGAGCTCGACTCGCTCAAGCGCCAGCTTCATAAGACGACGAAGCGGATTCAGAAGGCGCTGGCCTAGCTGTCGTCTGGCCCCGGCGGTCTTCACGCGAGCGTGATCGCACGCAGCACAAAGAGCGCCGGCGACTCAAGAGCGCGGGCCCCCTCGCCTTCGCTGGCCCATTTGCGCCGCGTTTGAAGGCTAGAATCGGTCGTTTCAGACGCAATTTTCGTGTCCGTTTCCGGGACGAATGAATCCCACGAGCGGGCAAGATGACCCGCGCCGTCCCCCTTGCCATCCTCGTAAATATCATGTATGAAAAGGGTTAAGTCGCATTTCGGGTTGGGTAACCCAGTTGCGATACTTCCTGCGGAGGCTCTGTCCTTGGATATTGCGCGTCCAGACGTCAAGCGGAAGAAAAGGCTACGCCAGATTGGGTATGTGGTCGCCGCTCTGGTTCTAATACCCCTGGTGACCTACGCCTTGCATACGCTGAAGCCAGCCGCTCCGACGGTCGACAAAGCGGTGGTCTGGACGGATACGGTGAAGCGCGGCTCGATGCTGCGCGAAGTGCGCGGCCTCGGAACATTGGTGCCGGTGACGATCCGGCTGATCCCTGCGGCGACGGATGGCCAGGTGGAAGAACGCTATCTTCTGCCGGGCACGCCCGTCAAAGCCAACACGGCGATTTTTCAATTGACCAATCCGGAATTGCAGCAGGCGGCGCTGGACGCGGATTATCAATTGAAAGGCGCGCAAGCCGAATACAACAATCTGAAGGCGCAATTGCAGAATCAGTTGATGGACCAGAAGGCCAAGGCCGCGGGCGTGCGGTCGGATTTTCATCAAGCGCAGATTTACGCGGACACAAACGCGGAATTGTTCAAGCTCGGGTTGATTTCAGACGTGATTTTGAAAACGTCGCAAGTGAAGTCGGAAGAACTGGGGAAGCAGAACGACATCGCGGAAAAGCAGGTGGACACGTTTGCGAGCTCGATCGACGCGCAATTGGCCGTGCAGCAATCGAAGGTGGATGGGCTGAAAGCGATGGCGGATTTGAAGCGCTCGCAGGTGGCGCAGTTGCGCGTGACGCCGGGAATTGACGGCGTGCTTCAGGAACTCGACGTGGAAGTGGGCCAGAAGGTCACGATGGGCACGGTGCTGGCTCGCGTCGAAGAGCCAAAGAACCTGAAGGCCCAATTGAAAATTGCCGAGACGCAGGCCAAAGATGTTCAGATCGGACAGAAAGCCAGCATCGACACGCACAACGGAATCATTTCCGGCCACGTGACGCGAATCGATCCGGCGGTGGTGAATGGAACGGTGACCGTGGATTGCTCGCTCGAAGGAAACTTGCCGGACGGCGTGCGACCCGACTTGAGCGTGGAAGGCACGATTGAGCTCGAGCGGCTTTCGGATGTGATGTACGTCGGGCGGCCGGTGCACGGCGAAGCGAACAGCACCGTGGGATTGTTCAAGCTCTCAGCGGATGGCTCGGAAGCGACGCGCGTCCAGGTCACGCTGGGAAAGACGTCGGTAAACACGGTGGAGATCATGAAGGGGTTGCAGGTGGGCGATACGGTGATTCTCTCCGATATGTCGCAGTGGGACAATTACGACCGGATTCAATTGAAATAGCAATATGCGGATGGGCTCAGGGGCGCCGCGAGATTTTTTGCGAGGAGCGAGAGCATGGAAACTGCCAACGGAGCGTTGATTCGACTCAATGGCGTGACGAAAGTTTTTTATACGGACGAAGTGGAGACGCACGCGCTGTCCGGCGTGCACCTCGAGATCAAGAACGGCGAATTTCTCTCGATTGCCGGGCCTTCGGGCTGCGGCAAGTCAACGCTGCTCTCGATTCTCGGGCTGCTGGATTCGCCCACCGAAGGCGACTACTGGATCAACAAGCAGCCGGTGGCAAATCTTACGCTTTCGGACCGCACCCGCATCCGCAATCGCGAAATCGGATTTATTTTCCAGGCGTTCAATTTGATCGGCGACTTGACCGTGTTTGAAAATGTCGAACTGCCGCTGACCTATCGCAGCATGCCTTCGGCGGAGCGGAAAAAGCGCGTGCAGGAAGTGCTCGAACGCGTCGGCATGGCGCACCGCATGAAGCATTACCCCTCCCAACTTTCCGGCGGCCAGCAGCAGCGTGTCGCAGTGGCGCGAGCTTTAGTCGGGCAGCCGTCGATCCTGCTGGCGGACGAGCCGACCGGAAACCTCGATTCGAAAAACAGCGAAGCCGTCATGGAATTGCTGCGGCAATTGCACCGCGAAGGCGCCACCATCTGCATGGTGACGCACGACCCGCGCTACGCCAGCATTCGCCGACCGCTCGATTCACCTTTTCGACGGCCGCATCGTGGAAGATACCGTCGGCGCGCGCGTCGAAAGCGTCTAGCGCCACCCATCGAACATCGCGCGTTGGCGCGCGTGACACATCTCCAGTCTTCATGTGGGGTCCGTCGTCATGTTTCGCATCCTCATGCCGGTTGTCGCCATATTCGGCATTGATTTGTTCTGTGGCGTTTATTAAGACGGACCATTTTCGGTCTTGCCCGCGGCGGTCTTCGCGGCAGTGCGATTTGCCGCCGCGTCCCTTGCTTTCGCCGCATGCGCTTCACCCCGACTAGCCGGCGGACGATTGCAAGAAGCGACAGAAATCCCGGCCTGTCCGATTCCGGGACGCCGCTATCCCGCAACTGGTCACGCAGCGCCAAATTGGGACCCCGCTTATCCAGTAAGCCTATAATTATAAATAGGTTACATCATTTCCGCCGTGGAAGGTGAAGTGCCCATTAGGAAGTGACCCAACAACTATGATTCAGAGCGCTGAAAGCGGCGACGTGGCAACAACCCAGATAGCTAATCCAGCCGAAGAATCGCTCGAACGGGAAGGTCGCGTGAACACGAAAATTCTGGTTGCCGACGACCAGCCGGACGTTCTGGAATGTCTGCGCCTGCTGCTGAAGAGCAATGGTTACGAAATCGAGACCGCGTCGTCACCGGCGGGGATTGTCGCGGCGCTCGATGCGCGTGAGTTCGATCTGGTGCTGATGGACTTGAACTATGCGCGGGATACCACTTCCGGGCGCGAAGGCATCGAGCTGCTCAATCGAATTCAGACGCGCGAAGACCTGCCGCCCATCGTGGTAATGACGGGCTGGGGCAGCGTCGGTCTGGCCGTCGACGCGATGCAGCACGGCGTGGGAGATTTCGTTGAAAAGCCGTGGTCGAACGAGCGGCTGCTCAGCACTCTTGAAAAACAAGTGACGCTCGGACGCCAGCGGCGCGAGGCTCGCCGCCATGCGCGGGAAGGCGAGTTGCGGCAAATCGAAGTCGTGGAGAAGCTGCGAAAACAGGAACGCGAGATTGAAGAGGCGCTGAGAATTCAGCAGGGCCTTCTGCCGTCCGAGATTCCGCAGGCCGCGGGATATGAAATCGCGGCGACGTGGCGCCCGGCGCGCGTCGTGGCGGGAGATTATTTCGATGTTCTGCGATTCGACGCGGACACCATCGCATTCTGCATCGCGGACGTCGCGGGCAAAGGACTTCCGGCGGCTCTCTTGATGTCGAACCTTCAGGCATCCGTGCGCGGGCTCGCCTCCAAGTCGCTCGCGCCGGACAGGCTGTGCGAACACATTAATGAACTGATGTGCAAGAACAATACCGACGGGCGATTCATCACGTTTTTCGTCGCCGTGCTCGATGAGCGGAATCGCCGGCTGCGCTATTGCAACGCGGGACATCCCGCACCGTTCGTCATTCAAGGCCATTCCGCGCCGAAGCGGCTCGAGGAAGGCGGCGGCGTGCTGGGCTTGTTTCCTGAGGCGCGGTGGAGCGGCGGCGAGATTTTTCTCGGCGCTGGCGAGAGCCTCGTTCTTTTCACGGATGGCGTGCTCGAGGCCCACGACAAAAGCGGCGTCGAGTTTGGCGAGAGCGGCGTGCTGAAGAGCGCGGGAACCGGCAGCGAGCGCGGCGCGCAAGCCCTGCTCGGCAGAATCATGAGCGGCGTAGCGGGTTTTACGGATGGCGAACTGGAAGACGATGCGACCGTTTTGGTTCTCACCGTGAATGAGGCGAAAGCGGGCGACGTCGCGCCATCGCCATTGCGGGAGTCCGGACGATGAAATCCTTCTTGCACGACGTCGTCTACGCCGTGCGAATGTTGCGGAAAAGTCCGGGATTCACGATCGTCGCCGTGCTGACTCTCGTTCTCGGAATCGGTGGAAACGCCACCGTCTTTAGTTGGATTCGCGGCGTCCTGATGAACCCGCTTCCGGGCATATCGCATGCGGATCAGTGGGTGGCTGCCGAAACGCTGATGCCGAATGGCGAGTTCCACACAAGTTCATATCCCGACTACAAAGATTATCGCGATCAAAATCACGTCTTCGCAGATTTGATCGGCTTCGAATTCATCGGCGCGGATTTGAACTTCCGCGACAACGAGCCATCCGAGCGCGTTTGGGGAATGCTGGTCACCGAGAATTATTTCGATGCGCTGGGAGTCCGGCCGCAGTTGGGCACCACGTTTCACGCCGTCAAGAATCAAGCGCTGAATTCCGATCCGTACATTGTGCTGAGTTATGGGCTCTGGCAGCAGCAATTTGGCGCGGACCCGAATATCGTCGGCCGGGTGGTGCACATCAATACGCATCCGTTCACGGTGCTCGGCGTTGCGCCTCAGGGATTCTACGGAACGATTGCGGGAATCGCGTCCGGATATTGGGTGCCGATGATGATGCAGCCGCAGGCGCTTCCGAGCGAAGACATCGAGGAACGCACCCCGACCTTCGTTCACATCATGGGACGGCTGCGCCCCGGCGTGACGATGGCGCAAGCGCAGGCTGAGATGAGCTCGATTGCAGCGCATCTGGCGCAGGAATATCCGAATACGAGCAAGAACATCGGTATTGGGGTCGCGCCTGTGTGGAAGGCGCACTACGGAGTGCAGGATTTTCTGCGCAGCGTTTTGGGTTTCCTGATGATCGCGGCGGCGCTGGTCCTGCTGATCGGCTGTGTGAACGTGGCGAATCTGCTGCTCGCGCGCGCGACTTCACGCCAGCGGGAGATGGCAATTCGCGCGGCGATGGGCGCTGGCCGGGAACGGCTGGTGCGCTTGATGCTGAGCGAGAGCCTTGTGCTGGCATTGGTGGGCGGCGTCGGCGGCGTGGTAGTTGCCATGTGGGGCGTAAATCTTCTGAAGCTCTTCGCGCCGAAGTCGCATTTGCCGGTGGCGCTTGCGGGGGGCGTGGATGGGCCTGTGCTCGCGTTCACGTTGATTCTGTCGCTCGCAACGGGGATCGTATTCGGACTCGTTCCGGCGTGGCGCGCATCGAAAACGGATTTGAATCAGTCGCTGAAGGAAGGCGGGCGCGCGGCTGGCTCCGGCGGCGCGCACCGGCTGCGCGACATTCTCGTCGTTGCTGAGATTGCTCTTGCGACCGTGCTTCTCGCCACCGCAGGTCTGCTGATTCGAAGCCTTCGCAGCGCCGAAGCCGCGGGGCCGGGATTCAACGTGAATCATGTCGCTCTGGCTGCGTTCGATTTGCGCGGCAATGGATACACGCGCGGCCGCGCCACGAACTATTTCGATCAAATGCTCCAGTGCGTTCGCGCGATGCCGGGAGTTGAATCAGCAAGCTCCGAGCGCTACGTGCCTCTCTGGTTTACGGGTCAGTCGTACACCTTCGTTCAAATTCAAGGCTACACGCCGGGGCCGAACGAAGACATGCGCATCGATCTCAATGTGGTCGGCGCGGATTATTTCCACACCACGCAGATTCCGCTGGCCGCTGGCCGCGACTTCCAGGAAAGCGACCGCGACGCCGCTCCAAACGTGATGATCGTCAACCAGACGATGGCGAAACGCTTTTTGGCCCGGCGTGGATCCGGTCGGTCACGAGGTGCGGCTCTGGGGCGAGTGGTGGACGGTGGTTGGAGTGGCGCGTGACATCAAGTACCACCGCATGAATGAAGCGCCGGAATCATTCATGTATTTGCCCGTGCTCCAAACCGGCGACACCGATGCCAACATTCTCGTGCGTTCGGATTTGCCGACGGCTGCGGTGATCGGAATGGTGCGCGAAGTTGCAAGCTCGCTCGATGCCAAAGTGCAGCCGATGGAAAGCGACGATCTCGCCGAGTTGCTGAAAAATTCCATGTTTGCGAATCGCACCGCCGCTGCAATTGCATCGCTTCTCGGTGGACTGGGAGCTTTTCTCGCGGCGCTTGGGATTTATGGCGTGCTGTCCTACACGGTGAGCCAGCGTTTGCGCGAAATCGGCGTGCGCATCGCCTTGGGCGCGCAAAGGAAAGACGTGCTTCGGCTTGTTGTCGGCGCAGGGCTCAGGCTGGCGGCGATCGGAGCAATCTTGGGCGCGGCTGCGGCGCTGGCGCTCACGAAGGAAATGAGCAGTTTGCTTTTCGGCGTGAGCGCGACGGATCCAGCGACGTTCGTTGCGGTGCTCGCGCTCGTCGGCTTCGCGGCGGCGCTTGCAGCGTACATCCCGGCGATGCGCGCGATGCGCGTCGATCCGATGGTCGCGCTGCGCTACGAGTAGATCGCGAAGGCTGGAGAAAAATGGGATCGCTTCTGCAGGATTTGAAATATGGCGCGCGGATGCTTCGGAAGAGCCCCGGCTTTTCATTCATTTGTGTGCTTACGCTCGCGCTGGGCATCGGCGCAAACAGCACGATTTTCAGTTGGATTAACTCCACCTTGTTGAATCCGCTGCCGGGCGTTTCGCGGACCCGCGATCTCGTGGTGCTGACCTCGGGTGGAACGGCACAAAGCCCGCACGTTTTTTCGTATCCGGATTATCTCGACCTGCGCAGCCGGACGAAAACGCTTTCGGGAATCCTGGCGACGTCGCTCTGGCCGATGGACCTTACCGGCGTTGGCAGGCCGGAGCGTACTTGGGGAACGCTCGTCTCCGCGAATTATTTCGACCTGCTGGGCGTGCGGCCGATTCTGGGCCGAGGTTTCCTGCCCGACGATGAGGCGCGCCCCGGCGGAGCGCCCGTGGCCGTGATCAGCTACCGTCAATGGAAGCTGCGCTTCGCGGGAGAACCCAACGTCATCGGCAAGCAACTGAGCATCAACCGGCATCCCTACACCATCATCGGCGTGGCGCCGCCCATTTTTCAGGGCACCCAGACTGGATTGCGGTCGGAACTTTGGCTGCCGCTCGTGATGCAAGCGGATATGCAGCTGCACGGCGACATTCTCCAGAAACGCGATACCAACTGGATTTTGCTGATGGGACGCCTGGCGCCGGGAATGAAGCCGGATCAGGCGCGACAGGAAGTCAACGTTCTGATGTCGCAGATCGTGCGGCAATATCCGGAGGCGCATCTAGGCGCAATCCAATGCGGGGTGTATCCGCTCTGGCGCGCTCCGGGCGGCGCAAACGCTTATTTCTATGTGTTGCTGCCGATGCTGCTGGCCATCGCAGGCGTGGTGCTGCTGCTCGCCTGCGCGAACGTAGCGAACCTGTTTTTGGTGCGATCGGTGTCGCGGCGGAAGGAAATGGCAGTCCGGCTGTCGCTCGGCGCAAGCCGCTGGCGGCTTTTGAGGCAGAACATGGTTGAGAGTTTGCTGCTGGCGTTGGCGGGCGGCGCTCTGGCGATGGCGGTTACAGCGTGGACGTCAAGTTCTTTCGGCCGGTTCATACCCCCTGCCGGAATTCCGCTTGGACTCGACTCGCACATGGACGGCACAGTGCTCCTGGTGACGCTCGCGATTTCCATACTCACCGCCTTGATATTTGGGGTGTTGCCGGCGGCGCGTTCATCGAGCCTTGTGGTCGGGTCTGTACTGAAGGAAGAGGCCGGAACGGCGAGCGGAGGGATTCGCAAGGCGCGGCTCTCTACGGCCCTGGTGGTCACGCAGATTTCGCTGTCCCTCCTGCTGTTGGTGTGTGCGGGGTTGATTGTTCGCGGATTCCGCAAGGCGGAAAATTTTTATCCCGGGTTCAATCAGAATCACATGCTGCTGGCATCGTTCAATTTGTTTTCTGCGGATTACACCGAAGCCCAGACGATGGAATTTGAACGCGAGCTGCAATCTCGATTGCAAGCTCTGCCGGGCGCGCAATCGGCGGCGCTGGCCGACTGGATCCCCATGGGATTCAGCCTGAGCACTCGACAGGTGGCACCGAAGGGATATGTTCCCCGGCCGCACGAAGATATGGACGTTGAGACGGCGAGCGTGAGCCCGGCGTATTTCAAAACCATGGAAATTCCGATCGTCGCAGGGCGGGAATTCTCGGCGGAGGACGACGCGAAGGCGCAGCCGGCGATCATCATCAACCGTGCGTTTGCCGAAAAATATTTTCCGGGCGAGAACGCAATCGGAATGCAAGTGGACGTGACCGGAAAAACATTCACCGTCGTTGGAATCGCCCAGACTTGCGACTATGACAACCTCAACGAAGCTCCGAAGCCGTTTTTCTACCGGACGATTCTTCAGGACGCTGCACCCATGGCAGCCATTCATTTTCGGACCTCCGGCGACCCGCTCGCGGCCGTCTCCGCGGTGGAGAAGACGGTCCACGATTTGAATGCGGACGTGCCGGTCTACGACATCACGACAATGGATTCTCGCGTAAAAGTCGCCAGCACGGGCTTGCGCATCGCGGGAACGTTCGTCGGCGCATTTGGACTTCTGGCGCTGGTGTTGGCGGCTGTTGGAATCTACGGCGTCGTCGCCTACGTGACGCGCCAGAGAACGCATGAGATCGGAATTCGAGTCGCGTTGGGCGCGCAACGGCGCGACGTCTTGCGCCTGGTTCTCGAGCACGGCCTGCGTTTGACGCTGCTGGGGCTGGCCATCGGCTTCGCGTTTGCATTGATGCTGACGCGATATATCGCGAGATTGATGTTCACCGTGAGCCCGACGGATCCATGGATTCTTGCCGGCGTCTCGCTCCTGCTATTTGCCGTGGCGCTCGGAGCATGCTATTTGCCGGCGCGGCGGGCGATGCGCGTGGATCCGATGATTGCGCTGCGTTATGAGTAAGCGGCGCGTGTAAGCGAAAGGAAGGGTGCATCTTGATTCGAATGGTGGACGTCGAGAAATCGTACGACTCGGGAGCGGGCAAGACCTGGGTGCTCCGCCGCATCAATCTCGAAGTTGACGAACGCGATTTCATCACGATTATGGGTCCTTCCGGCGCCGGCAAGTCCACGCTGATGGGAATCATCGGAATGCTCGACGGCGCGTGGAAGGGCGAGTACCACCTGCTCGAGAACGCCGTGCACAAGCTCGATAACCGCCGCCGCGTCGAGCTGCACAAGAAATACATCGGCTTCGTGTTTCAGCAGTATCACTTGCTCGACAATCTCACGGTCGCGGAAAACCTCGACTTGCCGCTCTCCTATCGCGACATCAAGAAATCGGAGCGGGATTCGATGGTCGCCGACGCTCTCGACCGGTTTCAAATCGTCGGGAAAAAGGACCTCTTTCCGAATCAGCTCTCGGGCGGACAGCAGCAGCTCGTTGCCGTGGCCCGCGCCGTGATTGGAAATCCGAAGCTCATCCTGGCCGACGAGCCGACCGGCAGCCTGCATTCGAGCCAGGGGAAAATGATCATGGACCTGCTGAAAGGCTTGAACGAGGCGGGCACGACGATCATTCAGGTGACGCACAACGAAAATTGGGCGGCCTACGGCAACCGGATCGTTCAGCTTGCCGACGGCTGGATTGTGAGCGGCCAGACAAAAGCAGGCGTCGCTCAGGGCTGAGCAAAGTCTCGAGGAAAGCGCATGTTCACTCTGTGGCAAGACGTTCGGTTCGGCGTCCGGATGCTCGCGAAGAATCCGGGGTTCACCGTGTTTGCCGTCGCCGTGCTGAGCCTCGGCATCGCCGCAAATACGGCGATTTTCAGCATTGCCGATGCCGTGCTGCTTCGTCCGCTGCCTTACCGCGATGCGGGTCGCTTGGTGATGGTCTGGGAAAACAGCCCGGCATACGGCTTCGTTCACGATACCCCATCGGCCGGAAATTTCCACGAATGGCGGGCGCGAAACGACGTCTTCGAAGACATGGCCGCGCTCGACTTCCACAGTTCGTTCAATCTCACGGGCGAGGGAAATCCTGAGGAAATTCCCGGGCGCCACGTGACCGCGAATCTCTTCTCCGTGCTCGGAGTGAGCCCCGCGCGGGGGCGCGATTTTCGCGCGGAAGATGATGTTCCGGGCGCGCGGCATGTGGCGATTTTGAGTTACGGACTGTGGCTGCGGCAATTCGAGGGTGATCCAAACGTCGTCGGCAAGGAGATTGCCCTGAACTTTGAAAAATTCACTGTGATCGGCGTCATGCGCCGCGGATTTCAATTTCCAGATCGCGAAACTGAGATTTGGGTTCCGGCGCAGTTCACGCCACAGAAACTCGCCAACTTCGGAAACCACTACTTGATCGTGGTCGCTCGATTGAAACCGGGCGTGTCGCTCGCAACCGCGAATGCAGGTATTTCAACGATCGCGAAAGAGCTCGAGCACGAGCATCCCGATGACAACGATAAAGTCGGCGCGACTGTGGTTTCTCTTCGCGACGAATTCACCGGAAAGACAAAATCTGCGCTGGTCATTCTGCTGGTCGCGGTCGGTTTCGTGCTGCTCATTGCCTGCGCAAATATCGCGAATTTGTTGCTCGCTCGCGCTTCCGGCAGAAGGCGGGAACTGGCAATTCGGCTCGCATTGGGAGCGAGCGGGACGCGCCTCGCGGGCCAGTTGCTCATCGAGAGCGTCATCCTCGCCCTGCCGGCCGGAGCCGCGGGCTATCTGGCCTCCGTCTTGTGCGTGGAGTTCCTTTCCGGCCTGATCCCCGATGGAATTGCTCCCGCGAACTTGACGGGCGTGGACGCCCGAGTTCTGGCGTTCACGATCGCAATTTCCGTGGCAACCGGCGTCCTGTTCGGTACGATTCCGGCCTTCCGCGCCCCGAGAATCGATCTGGTTACATCGCTGAAACAGGGTGGAGGGCAGAGCGGCGTCGGGGCCAGTGGCGGACGCCTTCGAGATGCGCTCGTGGTCTGCGAAGTGGCGCTTGCAATCATCCTATTGGCCGGGGCAGCGCTCATGGTTCGCAGCTTCGAGGCGCTTTATCATCACGATCCCGGATTCCACGCCGATCACGTTCTCGTCATGCGCACGCCGCTGCCCCGCCAGAAATATGAAGCATTCGCGGCCCGCGTGGGCTTCTACGATCAAGTGCTCGCGCGCGTCGAGAGCCTTCCAGGCGTAAAAGCTGCCGGCTTTACCACGTGGATTCCTCTCACAAATGTCGGTGGCTCGACGGGGATTACGGTCGAGGGCCATCCGAAAACTGAACTCAGAATTCCCACACCGAACGTGCGCATCGTCAGCCGCGATTATATTCGCACGCTTGAAATGAAGCTCGTTGAGGGCCGCCTGATTGACAGCCGCGACGGCGCTGGTGCGCCGCCGGTCGCCGTAATAAACCAAACGATGGCGCGTGAGCGCTGGCCCGGCGAAGATCCAATCGGGAAACGCTTTGCGATCGGCGATCCAGGGCCGGATTCACCTTGGATCACGGTCGTCGGAGTCGCAGGCGACATTCACCAGGCCGGCCTTGACCTCGCCCCAAGGCCGGAAATGTATTTGCCTTACCAGCAGCAGGATTTCGGCTTTGAGCCGGAATTTCTCGCCGTGCGCACCGTCGGCGATCCGGAGCTCATGGCGGAAACAATCCGCCGGCAGATCTGGCAAGTGGATAGCCAGCAGCCGGTAGCCGGAATCAGGCCACTCGAATCGTTCGTGAGCGCGTATTTAACACCGCGTGAAATGCAGACGTCCCTGCTCGGCGCATTCGCCGGGCTGGCGCTCTTGCTTGCAGCGCTCGGGATTTATGCCGTGCTTTCGTTCGCGGTAACGCAGCGAACGCAGGAGATTGGCGTCCGAATCGCGCTCGGCGCGCAGCCAGGCGATATTTTGCACATGATTTTCAAGCACGGCGTGAAGCTGTTCGTGACGGGAACGGCGATTGGTTTGGTTGCGGCGCTGGCGCTCTCGCAGGCCCTTGCGCACTGGCTTTATGGTGTGAGCGCCGCTGACCCGGTGTCGTTCGTCAGCGTCGCAATTCTGTTGGCCGCTGTGACGCTGGCCGCGTGCTACCTGCCGGCGCGCAAAGCAATGCGCGTAGATCCCATGGTCGCGCTGCGGCAGGAATAGTCTCGAAGCGGATTTCGTTGTAGATGGACAAACGGGGCGAATTCAATGCGGAGGAGCGCACATGTCGGATGAAATTTTTCGAGAAGTCCTGAATGGCTCTCTTGATCCGGAGCATGTTCGAAAAATGCGGGATGAAGGATGGAAGCCCCGAGCCATCGAATGGGAGCGCGCCGTCCCGGTAACGGCAGAAACCAAGGCGCCTCAAGCCGACATTCCATTCGGTCTGCGCATCGCCGCCGATTGCGCGCGGCTGGAAGAAAATCCTGCGGAGATGCGCATCCTGTTCGTGATCATGGAGATGGTGGTGCAAGACGCGTCGCTTTCGCACATGGCCGACGAGCTGAACCGCCGGGGCTATAAGACCCGCGACGGAAGCGATTGGACTCCGCTCAGGGTCTACAACGTGTTTCCACGGCTGGTCGAGGTTTCGCCGCGCATATTCTCGGACCAGGCTTGGACGTCGCGCCCGCGCGAATCCTCGCGCGTTCGTTGGAATTCGTAAGGGCCACAATGCCGGCCGCCCGGGGTCGTTCGGATACCGCCGCTGTGGAACCCGAGCCCCGCCTGGCGGGGGTACAGGCGCTGGCGCAGGAAATCGATGATGAGCTGCGAAGCCTCACCCACAAGAATACGGATGAGATTCGCGCGGTGCGCCGCGAATTTTCGAAGCGTCTCCAGAACGCGGCGCCCCATGTGGTGAAAGAGCTGGCCATGTTGCTCCTCGAATTGCCGGGAGTCGAGTACCGATTTTTCGGCTACGAGCTGATTCACTATCACGAGAGCGCGCTCTACAAGCTGAATTCTTGGGAGCTGGAGCAGTTGGGCCGTGGAATTGCCAGTTGGCCGGCGGCGGATTGTTTTGGAATTTTTCTTGCCGGTCCCTTGTGGAGAGAGCGTCGCATCCCGTCGAGCCTGATCCACGACTGGGCGCGCTCTATGGATCGTTGGTGGCGCCGGATTGCGTTGGTGAGCACGGTCCCGCTGAACAGCAAGGCGCGAGGCGGAGAGGGCGACGCGCACCGCACGCTTCAAGTTTGCCGGATCCTCGAGCGTGACCGCGATCCGATGGTGGTCAAGGCGCTCTCATGGGCGTTGCGGGATCTGGCCAAGCGGCAGCCTCGCGCCGTGCGCGCTTATCTCGCTGAGCGCGGCGCCGCTCTTTCGCCGCTCGTCGTCCGCGAAGTCAGAAACAAGCTTGAAACCGGGCGAAAAAATCCCGGCCGCCGGACAAAACGAAGGTAGGCGCTCGCGGAAGCAGCCTCGACTATGCGGTCCGGCTTACTATCGAAATTGCCACCTCCTAATCGAGCAGTAATTATAGAATCGGAGCCCCGGCGGATTCCGGAGGGGCCGCGAAATGGAGACGCTCTGGCAAGACATTCGATTTGGCGCGCGGATGCTGCTGCGCAATCGCGGATTTGCCCTCGTGGCGGCGCTTACGCTGGCGCTCGGCATCGGCGCGAACTCCGCGATTTTCAGCGTCGTGGACGCGATCTTGCTGCGCCCGATGCCGTTTCCGGAGCCTCAACAGCTCGTGAACATCTGGCAGCCCGATCCAAATCGCGGGATTCCCAGCGGCCTCACATCGCCGCCGGAGTTTCTCGAATGGCGCGATCGGCAGCATTCCTTTCAGGGCCTGTCCTCGTGGAAAATCGCATCGCGTTCCGTACGCGGGATGGAGCATCCCGAGCAGGTGTGGGGCAGTGAAGTTTCCGCCAATTTTATGCAATTGTTCGGCGTCAGGCCGATTCTGGGCCGGGACTTTCTCCCCGACGATGAAAAGCCCGGGCACGGCCAGGAAGTTTTGCTGAGCTATGGCCTGTGGCAGCGGGAATTTGGAGGCGATTCAAGTTGGATCGGCAAGACCATCGAAATCGACGACGAGCCCTACGAGGTGATTGGAGTGCTGCCAAACGGTTTTACGCCTGTCGGCACTTCGGTTCCATTCGATCTCTGGATGCCGTTTACGTTCGATACGTCCAAGATGGCGCGCGACGATACGACGCTGATTGTTTTCGGCCGCCTCAAACCCGCGACCTCCATTTCGCAAGCCCAGGCCGAAATGGAAACGATCCATGCGGATCAACAGAGAGCATTTCCGGATCTCCATCAGGACACTGGAATCAAAGTCGTAGGCGTGCACGATTATCTCTCTCGTCGCTACCGGCCGGAATTGAAGATTCTGCTGGTCGGCGTCGGCATGGTCCTGCTCATCGCGTGCGTCAACGTCGCGAATCTCTTGCTGGCGCGGTCGGCGACGCGTGAACGGGAGATCGCCGTCCGCACGGCTTTGGGAGCGAGAAGAATTCGCGTGATTCGACAGTTGCTGACGGAAAGCGTGCTCCTCGGCCTGATCGGCGGAGTCCTCGGGATCTTGTTTGCATTTGGCGGCGTCGAGCTTCTGCGTTTGGGCCTTCCCCCGCAGGGCAGCCGCGGAGAGATTCCTCACGCCGGCTGGATTGGAATCAACGGAACCGTTGTAGCCTTCACGGTTGGCGTCTCGCTGATTACAGGAATCGTTTTCGGCCTCTTTCCGGCTATTCAAATGTCATTTTCCGAATTGGGCGAAACGTTGAAGGAAGGCGGCCGGGGCAGCATTGGCGGCCGCCGCGGCGGAATTCTGCGTTCCGGACTGATCGTCACTGAAGTTGCGCTTTCGATTGTGCTGCTGATCGGCGCGGGACTTTTGATTCGCAGCTTCGTGCGCATGCTGACGGAAAATCTGGGCCTCGTTCCCGAGAATGTCGTCACCATGCAGGTCTGGCTGCCTGAATCGCATTACGCCAACGGCCGGCCGATCGTGAATTTCTTCCACAATGTGATCGAACGCGTGTCGGCTCTGCCGGGGGTTTCCTCCGCCAGCGCCATTGACTTCGTCCCTATGAGCGGCTGGAAAGATTTTCTGGATTTGGATATCGAGGGCCGCCCCGTACCGCGCTCGGGAGAACAATTCACGTCGCAGTACGCCGTCACCGACGCGAATTACTTCCGCACAATGAAAATCGAATTGCACGCGGGCCGCGAGTTCGCATCGAGCGACGGAGACCAGACCGCCAGGGTCGCCATCATTAACGAAGCGCTCGAGCATCGCTACTGGCAAAATGAAAATCCCATCGGCAAACATATCCGTCTGCATTTCGACCCGCGGCAAGTGCCTTGGCGGCCCGAGGCGGACGGGGGTTGGCTCACCATCATCGGCATCGTCGGCGACGTCCGCGATTGGGACCTTCGCGGAGACATGCCCGGAATTATCTATCTTCCGTATCTGCAAGCGCCGTCACGGATGATGTCGCTCGTCGTGCGCACCTCGACGAAGCCGGAAGGCATCGTGCCGTCGATCCGCGCCGCCATCTGGTCGTTGGATAAGGATCAGCCGATCACCGAAGTGAAGACGATGGACGGCTTGCTCGATGCAGCATTTGCGCGCCGCCGGCTGAGCATGTTTCTCGCTTCCGCGTTTGCCGCTTTCGCCACATTCTTGGCCGCCGTGGGAATTTATGGGCTGATGTCCTACGGCGTTTCGCAACGTGCGCACGAGATTGGAATCCGCATGGCGCTCGGCGCCGAGCGCCGCGATATCGCCAAACTGATTCTGGGGCAGGGGATGAAGCTGGCCTTGCTGGGAGCCGTGATCGGTGGCGCAACCAGTCTTGCCGCGATGCGCTGGATTTCGAGCGAGCTTTATGGCGTGCGCGCGAGCGATCCGGCGACGATGGTCAGCGTTGTGGCATTCTTGATCATCGTGGCGCTGATCGCGTGTTACGTGCCCGCACGGCGCGCCACAAAAGTGGATCCCATGACCGCGCTGCGATATGAGTAAGGGATTCACTGGATTTCGCCGCGATGGCGGCGAACGGAGAATGGCTTTGGATTTCTGGAACAAGTTTTTTCGAGGAACGTATATAAATCATGCAAACACCCCCGGTGGAAACAGGCACGACTATAAGCGGCAGTAGAATTGAAACTCATTCGCACATGACTGCACCGTCCAGCCGAACTCGCATACTCGTTGCCGACGATCAGGCCGACGTCCGCGAGGCGCTGCGGCTCTTGCTCAAAAGCGAAGGCTTTGAGACGGAGACCGTTGCATCGCCCGCGGCCGTTCTCTCGGCGCTCGAAACGCGCGAATTCGACGCGATTCTGATCGATTTGAATTACGCGCGCGATACAACGTCGGGCCAGGAAGGCCTCGACTTGCTCTCGAATATTCGCGCCAAAGACAGCTCCGTGCCCATCATCGTCATGACGGCGTGGGGAAGCTTGGAGCTCGCCGTTGAGGCCATGCGCCGCGGCGCGAAAGATTTCGTCCAGAAGCCCTGGGAAAACGCCCGGCTTCTCGCGATTCTGAAGACGCAAATTGAATTGGCGCACGCGATTCGTCGCAGCCAGCGGCTGGAAGCCGAAAATCGCCTGCTGCGTGCGGACGGGCGGCCGACGTTAATCGCAGAGTCTGGGGCGATGCGCCCCGTCATTGAATTGATCGCGCGCGTCGGGCCTTCGGACGCAAACGTTCTGATCACCGGCGAACACGGAACCGGCAAGGATGTGATTGCGCGTACGTTGCATGCCCTTTCGCCTCGCGCCGGACGCCCGCTCGTCACCGTGAACGCGGGAGGTTTGCCCGAAGGAATTTTCGAGAGCGAGTTGTTCGGCCACGTGAAGGGCGCCTTCACCGACGCAAAATCCGACCGCGTGGGGCGATTCGAATTGGCGGACGGCGGCACGCTGTTCCTCGATGAGATTGCCAACGTGCCCATGAACCTTCAGGCCAAACTGCTGAGGGCGCTCGAAACCGGCGAACTCGAGCGCGTGGGCTCGTCAACCACGCGGCGCGTGGACGTGCGAATTCTCTCGGCCACCAACGCGGACATCTCCGCCGAAGTTCGCGCGGGCCGTTTCCGCGAGGATTTGCTCTTCCGGCTCAACACCATTGAGATTCACGTGCCGCCGCTGCGCGAACGCAAGGAAGATATTCCGCTGCTGGCGCTGCATTTCTTGCGGCAGTCGGCGCAGCGCTATCGCAAAAATCTCTCGGGTTTCGACCCTGTGGCGCTGCAACTACTCCTCGATCATCCCTGGCCCGGAAACGTCCGCGAGCTGGATCACTCGGTCGAGCGCGCGGTCCTTCTCGCGGAGGGCGATCAGGTTCGCGCCAGCGATCTCGGCTTGCGCGCGTCACGCGATGCTTCGCTGCGCCTCGATGATATGGGCCTGGAGGACGTCGAGCGCGTTTTGATCCAGAAAGCGCTCGCGCGATTTGGCGGCAACGTCAGCCACGCCAGCAAGGCGCTGGGACTGAGCCGCAGCGCCCTCTATCGCCGCCTGCAAAAGTACAACCTTTGAGACCTCTCCCGTACGAGCGGCGAATTCTCTTTCTGGCGCTCGCTGCGGGCAGCGTTAGCACCGCCGTCGCCTTGCTCCTTCTCTGGTTTGGCAATTTCACGCCGCGAGTTCAATGGACGCTGACCGTGCTCATTGCCATCGCCTGGCTGGGTTTCGCCTTCAGCGCCGAACAGCGCGTCGTATTTCCCATGCGCACGCTTTCGAATCTGCTGGCGGCGCTTCGGGAAGGTGACTTTTCGATTCGCGCCCGCGGAGCCAACCGCGACGACGTGCTCGGCGAAGTCCTTCGCGAAGTGAACGCCCTCGGCGACACGCTGCACCGCCAGCGCCTCGGCGCGATGGAAGCCACGGCGCTCCTCCGCAAAGTCATGGAGGAAATCGACGTCGCCGTTTTCGCATTCGACGGCAATTCGCGTTTGCGCCTCGTGAATCGCGCGGGAGAGCGGCTGCTGGATCAGCCCGCCATTCGCTTGATGGGAAAAACGTCGTCAGAGCTGGGACTCGCGGGGGCGCTCGCGCATGATGGCCCCTTCATCGAATCCATCGCTTTTCCTGGAAAATCGGGACGCTGGGAGATCCGCCGCGGCAGTTTCCGCGAAGGAGGCCTGACGCATCAATTGCTTGTCATCTCCGATCTCAGCCGCGCGCTGCGGGAAGAAGAACGCCAGGCTTGGCAGCGGCTCATTCGAGTGCTGGGGCACGAGATGAACAACTCGCTCGCGCCGATCAAGTCCGTTGCCGAAAATCTGGCCACGATCATCAAGCGCCAGCAACGCGCCGCGGATTGGGAAGACGACATGCAGCGCGGCTTGACCGTCATCGCCACTCGCTCGGACAGCCTCGCGCGTTTTATGAATGCCTACGCGCGCCTGGCGAAGTTGCCGCCGCCCACTTTTCAGAAGATCGAAGTCGGCCCCTGGATTCGCCGCGTCGTCGGCCTCGAGCCGCGCATGAATATTCAGTTGCAGCCCGGCCCGGATTTGAAAATCCAGGCCGATCCGGATCAACTCGAGCAGTTGATGATCAATCTCGTCCACAACGCCGTGGACGCGTCGCTTGAAACCGGCGGCGGCGTGCGCGTCGGCTGGAAGACCGAAGACAGCTATCTTGAAGTCTGGGTCGAAGACGAAGGGCCGGGCATTCCCAATCCGACAAACCTCTTCGTTCCATTTTTCACCACCAAGCCCGGCGGCTCGGGAATCGGGCTGGTGCTGAGCCGGCAAATTGCCGAAGCGCATCGCGGCACGCTCACGCTCGAAAACGTGCTGCAAGGGCATGGATGCGAGGCGCGCCTGCGCCTTCCGCTTGCAAATTAATCCCGCGAAGTCTCGAGCGCGGTCACGCGGTCCTGAAGCTCCTGCGTAATCTCCTCCGGAGTCGCTTTCGGCGAAAATTTCACCGGCTCGCCGATTGTGACGCGAACCGTGCCTGGCCGCGCGAATCTCCGATGCGTTTGCCGCAGTGCAAACAACCCGTCAATCCGCACGGGAATCACCGGGACCTGTAACTGGGAAGCGAGCAAGCCGATTCCGGCTCGGAACGGAGCGATCGAGCCGTCCGCTGTCAATTCGCCTTCGGGGAAAATCAGAACGCTTTCTCCGTGCGCGATCAATTCGCCGGCATAGGAAAAGCTGGCTCGAAAACCCGAGCGGCGCGGAAGTGGAAATACGTTGAACAGTGCCACGACCAGAAAATATTTCACGCGCTCGAGCGCGCGGCGAAAAAAGGAATCGCTTTCCGGCAGCCGGCGCATCGAAGCAAGTTTTTCGCCGTCCATTGCCGTGGCCAGATGATGCCGAATTGCGAACGGTAAAGCAGCCAGAACGAATCCGGCATCGAGATAGGTCACGTGGTTCGAAATCACGAGGTACGGTCCGCGCGCCGGATTGACGTGTTCGCGTCCACGCACGCGCGGCGCGTTCATCAGCATCGTCGCCGGCCATGTCAGCGCGTAATACACCAGAATGCGAATCGCGCGGATGGGCCAAAGCCGCGCCCAGCGCGGGTAGACGAATTCCTGCGCCGGCGTCTGCGCTTGCGGCCGGCTCAGCAACTTTTCAATGTCGCCGACCGTTTTCGCCGCCGAAAATTGCGCTTCGCCCAGATCCACCTGATAGCGATCTTCGAGCGCGCTCATCAACTCGACTCGATCGACGGAGCTGAGATTCAAGTCCGTGGACAAATCCAGATTCGCCGGAAGCGATCCCTTCTCGCGGTGCGTGATTTGAGCGATGAGCTCGCCGAGCTGGCTCGCCGGAGCCGCTGAGCCGGATTTCGCGACGGAAGCTTCCGGCTGCGCCAGTTCGGCGGTCACCACTTCGCGAATTTTTCCGAGCATGGGCTTCTGCGTGGGCGTCCGCGGAAAGTCCTGATCGCGCCACACAAACCATCGTCGAATTTGCTGGTAGGATGCAAGCGATGGATTCGCCTCGCGCACGATCGACTCCGCTGCCGCATTCGTGTCCTTCGGAGTTTCGCGCAGCAACAGCACCGCACAAGCCTCGGCGTTTCCATCGCCTTTCAGGTCAATGCCGATCACCACGCTATCGCGTACATTCGCATTCTTGCGCAGCTCCGCTTCGAGATCCTCCGGAAATACTTTCATTCCTTCGGGCGTGACGATCACATTCTTCTGCCGCCCGCGAAAATAGAGGTGGCCTGCTTCGTCGCGCTCTGCGAAATCGCCCGTTCGGAACCATCCGCCTTCGCCAATCGGCGTGAGCTGGCCGCCTTTCCAATAGCCTTCGGCGACGTTCTCTCCTCGCACCAGCAGCTCGCCGTTTTCGTCGATTTTCACTTCCTGGCCTGGCAGCACTTTTCCGATCGAGCCTTCTCCCAGTTGGAAAGGATGATTGACGCTGACGAGCGACGCCGTTTCAGTGAGCCCATAGCCCTGAATGACGGCATAGCCGATCCGCTTCCAGAACTGTTCTTCCTCGGATCGCAGCGCCGCGCCGCCCGAAATCAGCGCCCAGAATTTCCAGCCGAAGCGCGAATGAATTTCCCTGAATCGCCACCACCTTCTCAAAAAGCTCAGCTTCTCCGCGGCGGCAAACTCGCGGGAAAAATCATCAAGCTGGCCTTCCGCTTCCAATTCCCGCAGCAGGTTCTCGCGCAGAGATTCGATCAAGCGCGGCACGGTCACGAGCACGGAGACGCGCTCGCGCCGGATCGTCGCGGCCACGTCGCCGGGCCGCAGCGAATCGAGAAAGATTGTCGTCCCCCCAAGAATTTGCGGAATGAAAATGCCGAGAATCTGCCCGAAGACGTGGCTGAGCGGCAAGAGATTGAGAAATTTCAGCGGGTGGAAGATACGTTCGTATTTGCGGTATTTATCAATCTCGGTCTCGATCGGCTCGAGGCCGGTGAGCAGATTGCCGTGCGACAGCACGACGCCGCGCGGCTCGGCCGTCGTGCCGGAGGTAAACACAATTTCAAGAATGTCATCGCGTTCCAGCGCCGGGCCGTCGTACGGTTCCGCCATCTGTCCACTCACCGCCTCCGGCAAATCTTCCAGTACAATCGCCGGAATTCCTTCGATTGGCGGCAAATCGCGCGCGATGACGCACAGCTTGGCCTGCGACTCCTTCGAGACGCGCCGGGCAAAATCCGGTGATGCGATCGCATCCATTGGCACCACGACCGCGCCACGCAGCAGGCATCCCAAAAACGCCGCCAGCCATTCCCCGGAGCTTCCGCCCCAGATCAGGACGCGGTCGCCGCGCTCGATTCCTCGATACACGAGCTCGCGCGCAAATTGCGAGGCCACCGCGAACAGTCGCGCGTAAGACCATCTTTCCATCCGGAAGCCGCGCTGCCACACCACCGCGATCTCCCGTCCCGGACGCGAGTCAGCGCCAAAATAATCCGCAAGTGAGCTGTGTCGCACGCCATAGCGAGTTTCGCTCACTCCCATGCAGGTTGTGAAGCAATTCGATTTTCAAATCGGCGGCGGGGACTACGAATTAAAACGCGAAACCCGGTGATGGCCTCAAACCATCACCGGGTCTCACGAACAAGGAGGATCCGAATTCGATCTCGCGTCTAGGGTTGCGGTTGCGACTGCGGCTGCGGATCATTGGCCGCCGGTTGGGCCGCTCCGTTCGATTGGGCCTTTGCCTCCGCTCTCGATTGGTCGTTGCTCTGCGTCGCGGTGGCGGTCGAGTAGTACGTCAAATAAGGCAAGAACGGCGTGATTCCCATCGGCATCTTCTCACGTTCGGAGAGCAACGCCACCGGCTTGTTCTTGACCATTTCCACCTGATCCGACCACGGATCGAGCTTGATTCGCGCGCCCAGCGGCAAAGCTGCCACTTGATCCAGCTTGCCCGACTGAATGTCGGGCGCCGATCCGATCAACTGCTCCGTCAGATAAACCCGGTTGCCGAGCTTTGGATTAATCAGCGCCGGCAAAGACTTCTGCTCCGCATCCAGTTGCTTCAGAAAGAGCCCGGCGTTCACTAGCTTGTCTTTGTATGGCGAATTCTTCAGCAGTTCTACGGCCTTCTGGTTCGCCAGCTCGGCGTCGTGCGGAGTATCGCGGAACGACAGGCGTGCCATCACATCCGTCGTCGGAATGTTCGTCAGATCGTTAAAGCCCCACTGGTCGGTCGAAGGCTTGTTTACGATAATCTCGCCCATTTCCTGCGCCAGCATGGTCGCCAGGCTGGCTTCGTCCGGAAGCACGTCGAGAAGCCCGCGGCTGATAACGATCGTATGGCCGATGGAGAAGGACTCGAGCGTCGAAGTCAGCAGGACGTGGCAGCGAATTTCCGGCTCGATATCAATATTGTTCGAAACTTCGATGTTGTTGACGACCGTCGCTAGTATCTTGTCAACTCCTCCCGGAGGAGCCAACAAACCGGATCGTTGCAGGCGATCGACGACGTTTTCTTCCGCTTCATGCTGCCATTGCCGCTCGGCCTCAACCGGCGAAGGATCTTGCGCGGCGGCAGCCTGATCTTGAATCGCGCCCGGCGCTTCCACCGTCAGTTCGCTGAATTCGCTCTCGTGCCCGGCGCCCCGCAGGTTGTAGCCCCACAGGCGCGTCTGCGACTTGAATCGCACGTTCCCGCCGAACGCATCCTTCAGGTCTGATTCCTGGCTGAAGACGTACGTGGGCAGCCAGACTCCCGGCTGCATGTTTGTGCGCCAGCTGTCGAAGTGAAGATTGAATCCGGCAATCGTGGCAATCGGCGTGAACACGCCGTTGAATCGAACAATCGAGTAGTCCTGCTCGCTCGCCCAAATGCGGCCCTTGAATCGTCCCTTCCCGCTCTTGGGCAGCGGGGTCACGTCAAACACCAGGCAGCGCACTTCGCCCAGAAATTCCCGGCGCACGTAATCGAAATGATAGTGTTCCCGGTCGAAGCCGCTCGTATCCACGAAAACCATCTCGAGGAAGCCTTCGGGCACATATTGTGACGAGAAAAAGTCGCTGAGATGTGAAAGCGGGCCGGTTATGTCCTTGCCCTTGCCTCTCCTGCCGAGGAGCGAATGATCGAAAACACCATTCTTGAAATCGGCGAGTCCAAGGTAGTAGTGGTCCTTCACAGGAACCGCGCCCATTTCCTTGTCGCCGTGCATGTCCTGAATGTACGTTTCGATGATCGGGCTGTACTGCCGGATGATCGAGACTTCCTTCTGTTCACGTGCGGTGATGCGGTCCACCACCTGGTCGACACTTGAATTCGTCTCTTGGGCGCCCAACCAACTTGGCATTAAAGCGACAACAGTCGCCAGTAGGATTGCCTTCAACCACGCGCGCATGATAAATCTCCCCCCAAGCAAAATCTCTGCCTAGTAGGCCAACTCAAAAGTTATATGAACGATGCCGGAAAAATCGACAGGTTGGCCGTCCTGACGTGCCGGCTTGAATTGGATCTGGTGGGCCGCTGCTTGTGCAGCTTCATCTAAACCATACCCTAATCCGCGGATCACTTTTTCAACTTGTACTTGGCCTGATGCCGTAAAGACAACCTGTAGTAAAACGTCACCCTCGATTTTCTTCTGCCGGGCTTGTTCCGTATATTGAGGCTTCGGCTTAAACAAAATTTCGACGGGCTCGTTGTGTGGATTGGCGTTCACGGGCTTCACTTTCGGAGCCGCGGCCGCCGGGCTTTGGTCTCCAAAAAGTCCCTGTTGCACGCTGCCGCCGCGGTTACTGCCCGTCCCGCCGGTCGCCACGCCATTGCCGAATCCTGAGCTCGCGACCACTCCCTTTGCGCCCTTCGCTCCGCCTGTCCCGTTGCCGTAGCCCGGGCCCGGCGGCAAATCGTAAGAACCGACTGTGGCAATGTTCGGCGATCCGTGGCTGGTCGGGTTTGCCGGAACGCCGTTCGGATCACCAAACCCGCCCGTCTGCACCGCTTCGCGCGGCTTCTTCAACGTCGGAATTGCCGAACTGCCGAGTGACGTCTCAGGAGTCTTGTCCGCAAACACGGGCTTGACGATTGGCGCATCCGGGGTCCGGGTATCTTTCTTCGCCGTTGCCGGCTTGGCGATCGGAGACGTAAACACCGGCGTCATGATCTTTGGCTTCGGTGGAACCACAGGAACTGGTTCAATCACTTTTGCAACCACCGGCGGCTTCACCACCGGTTGCGGCTTCGGCGTGGGCTTGGGCGGAGGCGGTTGCGGTTTCCACGAGGTAACGGGAGGCGCGGCCACCGGCGTGATCCAATTCTTAGCCGCCACTTCAAGGCGCTGGGGCATCAGCATCGGTATCACTACCAGCAGCGTCAACGCGACGAATTCCAAGCCTAATCCTGCGCCAAACGAACGAATGCGGGATTCGCCCTCGGGCAAGGGAGAGAATAAAACTCTAGATGTCGCAGCCATGTTTTCTCCGGAACTCCCTAGCAAATTCCGCGCACGGACAGAAATCCGCGCATGGTTTATAAGGTACTAGCGCACTGGGCTGGGGTGAATAGGACTAAAGTACCATTCTAGCGCCCGTCGTGTTGAATTCATAACCTTGTCTGCCGTCGTCCGATGTTTCCGCGCTCACCGTCGAAGCGACACAGATTGTTTGACTTGCACGGGCCGGTGGCGAATTTTAGAGCGGAGAGGGCCCAATCGCACACCCACCTCGTTCTGATGCCGCCATCTGGCAAAGCGTTACCAAGGTATTAGGATAAATCGTGGATGGTCCTGGTGGAAGAAAATTCAGAGGGCGCGGGCCCTATTAGGCCTCGCGCCCTCCTGAACATCAACCAGCTGCGTACTACGCCGAAAGGCTTAGCGGCCCTCAATCGCGACGTACGCCGTAACTCCGCCGTGATTGACGAGCAACAACACTGGGCCTTTTCCGGATGACTGGACCGCCTGCTCGAACTCGTGCGTGTTAGACACCGGCTTGTGATTCACTTCCTGAACCACATCGCCGCGGCTAAGTCCCGCCTCAGCGGCTGCGCTGGACGGATCTACCGACGTAATCACGACTCCGTGCGTACTGGCCGGCAGATTGAGCTGCTCTGCGGTGTCCGAGTTGAGAGTTTGAACTTGCACGCCGTCGAGGGCCGAGCCCGAATTCTCGCTTGCGGGCGCTTCCTCGTTCTTATCCGGCGGCAATTCGCCGAGCGTCACATTGAAATTCTTGGTTTGTCCGTCGCGAATCACTTTCAAGTCCACCGATGTTCCCGGAGCGGACTGTGAGATTCGCAGCCGCAGGTCGTTGGCGTCCACGACGGTCGTGCCGTTAAGAGCGACAACCACGTCGCCTCGCTTCAACCCCGCCTTCGCCGAAGGACCATCAGCGCTCACGTCTCCAATCAGTGCGCCGTTTTCCTGGTTCAGTCCGAACGACTTTGCCAGAGCCGGCGTAACGCTTTCAATGTGAATGCCGAGATAGCCCCGGACAACCTTCCCGTGAGCGATCAGCTGATCCATTACGCTGTGGGCCATGTTGATCGGTATCGCAAATCCGATTCCCTGATTTCCTCCGCCGTTTCCGGGAAGGATGGCCGTGTTGATTCCAATCAAATCGCCGTGCAAGTCAATCAACGCGCCGCCTGAATTGCCGTGGTTGATTGCGGCGTCTGTCTGAATGAAATCTTCGTAGTCTTCAATCGCGCTGCCCAGCCCGCGATTCGTTGCGCTGACGATGCCCATCGTGGCCGTTTCGCCGATGCCGAAGGGATCGCCGATCGCAAATACAACATCGCCGACCTGCACGTTCGACGAATTTCCCAGCGCGAGAGACGGCAGGTTCGACGCATCAATCTTCAGAACTGCAACGTCCGTCTTCGCGTCGGTTCCCACAACCTTCGCCTGGAATTCGCGACGATCGCTCAAAGACACCTTGATATCCGTCGCTCCATCCACCACGTGATTGTTGGTAAGGATGTAGCCATCAGGACTGACCACGACGCCGGAGCCAAGGCTCTGTTCGCGCTCGGATTTCGGGTGGTGGAACTGTTCGCCAAACTGCTCGCCGAAAAACTGCTTGAACATCGGATCGTTGAAGAACGGCTCCATCTGGCTGTTCGCCGGCGCCTTCACGACCTTCGAGGAAGAAACGTTGACCACCGCCGGAAGCGCCGGCTTCACGATCGCGGAAAATCCGTTCGTGAATCCGCCGAGGCTTACGGGAGTCGTGTTTGTCGCCGTCTTGACCGCTATCTTCGCGGCTGCGGCCCCAAACACGGGATGGCTGGACCAGTTCATTGCCCACACACCAAAAATGCCGCCGGCTGCGAGAGCTGCTGCGAGCACCGTCATCGCAACCCAGCGGCGCACTCCAATCACTTTACCGCTCATTTCGAATCTCCTTTTTTTCTTCAGTACTGCCTGGGGCGTTCGCCCGACTCATGGATTCTGGCTCGGTGCCAATTTTATCTAAAAAATCAGCCCGATTGCCAGTCGGCCGGAATGCAATTTCATTTACTCTCCGCCTATTAGATGCAGACGGAACGCCCGAAGTTCGGTTAGCAGTGCGGGAAATCGCTCGAGTCGTCGAAACTTTTTCCCATTTCACTCGTCCAACTGCGAGAAAATAAACGAGTTCATCGACATCAACTTCTCGCTCCCATTTTCTTGAGTGGCTCCGTCTCAAAGGAGACTAGTATGAACCGATTATTCGCCGCACTCGTTTGTGCCTCATTTTTGCTCTCTTCCGGCACTCAGGCTGCTCCGGGCGTGCCCGCTTCGGGATATTCCAATGCAGCGACAGACCCCGATTTGCAGAAAAAGCTCGCAGCCGTTGCCGGTGAAGCTGTCGTCGATACGCAGCCCTACGATTACCTCGAAGAATTGAGCGACGACATTGGCGGGCGCGTGACCGGTTCGCCGCAAGCCGCGGCTGCCATTGCCTGGGGCGTCGAGAAAATGAAGGCCATCGGCCTGGAGAACGTGCATACCGAGCCGTTTCAAGTCTCGCGCGCCTGGACGCGAATTTCCGCGAGCGCGGAATTGATCGAGCCCATTCATCACCGTGTGACCCTGGATTCCATGGGCTGGGTCGGTTCCACTCCCGCAGGCGGAGCCGAAGGCGAAATCGTCGCGGTGAACGTGTATCAACTCGCCGACGAAATGAAAAACAACTCGGGAAACTGGGCCGGCAAGATCCTGCTTGTCGTTCAGAAAGGCGATGCGCCCGAGGATCGCAGGGCGCTCTTCGGAAAATTTGGTCCGTTCCTCAAAGCGGCGTACGACGCCCACGCCATCGCCGTTCTCGGCGGCCAGGGCGGATCGAAAGCCGAAGGAATGAATTTGACGCACACGGGCGTCCTTGGATTTGGCACCGTGTACGACATTCCGGTTGTGAGCTTGACCGCCGAAGATCAGGATCAGATCGAGCGATTCCTCGATCGCGGCAAAACCGTGCGGATGAAGATCAACGTTCAAAACCGGGTCGGCGGCCCGGTTGAGTCCGCGAACGTTGTCGGCGAAATTCGAGGCACGCAGAATCCCGAGCAGATCATCGTCGTCGGCGGACACTTGGATTCCTGGGATCTCGCCGAAGGCTCAACGGACAACGGCATGGGCACGACGACGACCCTCGGATCTGCCGAAGCCATCGCGCGATCGGGATTCAAGCCGCGCCGCACTGTGCGTTTCGTCCTTTTTACCGGCGAGGAGCAGGGACTGCTCGGCTCGCTCGCTTACGCAAGAATGCACAAGGACGAACTCCAAAATCACGTTGCAGCCGTCATCCTCGATAACGGCCAGGGTCCGGTAAAAGGTTTCAGTCTTGGCGGGCGCGACGATTTGATTCTCACGATGAACGATTTTGCAAAAGAGCTGCGGAACTTTGGAAATCTGACTGTGGACGATAAATCGGTGTTTGGAACCGATACTGGTCCGTTCACGCTCGCGGGCCTTCCGGGGATCAACCTCGACCAGGATTCGCCCGATTACAAATACACGCATCATTCCATTGCGGATACCATCGACAAGGTGTCGCCCGACATTCTCGCTCGCGATACCGCGGTGATGGCGCTGACGGCATTCTGGATCGCGGACCGCGCGGATCGCCTCGCGAGCCCCTGGCCGCCGGAAAAAACTGCGCGCAAGCTGATTGATCAGAAGCAGGACATGATGCTGAGATCTTTCGGCATCTGGCCCTTCGGAGATCTTGGAAGCGAGCCGGTTAAGCAGTAGCGAACGGCTAGCTAATCAGCCGCGCGATGAAGAATGCCGCAGCCGCGGCGAGCCCGCCGACTAACACGGTCTGCATGCCGCCGCGCCACGGTTTCACTCCCGTGTAGTGCGCCTTGGTGCATCCGAATGTGAAGAGCGCCAGAATCGTCACCACGATGGAAATCCACAGCGCGTGAATCACGTCGTGGCGCATCAACATATACGGCGCGAGCGGAATCAATCCGCCCACGATATAGGATCCCGCGATGGTTGCGGCGCTTCGCCCCGCGCGCGTCGGATCGGGCTCTTCCAGCCCCAGTTCGAACCGCATCATGAAATCCACCCAGCGCTTCTGGTTGGAGCAGATCGCGTTGACGATTGGGTCCATTTGCGCGGTGCTGAGCCCGTAATCCTGAAACACTTTCACGACTTCGAGTCTCTCCACCTCCGGAAGCTCTTCGCACTCGCGATATTCGCGGATTCGCTCGGACTCGTAGTGCTCCGAATCCGTCTTCGCCGCCAGATATCCGCCGAGGCCCATGGCGATCGAGCCGGCAGCGATTTCGGCGAGTCCCGCCGTGACAATCACGCCGCCAGCCGTCGCCGCCACGGCGCCCGTCAGCCCCGCCGCCAGCGCGAACGGAACCGTCAGTCCGTCCGACATTCCAATCACGATGTCGCGCACGGCGGCTGTGGCCGTGAAATGCTTCTCGGCGTGCTCCATGGCGGTCATGCTTCACTCTCCGTGGCGATCCAGCGATTTTCGGTAGTGGTACAGTTTGATTTTTTTGGTAGTGACTCATTTTGAAGTCACCAGACGGCAGGTTTGTGAAACGGCCCTTTCGCGTCCGACATTTCGGTTGGAAACTGGCACACAGCAACGTCAGACTGCCTTATGCGCTTCATAAACGTCGCTTGAGATTTTAAGGTGCTGCTATGGTGTTGATGAGGATTTAGGATGCCCACCGGAAGCTTTAATTCTTGGCGTACTATCTTGACGGGTTCGAGTAGATCAGAATCGTTTGTTACGATCACTGCCACGTCAAATTTCTTTCCGTACGCATCGCGCAGAAGATGGGCGGCTATATTAACGTCGGAGCCCTTTTCTTCTGTCTTGTCAACCCACACTTTCTTAGCGGGATTGGTCCCGGTTAGAACCATGCGGCAGGAATGCGTTAGGAAATGCCCATAAACAATAGTCAGGATTGGAATTGTACGCAACGCACGTAAATAGATTTGTTGGCGTACTGGTAGGTCAGGATCACCTGGACGTGCGCTCACAATTGCGGTAAAATATTCGATAGTTTGGATCGTGTCGTTTGGGAGCATTCGCTGACTAAGGGCAGCAAGATCCAACCACTTGTACGGAGAGCCCTTTACCGCCCCGTAGTAGAGATTGAAGCCGTCAATGTAAACGTTGGTTTTGGCCACAACGGCTTACTCATAAGCAAAATTTTTCTTGATTTTCAAGCATCTCATACATATAAGCGTTAATCTAATTATACGGCATTATCCCCCCGGCTCCTTCGGGAACCGGGTGCGAGGCCAACCCGTTAGGGTTGGCCTCAGTGTTTTATGCTGCCTTTTTTGACCGTGTTTCTATCCAACAAACCTGCAAGTTCTTTCATCGTCCAGATATGATCTGAGATTCCCGCTTCCATCGCTGGAGTGACGCGCAGGGTCTGACGCACGCGGCAGAAGTTGTAGTGAATGTAGTGGGAGCGCAATCGCGTGCCCGTGGTTCTCAACCTTTTTCGAGAAAGCGTTTGTTAGGTGCGTGAAGTGTCGCATCCCCATTCGCATCGCTAGATTCTGGCGCTCTACGAAACTTGTTGAAATATGCCGTGGATCTGAGCGGCCAGTAATCGCTATCGGCTTGGCTAGGGCCTATGCATTCAAACTGTACCACTACCGGATTTTCAAACGGTACGCCCCCGTAGCGCGACAAGGGTTATAATTATCGGGCAACCTAGCTCTTTCAGGAGGAAAAAATGTCGCAGACAACCGCACAAGGAGCCGCAACGCAAACCGCCTATGTGCTGCCGCCCCTTCCCTATCCGTTCGACGCGCTCGAGCCTTACATCGACGCTAAAACAATGGAAATCCATCATGACAAACATCACGGTGCCTACGTGGCCAATCTCAACAAAGCACTCGAAGGTCAACCGGACCTGATCAAGCTTCCGGTCGACGAACTCATCGCGCATCTCGATCGCGTGCCGGAAAACATCCGCACCGCGGTTCGCAACAACGGTGGCGGACACTCCAACCACTCGATGTTCTGGAAAATCATGAAGAAGGGCGGCGGAGGAGAGCCGAAGGGCGCCCTGGCCGACGCCATCAAGAGCGCCTTCGGCAGCTTCGCTGACTTCAAATCGAAACTCAGCGCCGCCGCCATGGGACGCTTTGGCTCAGGCTGGGCGTGGCTCCAATTCCAGAACGGAAAGTTGACCATCGAATCCACACCCAACCAGGACAGCCCCATCATGAGCGGCAACAAGCCGGTCATGGGAATTGATATTTGGGAACACGCTTACTATTTGAAATATCAGAATCGCCGCGCGGAATACGTTGAAGCGTGGTGGAACACTTTGAACTGGGACGACATCACGAATAACTTCGAAGCGGCAAAGAAATAGCGCGCGAGATCAACTCGAGCTTGAAAAAACCGCCTCGGAAGCAAAATCCGGGGCGGTTTTGTTTTTGACGGATGCAAATACGCCCCCCTAGTGCGCCCAGATTTTTGCGGGATCGGTCTCGTAGGGATAAACGTGGACCATCCAGTTGAAGATGATCGGAATCCACCGGCCGCCCGTGCCCTCGCACGCGTCTTGGGTCGTGATCGATCCGCGCAATCCAAATTCATGCCAATTCGCCAGCGTAATCGCCTCGCCCTTCGGCGGCATGCAAAGATTCACGTGTTCGTGCCAGCGCGCCACGCTCAACGGAACTCGCTCGTTCAATTGGTCCTCGCTGTAGTAGCGCGGAGCCGTGTACATCGCGCCCTCGAGTTCGTATCGGCCGCCGAGCTTCTTATAAAGCAATGAAGTCGGATGCGCCGGATTGAAGCTGAACTGGGCCTCCAACGCATAACTATAGTTTGTAAAGTGATAGTGATCCTGCGGCAGCTCGGGGTGAAAGATTTTGAATCCTTCGTTCAGCGCAACCTGATAGTCCTTGTATTTCTCGATGGCCGGGCGCAGCGCTGCGACGATTTGCTCCGCGCGCTTTTCGTCCTCTGGATTTGCGGGCCGCAGATCGGTCATGTGCATGTGCGGGCCCATTTCCATGTGCATGCCCGACATTTCCTCGTTCGCAGCCGCGGCCACTTGCGGCGGCGCCGATGAATCCTGTTGCGCTCCGCTCATGTCCATACCGGGCATGTCGGAATTGTTTTGAGACTGTCCCGCCGGTTTGGCTTGCTGCGGATTCTGCTGCGCGGATACACCCGCGAGCGCGAGCGGCAACATCATCAACCCTGCAAGAACGAACCCGTGAACTCGATTGATCTTCATTTGCGTCCTCTTCAATTACCTTAACGTTTCCCGCGGCGAAATGTTTCACTCCATCCGGCATCGCGCACAATAAGTCACCGAGCCTCTCTATTCATCCCGCCGGGTGAGCGCCAATAGAGATCGGATCGCGTAGCGGGGCGCTTTCTGTGCGGTGGGACGATTCAGGCGAGCCTGAAGGCGCGAAGTTCCTCCCTTTTTGCCTGACACTTTTTAATCACTATGATGAGTGAGAAAGGCATCTCGGCGGCGCAAGCGGGAACGCATTTGACACCTGACGATTTTAACCGCTACATCGTGCGCAGCCCAGAGGAACGGCGCGCGACGCCAGGGTTGATTGAAGGCGACTGAAGTTTACCGGCTGATGGAATCGGCAGACACAGGAGACTCAAAATCCATTGGTCGTAAGGCCGTGTGGGCTCGATTCCCTCCTGCGGCGCCAACTTTCTTTGGATCCCCCTTGCGCCGAGAATCTCGCACCGACGCTTGAGGCTTTTTACGCCGGTAGCTTGAAACGACCCTGCTTGATCGTCGTGATCCAAACCCGGAAATCTCCATCCGATGCCAGGGTCTCACCGAGATCCTTCCGAACATTGGCAAACATCATTGCAAACAAGCTGTTTTGATCCAGGTTCAGGTCTTTGCTTGCGCCCATGGGGTTGGTCTTTGCCTCCATGTCCAGCGTTGCGCGATCGTTGGGCAGCAACTTATCGGGTGGTTGCGGGCCATCGGTACGGTTAATCCCGGTCGTATGGTCGTCGGCCTCTGTTGCAATAAGGCTATACAGGTAAGTCGGCTGGAGCTCGGCCATGAACATGTCTTTATTGGGGCACCACTCGAACTCGTCCGTTGTCTTGGATCGAGTCGCATCCAGCCAGACGACGGCCTGCAGCTTGAAGCAGGGCATCAGGCTATCATTCTTGCTCAGGACGTCCCGGTAATCATCCAACCAGTCCCCCGGCGAATGAAGTACCGTGATGGCGATGTGAGGATATTGCTCGCTAAGGGGCTTGTTCGGATCCCACTGCGGCAGAATGTTTCGCATGCTTAGCCGGTCAATGATGGTCTTTCCAGTCGCGGCGTTTTTAACTCCATGGCCGATGCCGGCCATGAAGCCCTCTTTCTTCAGCTTGCCCATGTCGGGGTTTTCGGCCACCGGATTCGGCGCAGCAGCGGCCGCAGGCGCGCTAGCGGCAGGTGAAGAACCTGGAGCAGCGTGAGGAGCGGGAGCCGTTGCGCCCGCCCCGGCATTTGGTCCGGCATTATTCTGTGCGGGCTGCGGCGAGCTCGCGACGCCGGGATTAGCTAGGTAAAAGGCAAGGGCCGCATTCGCACGGCCCGAAGCAGCATTGACGAGCGCTTCTTTTCCCGTCTGTCCCATTGCCCACAACACAGCGCCATTTTGTTGGACAGTTATCACCTGGGCGTGGCCATTGGTGATGCTGCTTAGTATCCTTTGTCCGGCTACTTCCTCGATGATCATAGTTGGTTTGCCACTCGTCACCAGAATAGTAAACTTGCTGCCCGGAGCGCCGTCGTACTCAAAGGGTTTGCTTTGGGTCACAGCAGGGGTTGAGCTACCCGATGAACTCTGGCCGCGCGCAGCTTGAAGGAAGGGTGTGAGAAGCAACGCGGAGACTGCCAGAAGCGATGCGAGGACGCGATCACCATGACGAGCCGCAGAACTCATATCGACCTCCATTGGATGGTAAAATCCTGGCTGCAATCTTACATTTTCTCTTCCGCGGAACTGCAACTTACGCCCGAACGCCTGCTCAAAGTTCCATTTTACGATGTGTCGCTTTAGCCTGAGCCAGGATTTCCGATTTCGACCGCTGTCTCGCGCATCATACGCTTCGCCTGCTCGCGACAACAACGAAATTGCCATCAGGGCGGCTCATTCCATCGCATTCCCGGGACAAGCAATATAAAATGACGCGCCGCCGGCGCATCGCCGCGGACGGAGGAATTTGATGAAGAGATTCGCGTTTGTCGCGGTAGCAATCGCAGCGCTTTTCGCCGGCGCCTCCCACGCGCAATCCGATAAGCCGCTGCTCTTGCGCGAGCCGACGTTAAACAAAACTCAGATCGCGTTCGTCTATGGCGGCGATCTTTGGCTCGTGAGCCGCGATGGCGGCAATGCCACGCGACTCACCGCGGGAACGGGCTCGAAGAGCGATCCTCATTTCTCCCCGGACGGCACGCAAATCGCTTTTTCGGCGGAATACGAAGGGCGAACGAACGTCTACGTCGTTTCCGTCTCCGGCGGCGAGCCGCGGCGCGTTACCTATGATCCTGGTCCCGATATCGTTTCGGGCTGGACCAACGACGGCAAAAGCATTTTGTTCGCGTCCACGCGCGACGTCTCCAATCGCGGAGTCTTCCAGCTCTTCACTGTTCCAGCGACAGGCGGATTTGCCAGCGCTCTGCCGCTTCCGCGCGCATACGAAGGTTCGTACTCGACGGACGGCACGCATCTCGCGTATCGCCCGGTGCCAATGGCGTTCGGAACGTGGTCGCACTATCGAGGCGGCACTTCGTCCGCGATCTGGATTGCGAATCTGGCGGATTCGCGAATCGAGCGCGTCCCGCGCGAGGACTCGGTGGACGTGAATCCCGTATGGATCGGCAACACAATTTATTTTCTTTCCGACCGCAACGGATCGTTTTCGATTTTCGCGTACGACACGAATTCAAAGGATGTCCACGAAGTCGTAACCAATCACGCTTTGCCCATTCGGAATATGTCCGCCGGTCCCGGCGCAATCGTCTACGAACAATTCGGCGCCATCCACATTTACGACCTGGCATCGTCGAGCGAGCACGCCGTGGATATTCGCATCGCCGCCGATCTGCCTGAAGTTCGTCCTCACTTCGAAAACGTGGCCAAGCAGATCTCGAATGCCGTGATTTCTCCCACCGGCGTGCGCGCCGTGTTTGAAGCGCACGGCGAGATTTTGACGGCCCCTGCGGACAAAGGCGACATTCGCAACCTTACGAATTCGCCCGGCGTCGCCGATCGCGATCCCGCATGGGCGCCTGACGGAAAGCAGATCGCCTACTTTTCGGATGAATCCGGCGAATACGAACTTCACATCCGCGACCAGAGCGGAATGGGCGAAGTGCGGAAAATCAGTCTGGGGAATCCGCCTTCTTACTTTTATTCGCCGAAGTGGTCGCCGGACAGCAAGAAGATCGCCTACACCGACAAGCGTTTGAATCTCTGGTACATCGATCTCGATAAGAAAACTCCGGTCAAGGTAGACACCGGGACTTACGAAGTGCCCCAGCGCAACATCGATCCCTCGTGGTCGCCCGACAGCCAGTGGATTACTTACACAAAACTTCTCGCGAATCATCTTCGCGCTGTCTTCGTATATTCGCTCGAAGCCGGAAAAGCGACCCAGATCACCGATGGCTTGAGCGACGCTCGATTCGCGGCATTCGATAAAAACGGCAAGTATCTCTACTTCACCGCGAGCACCAATATCGGACCGACCACCGGCTGGCTCGATCTCTCGAGCTTCGGCCACGACGTGACCCGGAGTGTGTACGTCATCGTGCTTCGAAAGGATCTGCCGTCTCCGCTCGCGCCCGAAAGCGATGAAGAAAAGGCGTCGCCGGCAAAATCGGACGAGGCGGCCGGAAAGAAAAAGGATGACGGCAGCGTCAAAGCCGACACGGGCGGCGAGAAGGATAAAGACACCGACAAAGATAAAGACGCCGATAAAGATAAGGACAAGTCCAAGCCGGAAGCGCCCGTCAAAGTCACGATCGATTTTGACGGCATCGGCCAGCGCATTCTGGCGCTTCCGATTCGAGCGAAGGAATACGAGCAACTCGCGGCGGGTAAGACCGGGGAAGTATTTCTTCTCGAAACGGAACACGCGAACCCTGACGCAGATCTCGATGGTGGCGCGCCTCAGGTCTTCACGGTTCAGAAGTTCGATCTGAAGAGCCGCAAGACGGAACCACTGATCTCCGGCATACAGTCTTTCGATCTTTCGTTCGACGGGGAAAAATTTCTCTACCAGCAGGGAGAAAGCTGGACGATTGCGCCGACGACGCACATGCCCCCGCCGCCTCCCGGCGCGAGTCCAAGCTCCGGAAGACTGAAGATTGAGAGCATGGAAGTGAAGGTCGATCCACGCGCCGAATGGAAGCAGATGTTCAACGAAATCTGGCGAATCGAGCGCGACTTTTTCTACGACCCGCATTATCACGGCATGGATCTCGCCGCTCTCAAGAAGAAATATGAACCGTATCTCGATCGTCTGGGAAGCCGCGACGATTTGAATTATCTTTTTGCGCAGATGCTGGGCGAGCTGAACGTCGGCCACATGTTTGTCGGTGGCGGCGATATTCCGGAGGTGAAGCCGATCCAGGTCGGGCTTCTCGGAGCCGATTACGCGATTGAAAACGGACGCTACCGCTTCGAACGGATCTACAACGGAGAAAATTGGGATCCGCAATTGCACGCGCCGCTGACTCAGCCGGGCGTGAACGTCGCGGTGGGCGACTACTTGCTCGCCGTCAACGGCAACGAAGTCCGCGGCTCCGACGATATCTTCAGCTTCTTTCAGGAGACGTCCGGGAAGCAAGTGGTCCTGAAGGTCGGGCCGAAGCCGGACGGGAGCGGCTCGCGCGAAGTGACGGTCGTGCCGGTTCAAAGTGACTTTGCCCTCCGCAATCGTGCCTGGGTGGAGGACAACCGTCGAAAAGTGGAAGAGCTCAGCAAAGGGCGGCTCGCTTACGTTTACCTCCCCGATACGGCGACCGGCGGCTTCACTTATTTCAACCGCTATTTCTTCGCTCAAGTTGGCAAGCAGGGAGCGGTGATTGATGAACGATATAACGGCGGCGGAGCGGCCGCCGACTATGTGATCGAGTATTTGCAGCGCAAGATCTGGAATTATTTCATGACGCGGGAAGGCGAACCATTCAGCACTCCGCAAGACGGAATCTTCGGGCCAAAGGTGATGCTCACGAACGAATTTGCCGGCTCAGGCGGCGACTTGTTGCCGTGGCTCTTCCGTCATGTCGCACTCGGCCCGCTGGTCGGGAAGCGAACGTGGGGAGGACTCGTCGGAATATACGACTATCCCCAGCTCATGGACGGCGGGTTCGTCACCGCGCCGCGCGTCGCGTTTTACACCACCGATAGCAAATGGGACGTCGAGAACCACGGAGTTCCGCCGGACGTCGAAGTGGAACTTGATCCACATGCATGGCGCGAGGGACACGACGCTCAGCTTGAAAAGGCGGTTGAAATCGCGTTGCAGGAAGTGGAAAAGAATCCGCCGCCGGCAACGCCACAGCATCCGCCGTTCCCGGATTATTCACACGTGAATTAGGGGCGGCCTTTTCGATATTTGTTGACGCAATCAATTCGCCGCGCGCCGCTTGCGTCGTCACGCGTTAAGCTCTGACTTGCCGATGAAGTACGAAGCCAGGCCGCCAAGCAACGCGCCCGTGATTGTCACGCCTTCCCACGCCAGGCCGACGGCCACCGTCATCGCCGCGGGCGCGCCGAACGGTAGAAGCAATCCCGCAAGCGCCGCTTCGCGGACTCCGATGCCTCCCTGCGTCAGCGGAATCAGCGCGGAAATTTTCGCCGTCGGCCACGCAAACAGCCAATAGCGAAATGCGAGATGCAATCCGGCTGCGTTGGCGAGTGTTGCGGTGAGGACGATCAGCGCGCCCTGTACGCATATCGCCAGCAAGTACGCGACGCCGACAAATCCAGGCCGCGCGGAAATTGTGCGTTGCGCCTCTCGCAATTCCACCAGCCACCGCCGGATTCGAAACGAAAATCGCCGCGCCGGCAGTAAAAGGAAAATAATCACGGCGACGATCGCCAGAGCTGCGCCCGCCGCGCCGATCAAATAGAAATCGCGGCTGCTGGCCGGCGAAAGGCTGCCCGGAATCCAAATCGCCCCGAGAATCGTGAGGATCGCGAGCGCGAGAAGATCCAGAATGCGATCGAGCAAGCTTCCCACAAGTACGGCGGCCTTGCTCCGGCCCATGCGCAGCGCGAGCGTCGCACGAACCACATCGCCGCCGACGATCGAGGGCAAAAACAGCACGCTGAACAGCCCGGCGAAATAGCAGCGGACTGCTTGCAGGACGCTCAGTCCCGAACCCGCCAGATTCACCATCAGCCGCCATTTCTGAGACGCAACAAAATGGCTGGCGAGATAGCCGGCGAGCACGAGAATCAACAAAGGAACCGGCAGCGAGCGCAGCGCAGCTCCCACCTGACGCACCGGGAGAAAGTGAAAGAGGACCGCGAGAACGAGAATCGCGGCGGCGATGCGAAGGATGAGCGCCAGGCGTGCGCGTCGCGGCGAGCTATTTGCGGATGGCGATGTCACGGAGAAATCGTCCCCACATTATGCTTTGCCCGGCGCCGAGCGACAAGATCTTCGCGGAAGCGCGTGGCAGGATGACATCGCTCCAGCCCGTTCATCGCGGGAACAAGCCGTGAAAATCCGTTGCGGACACGTCCGGCAGGCTATAACGTATGTCATTCCCAAATGACAACGAAATGGAGACCCGGTGAGAAAGAAAATCAAAATTGTCCAGTATGGCGTCGGGCCGATCGGCGGCTCGATCGCCCGGCTGATGCGCAGCAAGCAGGCGCTTGAAATCGTCGGCGCGATTGACGCGGATCCCGGAAAAGTCGGGAAGGATCTCGGGACGGTGATTGGCGCAGCGGACGCGCCGTGGGGCGTCGGAATTTCGGGCGATGCCCGCGCTGTATTGGACGGGCACGTTGACCTCGTGGTTCATTCCACGTCGTCGTATCTCGAAACCGTAAAAGATCAGTTGCTCGAGTGCCTCGGAGCGGGATGCTGCGTCGTCTCCACGTGCGAAGAGCTGGCTTATCCATTTCGCAAACATCCGAAGATTTCGGAAGAACTCGACACGGCGGCGAAAGAAGAAGGAGTCGCGCTGGTCGGCACCGGCGTGAATCCCGGCTTCGTGATGGACAAGCTGGTTCTCACTCTCGCTGCGGCTGCGCAACGGGTTGTTTCGGCCAGAGCGAAGCGAGTCGTGGACGCGTCGCTTCGCCGCCTGCCGCTGCAAAAAAAGATTGGCGCGGGAATGACGCCTGAAGAATTCCGGGTGCAAGTGGCCGAGGGCGCCATCAAGCATCACGGCTTGCCGGAATCCGTGGCGATGGTCGCCGATGCGCTCGGCCTGGACGTGGACGACATCACCGAAACGATTGAACCCGTAATCGCGAATGAAGATGTGAAGACGGAATTTCTCGAAGTTGCGCGCGGCCAGGTGGCGGGCGTTCATCAAATTGCCCGCGGCACCGCGTCTGGCAAGGAAAAAATCATTCTGGAATTGCAGATGTATGTTGGCGCGAAGGATCCCGCGGATACGATCGAGCTCGAAGGCGAGCCGCACCTGGCTTTGACGATTCCCGGCGGAATGCACGGCGATCTGGCGACGGCGGCAGTGGTGGTGAATACGATTCCTGTGTTGCTCGCGGCGCCTGCGGGATTGCGGACATCGCGCGATCTCGCGATGGGCTTCTTTCCTTCAAACGCCGAGCCCTAGAAATTCGTCCACTCAGGCGGTTCGCGCTTTTTGCCAATAGCGCGCAACTGCGGAAAAATCGGGATCGTCCGTCGCAGCCGCTTTCACCGAACTATACGTTTCGTAAGCCGCCGCTCCCGCCGGAAGCGAAATGCCGAGCTGGTTGGCCAGTTCGAGCGCCAGCCGGACGTCTTTGTGCATCAGCCGCAGCGGAAAGCTCGGCTTGAAGTCGCCTTTCAGAATCACCGGGATTTTCACATCCAGCACGCCGCATCGCGCCATGCTCGATTGCAGCACTTCGACGAGCTTTTCGGCCTGCAGACCCGCGCCAGTCACGAGCGCGAGGCCCTCGGTGAACGCTTCCACTTCGAGCGCGAGAATCAGATTCATCGCCAGCTTCACGGTTTGTCCCGCGCCATTCGGCCCGAGCAGGAAAAACTTCTTTCCCACGGCCTGAAGAACGGGCTCGACGCGCGCGAGAGTTTCCTGCTTCCCGCCGATCATGAAGACCAGGTCGCCGGACTCCGCGCCCCACGTTCCACCGGTGACCGGCGCGTCCAAAAACTCGCTGCCGCGCTCCGCGCACGTCGCCGCCGCGCGGCGCTCCAACTCCGGCGAGACCGTGCTCGATTCCACCAGCACGCTGCCTTTCCGCAATCCTTCAAAAACGCCGTTTGTGCCCCAAAGAACGCTCTCAAGCGCCGCTGGATCGCTGACAATCGTGATCACCACATCGGACGCCGCCGCCACTTCGCGCGGCGATCCGCCCCAGCGCGCACCGTCGCGCACCAGATCGTCGGCCTTGCTCGCCGTCCGATTCCAGACCGTGAGCGGAAATCCTGCTTTCAACAAATTACGCCCCATCGGTTTGCCCATCAGCCCCAATCCGATTAGTCCGACTGCAGTTTTCATTCTGGCCTCCAAATGAGACAAGAAGTGTACCGCAGAGAGGGAGCTGGCGCGGAATTTCGCGGCATCGCGCACCGCGTAGACGTTGAAAGCAAATTTCTTGTGGGAATTATGAGCGCTCGTGAGCTAGAGGCTCGCGCGCGGTGGGCGCAGAGGAAATGGCGATTCCAGCGCGCTCGGAAGACTCCGTCTTCTCGACTACGCGGAAGAGAAAGTCGTAAGGAATCTCCAGGCGCGTTTTCTTTTCGCAGCCATCCCGGACGTACTGATCCTCAATCGAAATGGTCCGGCCGGAATCCGCGACGAGTGTGCCGAGGGCCGAAAGTTGCAGATCGCTGGCGCGGTAATGCGCCTCGACCCGCTTGCCGAGCAGGGCCTGATACGACGTCATGTATGCGAGTTTCGCGTCGGCTTTGTAACCGGGCAATAGTACGGACGGTTCAACTCTGAGAAAGTTGCGAGAACGCCGTCCTTGATTTCATGTTGGGTCCGTCGTCATGTTTCCTATCCTGCTTCCGGGTGACGCTGGCGTTGGCATTGATTTGTGCTGCGGCGTTTATTAAGACGGACCATTTTCGGTTTTGCCCGCGGTGATTTTCACCGCGGTGTTTCAGCGCGCGGCGATTTTCACCTCTGCGCTTTTCCTCGCGCCCCACATTCAACCCTGAGGAAGTTTCAACAACACAAAATGTCGTCGCTTCAGCTCTGCGTAAATTTCGAGAACCCAAATATCATTCGCGCCATCGTCAGTGATGGCCCGAGCTGTGTCCGCCCGTCCCCGCATCGGCGGGCGGGTGGGTGTGCGCGTGGGGCTCGGATTTGAGGCTCAAATCTGCTGTCAACATCAACACAACCGCAGCTACGACTCCGTAGAAGACGATGGCGTGCGAGATCGGAAGGACAAAGCCAATCGAATGATGATGTTGGAGGCCGCCGAGGTAGCCCAGATAACCGCCCGCAGCGCCCGCGATCAGGCCGATGAAAACAGCAAGATTGCGGCTGATTCTTGAAATTTCAAGAGCGCGCCCGCAGCCGGGACACACGAGATCGTAGGAGTGCACCACGACGGTTGCAGCCGGAATCTTGGTCAGGCTGTAAGGGCATGTGCGGACTGCCACGCTTCACCTCCGATTTTTTGCCGCGCATCAAGCAGCGCCAAGCGCGACGCCATCATACTCGTACTCGCACCGCGGAGAGCGCTACGAAATCAGGGCAAACTCCACGCGCTGACGAAAGGGATCAATCCGCTCGGCGCGGACGCGCACGCGGTCGCCGAGGCGAAACATCTTTTGCGCTGCTCGCGATTGCGCTTTGCCGCGGCGCTCAGGCTCGCAGATGATGGCGTGATCGCGCTCGCGATACAAGCAACGCGCGGCTGTAAACTCCTCGATCCGATCGATCCCGACGAGGCCTTCCACGAAGATTTCGAGCAGCTCGACGAAGAATCCGAATTTCTGCACGGATATGATGAGCGCGTCGTATTCATCGCCGAGATGGCTCTCCATGAATTGCGCGGTCTTCCAATCCATCAGTTCACGCTCTGCGCCGTCGGCGCGGCGTTCCGCTTCGGAAGATTCGCTGGCAATTTCTTCGAGCTCGGTCCGCGTATAGGGCCCGATCCGGGGCGGCGGTTCCTCCTTCATTTTCGATTCGCCTCTGGGTTTTGCAGCGGATGGGCTTGCAGGAGGTTTCGCCGACGGATTTTCGAGCCCCCATTTCAACGTGCGGTGAACGATCAAGTCGGGATACCGCCGGATGGGCGAAGTGAAGTGAGCGTATTCGTCAAACGCGAGCGCGAAATGCCCCAGCGGATCCGGCAGGTAACGCGCCTGGCGCAACGAACGCAACATCAGATAGGAAAGGATGCGCTCTTCGGGCTTTCCAGCAATTTTCTCGGTCAAGCGCTGATAGAGCTCCGGCCGGACGTCAATTTCGTCGGAAGCGGGCATGGCCACAGTCATTTCCCGCATGCGGCCGCGGCCTTCGCGATTGCGGCGTCCGGCCGGGGGCGTTTTTCCGTGGCGCACGACGACTTTTCGTTCGAACAAATCGGCGACGCCCAGCGAATACCCAAACGTCTTGGCAATCTCTTCAAATTCGAGAATCTTTTTCGGGTCCGGCTTTTCGTGGACGCGGTGAAGGCTGCCGATTCCGCGGCGCTCCAGATAGCGCGCCACCGTCTCGTTCGCCGCGAGCATAAATTCCTCGATCAGACGATGGGCGATGTTTCGCTCGCTGCGAAGAATCGCGACCATTCGCCCCTGGTCGTCGAAGGAAATCTGCGGCTCCGGCAAATCGAAATCGATTGAGCCGCGTGCCTGGCGCCGCTTGTTCAGAATCAGCGCCAGATCGCGCATGCGCGCGAAATGGGCGGCCTGGTGCCGGTAGCGCAAACTCATCTCGGCGTCGCCTTCGAGGACTTTGTTGACGTTCGTGTACGTCATGCGCTCCGAGGAACGAATCACGCCGGGCATCATCTCCGAATTCACAACTTGGCCTTCAGAATCAATCTCCATCAGCACGCTCATCACCAGCCGATCGACGTTCGGATTCAGCGAGCAGATGCCGTTGGACAGCTCCTCAGGGAGCATCGGAACTGCGCGAAGTGGAAAATAAACCGACGTGCCGCGCAGCCGCGCTTCGCGATCGAGAGCCGAGCCGCGCCGGACGTAGTGCGCGACGTCGGCGATGTGCACCTGTAATTCGAATCGCCCGTTCGGCAAGGCGGTCACGTGGACCGCATCATCGAAATCGCGCGCCGTCTCCCCGTCAATCGTCACGATCGGCAGATCGCGAAAATCGCGCCGCCCGCGCAGGTCGGCCTCGCTGATGCTTTGCGAAATGCGCCGCGCGTCCGCAAGAGCCTCTTCCGGAAAAATAAAAGGCAGATGGTGTTTTCGGATGATGATTTCGGTGTCCACGCCCATATCGCCGGGACGACCGAGAATTTCGACGACGCGGCCCGTGGGCGCGAGGCCCGCTTTCGGAAATCGAGTGAGTTCCACGTCAACGACAGCGCCATCCAGCTCCGGCAGCCGCGCGCGCCGCCGCGCCGCCGGCTGAGCCGTTGCTTCGTCCAGTTTTTCCTTCAAGTCCGGCGTCAGCTCGTCACCGGGCGGGATGACAATTTCGTGCGGAATTCTCGCGTCGTAGGGAAGCACGGAATTGGAATGCGGGCCGTAGCGGAACAGGCCGACAACCGTCGGATGCTTGCGCTCGAGAATTTGAACGATTCGTCCTTCGGCGCGGCCGTCGGCGCGCCGCCGCTCGACGCGCGCGAGAACGCGGTCGCCGTGCATGGCGTCTCCCGTGCGGTCGCGGCCGATATAAATATCGCCCTCGATTTTCGGCTCCGGCTCAGCGGGCACGACGAAACCGTATCCGTCGCGATGAGCGATGAAGCGGCCCGGAATGAGATTCGGATCGCGACTGGGACGTTGAGCGGGAGCCTGCGCAGCGGCCTTGTGTGGCGCAGCCTTTGCCGCGCCTGCCTTCGCCGGAGATTTCGCACGGCGTCCTTCGCCCACCCGGTAGCGTCCGCCGTAAATTTCCTCGATCTCGCCTCGACGCTTCAGCTTCGAGAGAATTTTTGGCAGCGCGCGCCGGCCGTGATGGTGGAGTCCAAGTTCGTGCGCCATTTCGCGGATGCTCAGAGGGCGCGCGGAAGCGGCAATCTGCGACAGAACGGCCTGCTCGTTAACTTCCGGCTCGCGGACTTTTTTCTCGGGCATCATTGGTCAGACATTCTGATTGAGTGCTGCGACGTTGTCCCGTAATGACCGACGACATTTTACCGGGGTTGGGCGCCAGAGCGGTGATTTGATTTATGGATTCGGGGGCGGCTTCCACGCCAGCGCCATTCGACCTTCATTTTCTGTAGACCAAGTCAACACTCTTACAGCGCTATTTTGACGGCCTTTATGCGTCCCAATCGAAATTCAGCTCAAGGACGCTGACGCCAGGCTCATCGAGAGCTTTGTGAGATCGGCTCGTCGTGGGAGGGCGTCTCGCCCGCGTTTCTCCCCGCCCCAAATTTAACAAGATTGCACGCAACTATTCTGGGACACCTGGGTTGTAGTAACAACGGCTGAAACGTCTGCGACCCGCTTCTCCTGGCTGGGGCGCGGACGAGTACCCCAGGGACAGAACGGGGAGACGAAGCGCAAAGGTTCGTCTCCCCGTCGTCATTTTTTCCCTACCTTCAAATGGTAACTCATTTATTTAGAAGAGTTTACGGCTCGGGCGAAGGCGGCTGTGTTTGTGACTCGAGCATCTGAATCGTGCCATCCGGTTCCCGCTCGAGCGCCGGGCAATACAGCCCCAGCACCTCCCGCCGCCACCAGTTTCCGTCCTGGCGCCGCGTCTTCCTGTCGGTGAACCAGTATTGCCAGAGGACAGCGCGAACGGCCACGGGCGGCGAACCATCGAACGGATTCCCGGCGAACAGGGCGATCACATGGGGCGAATTTTTCAGGAGGCGCTCCTCGGTGTAAACCACAAACGGATAGCCGCGCCAGGGGCCCAGCGACGCGAACCAAAGATTCCAATCGAAGCGAGGCTGATACGGCGCATAAATGCCGGGCGGCTTCGAGATGTCCTGCGGCTTGTAGCGGAAAGGGTAAGCGATCCAGGTTTTTTCGTCGCGCGTTCCCTGAAATTCGATTTCGCGGCGCTCGTGCGTCATGTTGGCAAAAAGGCCGTACTGATCCGCGACGCGGAAAGGCTCGAGCAGCGCGCCGGGTTTTTGGGGAAGCGGAATACTGGGCAGCAACATCCCGACGATTTGGGAACTGGTAGCGTAGAAGAGCCAGGCAAGCAGGAAAGCGCCGAGCACGAGACGAGCGGTGGTGAACGCGTCACGCAATTTTTGGAAGAAACCGCCGCCGATCGTTGCGGGAGTCTCACCGTTCGGTTTTGGCGCATCGCCGCTGGACAAGAATATTTCTTTCCAGCGGGCTGGGAGCAGGAAAGCGAGAAATTTGTCGTCGAGCAGAAGGAAGCCAAGTGATAACACGAGATAATTCAGAAACGTGTAGTTCGCGGTGAGAATGATGCTGATTTCGAACGGAGTGACGATGAAGAAGCAAATGATACGGAAGCGGCGCGGAAGAAACAGCATCCAGACGAGCAAGACTTCTGCGAGCAGCGTAAAAAACGCGGTGCTGGCATGGAACCAATGAGGCAGTTGCTGCGCGTACCATCCGATCCACGTCGGAAGCGGCCCGTTCTGATAGTAGTCGTCCATGGCGGTGAGATGCCGCCACGATTGATCACCGCTCGCGAGCTTGGCGACGCCGGACTCGAAATAAATTCGAAACCACTCCCAACGCAGCAAGAAGAGGCTGGCGCGCGACGGCGCGTGCCGGCGGCCGAGGCCGGGCCAAAATCCCGGCGGCGCGAAGAACATGCTGATCAGTCCGGCCTCAAGAAGCATTCCATCGGACTGATAGCCCGAGAAATCGCGCGCCGCGCTGACGAAAGAGACATACGCGACGAAACAGATCGCCAGCATTCCGCGCGGCCAGACGTTGGCGATGAGCAAGAGCGAAGCTGCGATGCCAATCCAGCAAAGCGTTGCGAGCATCCGATCGCCGCTTCGGAACCACAAGAGCGACGGCACGTACCAGAAACGTTGGGCGCCATTGAAGTAGTGCGCGACGGCTTCAAGAAATTCGCGGGCGGGAAGAAGCCCGTCCGGGCCGATCAGTCCCTTGATCTGGAAGAGCAGGGAATAAAATGCCGAGAAATAAATCAGGCCGAGTGCGCGGAGAAAGATCCATCGCGGGCCAAGATGCTGCGGCTTGGCGGCAGGCTCGGGACCCAGGAACCAATCCAGCGTCTGCCGGTATCTTTCAAAGAAAGGCATGGCCGTTTTTGATTAGAAGCAACTCAGGCACGCGACGTTTCGGCGCCGATATTCCAGCGGACGTGCGCGCCGAAGTTCGCTTGAAGCTCATGCTTGCGGCATTATACAAAGGATGCTCGCGCGGCGAGGGCAGGAGGCCGCGCAGGAAACGAATCGTCTCGAACTCGCGATGGTGAAGACAGCCACAGTCATCGGATTGGGAAAATTGGGCGCGCCGCTTGCGGCATGCCTCGCTTCGAAAGGCTTGCGCGTGATCGGCGTTGACTCCGACTCGCAGAAGCTCGAAGCGTTGCGAGCGGGCCGCGCGCCCGTATTGGAAACGGGCCTCGAATCGCTGATTCGCGAGCATCAGGAGCTTTTGAGCGCGACCTCGAGCATCGAAGAAGGCGTCGCGAACTCGGAGATCACGTTCATCGTCGTTGGAACGCCGAGCGAGCCGTCGGGAGGTTTTTCTCTCCAATACGTGCTGCCGGCCTGCGACGCGATCGGGCGCGCGCTCAAGTCCAAAAAGGAATTTCACATGGTGGTGCTTACGAGCACCGTGCTTCCGGGCGCGACGGGCGGCCCGGTGAAATCAATGCTCGAAGAGTCGAGCGGAAAAAAGTGCGGCCGTGATTTCGGTCTGTGCTATTCGCCGGAGTTCATCGCTCTCGGCAGCGTGATTCGCGATTTTCTGAATCCCGATTTCGTGTTGATCGGTGAATCCGATTCGCGTTCGGGCGATATTCTTCAAGGGCTCTACGCGCACGTCTGCGACTCGAAGCCCAGCGTCGCGCGAATGGACTTCGCAAACGCCGAAATCACGAAGCTCGCGGTGAACACCTACGTAACGGCGAAAATCAGTTTCGCGAATATGCTAGCGCGGATCTGCGAACGCGTTCCCGGCGCCAACGTGGACGTCGTCACGGCCGCGCTGGGCCTCGATAGCCGGATCGGCGCGAAATATCTGAAAGGCGCGGTGAGCTACGGCGGGCCGTGCTTTCCGCGGGATAATCTCGCGCTGACCGCGCTCGCGAACCAGGTTGGAGCGCCGTCGGATCTCGCGAGGGCTGTGGATCACTTCAACCGGGCGCAAGTGCAATGGCTGGCGGCGCTCGTTGCGCAACACGCTCGAGGCGGCGTTTCCGTGGGAATCCTGGGGCTCACGTACAAGCCGCAAACCGACGTGGTTGAGGAAGCCGTGGGATTTCTCCTCGCGCAGGAGCTCGCGCGGCGGGAGTTTCAGGTGGTGGCGTTCGATCCGGCCGGAATGGCAAATGCCCGGCGCGCGCTTGGCGAATTGGTGAAATTCGCGGCGTCGGCAGAGGAATGCATCGCACAATCCAGCGTGATTGTGGTTGCGACGCCGTGGAAGGAATTTCTCGAAATCGCGCCGGAAAAATGGGCGGGCGCGAGTGAGGAGAAAACGGTCGTGGATTTCTGGCGCGCCTTGAAACTCGATTCGCGCTCGCCGGGCGTTCGCTACATTGCGCTAGGCCTCGGCTCCCTATCCGGGCGTCCGCAGATATAGGGCTAGAGATTTTTCCGCGGCAGGCGCAGCACGTATACCTGGAGAAAAAGTTGCTCACGGTTTTCGCGATGCCCAAGCCATTTGACGGGCACATCGGCATCATTCAGCGCAATGCAATCACCAGCTGGACGCGCATCACTCCGCGGCCGGAAATTATTCTGTTCGGCGATGAGTCCGGCACCGCGCAAGTTGCCGGCGAACTCGGCGTGCGGCACATTGCTGAGATAAAGCGCAACGAAAAAGGAACGCCGTTTCTCAACGACCTCTTCGAGCAAGCGCAGAATCTCGCGAGCTTTCCCGCCGTGTGCTACGTCAATGCGGACATTATTCTTTTCGACGATTTTGCAGCCGCCGCCGCGAGTGTGGCTGCGTGGCGCCCCGCCTATCTGATGGCGGGCCGGCGCTGGGACATGGACATCACGACGCCGCTCGATTTCGCTGCGGCAGGTTGGGCCGAGCGGCTGCGCCGCGATGTGGCGGCGCGCAGCAAGCGGCGGTCGGTGAGCTGGATCGATTATTTCGTTTTCGCGCGGGGAATGTATCGCGATATGCCGCCGTTGTTGCTCGGCCGCGTGTGGTGGGACAACTGGCTGGTGTGGAAGGCGCGGAAACTTGGAGTGCCCGTTGTGGATTCTTCGCCGCGCGTTCTCGCCGTTCATCAAAATCACGCTTACGCGCATCCCGGCGGATTTTTTGGAATCTGGCACGGCGAAGAGGGCCAGTGGAACGAGCGGCTCGTCAATGGCGGCGAGGATGCGCGGACGTTGCGCGACGCGAATTACAAGTTAGGGCGCTTCGGTATTCGCCCGAACATCGAAGCGGCTGTCGAGCGCGGGTGGAAATCAATTGGCAAGCGCGTGAAGAAGAAGAAAATTCCGCATGAAGCAGTGACACCGAACCCGGCCGCGCCCCAAACACAAAATAAATGATGCCGTCGATTACCGCGCGGGAATTGATTCGCCAAAGAATTGCGGCTGCGCCGGCGCGAGTTGTGCGCTCGCGGGCGCGATCCCGAGGACGATGTCGCCGCCGAGTTGGCTGGTGCTGAGAACTGGAGTCTGGCCGGCGGGCGGGGCGCTTTCACCTTCCGCGGTCACGCCGCGGCTGCCCGAATTCCGCGCGGCCACAGCTTTTGATACCTGGTCACTGACATAGGCATAAATTTTGTCGATGCTGTTTGCGCCGCCATTCTGCCGAAGCGCGGCCATCAAAAAATACGTGAAATATCCGTTCTGATACGGCGCGCCTTCGTACGAAACTTGTTCTTCCGTGCTCGAGGTGAGAATCGCGCGGCCGATGCCCTGATTGATTCTCTCCAGCGCGCCCTTCGACGGGGCGGAATCGGCCAAGCCAAGCGCACGCTCTTTCGCGGCCAGCGTCGCGGCGCCACTGTGGCACGTGTCCAAAATAATGACAGTGCGGCGCGCCTTGATTCTCGTCCGCACGATGTCCGAGAGCTCAACCATGGCCATCGAGGTCGCGAAAAGGCTGTCCTGTGGCTGCAATTCGGTGTCGGAAGTCACGACATAATTTACGTCAGCGGTATCCATCGAGCGCGCGGTGCCGTGGCTGGCGAGGAAAATCACGACAAGATCATCTTCCTGCGCCATGCGCGCGAGCCAATTCAATTCTTCTTTCAGCCGGCGCGTGGTCACATTTTCAGTAAGCGAATGCACATTGGATGATTTGAAGCGGCCTACTTTTGGATCTTCCAGGAGCGCGGCGAAATCCTTTGCGTCCTTGCTCGTATATTTTAGATTCAGGCCGGGCTCGTTGAATTGAGAGATGCCGACGGCGAGCGCCCATTTTTCCCGCACGGGCGGAAGCTCAGTCCGTCCCGGTTGCACGGGCGCCGCAAGAATGAACGGGTTGGCGCCCTCGTTCATGGCATCCGAGCCGAAGAGTTTTGCCTTGCTGAGCGCGTAGCCGGCCAAGTTGGCGTGGCCGAGCTTGGCTTCAAAGAGCGAACGGTAGTACCAGGCGTCGCCAAAGCTCGGACAGACTTCATTCGCATGTTTGAGGAGCTGCAGCCCGTCTTCGACTTCCGATTGCGCGCCGGTTTTCACACGCTCGAGGGCCTGAACCATGAGATCTTTCGCCGCACCGCATTTCATTCCTTGAGCGCCGGCGACGGCGGAACAGGAAAATAGAAATAGGAGCGCGGTGGCGAAAGCGAAATCGAAACGAAGAAGCTTGCGTCGTGCGAAAACAACCGAAAGGACACTTTGCACAGGATCGTTCTGCGGAGGCAATCTCAATTGGAGTTCGATGGCGATTTGTGCGTTGCGGTCCGCCGGGCGCGGTCCTGCATCGCCGTCCTGACTTTTGTGCTGACGCCATTCGTCTTGAGTTGAATCAAGCCGTCGGGCGAAAGATCAAATTTCACCGACTTTGCATCCTGGATGGAGCTGATAATTTCATTTTCATCGAGCTCGGCTTTGACCATCTTGATCACGCCTTCGTTCGTCAGGGCCGCAGAGCCGCCGGAGCTGTTGGCAGACGACGCGGCCGGCTTCGAAGTTCCTGCCGCACCGTGCGTCGCCGCTGATTTCGCGCCGGCTGCGGAGCCTGATGCAGCGCTTGCAGAAGCGGGCTGGGCCGAAGCTTCCGCGCGGGCAGGAGGCGGTGGTTCGTTGCTCAACTCAAGCGCGCGATAGTGTTCAATTCCGGTTTCAATTCTATTTTGCGGTTCCAGGAAATATTTTTCGGCGGGTTTCGCGTCGAGCGCTTTTCCGTAGTTGATCGCCGCTTCGTCCAAAAATTTCTTGGCCTGCTCGTGATCTTCGGACTGATATGCCTGGGCTTCATCGCTGACGCCGATATCGTAGAGCCGGTAGGCATCGACGGTTGGATCGGGGAATGGCTGCATCGTCTCCAAAGCTTCGTTGTACTTTTGCCAGAGGCCGCTTTCCGCAAGTTTGTCCGCTTTATCGAGGGCCTTGCCACGCGCGAGGAAGACCTCGATCGTCTCATTCGTGTTGACGAGCCGCGCAACGATTTGATTGACGGCCCGGGTAATCAAAATTGTCTTCAGTTCATCGGCGTCGGGCGCCGTCGCCGACTCGGTTTTCTTTCCCACCATTCGTTTGAACGGATTGATCATTTTTGACGGAAGCGACTGGTTCGCCGACGTGTTCGTGTCTGCGTTGAAATCCTCAGAATATTTCGCGGTGATCGTGCGCGAATCCACGGTCTTGCCGGCGCGATCGCTCGCCTGGTAGGCCACCGTCAAAGTGCCTGCGACCTTGTAGTATTTCTGCTGCTTTTCGACGCTTTTCTGCATCGCTACGTCGTTTTGCGTGAAAGTTTTTCGATCTGGGATGTCGAGAGAAGTGACGGTGCAACTGATTCGCAGGTCCGCTGCATTCTTGTCCACGTGAAGCTTGGTGTTTTCGTGTTGCAGATCGGTGGGAAGCAATTCGCCGAGCCTCTGCGCAATGTCCGTTTGAGCGGCGTCGTGCGCCTTGACGCGTACGTCAATGGCCGTTCCTTCAAAATGAACGGCAGCCGGCAACCGGCGCTGCATGGTGATTTTTTTCTTTCCGGTGCCGAAACTGTCGAAGCTCTGTCCCCAGACGGAGGAAACCGACGCACAGAAGACACAGATGATGAAGGCAAATCGGAATGGGTTCAGGATGCTTGTCCGCCGTGCGAGGCGTTCCGCGCAGAAGCGCACGGCTCTCCCATCAAAATTCTCTTGCAGCTCGTGATACTCGGTGCGCGGCGGTAGCGCTGTTCTTATGCTAGCCATCACTCTCTTGCCAAGCCCGGGGAGTGTGATTTTAACAAAGCCGCCCAGAAACTGATAATTTTTCGAGCAATGGCGCCGAGCGGCGCGAATGAATCGCACGGCTATGGAACGAACGTTCGAAATCGAGACAGTTCGAACTCTATCGTGAGTAGTTCACCCGAAGAGTGGATATTTCATAAGGATGAATGTGCACGACCACCTTGTTGTCCGGCACGATCGTCACTGGCGCGCCTTCCGGGTGCTCCATTAAATTTGTCATCGTCGCTGAGGTCGCTCCGGCCGGCAGCGTGATCTGAACGTCTCCGCTTTTGCCAGCCCATTCGTAGAATCTAAAAATCAGGCCGTCGCCGTCCTCGGATTTTTTCATCGCGGTCAGGACGACATTGCCGGGCGCGACTGAGACAAACGAATTTTCGGGCGGCTGCGCTCCTGGATGCGCATCAACCTGCGCGGCAGCGAGTTTGTAATTGAATTCGTAGCCGCGCCGCACGGTCAACGCATGTTTCCAATCGCCAGCGTGCGGGTAGAGCGAATAACTGAAATGATGATGGCCGCGGTCCGCTTCGGGATCAGGCCACGTCGGAGATCTCAGCAGTGAAATCCGAAGGACGTTTTCCTTGGCGTCGTAACCGTATTTCGATTCGTTGATCAAGCTGAAGCCGTGCTGGCCGTCGCCGAGGTCAGCCCAACGAAGCGCGGGGACTTCGAATTTAGCCGCCTCCCAGCTGTTGTTGCGGGTTGTCGGGCGTTCGATCGAGCCGTACGGAATCTCGAAGGTCGCAGAAGCGATGGAGGCGGCGAGCGGAAACGCGGCCTTCAGCAAGATATGAGTTTCGTGCCAGTCAATATCGTTGGCAATGTCCACGCGGTCGAGGCCTGCGTAGAGCGAAATGTTCTGCACAAATTTGGAATTCTGCCACGTCCGCGTGACGCGTATCGTCGCTCGCAGAGGTCCGGATTCGATCAATTTAACCGAGTCTGCGTGATCCAATCTGTCGAACTGCTTCTCAAAGTTCGCGTCGATATTCCACGCGTCATATTCTTTCGGCGTATCTTTGAATGCGACCAACTCATTGCCGCAGCCTCCGGCGGCGATCGATTCGAATTGCGATTTCTTGTCGAACAAGCTCGTGATACAGCCCGACTTCGAGTCAACGACGACGCGAAGGTCGGAATTTTCAAGCGTCGTTCCGTTTGCGATCAAATCGCTCACGAGAGCCGGGCCGAGCGGAGCCACGTGCAGCACCTCATAGCCGAGCGACGGGATATCTTTCACTTCGACGAGGAGGCGATAGGTGTTCGTAGCCGGATCCGAAGACAAAACCTGCACTGGAAGCGGCGCGCCTTGCGCATCGCGCACAGAAATCTGCCGGCTCACGGGCTCCGGCGTCTGCACGTCGAATTCCACGAGATCTTTTCGCGGCCAGGCCAACGAATTCGTGACGATGACCGGAACACCCGGCAGCGATTTCGTATTCACGCGCGCTGCGATCGCGCCGATTGCGCTGGACGTTGCGTCTCGCGCCGTCCGCCGCACCACGTCGTAATCCTCTCGCGCGTCTTTATATATGACGCCGATTCCCGAGCCCGCCGCAAGATCGTGAAATTGGTTGAAAAGCACCTTCTTCCAGGCATCCGTGAGCTGGGCGGCTGGATAGGAGTTCCCATCGAGCCACGCGAGCGATGAAAACTTCTCGGCATCAAGCAATTCCTCTTCGGATTCGCGCATGTATCGCTTGTGTTCGGACTGGGTGGTGAAAACGCCACGATGATATTCGAAATACAATTCGTCGTTCCAAACCGGCAAGCTGATCTTGCCCTGCGGTGGCTCGGGCAAATCGGAGTTTCCGGCAGCCAGCGCCTTGTAGTTCCACACAGGCGAATGTTCGGTGTCAAGCTTCGTCTCGACGTCTGAAAAATACCCCTGTGCGACGCCGAAAAACGTGTGCGGAAAAATCATTTGCGGATCGGTCCAGCGGATTCCTTCGTCGAGCATCGCGCGCGTCGGGCCGCCGCCGTGATCGCCCACTCCATAGAGGTGCATCATTTCCGTAACACCCGGATTGCGCTTCCGCGCGCGATTGACGTCTCCAGCGATCCGCTCCGGCTCGATTCCGTTGGCGTAGTCGTGCGGGAAATAGGTCAAAACGCGGCTTCCATCGGGCGATTGCCACCAGAACAATTTCAGCGGCAACGGGTTCGTGTCGTTCCAGGCCATTTTTTGCGTCACGAAATAATCTACGCCCGACTTCTTGTAAATCTGCGGCAGTTGCCAGTTGTAGCCAAAGGAATCCGGGTTCCATCCGATGCGCACATCCACGCCGAATTTTTCCTTGAAATAGCGCTTGCCGATCAAAAGCTGGCGGACGAGGGATTCACCGTCGGGCATGTTCAGATCCGGTTCGATCCACATTCCGCCGACAATCTCCCAGCGCCCCTCGTTGACGCGCTTGGCGATCTCCTGAAATTCGCTCGGATATTTCTGCTCGATCCAGTGGCTGTACGCGGCCGCGGATTGCGTGAAAGTGTATTGCGGATATTCATCCATCAGCTGCAGCGCCGTTGCGAATGTGCGGCGCACAACGTCCACCGTCTCGGTCCACGGCCACAGCCACGCCGCGTCAATGTGCGAATTTCCCGTCAGCCGGACCGACGTTCCCTGTAGTTCCGGCCTCACGGATTCCAGTTCCGCTTGCGATTTTCGCAGCGAGGCGTCGAATGCCTGCTGGTTTGCCTGATGCAGCGCATTCAGGTTGATGAGCGCCGCCGAGTTTTCGACTTCACCGCGGATCTGTTCCGCGTTCGCGCCGAGATGCGGCAAAAGCTCCGCAACGGCCAGCATCTCCTCGCGCAAATCTTCGGGATTGGGGCGTTGCGCCACGAATTCGACGCGTTCACGCGCGCCCGCAAAATATTTCTTGTCCACGGTGTGCAACAATTTCACGGCAATCAAGGCCTGATCGCCCGGCGACGCGCGATCGAACAGAACAATCGGCTCGAGATCTTCGCCCAACGCCACACGCCGGCCGTTGAAATAAATAATCTCCGGCATCGGGCCGTTGGCGTCCGCCTGGAACTGAAACCAAATTCGCGTTCCGGTCAAATCGTAGCCATTGAGGTTTGTTGGAATTTTAATCCGCCGCCGATACCAGACAGCTTCCTTCGGCGCGTGCGAGCCAGCCTTTACGACTTCCCAATCGTTGTCGTCGAGATTTTCAGCTTCGCCGTGTGGGACGTCACCGGCGTGAAATTTCCATTCGTTCGCGGGTAACTCGTTCAAAATCCCGAGCTGCGCGATCACATTCTGCGCCTCGGGAGAAAACTCTTTCACAGACTTACCGGATTGAGCGTGGGCCAATGACGCGAACAGCATCGTTGCGGCCGTCAGAATGAGGAGCGCCAGTGATTCGATCTGTGCCGTTTTCCGGCGAATCTCGCCCAGTAAATTCAGAGTCATCTGTTTATACCGAGGTATACGTAATCGCATCGTAGTCGACGCGAATTATAGAGCCAGTTCGTCGAAACTCAGAGGCGACGCAACGACCACGGCCCTTTTCATCCATTCACGGATGAAAAGGGCCGCGAATGGATGCTGATCTGCCGCCCAAATCATATATATTGCACTTCGTATCCTACTCCTACGATGAAACTGAACGCTTATCTGATCCGAGCGACGATTGTTGGCGCGCTCGGCGGCTTGCTCTTCGGATTCGACACCGCCGTCATTGCCGGTACGACTCATGCGCTCACGCTCCTCTATAACCTGACTCCGGCCGAACTCGGTCTGACCGTCTCGATCGCGCTTTGGGGCACGGTGATTGGCTCAATGTCGTCGGGCGTGGCGGGCCAGCGTCTGGGTGGCCGGAACGCGCTGCGCATTATGGCAGTTCTGTATGTCGTTTCCGCTCTCGGCTGCGCCTTTGCATGGAATTGGCCATCGCTATTGGTTTTTCGGTTCATCGGCGGGCTCGGAATCGGCGGCTCGTCGGTTCTCGGGCCGGTGTATATCGCGGAGTTGGCGCCGGCGAACTGGCGCGGGCGCCTGGTCGGAATGTTCCAGATCAACGTCGTCATCGGAATATTGCTCGCGTATTTTTCGAATTATTGCATCGCGCGATTTGGACTTGGCGCAACCGAATGGCGCTGGGATTTGGGCGTCGCGGCGCTACCGGCGATCCTTTTTTTCGTAATGCTGATGGGAATTCCGCAGAGCCCTCGCTGGCTGGCGACGCAGGGCCGCGTCGACGAGGCGCGAACGGTGCTCGAGCAAACCGGCTCGCCAAATCCTTCGGGCGAGCTTTCTGAAATCGTCGATTCGATTCATCTCGAGCGCGCGCAAAAATCTGAGCCGATTTTCTCGTGGAAGTATCGCCTGCCGATTTTTCTTGCGATCACGATTGGAGCCTTCAATCAACTTTCCGGCATCAACGCGATTCTTTATTACCTGAATGACATTTTCCGTGCGGCCGGTTTCAGCGCGATGTCCGGAAACCTTCAGGCCGTCGCGGTCGGCGCGATGAACCTCTTTGCCACCCTTCTGGCCATGACCGTAATTGACAAGCTCGGCCGCAAGACGTTGCTGCTTGTCGGTTCGGTAGGAACGGCGATTTGCCTCTTCGGCGTTGCCGAGATTTTCTTCACCGGCCGGCATCAATACTTCCTTCTCTGGTTGCTCGTTGCCTATATCGCCTTCTTTGCGATCTCGCAGGGCGCGGTCATCTGGGTTTACATCGGCGAAGTTTTTCCGAATCGCGTGCGCAATAAAGGGCAAAGCGTCGGCAGCTCGTCTCACTGGATCATGAATGCCATAATCTCCGGCACGTTCCCGCTGCTGGCAAAATCTTCCGGCGCGTATCCGTTCGTATTTTTTGCGGCGATGATGGTGCTGCAATTCTTCGTCGTACTGTTCTTCTATCCTGAAACAAAGGGATTCTCGCTCGAGGAAATGCAGCATCGCCTGGGAATCGAATAACTCCGCGGTCGTCCGCTGTGTCTCCCATTCGCATGGCTCGCGGCCGGTCTTGAATTGCGCCGGTCGTTGCATGTTAGTCTGTAGCGCTCGAGCAGGTGACGCGCCCTCATGATTCTCGCGGGAGACATCGGCGGCACAAAATGCAATCTCGGCGCATTTGTGCAGGATGCGGCGACGCTCCGGCTCGTTCATCATCGGCGTTTCACCAGCCGCGATTTTGCCAGCGTTGAACAGCTCATCGAAGAATTTCGGCGCGAGGCAGCTGATACGATCAAGAGCCAAGTCACCGGCAAGATCGTGGCAGCCGGATTCGGTGTTCCGGGCACGGTTGTCGCCGGAAAACGCCTCGCCGTAAATTTGCCGTGGGCGCTCGATCCCCCGGCTCTCGCGCGCTCGTTGAAGCTGGATCTCTCTCGCGTCGCATTGCTCAATGATCTCGTCGCAACGGCGTGGGGCGTTCAGCACCTTCCGGCCAAGGATTTTCTGACGCTGAACGCAGGCGTGCCGCAACCCAACGCGAACAAGGCCATCGTTGCAGCGGGAACCGGCCTCGGCGAAGCGATTATTTTCTGGGACGGACGCGGGCATCGCGTCTCGGATTCAGAAGGCGGTATGTCGGATTTTGCGCCGCGGAATGAGCGCGAGATTCAGCTGCTTCGGTTTCTGAAGACGCGGATCCCGCACGTTTCCGTCGAGGACGTCCTCGCCGGGCGCGGCTTCCGCGCAATTCACGAATCGTTGAATCCGGCCGTCCGCCACTCGACATTCGATCAACGCGCCGAAGCATCGGCCCAGGAAATCACGGATATGGCGCTCGCGCGATCCTGCGTGGTCTGTGTTGATACGCTTGATTTGTGGACCGAAGCCTACGGCGCGGAAGCCGGAAATCTTGCTCTACGCGTGCTTGCCTACGGCGGAGTTTACGTGGCCGGCGGAATCGTGTTGAAACTTTTGCCGAAAATCACAGACGGCAGTTTCGTTCGAGCGTTCTCTGAGAAGGGCCGCGTCGCAGACATCCTCGCGCGTATTCCCATTTCGATCGTGCTGAATGAAGACGCGCCGCTTTGGGGCGCAGCCTACCGCGCGCTTGCGGCGATTTCAGAAAATCCCGACTCGCGCTAGGGCTTCGCTCCCGGCGGCGGAGGAATCGAAACATCGAGAGTCGTAACCGGCCCGAACGAGGAAAGCGGCCGGTCGAAATCGGGCGCATTGCCGACCACGAGGATGGCGAGACGATCCTTGTGCACGTATTTCTCGGCCACTCGCGCCACATCCTGCACGGTGACTTTTTCGATTCCTGCGCGGAATTTCTCCAGGAAATCACTCGGGTAACCGAAGAATTCGTAAGTCATTCTTTCGCGCAGCACTTTTTCGCTCGAGTCGAATCGAAAGACGAATGAGTTCAGGATCGCCTCTTTGGCCTTGGCGAGTTCCTGCGGCGTGCCCGGATTGGTTTTCAGGGCGTCGATTTCTTCGTTCAGCGCGTCAATGGCCGCGGCGGTTGTCCGGCTCTTGGTGTTCATGGAGATGCGCAGCATCCCGGGATGATCGTAATCCGAGCGGATTCCGCCACCGACGGCGTAAGCGAGCCCCTTCTTCGAGCGAACATTCGAAAACAGGCGCGACGAAAATGAGCCGCCGAAAAATTCGTTGAACACTTCAATCGCATAGTAATCGGGATTGTCGCGCGTGGTTCCGAGGTCGAGCATTTGCACAGAACTGACGGTGACATCCTGCTTCTGAATGAAATAGACCCCGGGTTTCGGCCCGTGAAAGCTGAGTTGTTCCTTCGTCAACGCCGGCCCCTTCGGCCAGGATTCGAAAGCCGCCCGAAGTCTCGCCTCCATCGCCTTCGAGTCGAAATCACCGTTGACTCCCAAAATGATGTTGTTCGGATGAACGTAGCGATCGTGCCAGGCGATTAAATCTTCACGCGTCACCGCACCGACGGTGGCGTACTCGGGCACGCGTGCATACGGGGAATCCGTGCCGTAGACGATCGCGGCCGCCTCGCGGCTGGCGATGCCGAACGGATTATCGTTCCGGCGGGAAATCGACGTATCCATTTGGCGTTTCGCAATCGCGATCTTCTCTTCACGGAATTCCGGCTCGCGCATCACCGAAACAAACACCTTGAGAACGTCGTCGAGGTTGCCTTTCAGACAATCCCAGCTGATCGTCGTCGAATCCAGCCCGCCTTCTGTCTCAACTTTCGCGGCGCGCGCCTCGAGAAAATCGTCCAACTGATCGCCCGTCTGGTCTTTTGTTCCTCCGGTTCGCCACGCCTGGCCATATAGATTGACCAGGCCAATTTTTCCGGCTGGCTCGTCAATCGAGCCGCCGCGGATCTCCGCTGTTCCCGTCACAAGCGGAAGCTCGTGGTCCTCCAGCAAGAAAATAATCATCCCGTTCGGCAGCTCGATGCGTGCCGGAACGGGCGGGTGAAAAGCATGCAGAGGAGGCGCTTGGATTTTTTTCCAATCGTCCACTTGCGCGCGAGAAACCGGCGCAATGGCAATGCAGGCGAGCGCGAGTATCCAGGCAGCGGTGATTTGGCGAAGGCGAATCATTATTGATTCTCCTTTCCAGAAGACGCTTGCGCGAGATGCATGGATTCCGACAGGCCCACAGTCCGGTTGGACTCCACAAAAGTCGTGTTCGCGATGCGCCGGATATCGGCCTTGCTGACTTTGTCGATGCGATCCACCTGCCGGAATAATTCGCGCCAATCGCCGTAGAGCGCCTGCGCCCCTCCCAGCTCGAACGAGAGCCCTTCGTTATCGCCGAGCTTTCGTATCAGGTCGGCTTTCGCCCGGGTCTTGATCATCGCCAGTTCTTCATCCGTGATGTCGTCCTTCTGGATCCGCGCGATTTCTTCGTGGAGAGCATCGCGAATTTCCTCCGGCTTGTGGCCCGGCGTCGAAATCGCGAAAAAGACGAACATATTTGGATACTTCACTCCCGGAACGCCGCTGAATCCGCCGGCAAATGCGGCGATCTTCTTGTCGCGCACCAGCGAGCGGTAAAGCCGCGAAGTTCGCCCGTTGGACATCAAATCTTGCAGCGCGTCATAGACCGCATCGTCTTTATCCAACGCGCTGGGCTTGTGGTAGCCCTCGATGAAGATGGGCTGGGCGGCCTCGTGCAATATCACGATCCGCTCGGAATCTTGCGGCGGCTCGACGGTTCGCAGCGGCTCCGGTTTCGGTTTCGCGGACAACTGGCCGAAATACTTTTCAAGGATCGGGATCACTTCGGTGGCCTTGACGTCGCCTACCAGCGTCACAACCATGTTCGCCGGCACATAGTATTTATTGAAATACGCCTGCGCGTCCGTCATCGAAAACGATTCCAGGTCCGACGGCCAGCCCACCACCGGTTGGCCATAGGGATGCGCCACATACGCCGCGGCCATAAACTGCTCGAACAGGCGCTCGAACGGATTGCTTTCGCCCAGCCGCCTCTCTTCGTGCACCACTTCGCGCTCCTTGTAAAACTCGCGCAGAACCGGATGCAGGAACCGTGACGACTCGAGATAGGCCCACAATTCGACTTCATTCGACGGGAAAGAATAGTGATACCCGGTTTCCTCGTTGTCCGTGAACGCGTTAAGGCCGACTCCGCCGTGTTCCTCAACAATTTCGCCGAACTGGTTTTCAACGACGTATTTCTGCGCCGCGGTCATGGCATCTTTCCAAGCCTGCTCCAGCTCGGCCACCTTCTTATCGTCCCGGCCAAAGGTCTTCCGGCGCTCGCGGTCGTATGCTTGATAGGCCTCTTCGATTTTCGCGATCGCCACTTTTTCATCGGGATAATCTGTGGTTCCGATTTTGTCGGTTCCCTTGAACGCCATGTGCTCGAACATGTGCGCCAGGCCGGTAATTCCCGGATACTCGCGGTCCGAGCCGACGTCGACGTGTGTGTAGAACGAAAACACCGGCGCCTCGGGCCGCTCGCAAACGAGCACAGTTAACCCGTTGTCGAGCGTTTTCACGGTTACGCGCTTCTCAAAAGACGCAATGTCTTGCGACCGCGCCAGCGGCGCAAACGCGGCCAGAACGATTGCGGCGAACAGCAGACGGCCAGGATGCATTTTCACGCTCAGAGCTCCCTACTCGTCGAATTGTGGAAAGACGAACTGACTGGGAAAACAGTGGCCCGCATTTCGAGCGGCAAGCACGAATGCTGAGTTTACCCCGAATTTGGCGTTTCGACCGTATGTTTCGCGGCGCGAAAGCTATGCTTGGGCCGCCGGCAGGGATTGTCGTGAGTGACGGTTCACTTCGAGAGGGTATTTCCGAAAACAGGCGGGCTCAGAATCGCTGCGGCGAAAAACTCGTCAGACCAAGCACTTTATCCTTCGACTGCATGATGTGCTCGTACATTTGCTGTCGCGCGCTTTCCGGATCGCGGTCCTGGATCGCTTTCAAGATCTCGCGGTGTTCGCGCCCGGGCGCCTCGCCGAAATAGTTGATGTCGATCGCGGCGAACATAATGCGTTCCATCTGGCTTCGCGCTTCGCTCACGGCCTGCACCACCATTTGGTTTCGCGAAAGCCGCGCAACGGTCATGTGAAATGCCGTGTCCGCCTCGATGAATTGCGAGCAACTTTCGCGATCGTCGGGACTGCACGTCACCTGCGACAGCTCCGCGAGCTTTCGCAACAACTCGGGATCGGTGCCTTTCACCGCTGCCAATTCTGCTGCGGCACACTCCACCGCGCAGCGGAATTCGTAGATGTCGTTCAATACCTGCAGCGTGATCTGGCTGACGAAATAGCCGCGATTGGGAACGATGCGCAATAGGCGCTCGTTCTGAAGCCGCACCGCCGCTTCGCGAACCGGCGTTCGGCTTCCTTTGTAGCGTTCGGCCAGGTCCTTTTCGCTGAGCGCCTCGCCTGCCTGGTAGACGCCATGAATGATGTCGCGCTTGAATGCACGATAGACCTTTTCGCTGAGAGTGGAAGCGGGGCTGGTGGTCGTGGAAAACGGCGGCAGCAATGCGGAAGCGGTGGCCCAGGTGCTGCGATGCCCTTTGCCGCGCGCTGCGGATTTCGCCACGCTACCTCCAAGGTTAGCCGGAAAGAGATTAGCATTCTTCACAAGTAGGTCCCCGGAGTCAATCGTATACCGACAGCATACAAAAACCATTCTCTTGACATGCAATACGCCCGGGTATAGGTTTTCTCCTTCCGGACCAATCTGGAATGGTGCGCTCGTGGCGTGGCGCCCCCCGCGGCCCGCCATCGTCGCCTTGAAACCTCGATGAATACGAACCCCGGCAGCAAGGCTTCGAGTGCGGTTCACCTGCCATTTCCCGTCGACGCCATCCGTTCGTCCTTTCCGGCCGTCATCCGCTCCGCTCCGTTCGTCTTCTTCGATAACGCCGCCGGCGCGCAAATCCCCCAGGTGGTCTTCGACGCCGTCAATCACCACCTGCTCGACCACAACGTTCAGCGCGGCGGCCGTTACGAAAAGAGCCGCGAAGTCGACGCCGGCATCGCTCGCGCTCGCGAAAGTGTCGCCACGCTTCTGAACGCGCGCGACTCGAGTGAAGTCGCTTTCGGCATGAATGCAACATCGTTCGTCCGCATCGTGAGTCTTGCGATTGGCCAGAGCCTGGGAGCGCGCGACGAAATCGTCGTCACCGACATGGATCACGAGGCCAACGTTGCCACCTGGCTCGCCCTCGAGCGCGAAGGCGCGAAATTCCGCTGGTGGAAGATGCGCGACGACGGAAACTTGCACGCCGAGGATCTGAAGCCGGTAGTCTCTGAGCGCACCCGCGTCGTCGCGTGCACGGCGACCTCAAATGCGCTCGGCTCGATCGTGGACGTCACCGCCGCCGCGAAGATTGTGCACGAAGCTGGCGCCGAGATCTTTCTCGATTGCGTTCACTATCCTCCGCATGGGCCGATTGATGTCCGGGCCTGGGATTGCGATTATCTCGTGTGTTCCGGCTACAAGCTTTTCTCGCCGCACATGGGTTTTATGTGGGGCCGGCGCAATCTCCTCGAAAAATTGCCGACGTTCCGTGAGGATTTCATCCCCAACGAACCGCCGGTCAAGATCGAAGCAGGGACGTTCGTCTATGAAAACGTCGCCGGCATGGACGCGGCAATTTCCTATCTCGAATCTCTGGGGAAACAATTCGACGACGATCCAAAAAGGCCGCACACGCGCCGGGAACACCTGGTGCGAGCGATGACTGCGATTCGAGAATATGAAGAGCAACTCTCAATCGAAATGCTGCGCGTCTTGAACGAGTGCGGAGCGACCGTGTACGGCGTTCACACAAGAGAGCGCCTTGCCGAGCGCGTCCCCACATTTTGCTTCAATCTTGCTAAAGTCTCTCCCGCGCACGTGACTGAAGGACTTTCGCGTGCGAACATTGGCGTACGCGATGGTCACATGTATTCTCCGCGGTTAATGAGGCGGCTGGGGCTTGATGTTGAGAGTGGCGCCGTCCGCGCCTCGCTGGTGCATTACAACACATTCGAAGAAATTCATCGTTTCGCAAACGTTCTTTTCGACTTGAGCAAGAATGCCTAGCCCCTCCGATTCGGCTGGTCCGGGGAGTCCGGCGCAAACCGGAGCCAGCCAGGTGTCTGGTCCTCCCAGTCCTGCGAGTGAATTGCGACGGCGTCTCAGCCAGCGCCAGTTGACGATGCTGGCCATCGGCGGAGCGATCGGCGTCGGCCTCTTTCTTGGCAGCGGGGTCACCATCCAGCTCGCGGGTCCGGGCGTGATCGTCACCTACCTTCTCGGAGCGGTCATCGCTCTCATCGTTTCCTACGCTCTCGTTGAGATGGCGGTGGTCCAGCCGGTCGCCGGTTCCTTCGGCGTCTATGCCGAAACATACTTGAGCCGCTGGGCCGGGTTTGCGATTCGCGCGACCTACGGAGTCGTCCAGATTATTGCCATCGGCGCCGAAGTCACGGCGGTCGCGATCTATTTTGGATTTTGGTTTCCCGGCGTCCCGCAGTGGATCTGGGTCGCCGCCGTATCGATTGGACTCGTGGCGATCAATACTCTTCAAGTCGGCAACTTCGGTGAATTTGAATATTGGTTTGCGCTGATCAAAGTCGTCGCGATTCTTGCGTTCATCGGCGCCGGCGCAGCGCTGATTCTCGGAATCGGAACCAAGCACGCGCTCGGACTCACGAATCTCACCGCGTACGGCGGATTCCTGCCGCACGGATGGACCGGCGTATGGCTCGCGTTGACGCTTGCCGTCACAAGCTATATGGGTGTCGAAGTGATTGCCGTAACCGCCGGAGAAGCGGAAAATCCGGAAGTCTCGATTCCCAAGGCCATGCGCACCATCGTGTTCCGGCTGATTTTCTTCTATGTCCTTGCGATCTCGGTCATGCTGGCAATGACGCCGTGGAATCAAACGAGCGTCGGCAGCGGCCTCACTGGCAGTCCCTTTGTCCGCGCATTCGCCATAATTGGCATTCCTTACGCGGCCGGAGTCATGAATCTGGTCGTCATCACCGCCGCCCTTTCGAGCTCCAACACTGATCTCTACCTCACCACGCGCATGCTCTATTCACTGGCCCGCGGACGCTATGCTCCCGCCTGGCTCGCATCGTTGAGCAAGAATGGCGTGCCTGGGCGCGCGCTCGCGGTTTCGACTGGCGGAATGTTCGCCGCGATTCTTCTCGCCATTTATGCGCCGGGCAGGGCATTTCTCGCGCTCTACGGCGTCGCTGTCGCCGGAATGTTCTTTGTATGGATCGTCATCTTGATCACGCACATCGCGTTTCGCCGGGCTCTCGGCCCCGAGCGCGTCGCGCGCCTTCCCATGAGGTTGCACTGGTATCCTTACTCTACGATTCTCGGCATCGTGGCTCTTCTCGCAATCACCGTCACCACATTTTTCGTGGATGGTTTGCAGTACACTGTTCCCGCCTTCCTGCCGTTCTTGTTGCTGATCTCGATCGCGTATTGGTTCGTCCGGCGCAAAGGCAATCTGCCGGCCGCCGCGACCGCCGGCGCCGAAATGGGGACCCTCAAATGACTCCCGTCTTTTAGGAGGCTATGACAATGAAGCGAGCAGCGTTTGGCATTCTTCTCGTTTTCTGCACGTGGACTCTCGCATTCGCTCAGGGCGGCGCGACCGGCGCGCTCTCGGGCGTCGTCCAGGACAGCAGTTCGGCCGCTGTTCCCGGCGCCGAAGTAAAAATCATTGACCAGGTCTCCGGCAATCTCATCCGCACACTGACAACGGACGATCACGGTGCATTCGACGCGACACTCCTGCCGGTCGCCTCTTACAACATCGAAGTGCGCGCGTCTGGATTCGCCATCGGCAAAGTCACCGGCATCGCCGTGCGCGTCACCGAAACAACGCAAATCCGCGTCACGCTCCAGGTCGGCCAGCTCACCCAGACCGTTCAGGTGAACTCGCAAGTTACAGCGGTCGAGTCCACGACTCCCACGACCGGCGAGACGCTGGAATCCCAGACGATTGGCGGTCTTCCGCTTCCCACGCGCAACGTCCAGCAACTGCTCACGCTATCCGCCGGGGCTTCCTCGGATTTGACTTCCGCAGGTGATCTTGGACGCGGCGACATTCGCATGAACGTCGACGGCCAGCGCGAGGGCTACAACAACGTCCAAATCGAAGGCATCAGCGTCAGCGACTACAACGTGAGCGAACTCACCACAACGCCGCTTCCGAACCCCGACGCGATCGAAGAGTTCAAAGTTCAAACCAGCCTCTACGATGCGACCCAGGGACGCAACGGCGGCGGCAATATCAATGCCGTTCTCCGCGGCGGGAGTCCCAAGTTTCACGGCGCTCTTTTCGAATACTTTCGCAACAACGTCTTGAACGCGAACGATTTCTTCTTCAATGCCGACGGCACCCCGCGCCCCGTCGTGCGACAGAATATCTTTGGAGGCAGCATTGGCGGGCCGCTCGCCCCGCACGCCTCTCTGGGATTTTTCTTCTTTAACTATCAGGGAACGCGGCAACTCAGCGGAATTGCGCCCGGCACTTTCATCAACACCGTCATCCCCACAATTCCAGTCCAGCGCGATCCCGCCGACCTGGCCATGATGCTGCCGCCAGGCTTTCAGAATCCGAGCACGCTGGATCCGGTCGCCGTCAACCTGCTCAACTTCAAAAGCAATCAATTCGGCGGAGGCACCGGCGGCTGGTTGATTCCCTCGTTGCCTCCGATCAATCCCTCGCTGCCGCTCTACGAGCAGGAATCGCAACTCACGGTCAGCCATCCAGGAACATTCGATGACGATCAGTTCACCGCGAACTGGGATCGAAATTTTTCCGGCGGCCGCGACGTCCTCCACGAGCGGTTCTTCTATTCGGACTTTAAATCCCTGCTTCCGTACGGCGCTGGAAATCTGGGCTCGCAGTTCGGCGCCGCAATCAGCGAAGGCGATCTCGATTTCCCGACTTTCCTGCCTGTCCACGACCGCTTCGTCACCATTTCAGAAACGCACACATTTTCGGCGCACTTCATTAACGATTTTCGCTTCGGATTCGTGCGCATCGCGAACGACACGGACAACGGAGCGCTCGTCAACTTGAGCGATCTCGGCATCAGCCGTCCGAACAGCAACTTCGATACGAACATCTACCGGTTCGAATTGGCGAGCTACCAGATTGGGCCGACGCCCGCGGCAAACGTGGCTTCCGGCCAGGACAATTTCACCTTTCTCGATACTGTAGGCTACAACCTCGGCGCGCACGCTTTGCGATTCGGCGGACAAGTGGATCGCATCTATCTCGACAAAAATTATCCGCAGCTATTCAACGGCATGGTGGATTTCGTCCCGTCCGAGCCGGTGTCGGAGGGAGGGAATGGCTTCACCGACTTTCAAAACCTGCTGATCGGCGCGCCGGCATTTTCCGGCGCCGGCAGCGGCGTCTACAATCACGAATATCGCATCAACAATTTCGCGCTATTCCTGCAGGATGACTACAAAGTTAGAAAAAATCTCACGCTGAACCTCGGTTTGCGCTGGGAACTCGACGGCGCCGTTTCCGACGCCACCAATCAAATCGGCAATCTCGTCACTTCGCTCGCTCAGGAAGGCCAGGATCCGTGGATCTTTCCCAAGGGTGTGAACAGCTTGAACATTCCCGGGCTCGTCGGCACCGGATCTCCGACTCTCCGGAATAACGGCTACGCTTCCGATTGGGGGCCTAGAATTGGTTTCGCTTATGATGTGTTCGGCACCGGCAAAACTGCAATTCGCGGCGGCTACGGGATTTACTACGAGCGCGAAGATAACGGCACCAGCGACAACCTCGGCTTCTCTTCGCCTTTCCTCGCCGGAGGATTCGGACCCGCGCCGCCGGGAACCCTCGCCAATCTGCCCGCATTTAACGGCCTGCCGCCAGCAGGAGTGATCAGTCCCGCATTCACTCCGCAGTGGGGAGTATTCCAGGGTTTCGTCAACAACATCACCGGAGCGCCGACGATGGACACGACGCAAACGCCTGTCTTCAGCGGCAACAGCGAATTTTTGATCGCGCTCGAAGCGCCTCTCCGTTTCATCTCTCCGAGCGCGCAGCAATGGAACCTCACTGTCGAACACGAGATTGCCAAGGGCTGGGTCTTCGATATCGGCTACGTCGGAACCAAAGGCACTCACTTGCGCGAAGTCAGCACGCCGATCCAGCCGTATCTCGTGAGCACATCGAATCCCGTCACGCTCACCGCTCCGAACGGCACTGTCTACGTCGTTACGCAGAACACGATTGCAAATGCTCCGGCGCGCGCGCGCATTCTCGGCCTCAGCCCTTCTGGAATGCAGTGCTTCTGCAACGATGCGAATTCCATCTACCACTCGTTGCAGACTTCGCTGACCAAGCGTTACCGCAGCCTGTATTTTCAAGCCGCCTACACCTACTCCAAAACGATTGACGACGTCTCGAACGACACCACGGCTTTCAACACCGTTCTCGACGATCAAACGAATTTGCGCGACTCCCGCGGCGATGCCGACTTCGATCGTCCCCACCGCTTCGTCGCCAGTTACTCCTATCAATTGCCCTTCTTCTCCAAAGCAACCGGCTTCAAGCGCGCCGCGCTGAATGGCTGGGGCGTTGACGGCATCACCATCTTTCAGTCCGGACGGCCCTTCACCATCATCGATTCTGCAGGCGGCTCGACGTACACTCCGATCGGTCCCGACCAATCCACAGCGAGCATCGTATCCGGGTACGACGTCGCGTCAGCGTACACGAAAGGCAGCACCGTCTCGCGTCTTGGCGCCTACGTCAATTTCGCCGCATTCATGCCCGCGCCGGTTGTCGGCCCCGATGGCTCAACGGGCTATGGCGATCTCGGAAGAAATATCTTCCGCGGTCCGTTTGAGCAGAACTGGGATTTTTCTGTCGTGAAAGATTTTCCGTTTGCCGAAACACAGAACGTCGAGTTTCGCGCCGAGTTTTTCAATCTTTGGAATCACCCGAATTTCAACAATCCATTTTTTGTTGACGTGAGCGGCAATCCAGCCACCTTCGGTGAAATTACTTCAATGGCCGGGACGCCGCGCGTGATTCAATTTGCGTTGCGCTATGGATTCTAGGCGTGGCGTGATGCGTGATTCATTTTTCGAACTGGCTGGGCGAGTGCCAGCGCGATTCTGGATTCGTTTTTTCGTGGCCGCTCTCTTTCTGCTCGCTGCCGCCGGAGCGCCGCAGTCCGCGCTTGCCCAAGCCCAGCCGCTTCTCGGAACCGATGTTCGCGAGATCTACCGTCGTCTTCTTCCTCAGATTGAAAAAATTCCGGTCTTCGACAACCACGGCCATCCGGGCTATGCCAACGATACCGATGTGGACGCGATGGTGATTCCTCCGGACGCCTCCGTGCCGTTTCGACTGCGCGACGAAAATACGGAGATGCTCGGCGCGGCCCGAAAGCTCTTCGACTATCCGTATGGCGATTTGTCGCCGGAGCATCTGAAGTGGCTCGCCCAGCACAAAGCCGCGGAGCAAAAACAGCTCGGGAACGCCTATTTTTCGCACATTCTCGATCAGCTCAATATTGAAACCGCGATTGCCAACCGCGTCTCGATGCCCGCCTATCTCGATCCCGCGCGATTTCGCTGGGTGTATTTCGTGGATTACTTTCTATTTCCGTTCGATTCGCAACAGCTCGAGAATCGCGATCCGGATCAGAAACTCAACGTGCCGCGCGAGCGAAAACTTCTTGCCGGCGAATTGTCGCAACGGCTATCAGGGCAGATGCCCGCTGATCTGGATGGATACTTGAAGCTCATCAGCTCCGTCGTTGAAGCGAGAAAAGCGCAGGGCTGCGTCGGAATCAAATTCGAAATCGCCTATTTCCGCTCGCTCCATTTCGACGATCCGCCAAAAGAGCGCGCCGCGGCGATTTACTCCAAATACCGCGCCGGCGGCGTGCCTTCCGCTGAGGAGTACCGCGACTTTCAGGATTTTGCATTCCGCTATCTTCTCGGCGAAGCGGGCCGCTTGCATCTGCCGGTGCAGATTCACACCGCCGTGGGCGGCGGCGATTTTTTCAACATGAACGACGGCAAGATCATGGGCCTCGAGAACGTCCTCCGCGACCCGCGCTACGACAACGTAACTTTCGATTTGCTTCACGGCGGTTATCCCTACGATCGTGAAGCCATCTGGCTGACGGCGCGAAAAAATGTCTATCTCGATTCGTCGCTGATGGGAATTTTCGTTTATCCCGATCAACTTCATCGCATCTTGCGGGAGTGGCTGGAAACGTTTCCCGACAAGATTGTTTTTGGGTCCGATACGTTTCCGCTGAGCGACGCGATTGGCGCCGAGGAAGGTTACTGGCTTGCCGTCGAGTCGGCGCGAACCGCGCTGGCTGCGGCTCTCGCCGAAATGATTTCCGAAGGCGAAATCACCGAGAGCCGAGCTCTGGAATTGGCCCGCGCCTACTTGCACGATACCGCCGCGCATATTTATGCGCCCGGGCACTAGAAACTTCGACTCTCAACTTTTAACTTTCCGCTTCACGATCTTCTCAAATCTCGACAGCAGCTCCGCCTCCGACGCCAGAATTTTCGTCCGCGCCCCCTCGATTGAAAAAAACGCCGCTCGATCGACCTCCGGAAACTCCTGCTGTTTTCCCGAGCGCGGAGGCCATTCCATCGTAAACGTGTTGCTGCGAATCGTTTCCGGATCGCAGTCGCCTTCAAACGCCCACGCCGTCACGATTTTCCCGCTCTTTTGCTTGATGCTTCCGAGTGGCGAGAGTTTTCCGCGCCCCTCTATTCCTGTCTCTTCTGTGAATTCGCGCTTCGCCGCATCGAGCACATCTTCGCCGGGGTTGACTTCTCCCTTCGGAATCGACCACGCGCCCTCATCCTTCTTCGCCCAGAACGGCCCGCCGGGATGGACGAGCAGTATTTCGACTTGCCCGTCTCGCTTTCGGTACATCAGCAATCCCGCGCTCTGCTTCGCCATTTCAGAATCTCGCTTTGCTGACTGCGCGGCTGACTCGCACGCGCGTCGTAGTTGTACTTCGTTTCAATCTGATTTACGCCGAAGTGTTCCAGCGGAAATTCTCGAAGTTGGGGATCGCGCTCGCGCTATGGTTTCGCCTGCCGCGCCGGCGGCATCAGCAATTTCTGCACCACCGGAACCGGCAGTGGTCCTTCATCGAGTGCGCGGTCGTGAAACGTGAGCAAGTTGAAACTTTTTCCCGCGGCGGCCTGGTAGGCCTTGCGAAACTCGAGCCATTCGCGAATCCCAACGTAATACGTCGGCAATTGCGCCGAAGTCAGTTTTACGCGCAGGAGCTTTCCATCCGCTTCGGCCTGCGTTTGAAACGCCTCATTAGTCATCAGGTCGAGCGCCTGCTCGTCCGTCATCGCCATCGTATGCATGCGGATATCGAGAATCGCGTTTGAAACCACGCGCAGCCGGATCTTGCGCATCACCATGCGGAAGCGCGGATCGTTGTGCAAAAATCCCTCATCCATCATCACCTGTGCGATGTATTCGGCCCAGCCCTCCACGTAGGGGCCGTTCGCATAAAGCGACCGCAGCAACCGCCGCCGCTCCGGTTTCATTTTGTTCAAATGCTCGAACTGGACGTAATGGCCGGGAAGCGCTTCGTGAATCGAAAGCCAGTAAAGCGCGAAATTGTTGTACTCGCGCAGCTTCGATTCCACTTTGTCTTCCGGCGTCTTCGGATCGATGGGCGTCACCCAGTATTCGGCTTCTGCCTTGGGCTCGAGCGGCGGCGCGCTGTGGAATCCCGCCACCGAAAAAACGCTGCGCATATAAGGCGGCGTCGGGATCACCTTCAAATTGTCCAGCGTGCCGATCGTTACGATTTTTTTCTCGCGGATGAAGCGCGCGATATCTTCCAGATCGGACTGAATCGTCGTTTGCAATTGATCGCGGCGCGGGTGGTCGTCCGCAATCTTGTCGAGCACTTCGCTGATAACCCGGTTCTGTTGCTCGTGGGCGACAAGGTTGGAGTGATCGGTGTGATTCGGATACATCTCCTTGTGCATCGGAACGGCGAGCTCGTACATTTCCATCCGCACGGAAGCCAGATCGCGCTCGGCATCGGCCAGCACTTTTTCTGGTGTGACATCCGTCTCCATCTCTAGCTTGAATTTCTTGTCGTAGAAATACGTGCCGAGCCGCCACGTTCTCACCGTCGGCCGCGCCGCCAGATCGTCTTTCAGCCACCGGTCGAAATCTTGCAGCGCTGCAACCGCCGGCGCCGCGTCCCGGTCGAACTCCTCATTGAGCGGCGAATCCACCGAAATTTGATCGGCCACCGTGTGCTCGATCAGGTCTACGTTCCCCGCGTTCTCTTCAATCGCCGTCTTGATGAAAATCGGGTCGGCATCCACCAGGCTCAGCTCCGCCTGATTGATCGCCCGCGGGATTTGGCGGATGCGGGAGAGGACATGGCCAAGCCGGACGTCCTTCGCCGCGTAGTCTTGCGTCAGCGGCAGAAAGATTGCATCTCCGATCAATTCGACGGCAATCGTGGGGTCGTGCCGGTAGCTCTGAATCTCGTCGAACTCGAGTAGTTCTCGGCCGATTTGGTCGTCAATCAACCGCCAATCGGCCGCGTCTTCCGGCCCAAGTGTATTAAGCGGAGTTTCACTTCGGAACCGATTCCGCCACTGCGCAAAGAAGTCGCGCCGCTTGGCCGCCGCTTCCGGACTCAAATCATCGAGCTTGGCATCAAGCTCAACGGTTTCGCCGGTCTGCGCGTCCACGTACTTGTGGTATCCGGCCGCCGACGCGCTGACCGGCGACAACACCAGCGATTCTTTAACGAATTGATCGCTCAGGTCGGCGAATTTCCGCGATGCCTCAGCTTTGCTCGAGGTCATAGGTTTGGAAGGTGGCGGCGCCTGTGGCGACAATCGCCCCGCGGCTACCACTAACATAGCCGCTACGCTCGTCGCTGCGACCATCGCTCGCGGAGTTCGCCATTTTCTCAATTCGGCTTGCAACTCTACCTCCGCCCGCCATTTCTGCGCACGAGTCTACTCCAAATTGCGTTCACGGATTAGCACGGAAGCGCTTTAGTTTCCGATGGATGACGCGGCTTTAGCGTTCCGAACTCGCCTCTGCTTGATTTGCATTCTTGCATTCGCTAGCCTCAACGCTGCCAGAACGAACCAGTAACAAACTTAAAGCCTTCGGAATTTTACGGCCGGAGTGAATCGACAAGCACGAGCCAAACACAGCTTTTCGTGCATCGAACTTTGTTGAAGTTCAAAGGAGGATTATCGACATGAGCAAAGTTGCTGCCACTAAACTCCAGAAAGCGGAACTGGATTTCGTCGAACCGGCCGCGGAACTCGGCCGCGAGGCCGTGTTGGAGATTTCCAATGCTCTGCGCCCGCTGCTCGCCGACGTCTTCGCCCTGTATCTCAAGACCAAGAATTTCCACTGGCACATGAGCGGGCGCCACTTCCGCGACTACCATCTTCTCCTCGACGAACATGCCGATCAAATCTTCGCGATGACGGACGACATCGCGGAACGCGCACGCAAGATCGGCGGCACTACGCTGCGTTCCATCGGCGACATCGCTCGCCACCAGCGCTTGAAGGACGACGACGAGGAATCGCTCATGCCCGACGCCATGCTCAGCGAGCTCCATACCGATAATCGGGAATTGACGCGGTTTCTGCGCGCCACGCACGAACTCTGCGAAAAATACAACGACGTTGCCACGACCAGCATGATTGAAGCGTGGATCGATCAGGCCGAGCGGCGCACCTGGTTCTTGGGCGAGATTGTTCGCGCGCTATAGATTCAAGCGGCTGGAAGAATCGGGATTGCGGCGAGTATAGAGATGGCCGCGCGGCTCGACGCATTTTGCGCTTTCGCGCGCGGGTTTCCTCGATATTGAAGAATTGCCGGATGGCAGGGGCGGGATCTATCGATCCCGCGTTCCCACGCCCGTTCTTAGGCTGCGAGCGCCAGACAATGCCAAACTCCGCCGATCACTTTCAACTGGTGGACTCTGCCGTCCGGCGTGTGAAGAAAGTAGTGGCCGTCTGGAAATGCGCGTTTCTGCTCGGTGCGGATCGAACACTTGGCCCACCGGGTGGGCTTCAGCACACGCCCATATTGTGGTCCGGCCGGAGCCGACTTCAGCGCAAACGCCACCGGATACTCGATCCCGGTTGCCAGCGCCGGAATCAGCAGGCCGCGTCCGGATAGATCGGATGATCCGCCCTCGGTTCCGGAGTCGGCGCGTCTCTTGGCATACACCGCGACCCGGCGGTTTCGGGAGCTGGGACGTATGCTCACTTCCTTCGAGCTGGTTGCCAATTTTTCTGTGGATGCTCTTTTCATGAAATGGTGTCTCCGTTCGGCTGCGGCTGAGCCGTCAGCTCTGCCGAATTCGCATCTTGCGAATCCTGCTCCGCGGAAATATTTTCGCCCTGCTCTCCGAATTCAGACTCCGTACCCTTGGCGAGCTTTCGCTGGGCGCGTCGCTCGGCCTTCATGCGCTGCTTTTCGAGTCTCTTCATTTCCTTCTGGCGCTTTTGAAACGTGATTCTGGCCACGGCGTCTCCTTCATAGAGATTTGTTGTTTACCAGCGTGGTTCGCGCGGTTGGCGCGCAGCTTCCCCATAATTCTCGGTCGAGAACGAGCCGCGACCGCGGCCGCCTCCGCCGCTTGGACCGCGCGCTCCCCCGCCATTTGGCCGGTTTCCGCGATTCTCCGATCCTTGCGTTTTGGGCCGCGCCTCATTCACCTTAATCGCACGGCCGGCAAATTGTTTTCCATCGAGAGCGGCAATCGCTTTCGTCGCTTCGCCGTCGTCCGGCATTTCCACGAACCCGAAGCCGCGAGCCCGCCCCGTTTCGCGGTCCATCGCCAGATGAACGCGGGTGATTTGGCCGAATGGCTCAAACAAGCCTCGCACTTCCGTCTCGGTCGTCTGAAAACTCAAATTTCCAACGAACAGATTCTTCATATAGCTCCTCGATCGGTACTGCTGCTTCGTGTTTCTGAGTCACCGCTTTGAAGTTCTCTCGATTCAGGAGTCCAGCGACGTTCGCTTCCCCGGCTCTCGATCAAGATCTTTCACCGATGCAAAACTGAACGGGCGGCTAGCGATCTTCGGCCGCTTTGCGTCCATATGGGCTTCGCGTGGTCTGCCGCGCGTGCGTGCCCGAATAGTCGTCCAGATCACCGTCCGAGATATCCAGGTGACTCGCGGGCGGGTGATTGCCGAACGCAGCCAGCTCGCGCCGAAGTCTCAGCGAGCAGATGTCAGGTGCGTCCTGATAACGAATCCGATGGTCGACGAAAGCTTTGTTCGCGATCGCCAGTGTGTATTCGCGCGGCTCGACCGAAGCCTCGCGCACTGTAAACGTATAAACTCTTACCAGGGCTCTCGATTCGAACCCGACGAACTGCACCATGATTTCGCGGGTCACTTCGTGCTCGCCGCCGGCACGACGCTCGTCTTCTTTTTCCGTCTGCGGGGCCGCTTGGGTGGCGTCCCTTCCGCCAGCTCAACCACCATGATGCTGGTGATGAACTTCTTCATGCCATGGAGGTCGAAATCAATCGAGGTTCGATCCCCGTCTGAGGCCGTGATCACGCCGAGGCCATATTGGAAGTGCTTGATGTACGTGCCTTCTTCGAGCGCCTTCATAGAGCCTCCTAAATCCCGCCATAGGCAAAAAATGGGCGAGCCCGCCGTGTGCGAGCTCGCCCTCTGGAGTTACAGGCTCGTTACGTTCGAAGCCTGCAGGCCCTTGGGGCCAGTGGTGACTTCGAATTCAACCGCTTGGCCTTCGTTCAGCGACTTGTATCCCTCCGCAACGATCGCGGAGAAATGGACGAAAACGTCCTCGCCGGACTGGCGCTGGATGAATCCAAAACCCTTGCTGGCATTGAACCACTTCACTGTTCCTTGTTCTTTCAACTATGTATCTCTTTTCTTTTGAGCTATTTGATGTCTTTCCACGGCCTCCAGCGGAAACAAAAAAAGGCCGCAAGTGTGGACTTGCAGCCCCTCAACAAAATCTAAAGGTTTTACAAGAGCAACAAACGCAGGGAGAGTATTGCACGTTTATGGCCTGCTGTCCACTTATTCCACAAGAATTCTTTGCGAGAGATTCCCCGACTGTGCTCGTCGGTGTAAGCCATTCACATCATTATGGTTAGCGCTGATCGGACGAAAGAGCGCTTGCCAGCCGCTTCCATGCAACGGGCCAGTCAGGCCATTATGATGCTTAGGGCAAACTCACCTGGGTAGCTGCGCTTGCGCTAGCACGCGTCTGCGCAGTAGCTGGTAGAATCGGAAGCGGAGGGGTGGGTGAGTGGTTGAAACCGGCGGTCTTGAAAACCGTTAGGCCTCAAAAGGGTCTCGTGGGTTCGAATCCCACCCCCTCCGCCAGCCAGTCTGGGCGTTTCTCTCTCTTGATGCCCTTTGGCCAAAAATGTCGATTTCGCGGCCCAAACGGCGTGAATGTCATGCTCATCAGTGTCTTCTGTTTCTGCAAACCCCGAATCATGGCTTGAATTGCGCGGTTTTTTTCCGAAGCGGTGTCGAGCAGTGCCTTTTCGCGGAGCAGAAAGCGCCGCCATTTCGAATTGACTACCCTCCGCCAGCCGGTGTCAGGCCAATTCTCTTTTCCCGCGATTCCAGTGGGAACATCGTCTTTCCGGCCCAATTGGCGGGTGACACTGCAAACTTATCTATCGGTGCTTGGGTCGATTCTTCCGAAGGCGCGAACAGGCTACAGTATATGTCCCGGTTCTATCGAGAGGTCCGCCTCTGCGAAACCACCAACAACGGTGGCTCGAGTGTGTCGCGCCCTCCAGTACTCAAAGGTTCTCTACTCCAATACACATCCGGAGCCATTCGCCTTTTTGTGTCGCAGCGAATTCGGCTGGAGATTACATGGCTCTTGACGACGAAATGCAGAAGGCGATCCCAATGCATGAGCATCCAAAGGGGCGTTTAGAAATCCTATTCGAAACGGAACAGACAAACGATTCATTCTGCGGTCACGAAACCGGCCGAAAGAGCGTTTGTAAAACGTAAGTTTTACAAACGGCTAGGCCGGTTCGCGATCGATGGCTGGCCAGGCCGGTGATGGTCTTCTTCGTGTCCAAGCTCCTCGGGTTCGTGAACGCGGCTCGTGTCGTCGAATCGTTGAAAGCGTGAGAAAAAGATGGAGTCAATTGACGAAGGACGCAGCCGGGTCTCCAGTTGACGCATCTGAGTCGCCACTATTTTGTGCCCTCGCCTTCCACTCGTTTCGGATTTGCTTGGCGCGCCGGATGATTCGATCTGTCAGTTCGCTAGCCGAAGTATTTTCACCGGACGCGGGAGACGCAGCGGCACACCGGACGCCGGGGGATTCGATCCTGAAACCCAACTGGCGTTCAGTTCTAACGGCGGGTCAGGGACTCTAATGGTAGTTCATGAAGATTCGCCCGATAGATTCAGCGTGGTTGATGACGTGCCCACGAAAAAATACGCGCGCACCATGGCCATTGATTTCGAAACGCACAGTATTTTTCTGCCCGTCGCTGATTTTGAGGCAGTCCGCCAGGTGAGCGGCGGCCGTCGATGAAAGCAAATTCCTTTGAAGTGCTCCTAGTTAGCCGGTAAACCTCACGCTTCTGTCGCCGAGCCTAAACTCCACTTCCGGATTCGCGCCGAATTCGATTTCGGTTGTAGTCGCGCGTGCGTCGGCGGATGCCCGGCTATTTGCAACGCACGGCAACTTTTGGCTCCCGAGTGCAGCATTGCTGAGAATACCAATGACGATCAACTTGACCGAATGCGCCCATTGCGAACCTGATGCGGTCTATCACTTATTTGGATTTGACTGACGGTTCGCGAGTAGGTTCCATACCTTGTTGTGCCGAGCGTGTTTTCGGTTCCAGAAGGAAAGGAGCAATCAAAAATGAAGCGCATTGATGCCGTGATCAGGCCTTCGCAGCTGGAAGAGGTGAAGCAGCGTGTCACCGCTCTGGGCATTACGGGCCTGACGGTTTCCGAAGTGCGGGGGTTTGGCAGGCAGAAGGGACATACGGAGACCTACCGCGGGTCGGAGTATATCGTGGATTTTCTTCCGAAAATTTTTGTGAGCATTGCTGTGGCGGAAGAGCTTGTTGAGCCGGTAGTCGAAGCCATCACCGAGGGGGCGCGCACGGGGGTAATCGGCGACGGCAAGATATTCGTTTCCTCCCTCGACGAAGTGATCCGGATACGGACAGGAGAACGAGGACCTGGCGCTATCTGACGATTATTGTCGAGTCGCACACGGAAGGCGAACGGAACGCAGCCTCAATCCCAATTAGGGAGGAACTTCGAGATGCAAAGCGCATTGGTGGGACGCACGAGGAAGTGGATGTTTGCGGCGATCGCCGCACTCGTCTTCGCGCAGATTTTCGTGGGCTCGATCAGCGCGGCATTTGCGGACCAATCGCCGCAAGCCGATCCCGCCGGCACTGCGACCGGTGAACGGACGGTGGTTTTTGATGCCGCCGGCAATCCGTTTGTGATCCCCGAACCGACGGACAAGACCGCGCCCGACTACGCGAAGAGCAAGCAAGAGTTCGACAATTTTCAGGCGCAAGCCGCGAAGGAGCCGCTGGCGCTGAAGCTTGCGGACGACCTGGGGCACGTGCGCGTCGCCACGAATTTTTCCTGGACGCTGCTGACTGGATACCTGGTGCTATTCATGCAGGCCGGTTTCGCGCTGCTGACGTGCGGGCTGGTACGCAAGAAAAATGCCGCGCACCTGATGATGCTGAATTTCGCCGCGTACGTTTTTGCTTTCCTGGCCTACTACGCGGTCGGATACGCGTTCCAGTTCGGCGCTGTCGCTGTGAACGCTGCGCCCACAAATCTCGGAGGGGTTCCGACGCTGAATCATTTCTTGATTGGCAGCGGCCAATGGGGCTTCCTCGGCGGCAAGGGATTTTTTCTAAGCGGACCCGCGTACGACGCCGGCAGCAATTGCTTAACGCTCTTCGAAGTAGTCTTCATGGAAACGGCGGGATACATCATCGTCGGCGCGATTTGCGAACGCATCACCTTCTGGGCGTTTCTTCTTTGCGAGCTTTTCATCGGCGGCCTGCTCTACCCCATTTCCGGTTGCTGGGTTTGGGGCGGTGGATGGATGTCGCAGCTGGGTTCCACCATGCACATGGGCCACGGCTACGTGGATTTCGCGGGCTCAACGGTTGTGCACGGTATCGGGGGATTTTGCGCGATGGCGCTGGCCGTGATTCTGGGCCCGCGTCTTGGCAAATATGGACCCGACGGGAAGCCGCGCGCATTCCCAGCTTCCAATATTGCGTTCGTCGTGACTGGCACATTCGTCTTGCTCTTCGGTTGGATGGGTTTCAATCCAGGTTCGACTTTGGGCGCGACCGACCTGCGAATTTCCGTGATTGCGGTGAACACGAACATAGCTGCCGTCGCGGGCTCGGCGGCAGCGATGCTGCTGTGGTACAGCCTGTTTGGCAAGCCGGACATCACCATGGCCTGTAACGGCATGCTGGCCGGGCTGGTTGCAATTACCGCACCGTGCGCGTTTGTATCGCCGACGAGCTCGGTGATTATTGGCATCGTCGCCGGGATTCTCGTATGTTTGGGCGTGCTCTTCAACGAACGGGTGCTGAAAATCGATGATCCATGCGGAGCGATTTCGGTTCACGGTTATTGCGGATGGTTCGGTGCAGTCGCCCTGGGGATTTTTGCCGACGGTACCTACGGCGCCGGCTGGAACGGAGTAGGCGTCGCATCCTATCTTGGCAGGGCTGGCCAAGGTGTTACGGGATTGGTCCACGGAGATTTTTCGCAGTTCTGGATGCAGCTGGGAGGCGCCACACTCTTGGTAGCGTACTCTTTCGGGTCCACATACGTCGTTTTTAAGACCGTCAACGCGTGGCGCTCCATGCGCGTTTCCAAAGAAGTCGAACTGACGGGCCTCGATGTGCCGGAATTTGGCATGCTTGCATACCCAGAAGACCCGGTGGAAATGCTGACCGCGGGATCACAAGCTCAGCAGCGCGGAGTGTGAAAATTTAAGGACGACGAAAACAGAAATATTTAATTAAAAGCCATGCCCCCTACCCCATCGCTCGCGACTGAGTTGCGCGATTTTTCCGCGAAGGAGTCGGCGCGCATTCAGGAACGATTTGTGGCCGACGGCGATGGCCGCGCGGCCCTGCTGGGACGCACGGCGCTCATCGAAACCATCGTACAGCGGCTGTGGAACCAATATATCTGCCCAGAAGCAGACGGCCCGTCAGGCTTTGCGGCGGTTGCGCTCGGCGGTTTCGGCCGCCGCTGGCTTTTTCCCTATTCCGATATTGACATGCTGTTTCTGCACGCTGGAAACGGCACGGAAGCAAAATTCAAAGACGCGGTCCGCAAATTTTCGCAAGACCTGTGGGATTTGGGCCTCAAGCTCAGTCCCGCCACACGCACGCTCGCGGAATGTGGCCGCTTCGACGCCGAGAACGCTGAATTCGCGATATCCCTTCTGGACTGCCGCTATCTAGCCGGGGACCGCGGACTCTTCGCGCGGTTGCATGACGACGTGATTCCGAAGCTGATCGCGCGCGACGCCGGCCAAATCATCAAGCGTCTGGCGGACCTCACGCGCACGCGTTATGGAAAATTCGGAAATACCGTATTTCATCTGGAACCCGACATGAAGGACGGTCCCGGAGGCCTGCGCGATTACAACGTGGTGAATTGGCTTTCGCTTTTGACGGCGATTGAAAAATATCACGTCTGGCCGCGCGAAAACTCTGTGCTGCCGGAAGCGATTCAGCGCCCATTTGATGCGGCGCTCGGCTCACTGATCTCGGTGCGCTGTTTCCTGCACGTCCGCCACAAACGCGACGACAACACGCTGACCTGGGAGTCGCAAGGCGCTGCCGCCGCTCACAAGATCGGCATCGCAAATTCATCTCCGCTGACACCTGCCTCAAACCGCCAGGATGCGGATCCGCTTACCGCTTCGGATTGGATGCGCATTTATTTCGGCCACGCGCGCACAATTCATCGGGTCTGCGTCCAGCTCCTGGAAGAAATCCCTGCGGCTCGGCCCTCATTGCATCACCAATTCCAACAATTACGCGCGCGCCTCTCCAACGCGGAGTTTTCCGTGGAAGATGGAATGCTCACGTTGCGCCAGCCCGCTGCGCTCAACGATCCGGAATTGATCCTACGCGTGTTTCGCTTTCTCGCCCGCCACGGCCTCACGCTAAGTTCGACCACCGAATATCAAATCGAGCGCATGTTGCCCGCGCTTGCCCAAGCGCCGCCAAAGAGCGCCGAACTGTGGCATCTGCTCCAGGAAATTCTGATGGCGCCGCACGCGGCAGATGCATTACGCGCGATGCATTCGTTGCGCTTGCTGACCCTGCTAATCCCGGAATTCGCGGGCATTGACGCCCTAGTAGTGCGCGATTATTCACACCGCTTCACCGTGGACGAGCACACCTTCGTCGCCATAGACAACCTGCACGCGCTGCGGCAATCGCAATCGAAATGGGACCAGCGCTATGCTGAACTGCTGGACGAAATCGAGCAGCCCGACCTACTGTATCTTGCGTTGCTTTTGCATGACGTCGGCAAGGGCGCGAAAACGCCGGACCATGTTCGCGCCAGCGTGGAAATCGCCAAAGGGGCGCTCGACCGCTTGGATCTAGACGAGCCGGACCGCGAGGCCGCGCTTTTTCTGATTGGGCGCCACCTGGAAATGAGCGCCGCTTTGCTCCGCGATATCTTCGATCCGGAGACGGTTCGCGCTTTCGCCGAAAAAGTGGAAACGCCGGAGCGGCTAAAAATGCTTTGCCTGCTCACGTATGGCGACATCAAAGCCGTAAATCCGGAAGCTCTCACTCCCTGGAAGGCGGAAAATATCTGGCAGCTTTACATTGCCACGGCGAATCATCTGAATCGCAGCCTGGATCAGCGTCTGCACGTTGACGCGCACGACGAAGTGATGGCGCACCTGGGCACGCTAGCGCTGACTTTGGGAGATCGGCTGGATGCCTTTCTCGAAGGCTTGCCGCGCCGCTATCTGCTGACGCACGCGGCGGGAGACGTGCTTGCGCATCTGGAAATGGCGGCGCGTTTGGAGAAGGACCCTGTGCAGCTCAATTTGCGTCGCGGGCGCCACTGGTACGAGCTAACGCTGGTGACCAAGGATCGCGCGCTTCTTTTTGCCACCATGGCGGGCGTGCTGGCGGCTTGGGGCATGAACATCGTGAAGGCGGCGGCGTTTTCGAATCAGGCGGGAACCGTCGTTGACACTTTTTATTTTACCGACCGCTTCCGTACGCTGGAACTGAATTTGCCAGAGTGGGAACGTTTCCAAACGAGCATTCACGACGTGCTGGCGGGCAAAGCGGATCTCCACCGGATGTTGCGCGATCGGCTACGCGCGGAGAAAAACCGGCCGCCGAAGATCAAGGTGGAAACGTGCGTGAAAATTGACGATACCTGCTCAGCGCAAAGCACGCTGGTGGAAATCGTCGCGCAGGATCAGCCCGGGCTGCTGCACCGCATTAGCTCCGTTTTTTCATGCGAACAGTGCAACATCGAGATCGCCATCATCGAAACAGAAGGCGAGACGGCTATTGACGTCTTTTATCTTACTTCCGGCGGCGCGAAACTTTCGCTCGAACGTCAAGTGCGCCTGCACCAGGCGCTTTTGGCGGAATTCAGGCCCGCAGCTTAGCGAGTGTTTTCCTGCCATCCGTCGCGCTAGCTTCCGGCTTCTATTTTTCGAGCTGCTCCAGCGTGTTCTTTTCCAGCTCCGCCCAGAGGGCGTAAAGGTCGTCAACAACCTTCTGAGCGGCTTCCGACTGCGTATAAGCCTCATGCAGGCGAGGCGCGTCGCGGATGATTGGGCTAATCGCGTTGAGCGGATAATAACCCCACTTCTTGCTGTGCGGCCAAATCGGCAGCGTCGCCACCAGCGCCACTATCACGAAGACCGGAAGAATCAGAAATACCATCATTCCGTCTGCACCCTTGTCGTAGATGTCCGCAGGGCAAGATCGGACACAAAACAATTGCAGCGGTGCGCGTTCAGATTCTCACGCGACGATTTCAATCGTTATGCTGTCTTGAGGCCGGTCCCTAAGCTGTGGCCACATTTATCGATTGACGCCTTACCCTGGCTGCGCTGAAGGCTCAGTCTTGGAATCGAGGCCTTACGCCTCTTTGGCCCCTGTTTGAATCCCTGGTCGTTCCCTGTAGTCCCCTATTCCAATACTCTGCTAGATTTGCTTTCAGTTCGAGTAAATTTCAGTTCGCGGCGGTGCTCAGTTCGGCCAGGCGGCCGAAGGATCGTAGAAATCCGCCACGCGAACCGTCGGCAGCGCCTCACGATTCACCACGCGGCCATCCTTGATCACAGAATTGATTTTTCTGAAATTGTGAATGTCCTGAAGAGGATCCGCGTCCAGCACCAGCAAATCCGCAATTTTCCCCACTTGCACCGTTCCTAGTTTTTCTCCCAGGCCGTAAGCCTCCGCGCCGCGGCGCGTCGCGCCCATCAGAACTTCCATCGGAGAAGCCCCCGCTTCCTGCAAGCCTTCCATGCGCTCGAATTCAATACGGCCCAGCCTCCCCCATGCCACCGGTCCCAATCCTTTCACTTCGAGCCCAGCATCCGTCGCCAGCGTAAAGGGAACTCTTGCATCGAGCCAGGGCTTCAGCGCTGCGACACGCGATTTGTAAATCTCCGGCGAAGCTCCCTGCTGGCGGCCCGTCATGATTTCGTTCAGGTACGGATCGTTCGGATGCTCTCCCGCCTTCCATTCTTCCATCGTCTTGAATTGCTCTTCGGTGGGAATCATCATTAGCGCGCAATAGATGTGCTTGCGATTGATTTCCGCGATCAGCGCGTCGCGCTCTTCGATTTGGCGCGGAGTGCGCGGCATCGGCTGCATGACGTTGGGATGCTGCAGCAGCGTCGGATCCACGCTGATTGCGAGCTTCAAGCTTTCGAGCGTGAACGTATGAGTCTGAAACGGCAGGCCCGCCTTGCGCACTTCCTCGCGCATCGCTTTCAGTTGCTCCGGCGAAAACATCAGCGGCTCGACCGGCGAAATTCCGTGCGCGCTCACGGCGACTTTCACGAAGTCCGGCCGTTTTGCGATGTAGTCGCGCATCGCGTCGGTCAGCTCCGCGGGCGTCAGCGCCAACAGCCGCGGCCCCATGTTCGCTTCCCACATATCGTTGATGCGCTCTTCGATTTCCGGATGGACCCAGCCGCCGTAGCGAATGTCGATTCCGCCAACGGGCCAGCCATTCATCATGTAGGGGGAAAAGGGCCCGCCAATGCCGACGATATTTCCGGCGATGAGAACCCGGCTGCCGAGAACTTCGCCGGAATTCAAACGCGCCCTCGCTTTGAGCAACGGCTCGAGCGGCCCCCAGGAATCGCCAATCGTCGTGATGCCATACTTCAATCCCACTTGTGCGGATTCGAGCGCGATGTCTTCAAACTTCCCTTCATACCGCACAAAAAATTCAGGGACGGTCATCAGGACGAGGTGCGCATTCGTATCAATCAGGCCAGGAGTGATGTATTTTCCGCGCGCATCGATTGTTTGAACGCCTGCGGGAATCGTCACCGACGCGCGCGGGCCAACCGATTTGATCTTGCCGTTTTCCATCAGCACCACAGCATCGGCGACCGGCGCATCGCCCGTCGCGGTGATCACCGTTCCGCCGACGAGCGCGAGTTGATCGGCGCTCGATTCCGCGGCGCGCAAGAATCCGGCGGCGACCAGGAAGGCAAGCGCAGCCGTCAGACAAATGTTCCAGCCGATTTTTCCGATCGCGGATGAACGCAGTTTCATTTGCCACCATGACTTAAAAAATTAAGAGCACCGGCATCGTACTGCAAATCGACGCCGGTGCTCTGCAGCGGGTGAAAATTTAGAACGTGAGCTTCAGCGCCAGCTGAATCGAGCGCGGCCCGCCAATCTGGTACAGCGGGCTGAAGCCCGTCCCGTAACCCTGGCCAAGGCTTGCTCCTAGCATTTGCGTTGCGACGCCGAATTGCGAAGGCGGCAGCGTCCAGTTGCTTTGCGGCGGGCCAAAGTTCGGATGGTTCAAAATGTTGAAAAACTCGGCGCGGAATTGCAGCTTGAGCATTTCGGTGATTGGGAATTGGCGTCGGAGCGCGAAGTCCCACTGAGCCGCCGGGAATCCGCGAAGGGCGTTGCGGCCCAAATCGCCCTGCGCCTCGAGGCCCGTGGTGGGGTCCGTTGGCGCAGCGACGAACGCATTGAAGTTCAAAGCCTTGCCGCCCGGATATTGTGAGCCGGTCAAATAGACTGGCACGCCCGGAACCAAATCCGGACGCAGAACGATTTCGCTGACGCCGTTGATCGCCGTCGGCGCTCCATTGTTCACATCAACCGGAGGCGCGCTGCGTGCTTGAATGATGTTCTCAACAGACCAATTGCCCAGAATCTGCCGAACGATGGCGTTCTGGCCCGGCGTCGGAATGTCGTAGGTGACCGCAGCCGATAGAGTGTTGCGAATATCCCAATCCGAATCGCCCTTGTTCGTGTAGCCGGGCGCGACAACATCGGAGCCGGAAACCTCGAGCGAGGAGAAGCCGCTCGAAGCATCATCAATCGAATGCGCCCAGGTGTAAGAAACGAGAGCCTGCAAGCCGCGCGAGAGCCGGCGGATGTACTGCGCTTGCAGCGCGTTGTAATTCGAATAGCTCCCGTTGGTGATGACCGTGAGCGCCGCGAACGTCGCGTTCAGATTCTGAAAATCTTGCTGCTCCTGAAGGCGATGTCCGTCCGCGCCAATATATGAAAGTGAAAATGTCTGGTTCGTCCCTAGCGATTGCTCTACCGCGACGTTCCACTGGAGCGTGAAGGGCATCTCCAGATTCGGGTCGAACCCCGTGATGCTCAACGGGGGCGCGAGCGTGATGGATGACGGCGGACCTTGCGCGGCTGTCAACGGGAACGGCCCGCCAAATGTGAAGTTGTACGCGCCATAGGGATAACTGAAAACGTTTGCGGCCCGTCCCGCGGCCTGATCGCCCAGGTCGTAAAAAACGCCGAAGCCGCCGCGCAACACTGTTTCGTGCCCGCGGTCGGAACGGAGCTGGTAAGCAGCGCCAACGCGCGGCGCCACATTGTCGTACGTGGTGTGCCAGAGCGGTGTGCCAAGTGGCGCGAGCTGTGTGTTCACCGGATTCGAAACTTCGTTTACGGCCAACAATTGTTTATTCGCGGTCGGCGGAGGATTGACGTCCCAACGCAGTCCATACGTCAGTGTGAAACGGGGAGAAATCTTCCACGTGTCCTGCGCATAAGCCCCCCAGTTATTGAAATAGAAGGTTCCGGGAGCGCCGAGCGAGCTGAACACGAACAGCGGATTTGCAGCCTCGACCGAAGGAATATCAAGGAATTCCACTTCCGAGTAGTAACGGAAGGGCGTGAAGTACGGCGACGCCCAGCGGTAATCAATTCCAAATTTGATCGCGTGGGAGCCCTTGAGCCACGAGAAGTTGTCCAAAACATTGACTTGGCGAAGTGAGCTGTTCACCAACGCGCCGTCGTTGTAAGCGGTGTTCAAACCGGACGCGACGATGAACTGCGTGATGTCCGTCGCCGGATTATCTAGCGGCGGCGGAAACAGAACCGAAGTTGGCGGCACGACAGCTCCACCGAAACTGTCCACATAGTTCGAGGCCTCGCCGAGATTGCGGCTGAAATTGAAACGCGTTTCGTTGGTCATCGTGGGCGAAAGAGTCCACGTGGAACCTGCCGTCAGCGTGGTCGTGCGGACTTGATTGTCAAAATTGGTGTTGGTGCTGAAGCCCATGCCCGCGCGCGAGAGAAGCTGCGAGGGCGAGTAGTTGTAACGCGCGAAGAGCTCGAGATGGCTATTCACTTCGTGGTCGATGCGAATGCTGTAGGCGTTGAGCGTCGCCTGATTCGAAAAAGTGCTGTTGAACGGAGCGAGTCCCGTCGGCGTTCCGCTCGAAATGATCTCCGGACCGTTGGGCAGCGGGAAAATATTGAGGAACGGCTGAATGGCCGCGGGAGCGCTGGAACGGGCGTCCAGCGCCGGGACGTCGGTCAGCGCCGTTTGTGGAAGGCGGAGCCGCAGACCCTCGTAGGAAAAGTAGAAAAACGTCTTGTCCTTAATGATAGGCCCGCCGACCACACCGCCGAAATCGTTCTGGCGCTCCTCGGCCTTCGGCAAGCCAAGAGAGTCTGCAAACCAATCTTCCGCGTCGAGTTTGTCGTTGCGGAAATAATCGAACGCCGTGCCGTGAAACTGGTTGGAGCCCGAGCGCGTGACAATGGAAACCTGTGCGCCCGGCGTGCGGCCGTATTCAGCGTCGAAGGTCGAAGTCTGAATGCGGAATTCCTGCATGTCATCCACCGACACGAGGTTGTTTGTCCCACCCAGAACGCTAAAGCCCGGCAGCGTGCCTGAGGCGTCGCGATAGAGCGTGCCGGAGCCGGCCTGGTCGGTGCCAATGTTGGCGCTGACGCCGTCAATCGTGAAGTAGTTCGTGTCCGTGCGCTGCCCGTTGACACTGAATTGTCCCTCATCGCCCACTGCCGCCGGCGTGATTACCACGCCCGGCGTCAGATCAATCAGCGATTGGAAGCTGCGGCCGTTCAGCGGAAGATTCTCGACAAATTGACGATCCACCACGGTGCTGACGGAAGCGTCTGTGGTATTGATGTTAGTTGCTTCGGCTGTGATGGTGACCGTTTCGGAAGCAGAGCCGATTTGCAGCTCGAAATTCCGCACGACATTGTCCTGAACGTTCAGGACCAGGTCCGTTACGGTAACGGTCTTGAAGCTGGTTTTGCGGGCGGTGATGAGGTAGTGTCCCGGATGCAGAGACGGAATCGCGTAGAGACCTTCGTCGTTGGTCTTCACGGTGACGGAGATATTCGTCTCAAGATTGGTGATCTCGACCTCGGCGTCGGCGATGACCGCGCCCGATGCGTCCGTGACGCGGCCGTAGACACCAGCCAGCTCGGATTGAGCGCTGGCTGGCGTAGCCACGAGGCAGACAATCGCGGCGATGGCGAGCGTGCAGAGCGTGAGCAGCGTAGCAAGTGAATTCGGAAGCCACAGGCGATTCCGGTTTGGTCTCTGATAGTTGTCCATGGACACCCATTTTCCCCTATGTGGGAGTGTGCCTCCGGGAACGTGAGTTTGTGTCAGTGCAGCGTGGATTTGTGACGGGCAACTACACGGGTAGCGACGCCGCCCGGTTTGTAAATGAAATGGCCGATTTAAGGGTGGTTGGCTTTATTTCTTAAGTAAGCGTAGAGGAACTTTTCGCCTTTCGGCTCGTTGGTCTGCTTGCCGGGAGGCTCGAGCGTGACGAATACCGAATCAATTTCGCTGAGCACTTTCGGATCGTCGTAGCGGAATATCCAGCGCTTCTGCGCCCTGTCGTCCGAATAAAAAATGCCGAGGCTCTTGGCCTGATGTCCGGGGCCTTCCTTCTTGCCCCAGACGCGGAAATTGTAGCCGGCGGTCTGCACGCGATTGTCGTTCAGATCGTAGGCGTAGAAAATCAGCGACTTCCCTTCCGTGTAGAAGATGCGCCCGAAGGCCGTGCGCGTCTTGCCCTTGGTGTCGGTGTCGAAAACGTCAGCGATGTGCAGATTGCGCGCGGCCATCAGTTCGCGGATGTCGCGATTCGCGGCCAGCATGTCCTTTTCGCGCGCGAGCGAACTGGTTTGCTCGGCAATTTCATCGGTGAGTTCGTGAATGCGAATTTGGTCGGCCGCGAGCGCGGTCTGATTGGAAGCCGATGTGGATTCCAACTGCGACTCGACGCCGGCGAGTTCGGCCTGCGCCTCGGAAACCTGACGCTGCAAATCGTTGGTGCGAGCTTCACGCTCGGTGACGTCCGAAAGCAAGGATTCGCGCTTGGTTTCCGACGCGGCGACGTTGGCGCGCAGTTCGTTCAGCGTGTCGGATTGCAGCGCGAGCGAATTGCGCAGGGCGGCGACTTCGGAAGAGAGTTTTTGATTGCTCGCTTCGAGGCGGAGGACAGTGGCATCGCGCTCGGGATCAGTAGCCGGCGACGGATTCGCGTTGCTGGTGTTGATGGTCGCCGCGACAGGCGCGTTTACGGCATGTGGCAGCGCGGCAAAATCGCGCGACTTCAGCAAGTATCCACCGGCCAATCCTGCGCCGAGCAGCAGGCAAGCAGCAGCGCTTAATTTGAAAGTGTCGCTCCAGATCAGATGTCGCGCGGGAGTTTCCGGCTCGGGGAAAACGGCGGGGACTTTCACTCGCGAGAACGTTACGCCTTCGGCTTCGGCTCGTTTGAGGAATTTCTGGCGGAACAAAGTGGAATCGATGTATCCGATGGCTTCCTCGCTGCTCATCTGCTTCTCGCCGGCGCGGCTACATCGAATCGCGCCGAACTGCAGAAAATCGCAGTAAGTCTGGCGGCAGTCGGGACAACAAGCAAGATGTTCCTGAAGCTCGGCGAGCTCGGCGCCGGTCGCCTGCCCGATGCTGGCGGCCGCGCAGAGCTCCTCGAAATGTTCGTGCCTAGCCACCGCTGACCTCCTCGATTCCCAGAACCCGGTGCTGCGCAAGGCGCACGGGCTGCTCGGCCAGCGTGGCGCGCAGGTGATCTAGTCCGCGGTAGTAATAGTTGCGAACCGCGCTGTAACTGTCGCCCGACTGCTCCGAGATTTCGCGGAGGGTCAGGCCGTCAAAAATCACTTTTTGAATCGTGCGACGCTGCGGCTCGTTGAGTGTGCCGAGCGCCTGCTCGACCAGCCGCTTTAGCTCCTGAACTGACATCCTCGGTGTCGCGTGTTGCGACGCCTCCCAGAGCGCGGCTTCCTGGAGATCCGGCCGGTTGTAAAACTGGCGGAGCAAAAGATAATTGCGGCGATTGATGCTGCGGTGGTACGCGAATTGGAGGAGCCACACTTTCAGCGTACCTCTGGCGGGGTCAAATCTTCTCGCCGAGCGGTAAAATTCGAAGAAAATATTTTGCGTAACTTCTTGCGCTTCAGCGGCGTCGTGGAGGATGCGCAGCGCCACGGTGAGGACCAGGCGATTGTAGCGGTCGAAGAGGACGGCAAAGGCGTCGCCGTCGCCCTGCTGCACGGCGAGCATCAGCTCATCGTCGGGGCGGGCGTCGCGGGCCTCGGCGAAGTCGTTCGGGTCGCGCTTCCGGCCTCCAAAATAGGTGGACATGGCAGACGGTGTTGGCGCCTAATTTGCACTAAATTTTGGCGCCTGCCAACCTTTTCGCAATGAAAAATTTGGATGGGATGATGAGACAAATTGGGGAGATCGAAGGAAAACTTCCGCGGTGGAGGCGAGGAAGAGCGCGAAGTTATTGCTGGGACTTGCCCACGAGGACGAATGGAGCCAAGTGATAAGGAAGCGGATTTCGCATGGCGAGCTGCCGAGTCAACCCAACTGTCATTCACCCGCTTACTGTTTGAATCCCTGATCAATTCCCTGAAATTCCCTGTTCCGATACTTGGGTGAATTCGCCGTCTTGTTTATAACTGCAGCCCACACAACAGGATTCGGACATTCTTGTCGGATAAGTAGCGCTCGGGTGCGCATTTTCCCCTGTATTTTTCCCTGTTTATGGGCGGAGAATGGTTCGCTCGTGACTGCGTCCTCCGCCATGCAGCCGGGAGTTTTCTCTCCGGGCCCCTTAGCCAGCGAAAAAGTCGCGATTTCCGGCCGAAGATAGCAATTCTCAATTTAGTTCCGCATCCTGTACAGCCGTTCTACTGAGATCTGGCGGAGACCGGGCTCATTTTCTCCGACCGCGAATAAGCATGTCCCTTCGTTGTACTGTCGAAATGGATTGACATCCTCGACCCGCACCACGAGTCCCGTGGTGACGCTGCAGAAAAAGCCGTTGGACTCGCAGAATTTGCGCGCAGGCACGGCGGGGCATTCGGCCGCATCGAGCTGATCCGTGTCGCCAACGGAAAAATCGAGCGGCGGGACCTGCATCAGGAATCCATCCGGGACAAAGTTCTCAAGGTTACGGACCTGAGGCACCTCGCGGAGCCGCACGCCCAGCGCGGCTAAATCAACCGACGGTGGATACTTTTATTGAGCCAACCACTTCGCGTAGGCCCCTGATATCGATCATAGGGACCGTAGCAGTAGCCTGCAGCCGCGCAATCAACTCGAATAAAAAACGCGGATGCCGGGCGGCCTTGCGGGATTATCGTGTAGCAATCCTTATCGTCGCAGCCGAACGTGCCTAATCGCGACACAACTCGCAGTCAGAGTTCACCTACGATCAGGTAAACCGCATAGCGTCCGCGGAGACTTCGTCGACTTCGGGCTCAAACTGTTGGGGCGAAACCTACACGTATGACACATGGGCCAATTTGACTAAAATAGCCACGGCCTGGGGTGGGTATTCTGATTGCACCCAAGAAAGTGGCCTCAGCGTCACAGCTGGCACAAACAACCAGTTGACGAATTCAGGGTTCTCATATGACGCAATGGGCAACATGCTGTCTGACACTGCGAATAACTACACATTCAACGCCGAAAGCCAGATTAAGACCGCGGCGGGGGTCACCTACACGTACGACGGAGATGGCGATCGCGTGCAGAAATCGAGCGGAACAATTTACTGGTATGGCGCCGGAACCGAGATTCTGAATGAATCGAGCGGCAGCGGAAGTTTCACCGATGAATACGTGTACTTCGGCGGGAAACGCATCGCTCATCGGGATGTGAACAATAACATTTATTATTACGCGGAAGATCTGTTGGGCACGACTCGAACTCTTCTGGAGGCAGGGCAGACTTCCGTGTGTTATGACGCAGACTTCTATCCCTTTGGCGGCGAGCGGGACGTCACCACGACCTGTACTCAGAATTTCAAATTCGAAAGCAAAGAACGCGACACGGAGACTGGCAATGATGATTTCGGCGCACGATACTATACGTCGCGATTAGGCCGTTGGCTTTCGGCTGATTGGTCGGCGGTCCCACAACCCGTACCGTATGCCAACCTAACGAACCCGCAAACACTGAACTTATACGCGATGGTTAAAGACAACCCCGAGACGTTCGCCGACTTGAACGGACACGATGATGACAGCAGCGGTTCTGGTGGCGACTCGAGTTCTGGTAGCGGGTCCGGGACCACCGGATCGCCGTCGGCGTCAACCGTGCAACCGGATAACAGCTCCCCAGGAGCGAATCCGCCTGCTACACAGAATCAGTCGGCGCAAAATAAACCAGACCCCACCGCCCCGCCTCCACCACCGACTCCTGATCCCGCTGGGGTGCACACAGATCCGTCATTGAATCCTTCAAACTCCAACTCCAATTCATCCACTACGAGCAGCCCTGCGGATCAGACGCAGGCTCCAATGGAGAGTCGCGCCCACGGAAAGGGAGAAAGGAATCGAACAGGCACTACTGATGAGACCCAAAATGCAAAACCGATAAGAGACAAGGACGGTAAGACAACTGGATGGAGACTACCGACACCAGATGGTAAAGGTAAGGTCAAAACGCTAGAGTGGGGAACTAGCAGGGGCCTCGACCCAAACAAGTTCCAAACCGCCGCGAAGATTGGAGTGATCGGCGCGATTGGAGCTGCGGGCGCTTATGCGATATCCACAGCCCCCGAATGGGCGCCGTTTTTAGCCCTTGTTCCCTAACAGCCCACGCGGGCATGACCTCAATTGGCGAGAGAGACTTGTATGACATCTGCGAAACCCGACAAAACACCGAACCCCGAGGACCTGTTTCGAGAGGCTGAACAGCACGAAGAGAAAGGTGATTTTAGGGGCGCGTTCAAGCGTCTCTTGGCCGCCGCACAATTAGGCCATCACATGAGCCAGCTCAACCTCGGCAATTTCTATGCGTCGGGAACAGGGGTGAGAAAGGATCTCGGAAAAGCTGCGCATTGGTACAAGAAGGCTTACAAGAACGGGAACAACGATGGTGCATTGAATCTAGCGATTGACAGGAGAAACCAAGGCAACTCTAGGTCCGCGGTGTTCTGGTTCAGGAAGGCTATCGCGATGAACAGTGGAGAAGCGTGCATCGAGTTGGCAAAGATATACAGCGCCAGAAAGGGTGGGCAGAAAGCCGCCGCCAACCTGTTAAAAAAAGCGCTGCGAATGAGCAGGGACAACATAAGTGACGATGCGAGGGACGAGGCCGAATCTCTACTGGAAACGATGTCGAAGATGTAGAGTTGGCGTAAAATAAACCAGACCCCACCCCCCCGCCTCCACCACCGACTCCTGATCCCGCTGGGGTGCGCATAGATCCGTCATTGAATCCTTCAAACTCCAACCCCAATTCATCCACTACGAGCAGCCCTGCGGATCAGACGCAGGCCCCGATGGAGAGTCGCGGCCGACAGGGCGGTCAAGGAAAAGAGGAACGACGCGAGACCGCAAAGCCGGACAACCCGCGCCATACTGCGAAGCCTGCCCCGGGGAAACCTGGTCGATGGTTGGAGTGGGACCGGCATAAAGGCAACTGGGTCCTTAAGCCACCGGGCTGGAGTCCCGACACCGTGAAGAAGGTTGGGATTCGGCGCGGCAATAGTTGGCGGAGCAGTGGTAGCCGGCCACGCGGTTGCAGGGTGCTTCGCGTCGGGAGCTTGCGAACTCGGAATCGCAGCAGCGTTTTGATATTAGGGGAGGACCTATGGCGGTAAAGGCAGCAAAGCTGCGAAATCTGAGTGAGGCCATCAGGGCAAACGAGCTGTACCAACATGGCGAGCAGGCATGGAGAAAGGGCGACTTACGACCAGCCTTTCGACTCTTTCTGGCGGCCGCAAGGGCGAGCATGGAAGCGGCATTCAGTACGGTTGGCAATTTTTACGACAACGGAATCGGCGTAAAAGCCGACCCCAATGCAGCCCTGGACTGGTATAGATTGGCCTATCGGAGTGGGGATCGCTCCGTGGCCAACAACATAGGGTGCATTCTGCGCGACCGAAAGAAACTCGGGCAGGCTATAGGGTGGTTCCGGCGAGCTGTCCAGCAGAACGATGGCGACGCAAATTTGAATATTGCCAAAATCTACCTCCACAAAGGCGATTTGGTGAGAACTCGTTCTTACTTGGATAAGACGCGCCGATCGCCGTGGGCTACCGAGCAGTCAAAGGAGGAGGCCAGGAGCTTGCTGAGCGAGATGAAGTCTAAAAGACGTAAATCAACGATTTAAAGGAGCTACAACCACGACGGGCGTTCCGGTGATTCGGCGCAAAATACGTCGAGCCAGCAAACCTCATCAGGACAAAACCCATCAGGGCAGAAGGCTCAAGGCTCCTGGAAGCCGAGTCAGCCATTTCCGAATGATCCGAGCGGTCTTGGACCCGGCTGGCACAAGAATCCCGACGACAAAAATCCCAACGGCGAACAATGGGTAAATGACAAGACCGGTGAAAAGGTGGAATTTGAGCGGGGAAGGCCAGCGGAGACTGGCAAAAAGCAGCAGGATCACTGGCACTACACCCCGGCGGAGAAAGAGGAAAGGACCACATTAGACCGGGAGACGTAGGTAAGCTATTAGTAGCGGTGGGCCATGGAGTTGTGCAGACAATCAGCGAGCATCCAGTAACTACTGGGGTGGCAGTGGCACCGTCGCGAAAGGAGCCACACTTTTAACGGGCGGCGCGGCGGCCCCGACGCTGGCGCTTATTCCCTGAGGCAACCACGATAGGAGCATTCCACATGACGTTCGACGACTTAGACAGCAAGTTGCCAAATGGGTTCCACGATGCGCAAATCTATCAGTTACGAATTGATTATGTCGGAGGATTTATCACGATACGTATGAATTTCTGGATCGGAAACCAAGACGGTCCGAACCGAGAAGAGTACCGACTCGGAGAGCTGCGCGTTTCGGGTCTGTACTTCTGCGTAATTGATCCTCCTGATCCCACCTATCGATACGTGCCGCACGGGTCTCCTTTGAACGTCTCTGGAGATCGCGCCAAACCAGAGACATTCCCGGCGCTCGAAAAGCTGTCTCAGACTCTGCCGCCCGGAGTCTCCTGTTACCGATTCTTCGTGCATGAGTGGAACTCATTCATCAACATAGCCGCCAAAGATGTTCAAGTTTCCTGGGTGGATGAGGGAATCCAAAGAACAGTTGCGACATCGTAGCGATCCTGACCTCTGGGCAGGATGCCTGTCGCTGGCGTTTCTTGTGACCAAAAACGGGAGAATCTTTATTGAATCTAAAGAAGGCCTGGAATGCAAAGCCGGACAACCAGCGCTTAAAGAAAGTGAGCAAGCCAAAAGTAGGGACAGAAACCCGGCTTTGTTTCTCGGCGATGTCCGTAGATGACCCGTCACGGCGCGACAACTGCCACTGCCTCGGCGATTTATCCTCCTAGCGTTTCATTCTTCTCGTACTGGAACAGTCATGATTGCCGCGACGATGCGTGTTCGGTGAACGTGGCCACGATATTGGGACCGCCTTCAGGACCGCGGCGATTGGGATCTTCGCCTGAGAATCTGAGGCGGAATCGTTGAACCGAACCGGTACGCCTATGCGGCGCTATTTGAATCCCTGATCAACTGCTGTAATTCCCTGTTCGAAAAGTAAGGTAAGTTCGCCGTCTTGCCGATAACAGCAGCCTGCACGATAGGATTCGGTGGTGCTCGTCGAATAAACAAGCGCTTGGGTGCGGGTTTTTCCCTGTATTTTTCCCTGTTCCCGTGAGGGAGAATGGTTCGCGGCGCGGGAATCGGTCAGGATCTACATAACGCAAAAGTAGCCATAGCTGATGTAGTTGATAATCGGGAAAAAACTGGCGTCAATGGCGGGGTCGCTTCCGACAAAGTGAGTGCCAAAGAACGTAACTCTTCCCAATATAAAGACGCGCAACAGGCTGCCGCTGAGGCGGGCCACACTCCCGGAGCGTCGGGCGGCTCTCAGCACTTCTATCTGGACTACGGGCAGAAAGCTTCAACTTGGGCCGAGGGGAAGGTGACGTCCACGTACGGGCCTTTTAAGAATGTGGCGGGCGGAGAGGACGTTCCGAAGGGTGCTGATGTGAGGACACTGATCGTCCATCTGGAGGATAAACCAAAACAATGAGACGGGCAATCTCTATCACTATTGCACTTCTGTTCCTTGCGGTGTCGCAAGGCGTTTGCCAGCAGGAACACAAAGATAGCTCGGATGAAAAGAGCCTGAACACTCGGCCTCTGTCTCCGACTGACAAACGCGCCGTAGTACAAGCAATCGTAGACGAAATGTACGTCAATAATCTCCAGGGCTACGGCTTCGATGTTGGCAAACAGAACTCCGATTCCACGTACGAACTAACAGCTTATTTCAAGCCCACGCTGCGCAGCGACAGGGTCGGCTGGATAATCCACAAACTGATGCCTTATGGCGAGGTGCTGAGACTGTTTAGCTTACGTGACGACGGGGTTGCAGTTCTTTATGGTAAATTACGAGACCGCTTTCCTCCGACACAGCCGTCCTACCTTACAGTCTATATGGATGATGAGGAGCTCTGTCAATCCAAAAAGAACTGGTCAAGGGAGCACTTCACTGTAGAACTGAAACCCAGTGCGGACCGGATTGCAGAAGCGCGAACGCGCCAGGAAAAGCGCGAATAATCGTCCCCGCAATCCGAAGATTGTGTAGAAGGCCCAAGAGAGTGCTACTAGTAGCCGAGCTGCTGAAGAAGTTCGTCCCTGTCCTTCACTTCTTTTTGGCTGCCCGTTGAGCTCGCGCTGCGGAGTTGGCTGCCACCGCGGCGCGGATAAGTTGTTTGAAGGCAGCTTCGTTGATCTTCTCCCCTTCGTGGAAGTCGATCGCACGCCGCACGTTCCCTTCCAGGCTGGAATTGAAGAGTTTCTTCGGGTCTTTGAGGGAGGCTCCCCGATAGAAGGTGAGCTTCACGGCCTGCTTGTGCGTTTCCCCGGTGCAGATGCCGCCGTCATGGGACCAGACCGGCGTTCCCGGATTTGTTGGCTTCACCCATTTCCACTCCTCCTCGACGTCGGGGTCGGCTTCGTGGATGAGCTGGCGGAGATGAGCGAGAGTCTTCCCGCGCCAGTCCGCAAGGTCGCGGATCTTCTCGTCGATCAATTTAGAGGGCGATTCCATCACGACGGCTCCTTTCATGTTCGATTCCAATTCTCGCGTCATTGCAGCCCGGCGAGTACTTTCTCCAGGTTGCCGATGAACTTCTGCCAGCCGTAGTTCGCGCCCTTGTAGGCGGCGTCTTGATCGGAACGGAAGCCCGAGTGCTCCATGCGCACGAGCGTCCCGCCGCTTGTCGCGACTAATGTCCAGACAACGACGCTCCCCATCCCCATCGTGCTCCAGCTATAGGAGAGCTTCTTATTGGGTTCGACGACTACGACTTCGGAATTGATTATGCCGTCCCAGTTAGGCACGGGCGTGGAGCGGAAATTAAACTTATGACCCACAACAGGCTGAAAATCGTTGTCCATCAGCCACTCCTTAATCAGTGGGCCTTGCGTGAGAGCGCGCCAGACTTTTTCCGGCGGGTGAGGCATTTCTTTTTCGATTACAAGTGTGCGCGTAGCGGCGGTAGTGGTCATTGGTCCATCCTTTTCAATAGATCTTCAAGGCGGTCAAACCGTTCATGCCAAAAGCGGCTGTAGAAGCGCATCCAATCCAGCAACGGTGCGAGCGCGTGGGGGTGAGCGGTGTAGTGAGTCTGTCGGCCCTTGTGCCTGGCGCGCACCAGGCCCGCGTGCTTGAGGACTCCCAGGTGTTTGGACACTGCGGGTTGCGATACGCCGGAATTGTCGGTCAACAAACGCACGGTCAATTCACCTTCACGGCTCAGTCGCTCAAAGAGCCCGCGGCGGGTCGGGTCGGCCAAGGCCGTGAAGACTTCTGCCGATGTGGCCATCATGGTCAATTCATAACCCATTGGTTATGGATTTGTCAAGCTCTTTTTAACCCTCCACGGGCCTCGCTCGCGGCATGTACGGGAGAAGATCTCTTCGGCGGGATCATGAGCGACGGTGCCATCGCTCGAATGGCGAAGGCGTGGAGCTGCGTAGCCCCATGATCAGGCGGCCGCATCCGCACGTTCAATATCTCTGCGGCAGCTAGCCCAGCGTAAACACGACGCGAGCTTTTCCAGAGTCTCCAGGCCAGGTCTTCTCGACCGCCGAAAGTGGAACCGCCTTTGTATTGATCTTCAGATTCGCAGGGATCACGGATTGGAAGACATTGCGGATCGCGTCGAGGAACCCGGATAAGGGGATGCTATTGATACCGCTTCCCATGAGCACAATCGCCGAAGAACGTAATGCTGCACCCGGTAGTTGAACGTCTCCGCGGCTCGCTCCGCCAATGTGGATGAACCGAATCGGGATAGCTTCTTTGCCTGACTTGGCAGCCGCGATGATCACGGTTTCCGCGCTTTTTCCCCATAAGTAATCGAGAACGACGTCCACTCCGATTGCGAAATGTTCCTTGAGTGCGTTTTCGTACGCGTCCTCGCCTCCGGCGCCTAAAGTTTCAGACTTGAACGGAACTACGGCATCAGCACCGATGGATTTCAGTTCTTCGAGCGCGTTCGCGTCGCGACCGGCGGCGATTACTTTGCCCGCGCCCATGTGTTTCGCGATTTGCACGGCGAGCCGGCCCGCTACGCCAGTCGCGCCATTGACCAGGACAGTTTCCCTCGGCTTCAAGTGCGCGCGCTCAGCCAATGCGGCCCAGGAAGACATTCCGGGATTAGCGATCGCCGCGGCAGTGATATCGTCAACGCCGTCGGGCACCGCGACGCAGTGCGATGAACGCACTTGCGTCTTTTCCGCCATAGCACCAAAAGGCGCCTCGGGCAGCACGAAATAAACACGCCTTCCGTCTCGAGTTCTTCCAACTCCGTCCGCGCCAACAACGAAAGGAAAAACGCGGTCGGAGCTGTAGTGCGTCCCGGAGGCACGCCCCCGCGTGAATTGGCTAAGCGATGCCGCGCTCACCGCGATGATTTCCTGCCCCGCCTGCGCCACCGGATCCCGGAAATCTCCATATAGCGGACCTTTGCCCGGTTCCGTGATAATTGCGGCTTTCATCGTCCTCTCCTGTTAGCGTCATCTTGACCGTCTCGCGCCAGACAAAACTTTGCCTTGTACACATTATGTTTAATTCCTATGCTCAAGGACTAGCGCGCACCGCTGTCGCTGCAATGTACTATGTTGCTTTTCTACAGTAGTATGCGGCGAATCCTTGTTTCGAAGACTGGCACGCCAATTGGCCGGCCGACATTTGCAATCTCTAAAAAGTTTTGACTTTCGACCCAGAATTGACTAATTTCTAGCCGCACGAACAGCTTGAACGCTCGGCGGATTTGGCCACGTACTGTTGTGTCTCGAATATTCGGGAGTACCGCGCCACCGTCGATCGCGTCCTGCCAATCTCCGGAATCGAGCGCTTTCCGACGAGGAACAATGGCAACCCGAAAGCCTAAATCGTCAGTTCATCGCCCGCGTCGTGCGGACAGAAAGTCAAACTCAAACGGCCATCAGCACCTCCGAGCGCGCCCTGATCTGCCATTCAGTGATGCCGTAATGGTCGGCAACACACTCTACCTCTCGGGCAGAATCGGATTCGACAAGAAAACGAACAAGGTTCCCGATGAGGTCGAAGCCGAAGCGCGATTTGTGATGGAAGACGTCCGCTCCGTGCTGGCGCGAGCAAAAATGACTATGTCCGATCTCGTTTATTTGCAAGTCTTCTGCACCGACATAACGTTATGGGACCGATTCAATGCGGTCTACGAGAAATATTTCGATGGCGACTTGCCGGCGCGCGCATTTCTCGGGTCAGGGCCGTTGCTATTCGGGGCGCATTTCGAAGTCCAGGGCATCGCGATAAGGCGTTGAAGCATTCGCTCAACGCACACCGAATTCCCAGTGAAGTTTGGCGGAGGTCTGCGTGAGGCCTTTTCGTCTGCAGCTCGCTTTCTTCTCCCTGCTCGCCTTCATTTTATTCGCACTGTTCGTGCCGGACGCCCGAACAGCCGGCCACGACGTGGTGATTCACGCCGGCCGGTTCATTGATGTGGCGAAAAAGGAAGTTCGTACCAACATTTCAATCGAAATTCACGAAGATAAAATCACCGCGGTCGTGGATGGCTTCACCACTCCAAACGGTGCAGAAGTAATCGATTTGTCCTCAGCTACGGTCGTGCCAGGTCTCATCGATTGCCACAAGCACATCACGATGCATCACGAAGATCCCAATTCCTATCAGGAACTCGTAACGCATTCGGCGGTGGATGACGAGATTTACGCTGTTGGCAATTCGCGACTCGCACTCGAGAACGGGTTCACAAGCATCCGAAACGTGGGTGCGAGAGGCCGAACGGACATTGCCATCCGAAATGCAGTGAATAAAGGAATTGTCGCCGGTCCACGAATGTGGGTTTCCGGAGAGATCATTGGGCCCACAGGCGGTCACTCGGATCCGGAAAATGGACTCGTGCCGGGAATTTCCGGCCCCGATTGGGAAGACTCGATCGTGGATAGTCCCGATCAGGCGCGCAGATCCGTGCGCGAGCACAGGAAGTATGGAGCCGATTTGATTAAGCTGGTGCCAAGTGGCGGCGTTGGATCCGTCGGAGACGATCCGAAACTCCAGTTGATGTCCAATGAAGAGATGCAGGCTGCCATCGATACGGCTCACGCGCTCGGAATGAAAGTCGCGGCGCATGCACACGGGAAAATGGCGATCGATAATGCCGTTCGACTCGGAATCGATTCCATCGAGCATGGAACTTACGCCGACAGTGAGTCTCTACAGTTGATGAAGGAGCACGGGACATACCTGGTTCCGACCGTATATGTGGCGCGCATGCTTTTTGAAATCGCGGGCGCTCATCCTGAGCAGTTGCCGCCGCACATCGTGGCCAAAATTCAGGAAATCGCGCCGATCATCGCGGCGATGTTCACGAACGCCGACAAAATGGGCGTAAAGATTGCGTTCGGAACCGACACGGGCGGGAATTTCCGCACGGGCACGCCGGCGAAAGAATTGACCGAAATGGTTCGACTGGGGATGACGCCGATGGATGCGATCGTGTCGGCAACTCGGAGCGCGGCCGATTTGATTGGAGTGAGCGACAAAATCGGATCGATCGCGCCGGGTTATTTCGCCGATGTGATCGCGGTGACGGGCGACCCCACACAGAACATCACGGAACTTGAGCACGCGCAGTTCGTCATGAAGGGTGGCGTGATTTACAAAGAGCACGGTGAAATGACGAAGGCTGCGTTCGTCTCGAAGGACTAGTTCGCACATCAATTCTTGTTGCTGCTCTCGAATCGAAAAAAAACCGTACGGATGGATGAATCTTCGCGAGCCTCAAAATTCCACGCAATGGCGCTGAAATTGCCAGGCAAGCCGCAGAATTAAGCAGGTTTCTAAGCCGCGAACCGCGAGAAAATCGAAGCGCGCCGGGCTCAAATTCTGTGGCGATTAGAAACGTTCCTGTGGGACGAACTGCGATCATACTGACGCGGTGGTGCGCGGCCAGTCGTTCAGGAAGCAGCGCTTTATTGCGCGGGCCGAATGAAAGAGCGTAGATCGTCAGTGAACTTTTTCGCGGAGCGCTCGACGGTGTAAGCCATGTGGCCGCCTTCGTAAAAGGCAAGAGTCGTGCGTCCTTCGGGCCAGCCGGCATCGCGCGCGAGGTATTTCGCGGCGCCTACGGTTGTCTGTGTATCGTAGTAGCCGTTTCCAACGAACACACGAAATCGCGGGCTGGCGTTCATCACTTTAAGCAGCCGGTCGGTATAGAGCCAATTTGAAAAAGGCGAAGCTCCGCCGGCCGTCCCGCCCCACTGCCAATCCTCAAACGCACGAATTTTTGCCATAAGAATGTATTCGTCGGGCCAATCCACGTGCAGGTCGTTTCGGACGTAGTCTGCAAACAGCCGCTTGAACGGCTCCGTAATGATGTTGGACGGATCTTCCGCGAGGCCTTTGCTCGTGATCGGCGCCACGTAACGTGCATCCGCGCGGCCAAGCAGCAAGCCGCGATCTTTCAGCAACTCGGCGCGATACTGCTCTTTCGTGATTCGCAGCTCGTGGTCGCGGTAGTACGCGGCTGGGATTCCTGTGAATTCCTCCAGGCGTTTGGCAACGCGATCCCGCTCGGCAGGCTCGATATCGCTGCCCTGGAAAAGCGCATGGAGGTAATCCGCCTGCGCGAATTGCCACGCTTCATCCGCAAATGAGTCCACGGTTTTGCCGTCGCGATTGACCTTCTGGTGATACCAGCCGATCGCCGCCAGCGTCGGAAGCGAAACGGCGTAGCTGATGATGTTCTGCGGACGTTGCGCGTATTCGATGATGTTCACCGCTTGGCCCAACAGGGACACGCCGGAGAGCAGAATCGGGTGCGGCAATTCGGCAAGTTGCGCCGCCACTTCGGCCGCGCGCACGGTCCCGTAGCTTTCACCAAGCAAATAGACCGGGGCGTCCAACCGGCCGTGGGACTGGAGCCATGCGGAGATGAATGCAGTGACTTGCTGCCCGTCGGCTGCGACAGAGTAGTAGCTCTCCGGTGCAACGCCCGAAAGCACGCGGCTGTAGCCGGTGGAAGCGGGATCGACGAAAACAAGGTCAGTGGCGTCGAGGGGTGAATAAGGATTGTCAACCAGTTGATACGTGCTTATGTCGGCCGCAAGATTTTCAGGTACCGCAACGCGCTTCGGCCCCATCACGCCAATATGCAGCCAGAGCGACGCTGTGATCGGCCCGCCATTGAACACAAACATCACCGGCCTTTTCGAGATGTCCGGATGATCGTCGGCCACGTAATCAAAGCTGACAAGCCGCGCCGATGGCTTGCCTTTCGCATCCGGGACGTCAACCGATGCAACTGTCGCGGTGTATCGAACGCTTTTGTGATTGAAAGTGCCCACGTGGTGCGTGACGACCGGCAAATGCGCGGCCATCGGCGCCGCAGCCGCGGGCGGTGCCTGAGCCGCCGTCTGCGCTGGCGCCCGAGGAGATAATATCGATGCGGTCAGCATCAAGAAAATGCCGAGCATCGCGCCGCGAGTCATCGTCGCCGCACCGCTTTCTGAGACGACGGAAGGCCGCGCGTTCATGTTTGTTCTCACAACTTGCATGCGTTATCGGCCACGCTCGGAACGCGCTCCCAACGATAGGACGGAACTGTGTTCCCTCGAGGAATGTAAGAAATGTCCATTTCGTCGCTGCCTCTACGAATCTTCAATTTGATCGGCACGGTAGGATCGTCCTGCGAGTCAGCGAGCCGGCTCGATTCCACGATAACGTCCCCATCGCGCAAACCGGCCTTGGCCGCGGCTGAATCAGATTCAAGGCCTTTTACAACCTTGTTCGCGCCTTCGAGCACTTTCGCGTCGAATCCGTAATCGAGCAATTTCTCTTGCGATTTTTCGGGCTGGAAGCAAGGCGCGAAGCTATTGGCTTCCGGAATTTGCACCTCGCCTTTCGTCATCGCTTCGAACTCGATGCGCGCCTGCGGTCCAATCTCTTTTGTCACCAATTCCAGCCACTCCGCCACGCCGTATTTTTCTTCATCGCGTTTTCGCTCAAGCATCGCCTGAACAAGATCATCGAGGCTTCGCGCTCCGCCCGACTTCGCCCGTACCTCCGCGTCCACGCGCGCGAGATACATGAAGCCGCGTCCGTAAGGAACACGCTGAGCGCGCGAATCGCTCCAAAATTTTTCGGCAGCTTGCTGGTTGGTTAAAGCGATGTATGGATTCGTGTAATACGCCGACGCGCGCTGATTGATTTCTTTTTGAAATTTTGCGAGGTCGTAGATGCCCGCGCGATAGGAAAGCAGAATCGAATAATATTCGGCCGTTCCTTCCGAATACCACGCCGTATCGCCATGCTCACCCTGCATCGCGGGCCAGTTGTGGACGATTTCGTGTGCGAGCAGCCCCTGCAGATCGGCGGGCTTTGGAATTTTGTCGTCGCTATAGCCGAACATGAACGAACGCGTCAGCGTCGTGCCGCCTCCGCCGTTATACGGATTTTTTCGCACGAAAACACGGTACGACGCACCTTTGTCATGAAAGAAGTTCGCCACGAATGTGTGGAATTTGTAGATATTTTCGGCCACAAGCCGCGCATCAAAAGGGGGATCGTCGAACCAGTACATCGCGTAATCGCTCGAAGCATCCGCCGGAAAGCTCTTGAGCGGTCCGGCCGCAAAATAGGCGTCAGCGAGCGCGCTGGCTTTGTCCGTTAAGTGGACGTCGCCTTCGCCGTAGCTGCAGACTCCTCGCGCGCCGGCAGGCATGCCTGACAAATCCCAGTGCACGCCAATTCGATAAGGCGTTTCCGTGTTCGGGAGCGCGAGAAACGCGATGCCCGCGCCGTTCAGCCCCCCGGATTCAGCGCGCAAATCAAACAATGGTCCCGGCCGGGTGCTCGCCGATACCGCGCGCATCGTCGCATGATAATTCACGACCACGTCGCCGGAGGTTGCACGTGCGATGAGCCATTGCCGGTATTGGCCCGAAGGCGTTGGTGGCTCGTCCTTCAGCGTGAGCTGCAGATTTCCCGATGCATCGCGGGCTCGAATCGCATCGCCGTCGTAGCGAGGCGTCGGGATGGCCACGATCACCAACGCCATTCGCAGCAGCGTGTCGCCCGTCTTAAGATTTGGATGCCCGATCGTCGTGGTCACGTCAATGTAATCGACCGCGCCCCCGGACATATGCGGCTTGAGTTCCAGTTTCAATTCCGGCGCGGCGCCGGCGCCCGGTTTGGACGATGATTGCGCCGATTGTCCGAGCGCGATCGACGTCGAAAGCATCAGAGCAATCAGACATGCACAGACAAATTGTGAAGTTTTCATTTTGTAGCCTGTAATCTGGCGTGAGAGCGGCCTAAGAAAGCGCTTCCAACAGCCGATCGATATCCTTTATGTCATTAAACACCGACGGCGAGACTCTAAGAAAATGCCGTCCGAGACGCACATTCACGTTCGCGCGTTCCAAGCGTTCAGCGACCGGCTTGTAATCCTTCACGGAAAAACTGATCAAAGCGGACGTTGAGTCGGGCGGCGTAAGAGATTCGTATCCGAGCCGCGGCATTTCTTCGCGCAGCTTTTTCAACATAGGCTGCCGGTGCGCCTGAATGTTTTCGACGCCGATCCGCCGAATATACGGAAGGGATTGCCCCAGCGCTTGCGAAACGCCAATCGCATCCGTGCCGACTTCGAAATGGCCCGTTGCGTCTGGCTCAAGCTCCCACGTGTACGGAACAGACGACGGTGGATCGCCCGGCAATAGATGCGAGTCCAGTGATTTGGCCTGAAAATAACCGTATTGCGTCCGGCCAATTACACGATCGAGAAGATCTTCCTTGACGAATAGAAAGCCAAGCCCGAAATCACCCATGAGCCACTTGAAGCTCGAACACGCGCAGAAATCCACGCCGCTCGCGCGTACGTCTATGGGGGAATTTCCCGCAGCCTGAACGATATCGGCATAGACGTATGCGCCGTGAGCGTGCGCAAGATCGCAGACGGCCTTCAGATCGTGCTCGAATCCGTTGTCCATCGCGACCAGCGAAATTTCGATGAGCTTCGTCTTGTTGTCAACCACTCGCTCCATATCCTTCATGTCGATTCGCCAGTCGCGCGGCATAACGATGCGAAGGTCGAGGCCATTCCGCGTTTGCAGCTCGCCGAGATGAAGCAGCGCACCTTCGAAGTGCAGCGCGTCTGTGACGACGTTGCCGCCGGTATGCGGAATTCCGAGCGCATTGACGATTAGATTTTCTCCCGTGCTCGTGTTCGGAACAAAACTGATCTCGGATCTCTTGGCATTGATCAACGCCGCAAATTCCGCCTTGACGTCTTCTTTGCCGAGCGATTTCGAGACGACCTCAGGTTTCGAACGCCGTTCGATATAAGCGCGCACCGCCTCAGCCGCGATATTCGGCATCGGGTGGGTGTAGGCGCAATTGATGTAGGTCACGCCGTCAGGAATCGAGAAGTCTCCCTTTGCTGGCAGAACACTTTCGGAGGCATGCAGACGCGCTGGACCCAGGAGCGGCTTCGCATTGGTGCGCTGAACTGCGCTCAAAGCGGCGGCGCATCCGATACTGGTGGTCAGAAATTCACGCCGGGTCGTGCTCACAAAATTGCCCCTCTCTGCTTGCTTCTGTTCTGCAGCTATTTCGCATCACTCTCAGGTTGCGGGCTTGACAGCGATTTCTTGATGAACGCCGAAACGTCTTCCTTGAGCTGCTTGCGATTCTCGCTGTTGGTGTACATCATGTGGCCGCCGGGGTAGGCCTTGATCTCGATTCGTTCGTGTTCTTTCGCGCTGAATCCCATGTGGCCGAGCGTGTATTCGGTGGAGAAATACGGCGTGGACAGGTCGTAGTATCCGGAAGCCGAAAAAACGCGAAGCGAGGAATTTGAGCGCATCGCTTTCGCGAGCCCTTCAATTGGTTCCGGCGCGGATCTCGATGTCCCATAGTCCCAAAGTATCGCCAGCCAATCGCCTCGCGGCGTCGTCGCCAGAGGCCAGCCATACGAAAACGGCCCCGCATAGAACGCATCGGTCTTGAAATCCAAATCCGTGCGCAAGTACGGAACGTAAACGCTGCCCAAGCCGTTGCCCGCAAGGCTCGGATCGGATGTCGGGTTGTATTCGCTCTCGCCAGTGACCTTGGCGGAAAGCCGGCTGTCGTAATGCGCGACAAACTCACCCTTATCCTTCAGCAAATTGAGCGAGAACTGCTCCATGCTTACGCGCAGATTGCTCTTATCGATGAATTTTGGATCCAGACCCGTGTAGCGAGCGAGGCCCTTGATCGCCGAATCTCGTTCGCTCGCGGCAAGCGCATCGCCTTTCATCAGCGCCGGCGCATACTCGGATTCCGCCCACGTTTCCGCCTGCCGCAGGGTGACTTGAAGAGCGGATTCGAGATCGGCGGAAAGTTTCTTGTGCGCAAATGCGGCCGCGGTATAGCTCGGCAAAATGACGATGTAAGGGATATCGTTGCCCGCGGAAGACTCCGAAACCTTCCAGTTCAGCAATGAAGAAATCAGAATTACGCCGGTCAGCGGAATGTCACGCTTCTGGAGAGCTTCGGCCATTCCTGCGGCGCGAACTGTTCCGTAACTCTCTCCTGCGACGAAAAGAGGAGAACTCGTTCGGTCATATCGCAGACGATAAATTCGTATGAACTCTCCAATCGAGTCGATATCACCTTGCACGCTCCAAAAATCCTTGCCGTACTCCGCTTTGATTGGGTAGCTGTACCCCGTGCCGACCGGATCAACGAAGACCAAATCGGTGTCTGTCAACCAGGTGCTTTCGTTGTCAACGAGTTCGTATGGCGGCGGCTTCTTGGCGTATTCGTCCGGCGTTTTCAGGCGGCGAGGCCCGAGCGCACCCATTTGAATCATCGATGCGGGCGATCCTGGTCCGCCATTCCATGCGAAGGTCAGCGGCCGAGGCGTTGCGTTGGCTTCTCGATCGAGCGTGTACGCCACGAAGAAAATCTTCGCTCGCGCTTCGCGATTGTGGTCGCGCAGCGTGATGTATCCGGCGCGCGCGGTATATTTCAGGGACTGCCCGCTTACCGTGATCTGATGATGCGTGACATCGGTCTCATCGTCGGCGCCGCCTGCTTGTTGGCTCGACCGGGGCGCGGCCACAACGCGGCTTGCGTTCCAGCACAGCAATGCGAGCATCGCGATAAGCCCGATGCAAAACGTTCGCATGCAATTCCCCCAGTCTCGAGTTTCGATTCTGCAATGGCTCAGCGTCTGCCGTCAGTTCCCGGCTTCTCTAAAACGCGAACTTCAGCGCGAACTGGATGATACGCGGATTGACCGTGGTTGAGAGAATGTCGCCAAACGTAGCGTCCGCGGTGCCCACATCCGGATTCGCAAACTGCGGTTTGTTGAAGGCATTGAAGAACTCGGCGCGGAAAATGATATTCATGTTCTCGCGAAACGGAGTCATTTTCTGGAGCGAGATGTCGTAATTGTCTTGCCCCGGCCCGGTTACGATTCCAACTCCGCTGTCGCCAAACCCCGTTCCAATTCCATCGGCGCCAATGACGGGCCAAGTCGGCGAAATGCAAGACTGGTTGAAATAATTGTTCAACTTGCTTAGCACCGATCCAGGAGTGACCAATTGGCCATTGGTGCACCCTGGCGCAATTTCGATTCGGTCGGTTGTAATGCCGAAAACATTGGACGCATTCTCGCCGGTGAGCGTCAGAAATTGACCGGATTGAATTGTCGTTACGCCAGAAACCGACCAGCCACCGAGAGTGCGGCGCTGCCAACCCGACATCGCCTTGGGAATCGGGAACTCGTAGACGTAGCTCACAACGAATCGATGCTCGCGATTGAAGTTACCCGGACCGTAGCCCACGCTTGGAACGTCCGACTGATTTCCGGTGCTGTTTGTCCCGCCGGCGCTATTCCATTCGGGATCGATCCCGCTCGTATCCAATTCCCTCGACCATGTATATGAAGCGAGCAGCTGCAAACCATTGCTGAATCGCTTCGTCAAACTCGCTTCCAAGGCGTTGTACCAGGCAGCGCCGGCTGATTCAATCTGATTGATTCCTGTCGGACCTTCGTCGAACCCGATGAACGGCAGCCGCTCTGGAATATTCATCAGAGTGTTGTCAGTTTGTCCGTTCACTGGATCGGATGGGCTGGCAGATAAAGCCTGGTTGAGCCCACGCTGGCGGATGAGTTTGGTGCTGCGAGACCCGACGTAGCCGAGTTCAAACAGAAAATTCTTTGACAGTTCAGTTTGAAGCCCAAGGCTGTATTGCTCCGTAATGGGGGGCCTGAAATTTTGAGCCAGATCCATCACGCTCAGACTGGTTGATGGCGAGTAAGGCTGAAACAGAGGAAAGCTGGAAAGCGGCGGAGCGGGCTGAAACGGATTTTGCGCGGTCGCGAAAATGTTGCAAGTGGCGATGCACAACCGGAAATCGCCGAATGGCGGAGCGGTCGTCGTCTCCAGCACAGCCTCACCGATCGGGCGAGTGTGATAAATTCCGTAGCCGCCGCGCAGAACGAATCTGTCGGAGCTCGGCATAATTTGCCACGCGAATCCGAGGCGCGGCTCCCAGTTATTTTGTCCGACACCCGCGATGCCGAGAGTGTTGCCGAGTTGCGTCACGCCCGAGGGAATCGTGCCGGCATAATTCGAAGGCACCGTAAAACCAGCGAGTGTCCCGCCTGCGGGAGGATTCGGACTTGCGAGTGCGGGATCGAAGTTGCCGTTGCGGCCTCCCTTATCTCCAAGCTCTCCGATCCGTTCGTAACGCAATCCGACGTTCAAGGTAAAACGCGGAGTCAGCTTGATGTCGTCCTGGAAAAACGCATTGCCGTCCCAGTCCCGCTCGTCGCGATCAGCCAGACCCAGAAAATCGATTGCCACCAATATGTTGCTGAAAGGCGCTCCGACCGCAGCCAAGGTTCCATCCTGGAAGGCATTCAACCCCAGCAGAAAATCAGGAAATGTTGGATAGTCCTCAATACCGTTGAAAATAAAATTGCGCTGATTGAGATAGCTGTTTGACGCTCCGCCGCCAATGCGGATGTTGTGTTTTCCATGGCTCCAGAAAAGCGAGTCCGTCAAGTCCCAGCTTCCTTGCAGCGTCGTATCGTCCGCTCCGCCTCCCGCCATACAGCAGCTTCCGATGTAAATCGAAGGGAGGTCGTTGTACACCGGCGATACTGTGGCGCCGATACTCGAAAAGCTGAACGGATTTGTCTGACTTTGCGTGACTGCCGTGCGGTGCCCTCCGATGCGTAATTCATTGATGAGATTTGAGCTGAACGTGTAAGTCCAACCAAGAGCCAGCGTTTGAAATCGCTCCGGTTGAAGATTCGGCGAGTCCAACGTGCCGGAATTCGTGCTGATACCGCTGGATGGGAACGTCACCGTTTGATTGCTATTGGCGATAAAGTATCGGGCGAAGAACGCGTTTCGCGAACTCGGCACATAATCGACGTCCGCGAGGTACTGACCTTCACTGAACGTGCAAGGATTTTGCAGAATCGTCAAGCCGCTCGCCGACTCTGGATTCGGAATCAGGTAGTTGCCGTTCGGCAGCTGCAATTGCATGACCGCGAGCGAAACGGGATTGATGTTGTAGGGATACGGATCGCCGTCACTTCCATTGGGCGACGTCGGATCGATGGCCGGGCCCACACCGCCAAACATGTCTTGAAAAAGGCCCCGCTGGCCGGCGAATAGTGTGGCGATGGCCAACGCGGACCTGTTATTCGTCAATGCAGGCAATACCATCGTGGAGAAGCAACCAGCTGCAATTCCGTTTGTTTGGCGAGTTCCTTGGTAAGAACCGAAAGCGAAAACTTTGTTCTTTACGATCGGGCCGCCGATGGTTCCACCGAACTGATTTTGATCGAGTGCGCCTCGAGGCGATCCTGCCTCGTTCGCAAAAAAGTCATTCGCGTTCAACGCTGTGTTCCGGAAAAACTCGAAGAGGTTGCCATGAAAGCGATTGGTGCCGGATTTGGTCACGAGATCGACATTCGCCCCGGCGTTGCGCCCGTAGCTCGCGTCGTATTGCCCCGTCTGCACCTTGAATTCCTGGATCGTGTCGGGATTCGGAATGGGCACGCCTCCCGTTCCCGCCGCGCCACCCCCGATATCATTCACCTGAAGGCCATTCATTTGAAAATTGTTGTCAATTGAACGCTGGCCGTTCGCATGAACGCTCGCATCATTCCCGAAAGATCCCACGATGCCCGACAAGCCTCCGTTCCCTCGACCCAAGTCTTCGGCGTTATTAACCGGTGCAATCACTCCGGGAGAGAGCGACAGCAATTGGGTGTAGTTTCGCGATACAAGCGGAAGATCCACGACATCCCTTTCGTTGGCAACCCGCCCGAGCGCGCTCGATTCCGTCTGAACCATTTCCGGCTGGGCGACGACCTCAACTTTCTCGGAAGCGCTTCCGACCTCCATCGGAAGGTCAATGGCTTGCGTTTCTGTTACGGCCACGCTGACAGCGCTGTGAAGAGCGGTCTTGAATCCCTGTTTTTCGACTGAAATCGAATACTGTCCGGGTGTGAGAAGCGGTAACCGATAGACGCCTTCGGCATTCGTCGTGACTTGCCGGGTCTCGCCGGTGCCCACACGTGTGATCGTTACGTTGGCGCCGACTAAAACCGCCCCGCTAGCGTCTCTGACCGTACCCGTGATTGCGCCCGTCGCTGCCGTCTGCGCGGCGGCCGCAGTCGAGATCATTGCGATGCAGGCCACGAGTCGTGCAAGGAAGGGGATCCACGCACTCACGTGTTTTTGCGGTGTCATCTCGCACCTCTCAAGAGCAGCAGGGCTGCGCGCCACGCCAAAGTAGGCCTCGTTTACACCAATAAACTTGTAGAGTCAACGTTGAATTACAAAAAAATTGCCCTAGACATCCGATTGCACCCATCGTGGTTCACTTGACGGAACGCTCGAAGCGCCTCCAGTTGGATCTGGGTTTCAGCTCATGCCAGCGCGTATGGCCCATGGAAACATTGCCCAAATGGCATTTCGCAGGCGGCAACGGGACGGCTAGGTTGGCGTCCGACGAGCGTGACGTGCTTAGTGAAAACTTAAAACCGTCTTCGGAAGCTATACAAATTTGTTGTGGAATTAGGCGGTGAATATCGAAGGGAATCGCAAGATTCAAATGGCCGACGCGTGGGTGGAATTACTTGGGAAATACAGACGGGAACAGCTTCATGCCGGCGACGCGCACGCCGTGGCGTCGAACTGCTAGATGCTCTCTGCCGACTCACCTTTGCTCGAAGTCTTGGTTAGCGGCAGATCATATCCCGCGATTCCAGCGCTATTTTCGTTCCGCGCTTTCACTTCCTCGAGATAGTTATAGATGGTGTATTTTGACAGGCTCAGGCATTTCGCGATGCGATCCACAGAGTAGCGAATCAGAAAAGCGCCCTTGCTTTCCAGTCGAGCAACTAAAGTCACTTTCTCGTCTCGGGTAAGTTCCCCAACCTCCTTACCCGTGCTTCGAATCGAATCCTCGATCATCCGGCTCAACACTTCTTCTACACTGTCTTCGAACTCCTCGTGCGGGCCTTCCGAAGCGCCTTCCGCGGCCACCAACATGCCTTGCAGCAGTTCTTGAGCTTTCACCAACGAGGAAATATCGTGATTCATGCACAGAGCGCCATAAATCTGTCCGTTTTCATCACGCAGAAACGTTGTCGAAGACCGCAGAATCTTGCCGCTTTTCGTCACGGTTTGATAGTTGTGGAAGTCACCGGTGGGTTGATTCCGTAGAAGTTGAAAACCCAAAACATCGAGCGTCGCTCCAACTTTGCGCCCCGTGATGTGACCGTTGGCGATAGCGATAACCGACTCCTCGGGATGACTAAAATCGTGCAATACGACTTCGCAATCTTTTCCGAGCGACGCGCCCAGCGCATGCGTCAGCCTCGTTAAGAAATCGAATAGTTCCTTCTTATCGGTGGGTGCCATGATCAGTCGTCTCCAGGGTCCTAGAAGCTAGTAAACTTCCAGTCCAATGTCAAAGTTTTTTGAAGAGCTGAGCGCACAGTACGATGTTCCGTCTTGCAACGCATTGAAAAACAGATGCTTATTGGCAAGGAACCGAATAGGGAGACTAAAGCTCGGACGCGATGCGGGTCAGTCCGATTCAACAAAACGTGTAAGTCGAAGTCTGCGTTGGCTGATATTCGCCGATCATCGCCAGGATGGCGAATCGTGCCAAAGAATGAAATTGGCCTCGAGTGGTACGGACGCTCCGCTGTGGTAGGGAATCACACGCGGCGTGAAGTCAGATAGAGGACGATTAGCCGCAAGTTGGGCCGTATAGATGAAGCCGTTGCTGGAGTTGGCGACTTGCTCACCGCGATCCATGGAGTGCACGACTTCCGGGTTGGCCTCGCGCGCGTTGGCATACAGTTCGACCTTGACGGCTTCGGGACTTAGGCCGTTCAGAAAAACCTGAACTTGGAAGAAATAGTCCTGGCCCTTTTGCTCGACCGTGGCGGATCCGAATCGCAGTGCTGACCAGTTCTCTGTCAATTCAGACTGCCAATGCTGCAAGCTGGCTCCGAGTGATCCGCGGTTCGCGGCACGCTCGGCAAAGGCAGCCGAAGCCGGGAGGTAATGCTCTTCGGTATACTGACGGACTACGCGGTTTGTCGAGAACTCCGGGGTCAACCGCGACATGCTTTCCCGCATGCGCGAAACCCAACTCACCGGAATTCCTTTTTCGTTGCGCGTGAAGAATTCAGAAACGATTTGCGTTTCCAGTAGCCCGTATAAGGCTTCGGCTTCCGCGGCGTCCCAGTTCGGATCGTCACCGTGCTCCCTTCCGTCACCGATCGCCCAGCCCACTTCCGGAGAATATGCTTCTGCCCACCAGCCATCGAGCTCGGAAAGGTTCAGGCCTCCGTTGACCAGCACTTTCATCCCGCTGGTCCCGCTTGCTTCCCAGGGGCGACGCGGCGTATTCACCCAGACGTCGACGCCTTGCACGAGATGTTCTGCCATCAGTGCGTCGTAATCACTCAGAAAGACGACTCGCGAACGCGCTTCCGGGCGGTGAGCAAAATCGATCCACTGGCGAATCATGGCTTGCCCTTCCAAGTCTTCAGGATGGGCTTTCCCGGCAAGAACCAGTTGGACGGGTCGATTTTGGTTGGTCAATATTCGCAGCAGCCGCTCCGGATCTTTCAGTACAAGATTTGGCCTCTTATACGTCGCGAAGCGCCGCGCAAATCCCAGCGTCAAAGCGTTTGCATCGAGTGCCTGAGCTGCCTGCGCCACATCAGCGGGAGAAGCGCCCTGGCTGGCTAGTTGCCGAGCGTGCCTTCTGCGAACATATTCAACGAGGGCTTTCCGCGCGCCGGTGCGCAACTGCCATAGTTCGGAATCTTCCAGGCGCCGGCAATGTTGCTCGAGACCTTCCGTACTCCTTCGCCAGCGTTCTTTGCCGCACGCGGCTTCCCACAGGTTATCTGCCGCGGCGGAGTCCCACGTTGGAGTGTGCACGCCATTCGTAACGTACGTCACCGGGACCTCATTCTCCGGCCATCGCGGAAATAAGACCTGAAAGAGACGGCGACTGACCTGGCCGTGGAGACGGCTCACGCCGTTTACAGCCCCGCTTCCGTGAATTGCCAAGTACGCCATGTTGAATGGTTCGCTGGAATTACTGGGATCGCGACGCCCGAGCGCTAGAAGGTCCGGAAACGAAATCAAGAGTTCCTCTTCCGCATACTTCTTCAAATGCATTTCCATCAGGTCGGGAGGAAAGCGATCGAACCCCGCTTCGACGGGAGTGTGCGTGGTGAACAGATTCCCGGCTCGCGTAATCGTGAGCGCGGTTTCGAAAGGCACTTTGTTCTCGACCATGTGAGATCGGGCTCGTTCGAGCACCGCGAACGCCGCGTGACCTTCGTTCAAATGGCAGACTTCCGGCTGCAAACCGATAGCTTTAAGAAGCCGCCATCCGCCAATTCCGAGGACCAGCTCCTGCTTTAAGCGCAACTCCGGACCGCCGCCGTACAATTCACTGGTGATGCCGCGATATACAGGGAGGTTCGCAGGATCGTTTGTGTCAAGCAGATACAATTTTGATCGGCCCACCTGGACCTGCCACGTGCGAATCCAAAGTTTGGCTCCGGGAAAATCGAGCGTGAAGCGAAGCCATTCGCCATTTGGTTGGCGCAAGGGTTGGATCGGTAGTTGGCCGGGATCATTGTAGGGGTAGAGCGCTTCCTGCTGGCCGTCCAGGTTAATGACCTGGCGAAAATACCCTTGCTGGTAGAGTAGGCCTACAGCAGTCACGGGGACACCCAGATTGCTTGCTGCCTTCAGTTGATCGCCGGCAACGTTCCCAAGCCCGCCCGAGTAGATGGGCAGAGCCTCGCTAAGCATGAACTCCATCGAGAAGTATGCGACGGTTCGTAGATGCGAATTCGGATGAGCTATTTGGAACCAGGCGTCCGGTTTTTCTGCTTCGCGTCTTTCCTGTTGCAGATCAGCCAGAAGCTCCTGGATTGCCGGGTCCGCGGCAACAGTCTGGAGTCTCTCGCGAGGAACGGTTTGCAAAACGACCCATGGATTGTGCGTCAGATGCCAAAGTTCCGGATCGAGCCGCTCCCATAGCTTGTCTGCGGAATGATTGAAAGACCAGCGCAGATCCAACGCCAACTCAGTGAGGGCTTCCGGAAAGGCATTTTCGACCCGGCGGTCGCTGAATGCGGGACTGCTCATGGAGAACTCCTTGCTGCGCCTAACTGCCAGCGGCGGTTGCCGCGCTCCGCGCGAGCGATTCACTAACTATCGACTGTGCCTCATTTTCGATTTTCTGGAGGTGGGTCTGTCCGAGAAAGCTCTCGGCATAGATCTTGTAGATTTCCTCGGTACCCGAGGGCCGCGCGGCAAACCAGCCGTTTTGCGCGATTACCTTTACGCCGCCGATTGGTGCCCCGTTTCCCGGTGCTTTTGTGAGAATCTGCTGAATTTTTTCACCTGCCAATTCCGTGGCTCGTATATCAGAAGGCGACAACTTCTCCAAAACCAGCTTCTGTTCGTGCGTGGCCGGGGCCTCGATGCGTTCGTAAAGCGGATCCCCCATTTGTTGAGTGAGTCCGCGATATATTTCGCCTGGATCCTGTCCGACGCGGGCCGTGATTTCCGCTGCGAGGAGACTCGCGATGATTCCGTCTTTGTCCGTTGTCCAAACATGGCCGCTTCGGCGCAGAAACGACGAGCCGGCGCTCTCCTCACCAGCAAAGCCCAGCTTGCCTTCCAGAAAGCCCTGGACGAACCACTTGAAACCGACCGGCACTTCGTAAAGCTGACGTTGAATACTTGCGGCGACGCGATCGATCATGCTGCTGCTCACCACGGTCTTGCCAACCGCAACGTCTTTGCCCCACTTCTCCCGATTCGCGAACAAGTAGGAGACGCAGACTGAAAGGTAGTGGTTGGGAGGCAACAAACCTGAGCTTTTGGTAACAATACCGTGGCGATCATGATCGGTATCGCAAGCGACGGCGATATCAAACCGATCCTTAAGGCCGATGAGCCTCTGCATGGCGTAGGGAGAAGATGGATCCGTGCGAATCCTTCCGTCCCAATCCACGGTCATAAATCGAAATGTCGGATCGATGGATTCGTTCACGACAGTAAGGTCTATTCCGTAACGCTCCGCGATTCGCGGCCAGTAATGAATTCCGGCGCCGCCGAGCGGATCAACGCCGATGGTTAGCTTGGCGTCGCGAATCGCCGTCATGTCGACGACACTATCGAGATCGTTTACATATGCCTGCAAATAGTCGTACTTGCGCGTCGTGGTGGATCGTAGCGCATTCAAGAAAGGCATTCGCTTGACGCCCGCCAGGGCGTTACGGAGAAATTCATTCGCTTTCGATTCGATCCAATTGGTGATGTGTTCCTCTGCAGGGCCGCCGTGGGGCGGATCGTATTTGAAACCTCCGTCCTCGGGAGGATTGTGAGATGGCGTGATGACGATGCCGTCGGCGAGTCCCGTCTTCCGCGCGGCGTTGTACGTGAGAATGGCATGCGAGATGACGGGAGTTGGCGTGTACGGACTGCTCTCCGCGATTCTCGCCTCCACATTGTTGGCTGTGAGGACCTCGAGAGCGCTGGCGAAGGCAGGCTCGGAAAGCGCGTGGGTGTCCATGCCGAGGAAGAGCGGGCCGTCGATATTCTGCGTTTTGCGGTAATCGCAAATCGCCTGTGTGATTGACAGAATGTGCCACTCGTTGAACGCTCCATCCAAGGATGAACCCCGGTGGCCGGAGGTGCCAAAGGCAACGCGTTGATTGGGATTGCTTGGGTCGGGCTGAATGACGTAATACGCCGTGACGAGTTTGGGGATATTGGCCAGGATCGAGGCGGGAGCCGGTTTTCCGGCCAGCGGACTGATATTCATGACTTACCTCACTGCTCCGAAAGCCTGCGTGCTGTAGATCTCCCGCAACATATATAGCATTAGATGATTTCAACTTGATTACGCAACGCTGAACAATTGTGCGCATGGACGGGAATGGCTCTGCGTCTGCCAACGCCCTAAACTGCTGGAATCCGTTCAGATCATCCTATCGGTCGTTTGGAAATTCAGTGGTGGATGCACAGACGGGCGAATTCGTGCACTTCTACGACGACATCTACGATTGCGATAAAGGTCCGAGGCCTGGAGGATACGGACGCTTCGCTCGAGTGGAGAACTTCGCGATTTGTCAGAATCGCTTCAGTGTGTCAGCCGCGCACAGTCAAAACCGGGCATTTCGCTTCGGTCACGATCCGGAAGACGCCTGGATGAAGCATCTGCGCTGCCTCGCTCTGCCCATCTTTCGCGCCACGAATTCCGAGAACGATCAGATCCACGCCATGCTCTTCAGCCACCGTCAGGATTTTCTCGACGGGTTTGACGCGCGCCACGATGCAGACAGGTTCCTCTCTCAATTCCACTCCGTAGGGGACCAGGTCCGCCAGCGTGCGTCGCATCCCTTCAAAGGTATCGCTGTCGTGGTCCATGCAATGTAGAAGAATCAAATGGGCGCGATGTTCGCAAGCCAGTGAAATAGCAAAGGGGGCAGCCGCCAGCGATTCCACGCTGAAATCAGTAGCATAAAGAATTCGATTCAGCCCGCCCGAGCTCCTCTGTTTCGCGATGACTCCTGGTCCCACCGTAAGTACCGGACAGGTTGCGCGCCTGAACATTTTCTCCGCCATCGAGCCGACGAGTGCCGTCCGCACTCCAGTCCGCCCGTGCGTGCTCATTACGAGGAGATCGCTTTTCGTTTTCTGAATGGCTTCGCTGAGAACCTCCGCGACGTCCCCCGGCGTGAAGATGAGTTCGTGCGGAACGTCCTTCAGTGATTCTTCGAGGTCCGCCATACTCTCTTGTCGGAATACCTCTTCGTCCTCTGCCATCCTCGGCCATTCCGTTGGGGGCACGAACGGGGACACGTCCGGCTGGATCGCGTGGACGACGTGTACCATTGCCCCGTAGCGACGCGCGATTTCGTGTGCGAATGGCAGCGCCCGTTCCGAGGCGAAAGAGAGATCTGTCGCGTAAAGGATATTCTTCACACGCAAGAGGCTCTTCGTATCCAAAGCTGGTGCGTTCATTTGTGCGTTCATTGCCGTCCCCCGAACAACATTCGCAGGATGTTCATCCCTGCATGAAATAAGGTTAAATCCCTTAGAGAATAATTCGGAATGACAGCGGTCACTCCTGGGTGTGACGCAGGTCACAGAGATCGATCATCCAACTTCCAAGGGAAAATCCCCTCAGCGAGGGCCTCTGCGCAATGCCACACGATACGCAACCATGACCTGATGGAGTTTTTGTGCCAGGGCGAGTGAGAGAGTCTACTCGAGCGCCCTCTTCCGGGCATCATCGGCTCGATCTTCTCGGACTTGAATTCCATGCCATTCGCATTCTGCCGATCGCCTCACGGGCCCACAACTCGTTTGGCTGCGGCGCCGCTATCTCCAGCTAGTCCTCGGTTACGCTCTCAAGAAATGTCGCGGACGGCACAAAGAATAGATTGCCAGTGACGGCGCGGCTGAAATCGAGCAAGCGATCGTAGTTGCCGGGCGGCCGCCCGACGAACATATTCTCAAGCATCTGCTCGATCGTGCGAGGCGAGCGGCTGTAGCCGATGAAATAGGTGCCAAACTCAGCGTTCGCCGCCCGGCCGAAGGGCATGTTGTCGCGCAAGATTTTGATCTCTTTCCCGTTTTCCACAATCGTAGTGAGCGAGCTGTGCGATGAGGTTGGCTTGATCGATGCGTCCAGTTCGATATCCGACAGCTTCTTGCGGCCGATGATTCGTTCCTGCGCTTCGGTGGATAGCGCATTCCAACCGTTCAGGTCGTGGAGATACTTCTGCGTAATGACGTAGCTGCCTCCGGCGAAACCAGCATCCTCCTCGCCGATGAGGACGGCGTCGATCACCTCTTCGCCTCTCGGATTTTCTGTCCCATCGACGAAACCGACGAGATCGCGGTCGTCAAAGCTTCGGAAGCCGTGCACTTCGTCCACGGGAGAAACGGCACTGCCGATGCGCGCCATGATCTGCGTCGCAAGCTCGAAGCATAGATCCATGTGTTTCGCACGGATGTGGAAGAGCAAGTCCCCGGGCGTGGAGACCGCATGGCGATTAGCGGCGGAAATCTCGCGGAACGGGTGCAGCTCCGCCGGCCGCGGCGGCCCGAAAAGCCGGTCCCACGCGTCGGATCCGATTCCCATCACGCAGGATAGGCCCGCTTCGATGTTGCGAAATTCAACCGCGCGGAACAGCCCGCCGAGATCTCCGCAGAACGACCGCAGGGCCGCGCGACTCTCGGGCCCCGGCTTTTGCGCAACGACCAGAAATATGGCGGCGCGAGAGAGCGGAGCGGCCACTGGCTGCGCGACGACGCGCGCCACTTTAGCCTCGGTCTTCAGATCGGGCTCCATCGCACATCCTCCTCGCGCGGTAACAAATACTCTCGCCAGCTTTTGAACTGGATTCGGGACTTTATTCCTACCATTTCTGGCCGGAGTTGTCAGTGGATGGAAGCGGCGCGTTCCTTTACTTGCTGAGAGAGCGCCTGAATCTGTTCATTGTTGATGCGAGCTTGGCCGCCCAGAACTGCAACAAGTCGTCCAGAGCCCTCGTCCCTGAACTGCGCAGTCTGAATGCTCACGTTACCCTGAATGGCCGGGGGAAGCGTCGCGCTTAAGTTCGTGCCCTTCCGCATCGCGTCCAGGATGGATGCGCGGATCTTCTCACGAAGCATGTCGCCGAGAGAGCCCGAACGAAGCAAATCCCCCAGTGACCCATCGGCTTGAATCTCGCCAATCTCTGGCTCGAGGCGAAGCTCCCCATTCTCTTTATCAATGGCGGGAGTGAGTTTTACTTGCACGAGCGCGTTGCCGCCAATCAGCTTTTTTGCCTGCTCCTTCCCGAACACCTTTGCGCATCCCCAGCGTTCATAGTGGAGCTCAACCGTCGTGAGGCTTGCGGGCGGCGCAGGAACCATCGTGGCGCGCTGGATGGTTATCCGGTCGCCACAGTGGTCGTCCTTGTCCAGTTGCTCGCTCAAGAGCGGAGTGATATTTCGCTGGAGATCGGATAGATCGGCGTCCAGTTCGAGGGCAAAAACGGTGAGGTTCCTTTCTTGCGTTAGCATTGAAACCACGCCAGACGCCGTGATCGCAACCGGCTGATCTTTGACCTTCAGAAAAATTTTCGTCGGAGGAATCTTGATCGTGAGCTTTTGAGCGCTTACGGGGACGAAGTAGGAACCAAGGGCCATAATAAGCGCTGCCACACTGGCTGATCTCTGAAGGTGTCTGGTCTTCACTGAATTTATAAACTCTCCTGGTTTTGCTGTGAAAGTTCCTGCGACCATTTGGTCGATGAGACGACGAGAGCAGGAGTTGCCTCTCGCCGCCGATAGTCTAAAGGATTCGGCCTGTTTTTACCCACCGTGTCTCGTGTTATGAACGAGTTCTCAATCGACATCGATTTGGTATGCAATATGTACTTGACATGTATGCAGGCTCACGCTACGGTTCCCGCGATAAAGCGGCGCTTTGGGTGTGGGCGCCAACGCACTTCCGATGGCCACGGCCTGAGAGCAAAATTTGTTGCGCGCTCGATCATGTATTTCGGTTCCTCTTTTTTCCGCCGAAGGACGGAGGCGGCGGGTGCAAGCTTCCGCCGAGCTGATTCTCGCATCGCCGCCTTCTTCCGCTCTTGCGCCCAATTTGATCCTCGAGCCTGACAGCGATTTTCAACCTCTGCACTCAAGCGGTTTCAGTGCGGATCGGACGCACGCAAAGGAAACGCGATGAAGAGATTTTTTGGCTTCCGAGCTTGGACAGAAATTTTGAGCCTGATGTTGCTGGCGGCGCTATACGCTGGCACGCCCGCGGCATTCGCGCAGGAAAAACCCGCGTCTGAAGTGATCGTCGTGCACGCCGGGAAACTTTTTGACGCCCATGCCGGGCGCATGATCGAGAACCAGGACATTCTGATCCGGGGCGAAAAAATCGAAAAGGTCGGTCCCGGATTGCCGGTCCCATCGGGCGCGCATGAAATCGATCTCCGCAAAGCTACGGTCCTCCCCGGCTTCATTGACGTTCACACCCATTTGACGGCGCAGGCGGGCGCGGCAGGCTACAACGCGCTCGGAGTCTCCGTCCCGCGGCACGCGTTGATTGGCGCGCGAAATGCGCGGGTCACGCTGCTGGCGGGATTTACGACCGTGCGCAACGTCGGCGCGGGGGGATTTGCCGACGTTGCACTCCGCGATGCGATTGATGACGGCGATGTTATCGGGCCAAGAATGCAAGTCTCGGGTCCGATGATCAGCATTACCGGCGGGCATGGCGACGACAATCTTCTTCCATTCGAATTCCATATTTCGTCGGATGGAGTCGCCGACGGCATTCCCGCGGTCATGGCGAAAGTACGGGAAAACATTAAATACGGTGCTGACGTCATTAAATTCGCCGCGTCGGGCGGAACCATGTCCAAGGGCGACAATCCGCTGCTTGAACAGTACAGCCCCGAAGAAATGCAGGCGCTGATCGCCGAAGCGCACCGGCTGGGCCGGAAAGTCGCGACGCACGCGCATTCAGCGATCTCCATCAAGGATGCCGTACGCGCCGGCGTTGACTCGATCGAACACGGAATTTTCATCGATGAAGAAGGCATCCAGCTCATGAAAGAGCACGGAACGTATCTCTCGGCGACGACATATCCCTTGTTTTGGTACGAGAAGAACGAGGACAGCCTGCATCTCCCGCCCTGGGTTATCGCCAAGGTCGCCATCATCATCCCGGCCGCGAAACAAAATGTTGCGCGCGCATACAAGGAGGGCGTAAAAGTCGCGCTCGGTACCGATGCGGGTGTCTATCCGCATGGACTGAACGCGGGAGAATTCTGGTCGATGGTTCAGTTGGGACTCACGCCAGTGCAATCCCTGCAAGCAGGAACGGTGAATGCGGCGGATCTGATGGGCTGGAGCGACAAGATCGGCGCGATTGAGCCCGGTCACTTCGCCGACATCGTCGCCGTCAATGGCGATCCGATTTCCGATATCACGATTCTGCAACACGTCGACTTCGTGATGAAGGGCGGCACAGTTTACAAAGATAATTTCAATACGGCGAAGTGACCACCACCCCATGAGAAAGAGATACGCCACGGTTCTGGCCAGCGGCGCGGCTGGCCACGTCTCGGAGCGAGGGATTTTGAACACCAGGAGGAATCGGTCATGACTCGCAGGCTTTTCGCTTTAGTAGCGCTTCTAATGTTGCTGGCGGGCGCGGCAGCGGCCCAGACAACCACAGGCGAGATCGTCGGCACAGTCCGTGACGCGCAAGGGGCCGCTGTTCCGGGCTCGACCGTCACGATCACCAGCGCCGATACGGGGCTGGTCCGGACACAGACGACTACCGACGTCGGTTTCTTCCGGTTTCCAGCGCTCCCAACCGGCACGTATACGCTCTCCGCAGAGAAAGCTGGATTCGCGGTAGGGAAAGTGGGCCACGTCGAAGTGCTGGTGGCCAATGCAACCACCGTCGACGTTAACCTCGCAGTCGCGCAAGCGTCACAGACCGTGACCGTAGAAAGCAATGTAACCCTGACGGACACCGAGTCGGCGCACCTTGGCGGCGTCATCGAGGAAGCCCAAGTCACCACACTTCCGCTCAATGGCCGCAACTTTGCGCAATTGGCCTTGCTTAATGCGGGTGTTTCAGCGTCGGGAGGCGGCGGAGGCCAGCAGGGCGGCGAAGGCGGCATTTCCGGATATTCGTCGAACGGGCAGCGCTCAACGTCGAATAATTTCATGGTCGACGGCATCGACAATAATAACTACGAAGCGGGCAGCGTGGCGCAATTGCCGTCCATCGATTCGATTCAGGAATTTCAAGTCCAGACAAACAACTATGCCGCCGAGTACGGCCGGAGCAGCGGATCGATTGTCAACCTGGTGACAAAGTCAGGAACGAATCAGCTACACGGATCGGCGTACGAGTTTTTCCGAAACAATGATCTCGACGCTCGAAACTTCTTTGCCGATCCGGCCTTCAGCGCCCCCGCACTGCGATTGAATCAATTCGGCGCCACTCTCGGCGGGCCGATCCACAAAGACAAGACCTTCTTCTTCGGCAACTATGAAGGATTTCGACAGGTCGCCGGCATCACGGAGCTGACCAATGTCCCCACGGCCGCGGAAAGAGCCGGCACGTTCATTAATCCTGCGAATGGACAAACGGTTACGGTCGCTGTGAACCCCACGAGCGCGCAGCTCTTCCAGCTCTTTCCCCCGGCGAATACGGATGAGTCTGGCGGTAATTTTGTTTCCTCGCCGAATCTGACGAACAGCACGAACCAGTACATGATGAAAGTGGATCATCACCTCTCGAACGGGCTTCTGACGGCTCGCTACAGCTACACCGGCGCGTCGATTTTCTATCCGTTTCAGCCGGGCCAGGGCGTCACGGACGTCCCGGGCTATGGAGTCCAGGATTCGGAAACGACTCAACTGGCTTCCCTCGGACACACCTGGTTTATCACTCCCAACACGCTTAACGAATTTCGTTTCGGCTACACCCGCGTGACGGGCTTCACGTACAACCAAACCGGACCGCAAGCTGCCACCTACGGATTTAATACCGGATGGGCGGCCAACTCTCCGATGGGCCTCGGCGACATGCCCAATATCACGTTTTCCGGCGGCCTGGTTTCCGGCGTGGAATCAACGTCCAATCTCGGCGCGTCGGGAAACAATCCGGCGGGCAATTGGATCAATACGCTGCAGTGGGTGGACAATTACTCCCACATCACCGCGCGTCATGACTGGAAATTCGGCGGCGAGGTTCGCAATATCCGCGATAACCGCGTCTACGATCTTTACTTCAATGGTCAGCTCGGGTTCACGGGATCCGAGAATCCGCAAGGTATCCCGAGCCCATTGCTAGATTTTGCGGAGGGCCTGCCTAGCTCCTCGCTTCAGTTCGTCGGCAACTCCGGACGCAGCTATCGAACCACGAGCTACGACTTTTTCGCTCAGGACACGTTCAAGCTGCGGCCGAACCTGACGCTCAGCTACGGGCTCCGCTATGAGCTAAACACGGTCCTCCACGACGCGACAAATCGCTCGACCACGTGGCGTCCCAACCTCTACACCACCTATCTTTCGCCCACGGCGTCGCAAACCGATTTAGCCGTGCTCCAGGCATCCGGCATCGCCACGCAGAGCCAGCTTGGCGGACTCTACGATGGCGACCACACTAATTTTGCGCCGCGCATCGGCCTTGCGTGGTCGCTCGGCAAGTCTCAGGAGACTGTGCTTCGCGCCGGATATGGCATTTTCTACGACACGGTATTCGGGAACATTCCCGGAAACGTGATGTTGAATCCGCCATACTTGCCCGACTACTACGTCTCCTCGCCCGCGTTCCCGCAGTCATTTGGAGCCTCCGGCTTCCCCGTACTCACCATCACGCCTGCAACTCTCCAAACGCCGTACTCGCAGGCGTGGAACCTGGACGTTCAACGCCAATTGCCGGAGAAGATTCTGCTTGACGTTGCCTATGTCGGGTCGACCGGAACGCATTTGCCGCGATTCCGGCAAATCGACCAGGCGTATATCACGCAGGCGCAAATCAATACACTTTCTCCGGACGTCATCACGCGAATGGAACTGCTCGGAATTCCTCCCCCGGTGGCCACATTCCTTTCCCAGAACATCGCGTTGATGCCGACCATTGTGCGAGGGCCATACTTCGGTTTCGCGCAGATCTTTGAAGCAGAAGACTCGATGAGCTCGGCTTACAACTCACTTCAAGCCAAGCTCGACAAGAAATTCAGCCGCGGCCTTACTCTCGGAGTCGCGTACACCTATGCGAAGTCCATTGACGGCGCATCCGACTTTTTCGGCTCCGGCGCGAACGGTTCGACCATCTTCCCGCAAAATAACTACGACACCGCCGCCGAGAAGGGCCTTTCCGACTTCGACATTCGGCACCGCTTTGTCTTCAATTACATTTACAGCTTCCCGAGCATGAAGACGTTATGGACAGCGATTCCAGACCGGGTGGGGAATGGCTGGCAGATTAGCGGCATCGTCACCGCGCAAACCGGCCAGCCGTTTTCGGTGCTGACCGGAGTGGATGAAAGCAGCACTGGACTGGGAGACGACCGCGCGAATGTGACGGGCAACCCGAACGTCGGTCCGCATACGGTGCAGGAATATTTCAACACCGCGGATTTCTCACTGAATGCTCCGCTTACCTTTGGAGACTCAGGCCGCAACATCGTCATCGGACCGGGATTCACGAACGTCGATTTCGCTCTGTTGAAAAATACGGAAATCACCGAACGCGTGAATATGCAATTCCGCGCGGAGTTCTTTAACATTTTGAACCATCCGAACTTCGCGTTGCCGAACAACGTTCTCACTTCGCCGTCGTTTGGCGCGCTCTATCAGACGCCGGACGTGGCGCAGTATAACGTCGGACTTGGTTCGGGCGGTCCGCGGCTGATTCAGTTTGGATTGAAGTTTCTTTTCTAGCGTCTGTTGTGGGCGGCTCTGACGCGAATTCGAGCCGGAGCCGCCCACTCGATCTCAATTCCCCAGTGCGTTCTGCGTTACTGGAACGTGGCGGTCACCATGAAGAACTTTTTAATGTCCGGCGTCCTCCAGAATCCCACTTGTACGGCGCTCCTCGCGCTTCTTGGCGTCGCGCTCTTGGCATTTTCTGCGGCGCCTGGTCCCACCGTCCAATCTCTCGGCGCAAATCTTTACGCCTACGTTTCCGACAACGACGGCAGTGCGAACTCGACGTTTCTGGTGGGACCGTCGGGCATCCTGGTGGTCGATACGGGCCTCAATCGCACCGAAGGTGAAAAGCTCCTTCGTGAAATCCGCAAAATTTCGCAGCTTCCTATCACTTACATCGTGAATACGCACTACCACCCGGACCATCAGGGCGGGAATGGTGTTGTCGGCCCCGAGGCAACCGTGATTTCGTCTCCCTTCACGCGAGAGAAGACCATCGCCGTTGCCGCAGCGATATCGAAAGCCGGTGCCGCCAAGACTCCCGGTTCTGAATTTGTCTTCCGGCCCGCCACAGAGACGTTTACGCAGAAACTCACTGTCTTTCTGGGTGACGAGCCGGTTGAAATCGTTGCCGCCTGGCCGGCTCACACCATGGGCGACGTCTATGTGTACTTCCCCAGGGAGCGCAGTGTTGCCACCGGCGATCTCTATCTGACGAACTCCGTGCCCGCGATGGACGAAGGAAGTGCGGCACATTGGATTGAGGACCTCGATCAAATTCTGGCGCTGCCCGCGGATCACTTCGTTCCGGGGCACTTCGAAGTCGGCACAAAGCAAACGGTCCAGCGCTTTCGCGATTACATGGTCGATCTTTATGCACAAGTTCAACAGCTTGCAAAGCAAGGAGCAATCGAAGAGGAAATCCGTCAAAAAGTGCAGGAGCCGAAGTTCCTGGATTTTCGCCAGTACGCCAAATACAAAGCCACGTTCGGAGACAATGCTGTGACGATGTTTCACCAAATCGTCGCAACCAGGTAGCAAATTCGACTGCGTCCGCCTTTCCATACCCGCCTGAAATCTTCCTAAACTTTCAGATCTGGCTTGCGGTTTCCCTTCAAAGCGCTCGAGGGCATTTACTCGACGGGCCTCTTACATCAAAATGGGCGCCTCTGCGGAAACTCCAGCTCCACCGTGCCGAGGAAGATGAGTTTCTAGCGCAGCGGGAAACGCCATGACGACGACAAAAAATCAACGATCGGACCAGGTTGATTCCGGTCTGCGCACCAGAACCCATGAAATCGCCCGTGCTTCGGAGCCCTTCGCCAAAATATCGCGTCGGTATTTCGGAAAGGCCGCGCTCGCCGCGGGCGCCGGATTTTTATTGTCACCCACCGGCGAGCTCGCAGCGGAACCGGCACTGCGGGCCATTCCTTCGACGGCAAGAAACGTTGTGCTCGTCCATGGGGCGTGGGCCGACGGCACCAGTTGGAGCAGAGTCATTCCCACGCTGGAAGCCAGGGGACTTTACGTCACGGCAGTACAAATTCCTCTTACGTCTCTGGCGGATGACGTCGCAACCACACGCCGGGCGCTGGCCAAGCAAAATGGGCCAACCATTCTCGCGGGTCACTCCTACGCTGGCTTCGTCATAACCGAGGCGGGCAATGCGCCAAATGTCGTTGGATTAGTCTACGTCTCTTCCTACGGACCGGAGGGTATCCATCGTCCGTCTTGATGACGATGGTTTTCTATCGCTTGAACGGGACAAGTTTGCCGAAATGTTCGCTCAAGATGTTGATCCTGCTCAAGCTGAAATCATGGCAGTGGTTCAGAAGCCACTATCGAAAAAAATGTGCTTCGGCGTGCCCGTTGCCAGCCCCGCGTGGAAATCGAAGCCTTCCCGGTTTCTGCTTTCGACGAACGATCGCATGGTCAATCCTGAATTGCAGCGTTTCATGGCGGATCGGATGCACGCGACGGTTGTCACAGTTCCCTCAAGCCACGCGTCGCTCGTTTCGCATCCCACGGAAGCCGCCAAACTGATCGCGGACGCCGCGGTTGGCGCGACCGCGTAAAACTGGCTGGATCGCCTGCGCTGCGCCGTCGCCAGCGCGTGGTTGCTATCCTCTACCGATAGCTTCTGCCGAATATCGTCGACGTAATGCGGAAACGAACACCCACGCCTATCCTTAAAGACACTCGCGCCAAATCGATATAATCTGATTGCATGATCCCAGCCTCTTACAAGCCGAAAACGAAGTTCATGGAGCTAGCCATCGACGAGGCCAAGCGCGCCGGCGATCGCGGCGACTATCCGATTGGCGCGGTCATCACACAACTTATCGGCAGGCGCGAGGTAGTGATTGCCAGCGCCGGTAATCGCGTCAAAACTTCGGGGTCAAGTATCAAGCACGTAGAGTTGGAAACGCTCAAGTACGTATCGAGCGGCTATGGCCGCTATCTGCCCGATTTCGTCCTCTACTCCACGCATGAACCGTGCGCCATGTGCGCTGGCGCCTGCGTGTGGTCCAGAATTGGGGCGGTTGTATACGGTGTTTCCCAAGAGGACATAGCTGCGTATGGCAGGAAGTGCGGTACGGAAGACTACAAGTGGCGAGCCTGTCTCATCCCCTGCCGTCTCGTCTTCGAGAAGGGCAACCACCACATCCCGGTCATCGGCGGTTTTCTCCGAAAGGGATGCCAGAAACTATTCAGCTACAGGACTTCGCGCCGGTAACTCACCGATGTACAGATCCGAAGCGAAGGCTCCTCTATCACAATCGTCCCGTCCAAACTAAAAACAAGACAATCAGGATAATTGCGCTCACGATGCCAACGGGGTAGAACCCCCATTTCTTGCTGTGTGGCCAAATCGGGAGACTCCCGACAAGCACGATGAGAACAAATACCGGAAGAACAAGCATCACCATCATTTCGTCGTCTCTCCGTTTCGGCCGGGCACGGTTCTCTTGACCCGCGTTTGCGCCGCTCTACGCCCGCATCGTTTCCAACCGAGCTTTACAACCACTACGCGTAAACGAATGGCCGGTGCGCGCTGCTTCTCCAGAAATAGGCCAGGATGATTACACTGGCGATCGCTGCATACGCGCACCAAAGCGACGTAAACGCATACCGCTTGAACGCCATCACAATCAGAAGAATCACCAGGTTTGCCCAGCCGAAGATCACCATGTCCCTGATCTTAGAGAAAAACAGTGAACCGCAAGTTGCAATCACATAAAACACGGCGACCACCGTATTGTTTGTCGCTTGATTGATGTACACAATACTGTTCGATCGAACGTAGACCTGCGTTGGGTACGCCGTCAACGCCCACAAAATATAAAGCGCTGTCGCCCCTCCTATCGCGAGGAAGGGCAGCATGCGCCTGCGGCTGTTCGAGGTCGGCTCAAAAAGCCAAACGCTCAGAGGCAGCAAAAACGGCAGAAGCCCTTGCGCGTACAGCATGAACGCCGCACCCATGTCGTGCGCCACCGCGGGCGAAAGAATGCCATCCAATCCCAGCCAAACGAATCCCTCGATGAACTGATGAACCGCGAAGAGAGTGGGCAGCGCCGCAAAAAGCAATTCGCGCCGGTGCTTCACCTTCGTCAGCGTGACGATTCCGACTCCAGCCAGCGCAGTGCTGCCGACAAAGTTTGCTGTTGCGGAAAAGCACACGGTTTTTCTCCCGCGCGAAAATGACATCCGCTATCGCGGAACGCAAGAGATTTCTCGCGATCTGCCGGCCGAATTTACCGCGGCGCCTTCACAAAACCAGTCTTCGTCCAGTCCGCCCGGCTAACGCGACTACCCGAACGCGTTTTGATTGTTGAGATTCGTTCTGGAAATCATCCTCCAGGCGAACGCGGCGCTCGCGATCGACAGGACTGCACAAATCAGCATTATGAATCGGAATCCGAATACGAACGCCCGCTCGATCGAAATCCGGATCGCGCCGGCCAGGTTCGGATCGATCCCTGCCGGAACGTCTATTGCAGCGAGCCTGATCTCGTTCGATTGAATATCGTGCATCGCCGAAGTGGGGATTGCCAAACCCCGTAAGCTGCGATTTAACTGAAAGGCGAACGCGGCGGTCATCGCGACCCCGAGGACAGCAATCGCAAGGAGTCCCGCGACTCGCGCGACCGCGTTGTTGATTCCGGAAGCCGTTCCGGCCCGTTCCTGGTCGACTGCGTTCATGACCACCGTCGTCAAAGGAGCGACGCTGACGGCCAGTCCGAAACCGAGCACCACAAACGCGGGGAAAAACGTGTGCCAGTAGCTTCCGCCGGCTGATGGCGCCGCGAAAAGGAGAAATCCCGCCGCCGCTATCACTGGGCCGATAACCAGCGGCCGCCTGGGCCCGTAGCGAGCGACGAGTCCGCCCGACCAGCGCGACATCAGGAACATCAGCAGGATAAGAGGAAGTCCAGCGGCCCCTGCGGCCGTTGCCGAATAATGTTGTATCTGAATCAGGTCCAATGGATATAAGAAGAAAAAGATTCCGAGGGCGGCATAGAGGAACAGCGTCAGTAGGTTGGCGCCGCTGAAATTTCGAGATCGGAAGAGTCCCAGGGGAACCATTGGAAGTTCAACGCGAGACTCGACGAAGAAAAATGCGATCAGCAACGCGATGCCCGCAATCAATGCTCCCCAAATGTATGGATTGCTCCAGCCCAGACTCGTCGATTCAATGAATCCGTACGCTAAGCCACCCAAACCAAGCGTTACGATGAACGCCCCCGTCCAATCGATTTTTCCTGTTTCGTCGGACTTGCTCTCGGGAACTCGCCACAGCGAAAGCGCCATTACCGCGGCCGCGATCGGTACATTGAGGAAGAACGCCCATCGCCAGGAAGCGTTCTGGATTAACCAGCCGCCCAGAACTGGCCCGACGGCTGTTGTGATCGCAGAGAAGCCGGACCACGTCCCGATCGCGCGGCCTCGGTCTTTCTCATCGAACGACGCGCTCAGGATTGACAAGCTGCCAGGGACGAGAAATGCCGCACCCAACCCTTGAATGGCCCTCGCGAATACTAATGTGTGAATGTTCGGAGCCAGTCCGCAACCGATCGACGCAACCGCGAAAATTGCCACACCGATTACGAAGATTCGTTTTCGGCCATACAGATCGCCCAGCGAACCTCCCACCAGAATCAAGGCGCCAAGAACCAGTCCATATGACTCAACAACCCACTGGATGTCGGTTACCGTGCCCCCAAGTTTAGTCTGAAGAGCCGGCAGGGCCACGTTCACGACGGTGCTGTCAATGAATGCCAGGCTCGAGCCAAGGATCGTCGCTGCGAGAATCCATCGCCGCGCCGCTATCGAACAGGGAACGGAAGCACGGCCCGATTCGATTACAGCTGCGTCGCTGGGTGGTTTCACGGGTGCGTCATTTCGTTTGGTGAGAGGCTAGTAGCGCAGGCATGAGGGAGCGACCATCTCCGGACTTACACCCTGCAGAGAGCGTCCAAAGTCGCGCCAAATACTCATACAGACGCTACGAAACGCTCTTGGGAGGCGTATGCGAATTCTTGTGGAGGATTTTGACGATACGTCTCGCGGCATCGCGAGTCACGCCGAGGTTTTCGCCGAAGAAGCGCACCTTGCCCACAACTGTCTGACTGACGATCGGGTCACCGTCGGGCCGAATCAACTTCACGTACAGCGCCACTCGTGTTTCGCCGACAACGACGAGGAGTTCGCGAGCCGTCTGGCTGCCCTTTTTGAATCGTTCCACTTCGGTCAGCAGCGTCTGGACGTTTGGATTGTTGGCGGCCGAGCGATCTCCGCTGCGATAAACCTGGCTGTAAAGGCCGCTGAGCCTGATGCGATCAACAAGGCTTTCGTAGATGGCCAGGCGGAATTCGGCAGGAATTTTGGCGTCTAACGCAACGACCGGTTCGACGAGAATCGCCGGCTTGCTGCTGTCCACGGACGGATTCGAAGCGGGAGCGATCGCGGGAGCAGCACCTCTGGTTTGTGACGCATGCGTTTCACTCATCGGGGGGTCGGTGCTGGCGCCTGACCGCGCCCCTTGCTTCACAAGGTCCGCGCTGAATTGTTGGGCGCGGTCTCTCGGCAATGCGAATATCGCGGCGTGCAGGCCCCCATTCGAATCACGATAACTCACCGTCAGCACATCAACTTTTTGCCGCAGCAGGAGAGTCAGGGCGGCGCCGCTGTCATACGGCGCGGCTGAAGCAGCGTCACGGGCAGCTTCCCCGACGAATCCACCGGCATCTGTCACTTCTGAACCAATGAAAATATTTTCGATTGAAGTGATGGGTACCACCGAGTGATGCTTTCCGGAGTCGAAGTGCAGCTCAGCGTCCTGAATCGACAAGCGGCCGTTGGAATTTTGTTTGATATCGGTCAGGCCGATAACGCAGCGAACCGTCAACGGTTGGCTGGTGGCGCTATCCTGCGCAAACACCGCTCGCGCGGCGGGTGATAGCGATAGCACGAGAAATCCGAGCAAGATTCGTGTGCGCATAAAATCCGATCCGTGTCCGAGACATTTGCCGGATAGGTTCCCAGGGCGAGACCGCTATTGCGGATTGCCCGTTCGTCGTTGGAAGTGAAAAGTAGCACATCCGCCAAGCTTTGCGCTAATTCTAAGAATTCCCGGTTGGTCGAAGTCATCCGGCTGGGCTCTAGTTCCGGCCAGCGTCTTTCAGAAAATTTCCCTCCTTCAATTCCGTAAATGCCTGTCTCAGTTGCTCCTGAGTATTCATCACGATGGGGCCGTACCATGCGACCGGTTCTTCAAGCGGCTTTCCGGAGACTAGCAGAAAGCGGATTCCGTCATCCCCCGCATGCACAGTCACCTCGTCTCCGCGATCGAAAAGTATGAGCGATCGGTTATCGGCGTCGACGGGTGGATTCGTATCCGCCCATTTGATCGCCTCCGTAGGCACGGCGAGCGGGCCCGATGCATTGGAGAATTTCCCGCTCCCTCCAAAAACATAGGCGAACGCGTGCCTCGTTGTCTCAACCGGAAGGATTTTCGTCTTGCCCGCAGAAACCGATACGTCCAGGTAAATCGGATCGGCTGCAATTCCATCCACCGGGCCGGTCTTTCCCCAGAAACTTCCGCAGACGACTCGAACGTGGGTGCCGTCGTCATCGGTAATCTTAGGAATTTCCGAAGCTTTCACTTCCTGATAGCGCGGCGTGGTCATCTTCAGCGACGACGGAAGATTCGCCCAGAGCTGAAATCCATGCATCCGGCCCGTACGGTCGCCCTTGGGCATTTCCTGATGAATGATTCCGCTTCCGGCCGTCATCCACTGCACGTCACCGGACGCAATGACGCCACGATTGCCCATGCTGTCGCCATGCTCAACGGTTCCCGCAAGCACGTATGTGACGGTCTCGATTCCTCGATGGGGATGCCATGGGAATCCGGCCACATAGTCCTCCGGAACATCGTTGCGAAAATCATCGAGCAGGAGAAATGGGTCGAAGTCGTTCGTATTTCCAAAGCCGAAGGCCCGGCGAAGATGCACACCCGCTCCCTCGAGGGTCGGCTTGGATTTTATAAGTCGCTTGACGGGTCGAATCGACATATTGAACTCCAGCGCAGAAACGAATGCTTGTCGTGAGACCGAATAACCGGGGAATTTCCGCTGGACTTAGCCCAGTCGAATCCTCTTCACGCGTTTCCATATACCGGCACGGCCGCGCCGTGAACCAGCTTGCCGTCATCGCTGCACAAAAACAGAATCACGCGAGCGATTTCCTCAGCCTTCGGCCATTTTGCATAATCCGCATCTGGCATTGCTTTGCGATTGGCTTGCGTATCGATGATGCTCGGAAGTATCGAATTCGCGCGCACGCCCGTGCCTTTCAGGTCTGCCGCCAATGAATCAATCATCGCAACGGCCGCAGCCTTCGACGCCGCGTAAGCCGCCGCCCCGGCCGCGTGATCGAAGGCCGACCGCGACGCGACGTTCACGATCGCGCCACTTCTTTGTTTCAGCATCACGGGCACGACGGCTCGCGACAACGCATACACGGAGCGCACATTCAACGCCAGCATTTGTTCGAATACCTTCGGATCCACATCCCAAAGCGGCACGCCGCCCGCGTAGCCGCCCACCGCATTCACCAGCACGTCGATCCGTCCGTATTCCCTGAGCAAACTCACAGCGAGTTGACGCGTTGCAGCCTCGTCCGTTGCGTCCACTTCATGGCCTTCCAGCGATGAAGCATGCGAACCAGCCGCGTTCTTCGCCTCGACGAATTCCTCTTCACGCCGGTACGTCACGGCAACGTGCGCCAGCTCTTCGAGGAACGCCAGGCTGATTGCTCGGCCCAATGCACCCGTACCGCCGGCAACCAGAACCATCTTGTTTGCGAATTTTGCCGCCATGTCCGTTCTCAGGCTTGGCCGCCGGCTTCGTCCTTAAATATTGCGAAGTCGGTTCAGATGAGGTCTCTCGATCACGCGCAATGTCAGCGGCGCTTGCGCAGCGCGCGTCGCTGCGGACCGCCAAGATCCGGAACCTCTTCGCCGAGCGCCGTGGCCAGGTCGATTTGGTGATCCTGTTCCTGCATCAGGATCTGGCGAATCTGTTCCGCCATCGCGTATTCTCCCAGGGCTTCACATTGCGGGATGCGTTCGCGGTAATTGCGAATGGTTTCGTTTTCGTTATCGAGATCATAGCGAAGCATATCCTTCGCATTTTTCGACGTGCGCACCGGCTTGGGCGTGACCACCGGCATTTTGCCGAGATAGTCGATCTGCCGCGAGAGGATCAAGGCGTGATCGAGCTCCTGCTTGGCGTGGATTTCGAGCTGCGCGGCAATGTCCATGTAGGCGGCGCCGCTGAGCACCTGCGAATAGACCACGTACGCGATGATCGCTTGATATTCGCGCGAGAGGTCTTCGTTTAACAGCTCCGCGAGGCGGTCGCGGGAAATTTCATTATTGCTTCCATCGGATTTGGCTTCAGCCATCTGATTTCTCCTTTGAGTTGAAAGCCCCGTAATACTAACGCGCTTCGGGCTTGCTGAGGAACCGCGTACGGCAAAAGGTCCGCCGCCCTGCCGAACGCTGTTGAACCGGACAGCCGGCGTCCATCGTTCCGCATGTCGGCAAGGAGGTCAAGATTGGTCTCCCGTAAGGATACGATTCAGGCCGTGAACTCAGGTTACGTGGTGGACGTTCATGTTCCCGATTGGTTTCGGCCGGACGCCCAGCCGTTCAAATCCGTTCAGCCGGCCGCTTGCAGAGTCTCCTTGTACGAATGACGCGACCACCTTGCATAGTGCGGGTTCGTGTGGACCGGGCCGTAATCGTCGCAAACAGCTCTTCGGAAAATCAATCGAAATCTCATCTGCAAAGGACCTGCCGCGTCAAGGCGTGCGTGAGGAGTCCCACGCGAAAGTCCGAGGACGACCGGCGAGGCGGCCCTCGATTGACTAGACGGAATAGGAATCACGATTCGACTCGGACGGCCGTTCCAGTACAAAAGTACTTCGAGGCCCGTAATGTTTTCGCGGTTAGCCACGACGATCGGAACCAGCGTCGCCATGCAAGTACGGTAAGCTGGATTTGAATGGATTCGTCGGCCAAGTCCTCTCGAAATTCCGTCCTCTTTGCCGCCTGGCTCATAATCGGCGGGGGATTTCTCGTCCTTTCTCTCTCGCTGCCGCCCGGTACCGCGCGCGCCACGATTGGCGACATCCTTCTTTGCCTTTTGCCGCTCGGCGCCAACGCGGGCTTGCTCTCAAATGCCAACACGTCCTATCGGCGCACGAATACTTTTTGGATTCTGCTCGCGGCGGGATGCGGCCTTTGGCTTATCGGCTCGCTCACGTGGACGTACCGTGAGCTCGTCCTGCACGCGCATTCGCGTTTTTCCTATCTCGGAAGCATTGTTTATTTCCTGCATCCGGTTCCGTTCATGGCTGCCGTCGCGCTGCAGCCCCACGCACGGGGCATGCGCGAGACGCTGCGATACGGGTTGCTGGATCTCGCGCTCCTCGTGACCACTTGGCTCTATATCTACACGTTCACAGCCCTGCCTTGGGTCGCCGCTTCGCCAAACGACTATCTATTCACGATTCGCCGCTGGCAGGCGTATTCCGGAGAAAACATCGTCTATCTCACCGGCCTTATTTACGTCCTCCTCCGTTCGCGCGGAGCCTGGCGTTGGATTTACGTCCAGCTTCTGGCAATCGCGCTGGTTCACACAGCGGGATTTGTCGTGACAGCCAGGGCGACCCTGATGGGCACGTTCACTTCCGGCAGTATCTACAATCTGCCCACTGTGATCATGTTTCTGTGGCTCGGCACTCTGGGAGTCACCGCGCATCGGCTGTCTCTCGTGCCGGAATCCCAGCATCCGGCGCACGCCGGTGGCACGCAGTGGCCGCAGTGGCTCGCCATCACCGGCGTTCTTTTCATTCCGATTCTCGCGGCGTGGAACCAGTTCATGAGCAACGCGCCCGCGCCCGTTCGCGAATTTCGTTTGGTCGTCACGTTGATCGCATTGGTGGCTGGAACCGCAATGGTGTTTCTGCGGCAGCATGTTGTGGATCAAGAGCGGCTGCGGCTCGTAACCAGCCTCCAGCAATCTCTCGAGAATCTGCGGCGCCTCCAGGGCCAGTACATTCAATCCGAAAAGCTGGCCTCGCTGGGGCAGCTTGCTGCAGGGGCGGCGCACGAGATCAATAATCCTCTCGCCGCGATTCTTGGGTATTCCGAGCTGCTCGTGGATGAGCCCTCGGCGGGTCCGCGCGCGCGAAATCTCGCTGAGAAAATTCGCGATCAGGCGCGCCGGACGCGCGAGCTGGTGAACAATCTTTTGAGTTTTGCGCGTCAGAAGCCCGCCGATAAGCAGCTCCTCGATATCAGCGCCATCGTCGCCGGAGCGGTCCAATTGCGCACCCTCGATTTGCGCGACAAAAACATCAAAATCGAGACGCAGGATCGAGGAGTGTTGCCCGCCGTGCGCGGCGATCCGAATCAGTTGCTTCAGGTGTTTTTCCAGATTATCAGCAACGCCGTGGACGCCATGGAGCCGAATGGCGGCGGCATTCTTACGATCAAGAAGATGCGCGAGCGCGCCGAGGTCGTCATCGAGTTCGCGGACACCGGCCCCGGCATCCCTGGGCCCGAGCGCGTCTTCGATCCGTTCTACACGACCAAGCCCGTGGGCAAAGGCTCCGGCCTTGGTCTGAGCATCTGCTACGGAATCATCCAGGAGCACGGCGGCAGGATTTCGTGCGAGAACCGGCCGGAAGGCGGCGCCGTTTTCCGCGTCGAACTGCCTGCCGTGCTCGCGTTCTTTCCGCGCACGGGGAGCATTACCGCGACCGTCGGCCAGCGCTGAGCGCAGCTTCCGGCATTCTCGGCCAGTATGCTAGAGTCGGTGATTCATGGATTCACCCGCCGTTTCGATCGAGAATCTGACTCGACGCTTCGGTCCGTTGACCGCGGTGGACCACGTCCAGTTGAACGTTGCGCCAGGCCAATTCTTCGGATTCCTCGGCCCAAACGGCGCGGGTAAATCCACTACCATCAAGATGCTCACCGGCCTGCTCGCTCCTACCGAAGGCCGCATTCGCATCCTCGGCCTGGACCTCGAAGAAAATCCGGTGGCCGTGAAACGGCAGATCGGCGTTGTTCCTGAAGGTCTCGCCCTCTTCGGCCGCCTCACCGGGGCAGAATTTCTCAATTTCGTCGGGCGAATGTATGGCCTCGATCGCGCGACTTCTGCTCAGCGCACCACCGAGCTTCTCGATTTCATGCAGCTTAGCGACCGCCCGAAAGCCTTGATTACCGATTACTCGCACGGCATGCAGAAGAAATTGGCCATGGCTGCGGCTGTGATTCACGGCCCGCGCGTCCTTTTTCTCGACGAGCCGTTTGAAGGAGTGGACGCCGTCGCCTCCGGCACGCTCAAGGCCATGCTCCAGCGCATGATTGGAAACGGCGCGACGATTTTTCTGACGTCGCACGTCCTCGAAATCGTCGAGCGGCTCTGCACTCACCTGGCCATCATTCACAAGGGCCGTCTGGTCGCTCAGGGTTCTCTCGATGAATTGCGTGCGGGCGTCCAGGCACGTCTCGCGGGCGCGAACGGAGAAGCCGAGCCGTCTCAGCCTCGCGGAAAACTCACCCTCGAAGAAATTTTTCTCGATATCGTCGGCGGAGTTCGGCTGGGAGATCGGGAGCTATCATGGCTGGGCTGAGCGCCTCGTCTGTCGCGCCCGCTTCCTCGCTGTGCGAGCCGGGCATCGGCCAGTTGCTTGTGATCATCGCCCGATTGCGCTGGAGCCTTTTCGTCAACTCGATGCGAACGATTCGCGGGCGGCTGGAGGCTGTCTCGCGCCTGTTTGCGGCCATCACCATGTCCACGTTGGCGTTCGGCGGCGCGTTCGCCCTCGGCATTCTCAGCTACCTCGCCATCGACAAAGGGAAGTTCATCTATCTGGCTGTGTTGCTCTGGGCCGTCTTCGCTTTCTGGCAACTGTATCCGATCATCGGATCCGCTTTTTCGGCGCCGTTCGAATTCGGAAATCTGCTGCGGTTCCCGATCTCGTTTTCGTCGTACTACGTTCTGAACCTTGCCTTCGGCCTGCTCGATCCGGTGTCGCTGGTCTGTCTGTTTTGGCTTGTTGGCATGTTCGTCGGCATCGCCGTCGCGAGCCCGATGCTGATTCCGTGGGCGTTTGTGATTCTTGCGCTATATGGCGCATTGAACGTTTTTCTATCCCGCGCCGTATACGTGTGGCTCGAGCGCTGGCTCGCGCAACGCCGCACGCGCGAAGTGCTCGGCGTCGTATTTCTTTTTGTGATGATTGGCATGCAACTGGTCGGGCCGATCGCCACGAGATGGCACAAGCATTCCTTGCCTGTTATGGCCCGGCTGGCCGCTCTTGGCATGGTCGCCGACGTTCTTCCGCCGGGACTTGCGAAGCGCGCGATCGCAGACGCCAGCCATGCCGCGCCGGGCTATGCGCTTCTTTCGATCGCCGCTCTCGGCGTGTACTCGCTCGGACTCGCCGCTCTTCTGGGGACGCGTCTCCACGCCCAATTTATTGGCGAAAACGTCAGCGAGACTCTGGCGCCGGTTCCTGTGGCTGAAATAGGAACGGTTCGCGCGGCCTGGGAATTGCCGTTTCTCTCCGCGCCGGTCGCGGCAATTTTCGAAAAGGAAATTCGCTACCTCGTCCGCAGTGCGCCGATGATCTTCACGTTTGTCATGCCTCTTTTTGTCCTGGTGATTTTTCGGTTTGCGCCCCAGCGCGGGAATGGCGGCGCGAGCTTTCTTGTGAAGGCGCCCGACTGGGCCTTCCCGATCGGTGCCGCCTACGCGATGCTCATCCTCACAAACATTGTTTACAACTGTTTCGGTGCCGACGGCGGCGGCTTGCAGCTTTACGTCACGGCGCCAGTGCGCCTGCGCGATGTCTTTCTGGCAAAAAATCTTGCGCATTCGGCTGTTCTCGCGCTCGCCATCGCCGGCGTTCTGGTTGCGACCATCGCGCTTTACCGCCCTCCCAGCCTCGCCATCACGTTCGGAACGGCAGTCGCGATACTTTTTGCGTTGCCGCTGAACCTGGCCATTGGCAACTTGATGTCGGTCTATTCACCGAAAAAATATGACTTCAGCGCGTTCAATCGCCAGCGCGCAACCGGCGCGACGGCGTTGGTCAGCATGGGCGTCGAAGTGGTCATCGTGGCGATTGCCATTGGGGTCTTTTTCCTGGCGCGATTTCTTCATCGCGTGTGGCTTGCTGGGTTCATGTTCTTGCCGCTGGCCGCGATCTCGATCTTTGCATATTGGCTCATCCTCAAGATGGCCGAGCGTCGCGCGCTCGAGCGCCGCGAAATCTTGATCGCCGAAATCTGTCGCGCTTGACGAGTAGTTCAGGAATGACTGCTGGTCTGAACGGAGAGCTTTGCCATGACTCGAATTTCATCGCTGGCTTGTCTTTTCGTGGCCGCAACTGCGCTTGCGGCGTCTCCGGCGGCTCTTCTCGCGCAGTCGGCGCCCACCGCCCGCGTCCCTGGCAGCATCAGTGAAGACCTCGTCGAATTCACGAATTCGCCCGCGCTGCCCGGATACGAAAAAGATCTCGCCGCGAAAATTCGCGAGCGGCTGAAAGCGTATTCGCCGCAAACCGACAGCCTCGGCGACGTGATCGTCACCATCGGCAGCGGTGAGCCCGAACGTCTTCTCATCGCCCCGATGGACGAGCCCGGCTTTGTCATCAGCGGCATCACCGGCGACGGTTACCTGCGCGTCCAGCGTTTGCCACAAGGCCGCGAACTTCCTCCCATCTTTCAGGAGCTCTACGCCGCGCAGCCCGTACTCATTCAAAAGCCCGATGGCAAATGGATCCCCGGCGTTGTCGCCGGCCTCTCGGTTCATCTACAGCCCGGCCGCATCGATACGCCGGCCGCAACCGACCTCGAAAATTTCTATGTGGATATCGGTGCAAACTCGCGCGCGGATGTTCGCCGTTCCGGTGTCGACATTCTCAGCCCGCTCGCCATCGTGCGCCATGTCGGCAATCTCAATGGCCACGCCGCTGCCGCAGCCGGAATCGGCGATCGCTTCGGAGACGTCGCGCTCGTCGAAATGTTGCGCGAACTTGATCCTTCGAAGCTGAATGGTACTTTGACCGTTGCATTCGTCGTCCAGCAGTGGACGGGCTCGCGCGGCCTGCAACGCATTCTCGATCGATTTCGTCCCGGTGAAATGGTTTACGTCGGCAGGCTCACCGCTGGCGGCACGATCGCCGGAATGCAGACGGTTCGCCGCGCCCCGCGCCGCGACTTGGGCGGCGGCGTGCTCCTGGGACTCGCTCAGACCGGCGAAACGCTCACGGGTTTCTCAGCCGAAATCGAGAAACTTGGAGAGGAGAACAAGATTCCGGTCGTAGCGGACTTTTCCGCGCCGGTAATTTCGCCGGGCTACCTGGCCGCTCCACCGCTCCCAGGCCGTTTCGCTCATCTTGGAATCGCCACGTCCTGGCCATCCACGCCAGCCGAGACAATTGACACTTCCGATCTTGCAAAACTCGTCCAGCTTCTTCACGCCTACGCGGAAGGCGCGCCGCAATCCGCCGCAAGTGCGCCGCTCGACATCCACAGCAATGGTGGCTTGGCGCCGCGCGAAAAAGCAAACGCGCAGGACGCCCTGGCGGATCTAATTCGCACCTACGGTGCCAGCGGTCACGAACAAGCCGTCCGCGACGAGGTCAAGCGCCATCTTCCTGACTGGGCCAAACCCGAAACCGACGACGCCGGCAATTTGATCCTGCATCTTGGCGATGCAGCCGGGAAAAAACCTGGCATCCTCGTCGTCGCCCACACGGATGAAATCGGCTTCGAGGTCGAATCCATCGCCGCCGACGGACGCCTCCAGTTGAAATGGCTCGGCGGGGGTGAACTCAGCTTTTTCGCCGGGCATCCCGCGCTCGTGCATTCTTCAGACGGCGTTGCGCATGACGCCGTGATGGAATTGCCGAATGGCTGGGATCAACCGGATTTCGCGTGGCCCAAACCCTCCGCCGAGACCCCAACTGCCATCCGCGCCGATGTTGGCGCGCGCAGCGCTGACGACGCCGCGAAAATGGGCATTCGCGCCGGTGATTGGGTCACGATTCCGAAAGCCTATCGCGCGCTTTACGGCACGCGGGCCAATGGCCGCAGCTTCGACGATCGCGTTGGCTGCGCCGCGCTCATCGGTGCCGTCTGGGCGCTCGGCCAAAACCTGAAGGATCGCGATGTCACGTTTGTCTGGTCCACGCGCGAAGAACTCGGTCTCGTCGGCGCTGGCGCGCTCGCCAAGCGCCTCGCTGCCGAGCATCGTGCTCCCGGCTACGTTTTCGCCGTTGACACGTTCGTCAGTTCAGATTCCCCGCTCGAATCGCAGCGCTTCGCCGACGCGCCGCTGGGAAGCGGCTTCGTCATTCGCGCCGTGGACAACTCGAATGTCGTCCCGCGTGATCTTGTCGAGCGTCTCGTCGCGATGGCGAATCAAAACAAAATTCCCGTGCAATACGGCGTCACCGGCGGCGGCAATGACGGTTCCGCCTTCACGCGCTATGGCTCCATTGACGTCGCTCTCGGCTGGCCGCTGCGCAACGCTCATTCGCCGGCCGAAGTGATTGACACCCGCGATTTCGACTCGCTCACTCGAATCATCACCGTCATCGCGCGCAGTTGGTAGCGCCGCGCTCACGCGGGACGCTCCAACTCGTCTGTTATAATCGCGCTCCATGACCAGCCCCGCGTTCAAACCCCCTCGCACGATTGTCGTCGAAGGGCCCATTCGCGTCGGCAAATCCTCGCTCGCAAGAGTCCTCGCCGATCGCCTTCACGCCCGCCGCGTTTTCGATTCCGAGGACAATCCCTTTCTCTCCGACTTCTACGCTGAAAAGCCCGGCTCGGCTTTTCGCACTCAGATGTATTTCCTCATGGAACGCTACCGGCGCCTCTCGGAGCTGCGTCTCGCGGACGATCCATCCATGATCGTGTGCGATTTTCTCTTCGAAAAAGACAAAATTTTCGCCTACATCAATCTCGATAACGAAGAGTTGAAACTCTACGAGCGCTATTTCGATTTGCTCGCACCTCTGCTTCCCGCTCCCGATCTCGTGATTTATTTGCAGGCCAAGCCGGAAATTCTGCGCAAGCGTGTCACCAAGCGCGGCGATCCCGCCGAACGCCAGATTTCACCCGAATATCTCGAAGCCGTCTCCCAGGCCTACGAGCATTTCTTCTTTCACTATTCCGCTTCGAATTTGCTCGTTGTCGATACTTCCGAAATTGATTTCGTCGAGCGCAACGACGACTTGCAGGAACTTCTCCGCCGCCTCCGCCAGCCGGTCAAGGGTACTCAGTATTTTCTTCCGTTGGGACCGACCTGATCGAACTGCGCTGCGCGCCGCTGTTCCCGGGCGCTGCGCCGCCATCGGCCTCGCGCCGCGTCGCAGTCGTCGCGCGCCCGCTCGCACCGATGCGCCCTGAAATAAAAAGAGCGGATGATCCTCCAGATCACCCGCTCCAACTCCATGCCAGGGAATTGCCCTACAAGAGCTGCTCTGAATTTCTACTGCGTCTGAGATGGTCCCGAAATCCGGTGCCGCCATTTTCCCAACGAGCGGTTCAACGGGTGGCTGCGGTGCAAAAATGGCAACACCGGCGATCTCCTCAGTCCGATCCTTTCCAGCGCGCGCCGGATCCGAAAATCCCGGCCCGCGGAAACGAGCCCTTTTTCGAGAATTTCAATCGCTTCCGATGTCCGCCCGGCCTGGTGATACACCTCGGCCAGGTTCAGATAGAGCTGCGCGTGGTTGCATTTGACGCCTAGAGCTTCGCGGCAAAGCGCTTCGCCATCGGCGAAGCGTCGTTCGGAGACCGCCGCCAATAAACCCGTATATGAAAGATAAAATGGGTTTTTCGGAGCCACTCCCAACGCGCGCCGCGCGTGCGTTAGCGCCTCCGATGTGTCGCCGTCGCGCAATCTGCGCAAACATTCCTTAAATTCAATCATTCCGCCGTCAGCGGGGGTCGTCGTTCCGATCCAGTGCGACATGGGTTCCTCCTGCCACTCCAATCGCGGGACACCACGATCGTTGAATGAAGCGTACCTCCGCGCCCAAGCCGCACGCTACGGCACACTCGGCCAGTTTTCGACCATCCCTGGCCACCTGTCCTCTTTACCACAACGGCCTACAATTGCGCCGTCGTAGGGTCGGTCGCCATAATCCAACTTTGCCACTCGCGGCGTGGCGATCGGCGCCCTGCATCTCTGCCATCAATTGTCTCTCCAAGACGGACCTGTTCCGCGGTGTTCTGCGATCATCCTGACGTCATGGTCCGTCGTCATGTCTCGTTTCTGTTTTTCGCCGCGTCGCCGCGCAATTTTCGTCCGCCCGCTCGCCGCGTTTGCTGTCCCACACCCCGGCATTATCGGCACGCGATAGAAACCCTTTAGGGGCCAACAGTTGCGCGCGCTACGTTCCCGGAGTATCCTCCGCTCCAGTGAAGGCTTCCCGGGGCAGAGTTTTTCAATTTGGATTTCCGTTGATCGGCTGGATCGAGCGGCAGGCGCAATTCGCTGCCGCCACTGTCCCCGGCATTACTCCCTGCGCGCGCTCCACCAATCCCATCCTTAGCCCATAGGAGGCAGCCCGTGGATTCGAATCACAGCATGATGTTGGCCGGGATGTTCGGAACCACATTCCTACTTTTGTTCGCGGTGTTCTACATCTACGTGGCCTTGGCGCTCATGACCATCGCCAACAAAACCGGCACGCCGAATGGCTGGCTCGCCTGGATTCCCATCGCCAACATTGTTCTGATGTTGAACATCGCCAAAAAGCCCATTTGGTGGATCATTCTCTTCCTGATTCCCCTCGTGAACATCATCATGATTATCCTGGTCTGGATGGGCGTTGCCGAGGCGCGCAACAAGCCGGGCTGGTGGGGAATTCTGATGATCGTCCCTGTCGTCAATCTAATCGTTCCCGGCTATCTCGCCTGGTCCGACTAGCCAGTCTCGGTATTTTCATATCGGCCGGGTCTGGGGCCGGAACCTCGACTCCGGCATTACCCGGCGTAGTTTCGCGGTTCGTACTCTCGCCTTCGCCTGCTCCTTCCCTCATGCTATCGCTGGTGCTTTAGGCCAAACCGAAGCCTGACGGAAGGAAGCATTACCGGGAAATTGCGTGATGCAAAAAACGCTCCTTCGCCCTTTTCGGATCGCGGATGTAAGGACATCCCCGGCGGCTCAATCGCACGACATTTCTAATCGGGACACCGAATTATTAGAAATCGTCGTAAACCCAACAAAACAAACGACGGAGGTCATGCCTAATCGGGACAAAATCGACCCCCTGCCACCAGATTTTGACGGCCACACGCTGGTCCTTCGGAGATCCTCGGTCAGGCCATTTGCACTTTACAAATAGTGCCGGAACCACGCGATCGCCCGCGCGGTCACGTCGCGCGTGTGCTCGGGATTGACGAACATGTGCCCTTCGTTCGGATACACCAAAAACTCGGTCGGCGTCTCGTTCGCCCGCAGCGCGTGCCAGAATTCGAACGATTGTGGCGCGGGGCATTCGCCGTCGCGCTCCCCCACGACGATCAACGTGGGCGTCTTCGCCTTCTTGATGAACGTGATCGGCGAACTTTTCGCATAAACGGCCGGATCGTCGTACACCGACGCGCCGAAATACGGAATCATCCACTGATCGATTTTGTTTTCGCCGTAATAGCTCTGAAAGTTCGCGAGGCCCGCGCCTGCCATCGCCGCGCGGAAGCGATCGGTTTGGGTCACGGCCCACATGGTCATGTATCCGCCGTAGCTCCAGCCCGTAATTCCCACCCGATCGGCGTCAATCGGCGCCACGGAGAGCGATTCGTTCACGCCGGCGATGATGTCGCGAAAATCGCCGCCGCCAAAATCCTTCACGTTGGCGCGCGTGAACGCTTCGCCCGTACCGTAGCTGCCGCGCGGATTCGGCATGAGCACGAAGAAGCCCGCGGCCGCGAGCGCCGCCGGATAATTCCACTGCACCGGCCAGCGCGGCGATACCATCGACGCCGGTCCCCCGTGCACCGCGACGATCAGCGGATATTTCAGCGACGGGTCCACGTTCGGCGGATACAGCAGCCAGCCCTGGATTTTGAAGTCGTCGCTGTTCCAATGCAGGCTCTGCGCCGGGCCCCAGGCTGGTTCGAGCGCGGCGTTCGCCTTCGAAATTTCCTCCCAGTTGCCGATTTCGCCGGCCCAGATTTCCGGCGGATGAACGAATGACTGGCGAATCACGGCGGTCGTCTCGCCATCGGCCGCGATCGAGAAGCCGATGGTAAAAGAATCGCGCGTCACCGTCTCGACGCCGGACCAGATCACGCGCGTTTGAGCCGTGCCCACTTCGACGCTTGCGATTCCGCTTCGGCCGTCCACCCCCGCGCCGAAGAGAATGTTTCGTCCGCCATTGATCCATTCGATCCAGCTGGGCGAAGCGTTGATTTTTTCGGTGAGGTCGCGCGGCGCGCCGCCGTCGGAAGGAATCACGAAAATATCGCCGCCGACGGAGCCTTCATCGCTCATCAGGCCGCTGATGTAGGCGATCTCTTCGCCGCCGGGAGACCATCGCGGCTCGGCGATTTGCGCGTCCGGTTTGTAGAAAAGTTGCGTCGCGCCGGTCACGAGGTCCACCGTATAAAGCGCGGCAACGTACCAATTGTCGTCGCCGTTTCCATTCGCGGCGGTCGTGATGAAACGCGTGCCGTCGGGCGACCAGTCGTATTCGTAGACGTAAAGATCGGCCGGGGAAATCTGCCGGGTCGTTCCTTTCGCCACGTCCACCAGCGTCAAGCGCTGTTCCTGCACTTCTTCCGAAATCACGCCGATGTCTGGCGACTCCGCGACGAGCGGTCCCGCCGCGCGCGTGGCATTCTCGATAAAGAGCAGCGCGATCGTTTTGCCGTCGGGCGACCAGCCAGGCGACGAGAGAAAGCCCTTGAGCTGCGTCAGTTTTCGCGCGGCGCCTCCGCCCACACCGATCGTATACAGTTCCTGCTGGCCCGGCTTCGCCGCGTCGGAAAGAAACGCGAGGCGTTTGCTGTCCGGCGACCACGCCACGCCGTTTTCGGCGTGGGCCGAGCCCGCGGCTCCGGCCGTGATTCGCCGGAAAGTCGCCGGAAATTTCACCTCGGTTACGTAAATTGCGGAATTCGGAGACGGCGCGCCATTTGCTTCGTTGAGCGACTCGACCCAGGCGACCAGCTTTCCATCCGGCGAAATTTCCACCTCTTCGAATCGGTGGACCCCGAACATGGCTTCGACCGCTTTTGCTTCGGGCGTGCCCGGAAGAATCTGCGGCGATTTCGCCGTTGATTGAGTTCCGGTTTTCTTCGTTACACTTGGTGCGGCTTGCGTTTGTTTCGCGGGCTCGGCGGGTTTTTCTTCCTGCGGCCGCGCCGCCAAGGCTGCTGAGATTGCGATCGCAAGCGATAAAATCGGGGTGAATCGGCGTATCAAGTTATCCTCCGGCTCATGTCCGTGCGAGCGAATATGGCGGTCGAAATACTGAACCGCAATAAAGATGAAATCAAGAACTTCGGCCCGGTTTTGCCGGCCAAACCTGGTGTCGCGGATTTTCCGTTAGATGTGGATAATACAGAGCCGCGCGAAATGAACCGCGTTTAGGAGAGGTCTGCGTTGAGAGCCATCAAATTCCGCATTCTTACGATTTTGGCAGTTTCAATCCTGCTCGCAGCCGGAGCAGCATCGATTGGGCGCGCCCGCGCGACGCATGAATCTTCGAAGAGCGCTCCTCCTGCCCCGCTCGAGAATAAATTTAAGCTGCACAAATTCGAGCAGCCGATCGGCGAAGAAACCTATTCGCGGTCGGAGCTTGCCGGTAACGGCGGCTCTCAATTGATTTCGTATTCCATCGAGTTTCAATTTACAGATCGGGGCACGGCCGTACCGCTGAGCGCGAAATTTACGGAAGAATCGGCATTCAATCCCGTGTCGTTCGAAATCAGCGGCCGGAACGCTCGCACCGCTGCGATTGACGAAGAAGTGGAAGTCCAGGCCGGCAAAATCCGCAGCCGCATCGACCAGAACTGGACGGAAGCGCCGCGCCCCGATCAATTCTTCACCATCGCCGGATACGCGCCCGCAACGATGCAAATGCTTCTGGTCCAATATTGGGCGAAGCACGGTTCGCCTAAGTCGCTGAAGACATTTCCGGCCGGCGAAGTCCGCATCATTCCGCGCGGAACGGACGCGATCGCGATCGACGGCAAGACGCAAGACCTCAGCCGCTACACGATCGAAGGCCTGATCTGGGGCCGCGAGACTCTGTGGTTCGATTCGGATATGCAACTCATCGCCGAAGTCAGCGTTGATGCGGAGTTCGATCACTTCGAAGCCATTCGTGAAGGATATGAGTCCGCCCTCGGAACGTTTGTTTCAAAAGCCGGCGAAGACGGCATGGCCGCGCTCGCCGATCTCGGTAAGAAAATTTCAGGCGAGCATAGCTGGCGCCTCGCAATTGTGGGCGGCACGCTGATTGATGGAACCGGAAAGCCGCCGCTCGCGGACTCGGCCGTGCTGATCGAGGATGGGAAAATCGTCGCGGCCGGTCCGCGCGCGCAAGTCAAAGTGCCGAGCGGCACGAAAGTCATCGATGCGAAGGGGAAGTTTGTTCTTCCCGGTTTGTGGGATATGCACTCGCATTTCGAGCAAGTGGAATGGGGGCCGATTTATCTCGCGGCCGGTGCGACCACGGTGCGCGATTGCGGCAACGAACTTGAATTCATCACGGCGGTGCGCGATGCGATTGCCGCGGGGCGCGGCCTCGGACCACGCATCCTCGCCGCCGGAATCGTGGACGGCGACAGCCGCTTTGCCATCGGCGTCGCGCGCGTCAACAATCCCGAGCAAGCGAAATATTGGGTCGATCGCTACCACAGCCTCGGTTTTCAGCAGATGAAGATTTACAGCTCGGTGAAAAAAGAAAACGTTGCGGCCGTGGCGTCGGAAGCCCATCGGCTTGGCATGACCGTGACCGGCCACATTCCCGTCGGCATGACGGTCTACGACGGCGTGAACGCGGGCATGGATCAGATCAATCACATCCAGTACATCGCCGATGTCATGACGAAGCATCTTCCGTCCGACGCGAAAAGGATCGAACGAGTTCAGGCGGCCGGCAACATCGATATCGAATCGCGAGAGGCGCAAGAAGCGATCGCGTTCTTGAAAGCGCATGGAACGGTTCTGGATCCGACGCTCGTGGTTTTCGAATCGATGACAGCGGGGCCGGACAAGCCGATTGAAAGCTTCGAGCCGGGCGTTTTGAAAGTCGCGCCCGAACTGAGAACGCAGCTCGAGGAAGGCGGTGTGCCGCCGCAGGTGGCTGGAATTTTCCGAAAAGAATTCGCGAAGTACGTGGAGATCACCGGCGCGCTGCACAAGGCAGGAATTCCAATCGTCGCGGGCACCGACCAGACCGTGCCGGGATACAGCCTCTATCGCGAACTGGAACTGTACGTCCAAGCGGGATTCACTCCGATGGAAGCGATTCAAGCGGCAACGATTGTTCCCGCGCACGCGACGAAGCTTGATAACGAGCTCGGAACGATCGAAGCAGGGAAGCGCGCGGACTTGATTCTCCTCGATGCGAATCCGCTCGAAAACATTCACAACATCCGCAGCGTCAAGACCGTGATCGCCGCCGGGACCGCCTATGATTGCGCGGAACTGTGGCGCAGCGTGGGATTTCAGCCTTAGCCAGGCGAGCGATAATCGAATTATGGATCAAGCCAATGCCGTCATCATCGGTGGCGGAGTCATCGGCTGCGCGATTGCACGAGCGCTTTCCGCGCGCTGGGACGATATTTTCGTCCTCGAGGCGATGCCGCGCGTGGGAATGGGCGCGAGCACGCGAAATAGCGGCGTGATCCACGCGGGGCTCTATTACGCGCCCGGCTCGCTCAAAGCACGGCACTGCTTGCGTGGAAATCAATTGACCTACGAATTCTGCGCGGCGCACGGCGTTCCGCACCGCAACACGGGAAAGCTTGTTGTCTCGGTGAATCACTCGCAGGAGCGGGACCTCGCGGCCCTGATGGATAACGCGGAGAAGAATGGCGTCGAAGGGCTGCACATCATTGATCGCGCGGCCATTCGCGCGCGCGAGCCGCACATTGAGGCGGTTCAAGCGATCGACGTGCCTTCGAGCGGAATCGTGTCGAGCGAAGAGCTGGTAAAAGCTTACGCGCGAATTGCCGCCGGGCAGGGCACGCATATCGTGACGAATACGAAAGTGGAGCGGATCGAAATTGGAAAACAAAGCGTGCGCCTATCGAGCACCGCGGGCGAGATCGAAGCGCGCTGCGTGGTGAATTCCGCCGGGCTTTTCGCCGACGAAGTGGCGGCAATGATGGGTTCAAGCTTGGCGCGTCACCGGATTTATCCCGTGCGCGGAGAATATTGCGAAGTCGTGCGGGCGAAATCGGATTTGATAAAAGGCCTCGTCTATCCTGTGCCGCCCTCGAGCGGATTGAGTCTCGGCGAGCACCTGACGAAGACGCTCTGGGGCACGGTGCTGGTGGGACCGACGGCTCGTTATATCGAAGACAAGAACGACTACGAGCGCGACCGCGAGCCCGTGGAAGATTTCGCAAGAAACGCGCAAGCCATGCTGCCGGAACTTCAGGCATCCGATCTCGTTCAGGCGTATTCCGGCATTCGCGCCAAGCTCGTTCCGCCCGATAAACACGGCGTCGCGGATTTCATCATCACGCGCGATCCCGATATCCCGAATGTGATCCAATTGATTGGGATGGATTCGCCGGGATTGACGTCGGCGCCGGCAATTGCGGAGCAGGTGCTGGGCATGGCAACGGAGATTCTTGGCTGAAGCGACCGCTTCGAGGCTTCGTCACTTCACTACATCGGATACAAAAACCAGATGAACTCCTCGCGCAGCGAGGCGCGGCAAAGCCTCGCGGAGCGCCGCGATTGTGGCCGGATGGGGATGCCCAATCGTGACGGCCCAGCCTTTGCGCTTCGCGTCCGACGCAGCGCGATCGAGTTGACGAAGGATGGCGCCGCGCGTCTCAACGTCGTCCAGAAATTCCGCGCTCCGAAACGTCGCTGGAACGCCATCCCGCTCGGCCGCGGCATATGCGACGGTGTCGACAGTTGTGCGGCTATCCACGAAAAAAAAACCGCGACGCCGCAGCGCCGGCATGAGCGCATCCATCAGCGCCGAATCGGCTGTCGCGCGCGAGCCTTGATGATTATTGACGCCCGCGGCGTGCGGCACTGACGCGAGCATCGAGGAGAGCATATCGTCCACCTGATCCGATTTCATTCCCACGCGGAGCTCGACAGCTTCCGACTTCGCATTTCCCTCCGACGCTTCCATTGGAAAATGAAGCAGGATCTCGTCGCCGCGCTTGTATGCTTCGTCGGCAATTTCCGTCGAGTGCTGAAGATTCGGGATGATGGAGAGTGTGAGCGGGCACGGCAACTTCAGAAATTCCCGGGCGAGCGCCGCATCTTCTCCGAAATCGTCAATGATGATGGCGAGGCGCGCCGCGTTGGGAGGCAGCGCCGGGCTGGCCGGCACGGACGATGCAGTCGATTCCGTGATTCGGATCGTATGCGTCCGCTGCGAGCGCCAGAAAAGATCGAACTGAACAACGTCTGTGTTCGAGGCCAGCGGTCCGCGCGTCAGTTCGTGTTGTCGCGCGACGCCGGCGAACGCCTTCACCAATGCAGATTCGCGGTGCGGATCATCGAGCGTTACCGAAATCACGTCTGCCGAGGTGCCGCGTTTGCCGTTGCGAGCGGGCTGCGCTTCCGGCCGAATCGTGATCTGCGATTGCCGGCCGGCAACTTCCTGCGCGGCGGCGGCCAATTCTTGCGAGATGCCGCGAATTTCCGTATTGCTCGGAAACTTTTTTCCGCAGCCGGCGAAGACGATCGCCAGCAGCGCCGCGGCGAAAAGCAAATGTCGCGCCGAGCGCGCCTGGCACACGATCGCAGAAACATAGAAACGCGAAAGGTTTCCGCGATTCCAAGGACATTTCAGAAATCGAAAGAGATGAATTGCCGCGATGGCGATGGCCGGAGCGCGTTTTGCGCGCTCGGAGCGGTTAAGCGGCCTTCTTGACAGCAGCCTTGTTGCCTTCGAGAACGTCAATGGCCTTCTTGAGGAGCGGATCGTCCGGTGACGCCACTTGTCCCGGCGGTGGAGCCGTGGTTTCCTGCAAATCGTTCAGCGCTGCCACGTCGTCCGCCGTCTCCTGTACCGTCGGGGTGACGCCTTCGGCGGGAATGGACTTGCCTGCCGGCGTGTAATAATCCGCGATCGTGAGAATCAGCGCCGCGCCATCGTCGAGCTGAACGAGCTTTTGAGTCGATGCCGTGCCGAACGTGCGGTCGCCAATCGTTTCACCGCGATGATTGTCGGCAATCGCGCCTGCCAGAACCTCCGCCCCGCCCGCCGTCCCACCGGAAATCAGGATGGTGACCGGCTCTTTCCAAACGACTTTGGAAGCTTCGGCGGAAAACTTCTGCTCATTGACAGTTTGGCCTTTGAGCGAGGTGATGGTTCCCGATGGCAGAAAGAGTTGCGCTGCAGCGATGCCGTCGCCCGGCTCGCCAAGCGCACAATCGCGCAGGTCTAGAATGAGTTTGTGCGCGCCCTTGCCGTCGAGTTGTGTCAATTTCTCGCGCAAATGGTCAACGGCTTCGGCGTTCAAAGTGGATAATCTCAGGTACTCGATGTCGCCGTTGATGCGATCTTCCAGAATTTTCGGCTCGGGCACCTTGCCGAGTACCAATTCCACGTCATCGGGCTCGACGCGTGAACGCCGGATCACGGAGAGCTTTACGGACGAACCCGGCTTCCCGGTGAGCAGCACTTGCGCCTGGCCAATGGCCATCTGGCTGGTGGTGAATCCTGCGATGGATTCGAGATAGTCGCCGGTGTGAAGCTCCGCTTTCTGCGCCGGACTTTCCGGCAGCACGGAAATCACGACGATGTAGCCGTTGTGCTTCGAAAGAGCGACGCCCGCTGAGCCTTCCGGCTTGCTCTGAATCTTCTCTTTGTAATCCTGATACTCGAGCGGGCTGAGGTAGCTCGAATCGGGATCGAGTGAGTCAAGCAGGCCATGCAGCGCGCCGGTGGTCACCTGATGCATATCGGGATCTTCGACGTAATCTTTCTGGATGTGCTCGAGAACTTCGCTATAGACGGTGAGCGAGCGGTAGGCTTTGTCGTCGGTCGAGCGGCCCAGGACGTAGCCGGCGGCCACGTAGGCGATCACCAGGATGGAAAGCACCAGCGCGATCTGTTTGGTCAAGCGGCTCATCATCTCGTTGTCCTTCGAACCCTTCCAGCGACGCGCGTCGCGCAACCACCAGTATACCATTCCACGCGGGTGGACCGCTTGGGATGGGATGCTACTTGTGCGCGAAGGTTTGCCGGGGCTCGCGGGCCTCGGCGGATTCGGCCAGATCGAGAGGCAGGGCGTCGGTCACGTAGGTATGGGACATACGGTCGTGCCAGGTGAACCGGTCGTCGTCCCAAAGCGCCCAGAGGAAGCCCATGGTCAAGGCCCCGGCCGAGAGAAGATAACCGAATGACCGCCAAAGAAGCTGTCGCGTATCGGCCATACGGCCGTCGAGGCGCACCACGTAGAGGCCACGAAGCTGCATGCCAGGGGTTGCGCCGCCAAAAAAGGTAAAGATCGAAAAATAAATTACGTAGAGAAGGAGAAATGTGGCGCCAAACACGATGGCATCCATGCGCGTAAACGACATTCTGCCGCCCAGCGAACGGAACATGGCCGCAAAGGCGAGGTAGGAAAGGATCAGAAACGCCAGATCGAGGAGCCCGGCCTGGCGGCGCTCGCGCAAGCTGGCCACCGGTACAAGCGCGGTTTGCGGGTGTGCGCGGTCGTTGTTCCCGGCTGAGAAATCGAGTTCGGGCTGAAAAATCGAGATCTCTACGCGTTCGGGGGCGCGAGGCGGGCTTAGCTTTCGCCCGGAGGACCCGATAGGCTCGGAGAGATGCACGGGCGCGTAGGGAGGCTCGGCATCCTCATGGGATACCCCTTGGAGCGGAAGCGGCGATTGCGAGTCATCGGGCAGATAGCGGCGGCGGCGTGCGCGGTAGATCTGCATGCGCCGGGCAACCTCGTGCCGCCACTCGGGTTCTACCTCGGTGGCGCGTACAGTGGCGAATTCATTTTCCGAAGGAATCTCGTTCAGGGGTGAGTCGCAGAACGAGCATTTACTGGCGTCTTCGTACAGAAGAGCGCCACACTTCAAGCATTCGTGTATCACCAGTCCGTTTTGCGCTGCGGACGTTCCCGGTGACAGAGGGAGCGAAAACATCCTAGCACAAATCGCAACCGGCGGCGGAGCGCAAGATTCGGTGTGTTGTCGATTCGGGCTCCGAAAACGGGGGCCGCGCCGCTTACGGCGATATCTGCTTCGTTGCTTGGGCTTTAGACGGCATGTTACGCTCGGGCTTCTTTTCTCCATTATGGGAGACGCAGCCGCGGCCGCCACGACCCGCCGAATCTCGCAGATTGCGTTCGCCCTCATAGCTCTGGCGGCCGTGTCGACACCGTCTGCGCGCGCTCAAAACTCCAAAATCACACAAGCCACACAAACCGCCCGCACCGCACAAACTCCCGCGCCGGTATGTACGTATACGAGCCAGAAGCATGCAGAGGGGGTGGCGACGCTCGAAGCCGAAAGCCAGCACCGCACAGGAAACATTACCTACGCGGACGGATGCGTCGAAATTCTCTACGAAAATTTTCGATTGCGGGCGGATCACGCCGAGTACAACGACGACACGAAGGTCGCGACGGCGCATGGGCACGTGGTGATCGACCACGTCTCGCAGCACGTTGAGGCGGACCAGGCCGAGTACAACCTGCAGACCGAGAAAGGCACGTTTCGCCACGTCAAGGCGACGATGACCATGCAGCGGCGCCCGAATCCCACGCTATTGATCACTCCCAATCCAATTTACTTCGAAGCGCAGTGGGCGGAGCGAATCGACGAAAACACGTATCGTGTTCACCACGGCTGGATCACGGTGTGCGAGCCGGACAAGCCCACGTGGAAATTTTACGCGCGGGAAGCCACGGTGCGCCTGGAAAAAAACGTGCAGCTCGAGAACTCACACTTCAAGCTTCTCTACTTTCCCATCTTCTATTCTCCGTACGCCACGTTTCCGGCGAACCGCCAGCGGGAATCAGGGCTGATGATTCCCGATCTTGGCAATTCGTCGGTGAAAGGATATTTTTTCGGCGATTCCTACTACTGGGCGCCAAACGACTGGTCGGACCTGACGATTGGTGCGATGTATCTGAGCAAGCGCGGCTGGAGCCAGAACGGTGTGCTGCGTATGCGGCCGTGGCAAAATGCGAAGCTGGACGCCAGCTATTACGGCGTGATCGATCGTGGATTACCGGAGCCGACCGGTCCGCCGCTCAAAGAAGGCGGGCACGAAATGCATTTCGACTTTGACGATTCGATGCCGGACGGCTGGCGAACCGTCGCCGATTTGAATCAGTTGTCGTCGCTGACGTTTCGGCTCGCGTTCGCTGAGACGTTCACACAGGCGGTCAACTCCGAAGTTCAAAATACCGCGTTCATCACCAAGAGCTTTTCCGGGTATACGTTTGGACTCGCCGCGCTCAGTTACGAGGATTTTCTGAGCGATTCCCCGGGTACCTCGGTGACATTGAGAAACGCGCCGCAAGTAAGCTTTGGTTCCGTCGAGCAAGCGCCTTTCCAGCACTTGCCGTTGTACTTCTCGTTTGAGTCTTTCGCGGGCGCGGTTCATCGCGCGGACACCGTGACGGGCTTCGATAGCGGCGGCTTCGTCTCGCGCGACGAGGTGGCGCCCAGCGTGACGCTTCCGCTGCGCTGGGGGCCGTGGATTGGAGTGACCCCGACGTTTACGCTGCGCTCCACGCGCTATGGCGAACAACTTTCGTCCACAGGTTCGCTCCTCGATATTCCCTTCGTTCGCACAACCGAAGAAATCTCCGTCGACATCCGGCCCCCGGTTCTCGAACGCATCTGGCAGAGCGCGAGCTCGAAATGGAAGCACACGATCGAGCCCGATATCGTTTACCGGTACGTCAACGGCGTGAACGATTTTGGCCGGTTCATCCGTTTCGACGAGGACGAGACGCTTACCGACACGAATGAAGTCGAATACGGCATCCGGCAGCGGCTGTTCCGGAAAGTGGATGCCGACGGCACTGCGCAAGAATTTCTAAGTTGGGACATCAAGGAAAAATATTTTCTCGATCCGACGTTCGGCGGCGCGCTGATGCCCAGCGTTCGAAACGTTTTTGAGACGCTCGACGCGCTGACCCCGTTTGCGTTCGCGGACGAGCCGCGGCACTTTTCTCCCATCATCAGCGATATTCGTCTCAGCCCTGGATCGCACTACGACGCGCAATTCCGCGTTGATTATGATCCTTCACGCAAGGAAGCGACCGCGATTGGCGGCCTTCTGAAACTCAAGCCTTATCGCGAGTCGTTCGTTACCGTGGCGGATTTTTCGGTGATCAATCTTGTTCCGGCTGTTCCCGCGCCGAATTTCGTTTACTATCCGCGCTCCGACCAGATTCGCGCTCTCGTCGGCTATGGGGATATGAACCGCCAAGGCTGGAATACGGCGCTGGGCTTCGCCTACGATTTGACGGAACACTCGTTTCAGAACCAGGTCGCGCAGATCACCTATAATGGGTCGTGCTGTGGGCTGGGGCTCGAATACCGAAGGCTCTCTCTCGGCACGGTCCGCAGCGAAAATCAGTACCGGATTGTCCTTCTGATTGCAAACCTCGGATCGGCAGGGAATTTGCGGCGTCAAGAGAAGATTTTCTAGGGCCAACAACTCGTGTCGAACATGACCATTCGTGACTTGCTGTCGCTCGAAATCTCTCGCGTTGCACCGCTCATTCGAGCGCGCGAAGTGTCTCCGGCGGAGCTTTTGGGAGCGGCGCTCGATCGCATCGATGCGCTCAATCCCAGCCTGAACGCATTCATTACCGTCGCTGCCGTCGAGGCGCTCGGCGCCGCGCGCAAGGCCGAACACGAAATTCTGCGCCGGCGCTATCGCGGCCCGCTGCACGGCATTCCGATCCCTCTGAAGGACAACATCGAGACGAAGGGTTTGCGCACCACCGCCGGCGCGCGCATCCTGGCCGATTACGTTCCCGCGCAGGATGCCGATCTCGTGCGCGCCTTGCGCCGGGCCGGCGCCATCATCATCGGCAAGACGAATCTTCACGAATTTGCCTACGGGATCACCACGGAGAATCCGCACTACGGCACGGCGCGCAATCCCTGGGACACAACCCGCGTTCCCGGAGGTTCGAGCGGCGGCTCGGCCATCGCCGTGGTAACCGGCATGGGCTTTGCCTCCGTCGGAACCGACACCGGCGGCTCCATCCGCATACCTGCATCGTTATGCGGAATTGTCGGCCTCAAGCCGACATTTGGAAGAGTGAATTGCCGCGGCGTGATTCCACTGTCGCCGAGCCTCGATCACGTTGGTCCGCTTGCGCGCAGCGTCGCGGACGCCGCGTTGATGTTGGAGGTTATTTCGGATCCGCGTCGCGCGTTTCGCTCGCCGTTCAGGACCAGGAACCCTCGCGCAGCTCGCGCGAAGAAGATCATCGTCGGCTTGCCGCGCGATTTTTTCTTCACTCGCGTGAGCGAGGAAATCCGATTGGCTGTCTTGAGCGCGGTGAAGCTGTTCGAAAAAAGCGGCATGCGTATCCAGGAGATCGAACTGCCGCGCGTTGCGGAGCAGGGCGACGCAGGTACGCCGATTGCGCTCGCGGAAGCGCGCCGTTATCACGAGTCGCGGGGATTCTATCCGGCGCGCGCGGAAGAGTATGGCGAAGACGTTCGCAAGCGGCTTGAGCAGGGCGCAAGCGTGTCCGCAATCGAATATTTGCAGGCTCTCGAAACGCGCGAACGTGCGGCAGCGGGGTTCGACGCCACGTTCGGGCGAGCCGAAGTGATTGTTGCGCCCGCAACGCCAATCGCCGCTCCCAGAATCGGCGAGAGTACGGTGCGAATTCGCGGCGTGGACGAAACCGTTCGCTCGGCGCTCGTCCGGATTTCAAGGCCTGCAAACGTGAGCGGCAATCCGGCGATTTCGATTCCGTGTGGTTGGACGAAGAACGGCCTTCCAATCGGTTTGCAACTGATCGGAAAACATTGGGACGAAGCGCGGCTGCTTCAAATCGCCGAAGCCGCAAGCGAAGAGCTGGCCCCAAGAGTGGCCGCCGGAATCAGAATGAAGGAACTCGCGGCAAAGCGTTCGGCCGATTGAGCGCCCAGGTTCCCGCGGCGAAGCCCCACGCGCCAGTCAGCATTCCTGCCAGCACGTCCGCGACGTAGTGATATCCGCCGTAGACCGTCGCAATCATCATGCTCGCAAAAAACGGCAGGCATAGCCAGAAAAGCCAGCGCCGATAGCGCCACGACGCCAGAATCGCCACCATCGAGCCCGCCACGTGCGCCGAAGGGAATGCGGCGCCATGGACACGTCCGAAACTCTCAAGCCAGTTGATCAGCGCGGTTGAAGGCCCGCCGGCTAGATTGGGCTGCAGAGCGGCGAGCGCGAAATGGGGACTTTCAACCGGGAACAGAATCGAGGTGACGTAGACGCTGTAGTGTGCGATGGCCGTCGAAGTCATCACCGTCCAAAACGCGCGAACTTCCCGGCGCCAGTAGAGAAGTGCGGGCAACGCGACTAGATACAAAAAGTAGGTCATATACGAAAACTGCATGTAATCGTTCAGCGCGGGATTCGCGAATTGAGTCAGCCAAATCGAAGGATGAATGCCTGCGAGCGAAAAGTCGAAGCGGATCAGATGTTCATCGAACCAGGCCCGAAAAATCAGATGAACCAGCCCGCGCAGCTCCTCGAAAAGATAAATGTAGAGCGGCAGTGGATACCAGTGGCGCGCGAACTGCAGCAACGGATCGCGCGAGCGTGCCGCGGCCCACGAAAGAACCAGAATTGCGCCGGCGACGGACTCGTGGATGGCGATGTAGACGGGCGCCGAGGGAAGATTCGCGCGAAACGCCACGAGGAGCGTATTCACGATGGCGAGATAGAGCAAGGTGACCCATTCGAACATTCCACACGCGGCATATACCGACTCAAGCGCGCGAGCGACTGAAAACGACCTGACGCCTGCACCGGCTTCGGGCGGCCATGGAGTTGCACTGGCCGCAGCGACACTCCTAACCCCGCCCAATTTTTTCGTCGCGTTGATCATGGTTGATCATCCGCAGTCCACGGCGCGGGCGAGCCATGCGGCGCATGGCGTCTCGAAAGTTCAGCACGCGAACGCCACGATTCCACAATCCATCGACGTTGACCGGCGATGCGGCGAAGCCGAGGCGAGGGATTCACGGCGCGCGGAAGACCCGTTGCCGCAAGCATCTCCGCATCCGCGGCGCTATTGCCATACGCAAAGCTGCGCGCGAGTTCAAGCTGTCGAGCGGCCGCAATTTGCTGGACAATTCGCGCCTTCGTAATCCCATTCGGCCACTCGCTCGCTTGTTGTCCTGTCCAGCGAACAGCTTCCAATCGCGCGCTTCGGTTCGAAACGCCGCGAGCCGTCGTGAGTTCTGTTGCGTGGACTTCAAGCGGCATCCCAAGCTGCCTCGCGAATGCTTGCGCAAGCGGCGCGAGCGTGCCACTGATGATGGCGATGTGATGGCCCTGGCACGCGTGCCATTCCAATCGCCGCAAACCATCTTCGAAAATTGGGAATGATTCCGGCCTGTCTGCCAGCCAATCGTCCACGACCGACGGCAAAACTCCGTCCAGATAGGCGCGGCTATTCCGCGCGAGCGGATATCCGCCGATTGCGTTCTCGATGATCGCAGCGAGCTGACGGACCGCTGACCTCGGGCCGAGAATGTCTCGTGAAGCGAGGTACATCACGAATCGCCATTCGAGCGATGGCCACGGCATAAGCGTGTCATCGAGATCGAAGAACGCGCCGATTTGTGAATCCGCCGTCATCGCGACATACCGAGCGGACGCGCGGGCACCGGCGCGAGCGTGCCGATAAACCGCCGGCCTTCCCAGAGCACCGGAATCGCTCGAACCAGGCAGAAGAGCACGGTGGCTCCGGTCAGAAGAGACGAACACCCATCCAGCCAAGCCGTTGCGCCGGCTGAAAGCGCGATCGCAGACGAGCGCGCGATTGTCCATTCGAGCCCGAGCCAGCAGAAGCAGAGGCACTTGAGGCCGGCATAGGCCACGCGGCTCGCGCGCGATGTCACGAGTGCGCGGCCCCATCGCGTCTCGAGCATCGAATTTTTCCCAAAGCCGTGGCGTCCGGATTTGGCCGCGAAGTTCCGCAGAAAATCCGTGACCGAGCCGCGCGCGAAAAAAATCACCGGAACCCAGAGAGTGATCAGCCCGGCCGTCGCGAAAAAGGTGAAGAATAAATTCTCGATGATGCGGTCGCCCAGGATGTCGAACTGCGCTCCGGCGGGCGTCGCAAGATTTTTTATCCGCGCGAGGTGGCCGTCGAGCGCATCGAGGGCAATCACCGTGATGATCAGGCCGACGCCGGTTGCATCGGCCCAGGCATTTCGCCCGAAGATCGCGAATACCCCCACGGCCAGAAACGCGGCAGCCACGCGCGCTGCGGTCACTTGATTCGGAGTCATCTGTTTCCTCCAGCAATTCGTGCGGGCCCGCGGGAACGGACGGCGAATTTTTCACCGCCCCCGGCGTAATTCCCGCAGGTCCGCGTGGGTCGAATGGCAGGTCGTGTGCCACTTCGTGAGACCGATGTAAGTCATTGACCGAAAGTCACTTACTGCGATAGTCCCGCTCGCTCCGTCTGGTCTCCGCGACGGATTCGCCCGACACTTGGAGTGTTTTGGTGAGCACTCTTGGACGCGGCGCGCGTCTAATTTACGAGCGGAGTGCGCGGAGGAGAAACAGCCCATCCTGCGGCGACGTTGTGAGAAAATACGGCTTAACGCGGAATTTCCGATCGAGCAGCGAATCCAATCGGGCGAATCGGGTCAACTGACTTGGTAGACGTTTCAATTTTTACGGCGTTCGTGGCGGGACTTGTCTCGTTCCTCTCGCCGTGCGTTTTGCCGCTGGTCCCCGGATACGTGTCAATGCTTTCAGGCATGGGCGTCGAGCAGTTGAGTGAGGGCGAGGGACAGCGGGCGAGCGTTCTTGGCTCGGCTTTCGCGTTCGTGCTCGGCTTTTCGATTGTTTTTATAACGCTTGGCGCGTCGGCCAGCGCCATCGGCGAATTCCTGCTGAAGAACCGCACGCTGCTGGCTCCGGTTGCGGGTTCGCTCATTTTGCTGTTTGGCCTTCATCTGACTGGCTTACTCGGCAGAATTTCGATTCTGCTGGGAATGTTGATCGGCGCCGTTCTGGTGGCCGGAGGCGCGCTCGTTGAAGCGAAACCGGGCGTCCTGGGCGAGAGGGTTCACGCCGCGCAACTGTTTGCGCTCTCCGTGATTTTTTTCCTTGGACCGTTTTTGACGCGCTGGCTGAATCGCGACATCCACATTCGCTCGCTGGGAGGCCAACCCGGCGCGGTGAGCGGATTTCTGATGGGATTTGCGTTCGCGTTTGGATGGACGCCCTGCATCGGGCCGATTCTCGCGACCGTGCTGGCCATGGCTGCAACGCGCCAGCGAGTTGGCGAGGGCATATTTCTTCTGGCGGTTTATTCCGCGGGCCTCGCGATTCCGTTTTTGCTGACGGCCATCGGCATTGGCCGCTTTTTGAAATTTTACAAGCGATTTCGGCGCCACCTGCACGTCGTCGAGGTTTGCAGCGGCGTGCTGCTTCTGGGAATTGGCGCGCTGGTATTCGCGAATCGCCTTACGTGGTTGTCAGGAAAATTGAATTTCTTGAATCGGTTCTCGTTGTGATGGAGCTGCTGAATGAAGAAGTACTTTCCCTACGCTTTACTCATATTGATTTTAATTTCGGTGACGGCCAATTTTTCGGGCTGCAAGAAACATAGCTCCAGCGCGGAAGATGACGAAGTGACTTCCGGCCCGCTCGGGCCCGCGCCGGACGTGACCTTCAAGAAACTCGACGGTACGCAGGTCCCGCTCGCAAGTTTGCGCGGCAAAGTCGTGCTCGTGAATTTCTGGGCCACCTGGTGCGAGCCTTGCCGCATCGAGACGCCGTGGATGATCGGGTTTCAAACGAAATTTGCCGATAAAGGTTTCACGGTGCTGGGCGTTGCGATGGATGACGAAGGCGCTTCCGTCGTGAGCCCTTTTGTGGCGAAAGAAAAATTCGACGTGGACGGCCAGTCGCTCGCGATCAACTATCCGATCGTGCTGGGCGACGACGATCTCAGCGCGAAGTTCGGCGGCGTTCTCGGCTTGCCCACGAGCTATCTGATTTCCCGGGACGGCAAAATTGCCAGCCGCATCGTCGGCATCGTGAGCGAGAACCACCTTGAAAAAATGATTCAGGGTGTGTTGTAGCGCTCGGCGCGCTTGCAAATCCATCGGAGGCTGGCCTAATCTCGATTCGACATGATGGACGAACAGGATTTTCAAAAGAAGTGCGATCAGGCGTTTGAATCGCTGCGCCGCCGGCTGCAAGAACTCGGCGACGCTCACGATTTTGAAGTCGAGGGCGGCAGCGGGAAACTCGAGATTCAATTCGAGGACGAGGACGGAACGCGCTTCGTCATCAGCCCGAACTCGCCCGTGCGCCAGGTTTGGATCTCCGCGCTGACCACGAGTTTCAAGCTCGGTTGGTCGGACGCGGCGCAGACGTTTGTCCTCGAAAAGACGGGCGAAACGCTGAATCAGGTGATGAGCCGCATCCTCACGCAGCAACTCGGCGCCGCGGTCAGCGTATGAAGAGATCGTGGAAGTTTCCGGGCGCCTTGCTTGCGGCGGCTTTATTCACGGTATCGGTCGCCGCATTCGGGAATTCGATATCGCGTGGCGCGCTGCAAAGCGATTCATCTCTGCCCGCGGCGTCGTCCGTGGCCAAGCCTCACGCATTCGTTTCGCTTGACGAAGTTCCCGCCGGGCATTCGTTCGAAGTCGCAATCGTGGTGGATATTCTCACCGGCTATCACATGAATTCGCACACGCCCACGGAGTCTTATCTGATTCCGACAGCGATCAGCCTCGCGCCGTCGCCCGGAATTCACGATGGCGGCACGTCCTATCCCGACGGCCAAATGCTGAAATTTGATTTCTCGCCGGAAAAGCTTTCGGTCTATTCGGGAAGCGTGACGATTCGCGCGAAGCTTTCCGCCGAGGCCGGCGTGGCTCCCGGCGAAATCACGTTGCCGTTCACGCTTCGCTACCAGGCGTGCAATATGGCGGCGTGTTTGCCGCCGGTGAAAATTTCCATTCCGGTGAAAGTGAAAATCGCGCCGGCGGACGCGAAGCCGCACGAACTCCACCCCGAAATTTTCAAGAAAACGTAAAAGTTAAGGCGTTTACACCGCTTCCGATTGCCGGATCGCTGGCAGCGCGCGCCGGATGCGCGCCACCACGCGTTCGCGCCCGAGCGCAACCATGGTTTCGAAGAGCGGCGGCGCCACGGCGCGGCCGACGATCGCCACGCGCGTCGCGTTGATCAGCAGCCCTGCCTTGACGCCCTCGGCCGCGGCCAATTGCCGCAGCGCCTGATCGCACGCATCGTGATTCCAATCCGGAAGAGCCTCGAGAGCCGCGGCAAGTTTCTCGAGCAAGGGGCCGACCTTGTCGTCCTTCCAGAATTTTTCGCGCGCTTCAGTTTCGTAACTGAAATCGTCCGAGAAAAACGCGCGCGCCCACGTGGTGAAATCGGTCAGAAAACGCGTGCGCGGCCGGATCAAGTCTACCGTCTTCGAAAACCATTCGCGCTCGCCCGCGTCCCACTCGTCGCGCCATAGATTCGCGCGGCGCAGCTCCGCCTCGACGTGCGGCAAGAGATCCTCGATCGGCATTTTCTGCAGATATTGCGAATTGAACCACTCGAGCTTCGGACGATCGAAGACGGCGTTCGTGCGGCTCACGCCGCTGAGCGCAAACCTCGCAACGAGTTCGTTCGTCGGCAAGTACTCAGAATCATCGCCCGGCGACCAGCCGAGCAGCGCAAGGAAATTTCGAAACGCGTCCGGCAGGAAGCCCTCTTCGGTGTACGACGCGACGCTCGTGGCCCCATGGCGCTTCGAGAGCCGCTTGCGGTCCGGCCCCAGGATCAGCGGGACGTGCGCGAAGATGGGCGGCTTTTCGCCGAGCCCTTGATAGAGAAGCACCTGCTTCGGCGTGTTCGAAAGATGATCGGCGCCGCGAATGATATGCGTGATGCGCATGTCAATGTCGTCCACCACTACGCTGAGCTGATAGGTCGGCAAGCCGTTCGATCGCAGCAGAACGAAATCTTCGATCTCTTCATTCTGCACCTCGCGCGGGCCAAACACTGCGTCTTCGAATTTCGTCGCGCCCGAGCGCGGCACGCGGCAGCGAATCGCATGCGGCTCGCCGTCCCGGTCTTTTTGCGCGCGCTCATCCGGAGTCAAACCGGCGCAAGGGCATGCGCTCCGCCGGAAGCTTTTCGACGCGTCCTCGCCCTTTTCCGCGTCGCCTTCATCCTCGGTTTCGTCGGCGGGCGGCGCGACGTCGGCCCCGGCGTATTGCGATGCGCGGCAATAGCACGCGTATGCGGCGCCGCTGGCAAGCAGGCTCTCCGCTGCCGCTTGATATAGGGCCAGCCGCTGCGATTGGAAGTAAGGGCCCTCGTCCCAGGCGATGCCGAGCCATCGCAGGCTGGCAAGAATCCCGTCAACCAGCTCCGGGCGATTGCGCTCGACGTCCGTATCCTCGACCCGCAGGATCATCGTCCCGCCTTCGTGCCTGGCGAATAGCCAATTGAATAGCGCAGTGCGCGCGCCGCCGACATGCAGGTAACCCGTCGGCGACGGGGCGAAACGAACGCGGGGCTTGGACGCAGCTGCCATGGACAAGGGATCGTTCCTTTCAGCCTGGAGAATCTCAAATCTTAACGGAACGCACCGGCAAAATCGAGCCGCGCCTCGATTCGCGCAATCAGTCCACTCCCGTACGAAAGTACTGTTGTGGGCCGCGATCGCGATTCTCAAAATGAGTCGAGTTCTTGTACGTCCCACAGCTTCACGCAACCAGCGAGGCGTCGCACGCGATTCGGCGGCTCGTAAAAGGCAGTTAACCTCATGGAAACCCAAGGGTCTAGACGCCGAGTCGATTTATCCATTTCTGTTATTCTCGGCGTGGGAGAAGTGTTCCGAATCGGTCGGCTTCACGAGCGATGACGCTCGTCTGATATGAGCGGAAGTGTCCTGCTTGCGAGTTCGCTGCTCCTAGCGCTCTTCTTCGGTTCTATCTACCGGGAAAAGCGCCAGTCGTACCTACTCGTGTGGTCTATCGCCTGGGTCTTGATTTCCATTTCGTTTTTGCTCCCGCTCGTCGGGCACGTTTCTTCATCCCTGAATTCACCCCTTCCGGAGCCAGGCAGCGCTGCGCTCAACGTGATCGCCATGCGAGACTGGTTCCTGTTCGTCGCGGCGCTTGCGTTCATCATTGCCGCGCGCCTCTACGCCGGACAATCTTCCTGGGCGAGGCGGCTGGCGTTGACGGGAGCGGGCGCAGCAGCGTGGGGCGTTGCTTACAGCAAAGGCTGGGTGATTCTGCCGCTGACGATCGGTGCTGGCGTTCTCTTGCTCGTCGCAGCGCGGGTATTCGCCCACGGCGGCCAGAAACAGGAATCGCGGTCGGATTTGCTCCTCGCGCTGGCGTTCGCCTCCTGGGGTGTGCTCGTAATGCTCGCAGCCATCCAACCGGCCACTCCCTCGCTCGCTGGTTTGCGTCTTCACTTATTTGTGATCGTGCCGCAGACTTTCGCCGGAGTTGTGATGGTGATGGGCGTCTACGAGGAACAGCGGCGGCGCGTTGAGCGAAACATGCTGGCGCTCTCCAGCTTGAACCTCGCGACGTCCAGCTTCACTGGCGGAGCGATTCCCAAGATGCTGTCGCAGGCGCTCGAGCGCGTGCTGAACGTCGCGCGAATTCCCGCGGGCGCGCTGATCTTGAATTATGGTGAAACGGATAGCCCCGCGTCCGTGGTTGCCACCGGGGTGAACGACGAGTTCTGCGCCGTGCTGCAGCAGGACAGGCTTGACCATTTCACGGTCGAGCTGGTGTCGCGTCTCGGCGGGCTCATGGTTCTGCACGATCTGGATCGCGGCGCGAACTGGGAGGCGCTCGAACGCGAACCCGGTTTCCGCAGAATTCGAATGGGGTTGCTTGAGCAAGGACTGCACACCGTCGTTGGCGTCAGCCTGCAATCGAAGGAGCGGGTGTTCGGCGTGCTGTTGCTCGGCACCCCCGATCGGCGAACGTTTTCGGCGGCGGAGCTGCGGTTGCTCCTCGCCCTTGGCCATCAGATCGGCATGGCGGTTGAGAACAGCTACCTCGTGAAGCAGGCGTCGCGCCGCAGCGAGGAGTTGCATCTACTCAACGAAATCGGCCGGGTTCTGAGTTCCACGCTCGAGACGGATGTTCTCTTCGAACGAATTTACTCGGAAATGAGCCGTCTCCTCGACGTGAGCAGCTTCTACATCGCGTTTTACGAGCCAGGCGATGTAATGGTCCGCTTCCAGCTTGAGATTGACGACAACGAACGCATGCCGAAGGGCGAGCGTCCCGCCGGAAATCATCTCACCGAGTACATCGTCCGCAATCACCAGCCGATCTTGATGCGCGACGCCGTTGCCGCGCAGTTGCAGCGCTTGGGCATCGAGCCCATTCACAACATGGGCTGCTTCTGCGGCGTTCCTCTGGTGCTGCATGACCGCGCGATCGGCGTCATGGCCGTTCACAGCTCGCGCGAACGCGTTTTCGACGAAGGCCACATGGAAATGCTCCGCGTGCTGGCCAGCGAGGCGTCCATCGCCATGGAAAACGCGCGGCTGTTCGAAGAAGAGCAGCGCAAGGCTCGCCATCTCTCCCTTGTCAATGCGATTTCAGGCCACGCGATCGCCACTCTCAATCCTGACGAAATGCTTTCGAAAATTGCCGCCGAAATGGAAAAGGGACTCACCTACGACCACGTGGGAATTGCGCAGATCGAATACTCCGCAAGGGAAGTCGTCGTCCAGGCCGAAGGCGGCTCGCGGCTTGACGCGGTTGGCCGGCGAATTCCCATCGGCGAAGGGCTCGTTGGGCACGTGGCGCGTACCGGGCAGCCTGAAATTGTGCGCGAAGTTCGGCCTGGTTCCTACCGCACGCTGCTCCCCGGGACCGTCAGCGCGGCGGCGCTGCCGATTCTCTACGCCGACCAGCTCCTCGGCGTTCTTTACGTTGAGTCGGCCGTGCCTTGTGACTTCACCAACGAAGATATGCAATTGCTGCGGACACTTGCAGACCTTTTTGCCGGAGCGTTGCATAATGCTCTGGCCTTCCAGAAGGCGCAGGAGCAGGCAATCACGGACGGACTCACAGGCGTAAAGACGCACCGCTTCCTGATGGAAGCGCTTTCAGCCGAGTGGAAACGCTCGGCGCGCGCGAATCGGCAGTTCGTCCTGGTGCTGATGGATCTCGATCGCTTCAAATTCGTAAACGATTTCTACGGACATCTGGAAGGCGACATCGTCCTCCAGCGCGTCGCGCATATCCTCGAGCAGAATTGCCGCCGCTCGGATGTGGTGGCGCGCTACGGTGGCGACGAATTCGTCATTCTGATGCCGGAGACGACCGTCGATCAAGCTCGTCAGCTCGCTTCCAAACTTCGGGGTTGGGTGGCTTCCGACCCGCTTCTGCGCGACAAAAATATTACCGGCAGCTTCGGAATCGCCGGCTTCCCTGTCCACGGCTCGACGCCCCAGGAATTAATCCAGGTGGCCGACTCCTCGATGTATCTCTCGAAGCACCAGGGCGGAAACGCCGTTTCCACGCCGGAGCATTTTGACCCGGGTAAGACGAAACGCTGGAAACAGGATGTCCTCGAAGCCTACTTGGGCGTGGCCCTGAAGCGCCAGTTCTCGACCGGCCCCGAAGCATTCGACGAGATTCGCCGGAGAATCGAACAGTTTACGCGCTCGCTCGGCGAAGAAAATGGGGACGATTCGGTGCAGCTTCCGCCTTCATCCGTGATCGAAACTGTGACTTCGCTCGCGCTGGCGGTCGATGCGAAAGATCAGTACACGCACGGCCACTCCCAGAAAGTTTCGAATTATGCGGCCTCGCTCGCGGCGCGTCTTCGCTTGAATCAGGCGGACGTCGAAGAGATTCGGCTCGCGGCGCTGCTCCACGATGTCGGTAAAGTCGGCATTCCCGAAGCGATCTTGAATAAATCAGGACCGCTGGAGCCAGCCGAGTGGGAGACGATGAAGTCCCACACCGATCTTGGCGCACGCCTCCTCGAGCCCCTCCGCGCCATGGCGCGCATTCAGCTCATGGTCAAGCACCATCACGAATTCTTTGATGGCTCCGGCTATCCCCACTGTCTCGAGGGCGAAAAAATCCCCGTTGGCGCGCGCATTATCACCATTGCCGATGCCTTCGATACGATTACATCCGAACGCGCTTACAAGAAGCCGCGCACCATCGAAGCAGCGCTCGAAGAAATCGAGCGTTGTGCGGGAACCCAGTTCGATCCCGCTTTCGTCGAGTCCTTCGTCGAAATGATGCGAAAGCCGTCCGAGCCGCCTGCGGATTCGCGACTCGCCGAAGAACAGCGCAATACGCCAGCACGCTGACCACGCACCGCCACCTTCTCGCCGAGCCTCCGTATATAATTCGATTGGAGGGCGTTTATGCAAACCGCGACCGTGAAATGGGTGGACGAGCAGCAATTCCTGGCTAACATGCCTTCGGGCCACGCCATCCCGATTGACGCGGATCGCGCGCGCAACTCCGCGCCCGGCCCGATGGAACTTCTGCTCGCGGCTCTCGGATCGTGCACGGCCACGGACGTCGTCACGATTCTGGCCAAGAAACGGCAGAAACTCGAGCGGCTCGAAGTCGTCGTCACCGGTGAAAAGGCGGCCGAGCCTCCGGCCGTCTGGACCAAGCTCGAAGTTGTCTATCGCTTATTTGGCACGCTCGATGAACAGGCCGTCCGCCACACCATCGAGCTGAGCGAGACGAAATATTGTTCGGTCGCGGCCATGCTTCGCCAGACCGCCCAAATTTCATATCGCTACGAAATTCTCCCCGCGACATCCAAGTGATGGATTCGGGTTCCGAGCCGCTCAACCGGCAAAAAGCCGTTTTTCTTGCGGCAATGGAGTGCGATTTCGTACAATCGCGCCTTCTATTTTGCGGAGTGTAAATGCGCAAGCCGATCGCAGCGAAAATTACCGCCGTCGCGGGATATGTTCCACCGAACGTCGTGACCAATTTCGATCTTGAAAAGCGCGTGGACACGAACGACGAATGGATTCGCACGCGCACGGGAATCCGCGAGCGGCACTACGCAGACCCCGGCGTTGCCTCTTCGCACCTCGGCACGGAAGCCGCCCGCCGGCTTCTTGAAGCCAAAAATCTCAATCCCGAAGAAATCGAACTCATCGTCGTCGCTTCGGTTACGCCTGACATGATGTTTCCTGCGACGGCCTGCCTGATTCAGGACCGGCTCGGCGCCAAAAACGCCTGGGGATTCGATCTTTCGGCCGCGTGCTCCGGTTTTGCCTACGCTCTCACTGTCGGCGCGCAGTTTGTCGGCGCGGGCTCCCACAAAAAGGCTCTTGTGATCGGCACCGACGTGATGACCTCGATTTTGGATTTCAAAGACCGCGCTACCTGCGTTCTCTTCGGCGACGGCGCAGGCGCCGTGCTCGTAGAGCCCTCCGATGGCGATGGCGAGGGAATCCTGGATTTCGCGCACGATATTGACGGTTCAGGCGGCTGCAATCTCTACATGCCGGGTGGCGGGTCTTTGCATCCCTCGACGCAGCAAACCGTCGAAAAGCGCATGCATTATGTCCATCAGGAAGGCCAGCAGGTGTTCAAGTATGCCGTCCGCCGCATGTGCGAGCTTGCGACGCTGTTGCTCGAGCGCAACGGATACAAAAGCGACGACCTCGCCCTCGTCGTTCCCCACCAGGCCAATCTGCGCATCATCCGCGCCATGCAGGAGCGTCTGGGCGTGGACGATTCGAAGGTGCTGATCAATATCGATCGCTACGGCAATACCACCGCAGGAACGATTCCTCTGGGATTGATGGATGCCCTCGCGCAGGGACGCCTGCGCAAGGGCGATCTTGTGCTTCTTGTCGCCGTCGGGGCGGGCTACACTTCCGGCGCCGTTCTTCTTCGCTGGGCGTATTGAGTTTCTTACGGTGAATCCAACTCGATGGATAGGGAAGAAAGAAAATTAGAAGGACTGCATCTCGGCGATGCAGAGACGATTGCGCTGCAGGCGCTCATCCGCCACAACCGCGATATAGCGCGCGCAGGCGCTCATCTCGCGCTGCGACCAGCCGGCCTTTGACGGAGCCACGGACTGCATCACTGCGCTAATTCCGCGCAGCGCCATGAAATAGGCTCGCACGGGCCACGTGCGGCGGTCATCGCCGTCGAGGTTCGGGCTCAGCTTCAGCCACTCGCTGGCCGCCCGGTAATCGACGCCTCCGGTAGCTTCCGACTGCTCGCCCAGCGCCGCGCGAATCTGCTCAGAGACCGGTTTGGCAGCCACGGAGAGGAACGCCGCGCGCCACGCGAACAGCCCGAACTGGAGCAGGGCCGCCATGGAGATCACGAATATGAGAGCTGCGATCATTTGACGCTCCCAGTATGGGATTTGCGACCATCCCCAACAATGGCCCACTGGTACTGTTTCTGGTGTATCCTTCGGTCGGCCGAAATTGGCGGTGGGGCGGGCAAAGATCCATCGCCCGGGCTTGATGCCCTGGATGCGCTGTAAGCTATTCAAACTAAACACGATATTTGCGAGGAGGCTGGAAAGATGCGGGGAATTCTGAGCTGTCTGCTCGCAGGTTTCGGGCTCGCCGTACTAATTGCGGGCTCATCTTTCTCGCGTTCCGCAGCCCTCGAGACTCTGGACGAGCACAACATCCGCAAAGTCCTGGACGATCAAGTCGCGGCGTGGAATCGCGGCGATATTGACGCCTTCATGCAGGGCTACCTGAAATCGGACCAAACTGAATTTGTCGGAGCCGGCGGAATATTGCGGGGCTGGTCGGCAGTCCTCGACCGTTATCGCCGCGATTACCCGGACGCTAAGGCCAGAGGCGAATTGACTTTCGGCAACCTCGAAATCCGCGTGTTGTCACCCGATTACGCCTACGCTCTGGGCGAATTTCATTTGAAGCGCGAGAAGGACAACCCCTCCGGCGCGTTCACGCTGATTCTCCGAAAGACGCCCGACGGATGGCGGATCATCCACGATCACTCGACGGCGTACCGCACCGAATCGCCGAAACCGCAGGCGCAGTAAGTTCTCGAGGAGAGCATTCGTTGCGCGCACTCATCACCGGCGGCGCAGGTTTTCTCGGCTCGCATCTCTGCGACAAGCTGATCGAGCGGGGCTGGGATGTCGTCTGCATGGACAATCTCGTCACCGGTGCGGCGCCCAATATCGCGCACCTGGCTTCGCATCCGCGCTTCCGATTCGTCCAGCACGACGTCACGCGCTACATCAACATCTCCGAGCATCTCGACGCCATTCTGCATTTTGCGTCCCCGGCGAGCCCCGATGATTATCTGAAACTTCCGATTCCTACGCTGAAGGTCGGCTCGCTCGGAACGCACAATGCTCTGGGCCTCGCGCTATCGAAGAAAGCGAAATTCCTGCTGGCATCAACATCCGAATGCTATGGCGATCCCGAGGTCTCGCCGCAGCCGGAAACTTACTGGGGCCACGTCAATCCAATTGGCCCGCGTGGCGTCTATGACGAAGCCAAGCGCTTCGCCGAAGCCATGACCATGGCCTATCACCGCTATCACAAGGTCGACACGCGCATCGTCCGGATCTTCAACACCTACGGACCGCGCATGAGGCTCAATGACGGCCGCGCGCTTCCGAATTTTCTTTATCAGGCGCTGACGGGAAAGCCCATCACGGTCTATGGCAGCGGCAAACAGACGCGTAGCTTCTGCTACGTCTCCGATCTTGTCGAAGGCATTACGCGCCTTCTCGATTCCGAGGAGCACGAGCCCACCAACATCGGCAATCCGCAGGAAATTACCATCCTGGAATTCGCGGAAAAAATTCGCGAGCTGACTGGAACGAAAGCCGAAATCGTTTTCAAGCCGTTGCCTCAGGACGATCCGAAGCAGCGCTGCCCCGATATCGCCAAGGCGCGTCGCGTGCTGAATTGGGAGCCGAAGATAACGCTCGCGGAGGGACTGCGGCTTACGCTCGAATATTTTCAGGAAAAGGTTGCTGAAGCGCAGCCCTAGAGTTGAAATTCCCGCCGCGTCAAGCTGGGAAGCCTACTTGCCGCCTTGCAGCGATTCTTCTTCGTGCCGGCCGATTCCGTGATACTCGAATCCCAGCGCCTTCATCTCCACCGGAACCAGCAGGTTTCGTCCGTCAATGATCAGCGGACGCGCCATCGTATCGCGAATGCGCGCCCAATCGAGTTTTCGAAATTCAGGCCATTCCGTCGCGATTACCAGAACATCGGCGCCTTCCGCCGCCTCGTACGCGCTGGATGCAAGTTTGAATTGCGGCCGCGCCTCGCGCGTTTTCTCGAGTGCTTCAGGATCGAACGAACGGATCAGCGCGCCCTCGGTTGTTAGCCGGTCCACCAGCTCAATCGCCGGCGCGTAACGGATGTCGTCGGTATTCGCCTTGAACGCCAGCCCGAGCACGGCCACTTTCTTGCCGCGAATCACCCACGATGCTTTGCGTATTTTCTCCACCACTCGATCGATGCGCCCTTGATTGATCTTCTCCACTTCCTTGAGCAGCGCGAAATCCACGCCCCAGCGCTCGCCCAGCCGCACGAATGCCTGCAAATCTTTTGGCAGGCAAAATCCGCCGAAGCCGAGTCCCGCGCGAAAGAAACTCATTCCGATTCGCGCATCTTTTCCCACTCCCTCCAGCACCTCTTCGATGTCGGCGCCCAGTTTTTCCGCCAGATCCGCGACCAAATTCGCGTAGGAGATTTTCAGCGCCAGAAACGAATTCGACGCATGCTTGATTAACTCCGCGCTGTTGATTGTCGTCACCATCCACGCGGGCGGTTCATACGCCGGGCACTTCGGGCTGTGCACCGGGCAATTGAATTTCTGCTCGAGAACGGGCCGGTAGATTTCGTGGAGCTGCCGTTCTGCCGCCGGATCCTCCACGCCCACAACGATCCGGTCCGGATGCAGAAAATCGCCCACCGCCGTGCCTTCCCGCAGGAATTCCGGATTCGAGGCCACCAGGAATTTCGCGTTTTTGCCCCGGCCGTAAATTTCCAGCGCGCGCTTGAGTCCCTGTCCCGTTTGCGCCGGCACCGTGCTTTTTTCCACGACGAGCTTGGTGCCCTGCGTTTCTGAGGCGATCACGCGCGCCACACTGTCGATCGCGCTCAGATCGGCGTCTCCGTTGGGCAGCGGCGGCGTCCCCACGCAAATAAAAATCGCTTCTGCGGCGCGGACGGCTTTCGCCGCATCCGCTTCGAAATGCAGCCGCGATTCGCGGCGGTTTTTCTCGAACACCTTGTCGAGTCCCGGCTCAAAAATCGGTAGCTTGCCTTGCTCCAGCGTCCGGATCTTGCTCAAATCGCTGTCCGTGCACACCACTTCGTGGCCGATTTCCGCAAAGCATCCGCCCGTGACGAGGCCGACGTATCCCGAGCCCACAACTGAAATCTTCAAGTACTCATCCTCCGCCAGATTGAAATGTGGAATGCGCCGCGAGGCAAACTATCATTTTGGCCCATCCCGCCGGGCCGTCCAAGCGAAACTTTGATTGCTGCTTCCGCCAACATGCGGCAGCGCCCGGGTAGTGAGACTCCAATTTTGATAGTACAATCCGTCGGCTCTGAACGCTTGCAATTGGTGTATTTTGGGGTCAGAGGAAAGGCGTTCTGATGGACATTCTTTGGGTGGCGCTGGCAGTTTGCGTCATCGTGGGCTTTGTGTTTGTCGTGCTGGCCCGGCACTGGCAGCGGCTGCTTTCGCATCAATCCTGGACGATCCGCCGGCTCACCGATCGCATCGCCTCACTTGAAGATGTCGCCGATCCCAATTTTCGCCGGAAGCTCGACGAATCCGCGCCGTCTCCGCTCGAGCGCGTTTACAACTTCAGCTTTCGCCTGAGCGAGGATTTCTGGCGCAAGACTCTGAAAATCAGTCCGCGTCAGATTGAGCACGTTCGCGAGCATGGGAATTTTCTCGGCTCCGTGAAAATCGAAGAGTGGCGCAGCCACACGGTTGTTTCCGTCACTGAAGTTCTCCCACAGGCAAAATCCGCATCGTGGCAGACGCGCACTTTCGACGTGTTCCCCAACGGCGCATCGAACGGCGATCGTGCGATCACTCTCTGGGAGATGTCGCTCGCCGAAGCGCGCCCTGGCGCCGCGTCCGGCCGCATCCCCACTCTTGAACTGCGCTGGAAGGGCGGCGAACTCGAACTCTGCGAGCGCTCGGATCGTTTTACGACCGGCGCGGACAACACCATCGCCCTGGCTCCTCACGAGCAGGTTTTCTTCGCCGTCCCGCTCGATCCGGCGCGCCTCGCATCGTTCCGCGCGGAAGATGAATCGGGCGAGATTCATCCCGGTCAAATTTTTGATGGAGCCCTCGAACAAGCGCCCGCAGCCGCCGGAGATTCCCGGACGGCGATGTTCGGCCGCGAGGACGCGAGCCTTGGAATCGAGTGGAATCTCTCCCTTCGCGATCTCACGCGGCAATCAGAGTGGAAACGTATGAAAGTGTTCGAGCCCGCACGCATGACCAAGGCCGGCTGAAGCCCGCGCTCGAGCCTCGAATCTCCGCTCGACCTGCTGAGTGGCGATCTTCGCTCCCAAATCCTGCCGCCGCGCGACGCAATTCTTGACGTTAGGCTCGCCGAAAGGTATATCTCCTCGCGCTTCGGGAGAATTTATGCGATTCCTTTCATTCGTTGCTTTAGTGATCGCGCTCTTCGTTTGCCTGATCGCAGGTAACGCAATTTCCGCCGTCGATCCCGCCGGCGAAAAACCTCCGTTGGCCTTCGATGAATTTTTCGATTCGGTGTCGTTCGACGGCGTCAGCATCTCGCCCGACGGCAACTCCGTCGTCCTCGTCACGCAACACCCAGATTGGGAGACGAATCGCTTCCGGACCGATCTCTGGCTGTATCGCGCGGGCGATCCGCCGGGCACGCTTGCTCCGTTGACGCAGTCCGGCCACGATCACTCGCCGCAATGGTCTCCCGACGGCAAATGGATCGCGTTTCTCTCCGACCGCGTTGCTGCAACCAACGAAAAAAGTGCGGAGGAAGAGGATAAAGCCGAAGCCTGCAAGTCCGAAGACCCGGACCAGGTATATGTCATCTCGGCCGCGGGTGGCGAAGCCTTCCCGGTCACTCAGGGCGAAGATTCCGTTCACGCTTTTGCATGGTCCGGCGATTCCCGCGCCATCTATTTCGCCGCGCGGATCGAACTCTCGGATGCAGAGAAAGAAGCGCATAAGAAAGAGTGGAGAGACGTCTGGCGCTTTCGCGAATCAGAGCGCGGCGACGCCATCTGGCGCGTGGATGTGGCCGAAGTGCTGAACGAGCGCGCCGCCGGAAAGTTTGTCTCCGATCTGAAAGCGCAAACCACGGAAGCCGGAAAGATCTCGGAGCGCGCAGTGGCGCTGGCGACCTCTCCGGATGGCAAGCGCCTCGCACTGTTCACCGAGCCGCGCTCGGAACGCGATGAGTCCCTCGATGAATACGCAATTTATGTAATCGACCTCGACGGCCACGGAGCCCCATCCGCGCCGCGCGCGGTCAGCCGGGCCCAGGCGGTCTACGAATCGATGCGCTGGGCGCGCGACAGCCGTCACATTTTCTTCGGCTTTTACTCCGGTGCGATTGACGGAAAGTATCAGGATACGCAGCCTCGCGTGTATTGGGTGGACGCAGGCGCGCCTGCAGAAAACGGAACGAATGCTGCGGCGCCAATCACCTCTCGCTGGGCCGCGAAATTCGATGGCGCTGTCAACGGCTACACAGTTCTTTCGGATGGCAGCCTTTTCGTCGCGGGAAGAGAGGGAACGGAAGTTCAGCCGTACACGCAGAATAGTCCAGACGGCGATTTCGCCAAGCGCAGCGCCTGGACAGGAACGTACGAACAGCTTTCAGCGGCAATGAATTCCCCTCGCGTTGCGTTCGTTTATTCATCACTCGCAAAGCCCTCCGAGGTCTACATCGCGGATAGCGTTGGCGGCATTGCCGGCGCGCGCGCGATCACTTCATTCAATCGCGTTTTCACCGAGCGCGCTTTGCCGCAGGGCAAACCCTATCGCTGGACTGCCGACGACGGCTCGCCCGTCGAAGGCATGCTGATCTATCCGCCCGGAAAAATGGGCGAGAAGAATTTGAAAATGTTTACGTTGATTCACGGCGGCCCGGAAGATGCCGACGGCAACTATTTCGAAGCGGATTGGTATCAATGGGCGTCGCTCGCGGCCACTAACGGTTGGCTGGTTTTCGAGCCGAACTATCGCGGTTCCACCGGCTACGGCGATGCGTTCGCTCTCGGAATCATTCCGCACATCGTTTCGCGTCCCGGAAAAGACATTCTCGAAGGAATTGACGCGCTCGTGAAGGATGGCATCGCCGATCCGAATCATTTGACTGTCGGCGGCTATAGCTACGGCGGCTACATGACCAACTGGCTCATCACGCAAACCACGCGCTTCAAGGCCGCGGTCACCGGCGCCGGCGCCGTCGAGCATGTTGCGAACTGGGGTAACGACGACACCACGATGGACGATGCTTATTTTCTCGGCGGCTTGCCCTGGGAAGCGGAAGCGAATTACAACGCCGAGGCCGCGATCTGGCAATTTGGCAAGGTCACCACGCCGACGCACGTGGTTGGCGGCGCGGACGATATTCGCGTTTACGTCGGCGAAGATTATCTTCTCGAACGCGCGCTGCACACGCGCGGCATTCCGTCATCGCTCCTGATTTTCCCGGGCGAATGCCACTCTCTCGAGAAAAATCCCTGGGATGGGAAAATCAAGGTGCGCGAAGAGCTGAAGTGGCTCGAAAAATACGGAATGCAATGACGCTCGCGACATTCTACATCTTTGACAGAATGAAATTGCCGGCCACCAGCGCGTCCGTCCCCGAGCAAAAATAGCTGCGCACCGCATCGCGCGGCGTGACAACAAGCGGCTCTCCGAACAAATTGAACGATGTATTCACAAGCATCGGCCCCGGCGAGCCTTCGCCCGAGCGCCGCAGCAATTCCCAGAACAGCGGATTCGCCTCGCGATTGACGGCGTGAAGCCGCACTCGATTTCCCGGCAGGAGAAAATCTTTCAGCGCGCCTTGCACTTCCGGCTTGGCCACTCCGATCGACGCCATGAATTTCGCCGCAGGCGTCGCTTCGAAATATCGCGCGCAATCCTCTTCCGGCACCGCCAGCGCAAACGGCCGGAACGATTCGCGGTGCTTCACGTAATCGTTCAGATTTTCTTTGACGTATGGCGCCCACGGCGAAGCCAGCAGGCTGCGATTTCCCAGCGCCCGCGGGCCAAATTCCGCTCGCCCCTGGCACCACGCCACAATTTTCCCGGCGCGCAAGAGCCGCAGCGTCTCTTCGACCTTTGGTCCGTCACCATTCAGCCAGTGGTAGTTCGCCTTGCAGTTGTCCAGCACTTGCTTGATTTCATCGTTCGAATAGCCGGGCCCCCAATACACTTCGGTTATCGGCGCGACGCGCTGGCGTCCCGGCATTTCGTGCCAGACATTCCACACCGCGCCCAGCGCCGTGCCTTCATTTCCCGCCGCCGGCTGAACGAACACTTCGTCAAATCCCGCGTTTCGCTCAACCGCCGCGACGACCAGCGAATTCAAGAATAATCCGCCCGCGAGGCAAAGCTTTTCGCTCCGGTAGCGCCGCTGTAACGATTTCAAATATTCGACGACAACTTTCTCGATCGCGGCCTGCACGCTCGCCGCAATATTCGCGCGATGCGATGCGCTGCTCGCATGGCCATCCGCGAGGTTCAGACGTTTGCCCAGCGTTTCAGAAAATCCGAGCCGCCCCGTGTAGCCGCGTGTGAAATATTTCCGATTCAGGTGCGGCGGGCCGCCCGGCTTCGCGCGCAGCATTTCCAAAAACACTTCTTCGAACTCCGGCACGCCGGCGACGCTCAGCCATTGCAGCTTGTGCTCGTCTTTCTGCGCCCGGAAGCCGAGAAGTTCGGCAACCTGCGAATACACCCACGCAATCGAGTGAGGAAACGCAATCGTCTCGGCGGCGCGCAATTTCGCCCCCTCGCCGGTCGCAATGATGCCGCACTGGCCATCGCCCTGTTCGTCGAGTGAAAGAATCAACGCGCGGTCGAAGGGTGAGCCGAAAAACGCGCTCGCGGCGTGGCAAAGTTGATGATCCAGCGGAATGACGGGTTCGCGCGGTTCTCCCGCCAGCGTTTGCAGAATTCGCAGATTGTTCAGTTCGCGGCCGAGATCCCCGAACGCCTTGCTGATGTAGTAGGCGCTGGCCACTGGCGCCAGCACCGCTTGCCGCGCGCGAAATGCCGCCGTTCGCCGCCACGCGCGCCGCGGATTGCTGGCCACGGCAATCTTTGCAACGTTGCGCCACGAAATCCCCGCCTTCTCGAAGCAGAAACGAATCGCCTCGCGCGGAATTCCCGATGCGTCGCGTGAACGGACAAGCTTGGCCTCCTCAATCGCCGTCAGATTTCCATGCGGATCGAGCAGCGCAGCGGAAGAATCGTGCCCCAGCGCTGAAAGTCCCAGAATGTATCCGTCAGAGGCCATCGCGGGTGAAAGAATACGCGCCGTGATGGCGCGCCGGAAGGAAAAATGCCGGTGCGCCGGCCTACGCGCGCGGCGCGCCGGATAAGCGGCCGTGCGTCATCAATCCGCGCAGGCCCATCAAAATCAATCGCGGCTGGCTCATGCAAATCTGAAATATGACTCTCAGCGCGTCATCCCGCGAATATTCGCCGAGCTTCATGAGCGCCGATGTGTTGAGCAAATCCACGAGCTGGCTGTAATCGGTCTGCTGGAAATGATGCAGCGAGCGGCGCAACAACAAATGCAGATCGAGTTCGCGCCGCAGCCGGCGAAGTTCGGCGCTGTCTCCGCCGTTTAGAATTGCTTCGGTGACGCCGATTGCGCCTCGGAAGCCGGTCACGATTCCGCCGACCGTCGTCACCTTCACTTGTCCCGCCGCGTCGCCGACCAGATAAACTTTTCCTTTGCCCAGTTGCCGTTCGACCGGCACCCACCCTTTGTAAACAGGAATTTTCGCGCCCTGAAAACTCGTCGGTGTGAGTTGGCGCTTTTCGAGAAAGCGCTCCAGGTGTTTTCGCGTTCCGTTCGGAGATTGGCCGATCAATCCCAGCGCGCCGCGGGTCGGCGATTCCGGAATCAGCCAGTAAAAATAAGGCGTGTCGTCGGGCACGAACCACACGCGCACCGTGTCCGGTTGCATGTCCTTCGGCAGCGGAACGATGGCCTGCACCAGCGGCACAGTTTCCTGCGGCGCCCACCCCGCGGCCTTCGCCACGCGGCTCGCGGCGCCGTCGCCGCCGATCACGGTCTGCGTGCGCATTTCTTCGCGCGCGCCATCCGAACCGCGCTCCACTTCCACGATCAATCCCGCGCCGTTGCTGTGCAGTCCGCTGAATCGCCGGCCAAGACTCAGCTCGGCGCCGGCCGCTTGCGCTTCCTCCGCCAATCTTCGAATCAAGGTAGAGCGCTCGATGATGAGATCGGGCCGGTTCAGCCGGACCGTGGCCGAGCGGCCATCGGTGAAAAGCTCGAAGCGGCGAATCTCGTTCACAATCGAGCGTTCCGCCGCAGCGCCGATCAGCGCTCGCAACCGGTGCGTCACGATGAGCGTCCGGGATACGGGCTCGAGCGATTCCGAGCACTCGAATACGCGCACGGGCATGCCGCGGCGTGCCAGAATCGAAGCCGCGAATAACCCCGCGGCAGAACTTCCGACTATGGCTATGGGCTGTTTCGGGAGCGTGGTAGGTTTTTCAACGTGGCTTGGAGCGTTCTGCCCGACCAACGAGTTTCACCGTTTGCCACAATCGTCGGAATCGATTGGGTCCTTATGTTCAGAGAGGCGATTCGAGATGACCGAAACATACCCTGCTAGCCGAAACGGGGACGTTCGGTCCACAGCGCGAGCCCCCAATACCGGCCTCAGCGCCGTTCAGTCAAGTGCGTGAGTATAACCCAGCCCCAGAAGTCCATCAACGCATTCACGGCTCTGCGGCGATCAGGCCGCTGGCGACGATTTGGGAAGCTTGTCCTGCCGATCGTAGGGCGCGCCTTCAAGAAAATAAATCGCCACCAGGCCGCAGAGCGCCGCGATTCCCGCGAGCGCGAGTGCTTGCCCGTCCGATAGTGTCCGGATGATTAGACTCAAGATTCCAAACGCGCAGCCGAGAACATAGAGCGCGAGCACCGCGCCACGCTGGCCCAGGCCCAGATTGGCGAGCCGGTGCGCCGTGTGATCCTTCCCCGGCGACGTGAACGGAATCAGCCCGCGACGCGAGCGCGAAATCGAAATGAGCGTCGTATCGAAAATCGGCACGCCCAAAATCAAAACCGGAATCAGCCAGCCGAGCTGCGATTCGGATCCTTCCGGCCGGATTTTCAAGCCCAGCGTCGCCATCAGGAATCCCAGCAGCATCGCGCCGCCATCGCCCATGAAAATCTTGGCAGGATTGAAATTCCAGCCGAGAAATCCGAGCGCTGCGCCCAGCGTTGCCGCGCCGAGCGTGCGCACCATCACCTGGCCGCCCTGATTTGCCGAGAGCGTGAAAAACAGCGCGCCGATGGCCGCGATGCCGGCGCACAATCCGTCCATGTGATCGAGTATGCTGAACGACGCCGTGATCCCGACCACCCAGAGTATCGTGAGGCAACTATCGAGGACGATTCCTGCTTCGCCCGGCACGAACGACGAAATCAGATGCGCGCGGATTCCCGAAGCCACCAGCAGCAGCGCCGCGACCGGCATCGCCACGAAGAGTTTCACCTGATGGTGAAGCAATCCGCCGTCGTCGAGGAATCCGATGATCGCCAGCAGTGTGGCGCCCGCGAGAATGCTGACGATCTGGACGACCGGCGCCCGGTGCAGCGTGACAACGACGGCCGCGACGAATCCGAAATAAATCGCTAAACCGCCAAGCAGAGGAATCGGCTTCAGGTGAACTTTGCGCGGATTCGGCTTGTCCACAAGGCCCACGCGCAGGGCGAGCCGTCGCACCGGTGCTGTGATTCCGGCGGACGCTACGAACGCGATGAGAAATGCGAGGAAATCTTTGGGCACGCCTAATACCCGGTGACGAAAATTTGGTGCAGCTTAGCGGAGCAAGCTCGACTTCAGTGCTGAGTTTGGCGCGAATCCCGCAAGCATCGGGCGGGCTGCGCCAACTCAACTAAGCCGGGATTTTCCGTTTTGCGCCGCTTCTTCGACGACTCCCACGAATCGCCGCAATTCATTCACTCTAACATAGTTCCGAGCGGTTTCCCGCGCGCGCCGGCCCATCTCGACGAGGCCTGCCGGATCGGAGCGCAGCGAACGCAGCGCCTCAGCCACCGCGGCAGGATTGTCCGGATCCGCGGCCAGACCGCAACGCGCCTCGCAAACAATCCGCACGGCGTCGCATTCTTCCGGGGCAACCGCGAGAACCGGCCGCCCGGCGGCGAGAATCGAAAAGAGTTTGCTCGGAACCACCACGCCTTCCAGGCCGCGCTTCACCGTCACGATGTGAACGTCGCCCGCCGCCATCACGAACGGAATTTCCGCGGCAGGGCGAAACGGAAGAAAGCGCACATTTGGCAATTCGCGCGCCGATTCCTCGAGCTGCGCGCGGTTCGCGCCTTCTCCGACGAATACCAGGCCCAGATCTTCGCCCTTCAGCAATTTCATCGCGCCCAAAAGCGTGTCCCACGCGCCGGCGAATCCCAGGTTTCCGGCGTGGATGGCGACGAAAGGAAAGCCGCCGCGAATTTCCTGTGCCACGGGATGCGTTTGCGCCGCGAGCGATTCCGGAAGCTGCGTGCCGTCGCGAACTACTTTGACGCGTTCGGGCGCCACGCCCTTTTTCAAAATCCTTTCGCGCATGTCGTCGCCGAGTACAATCACGCGCGCCGCACGCCTTAACGCCCGCCGGTGCATATCTTCCCAGCGTTTCGCCCAGCCATTCGCCGGAATGATGTCGCCGCCGACGGCCATATCGGGATAGAGATCGCGAATGTTGTAGACGAATGCGCGGCGCTTCAGCCCCGCGACGAACGCACCGGCAATCCCGGCAACGGGCGGGTCAGTCATCGCCAAAATGATGTCTGCTCGTTTCATCAGCGCGCGCGGCACGGCCAATCCCAGATAGCTCAAGTAATTGGATACGCGGCCGAGCATTCGGTGACGGGATTGTGATGTCGAGCCCACGCGCTCCACCGTCACTCCGTTGCGCACTTCGCTGCGAAGCAATTGCCACGGATATTTTTCGTCCGGGTCGTACGACGGCCGCCCCGCGACCACCGTCACGTCATGGCTTTGCGCCAGCGCCTCGGCGACGATGCTGGCCATCTTCGCCGTCGCCGACGTGTCCGGAGGGTAATATTCGTTGAGAATTAGAATCCGCACGTTCAGATTCTCACTGCATGTTTCGCGCGGCGATCATGGCGCTTGCCGAGTCGTCAACTGCGCCGGGCTTTCCCGCGGCTCGCCCGTCTTTTTCCGCCGCAGAATGAGGTTGCCCATGACGAGCGCATCCATTTTCGTCCGGAAGAAACATTCGAGTGCCTCTTCCGGCCGGCACACGATCGGCTCGTTGTCGTTGAATGATGTGTTGACCACCACGGGCACTCCAGTGAGATCGCCGAACGCGCGAATCAGCTTCCAGTAAAGCGGATTCGTTCGCCGGCTGACGGTCTGGAGCCGCGCGGTGCCGTCCACATGCGTCGGCGCGGGAATGACCGCGCGTTTTTCCGGTTTCACCGCATAGACAAACGTCATGAACGGCGACGGGTGCGTGCGTTCGAAATATTCGGCCGTCGCTTCCTCGAGAATCGATGGCGCGAACGGTCGAAACATTTCGCGATGCTTGATGCGTTCGTTCAGAATGTCCTTCATTTCGGCGCGGCGTGGATCGGCAACGATGCTTCGGTTTCCAAGCGCGCGTGGTCCCCATTCAGCGCGGCCTTGATACCAGCCGAGCACGTGGCCGTCGGCAATTTCGCGCGCCGCGGCCTGCACCAGCGCGTCCTCCGGCAGTTCTTCGAGCCGCATGCCGTCGTCATTCGGAACGCGCAGGCGGACCGCTTGCGCGATTTCCGCGTTCGAATATCCCGGACCCCAACCTGCGTGTTCCATCACGAAATTGCGCGGGCGGCCAAGAATCGAATGCTCGACTGCAAACGCCGCTCCCACGGAAAGCCCGGCATCTCCCGCAGCCGGCTGGACGTAAATTTTCTCGAATGGCGTACGCTCGAGCATTTTTCCGTTCGCAACGCAATTGAAGGCCACGCCGCCGGCCAAGCATAGAGAGTTCTGTTTCGTGCGCTCCGCAAGTTGCGTCGCGTGCGCCAGCAGAACTTCCTCGAGCGCGGCTTGCATGCTCGCCGCCATATCCCGATGCCGCTGCTCGAGCGGTTCATTTTTTGCGCGCGCCGGACCGAGCCGCTTTTCGAGATAATCCGAAAACAGGCGGCCAAGCTCTGGAGTTTGATCCGCCGCGTGCCACGTCATTTCCGGGCCCTGGCGCTGATGAATGAAGTAATCGAGATTCAACCGGAACTTCATGTCGCTGCCCGCGGGAACGATCTTGCGAAACTCGTCGAGATAGCGCGGCGTGCCGTACGCGCCGAGCCCCATCACTTTGTATTCGTCGCCGAATTTCCAGAAGCCGAGATACTGCGTGAGCGCGGTGTAATACATCCCGAGCGAATGCGGGAACGTCGTGGCGCCGTGCGGACGGAGTGACGCGCCCTCGCCGGTCGCCCACATCGCGCTGGCAAAATCGCCGAGGCCATCTACGGATAGAACCGCAGCGCGATCGAAGGGAGAAACGAAATACGCGCTGGCAAGATGCGCGACGTGGTGTTCGATGCGATGAAACGGCGCGCGAATCGATTCGGGATCCACCTCAAAAGCCGCCGCGAGCTCCTCTTTCAATCCGGAGAATCGCGACATCACTTTCGCGCGTTCGAGCGCGAATCGCGGCATGCGAATCGCGAAGCGAAGTTTCGTGCCGATGCGCGCCCACGGATTGCGCGGAATCGCGAAGTGGTCCACCTGCGCGAGCGAGATGCCCGCTTCGGCGAGGCAGTAGCGGATGGCCGCGACCGGCAAGCCCGCCGCGTACTTCACGCGATTGAAACGCTCCTCTTCGACAGCGGCGAGCAGTTGGCCGTCCGCGACGATTGCCGCCGAGGCGTTCGCGTGGTACGCATTGATTCCGAGAATAATCATCCGTGCGCTTTCGATGATGAACTAACGTCCGCGTTAGAGCGCAAACCAACGTAGCCCAAGATTATGGCGAAATCAAATGCGAGGGCATGTACGTATTTTCGCGGAGACTCGCGCTCCCCGGTGAGGCCAAGAGGGCGGCGCGACAGCGGAAATTCTGTGGCGATTAGAATTTCGCCTGACGCGCGGCCTCGACCGAGGCAATTTCCGGCGCGCCGCCTTCCAAATGGCGTTTCACCCAGGCATTCAAGACATGCAAGCTCCAGGCGCGCGACCAACTGGTCTGTCCGGCGACGAAATCGTTCCACACCCCCTCGGCCGCCTTTCTCGGAATCAGGGCCTCAAGCGACGGCGCCCAATCCGAAAGGTTGGCGGCGACTCGCTCGCGCAGCGGGCCGCGCAGCCATTTTTCCCACGGCAGCGTAAACGTGCGCTTGCGCTGCGCCACAACTTCTTCCGGCAGCAAATCTCCGAGCGCAGCGACGAGCAAAGCTTTCGGACGCTTGGCGTGGCGTTTTTCGGAGTCCGAAAGGCCCAGCGCGAACTCCACGATCGGATGATCGAGGAACGGCACGCGAACTTCGAGCGAGTGGCGCATGCTCATCGAGTCCGTATCGCGCAGGAGAACATTCACCATGTAGGAGCGCAGCTCGAGCCATGAAGTCTTCGACGCGCCTTCGAGGCCGCCGGCCTCCCTCGAAATTTCATCGATCCAGCGATTCCAGCCCGCCGGCCGCCAGGATTCGGGCGCGTCCGCGAGAAGCGCCACGGCTTGCACCGGCGAAAAGAGCGCGCGAGAAAGAAAATACGCATCCGGGAAAAATCCAGGATCGGTCCACGCCGAGGCAATTTTTTTTGCGCCGTCGCCATGCGTCATGCTGTGGCCGAGCGCTTCGACGGCGGGCGCCGTCGCGCGCCGCAAACCGGCCGGAGCCGCGCGCGCAATTTTTGCGAGGCGCGCCAGCTGCGGCGCAGTGCGAAACGTGGAATAGCCGCCGAAGACTTCGTCGCTGCCCAATCCAGACAGCGCGACTTTCAAGCCTGTCTGCCGCGCGGCCCACGAGACGAAGTAAGAATTGATGCCGTCCATGCTGGGCTGATCGAATGCGGCGATCGCTTCATCCATGCGCGCCAGCATTTCGTCGCCGCCGATCATCAATTCCCGATGGTCGGTTCCGAATAGCCGGGCTGTGCGGCGCGCGATTTCGGCTTCGCTGAATTCGCGTTCGGGGAAAATCAGAGTGAACGTACGCAAACCCGCTCGATGCCGGCTGGCCAGCGCCGTTAGCGCGGTCGAATCGATGCCGCTGCTGAGAAACACGCCGATGGGGACGTCGGCGATCAAATGTTTTTCGACGGAGTCTTCGAGGAGAGCGCGAAGGCGCTGCGGCGCGCTGGATTCGGCACGGCTCGCATTCTGGTTCTGCGGCGTCCGCCTTGCGCGCACGTCCTGGAGCGGCCAATAGGGCGTCGAGACGGGCGTTGCACCCGGGAATTTCGCATCGATCGTCAGGGAATGGCCCGGCGGAAGCGATTGCACGCCTTCCACGAGCGTCATCGGCTCGCTGACTGAGCCAAACAGAACGTAGCTCGCAACGGCCGCTGGAGAAATCGTGCGAGCGATGAGCCCCGAGGCAAGAATCGCACGAACTTCCGACGCAAAAATAAATTTGCCCGCGGGCGTCGCGAAATACAGCGGCTTGATCCCCAAGCGATCGCGGGCGAGAAATATGCGCGCGATTTCGCCTTCGCGGCCCGACGGCATTTCGGCAATCGCGAACGCAAACATGCCACGCAATCGGGAAACGCAGTCCGCGCCCCATGTTTCGTAGGCGTGGACGATTGTTTCGGTGTCGGAATTGGTTCGAAATTGGTGCCCGAGGGATATGAGTTCAGCGCGGAGTTCGCGGAAATTATAGATCTCGCCGTTGTAAACGATCGCAACCGTTCCGGTTTCGTTCCAGACAGGCTGGCCGCCACCGGGCAGATCGATGATGCTGAGGCGGCGCATGCCGAGCGCCGCGCGAGGAGCCGCGAGAATGCCTTCGTCATCCGGGCCGCGATGGATCATCGCCGCGTTCATCGCGCGCACGACGCGCTCCGCGTCCCGCGAATTATCGAAGCCGATTACCCCGCAGATTCCACACATCGGATGAGCTTACAACGTCGAAGCGCATTGTAGAACAGCGTCGCTGAATGTCCGGAATGTAAGCCGATATCGCTTCTTACAGTTCAGCCAGCGCCTGGTGCACGAGATGGATCGAGATGGAACCTTCGCCGACTGCCGACGCCACTCGTTTGACATTTCCGGAGCGAACGTCGCCCACCGCGAACACGCCCGGAAGGCTCGTTTCCAGCATTTGCGGAGGACGAGACAGCGGCCAGGGCCGCGTGCTGGTCACAGAATCCAAATCCTGCCCAGTGAGGATGAACCCCTTGTTATCGAGGGCCACGCACCCTTTCAGCCATTCGGTTCTCGGCGACGCTCCCGCCATTATGAATACGTGGCGGATGTCGTGCGTGGAAGTTTCGCCGCTGGCTTTGTTGCGGCAGGTGACACGCTCCAAGTGCTTGTCGCCGTCAAGGCCCACGATTTCCGTTTGGTAGTGCAATTCGATTGCGGGATTTTCTTCGATGCGCTGGATCAAATAGCGCGACATTGTATCTGACAACTGACCGGATCGCACCAGCATGCGCAACTTCCGCGCAGTCTCCGACAAATAAACCGCCGCTTGGCCGGCAGAATTTCCTCCGCCAACCACGACTATATCTTCGTGCTCGCAGAGCTGCGCCTCCATGAACGTCGCGCCGTAGTAGATGCCCTGGCCCTCGAATTGTTCAAGATTGGGGATTCGCGGCTTGTTGTATTGTGCTCCGGTGGCGATCACCACCGCCCGTGTGGCGATCGTGTTGCCGTTGTCGAGCACAACTTTGTACGGACGATTATCGCAATCCAGGCGCGAGACGCCGAGCGCCACCATCATCTGGGCTCCAAATTTTTCCGTTTGAGCAATCGCGCGCGCCGCCAATTCCTGGCCGGAGAGCCCCAGGGGGAATCCCAAATAATTCTCGATCTTGGAGCTGGATCCCGCCTGGCCGCCGGGACTATTCGCCTCAATCACCAGCACGTTCAACCCTTCCGAAGCGCCGTACACAGCCGCCGCAAGGCCCGACGGTCCGGCGCCGACGATGATTAAATCGCGGATCTCCGACTGATCGATTGCGATGTTGAGTCCGAGGCAATCGGCCAATTTGGGAATTGTGGGATTTTTCAGAACCGCGGTCGTGCGGCAAACGATCACGGGAATTTCGTCGGGCGTCACTTCAAACCGGTCGAGCAACTCCTGCGAGGTCTTGTCCGTGTCGAGATCGATGTACGCGAAGGGATATTCATTGCGCGTGAGAAATTCACGTAGCCGCAGCGTATTGGCTGAGTACCGCGAGCCCAGCAGGATAATGTTGCCGTAACCCTCGTGGACCAGTTCCAGCCGGCGCAGAATAAACGCCCTCATGAAGGTATCGCTCAGCTCGGAATCCCTGGCCACCAGCGACCGCAACCCCCCTGCGCTGAGTTCCAGAAATTCACCCGGTTCGGTCACTCGGCCGCGCACAAGACACCGCCGGCCGGAGATCATGGTCATCTCTCCCGTAAATTCTCCGGGGCCATGTTTCGCCACCAACTGCTCGCCGCTCAGACCCGGCTGCACGATCTCCATGGCTCCCGAAAGCAGGACGAAGAACGGCACGTTTGTGTCGCCGACTTCGAACAGAATTTCGTCCTTCTTGACTGGCCGGAGTTTGCTGCCGGTGCGAACGCGATTGATTTGGGCTGCGGTGAGGACTGGAAATTCTTGCGTCTTAGCGTTTAGTGCGCTGGGTATTGGAGCAGAAGACATGCTGTCCCCCTGATGCGGGAAGTTACAGTCATTAGAGTACGAAGCCGGCCGTTCGGCTTCAGGAATAGACGCGAGCCGGCTGGTGCCCTGCGTTGACAACGATGGATTGTCCGCGCGCGCCGATTCTCAAGCCATGACGAAAACAACTTTACCACCCTTGCCGGAGGCGACGCTGCCGTACGCCTGCCTGGCCTGAGCCAACTGGTATTTCCCCTGGATCGCGGGCGGCTTGAGCTTTCCGGATTCGAACAAGGGAGTCAGCTCTCGCAGGATTCCGGCGCACATCGTTGCGTCGAGTTTCTGAGTATCCAAACCCATCAGCGTGAACTGATTTCTATAGAGCGTCATAAGATCCAGCGTGAATTCGCGCCCGCCGGCGGCGGAGATAACGACTTGGCGCCCTCCTACACCGAGCGCCTCAAGAATATTTCCGAAGATGCTGCCGCCCACAACATTTAGCGCGAGATCGGCGCCTTTGCCGTTTGTGGCTTCGCGCACGACGCGATTCAAGTCGCCTTGATCCGACTGCGCAACCGCTTGAGCCTGCCCCGAATCCGACACCCAGCGCTCGCTCGCGTCCCTGATCAGCGCGACGATCCGAGCGCCTTCCGCACTGGCGATTTGAATTGCAGCTTGACCGACCGATCCGGCTGCGCCGGAAATAATCACCCACTCGCTTTTTTTCAGTTGGCCACGCCGCACGAGCGCCGAAAAAGCCGTAATAAACGGAACGCCGACGGCCGCCGCCTCTTCCGCCGACAAATTTTTTGGCCGCGGCGCGACGGCTTCGCGCGGAATGGCGACGTATTCGGCGTGGGTGCCGTTGCGCGAAACTCCGAGATCGCCGCCTGTGCCGTAGACTTCCGTGCCGATCAGGCCGGAGGGACCTTCCACCACTTTTCCGGCGAAGTCGCGGCCGAGGACGCGAGGGAGAACAGCAGTGGGAAATTTGCCTTCCAGGCTGCCAACATCGCTCGGATTAATTCCGGAAGCCTCGACTTTCACCAGAACATCATTGGGCCCGATCGTGGGCTTCGGAATTTCGCTGACGCTCAGATCATCAATGGAGCCCTGCCGCTCGATATAGATTGCTTTCATTTGGAATACCCATGGGGACACCTGCTTATCCTATCGCGGCAGGGCGTTTCCAGTCATTTGCCGCAAGAATCCCGGCGCAGACGGCACGGTTCACAACTAACTCCATCGCTTCAGCGAGCGCGGTCAAATGTGTGGCAATTCTTCGCGCCGAGTTCCTTACGCTGACGTTGACTTCTGCATATCTCAGCGTAAAATCGAAACAGTGGCGAAGGAGTTCGCCCCTAACCGCTGTCCTTCTTATGCCGGACAGATGATGACTCCTGACAAGGATCTTGTCGCGGAGTCATGTCCCCGGCAACGAATCCACAACTGAGACAGAAGCGAGAACTGACATGAGCAATGTCTGGGCACAGGCGTCCTTGTGGGTCGGTTTGGCACTCATCGCTACGCTGCTTGCAATTTGGTTCAAAATTTCCACAGCGTTAACGGGTTCCACGGCTGAAAAAGTTCTTCGCTATGCGCACTGTCCGGTCATGGTTGTGAGATGAAGGAAGACGAAAACGGCGCGCCTTCACCGTCCGCTGGCCTGAACGAATTTCAGGCGCGGCGATTGCTGGTCACTTGCCAGTACATTGATAAGCTGCTCGCCGAAATAGAAGAGATTCTCAACGCCAATGCGTCGAAAGCCGCGTTTCCGCGATTTATTTCGGATCTTCCGCCGGCACAGCGGCAGACGATTGAAAATTATGTCGCTGAGCTTCGTGCTAAGTTACTCCGCGTCCTGGATTCGCAAGGCATCTCCAGAGAGCAGCCTTTCATCCCGGCGTCGCGGGCGGTTCAGGTGGCCATGAGCACGATTGACATCGCGCTCGAAGAATTGAAGCCGCGATATATGCGCGGGTATGGCGATGTTCCGGAATCCGTGGCGACTGAACTGAATAAGATTGTCGGCGAGTTGCGCGAGTTGGTTTCAAGAATCGACCGGTATTTGGCTGTGGAGTCCGCGCACCACGCACAACACACACAGCACGCGGCCGCGGAAACCGCCAGCGACGGCGCAACGCACGTTAAGAATCACGAAAAGGAATAATTTGCGCCGTTTGGTGGAAACTTGAGCCATCATGCTCGAAAAGGAGAAGAGCGCAAGTTCTCATGAATAAGTTTTTGATTGTGGGAATCGGAGGCTTCTTTGGAGCGATCGCCCGATTTTGGCTGGGCGCGTACATCGGCAATCGCGTGGGAACGCGCTTCCCCTACGGCACCTTCGTCATCAATTGCACAGGTTCGTTTCTTATTGGCTTCGTCATCACGCTTTTGGCTGAGAGGACGCACTGGAGCGCGAACTGGAGATATTTCATTCCTGTCGGCTTTATCGGCGCTTACACAACTTTTTCGACATTCGAGTACGAGACATTCCGCAGCATTCAGGATGGCGACCTGCTCGCTGCGGGGCTGAACGTGGGCCTGAGCGTTGTGCTTGGATTCATCGCGGTGTGGCTGGGAGTGATCGCCGGAAGGACCATCACGTGATAGCCAAACATTATTCCGAAGTGTTGCCGATCGGAAGCGGACGCTCCCAGGAGGGGCCATGCTGACAGCGGGACCGGCCAAAAAGGTGATCATTTACGTCGGCGAAGACCACAAGTATCACGGACAATCCGTCTACTCAGCGATTCTCGATTTTCTTTTCTATCGAGGCGTTTCCGGAGCGAGTGTCGTTCGTGGCTTCGCCGGCTTCGGCGCCGATCATCACATGCACACTGCGCGGATCGAAGTTCTCACGGGAAATCTTCCCATGAAGATTGAATTCATCGAATCGCCGCAAAAAGTTGAGGAGCTTCTCCCCAAGCTGCAGGAAATGGCGGGCACCGGATTGATCGAAGTGCAGGACACCACGGTCGTCAAGCCTTCTGAGATTTCGAAAAAGGAAGCGGCGCAGCTGCCCGTGCCTGCACTTCGCCGCGAAGGTAAAGCCAAGTTGATGCGAATTTTTTTCGGCGAAAACGACAAATGGCACGACAAGCCTTTGCACAAGGCGTTGATTGAAAGCATGCGCGCGAACGACATCGCCGGCGTGACGGTCTACCAGGGAATTCTCGGCTACGGGGCCAACCGGCGAATTCACCGGGATACCGCGCTGCATCTTTCGCACGACCGGCCGATCATGATCTCGGTCGTGGACACCGAAGAGAAGCTCCAGGCGTATCTCCCGATTCTTGATTCTATGATCCAGCAAGGACTTGTCGTTCTCTCCGACGTCGACATCATCAAGTACTCGCACGGCTCCGAGAGCGAAGAAAGCCGGAAGGAGACAATCCAGTGAAGCTCGCGGGCAAGGCAAAAATGCTGCGAATCCATTTCGGCGAGGACGACAAATGGAAGGACAAACCTCTTTACCGCGCCATTGTTGAGAAATGCCGCGAGCTCGATATCGCCGGCGCCACCGTGTTCCGCGGGATTGCCGGATATGGCGCCAGCACGCTGATTCATCGCTCGCATCTTCTATCGTTTTCTTCGGACGCGCCCATCATGGTCAGCGTGATTGACTCCGAGGACAAAGTGCAGCGGCTGATTCCGTTTCTGGACGAAATGGTTGATGAAGGATTGATCGCGATTTCAGAAGTCGACGTAATCAAATACGTGCACCAGGGCGGTGAACGCTCGCAGTAAGACGCGAGCCTGCGGGCGGTCGCACAATGACGGAGATTGCTCAAGTCGAAACCTTAGTGGGACGCACCGACGAGCTTCGGGCACTTCGGGCAGCGATTCAGGGACGCGAGAGCAAGCTCGTGTGGGGTCCGAAGGACGCAGGCAAGACCGCTCTCATCAAGAAAGCCATATCTGAACTCTCCGAAACGGAACGGCGAACATGCGTCTGTTGGGAGGGCGCCGCAAGCCGCAGGCAAATCGTTTCACATTTTGTTGGCCGGCTTTTCGAACTGGGCGATCCATTCATACGCGGAAAGGTGCACGCGGACGGGGCGAGTGCGGTGTCGCTGGGCCGATGGCTCGCGAAACAAACAAGCCTGCGTCTCCGCGGAATTCTATTCACCGCGTCGAAGCGAGGCGAATATCGCTTCTTCTTGGATCAGATTTCTCCGCCCACTCATGACATGGCCCGGCTCATGAAGGAAATCATGTTCACGTGCAAGACTCCGATCTATCTGGCCGCCCGAGGTTATTCGCAGGGTGAGATCGGGTACGCGCGGAGCTTGTATTGGAACGACGCGCTGCGCATTCACGTGGCGCCTCTGCATGAGCGCGCTGCCAAAGAACTGCTGGAAATCTGCATTCGAATGTTTCGCCTGGATTCAGTGGACCTTGAGGGATTTCGCGAGAATATCCTTCGCGTGAGCGGTCTCCTGCCCGGCGCGATTGTGAAAATGTGCGAACTGGCTGCCGATTCGCGATATCACTACGGAGATCGGATTAAGTTCAAGCTCGTGCATGTGGACTACCTCATGCAATCAAGTCCTTCGGCGCTTGACCGGGCGCCCGTTTCCGATTGATGGTTGACACCTTCGAAAATCGCCAGGGCGTCCTGCAATCCAATTCGGACGAAGCCGCGCTCTACCGCTTGGCCGAACTGGCCGCAGATTTTGACGCACAGCACATCGCTTCCTCGGCGCGCACCGTCGCAGAACGCGTTTCCGCAGGGCTTTTTTACGTGGCGGTCGTCGGCCAGTTCAAACGGGGCAAATCAACTCTTCTGAACGCGCTGATCGGCGAGGCGGTGCTGCCGACCGGCGTGGCGCCTGTGACCAGTGTGTCGAGCATCATCCGCCACGGAACTTCCGTCGCCGCGCGGGTTCGTTTCGAAAACTCGGACTGGGCCGACATTCCGATTCACGCAATTGGAGACTATGTTTCGGAACAACAAAATCCAGAAAACGTAAGGCGCGTTGCAGGACTCGAGATCTTTGTTCCCAGCCCGCTCCTGGAATCGGGAATGTGTTTGGTGGACACGCCCGGGCTTGGATCTGTTTTCGCCGGAAATACGGAAGCGACTCGCGCGTTCGTACCCCACGTAGACGCGGCGATTGTCGTGATCGGAGCGGATCCGCCTCTGTCAGGCGAGGAACTCCATTTGGTCGAAACCGTGGCTGAGCATGTTGATGACCTTCTTTTCGTCCTCAACAAGGCGGATCGCTCCAGTGAATCGGAGCGGACGGAGGCGAAAGAATTTGCCCGCAAAATCCTGGCAAAGCGTTTGAAGCGGGATGTGCCGGCGGTATTTGAAGTGAGCGCACTGGAACGCTCGGAAGGCCGCGGCCCCAGCCGCGATTGGGGCTCGTTCGTTCAAGCGCTTCAGGAACTTGTGCTGCGCTCGGGAAGCGCTCTGGTCCGGGAGGCTCGCGAAAGGGCCATCCGTCGAACCGCCGGCCAGTTGCTCGCGGTAATCCGTGAAGAACGCCAGGCGTTGCTTCGGCCTTTGGAAGAGTCCGAAAACCGACTGGCAAAATTGCGGGCCACTTTGAAACAAGCCGAAGCGGCCACGCAAGATCTTGAAGTTCTGCTTGCCGCCGAGCAGCAACGCTTGTCGGAGATCTTCGTAGAACGGCGGAATGCGTTTCTCAAGCAGGCCCAGATGAACGCGCGCAAATCGCTATCAGAATCTCTTCGTTTATCGGCGCGCGGCCGCAACGGGCCGGCGTACCGGCGCGAGCTGAACCATTTGGCGCAAGATATTGCGCGAACGCAACTCACTCCCTGGCTGGAGGGCGAAGCGCGATTCGCGGACGAAGCGTTTCGCAAGACTGCGCAGCGTTTCGTAGAATTGGGCAACGACTTCCTGAATCGTCTGGGCGATGCCCGCATTCCGGGGCTGGAAAATCTCCCGGAAGAACTCAGCTCCGATCGGGGACTTCGTTCCCGGTCGCAATTCCATTTCCACGTAATCGAACGAGTGGCTGCGCCTGCGTCCCCTCTGTTGTTTGTTTCCGACGTCGTCGTTGGAGCTTTGGGGATTCGCGGAGGCATGGTCCGCGATGCGCAGGAGTTTCTCGATCAGTTGCTCGAAGTCAACAGTTCTCGAGTGCAAAGCGACGTTGATGAACGCGTTCGTGAGAGCCGCAAGGAACTGGAAGCGGAACTCACCGGACTTTTGGGCCAGGCCTCAGACATCGCCGAACTCTCACTCTCCCGCGCGCGCGCCGCGCAAGCCGAGGGCGCGCCCGTTGTGGAGGCCGCTCTCGCCCGCCTCAATAGCGCCGAAGATGAAGTTCGCCGCATCGCTCAGGCTTAGTCCAATCGGAGTTCCCGGCGCGTCAGACTTGTTGCGTATAATCTCTCTCACTGAAAGCGAGGGTGCGTCGTGTCCACTCTAAAACTTCGAACTGCCAATCTTCTTTTCGTCGCAATTATTTCTGTCTTTTTGTGTGCAGGAATCAGGGTTGTCGCGCAGGACTCTTCCGCCCCGCATGACATGAGCCACATGCAGAGCGGCGCAGACCACGGCTTCATGGGCCGGGGCATGGATCACCTGGTCGCAAAGGGCGTCACTCTTAAAGCGGATATCGACGCGGCGAATCATGTCGTCACTCTGCGCGAAGGGCCGATGTCTCTGCCGGCGCACACCAGCCACATGATGATGCCGCAGCCTCCGGATCAGATATGGGCGATCCCGTTCGATGGCTGGCTGCTCGCCTATCATCCATCGCTCGTCACGGCCGACGGCAGCCCGGTGCCCGGCCGCGTTCTTCATCACACGGCGTTCTGGAACGTCGATCGCTCCGATTTTCTCTGCGCCAACAAGGAGGAACACATCTTCGGCGCGGGCAGTGAAATGACGGATTGGGCCGAGGTGCCTGGATTCGGCTACCGGGTGCAAAAGGGCGACCGCATTCGCGTCGAAACGATGATGTACAACCCCACCGCTGTTTCTTACGAGAATGTCTATCTTGAGGTCAGAATTCCGTATCATGAGGCGGGTGCGGGCCAGGTCCGCGGCGTCTATCCCGCGTGGATCGACGTAAGTTCTTGTGGCAATTCGGGTTACGACTTGCCGGCGGGGAAGAGCACAAAGTCTGGAACCGTGGCCGTCAACTTCAGCGGAGTGCTCCTCGGCGTCGGCGGCCACCTCCACGATTACGGCCGGTTACTGGTACTCGAAGATAAATCTAAAAAAGTTACTGTAGCCACCCTCCCCGCAGATCTCACCGCCAAGGGAGAGCTGGTCAGTGTGCCTGTGGTCACGTTTTTTGAAAAGGGCGGGTACCGGCTCGACAAAGGCGATCAGCTCGGAGTCACGGCGACGTATGACAACACTTCCGGGAAACTTCTGCGTTCGGGGGCGATGGGCATCGTGGTCGGCTACTTTGTGCCGGATGACGACGCGAGCATGGCATCGCTGCGCCGCCCGAGGAAGATTGTCGCCAAGGCGGCAAGCGATTGAGGTAGTGCTTCTTACATTTTTCTGGCGGGATCATTCGCAAGTTTTCCGCGCACGCGCGAACCGGTTTTCGCAGCATTTTTTCGATTCGATCGCGATCAACGCGCGCTCACGCGAGTAAATCGAAAATTGAGGCGAAATAAGGTTTCCTCTGTATCGACCTTGCCAGAACCCGCGGAATAGAATCGCCGCCATCCTGGCGAAACGCCGCGAGCCGAGAATCTCGCGATGCCTGGGTTCCGGAAATCAAGGAGGGTGTTATGTTACGGTGGGCAATCGCATTCTTCGTTGTAGCGCTGATCGCCGCAATATTTGGCTTCACCGGAATCGCATTGGCCGCAGCGGGGATCGCAAAGATCCTCTTCTTCATCTTCGTGGTGCTCTTTTTTTTCGCACTTCTGGGACACGCTTTCCGGCGAGTCTGAAGCGGATAGAAAAAAGCACTCACGCCGAAATCAACAGTTTCACGCCTGTAACCAACGGCCGATTCTGACTCAGCGAAAACCGTTGCGCTCTCACCTTCTTCGTCCACGCAGGCTGTTCGTATCGCCGGCGTCTCGCCGGCTCTTCTCTTCCTCATTCCGCTGGCACCTTGTTTAACTTGAGCTTCCAAACGCCCGCGTTCTGCTTTCCAAAACTCAATGCGCAGCACCGCGCCCAAGACGATGAACGCCACATCCATGTGACCAAGGTCACGGCGAGGCGTAACAGCCGTCACTGAATCTGACCATCCGAATGCGTTACAACAACTCCCGAGGAAGGACGGAGTCCCACATGGGAGAGAGGCACCAAGGTCACAAGGTCAGAAAGATGGAGACCGGGCCAAAGGCTAGACCCGATGAATCGCAGCGGGATGGGCTGATTGGCTTCGCTTACAGAGGGAACTCCGCTTCTTCCGTCCGGGCCAGCGCCGAGGCGCGAAGCCTGAAAAAAGCGTCCGGCAATTCGACGCACCTACACATTACTGCAGGACATACTCCGCAGCCCGGCGCTGACCCGGATAGTTTCCTTCCACGTCTCCAATCAGGCGCGGGAGTCATTCCTCAAAAAAAGGAGAATTCTCATGACTACTCTAGTTCCGCGCGACACTCTGTTCCAGGATCTGTTTGATTTCCGTCGAGATTTTGACCAAATCTTTAATCGCATCTTGCTGGGCAAATCGTACGTCGAAGAGCCATACGTGACAGAGAAGCCGTTCGACTTCCTGCCGCCAGTCGAGACCTTTGTGGACGAGGACAGCAAGAAGTACGTATGCAAGATCTCCCTCCCCGGGGTCGATCCCAAATATGTCGAAATCACTGCTTACGGCAACACCCTGACCGTTCAAGGTGAGCGGAAAACCTTCCGGACGTCCAAGGGAGTCAACCTGCTGGACTCGGAATTTAACTATGGGAAGTTTGAGCGGGTGTTGACACTGCCCGAGGGCGTAATGGCCGAGAAATTGATCGCCGAGTACCACGACGGCGTGCTCGAGATTTGGGCTCCGATGACAGTGGCGGCATTGCCGCGCAAGATTGAAATCAAGACCGTTCCGATCGTGAAGCAGATCGCTGCGTAGTATTGCTTGATGGCAATGGCCCGAAGCCGGTTGAGCTTCGGGCCATTTGCTTCTGCCGCGTCCTTGCCGTAGCAAACACTGCAATAGGCCTTGAACATTTCCGCGCCCGAGACGGCGTTCGCCTGCGAAACGGCAATTTTCGGCGCCCTATTTCATCCTGAATCGGCGCTGCGCGCGCTGCATGTGATAGTCTTTCGTCCGCAGTAATCGTCGAAACGAAGATCGCTTCCGGGCTCCCGCCTCCGGGCGTTGAATCAACGGGTACATTCGGAGCGGACTCGGTGTAAAATCCGCGCGCCGACCTCAAGTTCTATAGACACAGACCACGGGGATTTGATATGTGGGCGTGTCTGAATAGGCGTGACGCACGATCGTGCGTCGAAAATTCGTTCATTCAAGGGGGCCCAATGTCTCGGAGTCTGTGCATCTGCGCAGTGGCGGCTTTGCTGACGATTTTGTCCGTGTCCGGTTGTTCCAGTTCCAATTCCTCTAGTCAAACTCAACCGCCTCCGGCAGTCACCATCTCTATTTCTCCGACCTCCGCTGCGATCGGTACCGGGCAGACGACGGTGTTGCAAGTGACGCTCACCGGAGATACGGCCGTCACTTGGACGGTGAATGGAACGCCTAACGGCAATGCGAGTGTCGGCACAATTACGACAGAAAATCTTCAGGGTTCGTACGCCGCGCCGTCGGGTTCCCAGGGACTCGTAGCGACAATCATCGCGACAAGCGTAGCCGACACCAGCAAGTCCGCAACAGCCACAGTCTACGTTGTGCCGCCGGGTCAGGTCACTTCGACGGGTAACACATTGGTCGCCGCATATGCAATTACTCCGCCCTCGATAGCGCGAGTCGCCGTTCAATTCGGAACCGACACGACGTACGGCAAGATGACATCGGCTCAATCGGCTTCCGAAGGGACTGTAAGCACCTATGTCGCCGGAATGCGCGCTTCCACTCTTTATCACATGCAGGCGATCGTGCAGTTTGCCGACGGCACCCAATATTTCGATGCCGATCAGACGTTCACGACTGGCGTGGTTCCGGCGACGATTACAGGCCAGATCGCCGCCACTACGACTTCCGGCATGACCCCGCAGTCCGGTGTAGAACTTCTTGACCTCCTCGGCGGGAACGCTCCGGTTGTCGCGACGGACCTCGCAGGAAACATCATCTGGTACTACGCATATACCGCCTCAGAAGATTCGCTCGTACAGCCGGTACGCATGCTCCCAAACGGGCACTTCCTTGTGACGATTTCGCCAAATTCGTCGGTACCGCTCACCGGGCCCGCGCCGACTGCCAGCACAACAGATGAAATCCGCGAAGTTGATTTGGCGGGCAATACGATTCGGTCACTGAATATCACGGATCTGAATACGCGGCTCGCAGCAGCCGGCTTTAACCTGAATGCGCTGATCATCCATCACGATGCGATCGTGCTACCGAACGGGCACTGGGTGTTCCTGGTGAACAGCACTCAAGTATTCGACAATTTGACGGGCTATTCCGGCCCGACGACGGTGCTCGGCGACGCAATTGTGGACGTTGATAAAAATCTGAATCCGGTTTGGGTCTGGAATACTTTCAATTATCTGGACGCGAACCGCCATCCGCTGAGCTTTCCCGATTGGACGCACTCCAACGCGCTTCTCTACACTTCGGATGGGAATCTGCTGTTGTCGGTCCGCGACCAGAACTGGATTCTCAAAATCGACTATCAAAACGGATTTGGCAGCGGGAATATTCTATGGCACTTCGGGGAAGGCGGCGATTTCACGCTGGTCGGCGGAACTGATCCGACGGACTGGCAGTACGCTCAACATGGACCGGCATTCTTCACCCCCAACTCATCCGGCACCTTCCAATTGGGCGTGATGGACAACGGAGACGACCGAATGTTTCCGGACAACGGCACATGCGCAACCGTAGAGTTGGCATTATGCCCGTATACAACGGTTCCCATCTTCCAAGTGAACGAGACGGATATGACCGCGACGCTGGAATTTCACGACGTGCTGTCTCAGTACTCGTATTTTGGCGGCGATATAGCGTCGCTCGACAACGGAGATGTCGAATTCGACCTCTGCGTTGACTCGACATCGTCAGCGGCATCCGCCTCTGTAATCTACGAGGTCACCCAATCGAGCAGTCCGCAGGTTGTTTGGAAGATGAATATTACCGGCTATAACGCGTATCGCGGGTTCCGGATGCCCAGCTTGTATCCTGGCGTGCAGTGGTGAGCGCAATGCGATGCGGCGCTCGAGACCGATGAAAATTATCACTGCGAATCGCGAAGGGCAGCGGACAGACATGCTGCGTAGTATTGCCTGATGGCAATAGCCCGAAGCCGGCTGAGCTTCGGGCCATTTGCTTCTCCCGCGTCCTTGCCGTAGCAAACACTGCAATAGGCTTTGGACATTTCCGCGCCCGAGACGGCGTTCGCCTGCTGGATTGACAGCAGCCGCATCGTGCGGGTCCATCACAGTTCGAGTTCCCTCAAATCAAGCTTGAATTCGTTCAGGCTCGTGCCGGTGGCTCCAGGAAACGGCAATTTTCGGTGTCCTATCTCATCCTGAATCAGCGATGCGTGCGCTGCTTGTGATAGTCTTCCGTCCGCAGTAATCGTCGAAACGATGATCGGTTCCGGCATGCAGAAAACACTTGTTCCCATTCAAGACATCGCTCGCAAACTTCAAATTCCCGATCAATATTTCGAGCAAATCGGACGCTACAGTGGGAAAGTCCGGCTCGAGCTTCTCGCTGATCACAGTTTCAATCGGCGCGGAAAACTGATTCTAGTTACCGCGACCACGCCTACGCCTTCAGGCGAAGGCAAGACTGTGACCGCGATCAGCCTCACTCAAGGCCTTGCGCGCATCGGAAAGAAAGTCATCATCACATCCCGGGAGCCTTCGCTCGGCCCCGTCTTCGGGATGAAAGGCGGCGGCGCCGGCGGGGGCCTCTCCCAAATTGAACCGAGCGAAAAGATCAATCTCCATTTCACCGGTGATTTTCATGCCATCTCTGCGGCGCACAATCTCCTCGCCGCGCTGATCGACGCACATCTCTTCCACGGCAACGAATTGAATCTCGATCCCGAGGCCATCGCCTGGCCGCGCGCAATGGACATGAATGACCGCGCGCTGCGGCATATCGCCGTTTCGATCGACAGCAAGAAAGACGGCGCCGGACGTCGCACGGGATTCGTGATCACAGCGGCTTCGGAAATAATGGCCATCGTCGCGCTCGCGCGCGATCGTAAGGATCTCCGCAGGCGCCTCGATTCAATCGTCATCGGCTCCACGCGCGAGGGCAAGCCGGTCGCCGCCAAAGAACTCGGCGCGAGCGGCGGAATGATGGCGCTCCTCACCGACGCCATTCTTCCCAATCTCGCGCAGACCACCGATGGCACGCCGGCCTTTGTGCACACTGGCCCATTCGGCAACATCGCTCACGGAACAAGCAGCGTAATCAGTCAGGAAATGGGACTGCGTCTCGCCGACTACGTCGTGAACGAAGTCGGATTTGCCGCTGACCTCGGAGCGGAAAAATATTTCGATATCGTCATGCAGCAGTCGGGGATCACACCCTCGGCCGCGGTTCTGGTGACGACTGTGCAGAGCATGCGAACTCAAGGGGAAGGCGATTTCGAGCGCGGCGTGGCAAACCTCCGCCGGCACGTCGAAATTCTTAAAGGCTTCGGCGTGCCCGTCGTCGCTGCAATCAATAGATTCCCGAGTGATGCCGACAGCGATCTTCGCCGGCTCGCGTCGATCTGTGCCCAGATGGGCGTAGCGAGCGCTTTGTCGGAAGGGTTTGCAAAGGGCGGCGCAGGCGCGAAGGATCTTGCTGAAGCCGTGGTCGGTGCAATTGCCGCGAGCCCCGCGCCGATTGTCCGGCCCATCTATTCCTCCGAAGAGCCGCTGATCGAAAAAGTCCAGCGCGTCGCGCACAAAATCTACGGCGCGAGTGGCTTAAATTTCAGCGATCGAGCCAAAGCGAAACTCGAAAGATTCACCCGGTGGGGATACGGCAAATTGGCGGTGTGCATGGCGAAGACGCAGTACTCCTTGACCGATGACGCAAAACGTCTCGGCGCGCCCACCGACTGGACGCTCAACGTCACCGACGCTTCTCTTTCCGCCGGCGCGGGATTTGTCGTCGTCATTTCCGGCAACATGATGCTCATGCCCGGTCTTCCGAAAGTCTCTCGCGCGATCTCGATCGACGTAGACGACTCCGGCCAAATCATCGGCGTCTGACTCGCCTTCGTAACTGTGGTCGCGCGAGTGAGTGATGTGCGCCACGGCCCCTGACACAACGTGTACGCACTGGAAAGCTATTGACGTTCAAGCCCTGGATGCCCCGTGGCATGTAAGGGCGAGGGCACGATTGCCGCTGGGCTTCGCGACCTTCCCGCGGAGTATACTTGTCGAGCTTTTATGCCCCCGACAGAGATTATCGCCAGCGATGCCAACGAGTCATGCAGGCTTCGCGGCATGGACTTGCTCAACAATCCCGCGTTGAACAAAGGGACCGCCTTCACTGAAGCCGAACGCGAAATGTTTTGCCTCCAGGGACTCCTGCCACCGATCGTCGAGTCACTCGACGACCAGTGCGTCCGCGCTTATCAGGCCTTTACGCTCAAACCCAACGACCGGGAGCGACACATCTATCTCCGCCAGCTTCAAGACACCAATGAGGTTCTTTTCTATCGCCTTCTCCTGGACCACATCGAGGAGATGCTGCCGGTCGTCTATACGCCCGTCGTCGCTCTGGGTTGTCAGGAATTCAGCCACATTTATCGGCGTCCACGCGGACTCTTTATTTCGTACCCGCTTCGGCATTCGATATCCGCATTGCTGAGCAACCATCCGAATCCGGGAGCGGATGTTATTGTCGTCACCGACGGGGAGCGCATTCTGGGTATCGGTGACCAAGGTGTGGGTGGCCTTGGGATTCCGATCGGAAAGCTTTCTTTGTACACGCTGATCGGCGGAATTCGTCCTTCCCGGACTCTCCCGATCGTCCTCGACGTCGGAACGAACAACGAGGAGCTCCTTCACGATCCTGAATATCTCGGATGGCGGCACTCGCGCGTCACCGGCCCGGACTATTACGATTTTGTTGACGCTTTCGTTCGGGCCGTGAAGGCAGTTCTTCCCCGCGCCATTTTGCAATGGGAGGACTTTGCCGGCGGCCACGCACGCCGCATTCTCGACCGCTACCGCGACGAGTTGCTCACTTTCAATGACGATATTCAGGGCACGGCTGGCGTCGCGCTCGGAGCCCTCCTGGCCGCTGTCCGAATCACCGGTTCGTCGTTTCGGGATCAGCAGTTCGTGTTTTTCGGCGCTGGTGCGGCCGGCACGGGCGTTGCCGATTACCTTTGCCGGACGCTGGTTACGAACGGGCTTTCCGAAGAGGAAGGCAGGAGACGCATCTGGATGGTCAATCGAGGGGGTCTCCTGCACTCTGGGCGCAAGGATCTCACGCCCGAGCAGCAACTCTACGCGCAACCTCTGAGCCGCGTAGCCGGATGGGCTCGAGCCGGTAATAATGGTATTGACCTGGCGGAGGTCATCCATCAGATTCGCGCGACAATCCTTATCGGCCTCTCAACCGTCGCGAAGTCGTTTACCGAGCCGATCGTTCGCGAAATGGCCAGCAAAGTCGAGCGGCCCATCATCTTTCCTCTCTCGAATCCGACGGATCGTTCTGAAGCCAATCCCACCGACTTGCTTCACTGGACTGAGGGTCGCGCGCTAGTTGCTACAGGCTCACCGTTTGCGCCGGTTTCCTTTGGGGGCCGAACGGTCGTCATATCGCAATGCAATAACGTCTACATTTTCCCCGCTGTCGGCCTCGGCGTGGTCGCCTCGCGCCCGTTTCCCGACGCGGCCGGAGCAACTCGCGTAACCGATGGTATGTTTATCGCCGCTGCCCGTACGCTTGCAGAACATTCTCCGGCGCTCAAGGATCCAGACGCGCCGCTGCTGCCGGCGTTGAAAGACATTCGCCGTGTCGCCGTCGAAATCGCCGTTGCGGTTGCCAGCGAAGCCCAGCGCTCGGGCGCAGCGCCGCCCCTCGATTCCGATTCCTCTTCTCTTCGTACGCGCATTTTGGCTTCCCGGTGGACGCCGGCTTACCCGACTTATGTTCCCGTTTCCGCCTGAGCCGTGGGGGCGCCGCCCGGCATCGCCGCCTTGCTTTCTGCCTTTCGACTCATTCGCATGCCAACGATCGGCCTTTCTTGAGCGCGCGCTGAGGGGTCAATTTCAGTTTCGCAACGTTCGGCTTTTATGTAGACTCTTTTGTTGAATCCGAGAACCTTTTCATCGATGAGCCGATTTGGATCTCCAGGAAACGACGCAGACATTTAACACGTCACATATTCCGAAATTTGGATCCGTGGAGCGACATGGAGGTAGTTCAGAAGCTCGTCAAATTCGCGCGAAAGTACTCTCGTAAACAGTTACAGGACGCGCGAGCGTCCATCGGCGACTGCCTGGTAGATTATGTCGTCATACGCGACGATAAGGAGCATTGGGTCGAAAATCGCACTCGGCTCTTCATCCACGAAGTCTATGATAGCGTTGCCGAACCCATCCGCACCGGGCATTGGAAAGCCCCCCGCTTAGGAAACGACAGAACCGCTTATGTAATTGGACTGTACGGCACCGGACGGTGGTATCTCTGCGCCGTCATGCTGCAGAGTTTCGGAAAGCGGGCCAAGTACATTCGCCATTGGCTCCGATTCCATCCGGGTTCGACCTCCATGATTTACTTCGGCCATGCCACCATGCGGCATGTTTCCCGCGGCCAAAGGTTGCCATCCGTCACGAGCCGTATCTTGAACGACGGTCGGATCCGGATCAGCCGATTTGATATTTCATCTATCGTCATCCTCTCGATGCGCTGCTGACGAATTGGGTATGGTGGCGGACGTACATTCGCGAGAAGCGGATGGGGCGTAGCATCACGGAAGACTACAAGAGCGCGGACGATCTATGTGTAGATTTGGAGCGGGATTTCCTGGGATTCGAAGCATTTGCCGAAGGCGACCCTGATTTTTTCGCCGGGCTGCCCGGTCCACCATTTCTGTCGTTCTCGGAATTTGTGGAGGAAATGGAACTTTTCATCCAGGCTGCGACGACGGCGGTGCGGCTTGAGGACTTCATGATCGATCCGCGCAAGGAATTGTCAAAAATCGCGGAAGTCATGTCGGTTCAGCTTGAATTAAGCGAAGCGCCTCTCGCGCGTCCGAGAACCGTTCCGTATCGCTTTTTGGAAGTTAAGAAAAAGGTGCCTCGATTCAAGAAGTTTGTCGACGAGCTGGATGCGGAGACAATCAGACGAATCGAGAAAATGGGCTACGCTCTCTCCTAGAACACCCCCTTTGTTGACGTCGTATTCAGGACGTCAGGCAGAACAGAGAGGAAGGCCGAGTAGACGAGCGATCTCGCTCTTCAGATGTTGTCCGCACGCGATGAGGCCGGCGAGGCGCGTGACTTTCTGGTTCAACACAGGCTTCAAATTCGGAAGAAATTGTACGTGACCTCCTGCTGCTTCGATCAAAGCCACCCCGCCAGCAATGTCCCATTCGTTCTTGCCGGTCAGCGTCCAAGTTGCATCGGCGAGACCGGCAGCCACTCGCGCCAATTTGTAGGCCACGGATCCCGTGGGACGCACCACGAAAGACTCGTTTTCGAAGCGTGCCCACTCTCCCCGTTCAGACTCGGTGCGGCTCGCGAGTACAACCGCGCCTTCCAGGCGCTTCCTTCTGCTTGCGTGAACCCTTCTGCCGTTGTAGGTGACTCCGGTTTCCCGCGAGCCGAGGAAGATCTCTCCCGTCGCTGGATTGCAGACTCCCCCTGCGGTCGCCCGCCCGTCTTCGACCATCGCGACCGAGATACACCATTCGGGAATTCCAGCGATGAATTCGTGTGTTCCATCCAAGGGATCGACAACCCAAACGCGGTGCTTGTTCAAACGATCGAGATCGTCCGGGTCTTCTTCGGAAAGCCAGCCTTCCTGATCTCGCAATAGAGACTCGCGGAGCGCGCGGTTCATCGAACGATCCGCCTCTGTAACGGGGCTTTGATCGGAAGGCTTGCGTTCCGCTATTACTGTGCCGGGAACAAATTGAGAAAAAACGCTGACTGCTTCGTCCAAAGCCCTTCCGATTCGCTCGAGAGTCTCTGCGTCCGAAGACATTTTTGACTATGCGCGCCGCGCGGTCCAGGCGCGAGTCAGATAAGTGGTCTCGATCGACGTCAGACGTGCTGTGCGCTTCCCGGCGAAATCCAGGAATTTCTGGAAAAGCTCCGGGCCCAATTGCACTTGAAGATCGTTCACCGAGCGCCACGCGCCAATATACTGCTCGGGCGTCTGGAAGATGGAATGCCTGCCTTCGAGGTAGAGCACCTCGGCGAATTGCGGTTTGGCGCTCAACATGTCGGTCAGCCGCTCGGTAATGCCGGAGCGGCCGGACGATACTCGCTGAACGTCAGGCTTGAGCTTCGTGATCTGCGCCTCGATTTCGACGAGCAGCGGATTCGCCTCGATGAGGCGCGGATTCCACAAAGCAACGAAGAGACCGCCGGGTCTCAGCAGGCGGTGGAATTCGTTGCAAGCCTTGTCGAAATCGGCCCAGTGGAGCGACGACGCCATGCTGACGAGATCGGCGGAGTTGTCCGGCAGCCCAGTGGCTTCGGCCGATCCTTTGCGCCAGACAATCTTTGTTTCGCGCGAGGTCTCGACGCCTTGCCCACGCATGTCGTCATTGGGTTCGACGGCGATGACGGAATGCAGGCCGCGCGCGGCGAGTATGCGTGTCCAAATGCCAGTGCCGGCGCCGATATCGATGGCATCGACACGGGCCGTGTCACGTCCCAAATATCTCAGGATCGCGGTCGCGACCTGCGGCGCATAGCCGGGCCTGTATTTGGCGTAGGCATCAGCCAAGCCTGTAAAATCTCCGTGTTTAATCGTCACCGGCATCCAACTAACCTCCCGACGTGTCCTCGAGCAGTAGCTCGCCGTTCTTTACCATATTCTCATACAGCGCGACGTCGCCCGGATTGTCGATTTCGCCCCATTGTCCATCGGTGCCGAAGGTGCCGATGTGGAGCTTTTTTTCGGCCAGTAATCGGCGCAACAATCCCGTCACGTCGAGGCGATCCCGGATCTGAGGCTCGAGCGATCCGAGCAGCGCCTCGATGGCGCTCCAGGCGGGCGGCGTAAATTTCAACAGGCCCATATATTGCCCCTGGATATCTTCGATCCGCGTCGTCTTCCCGCCGATTTCCAGCAATTCGCCCGCCGCGCTGATTCGAAAAGTTTCGGCGTCGGCCAGAGGGTCGGCGAAACGCCGTCCCCATAGCGCGCGCCAATCTCGGTCGTAAGCAACAACCAGCTGGCCCGAGGCAGCGGCCAGAGAGCGTATCAAGTCGCTGCGGTAAAAGATGTCGGCATAACTGACGATCACCGGCCCCGAGCGAAGCCAGGGAGCGGCGGCGGCAAGGGACATCACCATATTGGTTTCGGCCCATCGTTCGTTGGCGAAATAAAAGAGACCCGGAAAATCGATCATCTCGGCACGATAGCCGCGGACGACCGCGATCTCGTCCACTCCACCATGCCGGAGCGCCGCGATTTGGCGCTCGATTAACGGCTTGCCCTGGAGTTCAACCAGGCACTTCGGGTTGTCTTCACCGAGGTGCTTCATGCGGCTGCCGCGACCGGCGGCGAGGATAATTGCGCGCATCATTCGACCGCGAAGACTTGCCGGAAAAGAGCGACGTCGGCAGACGAAAACGGAGCGATTCGTTCTGGGTGCCACATGATCCCGGTTATCGGCTGAGCGGAATGGCGAATCGCCTTGACGACGCCATCGTCGGCCACCGCCCAGACATTGAGCGGAGGCCGCGATTCGAAGGCGGCAAAGCGATGGTAGCTATTGACCTGTTTTGGCTCGCCGTCGATTCGGATGACCTGATGCTGAGCCACGTGGCCTTCGACGCGACACAGCGGAATCGCGAAGCGCTGCTGGATTACTTGCATGCCACGACAAACGCCAAGAACCGGCAGACCGCGCCGCTCGGCCCAATCGAGCAGGGCATTTTCGACGGCGTCGCGTTCCGGAGCATCGCCACCCAACGCCGCCAGGTCATTACCGCCGGTCAACACCAAGCCGGCAATTTGGGTCTTCTCGCACAGCGCGAGAGCGGCCTCAATGAGGTTGGGGAGCAAAACGGGAAGCAGCCCACAAGTCGTCAGGAATTTAGTCCACGCCTGATCCAGGCAATCGCGGCGCTCGCCATAGGCCGGAACTACGGATACGCGTTGGGTGATCCCGACCGCCTTCATGCGATGAGCAAGACCTTCTGGTTGGCGCAATCGAGGCACAGCTTGCGCGCCGTCTGCCAATGGCGGAACAGGGCTTCGCCAGCGCCGATTACTGCGGGAATTCCAAGCTCGCCGGCGCGAATGGCCATATGCGAATTGGCGCCGCCGAACTGGGTGACGAATCCTCCGATATCGCGAGTGAAGATCCAGTCGAAGCCGGGGTCCGCGCTCGGCACGAACAGAATCCTTCCAGCGAAACTTTCTGGCGGGTCGTTGACCGAGGCGACCATGGCGGTGACCATTTTTCGCGTAATGAAATTGGGCTGGCTCGGAGGAAGGTGGAAAGCAAACACTTCGTCGGGCGACGCAATGATCGGCGGAAGCACGAGATTGCGCGTGAGCGCGTGACTCTCTCTGCCTTGCGCGACGCTCTCGAACAGCATCTCGCGCACCGGACCGCTCTCGCTATAGAGCTTGCGAATCACGTCATAGTTCAGGAATGCGCAATCCTCCACGGAAAGACCATGATCCTCGCCCAACTGTCTGATCAGCGACAACGCATCGCTCAGATTTCGCGTGAACACAAACTTCGAATATTCGCGGCCTTCAATGGCCACGCGGATGAACTCGATCAAACTCAAGACGTCAATCTCGAGCTGATGTTCCTTGAGCAGTTGCTCGATGCGGCGCAATTGTTCGATGGAGAGAGCGAAGCGCGTTGACGCAGGCGCTGGCGTCCGGGGGTTTGACCAGTCGAAATAGAGATCGGGCGCTTCGTCGTAGCGGGGCGACACGATGTCGTAGGTTCCCGGCCGGAGGTGGCCGTAGCGCGCGAGAAAGTCTGCCTTGGGAAGTTCGGCGAAATCCCGGCCGATGCGCGAGGCCACAGTATCAACGCTGGCCATGAATGTCGCGCACTCTTCGGCACTGAGAACGCCCACCTCGACGAAGGACTTGAGCAGTTGAACGGCGATGAAGCCCGCCCTGGCGAGACCCGCAAACGGCAGCGTGCCGTATCGCTTGCAGTCCTCAATCAGCCAGTAAATGCGGCTGATCTTGTCGATCCCCGCTTTGCAGATCGTCGGAAACCGCCGCGCGAGCAAATCGATCTTGGCGCGGTCGCGCTTCCACAGCGCAGTCTCTCCGTGCATGATGCGATTGGTGAGGCGGCGTAAAGCGCGCGATAGTTCCGCAAGGTCTTCTGGAGAAAATCCATGCTCGGCAAGCCGGCTCATCCGCTTCGGCAAGTCGAGGGTGTAACAGGAGAAGACAATTTCAAATTCGACCTTGTCGTGAAGGTGGGGCTCGGAGAGCAGGCGATCGATGTAGTAATTGGCGAGGCGCCCGGCGAGATCATCGGGAACATCACGCGGTATGAAGGAATTAAAGTCGACGCGCACGTCGATATAGGGCAGGCCGTGAAAGCTGACCATCAGCGGAAAACTGCGAAGATTCTGATAGCCGTAATTGTCGCGTTGGTAGGCCCAGATTGCATCGGTGACGAGTTCGCGATAGAGCGACAATGAGAGCGGCCACGGCCGCACGCCAATGATTTCGGCCGGGTTCCAGTCCGGCATGACGCCGAATATGGCCCGGCTGCCGTGCAGGAAGGGATGTGGGCGGCTCAGCAGCTCGACCTTGCGAGCGACATCGGCGACTGCCGTGTCGACCTTTTCGTCCGCTATCCCGTTGTGTTGGTCGACAGTGAGCGGACGGACTTGCAGAAGGTAGAGCTGTCCGTCGCCGCCAACGGCGAACTCCACGTCGATTGCATCATGCGCCAGAAGAGTTTCGAGCTCACTGACGAGAGCGATGACAGGTGCCAGCGGAGGTGGGCAGGCATCGGGCCGCGATTTGAGGCAAAGAAAAGTCTTGAGATTGTCGCCGACGCCGCCGGTGACTTGATCCGTCAGCCCGGAACGGTCATCGTAATTGACAACGAAATAAGGGCCGCCGCTGGGACTGCGTGAGAAGGCCACTCCAGCCATTGCCACGTGATCGAGCATAGGCTGCACGAAGATCTGGTCGTCGTCGCGCCCCTCACTGTCGAACGATTCAATTACGCGCTCGATCGCCTCGGCGGCGGCAGCGCTCCCGACGACCCCGAGCACGGAATCATACATCCCAGCCCGGGAACTCGCGGCGCCGTCCTCGCTCCGCGCGCTGCTTCGGACTATGACCCGGCCTGAACCCCACGGAGCAGAGGTGATGGCAGCGAGCACGGCACGAGCATTCGAGCGCCATTCGCCCACCGAGAATCGCACCTGCGGCAGAACGCGTGCCGTCCGCAGCAGTGGCGCCAGCGCCTCCAGGGATTCCGCCTTTGTTCTGAAAGTGACGCGTGGCTTCGGCTGCGCCACGCCTGCCGGATCCGCGCCGTTGCATGCGGCCAGGATGCGATCCACTGCCGTGGCAACATCGAGCGGCCCGTAGTTGTCGAGGACGATGTCCGGCGCCTCGGGGGCCTCCGCAGGCACGTCCAGGCCAACCACGTCGCGCGCATCGCCGCGCTGAGCCGCGGCATAGATGCCCTTGCTGTCCCTGCGCTGTAGCTCGTCTATTGGAACGCGGAGGTAGATCTCGCGATAGCCGGGAATGTTCTTGCGGTTCCAGCGCTGGACCTCGTGAAACATCGAGATGGTCGCGCAGACGACATCGGCGCCCTGGCCGACCAGCAGCTGACACAGCCGGGCATTGCGCATGGCCGATTGCCGCCGGTCGTCCGCACCGTGCCCGAGATCTTCGGCAATCACGGCGCGGAGCGCATCGCCATCAAGGAATGTGACGGAGCGACCCTCGGCACGGAGGCGATTCGATAATTCACGGCCTATGGTCGTCTTGCCTGCGCCGGATAGCCCGGTAATCCAGAAGACGCGTCCCGATGAGGCGTCAGTTCGGGGTTCGGGGTGCTTTCCTGCTTTCTTGGTCCGTTTCATGGGATGGGTCTTGTAGACCGTACGGTGCGGCACCTGCTACATAAGTAGCACTCATAGGGGGGCGCGCCGACTGTAATTCCCTAATATACCTGAAATCGTATCGTCGGCAAACCGTCGCGTCGCTAACCTCAAGAAAATGCTCACCGCCATCACTCTTCTGGGACTCACACAAGCCGTCACGAGATAGCGAAATGGACGTTCGCGCGCGACTAGCGAATTTCCATCTGGCCAGGAATGTTGACGGTGCCGGTCCAGCGGTCTTGTTGATGACCCAACGATACGGTGTCCATGATCAGTGGAGTGGGCGCAGTCCAGATTTCCACTGGAACGCCGCCATTCAGATTGTTTCCTCGATTGTAGATCGATGCAAAGATCGTATAGGCGCCGGGGCGGAGCGGCATCATCGGCGCGCGCACCAGGATTTCGTGATTGCCCGGGGGAATCTCGATGTCATCCCATCCCCAACTGACGAGCACCGAGCCGGCTTCGTTCAGCACGTGGAACCCGAAATGGCCGCGAGTGACTTGTTCGGAAAGCTGGGTGTACACGTGAAACGTTACTTCGCGAAGGCCATCGCGAATCACGTTTCCGTTCCCGCAGATGGACCAGCCCAGAAAACAATTCTTCTCGCCGATCGCGTTGCCACGATCGAGCGTGGAGGCCTCATATTTGGCGATGACTTCGCCCGTGCGGCCCGACTGCTGAATCTGTCCGTTTTCGAGCCAGAAGACGTGTTCGCAAAGACGACGAATCTGGTTCATCTGGTGGCTGACAAAAACGATGGTGCGGCCGCTCCTTGAAACTTCTTCCATCTTTCCAAGGCATTTCTTTTGAAATTCAAGATCGCCGACAGCGAGCACTTCGTCGACGAGCAGAATTTCCGGCTCCAGATGCGCAGCCACCGCAAACGCGAGGCGCATCTGCATTCCCGTGCTGAAGTGCTTGAGCGGCGTATCGAGAAAACGCTCGACGCCCGCGAAGGCGACGATGTCGTCGAACTTGCGATCAATTTCCCGGCGCGACATTCCGAGGATCGCGCCGCTCAGATAGACGTTCTCGCGGCCCGTCAGCTCCGGGTGAAAACCGGTGCCGACTTCAAGCAGGCTTCCCACGCGCCCCCGCACTTCAGCGTATCCCTCGGTCGGCCGGGTGATCCGCGAGAGGAGCTTCAGCAGAGTTGTCTTGCCGGCGCCGTTCCGGCCGATCAAGCCCACCACTTGGCCCTGCCGGACGTCGAGATTGATATCGCGCAAGGCCCAAACGTATTCGCGTTTGGAGCGTGAGGCGCGACGAAAAGGCGCCGTTATCGCGCGCGTCAGGATGTCGCGTAGCGCGAGGTAACGCTCGCGCTCGCCTATGCGATAGCGCTTGCCCAGACCGCGCGCTTCGATGACCACATCGCTCATCGTTTGCACCGCATGGGCTAGGCCACGTCCGCGATGGTGGTTTCCATCATTTGAAAATACGCCAGCCCGCTCGACAACAGCGCCAGCACGACGCACGCGGAGATCAGAGTCATGCGTCCAGGCGGGTTGCCGCTTCCTGTGAGCGACCACCGGAATCCTTCAATTGCTCCCGCCATGGGATTCAATCCGTAGAGCCATTGCCATTTTGCGGGCACCAGCGAACTCGGATAAGCCACCGGGGAAGCAAACAGCCAGAACTGGACCAGGAATGGCAATACGTAGCGCACGTCGCGATAAATCGCGTTGAGCGCCGACAGCCACAACCCCACTCCAAGCGCGGTGAGCACTGTAAAAAGGAGGAACACGGGCGCCCACAACAGCGCGCTCGTAGGCGGGATTCGATAATAAATCATCAGCACAATGAACATCAGAAACGATATTCCGAAGTCCACCAGGCCCGAGAGGACCGAGGAAATCGGCAGAGCGAGGCGCGGGAAGTACACTTTGGTGACCAGGCGCTGGTTCTCCACGATCGCGTTCGTCGCATTTTGCAGAGAAGCGGCGAAGTACATCCAGGGAAGCAGCGCACTGTAATAGAAGATCGGATAGGGCAGGCCTCCGGACGGAATGTGTGCGAGCTTGCCGAAGAAAAGGCTGAACACGAGCATGGCGAGCAGCGGTTGCAGAATCGCCCACGCCGCGCCGATCGCGGTTTGCTTATAGCGAATTTTGATGTCGCGCCAGACGAAGAAATAGAGAAGCTCGCGATAATCCCAAAGCTCGCGGAATGGGAGGACGTGCCACCGGGTGGGCGGCACGATGCGAATGACTTGCTGATACGCGAGCGGTTTTACCTCGCTAGTCGCGCTCACGTTTTTTCACCCAGCGCCTGTGCGTTCGAGCGGTCGAAGTTGAATCGCATCCGTGTGTTTGATTAGAGCTCTCGCAATTCCGTTGCACAAACCTACCGGGGCCTGCTCGAGACCACCGCGAAGACAATCGTAACGGGGACGGGGTAAACCGATTTGCGACGGCCGGTGGAACACGGCAAGTTTACACCAGTGTTATGGGCTGGGAAACGCGAATCGGGCATAAGAGCCGGCAGTATCCCACTGAGCAAGCGGCGGACAGGCATGCGCGTCCCAGCGCTATAACGTGCCTGTTGCTCAATGGCTGGCGTCGCGCTGCGCCAGTACTTGAGCATAATAGCTCTCCATCCGCTCCGTGACGCGATCCCAGCTCAGTTGTTCTGTGACCTGGCGGCAACCGGCCTTCATTCTCGCGTAAAGTTCCGGATCGCCAGTCATTTGTCGCAGCGCGCCGGCGAGCGCTTCCTTTGACGGCGAAATCACCAGTCCTGCTTGACCAGCGACGAGCGAGCGAATGCCGCAGGCATCGGAGATGATCACCGGCACGCCGCAGGCGATCGCTTCGGCCGGCGCATTTGCAAAATTCTCATAGCGTGAGGGGAGCGCAAATAAATCCGTGTCCGCAAGCAGCGCCTTCTTGTGTTCACCGTAAACCGGGCCAGGGAACACGACGCGGGATTCCACATGGCATTCCTTCGCTCGCCGCTGAAGATAGGACACGTAGCCCCGCTCGCCTTCCGGCCCCGCAATTACGAGTCGCGCCGATTCCGGGCACGCTTCCGCGAAAGCTTCAATGAGGATGTCCGCGCCCTTGCGAGGGATCAGACGGCTGAGCAGAAGAATGACGGGTTGATCGCGAGAAATATTCCACTTCGCTCGAAAGGCTCCGCGCGGCGGCAAGGGCGCGTATGCGCTGGCATCCACTCCGTTATAGCGAACGACAATCTTCGCCGGCGGAATCCCATCCGCGAGAAGCTCATCTTCTTCCAGTTCCGACGTCGCGATGAATTTCGCGGCGCCGCGCAAGAAAGGCTTGCCGATGGTCCCGTGCCAGAGCCGTTTCACGGCGAAGTTGCGATCGATTGGACGGTACATGCCCATTGGTTCGACGACGTAGGGAATCCGCTGGCGCCGGCAATAATGGCTGACGATCGGTCCGAAAAAATCATAGAGCCCGTAGAAATGGACGAGATCGGTCCGCTGAAGCAAAGCTTTCGATACGCGTGGCAGGCCAGGATTGAACGTGAGCGTGCGATACACCGGCCAGCTCAGGGTATAAATGGCTTCGACGCCGTTTCGTGCCGCTCGAAAACCGTCGGGCGTTTCCTCAGGCAGGATTGCCTCTGCGCGCCACTCGGATGAGCCTAAATACGCGGTCAGGACCGTGACGGCGTGTCCTCTGTTTGCCAGTGATTCCGAGAGAGTGCGCACCTTCACAGGCATTCCTCCGCCTGCGAGGTAGGGAAAATAGATTTGGACGACACTGAGAATTCGCAAGCTTGATCCCGGCCCCGTTCGCGTGTGTGAATATGCGAGAACGGCTATTGTCCGGACATTCGTAGGAGGTATGCAAGCCCTCTGCGTTTCTGCTTTTGTTGAATTCGGCGCGCCAACACCGGCGGCTCAATTGCGTGGCCTGCGCGACGGGCGGATTTTGTAGCGCGGCGTGATATCCTCTGGCGCTGTTGGTTTAGAGGAATTTGCGAGAGCGATGCTTCGCGAAAGAACCACTGTGATGGTGCTCGTACTTGGCGCGCTGCTCGTGTGCGCGGAATTAACCGGCTGTTCAGCCCACGCGCAAAGCACATCGAACCCGTGGCGACTGGCGCCAGATTCCGAAGCAATCGTCTCCGATGCAAAGCTGCGCGAACAAATCTTTCGCGCCCTGGATGCCGCGGAACACGCCGGCACCGATCCGCGAATTTCGCATTTCGACGTGCGGGCCGCGACCGTCATTGAAAAAGACGGCCATGAATCTGTCGTCGTGGGCGGCAACACGGAATACGGCGTGCCGGAAGCGATTCATGGCGAGACTTCGCTGCTGAATCACGTCACCGCGCTTTTTGGACCGGACGCAACGCGGCATCTGGTTCGCTTCATCGCTTACTACGGCAATCACTGCGGAGGCGCGGGCAGTTGCGGCGATTGTCGCGACTATCAGATTGCGGCCACAGATTACGAGCATCTTCTGGTGGCGTGTGGTCAGGCCGCCGATCATGTGGTTCGTGTCACGCGCTTCATGGATCAAGTTGTTTGCGAGAAAGATTTCGCCGAAGTCGATCGCAGCAAAATCCCTCTTTCGACAGCGGAGCTTTCTGATCTCGTGAAGTCCGCGCAGCGCGCTGAGATGGGCGGCGTCACGCTCTTTTCATCCGATCGGCACACCGGCGCGGCAGCCCTGTCGTATTCAGGAAAAATGTATCGCGCGGCTGGCGCTGACGACGCTGCGTTTCACTATCGCTTTCCGATCGGCGGCGTGCTGCAGCAGGCCGCGACCGAACGCGATTATATGATCCGTGCAGTCGTGGTTGCGGCTGCGAAGGGGAAGTGGCCGCTGGTGAACTATCGCGATCGGCAGTACGGCTACGAGGCGAGCAGTTTCAATCGTCAGGAAGGCAAGGCCCCGATCATTTTGATTCTCACCGACGGGGAAGGCCACTTTCGCATGACTACGTTCGAGTCAGCGTTGCCGCACGCTTTCAGCACAGCAGATTTTATGCCGGAGGCTCTGCAAATTTTTTTGAAGTCACACCAGGCCACTCCTCCCACCGAATGAAAATTGATCTCCGCAAGTTTCGGTCGTAGTTTGGCGGGGCGATAGGACGCCCGAAGGATAGGTCGCCCAACTCTGCGGAAGCCTCAGCCCGATTCGCGAATGATTGACGGATCGATCTGACCAAGGATCGCGCGAAGTCCTGCCTCGAATTTGCCAAAACTAAACTGTCGCAAGACGCGCTCGTGGCCGCGACGCCCCATTTCTCCGGCCAACTCAGAGTTAGTGAGGAGAAGCGTCAAGCGCTCGACGAGTTGCGAAACGTCGCCATGCCGAACCAGAAAGCCGGTCACGCCGTCCTCCACGACATCGGGCGCTCCTCCATGATTTCCGCCGACGACCGGCCTGCTCAAGGCCATCGCTTCGAGATACACGATGCCAAATCCTTCTCCGCCGCTGGGCAAAGCGAAGACGTCAGCATGGCGATAGACAGAAACGAGTTGCGGGCGAGTCAGACCGGAAATGAATCGAACGGAGTCGCGCACGCGTAATCTTGTGGCCAATTCCTCGAGCGCCGGCCGGTCGTCTCCATCCCCAACGAATACGAGATTTACATCTCCGGTGGCGTCGCGAATCTGAGGCAGCGCTTGAATGAGGGTGTCGAAACCTTTGTATCGTTCGGCCGAAGACCACCGGCCAACGGCTAGAACGTAGCGAGCTCGCGGAACCGAATCAGGCAGCGGCAATTCTTCGGGAGCGCACGCCAGATCGAAAAACTCCGGGTCGAGCCCCCAAGGCAGGACTCGAATCCGTTCACGGGGAATTTGCTGCACCTCGCGCAATTTATCGGCGGTATCCCGGCTCGGAGCCAGAACACAATCGGCGCCGCGAAGGCCAATTCTCCGGAGTCGATTCAGCGGCTGCCAGACTTCCACGCCATGCGACATCACCACGAGGTGAAGGGTCCGGCTCTTCATGCGCATCGCGAATGCGGGAACAGCGAGATTCGGGTGAGCAGCGACAACGATGGGAGTCTTCCGGCCTGCAAGCTTCATCGCTTCCAGCGCGAAGCGCGGTTTCGACCGGCCGAAACCCTGAAATTGAAAACTTGTGACGCCCACGCCGGATTCGTGACTCCCCGCAGGATCGTTCAAGCTTAAGAAGTGCGTTTGCCAGCCACGTTCGGCCGCAAGGCGCGAAAGGACGGCGGCGGTGTGCCTGCAAACCGTTTGAATTCCACCAATCGGTAGGAGACCCGGGAAGAGGCCGATGAATGCATCGCTCATCGAGACTCATTCTCGCATGCTTGGGCCGGGGGCGATGCGGCACGGGCGCGTGAATGAACGAGCGAACGCCCGCTCATGGCCATTCGTTTTTGAGCTATCTCAACGCGCCAAACTGCGTCGCCGATGGACTTCCGTCTATGGCTCTTGATGGATTGGCGCTGCCTTCGAGCTTTCTTTTCGCCGCAGGATTTCCGTAAAGATTTCGCGGAATTTTTCTCCGTTGCTTTCCCAGGTGAACTTCTTCGCCGTATTCGCGGCTGCGTCTCCGATCCGGCGCCGCAATTCTGCGTTTTCGCACAGCTGGCGAATCCTGGATGCGAGCGCTTGCACGTCGCTTGGATCATCGAGGACGAAGCCGTCCACACCGTCGGTCATGATCTCCGAAGTGCCGTTCGTCACCGTCGTAATCGCGGGCAGCCCGCACGCCATCGCTTCCTCAGGTGGCAGCGCAAACGTGTCCTCAACCGACGGCCCGGTGTAGATGTCCGCGGCCGCATAGTAGTACGCGACGTCGCTGCGCGAGGGAAGGAAGTGAACGCGCTCGCTAATCCCGAGTTTCTTGATGATCGGTTCGTACGAGTGCGTCTCGTCGTTGCCCGCCACGAGAAGCACGATCGGCAAGTCTGCCAGCATCGCAAGCGCATCTAGAAGTGTGAACAGCCCTTTTTTCCGCCAGTCGTTGCCCACGAGTAAGAGCGCGATCGTCTCTTCAGCCAGGCCCAGCTCCCGGCGCGCTTCGCTCCGCCGGGTGGCCCGCATCTGCGGATTGAAGGTTTTATGGTCCACCCCAATGTATACAACCGGAAGCGGCTCGTGCGGACCGTAGAACCGGTTCAAATCGTTTTCGGTCTTCCGCGCGTAGAGCACGAGCTGCGCTCGCGGATTTACGTACAGGCGGCGCTCGAGATACACAATCAGCTGGTAATAAATCCTGCGGTGCACCAGCCAGGGCCACGACAAAACGGAGTTCCGCGAGAAGTCGAGTTCGGACCCCATTTGTCGCAAAAATTCTGCAAAGACGATATGCACCGAAATCGCATCGGCATTCAGGCAGTTTGTGCCGGGCGTATAAACCAGGTCGTGCGCGATGCCACGAAAGGTTCGGTCCCACCAGCGCCAGAGGTGATTGGCGGCGAAAAACCATGTGAAATTGACCAGGTGTGGCCCGGGAAACTTCGGAATCCGATGCCATCGAAGTTTCTCGAGATCCATGTCTTCCACGTGCTGGCAGTACAAATGCACTTCGAAATCGTCGAGCAGTTGTGACGTCCATTCCGCCACCTGCCGCTCGGTGCCGTGGCTCTTGTCAATGAAAGGGGAGACGACTGCGAGGATCGGTCTTCGCCGCGTCATTCTGGTGTTAGCGTTCACCAGCGGATTCGTTTACCCATGCTGGGACGGCGACTGGACCTGAGGCCATGATTTCGGGCAACCGGAACAGCATGCCCACGAACAGCCAGAAATAGGCGTTCACGATGTAATCTTGATAGGAATTTATCGTCGCGAACATTTGAGGGAATAGTTGGATGAACGCATACCAGAATGCCATGAACGCCAGCGGGAACATCCGGGTCTGGCGCAGACTCAAGACGACGCGCCCGCAATAGAAAATGAGCGACGATGTCCATAAGAGCCACAGGAATAGTCCCAGCAACCCCATTTCCGCAACGATGGTCCCGTATCCCGATTCCACTCCCACACTCGGCATTCTCTCGTGCAGATACTTTGCAACATACTGGTATCCGAGTGTTGCAGTGCCCGCGCCATTGCCCGCCAGCCAATGCTGCTCCGTGAAAGCCAGTTCCAGATTGGCTAACGGATACGTCCACGCTCTTGTGCCGAGTTGATAGGATTCGCTGGAAGGCAACAAGGTCTCCGTGTAATACGCCCATTTGCTGCCGAAGGCATGTGGGTAAGTCGCGCCAACCAGAATGACGCAAGCCGCAATCGCCAGGACCGATCGGCGGATGGCGGTCGCAGTTCGGTACGCCTGTCCCGACCTCCAGGGCGCACCCCAAATGAAGGCCGCGCTCATTACGATTGCACTCGCTATGCCCATGACGAACGCGCCGCGCGAGCCGGATACGATGATGCCGGTTCCGATTAAACCGAGGCACGCCCACACCAGTTTCCTTCCTCGCATTTGGTGCAACAACATGTAGCCCGCTGCGCCCATGCCAAGGATCATCGCCAGTACCTCGAATTCCGCAAAACGGCTGGAGCTGACAAATACGGAGCTCGGCAAGTCCAGCATTCGGTGCGAAATCGGCGTGTATTTTTGAAGTTGGCCGAGTTCTGCAATTTCCGGCGCGAGCGTTGCGGGGTTCAGGAACTGAGGCCCCACTATGGATTGGACGATTCCTAGCAAGGACACACCCGCTGCGAGCGATAAGCTGGCGATAATGAACCGGTGAATATCGTCATCCGTTCGCATGAGCGCGTAACCCACGAACATCAGACCGAAGTAAAGAAAATCAACCTTCAACGCCAGCGCGCCGTACACCGGGCTGGGTGAGTACGGGTTGAACGTCTGAATCACGACGAACCAAATCATGATGACAATCGGAATCAGGAACGGCGGCCGAAATGGCAAATCGCGGCCCCGCCGGATGGCGAGGTAAAGAGAAACGTAAATCAGAAGAACCATGACGTCTTTTCCGAAGTAAATCGCCATGTTGTTGCCCATGAATTTCCGCGCCAGATCCTCGAAGACTACCCAGAAGAGAAAAAGGTAGAAGCCAGTGCGCCAGTTCTGAATGATTACGGCCCCGATCAGGCACACTGCGCCGGCGAGGACCACATAAATGAGTTCTTGAAATTGTCCGGCAGAGATCCAATTCGCCAAAAGCCAGGCGAGAAGCAGCCCGCCTGCAGCCACCACAAGGCTGACAACGGTCTGTTCTTTTCGTGGGAATGATCGAATGCTCAGCATTTCGATTCCGTTGCGATCGGGGCCCGCCGGAATGCCAGACCGTTTTCGGCCAGACCGAACTTTCTGCGAGTTTTATACGACCGAGTCGTTACAATCCTGCAGTGGCAACTGTATTATTGTATCGCGGCGTCGCGAACAGACGGAAACAAAGAAGATTGAGAGGGCGTTGGCGCGCCCATATTTTCCCCATAGAGTTCCACGTGCTCGGCGGTTAGGTTGCCTCGACACTGAATCGGTTTCTTCGCTTGAAACCTCTTGACAACTCCATCTCGGATGCCGAAACCTGCTCCGTATGGGTGAGGGGACTCTGTTCGAGGCGCGTGTAAAGGCCGCCGAGGCGTCACGGGGAATTAGCTGCGACACAATCTACTCGCGAATAGAACAAATTATCCGGAGACTCGACCTGCACGGCGATGTGCTCGACTTCGGAGCGGGCATAGGGAATTTCACGCAGAGGTTAGCTTCTATGGGATATTTCAGTGGAATTGCGGCTGCGGATATCCTCGCCCGGCCGCCCTCTTTGCCCGCCGGCGTGATTTGGGAATGCGCCGATCTAAACAACGGACTGCTGGGTATCCGAAGCGACGCGTTCGATCTCGTCGTTGCGGCGGAGGTGATCGAGCATCTGGAAAATCCTCGCGGTGTAGCCAGGGAACTGTATCGAATTCTAAAATCCGGCGGCACGTTGATTCTCACCACGCCAAACAATGAGAGTTGGCGTGCGTTGGGGGCGCTAGTCCTGCGCGGCCACTTTGTGCATTTCGGCGATAGCTCTTATCCCGCGCATATTACAGCGCTGCTCCGGAAAGACCTGGCGCGATTACTCAACGAAGCAGGATTTTCGAAATTACATTTCGAGTTCAGCGACACTGGGGGCATGCCATGGCTTCCGGGGACAACGTGGCAAACCATTTCGCTAGGCCTGCTTAAAGGACTGCGATTCAGTGACAACGTCATCGCGACGGCGGAGAAGCGTTAGCATGGAAGCGGGCCGTTCCGGGACGTTCGTCCGTCATTGTCATTTTTTCGAAAGCTCGTAATACAATTATCCTCACGATTTATAACGTCCCATAATCGCTTTTCGCCGACCTGGGCAACTTTCCACTGAGGGAAAGCGTCGTGAGTGGATTCTAACCGGCGCGCGTACTCCGAAAAGGCATTCGCGGTGCGCGAACGAGCCGCGCCGCTGTGGCAACTCCCGTCGCCGCGCCCAGGATTTCCTTGTAGAGTTCGACGTGCTCAGCGATCATGCGCTGCGCCGTGAATAGCGCAAGGGCGCGCTCGCGCGCGGCGGCTCCCAGCCTGACCCGCATTTCCGGGTCTTCGAGAGCCTCACGGATGCGTTGGGCGAGTTCCGCAGAACTCCCGCGCGTGAACTTGAGGCCCGTCTGCCCCAACATTTCGGCCAGGCCGCCGATATCCGAAGCAATCACAAGCTTACCCCGCATCATCTGTTCAATCACGGCGAGCCCCGCAGTTTCTTCGCTCATTGACGGCATGACGATGGCGAGTGCATCGGCCGTTGCGCGCGCCAGCGCGTCGCGCTGGAGAAACCCGGTAAAGGAGACCACATGCCGCAATTCAAGGAACCGAACGAGGCCTTCCAACCGCGCGCGTTCCGGGCCGTCGCCGATGATCTTCACATTCACTTCGCATTGCTGGTCGGCCAGTTCCATCGCGGCGCCGATCAAAACCGCGATGCCTTTATCCGGCACCAGCCTGCCGACATAAGCTACATACGGCTTCGCCGCATGACGCGGTACAACTGCCGGAAAGTCTGAAATCTCCGTTTGCGTTCCGTGGTAAATGGTTCGAGACTCGGGCAGGCCGAGGCGTCGCGCGGCATGATTGCTCACGGCCACATTGGCGGCCGCTCGACGGCTGAGCCAACGCCTCGGATAGGCGAGCAGCGTGTTCCAGCCGCCTCGAATCCATCCATCATCCGCAGCCTGGCATTGAACGCACTCGGACGCGCTGCCATTCAGGAAATGATTCGGACAGACCGCCCGCTCCGGGCTTTGCAGCAGGGTTCCATTGGGGCAGACCGCCTGATAATTGTGATGCTGGATGACGTATTTCTTCCGGAAAAACCGCGCCAGAAGCATCGGCAGAAATGCCGGCCCGGCCAGATGAATGACGTCGCTTGTTCGCACCAGACGAACCAATTGCCGGATCGCCGGCCGGCGCACGATCGCAAAGGGTAGCGCGCAATCGTTCATATCGCCCGGCGGCGTTTGCGTAACCAGCGTGAGGCGGGTTCCATCGACATCGTCGCGTGCTCGCGCGGCAATCCCCGCCGCAAGCGACATGATCGCCTTTTGCGTTCCGCCGATCGACGGGGCCCAATCGTGTGAGTAGACAAGGATGTTCATATTCACCACTCTTGTAGACATTCGAGCCGAAGCCACGGATGCCGGGCATATGCGCGCAACAGGCCATGCCGCATTTGAGGAATGAGAGGAACCGTATTCCGGGGCGAGCGGAATTCAGTCCGCAGGCGCAGGACGGCGGGGAGCAGAGACATCCTGTGTGTTCCCCCGGCATTTTGTGAATTCGTCAGGGCGCTTGCCGGCCGAGCATTTGTGCGTGCAGCGGGGCATTTACTACCTTCACAAAGGAAATGTAAAGTTGAATAACTACGTAGAACCGATCGTGAGACCTCCGGCCATTGAGCTTGACCGCATGAGTGGGGCAGCTTAGAGTCTCGTGTTCGCAGTCTGACCTGCAAAGGATGATCTCTTCCGGCAGGATCGCTGGCGCCACTCAGAATGCAGATCCACCCTATCCGCCGCGAGCCAATTCCATTGCACCGGTTGGGTTTATGCGTGGGGATCGGTTTTGCCCTAATCTATCTCGCTTTCCTGCCTCCAGGAATTTATTCGCTGGACGGCAATTCAATGCTGGCGGTGGCTGAGTCATTGGTCACCCATCAAGGCGTTTCGGTGCCGCCCGGATTGGGCTCTCCCGGGCCTGACGGACGCCTCTATTCCGATTGGTATCCGCTGCTTTCGTTCCTTGCGGTTCCCACCACGTTCGCGGCATTGATCATCAGCAAAATCGCTCACGTGCCGTTTCACTATCTGGCGGCGATATTTGCCCTTTCTCTATCTTCATTGTTTACAGCAGTTACGGCGGGAATCGTGGTCCTCCTGTCGTTGCAGCTGGGCAGCTCCGCTAGAGGAGCGTGGATCGCGGCGATTAGCTTTGGCTTTGGCACGATCGCGTTGACGTATGAGCGCACGTTTTACACGGAGCCGCTGCTCGCGCTCCTGTTCAGCTCCGGCTTGTTTCTAATCTTCGCAAGGTCGCCCGGCAGAATCGCTGGCGCGTCGTGCATGGCTGCCTTGGCGGTGCTGGCCAAGCCAACTGGAGTCGTTCTCGGTCCGCTGCTGTCATGCTATTTGCTCGCGAAGCGCCAGCCACTGCGCGTATGCGTTCTGCCCTCTATAGGAACGTTCGTAGGATTTGCCGGCTACGCGGCATACAACTTCTCGCGGTTCGGCAATCCCCTGAAATTCGGGGGCCCCGCGCGGCCATTCCATATCACCATCATGCCGGTCGGCGTCGCCGGTCTGATCGCCAGCCCAGCGTGGGGGCTACTCTGGTTTTGTCCGGCCATGATTCTGGCGGTGTGCGGATTCCGCCTGGCGCTACGATCATTTCGGATGGAAGCATTCGCAATTCTGGCAGTTTTCGTGGGACTGATACTGCTTTATGGCTCTTACGAGTATTGGTCCGCGGGTTGGTCCTGGGGGCCTCGCTTCCTAATGCCGGCGCTCCCCGGCCTTGCAGCACTGACCGGGCTTCTGGAAGGGAAGTGGAGAAAGGCGCTAATCGTTTTGACAGTCGCTGGTTTTCTGGTGAACGCGCCCACGCTGTTCTCGTTCTACGAGCGGTACTTTGCAGAACTCAAGGAGGCGGGCGTACAGGTTGATCCGGCGTTCAACTGGTCCGTCCGCGAGTCTCCGGTCCTGCACGCCTGGCCCGCCGCCGTGCGCGAAGCCGAGGAAGCGTCACATACTCCCGTGAAGGAAATCTTCGGCCAGCGCGGCGCGCCCAGCCAGACTATCGAAAATTCGCGAGCCTTGAGAATCGTCGCCGTTTGGTGGTGGGTGCTTCCGGTCGTGGGGATCTCGCGCTGGCTGGGAATTGTTATATCGTTGATTCTGGTGCTTCTCGGATGCCTTGTCCTGCTGAAGAGCAGGCCGATATCCACGGCGTGAGAATATTCGCCGACATTATTTCGAAAGCTCGCGATACGCGCGCAGATGCTCTTCGACCATTCTTTGGTCGCGGAATAGATGTTCAGCGCGCGCCTGGGCGGCCGCGCCCAGTCTCGCTCTCATTTCCGGATTTTCAACCGCTTCGCGGATGCGCTGAGCAAGCTCCGCGGCGTTACCCGGCGTAAACTTCAGGCCCGTCGAGCCGACAACTTCACCCAAGCCGCCAATGTCCGAGGCAATGACGAGCTTGCCCTGAAGCATCTGCTCGATTGCGGTGAGCGGCGAAAGTTCCTCCCACACGGATGGCATGACGATGGCGGCCGCATCGCGTGTCGCGCGAGTCAGATCGTTCCCTCGGAGCGCGCCGAAAAAGCTGACCGATTGCTGTAATCCGAGGGACTTGACGAGCGCTTCGAGTGATCTGCGGTCGGGACCATCACCGATGATTCGAACATCAACTTCGCAGCCTTGCTTCGAGAGTTCACTTATGGCGTTGATAAGAACGTCGACTCCTTTATCTGAAACGAGCCTTCCGATGAATGCGACGAAGGGCCGTGAGGCGTCTCCGTTTTCGGCCAGCCCAACAGGGTCCGCCGTTTTCTCGATTCCGTTGTAAATCATTCGTAACGCAGGTAGATCGAGCCTGCGCGCGGCATGGTCGCTGATCGCAACGTTCGCCGCGGCACGTCTGCAAAGCCACAGCCGCGGGTAGGCGAGCAGAGTATCCCAAATAGTTCGCGCCCAGCTGAGTTCCACGGCCTGGCAGCGGAGGCATTCAGTGACCGGCCCGTTGAGAAAATGATTCGGGCAGACCGAGCGGTCCGGGTTGTACACGAGCGAACCGGTCGGACAAACCGCTTGATAATTGTGGTGCTGGATGACGTATTTCCTGCGGCTAAGCCAGGCAAGAAACATCGGAACGAGTGCTGGACCCGCGAGGTGAATTACGTCTGCATCACGAATTAAGTGAAGGAGCGCGAGCAGGGACGGGCGGCGCACAACGCGAAACGGCAGCGCGCGATCGTCCATATTCCCGGCAGGCGTTTGCGTTACGAACGTCAACTGAATTGCATTTCCATCGGCGGTGGGCTGTTCGGCGATTCCGCTGGCGAGCAGCGACATCACTTTTTGCGTTCCGCCGATTGAGGGCGCCCAATCGTGACTGAACATGAGGAGTCTCATTTTAGATCACGCGACGCTGCGGCAACCTTGTTCCCTACCGCAACTTCGATGCACTCGACGAATGCCTCGACCGCAATCTCGGGCGTCCAGGTATCCATGCGCGCGCTCGCCGCGCGGCTCATTTCGGCCAGCTTCGGCAAATCTCCGAGCGCAGAGCGAAGAATGCCTGCGAGAGCGCCCACGTCGGCGCAAGGGTATACGTAGCCCGTCTCGCCGTCGCGAACCAGATCGTACTTGGCGCCGACTCGGTCGCTGACAATAGCGGGGCACCCGCACAGCATCGCTTCATTCACCACCAGTCCAAACGGTTCGTAATCCGAGGGAAGTACGAGCACGTCGGAGGAAGCATAGACCTCCGGAAGTCCCGTCTGGTTCACGAACCCAAGAAACCGCACGTGCTCCGCGATGCCGAAATTCCTGGCATCTTTTTCGAGATCCGCGCGCAAGGGCCCGTCCCCCGCAAACACCAGGTAGCTGCCCGGAATCTTGGCCCGATTGAAAGCCACGAGCAAATCTGCCGGGCGCTTCCAGGGCTGGAGTTTCGCACAGTAGGCGACGACGCGGGCATCGGAAGGAATATTCCATTGTTCTCGCACTTTCGCGCGGTCCGCGCGCGCCGCGCGCTCCCTCCACCATCGGTTGTCGACTGTATTGGCGCCGAGCCGAATCCGATCGTCCGGGACTCCGAGAGACGCTACGTAAGCCGAGGCGCCGCTCGAGCCCGTCATGACCGAGCCAGCCATCCGAAAGATTCGCCCGACGATCCATCTTTTCAAAGCCTGTGATACGCGCGACCGCGCCAGGCGGCTTTTCAATGCGTGGACGTCGGTGGAAATAATGAAGGGGATTCCCGCACGCCGCGCGGCAAGTATTGCCGTCCACGCCTCGCGAAAGTAATAGCCTCCCACGTAAACAGCGTCGAACTTCCCATCCCTCACCAGTTGCCACAGAGTCTTCGAAAATAGCCCCGGACGCCCGTTGCCGTTGCGATTGTCGGACGCGGATGGCAACAGGATCCAGGGATAATCGTCAAGAAGAGGCAGGTCCCACTTCACTTCAACTCCAAAGCCGGGATCGAGCGCCGGGAAGGCCCCACGAAGGCTGCAATAGGCGACGAGCAAATCCAGGCGCGGGTGCCGCGCGGTCGCCTTCCAAAGATAGGCGTTGTATTGCACCGGGTGTTCGGTCAGCAGCAGAATACGATATTTGCCGTCTTTCACCGCCTGAGCTCCGGAGCCGCAAGAAGTTGCGCGTAACGGCCGGCGATTGCATCCCACGAAAAATATTCGGCGAGCGCGCGGCGATTGCGCTCGTGCAGCGTCTGCCAAAGCGCGCCGTCGGTGAGAACGCGCACGGTTGCATCCGCATAAGCGTCGAGCGAGCCCCGCGGAGCAAACTCGATTCCCGCCGCGTCAAGCTCCTTCACTCGTCCATGCTGGCCGAAGGCGACAATCGGTACGCCGCAGGCGATGGCCACAATCGCACTGCTTCGATTCGTGGTCATCTCGCCGCGAGCGCAAAGGAGCACATCCACGGATTGCAGGGTGCGCGTGATTTCTTCAGCCGGTAACAGACCGCGTATGCGGAATTCGACGCCGAGTTGGCGAAGCGGGCCCTCCAGATCGAGTCCAGCTTCCTGCGCACCCCGGCCAAAGATCTCGAACCGCAGGCCCGGCACGCGGTTTTTTGCATGCTCCGCGACATAGAGAATGTCGCGAACCTCTTTAGGCCGGTAGTTTCCGCCCGATACGCAAAATACGCCGACGGTTTTCGGGACGCCGGACTTCGAGAAGGACCGTTCGCCGGCAAATTCGGGAATACCGGCGCCGACGGGAACGAACGTCGCACGCGGAGAGGCCGCCGGCATCCAGGTCGCAGATTTCAATGGCAGAGTGAAAATGCTTTGCTCAGCACCCGCGAGCAGTCGTCGCATCGTCCAGCGTTGAATTTGCCGCCGGAAGGAGTCGCGCAGCCTTGCGCCTTCATAGGCCTGCGCATCGTGAAATACGACGGCGCACCGCACGCCATTTCGCCGGAGAAGCTTCAGAACCTGACGTACGCGAACCGGAAATCCGCGGCGTGACCACGCTAATGCCGTATATTGAATCAGAACCCACTGACCAGACCATCGCCGGCTCTCGCGCGAAAGCCAGCGCATCGCTTGGCTCCAACCACGCTCGTCCCACGGCACGCGGACGATTTCCAGCTCGATGCCTCGTTTCCGAAGAGCCAGCGCGAGGAAATTACAATAGTCCGCTACACCATCGGTGGGCTCGTCGCCTCGCCCGAGCAAGGCGATCGCTTTCATGTGCCACTCGCAGAGCGAGCTATCCGGTGCATGTCAGGCGATCCTGCCGGCACGGATTCGGGATGCGCCGAAGAAATCGGTGGCATTGTAGCGACACTGATTAAGTTCCTGCGGATAAGCGCGCAATCGTCAACATCGACGGGAAGCCCCGCCGAATCCGACCGAACAATCGTGCGGCGCGCACTGCCCACCGATCCGGAAAACGCCGCCCCGCCGTCCGGAGGAAATACGGGCCATAAACGATCGATTGCGCCACCGGTGTCCATCCAGTTGCCACGAGCAAGTTTGTGACGCTCTGAAATGTCCAGCATTGCAGATGCCGATCCCAGTCCGGCTTAAGCGCCGGTTTGAAGTTTCTCTCGATCGGCAGAACCAGGACGAGCTGGCCTGCCGGACGCATGTATGTCCGGAATTCTTTAAGGTCTTCGAACGGAGAAGTGGAGTGCTCGAGCGAATGCGAAGATAGAAGACAATCAAATGTGGCTGGCGGGATGTCTTCCCTCCGCTCGATAACGGCGCGGCCGCGCTTCTTGAGTTCTGAGATTGCGATGGGACTGATGTCGAAGCAGACCGAATCGCCCAGCGCGGCCGAAACCTGCCCGATTCCACTGCCATAGTCGAGCACTCTTGCGCCGACATCCAACTGGTGCAGCTCGAATAGGGCGTATCGCCAATATAGAGAAAGTAAGTGGTAGTTCAGATCGTCTTCGAGGACCGCTCCAAAGTGTCCTTGGTAATACTCGGCGTCGTAATGAGACTCCACAGCGGATACGTTCGCGCGCTCGGTAGGCATCAGCCTCTTTCCCCTATTGCCGATCGAAGGGTCTTCAACCGCCCGCTTTGAGCTGGATTCCCGAACCATTGTAACCCGGAATATTCAATGCGAACCTGTCAGCGATGGGTGCGAATCCATAAGGGCTTGCGCTAGAAAATTATAGTGGTCCGTTACGCCGTCTGTCGGCTCATCCCGCCGCCCGACCAGTGCGATCGCTTTCATGCCAAGCTAACAGTGAGCCACGATGTGGGAGTCGTCGATATCGCTCAGTGAATACCCGCACAAGGCCAGCAGCCGTCGCACTTCCGCCCGGTTTTCTTCCGAATGAAGCTCGCTTACGATCCATGGCCGATAATCGCGGAGTAAGGAAGACGCGCCGCGAAGCACTTCGACTTCAGCGCCCTCGACGTCACACTTGATGGCATCCGGCCGGGCGGCATTAGCAACGAAGTCATCGAGCGAAATACATTGCGCCGGAATCGAACTCTTCTGCCCCGGTTCGATGGTAAATCTCCCGATTCCATGGTCGGGAGATGACGAATCGGAGACGATAAATTCAACTGCCCCTGACGACGACCAAACACCCGCATTGACGACCGTGACGTTTGCGAAACCATTTTTTCCGACGTTTCTTTTCAGCCGAGCGGCTACAGCGGAGTCAGGTTCGAAACTGAATACCTTGCCTCGATCGCCCACGATTCGCGCCGCGAGAAGGGTGAAAAAGCCGATGTTTGCGCCAACGTCGTAGAACGTCATTCCGGCGCGAAGGTATCCCGCGAGCGCCAGCTGAACGCTCGGCTCGACGCGGCCTTCGCTATAGTCACTTCCTACTCTCGGGTTCAGCTCCAGCCACAATCCTTTTCCTGGCCCGTGAAGCACTTGCGTCCAAACACGTTGGTCCGGCGGCATGATTTTGCGTCCCATTCGGCGAAGAATCCCGCCAAGCACAGGAACTTTTGCAACGTCGTTGGGACGCACGCGCGCGCGAAGCATCATTTCGCCGATCCAATTGCGCACGCGCGAGCTCATTTGTTGATTAGATACGAACCCAGGATAAGTGCGTCAAGGCCGGAGCTGTAAAACGTACGAATGGCATCGGTCGGCGAGGAAACAATTGGTTCGCCGCGGAGATTGAAGGAAGTATTCATGATGACCGGCACGCCGGTGCGATCTCCAAATTCCTTGATCAGACGCCAATACAGCGGATTCACATTTTGCTCGACGGTTTGCGGCCGGGCGCTTCCGTCCACGTGCGTCACGGAAGGAATCACACTGCGTTTTTCGGGCCGCACTTGCGACGTCACGATCATGAAGGGAGAATCGGGAGGATTTTCGAGATAATCTTCGGCCGCTTCGGCCAGCAGCGACGGCGCGAACGGCCGCCACCACTCGCGAAACTTCACGGCATTGTTCACCCGCGCATTCATTTCCGGATCGCGCGGGTCCGCTAGAATCGAACGGCTGCCGAGCGCGCGCGGACCGAATTCCATGCGTCCTTGAACCCAACCGACGATTTTCCCGGCGGCGAGGAGTTCGGCCGCCGTGGCCGCGACGTCACTTACATTTTCGTAGCGGATTTTGTAGGTCTGCAAGGCCCGCTCGATTTCGGCTTCGGATATCTCCGGGCCAAGATAAGCATGCCTCATGCGATGCATGGGCAGTTTTCCGCCGGCGTCCAAATACGGAGCCAGCGCAGCGCCGAGACATACGCCGTCATCGCCCGCCGCCGGTTGAACGAAGAGATTGTCCACAAGTCCCGATACAAGAATCTTTCCATTCGCCTTGGAGTTCAGCGCCACGCCGCCGGATAGGCACACATTGCGGCACTTCGTTCTTTCCACCGCCGAGCGTACGAGCGTGAACATCGCGCGCTCGCAAACGTCCTGCACCGCAAACGCGACGTTCTTGTGCCGATCTGCAATTTCGCTTTCGGGTTCGCGTGAGGGGCCAAGAATCTGTTCGATTCCGCTCGTCGGCGCGGCATTTGTTCCAAAGAGCCGCCTCGTATCAACGCAGTAGGGATGATCTTCCGGATCTGCGAACGCGGCCAAATTGATTCCGGATTCGCCGTAGGGAGCGAGGCCCATGACTTTCCACTCGTCGCTGTTCGGGACGAAGCCGAGATATTGGGTGAATTGCGCGTAGAAGAGGCCGAGAGAATTCGGCCACGGAACCGTCTGGACGTGTTCGAGCCGGCCACCGCGACCATGCCAGATGGAAGTCGCTTCCCACGCCCCGCGTCCGTCAATCACCACCACCGCAGCTTCATCGAATCCCCCAAACGCATAGGCGCTGATGGCGTGTGCGAGGTGATGATCCACGAATCGCATCCGTGCTTTCGTCGCGCCAAAATTACGCAGAAATGGTTTCGTGCCGCCGCCCTGATGCCACATGCTCGCGGAATAGCGCGCCGAATTCAGAAGATTCAAATAGGTGGCCGGGTAAGTCCGTTTCGCAAGGCTCGCCAAATCGTGCCGAAAGAGAGCGCCCGGCTCCGGCCAGCCGAAACAGACGAAATCGAGATCGGCCGCGCGAACTTTGGCGAAATCGAGGCACGCCTGAATTGCACGCACGGGGAATCGCGCGTCGTGCTTGGTGCGGCTCAAGCGCTCCTCAGCAACTGCGAACAGCGTTTCGCCATCGCGCGCGATCGATGCAGAGGAATCGTGCATCTGCGAATAATTGATTCCCAGGCTGATCACGCTTTTGCCTCTGCGTTCTTTTCGCCCGAGCACCACGCCATTTGAGTTCCGTCACCCCAAAACTTCAGGCCCGATATCCCGGCGGCCTCGAGAGTCGTTCGTACCTCCGCGACGGACAGCGAGACACCATTCCAGCTGCCCCCAACCATCTCGGGATCAAGTTTCAGCAGCTTCGCGACTGCACGCGCGGCTTTCTTGAGTCCAATTGACCAAAGTGCATCGACAAAACTCCAGACCACACGGCCGTACAGATTCATCGAGCGATTCGGCTGGCCATTGAATTGAAAGAGGAGTACCCCACCGGGGCGCAGGATCCGGGAAAACTCCTTCATTAAGCAGTGCGCCATCCCGGAACTCGGAAAATGCTGAAGCACCAGGTAGCTAAAAACCAGGTCGCTCGACGCAGATCCGATTCCACTCAAATCCGTGCCACCGGCCAGGAGCCAGTCGATGTTTTGGAAATCCGCCAGGTAGCGCTTGGCGCGTTCTTGCATTTCCGGCGATACATCAACAGCCGTCACCCGTCCGAAGCGGCTTGCAAAGCAGCGCGTCATGCGTCCCGCGCCGCATCCAACTTCGACAACAGTCTTTTCTGCGGTTTCAAATCCTGCGGTGTCGAGTACTGGCGTTACCAGACGCGCGTAATCGTCTTCGCCGGACCGAAAGAAAGATTCAGCGTTCCAATCGGAACGCCAACTGGCGATATAGAAAAATGCGTCTTTTCGCGCGCGTTCATCCCAGTCCCGGCGAATCGATTCTGTTATGCGTTCCTGTGTCATCGATGAGTTTCAGCTTGAAGCGCGCAGCGCTTGCTAACGGCGGCTGGAATTCTCCGCTCTGCGCTGAGCCCCGCCACTTGAAAACTGCGTTTCCATCACCGCCGTGTTTGCCGCCGGCTCGCCGAGCCAGCCGCGATATCGTCGAAGATCCCTGGCGGCATACGAGTCTCTGAGCTGATAGAAAACGCGCGGCGGAAAAACCAGGGCCAGCAGCAGTGACAGTTGTTTGTACACGCGGTAGCCAAACGGCGCCGCCGACTGGGACAGTCGAAAATCCTCCTGCTCGATAAAATAGGTCTCCCACGGCATGCCGCCGTCCAATCTCAGCTTCAGCCGGCCAACGTCTACGCGCACCGGATCCAGAATCGTTTCGATGGCTTCTTCAGAAACGCCTGCAGCCACCAGCCGCTTTGGCAGCTCCCGAACGAGACACGCGAGCGAATTTAACTTCCGGCGCATCCGGACGGGATCGACAACGCTGAACTGGTATTGATTTTGTTCGTGCAAGCGATAGTGAGTCAGGCACGCAGGAAGCAGCGCGGCTCGGCTGTGAGCGATGGCTACTGCAGACATAAACTCGTCCGCTTCGATGACGAGCGGCGCTGGAATCGGCACCACGGCGCCGAGCACGCTTCTCCGGATACACACGCGGCTCGTTCCGAGAAAACACATGTAATCGCGAAATGTGCGCGCGCCTTTCGTCGATTGAATATCGAAGCTTCCCGAAAACTTCGGAGAAAGCGCCGAGGTGTTGCCCGTCGAACTATCCACTTGCAAAATCCCGTGCCCGATTACACCGACCCACGGGTTCTTCTCAAAAGCTTCCATCACGGCGGTCACTTTATCCGGATTCCACCAGTCGTCGCCGTCCAGAAATGCGACGATCTCGCCTTGAGCCTCGGGAATTGCGAAATTGAAGGCCGATGCCTGCCCGCCGTTGTCCTTGCGCAGATAGCGAACCTGAGGCGTGAATTTCCGGACGATTTCCTGGGTTCGATCGGTGGATCCGTCATCCACCACGAGGATTTCCATGTCGCTCGACGGGAAATCCTGTTCGAGCACGCTCACGATCGCATCTTCGATAAAGCGTTCGTGGTTACACGTGTCAATTAGCGCTGTTACTGCCGGCCGCGCCATGACTGTTCAGCTCCTCAATGCTCTGCTCTCGCACCCGCGCCTCTCGAAGATGGAGATAAGCTACCGCAAACGCCCCCAGAATTATAAACGGGCGGCGGCGATTCGTCCCTCTATTTAGGGGCGGGCCCGGCGTTTTGAAGCTGTTTAATATCGGTTTTCTCAATGTCGTTCATCAATTCCCTGCGGTGCAGGACGTACCGGTTGAGCCTGCTGGCAAATGTCGCGGGTACGGTTGTAAATTGATTGTGAATCATCTCCGGCCAGGAAATCGGCCCGCGCGCGGGGACCAGATGGATGCCCCACTGAAAAATAAATGCCAAATTCCAAACGATCAGAATCGCCGTTGCAGCATACGCCACGATCTTCGCCCGCCGCGCGTTCCAGAATTCTTCCAAAGCCGTGAACGATCCGGCCAATCCCAGAATGAAGATCGGCGTCAGCGAACTGAAGAACCGGTTGCCGTATGAGGAGAGCCCGTCCCAATCCGGCCAGGACGCGATCAGGTAATAGAACCCGATGACGATTGCGATCAGTATCGCGCCGAGCTGGCGATCGCGGCGTGCGACGACCACAAGCCCGAGCACAGCAAAAATAATCACAGGCGTCCAACTCATCAGCCCGTGATCAGAAGAGAAAAGCACCCCCAGAAGCTGCGGATGAAACCAGGCCCATGCGACCTGGCGATATCCGGATGTAAAGGGCTGGCCGTAGATTATCGTTCGCGTAATCGGAGTTGGCAGGAACACGATGATTGCCGCGGCCAGGAACGCAAGGTTTCCTGACACGAGCCGGCCTGCTGGTTTCTGTTCCGAAGGCCTTCGAATTCCTTGATAGTATTCCTGCAACGACTCCAGCGCCGGGGCCAGCAGCACGACGACGTTTGGATAATAGACGTCCATCACCAGCCCGCCGATCAGTCCCAAAATCGTCCATTGGAGAACTGTTCGCGACCCGCGCGTGCGATCCCAATACCACAGGAAAACTGCGACGATGAACACCGAATGCGCGTGCGACCACGACGGATTGAAATACATGTAAACGGGCAGCGAGCTCGCGAACCATATCGCAATCGTTGCCAGCAGCGCCCAACGCTCGGCGAAGTATCTCCGTGCAAGTTCGAACGAAAATAACAAACCCAGGAAACCGTAGAGTGCGGTGGCGATGGCCATCGCATCCACATACGGCCGCGAGAACCCGTCGGCCGGGATGCGTGACCCTAGATGGTCTGCAATCAAAACCGCGCCGTGGGCGATGATCAGAAAGGGAGACCACATGATTGACGGGCCAACCGAGAAGTGATTGTTCAAATGGCCGGTTGGAGTGTAGTCGCCCGGCGTTGGCTTGCCATCGGGTCCCACGCGAAACATCTGAAAACTCTGATTCGCGTGCAGCCAGTCTTGTTCAAAATTGAGGTTGCCTTGGATGAGCAGCGCGCGAGCGTAGGCGTAATAGCCGACGCCGTCGCCGCGAACCCAGGGATTCACGGCCGGCAGGGTCATCAGAAAAATTGCCAGCAGAATTGCCCGCGAGCGGCCGAGCCGCCTAATTACGTTCTTCAATTGCGATCACGCGAATGTGAATGGCTGAGCATGGAACGAGGAAGCGCGGCTCGGACGCGAATCAGGAACCAACCACGCTGCTGGCTGAAGCAGCCACGCGCCCGAATATCAGGAGATATGGTCCCGTGATCTTGATGTCTCCTGGAGCCACAATTCTCATCCGTCAGAAGTATATGCTTTGCGGGGCGAGCCCTGGCCTCGATTTGATGTCTCCGGGCGCACGAATTCCCACTGCCGCATCTTCGAGAAGCCGGGTGGGGGCATTAAAGCCGCCTATAATTCCGAAGATATCGTTAGGGCGAGGCCGGGGCATCACCCCGGGCATCTTTTGAGCTTTATGGCAAAGGGGGGACATGGCGCTTCGCCCCACACCATCATCGGCGATGGCACCGCTGCCCGCCCCTGCCTCGGCTCAAGCCCCTAGAACTTCAATTCTGGGAACAGAATCGCCGGACCATTCGGGCCAGGCGAGGAGGTGCAATTACCCAAATACAAATTATTGCTTTCTCCCGTCGTACCGTCGTTGCTGAGGCACCTCGGAGCAGCCCTGCTTCCGCTGCTTACCGCAACATTCACCCAGATCAGCGACCCCGCGTTGAACACGGCTTCCGATCCGCCCGCATCGCCGAACACGTTGAATTCCGACTGGTTCCAAACAGTCGCCAGATCCACGACGGTGTCCGGAGCGCTCACCGACCAGGCCTCCCTGTCATGGCTGAAAACGACGGCGTCGTTGCGGCCCGCGAACGCGGAAGCGGAGATCCTCGCTGTCGCAAGCTCCGTGATCGGAAAATCAGGCACCGGAATGACCGTGCTGTTGATGACGCAGTCGGGTGGAAGGCTGTACCACTCTGGCGTCGGACATGTGTCGCCGTACCCGAGCAACCAGGACTCCATGAATACCCCCGCCACACCCGTCTCCGGGTACGAGTAGTAATCTGTCGCATAGGCGAATTGTTGCCAGACATAGCAGCCCGAAATGCCGCTGCAGGCCGCGGACCCAGCACCGAAATTCGAATTCAGCTGAAGCGAATATTCATTCGGCCCAAGGATTCCGCCATCCCCGAAAAGCGGAACACCCACGCTCTCTTCGGCTCTCACGCCCTGCACAACTGGAAAGCTACCAGCGGCTCTGGAAATCAATCCCGTCACTCCGGCAGCATAATCGTTACCATTGCCCACGACCTCCGCGTTTTCCCCCGTCACCTTGCGCGTCGCCGAGTGGATGCGCGGTTGCACATACTGGCAGGCCGCTTTTTCCCAAGACAGATTGGGATAGGAAGCATGAAAACACCCTTCTGCGGGAGTCTCGATCTGCTCGATACTCGCGCGCCACGTTGCGCGTGCCTGCGCTTCCGCCGAGTCATCTGACAATTGGGCTTGCGCAGGGACGACCCAGACGGTCACCGTCAGGAGCGCGCACAGCCCCACAAAAACTCTCCATAATATTTGCTTCATTGTCTTGCCTCCGTAAGTACCTAGAAGTTGCGTGATGTCCTGCTGGATTGGCTCAGTAAACGCGTGTCGATCCGGCTGCAAAGCCAGCGAATGACGTTTCCTTTTCAGGTAAACGTCGCGCCGCTAGACTGCGCCGATCTACGCCGAAACTTTTCTGCGACTCTTTTGCAATTGACCGCGAACGGGGATACGAGGGGACGAAGGGGGAGATCCCCGCTCCGTAGACGCCAGCACTATACACGTGCCCGGTAGGTTTGCAAGAGCCATTTCAGCTTGCCAACGGAACGGAAATTGAAGTGACGTACTCATCTCGCGCTACAGTTCCGTTTATGGCAAAACTTCGCATCGGCACTTCGGCTTTCACGGCGGGCGGCTGATCAAGCATGCCCGCTATTATTGGCTCCTGCTGGCCGAGGGACCTCTGGTCGGCAGCTTTGTTGCGTCCGGTGCAGTAGAAAGCATAGGATGCGCCAGGCAGACGTCCCATATCTGAAATCCCGGTCAAGATTCCTCGCGGACATCGCGATTGGAGCAGGAGCTCACGATGAGACAGCGAGCCGACGAATCGCGCCGTTGCTTTCTCAAGGCGAGTTCGATGTTGGGTCTGGCAGTAGCGTTCGGCCCAGCGGCGATCAGCGAGGCATTTGCAGATGCAAAATCCAAATCGACTGAAAAAGGAGGTCCCATGACCGAATCCAGTGCGACAAAGCGTGCCGGCGAGCAGACAACTGACGACACTACGATCCGTCCGTTTCACAAAACATTTCCGGCAAGTGACATTACTGAATTACGCAGGCGCATAAACGCGACGAGATGGCCGGAGCGGGAAACAGTCAAGGATGCATCCCAGGGCGTGCAACTGGCGACGACTGAGAAGCTGGCGCGCTATTGGGGAACCGATTACGACTGGAGCAAGTGCGAGGCGAGGCTGAACGGCTTGCCGCAATTCGTCACGAACATCGACGGGCTGGACATTCAGTTCATTCACGTGAAGTCGAAGAATGCGAATGCGCTTCCGCTGATCATCACGCACGGATGGCCCGGATCAATCATCGAGCAGCTGAAGGTCATCGGCCCGCTGACCGACCCGACTGCCTACGGCGGAACGCCGGAGGACGCTTTTGATGTGGTGATTCCATCGCTGCCGGGCTACGGGTTTTCAGGCAAACCGACCGCGACCGGCTGGGACCCCAAGCGGATCGCAAGCGCGTGGATCGTGCTGATGAAGCGCCTTGGATACAAGAAGTACGTCGCCCAAGGCGGCGATTGGGGAAACTGCGTAACGGAGTTGATGGCTCTGCAGAAGCCTCCGGAATTGCTGGGCATCAGCACCAACATGGCGGCGACTGTGCCGGCCGATATTGACAAGGCTGCTTTGGCCGGGGCGCCGACGCCGTCCAATTTTTCACCCGACGAACTGCGGGCGTACAACCAGCTCGTCTTTTTCTACAAGCACGGCCTGGGCTACGCCGGGGAGATGGCGAATCGCCCGCAGACGCTGTACGCGATTGCGGATTCGCCGGTCGGTTTGGCGGCGTGGATGCTCGATCACGATGCGGCCAGCTATGCGCTGATCGCGCGCGTATTCGACGGTCAGACCGAAGGCTTGACGCGAGACGACATTCTCGACAACGTCACGCTCTATTGGTTGACGAACACGGCGGTCTCGTCAGCGCGCCTGTATTGGGAATACAAAGGCGGATTTTTCGACGTCAGGGGCGTCACCATCCCGGTTGCCGTGAGCGCCTTTCCAGACGAGATCTACCAAGCCCCGGAGAGCTGGGCACAGAAAGCCTATCCCAAACTAATTCACTACAACCGGCTCCCGAAGGGCGGCCACTTCGCGGCTTGGGAACAGCCGCAGCTATTCACTGAAGAACTCCGCGCATCGTTCCGATCATTTCGTTGATTGAAGGATGGTGTTCGCTTGGCGGCTATTCTGATTCGTCAAGGGCCTATTTTGGCTTTTGGGATGCGGCAGCCTTTTCTTTGGCATGGGCGACGAGCGCGTCAAAACGGGGGTCTCCATGCAGCGATTTGAGGTCAGGGTCTTTATCTATGCCTAGATCGCCATCTGGGGATAAGCCGTGGTCCACGGCGTCCTGCAACAGCGAAAGCGCCTCATCACGCCGTCCGCGAAGAGCCACGATGCAACCAAAGTTATACGTCGACATAGCCGTCTCAGGATGTTCCGCCCCGAGGACACGGCGCTGAATGTTGAGCGTTTCCCTGTCCAACTTTTCCGCTTCATCGTACTTCGCTTCGTGGGACAGGACGTCGGCCAAGCTGTTCATCGAATTTAGTGTGTCTGGATGCTCGGTACCTAGGACACGGCGTTCGATATCGAGCGTTTCCCGATACAACTTCTCAGCTTCGGCGTATTGGCCTTCACGACCCAGAATGCCGGCCAAGCTGCTCATCGAATTTAGAGTGTCTAGATCCTCCGGCCCGAGGACACGACTCTGAATGTTGAGTGTTTCCCGGTCCAACTTCTCCGCGTCGGCGTTGTGGCCCTCGTCAGAGAGGGTGCTGGCCAAGTTGGTCATGGTAATTAGAGTATTCCGATGCTCGCGCCCGAGGAGACGGCGCTGAATGTCGAGCGTTTCCCGATCCAACTTCTCCGCATCGGCGTAGCGGTCTTCGTCACCCAGAACGACGCCGAGGCTGACCATTGATTCAAGTGTGTCCGGATGCTCCGGCCCGAGGACACGCTTGCGAATTTCCAGGCTCCGTTGCTGGAGTGACTCCGCGCGCGGATAGAGACCGAGGTTTTCGTACACGTCCCCCATGACATTCATCATCTGGGCCTGCGTTTCCGGGTCCTTCGCTAGTCCGGTATCAACCTCCTTCGACGCTTTATCCAGAATTTCACGAGCCGTGATGCTGTTGCCCCGCGCTTCGCTGGGGTCTGACACTTTGAACATTTTCGTCATGAATTTCGTTATGTAGGTGGCGCGGTCGCGCTCACTGTCGGCGCGGTTTCGCTCCTGTTTGATTTTGCGCAGCTCGACGGCCTGCGTGACCGTAAATCCGGCCAACAGGAGCAGCAAGCCCACGGCTGCGCCCAACGCAATTCGATGCCGGAGAGCATATTTTTTCACGCGGTAAGAAGCGGTTGCGGGACCCGCCAGTACCGGCTCGTTACGCAGATACCGTGAGATGTCGGCCGAGAGTTCAGACGCTGTGCCATAGCGGCGGACGCGGTCCTTCTCCAGCGCCTTCATGGTGATCCAGTCGAGCTCTCCTCGCAGGTGTTGTGCAAACGAACGCGGTTCCTCCTTCCGTTTCTCCGCCGATGCTGCAGAAGCTTCTCCCAGGGAGCGTATCTTGGTGCTGGGCTTTGGTGGTTCCTCCTCTCGGATCTTGCGCAAGATTTCTTCGAAGCCGGCCGCCCGCAAGGCTTTCGCGTCGAACGGAAGAGCGCCCACCAGCAATTGATAGAGAATGACGCCCAGCGAATACACATCGGTTCGCGTGTCGATGTTCTGTTCCCGCTGGTCCGCCTGCTCGGGGCTCATGTACTCCGGCGTCCCCATCATCACGCCGAGTTCGGTGAACAAGGTTTTCTCGGTGAGCCGCTGCGCCGTGGCTTTCGCCAATCCAAAATCGATGATCTTCGGCACCGCCTTGTTGTTCTGCTCCACCACCAGCACGTTCGACGGCTTCAAATCGCGGTGGATGATGGCTTTCTGGTGCGCATGCTGCACGCCGTCGCACACCTGCATAAACAATTCGAGCCGCTCCTTGATGGTGAGCCGGTGCTTGTCGCAATATTCCGTGATGGGCAGCCCCGGCACATACTCCATCACGAAGTACGGCCGTCCTTCGGCAGTCGAACCCGCGTCAAAAACGCGAGCGATGTTCGGATGATCCATCAGCGCCAGCGCCTGCCGCTCGGACTCGAAACGTGCTACCACGGCTTTCGTGTCCATGCCCGCCTTGATCAGCTTGAGCGCCACCGTGCGATGGATGGGAGTTTTCTGCTCCGCCAGCCACACCTCGCCCATGCCGCCTTCGCCGAGCAATTGCAGCAGGCGATACGGCCCAATGGATTTCGGTTCTGCGGTTGCACGGCTTGTCCCAGTGGCGGCGGATGCAGCGGGCGAAGCGTTTCCGGAGGTATCGAGGGTCGGCAATGCACTTCTGTCGGTTTGCGATGCAGGAATTACCGGCTTGATGTCTTTGGTAGTTTCATCCGCTTCGCTCATGGGGCGCCTCACGAGTAACGAATCGGTAATTGGCGAGAGTCTATCACGTTTGGAGTCTCACCATACGCGGCAGGATTTCCTCACGCTCTGGAAAGATGCCGACCCCGACATCCCCATCCTCGTCGCCGCGAAAGCCGAGTACGCCAAACTGCACTAATCCGAGGAGCCTCGGTAGCACTTGCCCAATGAGAGAGTGATTCTTTTCGACGGTAAAGTTATTGACCGTGCGGTTCGAGTGAAGGCTGCTCCAGCGTCACCGCGCTCTCGCAGACGGCGTCAGCCTCGATGGGGCGATTGCCTCCAGGAGACTCTCCGCGACGTATTCGCGCTGCTCCCGCGTTAATTCTGCATACATCGGCAGCGAAAGGATTCTCGATGCCGCATTCTCGGTGGCCGGAAAGTCTCCGCGTCGATATCCGAGGCCCGCGCAGGCCTCCTGAAGATGAATCGGAATCGGATAATGAATTCCGGTTCCAATCCCGCGCGCCGTCAACGCCGCTTGCACTTCGGTCCGGCGATCTACCTGGATCACGTACAAATGATGCACGTGCGAACGATTCGGCGCGGTTTTCGGCAAGACGATTGGCGCTCCCGCCAGGAGAGCGCTGTATGCCGCCGCATGTTCGGCTCGCAAAGCGTTCCAGCGGTCCAGATGGCGCAGCTTCACGCGCAGCACCGCAGCCTGGATTGTGTCCAGACGCGAATTGATTCCGATCACCGGGTGCTCATATTTCACGCGCTGGCCATAATTCCGAAGCTGGCGAATTCTCTGGCCGCTGCCGGATCGTTCGTGACAACCATTCCCCCATCGCCGTACGCTCCGAGATTCTTCGCTGGGTAAAAGCTGAATCCGGCGGCGTGGCCGAGCGAACCGGCGCGACGCCCTTCGTAAAGCGCTCCGTGCGCTTGCGCTTCATCTTCAATCACGATCAGGCCATGTTTGCGGGCAATTTCCAGAATCGGCTGCAAGTCCGCGGGCTGGCCGTAGAGATGCACCGGCATGATGGCCTTCGTTCTCGGAGTAACGGCAGCCTCGATCGCCGCCGGATCGATGTTGTAAGTGACTGGATCAATGTCCGCGAGAACGGGCCTGGCGCCCGTGGCAAGAATGGCAAGAGCCGTGGCGATGAAAGTATTCGCTGCTGTGATTACTTCGTGTCCCGGGCCGATGTCAAACGCCCGCAGAGCGAGTTCAAGGGCATCAAGGCCGCTTCCGACTCCCATCGCTTCCGATGTGCCGATATATTTTGCGAATTCCTCTTCGAAGAGGCGAACGTCATCGCCGAGAATGAAGTCTCCGCGTTCGATCGCATGCTTCATCGCCGCGTTGACTTCGCCCGCGATCGAGTCGTATTGCGCACGGAGGTCTACAAAGGGAACTTTCATCGTTTGCGTCATTTTTTCACACCGAATCCGAGATAGACAACGGGACGCAAAATGCTCCACCAGCCCGTGATTGGTTTCATTTTCGTATAGCCCTGCTGGTGCGGCGGGTAAACCTTGGTCACGGGAACTTCGCGATGGCGGTATCCAAGCCGGATCGCCTTGAACAAGAGATATGGCTCTAATTCATATTTGTTGAGCCATTCCTGGCGCCATTTGACACGCGGGTCGCGAAGAATCTCCGTACGAAACGCGCGGAATCCATTGGTCGTTTCTGTGACGTGCTTGCCGGCGAATAACGAGAAAATCGTCGGATGAACGTAACGCGTGGCCATGATCCGGTATACCGGCGTATTTCCGAAGCCGCCGCCGGGAAGAAACCGCGACCCCTGCACGAAATCGGCTTGGCCCGATTCAATCGGCGCGAGCAGACGAGGTATTTCCATCGGATCGTCTTTATCGTTGCCGGCCTGGATCGCGAGCACTTCATAGCCCTGCTGCAGCGCATACTCGAACACTTGCTTCATCGCCGCGCCGATGCCCTGATTCGTCTCGTTGCGGAGATGCATCCAGCCATTTTTCGGCAAGGATTCAATGGCGCCGTCCGTCGAGCCGTCGTCCATCACCAGCAGATCGTACGGACGCGCCGCAGGATGGCGGGAGATGGTTCGGCGGATTTTATCTCCCTCGTTGAAAGCAAATATAGCGGCCAGCGTTTTCATTTTCTGTTGCGGGCCGGGCGTACCACTGGATGGGGAAGGGCCGGAACCGAGGTCCATTCCGGGCGCCGCTTGACATCAATTCCGTTCACGTAGGGTTTCACGATATCGAACGGGCATTCGAGAGCGTCCACGTCGGAGATCACTCGCGCGGGCGACCCGGCCACGACGGCCCGCGGAGGCACATCGCGGGTCACCACGCTACCCGCGCCGACGAGAGCGTTTTCGCCGATGACCACGTGCGGCAGGATCGTTGCTCCAATGCCGATTTTCGCGCCCGATTTGATCGTCGGGCCCTGCATGCATTTCGTGCAAAGTGGGTGGGGATCATTGGCCAGCAGCACGCCCGGCGCCAGGAAGACGTCGTCTTCAATCGTGGTGAATTGCGAAATGTAATTGTTGCAATGAATTTTTACGCGGGATCCGATCACGCAGTCGTAATCGATCGTGGAATTATTCCAGACAGCGCAATCATTCCCGATGCGATTGCCTTCGCGCACGATGACGTTGTGCCCCGTCTCAAATCCGTCGCCGATTTCAACGGAAGCGTAGATCACGCTGCCCGATCGAATCTGGGCCCGATCCCCGATTCGGACGGGTTTCAGTTCGATGTGGCGGCCGGGAAGATAACCCAGGATCACTCCCGGATCGATCGAACAGTCGCGGCCTAATTTCGCATCGACGCAATTGAGCACTGCTCTATCTCCACGGCCATCCCACGCTGCTTGACGGACGATTCGATCGCCTTCAATACTCGAACAACGGATTCTCCCGTGGCCGCATCCGAAACCGGCTTCCGGTTCTCGCGAATCGCGGCGACAAAATCATTGACCTGATTCTTGAGCGGTTCGCTGAACTCGACCTTGGGACTGACGATGTCGCCGTCGCGAATCAGGAGTTTGAATTCACCAAACGAGGCAGCATCTGTGTCTCCTACGGAGACACCCTTTTGGAATATGCGCACGCGTTCGAGGTCATTCAGGTCGTCGAAGACGACTCGCTGCTGGCTGCCGACCACCACAACCTCGCGAACCTTGTTTGGATCGGCCCAGCTCACGTGAATGTTTCCGATGACGTCGTTACTGTATCCCAGGGTGATGAAACCGACGTCCTCGCGAGCGTTTCCAAGCAGGCGCGAGCCGACCGCGCTGGCCCACTGGGGATCCTCGCCTATGATATAGTTAAATATGGAGATATCGTGCGGCGCGAGATCCCAGATGGCGTTCACGTCTCCGCGGATGGGGCCAAGATTCGTTCGGGTGGAATGGAGGTAATACAGTCGTCCGAAATCGGGGGATTTGACGCAATCGTGAAGTTTCCGAATGCCGGCGTTGTAAAGAAACGTGTGGGCAATCATCAGCACGCGGTTGCTCTTCTCAGCGAGTTCACGCAGCGTGCGACAGTGCTCTATCTCTGTTGCCAGAGGCTTCTCTATAATTACATGCCGGCCCGATCCGAGCGCGCGCCGCGCCAATTCAAAATGCGACGAGGCCGGCGTTGAAATGATCACTGCGTCCACGTCGGATCGCTTCAGCACGTCCTCGACGTCCGAGCATACCGGGGTGCCGGGAAATCGCGACGCCGCCTTCTGGCGTCGCTCCGGAACTGCGTCGCAGATAATCGTGACGGCTGTATCACCGAGTTCGTTGAACACCCGGGCGTAATTCGGGCCCCAATAGCCGTAACCGATGATCGCGATTCCCAACTTCGATGCCATATCGTTCGGTCCTCGCTATGGATTGACGATTGCGACGGATCGCCTCAATGCCAGTGCCCCGCCGTCATCCATCGCTGTTTCGCGCGCCGCTGTTCATTCGCGTGTCGCGCCGCGTTTTCTAATCCAGAACTCCGTATCGCACGACGCACCAGATAGCACGAAAACCGTCGCGCCACGTGATTTTCTTGCCTTGCGCGTAGGTACGTCCATTATAGGAAATCGGCACCTCGAAGACGACCCATCTGCCGCGCGATATCTTGGCCGTCACCTCGGGCTCGAAACCGAATCGATTTTCCTGGAGCTCAAAACTCTCGAGAACTTCCCGCCGAAATACTTTGTAGCACGTCCAGACGTCGGTCAGTCCCAGGTTCGTAAACATATTCGAGACGAGCGTGAGGAACTTGTTGCCGACGGCGTGCCAGAAGTAAAGAACGCGGTGCGGCCCGCCCAGAAACCGCGAGCCGTAAACCACGTCGGCGACCCCGCGTTCAATCGGATCCATCAGCGCGCCGTAGTCGTGGGGATCGTATTCGAGATCGGCATCTTGAATCAGAACAAGCTCTCCGCGCGACTCCTGGATCCCTCGCCGCACAGCAGCTCCCTTGCCGCGGTTTCGATCCTGGAAGAACACGCGGATATTTCCGGCGGAAAGCTCGTCCGGCGCGTTTCCTGCTTTCGCGCCACCCGCGGCTGTGTTCACCAGCCCCCGCAGGACGTTGCGAGTTTCGTCCGTCGAATAATCGTCCACGATGACAATCTCTTTGCTGATCTCCACCGCCTGCACACGCCGAACGAGCTCAGCGATCGTGGCCTGTTCGTTGTAGACGGGGATCACGACCGAAACTCTGACCCTTGGAGCGCTCTGGCTCATACACCCAGTTCCACCTTCATCGTGTCGTTGATTCGTTTTTCCGGCGGGATGTGCGCAGCCTCGAAGGCCCTTAAATCGGGAGTTTTATCTGGAGAAATCCTCACAGAGGCGCTAACGAGCACCGCCGGCACGCTCACATTGCGAACGCTTGTTTCGATCGCGCTGGGACCTTTTCAGTTTTTTGCAGTGTCTCCGGTTTCAATCTTGCCGTCTGGTGTGCGATCACGTGATCGATGATCGCGGAAAGCTGCGTTGCCGGCCGGAATCCAGTCATGCTCATGAGCTTTTCGAGATCGGGCACGCGCCGCGGCATATCTTCAAATCCCGGCTCGTAAGCCTGATCGTAGGGGATGAACTCAATCGGGGAAGAACTGTTTGCTTGCGCCTTCACCTGGTGGGCCAGTCCTTCTATTGAGACCTCCTGGTTGCTCCCGATATTGACCACTTCTCCGATCGCGGCGGATGTCCCAATCAGCCGCAAAATCGCCTCCACCGAGTCGGACACGTCGCAGAAGCAGCGTGTCTGCCGGCCGGAGCCGAATACGCTAATCGGCGAGCCTTCGAGCGCCTGCCGGACGAAATTTGGCAGCACCATACCGTAGCGGCCGGTCTGTCGAGGCCCGACCGTATTGAAAAGTCTCGCGATCACCACGGGTAGGCGCTTTTCTTTCCAGTAGGAAATTGACAGGAATTCGTCGAGTGCCTTCGACGCGGCGTAGCTCCAGCGTCCCTTGGATGTCGGCCCCAGCACCAGATCAGCATCTTCTCGAAAAGGCACGTGCTCGCTCTTGCCGTAGACCTCGGACGTTGATGCGGCGAACACAAGTTTCTTCTTCTTGCACGCCGCTTCCAGCACCATTTGCGTGCCGTTTACGTTCGTTTCGATCGTTCGCACCGGGCTCTCAACGATGAGCCGGACCCCAACCGCGGCGGCAAGATGAAACACAACCTCGGATTCATCCACCAATTCAGCCAGCAGCATCCGGTTTTGAATCGAATCGAAAACGCACTGGAACCGTGCGTGCGTCTTGAGATGGCGGATATTTTCGACGCTCCCAGTCGAGAGGTCGTCCAAAATAATGACTTCGTCGCCGCGCTCCAGCAGCCTTTCGGCCAGATGCGAACCGATGAATCCTGCTCCGCCGGTGATCAAAGCGCGCACGCGTGCCTCCTAGGCTGAGGGTTCCGAACCGCCGTTCGTCGGAAACTTGGTAGTTTTGTTGGCCACTTCTTCGCCATAGCCGTACCCATAGGCATAGGGGTAGTAGCGATAGGAATAGTAATAATCGGGAGCGCTGGAATCGACCGCATTCAGGACGACGCCCAACAAGCGGCTCTTCACGGCGTGCAGCAGGTCGCGCGTCCGGGTGAACGCTTCCTTCGGAGTTTCTCCGCTTCGCACCACCAGGAGCACGCCATCCGTCACGGCCGAGAGAATCACGGCGTCTGTCGCGGCCATAATCGGGGGCGAGTCGATCACGATGAATTTATATTTCTGGCGAAGGTAGGTAATGGCGTCGCGCATGCGGTGAGAAGAGAGCAAATCAGCCGGACTTGGCGGAATCGGGCCTGTCGTCAGTGCCGCAAGATTCTCAATCTGAGGATGCTGGATGATTACGTCATCCAGGGACGAGACGCCCGCCAGGTACGAACTCAGCCCGAAATCCCGGGATCCATTCAAGCCCAGCGCGCGGCGGATTCCGGGTTTGCGAAGGTCCGAATCCACCACCAACGTCCGGTCGCCGAGTTGCGCCAGCGTCACCGCGAGATTCAGCGCCGACGTCGTCTTGCCTTCACGGGGCAGCGCGCTGGTCACCAGAATCACCTGGGGCGGATGGTCCGCCTGCGACAACAGCAGGGAAGTACGCAGCGCGCGAAACGCTTCCGAGACTTGCGACTTCGGCTTGATGAAGGAAACGATCTCGACACGCGCGTCAGATTGCCCATCTCCCTCGTCCTCGCCGGAAGCTAGAAGTCCTTTGGGGCTTGAGATCCCCATGAGGTTCGGAAGCGCGGGCACGACTGCGAGCGACGGCAGCCCCGCCAACCGCTCGACGTCGTCGGGTGATTTCACGGTATTATCGAGATACTCCCGCAGGAACGCGAGACCCACGCCACCCACCAGGCCTACGAGAATCGCCAAGAGAATATTCTTCGTCTTATCGGGTCTGGACGGGTGCGACGGAACCAATGCCGGGTCCACCACGCGGATGTTGTTCGAGTGCAAGCCGGCGGTAATGCCCGCCTCTTTCAGTTTCTGCAGAAGTCCGTCGTAGAGCTGCTTGTTGGATTCGGCGTCGTGTTCGAGGATGTGATACTGAACGAGTTTCTCCGCCATCTCGTTCGCTTCGGTCTTCTGTTTGTCGAGAGCGCCATTCAACAAATCCACGCGCTCGCGCGCCTCTTTGTAATCCGACTCGATCGAGGCCTTGATGTTGGCCTCGGCGCGCGCCAGCGCGGCGTCAACTTCCTTCTTCTCGCGTTCGAGTCTCTGCACTTTCGGAAAGTTCGGTCCGAATTGCGCGGTGGCATCGGCGTATTGCTGGCTCAAGTCCGACTGGTGCGTGAGCAATGACGTGAGATAAGTATTGTTGCGAACGTCCGGCAGCTCTTCGACGTCGCCCGATTGCGCGATTTGATAAAGCGCTTGTTTTTCGACGAGCGTCGTCTGCGCATCGGTAAGTGCTTTGTTGAGATCGGAGAGCTTCTGAGTCGTGATGTTCTGTTTCTCGTCGATGGTCCAGATTTGGTTCTCGCGCTCGTACGCGAGCTTGGCCGCCTCCGATTTCTCCACCTTGATTCGCAGATCTTCCAATTCTGCTGAGAGCCAAGTGGAAGCCTGCATCGTCGAATCGTACCGGCTTCGAAAGTTCGCTTCCATATAGTTATGCAAATGCCCGTTGACGATTTGTGCGGCCAGTTGCGGGTCTTCCCCTTCGAAGCTCACTTCGATCAGCCGGCTGTCCTTGATCCGCTGGACACTCAATCCGCCAAGGAAACTGCTCAAAATAGCGGGCCGCTGGGAGGTCACGCCCTCGTGCGGGACAATGAAGCTGCTCGAATGGCCTCCGAATTCCGGATATCGGCCGAGATCGAGCGACTTGATTGTTTGCAGGGCCAGTGTTTCGCTCTGCAGAATCTTCGTCTGCGTCTCGATATAATTCTCGCTGTCGACGTAATCGTCGTACGAGTTCGCGTCCTGAAACGGTTGAATGCTTTGCCCTTCGCGATCCACTTCCACGCGTGCTTGTGCCACGTACACCGGTTTCATCTTGAACGTCGCGATTGTGACTACCGTAACCACCGTCAGCAGAAAGCTCAGAACCAGCCATTGATGCTTCTTGAGGATGATCAGGTAGTCGAGCAGATGCGTCTCTCTGGGCATCTGCTCCCAGTTCGCCACGGGCCCCGCCGAAATCAGCGCAAGAGAGTCCGGCCCCTTGCGGTCCCGCGCGACGAGTCTGCCAGCGTCTTCCATATGTCTATCGTCTTAGTTCGATGCGTTTTGGCTGATTGGCGCGCACTCGATTTATGGCAAGCGATACACTGCGAGTGCCGATCCGGCTATGAGAGCTGCCTCCGCGCCCTTGTACAGAACTTTCTTGCCCGTACTGTCGGGAACATAGAGCATGTCGCCAGCGTTCAGCGGCATGTCATCCAGTTTCCGCGCGAGCATTTTTTTGATGGGTGCGGGGATCTCCTGCTTGGTTCCTGTTTTTGCGTCTTGACGAATAATCAAAGCGTCATTGGCCTTCGCGGTGGATGTCAACCCGTGCGCCAGGCTCAAGGCCTTCAGCGCTGTCACGCGATCTCCCCGGTTCTCAAGCACATACCCGCCTGGCGTTTGGACCGCGCCGATGACATAGATCATCCCGGACCGCGGCACGCTGACGACGTCTCCGCCATACACCGAGACGTTAAACGTCGGATCTCCAGACACCAGGAGATCGGCCAATCGAATCTTTTCGATCCCTCCGCCTGCGGCCGGAACATCCTGGCCGCCCCCATTGGGCGGGGGAGTTGGCGCCACCGCTGGGCTCGCGTTCAATCCTCCGCGGCTGACAAAAATGTAGCTGCCCGCATCGTCGGTGATTCCACCAGCATCGGCGAGTATTTCGAGCAGGGTCGTCGGCCGCACGATCTGGATTACCATCGGCCGTGCCACCGCCCCGACCACGGAAACCGGTTGGCTGGTTTGCTCCTTTACGAAGACTGACACCTGGGGATGCGACACTAATCCATTTTCCACGAGCAGGTTTTCTAATTTGGCTTCGACTTCAAACGTGGTCATCCCAGCGACGTGGATTCTTCCCGGAATGAGCGGCAGGGAAATGTCCCCGGTCTCGCTGACTCGCACTTCGCGGGTCAACTCGGGTACATCAAAGACGTCGATGTGCACGAGGTCGCCATCGCCGATGGGGATCTCGGAGGTGCGACTCTCCTTAGCCTGCGCCAGTTGGAATATTTTGTCGTTGGTCTGCTTCGGGGTCGGGAGCTGAGTTTGACCGTAAGCCGCTGGGACGCCCCATAAGACGACGAGGATTACCCAGAGCGACTTCTTCCCCGAGCAGCCCGCGAGTTCACGGACTGTGAGCTTCATCTTGGATGGTGCCCCACAACACTATGGTACAGCGGGAGTGCGAATGTCAACGACCGAGTTGAAACGGGAAACTCTTTGTTTTCTCTTCGTTGCCGGATCTGGAAGCATTGGCGGCGTACGCAAAAGTCCGGCCTGTAAAAGGAAAACCAGGGCGTTCGAAGGGATGTGGAGATTGTAATCCACAAAGCTGTGGAACAAGATGCCGGCGCACGCGACCAGCGCGGCTATGTGATAGGCCGCTGAGAAGTGTCCCTGATTGATCGTGAGCCCGCGCATCGCGCCACTTAGCAATACCCACAGCAATCCCAGCCCGCACAGCGCACCCGGCAGACCGAGTTCCGCCAGATCCTCCGCATAGTCATTATGAGCGTGATTGACGAGTTTGCCATCGTAATCGCTGTCGTAGCGCGGGAAAACGGCTACGAGGGTCCCGAGCCCCGTCCCAGTGATCGGATGCGCGAGGAACACGCGCATCGCTCCCTCGGTCATCGTCCAGCGGCGCTCAAGCGATACTTCCTGCGATTCCTTCGTTTGGAATCGCTGAAGAACCCGGCCCACGCCAAGCCACGCCACAAGCGACCCAAGTACGAGCACAAATCCGATTACCGGCCCCAAACGCATTTTCCCCGATTCCCGGCGTGCGTAGATAACCGCCAGAAGGATCATCTGAAACAGGAATGTGATCACGCCACCTCGCGATGCCGCCAGGAAGATCGCTCCGACCGGTACCAAGGTGAGCAATCCGACCAGCGTGACCAGGTCGCGGCGCACTCCGCGAAAGGCCAGAAATCCGAGTCCCACGGGCGTCAGCAGTTCCATTAAACCGGCGAAGTGATTCCGGTTGACGAACGGCCCGAAGGGCTCGCCCCGAACTTGCAATTCGCGAAACCCATAAATCTTGCCACCGCCGGCGAAGTGCTGCGCGATTCCCTCGAGCGCCACGCAAAAACCGAGCAGAACGAAAAACCCGGTCAACATCCGAATGTCGCTTCGATCGCGAAACACCTGCATGGCAACAAAGAAAGTCAGATAGCACGCTCCCCAACGCAGCAGGGCGGTCCAAGTGAGATGCGGATAGACGGTTATCCGAAACACAAGTTGCAGGATCGCCCAGACGAAGAAACCGGCGATCGGCCAGTTCAGATCGTCCCAGTAAATCCTGGCGCTGCGCGAGCGCGCGGCGAAGATTCCCCAGGCCAGGAAAAGCAACGCCGCCAGGATCTCGAACGCGGATTCCGACCAGACTTCGACGATGCCGTGGACGGCAACCGCGAAAGTGACCAGCGCGAGAATCCAGATTTGCAAGGCCCTCACGGATTCCCTCGCTGGGGAACTGCGCCTTGGCTCGCGGGTTCTGCCGTCTTGGGCACGAGTGATATGTCGTCGATCCAGACTGTCCCACCCAGCTTGTTCTCGAATAGCCGGCTCGGCGGTCGCCGGACTTCGACCTGAAGAATCTGGGTGTCCGCGCCAGCGATAATGTCGCCATTGAACTCCGTCCAAGCGACGGTACCCGTCAGGCCGTCGGTTTCGAGGCGCACGGTGTCGGCGCGGCGCGGATCGAAGATGGCGAAACGAATGCCGCTTTCGGTGGTGATGCTTTCCGTGTGTAAATATCCGCTGAAGTGGTATGCCTTGCCGGGCTCGACCGCCACGAATTCCAGCGGCTCGGCGAGATCGATGTTGATTCCGCCACCGAAATCCAGCCGCAGTGAACGCCGCCCGCCGTGAAACTTGTTTGTGTCGTAATCGGCCGTGATCCCCAGCGACGACGGCAACCGCCAGTCGAACCCGCCGTTCAACATTTCGTACTCGAAACCGCCGTTCCACACGACGGAGCCGTCCGCAGGCGGGTCATGCGGAAGTCCGCAGGCTGCGAGCGCCTCGAGCCACATCTGTTTTCCGTCGGTGCCGCGGTTATCTCGAATCGCGGCGTCGAAAAAGCTGAAAAGTTTCTCGATCTGAAACGGCTGGTGGGAGGCTTCGAGACGCTTCCAAATCTTGAGTCCCGCGTCTATGTCGTCCTCATCGCCAAAAAAATTGATCGCTTCGATGTAAGTGCTCGCCTCGTGCGGCAAGATCGCGTCGGCCACTTCGTCGGCATTTCTTGTGGCGCGCCAGGCGCGACTGATCGCGAGTGGCAGCAAGGTATTATCCGACTGAACCGCGGCGCGCATTTCGGCAAGAGCTTCGGATAGCTGTCCCTGTCGCAGGAGAAAATTCCCATATTCCCAGCGGACTTCGGCCGAGCTCGGATAGTCCTGCCGCGCGATTTCGAATTCCTGGCGTGCCTTGGCAATGTCTCCAAGATTTTCGTCGGAGATGGCGAGATCAGTCCAATATCGCGCCGTCATCGGGCTGATCTTGACGGCATTTTCGTAATCCTGCCGCGCGGCGGAAAGATCCTGTTCGTCCAATTCAAATTGCAGGAATCGTCCCACGCGATCCCAATACTCGGCGTCGCCCGGCTCAAGTCCCACGGCGCGCCTCATTTTGGCGAGGTTATCGGCCCAGATCCAATGCTCGGCGAGTTCCAGCCGGATCGCTTCATACGAAAAGATTGCGACCACGAGCGCACACGCCACCAGCAAGCCCGAGCGTTTCGCTCCGGAATCGAGGGCGAATTCCATCGCGGGCTAATCTGCACCGATGGTTTGCATTCGTGCAAGTGGAAAATATATGCACCCACTCGGCGCACGCGCGTTGCGCCGTGGCGCCCGGTGCGATCAGTTGTGAGGTTGCGGCTGCGGTTGTGACTCAGGCGTTTGAGCCGGCTGCGCCGGTGGCGGATCGGAGCCCGCCGCGCCGCCGCCGGTCTGCGGCGAAGTCGCAGGCGGCTTCGTTGTGCCGGGCGCTTCGTAATACGTCAGGTAGGGCATGAACGGCGTGACTTCAAAGGGCATTTTCTCCCGTTCGGAGATCAACGCGACCGGCTTCGATTTGACCATCTCAACTTTGTCGGCCCAAGGATCGAGCTTGATGCGCGCGCCGAGAGGCAAGGCCGAAATCTGATCGAGGTTCGCCGGTTGGAGCGGTGGCGCCGCACTGACAAGTTCTTCCCCAAGATACACACGATCGCCGAGCATGGGATTGATCAGCGCGGGCAGGTGCTTCTGCTCCTCGTCGAGCTGCTTCAGGAAAAGCCCGGCGGATTTCAGCTTGTCCTTGTACGGTGATTTCATCAGCAAAGTAAATGCTTTCTCATTCGCAAGCTTCGCTTCGGCCGGCGTGCCACGGAAAGAAAGCCGCGACACGATTTCCGTCGTGGGAATGTTGGTTGTGTCGTTGAATCCCAATGCTTCCGTCGTTCGCTTGGTCACCAGGATCGTACCGACTTCCTGGGCCAGCATCGTCGCGAGGCTCGCCTCGTCCGGCAGAACGTCGAGCAGTCCCCGGCTCATCACGATCGTGTGGCCGATCGAAAACGATTCGAGCGTCGAAGTCAGCAGGACGCGGCAGCGTATCTCGGGCTCGATATCGAGGTTATTCGTCACTTCGATGTTGTTGACCACGGTTGAGAGAACCTTGTCCACCGAGCCCGGCGGCGCAACGAATCCCGAGCGCTGCAACCGTTCGATGACATTGTCCTCCGCCTCGCGCTCCCACAACCTCTGCGCCTCGACCGGACTTGGATCTTGCGACGCGGCCGCTTGATCCTGAATCGCGCCCGGAGCTTCCACCTGCATCTCGCTAAACTCGCTTTCATGCGAAGCGTTTGTCAAGTCGTAGCCCCACAGCCGGGTTTGCGACTTGAATCGCATCGTCGTTCCGAGACTGCCTTTGAGGCTCGTTTCCTGGCTGAACACGTACGTCGGCAGCCAGACGCCGGGTTGCAGGTTGGCCCGCCAGCTATCGAAGTGAACGTTGAAGCCGGTTCCACTGTTAATGGGCGTGAAGATTCCGTTAAAACGAACGATCGCGAAATCCTGCTCGTTCGCCCAGATACGTCCCTTGAACCGGAACTTGCCCGAGCCCGGCCGCGGCGTTACGTCGAAAACCACGCAACGTACTTCGCCGAGAAATTCGCGCCGCACGTAGTCGTACTGGTAGTGCGAACGGTCCATATCTTTCCGGTCGACGAAGAGCATCTGCAGAAAACCTTCCGGCTCATACTGCGTCGAGAAAAATTGGAACAGATGCCCGAGAGGTCCGCTGGGGCCCGACTTGGATCTGGATCGATCCAAAAGGGAATATTCGACGGTTCCCTTCGGCAGGTCCGCCAAACCGAGAAAATAGTGGTCTTTCGCCGGAACGTTGCCCAGATCTTTGTCCGGCCGCATTTCCTGAACGTACGTTTCAATGATGGGCGTGTACGTATCGATCGCCGTGACTTCCTGCCGCTCCCGCGCAATTATCCGATCCACTATTTGGTCTACGCTCGAACCCGGCTGTTGTGCCTTGATAAATCCGGGAGCTACGAGGACGAAAGCCACCAATAAAATGGCTGCTTGATAAAATCGCGTAGTCACATGAATTCCCGATATGGGAAAAATCCTTCTTGGTAACATTCGCTGTTGAACCTCCCGTCTCATCGCGGACCAGGTTCGGAGGGGCCGGGACCCCGGAACTTGTAAGAGCGGCGCCGTGGTACTAGACGCTCGCTAGTTTGATGCTGAGTCGTTCAGCCGCGGTATCCTGCACGCCGCCGCCGACAGCGACACCTCATCTGATATTTCCTGGGGACGTCCGGGAACAATCCATTTGAACGCTTCGGCCCTAGAAGTGCAATAAGAAATTTCGCGGCGTCGCGCGATGGATAAAGCAGGCTCGGGGAGCCTAGATGCGATGGTCGCGATGCTAGCCTGGGGGCGCGAGTTTGTAGAGAGTATTCGGGGCGAGCGGGCATCTACTACATCGATCGAATTAGGTCGAATGACAGCGCTCAGTCACCCGATATTCTCTTGACGACCGACTCGCTTTGAAGTATTTAGGTTTGCGAAGATCCCGAGCTGTTTGCTTGGCGCCTTCTGTTCCGCGCGGGCCCTCCCGCGGATTGGCGGCTCGGGGACCTCGAAGAGTTTCCGGTTAACCTTGGGTCAACCGTGCATGGGGGTGCACAATGACCGCGCGCAGCTATCGGTCGGGTCAATCTATTTTAATTGTTGCATTTAGCATGGTGGCGTTCCTCGGCATGTTGGGGCTCGCCATCGATATGGGCTATCTCCGCTACATGCAACGGCGCCTCCAGACCGCTGCGGACAACGCGGCGATCGCTGGTGCTCTTCAGATACCGTTCGCGGCTACCGGTGGGACGCCGGTTACGACGGCCGCAGTTACTGCCGCCACCGAGGACAGTTTCACGGATGGCCAAAACGGCGTCACGGTTAGCGTGTGCGACCCTCCGGGAACCTTGGTCCATGGCAGTACCTGCCCGTCAACCCCGTTCGCCGGCACTGGAAGCTATCCCTTGTGCACCAATTGCGCTGAAGTCACGGTTACCGACACTCAGGTGCCGACCTTTTTCGCGCGGAACTTTGGCGCCCCGGCACATCTGACCCTGTCTGCAACTTCCGTGGCGGAAGGCGGCCTCAACTGCATTTACGCGCTCGACACCTCTACGGGCGCCGGCGAGGCCATTGACATCATCGGTTCCATCGTGGACTCGACTTGTGGCGTGGTGGATAACTCTAATCTGGATGGACTGCTTGGTTTCCTATGCGCGCCATCCGTCGAGCTGAAAGGCTCAGACGACATCCTGATCGGCGGCACCTGCACCCCGCCATTTAATCCGGCCAGGCCAGTGAAAATAACGACCGCGGCCTCGGACCCACTCGCGAACCTTGCGGCGCCCTCGGTCTCAAATCCTCCGGCAGTCTGTCCGTCCGGGGGCAGTACCGGTGCGTTCACCGTCCCATCAGATGGTTATACCGTCACCCCTTCGCCCGTCTATTGCGGCGGGATAGTTATTACTGGCAAGAGCGGAATTACCGTCACGCCGGGGAATTACTGGGGCTCGCCTGCGTTTACGATTTCGAACTCGAACGTCACCTTTCAGGCCGGCACGTACAACATCATTTCCCGGACAGCGGGCGTACGCGGCATCCAGATGTCTTCCACAGGCTTTAATACCAATCAAATATCCTTTGGTGCCGGGACCTACACCATTGTCGGAGGAGTCAGCGACGTCGCGCCGTTCGGAACCGCCGTGAACTGGAATAACACTGCCGGGACTGCGGCGTTGTTCATCATCGATGGCGGCGGCTTAACCCTCGTTGGCAATCAAGGAGCCAGCGGCAACCAAGGCGGCTCAGTGGGGCAAACCACTGGGGGAGTAACCTTCTACAACACCGGCACGGCCACGAACGGCCTTCCCACCACCTACGGCACGGTCGTCAGTTACTTTGACTATTCGTCGGGATTCTGCGGGTCGCGTTGCCAACTCTCAGCTCCGACGTCCGGCCCTTATACCGGCATTCTCTTCTTCAACGACCGCAACAATAACGCCACCACATCGTGCGGCTTAGCGGGTACCGTCGGTGCATGCTTTGGAGGGGACGGTAGTTTCGATGGCCAGATATCACACGCCGGCGCCTACTATTTCTCCAACAATGCAGTCGGTTTTTCGTTCAATTTCGGGAACGGAGCCCCCTACACGTTCTTGATCGCCAAGGACATCAGTTGGATTCTGAGCGCCCAATTCACGTTCAACGATCACTACGACACTCTTCCGAACGGTTCGCCGCTCGCTCAGGGGACGGCCGTTCTGGTCCAATAAAACATGAATATGAGATCACATTCTGAAATTGAGTCACGGGTTATACGCAATCGTTTCTGGCGCGGCAGCGCGATGATCGAGCTCGCGATTTCGATCCCGCTTCTCATGATTGTTCTCGCCGGTGCGGTGGATTTTGGCAGCGCTTGCTACGTGGCCATTGAAGTCACGAATGCCGCCCGCGCGGGCGCACAATACGGCGCTCAGAACTCCACAACGATGGTCGACACAAACGGAATTATTCTTGCCGCGAAGAATGAGGCGGCAAATATATTGACCTCAAGCAGCGCAACCGCAGGAAAGACATTTTGGGTTACCGGCTACCCTCAAACGAGTTACGGTTGTGAGTGCTCCGACGGAACAAATGTGCAAACCGGCACCACAACCTGCTCCTGCACCGGCGGAAAGAATCAGGTTGATTTTGTTCTGGTGACTACACAGGCGACCTACAATCCCATGATTCCCTGGCAGGGCTTTAACAAAACCTATACGTTCAACGGCAGCGCCAAAATCAGAGTCGGGCTGCAGTAGCGAGAAAGAAGCAACGCCGCAATGATGGCAACGAGAATCAATTCAAAGCAACGAGGCGCGACGCTTTACGAATTCGCCGCGACCCTTCCGATCCTGCTCTTCCTCATGGTCGGCGTGATCGATTTCGGTCGCGCCATGTATGCCTATCACTTTGTAGCCAGCGCGGCGCGCCAGGCTACCCGTTGGGCCAGTGTCCGCGGCGCGGATTGCACAGCATTTACGACCGCGTGCCCCGCGCAAGCGAGCGACATCCTGGCTTACGTGCGCGGCATCGCACCGCCCGGTCTCTTTGTCAGCAGCGAGACGGGTTGCACCAGTTCAACGATTGGCTGCCTGACGATCAACCAAACGAGCTCATTTGTCTGGCCGGGGACGACGACGACGGATGGTTCCAGCGTGAGCTGCACGAGTAGTGGGTCGTACCCAACAAATTCGCCCGGCTGCGTGGTCCAGGTTCAGGTTACCTATACCTGGAGCTCCGGAATTCCATTGATCCCTTACACGCTGGTGCTCGCCAGTACGTCCGAATACGTGATCTCAAACTAACAAATCCCCACTCGCAATTCTCTTCGATTCCGATCGTGCGACCAGGCACTGTTTCGGTTTTTGGTCCGTCTCACGCGCTCTCCGCATCCCCAATCGATGCCGTCCTCATCGCATCGCCGCACTCGCGCGCGGCCCATGCCGACGTGCCCTACATATGACCATCTGAACCGTCGTCGCCGCTGCTAACATGCCGCCAGCGTCTCGTTTACCCTGAGCTATCGCGCAAATTGCTCGAGCCAGATCTGTCCCACCACGGAAAGGCGGCATATAATGCCTGCCAATCTTTGAGGAGGCGCCGACATGGCCAAGGCAAGACAATTCACCATCGCTGTCGATAATCGCCCGGGAGCAGTCGCCGACGTCGTGAAAATTCTCGGCGATGCCAAGGTAAACATCCGCGCGCTTTCGGGATCGGGCCAGGGAGCAGCGGGCACGGTGCATCTGATTGCCGAAGACGCGCGACGCGCGAAAAAGGCCCTCGACGACGCGCGAATCTCCTACCAGGAAACCGCCGCGGAAGAATATGAGTTGCCGAACAAGCCCGGCGCGCTGGCGCAATGTTTGGGGAAGCTTGCCGCAAAGAACGTAAATTTGAGCTCAATCTACGCGACGGCCACTGCGGGCGGCAAGAGGGTGATCGTCATTTGCGCTGCTGAGCCCGAAGTGAGAGCGCGATCGGCAACGGCATAAAACGCGTCGCGCTGGCGATCCTTCCAGGTGCCTCGCACGGGAAGTTGAGCGCCCGACTGGCATGGGAGTAGAGCGCGCTCGCAATCGGATTTGACGGCTGGTGGTTTGGCGAGTCGCTCAGCCCGAAATATCGGAAACGTGGAAGCCTTCGCGGGATTTAAAATCTCTCTTAGAATGCCTGCCGGTGTAGCCGAACGCAATTCCCGCAGGAAAAGTTTGCACGAATCGTCAGGAGGCATCATGCCGGGACCGGGTATGGAGTGGGTGGGCGAGGAAGAAATCAAAGAAGTGATGGAAGTTCTCAAAAGCGGATACCTCTACCGATACGGAGTTTTGCTCGGTGACGAAGTTGACCCCCGGTTCAAGGGCAAGGTGTATCAGGTCGAGAAAGAAGTCGCGGAATATTCCAAAGTGAAATATGCGCTGGCTCTCAACTCCGGGACATCGGCGCTGCTCGCGGCGCTCGCAGGAATCGGCATTGGTCCGGGCGATGAGGTGATCGTTCCCGGATTTACATTTATCGCCAGCATTTCATCGATCGTATACGCGCAAGGCATTCCCGTGCTTGCAGAAATTGACAAGACGCTCAATCTCGATCCTGCCGACGTTGAAGCAAAGATCACGCCGCACACGAAGGCCATCATGCTTGTCCACATGATGGGCCAGCAAGGGCGCCTCGACGAACTCAAGGCCATCGCCGACAAACATAAAATTCATCTCGTGGAAGATTGCGCGCAAGCCTTCGGCGCGACATACAAAGGCAAACCGGTTGGTTCGATCGGGTCCGTCGGCGGATGCAGCTTCAATGTCTATAAGACCATCACGTCCGGCGACGGCGGCATGATTCTCACGAACGATGAAAATATTTATCGCCGCGCGTTTGCTTACCACGATCAAGGCCATGCCCCTCTAAGAATGGGTGTTGAGATCGGCAAGCGTCCATTTTTCGGCCTCGATTTCCGGTTCACCGAGGTGCAGGCCGCGATTCTTATCGCGCAGCTGCGCAAGCTTCCGAAAATGCTGGAACGCTTGCGCGGAAACAAAAAACGCTACAAGGAACTTTTGCAGGGAATTCCCGGAATCGAATTTCGCGAGGAAGTCGACCCGGCCGGCCAGATCGGAACAATGCTCACATTGATTCTTCCGTCGGCAGAAGTCGCCGCAAAAGTCGCTGCCGAGCTGAACACCAAAGTTGTTTCGAAGGCGGGCTGGCACGTTTACAGCAACATGGAACAACTGCTCGAGCTGCGCACAGTCTCGGCGGCCCAATGTCCGTTTGCCTGCGCTAAGCTTCATGGCGGCTCGCAAAAGGAAGTGCGCTACTGGAAGGGAATGCTGCCGAAAACCGATGCGCTGCTGGATCGGTCGCTCAACATCAGCATTGGTGTTCGCGATCCGGGTTTGAGCTCGGGCTTTGGCCTGACGATTCACGATGATCTCGCGGCCGTCGAGCGACATGCCGCGAAGACGCGGAAAGTTCTTGAGAAGTATCTGAAGTAGGAATTCGTGATTTGCGTCTTACGAATTCAGAAAGCAATCGCGCGGCGCCGCGTAAAGAACTACGCGGAAATTATCGCGCCTGGAAATCGCGACCGTCCTGATTTTCTATTCCTGTTTGTTGGACGCGCGCGCGGCGGATCCTGTGCAGTCAGGCGGGCTGAGCGCCAGACTCGAGAATCGCCCGAGATTCGAAAAGTGGGGACTCAAATGCGCCGACATCACTTTTTCTGCGGATTCTTGCGTGCGGCCCTCGATGAAATCGATCAGTAGTTGATGGTGCGCCGGCGAAGCCCAATCCAGGAACTCGCGCTTGATGCGCCACAGCACGCGGTGAGCAAAGACCGGGACGGTAATCCCCTCGAGCGTTTTGAGAAGAAGATTGTTGCCGGTGCGCTGCCAAATCGTACGATGAAATTCGAGGTCAAGCGCGGCTGCTTCCATTTCCGGGAGTCCAACGGCGTCTTGCATCTTCCCTATGAGCTCATTCAGCGCCGCAATTCCCTCCGGCGTGATCGTGGCTCGGCAAAGCCGCAACGCTTCCGCTTCCAGAATTAAACGGAGACTGTTGATCTGCTGAATTTCTTCTTCGCTCAAACTGATGACGAATTTTCCTCTCCGCGGAACGTTTACGACCAGGCCCTGCAGTTCGAGCTGCTGCAGCGCTTCGCGGATTGGAACGCGGCTCACTCCCAACTCGCGCGCGAGCTGGCTCTCGTTTAATCGGTCACCGGCGCTGATCTTTCCCGAAAGAATCGATCCGCGCAGCAGGCGGACAACCTGATCCTTGAGTGTCCGGGTATCCAGAGTTTTGACGCTTTCAGTACTGTTTCCTGTTCCTGTGGCAGGCTCTAACATGCGTCCTCAACAGCAATACCGTAGAGCCGTAAGTATATAAGTCTAGCTGCCAGTGTCAATTAGGCAGGTGCAAAATCGCATGGACCGCCAGATGACGTACTGTGGAATTCCGCTCGGACCTCAAACCCGTCACCGGAGTGTGCTTACGACTCCTACGAGTTCTACGGAAATGAGACCAGACTATCGCGGCAAAATCGTAAAACCGAGAGCGCGGAGATCCTCGCGAAGCTGCGCCACCGATTGAAATCGGAGTACGCGAATCCCGACTGCACGGGCTTGATTCAGATTTTCATTTCGATCGTCAATGAACAATGATTCAGAGGGATCCATTCCCAGAGTCTCGATGCAATGCCGATAGATTTTCGGCTCCGGCTTCACGCTACGTACCTCAGCGGAAAAGATCTGATGATCGAAATGGCCGATCCAGGAGAAATTGTTTCGGACGTGCGCGACCATGTCCGGAGGCATATTGGAGAGAATGGCAGTTCTGAAACCGGCTGCATGAATGTCTTCCACCCAGCGGATCATCGATTCGTTGTGCCGGCACCACATCTCGACGTCCAATCGGCGAATATCTTCAAGAATGCTCGCATCAAACTTTGAACCGGCTTGGGACGCGAATTTGTCCCAGTATTCGGCGGGCAGCAAGTCGCCACGGTCATAGGACGCGCGGCTCGGCAAGTAAACGGAAAGAAAAGTCTGCGGGTCCATCTGGAATATCTGGGCAAGGCGCTCAATGTCCTGCGACGCGGGGAGAAAGCAAAGGACCTCACCGTAGTCCACGATAACCGCGCGGATCTGCGGCGGCTCGCCCACGGAACTGGCTGCCTCAACGGACACGAATCACTCCCGAATTAGGCCGAATCATTGAATTATTTGCGTCCAAGGAGAGGCCCGCAACTCAGTTGATTGAGATGCGACAGCGGACTTCGTAGATTCGTGATCAAGACTCGGCGGGACCCAAGGACAGATCCTCGCCCGTCAGGTGCAAGTAATCCTGCAACACGGAGACGACGAGGGCATGATCCTCGCGCTGCGGCAGGCCGGAAACAGTGATCGTGCCCACGCAACCTGTTCCGTGCAAAAGAATCGGAAAGCAGCCTCCGAACGGTGCGTAATCCTTGAGCTCGAGTCCAGTCTTGTCCCGCAAGGTCGTGTGATCGCGTTCGTGCTTCAAACCGATGGCATAGGAACTGCGGTGAAAGCGATCAACGACGTTGCGCTTACGACGAATCCAATCCAAGTTGTTCGGCGTCGTACCCGACATGGCGTAGGAAAACAGCGAATGCCCGTTGAGTTGAATATCGATGGCCACGGCGACGCCGCGTTTCTCCGCTGCAGATTTCAGGCTCATCCCAATCGCCCAAGCCGTTTCGGAATTGAAATGCTCAAATTGAAGCCGCTTCTCCTGCAGCGCAATCTTTTCGAGATCCTGATCGATGCTCATGCGATTCCCACCTGAAGCGTGACTATCGGATTCCTCTACGACTTGATGTGATTGAATGGAATTTCGGCACGCGCCGCGGCGCTCTTCATTCCAGTCTCGATCACGTTGATGACAGCCAATCCATCTTCCGCGGGCACTGGATTCGGTGCGCCAGTGGAAATCGCGAGTTGAATCGCTTTGTAGAACGCGAGGTAGTTCCCCGGAACGTTCGGCACTTCCCGAGTTTTGAATCCGTCGCCGAGTTGCGCAATTAGCGTTCCCATCCGCGGATCGAATCCCCACCCCTCGCCGCCGGGAACATTACCACTCTTGAGCGAGTCTTCCTGCGTGTCCAAGCCAAATTTTGTGTAGCTGCCGCGCGTGCCATGCACCGTGAAGCGCGGAGTCTCCGCGGCGACGAGCGTACCGCCGTGAAGGATGACCCGGCGATGGCCATAGCGGAGGATCACGTGAAAGTAGTCGATCGCCTGGCCCGAGGCGCGCTGTATTTCCAGGTCCGCGTAGATCCGTTCGGGTGCCCCGAAGAGCAGCAATGCCTGATCGGCGAGATGCGGGCCAAGATCGAACCAGAGCCCGCCGCCCGGAACGGCCTGTTCCCGCCATCGTTGACGCGGTTCAGGCCGATAGCGGTCGTAGTGCGACTCGAAATGAACGATTTCACCAAGCGGTCCATCGGAAAGTAATTGACGCATGGTCAAAAAATCGGCGTCCCATCGGCGGTTCTGAAAGACGGAAAGCAATCGTCCGCGATCCTTCGCCAGAGCGATCAGCTCTTGCGCTTCCGCGACGCTATTCGTGAAGGGCTTATCGACAACAACGTGCTTGCCGCCGAGCAAAGCCTTGCGGGCAAGATCAAAGTGCGTCGGATTCGGCGTGGCAATTACGATCAGATCAATTTCCGGGAGAGCGAACGCGTCCTCCGGTTTCGGCAGGACGACTGCTTTCCAATTCCGCCGCACTTTGGCGCTGTCGCTCGAGACGATATGAGAGAGTCGCAACCCGGGCACGCAGGAGAGCAGCGGGGCGTGAAACGTCTTGCCCGCATATCCATAGCCGAGCAGTGCGACATTCAGTGGAGACTTGGACCTCGGTTGATATTCCAGAAGGAAGTTTCCTTACGCGGCGATCGTGCGCTCGGAACTGAAATTCCTTGCGCCACCTCGCGACCTTAACTATTCTCGGACCGCACCGAAACATCGATTCCGGGCCACATTTTACATCGAGGTGACACAAACCTTGCGGCTATTCGCGTGTTTATTTTCCCGGCTTGGATGTATGACATTGGTGATTTCGGCGTTCGCTGCAGGAGCGGCGGGGCAATCCACCTCCCGCGTGCTCGACGCGAAGTGGGAGTTCCGAGCTGCCAGCGAAACTGATCGCGCCGAACTCAAAGAATGGCATCCGGCGCAAGTGCCCGGCGTAGTTCAAACCGATCTTTTGAGTGACGGCTTGATTCCTGACCCGTTCTATCAGGATAACGACACGCGCCTGCAGTGGATTGGCCTCACCGATTGGGAATACCGGACGACCTTCGAAGCCGACTCGGCAACGATGTCGCACGAACATGTCGATTTGGTTTTCGACGGGCTCGATACCTACGCCGACGTGTACGTGAACGATAAAGCCGTCCTTCATGGTGACAACATGTTCCGGTGCTGGCGCGTACCGGCGAAAGCTCTGTTGAAAGCAGGGCCAAATACGATTCGTGTGGTTTTCCACTCGCCGATCGAATCGATGATACCGAAGGTAAAAGCGCTGCCTTATATTTTGCCGTCCGTGACGTCGCATAACACCGGAAACGAAGAGAACATCGCCACCGCGCCTTACACGCGAAAGGCGGCCTATCAGTACGGCTGGGATTGGGGGCCGCGCTACGTCACCGAGGGAATCTGGAAGCCCGTTCGCATCGAGACGTGGGACACGTTGCGCATCGAGAATTTCCATATTCAGCAGCAGCGCGTCGATAAGGACGCCGCTGCGCTCACCGCCGAACTGCAAATTGAATCGGGCCGCAGCACGGCAGCGAACGTTGAAATCACTTATGCGGAACTTTCCGGCGCTGCAGTTGCGCCCATCCGGCAGATCGTCCAATTGGACCCGGGGATGAATCGCGTCAGCGTTCCGATTCACATCGCCAGTCCCAAGTTGTGGTATCCCGCGGGATACGGCTCGCCGGATCGCTATCGTTTTTCAGCGATGGTTCGCAACGGGCGCGAAGTCGCCGCAAAATCGGAGCTGAAGACAGGACTGCGATCGATCGAGCTTCGCCGCGAAGTGACCAAAACAGGCAAGAGCTTTGAGTTCGTGGTGAACGGCATTGCCATCTTCGCCAAAGGTGCGGACGTCATTCCATCCGACAGCTTTCCGAATCGCGTCACGCCGGAGATCCACCGGCAAATTTTGCAGGCGGCGCGCGACGCGCACATGAATATGGTCCGCGAGTGGGGCGGCGGCATTTACGAGTCGGATGATTTTTACGATATCTGTGATGAGCTGGGCATCATGGTCTGGCAGGAATTCATGTTCGGCGGAGACATGGTTCCAGGCGGCGCCGATTTTCAAGACAATGTGAAGCAGGAAGCCATCGAGCAAGTCGAGCGCCTGCGCGATCACCCGAGTATTGTTTTGTGGTGCGGCAATAACGAGATTGAGACCGGCTGGGTGCACTGGGACGACCGGAAAAATTTCAAAGAATCGATTGCGCCCGAAAATCGAGACGACGTGTGGCAGGATTACGTCGTCCTGTTCCATGGAATTCTCCCCGGTGTCGTGAATCGCTACGGATCTCCCGTTCCCTATTGGCCAAGTTCGCCGAGCGCGAACTTTGAAGCTCCTCCGGACTCCCAAACAGACGGGGACATGCATTATTGGCAGGTCTGGCATGCACTGGCGCCGATCGAGGAATACACGCATCAATTCCCACGTTTCATGTCCGAGTTTGGATTTCAATCATTCCCGGAGATGCGCACGATTCGAGCGTTTGCTCAGCCCGGTGACATGGACATTCGTTCCGCCACCATGCAAGAGCATCAGAAAAACCATGGCGGCAATGAGCGGATTCTGAGCTACATGCTGCGCTGGTATCCCGAGCCGAAAGATTTTCCCGCGTTTGTGTACCTGAGCCAGGTCTTGCAGGCCGAGGCCATCAAAGTGGGAGCGGAACATTTGCGGCGTCAACGCCCGAACACGATGGGATCGCTCTACTGGCAGCTGAATGACTGCTGGCCCGTTGCTTCGTGGGCTAGTATTGATTACTACGGGCGCTGGAAAGCGCTGCAGTACTACGCTCGGCGATTCTACGCCGACGCGATCATTTCTCCTTTCCGGCACGACGGAAAGGTGGACGTGTACGTCGTTTCGGACAAACTGCAGCCGATCAGCGGCCAAATCCGAACACGATTGCTCGACTTTTCTGGAACTGTTTTGATGGACAAGGCGCAGGACGTTCAAGTGCCCGCGCAATCGAGCGCCGTGTATTTCACCTTGGATGAGAAGGAGTTACCGGCGAATGCAGACCCCAAGAAAACATTCTTGGTGTTTGACCTCGCGGTTGGCGGAGAAAATGTTTCGCGGAATCTGACTTTCTTCGACACCATGCACAATCTTGATCTGCCTGGCTCCGTGCACGTGGACGCTTCGCTGGCAGGTTCGAACGGAGCATACACGGTTACGCTTCGCTCGCCCGCGCTCGCGCGCAGCGTCTATGTGTCGTTCGGCGATTTGGACGTTCAACCTTCGGACAATTATTTCGATCTGCTGCCGGTCGAGCCGGTTACGCTAACGCTCAAATCACCAGCGTCGCTATCGCTCGACCAACTGCAAAGCGCCGTGCAGGTTATGTCGCTAACGGATGCGTTCCCGGCCGCACCGACAATGCACTGAACTTCAACGCTTTTGGCTCTGCGCGGTCGCTTCTATTTATTCGCTAGAGCTGCATCTGTCGGTGACATCGTGACATCGCCGTGCAGGGCAATCTCCTGGCTCGAACGGCCCACGAGAATTTGGAATTCCCCGGGATCGGTGCGCCACTGCTTCGCGGCGGCGTCGAAGTAGGAAAAGGCGCGGCCGTCCAGGATCACGGAAGACGTCTGCGTCTCGCCCGGTTTCAGATTGACCCGGACAAATGCTTTCAACTCCTTCGGAGGGCGCGCGATCTTGGCGTGCGACTCTGCGACGTAAACCTGAGCCACATCGGCGCCTTCGCGCGTGCCCGTATTGGTTATGTCGAACGAAACGTCGAATAGCGGTGTCGAAAGCATGTCGCCGCCCGTCCCGCGATTCGCAGGCTTGATGGCCAGATTGCCATATCGAAATGTTGTGTAGGAAAGTCCAAAACCGAATGGAAAGAGCGGCTTGGTGCCATTCTGCTCGTATCCACGGTAGCCGACGAACACGCCTTCTTTGTAAGTGACGCGATTGGTTCCCGCGGGTGGGTAGTAGCTATCGTGAGCTGGATTCTCCTCCCAGCTTCGCTCGAACGATGCCGGCAGGCGGCCCGACGGATTCACCTCGCCAAACAGGATCTCAGCCGCTGCCTTGCCGCCTTCCTGGCCCGGGTACCACGCCTCCAACAGTGCGGGAACGCGATCGATCCATTCCCTCATGTCGACGCCTCCACCGGACGTGAGCACCACAACGGTGTTCTTGTTCGCCGCCGCCATCTCATGGATCAGTTCATCCTGTCCAGGCGGCAGACGGAACGTGCGATCGGCGCCTTCACTTTCGGACTCTGGGTCAAATCCCGCCGCGACCACGACCACGTCGGCTTGGGCGGCCAGTTTCTTTGAATCCGGAAGGACCGCCGCGTCCTCGCCGAAGATTCCCATCCGGAAATGCCCACCGAGCCATTGCGAATGCCCGTGATGCTCCAGGACCACCTTGTGCGGGCTGGCATCAAGAGAAAGCGTCGCAGAGCCCAACATCTCTTTCGAGTCCTTCCAATCATCGAGGACGAGCTTGTCGTCAACGTAGACGCGATAGTAGCCACCGTCTTCTCCGGTTGACGACGCACTCAGATCGTATTTGCCGGCAGACGTTGGAGAGTAATAACCGGTCCACCGTGATGAAAGCGCCTGATCGGGAAGCATCGCCCGGGCGGGCGCGCCAAAATTGACGTGCGCTTCGGTGCGCGTCAGGTACGGCTTTCCCGTCAAATTGTCATTGGTGAAATACTCGGCCTCGAGTCCCGGCTCTCCCGCCGATGCAGCGGTCGAGAACGAAGTCGCGTCTGCGACGTCGTTCAAGGTTGGCAAGCCGGGACTGTAAAACACCTGCGCGGAGTCTCCGAGATAGTCGCCGATCCCTTGCAGGAAGCTCACGGCCTCGAAAGGCACGACGCGAGCGCTGCCACCGCCCTCCGGCACCGCAGGATAAGCGTCAGGGCCAACGACGAGCACCGATTTGATCCGGTTCTTGCTCAGCGGCAGCAAATTGCCATCATTTTTCAGAAGCACCGCGCCTTCTCGCGCGGACTCGAGTGCAACACGATCGCCTTCGCGGTTGTAACGCGAGATCGCCAGGTCGGTCTGTTCGCGATCGAGCCATCCGAACTGAATTGCGATCCGAAGAATGCGGCGAACCTTGTCGTCAATCGTCGCGACGGAGACCAGGCCTTGATGAATCGCAGGAAGAAGCTTCTCGCGATTCAGATAATCGCCGCGGGGCATCTCGAGATCGAGTCCTCCGTTCGCGGCTCCCACCGCGTCGTACGTTGACGTCCAGTCGGACATCAGGATCCCGTTGAAACCCCATTCCTTCTTCAAAATGTCAATATTCAGGTGCGCGTTTTGCGTCATGTGACTGCCGTTCGTCAGATTGTAGGAGTCCATCACCGCTCCTACGTGCGCCTGTTTCACAGCGGCCTCGAAAGCAGGGAGATAAATTTCGCGCATGGTGCGCTCATCGATGATCGAATCGACATTGTGGCGGTCGAATTCGGAATTATTCCCCATGAAATGCTTGATGGTGGCGCTCACACCCTGGCCCTGCATGCCTCGGATGTAGGCGACAGCGATTCGTCCTGCCAAATAGGGATCTTCTCCCATGTATTCGAAGTTACGGCCGTTCATCGGAGCACGATAAATATTGACGGCCGGCCCCAGCATGAAGTGCACGCCTTTCGTGCGAGCGTCTCTCGCTATTTGCTTTCCCACTTGCTCTGCCAGCGCGGGATCCCACGTGGCGGCCAGCGAAATTCCGCCGGCCATGGCGGTTGAAGGCCCGCCGTGACGCACCCCCAGCGGCCCGTCAGCCATTCGCAATCGAGGTATGCCAAGCTTTGGATAAGCACGAATGTAGAAGTCATCGACGCCACCAAGGATGTCGATTTTATCTTCGAGCGTCATCCGGCTGAGAATCGCTTCGACGCGCTGCTCGACATCGGCAGGCGCCGAATTCGCGAACATTGCAATCGCGCTGATCACTGCGAGAAAACACGCCGCGAGCGAGACAGCAATTCTCCCGAACGCGCGCGTGTCGTTCTCTCTTGTCGTTGGCATCGGATCACTCCTGCGCTGATTGGCTATTGCGGTGATTGGTCTTGCTGGCCGGCATTACCCTGCAACTTGCGAAACTGTTCCATTTCGCGGTCCGCATCGGCGGTCAATCCTTGCTTTCGATAAATTCCCGCCAGGCCGAAATGTGCTTGCGCGGCCAGCGGCGTATCGCTCTCGAGCTTCAGCACATGCATCCAGCATTTCTGCGCCAACGCATTGTCTCCATCGAGCGATGCGGCCTTCCCCAACATATACAAAGTCTCGGGCATGTCCTCTTTCAATTGGTTGGAACGGACGAGCGCCGAGCGGGCTTCTTTGAATTTGCCAAGCTGCACGAGCGCTTCGCCGAGGCGGTACTGCGCTTCCGCACTTCCGGGCTGAAGTTCCGTTTCAAGGCCGAATTGTTCTTCGGCTTTGTTCCAATCCTGCGCGCGCGCATACAGTTCGCCGAGCTCCAGATGAAGGCCGGCGGTTTGCGGGCGCAATCGCAACGCTTCGAGGAATTCCCGCTCGGCAGCCGGTACATCTCTCAGCACGGCATAATCCTGCGCCATCATCTCGTGGGCCCGCGCCGAATCCGGGAAGCGGGCTTCGAGTTCGTCAAAGACTTGCTTGGACAGAAGGCCGGAGACGCGACCGAAGTAATACAACAAGTCGGGATCGTTTGGATTCTTCGCGAGCGCTTTTTGAAGAACCACAGAAGCTTCCTGCAATTTTCCGGCTTCAAGCAGGGCGATCCCCAGCGCATCTTCCTCGTGTGCTTTCTCGAGGTGCGGAATCGCATCCGTTGCGTATCCCTGCGCCAGCAGAGCGTATCCGAGCAGCCGGTGACCCCCTTCGAGATTCGGACTGAGCTCGAGCGCATGTTTGAGTGGCGGGATGGCTCCTGAGTAGTCCCGCTTTTCAATCAGCGCTCCACCGAGATCAACAAATGCCGCCGCGAGCTTGGGATCGAGTTCGGCTGCTTTCTGAAATTCGGCGATCGCCGCGTCGAGTTGGCCGTTTTGTTCCGCTTCCACACCGGCGTGGAGATGCTCGAGAGCCGGCGATGCGGAGGCCTGGATCGCCAGCCAGCCGAGCAGTACGGCGCCGATCATGGCTTTTCCGGCTCCCGAACTTCGAGAAATTGATTCGCCTTGACGTCTTCGATAACTTGATTCGTCCCGGAAGGCCAGCGGATTTCAACCTTCGCCGTCTCAGCGGAACCGAGACCGAAGTGCGAGCGTTTGTCGCTTGCGGAGATATAACTTCCAGCGGTGGTCACGAACCGCACCTGCCCATTTACTTTTATCCGCGCGCCCAAGCCGTCCCGATTACTACGCGTTCCGCGCAAGGAGATCGTAAGCCAGTTCCCGGCGCCGGGATGATTCAAGAGCACCAGCGGCTCGGCTCCGAGCGACGTCACCACGACGTCCATCCAGCCATCATTGTTCAAATCGCCGAATGCGGCGCCGCGCCCCGCCAGCGGCGCGGCCACTCCTGAGTCCGCGCGTTCAAAGCGACCCCCGCGATTGACGGCAAATAAAGGCGGCTCTTTGTAATGGAGCATGTGATCGATCTGTTCGACGTTGTCCAGCACATGGCTCTGCGCGACAAACAAATCCTTCCAGCCATCGTTATCGAAATCTTCCAGCCCCACTCCCCAGCCCGAACTCGCCGCCGAGAGCAATCCCAGTCCTGCCTGCAGGCTTGCATAACTGAATGTTCCGTCGCCCTCGTTGTGAAAGAGCGCGTAAACCTCTCGCGGCAGTACCGTCACGAGAATGTCGGGCCGGCCATCGTTGTCGTAATCCTGGAACACGGTGCCCATGCCCGAAAGTGGCTTGCCATCTCCGGTTAACGCGGCGCCCGCTTCCACTCCGCGCTCAGTGAAGGTCCCATTGCCGTTATTGTGAAAGAGAAACTGCCGCATGCCATCGTTTGATACAAAGATATCGGTGAATCCATCGCCATCGTAGTCCGCGAACGAGACGCCAAGCGAGCGCCCTTTGCTCGCGCCGATTCTCGATCGCTCGCTGACATCTTCAAATGTGCCGTCGCCGCGATTGCGATAAAGGATATTCGTCGTCGCCGGAAATGTGCCGGGCGGGCAATACGTCTGCCACTCATTGCCGCATATTTTGCTGTGCTGCGTATCCCACTCCATGTAGCGCGTGACAAATAGATCGAGGTGGCCGTCATTGTCGTAATCCACGAAGCCCGCCGAGCAGCTCCATCCTCCCGCCGCCACGCCGGCCTTCGCGGTGACGTCCGTGAAAGTTCCGTCGCCGTTGTTGTGATAGAGAGTATTCTGTCCGTAATTCGTCACGTAGAGGTCGGGAAATCCGTCGTTGTCATAGTCGCCGACGGCGACGCCCATCCCATAATTGGTGTCCCCCGCGTTTGCCAGGCCCGCTTCCTTCGTCACATCGGTGAAGCTCCCATCCGGATTCTGGCGATAGAGACGATTCCAGTTGCGAGGATCGCGGCGGTCGAACGTCTCAGGAGGATGCATGGGATTGGTAAGTTGGCCGCTATTGACGAGGAAAATATCCAGCAAACCGTCGTTGTTGTAATCGAGGAGTGCCACTCCGCCGCCCATCGTCTCGATGAGGTACTTCTGAGGAGTGGGCGAATTTACGTGCCGGAAATCAAGACCCCGAGGATGCCGCACATCAAACGTCGGCAAGGCCAGACCCATGGCGACAAGAGATTCAAGGAAATTGCGTCGTGAAATGCGGCGGCTCATTCCGTTTCGCGCGAGCGTCGGTAGGACGACAGCAAGATTAGCAGAAGTCATGCGCCCGCGCAGAACCAAGGAGACGACAACTGGCTGCCGATTCGCTGAGGGTGTCGCGCAAAACTAAAATAAAGCAGGTGAATGCCGGGGTGGAGGCATCCACCTGCTTTACACTGGGCGCTAGAACAGAAATTTCAAGCCAAACTGTATCAGGCGCGGGTTGTTCAATTGGTCGGTCGAAAACCCGAAGTTTGGATTGTTCGCTGCGCAGCAAGCAGTGCTTGGCGGCCCTAACTGGGGGCGATTGAACGTATTGAAAAACTCGGTTCGGAACTCGATTCCCAGCCTGTTGTCCGGACCAAAGTTCGTGTCCTTGAAGATCGCAAAATCCCAGTTGTTGATCCCTTCACCACGCATGGTGGGATCGACGCGCGGCTCGTCGCCGAACGCCCAGTCCCCAGGCGCCGTGAAACAATTTGGGTTGAACCACGCAATGGCGCCGTTGGCGTTGGTAACGTGCGATGTTCCTTTAGCGCATCCCGGAGTCACGTCCGGACGCAGAGGCCCGGTCCCCAGACTGGCCTGTGAAAGCGGAGTGGAACCACCGTAAGTGATCGGCAGGGGGAAGCCCTTTTGGAACGTGGTGATGCCGTTGATGCCCCAGCCGGAAACCACCTTTCCAACCGGGCCGGAGCTATCGGCCATGAACTTTTTGCCATGACCGAACGGCAAGTCATAAACGTAGCTGACCACGAGGCGCTGAGAAACATCCTGCGAGGACAGTGAATACTCTCCCTTGAGATTATTCCAGTCCTGAACCTCTCCGACGCCCGTTTCGAGCCAGGTGGTAAGCGTATCGGCATTCGTGAGGAGTTTCGCGTTGGTGTAAGCCGCGAGGAACGTGCCGCCACTTGTAAATCGCTTTTTGACAGTGAGTTGCAATGAATCATAGTTGCTGCCGCAGCAACCGTACCCGGCCAGGCTCACGCCGCCGTATTCGGGATAGGGTCGGAGTAGCTGTCCAGCGAGAACCGTCGGGCTGGTGGTTGGATTCAATGAGCTTACAGTGGTGATTCCCATGAACGGGTTCTGAACGCTTGCAGCCAAGCCGCCTGACTGGCCAAGCGTCGAGTTCAGGATCGAATCCGAAATCTGGTCCACTTGACTCGCGGTCGGGTTCGCCAGATGAACTCCCTTCGATCCGGCGTACGCGATGTCCACGAAAAATCCAAGCGGCAGTTCGCGTTGTACGTCGAGGTTCCACTGCTCCACATATGCATATTTCTGGCTGGTATAAGGGGCCTCAGTGATGTTCCCGCCAGCCAAAAACGCGGAAGCGTTGCCCCGGCCGAGCGGAGTTGCCAGGTTTGCACCAAACGGTCCGTTCGTCGAACACGTCAGTGTCTCGGGAGAGGGCAGCGTGCAGTCCGTCGCCGTAAGTGTGCTGAAGGGACTGATTCCGCCGTTCGTCGTCGCCACCCACAGTGTGTTGGCGTCGTTAATCGCGTCGTTGCTGGGGTTGAGGTTGAAGAATACCCAGTTCGGCGGGAAGAATAATCCGAAGCCTCCGCGGATGACCGTCTTCTGGTCCAAGCTGTAAGCGACACCGAGCCGCGGCATAAACTCCGTCTTTGGCAGCGGCAGGTTGTTCCGCGTGGCGTTCACGCCGTCACCGACCAGGAAAACGTCGCCCGGGCATGGCCCGTTCGTATTGATGCAACCGGTGACTGTGCGGTTCGTCGCCGCCGGATCCCAGTAACTCATATCGTTGAAGCGCTCGGACCACGTGCCCGGCAAGTCATATCGCAGACCGTAATTGAGGGTCAGTTTCGAAGTGACTCTCCAGGTATCACCAAAATAAATGCCCCGGTACGTTTCTTTGCCTGCCGTCAGGGCTGGAATGGTTGCTTCACCGAAGCTGTGATTGAACACCGTTGATTGGTTCAAGCCATATCCCAGGAGGAAGTCGGCGAAGGAGCTTCCGCCCATGCCACCAGAAACCGCATTGCTCGTCGTCCAACTGCCATCGAAAGCGAAGGCGCCGCTGGCGATGTTGGTCTGCGCGTAGTTGTCGTACGTTTCTTCGAGCTGGCCGCCAAATACGAACGTGTGACGTCCCTTAATCCACGTAATGCTGGGTGACCAGTTGAACTGCGTATCGTGGTCGGTGATGAAGCTTTGTCCTTGCGAACAAGTCACCGTCGGGTCCTGCGGCGTGAAGCAAGGTGTGAACGGCGAGCGGGCTGCCGTTGGAACTTCAGTGTTATACGCGGCAGGCCACCCGTACTGCGTCAGGTCAAATCCCGAATTCTTTGGTGACCGCAGGTAGTGGAACCGGGAGGCGCTAAAATTCATGCTGAGAATTACGTCAGGCCGAATCGTATAGCTGTAATTCACAGCCGCGGCATTGGTCTGGTAGGTTTCCGCGCACCGATCAGCGCACAGGCCGGTACCAAACGGATCGGTCGGCAAATCGAGCAGGTCGAAAAAGTTGTAGCGCACGAAAATATGCTGGTTCTGTGTGAGAATCTGGTCAACCCGACCCACGTATTGATTGATGTTGCCGCCGGTGCTGGAGTTAACGACGAAATTGTTTTCCTCCAAGGAGTTTGTCGGCTGTGGAATGTAGTTCAGCTCGATTAGCGCAGCTGGATTAATCGAGCCCATCGGTATCGTGTTGTTGGCAAATTGCGTGCGGGCACAAGCCGCCGCGTTGGAAGACGTGCAGGAGGAACTCACGCTCAGCGGGTCGTAGATCGGCGTATCGGAGGGAAACACGCCGCCTCGCTCGCCCATCGTCGGAACCGTCGTCACGGTCGTCGACGCGGTGCGTTGACGATAGGCGTCATACGCGAAGAAAAAGAACGTCTTGTCCTTGAGCACCGGCCCGCCCACGGTTCCCCCATATTGATTCTGAACATAGGGAGGATTCACCGGCGCGAAAACGCCTCTGGCGTTTAAATCCTTGTTCCGGAGGTACTCATAAGCTTCCCCGTGGTAGTCATTCGTGCCGCCCTTGGTGCTCAGGTTGACCACTCCACCGGAGAACTTGCCCCACTCCGGACCCAGGTTGTTGTACTGCACCTTGAACTCGGAAATCGAATCCTGGTCGGGAATCAAGATCGGCAGGTTGATGTAACCAATATTCACCGGCTGTCCGTCGATGTATTCAGCGCTCTCATTGCCGAAAGATCCGCCCACCTGATAGTTGCCCCAGCTAAATGGATTCTGCCCAACCTGGGAACCTCCCGAACCGCCCTGCGCGATCACCGACGGCGCGAGACTGATCAGGTTAAATACGTTCCGGCCGTTCAGAGGAATCTGGGTTACCTGCTGCTCGTCGATGACTTGGCCAAGTGAAGTCGTGGTGGGCTGGAGGAGAGGCGTCTCACCCGTTACTTCCACGACTTGACTGACTTCACCCACCTGCATGCTGACGTCGATGCGCACGCTCTGTTGCACCTCGACGACGATCGCTTCGCGCTTGAAATGCTTAAAGCCGGTCTTATCGCCCTCGAGGACGTAGGTTCCGGGATCCAAATTGACGAAGCTGAAGAGTCCGTCCGGACTGCTCATGACCGTCTGCTTCGCGGATGTGGCCGCACTAGTGAGCGTGACTTTCGCGTCGGGAACCGCCGAGCCTGAGGCATCCACGACCGTTCCTGAAATCGAACCGAAGGTGGACTGGGCTGAAAGCGGCGGGCCCAGTAGAAGAGCGGCAAGACAGAAGCAGCAACCAAGAGCGAGCGCGAACACCACGCGAACAGACGCCTTATTCATGACTCTTTCTCCTCTCCAAGAGAGAGCGTATCGAGCCCATTGCCGTAAGCACGCGCATTAAACAGGCTGCTATGTGTTGAATTGGGAATTGACTCAAACATTTGCCGCGCAATAGCTACCGCAGATGTGCGCGACAATACACCGCCTCCCCATCGACGAAGCGCCGCATCGAAGCTGCACCGTTTATGCGTCGCATCGATTTTTTCGATGCCACCCCAATGGCGAGCATTTAGCGCCAAAGGGGTATTCCATGTCAAGCGAAAAAATATCGATTTTCTAAAGAGTTTTCGTGAACCTTACAGATACGCTATGACTTGCAGCCATTTTCGCATACCATACCGGCGGTCCGGGCGCCTCATTCTCATGCTCACGAAGCGGTAAGATTCCGATTAGGGAAAGAGCTACTGCTCCGATTGGCTTGAGTGTTATCTCTTCTCCGGGAATCACAGAGCCGGCACAATGGAAAGTCGCAAGAAGAATTTACGCCGCGGAAAAGTTCGTGTGGTCACGCTGAAGGCCGTCGCCGAGCACGTAGGACTCACGCCCGGCACAGTTTCCGCGGTGTTAAATAATTCCGCCGCCGCACGTTCCGTTCCCGAGCGCACCAAGCAGCGAATTCTCGAGGCTTCACGCGAGCTCAACTATCGTCCGAATTATTTGGCGCGCTCGCTGCGGGTGCAACGAACCTACACGATTGGCGTGATCGCACGGGATCTCAGCGACGCTTATGCTGCCATCATCATCAGCGGAATCGAACGCCATCTTCAGCAACACGGCTTCTTCTTTCTCAGCGTCGCACACAACAACGATAAGAAATTGCTCGACACCTACTCGCACATTCTTCTGCAACGCGGAGTGGAAGGGTTGATTTCCGTCGATACCTTGCTTCATGAGCCGATGTCTTTGCCTACGATCGCAATCGCGGGTCACCGCCGGCTCGAAGGCGTTACGAACATTCTTCTCGATCACCGTCGCGCCGCACTCCTCGCGCTCCAGCACCTCACGGGGCTTGGACATCGCGAGATCGCTTTCATGAAGGGGCCCGAATACAGTTCCGACTCTTCAGATCGCTGGAAAGCAATTCTTCAGGTCGCCCGAGAACTCGATATTGCGGTGCGCCCCGAACTCACGATTCCGCTGGAAGGCGACCTCTCCACGCCGGAAGTGGCTTATCCGGCCACCAAAACGTTTCTGAAAAATCGGAAAAGAGCTTTCACCGCGCTGTTCGCGTTCAACGATAACTCCGCTCTCGGCGCGATTAGCGCACTCCAGGAAGCTGGGCTGCACGTTCCAAACGACATTTCCGTCGTCGGCTTCGACGACATCAAAATGGCGCCCTACATCAATCCGAGCCTGACGACCGTCCGGCAACCGCTGCTACGGATGGGCGAGATTGCGGCTCAATCCGTGCTGGCCCAAATTAGAAACGCCGAAGAATACGTTCCGGAGATTCTCATCGAGCCTGAATTTGTCGTGCGTAAATCGACGGCAAGGGTGCCTTCGCAATCCGCAAAAGATTAATTGGACTAAGTCGCCTGCCGAATGGAACGAATAGGGCGCCGGCGAACGCCTCTTCGAATCAGGAAATCCAATTGAGAAAATCGTTATTGCGTCGAGCTGTTCAATGGCATCATCTCGCTTGTTGCGCTCGATAGCTGTGGATAGAAAAGACACGGCACAGCAGGGCGCATCCTCGGATGGCAATTCCTAACACGACAGATCGAACGGCAGCACCAGGGCAGCGTCCCGCGCGCACGGACAAGAGCGCGCTCATCGTCGTCACTACGCTTTTCTTCTTTTGGGGATTTATCACTGTTCTGAACGATATTCTTGTTCCGCACCTGAAAGCCATTTTCGATTTGAATTACGCCGAAGTGATGCTGGTTCAGTTTGCATTCTTCTCGGCGTACTTCATCTTCGCCATCCCTTCGGCAAAAACCATCGACGCGATTGGTTACAAAAAGACCATGGTCGCCGGGCTTTTCACGATTGGCGCAGGCGCGCTCCTGTTTATTCCCGCTGCCGGGGTACCGTCCTATCCGTTGTTCCTTGGCGCGCTTATGGTTCTGGCCGCCGGAATCACCGCTTTGCAGGTCGCCGCAAATCCCTACGTCGCTGTTCTCGGGCCTCCAGAGACGGCGTCCAGCCGGTTGAATCTTACCCAGGCATTCAATTCGCTCGGAACGACGATCGGTCCTTATTTGGGCGGCCTGTTGATTTTGAGCGCGAATCCAAAGACGATTGACGAAATTCGCCAGATGCCGCCGGACGTTCTACACGCCTACCGGATTCACGAGGCGTCTTCGGTGAAGCTTCCCTATTTGGTGATTGGAATCCTCGTAATCGCTGTGGGCATCCTTATCTCCCGCTACAACTTGCCTGCAATTCCGGAGGCTCAGCGTCAGAATCGAAACGGCCCGAAAGTGAGTCTTTGGAAATATCCGCAACTCGTCTACGGAACAATTGGAATATTCGCTTACGTCGGCGCGGAAGTATCGATCGGCAGCTTGCTGATCAATTATCTCAGCCAGCCGGACATTGGAAACCTTTCCGAAATCACGGCCGCTCGCTACGTCGCCTACTACTGGGGCGGAGCGATGGTCGGGCGTTTCATCGGCTCGGCTATCCTCCAAAAAGTACGCACGGGCACTGTGCTGGCCGCGGCGGCAATCGTGGCGTGCGCGCTCGTAATAATCTCAATGCTTACGTTTGGAGGCGTCGCGACCTGGAGCATCATCGCGATCGGGCTATTCAACTCGGTGATGTTTCCGAGCATCTTCACATTGGGGATCGCGGAGCTGGGGCCGTTGACCGGCGACGGATCCGGCGTTTTGGTGATGGCTATCGTCGGAGGCGCCATTCTTCCCGTCATTCAGGGCGCAATGGCCGATCGGATGGGGATCCATCACGCGTTCATCCTGCCGGCCATTTGCTATCTCTACATTCTTTTCTACGCTTTACGCGGATCGCGGCCGGTTGCGGTGTCATAGGTTTGGTTTTCTTCGTGCTGTGCTCGCGTCAGAATTCTTCGGTATAATCTATTCGCTTGAGTGCTGAATGATGGAGAGGGCAATGGCCGAACCAACTTACGAAGAACTAAAAGCGCGCGTCACGGAATTGGAGAGGCGGGGAGGGGGACGCCGAAGCGGTGAGCTCGATTTTAAAGTTGGAGAGAAAGGCGGAGTCAGCGTTTATGGGCTCGGGCGTTTCCCCGTCACTCTCTATTACGAGCAGTGGATTCGACTTCTGGACGCCTCGAAAGAACTCCGCGCATTTCTCGAAGAGAATAAAGCGGATGGCAAGCTGAAGCTCAAGGAAAAGTAAGCGGCGTTGGTTGTGTGGTAGTCGCAAGAACGCAGCGTCGCGCTATGCCCCCTCAGGATTAGCGAAGACCCTCCACCACGTATTCCGTCGAAATAATTCGAGCATACGAGTACGCATAATTCTTCCCATCGCGCGAAATGATCGCGGTCACGCCTCCCGCAATCGACGGAGCCTCGGTCAGGGTAATGTTGCGGATGAGAGTGCGCTTGCCGCTCGCCAGTTCCACCCGCCAGATTTCCACCATATTGTGTGCACCACCGCGCCTGACATAGACCGCAGAATTATCGGGCGTGAAATCAATCGGCCCATCGCCTTTCTGGAATTGAGGAGCCGGTTGCGGTTGTCCGCCGTCGACGGGAATCAACTCAAACTGCGAGTGCTCGATATCGTATGCCAGGAGGCGCTTGCCATCCGTCGTCACCGCCCGCGCTCTTACGCCTTCAGGGGTTACCGGCGTTTCATCACCGTTGAGAGTGATCACGAATGTGCGCTCTTGATGGCCAGGCTCGTTACCAACAGCGAGGATTCGCCCGTCGGGCAACCAGCGAGCGTCCAGGTGATTTATTTTGGAGTGCGTGATTGGGCGCGGTTCACCGGTTCCCGTCGGTAGAAGTAGAAATTGCTCGGGACTCGAAGGCAAGCGACTGAGGGCCCATTTCCCATCTGCCGAAACATCCATCGGGTCACCATCGCCAAGCCGCACGGCTGGAGACCCGTCCAGATTGCGAAGAAATGTGCCGTAGTTCGGCCCACTATGCTGATCTCCGAAAAGGATCTGCTTACTGTCAGGCGAAAAACGCCCGCCATACGCCCAATCCATCCAGGTGAAATCGCGGCCCTGCGGATAGTCGGGAGTGCAGACCATCAAGATCAGCCGAACATTCACATCGCTCACCAGCACGCGTCCATCGGCTAGCGCGTCCTGAATGTCAACGTTCCCGGGCGCCGAGAGCAGCGGCCTCGAGTGCCCGGATAACGTGGTTGCATAGATCGAGCGATACACGCCATCGGTCACCGCGCTGTACCAGATCTCATCTCCCTTGGGAGACCAGGCCAATCCCTGCGTGGAGCTGTAAGTGCCGCTCAGCTGCTTTCGATGTCCCTCCAAATCCGTCACCGCGACCGAGCCCTGGTCATCGCCAAAAATTGGGTGATCGAGGAACGCAATCTTCTGTCCATCATGGGAGAATCGCGGATGACTGACCCAACCGTTCGTTTCGTAGAGCACTTTTCCGACCGGATATTCCAGGCGGTAAACGTGCTTCTCGGGAATAAACCGCACGACCGCGAACTCTTTTCCATCTGGCGCCCAGTCTGCGTATTCAACGTTATCCAGGACGGGCCGCGGCGCGCCGCCGCCAAGCGGCAGCCGCGAGAGCGTGCCGACTTGGGCGTATCCCGGCCCGATGCGCTGAAAATCTTGAATCACTAGAAGCTCGCCACTACTTGAGACAGATGAAAGCTGATCCGCCTTGACTCCCATCGGACGCAGTCCCTGGCTATCGAGACGTCCGGTGTAGAGGGACAGTGACGAATCCGAGCCCCACTGCGATGCGGAGATAATGCTTTGCCCATCGGGCAGGAACCGCGCCGAGTCGACGAAACCCTGCTGAAAGCTCAGTTGCACGAATTTCGGCGGCGCAAGATGCGCTGTCGCGCGTGCCACGAACCACGTTGCCGCGACAATTATGGCCAGCGCCGCCGCACCAATCGCCGCGAGCATCCACGGCTTCATCGCCGGCATGATCGCTCGCGCCGGGCCGCTCGCGGCCATCGCTGGAATCCCGGAAGAAGTGCGCAATCCGCTCATCTCGCCGAGCTGGAACGCGATATCGCCCACCGACTGGAACCGTTGCTGTGGATCCTTCTCCATGCAGTGGTGAATAATGCGGTCGAGCGCCGGCGAGATTTCCCGGTTGGTCGCCGAAATTTCCGGTGGCTCTTCTTTCAGAATCGCGCTCATCAAATCGGCCGCGCTGTCGCCGCGGAACGCGCGTCGCCCCGCCAGCATTTCGTAAAGCACCGCGCCGAAACTGAAAATATCGCTGCGCGCATCGGCCGGTTTCCCGCGCACTTGCTCGGGCGACATGTAACCGACGGTTCCCATCACGACGCCGGCCTGCGTGGCCATGTCTCGCGTGGCGTCAACATCCGTGGCGGGCGCCTCGCTAAGTTTCGCCAGTCCAAAATCCAGAATCTTCACTCGCCCGTCGTTCGTGACGTAAATGTTGTCGGGCTTCAAATCGCGATGCACGATTCCACGTTCGTGAGCCGCAGCCAGCCCTAGGGCGCATCTGAATGGCGTAATCGAGCGCCTTTCGCTCGCGCATCGCGCCATCGGTGAGCTTCTCCCGCAGCGTCCCGCCTTCGAGCAGCTCCGAGACGATGTAAGGCGACAGCGTGGTGGCATCGCCCAAAGGCGCCGTGCCCACATCGAATACGGTCAGCAAATTCGGATGGTTCAGCGCGGCTACGGCTCGGGCCTCCTGCTCGAAGCGCCGCAGGCGGTCCTGATCGTGCGCCAGGGAACTCGGCAGGATTTTTATCGCGACGTCACGCTGCAGCCTAGTGTCGCGCGCGCGATAAACTTCGCCCATCCCGCCCGCGCCAATCAGCGATTGAATTTCGTAGGGACCCAGTTTTGTTCCGGAAGGTAGCGCCATTGTGGGCGGAATTATAGCTCAACCCACGCATCAATGATATTTCGCAGGGGCAGCAAAGTCTTATCGAGGGTCGTTTTCGTCCTCACGTCCGGGAACGCCGTTACTGGATAACTTCCGCGTAGCCGGCTATCCGGAAAGCCGGCTCCCAAGTCCGTTTCTTGCGCAACTTGCCGGCGCTGATCCCTTGCCAGGCTTTGCTAACCAATCGGGGGTAGCATAGTCTAACTATGCCAGAGGTGCTGCGTTGCATCGGGACGAAATTCCTCCGGGAACACTTTATCTGTTGATCCTGAAAACGCTCGCGCGCTCCGGTGAGATGCACGGATTTGAGATCGCCAACTCCATCCAGCGAATATCCGACGACATCCTCCAAGTGGAAGAAGGATCGCTGTATCCCGCGCTGCAGCGGATGCTAATCAAGGGATGGGTGACCGCGAAATGGGGCACGACAGCGGGTAATCGCCGCGCTCGCTACTACCAACTTACTGTGGCGGGCCGCAAACAACTGGCCGCGGAAATGTCGCAGTTTGAACGCGTCATCGGAGCGATCACGCGTGTGATCGAGGCAGTCTGAAAGGAGGTCCGTCATGAATTGGCTGCGCGAACTTGCACGACGCCTCCGCATGTTGATTCATTGGCGACAGTTTGACGCGGATCTCGAAGAAGAGATGCGCCTTCACTTGGAATTGCGCCGGCAGGAACATCTCGAATCGGGAATGACGGCGGACGACGCACGCGCCGTGGCCCTGCGCGAGTTCGGCAACGCCACATACCTGAAGGAGGAAAGCCGCATTGCATGGGGTTGGGGGTGGTTCGAGAACGTGGCGCAGGATGTTCGCTACGGTATACGCGCGTTGCGCAAGTCTCCGGGCTTCAGTGCCGTCGCCATCCTGACGATTGCGTTAGGCATTGGAGCGACAACCGCGATATTCAGCGTCGTCGATGCCACGCTTTTGCACCCTCTGCCGTATCCACAACCGGAGCAACTCGTAAGCGTCGTGGATGATCTTCCAGGCGTGGGTGCGCAGGACGTAGGGATGTCAGTGCCAGAGTGGCATGACCTTCAGCGCTCGGGAATTTTTGAGTATGTTTCGCCGGTCGGAGGCGGGGACGTTAATCTCACGGGCTCCTCTCAGCCTGCGCGCATCCGCCTTCTTACCGTTCCGCCCAATTATTTTGCCCTGCTGGACGTCAAGCCTCAGCTAGGCCGCCCATTCAATCCCGAGGATCAGACGCCGGGATTTAATCTGGAAGTTCTGATCAGCGATGGCCTGTGGAAGCGGGCTTTCGCAGCTGATCCGGGGATCTTGAACAAAACTCTGAGGCTCGACAACGACTTATACCGCGTGGTCGGCGTAATGCCGCACGGTTTTCGCGATCCAGGACGAACAACGGAGGAAAGGAACACGGAGGTATGGGCGGCAGCGGGTTTTGCGGGCGCGCCTGCCCCACCCCCTCGGCGCAGTTCGCGGTTTCTTTCTCCGGCAATCGCGCGCGTCAAGGGCGGGCAGACGATTGCCCAGGCGCAACGCCGCCTAGACGCGCTGGTCGCATCGTTGCAAGAACAATTCCCGGATGATTACCCGGCGCAAAGCGGATGGACTGTGCGATTGATACCTCTCAAAGAAACGCTGGTCGGCAATGTTCGCCAGTCGCTTATTCTGCTGCTTGTCGCTGTGGGGTTGGTCCTTCTGATCGGCTGCGTGAACGTCGCGAATCTCTTGCTCGCTCGCGCCAGCACGCGAGGGCGCGAAATGGCCGTACGTCTGGCGCTCGGGGCCGGGCGGAAGAGGCTGATACGTCAACTGCTGACCGAAAGCCTGCTTCTTTCGCTGGTTGGGGGAACGCTCGGCTTGGCGATCTTGTTCTGGACGAAGGCGTTTCTATTGCAGATCGTGCCGGATAGCCTGCCGCGGCTCCGCGAAGTAACGATCAATTGGCCCGTTTTGCTTTTCGCTCTCGGCGTCTCTCTTGTCGCCGGCGCCATTTTCGGGCTGGCTCCCGCTTTGCATGCAGGCCGGTGCGATTTGACTCTAGCGCTCAAAGAAGCAACGCGGGGCTCGACAGGCTCGGGAGAACAAGCGCGGACTCGCCGCATGCTGGTAATAACCGAATTTGCTCTCTCTTTGGTGCTGATGACGGCTGCGGGCCTTTTGCTCCGCAGCTTCTGGGATTTGCTAAGCGTGCGGCTGGGATTCAATCCGCAGAATGTTATGGCGATTCGAACATGGCTGCCCATACCCAATGATCCTTCGACCGACATTTATCAAACCGCCGCTCAAGAGACCCCGTTATTGCGCGAAATACTCCGTCGCAGCAGCACGCTGCCGGGCGTGGATGAAGCGGCCGTCGGAGACATAGCGGCTGTACCGTTGGGTCACGGTCGCAGCGATCTACAGACGTACCCACTGATCCTCGAGGGCCGCGAGACTTCAAGCTCAGAAGCTCCTTTGATCTACGGTTCAATCGTCACGCCGGGGTATTTTCACTTACTGGGCATGACGCTTCTGCGCGGCCGCTTGTTCTCCAACTCCGACGGCGATACCGACCCGCCAGTAGCGGTGATCAACGAGGCGTTCGCCCGGAAGTATTGGCCGAATGAGAGTGCGATTGGCAAGCGCCTCAAACTACCAGTCCCGGGGAATCGGTCATCTCTTTCCTGGACCACTGTGGTTGGCGTGCTCGCGGATGCTCGAACAGAATCACTGGCGGAAACGACCGTTCCGCAAATCTATTTGAGTTTGTATCAGACGCCCGCTAAAGATCTGGCGATATTTGTGCGTGGGCGACTCGACGCTGCCGCGATTCCGGTGGAGTTGCGGGAGCAGGTGCAGTCCGTCGATTCCGAACTTCCCGTTTTCGGTCCGCGCATGCTCGATGACGTTCTCTCCGACTCCCTATCGGCGCGGCGATTCTCGATGGAAATCGTAGGTCTTTTCGCTCTCACCGCCCTGCTTCTCGCGGCGCTTGGAATCTACGGCGTGCTCTCCTACATGGTGAACGAACGCACCCACGAGATCGGAATTCGCCTGGCACTCGGGGCCCAGCGACGGAGCATCCTCAGGATGGTCTTGCGTCAGGGATTGGGACTCGCCGTTGCGGGTGCTGTGGTTGGGCTCGTTTGTGCGCTGATCGTTTCGCGCTTGATGGCAGGGCTGCTGTACGGCGTGAGGCCGACAGATCCTTTGACGTTCGTGGGCGTTGCCGTTCTTTTTATCCTTGTTGCTCTTTTTGCCTGCTACGTTCCCGCGCGGCGCGCGATACGCGTCGACCCGATGATCGCGCTGAGATACGAATGATTTCCGGTACCCAATAATTGCGCTAAGGGAGGCATGAACTCGCCATGACACTCAAACGCTGGACACTCAGAGGATGGACCATTTGTGGCATCGCCTTGTTTTCTTTTGCCGCTGGATCGCTTATTGCCGCTGGACTGGCGCATGTGACGCAGGTGAGGGCCGATAGCAATCGCGTCTTCGAGCTCCGCGTTTATCATGCCGTGCCCGGCAAAATGGCGACGCTCGAGTCGCGGTTTCGCGACACAACTTCCAAGTTGCTTGCCAAACACGATCTCGATGTTGTGGGCTACTGGGTTTCCGACGATGCCGCTGCTTCGGATAACACGTTCATCTGGATCGTTGCGCATGCCAGCCGTGACGATGCAAAAAAAAACTGGGACGCGTTGCGAGCCGACCCCGCATTTCTGGAGATGGTGAAGTCGGAGCAGGCCGACAAGCTCGTGGAAAAAATAGACTCGACGTACATGCGGCCGACCGATTTCTCGCCCTTGAGGTAGCTGTCTTTACCGCGAAAAGCCCGGCGCCTGCGCAGTTTCTCGACGGTCTCCGAGTACGTGACAATGCAGGAGCCAGTCCGATTCTGTCAACGCAAGCCGCGTTAATCCACATTCATCCTCGAGAGACAGAGTCCGAGGCTAATTTCGGCATGCCTGGCGGCCTGGACTTTCATCTCACATAGCTGTCCGGTTCCGCGACAGCTTCCTCCCACAACCGCACAATTCGCCATTGCAGTTGTAACTTGGTGGGCTGATAAACCCATACTGCACACAGACTTGACCAAGACGACGTTCGGAGGGACATCTGCGCTTAGTCCACCGGAATCGAGAGGGCATACGCATGCAAACGCTTTGGCAGGACTTGGGCTACGGTATTCGTATTCTGGCCAAGAATCTCGGCTTCACGCTGATCGTCGTCCTGACCTTGGCTCTCGGCATCGGTGCGAATACAGCCTTGTTTTCGGTCGTGAATGGCGTGCTGCTCAAACCGCTCTCGTTTCAGGATCCCGATCGAATCGTCGCGTTATTCGAACGCCGGGTGCAATTTGAGCGTGCGTCCATTTCGTATCCCAACTTTCTAGATTGGCAGAGGGAAAATCGCAGCTTCGAGGCGCTCGCTGCGTATCGTCCGGACGATTTCAGCATGACCGGGATGGGCGAAACTGAAAGAGTGCGCGCCGATATGGTGTCCTCAGATTTTTTCTCCATCCTCGGCGTCAAACCTTTGCTCGGACGTAACTTCAGTCATGACGAGGATCGACTCGGCGCCGCGCCGGTTGCGCTGGTCACCGCCGGATTCTGGAAGCGTAAGTTTGGATCCACGCCGGACGTCGTGGGCCGGCGCGTGGCCCTTGACGGCAGGGACTACACGATCGTCGGCGTCCTGCCTGCTGGTTTTCATCTCTCGATGTGGAATTTTCAAGACGCGGATGTGTTCGTGCCCATCGGCCAATGGAACGATGTCTTGTTCCTCGACCGCGACGTCGCCATGGGGATGGATGCGATTGGCCGTCTGAAGCCGGGTGTCACTCTCGCTCAGGCTCGTGCCGACATGGCGGGAATCACCGAGAGCCTCGCAGCGATGTATCCGCAATCCGACGTTGGAGTCGGCGCGACGCTGTTTCCGCTACGAGAATTGATGGTGGGCGAGATCAGGCCTTTTCTGCTCGTCCTGTTCGCGGCAGTTGGATTTGTACTGCTGATCGCTTGCGTCAATGTAGCCAATCTTCTTCTCGCACGCTCGGCCGTGCGCGTGCGGGAATTCGCGATTCGCGCAGCCTTGGGCGCCAGCCGAATCCGCGTGATTCGCCAGCTCCTCACGGAGAGCGTTCTGCTTTCGATCGCCGGCGGAGGCCTCGGCCTGCTGGTCTCGGCGTGGGGCACTCACGCAGCCGTCAGCCTGCTCCCTCAGCACCTTCCCCGTGCGGAACAAATTGGCTTCGACGGCCGCGTGTTTCTCTTTACGGCGGCAATTTCGATAATTTCGGGAATCCTATTCGGCCTTGCGCCTGCTCTGCGAACTTCTGAACCGAGTTTGCAAGCCGGGCTTCAGGAAGGAGGCCGCGGAATGAGCGGCGCGCGCCATCGGGCCCAGGATGTATTCGTCGCCGTGGAAATGGCGATGGCGTTGGTTTTGCTCATCGGAGCAGGTTTGATGATCCGCAGCCTCGTGCGCCTGTGGAGTATCGATCCGGGCTTTAGTCCACATCATGTCGCCACGTTCCAGGTCGGACTCGCGCCGTCCATGCAAACCCAGCCCCCCGCGGCGATTCGCTCGACGCTCCTCCAGCTTCGCGACACCATCGCTTCGGTTCCCGGCGTGGAATCGGTTTCGCTGCTTCGCGGTGGATTGCCCATGTCGGGCGATTCCGATGACCCGTTCTGGATTGAAGGAAAGCCCAAGCCGCTCGCCGATAGCGATAAGCCCTGGGGACTGTGGTACGAAGTGGAGCCCGATTATTTGAAAGTGATGGGCATCCCGCTCAAACGCGGCCGTTTCTTTACTTCGCAAGATACGGAGCGTTCGCCGCGCGTGGTTGTGATCGATGAGGACCTGGCCGCGAAATACTTTCCCGGAGAAGATCCGATCGGCCAGCATTTGGTGGACGACTACGTAGGCCCGGCGGAAATCGTCGGCGTGGCTGGACACGTAAATCAATGGGGACTTCAGGACAACGAGGGAATGCACGCGGAGTTCTACATTCCTTTCCGGCAGATTCCCGACCGTTTCATGTCGCGTGCGGCGCGCACCGTGGATGTGTTGATTCGCACGAAGCGGCAGCCGCTTGCGCTCGTAGAAACAATCCGTCACGCGATCGAGCAGATGAACAGCGAGCAGGTGATGTACGAGATAAGAGCGTACGACGAAATCGTTGCGAGTTCGATCGCCGCCCAGCGATTTTCGATGGTTCTCCTCGGGTCGTTCGCATCGCTGGCACTGCTGCTTTCGAGCATCGGGATCTACGGCGTAATTTCCTATCTCGTGGGCCAGCGAACACGTGAGATTGGAATCCGTATCGCCCTCGGCGCGCAGCGCGCAGACATCCTGCGAATGGTCCTGGGGCGCGGCGCGAATATGGCTCTGGTCGGTGTGGCCCTTGGACTTATCGGCGCGCTTGGGCTTACTCGATTGATGTCCAGTTTGCTTTTCGGCGTAAGCGCGACGGACCCGCTCACATTTTTGGTTGTTGCGTGCCTGCTAACCTTCGTGGCGCTCATGGCCTGCTACATTCCAGCGCGTCGAGCGACGCGGGTCGATCCGATCGTCGCCTTGAGATACGAATAGACCTTCACACAAAGCGGCGTCCAAGCTGGAGACGTCAGGCGGGACAACAACCACTTCCTTCTCTGCTCGCGCTAGAAAATCAATCCGGCTCGAGACCCGGCGCCAAATCCTTTCCAGCTGGCCGACCGTTATCCGGGCGTGCGTGCTTTATCGCAAGGAGGCGGTTGACTTCACGAATGAGTTCGTTGAACCTTTTGGAGTCTTGTTCTGTCGCGGCGCGCTCGAGCAGCTCTCGCCAGCGCTCTTTCTGGTCTTCTTTCATTGCTCCCTCCTGGGTTTTACGTCGAGAGGGTTCGACTTAATGGTCGGATATTAACGCCAATTTTGAAGATGGCACGTGAACATAGCATGAATTGGTCGAGACAGTGGAAAAGCGGCTGCTTTCCTTCTTACTTCTCGGCGGATCAGTTCTCCGTAGGCACACTGGCCGTACTTCCGATTTTCAAATTCCGGAAGAGCGCAACCCGGAGTTAAGGCACGAAAAGGCGGTTTAGCGCATCGAATATAGTGTGGGCGTCGATTCAGTTCGTGCGGCACAAACATTACGAACCCCCCAAAGCCCTCCGGATCGCGTCAGCGATCTAACCAGTCATCGAACGGCGCACCCAGGAGGTACAAACATGAGGAAAGGTCTAGTAGCCATACTGGGAATCGTGGCGCTTGCCACCATGGTATGGGCCAGCGGCGATCCATGGAAAGACAAGCCCTATCAACAATGGGACTCGAAGGATGTTCAGAAGATCCTGGATGATTCACCGCGGTCTCACATCGTTCGCGTTGATGCGAATTGGAAGGGAAGTGGTGGGTCGACGACGAACGAGAACTCGGATGCCAATATGCCGATCGGCGGAACTATGGCGCCGAGCGGCGCGATGACCTCTCGGCCGATGCCGAACGGCGCAGGTGCCGCGAATTCAACTGTTACTAGCACTCCAGATGCGGGTCAGCAAACTGCGCCAACCGCGGCTTTTGTAGTTCGATGGGCATCGGCGCGTGTGCTCCGCGAAGCGCTAGTCCGCAGCGCCGTCCTCGGGGGCGAGAAAGAGCCTCCCGATGCTGATGCCCAGCTTGCCAAACCGTCCGAGGATTATCAGGTGTTAATCGCCGGGCCTGATATGACCCCGTTCTCCAGCCTCGACCAGAACACACTGAAGTCGAGCGCGAGTCTGGTCTTGAAGCATACGAAGGAGAAGCTGTCCCCGACCAGCGTGACAGTTCAAAAAGACCCAACCGACAGGAAAATCTCTTACATTTTGTTCTCGTTTCCCAGGAAGTCACAAAACGGCGAACCGCTGATTGGCACGGGCGAGAAAACCGTTGAGTTCAACCTCGACGCCAGTAAGCTCTCCATCAAGACGACGTTCGACATCCCCAAAATGACGGACACCCAGGGTGTTGATCTATAACCCGTGGCAGGCGATATAGCGGATCGCGGAGCACGAGCACCCAAGAACTTGGGCCGGGAATCTTTCGGACCGCGGGACTCCTATAGAACTTCCTGAGGTGCGCCTGTCTTTCCTCGAATCGTTTTTCTCGCCTGATTGATTACCTGCGGATCGAGTGTCTCAGGCCTTCGAACGCTAGATATCCAGCGATCGGGAACGCGACCCAGCTCACCGACGTCGGAATGGTCCAGCCTGCGAGGACCACATTCCATCCGAGAGCAAGCCGCATCACGTGCAGCACTGCCACCACGAGGAAAATCAATCCGGCTAGAAACGAGAACATTCGTTCGCTCATTGCATCCTACCTTCACGCTCGAGGATCACGGAGCCACCCCGTCGTCCGCCCCAACGTCTAAACGTCACGCTTCGGTTCGACCGGGGCTTGTCGCACGACGCGCCCGCGTCGGTGATTCTCGCATGTTTCGCCTGGGCCTTCGCTGGCTTCCTCGATGAACCCTTGGTCCACATTCGCTCACGGGATTACGATCGCGGCCCGGGGCACGTTCGTTTCGGTGTCCCGAGCGGCATGTGTCGTGATACAAAAGCTCGGCCTGTCCAATTCTTGCAGACAGACGTCCACCGAGGAGGACTCCCCTGACATTCCCTGAGAACACCAACGCGAGTTACAACAACAGACGATTCGTAACGGTTGTTTCTTGGATATCGGCTCTGGCCGGGCTGCTATTCGGCTATGACACTGGTGTGATATCCGGGGCGATTCTGTTTGTGCAGAAGGATTTTTCGCTCAACACATTTCAAGAAGAAATGGTGGTCGGGGCGGTGCTGCTGGGCGCGGTGGCGGGAGCCGCTTTTGGAGGCAAACTGGCAGACAAGTTTGGACGCCGCAGCGCGCTCATGCAGGTGGCCATACTGTTCATCGCCGGAGCTGTGGGAACGGCGCTGGCGCCCGACGCATTGTGGCTCGCGATTGGGCGCGTCGTGGTGGGGATGGCGATTGGAGTGGCGTCGTTTACAGCCCCGTTGTACATCTCAGAGGTTTCGCCGCCAAACGTTCGGGGGAGACTCGTCTCGCTGAACCAACTGATGATTACGATCGGTATCGTGGCGTCCTACCTGATGGATTACGCGCTCGCCGGCGCGAGCGCCTGGCGGTGGATGTTTGCGTTGGCGGCAATACCCGCGATCGTTCTGTTTGTCGGCTTGCTTTTCCTGCCGGAGAGCCCGCGGTGGCTCATGAGCCGTTCACGGGAGGGCGAAGCGCGCGTCTTGCTTGAACGAATCCGAGACAGTGCGGACGTCGAGAAGGAGCTAGGCGAGATTGCGGCGAGCCTCAATCAGCAGGGAGGAAGCTGGCGGGAATTGTTGAGCGCCTCGCTGCGACCGGCGCTGATCGTGGGAATCGGGCTCGCGGTTTTCCAGCAGTTCACGGGGATCAACACCGTCATCTATTACGCGCCGACGATTTTCCAATTTGCGGGATTTCATTCGGCTTCGTCTGCGATCCTGGCGACGGTGGGAGTTGGGATGATCAACGTTCTGTTGACCATTGTGGCGCTGTGGCTGCTGGACCGTGCGGGGCGGCGGCCACTCCTGCTTTACGGATTGACGGGCATGGTAATCAGTCTGGGAGTGCTCGGTTTTGCGTTTCTCTCGCCGTCGTTATCCAATGTGGTGGCATCGGTCGCGGTGATCAGTCTGGCGGTTTATGTGGCTTGCTTCGCCATCGGGCTTGGACCGGTGTTCTGGCTGATGATTGCGGAGATCTATCCATTGAGAATTCGCGGGAGGGCGATGGGAGTGGCGACGATGGCGAACTGGGGCTCGAACCTGATAATCGCGTTGACGTTTCTAAGCTTGCTGCATGCGCTGGGACGCGCGTGGACCTTCTGGCTGTATGCCATCGTGGGCGTGCTCGCGTGGATTTTCGTTTACAAGATGGTTCCGGAGACGAAAGGGCGGACGCTGGAAGAAATCGAAGCGCGTTGGCGAAAAGGGATTAGCGGAGGCGCTGCTCCCGGTCCCGAGAAGGCAATGCCGTAAGTAAATAGAAGAAAGGATCGCCACGCAGACAAGCTTGAACGAGTATGTCCCTATTCATTCGAAAGTCTGTGCCCTCGACTCCTTTCAGAATGGTCAACGGCCAAGCCAGCCATCGCGAAACCCCGCGCGCTGGAGGCCCTTCACGATGTAGGGGCATCGTTGCATCGTCTTCCAGATGAGCTCCGTGTGATAGTTTTCAATCATCATCAGAATCGGGCCCTCATTCAAGCCGAAGACCCATGGAGACGCCCAAGCGTTGTAATTGTTGGTGTGCTCAGGATAAGTTGGATTAAAACTGGCGACGAATCCATACGGACTGTGTCCAAACAATCTAAGCCTCTCGATGATGTGATGCATGGTTTTGAGCACGGTCTCAGGCGCAAACGGGAGAGATGTGGCTACCGCCCAGGGTGAAACAGTGCCGTCGTCCGGGCCAAACGGAGCGCCTCGCGCCTCATACCCGAAGAATGTTCTTTTGATGCCGTTCACATCAAGAACGGCTGGTCCCGGGCCATCGCTCGCGGTCAGTCCCCATACATATTCATTGTAGTGGTCAAACTTCATCGGATTCTCGATTCCATATTGCCTGTGAATATGTGTAGCCCGGCGGCTATTCTCAAAATAATCGATGCCCACTTTTCTGTTGAAGTCGTCGTGGATGCCGCGGAAATCTATCCACAGATGGGACATCTGGTGAATGAATAGCGGCCCGGCGTACAGGTATTCTGTGTCGTAGACTTTCTTCCACTCAAAAGTTGAGATCCAGTCTTTGTAGCCTTGTGGAGCGATCGGAAACGTCGGCGATCCCAGCGCCAGCGCGTAAAGAATGATAGCTTCGCTATAGCCCGTGGCCCATCGATAAGGAAGAAACCCCGACTCGGGCATCCAACCGTTCGAAATCGTCGTCCCTTTGTCGAGCGCCCATTGCCAATCAACTCGCCGGTAAAGAATTTCAGCGAGTCTTCTTAACTCAGTTTCCTTTGCATTCTTCCCGGTGAAATAGTTTGCCGCCGTAAGAATGCCCGCCATCAATATCGCGGTGTCAACCGTCGATAATTCACATTGAATCGCCCGACGGCCAGTCTGCATGTCGAGGAAATGGAAATAAAACCCCTTGTATCCCGTGGCATTCGGTCCCGGACCCTGATCACTGGAATGAAGAAACCTCAGAAGAGTCAGGGTCCTCTCAACTGCGTCGGTTCGTGACAGGATGCCTCGTTCTACTGCCACGGTATAAACGCTGAGCCCCATTCCCACGGCCGCGATGCTCGAAGGCGATCCAGGTTGGGTCCTGTCTGCGATTAAGCCGGTATGAGGGTTCCACTGAACTCGATAATAATCGACGATCGCACGCCGCACATTGTTCAGCATTATCAAATCGTTTCTCTGCGTATCCGGACTGGCTACGTCATTTCCCGGTGCAATTTCGCCTGCAGATAATCCTATCGTCTTCGAGAGTGCAAGCCCTGCTGACACAGTGCTTGCTGATCGCAGAAACTCTCTACGGTTCACCATCAGCCCCAGTTCGTGGTGATTTCTCTTACGCTGGGAGAGATTGCACAAGTCGATGCGTGGAATCAACTACATTGGAATGTGGAAACATGAATACGGATCAAACTGAAAGCCACTGGCGGCACTGCAAAGGCGGCTAAACACGACACGACCTTGACTAACGGTTTCATGCTTCCGCTGCAACTCACTTGGGGCTCGGGCGTTGGGTTACTTCAAGGCAGGGCCGACCGCCCGTTTTCAGCAGACATGGCGACGAGAGGTCGTGTCTTCAGCAACTCCAAATGAACCACTGGGCTAGCCGAAGGCCAGCTCTCCTGATCGGCTCTGCGCCGGACTAGTCTCCGGTGCCCGAGAGAGAGATGGACTGCGGGCTGTTCAGTGCGTTGTCAGTGATCTTGATGCTGCCAGACTTCGAGCCCTTAGGCAGCTCCGGCGTAAACGTGACGTAAATCGTGCAACTCGCACTCGGACTGAGCGATGACGAGCTGGGGCACGCGCCCGTACCAGAGGCCAATGCAAAATTGCCGCTGATGCTCAGCGAGTAGGTGAGGGCCGTCGTTCCGGAATTCTTGAGCGTTACGGATTTCGCGGCGCTCGTCGTCCCGGATTTCACCGTTCCGAAATTGATGCTCGTGGCGCTGAGCGTGGCCACCGGATCGATCACCGTCGCCTCCATCGGAATTGTTTGCGGGCTGCCGGAGGCGTTATCGGAGATGACGAGATTTGCGGCGTGCGTCTTCGTCACGCTGGAGTCAGCAGTGAAGCTCATGATGACCACGCAACTCTTGCCGGCGTTGAGCGTCGAGGGGCAGAAAGCGACGCCGAGATAGCCGGTCGAGTCATCGCCGGTAATTGCAGCGATGGCGAATTTCGAGAACGTCACCATCGACATGCCGGTGTTGGTGATGGTCATCGAAAGCACCACGGTACCGCCGGAGTCGACTGTCCCGAAATTGAGGATCGCCGGCGTGAACTTGAGCGTGGAAGCCGCGGCGTTGACGGTTTGCGTAGTGCCAGAAGCCGTGCTGCTCGTATTGAAGTTCCCATCACCGTTGTACGCGGCCGTGAGCGCCCAACTGCCGGTGGCGTTCGGCGTGACGTTGCAACTTCCCACGCCGCCGCTGAGCGTTGCAGTGCAAGTGAGGCTGGTCGAGCTGAGCTTCGCGGTGAGGGTCACGCTGCCGGTCGGCGTTCCAGTCGATCCCGCCGAGCTATCCACAACTTTCACACCGACGGCTACGGTCTGGTTCACCGTCGAAGGATTCGGGCTGTTCGATGTGATCGTGGCGGTGCTGCTGGCCTTTGATGCCGGGGTCGATTGGTTGATTGACGTTGCCGGATTGTAGTTCGTCCCGCCGGCTTGGCTGAAAGCCACACCGCACGAGCCCGATCCGCTGGTGATGGTGAACGTCGCACCGGAATTCGAGCACGAACCCGAACTCGCGTACGAGACAGCACCGCCAGACGCGGTGGCGGCAACGGTGAAGCTGCTGCCGTATAGGGCGCCGCTTGGCGCGCTCTCGCTGACCGTGATCGACTGATTCGCTTTGCTCACCATGAGCGTCGAAGTGCTGTTGTTCGTGATGCTCGAGAAATTATTGTCGCCCGCATAGGAGTACGTGATCGGATAGGGCGTTGCCGACGCGTTGATCATCGCCGTCGGGAACACGACGGAAAAGACACCGTTCGCGCCGATGGCCGCCGGCTCGGAGGTTGAGCCGATCGTGACGGTCACAGTTTCACTGGACGGCGGATACGAAGCGCCGGCCGAGACCGTGCCCGTGATCGTCTGCGTGCTCTGGCCGTAGGTGATGGTGTAGCTCGACAAGTTGCTGAGGGCTGTGGCCAGCGGTGTGACCGTGAGCGTGGATGGAGTGGACGTTTGCTGCGTGCCGATGGTGAAGGTCGCCACGTTGGAATAGGTCCCTGCGGCCGCGTTCGAAGTGCTCACCGTGAACGTCGCGCTCGCACCCGAGCCAAGCGTGAAAGCCGGGCAGGTCAGTACCCCTGTGGAAATTCCGCAACCAGTCTCGGTTGAGCTGGCAAGCGTCCACGTTGGGCCGCTCGGCAGAGGATCGTTGAGCGTGATGCCGCTCGCCGTCGTCGCGCCCGCGTTCGTCAGCGTGATGGTGAACCCGATGTTCGAAGTGCCATACGCTGCAGACCCGCCCGACGGCGTGGTCGCCGTCAAGCTGTTCAAAAGCGGAAGCGTCGAGTTGTTGGGCACACTGGTGGGCGGCCAGGCAACGACCACATCGTTAAAGGCCTTGGTGCTGCCGCCGATGCCGGAGTCGACCGGCTCGATCGGATTGTAGAACGTGGTGATGTCGAATTCGAATTGGCAAGCGTAGTTGGGCGTCGGGCCGCTCTGAACTTGCATCACCGAAGAGCAGTTTGTTCCATACGGAGACGTGGAATTCACCGGGGAATCGGGATCGTCATAAAGCTGCGGAGTGCTGCCGGTCCAGTAGGGGCCGGGAGCGATGCCCGAAATCGCATCGTTGTTCCAGGTGATGACCCAGTTCACGGGCCCGAGATAGTTGCTCGGGTTGGGCTCGGAGCCATCGGGATTGCTGACTTCGTAGTGGATGCAATTGCCGTTGGAAAACGGAACGCAGAACGGCACGATGGCGCCACTCGTGTTGGGATCGGTGCCGTAATTGAAGAATTGCAGGAAGCGGCAGTCGAAGTCAGTCGCTACGCCGCCTGTCGGCGCGGGCTGGTCGTTGTTCGATTCGCAAATTCCGTCGTACATCGACGGGGGAACTTCGGTGGCGACCACGTTCACCGTGAACTGGCTGCTGACGTTCTGAACCGTCAACTGCACCGCGCTGGCGTTCGCTCCTTGGTTCGTTGCGCACGCGTTACCGACGCCCGCACCGGGATTGCCGGGGCAATTGAATGTAGCCGCTACGGTAACCGGTGACGTGCTTGTAGTGAAGGTGACGGGAACGGTGATCGGCGCAGGCGTGAAATTCGCGGTGACGTTCACTGCCGAACTCATGGTTACGTTGCAAGTTCCTACGCCCGTCATCGAGTTGATCGTGCCGACGGGGGCCGCGCACGCTCCACCCCAGGCAGCGAACGTCGAACCGTTCGCACCCGGCGTAGCCGTCAAAGTGACCATCGTGTTCGCCGAATAGCTCTCGGAGCAAGATGTTTCGCCCGCGGCGGGTTGTCCATTGGCTTCGCCGCAGTTGATCATGCTCATGTTGTCGGTGACGTCGCCCGCACCCGTGCCCAGTTCAGAAACTGTGAGCGTGTAATTTACAGCGATGGAATTGAACGTCGCCGTCACCGACTGGGGCTCATCAACTGTTACCAAGAGGCATGACCCAGTTCCCGTACACACATCGTTTGGATCGTTGGTGACGTTGGACCAGCCGGCAAACGTTGAACCGGCATTCGGCGACGCCGACAACGTAACCGGAACGGCATCGAACGGCTCGGTGCAGGTGCTGGTGCACGAGTAGATCGCGCCGCTCGGGGGATTGAAGAAGACAGAGCCACTGCCATTGCCGGCAAATGTAACGGTTATCGAGGACGGAATGACTTGCCACGTCACCGTGATCGGCGAACTGACGTTTGAGCTGCTGTCAACGGCCTCGACCGACCAGGTGTACCAGGTGTTTTCCTGAAGACCCGGGTAATTCACCCCCGGAGTACACGCCGAATAACTGGAAGATACGGTCATGCCGCTGGTGAACGAGCATTGGAACGTTACATTGGCTTCCGTGTCGTTCCAACTGAATGTTGGATCCAGACTATAGCTGGGGTTGGACGCGCTCTCAGTGAGAGATGGCGGAGTCACGGAAGCGGTTCCGGTGCCCAAGAAACTTACCAATTGAGTGCTATCGCTGACGCCCAGCGAATTGTCAGTCCAGGTCAGCGTCGCGGTAGCCGGGCCTGTCCCAGTTGGCTGGAACGTAACATAAATTTCACAAGAGGCGTTCGACGCGAGCGTCCCTCCGCTGGAAATGCAACTACTCTGGCTTGGATCGACCACGAACTCATCGGTGTTCGGCCCGGAGATCATGTAGGAGTAAGACAGCGACGAGGCCGCTCCGCCGTTGTTGATCAAGATCGGGTTCGGGCTTGCACTGACGTTGCCAACCGTCACCGAGCCGAAATTCATAGGGTTGTTGCTCGGAGCGCTGTTGACTGTGGCGATCGGCGGCGCGACGAGGAAGCCGTACGAGGCAATCGCACCAACAAAGGGGCTGTCCTCGTCGGTCACCTCGCCAGAGTTCGCCGCGGAACCATCTTGGCCGTTGGTCGCGTAGGCGTACAAAATATGGAAGCCCGGAGTGAGATTGGACGCTGTCCCGGTAAAGACCGCGCTGTTGTCGTCCGGTACGACGGTCGCCGGAGCCCACGTCCCTTGCTGCGAGTCCACCTGGAAATACACGCCTAACGCGGGGACAGAAGTGTTGAAAGTGAATGAGGGCGTGATTACGTCCGTCGTGTTGTTGGTCAGCGGGGTAATCGTGGTGGTAAGCGAATTGGACTGAACGGCGTTTTCCGTGTACACAGAAAGCGCGCCCGGATTCCCGCCCTCGTAAGCGAGGGCATAAATATTTCCAGTCACAGGATTGGGGGCAATCTCGTTTAGGAGCGTATTAGCAGTTCCGATGGAGAAAATACCGATCCTTGTATTCGTCGCGCCGTCGAAAATATCGACATACGGGCCGGGCTCGTTGTCATCGCCAGTGCAAAGCAGGTAGATTTTGTTGGAAGCGATGTTGATCGCCAAAGAAGTTACGGCGAAGCAGTTATCGCTGGCGGCGAGGTTGATTGTCGTGACTGCATTGTTGTTGGACGCGCTGACGATGTACAGGTAGGAGACGTTCTCGATGGGCTCGTCGGTAACATAAATCGTATTCGAGATCGGGTTCACCGCGACCGCGGTCGGACTGCTGCTGCTGTTCGTCAGCGTGATCGGCGTGGTGGCGCCTGGCGTGAAGCTGTCAGCGCCCTGAATCGCGTTCAATGTGCCTGATGAACCCCCGCACGCCACGTAGATCGTGTTCGTCACCGTGTTGACATCGGCCGCAGTCGGGCCGCTGCAAACAGGAAACGCAGACCCTCCATGAATATCCGAAACTTGCAAGCTGCCGGTGTCGGAAAACAAGGCGTAGTTGTAGCCCTGGGCCGGATTCACTCCAATCGCGATCGGTGTTGTGCCTCCAAAAAAGCTGTTTGCGATGACCGTACCGCCCCCGCTGCCGCCCGGAAATGAAAATCCAACGCCCTGCGCGGTGCTCGCACCGTAAACCTGATTCTGGACGGGATTGAACGCCAGCAAATTAGGCGTAAATCCCAAGTAGGCGTCGTTCTCGAGGGATATCGTGGATGGAGGGGTGCCCAGCGACGCCCCGTTAATCACGCTCACCGAACTGCTGTTGAAATTTGAAACGTAAACCAGATTATTAATTGGATCGACCACCAGCGCGTTTGGATTTGTGCCGACAGTTATCGGAGAGTATACATCGAGTGAGTTTGTGGATCCGTCAATCACCGAAACCGTGTTCGAGCCGTTGTCGGCAACAAAAATCGTGTTCGTAACTGGATTGACGGCGAGAGCCCACGGCTGAGATTGTGGATACCTTGGGGTTGTTACAGCGTTCGTCGCGCCGTCGATGACGGAAATAGAGGACGCCCCGGAGCCGTTTGTGACCGCATACGCCTTATGAGTGACGGGATTAACGGCGATCTGTTCGAGATTGGTGCCGGACGCGGTCGTCAACATGTTTACCGTTGGGTTCGAAACGGAGCCGTTGAATGTGCCAACGGTTCCCTGAGACCCACTAGCGACATAGACTTGATTCGTCGAGGTATCAACGGCGATCGAAGTGAAAAGGGAAGTTCCGTTGGCAGCCCCAACGTCCGTGGCGGGAGTCGTGGTCCCGTGGATCACAGTGGCGTAGTCGCTTCCCGAGTTGGCCACGAAGACTTGGTTAGTCACCGGATTGACGGCGAGCCCGACCGGACCGGCCATATTCGTGCTCGTCACGGTCGCCGTCACCGCATTCGTCGAGCCGTTGATCACTGAAACAGAGTTCGATCCGCTGTTCGCGACGTAAATCAAATTCGTGACTGGGTTAACGACGAGGGCTGCCGGTGAATTTCCTACCCCAACCGTGGCTGCAAGTGTGTTGTTACTTCCGTTGATGACTCCGACCGAGTTCGGCAAACAACTCGACGTGCAGCCCTCGCCCGAGTCGTCCTCCGCCACGTAAATCATGTTCGTCGCGGGGTTCACTGCCACGGACACCGGTAAGATGGGGACACTCCCGTCATACACACCCAGCGAAACCGTTGTGACTTCTGTGTTGGTACTTCCGTTGATCACAACCACGTAGCCGTTGCTGTCGTCGGCAACGTAGATCATGTTCGTGACAGGGTTGACCGCGATGGAGAATAGATTCCCGGAGCCAGGGGAAATCGTTGCGGCGTATGTCGCGGGAGAGGTCGCGGTAGCGCCATTAAAGGCATACACCTTGCTGGCACCGCGATCCACGAGGTAGACCATATTTGTCACAGAGTTCACGGCGACCGCCCAGTTACTCAGGCCGTCGTAGGTATTGGAAGGCGACGACATCCCGTTCGTCGCGCCATCAATTACGGTTAGGGTGCCACCGCTATAGTCCGCAAGATAAATTTTGTTGGTGACAGGGTTGATTGCCACGCCGTGCGCCAAGTTCGAGTCCGAGAGGCTCGCAGTGACTGACTGCGCGCGCGCCGGGGAGCTGACCAGCGCTGATGCGGCAAGGAGCAGCGCGCACATGGCGGCAAGAGCGCCTCGCGGAGGTCGAGACGCAATCAAACCGAAAATCTGGCGAAATCCAAATGAATCGCGCGCACAAAATCGCGCCGCTATCGATCGTGTGGCAGGATGCACGAGCCCTCCGTAAATTTTAAGCGGAAACCCGGGGTCTAGCGTTTAACTGGAGCTTGAGCAGGGGCCCGCGCCTAGATGGATACAAAGAAATGTAAACTATCTCGCGCTCGAATCAAGTTAATATTCGCAGAATTCTGTTCGCCGCGCGGTTCCATGAGTACCAAATCAATCGATTAAACTGGCCCGGGTTCGTGGAAACGCCGGCCTTCGATCGCTCCCTCCGCGGCGCCTACGGCACCGGACTTGAGGTGAAGCTGAGATTAAGGTCTTCAACTCCACCCGATCCGTTCGCGCAGCGGGCTGGGAGACGGTGTGGAAGAGAATCTCATTTCGCACTTCGCAGATTGCCACAGAGAACGGCATCTTAGTCGCGAGGGGACAAATCGGGAAGACGAGGGTTTTAGGTCGCGGCGGCTTTTCGTGCAGCCTGCATCACGGTTTTCTTCAGCCGGTTTTCTCCCGCCCAATACAAACTGATCTCGTGTCCGTCGGGATCGTTCAAATAAGCGTGTCGCCAACCCCAAGGCATCATTCGCGGCAGTTTCGTGATGTAGAAGCCCTTGTCTTGGAGTTTTCGGCAAAAAACATCGAGATCGTGAACCTCAAAGTACAAGCGCACGCCGTCGCTCGAGACGGACGTGTCCGGACCCGCCTGATGCAGAGCGATGGTTCCATCGCCGCCGGGGGCAAGCAGGCGCGCATAGACCGGGGTGCCGTCGTAGCGGAAATCTTCAATGAGCTTAAATCCGAGCAGTTCGCGGTAGAAGCCAAGCGCGCGCGTGACGTCTTTGACGTAAACCATGGCGTGATTGAAACTAAGCTTTTCAGCGCTCTTCAGGGAGACAGAAGCCTTGCCCTGCACCTGTCTCAGTTTCTTGGAGGTGCCCTTCGCCGAGTTCAGCCCTCCAGTCCTTTTCGCAGCGGTTCTCTTTGTCTTTTTCTTTTTCACGGAATAGCGAGTCGATCGCATACGATCGAGCGGATCAAGTATCGTCCCGGCTACAAGCACTGTCAACGACGCCCGTATTGTCCGGATGGCGATCGCCAGGCTTCCGCCTGATAGAATGGCGAGATGGCGCTTGCTTCCTACGCGATGGATGTGCGGAATTCGCGCGGGCGCCGTTATCCTGAACCCGCGCATCCTTACCGCAACGACTACGCGCGCGATCGCGATCGCATCATTCACTCGCGCGCGTTCCGCCGCCTGGAAGCAAAGACCCAGGTCTTTACGGCGCGATTCTCCGATCACTTTCGCAACCGGCTGACGCACACGCTTGAAGTCGCACAGATCGCGCGAACCGTCGCCGGTGCGATGTCGCTGAACTCCGATCTCGCGGAAGCGCTCGCGCTGGTTCACGATATCGGCCATCCGCCTTTCGGCCACGCCGGAGAAAAACAGCTCGACGCGCGGATGCGCGAGCACGACGAGCGATTCGATCACAACCTGCACGCGCTGCGCATTGTCGGAAAATTCGAACAGCGCTATTTGGATTTTCCCGGACTGAATCTCACCTTCGAAGTGCGCGAAGGTATCATCAAGCATTCGCGCGATTATTCCGCGGATGCGTTTCCTGAGCTCGCGGAGTATTGCCTCGACCAACGCCCGCCGCTCGAAGCGCAGTTGATCGATCTTGTGGATGAGATCGCCTACAACACCGCCGATCTCGACGATGGGTACGAAGCGCATCTTGTCGATATCGAGACGGTGCGCCGGGCTTCGCCCGTCTTCGATCGAAAATATTCGGAAGTTGAGCGAAGCCATCCGGATGGGCGCCGCAAGCTGATGTTCAACGAAGCGCTCAAGCGCGTTCTCGATTCGCTGGCCTCTGATCTCATCGAAGAAACCGGGCGCCGGATCGAGCAAGCCGGCGTGAAGACGGTGGAAGAAGTTCGCCGCCATCCCGTCCGCCTCGCGTCGTTTTCAAAGGAAGGTGCGAGTGATGCGGCTCAACTGAAGCAATTTCTTTTTGCGAATCTGTATTCGCTTCCCGCGATTGTCGAGGATCGAGAAAGATCCGTGACGGCGCTCGACGAGCTTTTCCAGTTCTATTCCGATCATCCCGAAGCCATGCCCGATTTCTACCAGGAACAGGCGAAACGCGAGCCGCTCCACCGCGTGGTTTGCGATTACATTGCCGGCATGACCGACCAATTCCTGCTGCGGCAGCACCACGATCAAATCCGGCCCGCCGTCGCAAAGGCAAGCCCTCAAATTTAGTTCCAGTCTCAGGAACCGAGCCGTTTGATCGGCCGAAATCGGAACACTAAACAAGTACTAGAACGCATTCGCTTCCGACACATTCCGTCCGTTATTCATTTGGTGTCATATTGATGCTCGAATTTGCCCGTTTTCTTGACAGCAGACGGGCGGGTTCTATAATGGATTTTCGCGCGGTGTTGTGGGGAAAATCATGTTTCTCGACGTTCACGAACTTGCGCTCCACAAGATCCGCATCCGCAAGACTTACGCTCCCGGCACCCTGGATTTCCATTCTTCTGAAATTCGGCAGATCGAGCCGCTCGAAGTGCGCGCCACAGCGGAACTGATCGACGGGCAAATTCGGATCTCCGGCAACTTCCACACTCGCTTGGAATTAGTGTGCGCCCGATGCCTGGAGACAGTGGTCGAAGAGGCCAGCCGCGATTTCGATCTTTATTACCGTTCGATGACTTCAATCCCCGACGATGATGAAGTTCAACTGAACCTCGACGACACGGAGATCGGCTTCTTTGAAGGCGATGGACTTTTCCTAGCCGACGTTCTTGCCGAGCAGGTAAATCTCGCAATTCCCATGAAGGTCATTTGCCGCAGCGATTGCCGGGGCCTTTGCCCGCATTGCGGCGTGAATCTGAATAGCGAAGAGTGCCGCTGCGAAAAGCATCCCACCGACGCACGGCTCGCCCCGCTGGCCCGCCTCAAGCAGGACTGGTCTAAAAAGCAATAGACAGCTACACTGGTACGTTCCATTTCAGGCGGGCGTGCCCGCTTTTCGATGAGGAGCTTCAATGCCGAATCCCAAGAGACGTCATTCCAAAGCGCGCAAGAACAAGCGCCGCGCTCACGATTTTCTGACTGCCCCTGTGACCGGCGAATGCCCGAATTGCCACGAGCGGAAGCTTCCACATCAGGCTTGTCCGCATTGCGGTTATTACAAGGGCCGCGAAGTTATTGACACGACGGCCTGATCGGCCTAACTTTCCCCCGCCACTCGAATCGGTGCAGAAATGATCACCATCGCCCTCGATGCCATGGGTGGAGACAACGCCCCTCGCGCCGAAGCGGAGGGAGCGGTTCTCGCCGCACGCGCGTTGGGAGTACGCGTGCTGCTGGTCGGAAATGAAACGGCGGTGACGCTGGAACTCGCTCGGCTTCGCGCAAAGGATTTGCCGATCGAGGTCGTGAACGCGACGGAAGTCATCGCCATGACCGATTCGCCGTCGCAGGCTTTCCGGAAGAAAAAGGACAGCTCCGTTCACGTCGCGGCACGGCTGGTTCGCGACGGTAAAGCCGACGCGCTGGTCAGCGCGGGAAACACGGGCGCGGTGATGACCACGGCGCGTTTCATTCTGGGCACGCTGCCTTCGGTTGACCGCCCGGCCCTCGCGGCGCCGTTTCCGACTTCGGCCGGCGGAGTTACTGTCATCATTGACGTCGGCGCGAACGTGGATTCGAAGCCCGAGCAGATCGAGCAGTTCGCGGTGATGGGCGAGATTTATTACCGCTCGATTTTCGGAACGAAGCGGCCGCGCGTGGCGCTCCTCTCCATCGGCGAAGAGGAGATGAAAGGGAACGAGCTAACGCGCGAAGCGGCGAATTTGCTGAAGCAGACGACGCTGAACTTCACCGGAAACGTGGAAGGCCGCGACGTCTTCAACGGCGATGTGGACGTGATTGTCTGCGACGGCTTTATCGGCAATGTGGCGCTGAAAATCAGCGAAGGCGTTGCCAAGCATATTTCAGGTCTGCTAAAGAAGGCGCTGAAAAGCAGCCTGAGCGCGCAGGCAGGCTACGTTCTGGCGCGAAAGGCGTTTCAGGACTTTCGGAAGCAGATTGACATTTCGGAGTATGGCGGCGCACCCCTTTTAGGCGTTCGCGGAATCACAGTAATCGGCCACGGAAATTCAAACTCGAACGCCATCAAGAACGCCATTCGAGTGGCCGCCGAACTTTGCCGGTCGAAAGTGAACGAAAAGATCGATCGAGAACTTGCGGCGGTCGCGCTGGCCGCCAAAGGGTAGTTGGGCTCGCGTAGCGCGGCGAATCACGCCCCAGCTCGCCGTTCGCGCAATCTCCAAGAGAATTGAAATCGGACACCTCTATGGCCAAGCTTGCATTTTTGTTTCCCGGACAAGCTTCGCAGTATCCGGGCATGGGCCGCGACCTCGCGGAAAAATTTGAAGTAGCGCGGCGGACGTTTGACGAAGCCGACGCGGCGCTGGGCTTTCCCATCTCCAAAGTCTGCTTCGAAGGGACAGAAGACGACCTGAAGCTGACGGAGAACACCCAGCCGGGAATCCTGACGGTGTCGGTGGCGGCGTTTCGCGTGCTTGAGGAAAAAGACGTCGTACCCGATATGGTTGCCGGGCACAGCCTGGGCGAGTATTCGGCGCTCGTGGCGGCGGGCGGCCTCGACTTTGCAGACGCCCTGCGAATTGCTCGCAAGCGCGGAAAGTACATGCAGGAAGCGGTTCCGGCCGGACAGGGCGCCATGGCCGCGATTTTGGGGCTGGCGCCTGCCGAAGTCGTCGAGATCACGAAAAAAGCCGCGCAGGGCGAAGTTCTCTCCGCCTCGAATCTGAATTCGCCGGAACAAACCGTGATTTCGGGCGCCGCGGCGGCGGTGAAGCGGGCGGTCGAGATTGCGTCGCAAAACGGCGCGAAGCGCGCTGTCATTTTGCCCGTCTCGGCGCCTTTCCATTGCGAGCTGATGGAGCCGGCACAAAAGCGCATCGAAGCCGACCTCAGTTCGGTGAAATTCCACGATCTGCGATTTCCTCTCGTGACCAATGTGGATGCGGAAGCCATTACGAGCGGCGAAGAAGCACGCGAAGCGCTCGTCCGGCAGGTATGCCTTCCGGTGCATTGGCTCGACTCCGTCCACTTCATGATCGACGCCGGTGTCCACATGTTTGTTGAAGTCGGCCCGGGCAAAGTGCTCAGCGGCCTGTTGCGGCAGATCGATCGCGCAGTTCGCTGCGTCGGGGTGGAAGATTCGGCGAGTCTTCAGGCTGCGCTCGAAAAGATTCAACAGTCGCGCGCCGAGACCGCCGAGGCCTGAGTTCATGTTTTCACTCAAAGGGAAAGTTGCGCTGGTTACTGGTGCGTCGCAAGGGATTGGGCGCGCCACATCGCTCGCGCTCGCCGTGGCCGGCGCGAAAGTGGCCATGGCCGCCCGAAGTGTCGAAAAGCTCCAATTGCTCGCCGCGGAAGTTGACGCCGCCGGTGGCGAGGCGCTCGCGATTCAGATGGACGTTTCCGATCCGGCGCAGGTGAAAGCAGGTTTCCAGCAACTGCTCGCGAAGTTCGCCAAGCTCGACATTTTGGTCAACAATGCTGGAATCGCGCGAGACACTCTCGCATTGCGGATGAAGCTCGAAGATTGGGAAGCGGTGATTCGCACGAATCTTACGGGCGCGCATCTGTGCACGCAGCAGGCCCTCGGCGCGATGCTGAAACAACGCTCCGGCCGAATCATCAATGTCTCGTCGGTGGTGGCCGAAACGGGAAATCCCGGGCAGGCGAATTACGTGGCAGCGAAAGCCGGATTGATTGGCCTCACGCGCGCAATTGCCGTGGAAGTGGCGTCGCGAAGTATCACCGTGAATGCTGTGGCCCCGGGATTCATCGCCACGCCGATGACCGATCCTCTGCCGCAGAATGTGAAAGATTTTATGATGAGCCGGATTCCCCTAGGGCGCGCCGGAACCGATGCAGACGTGGCGGCTGCGATTGTGTTCCTGGCGAGTGACGAAGCGGCATACATCACCGGTCACGTTCTCGACGTGAACGGTGGGATGTATATGGGCTGACCTTATGTCAATTACCTCGGAAGAAGAGCTGCGGAGTTTGCGGGAAATCGGACGAATCGTCGGGCGCGCGCTGAAAGAATTGAAAGCGCGTGTAATGCCGGGAGTCACGACGAAAGAGCTTGACGCCATCGCTGCGGAAATTCTTGCGCGCGAAGGCGCGCGGTCGGCTCCGATTTTTGTTTACGGCTTTCCGGGCTCAATCTGCATCAGCGTCAACGATGAGATCGTTCATGGCGTGCCCGGCGCGCGCGCGATTCATGAAGGCGATCTTGTGAAGCTTGATTTGACGGCCGAGAAAAACGGGTTTATGGCCGATGCCGCCGTGACGGTTCCAGTGCCTCCGGTTTCCGATGATGCGCGCCGATTGGCGCGCTGCGCCGAGCGGGCGTTTCGCAAGGCGGCGGGCGTCGCTCGCGCGGGGCGGCCCGTTTCCGCCATCGGCCGCGCGATTGAGGACGAAGTTCGCCGCAGCGGTTTCTCGGTAGTGCCCGCGCTGTGCGGTCATGGAATCGGTCGGACGATTCATGAAGCCCCGACGGTGCCGAATTATTACGATTCGTCGGACACAACGCGGCTGACCGAAGGGCTCGTGATCACGATCGAGCCGATTATCGCGGCCGGCCGCGGGAGTGAAGTGATGGCCGCCGATGGCTGGACCGTGAAGACTCGCGATCGCAGCCTGGCGGCCCATTTCGAGCATACGCTCGTGATCACGCGCGGAGAGCCCATACTCTTGACGGCTGCCTGAGCTATATGGCTGCGAAAGGTTGACCCGGCCAGCGGGCACGCATAGAATGCTTCGGTTTAACCTACTTAGAACGGGCGCGACCGTCCGAGACAGCACGAACGCGTGCGGTTGCAGCTAGCCGAAAGCGGAGGAGCATAGAGAATGGCCAGCGTCGAAGAACGCGTGAAGCAGATTATCGTCGAGCAGCTCGGAGTGGACGAGGGGGAAGTCACTCCGACGGCGTCGTTCGTGGACGACCTGGGCGCCGACTCGCTCGACACGGTCGAGCTCGTGATGGCATTCGAAGAGGCCTTCAGCATCGAGATCCCGGACGAAGACGCGGAGAAAATAACGACGGTCAAGGACGCCATCGCGTACATCGAAAAACACTCGAAGAAATAGTTCACCGCACGTCTCAATCCGGACAGGAGAAACCTCGCATTGAATCGCCGTGTTGTGGTTACAGGGGTGGGCCTCGTCTGCGGCTGTGGCATCGGCACCGACGAAGTCTGGAAGAACATCACCGCAGGGAAGAGCGGCATCGGCCCCATCACGCATTTTGACACCACGAACTTCGATTGCCGGATCGCCGGCGAAGTACGCGGCTTTGACCCACTCCTTTGGATCGAGAAAAAAGAAATCAAGAAAATGGGCCGGTTCATTCAACTGGCCATGGCCGCCACCGAATTCGCCGTAAAGATGGCGGACTTGAAGGTGACGCCGGAGATCGCCGATGCGACCGGAGTTTATATTTCTTCCGGCATCGGCGGATTCGATGTGATCGAACGCGAGCATTCGAAGTTTTTGCAGGGCGGGCCGGGGAAGATATCGCCATTTTTTATTCCTGCCGCGATTGTGAATTTGGCGTCGGGGTTCATTTCCATTCGTTACGGCGCGCGCGGGCCCAATTCGGCGACGGCGACGGCATGCTCGGCCTCGGCGCACGCGATTGGCGACGCCATGAAACTAATTCAGCGCGAGGCGGCGGACGTGATGATCGCGGGCGGCGCGGAGGCGGCCATCACTCCGATGGGCGTCGGTGGATTCGCGGCGATGAAAGCGCTTTCGACGCGCAATGACGAGCCGGAGCGCGCCAGCCGGCCGTTTGACGCGGTTCGCGACGGCTTTGTCGTGGGCGAAGGCGCGGGCGTGTTGATTCTGGAAACGCTCGAGCACGCGCAAAAACGCGGCGCAAAAATCATCGCGGAGCTTGTGGGATACGGCATGTCGGGCGACGCGTACCATATTACGCAGCCGGCGGAGCAAGGTGATGGTGCGTATCGCGTGACGCTCGCGACCCTCAAGGATGCGGGCGTCGCGCCGGGCGAAATTTCGTATGTGAACGCGCACGGAACTTCGACTCCCATCGGCGACGCCATCGAGACGATCGCTCTCAAGCGTGCGTTTGGCGATCACGCCAGAAAATTGGCTGTCAGCTCGACAAAGTCCATGACCGGACATTTGCTCGGCGGCGCCGGCGGGCTTGAAGCGGGGATCAGCGTTTTGGCGCTGCGCGACCAGATTCTGCCGCCGACGATCAACTACGAGACGCCGGATCCGGCCTGCGATCTCGACTACGTACCGAACCATGCGCGGAAGGCGGAAGTGCGTTATGCGCTGTCGAATTCGTTTGGATTTGGTGGAACGAATGCATCGCTGCTGTTCAAGAAGTGGGAAGAGCGGTAGAGGCAGAGCCGCGCGGAGGAAGTTTTGAAGATTGGCGTTTGCGTGAAGCAGGTACCGGCCAAGGACGCGCCGCTCGCGATTGCTGACGCCGGCGCGTGGATTCGCGAAGCCGACATCGGATTCGAAACGAACGAGCCGGACGGCTACGCTCTCGAAGAGGCGTTGCGGCTGAAGGAAAAGCATGGCGGCGAAGTCGTGGCGATTTCGATGGGCCCGGAGCGCGTGAAGCAGACGATCAAGGAAGCGCTGGCCAAAGGCGCCGAACGCGGTATTCACATCGTCGACGATCAATTCTGGAAGCTCGATCCGCTCGGCTCGGCGCGTTCCATTGCCAAGGCAATCGAAAACGAAAAATTCGATCTCATCCTGACGGGCTTGCAAAGCGACGATCAAGGCTTTGGTCAAACTGGTGTGTTGCTCGCCGAATTGCTCGGGCTTCCTCACGCCACGATCATCATGCAAATCGAAGTCGCGGACGGCCGGATGAAACTGAAGCGCGAGCTCGAAGCCGGCTGGTTCCAATGGGTCGAGTTGCCGCTGCCTGCCGTGCTTTCGATCCAATCGGGCATCAACAAGCCGCGTTACGCAACGCTGAAAGGCATCATGGCCGCGAAGAAGAAGGAAATTGCCGTGGTGCCGCGCGCATCGCTCGGAGTGCCGGACACGTTGACGCAACGCGTTCAGAAAATTTACGTGCCGCAGAAAACGAAAAAGACCGAATTCATCACCGGCTCGCCGAAGGAAATCTCGGCCAAGCTGATCGAAAAATTGAAGCATGAAGCGCGCGTGCTTTAAGCGCTGCCGGCAAGAACGCTCATGAAAATACTCTTGATCACCGAACAACGCGAAGGCAAGTGGAACAACACGAGCTTCGAAACGCTTGCCGCGGCGCAACAGATCGCCGGGCAGACTGGCGGGACGCTTGCCGGTGTGGGGATCGGCAAGGGCGTCGCGGCGCTGGCGAATGAACTTGCCGGATTTCAACTGGATGAAGTTTTACTTGTCGAACACGATCTTCTCGAAAAGTACACGCCCGATGGTTTCACGCTCGCGCTGCGCCAGATCGTCGAAGCTGTGAAACCCGATCTCGTTTTGCTTCCGCACACCTATCAGGTGCGCGATTTTGCGCCCAAACTTGCGGCGTCGCTCGGAAAAGGCATGATCGGCGATTGCATCGGCTACCGTCACGAAAACGGCAAGCTTATTTTTGTCCGGCAAATGTTTCAGGGACGCACCGCGGCAGATGTCGTCTTTGAAGGCGACCCGCCGTGGATCGCCTCGTTCCAGGCCGGCGCGTTTCGTGGAGACCAGGCGGCACGGCGGCAAGGCGACCGGGCGCCGGTGAAAACGGCGAATGTGGATTTGAAGGCCGAGCAGATTCGCACGAAGCCGCTCGAGCTTTTCCGCGAAGCGAAGCAAGCCGTGGACCTGACCCAGGCGCCGCTGCTCGTGGCGATTGGCCGCGGCATCAAGGCGCCGGAAAATATTCCCCTTGCCGAAAAGCTGGCGAAAGCGCTCGGCGCTGAGCTTGCCGCCTCGCGTCCCATTTGCGATGAAGGCTGGCTTCCGATGGAGCGTCAAATCGGCAGCTCGGGTCAAACTGTCGCGCCGAAATTATATCTGGCGCTGGGAATCAGCGGCGCGATTCAGCACGTTGTCGGCATGAAAGGCGCACGCACGATCGTCGCGATCAATAAAGATCAGAACGCGCCGATTTTCGAAGTCGCAGACTACGGAATCGTCGGCGATCTGTTCGAGATCGTTCCCTCCCTTACCGAAGAAATCGAAAAGTCGAAGTAACCTCGCCGGTCATAACTTTGCCCCGCGCTGTCGGCGTCGCTCCCATTGCCGCTGTCGTCCCGAGCGTAGTCGAGGGATCTGCTTTGCCCTCTTGCCGTTTCCTGATGCGCGGCCCGTTCGATTGTCGCGTGTCCGGTTTCGCAAGCTGCTATCCCGGAAGCGGGCATTTCGCCCCTGCCTGCAAAGCCCCTCGATCCGGTAACCTCCCAGCCCTCAAATGGTTAGATCGGTTTCCTTGTGGCACGAGAACTGCCTCAATCGGTCGATGGATTGGTCTGGCTGGCCCCGCGTGCAGCTTTGGGCGACCGGCGTCACGACTGGAGTGGCAATGGATACCGTCTGGCAAGATCTGAAGTACGGACTTCGCAGCCTGCGGCGCAGCCCCGGTTTCGCCGCCGCTGCGATTCTCACGCTCGCGCTCGGGGTTGGCGCAAACGCGGCGATTTTTTCCGTATTCAATCAAGTCCTCCTTCGTCAGTTGCCCGTCAAAAATCCTGGCGAATTAGTTGTGCTCAGCAATCCCGGGCCAAGCAATGGACACACGTGGAGCGATGGTGACGGCTCGGAATCGTTCTCGTTCCCGATGTACAAAGGCCTGCGCGAGCGCAATTCCGTGATGGCCGGTTTGCTTGCGCGCTATCCGTTCACCGCGAGCGTCACCTACCGCAACGATGCCGAAAAAGCGGAGGCCGATCTGGTCTCCGGAAATTATTTCGAAGTGCTCGGGGTGCAGCCGGCCCTGGGCCGAGTGTTCAGTCTTGAAGACGACAAAACTCCCGGTGCGCAGCCCGTCGCGGTGCTGAGCTTCGGATACTGGCTGAGCCGTTTCGGCGGTGATCCGGGAATTTTGAACCAGACAATTTTGGTGGACAACACGGCGCTGACCGTAGTCGGAGTCACTCGCGCGGGATTCAGCGGCGTCCAAATCGGACAGGTATCGCAAATCTTTGTGCCGTTAATGATGAAGGCGCAAATGACGCCGAACTGGAATGGACTCGATGACTGGAACGATCGCTGGTTGGAGGTGTTGGGCCGGCTGAAGCCTGCGATGACGCGGGAGCAGGCGCAAGTGGGCCTGAACGTCATCTACAAACCGCTTCTCGAAGAGCAGCTCGCGACGATCAAGGACTGGAGCGCGCAAGAACGAAAAGAATTCCTGGCAAAGAACCTCGTCGTCGCGCCGGGTGGTCAAGGGCACGAATCGCTCCAGCGGGATGCCGGAACGCCGCTGCGTGCGCTGATGGTTCTGGTATTGCTCGTGCTCGTTCTCGCGTGCGCAAACATCGCCAACCTGCTTCTGGCGCGAGGAACAGCGCGTTACCGCGAATTCGCGATTCGCGTCGCCATGGGCGCGAGCCGTTGGCGGATGATTCGTCAACTTCTTGCCGAAAGTTTGATCTGCGCGTTCGCCGGCGGCGTCATCGGGTTGGCGATTGCGTCGTGGACGCTCGACGCGCTGGTTCGCGTGCTGCAAGCGGGCGCGCAAATCGAAGGTCTCACAGCACGGCTGGACGCAAGCGTTTTGGGCTTCGCGCTGGCGGCGGCGACGTTCTCCGGAATTATCTTCGGGCTCATTCCCGCATGGCGCGTGACGCGAACGGACGTGTCGCAATCGCTGAAGGATCAGGGCTCGACGGCGTCGGTGGCAATGTCGCACGTGCGGTTCCGCAAAGGGCTGGTGGCCACGCAGGTTGCGTTTACAGTTTTGCTCCTCGCCGGCGCCGGATTTTTCGCGCGGACGCTTTGGAACTTGCGCAGCGTAAATCTCGGTCTGCGGGCGGATCATCTCGTCGCGTTCACGGTTTCGCCCCAACTGGGAGGCTACTCGCCGGAGCGCACTGTAATTTTCAGCCGGCAACTGCGCGAGCGCTTGGCCGCGCTTCCGGGCGTGTACGCCGTCGGATCGGCTACTTTGCCGAGCCTTGTGGGAGACACCGCCGGGTCGAACATCAGCGTTCCGGGCGATGAATCGTTCCCAGACGACGCGACAGAAGTTCAAAAGAACTGGGTGAGTCCCGGTTACTTGACCGCGATGGGAATTCCTCTTGTTTCCGGGAGAGACTTCACGGTGGCGGACGCGGCGACGAGCCAGAAAGTCGCGCTCCTCAGCGAAGCCGCCGCCAAGCATTTCTTTCCGGGACGCGAAGCTCTCGGCGCACATTTTGGATTCGGCGGCGGCGCGAAGCCGGATGTTGAAATCGTCGGCATTGCCGCCGACGCAAAACAGGACCACACCCGAGACGAGACCGTGCCTTTCATCTACTGTCCAGAGACCCAGAGCGTATCGCCGATGCTGCACGAAGTGACCTACTACGTTCGCACGCAGCAGGATCCGCTGGCGATTGCGGCTTCGCTGCGAAAGGAAGTTGCTGCGCTCGATCCGAATCTGCCGATTTTCGATGTGCGCACGATGAAGGAAGTCGTGGATAACGATCTCTTCGCCGAGCGATTTGTCGCGAGCATGTCGGAAGGCTTTGCGTTTCTGGCCGCGTTGCTATCGTCGCTGGGGATTTATGGCGTACTGGCGTTTCTCGTCGTGCAGCGCAGCCGTGAAATCGGCGTTCGAATGGCGCTCGGCGCGGAAGCGCGGCACGTGCGGCTGCTGATTATGCGCGAAGTGGGGTCCATGTTGATTATCGGCGCGGCGGTGGGGTTGCCGGCGGCGTACGTTCTGGCGAAGTTGAGCGAATCGCTGCTCTACGGCGTCCGTGCGCGTGACCCCTTGATCTATCTCGTCGATATCGCGCTGACCGCGTTGGTGGCATTCGCGGCATGCTACTTCCCGGTGCGAAGAGCGACGCGCGTGGATCCGCTGGTTGCGCTGCGATACGAGTAACGAAGTTCGCTGACGAAGAGCGAGATGTAGAACTCGAAGCGAGGCTCAAAAAATGAACAATCTGATGCAAGACATCCGATTCGGAATCCGAACGTTGCGAAAAAATCCCGGATTCACGTTCGTCGCCATTCTCACGCTGGCCTTTGGGATGGCGGCGAACACCACGATTTTCAGCATCGTCAACGCCCTTCTGCTGAAGACCCTGCCGGTTCCGCACGCCGAACAAATCGCCGTGCTATCCACGGAGCAAAAGAACAACCCCATCACTCGGACTTTTTCATATCCGGACTTCCAGGATTATCAGAAGCACGCGGATGCGTTCAGCGATTTGTTCGCTTATGAACTTTCGCTGGTCGGACTTTCGGCGGATGGAAACGGCAGCCATTTCGTAGTCAGCTTCGTATCGTCCAACTATTTCTCGGCGCTCGAAATTCAGCCGGCGCTCGGCCGGTTGATTCTGCCGACGGAGGGCCAAGCGCCGGGAGCGGACCCCGTCCTGGTGCTGGGCTACACGTTCTGGCGATCGCGGTTCGGCGGAGATCCCAGCGTCATCGGCAAACATGTGTTGGTAAACGGGCACCCCTTGACGATCGTCGGCGTCGCGCCGAGAGGCTTTTACGGCACGTATTCGGTCGCGGACTGCCAGGGTTACGTGCCGATGAGTTTTGCAGGCACGATTTCGAAAGACAGCAGTGCGCTTTGGACCGATCGAAGCGATCGGGAAATCCAGGTTCTCGGTAGATTGAAGCCGGGCATGAGCGTAAAGCAGGCGCAAGCATCGCTCAACGTGACGGCCAATCAGCTTGCACAACAATATCCGGACACCAACAAGGGCATTGCGATTCATGTCTATCCCGAAAGGCTCGCGCGGCCGGATCCGGACCCGCAAAACCCATTGCCTGCCGCAGCCGCGATCTTTCTCGCTCTTGCGGGGCTCGTCTTGCTTCTGGCGTGCTTCAATATCGCGAACGTGCTGCTCGTGCGCGCTACGGTGCGGCAGCGGGAGATGGCGATTCGAGCGGCGCTGGGCGCCAAGCGCGGGCGGCTCATCCGGCAGTTCCTGACGGAAAGTCTCTTGCTCGCGTTTTTTGGCGGAGCGGCCGGAGGGCTGCTGGCAATCTGGGCGAGTGGAGTGCTGGGTTCGCTTCGGCTCGGGACGGATTTGCCGCTGCGCCTGGATTTCAGCCCGGATGGTCAGGTGTTTTTGTACGCGCTGGCGGCCGTGATCTTGACTGGGGTAGTCGTGGGCATTGTGCCGGCGATACGCGTGGCCCGCACGGACGTCAGCGCCGTGCTTCACGAAGGAGGGCGGGGCTCCTCCGATGGTCCGGGGCGGCATTTGCTTCGCAATATTCTTGTGGCCGCGCAGGTGGCTGGCTCGCTTGTGCTGCTGGTCGTCGCGGGCCTTGCCGCGCGCAATCTGGTTAACGCGCAGCACCTGAATCTCGGATTCCAACCCGATCACATCTTGAACCTCTCGATGGACCTGGAAGAAGTGGGCTTCAGCGAGACGCAGGGTCGAGATTTTTACCGGCAGGCGGAGGAGCGGTTAAGTGCGCTGCCCGGCGTCGTGTCGGTGACGCAAGCGTTCTCGGTGCCGATGGGCTACTACAGCGACGCGAACTCGCTATACGTCGAGGGTCATCCCGTCGAGGCAGGGCAGCAACCACCCACAATTCTTCGTAATCAAGTGCTGCCGAATTATTTTCAGACGTTCCGGATGTCAATGGTGCGCGGACGCGGTTTCACTGACGCTGACAACGAGAAGGCGCCGATGGTGGCGGTGGTGAATCAGACGATGGCGAAGACTTTCTGGCCGAACGACGACCCGATTGGGAAGCGCTTCAGCATCACCAGCCAGACAGGCCCGTTCATCGAAGTGGTGGGAATCGTGCAGGACAGCAAGTATCGAGTGCCCAGCGAAAAGCCAATGCCGTTCTACTATTTATCTCTCGCGCAGGAGTACGACTCATTCCGCACGATTCATATTCGAACCAGTGGCCCGCCGGAACAATTGACGTCAATCGCGCTCGCAGGGCTGCACGAGATCGCGCCGAATCTTCCCGTGTTCGACGTGCAGACGATGACGGCGTCGCTCGACGGAGGAAACGGATTTTTCCTGTATCGGTTCGGGGCCGCACTGACGCTGGCGATGGGACTGCTTGGGTTGGTGCTGGCGATCGTCGGCGTGTACAGCGTCGTGTCCTACGCGGCGGCGCAGCGGACACACGAAATTGGGATACGCATGGCGCTCGGCGCGAACCGGCAAGAAATTTTGCGAATGATCCTGAAGCAGGGCCTTACCGTCGTGGGAATCGGCTTGATCGTAGGGCTGGTGGCGGCGTTTGCGGCAACGCGCGTGACGGCACAGCTTTTTGCCGGAGTGAAGCCGACCGATCCGCTGACGTATGCATCGGTGATCGTAATTCTTACCGGTGTTGCGCTCCTGGCCTGCTGGATTCCGGCGAGACGAGCGACGCGCGTGGACCCACTGGTCGCGCTGCGATACGAATAATCGCGCCGCCGATCGCACCGGCGCGAGCGCAGCCACGCAGCAATTTTTTCAGATCACAATTTCCGCACTCAAATCCCCGTCTGCAATTCTTGTGCAATCGGCGAGGCGAAGGAGCCTTTCGAGAGCATCGTCGCGCGCGCCGTTCGCATCGTATGAAGGACTCTGAAGTCCAGCCCGCAGCAGTTGAAACGCGATGGTGGAAGGATGGAACGACTCGCGATGGCTATAATGTGCGCTGGGGCTTTCCGTGGATCAGGCCATGGAAGCAGACGTATTTCGTGATCGCCAAAGCCCAAATAGTGTGGCGATTAGAAATTCGTATCTCTTTTGTTGTCTGTGGTTTAATGTGATTGGGACCTGAAACTTTGTGGCGATTAGAAAATTGAAAATCGGCGCTGTAAAAACGCCCCTGAAACATGCCGTTTTGGCATCTGCCGCGATTGCGATGATGCTGATTCCTTCGTGCCTGCGCGCGCAGTCAAAAAAGCCCGGCGCAGCGGCACCGCCCAGCACTCCGACCATGTCCGCGAACGTTGACCCGCGCGAGTTGGTCCGGCGCGCCTCCGAAAACGAAATTGAGAACGAGAAAGTGCAGAAATGCTACACCTTCGTGCAGCGCGAAGAGACGCGCAAGCTGGATTCCGACGGCAAGGTGAAATCCGCCGACTCGGAAACTTCGGACATCATGGTCCTTTACGGCGAGCCCGTAAGCCGGCTGACGGCGAAGGACGACAAGCCGCTTTCGCCGGAGGACCAGGCGAAGGTGGAAGCCAAGCTCGATAAATTCATGAACGAGCGCAAGAATGAAACGCCGGAAGCGAAGCAGAAGCGGCTCGCGGATGAGGAAAAGGAGCGCCAGAGAACGCGCGAATATGTGAAGGAAATCGCGGATGCTTACAATTTTCATCTTGATGGAATCGAGAAATTGAACGGACGCGACACGTACGTCGTCAGCGCCGAACCACGCCCTGATTTTCACGCGCAATCGCGGGCCGCGCGGGCGCTGCTGCCGGCATTTCACTTCAAGGTGTGGATCGACAAAGCGGATTGCGAGTGGGTGAAGCTCGACGCGGAGGCGGTTGACAACGCGAGCTATGGATTATTCCTGCTGCGGCTGCACAAAGGAACGCGGGCGCATCTCGAGCAAGTGCGCGTGAACGACGAGGTGTGGCTGCCGCAGAAGGTTTACGTGAAGCTGGATGCGCGCGTGGCCCTCTTCAAGAGCTACGACGAAGAAATCGACATCAGCTACAAGGATTACAAGAAATTCAGGACGGAAGTCGCATTGGGGCCGGCTGTCCACTTGAATTAGGTCTTTCTACAAACTCCTCCGAACAAACGCGCGCCAAGTGGTCTGATAGAATGGCCGGATGGCCGGCGAACGCGAACCAATTCAGCGCGAGACACTCGATGCCGACGTGCTCATCGTCGGCGCGGGCCCGGCTGGGCTTGCGTGCGCGCTGCACCTTGCCAATCTGATCGAAAAGCACACCGCCGCGGGCAAATCGCCGCAACTTTCGGCTGAAAATATCTACGTGCTGGAGAAAGGGCGGGAGATCGGCGCGCATCAGCTCTCCGGCGCAATCATGGACCCGCGCGGATTGCGCGAATTGGTGCCGGACTTCGAGAAGTCTGCGCCGCTGGATACGCCAGTGACGGGAGATGCGGCGTATTACCTGACGGCTTCGAACGCGTGGAAACTGCCGATCACGCCGCCGCCGCTTGCCAATCACGGCAATTACGTGATTTCTCTGAACCGGCTGGTGAAATGGCTCGGCGGGCTGGTGGAAAAAAAGAGCGTCAATTTATTTACGCAATTCGCGGGCGCGTCGCTGATTTATGAGAAAGAAGGAATCGCCGGAGTCATCACGGAAGACAAGGGAGTGGACAAAAACGGCAAGCCGAAGGACAACTTCACGCCGGGATACGAACTGCGCGCGAAAGTGACCGTGCTGGCGGAGGGGCCGCGCGGCTCGCTGACAAAAGATCTGGTGAACCGATTGAAGCTCGACGGGCTGAACCCGCAAGCCTATGGAATCGGGATCAAGGAGTTGTGGGACGTGCAGCCGGGAAGAATCGAGACCGGCTTCGTGGCCCACACGCTGGGCTGGCCGCTCGATTCGAGCATGTATGGCGGCGGGTGGATTTACGGATTGCAGCAAAACCGCGTATCGGTGGGAATGGTCATCGCGCTCGAATATCACGATCCTCAATTCGATCCGCACGAAGCATTCCAGAGATTCAAGACGCATCCGCATGTGAAGAAAATTCTCGAGGGCGGGAAACTCGTGCGCTACGGCGCGAAGACGGTGCCCTATGGCGGATGGTATTCGATGCCACGTCCGTATATGGACGGCGGCTTGATCATCGGAGATTCCGCGAGCCTGCTGAATTCGCAGCGGCTGAAAGGGATTCATACGGGAATCAAAAGCGGGATGCTCGCGGCCGAGACGATTTACGAAGCGCTGTGCGCCGGAGATTCGTCGGCAAAAACGCTCTCCGCGTATTCACGGAAACTGGATTCGAGCTGGATCAAGACAGAACTCTACGCGGTGCGCAATTTTCATCAAGCGTTTCAACACGGATTATGGCTTGGGCTGGCGCAGACGGCCGTGCAATACGTGACGGGCGGACGCGGATTGATCGATCCGATGCGCGCGGAAGCTGGATATAAGAAATATTGGAAGCGCAAGAACAACGGCGGCTTGATCGATCAGAGCACGCGATTCAAAGGCGATGGAGTGCTGACGTTCGACCGGCTCACGGACGTCTATCACTCGGGGACGCGGCATGAAGAGGATCAGCCGTGCCATCTTGTTGTGCTCGAGCCCAATATATGCGGGGACCGGTGCGTGCGCGAATACGGCAATCCCTGCCAGTATTTTTGTCCCGCGGCCGTGTATGAGATGGCGATGGAGAAAGGCGAGCCGCGCTTGAAAATCAACGCGTCAAACTGCGTGCACTGCAAGACGTGCGATATCGCAGATCCGTATCAAATCATTAATTGGGTCGTACCGGAAGGCGGCGGCGGTCCGAACTACGAGGGCATGTGAGCAAGCCGCACGGCGCGGCGTTAGTTTTGGAACGCGCCGGCGTCGGGTTTCGCAGCAGGCCGCGGCTGCTCCCCGCCAAAGAATTGCCGCATGCGAGACCAGAAGCCATGCTTCTTTTTCTGAAGCGCATTTGAAGACCCGGACGAATCCCCGCCACCACTCTGCTTCCCGCGCGCCGAAGCTTCTTCAACGTGACCGCTGAAAATCCAATCGCGTGAAACGCGAGCATCTGCCGGAATGATCAACGCATATTGCGGAGAAGTGTCGCGCGGGGGAGACGGCGAAGACGCCGTGAAGCTGAGCGGCGGCATGATTACTTTCACGATCGGTTGTGTCACGGCCGGAGGCTCAGGGGCCGAATCATTTGCGGGCGGGGTGATGGGCGGCGCCGTGTTCGCGTTGGCCGGAAGCTCGAAGCCCTTGTCCGCGTCTGAGGCGGGCGCAGGCGGCGGAGCTGCTGGAGGAGTCGCGGGCTGTAGCTTGGGCGTCGCAGCGGCGGCAGAATTCGTTTCTGCGTTTTTCGCAGGCGCGGGAGACGCGGTGGATGAGGCTGGTTGTGAATTTGCCGTCGTTGTAGCGGAGGATTCGTCCGGAGCTCCAGTCTGGCGCGGCCGTGAGGCCACCGGCGGCTGGTAAGCGGCACAGCGGCAACTGCCTTCCTTCGCCGCAATCGGCGGCAACCGTTCTCCGGGCATCATCAGCTCGCCGGACTGAGGAACAAAAACCGCATCGCCGCCGAACTGAGGCTCAAGCCTCGCGGCGCCCTTCGCCGCATACACACACATCAGGTCATTCGGGTCGAGCCCAATCGTGAAATCGCGCTCTTCATTCGCAATTGCAATCGGCGTCGCGACGACGAACGGCGCGTAGACGCGAATGGGCGTTGAGTCGGCGAGGTGCAGTCGAACGCGTCCGAAATTCAACGCGAGAGTGAATGCTCCGCCCGATTCGAGAACCGTGAATTTTGCCGGCCCGGCGATATCGGCCGTGCTGCCGGTCGAAAGCGTCAAACGCGCGAGGCCCACGTGCACGGTGACCACGCCTCCGCTGGTAACGAAGAGTGTGGTGGCTCCGGCTACCGACACGGGAAACGCGCCGCCTTCTACGGAGATATCGTCGCCCTCGAGCTTGGCAATCGAACCCGCCGGCCAGTGGTCTTGCGCCGATGCGTAAGAGACGCAGAGAAGCCAAAGCAGAGTTGCGGCGACTATCGCGGACGTGGTGCGGACACAACTTCGCCGGAAGAAGGCGAGGAACGCGGACTCGCGAATGGGGAGAGTGCCGGCAGACATCGAAGCGGTGCCTGTGTAGTCTCCTATACTATAGCGCAGTGAAGGAAAGCGCCAAACCTGGCGTTCCTGCGGGGAACGAGGGCGTCAACGTGCATTTCGATGCGCGTCTGCCGAAGCTCTCCGCGTGGCGGCGCGCACAAATACCTTTGATTGCCGGGGCAGTGTACGGGGTTGTGCGGACGATTGCGCCGACGATACGTTTCGAACTGCTCGGAGAGCGGTATCACAGGCCGGCGGTGGAACGCGGCGAGCGGGTGATCGTGGCGTTCTGGCATCGCTGCATTTTCTCAGCGGTGTGGCTGTTCCGAGGGCGTGGCGCGGTGGTGATGAATACGACCAACTTCGACGGCCAGTGGACGCGGCGCGTGATCGAACGCCTGGGATACGGCACGGCGCAAGGCAGCTCGACACGCGGCGGACTGAGCGGCCTCATGGCGATGGGGCGAGCGCTCGAAGAGGGACACGACGTGGCATTCACGATTGACGGGCCACGCGGGCCGCGGTACGTCGCCAAGCCCGGGCCGGTGATGCTGGCGCGGCAAACGGGGCAGCCGATTTTCGTTTTTCACATCGGGCTCGAAAACGCGTGGACGCTCGAGAAGACCTGGGACCAGTTTCAGGTGCCGCAGCCGTTCACGCGCGCGGTGGCTGTGGCGGCGCCGCTGATTTACGTGCCGCCCGACGCGGATAGCGAAATGATTCACCAGAAGCAGGCGGAAATGCAGGCCGCGCTGGATCGCGTGCGGGATATTGCGGAAGGGTGGTTTCGGAGTTCGCCGGAAGAGAAGGAACGTTGGAGAAGGGAATTGAATGGGGCGTGAGACGCCGGAGCGCTGCGCAGTAAGCGTGCGCTGCGCTCAGACTCACCGAGCGTCAGCCTGCGGTGTGCGATCAGCGTTCGCCCAGAGTTGCTCGCGTTTCCATCTTCTGCTTGCCGCGATAGACGGTAAGTGTGACGGTGTCGCCGGGCCGGTGACGATTGAGCAGCACGTTCAAATCGAGCTGGCTTGAGATGGGCTGGCCGTCGATGGCCGTCAAAACGTCGCCGCCGATTCGCAATTTCTGAAGACCCGCCAGAACGACCTTGTCGCCTCCGTGAATGCCAGCCTGAGCCGCGGGCCCTCCCGGCGTGACGGCTTCAACCAGCAGACCATGTTCGACGGGAAGATCGAGCGCACTCGAAAGATCGGGCCAAAGCGCGCGTCCTTGAATTCCGAGCTGCGCTTGAAGGACGCGGCCTTTTGAAATCAAATCGTCGGCAACGCGACGCGCGGTGTTGATGGGGATGGCGAAACCGATGCCCGCAGTCGTGCCGCTCGGCGTATAGATCGCCGAATTGATTCCGATGACCTGGCCGTGCGAGTTCAGCAGCGGGCCGCCGGAATTTCCGCGATTGATCGCGGCGTCCGTTTGGATGGCCTCGTCGATGAACGTGGTGTCGCTGGTCTGCACGGTGCGGCCCAGGGCGCTGACCACGCCCGTCGTCAGCGTGCTTTCAAAGCCGAACGGATTTCCAATCGCCAGGACGCGCTGGCCAACCTGCAACGAGCGCGAATCGCCAAGAGGCAGCGCCGCCAGCTTCTTTCCTTTCGGATCGATTTGAATGAGCGCGATGTCGTTGCGGGTGTCGGCGCCGATGAAGCGGGCTTTGTATCGCGATTGATCGCCGAGAGTTACTTCGATGGCCTGCGCGTCCTGCACGACGTGGAGATTGGTGAGAATGTGTCCGGCCGCGTCGATCACGAAGCCGGAGCCGGCGCCCTCGACCGGCACGGCGTTATAGAAAAAATCGTATTCGACGGTGCGCGTGACGATATTGGCCACGGCAGGCGATGCATCGCGATAGATGTGCACGTTCTCGGTTTCGAGCGCATCGAGCCCGGCGTCGCTGGGAGCGCTGAAGGCAGCGAGCGAGCCGCGCAGCGCCTCGACGGCGACGGGCTCTCGCGGAGCCCAGTGGGCGCCGGCCCAGTAGGCCGCGAGAATGAGAATCAAACCGATGGTCAGGAAACGAATGCGTTGCCGCACGGATGTTTTCATGGATGAACCCCAAGAGCGATGACAATGGGAATAAAGACAGCGATCAAACCGGAACTCCCAAATGAAGCGGCGACACGTCAAAGAGCGGATCGGGAATTACGATCGTTCTCAAGACGCGCTCCCGGCAGTTGATTTAACTGGTTTACGAGCTCACGGACCTGACGCTCGGTGTTCGCGATGGTTCCCGCTGTGTCGATCACGTAATCCGCGAGCGCTGCTTTCTGCGCGACGGGCATTTGCGCGTCGATGCGCTCGAGAGCCTGTCCTTCGGTTAGACCACGAGCAAGAAGACGCGCGAGCTGCTGATCGGGCGGGCAACTTACCGCGATCAGCCGATCGAGACTTTCACGATATCCCGCCTCGACGAGCAACGCCGCTTCCACCACGGCGACGCGCGGGCCGCCCGGGTGATCGTGCGAGTCGAACCATTGCACCACCGCCTCCATCACGCGCGGATGCGTGATTTGATTGAGGCGTGCCAGGCAGGCGCGGTCGGCGAAAACGATGGCGCCAAGCACGGAGCGATCGATTTGTCCATCGCGGGAAAGAATGTCGTTACCGAACTCGCGCACGATTTCGGCGTACGCGGGCTGGCCGGCTTTCAACATTTCGTGAACGAAGGCGTCGGCGTCGAACACGGGAACGCCGAGTTCGCGCAGCGCCGCCGCGACCGTGGACTTGCCGCAGCCAATTCCTCCGGTGAGTCCGACTCTCAGCATGGGGATGAGGTCCCGGCGATCATGCGCGGACTGCGACCGTACCGGCGCGTTCCGCGTGGCGCAGGCGCGCGGCCTTGAGGGTGTTGCTCATCAGCATGGCAATCGTGAGCGGGCCGACGCCGCCGGGCGACGGCGTGAGCGCGCCGGCTACCTCGGCGACATCGGGATGAACGTCGCCAATGAGCGCTGAGCCTTTCTCGCGGAATTTGGCGAGGCGTTCGGGGAAATGAGCGAAGACGCGCTCGGCAAGCGCGGGATCGGCGATGCGATTTGTGCCGACGTCAATCACCGTGGCGCCAGGACGGATGAAATCGGGCGTGATCATCGCCGGGCGGCCCATCGCGGCGACGACGATATCAGCGCGGCGCGAAGTACCGGGCAAATCACGCGTCTTGGAATGGCAAACGGTGACAGTCGCGTGGGCGTGAAGAAGGAGAAGCGCCATGGGCTTGCCGACGATATCACTGCGGCCGATGACGACTGCGTCCGCGCCCTCGACCGGAATTTTGCTTCGGCGAAGAATTTCCATGACGCCAAGCGGCGTGCAGGCAACGAGTTTCGGACGTCCCATGACGAGCTTGCCGAGGTTGATTGGATGAAAGCCGTCAACGTCCTTCGAAGGATCGACGGCTTCGAGAATTTGTTTTGCATCCACCTGCGGCGGCAACGGAAGCTGGACGAGAATGCCGTCCACATCATCGCGGCGATTCAGATCGCGAATGAGCGCGAGCAATTCGGCCGTGGAGATTGTGGCCGGCGGCGTGATGAAAAAACTGCAGAGACCGAGAGATTCGCAGGCCGCGACTTTGCTATTGACGTAGACCCTGGACGCGGGATTGTCGCCGACGAGAACAGCGGCGAGGCCGGGAGTGACTCCGGCGGCTTTCAGCGCCGCGATTTCGCCGCGAAGCTCAGCGTAGATTTCTTCGCGGATGGCGTTGCCATTTAGGATTCGCGCGGTCACCGAGGCTCCTGAAAGAGCTAATGCAAGTACGGACAGCGATGATATCGCAAAAAGGGGGCAGCCAGCAGCGTCCCAACGAGCGGAGGTAGATGCAGCTTACTGATGGGTCATGTCTTCGGCGCGGACGAGAGCGTCGAATTCTTCGCCCGACAAGTAGCCGAGTTGGAGAGTGGCCTCGCGAAGGCTGAGATTTTCGTGATGCGCCTTCTTGGCGATGGCCGCGGCTTTGTCGTAGCCGATGCGCGGCGCGAGCGCGGTGACGAGCATCAGCGAATTCTTGACGTAATAATCGATTTGCTTCCGATTGATTTCGATGCCTGCGACTGTGTGATCCACGAAGCTGCGGCAGGCGTCCGAGAGCAGCCGGACGGAGTTCAAATAGTTGAAGATGATCACCGGCTTGAAAACGTTCAGCTCGAAGTTGCCTTGCGAGCCGGCAAAGCCAATCGCCGCGTCGTTACCCATCACCTGAACCGCAACCATTGTCATCGCCTCGGCCTGCGTCGGATTTACTTTGCCCGGCATGATGGATGAACCCGGCTCGTTTTCCGGAATCGTCAATTCGCCGAGACCGCAGCGCGGGCCGGAGGCGAGCCAGCGAATATCGTTGGCAATTTTCATCAGAGAGGCGGCAAGAGTTTTAAGCGCGCCGCTGGCGAAGACAATTTCATCATGTGCGGACAGGGCAGCGAACTTGTTCGGGTGCGAGCGGAAGGGCAGGCCTGTGAGCTCCGCAATCTTTTTCGCGGCGCGCTCGGCAAATTCCGGATGCGCATTCAGACCCGTTCCGACCGCAGTACCTCCAATGGCCAGCTCGTAGAGACCCGACAGCGATTCGCGAAGGCGGACGACGTCGCGCTCAAGCAGGCTTGCCCAGCCCGACATTTCCTGGCCAACCGTGATGGGCGTGGCATCCTGCAGATGCGTGCGGCCGATTTTGACGACCTTTGCGAAAGCTTTCGCTTTCGCCTCGATGGCATGGCGCAGGCGCTCGACCGCCGGGATGAGGGCTTCGGCCGTTTGTGTGGCCGCGGCAATGTGCATGGCGGCCGGAAACGTGTCGTTCGACGACTGAGACATGTTGACGTCGTCATTCGGATGAATGGGCTTTTTGCTGCCCATGACGCCGCCGGCCAATTCGATCGCGCGATTTGAAATTACTTCGTTCGCGTTCATATTGGTCTGGGTGCCGCTTCCGGTTTGCCAGATGCGGAGCGGAAAATGCGCGTCGAGTTTGCCGGAGATGACTTCGTCCGCCGCTTGAGCGATGAGTTTTGCTTTTTCCGGCGCCAGCTTGCCGAGATCCTGATTCACGAGCGCGGCGGCTTTTTTGAGAACGCCAAAGGCGCGGATCAATTCGGGCGGCATGGTGTCGCGGCCGATATCGAAATTGATCAGTGAACGGGCCGTCTGCGCGCCGTAATACCTGTCGACGGGAACTTCGATCGCACCCATGCTGTCGGTCTCGGTGCGCGTCTGGAGTTTTGAGGTTTGCGCCGGCTGAGACATTGAAGGAGCCTCGGGTGCAGCGGGGACGAGCGTCCTGCTCCTCCCGCCGCGGATCAATAGATGTCGTACTGCTCCCAATGAAGCGTGGGATCGGCCTGGATGATGACGCTCTTTTTGGTCCAGCCTTCGAGCTCTTCCATCAGGCTCGACTCCCGGGTCTTGAGCGCTTTGGCGATTTCCGGATGCACGCGAAGGGTCAAGCTGGCGGCTTCCACGTCGGCGGCCATCTTGCGGGCTTCGGCCTGGATCTCGTAGCAGAGCGTCGGGATGGACTTGACCATGCCAGAGCCCGTGCAATAGGGGCAGGGCTGGCAGAGCGTGCGCTCGAGCGCCTGCTTGGTGCGTTTGCGCGTGATGGCGACGAGGCCGAACTCGTTGAAGCGCAGAACCTTTGACGGCGCGCGATCGGCCTTGAGCGCTTCCTCGATGGCGGCCATTACTTTTTCGCGGTTACGGCGCTCTTCCATGTCAATGAAGTCGACGATGATGATGCCGCCAAGGTCGCGCAGGCGCATCTGCCGGACAATTTCCTTCACCGCTTCGAGATTCGTGCGGACAATCGTGTCTTCCAGCCGCGTGGAACCCTTGCCGACGAATTTGCCGGTGTTCACGTCAATGGCGACGAGGGCTTCGGTGTGGTTGATGACGATGTAGCCGCCGGATTTCAGCCAGACTTTTGGACGCAAGCCCTTGTCAATTTCCTGCTGGATGCCGAACTCCTCGTAGACCGGAGTTTCTTTCGTGTAGAGCTTTACGCGATTGACGAGTTGGGGCTGGAAGCGGCTGACAAAGTCCACGACCTTCGTGTATTCGTCTTCGGAGTCCACCCAGATCGCGGTGAAGTCCGGCGTCACGTAGTCGCGCAGAATGCGCTCGACGAGATTGAGGTCGCGGTGAAGCAGAGCCGGCGCCTTGCGTTGATCCGCACGATTCTTGATTTCGCTCCAGGTGTGCGTCAGGAATTCGACGTCGGCGCGAACTTCGTCCGGCGCTGCTTGTGAGGCAGCCGTGCGAACAATGAACCCGCCGCCGGCGCTGCCCTTGGCGTCGTTCACAAGATGCCGCAGGCGCGCGCGTTCCTCGGCCGAAGCGATTTTGCGCGAAACGCCCGTGTGATCGAGCGTGGGCATGTAAACAAGGAAGCGGCCGGGAAGCGCGACGTGGCTGGTGATCCGCGCGCCCTTTTTGCCCAGCGGTTCCTTCGCGATTTGAACGATGATTTCCTGGCCTTGCTTTAGCAGGTCGGAAATGAGCGGCACGCGGCGCGATTGCGGGCGATGGCCACCCTGGCTTGGACGCGGGCGATGGCCGCGATCGCCACGCTCGTCGCGACGGCCGCGTCCTCCTCGGCGATGATCGCCGCGACCCCGGCGTGCAGGATGCTGCATTCGCGCGCGGTAGTCCGTGCTCACGCGCGCCGACGACGGCTGCGGTTCACCGCTGATTTTCTCGCCTTCGAGTGGCGCGATGCCTTCAGCGTGAAGTTCAGCCTCGGATGCCGCGGGCGCGTCGCCGGTAGCGTCCGGAGCGTCGTGATGCACGCCCGTGGCCGCAATTTCCTCGGTCTCCACGTCCTCTTCTGAATGAACGTCGTCCGATTCGTCGTCCGATTCTTCGGAGGAATCGGCGGCGGATTCGTCTTCGGCAGATTCATCCGCGGAAAGCTCATTGCCCGGGTCATCATGATGTTCGAACGAGTCTTCGTGGGCGTCGCCCGAGTGCAGGCGGTTTTCTTGGCGCTCGAGGGCGGCTTCTTCGCGTTGCGCTTCGGCAACCTGCTCCGCGAGAGAGACAGCTTCTTCTTCGGTCAAGGAGTGAGTGTCTCCCGAGGCTTCAGCCGACGCGGCGAGCTGTTTCGCTTCCGCGACAATCTCATCAATCGCCCGCCCGGCGTGATGATCGAATTCGTCCCCCGGAGTAGCCTTCGAGAATTCCTCCGCGGCTTCCGCGGGGCTAACCGTGCTGACGTGCGAAAGCGCCTCACCGGGCAACGGCTCGATCGCGGGGGATTGAGTCCGGTAAAGATCAGTTGGGGCTGCGTGTTCCGCTGTGCCGGCCGTCGATTCCGTGGAGGTTCGCGTGTCTGCGTGTGATTCCTCGGCGGGCGGGTGAAGAGAAACGGGCGTCGGGGGCGCGTCCTTGAAGCGAGCAAGCGACTCGCCGGGGAGCAGGACGGGAACGTAGTCGCTCGGGGGAGCGCCGCCGGCAGTTTCTGGCGGAGCTTCGAAGGAGCGATTCGAAGTGTATTTCGAGTGGGGCAAATCGCGGCCGAAGCGCCGATTGTCACGGCGTCCTCCGCGATGATCGTGGCGGCCGCCGCCGCCGCCGCGACGTCCTCCGCCGCCTCCGCGCCCGAAGCCTCGATGTTCGCGGCCCGAGAAGGAGCGCGAGCGCTGGCCAGCGTCCGATTCCCTCGGGGGATTCTGCAGCCGAGCATCATGCGCGGGCGGCGCAGACTCCGCACCTTCAGATTGAGGCGCCGCAGCCGTCAGTTCGGCCGGTTCACTTGCCGCCGGAGCAGAAGGTTCGACGTCGGCGGGCTCGAGCGAGGCCGTGTGTCCCGAGGCGTCGGTTGAAAACACCTGGCCGCCCTGGTCTTCCATCTTCTGAACTTTGTCTTCGACGCTCGTGACGACGTGATCGAGCTCCTCAATATCCTCGAGGAAGTCGGTTACGTAGAGGAAGGCATCGCTATCGAGGCCAATGTCCACAAAGGACGACTGCATGCCGGGAAGCACGCGCGTTACACGTCCTTTGTAGATGCTGCCGACCAAAGCAAATTCCTTTTCACGCTCAACGTAAATTTCACAAAGCTGACCATCTTCCAAAATCGCGACCCGCGTCTCGTGCGGGGTCGATGAAATTACCATTTCCTTTGCCATGAAAACTCCTCATCGAGCACCGGGGGGCAATCGCGCCGTGCCAGGCGGCGTGCCGCGCTTGGGCGAGCCTTTCTTCAGGCCGCCTTGCCGGGAAGCATTTGCTTCGCTGTAAGCTGCTTGCCTTCATCCGATGCATTTCTGATTCAGTATTTTTCCGCGGCCGCGACATTTTGCGCGGCGCTTGAAGCTCAAAACTTGCAAACCTCGCGCCCGGGTCAGTTGACGAAGCGCCTTGTGCGGACATTCATCACCAGTCCCAGGGCCAAAAACAAGAACACGGTTGAGGATCCCCCATAGCTCATGAACGGAAGGGGAATGCCTGTGACCGGCATAAAGCCGATCACCATCGCCGAGTTCACCAAGACATGGAATCCAAGAATTGCTGCCACGCCCATAATCAGAAACATTCCCGCGCGATCTTTCGCTTTCTGGGCGTTATCAATCAATCGAAGCAGCAGACCCAAATACAGCAACAAAGCCACAAGCACACCTACAAATCCCAGTTCCTCCGCCAGCGCGGCAAGAATGAAATCCGAGTAGCGCACCGGCACGAACCCCAATTGATTTTGGCTGCCCTTCCCGAAGCCCTTGCCCCAAAAGCCGCCGGATCCCACGGCGATTTCCGACTGGAGGATCTGGTAGCCGGCGCCGCGCGGACTATCTTCGGGATGGAGAAAAGTATCAATTCTTTGCTGCTGGTACGGCTTCAAATGATGCCGCATATGCCAGCCGACTGGAACCATCAGCGCCAGGAATGCGGCGAGCACCGCCGCGTGCTTCCATTGAATCCCTGCCAAAAAGGCGCCGAGAATTGCCGCAGGAACCAAAACCATCGCGGTTCCCAAATCCGGCTCAACGAGGACGAGGAGAACCGGCAAACCAACGATTCCCGCGATCTTGATCAGATCGGCCAGCGTCAGCCGGTCCGTACGGACCTCGCTGAAAAACCGAGCCAGCACAATGATTATAACGAACTTCATAATCTCCGACACTTGCAAATTCACTCCGCCGCCCAGACTGACCCAGCGCTTGGCGCCGAACCGGGAATGCCCGATGACCAGGTCCGCCAGCAGCGCAACGATACCGATCAGGTAGAGAAGCGGAGCCTGGTCGAGCAGCAAGTGGTAATCGAGTCGCGAGATCGCAATCATGGCGATGACGCCGATTCCGATCCAGATGAATTGCCTCCAGTGCATACCGGCCATGGGACTATCGTGAGTGGAGGAATAAATCTCGAGCATGCCCATAATGCAAATCCCGAACACGATCGCGAGAAGCGACCAATCGAAGTCACGGATGTCGGTGCGATTTCTCATGGATGCGCCGTTCCGAGAGACGCTTCCGCAGGTTTCGCGGGCTCAGGCACGGGTTGAGTCTGCGTCGTTATATTTTGGTGCAGCCCGCCGTTTTTCTTTTCGTAGTATGCCTTCACGATATCGCGCGCCACGGGAGCGGCAGCTTCCGCGCCGTGGCCACCACCCTGAACCAGAACGGCGACGACGATTTCAGGGTTGCGGCGCGGCGCATATCCGACGAACCAGGCATTATCCTTGAATTCCTTTTCTTTTCCGAGACGGCTGCGAGTGTCGTAACCGATCACCTGTGCGGTACCTGACTTGCCGCAGAACTCGACGTTCTGCAGGCGGACGCCGGCGCCCGTGCCGCCTTCGTTGACCACGCCATACATTCCATCCGTGACTTGCTGGACGGTGTTTTCCGAGAGTGGAAAGTGATCGACCTGGGGATTGGGGAAATTCTTCAAGAGATGCGGTTGGACGAACGTTCCTCCACTGGCAACCCCGGCGATCATGCGCGCGAGCTGGATTGGTGTCGTCGTGACCGCTCCCTGACCGATCGCAACAGAAATCGTTTCGCCCGGATACCACTTACGGTGAAAAACTCTTTGCGTCCATTCCTCGGACGGCATCAACCCAGGTTCCTCGCCCGGTAGATCAATGCCGGTTCGGCGCCCGATTCCCAGGTTACTGGCGTAATACGACAGCTTGTCGATTCCCAGCCGCATTCCCACAGTGTAGAAAAAGATGTCGCAGGACTGCGTGATGGCCTTATGAAGATCGACGACGCCGTGGCTGGATTTTCCGTAGACCCAGCATTTAAACACGCGGCCATAAAACGTTCCGTAGCCGGGGCAGAAGACCGTCATGTTCTGCGGAATCGCTTTTGATTCGAGCATGGCGGTTGCGGTGACAATCTTGAAGACGGAGCCCGGAGCCAACTGTGCCTGGATGACGCGATCGAGCAGGGGAGTCTTTGGATCGGTGTTCATTTCCTGCCACTTGTGCGGGTCGATGCGGACCGCGAAGTCATTCGGGTCAAATGTGGGACGACTGACGAAGGCGAGAATTTCACCGTCGCGCGGGTCCATGACGACCACAGCGCCTTCCTTGCCGGCCATGTCAGTCTCAGCGATGTTTTGCAGATCGCTATCAATCGTCAGCTGAATCGGTTTCCCTGGGATTGCATCGATGTCGTCGAGAGTGCGCACCATTTTGCCGATGCTGTTGACAATCACGCGGCGCATCCCATCGGTGCCTTCGAGGGCGTCGTTATATTGGTGCTCGAGACCCGCTTTGCCCACGATATCGCCGGGGCGATAGCGGCCGTTGCTGTTGTCGAGTTGTTGTGGCGTCACTTCACCGACGTAGCCTGCGGCACTGGCAAAGAAGCCATCGTGCGCGTAGCGTCGGCGCTGGACCATCATCAATTCGAGAACGGGAAGATCCGCGCGATGAGAGTCAACGAAGGCGATGTCGCCTTGGGTGGCTTCTGGCTTGATGACGATGGGCTGAAATTTGGGCTCGAATTTCGCGGCGTCGAGCTGCTGCTTCAAGTCGTCATGGGAGAGATTCAGTCCCTCCTCGACCTGGGGCAAGCTCTTTTCTAATAACTTGGGATCGTCGCGCAAAAGCAGAATGCTGAAGGAAGGATAGCTGTCAACCAGGACGCGGCCTTCACGGTCGAGCATGGTTCCGCGGGGCGCGATGATCGGAATCGAGCGAATCTGATTCTTTTCAGCGAGGTCGGAGTAATGCCCGCCCTGGATTACCTGGAGCTTCCAGAATCCAAAGAGAAGAACGAGCACCATCGCCACGGCGAGGTACGACACCAGTACCAACCGCCCGTGGGGCAGTTTCTGATCGTTTCCAAAATACGGAGCCAAACAATCTCCTGCGCGGCGGGTAGCCCCCAGCCCCCGGAGAGACCGAGCGTCCACAGCTTGGACGGCGGATAATCTAAGTAAAGGTCAAGCTATCACCTGCACATAAGCGGTGCAAGCTGACCGTGCTTATTCCGATACCTCGTAAGATGCCTGAATCGAGCGTCACGGAGGCCAGCCGCAACCGCCGGTTGACGCAAGGGTTACGGCAGCTGCGGCGATGTTGTAGGATATTAAGGGTGGGCAAATCGCGCCTCGACGGATGGTCATGATAGGTTTGGCGGCCGTTGTGGCAGCGTGCTAGAGCGATGAAGAGGCGGACGACAATCCGGCGAAAAATGCTCGCGGCGCACCGCAAGCTGCGTGAGGCTCGGATGATCGTGAAAGGACTGATTTCCACACGGCACCCGCTCCTGGCACACATAATTCCGATTCGCCGGTGCAATCTGGCTTGCACGTATTGCAACGAATTCGACGAACATTCCGAGCCGGTGCCGACGGAAGAGATGTACCGCCGGATTGACCGGCTTGGCGCGATGGGGACGTCGATCATCACGATCAGCGGCGGCGAGCCGCTCCTGCATCCCGACCTCGATGGGATCATCCAGCGAATTCGAAAGAATGGAATCATCGCGGGGCTCATCACCAACGGCTATTTGCTGGTGAAGGAGCGCATCGAGCGGCTCAACCGCGCGGGCCTCGAATATCTTCAGATCAGTATTGATAACGCAATTCCCGATGAGGTCTCCAAGAAGAGCCTGAAAGTTCTCGACGCCAAGCTCCAGTTGCTTGCCGAACACGCCGAGTTTCACGTGAACATCAATTCGGTGCTCGGCAGCGGCGTTAAGAATCCGGAGGATGCGCTGAGCGTGGCACGCCGCGCGATTGAACTCGGTTTCACGTCAACCATCGGCCTCATTCACGATGGAAACGGCCAGCTCCAGCCGCTTGAGGCGCGCGAACGCGAAATCTTCGAGGAAGTGATGTCGCTCGGGAAGCAGTCGTTCGCGCGAGTGAACGCGTTCCAGCGCAATATTGCGGCAGGGAAAGAAAACACCTGGCGGTGCCGCGCCGGTTCGCGCTATTTGTACATCTGCGAAGACGGTCTCGTGCACTATTGCTCGCAGCAGCGCGGCTATCCGGGTATCCCGCTCGCTGAATATTCAGACGAGCAACGCCGCCGCGAATATTTCACGCAGAAATTCTGCGCGCCCCGCTGCACCGTGTCTTGTGTTCATCAAGTCGCGGTGGTGGACAATTGGCGCGGCCCGCAAACCGTTAAGCCCGAGGCTTCATCGCCGCGCGGATCACTCGTTCAGATCTCTTAGATCGTTGTTCTCTCCACTTGTGCCGCCGATTTCACATTGCGCTTGGCGCGCATTTTTCGCTTCAGCGATAAACATTTTGGATTCGCTTACCCATTGAGCAATATCGAACGGCCGTTCCAAGATTGAGCTTGCGCCGTCCCAGGGCTTGGAGTAAAAGCCATCGACAGGAGTGTGCGATTTTCCCAGGGCAAGTCAGTTCCTGCTAGGCGTGCGTTTGGCCATTGGAAAACGTGCGAGCAGACCGATAAATTTGGAATTCAGAGGTGTGTCCATGCGTCTTCGAAACGCGTGCCTCATGTTGGCGTTTCTGGCTGGTTTCACTTTCGCGATTCTGCCGCTGCCGTTGAAGGCGCAAATCAACACCGTAAACCTGACGGGCACGGTCACCGATCCGCAAGGCCTTGCGGTCGCAAACGCAACTGTGACGGTGGTGAATCCCGCGACCGGCGCCGAACGAAGCACGACGACCGATGCCGCGGGGCAATACAGAATCGTAGGACTGGCGCCCGGCACTTACACTTTGACAGTCGATTCGACTGGCTTCGCGAAGTTGGTTGCCGAAAATTTGGTGCTGACGCTCGGCACGTTGGCACAGTACAACCCGCAGCTTTCGCTGAAAGCGACGACGGCGACGGTAACTGTGACGGGAGAAGCCGTTGCGGTGGACACTTCGAAGACCGACGTTTCCGCAACCATCACGCCGACGCAAATCGATAATCTCCCGATCAATCGCCGCGACTATATCCATTTCACTCTCTTGACGCCGCAAGCCGCGCCGGACGACACGCCGTCCATCGGCGCGGCGCCCACTTCCGGGTTGAACTTCGGCGGCCAGCGTGGACGCACGAATGAAATCTCCATCGACGGAGCGGATGCCATCGATTACTCGGTGAATGGCGTGCGCGCTACGGTTTCGCAGGAGGCCGTTCAGGAATTCCAGGTGATCACCAGCAACTACATGCCCGAGTATGGCCGCGCGATGGGCGGCGTCGTCAATATCGTGACGAAGTCCGGCTCGAATGACATTCACGGCAATGTTTTCGGCTTCCTGCGGCAAAAGGATCTGCAGGCGCGCGATCCGTTCTCGGTGGCGGGGAGCTTCAACCCGGCGACGGACTCCGTTGATTTGACACCGGTGAAACAGTCGTACACTCGCGTGCAATCCGGCGCGACGCTCGGCGGGCCAATCCAGAAGGACAAAACATTTTATTTCTTTTCGTACGAAACGATTCGCTCGGAGGCGACCGGCTTCACCAATATCGGCACCGACAATTTCGGCCTGGTCCCCGTTCCCGGAGCCAGTGTTTGTTCTGCTGCACCAGCGCTGCTGTTGACCGGCGGCCCGACGGGCCAGGCAGCTTTTTACCCGGCCGCGATCGCGGCAGAGGGGGGATGCGCGAGCGGGAGTCCTGCCGTAGCGGGCCTCGCCGAAGCCGCGCAATTGAGCGGAGGAGCATCGGCGGTGGCGCTTCTCGGAAACACAGGATTGCTGCCGCCGTCGCTGAACGGATTTCCGGAAGACCCGGCGCTCATCGGATCAGCCGTGCCGCTGCCGGCGTCGTTCCAGGGGCTCGTTTCACTTCTCGGCAACTATCCGACGAAAGAGGGCACGAGCTTCTGGTCTATGAAGCTGGACCACATCTGGGATAGCAAGAACGCATCTTTCGTTCGCGCGAGCGTTTCGCCGTCGTTGGTAACCGGCATTCAGGTGAATGCGGAGAATCAAAACTTCGGCCAAAACGCAGGCAATCGAACGTCGCTACAGCAAACGCGCGACCTCGACATCATCGCCCAGCACACTACCTCGTTCCACGATGACTGGTTCAACGAAGCGCGGTTCCAGTTCGCGCGCCGCGGCTTGCATTACGGCTATTCGGATCTGCCGGGCGGAAGCGATCCGGCTGTCAACATCACGGGATTCGCCTTTTTCGGCCGCGAGCCCTTCTCCACGGAAGATCGGGTGGAGCACCGCTGGGAAGGAACGGACAATCTGACGTGGACGAAAGGCGCGCACACCATGAAGTTTGGCGCTGACGTGAATTACTTGACGGTGGGAACAAATGCGGCGCAAATTTTCGAATTGAACTATGGCGGTGTGTACGATTTCGCGAGTCTCTCGGCTTCGTCGTTCGGCTTTCCCACCAATTTCCCGGCATTCAATGCGGTGCAGGCCTATGGACTTGGCATTCCTTCCGAGTTTTATCAGGGGATCGGCAATTCGAACCGGCCGACGAACGACAAGATGCTGGGGCTTTTCTGGCAGGATAGCTGGAAATTGAATCGCCGCATTACCGTGAATTATGGTGTTCGGTACGACGTGGATTGGAACCCGGTATTTCCCGCTGCGCCCGGAACGCTGAACCCTGCGGCCGAGCAGTCATTTGGAGTTCAGCAGGGGCTGCCGTTCCGCGGGCATAATATCGCGCCGCGACTGGGTATTGCGTGGGATCCGTGGGGCGACGGCAGGACTGTGGTGCGCGCGGGCTTCGGTCTTTTCTACGATCATCCGCCGGCGGCGCTCGCGTTCCTCGCCAACGCATTTGATGGCGCGATGTCGTCGCTGATCGAGGCCGGACCGGGCGCGCCCTCGACTGCGTCGCTCGACAATCCGGGAAACTTTGGGGCGCTGAACGCGTCTTCGATTTTTCAAGGCACGCTGACGGGAGCGATCACGGGCTGCACGACTTCCGCCCTGCAGCCCAACGTGATGTGCTACGAACCGCAGCAGCAGCGTTTCAACCCGACATTCGCGAATTCACTTTTCACCGGCCAGAGCTATCTGACGGCCAATGGCGGCATCGGCTTTCCGCTGCCTTTGCTTCCATTCACAATTCCCGTTCAGAGCAACTTCAAGTATGCGTATGCCGAGCAGGGAAATCTCACGGTTGAACGCGAGCTGACGAAGAATTTGAAGGTCAGCGTCGGGTATAACTACACACACGGCGTGCATCTCGATCACACCGTCAACATCAACGTGACCAACCCGGCGCTGCTGACCGCGAACGACAATAATGCGGTTATGATCGGGCTGGAATCACCGGGCACCAATCCGCTCGGCGTCACCCTGCCTTCTACGATCAACGCGGCGTGCGGGCCCACAGGAGCCGCATACAACATTCCCAGCGGCGGCAGTATTGGATACGTGGCGCCGGGGATTCTCGGAGTTGGTTTCACCGGACAGAATTGCGGAGGCTCGCCGGTCGGCTACATCGGCACGCCCGCGGTGTTCAATTTCTTCCGGCGTTCTGGGCCGAACCCTTCGTTCGCCGGACTGGTGAGCCCATCGAATCCGGCTGCGGGTTACCAGACGCTGCTGGGCCTCGCACAACTGGCTGGATATCCGACGGGATTCGTTTCGGGAGGCGTACCCGTGCAGGTGCCGTGGAGCGACGTAGACCCGCAAACTTCGTCGGGAAATTCCGTTTACAACGCGCTGACGGTAACCGTGAACAAGCGTTTTTCGAATCATTTCGAATTCCTTACGGGATGGACATACTCGCACTCGATTGACGATTCGACCGATCTTTCGACGCTGTTGAATCCGCAGGACAACAGCTTCCCGCAACTCGATCGCGGCAACTCCGACTTCGATCAGCGCCATCGTTGGATCTCGAGCCTGGTTTACCTGAGCCCGGCAGGCAGGAAGAGCGACAACTGGTTTAGACGAATCTTCGGGAATTTCACGGTCGCGCCGATTATGGAGATTTCGTCGGGCCGTCCGTACAACGTCTTGATCGGTTCCGACCCGAACCTTGACTTGGGCACTTCGACGAACCGGCCGTCGGTCCTTCCCGCCAACGCTCCGGTTCCGGCCGGATTTCCGGCGCCGACGGTATCGCCATACATCAAGGGCTACGAGTTCATCGTTCCGACGCGATGCATTGATGCGACGGGGGCAACGTTTGGGCCCTATCCCGACGTGCCCACGCCGCCTTACGGCTGCACGGGCGATCTCGCGCGGAATTACTTTACGCGGCCTGGGTATTTCGACATCGACCTCCGAATTGCGCGGACGATTTCCATCAACGAGCGCTGGAACGTTCAGGTGATTGCGGACGGCTTCAACATGCTGAATCGCTTCAACGCCGCGGACGTGGATCCGCTCTGCGATCCGACGGCCAACCTTACGACGTGTTCGGCGGGGCAGCCGACGGCAGCACTCGACCCGCGCACGTTTCAATTCGCCTTGAAATTGAACTGGTAGGCCCGCGATGTTATATGTCATTCGGCGCCGATTTGACGTAGACCAAAGCAACAGATTTACAGCCTTATTTTGACGCGAAAATCGGCCCTGACCTTTTTTGACACGCAGTCACGATGCGGGATCGTTTTGCGGTGGATTTTTTCGGGGAGTGGCTGCGCGAACGGCGCGGCGCTCCCTGATTCGTTTTATGGCGAGCGCGAATTCGCGCGAACCTGCTTTTCGCGCTAGAGTGGCACTATGGCTGGAGCTGAAATTCTGGTTGCGGTTGTGGTCCTTGCGGCCGTAGTCGCAGTCGCATGGCTCGCTGGCAGGCGATCGGAAGCGCAGATGGCCGCACTGCGCCAGGAGATGCAGGGAACTGTCGCGACACAAGCCCAGACGCTGACGGCCCAGGTGGGCCAGCTCGCGCAGACGGTCACTCAGCAACTCGGCCAGGTGAGGCAGGAGCTTCAAGCCGGCGTGGCGTCGTCCGGACAATTCGCGATGCAAGCGCAGCGGGATGTGGCCACGCGCCTGGAAGAGTCAACGAACACATTACGGCAGCTTACTCAGCAGATCGGCGAAGTCCAGCAGGCAGGCCGGGAACTTTCGACGGCAACTCAGACGCTTCAAACCATTCTCGGCGGCGCCAAAACGCGCGGGATTTTGGGCGAAGTCACGCTCGAGCGCATGCTCGAAGACGCACTGCCGCGCGCCGCGTTTGACACCCAATATCGTTTCAGCACCGGCGACATCGTGGACGCGATTGTTCGCGTCGGCGATCGCATACTTCCGATCGATTCGAAGTTTCCACTTGATGCCTACCGGAGGCTCGTAGACGTCGGCGACGACGCGCGGAAGGAGTTTGCGCAGGCGGTCCGCAAGCACGCCGATTCGATTGCCGCAAAATACATTCTGCCCGACGAGCTCACGCTCGATTTCGCGCTGATGTTCATTCCGTCAGAGGGCGTGTATTACGAGCTCTTGCTCACCGAAGACGGAAAGTATGGCCGGCTCGAAGATTACTGCCGATCGAAGAAGGTGATTCCCGTTTCGCCGAATACGTGTTACGCGCATCTCGGCATGATTGAATTGAACCTGCGAGGGATTCGCGTCGAAGAAAACGCGAAAAAGTTGATGGCGAATCTCGCCGGCCTCGAAAAGCAGCTCAGCGGGTTCACCGAAGTCTACCAAAGGCTCGGAACGCATTTGCGCAACGCCGGGCAGAGCTACGAACAGGCGGATGAAAAACTCCAGCGCGCGCGCGGAGCGCTCGAGCAGATGGCCCAGGGCGCGCTGCCGGAAGCCGCTCCACCGCTTCTCGAAGCAGATCGCTCGAAATAAAGCGGTGTAATCAGTGGCCTCGCAGCGCGTCGCGGGCAGCGCCGAGCAGCACCTCGAAATCTCCTTGCGGCGCTTCCAGAATCATTTTTTCCAGCTTCTGGAGCACGGGCGGGATCTTTGCCTTGGGCCGCTCCAATTCCGAAATGACCGGATCAAGCCGGCGCTTCCACTGTGGCGAAGTCATTGCTTGCGCTGCCTCCAGGTAGGCGCGAGCGCCTGCAATATCGGCCGCAGTCTCTCCACTCGAAAGTATCCGAACGCGGAACGAAAAATCGCCGGCGCGAAGCGCGCGCACATCGAGCGAAGCCGAGTTGTCCACGCCTCCGCGCGTCTTCAACTGTTCGCCAGTATCCTTAGTGAACTGCAGAACATCCGGCGCGAGATCGGTGATCTCAAGGATTTGCGGTTGATCAGTGCCGCGAACGCGCACTGTAAGTTTCGATTTTGCGCCGGGCGCGAGATGCTCGGAACTGAGAGTGAATTCAATTCCGATGGCTGCCAGCCCATACCAGACGTGGAAGCCGTTTGCCGTCGTGTCGAGCGTCCAAACTCCCGGCTCGGACTTCGGGTCGAGCTGAATGACGAGCGCCGCCGGCGAAGCTGCCAGCACGAGTGCCGGTTGATCGTGAAACGTGACGCGATCGCCGCCGGCATCGCCGGAAAAGCCTTCGCCTTGAATTTCAAATGGATCGCGAATCGAGACGACCGAAGGGTAGAGTGAAACCGTGAGCTTCGGCGCCACGGCATGCGGGAGCACAACCGTGCACGCGGCAATTTTACGATGAAGAGTGAGCCGCGCGATGAGCGCTCCCGGAGTCTGGGGCGCGGTCATGCGAGCGTAGCCGTTTACATCAGTTTCGGTATGCGAGCCGTCGGAAAACGTGATGTTCTCGCGCGGCACGACATGGCCTGCAGCGTCGAGCACCGTCAGGGTGGCCGGTTCGCCGGCCATGAGTTTTGAGGGAATTATGATTTCGACGGGCGGTGAGGCCTGCGCGGACGAAACGGGCGCATAGCCGGCAAGCGCCGCGAGCAGAGCTGCGGCAAGGATTCCGAGTGCCGGGCCGGACTTACGGCGCGCGGCCGGCGGCCTTGCCGAGAGAGTGAGTTGTGAATGAGCGTGCCGTGTATTTGGCATTGAGAGAATTCCGCGCGCTGGTTGGCCAGTATATCGAATCGGAATCTTCGGCGGAATCGCCGTCCGCGTCTCCACCGTGGTTGCAATCTGAAATACGCTGCTCGGGATCGCCCGCGCGTCAATTGTCCAGGCGCACGACGAATGTGTTGGTTTGGCCCGATTCGCGAAGTTGTTCGGCGAGCTGTCCTGCAGCTATTTCCGAGGGGACGTGGCCGACACGGACCCGATAGTACAAGCCGTTCGGCGAGTCGTAAGGAACGACGCTGACCGGCGAGAAATTCGCGGCGAGGCGGTCTCTTAGATTGTTCGCGTTTTCCTGCACCAAAAACGCTCCCACTTGTACTCCAAAAAAGCCGATCGAAGGATTGGGCCCTGAGATCATTTCGAGGCGCACTTCGGATGTTCCCGGCCCCACCATTTCGATCGCGCGCGCCGCCGCGAGCGAAAGATCAATCACGCGATTGGCAACGAACGGCCCGCGGTCGTTGATGCGGACCTCGATTTGTTTTCCGTTGCGGAGGTTGGTGACGCGCAGGACGGCGCCGAACGGCAGCGTGCGATGCGCCGCAGTGAATTGATACATGTCGTAAATTTCACCATTGGACGTGCGACGCCCGTTAAACGGCTCCCCGTACCACGACGCGATGCCCTCCTCGACGTATCCGCCCGCGAGCACTTGAGGATGGGCTGGAGCGGGAGCAGCGGGTTTCGGCGCTCCAGCGGGTGGACCCGAAGGCGCGGGCGCAGCCGGAACGGGCGCGGGCTGTGGCGGGACGTAAGTACGGTGCGAGCAGCCGGCTATAGCGAGCGCTGAGAGTACGACCGGGGCCAAAAAGCTGAAACCATTGAGCCGAAGAATGTGAAAATGAGCCGCACCCTGTCCGCGGTTTTCCACGGCGTGCGGACGAAACTTCACGCCAAATCCCGTTTCAATTTTTCGCACTCATTTTCCGGTATCATAGGGACGCGCTAAAATTGTAGCAAGGAAACCCATTGGCCCTCCCTTTACGCTGGAAATATAAAGTCGACCGATTCCGCGACAAATTGATCGGGATTTTCTCCAGCAAGAAAGAGCAGGGCCGGCCAAAACTCTGCCCGGCCTGCGGGACGCTGGTGGGAGCATCGGCCACACGCTGCCACCAGTGCGGCGCGAGCATGACATTTTCGCTGGCCGCCGCGAGCCGCTCGCTCAGCCGATGGATGCCGGCCAGTTCACCAGCGACTTACGCGATTTTGACGCTGAGTTGCGTTCTCTATGGCGTGAGCCTCGCAGCCACGATTCGTATATCCGGTGGTCTGGGCGCTCCGCCGTCCGGTTGGGGCGGCCTTTTCAACATCGGAGCCATCAATGGCGGCGTGTTGGATCGCCTGGGCGCATCGCTTCCGCTATTTCCAGGGCTGATGCCGGACTCGGATTTGACACAGCCGTGGCGGCTGGTCACTGCGATATTTCTCCACGGCAGCCTGCTGCACATCGCTTTTAATATGTGGGTGTTGATGGACGTGGGCCCGCTGGTCGAGGAAGTATACGGCTCAGCGCGCTACCTGTTTATTTACGTTGTCACGGGAATCGCCGGATACCTCTTGAGCAGTTTTTTTGCGAAATTCAGCGTAGGCGGATCGGGCGCGCTTTTGGGATTGATCGGAGTGCTGCTCGCTCTGACCGCGGGCCGGAAGAATGCCTCGTTACAAATTTTGCGCAGCAATATCATTCGCTGGCTGATTTACATCGCCATCATGGGCTTCGTCTTTCGAGGAATCGACAACTACGCGCACATCGGCGGATGCGTTGCCGGCTATCTGCTCGGACGTTTCCTCAGCGCGCGCGAGCCGGCTGACACCCGCGAGCGAAAAATTGCGGATGCGATGGGCTGGGGAACTGCGGTTGTGCTGGCCGCGAGCTTCGCGATGATGGCCGCCAGTTTCTTTCACGCTGGCTAGCCGAATTTGGTCAGGTGCCCGCGCTAAGCCGCCGCGCGACAACGACGGCGTAGTGCAATCCGGAGAGAACCACCAACAGCCCGACCAGATTCGCGCCGCCACGCCGCGCCACCAGCAGCCAGTGCTCGGGGTAAATCTGCAGCAGCAGAACCACGACAATCAGCAGGATCTCGCACGTGGTAGTCAGCTTGCCCCAAATGCTCGGCGGAAAAGGACGGTAGCCGACCGTCACCAGAATTGCCGCGCTCACCGACAGCAACAGGACGTCCCGGCTTAAAACGAGAATGGCCACCCACCACGCGATTTTGCCCTTCAACGCCAGAACGAAATACGACGACGAGAGCAAAAGCTTGTCGGCGATCGGATCCAGATACGCGCCGAGCGGCGTTCTTTGGTTCAGCCCGCGAGCGAGCAGGCCATCGAGCCCGTCGGTCAGGCCGCCAACGATCAAAATCGCCAATGCCCAATTGAAGTGATTGTAGTGGATCGCGATGATGAAGAATGGCAGGAATCCCAGCCGCAAAATCGTGAGCTGGTTGGGCACCGTAAGGATGCGGGTTTTTACGATCGGAATCTTGAGTTCGACGCGATCCATAAATCAGGCGAATTGCGAGAGATAGCTGGCGACTGTCTGTCCGACCTTGCGGTGAAAGATTTCGGCCAGCGATGGGATCGAACCGTGCGATTCATCGAGAGCGATCCGCTCCACGCGCAGCAGCGGGAAAAACAACGTGCCCAGCCCGATGCGATCGCCTTCCGGATGCACGGCCTGGCGGACGAATTCGTCAAACGAACTCAGATCGACGCCCCGCACGGTGATGCCGGCCGTCGTGATTTCGACAAGCTCGCCCCATATTTTTTCCTTGGGCGTGTGCAGGCTCACGATGACGATCGAATTCGGCTGCATGCCTCACCTCTGAGTGGGTATACGGAATGTTAGCGCAGCCGGACGCCGCAATCCATGCGAGCGCAACGGAAGAGTTATCGCCCGCGCGTTGCGGGCCGCTAGACGGCCATCGTTTTGAGATCCGGCGCAACGCGAAGAGCCGGCTCGGTCGCCTTCTGCACGTCCTCGGGCTTCACGCCCGGCGCAACCTCGCGCAGCACCAGCCCCTCCGGGGTCACGTCGATCACGCCCAATTCGGTGACGATCATATCCACAACTCCGACGCCGGTGAGCGGCAGGCTGCATTTCTTCACAATCTTGGGATCGCCGTCTTTTGTGGTGTGTTCCATGGCGATGATGACGCGCTGGGCGCCGGCAACGAGATCCATCGCCCCGCCCATGCCTTTGAGCATTTTTCCCGGGATGGCCCAATTCGCCAGATTGCCCTCTTCGTCCACTTGCAGCGCGCCGAGAACCGTCACATTGATGCGGCCGCTTCGAATCATGCCGAACGATTCGGCGCTTGAAAAATACGAGCAGCCGGGAATCTCCGTGATCGTTTCTTTGCCCGCGTTGATGAGATCGGGATCTTCTTCGCCCTCCCACGGGTACGGACCGATACCGAGCATCCCGTTTTCCGATTGCAGGACGACTTCGATTCCCGGCGGCAAATAATTCGGAATCAGCGTCGGCAAGCCGATGCCGAGATTGACGTAGAAGCCGTCGCGCAATTCGCGGGCGACGCGCCGGGCGATGATTTCGCGCTTGTCGATTTCAGGGGGCATTGTTTCGTGCTCCTTGTTTCCTTGCCACGGCTAGGCGATTCGCTTACGTACGGTCCGGCGCTCAATGCGCTTCCGGTAATTCGTCCCTTGAAAAATCGCGTCGACGAAAATGCCCGGCGTGTGGATGCAATCGGGATTGAGCTGGCCCAACTCGACGATCTCCTCGACTTCGGCGATCACGTAGTTGGCAGCGGTGGCCATGACTGCGTTGTAATTGCGCGCCGTCTTTCGATACACAAGATTCCCCCAGCGATCGCCCTTCCAGGCCTTGATGAATGCGACGTCGCCGCGCAATGAAGGAATCAGGACGTGCGGGCGCCCATTGAACTCGCGAATTTCTTTGCCTTCAGCCGCAAGAGTTCCGTATCCGGTAGGCGTGAAGAACGCCGGAATTCCGGCGCCGCCCGAGCGAATCCGCTCTGCGAGTGTGCCTTGCGGATTCAGTTCGATCTCAATTTCCTTTTTCAGCGCGAGCTGTTCAAAGGTTTTGTTCTCGCCGACGTAGCTCGCGATCATTTTCTTCACTTGCTTCGTCTGCAGGAGGAGCCCGATGCCGAAATCATCCACGCCGGCATTGTTCGAGACGACCGTGTGATCCTTCGTTCCTTTGCGCTTCAACGCGTCGATTAAGTTTTCCGGGATACCGCACAGGCCGAATCCGCCCATCAGAATCGTGTCGCCATCTTTGACCCGCGCAATCGCAGCGTCGGCGTTGGCCACCCGCTTATCCATGAAGATCTCCTGAGGTGCGCGCCGCTGCGCCCAGCGCATGCACGCGATGAAGCAAACGAGTCTACTGCAAATTGTGAAGAATTTTATAGAGCTCGTTCGCTGCGCCGAATTCGCCGGCGAGATCTTTGCTGGCGAGATGTGTGCGCAGGTGCTCAATCGCTTGAGCGACGCGATCGAGAGCGCGAGAAATGTTGTCCGTGTTGGTCAGGCAAATATCGCGCCATACGTCGTAAGGACTTCCCGCGAGCCGCGTGGCATCGCGCAGGCCACGTCCGGCCAGCGACACCGGCAAGCCCGTTTCGTCAGTCTCGTCCAGCACAACGCGCGCGAGCGCCACGGCCATGAGCTGCGGCACGTGCGATACGATTCCCGCCGCCCAATCGTGTGTTTCCGCGTCGAGGAATACAGGCTCAGCGCCGATACTTCGCATCAAGTCCGCGAATTTCTGGACGCGAACGTCTTCGTCGCCCTCTCTCGCGATCAATGCGTAGCGCGCGCCGTTGAAAAGATCTGCGGTTGCGTTCTCGATTCCTGAAACTTCGCGGCCGGCGACGGGATGTCCGCCGAGAAATCGTGCGCGCTCTCGAAATGCGCCGGCGGCGGCGCGGCAGATTGTGGTTTTCGTGCTGCCGGCATCGGTGACGAGCGCATCTGGCGCAGCCGCCTTTGCAACGGCAGGAAGAATCTCGATGGTCATGCTGATCGGCAGCGCAAGATAGACGAGACCGGCAGTGCGGATCGCTTCGTAGGGGTCGCTCGACGCTTCGGTGATTGCGCCGAGGGAGCGCGCTCGCTCCAAAATTGCGGGCTTATCCCAGCCGATGATCGTGATGTCTGGTTGCTTGCTGCGCAGCGCCAGGCCAAATGAGCCGCCGATCAGGCCGGTACCGAGAATTGCGACGCGGCGAAATGGAGGCTGGAGCATCGGCTACGCCATGCGGCGGCCAACGGCCGGCGCGATGATTCGCAACTCGCCCATCAGTTTGCCGAATTGATCAGGGAAGAGGGATTGCGCGCCATCGGACAATGCGTGTTCGGGGTCGGGATGGACTTCGATGAGCAATCCATCGGCGCCTGCGGCGATGGCCGCGCGCGCCATGGGCGCAACTTTGTCGCGACGTCCCGTGCCATGGGAAGGATCGGCGAGGATGGGCAGATGCGATAGCTTTTTGATGACAGGTATCGCGGCGATGTCGAGCGTGTTGCGCGTCGCCGTCTCAAACGTGCGGATTCCGCGCTCGCAAAGAATGACGTCGTAGTTCCCGCCAGCCATGATGTATTCCGCACTGAGCAGCAGTTCTTCGATCGTCGCGGACATGCCGCGCTTCAGCAATACCGGCTTGCGAACCTCGCCCAGTGCGCGAAGAAGGTGATAATTCTGCATGTTTCGCGCGCCTACCTGCAAAACGTCGGCATACTCAAGAATCAGCGCCAATTGCGAAGGGTCCATCACTTCCGTGACCACGAGCAGCGCGTTGCGATCGGCGGCTTCGCGCATCATCTTAAGGCCCGGCTCGCCGAGACCTTGAAACGTGTAGGGCGATGAGCGCGGCTTGAACGCGCCGCCTCGCAAAAGCTTCGCGCCGAGACGCGACACCGATTCGGCCACCGAATCGATCTGCGCCTTCGACTCGACGGCGCACGGGCCGGCCGCGACGACTATTTCCGTTCCGCCGACGCGCACGCCTTTTCCAACATTTACGATCGTGCCTTCGGGACGAAACGCCCGGCTGGCGAGCTTGTAGGGTTGCGTGATGCGGACGACTTCGCGCACGCCGTCGAGCAGTTCAATATCGCGCGGATCGAAATCCGGATGGACGCCCACCGCACCGATCACCGTGTGCGATTCGCCGGTCGATCGATGTACGTCAAATCCGCATGCCACGAGCTTGTCAATCACGTGCTGAATCTGTTCGCCCGAGGCTCCTGCTTGCATGACCACAACCATTCCAGTATCTCCCCAAGTCCTTCCGTTCTTGTGCGCTCGCCTAAGAGCCCGGCTTCGTATCCGAGCCGCGTTTCGCGTTCTCTGCTGCCGTGTCGTCACGCTGCACAGCGCGCTCGAGAGCCCGCGCTTCGTCAATGATTCTTTCAAACAATCGCCGAACTGCGGTGTCGGCCAGCGGCCCGGTGTTGACGCGCTCGACGTTCGAGAGAATCTCATTTTCGCGCTCGGGCTGGTACACGGGCAGTCCCATTCGATGTTTCTCGTGCCCGATTTCGAGCGCGCACTGCGCCCGTTCATTCAAAAGTTTCACCAACTGCTGATCGAGTTCATCGATACGGCGACGCCAATCATCAATGCTCACGTTGTTTGTCCGCCCCCGAGCTCGCTTCCGCGCCGGCTCACTCCTGTGCGAGCCGCGCGTTTCAAAGATCGAATCAAATCGCTCACAGAATCTGCCGCCGCTTTCGTCGTCGCAGACGTTTCCACCTGCGCGACGAGCGCCGATCCCACCACCGCGGCATCGGCAATCCCGCCGAGGACGGAGACGTGCGTCGGCAGCGAGATCCCGAACCCCACCGCGATTGGCAGGCCCGTTGCCGCCCTTGCGCGACGCACCTGCGCCGGCAGATCTTCAGGCAGCGCGTCGCGAACGCCCGTCACTCCGGTTCTTGAAATGAGATACAGAAAACCGGTGGTCGCTGCGGCGATCAAGGAGAGCCGCCCATCGGTGGAGGTTGGCGCCGCGAGAAAAATCGTGTCCAGGCCGTGGCTGCGAATGGCGGCGCGGTATTCATCGGCCTCCTCTGGCGTCAAATCCGTTACGAGGACGCCATCCACCCCAGCCGCAGCCGCTTCGCGCGCAAAGTTTTCCAGTCCGGCTTGCAGAATGGGATTGAAGTAAGTGAATAGTACGAGCGGCACGTCCGTTTTCGATCGAATTCGCGCGGCGAGTTGCAAAACTCCGGCAAGGGTCGTGCCGCTGCGAAGCGCTCGCTCGCTGGCGCGCTGAATGACGGGCCCGTCCGCCATCGGATCGCTGAACGGCACGCCAAGTTCGATCACGTCGGCGCCGGCCTCGGCCGCCGCCAGCACGATCTCTTCGGACGCAGCGAGCGTAGGATCGCCGGCCGTCAGATAGGCGACCAGGCCCAGTTCGCCGCGCTGTGCGAGTTCAGCGAAGCGGTGCGCAATTCGGCCCGGTGCTGCCGGCATCTCCCGCGACGCGGATTTAGCCGCTTCAGACATAGCGCGAGAGCGTTTCCATGTCTTTATCGCCGCGTCCCGATAGATTCACGATCACGATTTCACTCGGATTCATTTTCGGTGCGCGGCGAACAAGCTCGGCAATGGCGTGCGCGGATTCGAGCGCGGGAATAATTCCTTCAATGCGCGCGAGAAGTTTGGCTGCGGCGATCGCCTCATCATCGCTTGCGGCTGTGTACTCCGCGCGATGCGTATCGGCAAGCCACGCGTGTTCGGGCCCGACCGCCGGATAGTCAAGGCCGGCAGAAACCGAATGGGTAGTCGCAATTTGGCCGTCACTGTTTTGCAGAATGTAGGTGTAGGTTCCTTGCAGCACGCCTGCCCGTCCACCGCAAAAACCAGATGCGGAAGCGAGCCGCGCGGCGTGTTCGCCAAGAGATCGTCCGCGCCCGCCGGCTTCGACGCCGGTCATCTTCACGGCTGAGTCGCTCAAGAATGCGTGAAAAAGCCCGATTGAATTCGAGCCGCCGCCGATGCACGCAAACAAGTGATCCGGAAGGCGTCCCGCGGCGGCCAAAATCTGTTCGCGTGTTTCTTCGCCGATGATCTTGTGAAAATCGCGAACCATCGCGGGATATGGATGCGGGCCCAGAACGGAGCCGAGCAAGTAGTGCGTCGAGCGGACATTCGTGACCCAATCACGCATGGCTTCGTTGATCGCGTCCTTCAGCGTGCGGCTGCCTGCATTCACGCCGATCACTTCGGCGCCGAGAAGCCGCATCCGAAAAACATTGAGCTTTTGCCGCTCCATGTCTTCCGTGCCCATGTAGACCCTGCAAACGAGGCCCAGCCGCGCCGCAACGGTGGCCGTCGCGACGCCATGCTGCCCGGCGCCGGTTTCGGCTACGACTCGCGTTTTCCCCATTCGCACGGCGAGGAGGCCCTGGCCGATGCAGTTGTTGATTTTGTGCGCGCCGGTATGGAGAAGGTCCTCGCGCTTCAAATAAATTCGCGGACCGCCAAGGTGCTGCGTAAGGCGCGCGGCAAATTGCAACGGGGTCGGGCGGCCGGCAAAATTGTGGAGGAGATCGGCGAGTTCCGCGCAAAACGAGCTGTCGTTGCGCGCTTCGGAGTAAGCGCGCTCGAGTTCTTCAAGCGGCGCCATCAGCGTTTCCGGCACATAGCGCCCGCCGTACGGGCCGAATCGGCCACGATGGTCGGGCACGGCGATTGCGTTAGCGTTCATGCCGAAGGGCCTTTTTCGCGCGATCCACCGCGTTCATCAATGCCTTGAGTCGCACAGGATCCTTTTTCCCGGGACTTGCCTCGACGCCGCTGCAAATGTCCACGGCAAACGGCTCGGTTTCCGCAATCGCGTCGGCTATATTTTCCGGCGTCAGACCGCCTGCGATGACGATGGAACCGAATTTCCTGGCCGCCCGCGCCACGCGCCAGTCAAATGTCTTGCCCGTGCCGCCGCGCAACTGGCGATCGAAACCGTCGAGCAAGAACGCGTCCGCGGCTTGAAAGCGGGCCAGCTGACTGACCTTGAATCCGTTGCGCACACGGAACGCCTTCACGATCGGAAAATATGTGCTCAGTTGACGCACATCCGCCGGCGATTCATCTCCGTGCAGCTGCAAAAGATTCAAGTCCACTTCGCGCGCAATCTTAAGAATCGCCGCGAACGGCGAGTTGACGAATACGCCGACCGTCAGAACATGGCGCGGCAGGCGTCGCGCAATTACGCGCGCCTCGGCCGGCGCGACGTAGCGCGGACTCTGCTTGTAAAAATTAAAGCCGAGCGCGTCCGCGCCTGCATCCACGGATCGCCGCGCGTCCGTCCAGCTGGTGATCCCGCAGATCTTGACGCGCACCATCGTGCCGCCGTCAGGGCCTCGCCGTTTTCAGTTCCGAGGCCGCGAGAATCTGACGAAGCGCTTCGCCTGGATGCAGCTGTTTCATCAAGTATTCGCCGATAAGAAATGCATCGAAGCCTGCGCGCGAAAGCCGCACGAGGTCTTCGTTCGAATGGATGCCGGATTCGGCCACGGCGACACACTCTTCCGGGATTTCGCCGGCAAGCTCGAGCGCCCGATCGAGGCTGACCTCAAACGTTGTCAGGTCGCGCGCATTCACGCCGACGATTCGTGCCCCAGCTTCGCTTGCGCGTCCCAATTCCTCGCGCGTGTGAACCTCCACGAGCGGCTCCATTCCGATCTCCCGCCCGAGGCCAATCAACTCCAAAAGCGAATCCTGATTCAGAATCGCCACAATGAGCAAAAACGAATCCGCGCCGGCCGCGCGCGCCTCCCACACCTGCCACGGATCGAAGATGAAATCTTTTCGCAGGATTGGGACGGACGTTGCCGCGCGCGCCTCTTTCAAAAACGCAAGCGAGCCTGCGAAGAAATCCTCTTCGGTAAGAACCGACAGCGCTGCAGCTCCCGCATCAGCAAGTTCGGCCGCAAGTTGAGCGGGCGCAAAATTTTCGCGAATCACTCCGCGCGACGGTGAAGCTTTCTTCAGCTCCGCAATCACATTCAAGCGATTCGCCGTGAGCGCGGCGGCGAAATCCCGCACGGGAGGCGCTTTTTTCTCCACTGCAAATTTCAGCGCGACGAGCGGCAGCACGCGTTTCCGGTGCGCCACAGTTTCTTGCCGCTTTTCGACGATGCGCAGAAGGGTATTCCCCGAATTGTTTCCAGCGTTCATACGCAGTCGGGACACTTCCCGGCCAAGGCAGGGAAAATCGCTGGAAGCATGCTAGTAGGGCGCGCCGAGGTTGTCAATTTGAGGCGGCAGTGGACGCCATTTTCAGAGGTTGGAATTTCGACCTGCGATGGAGCCGGCAACTCGTTCTATGGTTCACCGAGTAGCGGCCCGGTGAAGCGAGCGGGGATGCCGAAATTCGAGCCGCCAAATCCGCTCAAGATGGCGTATGTCACGCCGATCACCTTGCCGTCCGCATCGAGCAGCGGACCGCCCGAGCCGCCCGAGGTCGTCTGGGCGTCGAAGACGATCTTGTCCGGCAGAACGTCGCCTACGTGGCCCTGCGTGACGATGGGATGAATCAGGTTGCGGTGCGCAAGCTCATCGAGAATCGCGGAGACGTCGCCATCGCCTTTCGTCAGGATCTGTTGCGCTGAACTCTCGTCGGCCCGCGCGAGAATGCCGGCGAGACCTGTTGCATAGCCGATCAGAACGATGGGCTCGCCGGATTTTGCGGCGTTCTTGTTGCGATCCACCGACAGCACCGGCCGGCTGAGCCCCTGAAGATCGACGCGCATGGAAGCGAGGTCGGTATCGTCCGAGATTTTTTCGATCTCGGCGTGAAACGCGCGGGGATCGCCGGGAAAATAGGCGCGAATCGTCGCGATTTCGGGTTGAAAGCCCTGGTTCACGAGCGTGCTCATCTGATCGTCTTTCCACCAGGGTTGCGCGACGTGGCGGTTCGTTATTGCGCGGCCCTCGGGCCCTGCGAGAAACCCGGTCCCAAAAACGTCGAGGCGCACTTCCGGTCCGCGTCCTTCGAGCGTTAAAACAGGATTTCCGTCGCTGTCCTGAAGCGGCTCACCCTGTGGATTGATTCCCGCGTATTTCAACCGGAGCCCGCTTTCCTTCTCACGGAAGGCCACGGCCACGTGAAGCAGGCAAACGCTTGGCTCGTTCGTGCCGATGATTCCTTCCGCTGCGGTTCCCGCAGTTTCAACTTTCTTCAATCGCGCGTTCGTTTCGGCTAGCTGGCGCTGCAGATCGTCGAGTTCCTTCGAATCAGCATTCGCCATTTGTGCTTTCAGCTGGTCTGCTTGCTTTTGCAAATCACTGCGTTGGCTCGTTTCGCCCACACTCGACGCCGGGGACTGTTCCCGCAATTTGCGGGCGTTCGCAATCAAATCTTGCTGCCGGATCGGGCCTCCGCCAAGCCGTCGAATCACGGCAGTGGCGTAGTCCTGCTGCTTCTTGGCGCTGTGAGAAAAGAGAAAAAACGTGACGGCCATAACCGCCGCGATGACGAATATGGCCGCAACGCCGATCTTCAGCGCGCGTTCGGTTGAAAATGCGTCCTTGGTCATTTTTTCGGTCACGGCCAGTGCTTCGAATGCCGTATGCGCGATCTGCTGCCCTTCCTGAGCGACCTGGGCTTTATCCCGGAGCGAATCCGCGGCACGTTTCAAACGCAATTGCGCTCGAATCCGTGCCAGCAACTCTCCTGTATTGAATGGACGCGAGAGGGCATCATCGGCGCCAAGATCGAGAGCCAAACTGCGTTCCGGCGCCGATCCTTCTACGATCAAAATGACTGGGATGTATTGAGTGGACGCCGCGCCTTTCCACTCGGCCAGCAGTTCGCGGCAATCCACACATGCGAGATTCTGATCGAGCAGCACGAGCGATGCGCCGGATTCGCGCGCTTGCCGGGCCCCATCCGCGTTCGGCGACAACGCCTGGGTCTCGTAGCCTGCAGATCGCAGCAGCTCTACGAGCGTTGCGCGCGAAGAATCATCCGTCTCAAGAATTGCAATTTTTTCGGCGTTGGGTGCCATGCGCCCTCGTTTGAACTCCGCGTACCTTACCATTAGACTGAATCTACGGCGTGAAAGTTGCGGTTGGGCCCGCGGTGTACACTTTGCAAAACATGTACGGCGCACTCACACAAATCGGCAGCATCGAAGCTCTGGACGAGCGGATCGTCCGATGCCGGAAATGCCCTCGCCTCGTGGCCTATCGCGAAGCGGTTGCCGAGAAAAAGAAATTTGCATTCCGCGACTGGAAGTATTGGGGCAAGCCGGTCCCCGGATTCGGCGACGCGCATGCGGGCTTATACATCTTGGGTCTCGCTCCGGCTGCACACGGCGCAAATCGCACCGGAAGGGTGTTTACGGGCGACCGCTCGGGAGATTTTCTGTACCACGCGCTGCATCGCGCAGGATTCGCGAGCCAGCCCACTTCCGTAAAGTGCGGCGATGGATTGGAATTAAAAGACGCGTACATCGGAGCTGCGCTTCGCTGCGTTCCTCCAGGGAACAAGCCGCTGCCGAGCGAACTCGCGAATTGCAGGCCATTTTTCGAGCGTGAATTGGCGCTGATCCGGCCGCGAGCGGTACTCGCGCTTGGCGGCATCGCGATGAAAGCCTACCTCGCGCTACTGAAAGACAGCAGCGCGATCCAGCGGCTTTCCGCTTATCCATTTCAGCATGGCGCGATTTACGACCTGCCCGAAGGATTGCCGCGCTTGTTTTTTTCCTATCATCCCAGCCAGCAGAACACGTTCACAGGCAAGCTGACTCCGGCGATGCTCTTGAGTGTGTTGCGCGCCATTCGAAAATATCTGAGCAAAACTGCGAAGCGCGCCCGCGTTGCCGCGCAAGCTTGAAATCATTCGCGCGGCCGGGGCATCAGCGCCAGATAAACGGCGAACGAAACTCCGAAGCCGACGAACCAGGCATAGTGGTAGAGCCCGCTCAGCGCATTGATCTTCAGGCCCGAGAGTGCGACGACGATTCCCGCAGCCAGCGCTCCAATCGCACGCCAGTTGAATCCGTGTGAGAATTCGTAGAAAGTATGCCGGTCGTAGAGGTCTTCCGTGAGAATGATCTTCTTCCGCAAGACGTAATAGTCGGCGATCATCACTCCCGCGATCGGGCCGAGAAAGCTCGAATAGCCAATCAGCCACCCAACGATGTAGCTGCCATAACTCGACATCAACTTCCACGGCTGCATCAGCAGTCCGACGATGCAGGTAATCACGCCGCCCATCTTGAAGCTGATTCGCCGCGGGTAGAGATTCGAGAAGTCGTTCGCCGGCGAGACAACGTTTGCCGCAACGTTGACGTTGAGCGTCGCGACGAGCAGCGCAAGCATCGCGACGATCACGGCAATCGGGTTACCGAGCCGGCTCAAGACGACCACCGGATCCCAAATCGCGGCGCCAAACACGACGACGGTGGCCGACGTGACGGCGATGCCGATAAATGAATAGAGCGTCATCGTCGCCGGCAGGCCGAGCGCCTGGCCTAGCTCTTCTTCTCGTATGCTTTTCGCATAGCGAGTGAAATCGGGGATGTTCAGCGCCACGGTAGCCCAGAACGCCACGACGCCCGTCAGCGAAGGCACGAAGAACTCGAAAAATTCGGCAAACGAATGAAATTTCGACGGAGTCGAAAGCATCGGGCCGAATCCGCCGGCCTTCACATACGCCCAGCCGAGCATCGCGAGTCCCAGAATCAGGAGCGCGGGCGCGGCGATTCCTTGCAGATACCGGATCGTTTCAATTCCTCGCAGTATGACCGCCAGATTCAGCAGCCAGAATAAAGAAAAGCAAAGCCATGGATGATTCCACGAAGGCACGAGCGCCGCGATCAGCGTGTTAATCGCCTCGCCGCCAATCCAGGTTTGAATTCCGAACCACCCGCAGGCCACCAGCGCGCGAAGCACCGCAGGAATGTTTGCCCCAAGCACGCCGAACGATGCGCGCGCGAAAACCGGAAAGGGAATCCCGTATTTCGCGCCCGCATGCGCATTCAGGAGCATGGGAATAAGAACAATCACGTTGCCGAGGAATACGGTGAAGATCGCCTGCTTCCAATTCATGCCGCCCGCGATCATTCCACTCGCGAGCATGTACGTGGGGATGTTCACGCTCATGGCCACCCACAGCGCGGCGTAGTTGTAGGTGCCCCAGGTGCGTCGCGCGAGCGGAATCGCTGCGAGGTCTTTGTTCCAGAGCCAGCTTCTCTGTTTCGGCGGGCCCGGTTCGCCGGCGCTCGGAACGGATGCACCCATCGCGATCATCTCCGCAGTGAAGAGAAAATGCAGTGGCGCGCTTATATCGCGGACGCAGAAGCAAGAGCAAGCGAAATGCACACGGTGATTCGACCGTAGTGATCGCACACAGGAAGCCAGCGCCGTTGTCCACCGGTTTGACAGTGTCCGCGCGCGCTTGCTAGCCTCGCGGCCATGTCCGCCGAGACCCAGAATGGCGCCGCAATCGAGTTTCGCGACGTAAGTTTTCGCCCCGCGAACGGTCCGATTATTCTCAATCACCTGGAACTTGCGATCCGTGAAGGAGAAACATTCGTACTGCTAGGGAGAAGCGGTTCCGGCAAAACCACGGCGCTGCGCCTGATCAATCGCCTCCTCGAACCTACGAACGGAAGTGTGCTGGTTGACGGCCGCTCTACGCTCGAATGGGAGCCAATTCCTCTACGCCGGCGAATCGGTTATGTCATACAAGACGCCGGACTTTTTCCTCACTATACGGTCGAGCGCAATATCGGACTCGTGCCCTGGCTGGATAAATGGCCTAAGGATCGCCGGCGGGCGCGCGTGATGGAATTGCTGCAACTGATCGGGCTCAATCCAGAACAGTTCGCGCAGCGGTATCCGCATGAGCTTTCCGGCGGCCAGCGCCAGCGCGTCGGCGTAGCGCGGGCCCTCGCGGCCGACCCGCCGATTTTGCTCATGGACGAACCGTTCGGCGCGCTCGATCCGCTCACTCGCGGCGAGATGCAGCGCGAATTCATGGAATTGCAAAAACGGCTGCGAAAAACCGTCGTCTTCGTGACTCACGACACGCGCGAAGCTTTATTCCTCGGCACGCGCATCGCATTTCTCGAAGCCGGGCGATTGATGGGTGTTTACACGCCGGAAGAATTCCTCCATGCAGAAGAACCGGTGGCGGCAGCGTATCTCGCGGAATTCCGGATGGGCAGCGCGCCGGCATAGCCATCGAACGAGGGGAGTCCCATGAATTTTCTTCATTACGTCATCCATAATCGCGACCAGATCGCAGCGGCCACGCTCGAACATTTATGGCTCGTCGGCGCGGCAATGCTCCTCGCCGTGCTGATAGGAGTTCCCCTCGGAATTGCGGTGGCGCGCCGGCCATGGCTCGGTAAGCCGATACTCGGAACCGCGAACGTCGCCGAGACGATTCCGAGTCTCGCTCTTTTCGGGTTTCTTCTGCCGGTTCCGTGGCTGGGTGATCGCGCCGATCGTCTCGCCATCGCCGCGCTGGTCCTATATGCGCTTCTGCCCATCATTCGAAACACGGCGACTGGAATTACCGGCGTCGATCCCAAAGTTCGCGAGGCCGCGCGCGCGATGGGCATGACGGACAATCAGATCCTCATTCACGTTGAGTTGCCGCTGGCGTTCTCCTATCTGCTGGCGGGCGTGCGCGTCGCAACTGTCCTGACCATCGCGATTGCCACAATCGCTGCCGCCATCGGCGCCGGAGGTCTCGGCGAATTTATTTTCCGGGGCCTCGCGATGGTGAACGATCAGGTGATTCTCGCCGGAGCAATTCCTGCCGCCGCGCTCGCGCTCATCGCCGATCTTCTGCTTGGAATGCTCGAACGGCGCTTTCGATTCGCGCAATAGTTGGGAGTGCGTGCCAGATGAAGGCTTCTCGTTTCGCGGCTGCCGCGGCGATTTCTGCGATGCTCGCGCTTGCGTCATGCGGCACGGCGCGTCGCGACGAATTCGTCGTCGGGTCGAAGAATTTCACCGAGCAGGCCATTCTTGGCGAATTGATTGCCCAACATCTGGAAGCGCGAACGCATTTGCACGTTGTTCGCCGCTTTTACCTCAGCGGCACCTATATCTGCCAGCAGGCGCTGCTCGCCGGGCGCATCGATACGTACGTCGAATACACGGGCACCGCGTTGACGGCCATTTTGAAAGACCCGCCGATCACGGATCGCGCTGCGGCATTCGAGCGCGTCCACGATGAGTACGCAGAGCGATTTAATCTCGTGGTCACGCCGCCGCTCGGATTCAACAACACATTTGCGATCGTCGTGCGCGGCTCAGACGCGCGTCGCCTCGGCATTCGCACGTTGTCGCAAGCCGCGCCGTACGCGCCCCAATGGCGCGCGGGATTTGGTTACGAGTTCATGGAGCGTCCGGACGGATATGCGGGTCTCGCCGCGGTCTATGGCCTGCGTTTCGCATCGCCTCCGCGCATTATGGACATGGGCCTTCTTTATCGCGCGCTCCTGGACAAGCAGGTTGACATCGTTGCAGGGAATTCGACCGATGGACTGCTCGCGGCCCGCGATTTGACAGTTCTTGAAGACGACAAGCAATATTTCCCGCCATACGAAGCGGTTCCCGTCGCGCGAGCGCGCGCTTTTGAGGAGCACCCAGAAGCGCGAGCAGCGCTTCTTGAACTGGCCGGAGAAATTACCGGCCAGGAAATGCAGCGAATGAATTTTGCCGTCGATGGCGAACATCGCGATGCAGCCGACGTCGTTCACGAGTTTCTGCACGGCAAGGGGCTCGACTAAGCTGCCGGAGCGACTGCGCCGCGCATCTTAGGTTACGATGTGCGCCGGTTACGATGTGCGGCACGCATCCGCGAGAAACTTTGCCGCGGATTTAGTGTTTTAGAGATTGGGTTAGCATGCAGGAATGCGCTTGTTCGTGCGGTCGATGGACGAGAGGGCCTCACGCGAAGGGCGTGACATTTTCATGTTGGGTGTACACGGGAGAATCGATCATGAGGAACTTTCGCATTGCTCTTTCGGCGCTTCTGTTTGCATGGCTCGCTGTCGCAGGACTTGCTTCCACGGCGCGAGCCGATGACGATCCACCGAGCCGCGTCGCTCGCCTGAATTTCTTGCAAGGCTCAGTTTCCTTCGAGCCCAGCGGCGAGCAGGATTGGGTTACGCCCGAGCAAAACCGGCCGATGACGACCGGCGACCGGTTGTGGGCCGACAAAGAATCCCGTGCCGAACTGCACATCGGTTCGACCGCCATCCGCATTGACCAGAACACGGGCATTAATTTCCTCGAGCTGAACGACGATGCCGTCCAGCTTCAGCTATCTGAGGGCACCGTGCTGATCCGCCTGCGTCATCTCGATGACAATCAAACTTTTGAAGTTGATGCGCCGAACCTGGCCGTAACGTTATTGCGCATCGGCGAATACCGGATTGATACCAATGAAAACGGCGATGAAACCGTCGTCAGCGTTTTTACCGGGCAGGCTCAGGCCACCGGCGGCGGCCAGAATTACACAATCATCTCCGATCAGCAGGCGCGCTTTTCGGGAACCGACACATTGCAATATGCGCTCGAGGATATGCCCGCGGCCGACGATTTCGACCAGTGGTGCTTCTCGCGCGATACGACGGAAGATCACGTATCGTCCGTCCGCTACGTTTCCCCCGAAGCGACCGGCTACGAAGACCTGGATGACAACGGCTCGTGGAGCGTGGTGCCGGCTTGCGGCGAGGTCTGGGTGCCCAACGGGATCGCCGCAGACTGGGCGCCGTACCGCTTCGGACATTGGGTATGGGTCAGCCCGTGGGGTTGGACGTGGGTAGATGATGAGCCATGGGGCTTCGCGCCATTTCATTACGGCCGGTGGGCGTTCTATGGCGAACGCTGGTGCTGGGTGCCCGGGCCGATCGTGCCTCACCCGTTCTGGGCTCCGGCCTTTGTGGCGTTCGTCGGCGGCGGTTTGTCGGCTTCCGTCGGCGCGGGTCCGATTGGCTGGTTCGCGCTTGCGCCGGGTGAAGTGTTTGTGCCCGGCTACCATGTGAGCCGCCTCTACGTGAACAACATCAACATCACGAATACGCGAGTCACCGTCGCCAGCATCACCAACGTCTACGACAACTACCGAACCAACAAGAGCGTGACGAATATCACTTACGCCAATCAGCACGTGGCGAACGGCATCACCGCTGTCTCCCGCGACACTTTCGTCAATTCGCGTCCCGTGGCTGCAAATTTCGACCGCGCAGCCGCCGAAACGCTTGCGCACGGCGGGCCGGTTTGGAGAGTTGCTCAGGTTGCTCCGACGAAGACGAGCATAACGGGCGCTGCGAGAGAAGCATCGGTCAGGCCGCCGGCTGCCGTTTTGAACCGGCAGGTTGTCGCGAAGCGAATGCCATCAACGCCCGCGCCCTCATTCGAACAAAAGCAGTCCGCGTTGCAGCAGCATCCCGGCGAGCCGCTGACTTCGGCCGAAACTGATGCGCTTCGCTCGAAAACTGCGCCCGAGCCGACGCCCAAACCCTCGGCGCCTTCGAACGGCTTTCAGCCGTTCAGGCCGGCGGTGACCAATCCAAACGTCAGACCTGCACCACCGGAGCAGCCCAAGACGAACGACCAGGTGCAGCAGGAAAATCAGCAATTCCGTTCGTGGCAGCAGCGCCAGCAGTCACAACCAGCGCAGCGCAGCCAGCCGGCGCCTCGCGAATCGGCGCCGAAGCCGTCGTTCCAGAACAATCACATGTCGAGGCCTTCGTCGAAGCCGAGCCATTAATCGCCGGCGTTCCAGGTTTCATGCTCGCGAAGCGATGGACGAAACTGCGCATATAAGCTAGAACTGACGCGTACAACCGGCGGAGCGGCCAAGCGATTCAAACGGCCGCGCGGCCGGATCTTGTTGGAGCAGCTTCGTTCGATCGACCGGCGTTTTTCTTCCACTCCATGTTTCTTGCCGAACGCGAAAAATTTACCTGGATGGACCTGCTGTGGCTCGCATTCCTCGCGGGCCTCGCGGTGCTTCCTCCCGTCAATGAAATCCACAAACAGCTGATTCTTGTAGCGATTGCAGTGCTGCAATTTGCTGAAGGGCGGCTGATCGCCTTTTCCCCCTCGCGCGGCCGCGCCTACTCCGTTCTGCTTAAGATTTTGCTGGCGACGCTTCTGCTCGACCACACCGGTGAAGTCGCCATCACGAGCAGCTACTATCCGATTTATTACCTGCCGGTCGTAACGGCGGCAATTTACTACGGGCCGTGGGGCACACTGCTCTGGACCGCGTTCGCCTCGGCGGCGTACTGCTCTTATCTCTATCCCGCGCTGCAGCAATACGAGCTGACGGCCTCCGCCATCACCGAGCTGACGATTCGGATTCTCTTCTTTTTTCTCGCTGGATTGATCGTGAATCGCTTCGCGGTTGAAAACCGCCGGCAAACGCGTCGCTATCAGGTGGTCGCGGAAGAGCTGGAAAAAACGAACCGGCGCCTCGAGCAGATTCAAGCAGAAGCGCGCCGTTCGGAGCGACTCGCAGCTCTCGGACAGCTATCCGCCGGGCTCGCGCATGAAATTCGTAACCCCCTTGGCGTGATCAAGGGCTCGGCAGAAATGCTTCAGCAGAAACTGGAAGACTCCAATCCGCTGGCCAGCGAACTGGCGAGTTACATTTCGAGCGAAGTAAATCGCTTGAGCGCTCTGGTGACGCGCTTTCTCGATTTCGCGCGCCCGTTGCATCTCGATCTGGAGCCGAAGTCGATGGTCGAATTGGTGGATCGCGCGTTGCACAGCGTCGCGGCACAGTGGAGCGGCCCCGAAATCCGTGTTGAGCGCGCGTACGAACCCTCTCTTCCCTTGGTTCCCATCGACGAGGATTTTTGCGAGCGCGTTTTTGTCAACCTGGCGCAGAATGCCTATGAGGCGATGACCGATGGCGGAACTCTGCGCGTCGCCATTCGCCGTGCGCAGCGCGATCGCATTCCCGGCGTCGAAGTTCGGTTTGCGGACTCGGGTCCTGGCGTGCCGGAAGAACTGAGAGAGCAGATCTTTAATCCGTTTGTAACTTCGAAGAAAGGCGGCGTCGGCTTGGGACTGGCGATCGTTTCCAAAATCGTGGATGAGCATCACGGCGCCCTGCGCCTGGAAAAATCGGACGGTCCTGGCGCCTGTTTTTCGGTGTTCCTCCCCGCGATTGCGCCAACGGACGATACGCCGCGTGGCCGAGCGGCTCGCGTAGCCGGCGATTAAATTCATGGCAACCGTTCTGATTGTCGAAGACGAATCCAAATTGCGCCGTCTTCTCGAGCTCAATTTGAGCGAGGACGGCTTTCAAACGGTCTCCGCGCCGGACGCCGAGACGGGCCTCGACCTCCTCCGCCAATCGCAAGTGGATCTTGTCCTGACGGATTTGAAGCTTCCCGGCATGGGCGGCCTCGATTTTCTTCATGCTGTCAAACGCCAAAACGCAAATTTGCCTGTCGTCGTAATGACGGCTTTTGGCACCGTCGAAACCGCCGTCGAAGCGATGAAGGCCGGCGCGAGCGATTACGTCCTGAAGCCGTTCTCGCTCGCGGAAATGCGCATGGTCGTCCACAAGGAGCTCGATGTTCGCCGGCTAAAGGAAGAAAATCGCACGCTGCGCGAGGCGCTGGGGCAACGATATGAATATCCGAACATCGTCGCGCGCAGCGCGAAGATGCAGGAAGTGCTAGCCACCGTCGAACGTGTTGCTCCGACGCAATCCACGGTGCTGATCGGCGGTGAAAGCGGCGTCGGCAAGGACTTGATCGCGCGCGCGATCCACCAGAAATCCCGCCGCCCTTCAGGCCCATTCATCAAGATCAACAGCACGGCGATTCCTGAAAATCTGCTTGAGAGCGAACTCTTCGGCTACGAGAAGGGAGCATTTACCGGCGCTGTGACCAGCAAGCCCGGAAAGTTTGAGCTGGCCGATAAAGGCACGTTGTTCCTGGACGAAATTGGCGACGTCCCGGCCGCGACGCAGGTAAAGTTGCTGCGCGTTCTTCAGGAGCGCGAATTCGAGCGGTTGGGCGGAACGCGAACGATCAAAGTCGACGTCCGACTGGTTGCCGCTACGAATCGCGATCTCCGCGCCGCCCTTGAAGAAGGCACATTTCGCGAAGATCTGTACTATCGTTTGAACGTCGTTCCAATCGACATTCCGCCCCTGCGCGAGCACAAAGAAGACATCCCGGATCTTGTGAAGCTCTTCCTTGCCCGTTTTTCGCAACAATCCGGAAAGCAGATCACCAGCCTTGCGCCTGCAGCGATGGACATGCTGATCGCTTTTCACTGGCCGGGTAACGTGCGCGAGCTCGAAAACATTATCGAGCGTGCGGTCGCGCTCTCGGAGGGCCCGATTTTGCAGCCCTCCGATATCCATCTCGACACCGAGCGCCGCAGCAGGGCCACATCGGATGCCGCGCCGTTCCTCCCTGAAGGCCAGACCATCGAGCAATGGGAGGACGAAATGATTCGCGAAGCCCTTCGCCGCGCGAACGGCAACAAGAGCCAGGCCGCGCGATTGCTGGGGCTGTCGCGCAACGCTCTCCGCTACCGCCTCTCGAAAATTGGCATCGCTGACGAGCCCGACAAGCCCGAGTAGGCGGTGCACCTCAGCCGGAGGTGGTTGAAATCCACCGGGTCCCGAGACGAATGCGTCGTCGGCGTTCGCCGGCAAGTCACGCAACCCTCAGAAATTAAAAGTTTTGTGCGATATCGTCTTCGTGCCGACTTTGGCATCGCCCGTGCCCCTATAAAAGGCGTCGAGCCAGGTGTTTGGCTGCTCGATCAGACGAGGTGGGTCTTGAAAACTAACTCAAAGCTTCTCACGGGATTCGCGGTTCTGGCCCTAACTCTCTTCGGGAGCGCCGTGGCGGGCGCGCAGGACCAGCAGGCCCCGCCGGACCAAGTGACCGCTCAGAATGCCCCGAATCAGGCCGGAGACGACCAGGGCAGCGCGCAGGATCAAAATCCTCCGGGGATGGGCCGCGTAAGCATGATCCGTGGCAATGTCTCCACGCAGCGCGGCGACTCCGGTGACGTGGTCACCGCAACCCTGAATACTCCCGTCGCACCGGGCGACAAAGTCGCGACTGGCGCCGATTCCCGCGCCGAAGTCCAGCTCGACTACGCGAACACGCTTCGCCTCGCCGATGACTCCAGTGCGACCGTCGCGGCTCTGGACGCTCACCAAATTCAAATTCAATTCGCCGACGGCCTTGGATATTACAGCCAGTTCAAAGGCGGTGAAGCCAACGTCGAAATCGATACGCCAAACGTCGCCATCCATCCCGCAGGCGACGAGAACGGCTTCAGCATTTTTGTCAACAGCGCCGGGCAGACGGAAGTCACGGTTCGCAAGGGCGAGCTGGAATTGACCACTCCGCAGGGCAGCACTCGCGTCCGAAGCGGCCAAATGATCACGGTGCAAGGCACGGGCGATCAGGTTCAGTACAAAATCACTGACGCGGGGCCAAAGACGGATTGGGACGCGTTCAATCAGGATCGCGACCGGCTCATTCAGCATGCGGATAGCTGGCAGCATACCAACCATTACTACACGGGCTCGCAAGACTTGGACCCCTACGGAAAATGGACCGAAGTTCCCGATTACGGCCAGGTTTGGGTACCAAATCAGGGACCCGGCTGGGCTCCTTACAGCGCGGGTAGCTGGGTATGGGAACCGTATTGGGGCTGGACTTGGAGTTCCTATGAGCCATGGGGATGGGCGCCATATCACTATGGCCGCTGGTTCGTTTATGGCGGTGGCTGGGCGTGGTGGCCCGGACCGGTTTATGGCGGATTTGGGTTCTATCGTCCAATCTGGGCGCCAGCGTATGTTTCCTTCTTCGGATTCGGGCCCGGTATCGGTGTGGGGATCGGCTTTGGATTCGGCTTCGGATCGTTTGGCTGGCTGCCGATAGGTCCGGGTGATTTCTTCCATCCCTGGTGGGGCGGCTTCGGGAATCGCTTTGGCGTCTACGGCCTGCGCGACGCGGCTAATTTCCGTGGCGGCTGGGGCCCGTTGCACGCCGGAGATCGTTTTTCGAATCTGCACAACGTATGGACGAACGACCGCATCCGGAATGGTTTTTCAACCGTATCGGCCAATAGTTTTGGCCGCGGCCCGGTTCACGCCACCCCGGCAAGTCTGGACTCGTTGCGGTCCGCTCGCGGCATGACGGGAAATTTGCCGGTTGTGCCGTCCCGCGAGAGCTTGAGTGCCTCGGGAAAGCTTGAAAGTGGCGGGTCGCGCGCCAGTTCAGAGAAGTTCTTCTCAACTCACTCGGCGGCGACGCGGTCCGAGTCCTTCTCGTCACAAGCTTCGCATCTGCAAAACGCGATTCAGCGCGACGGCCACTTCTCGCCCGTGAGCGCCGGCACTTCCGCCAGAGACTCAGCGGCGGGCCGGTCGAACTCTTCGTTCGGCGCCAACAGCGGCGTAGCGCGCGGCAACGACGAAGCGAACCGCCCTGCCGGCAGGGGCTCGAACTCGAATTTGCCCAGCAGCGCGCGAGGCAGCGGCTTCAGCGATCGCCCGAGTTCTTCCTCGAACGCTGGCGCGGGTACGCGGACACAAACGCCCGCGTCGAACGGATTTGAGCGCTTCAATTCGCCAAACGGCAGCAACGGCGCATCGAATGCGTCCCGGCCGTCTTCGTCCGGTTCGAACAACACTCGTGGCAATCCATACTTTCCGAATGGAAACTCAGGATCGCAGCGGTCCTCGTCGCAGGCCTATCGCCCGTCCACCGGCTATGGCTCGTCGAATGTTTACCGGCCGCCTCTGCAAATGAACCGGCCAATGGTGACGCCGCGGACTTATGGCAACCCCAGCGGATACGGACGTCCGAGCGGAGCCACACGCGCGCCGTCTCGGCCGTCGGGCGGTTATCGGGCGCCCGCGCCGAGCAGCCACGGCAGCTCTCATCCACAGAGCCACGGCAGTTCGCGTCCTTCAGGCGGCGGCAGCCATGGCGGTGGCGGCGGACACCACGGCCGCTAAACTTCGCTTACCTTTGGCTTATCTTTGCGTGGGAAGGCAGACGGCGGCGTTCAGAAATGGGCGCCGCCGATTTCGTTTTAGCGGCGTTGTAAATCGCGCGCCGAATCCGTTCGCTCAACGTGGATGCTTGCAGCTTGCTTGAGCTTGCGGGTCAACTCGTCGCTCACGCGGTGCATATCGATATCGATTCCGCTGGCGGGCTTCGGCATGTAGTCAACCGCGCCGAGTTCTTTCGCTCGCCGGGTGCATTCCGTCCCCTCGCGCGATTCCGAGCTGATAATTACGATCGGGCGCGGATCGTGCGACATGATGACTTCGGTGGCCTGCAAACCGTTGAGCCGCGGCATGTCGATGTCCATTGTAATCACATCCGGTTTCAACGACTCCGCGAGTTCAACGCCCTCACGGCCATCTCGCGCTTCCCCGACGACTACCATCTGAGGATCGGTCGCGATGATGTCGCGCAGCACTTTGCGCATAAAAGCCGAATCGTCGACGATCAGCACGCGCACTTTTCGGCGGAGCTCAACCTGTTTCGCTTCCTTCACAGGCTGCCCTCCGCGACGACGGCCTGGCGTACCGCCGATTCTCCCGCCGGTTTTTGATAAATCCCGCCGTCGCCAAAGGTCTGAGATTCGAGATGAAGCGTCGAGCTGTCGAGCGGCTGTGTGTTGCCGAGGACCAGGTAGCCGCCCGGCTCGAGGCATTCCGAAAAAGCTTGCAGAACTGCATTGCGACGCTCAGCTGAAAAATAGCTGAGCACGTCCAGGCAGAAGATGCAGTCTATTCTCCCGGCGTTCGCCGTCTGCGTCAGATTCATCGGCGCGAAATTCACCATCCGCCGGATGCGCGGTTTCACCACGTAGGCATGCCGCGCCTTCGTGAAATAGTTCTCAAGCTGTTGCGGCGAAAGATTTTCGACGTCGCTCTCGCTGTATACGCCACGCTCGGCGCGGCGAAGCGCGCGACGGCTGATGTCGGTGGCCAAAATCTCGATCCGCCACGCTGCCGCAAACGGCAGATCATCGGCAATGGCCACGGCAATCGAATAGGCCTCTTCGCCCGTGGAGCACCCGGCGCTCCAGATTCGCAGCGTCCGCGGCGAATCCCAAAACTTTTTTTCTTGCAGCTCAGGAAGAATGTTTTTGGTCAAAGCTTGAAAAATCGCCGGATAGCGGAAGAATGAGGACTTCTCTTCAAGAAGAAACTCAAGCATCGCATCGTATTCCGCATCACTCGCTACGACCCGCAAAAGTTCCGCGACGCTCGCGATTTGTTTCTCGCGCATGTGCTCGTGGACTTTTGACGAAAACAGTTGGCCGCGCGAAGCGTTGAAGACGATCCCGGATCGCCGATCGATCAGCGCATGCAGTTCATCCACGTCGCAAGTGGTCATGGTAGCGGGCTTGTCCGTCATGCAAGAACCGGCTGTCAGGGTTCGATCTTTTCAGACTCTTCGATAAAGGAGAGAAGCCGTTTGGTGCTGATGCCGAGGTTCACTGCGGCTTCGATGTTCTTCGATTGCTTCGCTTCTTCCACGCGCCTCTGAAAGTAGGCGACTTCGGATCTCGCCGAGTCGAGCGCTTTTTTCAGCGACGCGGATTCGCCCGTCTGCTTTCGCGAGTCCATCGCCACCGCGATCATCGCGCGAGCCACAACTGCTCGGCGCAAATCATGCGATTCTTGTCCGGCGTCGTTCACAAACGCATCCACTTCCCATGACGACAGCAGCACTTTCGTATTCTTCAGCACGATTGTGGACATCGTGCGGCTGCTCGAAGGCGGGTTCGCGCTCAGTTGCTCGGAGATCGCTTTCAAGAACCATTCCGATTCTGCCGGAATCGCTGATCCAGCGGCTTGCGTTGCGCCAGCCTGCGAATCCTTGCCTTCAGTCGATGCCGCTGAATCCGGCGCGGGCACAGGCTCATTCGGATTCATCAATTCCAGGGGCTTCCCGGAGATGTCCGCGTGCGCGCTCGGCGCCGCAGGATCTGCAGACTTGGTTTCGGGCGATGCTTCCGTAGAGGCAGGATCGCTCGAGGCTTCGCCGGACGATGTCCCAGCCGCATTCGACTCCGCCACCGGTGCTCCCTCCGCGCCGGCTTTGTCCTGCACCGGCGTGGAAGTTTCCGCCGCCGAGCCAGACAATTTCGCGAGAGCGTCTTCGAGGTCCGTCCGCAGCGCCAACAATTGATCGAACGACCGAGTGACCGCATTTTCCGAATAATCTTTGTGGTAAAGCGGGCGCCAGTTCTGCGCGAAGAGCCTCAAGGTGGCGAGGGATTCGGCCGCGGTGAAACCCGCGCGCCGGCAATCCACGCTTCGAACGCCCGCGCGATCGAGTTCGTCGATGGCTTTGACAACCGCCCCTTGATCGGAGTGCAGCAACCGGATAAACGCTCGCCGCACCAGGAAATTGAAGCGCGCGAAAGTGATCAGCGCGGCCGGATCGTAGAAAAGCGGGCCCGAAGATTCTTTCAGCATCCGGCCTTGCTCGAGCACGCCGCGTTCGAGAAGGTCGCGCAGGCTGCGGCACTCTTTCACCAAATCCAGCATCTGTTCGAGCGGCAAGCACCAATCGATCGGATCGTAGTCCTCGTTCACCACCACCGGCCGCAGCACCCGTGATACATCCTCGAGCGTGATTTCCTCGTGATACATGCTTTCGGGCGCGCACAAGGCAAAGTACTGCACCACCAAAAAGTCGATCTTGTCCCGATCGGTTTCGGTCTTCTCCTGCTTTCTCAGTTGGCGGTGAATGAACGCGCGGAGCGCTTCCTCATTGCCGTTGAGCGTGCTGGGGGGAAGCTGGCGGATTTGAAACGCCTTGAGTCTCAAATCCATTTCCTCGAGCCACTGCAGGTCCTGTTCGAAGACTTCGCGCGTGGGTTTTGCGGGCGGCAATTCGCCTGCGGCATAAGCCAATTCCGAGAGTCCAAATTGCTTTGCCAGCGCCGCGTAGATCGGATATGCGGCGCGCGCTTCGCCCCATACGTCCACTTGCTCCGCTGGACGATTTGCTGAATTCTCGGCCGCGGGCGTGTCTGGTCCGGTTAGATTTGGCGGCAATGTCGTTTTTGAGTTCATGTCTCTCGGATTCCCATTTCGAAGCTGTTGGCTTTAGACAGTCTATTGCGGGTTGGGAGAAGTGCACGGCATTGGCCAATGCCGAACAGATTGGTGAGCGTTGTAACGCGCTGATTTCACAGTACTTCTATGATCCGGGGTTTGCACAACGTGGCCTTGCTGTCTCAGAGTGACACGCCGCCGTCTCAACTCTGTTCTGGAGTTCGAGGAACGTGAAACGTGCGCTGAGTCAGCCCGGCTTCAGGAAGCGATGGCGCGTTCGGCCGTGCGGCCGACTGCCCTTACAGGTATGCCGTAAAGCTTCAATTTACGATAGAGCGTGGCGCGGCTAATCCCGAGCAGCTTTCCCGCGAGAGCTTTGTCGCCGCCAACCTGTTCGAACACTCGGAGAATGGTGATGCGTTCCATGTCCGCGAGCGCCGCAGTCGAAAGACCTTCGGCTTCCGATCCGGAGGGTCCCAACTCCTGGACGGCCTGAACGGCCGGCGGCATATCTCCCACGCCGATCGTGGCGTGGTTTCCGAGCGTCACCGCGCGGGCGATGCAATTCTCCAATTCGCGTACATTCCCCGGCCAGTCGTATTGCAAGAGGCATTTCATCGCGACAGGAGCGATTTGAATGTTTTCGCCGGGCGCATGGCGGTCGAGGAAATAATGCGCGAGCACGGGAATATCCGACCGGCGCTCGCGAAGGCTCGGCAAATTTACGACGACCACGTTGAGCCTGAAATACAAGTCCTTCCGGAAACTTCCGTCGCGATACGCCGATTCAAGATCGCGGTTCGTCGCTGCGATCACGCGGACATCCACGGGAACTCGCTCGTTGCTTCCGACGGGGCGCGCTTCCTTCTCCTGCAACACGCGCAATAGCTTTGCCTGCATTTCCAGCGGCAACTCGCCGATTTCGTCGAGGAAGATCGTTCCTCCGTCCGCGCTTTGGAACAGGCCGGACTTGGATTTTACGGCGCCAGTGAAAGCGCCCTTCTCATGTCCGAAGAGCTCGCTTTCCATCAGCGTCGGCACGAGCGTCCCGCAATCCACGGCCACAAACGGGCGCTCGGCAAACGGCCCGTGAAAGTGAATCGCTCGCGCAACCAGCTCCTTTCCCGTTCCGCTCTCGCCCGTGATCAGCACTGGAGTCCGGGAATCCTTCAGGCGCGAAATCATCCGCAGCACTTCCTGAATCTTTGCCGACGAGCCGATAAACCCATCGAGCCGCGAATCTGTGTCCACCCGCTCGCGCAAGAAGCGGTTCTCGTTCACCAGCCTGATTTTTTCCGCCATGCGCTGCAACAGCAGGCGCAGCTTTTCCACTCGGAACGGCTTCTCGATATAGTCGTACGCGCCGAGTCTCATCGCGTCCACCGCAGATTCGATCGAGCCGTGTCCGGTCATGATTGCGACTTCCGCCAGCGGCGACCTCGTTTTAACCTCGCGCAACAGTTCCACGCCCGACGAGCCCGGCAGCTTGAGATCGGACACGACGATGTCCGGCGGCGCGGATTGGATTTCGATGACCGCATTCTCGGCACTTTCGGCCTCGATGCACTCCATTCCCAGCGCCGTGCCCACCGTCATGCACAGCCGCCGGATATTTTGTTCGTCGTCCACCACCAGTAAGCGGATCGTCTGGCTATCGGTCATGTTCTCTGGGCCTTCCAATCGTCTATTCAAGCAATCGAAAAATCTCTACGACGCGCGTCCCGGCTTCCGCCGGCGCGCTTCATGGGTTGCGCTCTCTCCCGCTTGCGGCTGCGGCCGTTGCCAGTGCTGTTTCCGTCGCCACGGGCAGGCGGACGATGAATGTGCAGCCTCCGCCATTCGCGTTGTTTTCGCAGAAAATCTCCCCGAGATGCGCGCGTATGATTCCGTAGCAAATGCTTAAGCCGAGCCCCGTGCCTTTGCCCACTTCTTTCGTCGTGAAAAAAGGCTCGAATATGCGGTCCACGTTCTCGATTCCCGGCCCGTTGTCGCGGAAGCGGACTTCCACCTCGCCATTCGCGTGCATCGTGCGAATCTCGATCTCTCCGCGACGGACTGTTTCCTGCACGGCGTCGTACGCGTTGTTCAGAATGTTCAGGAAAACCTGTTGAAGCTGGTGAGCGTCGCCGACAATCTCCGGGAGATTTTCTTCAAGGCGCTCCGCAACTTCGACTCCGTTATTCGAAAAGTCGTAGGCGCGCAGCTTCAGCGTCTGGCGCAAGATCGCATTCAGTTGCAGCGTTTCGCGCTGTTCCGGCTTCTGTCTTGCGAAGCTCAAGAGGCTCTGGATGATCCCTTTCGTGCGTTGAGCTTCCTGCAGGATCACTCGCAGCTCCTCTTTTGCCGGTTCAGGCACTTGCCCGTTTTCGAGGAGGAGATCCGTGAAGCCGAGGATGGCTGCGAGCGGATTGTTTACTTCGTGCGCCACGCCGGAAACAAGCTGGCCGACGGCCGCCATTTTTTCGGTGTGCATCAGTTTTGCTTGCAGGACTGCGGCATCCGTGACGTCCGTCATCACCACCACGATGCTGTTGATGTTTGCCTGTTCGTCGCGCATGGGGCTCAGGCTGATCGAGAACTGGCCGGTGGTTCCATCGCCGCGGATGAAGGGAAGCTCAACATTTTCGATCAGGGCGCCGCGAAGCGCTCCGTAGATCCCTTCCGCCAGCACTTTACGCCGCGAGGGCACGATGAATTCCGCGAGCGGATGCCCCACGAATTCGGCTTCGAGGTGGCCAGTTTCAAAGCAGCGGCGGTTCGCGTAGCTGATCAATCCGGCCGTATCCAGCACAAGAATCATGCTGCGCGTGTTGTTCAAAATGTTTTTGTTGAAGTCGCGCTCGCGTTGCAATTGCGCCTGAAAGAATTTCTGCTCGGTGACGTCGAGCATCAACCCGCGATACTGGATGACGTGGCCCTCCGCATTGCGAACGACGAGAATGTTCTGCAGCGTATGAATCCAGGCGCCATCCCGGCGCAGCAACACTTCTTCGTGATTCCGAAGTACGCCGCCATTCGCCGCGGCGTGGACGCAGCGACGCCGCAGATCCGGCCGCAGGCAAAGCTGCTCGAACAAATTCACGTTGATCAGCTCGTCGCGTCGCTGATACCCAAGCATTCGGACCAATGCGTCGTTCACTTCGATGAAATCGCCATTCGGAGTGCAGAAGAAGACGCCTTCTTGAATGTTGTCGAAGAGCTCGCGATAGCGCCGCTCGGCCTCACGGCGCTCGGTAATGTCCTTTAGCACGTGGACCGTCCGAAGATCCTCTTCCGGCAGGCTTCGCAGCCGCGATGTCGAGACCAGGTAGGTCCGCTCCTGCGCGGAATGGACGTACTCCTCCGAGCCTTCCCGCGCATTGCGGCAGAATCGGCAAACCTGATTGCTCTTTTCCGCGGTCAGCGGATGGAGTGTTTCCATGTGTCGCCCGATGAGTTCCGAAGGGCGCAGGCGGAGGTGACCGGCCAGCGAACGATTCACGCGTAAAATTCGATCGCTCGCGTCGTGGACGACGATGAAGTCCGTAATCGCGTCGAAATCTTCGATCCATTGTTTCTTGGAACGTTCGATCCACGCGAATAAGCGCGCATTTTCAAGCGCTACCGACGCGTGGCCTGCCAACGCGTCGAGCAAATGCCGCTCCGCCGTCGTCAACGGGCGCGCGCTTCTGGCGATGCACAACACGCCCATCAAATCGCCTTCGCTACCCGTGAGCCGCGCGAGTGCAAGGTTCGTGCCGCCAATCTCTTTCGCGAGTGCTTCACCGAGGATCGCCTTTGTCGATCCCGTTCGCACGGCCTCCGCGGCGCTCCAGCTCATTTTCGATAGACTTGCCGCAAGCTCGATCTGCAAATTGCGCGGAAGCCCGGCTGCGTCACCGTGAGCTGAAACGACTTCCCAGTCTGCGCCTCGCACCAGCGCGAGCATGGCGGACGTTGCTTCAAGAATTTCAGACGCGCTGGAAGTCAGTCGCTTGACGAACGCGGTTGGACCGATGGAAGGTTTTAGTTCACGAGTGGCTGCAGAAAATTGCGCCAGCAGCGTCTCGAAGGGACCACCGAGACGCGACGACACTTCGCGAGTGTTCTTCGCTGCACGCATGGAGGATTCGGGGCCTGCGTGAATTTCTGCAAAGTTTTAGAATCACATCCAAGCTAATGTCTCATCTCATTTTGAGTCAAGATTTGCACTGCGAGACGTGCTGAAACCGATACTCACCCCTCTCGCAGCTCCGTCGCATTCTGAGACGCGGGCGCATCAATATCCTCGTTGTTGAGACGCTCGCCGGCAACGACCTCGCAGCATCGCCCGCAGCATGCATTTGCAAACCGTTTAGACACAATTGCTTACAGGCACATTTGTCGCTTCGGTCAGCGCGCAAAACTCGGCGCCGCCACTGGCAACCTCCGTGCATTTTCATTTGTGGGTTTTTGCGAGTGTTGCGGAAGTGTGCGCGAATTTTCGAGTTCGAGGACTCGTCGCCGTAGCGGGCAATTCTTGCTGCTGGCGTGATGCTCGAGCAGCAAGCGGAGGCAATTCGAAATGACGATCGCGAAAAAGCTCTACTTGGGGTTCGGCGCCATTCTGGCGATCATGATGCTCCTGTTCGTTCTCGGCCTCCTCACCGAAACGCGCGAGCACCGTACGCGGTCCGTCGCCATGACTACTCTTTCTGATGTGCAGACGATCGAAGGCATCCGCTTCCAGGTACTGGTCGAAGGGCTTGAACTTCGAAACTATCTGCTCAGCGGCGACGTCCGCGATGAAGACAAGGTGACCAAGATTCACGGCGACCTCATGAACCTTCTCCGCGAAGGCGAGGCGAGCGCAAAAGACACTCGGCTCCGCGCCACGCTCGGCCAGGTCGAGGAAGGCGAGCACGCCTGGATGGACAGCTTCGCCAAGCCTCTCATCGCGAAGCGCCATCAGGTGGATGCCGGCGACGCCACCGTTTCCGATCTCCAGATTTTCTACCTTCAGCAGAATCCAAGCGCGTGGATGAGCAAGACCTCGGTCCTGCTCGATGACGCGAGCCATGTGATCGGCCAGGCTCTCGATGAGTCGAACGCGTCAGCCGCAAGCGCGGCGGTATGGAGCACAGTTGCCACTTTCGTTGGAATCCTCATTGCCATTCTCATGGGCATCGGAATCGCCTACTACACGTCGCTCTCCATCACGTTGCCGCTGAGCCATTTAATCAAGGTCGCGCAGGAAATCGGCGAGACCGGAAACATGGATCAGACCATTGATATTCACCGTGACGACGAGGTTGGCCAGCTCGCCGACTATTTCAACAACATGATCACCCATCTGAAAGGCATGGCCGCGCTTTCGGCTTCGATTGCCGAAGGCCAGCTCGACGTCACCGTAACTCCGCGATCCGAGCGCGATACTCTCGCCAACGCTTTCGCCCGAATGGTCGCCGGCCTCCACGAAATTGTCCGGCAGGTTCGCAACAGCGCCGCGCAGGTTGCGGACGGCTCCTCGCAAATGGCCAATGCTTCAGACGAGTCCGCGAAAGTCAGCATCCAGGCTGCCTCTGCGATTGACGAAGTGACCAGCACGATGCACGAGATGAGCATTAACGTTCAAAATGTCGTCAAGAACACGCAAGTTCAGGCTTCCAGCGTGGCCGAGACTTCCGCGTCGATCGAGCAGATGGTCACTTCGATTCAGCGCGTCGCCGATACCGCCAAGGTGCTCCTCGACATCGCGTACCGTTCCCGCGAAGAGGTCCACACCGGCATCGTCACCATGGAAAAGACCACCGACGGTCTCAATCGCACCAACACCGCCATTCAATCTTCGTCCCATATTATCGACGCGCTGGGCCGCCGCGCCGACGACATCGGCAAGATCGTCGAAGTGATCGACGATCTCGCCGAGCAAACGAACTTGTTGGCGTTGAATGCCGCCATCGAAGCCGCGCGCGCCGGAGAACACGGTCTCGGCTTCGCCGTCGTCGCCGAAGAAGTCCGCAAGCTCGCCGAAAAATCCACCCAGTCCACCAAGGAAATTTCCGACCTGATCGAAGGAATTCAGAAAGAGGCGCGCCAGGCCGTCGAGAACATGGAAAAGAGCACGGCTATGGTTCAGGACGGACTGGCGCTCGGCAACGACCTGAACACTGCGCTCGCGAAAATCTCGAACGTGGTCACCGAAGTCTACAAGTTTGCGCAGGAAATCGGCACGGCGACCACGGAGCAATCGAACGGCTCCGCGCAAATCGCGAAAGCGACGAATCGCCTCACGGAAATCACGCAGGAGATCAACTCCTCGGTCGAAGAGCAGGCCTCCGGCGCGCAAGCGGTGGTTCGCGCGATGGAAAAAATGCGCGAGCTCGTCCAGCAATCCACGTCGAGTTCCACGCAGCTCGCGGCCACCGCCGAGCAGATGTCGCGCCTGTCGCATGGGCTGATCAAGTCCACGGACCGCTTCCAATTGTCCTTGAATAATAACGGCGAGAAGCGCCAGCCATCCTCGCGCCTCGCCGTTGGCCAATCCGCGCCGCATCTTTCTGCTGAACGCTACGCGGAGCTCGTGAACTCCTAGCCTCCGGGCGAAGGTAAATGGACAAGGAACTCCAAGTCGTCGGCTTCCGCATCGGCAACGAAACCTTCGGGTTGCCGATTTCGATCGTTCGGGAGATCGTCCGCGTCCCGACGATCACCGCGGTTCCCAACGCTCCGGACTACATCGAAGGCGTGATCAATCTGCGCGGCAAGATCATTTCGGTCGTGGATCTCCGTAAACGCTTTGGGGAGAAAGATACCCAGATCACCAAGAAGAACCGCATCGTGGTTGTCGAACTGGCCGAACGCTCCGTCGGCTTGCTCGTGAACTCGGCCTCTGAGGTGCTGCGCATCCCGCCCGCGGATATCGAAGCACCTCACGATCTGTTTCAAGATGGCGAAGTGGACTACGTCACCGGCGTGGCCAAATTAAAAGGCCGCTTGGTCATTCTTTTGGACCTCAACAAGGTGATCCGGCGGTCGGAGCTCGCGCCACTTTCAGGTTTTGCAGAAAGGTCTTCGGAACTCGAACCAAGCGCAATGTCGCACAAATGATTGCGCTCAATTTGCACCAGGAATAGCGAGAGAATATGGCTACGCTCACGACACAAGTTCCGCTCACCGACTCGGAACTGAAGCTCTTGCAAACGTTAATTTATCAGGAATGCGGCATGCATTTCGACGAACGCCGCACCCACTTCCTGCGCGACCGTTTGCAGCGCCGCCTGAAAGTCTGCGGCCTCGATTCGTTCTACGCCTATTACCGCCTGCTCAACAGCCGCGAGGGCAGGCATGAGCTCAACGCCCTGCTCGAACATCTGACCGTCAACGAGACCAGTTTCTTTCGCGTCAAGCCGCAGCTCGAACTCTTCCAGAAATTTGTCCTCGAGGACATCCTGCACCACAAACAGGAACGCCGCGATTGGTCGCTGCGCATCTGGAGTGCCGGCTGCTCCACCGGTCAGGAACCCTACTCGCTCGCCTTCCTGGTCTGCGACGCGCTGGCTTACTACTACCTTCGCAACCCGCTCCCCTTTGATATGCCGGTTCCGAAGCCGCTGATTCCACCTCCCTGGAAAGTCGAAATTCTGGCTTCCGATATCAGTTTTTCCGCTCTGATCGCGGCCGGACAAGGCGTTTACACCGACGCCCAGATGGAACCCGTCGACTACACCACAAGATTGCGGTACTTCGAGCGAAACGAAGAAAAGTATGTCGTCAAGCAGTCGCTCAAAAATCTCGTTCAATTTGATTTTCACAACTTGAAAACCGAATTCCTGCCTCAGCGAAACGACATCATTTTCTGCCGCAACGTCATGATTTACTTCGATGAGGCCGAACAAAAGCGGGCGATCGAAAAGTTCTACCATTGTCTCAATCCCGGCGGGTATTTGTTTGTCGGCCACGCCGAAAGTCTCTTCGGCCTTTCGACGAAGTTTCAAATGATTCACCAGAATAACGCGACCGTTTACAAGCGGATCGAGGGGGTTTAGTGAGTATCTTCGGCGACGAGCGCGGAGCCGAGCTGCGCGAGATCTTCTTCGAAAGCGCCGCGGAGCTTCTCCAGGCGATGAACGAGGGAGGTCTCGTTCTCGAAGAACGTCCCGCGGACGCGGAGACGATTCGCAAGGTTCGCCGTGCCGTTCACACGCTCAAGGGCGATTCCGCTTCCTGCGGCTTTCGCGAGCTCAGCAAGCTCTCCCATGAACTGGAAGATGTCCTGACCTCCGAGAAAGTCGGCTCGATTGGCAGCGCGCTCGCCGAAATCGTGCTTGCCGCTGCGGACACTTTTCACACCATGCTCGCGGCCTATCGCGAGGGCCAGCAACCGCCGCCGGGTAGTGCGCTCAGCGAGCACATTCGCCGCCTTCTCGCAGTCTCGTCCGAGCCTGCTCCAGTTGCTGCTGCCCCTGCCGCTGCTGCCGGCAATCGCCTCGGCGGGCGCTTTGCCTGGACCGAATACGAGCGCCTCATGATTTCGCAGGCTGCGGGACGCGGCGAGTCCGTCTACAACATCGCCGCGCGCCTCGCACCCGACGTCGAGATGCCGGCTCCCGTCGTTCAGCTCGTTCGCAGCGCGCTGCAAAGCATTGGAACCCTTCTGGCTTTCCGACCCGACGAGAGCGAAGACATTTCCAAGACTCGCCAGGTCGAGGCTGCGCTCGCCAGTTCTCAGAAGCCCGATGTGCTGCAACGGCGATGCAAGATTCCGCCCGTCATTTCAGAAGTGCGCGTTGAGCCCGTGGTCGCCGCGCCCACCGCCAAGCGCGATCTCCTGGACATCTTGCTCGAGTCCGAGGCCGCCGCCGTCGCGTCCGGCATCTCGATTGCCGCCGCTCCGGCAGAACCCTCAAAGCAAGCGCCAGCCGTCGAACGCCGCGCGGCGCCGCCAAGTTCCTCCGGTTCGTCAACCGCCGAGAACTCATTGCGCGTGGAAGCAGGACGAATCGACAACGTCATGAATCTTGTCGGCGAACTGATTATCGGCAAGTCCATGCTCCATCGTGCGCTTCTCGAGTTCGAGAAAGCGCATCCGAAAGATCCCCTTCGCGGCAGATTTTCCGATGCCATGGCGTTTCAGGCACGAGTCCTGAACGAATTGCAAAAATCCGTGATGAAAATCCGGATGGTCCCTGTCGAGCAGCTGTTTCGGCGGTTCCCGCGCGTCGTCCGCGACGTCGCCAAGGAACGCAACAAGGATATCGGCCTCGAGTTGAACGGCCAGACAACCGACCTGGACAAGAGCATTCTCGACGCGCTCGCCGAGCCTCTGGTCCATATCGTTCGCAACGCCGCGGACCACGGAATCGAGTCCACTCCCGAGCGGATCGCCTCCGGCAAGCCGCCTCGCGGAACGATTCGCCTGAATGCCTTTCACCAGGGCAATCAGGTCGTTGTCTCGATTTCCGACGATGGCCGCGGATTGAACCGCGTCAAGATCGTCGAACGCGCCATTGAGAGCGGCATCATCACCAAGGCCGAGGCCGAGCGAATGAATGAACTCGAAGCCCTCCAGCTCATTTTTAGGCCCGGCTTGAGCACGGCCGATCAAGTGACCCAAATCTCAGGCCGGGGCGTCGGCATGGACATCGTGCAGAGCGTCCTGGAGCGCATGAAAGGCTCGGTGAATATCCAGACCGAGCTCGGCAAAGGCACGACGTTTCTTTTGATGCTGCCTCTGACACTTGCGAGCATTCAGGCGCTGATGTTCCGCGTCTCCGGCCGCCTTTACGCCGTTCCGCTTTCTTCGGTCGTCGAAATCACGCGCGCCCAAGAATCCGAGGTTCACGCCGTGGACGGCCGCGAAGTGCTTCGCCTCCGCGATCAGATACTCGCGCTCGTGCGTCTCGATCAGCTTTGCGGCGCTGCTCCGGGCCCCAAACCGAAGCGCCTTTTCGTCGTCGTGATTTCCTCCGGGTCGCGAAAGTTCGGACTCGTTGTGGACAATTTGATCGGCGAAGAGGAGTTGGTGATGAAGGCGCTCGACGATCGGATCGTTTCCTCCGATCTCGTCAGCGGCGCCTCGATTCTCGGCGATGGCACGGTCGTCCTGATTCTGAATCTTGCGGCGGTGATTTCGCGCTTTGCCAAGACCGCTCCGCTCGGAGCGATTGCATGAGTGGGCAGATTCGCGTCCTCGTCGTCGACGACTCTGCACTCATGCGTAAGCTGATTCCGCAGATTCTCGCCCATGATCCTTCGATCGAAGTGGTCGGCACGGCGATGGACGGCTCATTCGGCTTGAAAAAGATTGAAGAGCTGCGGCCGCATGTCGTCACGCTCGATCTTGAGATGCCCCGCATGGATGGGATTGAAATGCTCCGCGCAATCACGCGAAAGCATCACGTACCCGTTATTATCGTGAGCTCGCACACCGAGCGCGGCGCCAGTTCCACGCTCAAGGCGCTCGCGCTCGGCGCATTCGATTTCGTGTCCAAGCCCCACGACGCCGCCGGCAATCTCAACTCGATTGCGGCCGAGCTTACGCTGAAAATCAAGGTCGCTGCCTCTTCGGGCGCCCCCAAAATGATTCTGACTGTGCCGACGCAGAAGCAGAAGGGAACGCGGCCGCTCGAAGAGCGCCGGAATCCCTCGCGCGTCGCGGCCATCGGCATTTCCACTGGCGGCCCTGCGGCGCTTCAGTATGTTTTCTCGATGCTGCCGGAGGATTTTCCCGGATGCATTCTCGTCGTTCAGCACATGCCGGAGGGATTTACAGACATGTTTGCGCGGCGTCTTGACGAATCCTGCGCGATCGAGGTCAAGGAAGCGCGCTCGGGCGATATGCTGCTCGCGGGACGCGCACTCATCTGCCCCGGCAATCGCCACATGAAAGTTCGGCGGCTCCCACAGGGCGATATCGCCGTCCTGGACGATCATCCGCCAGTGAACGGGCACCGACCTTCGGCCGACGTTCTCTTCCATTCCGTCGCGCGGGAATTCGGTAGTGCGGGTTTGGCCGTCATCATGACCGGCATGGGCGACGACGGCGCCGCTGGAATTGGCGCAATTCACGCCGTCGGCGGCCTGACCCTCGCGCAGAATTCCGATTCCTGCGTCGTGGACAGCATGCCCCGCTCAGCCATTGAACGCGGTTTTATTGATCGCGTGCTTCCGCTCTCGAGTATCGCCGGATTCCTCCAGGCGCAGTGCGTCGCGGATCGCTATCAGCAGGAACTCGCCTCCGTTTCTCCGTCCGACGTCGAGGCGGGCGTCGAACATGGCACCAGAAGGAGACCGTCATGAAACAGTTCGAAGCTCTCTTGCGCAAAGATAATCAGCCCGTGCGATATCTGGTGGTCGACGATTCCGTCTTCGCACGCAAGAGCCTCGCGAAAATGATCGAGGCTTTCGGCGGCTGCGTTGCTGGCGAAGCGGGCGACGGCCTCACCGCCATCACTGAATATGGCCGGACGAAGCCGGATATCGTGCTGATGGACATCACCATGCCGCAAATGGAGGGCATCGAGGCCGTCGAACGCATCGTTCGCGAGCATCCCGAAGCGCGCATCGTCATGGTTTCCTCGGTCGGCTATCAGGACAACATCCTGGCCGCCCTGCAGAAAGGCGCACGTCACTTCGTCCAGAAGCCGGTAAAGCCCGATACCCTTTACGAAATCATCCGTTACGTTTTGAGTGACGAAGGGGTTACCGCGTCAGTCTAATTAGAAGGAGTCGCGCCATGAAACTACAACTAATTCAGCCTTTTATCAGCGCCGTCGACGCGGTTCTTGCCGACACGATGCAGTGCCCCGTCACCATTAACGAACTCAGCATGGAGGATGACGCCTATCGAAAGAAGGGTGTCGCGGCGTTGATCGCCTTCAAAGGCGCGATCGAAGGCCGCGTGATCCTCGATATGGAATTGTCACCGATCGCGAAAGTCGCCAGCTATCTGGCTGGTGAAGACGTCACCATCGACGATCAGGTCATGCGCGAAACTGTTTCCGAACTCGCCAACATGGTCATCGGCAACGCCGTCACGATTCTCAACGATCGCGGCTCGAGTTTTAAGGTGTTCCCGCCGGAGCTGATTTCAGAAGATCAGATCAAGTGCAACAGCGTGGATACGGAAGCGACCGTACTTTCCTTCCAGACCGAGCACGGCAACGTCTACATGAATATCTCGCTGCACTACAATCGCCGTCGCCAGCGCGAGCGCAGCGTCGTCGCCGTCTCTTGAGGTTCAAATGTTCTGAGTGGTTGTAATGCGGCTTTTCAGTTGGCGCTCACCGTGACGCGTTCGATTGAATCGTTGACCCCGGGCTGTACATATTCCGCAGCATGTATGAAGAATCCTGTCGAAGTTTGTTCGACGCTCACGATCCGCGCCGGCACAAAAATGTTTTCCGACGCGTCGGCATAGGGCACGGAGATCAGGATTTGCGAACTTTCCTCATAGCGGCGATGGCTTCGGAAATTCAATCCGTCTGACGAAACCTCTTCGCACACGGCGAGTTCGTCATCCGTCTCCGCCTGGCGAATGCATGCAGTGAGATGGGTTTTCAAGCGCAAACTGTGGCTGCGCCCGTTCGATCCACCTTTTTCGCTTCGTCCGGAATTCGTAAGCTCACGCTCGGAATCAGCGTCCGAATGCGGGCCGGTTTCCTCTGGCGTGGCCCGGGTCCAAATCCGAGGCACGTTGCACGTTTTGCAGTGCCGCACGAGGCCCCGATTCCCTTCGAATTCCTGCAGGCGTATTGGATCCAAATACGCAAGTTCGCGCTCGCGGCAGTTCGCGCATTCCAGCAGAATTCGCGCTACCGCCTCTTCCGGTTTCTCCCATTCGGGAAAATCGACTCCCCACAAATCCACGTAAGTGTCGAGGCACTCGATCCCGTAGAGGAAGTTGTCGCCTTGCTGCCCGAATTGACCAAGAACGCGAGTCATTCCCCGGCGGCGCGACTCATTTTTCGCCGTGCGTTGCACGTGCAGCCGGTCGCCCTCATAGAGTTTGCGATCCGTCACGATTACCGCGCCGGACCGGCTGACCATCAGCGTGCGCGCCGCAGCCGTGAACGGCTTTCCATCGCGCGTGGTTCCCGAGATCTTCAGCAAAAGCGTCAAGCAAATGCGGTCGCTTCGACGAGTGGCCGTTGCAGGCATGCTAACCCCCAAGGGTGAGGGACCCACTTCGAGCCTAGCACAACGAAATTCGCGCGCTATCGAAACGGCCGGGTGTGTTACCACATGTAAAACAGCAGCCGAATGGAGGAGAGTTCGAAAAGCTGGTTAGTCTTCCGCCGTGGCGTCGTCTCGTGGGTGAACTTCGCGCCACCCGGATGAACGGGCGCTAATTTCCTCGGCATTTCTCACGTCGTAGGTCGCAGCTTGCACAGGTTCCGGCATCGTGGCAAGATTCTTTGAGGATAGCCCGCGCGCGCATCTTCGATTTTCTGCGATCTGATCTTTCGCGCGACGGATTTTTGGCGATATCGTCTAAGGGTTAGGACACGGCCCTCTCAAGGCCGGAATCGGGGTTCGAATCCCCGTATCGCTACCAAACTTCAAAAGGCTGCAAATTTCCGAATAAAACTGAGGAATCCATAGCGGGAGCGGGCCCATGTCCATGTGAGTCCGCACCATCTAACGCGCCACAAGTAGAATAAGCGCCGCACCAGCCAACGATAGATCCTTCATCAAGTGCGCAAACTCACTGAGGCGCAGGTACCACTCCGTCTCGTTCCAAAAACGGTGCAAGTAAAACGGCGCCGGAAATATTATGCCGAACAACGAAGCCGCCCCCACCTCCGGATGCCAATTGAACAAAACCAAAAGGCCCCCGCCGACCATCATGACAATCGTCGCGACGGTGGCTGCCTGTGGAAGCGGGACACGCTTCCGGGCCAAATGCGCCGAATGCTCCCGGAACTTGATAAGGTGGCTTGTTCCCATCGACACAAAGTATGAAACGAACAGGATCCGTCCCACAACCAGGATCCAGGTTGGTAATTCTATGTGCATCGCTAGATCTCCATTGAGACGCGGCGGCCCTTGACCGCCCGTTGACTTAAAATACGATCTTGCTCCTCAGTTCGGGCGCCACGCGATCGATGCGTTGCGAGAGTTCCTTCAGATGGCAAGTTGGCACTCGTGGAAAGAGATGATGTTCGATGTGCAAGAACATGTTGAACGTCATTCCATTCTTAATTTTATTGCGTATCGTTCGAGCAATATAGTGGGTACGGTCACAGTGATGGTGTACCGTCCACACCGCGAAAAACGCCGTCAGACATTGTCCCACCGCCATCGCGCTCACATGGTACCGGAGCGTGCCGCTATGCAAGGCCCCGAACACTAGAGCAACCCACGCTGCATTCAAGATTAGCTCGGCGATAACGGTCACACGGAGTTTCCGATTGCCATGCCGGAGTGCGGTGATATGAAGAAGGATTGGAAATGCCGGGCCGAGCAGCAAGGCGCGCCACGCAGGCATCTCCGCGTGCTTGCCTTCGACATCGTTTTCGCCCAGCGTAAGTCTGTGGTGTCTCAGGTGATTGAATTGCACGGCGTGCATTGATCCCAGCATCACCAAACTCATAACCCACAACACCGTGTCCGTTGCACGGCGCGAGAGCCCCAGCGAGGAGTGAAAGGCATTGTGGATGAGCCGAAGGCCGGTGAGGAAAAATACGAATGACAAGCCGAGCGCAAATACGTAATGACCGTGCGCGGCCATGAGAAGAGACGAAACAAGCCAAGCGGCTGGTAGCAGGGGTTCCAGAAGAATTTCGAAGGGAGTAACACGAATCAGATCCCGCCATCCCACCGCGCGAAGGCGGGAATCATGAAAAATGTCGCACGGTGAATCCCGATCGACTTCACTCCTAACCGGAACGCCGACGATATCCGAAGTTAGTTGCCGGTCCTCACACTTCATCCGCGATTCTCGCCCGGTCGGGAATCAGCAAAAACCAGCGAAGCTAAATAGACCAAAATTCCCAGTCCTATCAAGGCGGCGCCCACGAACGCAAAGAGTACAAAAGAGAGCGGGTGAAACCACAGGAGGCTCACAATCTCCACGAGCAGGCCCAGAATAATCAATCCGCTCGAAGCTTGCAGAAACCGCCGGATTCCGATCGCGGGGATTTTCATTGACCGGGCCTCCACATTTTCAGGTGACTTACCTCGGCCGCATCGTGGACCGAATCGTGACACCCGCTCGAAATGCACGACATCTGATTCGTCGTGAGTGTATCCATGATCGCGATGTGGACTGGATTTTCTTCAAAGCCGCGAGCTCCCCCGTGGCAGTGCAGGCACTGCAGGTTGCTGTACCCTCCGCTTATATGGATCGTTTTGGGTGGCGTACTAACATACTGCATATAAATGCGCGTGATGCCCGCGAGCTTGTCCTTCAGAGGCCCGTAGATGGTGTAGTTGGCGTGACAGGCATAACAGGCTTGATCGGGTGGCACGCGGTGGTTCTGAAAATGCTGTGCGGGAATGTGTTTTGGGTCGTCGAGATACAGGCTTTTCCCGTAATTTTCCATGACGTGGCATGAAATGCAGAATTTGGTCTGCTCGGAACGCTGCATGTGAGTGGACATGCCCGTGCCGATGCATAGCACCGGAAGAACACACAGGCCTAGAAAGGCGAGAATCTTTCCCGTGACACCCACTGTGATTGAGGGACGCACGAGAAACACTGCGGCCAGTGCAATCGTGAGTGCAATCAATGCGACGAGAATTCCGGTTGGCCCAAACACAGCTCCTCCTAGTCACGCTCACCGCGAATCATCCGGGAGTACCGTGGCGGACGGACCGCAAGGTTATTTCTTTTTCGCTAGATCGCGGATGTAGCCGACGAGCTGCTTAATCTGGTCATCGGTGATCTTGCCCTTGTAGGCAGGCATTTTGCCTTTGCCGTTCGTGGTGATATCGATCAGCTGGGCGTCGGTCTGCTTTTGAACGTCGTCGGAAGCCAGATCGCGAACTTTCAGCGCCTTGCCCGCGCCGGTGTCGCCTTTGCCATCGGGCCCGTGGCAGGCCGCACACTTTGCCTTGAAGAGAGCGGCAGCGTCATCCGCGCGCGCCACGGTGGCAAGCACGAACAGCAGCGCCGCGAAAAAGAGCAGAGTTTTGCTGCCTCGAACGAAGAATTTCATATTTGAACTCCTTCCGCGAATCGTATTGATGCCGCCAGCTTGCGGGCGTTTAAGAGCTTCCGGGTCCTCAGAACGCATAGCGTAGCGCAAAAGTAGCGGTGCTGCCGTTGAAATCTTCGGCAGTGAACGCGTTGTTTGCGCCAGCGCTCGGATTCGGCGCAACGGCGAGTCCCGGCACGCTGCTTGGCGAAGGCCCCTTGCCGTTAAACCCGTAATAGTTCCAGCTAACCCTGTAGCTGAGCCCGCGGTACAAATCGAAAAGCACCGTGGCATAGGGCTTCTGATAGTTGAAAGCCAGCGTCCCAACAGGCTGCAGCGCATTCAAAGGCGGCTCGATCGTGCTTCCATTCGACAAGATTTCACTCCCGGCCACGAAAGTGCCGGCATAGCCCAGGCTTGCCGTAACACGCTTGACCGGTTTCCACATGAAGTCAAAGTAGGCGAAATGTTGCTTGCTGCTGTACGTCGCCAACGCGCCCAGCGAATTGAAATCTGCGGGATCTGTGGGACACGCCACGGTCGGCGGAATGGGCGGGGCGAACCCGTAGAAGTAACAAACATTCGCCGCTGAGTAGATGTCCGAATAGTTGTAACCGATATCGAACGACAGCTTCGAGTTCGGCAATAACGTTGCCAGGATGCTGTACGTGCGGCTGTGCTCCACGTCGTTCACCGTGGCCACATTGTCGCTATTTTCGTGCAAGTCAATCGCGCCATCGAAGTTAATCCACGTGGGCGGTTTATAGGTCGCATGGATCTTGTAGATTTGCACGTGCCGGGGGTCCGTGCGCGTAAAGGCGAAGTCGTCGTAGCCGAATGCAAAATCGCTGCTGATGCGCAGCGCATCAAGCGGCCGCAGAGTCAATCCCAACAACAGCGTCTGTTCGTTGATCCCCGTGAGATTCCGTGAAGTGTCGTTGCCGGCCTCGGGACCCGAGAAGATCAGCGATCCGCCCGGCCCCGGCGTACAGGCCGCGGCAACCGCGCAATCGCCGCGCGCCGCAAGCGTCGGGTAGTAGACCTCCTCTGAGAAAGTCTCCGCGCCGAATTCAGCGATCGTGCGACTCGTATAGAGATAGCCAATCCGGCCGCTGAGCTTCTTGTTGAGGTCATACTGGAGTTGAAACGTATTGGATTTGATCCGTTGGCCCAGGAATGTGGACCACAAGCCCTGGCTGATGTCGGCGCCTGAACTCGAATTGTGGGTCGGACAGGTGGACGGGACGGTGACGCAGGTCCCCGGAATCGGCGTGATCGGATCCAGCATCCCCGTTCCGGTGGTGAAAAGGGCCGTCTCGTTGAGCGCCCACATGCCCGGCGTGCGCCAGTCGTCAAACCTGAATTCGTCCAGGATTCGGAACTTGTCGGTTACCGCATACACTCCCGACCAATCGGCGTTCACGGAAATACGCTTCGCTTCCGCCGGCCCCGCCGTGCTGCTTCCCCGGCTGATCGTGCGCGACGTAAACCCGGTGGTGAACTCATCGAAGTCCGGGATGACGTTATCGGAGCGGCTGTAGCCGAGTGAGCCCGAGGTCTCGAAGTCCTTGAGGTAGTTCGATTGAAAGCGGAGCCGCTCGGTGGGCGTGGAAGTTCGCGGCCTCCCAACCTGGCTGTAAGAGAGCGTGCCGGCGCAAGTTGGATTGGCCACGTTTCCCGTCAGGAGGACCGGCGGGGCGCACGGCGTACCGTTCACCGTGTCGAATGCGAGGCCCAAATCCACAGGAGTGCCGTTTGAAAGAACGAACGGGGCGGTTCCGTTCACCAGCGAGAGATCCGATATCGAACTGTCTTGCTTGAAATAACTCAAGAATTGATCGTAGGAAATCGTAGTCCGCGGCAGGCTCCGGAAATCGACGCCCGCGCGATACGAGTTTGTGGTGGTGCTGAACAGCTCATTGAGCTGCGCGACGTTCCCGGCGCCATCGTCCGGAGTGTTGGTCGTGTAGCCGCCGGGGCCGGTGTAGCGGCTTCTCGAATAGCCCACTCGGAAACGCACCCGCGACTGCGGAAGCAGCGTCAGATCGTAGTCCTCCATGCGGCGCACCGTGTCCAGGAAATGCGGCGAGGTGGTGATGGGGAAGGCGGGGGTCGAACTCGCAGGGTTGAGCGGGTTCCCCAGCAAATTCCAATCCCAATAATTCTTGGCCCGCCGAAAAAGGACGCGAAAGTCATACAGCTTGTTCTTATCCATCCGCAACCGGCTCACGCTCTCCGGATCGCCGCCGTACCCAAAGTTCGTGAAGCTCAAGTTATCGAAAAGCAGGCCATTGTGATCGATCGAACGCATGTCCAATGTGTAATCGAACAGGCGCACTCCCTGTCCAAGATTCAGAAATGTGTCGTAGGTGGACTGATCCCCGCCAATCCAGTTCGCGCGATATCCTGCTTCAATGGACTGCTGAATTTTGTATCCGGCCTCGTTGATTCCCGTGTCGTCGCCGGAGTTGGCGTCGCTTGGGGCGCTCTGGGCGCGGCAGACGGACGACAGAAAAAAAACCGGGAGCAGGATCAGAAAATTCAGGCCGCGCAATCTCAGGCGATTGTTCATAACTTTCCCCCGCTCACAACGTCCACCGGGCGCCCCGGCAGATCGGATATTCAGGTGTTTCCGTCTCGACAGTGCGCGAGCCATCACTTCGGGCCCTATTTAAAGAAAAAGTTATCGAAATTTGACCCGTGGATTTGCGAATGGCACAGCGTGCATGCCTGAAAGTATGTTTGCTGATTGTGGAACGTTGGCGTATTCGTCGCGCCGCTGAAGCTCGAATTCGTGTGGCACTGTATGCACAGCAGGTTCACGTTGCTGACCTTGAGCATGTGCGCATTCGCGCCGCCGTGCGGAACATGGCACGACTGGCATCCGTCGATCTTCACGGCGGGATGCTCGAACACGAACGGGCCCTGTTTTTCCGTGTGGCACTGAAAGCAGACGGCGTTTTGGGTGGACGAAGTCCGCACCTGCTTGGCTTTCGTCGAACCGTGAACGTTATGGCAATCGCTGCATCGAATCAGGCCTTCGTTGACGCGATGATGGAAGGGCATCTCGAATTGCGGCTTCTGCTGGAGATGGCATCCGTAGCAGAGCTCCGGCTCAGTTTTCTTGAGAAGGAATTCTTTCGACTCGGAATGATGCGGCGAATGGCAAGACGTGCAACTGACCTCATTCTGGGTGTGCAAGGAATTGATCGCGTTCATGTGCTGCGTTCCGCCGGCGTGGCAGCTCAGGCAGCGCTCGTTGATTTCCTTGGTCGAAGCGTCCTTGAACGTGAAGATTTTTGTGACGTCGCCGCCGCCGGCAACGTGGGCCGCGCCCGGACCATGGCATCCCTCGCATCCCTGATGAGACGGTCCGCCCTTGGTATCGAGCGTCGTCTTCCAATGAGGAGTTTTCTCCCAACCTTTATAAATTTCTTCGTGGCAGGTCTTGCATGTGTCGGCGCCAACGTAATCAGAGGGGGCTGCGGACTGTGGCTGGCTCGTCGTGGCTACCGAGGCCTGTTTCTCTTGTGCGCGCAGGATCCCCTGCTGCATGGCAAGCAGTGTAAGGATTGCAATCGCCGCCGAGCGGAACGCTCCAAAGCGCGCCATTTTTCTTCCTCCGGAAAACTTCGGAGATCCGGACAAACGACATCCGACAAGTCACGCGATGTCTACTATATTGATCAGGGGTTTGACTGTGACGGCCGTCACAGTTTGAAATTATGCCTGTGCGCGATCCGCTCCGATTCGGCTCATGTGCCAGCTTGAATCGAGCCACATGCCCCGCAAACCATGGACTTCCTAGCCTCGGGGCCGAGTTCGAGAACGATGCGGCCGTTCATCCAACCCATCTCCAGCCTACTGAAAAGCGTTCCTGCCATTTTTCCTTGACGTAATAACTAGAGCTGCCGAAATTCTAAGAGAAATCGTCTGGAGTCGAGGCGACTCTGTCTCCCGCCGCGATCCCGGCGAGTCCCGCGGTCGTGCCTGAGAAGTCAGCGAGCCTTTCAAGCGCGCTCCGGTCTCGAATGACAAGCCCGGAACGTTTCCAGTCCACTACGGATTTCTTCCGCAACCGGGACAGTATTCGAGTCACGGTTTCTCGAGAGAGCCCAACCATCTGTGCGAGGGTTTCCTGACTGAGACCCAGTTCGGGGGCTGCTCCTTCACTGGAGCTTGGATTTTGATCGAGCAATCCGAGGAGGCAGCGGGCAAGCTTTTGCCCGGCGGACTGGGACAGATCGACAGCCCTCATTTTGCCCAGGATGAAATAGCAGGTTTCGCTCACCAGTTGCGCCGCTTGTTGTGCGACTGTCGCGTCGCCGTGCATTTCTCTGACGAGTTCCAGGCGCGGCACAAAAAGAACCTTGGTTGGCGTCTGGACTTGCGCAGTGGTCGGATGGGTGCGTCCCAAGATGGCGGCCGCCAGTCCGAGGATCGTGCCTGGGCCAAAGATACCAAGTACTAGCGTCTTTCCCTGTGCGGAAGTGACGGAAAGCTTGGCGCGTCCTTCCAAGACGACGTAGACACCGGTGGTTTTTTCTCCCTCCTCGTAAAGGATCGCCCCCTTGGGAAGCGATGTCCCAATGTTCGACGCCTTGAGCCTCGCCAAGTAGCGATCGTTCAAACGAGCGGGAAATGGATAGTGGGCACTGAGATGTCCGAGCGGATCTATGACCGGCTCTCCAAACAGAGTCCCTGCCTTTCTTATGCGAAAGCGCGACTGCTTGGAGCCTCTTTGCATGGTTGCCTCCTTTGGATCTCAGGTTCTCACGATAGTCCCGTGAATTGCTGTGATCTTCATGACGTCCAATTGTGACTGCCGTCACAGAACCAGGAGGTCGAGTGGCGCCATACTCCGCAGCCGTCAGACCGTGCGGGGGTCGGAACGAAGCACGGAAACATTCAAAATGCTCATGCGCTGACATTCATCGGTCGAGGCTCGATTCGGGCTTTTGGAGGAGGGGCGATGAATTCACCGAGAACGGCTTTACCCGCCTCACTGAAATCTCGCGGCGTGTCGCGCCGTGAGTTCGCGCAGTTCTGCAGCTCGATGGTTGCAATGTTAGCACTGCCTCCAAGATACCTCGGAGCAGTGATGAAGGCACTCGCACAGGCAAACCGTCCGGTTCTCGTGTGGCTTGAGTTTCAAGATTGTGCGGGCAACTCGGAATCGATGCTGCGCAGCAGTAATCCCTCGGTCACGGAATTTGTTCTCGATCTTCTGTCTTGGGAATATCACGAAACCTTGATGGCCGGTGCGGGCAAGCAGGCAGAGGCCGCGCTCGAGCGAGTGGTCAGTGAGCACAAGGGCGAATACATCGCTGTAGTAGAAGGTGCAATTCCAACGGCCGACGGCGGTGTCTACTGCACGATCGGCGGAAAGACCGCGCTAGATATCGCAACACGTGTCTGCACCAATGCCGCAGCCAATATTGCTGTGGGTGCGTGTGCCTGGGACGGCGGACTCGTCCGCTCGAATCCAAATCCGACTGGGGCGCTTGGATTGCACGAAGCGGTTCCGGGGTTAAAGAACCTCATCAACTTGGGAGGTTGCCCGCACAATCCGGCGAACACCGCGGCAGTCCTGGTGCACTACTTAACCTTTCATGATCTGCCTGCTCTCGATGAATACAACAGGCCATTGTTCGCATATGGCGACATCATCCACGACCAATGTGAACGGCGAGCTCACTACGACGCAGGCCGTTTTGTGGAGGAGTGGGGCGATGAAGGCCATCGCAAGGGCTACTGTCTATATAAGATGGGCTGCAAAGGCCCGGAAGCAACCTATAACTGTCCTACGGTCCGCTGGAATGATGGAACGAGTTGGCCGGTGAAGTCTGGCCACGGCTGCATTGCGTGCGCTTCGCATCGTTTCTGGGATACGAAATCGCCTTTCTACAAACGGTTGCCGTCGGTGCCCGGCTTCGGAGTCGACGTTACCGCCGACGAGATCGGGTGGGTCGCCACGGCGGCAGTGGGTGCGGCGATGGTCGCGCAGGTCGCCGGCAATATCGTGCGCGACAAACTTCGGCCGAAGAAGACCACGGAAGATACCAAAGCACCGCCGGAGTCTCACGGCGCGTAGGAGGAATCCATGGCGCGGATTGTGGTTGATCCGGTCACGCGAATTGAGGGACATCTCCGTATCGAAGCACAAGTCGACGGCGGGACGATCTCGGACGCGTGGAGTTCCGGCACGATGTTCCGAGGAATCGAGCTCATCCTGCGAGGCCGTGACCCGCGCGAAGCCTGGATCTGGGCGCAGCGCATCTGCGGGGTTTGTACGATGGTCCACGCGCTCGCGTCGGTCAACGCGGTCGAGAATGCGCTAGGCATCGAAATTCCCGACAACGCGCGCCTGGTGCGCAACATCATCGCCGCGACGCAAACGATCCAGGACCACGTCATCCACTTCTACCATCTACACGCCTTAGACTGGGTGGACATCCTCTCCGCCCTGAAGGCGGACCCGGCAAAGACAGCGCAACTCGCGCAATCGATCTCCGATTGGCCTATTTCGAGTGAGAAGTATTTCAAGGGCGTACAAGGCCGCGTCAGCGCGCTCGTTGCGAGCAAACAACTCAGTCTCTTTGGCGCTGGATATTGGGGGCATCCCGCCTACCGTCTTCCGCCCGAAGCGAACCTGATGGCCGTCGCACATTACCTGGAAGCGCTGCAGTTCCAGAAAGAGTTCATTCGGATTCATGCAGTTCTCGGCGGTAAGAATCCTCACTTGCAGACATTTCTGGTCGGCGGGATGGCCACCGCTATGGACCCGAACGAACCGGGTGCGACAATCAACCCGGAACGAATGGATTTTCTGGTGCAAGTCGCCAAGTCCGCGATCGCTTTTGTGAACCAGGTTTACATTCCCGACGTTCTTGCGGTAGCGAGTTTTTATCCCGAGTGGTTCAAGCTGGGCGAGGGAGTTGGGAATTACATGTGCTATGGCGGTTATCCACAAGGTTCGATCAAAGATCCAGCGGACTTTTTTCTTCCGCGGGGGATCATCCTGGACCGTGATCTCTCCAAGGTTCACCCAGTCGATCCGGCAAACGTCACGGAATACGTGACCCATTCCTGGTACGAATATTCGGGCGGTGACCAGGTCGCCAAGCACCCGTATGACGGAGAAACCAATCCGAAATACTCGGGACCGAAGCCCCCCTATGAATTCCTCGAGGTGAATGAAAAATATTCCTGGCTGAAGGCTCCGCGGTATCAGGACCAAGTGATGGAGGTCGGCCCGCTCGCACGCTTGCTAGTGGCCTACGCCTCGGGCCAGCCGGACGTCAAGGCTCTGGTCGATGCGACGCTGGCAAAACTCAAGGCTCCTCCCGCCGCATTATTTTCGACGCTCGGGCGCGTGGCGGCGCGCGCTCTTGAAACGCAACTCCTCGCGAGCCATCTGGTGGGCTGGATCGAACAACTTGGAAATAATTTGGCGAGCGGGAATGTGCGCATTCACAACGGGGAAAAGTGGAACCCGGACTCGTGGCCCAAGACAGCGCAGGGTTTCGGCTTCTTTGAGGCGCCGCGTGGATCGCTTGGGCACTGGGTGGAGATCGAAAACCAGGCCATCAAGAATTACCAGGCTGTCGTTCCGTCCACCTGGAATGCGGGCCCGCGAGATGCGCGAGGACAGCGGGGACCGTATGAGTCGGCGCTCCTCGAGACGCCGATCGCCGAGCCGGATCGCCCGCTCGAACTTCTTCGGACAATTCACTCATTCGACCCGTGCCTGGCTTGCGCCGTTCACGTGGTGGACGCTCGAGGGCATTTGCTCGCGCACGCGGAAGCCTGATTCTCCGGGGGACTGCGTATGAAAAAAACACGAAGGAAACGCGGCCACGAAGCGGATTGGAAGAGGCCGGCGCACGGGCAGGTGAGGGTCTATGTCTGGGAATGGCCGGTGCGATTTGCGCACTGGGTCATTTTCACTACGATTGTTTCTCTGTCAATCACCGGCTATTACATGCATTCCCCGTTTGTCGTTCCCCATGGAAGAACCGCGTACGTCATGGGAACGATGCGGTTCGTCCATCTACTCTCCGGTTTCGCGTTTCTTGGCGCGGTTCTGATACGGATTGTGTGGATGTTTATCGGCAATCGGTGGTCGCATTGGGACCAGTTCATCCCGATAACCAGAAAACGCCTGAAGGATATTGCCGAGACCGGGAAGTATTACGGCTTTATGGTTTGGACGCCGACTCCGCACATCGGTCACAACGCACTGGCCGGTGGTTCCTATGCCGTCATCTACGGGCTGGCAGTGGTTGAAATACTAAGCGGGCTCGCGCTTTACTCGCGGATTTTAGGCAATCGAGTCGTTAGTTTCTTCTTCGGATGGATTCCGCACGTGATTGACGTTCAATGGCTCCGGGAAACTCATTTCCTGGTCATGTTCGTCTTTTGGATGTTCTTCATTCACCATCTCTACACGGCCATCCTGGTTTCGATCGAAGAGGAGAATGGCGTGATGGAGAGTATCTTCAGCGGGTACAAATTCGTTCCCGAGCATGAACTGCGGGAGGCCCTCGCCGAAGAGAATGAGGAGGACGGCGAGGTTCGCCCCGAAGAACTCAGAGCCAGCTCCGTTGCTCAACAAAATTCCCAATCCAGAGCGTGACATGGAAGACTTCCGGTCTTCGGACACAGCAGTGATAGGGGTGGGCAATACGATCCTCTCGGACGAGGGTGTCGGCGTGCACGCTGCGAGGCTGCTCGAGAGTGATCCGCGAGTGCCGGCGGGCGTGACGATTCTGGATGGCGGCACGCTTGGTCTCGAGCTGATTCCATATGCTTCGGATGCCTCCCGGATACTGATCCTGGACGCCATGAACTCGGGCAAAGCGCCCGGAACCCTCGCGCGAATGACTGGAAAAGATTTGCTGGGCACGACGGAGGGAAGAAGCGTTCATCAGTTGGGTGTTGCCGATCTGATTGCCGCTCTGTTCCTGGTGTCGAGCGGTCCTCAGGAGATTGTTGTCTTGGGAGTGCAACCTGCCAACACCGATTGGGGCACAACGTTGTCTCCCGAAGTCGAGGCTGCCCTTGTGCCCTTGGTGGATGCAGCGGTGGCGCAGTTATATCTCTGGGAGGAATCACGGGACCGTGGCTTGAAGCTGCAACCATCAGCCGTGCCGCCAGGCCAACACTCGGACCGGATGGTTTCCGAGCCCTGCGAAAAAGGAAGCACCTAACATGTGCCTCGCCATCCCTGGAAAGATCGTCAGTTGCGAACTGCATAACGGAATTCGCGTGGGACGCGTTCAGTTTGGCGGAATCACGCGGGAGACCTGCCTCGACTTTGTTCCGGAAGCGTCGATCGGAGACTATGTGATTGTGCACGTGGGATTCGCCATCAGTCTTGTGGATCGGGAAGAGGCGGAGCGGAGTTATGACGCGCTCGAATCCATGGGATTGCTCGAGAGCGAACTGGAGTCGGAGCTGGAAGAGTCGTAAGCAAACCCTTAAGGCAACGCCCGCGAAGTTACGAAGGAGCGCATGAAGTATTTGGACGAATACCGGGATGAGAAGATCGCCCGCGGAATTGTGGCCGAGCTGGGGCGTCGCGCGACGCGGCCCTGGGTACTAATGGAGATTTGCGGCGGGCAAACCCATACGCTGATGCGTTACGGCATCGATGAGATGCTGCCCGCCGGGATTGAACTCGTTCATGGGCCTGGATGCCCTGTGTGCGTGACGTCGCTGGAAACGATCGATAAGGCGATTGAGATCGCTTCGCGTCCTGACGTGACCCTGATTTCTTATGGCGACATGCTGCGCGTACCGGGTTCGCGTACCGATCTGTTTCACGTGAAGGCAAGCGGCGGAGATGTGAGGGTTGTGTATTCTCCCACAGAGGCACTCAAGTTTGCTCGCGCAAATCCCAGCCGCAAAGTGGTCTTCTTTGCTGTCGGTTTTGAGACGACCGCTCCCGCGAACGCCATGGCTGTTTGGCAAGCCAAGCGAGAAGGGCTTGGGAATTTTTCGATGCTGGCCTCTCACGTCCTGGTGCCGCCTGCGATTCGAGCGCTCTTGAGTTCTCGACGCAATCGCGTGCAAGGCTTCATTGGTCCGGGTCACGTCTGCACGGTCATGGGCTACCGCGAATATGAGGACCTCATCCGTGAGTTCCATGTGCCAATTGTCGTGGGTGGGTTCGAGCCGCTTGATCTCCTGGAAGCGATCCTGATGCTGGTTGCACAGCTTGAGGAAGGGCGGGCGGTCGTCGAAAACCAATACGTCCGGTCCGTGACTTACGAGGGTAACCTTCTCGCTCAGAAGGTATTGGGGGAAGTGTTCGAGGTGTGCGACCGGAAATGGCGCGGAATCGGCGGGATTCCCGGGAGTGGTTTCAGCCTTCGAGAGGAATATGCTGAATTCGACGCGGATCGTATTTTTGGGACTGAAGGAGTGACGGCGGAAGAGCCTCCTGAGTGCATCAGCGCCGAGGTGCTTCAGGGATTGAAGAAACCAACGGATTGTTCCGCGTTCGGGACCCGCTGTACGCCCGAAAGTCCACTTGGCGCTCCGATGGTTTCTTCCGAAGGTGCTTGCGCCGCGTATTACCAATATCGCCGGCATGAGATTGCGGCGAAGGAAATCCATTGATGCCGCCAGCAATGAAACTCGATGTGGCTTTGAACTGCCCGGTTCCAATCGCCGCCAGGGACTCGATCCTGCTGGGGCACGGAAGCGGCGGTCGAATGAGTGGAGACCTCCTGCGAAATTTCCTGCTTCCGGCTCTTAGAAATCCGGTGCTCGAACGGTTGGATGATCAAGCCGTCGTGGATATTGGCGGATCTCGAATTGCGTTCACGACAGACTCCTTCGTCGTGAAGCCGTTATTTTTCCCGGGCGGCGACATCGGAACGCTGGCCGTGAACGGAACGGTGAATGACCTCGCGATGGGCGGGGCGGAACCTCTTTTCTTGAGTCTCGCACTCATCCTTGAAGAAGGATTTCGGTTCGATGCCCTGCAACGCGTACTGGAATCCATTCGCGTCGCTGCTGCTCTGGCCGGCGTCGTGGTGGTCACTGGAGACACGAAAGTAGTGGAAAAGGGAAGCGGCGATGGTTTGTTTGTGAATACCTCGGGGATCGGACTGGTCTCATCCGGGGTGCGCCTTTCTGCCGATCAAGCACGTCCGGGAGATCGCGTGCTGTTGAGCGGGAGCATTGGAGACCACGGGATCACGATACTTTCTCAGCGGGAAGGCCTGCAATTCGAAGGTCCCGTCGCGAGCGACACGGCGGCACTGCACACCCTTGTTGCCGACATGCTTCGCGCGAGTTCTGAAATTCGCTGCCTCCGTGACCCAACGCGCGGCGGCGTATCGAGCTCTATGAACGAGATTGCCGCCCAATCGCGCGTGGGAATTGAGCTTGAAGAGAGCGCGATCCCGGTCCGGGACGAGGTGCGAGGCGCGTGCGAGTTGTTGGGGCTCGATCCGCTGTATATCGCGAACGAAGGTAAGTTGATCGCAATTGTTGCGCCCGCGGCGGCCGGCAAGATTCTCGAAGCGATGCAGCGGCATCCGCTGGGCAGCAACGCATGCACGATCGGAACGGTCACGGACTCGCATCCGGGGATGGTTACGATGCGAACGCGGTTCGGAACATCGAGGATCGTCGATCTCCTCTCTGGCGATCAATTGCCGAGAATCTGCTGAAGGCAACCCGATGCACGAGATGGGAATTGCTAATTCGGTGCTCGATGCGATTCGAGAGGAAACTCGCCGCTTCCCCGGTGGACACATCTACAAAGTTGGGCTGCGGATCGGCGAACTAGCGGGTGTCAACCCTGATGCCATGAGTTTTTGTTTCGAAGCTCTGGTGCGCGGGACGGAACTCGAACCGCTTGTTCTGGAGATCGAATACTGCCCACGCCGCTATCAATGCCGGTCCTGTGGCCACACGTATGCAGCAACGACGGAAAATATCGCGTGTCCGGGTTGCGGCATGATGGATTGTCACTTCTTGGGAGGCGACGAACTGGAATTCGCCTATCTGGAGGTCGAAGATGGAGCGGCTACCGCTCGAGCGTAAAGTCCTGAATGAAAATGATCGCATTGCCGCCAATTTGCGGGGACGGTTTGCGGAACACAATATCCTTTGTCTGAACCTGATTAGCTCACCCGGGTCGGGGAAAACCAGCCTGCTCGAATGTACACTGGAGAGCTTCGACCGCCACGAACGGGTGGCAGTCCTCACCGGCGACATTCAAACGGAAAACGATGCGAAACGCCTCGCGCGATTTGGATTTCCCGTGAAGCAAATTACGACAGGAGGGACGTGCCATCTGGATGCCCGAATGATCGAAAAAGCACTTCTCGACTGGCGTTTGGAGGACATCGATCTGTTACTGATCGAAAATGTCGGAAATCTTGTCTGCCCATCGAGCTACGATCTGGGCGAGGCCGCTAAACTGGTTATTCTCGGTGTCACGGAAGGTGAGGACAAGCCGCTCAAGTACCCATCGATCTTCTTTAAGTCCGCACTTCTAATTCTAAATAAAATCGATCTCCTCCCTTATGTGCCATTCGATATCGCTGCGGCGGAGGAGAATTCGCGGCAAGTTCACCGGGAGATGGAGATCGTTCGAGTATCGTGTCAGACGCGCGACGGAATGACGGAATGGCTCGGTTGGCTGAATCGCAAGCGGGAAAGCTTGCGCGCTGCTGCATCCGTATCTTAAAGGCGTCATGCCGATTTCACAACGGACTCGTCGAGTCTCTAGACCGCCTCGCGTGCTGATTGCGTCAAGAATCCTCACGGCCGCAGAGCGCCGTACCGATGAGCCCTCGCCAACGGGAGCTGAAAGGCACTGAATAAAACCGGCGTAACGCAATCATGCCCCGATTGGTCGTCGTTACATCCGATATCCCTGAAGCACATGGATGTAGTTCGCACGCGCGAGCGCACTCGGGTCAGCAATGTTGCGTTGACTTAAGCGACCTCGCACGCGATCGAGCGAATCCAGATCGCGCGCCGCGAGCCAGCTAATAAGCCCATCGATCAAATCTTTCATGTAACCCACGCCACGTTTCAAGAGGGCGGATGTGGTCATCACAACATCGGCGCCAGCCAGCAGATACTTTACGATCTCCTCGGCGGTCTCAACTCCCGTGCTGGCAGCGAGCGAAGCGTGGACGCGCCCCGATAGCACAGCGATCCAAAGGAGCGGGAGACGAATCTCGTTGGCCCTGCTCAACTCGAGACTCGGTAGCAGTTCGAGCCGCCCGAGGTCTATATCGGGCTGGTAAAACCGATTGAATAGCACGAGGCCGGCTGCCCCAGCTTCCACAAGCAGCGCGGCCACCTGGCCGACCGAACTGAAGTAAGGACTCAGCTTCACCGAGACGGGAATCGCCACCGTACTTTTTACGGCATTTAGGATCGAAAGGTATCGGTTTTCAATTTCGCGACCCGTCACTTCAGGATCGGTCGAAACCATATAAACGTTGAGTTCGAGAGCGTCTGCGCCGGCTTGCTCGATTTCACGCGCATACTCGATCCAGCCGTGGTCAGTGACGCCATTGAGACTCGCGATGACAGGGATCTCCACCGCCATCGCCGCGCGTCGGATCAATTCGAGGTAACGTTGGGTTCCGACGACAAAAGACGATTGCACCGGGAAATAGCTCAGCGCTTCGGAATAGCTGTCTTGTCCGACTGCGCTGGCGTTCTCGATCCATTGCCGCTCGTAATTGACCTGTTCTTCAAAAATCGATGGCAACACAACCGCGCCGGCGCCGAGATCTTCGAGGCGGCGAATATTATCGAGCTCTGCTGTGATCGGACCCGCGCTTGCGACGACTGGATTTCTAAGGGAAAGACCCAAGTAGGTGGTTCTGAGATCCATGGCAGGCCTTCTCCTCCAATCGGCTACTCTCGATCGCTTGTTGATTCAACCGCTTTTGCGACGGCCGCTGTGATTTGGGCGGGTGTCGGCCCGTGGCGGAAACTCGCGAACTCTTCATAGGTGCGATATTTGTCCAGCACATCGGCTTGTGCTTGGCGTAACAATTGCGCCGCATCGTCAGGTCTCGCAATCGCGAGCGCGGAATAGCGGAGTTCGTTATAGATATAGTTCCTTAAGGGAATTGTCGGCCGCGGCGAGTCGAGCCGGAACGGGCTTTCGCCGGCATCCCGCATCGCCGGAATGTAGCGGAAGAGCGGCCAATAGCCACTGGCAACCGCAAGATCTTGTTGCTTCATGCCGTAGCGCAAATCATAGCCGTGAGCGATGCAATGGCAATATGCGAGAATCACAGACGGTCCTTTGTAGGCTTCGGCCTCACGAAATGCCTGCAAGGTCTGCTGCGGATTCGCGCCCATAGCCACCTGCGCCACGTACACATTGCCGTAAGCGATTGTCTGAAGCGCCAGATCTTTGCGTGCGACGCGCTTGCCGGCCGCTGCGAATTTTGCGATTGCGCCGAGCGGCGTTGCCTTGGAAGCCTGCCCTCCCGTGTTCGAATAGACCTCGGTGTCGAGGACGAGTACGTTCACATCGCGGCCGGTCGCCAGGACATGATCGAGGCCGCCGTACCCGATGTCGTAGGCCCAACCGTCCCCGCCAACAATCCAGATGCTGCGCCGAATCAGATGATCAACGACGGACAGAAGATCGCAGGCTGTGGCATTGCGACCTGCCAGTTTTAGGAGCTTTGTCTTGAGCTCAGCGACACGAATACGTTGGGCACGAATCTCAGATTCCTGAATCTGTGGTGCGGTCAGAATCGCATCGACAAAATCGCCGCCAAGTTCCGGCGCAAGCGATTTCAGCAGATTCCCAGCCAGCTCTCGATGTTTGTCCGCAGCCAGTCGAAATCCCAGGCCGAATTCGCCGTTATCCTCAAAAAGTGAATTCGACCAGGCCGGCCCGTGGCCTTCGTGATTCTTACCCCAGGGCGTGACCGGAAGGTTGGCGCCGAAAATAGAAGAGCAGCCCGTTGCATTCGCGACCATCATCCTGTCGCCGAAAAGCTGGGAAAGCAGCTTCAGATAAGGCGTTTCGCCGCACCCTGCGCAGGCACCGGAGAACTCGAATAGCGGCTCGAGAAATTGAATCCCGCGTACATTCGAGGAATCGATTCGGGCGCGATCGTTCACAGGCAGGTGCTCGAAGAATGCGATGTTCTCGCGCTCGGATTTCAGCAAAGGCGCTTTGGCCTCGAGATTAATAGCCTTAATCCCCGGATCAACCGCGCTGTGCTCTGGACAACTTTCAATGCAAAGGCCACAGCCAGTGCAGTCCTCGACATAGAATTGCAGAGTGAAACGCACTTCAGGGTATCCGCGGGAATTTACGGGCGCTGATTTGAATGACGTTGGCGCGCCCTCCAACTGGCTGCGATCGTAGTACTTCGCACGAATCACGCTGTGAGGGCAGACAAAAGCGCATTGTCCGCACTGAACGCAAAGATCGGTCCGCCAGACGGGAACTTCATCCGCGATATTACGTTTTTCATAGATTGAAGTGCCGGTAGGATAAGTTCCGTCCACGGGCAAAAGACTCACGGGAATCAGGTCGCCTCGGCCCTCCAACATTTTCGCGGTCACGTCGCGAACGAACTTGGGAGCATCGGCTGGTACAGCCGGCGATCGATCGAATTGGCTCGTCGCACTGGATGGAACGGGCACCTTGTAGAGTCGCGAAAGAGTTTCATCTACGGCTCGAAAGTTTCGCTGGACGACCTCTTCGCCTTTGACCCCATATGTCTTACGGATCGACTTCTTGATTTGCTCGATGGCCTCTTCGCGCGGCAGCACTCCGGAGAGAGCAAAGAAGCAGGTCTGCAGAACCGTGTTGGTACGCTTCTTGAGGCCTACCTCTTGTGCGACTTTGTTGGCGTCAATTACAAAGAACTTCAGTCTCTTTGAGATGATCGCTTGCTGTATGGAGCGCGGCAATTGATCCCACACGTCATCTGGTCCGTATGAGCTATTGAGAAGAAAAGTGGCTTCAGGCGCCGCGAGGCCAAGGACGTCGTGTCGTTCGAGGAATTGGAATTGATGGCAACCGATAAAATTGGCACTCCGAATTAGATAGGGCGAACGAATCGGGCGCGGGCCAAACCGAAGGTGTGAAACAGTCTGTGCTCCCGATTTGTGAGAATCGTAGACAAAGTAGCCCTGCGCGAACAGCCCCGCATCCTCAGCGATGATTTTTACACTGTTCTTGTTGGCACCCACCGTGCCGTCGGCGCCGAGCCCGTAGAAGACGGCCCGCACGACGTCATCCGATTCAACTGAATAATCCCGATCGAAGTCCAGGCTCAAGTGCGAAACGTCATCAATTATGCCGATTGTGAATCCGTTTACAGGAGATTCCTTGGCCAGCTCGTCGAACACCGCCTTTGCCATGCCGGGATTGAAATCCTTCGACGAAAGCCCGTAGCGTCCTCCGATTACTTTCGGCATGGAAGAACGCTGGCCACGCGATACGGCCTGAGCCAGCGTTTCGATCACGTCTAAATAGAGCGGCTCACCCGTCGCCCCGGGTTCCTTCGTCTGTTCCAAAACAGCAATCGAACGACACGTCCTGGGCAGAGCGGCTAGAAGTTGCCGCCCTGAGAATGGGCGAAAAAGCCGAACCTGAAGCACGCCAACCTTTTCGCCGGCTTGCCGCAAGGCAGAGGCAGTCTCTCGCGCCGTCTCCGCCCCCGAACCCATCAGAACAATCACGCGCTCTGCATCCTCTGGGCCTGCAAATTCGAAAAGCCGGTATTGCCGATCGGTCAATTCGGCGAAACGGTCCATCATCTGCTGCACAATGCCGGGAACGTTCGCGTAGTACGGGTTCACGCTCTCACGCGATTGAAAGAATGTGTCCGGATTTTGCGCCGTACCGCGGATGAAAGGGTGCTCGGGATTGAGGGCGCGGGATCGATGCGCGCGGACCAGTTCGTCGTCGATCATTGCCCGGATATCTTCGTCGCCCAGCAAAGTTAACGTATTGATTTCATGGGATGTGCGGAATCCATCGAAGAAATGCACAAAAGGAACGCGCGATTGAAGCGTCGCAGCCTGGGCGATGAGCGCGCAATCATGCGCCTCCTGAACGGATCCCGATGATAACAGCGCGAATCCGGTAGTGCGCACTGCCATCACGTCTGAGTGATCTCCGAAGATCGAGAGCGCCTGGGTCGCGATTGCGCGTGCGGCGACGTGGAAGACGGAAGCCGTCAGTTCTCCAGCGATCTTGAACATGTTGGGGATCATCAGCAACAAGCCCTGAGACGCCGTGAACGTAGTAGTCAGTGCGCCGGCCTGAAGCGCCCCGTGCACTGCGCCGGCCGCGCCGCCTTCGCTTTGCATTTCCTGAACTTCTGGAACGTTTCCCCAAATATTCTTAATTTCAAGAGAGGCCCATTCATCAGCCAATTCAGCCATTGTGGACGAAGGTGTGATTGGAAAAATTGCGCAGACTTCGTTCACCCGGTATGCGACGTGGGCGACCGCAGTGTTGCCGTCCATCGTAGTCGTAGCTCGTGGCTTAGTCATGGAGTCCTAATCCCTGGGACTCAGGAATCATCTCGATTGCGTGGCAGGGGCACTGTTCGAAGCATACGGCGCAACCGGTACATTTGGCGTAATCATATCGGTATCGGCGGCGCGGCCCGAGCTTGATGATCGCGTCTTCAGGGCAGGCAGCGTAGCAATTGTCACATTCGTAGCAATTGCCGCAAGACAGGCAGCGTTGCGCTTCGTAGCGCGCCTCATTTTCCCCAAGTCCTGCGACCACTTCCTCGAATCCAGCGATTCGTTGCGTTGCAGAAATGGTTCTCTGCGAAATTGGAATTGCATCGCTGTAAACAGGCAGATGCAGCATCTTGAACGTAACCGGTGGATGTTTTTGCGGTTGCTCGTATTTCACACCCCGCAGCCATGCGTCTATGTGGCGAGCGGCGCGTTTGCCGTGCCCGACGGACACAGTCACTGATCGCTCCCCCGGAACCATATCGCCGCCCGCGAAAATTCCAGGATGTCCCGTCATCATGTCTGGCCCGACTTTCACCACACCGTCTTCCGCAAACTCAATACCGGAAATCCCTCGAAGGAATCCGCTCTCTGTTTCCTGACCGAGTGCCAGAATCACCGCATCGGCTTGGAGGGTTTCCAGCTTTCCGGTCGGCCGAGGTCGGCCATGCGCGTCGAGTTCCATGCTTTCGACGGTGAGCTCGGGACCAATAATCTCTTTGATCGAGGTGAGCCATTTGATCTTTATGCCTTCCTCCAAGGCATCTTCGGCCTCAAACGCACGCGCGGGCATGTGCGCTTGGTCACGTCGATAAACGATGAGTGTTTCATCCGCGCCCAAGCGCCTCGCGGTTCGCGCAGCGTCCATTGCGGTGTTGCCACCGCCGTATACGACGACCCGACGTCCGAGGCGTGGCGCTTCGCCCTGTTTCACATCATGCAAGACCGATACGGCATCGAGCACCCGGACCGCGTCGCGAGCAGGAATGTCCACGTGTTTTGCGGAGCCGGCGCCGATGGCCACAAACACGGCATCAAAATCTCCGTCTTCTTTCTCTTTGAGGACGTTTTCGACCTTGTGATTAAGAAGGATGTTCACTCCCAGTGCCTCGATGCGGCGGACTTCGCTCATCAGCGTTTCGCGCGGCAAACGGTAGGCAGGTATTCCGAAATGCATCATGCCCCCGGGCAGTGGCCCCGCCTCGTGAATCTCGACAGTGTGTCCAAGGCGAGCGAGATGATACGCAGCCGATAAACCACTCGGCCCCGCTCCGACGATTAGGACTCGCTTAATGGTTGAGCGCGTCTCAGTACTGAAACTCCAAGCTTCGTTATTGGCCAGGTCCCCGAGAAATCGCTCAATGGCATGTATCCCCACTGGCGCATCAAGCTCGCTGCGATTGCAGCTGGATTCGCACGGGTGATAGCAGACTCTGCCGTGGATGCTGGGCATTGGATTGTCCCGAACCAATACCTCCCAGGCCTCGCGGTACTTGCCCGCCTGAGCTAGAGCCAGCCACGCCTGGATGTCCTCGCCCGCCGGGCAGGCGTTATTGCAGGGAGGAAGCAAATCGACATAAACGGGGTAGCGATATCGATTTGGACCTGTGCCCGTACCATGGGTTAGATCGACAACAGGCGTCATGTCGCTTCGTTTAGAAGTCATTTGTTTCTCGAGACAGCCTACGTTCCGATTGCGCGTCCCTAGTATGCTTGCGCGGCGATGGCATCCAGTTCAAGCACCCCGAACCAAGCATCGCCGTCTCCGGCCGACGGCTCGGGCTCGAAATTAAAATGCTCGGCGATGGACTGCACTGCCTCGTTTTCGCGGCCTAATTAGGCGTTTTTTCTGCTCTGCTACTTTTTGTCGATACAGCACGTATGTGTAGCTCCCGTGCAGCCAGGTCTCTCCCGTGATGTCGTCTCGGCGGCTCTCAACCGATTCGTCGAAAACGTGCGCGCAGTCGCCGCCAAGCCGGACTACTTCTTCTTCAAGCCGCGTTTGTGCATGTGCCGTCAGGTCTTCGTAACACCGGTCCCACAGCTCGTCCCTATGGGCCACTGTATTCGGGATGCGCTTGCTGGTCGCTTCCACCGTATGTTCGGCGATCAACTCCGCATCGAGTGGCGGCAATTCCCGGCGCCAGTACACGATTTTTTTCTGTACGGTGTCCGTGTGGGTCATGAAAGTGTGCTGAACGCGAGCATTCCGCGCCTTTGCCCTCGTATCCGTAGACACATGCAGGCTACTTGATGGCAGTCCTGCCGGTATGTGATCTCAGTCACCCGTCCGACTGTCACGGAACTGCTGACATTTGTCCGGGTCGGAATGTGTTTTCTTGCTGCTCCGATCTGTGCTGCTCAGGATGCCGGCTTCCCAGTTGACTGGGGCGGCTGATGCGATTGGATCTCTCGCCCGGAGGGTATCTGAGAATCGCTCCAGCCGCCGCCAAGCGCCTTGATCAGCTGCACGCTCGCCACCATTTGTTGCATGCGGAAGCTCACTGCCGTTTGCTGGTCGTTCAAGAGAATTGTCTGGGCGCTGATCACGTTCAGGTAGGGATCGAGGCCCGCTTTATAACGAACGGTCGCTTCCCGCAGGCTGCGGGCGGCGGCATCGACGGCGGACTGCTGCAAGTCAATATCCTGCGAAAGAATTCTGAGTGATGCCAGATTGTCCTCGACTTGCTGGAACGCAGTCAGCACCGTTTGCCGGTAAGTCGCCACGCTCTGATCGTACGTGGCCCGGTACTGCTCCATCGTCGCCCTACGCAGCCCTGCATCGAAAATCGTTTCCGCGACACTCGGGCCCACGGACCAGAATCGGCTCGGCCATGTGAACCAACTCGCGAAGGATGAGTTGCCGAGTCCGACGGTAGCGCTCAGGAGCAAGTTCGGAAAGTACGCTGTTTTCGCGATGCCAACCTGCGCATTAGCCTGCGCTACTCCGCGTTCCGCCGCCGCAATATCCGGACGCCGCTCCAGCAGTTGCGATGGAATTCCCGCCGGAATCGCCGGCGTGGAGGTGTCAAGCGATCGAACCGAAATCGAAAACGTGGATGCCGGTTCGCCCACCAGAACGGCGATCGCGTGTTCATACTGTGCGCGAAGGATGCCGAGATTCACGTCTTGCGCCTGTGCCGCCTTCAGCTGCGCTTCCGCCTGCGCCACGGCTTCGTCGGTTGCCAGTCCTGCACGGAAAAGGCTCTGATTCAGATCCAGCGTTTCCTGGTAAGCAGCTACCGTGGTATCGAGAATTTGTTTGAGAGAATCTTGCGAGCGCAATTCGTAATAGTCGACGGCTAGTTCTGCCTGATCGCTGAGCCGGACGTTCTCCAAATCCGCTGCGCTTGTCTGCGCGGCGAACGTGTTTGATCGGACCGTACTGCGGACACGACCCCATAGATCCGGCTCCCATGAAGCGTCGAACGGTAGTTCATAGGCAGTATATGATTTCACAGCGAGCGCTGAACTCGATGATGCGCCGCTCTGCAGACCACCAAATTGGGCTGGTGAGGGCCTTGCATTGGCGATGCTCGGGTTAGTCGTTAGAGTTGGGAAGTATTGCGATCGTGCTTCTCTTACCAAGGCTCGCGCCGCCAGGAAATTGTCAGCAGCGACTATAATGTTCTGGTCTGAAACGGCTGCTTTTTCCTCGAGACGATTGAGCTCGACGTCGTTGAACATCTCCCACCACTTGCCATGGCTGACGGCGTCGCTTGGCTGAGCGGCCTTCCAATTGCTTGCGGCTGGCACGTTCGTCGTTGTCAACTCCTTATAAGCGGTCGGCGTCGGAACAGCCGGTCGGGCGTATTTCGGCCCAACTGCACACGCCGCCAGGAACAAAGCAGCGAACGCAGCGGCGGCGAAGGAAGCGCGAGCAGCACTCGAAGCGAACGGGCTCATTTGCTCTTTCTGCATTCCGTTCCTGTTTGGGGCCCACATGATCTTTGTCCTTCCCTTAATCGCCGATATACACATCGACCAGCTCGCCGGGGTAGAGCTTCAAGCCCTTCGGCTTGTCTGCTTTGAAGATCACGGGCAAAACACGAACGTCCACCAACTCTTGTTTTTCGTCGGAAAGCTCGATCTTCGGTGAGACATAGGGCTGTGTCCGGTAATAACGCAACGCAATCTTCACGTCCGAGCCGCGAATGGACATTTGCGCTTTCATGTTTGCGGGGTCGGGCAGGCGCGGCACCAGGATTTCATCGACGTAGCAGCGGACTTCCAGCTCACTCTCCGCCGAACCCAGAACTATGACCGGGTCCATTCCCTGGGTATAGCTGTCATAGGCGCCTTGGGGCGAGACGTAAGCTCCGATAATTGTGGCGAGCGACAGCACGATCCCGTCGGCAGGCGCGCGAAGCGTGTACTTCCCGAGCAGCGAACTCGACGAGAGATAGGAATTCTCCAGCGCGTTATATGTCCGCTCTTGATTGCGGATGTCGTAAGTCCACGCGCCCGCCTTGGTCAGGTCACGCTGCTTCTGCGCAACGAGAAGGTTTGTTTGCGCCACCGCCTCGGCGTTGATGGCGTCGTCCAAGGCCTGCTTGCTGACGGACTTCGGATCGATTTCATAAGCGGCCTGTTGCTTGGCAAGGTCATCCTGGGCGGTTTTCAAGGAGGCTTCAGCAGCAACCACTTGAGCCTCATTGACGTCCAGGGTTTCCTTCCTGGGTTCGGCCCTCAATTCTTCCAGCATGGCATGGGCGGCTTCGGCACTTGATTTCAACTGTTTCGTCGTTGCTAGTTGAATGGAAGGATCTATCAGGAGAAGCGGAGCGCCTTTCTTCACTTCCTGCCCTTCGGACACCAGGATTTGTTTGACCGTGCCGGGAACTTCGGGGTAGACGTTGATGTTCTCCCCGCTCGATTGCACGCTCTCGACAATTCCCTCCGCGTAGATCCCGCTGGCATAGGGATCCGACGCGGGGTTGTAGACCGGCGGCAATGCCGGCTTCGTGAAACTGAAGAAGTAAGCAGCAGTGCTTCCTGCCAAAATGCCGGCGAGTGCCAGTGCGAAAATGATTTTGTTTTTCATGCGGCCCTCTCTGCGGTCCCTGCCAGCTGCCCGTCTTCCATCTTCAGGATCCGGCTTGCGAACTCGTAAATTCTGTCGTCATGGGTGACGACGATGATGCAGCGATTTTCATTGAGAATGTTGTCGTGCACGAATCTCAAGATCGACTGTCCCGTATCGCCATCGAGCGAAGCGGTTGGTTCGTCCATGATCAGAATGTCGGGCTGCCCGATCATGGCTCGTGCGATGGCCACGCGTTGCTGCTCTCCTCCGCTGAGTTTCACGGGAGGCAGATCCGCTCGCCCCTTCAAGCCCACGATGTCCAGATACTTGGCGGCTTCTTCGACGGACTCGTCCCAGTCGTTCTTCCTCAGAATCAGAGGAATGGCCACGTTCTCGGCGGTATTCAGCCGCGGGAACAGGTGGTAGTCCTGAAACACGAACCCGATTTTCTTCAGCCGGAACTCGGCAAGATCGTCGGGCGTCAGATTCCATATATCCACACCCTCGACTGAGACCGTGCCTTCGTTCGGTTTCAAAATGCCGGAGAGAACGCTCAACAGTGTGGTCTTTCCGCTGCCGGAGGGGCCGACGATATACACCATTTCTCCGAAATCGGCTTCCAATTCGACATTACGCAGAGCCATCGTTTTGGCTTCACCTTGGCCGAACCATTTGCTTAGTTTGCTCGCTCGAATTGCTGCCCTCGGCATATCACCCTCGGAAAATATCGAACGGCTCAATCTGCAACACTCGGCGGACCCCGACGTAGCCCGATACCGCCGCAATCACGAGGACCATTCCCAGGGAGACGAGAAGCGTCGGGTACGTCTCCATCGCCGCGTAACTCGGCAGCCTCAACCGCGCCAGCCACATCAGCAGCGTGCACAATCCGACTCCCAGGCCGTATCCCACGAATGCAGTGAATCCAGCCTGGAATAGGATCATCAGCACCAATACGCGGCTTTTTGCGCCGATCGCCTTCAGCGCTCCAAATCTTTCGAGGTTTTCCAGAATGAATGTGTAAAAGGTCTGCCCGGAGATCGACAGGCCGACGATAAAACTGATCAACGTCATGATTAGCATGTTCGTTCCGCCTCCGGTCTGATACACGAAGAAATCGGAAGTCCTTTTCATGAACTCCCGCTTGGTCAGCGCGAGATACCCAAAAGACGCAACTTGCTGCTTTATTCTTGCCACGTCGGCGGGAGTTTTCGGCTCGACCAGAACGTAAGAGATCGTGTAGCGGGGATTTGGAATATATTGAACGGCGCGCTCGTAAGTGGTGTAGAGCGTCGGAGTTCCGTACAGCCCGGAGACGGACACATTGGCGACTCCGACGATCACACCGCGATGATCGTTGAGCTCGAACTGCGCGCCCAGATGCGGACTCTCGAGCTTCCGGTACTCCGCGTCTTTCACTACGATGAAGCCGCTTTCGGCGTAGATATCCTCGATCTTCCCTTCCACGAGCTGAGGCCTGCCAAACAGACTCGTGTCATCCAAACCCAGAACGTTTACCGACTGATAGGTGCCGTCAGAAAGCTTGACCAGCGCACCGCCGGAATAAATTGGCACGGCATATTTCACGCCTTGCATGCTGCGCACGGCATCCAGGACGTAATCCGGCATTCCCACGGAGTTCGAAACGGTTTGCACCGCCGGATCCATCACCCACATGGAGGCGCCGACGTTAATGACTGTGGATGACGCATGGTTGAGCACGCCGATGAACATCGACGAGATGAACATGATCAGGAAAACCGCGAAAGTGATTCCCACGACCAACGCGCTGAATTTCGCTTTGTCGTTGATCAGGAGCTTGAATGCGAGTTTGAGAATTCCCTTCACAGCGGTCCCTTGGTGTTGCGAGAACATTGTGACCGCCAGCACGAAATCGGTATGTGCATTGAATCACGCCACGTTGTGACGCAGGTCACAGGTAAGTGAGAACTCGTAACGACGACAAAGCCTCCGAACGCGTTGTGGCCTCGAGCACGGGAGAGAACTAGCTTGTGCTGGACATTCGAACGGCCCCTGTAAGCAGGTCACTCAGTTGCTTAACCGCTTTCAATAGATCAAGCCGCGGGAGTCAAAGACTCGCTCATCCATCTCGTTCTCAGTGTGGAATCGTGTTGCTCACGTTCGCAGCATGCCTAGTTTGTAGCTGTGCGAAGCGGCGCGCTGAACGAGTTGACGAGAAGTGAACTCTCGGCGGTATCGCGCAGGCTCGTGCGACTCGGCGATTTGACAAAAAGCCCAGCGAGCACTACGAACGTCTATCAAGGCGAAATTGTGGATGGAGTTAGATGGTCACGAGGCTGTTGAGCGCCTGGCGATTCGAAATCGTGAGCATTGAGCCGCTGATGCTGACAAGATGGCGGTTCTTGAAGTCGCTGAGCGTGCGAGTAACGGTCTCGCGCGAGATGCCGATCAGTTCTGCGATTTCCTGATGTGTCAACGACAGCCGGATTCGAATACCGGCCTTCGTTTCTTCCGCTCCCGTTGCCAGTTCCAGAAGCAGCTTGGCGACCTTCTCCGGGGCTGAGGCGGAAAGGCCAACGGTGCGCAGTTGCTCGCACGCTCCGTGATAATTCGAGCTGAGCTGTTTCACGATCGCCTGCAGCGCTTCCGAGTTCTCCGCCACAAAGCGCAGAAAATCATCTTGGCGAATGAACGCCACCTGGCACGGCCGCAGCGTCTCGGCAGTCACTTCATAGGGTGAGCCGGACAAAACGGACATCAAGCCCAATATCTCGCCCGGCTTCGCGATGCGGAGAATCAGCATTTTTCCTTCGCTCGAGCTGATCGTCAGTTTGACTTCGCCCTCGCAAACCACAAACACTCCGCGAGACTGTTGCTTTTCCAGAAAGAGAACGGCGCCTTCCGGATAGACGGAGACGGATTTCGAAGCGTCGAATGACTTGGACGCTTTCGGCGTTAGCTGGCAGAAAAATCCCGCTTTCCTGGCGGTGCAGTTCTCGCAATTCTCGTTCATTTCGAATCCGTACGGTCCTCGCATGTCATTCTCCCTTCCCCGCATCGAATGTCCCGCGCCTTTGCGCTTCTTCGGCGAAGTACTCGGTCATCGGCGTTCGCGCCAGAAATTGCGCGCCGCTTTGACGATACATATCGGCTAAAACATTGATTGCTTGGGCGTCCATGTGCACGACTTCGCGCAAATCAACCAAGAGCCTCCGCGGTGCGATGGTTCCGGCGATTGACTGCCAAACGCGGTCCAATTCGGCTGCCCATTCACCTATTGCGCGTCCCTCGAGCCGCATCGTCACCGTCTCTGGGCCTTGTATCGTCGTGATCTTGAGCGTTGTCTCTTCCCGAACTGCACTGGCTTAGTGGCACGGCGAAGACCAAACTGGAACACAAAAATCGCGGTCGACTATGTGGAATCGCTTCAGTGACTTGCGGGGGGTTAGACGGATTTGTGCCGAGCGGGCACGCTAAGATGTGACGAAGCTCACTGACGAAATAGCGTCAAGGTGACTAGCTATAGTCAGTCCGGTCAATCCCTAGCTTTTTCATTTTCGAATTTAATGTGGTCCGTTTTAGCCCCAACTTTGCAGCCGCGCCTTTTGGTCCAGCGATTACGCCCTTGGCTTCCCGAAGGACGCGCAGAATGTGCTCGCGTTGGGTCGCGTCGAGCGTCACGTCCTCCTGAGCGGGCGTCTCTGGGGGAAGCGCCAGTTCCGCGACTGGCGCACGCAAAGCCGGGCCTTTGGAGAGGATTACGGCCCTTTCGATAAAGTTTTCGAGCTCGCGTATATTGCCCGGCCAATCCCACTTTGTCAGAGCGTTCATGACATCGGCGGGAATGGTCTCGATTGTCTTGTCCAGCGTGCGCGCGTGCTTGGAGACAAAGTAACGAACCAGCAGCGGGATGTCCTCGCGCCTCTCGCGCAGTGGCGGAATCGTGATGGGAAATACCCGCAAGCGATAATAAAGATCGCTTCGAAACTCCCGATCCGCGACCATTTTTTCCAGATTGCGATTTGTCGCCGCCACCAATCGCAGATCCACGGGAATCGTGCGCGTGCTGCCGACCCTTTCAAACTCCTTTTCCTGCAAGGCTCTGAGCAGCTTGGGCTGAAGTTCCGCGGGAATATCGCCCACCTCATCAAGAAATAATGTGCCCTGGTGCGCCAGTTCCAGCCGTCCAATTTTTTGGGAAATCGCTCCGGTGAACGCGCCCTTTTCGTGTCCGAAGAGCTCGCTTTCGAGCAGACCTGTCGGAATCGCCGCACAATTCAATTTCACGAGCGTCCGTTCGCGCCTCGAGCTGAGCTGGTGAATCGCGCGCGCGATCAAATCTTTACCGGTGCCCGTCTCGCCCAGGATGAGGACCGTCACATCCGTGCCGGCCACGGTTTCGGCCTGCTTCAAGACTTTCTTGAGTCCGACACTTTCTCCGATGATCTGTGCGAAGTTATATTCGAGACTCAGTTCTTCTTCGAGGTATTGTTTTTCCCGTTCCTTTCTTTCCAGTATTTCCTGCGCGCGTTTTTGTTCCGAAAGATCTCGCACCACGCTGAGCACAGTTTTTCGCTCTACATCCTCGACTGGCGCCAGCATGATATCTATTGGAAACTCGGTACCGTCCTTTCGCCGGCCATAGAGTTCGAGGCCGATGCCCATGGGCCGCGAGCGCAGGTTTGCGCTGTACTCACTGCGGTGTTGAGGATGGGCCTTGCGGAATCGTTCAGGCACGAGCATCTCAATGGGTTGGCCGACCATTTCCGTCCGTAGATATCCAAAAAACTTTTCCGCCTGGCCATTCACACCGGTGATGACGCCGTCTTGGTCCGAAACAATGATGGCGTCGGGGGAAGATTCAAACAGCGACCGAAAGCGGTTTTCACTCGCTCGCACGACTTCGTTGGCGCGCCTCCGTTCGGTAAAGTCGCGCGTGACTTTTGCAAAGCCCAGCAGCCCGCCGTCATTACCACGAACTGCGGTAATGACCACGTTGGCCCAGAATCGAGACCCGTCTTTTCGCACTCGCCAGCCATCATCTTCCATGCGTCCGCCGGCAGCCGCCGTTTTCAATTCTTCGTCCGGCTTGCCGCGCTCGACGTCTTCGCGCGGGTAAAATCGGGAAAAATGTTGTCCGATGATTTCTCCAGCGGAGTAGCCTTTGATTCGCTCGGCTCCGGTATTCCAGGTGGCGACGTGACCGGCCGGATCCAGCATGAAAATTGCGTAATCCTTTACGCTGTCCACCAGCGCTCGGAACTGTTCGTCCACGGCTAACACCTGATGGGAAACCTGCAATCGCCCGCTTTCCGCTTGAATTTCCAGCGCCCGCGCCAGTATCTCCGCTTCCATTCTTTGCATCAGCGCTTGTGGCTCTTCCACGGGCGTTTGGGGCTCGCCTTCGCCCAACTTCGATCGCAGCTGTTCCGTGACGTCTTCGGCGCGATGGATAATGTAAGCAACATCGCCGGCGCTGCCTAACACCGGCGCGTTGACTACGCTCCAGTATCTCTCCCCGAGCGCACTGCCTTCGGATTGCTCCTTGCGAATGTTGTACTTTTGCACAGGCAAGACATTGGGAAGCCTGTCCGTCAACACGCGTTGCAACGACACCTGTAGATTTCGAACGCCGGTCGAGCTGGAGCTGTCGAGATTGTCGGGGAAAAGTTCGGAGATTCCGCGGCCAAGAATATCCTCACATTTTCTCATCATGGCGCGCAAATACTCGTCGCTCGCCGCGACGATCGAGAAGTCCGGCGCCATAACGAGATAAAGGCCGCGGATGGGCCCGAAGAACTCGCGCAGGTTAGCGGGAAGTGAGTCTCGAAAGCTCATTCCCGTGGTTATTTTCCAGTGAAGTGCACTCGGAGCATCATAGTCACGTCGACTCCGGAGAGCAAGTTGACCTCAGTGCGTCAGCCGCGCACGGTCAAAACTGGGCATTTCGCTTCCGTAATCACCTTCAATACTCCGGGGCGTCGCCGGAGCGTTATTTCCCCTTGCTGGTCTTTTGCTCCATGAATCCCGAGAACGATGAGATCCGCGCGATGTTCTTCGGCGATTTCCAGAATCTTATCTGTAGCCTTTGCCCGCGCGACAATACATTCGGGTTCGTCGAGTAGGTCCACGCCGTAGGGCACCAAATCGGCCAGTATCTGCCGCATGGCCTCGACGCTCGTGCCCTCGTTCTCGATGCAGTTGAGAAGTATCAGATGGGCACGATGCTCACGAGCCAGAGAAATCGCAAACGGCGCAGCCGCGAGCGACTCCGCGCTGAAATCGGTTGCGTAAAGAATCCGGTTCAGCTCACCGGTGCCTCTCGGTTCCACCGTGACTTTGGGCCCGACCGTAAGAACCGGGCACTTTGTGTGCCGAAACATTTTTTCGGCGACTGAGCCGACGAGCGCCTTTTGCAGCCCAGTGCGCCCGTGCGTGCTTATGACCAGCAGATCGCAGCTCGTCTTTTCCAGTTCCTCACTCAGGACCTTCACTATGTTGCCGGGCCTAAAAATCAGTTCGCGGTGAACGTCGCTGAGCCGCAGGTCGAGTTCGGCCATGCTTTCTTGACGGAAGACTCTCCCTTCTTCGACCATGCGGGGCCATTCTAGCGGAGGGACAAAAGGCGATATGTCCGGCTGAATCGCATGAACGATGTGCAGAGTTGCGCCGTACCGCCGTGCAATTTCATGGGCAAAAGGCAGCGCTCGCTCAGCGCACAATGACAGGTCTGTTGCATACATGACATTTTTCACATGCAAGAGGCTATTGATTTCCAAAATTTTGGCGTTCATCGTGATCCCCCGCATGAATCTGTAAACCTCATTGGTTAGCCTGCGATTTCAAACTAGAACGGACAATCCCAATATGGAATGACTCGGGTCACACCCCGATGTGACGCAGATCACTAAAATCCAATCTGCGAATCGGAATTCATTCGTTTTCTTTGGAAATCCCGCGGTTTGTGATGCCCGTCACTAATTCCTGTGACGTGCGCCCTTCATCCCGTTCTGCTTCTTTGTTATTCAGGAGACGCCCGCAAATGAGCACGCGGCTTTTGAACCATGTTTCTGGCCGCAAGGGGAGATGGATTATGCCGATGGTTGGACGTGATCGCCCGGTTCAGATACAGCTGAAGAACATTCTTTTCCTGACGGATTTCTCCGGTTCTTCCGAGGAGGCGCTGCCGTTCGCCATCGGCCTTGCCCGCGGCGCAGGAGCCAAGATTCAAGCGCTCCATATATTTACTCCCGCTTTGTACGTGTACACCGCGCCAGAGTTGACGGCGGCGGCAATCGAAGCGGAAGAGGACGATACGAACGCAGCTCTGGCGCGCCTTGAATCTCAACTCGCCGGCGTTTCGCACGAAGCTGTAATCGAGCGGAGTGCCGGGGTTTGGCCGGCGGTTCAGCAGGCGATCCGCGAGCAGGACATTGACCTGATCGTCCTCGGCACTCACGGGCGCACCGGCGCCAAGAAGCTTCTTCTTGGATCGGTGGCAGAAGAGATCTTTCGGCGCTCTCCTGTACCCGTTTTGACGATAGGCCCCGAAATCAGCAGCAGCGCGCATCGTGGCGGGCAGTTCCATCGAGTGCTGTTTGCAACCGATTTTACCGTCGCTTCGGCAGCAGCCACTCAGTACGCCGTGACGCTTGCGCGTCAGAACCACGCCCGCCTGATTTTGCTCCACGTGATACCGCGGCCCAGGAAGCGGCTCGAGTCAAATACGGCGCAGATGTCGGCCGCCGAAGCCATGCATGAGTTGTTCGAGTTGATCCCCAAGGAATCTGAACTGCGATCTTTGCCGGAAACGGTCGTCGAATTCGGCGAGCCCGCCGACGGCATCGTGCGTGCCGCCAAAGAGCGCGGAGCCGATGTGATTGTAATCGGCATACGCGAGGGATTGGCCGGAGTCGAAGCCGCCACTCACGTGGGCCGCGCGACGGCGCACGAAGTGGTCGCGCATGCCAAGTGTCCGGTGCTGACGGTGCGTTACTAGATCATTGAGGCGATGACGTTCGTCACAGAAAACAGCGATGCGCGCCACCACGACTTACAAGAGTTCCGCTGTTTAATTTGCTCAGGAGGTGAGAAATGAAGACCGTTGATGTCCAGACTCGAATCGATATCAAGAACGTTCTCGTCGCGACCGATTTCTCCGCCGCGGGCCGCTCGGCTCTTCCCTACGCCGGCGACATCGCTCAGCGTTACGGCGCGAACCTGTATGCCTTGCATGTGAGGCCGTCCACCGTAAATCCAATGACGCAGCGAGCCGACTGGTCGGCGCTGATCGAAGCCGCCGAAAAGGAAACGAAAGCGCAAGAGCGGATGCTGCGCGAGTCCATCCCCTGGATGGAAATGGAAGTCGTCATCCGGGAAGGCGACCTCTGGTCCGAGTTGACGTCTGTGATCGAGGAAAACAACATCGATCTTCTCGTCGTGGGAACCCGCGGTCGAACCGGCATCCGCAAGTTTTTCCTTGGTTCCGTCGCCGAGGAGATTTTCCGAAAGGCGCCATGCCCGGTGCTGACCGTCGGCCCATCCTGCGCATCGGAATTTCGGCGAGGCCAGATTTCGGAAATCCTGTGCGCCGTGAGTTTCAACTCGGAATCGAAAAAGGACGTGGAATACGCGCTATCGCTGGCGCAGGAGTTTCAAGCTCGCCTGACGATGCTTCACGTGATTACCCAGCCGAATTTCGGCGAAATCGTAACGCCCGAACAACTGAAAACTGCGTGTCAGCATTTGCTTCGGGATCTGGTTCCATCGGCATCGGAGGAATGGTGCAAGACGCGATTCCTTGTGGAGCAGGGTCCGATTGCGGAGAAGATCCTCGATGTCGCGGATCGAAGCGAGACTGACTTGATCGTTCTCGGCGTGCGCAAGCCTGCCGGATTGCCAGGGGCGGCGACGCACCTTCCGATTGCGACGGCCCACAAAGTTGTCTCTCACGCGAACTGCCCGGTCCTCACAGTGCGCAGCTAGACCGGGGCCTGAGCCAACGGGAGGGGCATCGCCGGACCGACTTTGGTTCGGCGATGCCCCCAGCAGAGGTTCTCCTGGTAAAGGCTCCGATGCGTACCGTTCTCTGCTTATGAACTCTCAGGGAACAAGAATAGGACTTGATATGCGATATGCTGGCTTCGGTGATCGCAATAGTCGTGAAAAAAATCTGTCTGACTAGCGCATGGTTTTCTCCGAACATCGCATCCCTCTTCCCATCCCCCCTCGGTTTGCGGCGCCGTCCTTCTAAATACTGCATTGTGTGATAGATGCAGTTCGTTTTCGTCCCCGGCTTTCGGCGTACGAATTGCACCGTCTTCTCCAATGTAGCCGCTCAGCGCGGCCGCAAGTTCTGGTGGGGTGCTCGCCGAGAACGCCGGAAAATTCAAGGAGGGGTTCAGATGGAAACCGCCATCGGCGTATTCGACTCGCGCGACCATGCCGAGAAAGCGCTGAGAGAGCTTCTGACGCGCAATGTGCCCCGGGAGGCCATCGTGTTCCTATCGCGTTCGGAAACTGCGGCGGCGAGCGTAGCCAAAGAAATCGGCATGTGGATAGGAGCGTTATTGGGCGGAACTGCGGGAATGACGGCCGGAGTCGTGGCCGCCACCGTGTTTGCCATTCCGGGGCTTGGCGAAGGTCTGGCGCTTTGCGTGGGTTCGACTGTGCTTCTTGCAGTTGCAGGAGCGAGGGCGGGTTCCACCTGCGCGAGAGCGGCGTTCGAAAGCCGGGATATTCCGCGCGCAATGCCCAGCCACCAGGACGCTGCTCCGTTTCATAATTTATTGAACGACAGGCGATCACTCGTAATCGTCCGTACGCCATGGCGAGACGTCGCAGGCGTCGCGTGTCAAACCCTCGATCGAATGGGGGCCCGGATGCATGGGCAACCGGCAAGTACAAAAACTCAGGATTTCGCGCGGCGAGTCGGCGACGTCTGTCTAGTGGCATCAACCGAATAGCGGAATCCCGTTGCCACTCATTGCTTCCAATAGAAAAATCTAACGAGAAACTGCGGGCAACTGATCGGAAGTTGCGCGCAATTTTTCGGCGGCGTCTTCCGGAGTGAGATCTCGCTGGGGGCTGCCGAGCATTTCGAAGCCGACCATGAATTTCCGCACCGTCGCCGACCGCAACAGCGGCGGATAGTAATGCGCGTGAAGGTGCGATTCCGGATGCGCTTGCTCATCCGTCGGGCTCTGGTGAAATCCCATCGAGTAGGGAAACGGAACGCCGAAGAGATCGTCGTAGCGCGCGGTGAGGCGCCGCAAAAGATCCGCCAGGTCATCTCGCTCGCGGTCTTCCAATTGATCGAGCGAACCAAGATGTCTTCGCGCGATCACGAGAGTCTCAAACGGCCAGATCGCCCAGAAGGGCACGACGGCGAGAAACGATCCGTTTTCGAAAACAATCCGCTCGCGCAATTTCGTTTCTTCGGCAGCGTAATCGCACAGCAGGCATCGCGAGTGCGCTCGCCGATGCTCCGCGAGCGAGGCCAGTTCTTTCGCCGGCTCGTTCGGAATGCTCGATGTAGCCCAAATTTGCGCGTGCGGATGGGGATTACTGCAGCCCATCAACGCGCCACGATTTTCGAAAATCTGGACGTGGCGCACCTCCGGCATGGCGCCGAGTTCCAAATATTGCTCCGCCCAAGTATCCACAACGTTGCGAATGGCGGCCGCATCCATTCGCGAAAGCGATAAATCGTGCCGCGGCGAAAAACATACCACCCGGCAGACGCCTGATTCTCCGCGCGCACGCAGCAACTCGCTCTCTCCGATTTCGATTTCCCGCGTGTCCGGCAAAACCGCCGGGAAATCATTCTCGAAGACGTAGATGCTTTCATACATGGGAGTGCGCGCGCCACTCGCCCGAATCGTGCCCGGGCACATGTAGCACGCGGGATCAAATCGCGGGCGCGCCGCCGTTTCGGCGCGTTCGACCTGGCCTTGCCACGGCCTCTCGTTGCGATGCGGCGAAACCAGGACCCATTCGCGATTCAAGGGATTGAATCGCGCGTGCGGGTGTTCGCGCGGATCGAATTTGTCCGTTTTCATTCCGCGAAATTGTAGCAGACACGTTCATCGTTCTTGGTCTGGCGCAGATCGAATGTTCTCGCGATGCGCCATGCAGACGAGTACCGCCGCGGCGTAGATCAGCAGGCTCGCGCCGGTGGAGAGATCTCCGTGGAGCGCGTGGAGCAAAGTGGCCAGCGCAAATATGAGCAGCAGGAAATAACCTCCCAAGAGATTCGTCGCGGGAATGAGAAATAAGAGCGCGGCCAGAATTTCCGCGCCGGAAATCGTTGGACGGATCCAGGCGGGAAAGCCTGACTTGCTGAGCGAATGAGCTGCGGACGGCGCGAATGCCAGCCAACTGGATTGCAGCAATACGACGAGACCAACAGTCCAGCGCAGCAGGGCGATGGAATTTCTGCTTAACCTGGAATTCATTTTCGGTCCTTCGCGTCATGGCCCGGCCGCGCGGAGCGGGCTTCCGTGAGCCGGTGACTTGCGTGGGAATCGAGATCGAAGGCGTAAAACTTTTTCAATTCCTTGATGCGCTGGAGCGATTCCGGCCCAAACGGGCACTTTCCGTCAAAGGCGTGGAGCACGATTCCTTCAAGCAGATCGCCAAGCGTCAAGTCATGATACTCGGCGAAGGCTTTAAGGATTTTCAGCAGGCGCTTTTCCATGCGCACGCCGGTCTGCACGCGCTCGACGATGAACTTGCCGTTGCTGGCCATTTTTTCTTTCATGAAGCCTCCGGAGTGGTACCTGAGTATCAATGTACCATGGTAAGAAATGGAGTTCAAGCGGCTTCTGTTCGCCGCTGTGAATCGCCGCGAGGTGCGTCGAGAGCCCGTCTACGCTGGATTCGCCGTTATCGCGTGAGTTAGGATCGTCACTGCGCATCCCCAGCGCGAAGGAGTTCTCGTGCCACTCAAGGAATATCGCAAGAAGCGGCGATTCGACGTGACGCCCGAGCCTTCGGGAAAAAAAGCCGCGGGGGGCGAGCCGAAGCACAAGCTTGTGTACGTCATTCAGAAGCATCGCGCGACGAGCCTTCATTACGACTTGCGCCTGGAATGGAACGGCGTCCTGCTTTCCTGGGCGGTGCCGAAAGGACCATCGACCGATCCATCCGTCAAGCGGCTGGCGATGCAGGTGGAGGATCATCCGCTCGATTACGCCAGCTTCGAGGGCACGATTCCCGAAGGCGAGTACGGCGGCGGGACCGTGATGGTCTGGGACATTGGAACGTGGGAGCCGGAATCTCCCGACGTCAATGCCGCGCTCGAAAAGGGTGATCTGAAGTTCATCCTGCATGGCAAGAAATTGCACGGCTCCTGGGTGCTGGTTCGGACGCGTGGATTTGGAAGCTCGTCGAAACCGTCTTGGCTTCTGATCAAGCATCGCGATCAGTACGCGAGCACTGACGACATCACCATCACCAAGCCGAAGTCCGTCGTCAGCGGGCGCTTGCTTGCGCAGATCGCGCGAGACGCGGGCGGCGACGTGGCCAAGTCGGCGACGGGCGACCCGCAAAAGGCACCGCCCAAGGCCGGCGCTCCCGCGAAGAAAAGGGCGAAGGCAGCCGCAAAGCGCAAAGGCAAATAGTCTTCGATTTTCGCACTGTTACGTTGAATACTTCCGCGACATGAATGAAATGCTGAAGCCAACTCTCCTCTCGGACAGCGAGGCGTTTTCATGAAGGCCTGCATTCTGCGAGCGCCCGCACCGATCGCAGCCGGCCCGCTCGAATACACCAGCGTAGCGACGCCACAGCCGGGAGCCGGGGAAGTGCTCATCCAGGTGCAGTATTGCGGCGTGTGCCGCACGGATTTGCACGTCGTGGAAGGGGAATTGCCGCCGCGGAAGTCGCCGGTAATTCCCGGCCATCAAGTCGTGGGCGTGATCGAAAAATTGGGTCCGAAGGCGCAGCGCTTTGGCGTGGGCGCGCGCGTGGGCGTTGCGTGGCTCCATCGAACCGATGGGACGTGCGAATACTGCCGATCGGGCGCTGAAAATCTTTGCGACCATCCGGAATTCACGGGCTACACGGTGGACGGGGGGTACGCGGAACACATCGTCGCGCCCGAGGACTTTGTCTACGCGATTCCCGAGGTGTTTGTGGATGAGCAAGCGGCGCCGCTGCTCTGCGCCGGGATTATCGGATTTCGGTGTCTCCGCCTGTCAGAGATCAAGCCCGGTGGGCGCCTCGGTTTTTACGGCTTTGGCGCGGCCGCACACGTCGCGATTCAGGTGGCTCGGCACTGGAACGTGGAAGTGTTTGCGTCCACGCGCGACGCTCGGCACCAGCGGCTCGCGCTCGAACTGGGCGCCGCGTGGGCCGGCGGCACGCTCGCGGAGCCGCCACGGAAGCTCGACGCGGCGATCATCTTCGCGCCCGCAGGCGACATCGTTCCCGCCGCGCTCAAGGCTCTCCGCAAAGGCGGCACGCTCGTCCTTGGCGGCATTCACATGAGCCCAATTCCGTCCTTCGATTACGATCTGCTGTATCAGGAGCGCGTGATTCGCAGCGTGGCGAACAACACGCGCAAGGATGGCGAAGACTTTTTGCGCGTGGCGGCAGAGATTCCAATTCGCATGCAAGTGGAGACTTTTGAGCTGCGCGACGCCAATATCGCGCTGCGCAAACTGAAGGAAGACGCGATCTGCGGCGCCGCGGTACTCAAGACAGATTGAGATTGATTTCAAATTTCAAATTTGGAGTTCGCGTAGCCGCTGCGTGGCGTATCCCACAAGGAACCGAGCAACGGTGGATTAGCGGCGGCGGACCTTGGACAAGAGCCGCAGAAACTCGAGATACAGCCAGACGAGCGTGACCATGATGCCAAAGGCGCCGTACCACTCCATGTATTTCGGCGCGCCGGCCTGGATACCGGTCTGGATGAAATCAAAATCGAGGATCAAGTTGAGCGCGGCGACGATGACGATGAAGACGCTGATGGCGATTCCCCACGGTCCGGCGGAGCTGAGCAGCGCGATGTGCTTGCCGAAGAAGCCCATGACGATATCTGCGAGATAGACGACGAGGATGCCGCCGGTGGATACGACGACGCCCATTTTGAAGCGCTCGGTGGCGCGAATCAGGCCCGTGGTGTAAGCGACGAGCATGACGGCGAGCGTTCCGAAAGTGAGCGCGACCGCCTGGACGGCGATGCCGTGATATTGCTGATCGATGAACGAAGAAATTCCGCCCAGCGCAAGGCCTTCGAGAAGGGCATAAACCGGCGCGGTGAACGGAGACCATTCCTTCTTGAATATCGTGACCATGGCGACGATGAGGCCGCCAAACACGCCCCCCAGCATCCAAGGCATGACTGCCTGAGGCGACTGTGAGCGGGCCAGCCCCCATGTCCAGCCCGCCGTTACGATCACGCACAACAAAAGAACGGCGGCTCTGTTCACGGTGCCCTGCAGGGTCATCGTGGGTCCCGCGACAAGCTCGCGCCCTGCGAAAGTGCTCGGATTGAACGCAGGATTTGAGGTGCGAAAAGTATCGGGCATTGGCGGCAAGCCTCCGGATGGTTGAGAGATAATCTTACGCTTTCTGGGAGCGGGACACCAGATTCCGGGGCGGCGTTGCGGAGCGAGCGGCGAACGAATCGACGTTCGGGCGCGTAATGTAATCTGTGGGAACCATCGGAAGGTAAATCAGGCGCGAGGGAAAGGCGTTCGTTGGCGGCGGCGAGGAAAGAAATCACGGAATTCCTGAAACGGCGCATTGATCTTGCGGTTTCGCTTTTGATTTATAGAGGAATTTTGCCCGCGCTTCTCGTGTCAGTTTTCTATGCGGCGCCGTCATTCGCGCAAGGCGGCCCGCCGCTAATCACGAACGATCCGGGAACGCCGGGGGACAAGAACTGGGAAATCAATCTCGGCGCGATGCAAGTGCTGCGGCACAATACGGACGAAGTTCAGATTCCGCAGATTGATTTGAATTACGGCGTAGGTGACCGGATTCAATTGACGTACGAGGTGCCGTACGTCTGGCAGAGCGCCACGGGCCAGCCGAATGCGACCGGTTGGAGCAATGGATTTCCGGGCGTGAAATGGCGATTCCTCGATGGCGGCGAGGACGGCTGGAGCATCTCAACTTTTCCGCAAATTGAAATCCGCGGGCCGGAAAATTCGTCGAAGACGGGGATTGCGGATTCAGGGACGCGGTTTCTGCTGCCGATTGAAGTGACGCATCCGCTGGGCCCGCTGCATCTGGATTTCGAGGTTGGCTATTACTTTCCGCTGAATTCGCCTAATGCACGCAACGAACGGATTCTCGGCCTGGCGATCGGGCACACGTTCACGAAGAAATTCGAAGCGATCGGCGAGGTGTACAACGACGAAGTGATGGGTGCGGCGCCGCACGACACGTATTTTGACGGCGGCGGACGATACGAATTTCACAAGGGACTGCTGCTGTTGTTCATGGCGGGACGCAGCTTCAGCGGAAATTCAAGCGGGCAGCCGAATTTTATCGGCTACGTGGGGCTGCAGATTTTGCTGGAGAAAAACGGACGCGCGCTGCATGCGGATGAGTAAGCGGCGCGCGACGTGCACCGGCCGGTGTGAAATTAATGCTTCTTTGCCGCGACGGGCACGACGCCGAATGCGTGCGCGTGGAATTGCAACACGGCCGGCAGATGTTCGGCGAAGTAGGACCAGTTGTGGCCGCCGGGATAGATGTGATAGTCCTGCACAATGCCGCGCGAAGTGAGAATTTTGTGAAGCTCGGCGGTGCCGATGTTGAAACCGTAGTCGTCCTCTGAACCGCAATCCAAATAAATCTTCAGGCCTTTGAGATCGGCGGTCTTCGCGAGCGTGATCGGGCTATTGCGATCCCAAAATGCCTGATCGGGCGGCGAGCCGAAAACTTCGCCGAGCAGGCGCAGCCGAACCGTGCTTTCGGCATCGCGGATGGTGAAGGACGGCATTGTGTCGATCAGCGCGGGACTCTGCGCGCTGACGGAGTGAAACAGCTCGGGATGAACGAAGGCAATGTGCAAAGCGCCGTAGCCGCCCATCGAGATTCCGGCAAGGCCGCGCGAGTCGCGGTCGCCTCGAATGCGGAAGTGCCGTTCGATATAGGGGATAAATTCGGTGATAAAGAAATCCTGATAGCGATGGCGGCCGTCGCGGGAGTTGATGTAGAAGCTGGCGTCTCCTGCGGGCGTGACGATGAGGTACTCGCCCATCTTGCCGCCTTCCCACAGATCTTCGGTCATGCTCCAACCGCCGGAGCGAACGAACATCTGCTCGTTATCCCCGAGACCATGCAGAAAATAGAGAACGGGATAGCGGCGGGATTCTTCGTGATCGTAGCTGGGAGGAAGCAGGACACAGTAGGGAATTTGTGCGCCAAGAATCTGGCTGCGGATGGAGAGGCATTCGGCGCGCCCGGTGTAGTCGGCGGCGCGAGCGGGCGCGGCAAAGCCGGCCGAGAAAAACAAAACTGCAAACGCGACGACGAGTGCGCGATGGAAATTATTCATATCGTAGGGCCTCAACAGGATCGAGCCGGCTGGCGCGCGCGGCGGGATAAATTCCGGCGGCCAGGCTTGCGACTATCGCAAAGGCAATCGCGCCAAGCACGAGCCACCATGGCACGGAGAAAACGTTGGCCGGAGGAAGATTCTGGCGCTTGAGATAAATATTCGTGCCAATCGTGACGGCGCGGCCGATGAACCAGCCAAGGCCCACGCCAATGAATCCGCCGAGAAGTCCCATCACTCCCGCTTCGAAGAAAAATAGCTGACGAACGTCCGAATCCGCTGCGCCGAGAGCTTTCAGAACGCCGATTTCGCGGCGGCGCTCGAGAATCGCCATCACCAGCGTATTGATGATACCAAGAGCGGCGACCGCGAGGGCGAGGCTGCCGAAGATTCCGAGGAGAAGATCGAACACAGCGAAGAAGAGGCGGAGATTGCGGGTCGCATCGAGAAGAGAGAAGGTGGAGAAGCCCATGGATTTGATTGTCGACTCGATGGCTTCGACCTGCGAAGGGCCTTTGGCGCGGACCGTAAGGCTCGCGTAGCCGGGCTTGGCGCTTGAGCCGCGAAGAATGTCGCGGAGATCGTTGGCCTGAGCCGGACGAAGAGTTTCCGCGACGGAAAGTGGAATTAGAACACGGCCGTTGCCGATGCCGCCGAAACCCGCGGCCGGCTCGGACTCGACGATGCCGACGATGCGAAGCTTGCGCTCCTTCGGAATGATCGAATAGCCGGGGCCGGCGTCTTCGCTCGCAGCGCCGGAATTTCCTGGCGCATTTGTCGCGGCGGCCGGCGGGGCGGAGGAAGGCAAAGCTTCGCGCTCGGCATAACGAATCACGAGCTCTTTGCCGATCAGCGATGACGGCTGGTCGGATAAGTCTTTCGCGAACTCGATTTGCAGGATGGCTTCGTCGGCATTCGCGCCGGAGAAAAAGCTGCCCTGAATGTCGTCGAAGGCGCCGCCCTCGCGCGCGGAAGCGGGAATTCCGGCGACCATCGCAGGATAGGGCGTGTCGTTGAAGCGGACTTCGGTGACGAAGCGAATCTGGGGATAGACTTCCACAACGTTTGGCACGCGCTCGATTTCGTGGCGCGCATCTTCATCGAGCGGCTTCGATTCTTTCGCCGGAGACAGGCTCGCGGCCGGCCGGCCGAATCCGCGCAAGTTAGTTTTTGGCATCACCACGACAGTATCGAAGAGGCCGGCGCGCGCGAGGCGCTTGGACGCAAGCTGCTGCAAGCCAACGCCGAGCGAAAGCATTGCGACGAGCGACGCGATTCCCACTCCGATGCCGAGCGTCGTCAGCGAATTTCGCAAAACCGCTTCGCGCAGATTTCGAACGCCGAGTTCCGCGAGGTCCCCGGCCTTCATTGCTTTGCTCCTTCGCTGACGAGCTTGCCATCGGCGAGCGAGACGGTCCGGTGCGCAAATTTTTCCGCCAGCGGGCGTTCGTGCGTGACGAGAACGATAGTCATTCCGAGCGACTGCTGAATTTCATGCAGAAGCTGCATGATCTCCTGGCCGGTGACGCTGTCGAGATTGCCGGTCGGCTCGTCGGCGAAAAGAATTGCTGGCCGGTTGACCAGCGCACGCGCCACGGCCGCGCGTTGCTGCTCGCCGCCGGAAAGCTCGCCGGGACGATGGCCGAGGCGCTTTTCGAGATGAACTCGGTTGAGCGCTTCGAGGACGCGCTCGGCCCGCTCGCCGCGATCCACTTCCGCGAGGCGCAGCGGCAGCTCCACGTTTTCTTCGAGCGTCATCCGCGGCAACAGATTGAAAGATTGGAAGACCATGCCGATCGTTTTGCTGCGATAGCGCGCCAGATCGAGCGACGACATTTCGGAAAGGCTCCGGCCACGCGCGACAATTTCGCCGGACGTGGGCCGGTCGAGCCCAGCCATCAGATTCAACAGCGTGGATTTTCCCGAGCCCGAAGCGCCGAGGAGGGCGACAAACTCGCCATTTTCGACGCCGAGCGTCACTTCGTCCACCGCGCGAATCAACGCCGAGCCCATTTGGTAGTGCCGCGAGACGTTTTCCGCGCGTATCGCCACGTTGTTGCTGTCGCTCATGTGCACACCTCAATCGTACTACGTACGAAGTGTGGCGCATGTTGCAATCAGAGGTACTGAGGGTACTCAATGCGGCGATCGTGTTGCCGGGCGACTAACTCGAAGGCGCGGCGCGAGGCTTTCTGGGGATGAATGTGCGGCCATTTGAACGGATCGAATCGTAAGCCGAATCTTTCGCGGAGTGGTTCAGACGCGGGCGAGGGCGGCGGCTTCGTCATCCACGATATCGAGAACGCTGTCGAGCCGGACCATCTTCAAGAGCATTCGAACGCGCTGGGTCGGAGCGTAATAGGTGCATTTTCCGCCGGCCCGCTTCACGCTTGAAAATGCGCGGACCAGCGCCCCGATTCCGGAGCTGTCCAGCTCGCTGACGTTGGCGAGATTGACGGCAACGTGCGGCGAGCCCGCATCGATCAGTTTCTGCATTTGGTCGCGGAACGCCTGCTCGGGCTCGCCGAGGCGGAGCGGGCCGTTCAGATCGAGAATTGTGGCGTTGCCGGCCTTGCGAATCTGAATATCCATCTGCGCCTCGTGCCCCGTCAAACTAGCTGAAAAGCACGCAGCAATCAAGTCCCCCGCTCGAAAGGGCGTATTGACGCTGGCAATCGCATTTGTTAGGCTGCCCGCGTTTCGGACCCTCCGGCCATTCGCCCGTTAGTCACGAGGCCGGTACGGGTGTTTCAGAATTCGCCACAGGAAGCGTGATGGAAACATCGTCGGAGCTCGTTGAATTCGCGAGCGTCCTATTTGCCTGCCGGGATCTCTCAACCCTGAGAAGGACCTTCGTTGCCCGCGCGGGCGCCGCGTTGGGAGCGCGGGCTGTATTTCTATGGATGGCTGAGGGCGGCGAAGGCGAACTGGTAAGCCGGGCGCGTTGGACCGAGGCCGACGAAAAACTGGCGCCGGCCGCGGACCGCGTTTCGGAAGGCATACTCGCGGCTGTGATCGAGGAGTCATCGGCAATTCTCGCTTCGGGAAAGGATCTCGACCGCGAATCGTTCGCGCATTTTTCCACCGCGCAGCAAAAATCAATTCAATCGGCGCTGCTGGTAGCATTTCCCGGGACAGAAGGCGCGGCCGGCGTTGTTGAGGCGCTGAACAAAAAAGGTGGATTCACGCCGGAAGACGCTGCGTTCCTCGAGACTGCGGCTCGGCTGGCATCGCAGGCGGGTGCGCTGTTAGCGGAAGCCGATGCGGAGCGCGACTCGCAGCTCTCCACGATCGAACGCCTCACGGCTCTTTACGACATCAGCCGCATTTTCAATTCGACGCTGGAGCTGAGCGAACTCACTCCGATCGTCGCCGGCAAGATCCGCGACATCCTCCATGCGCAGGCCTGCAACTTGTGGCTCGTGTCGGGAAATGGCGACGGCCTTACGCTGGCGCAGAAAGATGGCGAAGATCCGAGCGTCGCTGACGACGCGACGGCTCCGCTCGATTCCGGCCACCTCGCCGAAGCCGCGCAGACCGGAAACGCGCGCCTGATCGAAAATCCCGCGGCGGAGGAATCGCTGGCTGAGCGCATTGCGGCCGGAGGCGAGTTCGAGCTGCAGTCGATCATCTGCGCTCCGCTGCGCAAGGAAGCGCAGGTGATCGGCGTCATCGAGCTGGTCAATAAGACGGATGGCGAGCCGTTCACGGAAGAAGACCTTTTCTTTCTTTCGAGCATCAGCGAGCAAGCCGCGGTCGCGCTGAACAACGCCAATCTGCTCGAGTCGGAACGCAAACTCCACGAACTCGACGCGTTGATGAAGATTAGCCAGGCCATCACATCAACTCTCGATCTCGACCACGTACTGACGACGGTCGCGCAGCAAGCGGGGACGGTGGTTCCGTTCGACCGCTGCGTCATCGGCTTTTTCGACCGCAACCGCTTCGTTCTCGGCGCGGTTTCAGGCGAAGAGGAAGTGCCCAAGACCGATGAAATGGACGCGCTTCGCAAGGCGCTGGAGTGGGTGAGCACGCAGGAAAAAGCCGTGCGCGCGGATCAGTACGAAGAAGGATGGGAAGCGGATCCTGAAACTGCGCGCGATGTCCTATCCAGCTTTCTGGAAGAGCACAACTACAGCGGTTTTTATGCGCTTCCGCTGCGCGACGATCAAGGCACGGTCGGTGTGATGTGCCTTCTCAGCAGCGACGCGGAATTTTTGAACGACAGCCAGCGTGAAACGGTCACGATTCTTGCGAACCAAACGACTGTGGCGATCCGCAACGCGCAACTTTATCAGCAGGTGCCGCTGGCCGGCTTTCTGAAGCCGCTGGCGCAGAAGAGGCAGCTGTTTTTCGGGGCCGGCGCGCAGTCGCGGTGGTTCGAATACGGCTGGAAAGCAGTGTTGGCCGCAATTGTATTGACGATTGTCCCGTGGCCGGTGCGCGTCAGTTCAAACGCTACCGTCGTACCGGCGGACCGGAGAATCGTAAGCTCGATCGCAAGCGGGATCATCAAGCGCGTTTTCGTGCACGAGGGCGACATCGTAACTCGGGGTCAAGTTCTCGCCCAAATTGACGATGGCGAGGATCGCGTGAAGCTTGATCGCGCGCGAGCCGAGTTAGCTCAGGCGCAGCACGATCTGGCCGAGGGTGAGTTCCGCCGCGATCTCACCGCCTCGTCGCAAGCGCGGCTCCGCGCCGAGGCCGCCCAGGCCGACCTGAAACTCGAAGAGCAGCGCGTTGCTGATGCACAGTTGCGCGCGCCGATTGACGGCGTGGTGGTCACCCCAAAGATCGAAGAACGGACGGGCGCGATGCTGCAGGAAGGCCAGCCGTTCTGCGAGATCGTCCAGCAGGGGCGAATGGGGGTGGACATGAACGTCGCCGAAACGGACATCGAATTGGTTCATCCGGGAAAGCGCGTGGCGCTGAAGCTGAACGCGCTTCCGACCAAGACGTTCGAGGGAACCGTGGACCGTGTGGCCATGCGTTCCGAGGCCATTGACGGCGAAGAATACTTCGTAATTCGCGCGGTCTTTGACAACCCCGACTCAAAGGCTCGCGACGGCATGGCAGGTCGCGCGCGCATTCGCGCGGGAGGCGGATGGTTCGGGAGTGGATGGTATCCGGTTGGGTACGCGCTGCTGCGCTCACCGTTTCGCTGGTTCTGGGAGAAGCTCTGGGGCTGGATGCCATAAGCCACGCGGGGCGAAGAACTGCTTTGGTTCGAGGGGCGATTATGAGACGTCGAAATTTGATATGGGCGGCAGTGATTTCGCTCGCTGCGTTCGGGTGCGGCGGAGATCACGCTTCGTCGTCGGCTACTGCCGCAAACGCGCCGCGTTCTTCACCGGCCGCGGCGAGCTCTGCCGATTCTGGAAGCGCGCCCGCGAGCGAAAGCATCCTGAGCGTGCTTACGGTGGAGCATGAAGTTGAGGTGCGCGCGCAGCGTGAAGGAATCGTGCAGCAGGTGAATGTAGAAGAAGGCCGGCGGGTAAGGGCGGGCGAAATCCTCGGGCAGCTCGATGACCGCTCGCTCCAACTCGAACTGCAGAAGGCACACTCCGATCTGATCATCGCGCAAGACGACGTGAAATACAAAGAAGCCGAGCACGAGGCCAAAGAAGCCAGTCTGAAACGGCAGCAACTTCTGCGTGAGGCGGGATTGAGCAGTCAAGCCGACTTGGAGCAAGCCGAGTTCGAGGCGAAGGCAACCGGATATGACGCAGAGAGCTACAGGGCGCTGGTCAAGAGCAGCGAGGCACAAATTCAGAGCCTTCAAATTCAAGTGGAACAGACGCAATTTCGCGCGCCGTTTGCCGGTGTCGTCGTGCGCCGGTATGTTCGGCAGGGACAGAGCGTGCAGAAAGACGATCCAGGTTTTCGAGTGAGCCAGGCCGAACCGCTGCAGGTCCATTTTCAAGTGCCGGAAAGCTCCGGCGGAAAGCCCGATAGCGGCGCAAGCGTGCAAGTGGCGCTGGTCGCTGATCCGAATCACACGTATACGGCACACATCGTCAAAGTGAGCCCGATGGTTGACCCTGCCAGCGACAGCTATGACGTGACCGCGCAACTTTCCGGACCGGGAATTTCCGCTTTGAGTCCCGGCATGGCGGTGCGCGTGAACTGGCCGGCCAACCCCTCCGCGTCCAAGCCGTAGGAACTCTCATGCGATATGGTCCTGCCACCGGCCTGCAGATTTCTAGCGTTCTTGCGAAAGGCCTTCACCGGCCCAAGCTCCGCGAAGACTTGAAAATCAGCGAGCAGTTGGTCGCCGGCAAGGCCAGCTTCGTAATCAAGGACCCGGATACCCTTACTTACAACCGATACGGTCCCATCGAGCACGAACTATTGACGCTATGCGACGGGACGCGAACGCCAGCGGAAGTCGCACAGGAGATGAATGAGCGGCATCCCGACTCTGGATTGGACGAAAGCGCCGTCCTCGACTTTCTGGATACCGTGGATGCGAATCTTTGGGTCCGCACGCTCGGAGAGAAAAATCTCGCGGTGCTGGAGAGGATCCGCGACGAACGCAAGGGGCGTTCGAAAGATTCGACTATGCTTTATTTGCAATTCAAAGCGTGGGATCCGAATCAAACGCTCGAGTGGCTCGACCGGTATTTTTTCTGGATCTATACGCGCGAATTCGCGGTCGCGTCAATCGTCGCGTTCGTGATTGCGGCCAGTCTTTGGGTGGGCGATTGGGCACGCATCCGGAGGGACACCGAAGCCCTCTATTCGTTTGCGGGAAAGACCTCCTACGACATTTGGGCGATCTGGATCATCATGTTTGTCGTCGGCGGAATCCACGAAATGGGTCACGGCCTCACGTGCAAGCATTACGGTGGTGAAGTGCCGCAAATGGGATTCATGCTGATTTACTTCACGCCGGCCTTTTATACCGATACGACCGACATATTGATTTTCGACACGGCGCGGCCGCGGCTGCTGACCATTTTTGCCGGGATTTGGGTTGAACTCGTCGTCTGCATTATTGCGACTTTCATTTGGGCTCTGACGCTGCCCGGCACCCTGGTCAATGATTTGGCATATAAGACGCTGATATTTTCGGGAATCGCGAGCGTCGCCGTGAACCTGAATCCGTTGATCAAGGCCGACGGATACTACGCCCTGGCGCAGTACCTGCAGATTGATTCGCTGCGAGAAGATTCGTTCGAATATGTCAAGGCTTGGGCTCAGAAGTATCTGCTGCGGCGCAAAGTTGAATTGCCAGCGGCGAGCCACCGGCAGCGGCGGATCTTTTTGATATTCGGTATCGCGGCGACTCTCTACGCCGTTCTCATCTTCTTTTTCGTGACGGTGTTTGTATTCAACATTCTGGAGTCGAAGCTTGGGACGTGGGGATATGCCGTTTTCGGCATCGCGCTCTATTTCTTGCTGCGAAGCCGCATTCAAAAAGCGATGCCGAAATTCCGGGCGTGGTATTGGACGGCACGGGAGGCATATGTGAAATGGAAGATGTCGCGAAACCAAAAGCTCGCGGCGGCCGCGGTCGCATTATTGCTGGTCGTTCCGCCCTTTTCCACGAAAGTATCGAGTGAATTAATTCTTGAGCCGGGAATGCTGGCGGAAATTCGTCCGCCGGCGCCCGGAACACTAGTGTCATTTCGCGTACAAAACGGCGCACTGGTGGATGCGGGCGACGTGCTGGCCCAACTGGAAAATCCTGCTCTCATCTCGCAAGCGGCAGATTTGAACAGCCAGCTCGGAGCGGCGGAATCGGCTCTTCGAATGGCCGAGCAGCGAGGCGCACAAGATGAAATTGCACGCATCAACGAGGAACGCCAAAGGATCGCCGGCGAGCTGGCGGAGACTCGAACGCGATTGGCAGGATTGACTCTGCGAGCTCCGTTTCGTGGAATCGTGATAGCGGGAGAATTCGAGCCGAAGCCGGGAGACTACATCGCGGCGGGCGCCGACTCTGTCCAGATCGTGGATCGATCGCGGATGCGCGCGCGAATTCTGGTGCATGACTGGGAACTCAACGAGGTTCAGGTCGGAGCGCCCGCTCAGCTGAAGGTCGCGGCATACCCGCTCCGGACGTATAGCGGAAAGATCGACAAGGTCCTGCCCGCTGCTGCTTCCGAATTGCCGGTGTCGCAATTAAATAAATTGGAGAGTCACGGTCAGGAAATTTCGAACTACTTTGCGGTGGAAATGTCGTTCCCGAACGACGGAAGATTGCTGGAAGGCATGACTGGTATTGCGAAGATTACGGGGAAACGCCGCCCGTATGCGTGGCGAGCTGCAGAGAGCGTCTGGCGCTGGGTGCGATCACAGGTCTGGTAAGGATCCACGAAAAACTGAACTTCCCTTCGTCTCAAACTGCTCCAATCCCGTCCTGCAAAAACAAAAAGGGAGTTGCCGTGGTTCGCCCGGCAACTCCCTCAAAATTTCGTCCCGGCAATACGATGCCGGGTTAGATCCTATGCGTGAACCTTGCCGAAGCCATTCAACGTCGCGATCTTGGTGGCTTTCTTGCCGGACTTGAGTTCCAACTTCGCATTCTTTTTCTCTGTGGTCTTCTTGGTTGCCATGGTGGATCTCCTCGTTTTAGGTTTGCCCTCGTGGGCGACGCTTTGTATTAGTGCACGGCTCATGCCAAACTTTCGCACGATCTCAGAACGGGTTAAGTCATTGAAAGCACATGCTATACAGCAATGGCGAGTTTTAGTACCTAGATTCTGGCAGGGCGAAAAAGTGTTGAAATTTTAATCGCGCCACTTATTTTTCAACTCCCTGCCTAGAGATCGTATTTCCGGCAAAGGTAGTTAATGCGGTTGCGATCGACTCCGAGAAGCCGGGCGGCTTCGGACTTGATTTGATTGGCTTGAGCGAGCGCCGTCTGGACCCATTGACGCTCGAACGCGTCGAGTTCCTCATTCAACTTGATTCCTCCCGACGGGAGACGGAAATGACCGCGACTATTCTTGCCTGCGACCTGAACGATGTCGCTTGGGAGGTCCTTGAGGTTGATCGTCTCGGAATCCGTCATCAACACGATTCGCTGAACTACGTTTTGCAATTCGCGGACATTTCCAGGCCACGAATAATGCTTCAGGGCCTGCAACGCGTCATCGGTGATTCGCTTCGCCGGAACGCGATTCGCGGCGCAGTAGACGTTGACGAAATAATCGATCAGCAAGGGAATGTCGTCTACGCGTTCGCGCAGCGGTGGAATGAAGATCGGAACCACGTGGATTCGATAATACAAATCCTCGCGGAAGCGGCCTTCTTTGGTCATCTCTTCCAGGTTTTCGTTGGTGGCGCTGACCAGTCGAAAATCGACCTTAATCACCTTCTTGCCGCCGAGCCGTAGAAGCGCGTGCTCTTCGAGGACTCGCAAAAGCTTCGATTGAAGGGCCGGCGTGAGCGTCGCGATTTCATCGAGAAACAGTGTGCCGTGATTCGCGAGTTCGATCCGGCCTTCTTTCGTCACCACCGCGCCGGTAAAAGCGCCCCGCTCGTAGCCGAATAGCTCGGCTTCCATCAGCGTTTCGGGCAGAGCGGCGCAGTTGACGCTCACGAAGGGCTTGGTTCGCCGCGGCCCCTGTTCATGAAGAGCCCGCGCGACGAGCTCTTTTCCGGTGCCGCTTTCTCCGCGAATGATGACGCTGGTTGCAGCCCGTGCCATTCGCCGGATCGTTTCGAAGAGGTCGCGCATGGAATCGGTTGAACCGATCAAATCGCCGCCGAACTGTTTGCGCGAGACCTCTTCCCGCAGAATGCGATTTTCCCGTTGGATGTGCAGTTTTTTGATCGCCCGGCGCATCAGCGCGCCGACGACATCGGAATCGACCGGTTTGACGAAATAGTCGTAGCACCCGGCCTCGATTAACTTCAGCGCCGGGGCTTTGTTGTTGTCTTCGTTCAGAACAATGACGAGCGTATCGATTTCACTCTCCGCGATTTTGCGGACGAGTTCGATAGACTCGCGCACGCCGCCGGAAGGAAGAGGCAAGCCGAGGAGCAGAACGTCGAGGCTGGATTCCTGAAGGTGCTGGTAGGCTGCTTCGAAGTCCTCGCCTTCGAGGATCTCGAATTCGTCGCCGAGATCGCTCGCGATTTGCGAGCGGAACGCTTCGTCAATATCGATGACGGCGACTTTTGGCTTGTCCGAAGCAACGACGGCCAACCGGGCCTCCGAAGACAGGGACCTGCCAATCGAAAGAATGCGCACGCCCCTGCGCGTCGAGAGTCTACAGGCGCGGTGTTGAAATTGTCAACACCAGAGAGACGCGAGAAGTTTCCCCGGCACGGCGCAGCGCGCGTCCGGAGTCTGGGCGGCGGCTGTGCTCGTTCGAACGCCGATGCTAGACTTGCAGCGCCAAGCGTTTCGCCGAGGAAAATCAAAACGCAATGAAAATGCCCTGGGAAGCCGGCCATCCGCTGGCGCCGGATGAGTTTGAGGCATATTGCCGTCAGGCGATGCGCGTTTTCCGCTACGGCAAGATTCCCCTGCAGGTTTACAAAGATAATCTGCCGGATTTTCCGCTCCTGATGAAGCCGGGAGAGTGGCCACGGCTGGTGCGTATCGTGGGGAAATTGTCGCGGGAAGTGCTGACGGTGGAACGGGAATTGATCGCGCGGAAGGATTTGTATCCAGAGCTGGGCCTGCCGCGCGAAGTCGAGAGAGTTTTGCGAGAATGCGAAACGAATCCTTCGAGCGCGAAGGCGCCGAGGGTTATGCGTTTCGACTTCTATCACACCACGGATGGCTGGAAATTTTCGGAGGTTAACCCGGACACCGTCGGCGGATTCGTCGAGGCGTACGGATTTACCGCGCCGATGGCTGCGTATTATCAGGGTTATTTGCCCACGCCTGACGCCGCGGCGGTGTATGCGACGGCAATTCGGAAAGTGGCGGGCCAAGGTGCGCGCATTGCGATAATTCTTGCGGGCGACGCCCCGTATGCCGTGCGCCAGGCGGAATGTATCATCCGGAAAATCGAAGCGCGAGGCATGCGGGCGTTTCAGGTGAGGGCGGAACGAGTGAGATGGGTATCGGGAGTCGCGCGCGTAATCGGCTCACCATCGATCGGCAAACCCGCTCTGGTCGTGCGGCAACTGATGGCGGAGAAGTTGTATGCCTTGCAGCGGCGGTTCTGGGAGCCTTGGTTTTGCGGAACGAAAACACCGGTGAGCAATCCGTGCCAGGCGATCCTGGTGGAGAGCAAGCGCCTCCCGTGTATATTGAAGGAGCTCGAGGCGGGCACGAGGGAGTCTCGATCGAATTCGCCCGAATCGCGATCTCCTGCAGAGGTTCCGCGGTCGTCGCAAGAGGATTGGGTGTTCAAGCCGGCCTACGGTAGCTCGGGATACGGAGTGGCGATTGCAGGCGTGACGAAAAACTCGGCGTTCAACTCCGCCGCGCAAAAAGCGAGATCTGACTCACTCCACTGGGTCGCCCAGCGGCGCTTCGAATCCGTTCCCGTGGCCACAGAAAGAGGCCCCGGTCATGTTTGCCTCGGAATCTATACGGTCGATGGGGTCGCTGCGGGAGCCTATGCCCGAATCAAGGGGAACGCTTTAATCGACAGCCGCTCGTTGAGTATTCCCGTGCTGATCCCCGAAAACGATGTGGTGCTGCCAAAAGTTTCCCGGCGGTCCGCAGCCCGCGATCAAGCCAACTCCGGAAGGTCGAGCTAAGCATTCAATAGCTCTTCGCTGGGTTGCGGATATGGCCCGGATGGCATTTGCGCAGCTAGAAATTGGTTACTTCCGTGCTACGCTGTGGCGTTGACGGGCTCGCGCTTCGAATGCGATAATCGCGGGCTTTACAGTGTCCAAAAAGTGCGTCCCAAGCGTGTCCTGCGCGCGGCGCGCACCTGATTCCTGGGGGTTGGTGACGTTCCAATTCGACGATGACCGAGATTCTTCACCAGCTCGCTGACCTGTTCCTCGAAGCTCTGCCCATCGTCATTCTCGTCTTTCTTTTCTATCTTTTCCTCAACGCATTTTTCTTTCGCCCGCTCCTGAACGCGATGGCCGAGCGCGCCAAACGGATCGACGGCGCGAAGGCCGAGGCCGCGGCGGCTCAAGCGACCGCCAAGGACGAGATGGCCCGCTACAACGAAGCGCTGAAAAAGGCGCGCGCAGAAATCTACCTGGACCAGGAAGCGACCCGCCAGGCTGCGCTCGACGAACGGACCAAACTCCTCCGCGCATTGCGGACGCGCAACCAGGAAACCATCCACGTGGCCAAGGAGCGGATCGCCGCCGAATTCAATGCAGCGCTCGCGGATATCGAAAAGCAATCGCCAGCGCTGGCAATCCAGATCACGAGGATGATCTTGGAAAACGCCGGTCCGGCGGCGGGAGGGGCGCGATGAAGGGCCTTTTGCGCGGCAAGGGGATCGCGATTTCGCTCGCGTGGATTTTTGGCGCTGCGCTCTTGTTTGCCGCTCCGGCGTTCGCTCAGGCGGAACAGACTGCTCCGGAGAATACGACCGTCGGCTGGATCATGCGCTGGGTGAACTCGGGGATCGTTATCATCGCGATCGCCTGGGCGCTGATGAAAGCCGGTCCCGCATTCCGCGCCCGGGCAGACGCAATCCAGGCTGCGATCGCCGAAGGTGCGCGGGCGCGTGAGGAAGCCGATCGACAGCGGTCGGAAGCCGAGAGGAAGCTTGCGGGCATTCAGCAGGAAATCGCCACGATGAAGGAGCAGGCAAAAATCGACGCGGATGCCGAATCCCTGCGCATCCGGGATCTCGCGCGAGAAGAAGCAATGAAAATGGATCGCGCGGCGGAGCTCGAAATCGCCGCAGCGGAGCGCGCAGCGAGGCTGGAGCTCAAGGCGACCGCGGCGAGGCTGGCCGTCGAGCGCGCCGAAGCGATGCTGCGCGAGCAGCTCACCGCTCCCGCCGACGCACAACTTGTGAGCAAATTCGCCGGGAGTCTCGCCGGGAGCCGCAATTGAGCGCGATCGCAAAGAGATACGCCACGGCGTTCGCCGATGTCGCCATCGTGCGCGAAAACGTCGCGGCGGCGCGCGCACAGTTCGAATCGTTCGCAGACGCGTACGCCGAATCGATCGACTTGCGCCATTTCTTGACCAGCCCGGCGATCGATCGCGAATCGAAGCAAGCGGTCCTCGAAAAGATTGCTGCAAGGCTGGGATTGAGCGAAACGGTCCGAAATTTTATTTACGTTCTTGTGGACCATCGCCGCACAGAAATCCTCGGCGATATCCGCCAGGCAATTGAAGCGGAACTGAACGAGCGCGAAGGGATCGTCGAAGCGCAGGTGACCTCGGCGCGGGAACTTTCGGAAACGGAAAAGCAAAAGCTGGTCGGCGCGATTGAAGAGTTAACGCAGCGGCGAGTGGAAGCGAAATTCGGGTCGGATGCGGCGCTCGTGGGGGGCGCGGTGGTGCAGATCGGCTCGACGATTTACGACGGTTCCGTGCGAGAGCAACTGGAGCGGCTGCGCTCCGCCCTCTCATCGGAATCCTGGAAAGCCTGACGGGACTCTCCGCGCGGATGCGGAGCCCGGTTTCGCGAAAGTCCGACGGGAGCGGGAATGGCGACGATTAAAGCGGACGAAATCACCAAGCTCATACGCGAGCAAATCGAAAACTACCATCAGACGGTCGCGGTCGAGGAAGTCGGCTCGGTCATCTCGGTGGGCGACGGCATCGCGCGTATCCACGGTCTGGACAAGGTTATGGCCGGCGAGATGATCACGTTTCCGCATGGCGTGACGGGCATCGCACTCAACCTCGAAGAGGATCAGGTTGGCGCCGTGCTGCTCGGCGAGTACTCCCAGATTCAAGAGGGAGACACCGTTAAGCGAACGGGCGAAATTATGTCCGTGCCGGTCGGCGAATCCATCGTCGGCCGGGTAGTGAACCCTCTCGGCGAGCCGCTCGACGATAAAGGGCCCGTGATCACGGATCAACGCAGCCCGATTGAGCGCCTCGCGCCCGGTGTCGTTGACCGTCAGCCTGTGCGGCAGCCCCTGCAAACTGGAATCAAGGCGATCGACTCGATGATTCCGATTGGCCGAGGCCAGCGCGAACTCATCATCGGCGACCGGCAGACCGGCAAGACGGCAATTATCCTCGACACGATCATCAACCAGCGCGGCGGAGACATGATCTGCATCTACTGCGCGATCGGACAGAAGCGTTCGACGATTGCGCAGGTGGTAAAAGTGCTGACGGATTTCGGAGCGATGGACTACACGATCGTCGTCGCGGCGTCGGCTGCCGAGCCCGCCACGATGCAATTCATCGCGCCATTCGCCGCGTGCGCCATGGGCGAGTTTTTCCGCGATTCGAAGCGCCACGCCGTCACGTTTTACGACGATCTTTCGAAGCACGCACAAGCCTACCGCGAGATTTCACTTCTGTTGCGGCGGCCGCCGGGCCGCGAAGCGTTCCCCGGCGACGTCTTCTTCCTGCACTCGCGATTGCTGGAGCGCGCGGCGAAGCTGAACGACGCGCTCGGCGGCGGGTCGCTCACGTCTCTGCCCGTGATCGAAACGCAAGCCGGTGACGTTTCGGCGTATATTCCGACGAACGTAATTTCGATTACGGACGGTCAGATCTATCTCGAAGCTGACCTTTTCAACAGCGGCATCCGCCCGGCTGTAAACGTCGGCTTGTCAGTGAGCCGCGTGGGCGGCAACGCGCAAATCAAGGCGATGCGCCAAGTGGCCGGGCGTTTGCGGCTCGATCTCGCGCAGTACCGTGATCTGGCCGCGTTCGCGCAATTCGGCACCGAGCAACTCGACAAAGCGACCCAGGCGCAATTGCTTCGCGGCGCGCGGCTCACCGAATTGCTCAAGCAGGATCAATTCCACCCTCTTTCCGTGGAAAAGCAGGTGCTCGTGATTTTTGCCGGAACGAACGGCTATCTCGATTCTTTGGAAGTTTCGGAATGCCGCCGGTTCGAGCACGAGATGCTTGGGTTTATGGAAACGAATTACAACCAAATCCTCACTACGTTGCGCGAGAAAAAGGCGATTGACGATGCACTGCGCGGCGATATCCAGAAGGCGCTCGACGCGTTCAAGGAGCGCTTTATTGTGAGTTCTGGAGCTGTTGCCGCCGATTAAGGCCGATGGCGACCCTACTCGATTTCCGGCGACGCATCCGCTCGGTGAAGAACACGCAACAAATCACGCGAGCGATGAAATTTATCGCGGCGGCGCGTCTGCGGAAGGCGCAAGAGGGCGTCGTCTCCGCGCGGCCGTACGCGCGCGAAATCCTGAGGATTTTGCGGTCAGCGGTGGCGCGCATGGAAAATCCTGTGCATCCGCTGCTCGAACGGCGCGAGGAAAAGAGTATTTTGGTGATCGTCTTGACCGGCGATCGCGGCCTCGCGGGCGCGTTCAACGCCAACGTACTCCGATATGCTCAGATTTTTCTGAGAGAGCATGCAGCGCAGAAGATCCAAGTGATCGCGGTCGGGAAAAAAGGCCGCGACGTCCTCCGAAAGAAAAACTACCAATTCGCGGGCGAATTTCTGAACATCTCGCTCAACGTCGAGTTTCGGAATGCCAAGGATATTTCGGCGCGCGTCGTCGAGCTTTACGAAGCGAAGGACGTGGACTCCGTATATGCGATCTACAACGAATTCAAAAGCGTGATCGTGCAGCGGCTGTGCTCGGAGAAGCTGCTGCCCATTGAGCCCGAGATCCTGAAGAGCGACGAGGCCGCCGGCGCGCCCAACCTTGTGGACTATCTCTACGAGCAGCCGCCCGCCGAAATCTTCAACGATATGGTGCCTCGTTACATCGATACGGAGATTTTCCGGATTCTTCTGGAATCCGCCGCCGCCGAGCACGGCGCGCGCATGGCTGCGATGGATTCGGCAACGAACAACGCCGGCGAGCTGATTACGGAACTTACGCTGGAGATGAACAAGATTCGACAGGCGGGCATTACGCGCGAATTGATCGAAATCGTAAGCGGCGCGTCGACGGCTGGCTGATGCGCTGCCTCGCGCGAATCGTAACGAAATCGCAAGGTCTGAGAGATCAAGGGGGAGACAGCGGATGGCGGATAGCGAGAAGTCGGTTGGTCACGTAGTGCAGGTGATCGGCCCGGTTTTGGACATTCAATTCGAAGAGCACCACCTTCCTGCAATTTACAACGCTGTGCGCGTCACGAGCGAGGGATTCAAGACGACCATGCCGATTGACCTGATCGCGGAGGTCGAGCAGCACCTCGGCGAGGGGCGTGTGCGCGCCGTAGCGCTGAAGCCGACCGAAGGTGTCGTGCGCGGCATGAAGGCGATAAACGAAGGCCAGCCGATTACCGTGCCGGTGGGCCGCGAGACGCTTGGGCGCGTGTTGAACGTCTTGGGAGAGCCGGTAGACAATCTCGGTCCCGTGCTTGCCAAACAGAAGTATCCGATTCACCGCCCGGCGCCGGCGCTCGACCAGCAGACCACCACGCTTGAAATGTTCGAAACCGGCGTGAAGGTCATCGACCTGATCGAGCCCTACCTGAAAGGCGGAAAGATTGGCCTCTTCGGCGGCGCGGGCGTGGGCAAGACCGTCATCATCATGGAGCTGATCCACAACGTGGCGATGAAGCACGGCGGCGTTTCCGTATTCGCCGGCGTGGGCGAGCGTACCCGTGAGGGCAACGACCTTTGGCGTGAAATGACGGAATCGGGTGTCATCACGCCCGGCAACTCTGAGAAGTCCCGTGCCGCGCTCGTGTACGGCCAGATGACCGAGCCGCCCGGCGCGAGACTTCGCGTGGGATTGACGGGCTTGACCGTGGCGGAATATTTCCGCGACGAAGAAGGTCTCGACGTTCTTCTTTTCATCGACAACATTTTCCGGTTCGTCCAGGCGGGCTCGGAAGTCTCCGCGCTGCTCGGCCGAATGCCGTCCGCCGTGGGATACCAGCCCAACCTGAACACGGAAATCGGCGAGCTGCAGGAGCGCATTACATCCACTAAGAAGGGCTCCATCACTTCGGTGCAGGCGATTTACGTGCCTGCCGACGATTACACCGATCCCGCGCCCGCTGCCACGTTCACGCACCTCGACGCCACGACCAACCTGAGCCGGCAAATCGTCGAGCGCGGCATTTACCCCGCGGTCGATCCGCTGGCCAGTTTTTCGCGCATCCTGACGCCGAGCATCGTCGGCCAGGAACATTACAACGTGGCGCGCTCGGTGAAATCGATTCTGCAGCGCTACAAGGATTTGCAGGACATCATCGCGATTCTGGGCATCGAAGAGCTTTCGGACGAGGACAAGCTGACGGTGGCGCGCGCGCGCAAGATCGAGAGATTCCTTTCGCAGCCGATGTTCGTGGCGCAGGAATTCACCGGCCTCGAAGGCAAGTACGTGAAGATCGAAGACACCGTCCGCGGCTTCAAGGAAATCGTCGAGGGCAAACGCGACGACATTCCCGAGCAGGCTTTTTACATGCAAGGCACGATAGACGACGTTCTCGAAAACGCCGAAAAGATGGCGGCGAAGGCCTGATGCGGCGGGACCGCCGAGCGAACGGATTGGCTTTTTCTAATGCTGCCTGAACACATCACTCTTGAAGTCGTGACCCCCGCGCGGCAGGTGCTGCGCGAGACGGTGGAATCCGTCGAACTGCCGGGCCGCGACGGCTATCTGGGCATTTTGCCGGGCCACGCGCCGCTGATCACGGAGCTCGGCATCGGCGAGTTGAACTATCGCAAGGGCGCCGAGATGCGGCATTTGACCGTCATCGCAGGCTACGCAGAAGTGCTGCCGCAGCGCGTGATCGTACTGGCGGAAGTTTCCGAGCGCGCCGAAGAAATCGATCTCCAGCGGGCCATCAGTTCGGCGGAACGCGCACGTGAACGCATTGCGAAGGCGGGCGGCTCGCTCGAGTTCAACTGGGAGCGGGCGAACCTGGCGCTTCAACGCGCGCTGATCCGGCAGGAAGTGGCGCGCAAGGGCGGTCCGGGCGCCTCGTCGAAATAAGAGTTCCTCGTTGGTTATCTCGTCAACGCATCCTGCATCGCGACGGCCTCCTCGAGCATCCGTTAGGGTGGAGTTGACGGAGCTCGAATAGAACGATGCCGCCGATTAAGGTGTACCTGACGTCGTGGTGCTGGGATTGCCGCCGCGCGAAGAAATTCCTGACGGAACATGGAGTCGAATACGAAGGCATCGACATCGATGAATCGCCGGATGCCGAGGAATTGGTGCTGCGCGTGAACGATGGGCGCCGGAAAGTTCCGACGTTCGAAGTGGAGGGCCGCTACTTCGCATGCACCCCATTCAAAGCCGATTATCTCGCTGCAGAATTGAAAATCCCGCCGAAAAAATAGAGCGCTCGCGCAACTTTCCGCCGTGCTGCCTCGAATCAATCGAGTTCAAGCGTACGAGCCGAAGCATTCAATTCCGGCGCCGCGAGCCATCACGTGTTTTATATGAAGTTCCGGACTCAGGAAGACGAGATCGGCGTCGGCGCCGGGTGCGATGACGCCTTTGATTTGCGCGATGCCGAGACGCTGTGCCGGGCCAAGCGTCGCCATCCGCACTGCCTCGAGCGGTGAAACGCCAAGCGAAACCGCATGGCGCACGGCGCGATCAAGCGTCAGCGTGCTCCCGGCGAGCCTGCCGTCCATACTGCGCGCGACCCCGCCGGTTACAGAGACTTCGAATGTCCCGAGGCGATAAGTGCCGTCGGGCATGCCCGTGGCGGCGTTGCCGTCGCTGACGAGGAGCACGCCGCTGGGTCCCTTGGACGCGAGCAGAATTTGAATTGCCGGTGCGTCGACGTGCACGCCGTCAGCGATGATTTCTGCGGTGACCTCGGGGTGGGTGAGGACCGCGCCGATCACGCCCGTATCGCGATGCGTGAAAGGCCGCATGGCATTGAAGACGTGCACCGCGTGCGAGGCCCCGCGACGAATCGCGGCCACGGCTTGCTCGTACGTTGCGTCGGTGTGCCCGATGGCGGCAACGAGGCCGTCGCGGCGCGCGCGATCGATTAATTCGAGCGCGCCGGGAAGTTCGGGAGCAACGGTCAGGATGCGCGCGTGTCCGTCGGCTGCAGCCAGAAACTTCTCGAGCAGCGGAACGGAAGGCTCCGCGAGCGCGCTTTCGAGATGAACGCCGCGACGCACGTGGCTGATAAACGGGCCTTCGAGATGCATGCCGAGAATTTCAGCCCGCGGCGCTTGCGAAACGCCCGGAGCGGGACGATTGTCGGCGCTGGCGATGTAGGCGGCGATGCCTTCGAGACTGCGGCAGGTCACGTCCGCTGGTGCGGAAACGGTCGTCGCGAGGAGCGAAGTCGTGCCGTGTCGGGCGACCACGGCCGTGATGGTCTTCAGCGCCTCGGCGCCGGCCTCCATCACGTCATGGCCTCCGGCGCCGTGAATGTGGACGTCGACAAATCCCGGCGCGACGATCGTATCTTTGGCGATGATTTCGCGCGCGCCGGCGGGCACGCGGACTTCGTCGCGGCGGCCGATGTCGGCAATTCGGCTGTCTTCAATCAGAATCGTGCGACCGGCGAGGTCTTCGTGCGGCGTGAATACCCGGCTTGCGTGGATGACTTGCGCGGTCACGAGGCATCATCCTACTCGAACTCGGCGGATATTTCACAGCGCGGGCTTGCGTCTGTGTGCCGGTTCGCTACAATTCAAAGTCTCACTTCTGGAGGGTGGAAATGGCGAACGAAAAAAATTTCTTGACGTGGAAGCGGCAGCACCGCCGCCGCAAGGCCGCGAAGGCGAAGGTTAAACTCTACGAGCAGGGAAAATTGAAGCACGACGAACTGCCGGCGCTGGCCAAAGAGTTCTTGAGCCGCAAACTACGTTTCTTGACGAAATCCACATAGCCGGCGGCCCGGCGCGCCACGTTACGAACACCCCGGAAACTGACGCTCCGAGGGCCTGAATAAGCAGCCTCAAACGGCGTGAACGCAAAAGAAAAAGGCGGTCGCTTTCGCGACCGCCTTTTCTTGCTCTCCACAGTTCGTTCGTGAATAAGTGGCTATCTCTTTTAGGGACCCGAATCAATTACCCGAGGTGTTTTGTGCCGTGGACGGAGCCGGTTTCGGAACGCTCAGGTAGCCCGTGATCTTGTCCTTGCTGACTGCATTGACCACGAACTCAACCGGCTTTCGTGAACCGTTCTCGAAGAAGTACATCGGCTCGTTGACCGAGCGGTTCTTCTTCTCGTAGTTCTTGTCGTCCGCGAAGAGCACGACCGAATAGAGATTCCTCTTCGGGTTCGTGCCGCGGAGCTCGACCATCACGTCGCCTACCTTCTGGCGCTCGCCCTTCTTATCGATCGTGAACTCGTAGTAGTCACGCTCGCCCAAGCGGCGAAGAGTCTCGACGTCGTCGTGATTGCGCGCGATCAGCGTGCCGTACTCGCCGCGAGTCAGCTCCAGCTTATTTTTCGTGGACTCGAGATCCGTACGGACTCCCGCGACGTCACCGTTGACCTTGTTCACGTCATCCACACTAGCTTTGGTCGCGAGTTCGCCGTTGACGTTGTTCTGCATGTCGGCGATTTCCTGCGCGGCTGCTTCCTGAATCTTCTTGGCTTGCGCCTTCGCTCTCGCTGCATCCTGCTGGGTGAGCTTCAGCTTGTCGCTGACCACGCTCAATTCGCCCTGAATTTGAGCGTTCAGATCTTCCGCCTTCGCCAGGCGCTGGCCCAATACGTCCGAGTTCTTATTTGCAGCTTGCAATTGGGCCGCTAGGTTCTGCTCGTTGGCGGCGGATCGTGATGATGCCGTCCAGCCGACGCCCAGAGCCACCAGAGAAATTGCTCCCAAAATACCCACGGCCAGACCTACCCACCGAGGCGTCTGTGTCTCGTGCGGTTCGTTCTGGATTAATTCGTCGCTCATAATTAAGTTTCCTCCGTCAAGTGACCCCTTGCAGAGGGGATGGGGTGCATGTGCATAGCCAAACGAAGTACGCGCCGGTTTCTCCCCTAAGTCCATGGATTACTATGGCTTACACAGAGTACTCCGTGGAAACCGAAGTGGACTTACTGTCTGCGCTGTGAAATCTTTACGTGGCTGTAATCGTTTCTGCGTAGGGAGAAATTACCCCAAATTATCGGGTAATTGTCATGTTCCGAAGGGCCGCAATTCGCTCGGCAAGCGGGGGGTGGGTACTGAACAGCCCCGAGAACAGTTGCCTGGGGCTAAGCGGCGCCACGATGAAGAGCGACGCGGTGGCCGGCGGGACATCCATCGGTATTTTGGCGTTGTACGCTCCCAATTTCTGGAGCGCCCGAATCAGGCCGTCCGGGTAGCCGACCATGCGCGCGCCGGAGGCGTCAGCCTGGGACTCACGCGTCCGTGAAATTCCGAGCTGCAAGAGCAAAGCGGCCATCGGCGCCAAAATCAGCATGAGTAATGCGAAGAGAGCGCTCCCGCCTCCTCGGCCTTCCTCGCGCGAATCTCCGTAGCCGCCAAAAATCATTCCCCAACGGCCTATATATGCGATGTAGCCGATCGCGCCGGCAATCGTTGCGGCGATGGAAGAAGTCAGGATGTCGTAATTGCGAACGTGCGAAAGCTCGTGAGCGATCACGCCTTCGAGCTCCTCGTCATCCATAAGCTGCATCAGGCCTTCGGTAACGGCCACGGACGCGTGATGCGGATTTCTTCCCGTTGCGAACGCGTTTGGCGCGGCCTCGGGAATCATGTAGAGCTTTGGCATCGGAAGATTGGCCTTGCCCGCGAGGCGCTCCATCACGGCGTAAAGACGCGGCGCTTGGTCGCGTGTGATCGGCTTCGCGCCGGCTGAAGCGAGCGCAATCTTGTCCGAGAAGAAATACGCGATGCCGTTCATGAAAATAGCAAAGATGAGCGCGATTGTGACGCCGCCCCGGCCGCCGAACACGGCGCCGAGGAAGAGAAGCAGAAGTGTCAGAGCCGTAAGCAAAAACGCTGTTTTAAGAGTTTTCATATTTTTTGACTGCCTTGGGGCGCGTCCATCTATCGCCAGGCGCTGCGACTTATGAGCGCAAATCGCATCGCGCGCTGAATCCGGCGGGAGCCATTACGCTACGCCCGCTTTTGCGTTCTCGCGTTTGAATTCCATTTCGTCGGCGCCCTTTTCCGCGTCCACGAGAATCGTTTCGCCGGGGAGAATGCGGCCATCGAGAATTTGCAGTGCCAGCGGGTCCTGAATCAATCGCTGGATCGCACGCTTCATCGGCCGCGCGCCGTACACGGGATCGTAGCCTTCCTTGAGAAGCAGTTCGCGCGCCGATTTCGTGAGGCGCAGGGTAATCTTCCGCTCGGCCAGCAACGCGGAAACATGCGCGAGTTGCAGATCGATGATGCGTTCGATTTGCGGCTTGGCCAGCGGGCGAAACATGATGATGTCGTCCACGCGGTTCAAGAATTCCGGCCGGAAGACAGCGCGCAGAGCTTCGAGCCCCTCTTCGCGCGCTTTCTTGGGATCCTTTGCCGCGAGGTCAAAAATGGCGGCCGAACCGACGTTCGAAGTCATGATGATCACGGTGTTGCGAAAATCCACCACGCGTCCTTTTCCGTCGGTGAGCCGTCCATCGTCGAGAATCTGCAGAAGAATATTGAAAACGTCCGGATGCGCTTTCTCGATTTCGTCGAGAAGCACCACGGAATACGGATGCCGGCGGACTTGCTCGGTAAGCTGGCCTCCCTCTTCGTAGCCCACATATCCCGGCGGCGCACCGATCATCCGGGAAACGGAATGCTTTTCCATGTATTCCGACATGTCCAGACGAATCAACGACTGCTCGTCATCGAACAAAAATTCAGCGAGTGCCCGCGCCAACTCCGTTTTGCCCACGCCCGTCGGCCCCATGAAAATAAACGAGCCGATCGGCCGTTTGGGATCGGAGAGACCCGAACGGCTGCGGCGAATCGCGTTGGAGACCCGCTCGAGCGCTTCATCCTGCCCTACCACGCGCTGGCGCAGACGCTCTTCCATATGCACGAGCTTTTGTGTTTCGCCTTCAAGAAGCCGGCCAACGGGAATGCCCGTCCACTTGGCCACGATGCGGGCGATTTCTTCTTCGCCGACTTCTTCCTTCAGCATCGGATGGCCTTTTTGTAGGGACTCCAGACGCGCTTGCGCCGCCTGCAGCTCCTTTTCGGCCGCGGCCAGCTTGCCGTAGCGAATCTCGGCCACGCGTGCAAGCTCGCCCGAGCGTTCGTAGCGCTGCTCTTCGGACTTCAGCCGGTCAATATCCTCTTTCACCTTCCGGATGCGCTGGATGGCTTCCTTTTCGGTTTGCCAGCGCGCTTTCAATCCGCTGGACTTCTCGCGCAGCGTGGCCAGTTCGCTGTCGATTTGCCCAAGCCGTTCCTTCGAATGCGCATCCGATTCCTTGCGCAGGGCCTGGCGCTCGATTTCGAGCTGCATGACGCGCCGCTCGATTTCGTCGATGTCGGAAGGCAGCGAGTCAATTTCCATGCGCAGGCCGGCGGCAGCTTCGTCCACCAGGTCAATGGCTTTGTCCGGCAGAAAACGATCGGAGATGTAGCGATTCGAGAGAACGGCGGCGGCGACGATTGCCGAATCCTTGATGCGTACTCCGTGATGAACTTCGTAGCGTTCCTTCAGCCCGCGAAGAATGGCGATCGTGTCTTCGACGGACGGCTCGCCCACGAAAACAGGTTGAAAGCGGCGCTCGAGCGCGGGATCTTTTTCGATGTACTTGCGGTATTCGTTGAGCGTGGTCGCGCCGATCGAGCGCAACTCGCCGCGTGCGAGTGCGGGCTTCAGCATGTTCGACGCATCCATCGATCCTTCCGCAGCCCCTGCGCCAACCAGCGTATGCAACTCGTCAATAAAGAGAATGATCTGGCCCTCGGAATCGATGACCTCTTTCAGCACCGCCTTGAGCCGGTCCTCGAACTCACCGCGGAACTTCGCGCCTGCGACCAGGGAGGCGAGATCGAGGGCCACGATGCGCTTCGGCTTCAGGACTTCGGGCACGTCGCCCGAAACGATCCGCTGCGCAAGGCCTTCGACGATCGCCGTTTTTCCCACGCCGGGCTCGCCGATGAGGACAGGATTGTTCTTGGTGCGTCGCGCGAGAATCTGCATCACGCGCCGGATTTCTTCGTCGCGGCCAATCACCGGATCGAGCTTTCCGCGCCGCGCCAGTTCGGTCAGATCGCGGCCGTATTGCTCGAGCGCGCGATAGGTGGCCTCCGGATTTTGGCTGGTCACGCGATGGCTTCCGCGAACCGCGGTCAAAGCCTGCAGAATCGCGTCATGCGTGCAGCCGTTTTTCGCGAGGAGTTCCGCCGCGGCGTCGTGACCCCCTGAAGCCAGCGCCAGCAAAAGATGCTCGGTCGAAACGTACTCATCCTTAAAGCGCGCCGCCTCGTCGAACGCGCGCGATATCGTATCGTTCAGCGCCGGGCTGAGATATTGCTGCGAGACTCCTGAAACTTTGGGCAGGCGCTCGATCTTACTTTCGACTTCCTTCGCGAGAGCTTCCGGCGAGACGCCCAGCTTCGAAAGAATCGGCGGGACGACGCCGTCTCCCTGAGCGATCAGCGCCCACAAGAGATGCAGCGGCTCGATCTGCTGCTGTCCCAGGCGCGCGCCCATTTCCTGCGCAGCCTGCAGAGCTTCCTGAGCTTTGATTGTCAATTTGTCGAATCGCAGCATGTCGCTTCCTCAACTTCGAGCTGATTATATATTCGTTTTCGCGTCAAATACACGAAGGGGGCCGAACCACGCGTGCGGCCCGGCCCCCCGCGACAAAAGAAAGTTACTTGGTTCCGTTCGTGACGTTGACTTTGACCTGCTTGGGCTTCGACTCGGCGCGCTTCGGCATGACCACGCGAAGCACTCCGTTCTTGTATTCAGCGTCGATCGCTTCCGTGTTCACGGTGTTCGGCAGGCTGAAGCTGCGGCTGAACGATCCATACGACCGCTCGACGCGCAGATAATTGTCTTCCTTCACTTCCTGCTCGAATTTCCGCTCGCCACGGATCGTGAGCATGTTGTTCTCAACGCGGATGTCCAGGTCCTTCTCGTTGATTCCCGGGAGATCGGCCTTGAGCACCAGCTCGTTCTCGGTTTCGTGAATATCCACGGCCGGAGCCCACGTCGTCAGGGTCGACTCGGACGAGCGGCCTGGAAAGGTCGACTCGAACAAGCGATTGAACTGTTCCTGAAGCGTGCCGGCGTTCCGGAAGGGATCCCATCGAATGATTGAACTCATAGTTTCTTACCTCCTCAAGATTTCGTGCCCATAAGCACATCGAAATAATATAATCTGAGCTTAGCAATGTCAAGTATAAACTAAAGATAGTGTTTCTAGCTACTTATGCTGCGCATAGGTTTATAATATACGCAGAATCAGGCACTTCAAATAGTGCGTTTCTGGCACTGTCAGCAAGATGGGGTGATCTCGCGACTGCGTCCGCCGCTCGACGACGACCACGTTTCGGCGGGCGTCAGTCGCCGCTTCGGCGACGATCTGCAGGAAGAGCGCCTCGGAAATGTGATGTGAGCAGGAGCACGTCACGAGGTATCCGCCGGGTCGCAGGATCTTCAGAGCGCGGAGATTGATTTCTTTATACCCTCGCTGGGCCGCCGGAATGCTATCGCGGTTCTTGGCGAAGGCAGGCGGGTCGAGGATCACCATGTCAAAGAGGCGTTCTTCCTCGTCGTATTGCTTCAAAAGATCGAAGGAATTCGCTTCGCGAAAAGTGACGTTTTCAATCCCGTTCAAGTGCTGGTTTCGACGCGCTGCGACAACGGCACCGGCCGAAAGATCGACAGCCTCGACGCGCGCAGCCCGTGCCGCCGCGCTGAGGGCGAATCCGCCATGGTAGGAAAAGCAATCAAGAATTTCGCCACTGGCATACTCGGCGGCCGCAGCGTGATTCTCGCGCTGGTCAAGGAACGCACCGGTTTTCTGGCCGTGCTGCAGATCGTAAATGAACTGAATTCCGCCCTCGCGAGCGACGACTTCTTCCGGAACGGCACCGTGAAGGATCGAGACGCGTTGCTCCAGCCCTTCGAGCAGGCGAACTTTCGGGTCGTTTCTTTCGAGAATGCCGGCAGGCTCAAAAAGTTCGACCAGAAGTTCGACCAGCATGGGTTTGATCCGGTCGACCGACTGGCAGAGATTTTGCATGACGAGGTAGTCGCCGTAGCGGTCGACGATCAGCGAAGGAATTCGGTCGGCTTCACCATAGATCAGGCGAAAGACTTCAGAATCTTTGACCACGCGCTTGCGGAATTCGGCGGCTGCCAGGATACGGTCGCGGAGAAAAGCACGATCGACCGGAACATCGTCGCTGGTGACCAGTCGAACAGAAATCTGCGAGCGGTCGCTGTAGAACGCGCGACCCAGAAAGCGGCCACGCTCATCGAACAGGCTCGCGACCGACCCGGGCTCGGCTTCGACGCTGCGCACGTCGCTGCGATAGACCCAATGATGGCCTGAGCGCAAGCGATCGACGCCGCGTGGACTGATCACGACACGGTCTTCGGGCAAGGGCGGAACCTTTCGGCTGGATGGCCGCACTCGCTCGGAATGCGGCCGGCGAAATCGCGCGATCGGACCGGCGCATAGCAGAACAGCGGTCCATGCGCGCAGCGCGTTTCTGATAACACAGAACTCGCGAGAAAGCCAGAACGCCGGGCGATGCTCGGGCCGCGAAGAAAAGCGCGGTTCAAGACAAACTCATTCGAGCTCCGTAAGATAAACTGCGGAGGCTCGAATGCGGGCGCTGAGTTACGATCTTTGCTTGCAACCTTTCGATGGAACGGACCCGAGCGGGCTGCGACACCCGATGGCTCCAGCGTGCGGGCCGCTTTTTGATCCGCGGGGCATTGAACACAGTGCGCTTGACTGAACTCGATTACCAACTTCCTCCCGAACGCATCGCGCAGCGCCCGCTCGAAGAGCGCGACGCATCGCGGATGCTGCTGCTCGATCGAACGACCGGCAGCTGGGAAGACCGTGCGTTTCGCGAGTTTCCGGCGCTCTTGCGCGGCGATGAGCTGGTTGTTGTGAATAACGCCAGAGTGATTCCCGCGCGATTGCTGGGACGCCGCGTCGGAACGCGTTCCGGGCCGCGCGCAAAATCCACGAAAGCGAGCCGCGAGTTTCTGCAATCACCGATTGAAGTAATGCTTGTCCGGCAGATTGAGACGAACGTATGGGAAGCTCTGGTTCGGCCGGGGCGAAAGATCGGCATCGGCGAGAAGATCATCTTTGGCTACGGGGAACTGACCGCGGAAGTGGAATCGCGCGGCGAATATGGAATTCGACGCCTTCGATTTCAGGCCGAAGGCGACTTCGAAGCCATCTTGAATCGACTCGGGCACGTTCCGCTTCCGCCGTACATTCATCGCGCGGATGAACCGGCGGACCGCGAACGATACCAGACGCTCTTTGCGACGCATGCGGGCGCGATCGCCGCACCGACCGCCGGATTGCACTTCTCGCAGGAGATTTTGGCGCAACTGCGGGTGCGCAAAATCGAGATCGCCGAAGTCACGCTCGAAGTGGGGCTCGGCACGTTCGAGCCCGTCCGTACCGAGAGGATCGAAGATCATCCCATTCACCGCGAAACGTACGAGATTTCGCAAAATGCTGCCGCCGCTATCGACCGCGCCCGCGCCAACGGCCGGCCGATTCTCGCGATTGGAACCACTGTCGTTCGCGCGCTCGAGGATGCCGCCGCGAAAAGCCTTCGCGCGGCGCCGGCTCCGGCAGCGCTACGCATTCCGCCGAGGCGCGCCGAAGCCGAGATCTTCCTTTATCCGGGCAAGGACTTTCGCGTCGTGGACCAGCTGCTGACCAATTTTCATCTGCCGCAGTCGAGCCTTCTCGCCCTCGTTGCTGCGTTCGCGGGGCGCGAACACGTCTTGCGCGCGTATGCTCACGCGGTCGAAGCCGGCTATCGCTTCTACAGCTACGGCGATTGCATGCTGATTCGCTGACCGACAGCGGCGCCGCGCTTGCAGTCGAGAGCCGAGCGACGGCTGAGGATGCAATTGCACGCAGCGTCGTCTATAATGCGCAGCCTGCCCCGGGGGCGCGGTTCGAATGCGGTTTTTGATTCTCAGCGATATTCACGCCAATATGAGCGGGCTCGATGCCGCGTTGAAAGCGTCCGAAGGACGCTGGGACCGCGTAGCGTGCCTGGGCGACATCGTCGGCTACGGCCCGGATCCCAATGAAGTGGTGGACAAGATTCGCGAGCTGAACGCAGTGACGATTCGCGGCAATCACGATAAAGCGGGGAGCGGGCTCGAAGACGCCAGCGATTTTAATCCCGTGGCGCGCAGTGCGGCTATCTGGACCCGCGAGCAGCTCCGGCCTGACAATCTCGATTATCTTTTGAATCTTCCCACCGGCCCGGTTCAGATCGATGGAATCACGCTCGTCCACGGCGCGTTGCACGATGAGGACGAATACGTTTTCACGCAGGCGCAGGCGCTCGACGGGCTCCTGGACGCGCCAACGCCGCTCACCTTTTTCGGCCACACGCATATACAAGGCGGATTCATTTTACACGGCGATACGGTCGAGCCCATTCGATTGAAAGTGCCGCTCGATGCGAAATTCGTTGAGATCCCAATCGAGCAGGGAACCAATTACCTCGTCAATCCTGGATCGATCGGCCAGCCGCGTGACGGTGACCCTCGCGCGGGTTTCGTGATTGCAGACCTCGGCTCCAAGAAGATCGAATTTTGGCGCATCACGTACGATATTGCGGCCGTGCAGGAACGCATGTACAAGGCCGGACTTCCCGAGCCGCTGGTTTTGAGGATTGCGTTCGGCCGCTGACGCCCGCCGGGCTCGACCATGCCTGATCCAATCCAACCTCAATCCCGAGAACGCAGCTCCTTTCCGATCGCATTTGCGCTGGGCATCGCGGTCGTTCTCTTTCTTCTGGGCGGAGTGCTTCTTTTCAACCGGCTAACCCGCGCCAAAGGACCTGCGGGCGAAGTTCATCTGCCGTTTGGCCCAGCCGAGCAGGCAGCGGCGGAGCGAATTCACTTCAGCGATCCGCAGATGGCCCGCGCGTCGAACTTCCTGAATCAGGAAGTGACCTATGTCGGCGGCGTGGTCGCCAACGATGGCGTCGCGACCATCAAGGAAATTGAAGTCACTTTCGAATTTCACGATCCGTTCAATCAGGTCATTCTCCGCGAGTCTCGACGCCTGCTCGGAACAAACACGAGCCCCATGGGCGGCGGCGAACGCCGCGATTTTCAGGTCACCTTCGAATACATCCCGGATCAGTGGAATCAGCAATACCCCACGATCCGAGTGACCGGCCTGATCCTTCAGTAGTTTCCGCTCTCGTTTTCTTGGCACTGCTTTTTCGCTCCGGGAGCATCGTCCGGCCGCTTTTGGCACCGCGATGGATGAATGGACTCAACTTCAGACCACCCTCGACCGGATGAGCACATCCGGCGTCGTCGAAGTCCATGAAGAGGGCCGCTGGCTCGCCGAATTGACCGGTCTTCATTGCGAAATCAGAAATGAAGGAAAGCAGCCGCTCGTGCATATCTGGTCGGAGGACCGGAACCTCGTTCGACGAATCTTGCGCGTAGCCGAGCACTCACCGGAGCGGGTGGTCTTTGAGGTGCGGCGCTTCGGGATGAATCGTCCCGCGCGCCTTGAATTCATCGCTGTCGATACCCCCCGTCGTAAGAGCCGGGTGGCCGCAGAAAAATTTCGCGCGCGCCTCGCGCGGATCCTCGCCGAAAATTTTCCGGACGCGAAAGTTGACGCCCTCTCCGCATCGCCGGATCTCGAGCATTCGTTCTCGGGCGTTTTTGTTCGCGGAGTGATGTCTGAAGGAAGGCGCGCGTGGGCAGTTTTGGCCGCGCCACGCGATTTGAATGCGAGCACCATGGACGGAATTCTCACATTCGGTTTGCTCTGGCTCGATTGGACTCGGAATCACGCGGAACGGCGGGCGATCGAAGGGCTGAGGCTGTTCGTTCCTAAGGGCGCGGCGCGAGAAGTGCGGCTGCGCGTGAGGGGATTGAATTCGGCTGCGCGCGTCGAAATCTTTGAATCGGTCGAAGACGAAGGCCGGCTGCAAGCCGTGGACGTGGCCGACACGGGGAATCTCGAAAGTTGGCTGACTCCGCGGCGCGACGTCGAGCGGGCACTCGATGCGGCTCGCGAGATCATCGAACGAATTCGCGCCATCGACGCGCGCGCGGCGGAACAAATCGTTGCGGATGTTCGCCCCGGGTTGCGTGAAGTCGCCGTGCGGTTCCGCGGCCTCGAATTCGCGCGATGCGCCGACGGCAAAGTTGCCATCGGCGTCGGCGATGACAGCCACCAGTGGAGCAGCCGCGCGCCAGGCGAACTGAAACAACTTATCGGCAATCTTGAATTCCACCGGAACCCGGTTGCCAATCCGTCGAATCATCCCTTCTACCGCGCCGCGCCCGAGCGCTGGCTCGAAGCGATCGTGCGCGGGAATCCATCGGAGCTCGACGCGCAACTCGATCCGGAATTTATTTATTCTCAGGTGCCCGCGCTATCGGATTCGAATCGCGGCGTGATCGATCTCCTCGGCGTGACGCGGAAGAGGCGCGTCATCGTCATCGAGCTCAAAGCCTCGGAAGATATTCATTTGCCGCTGCAGGCCGTGGATTATTGGCTGCGCGTGCGGCAACACCTGGCAAACGGCGATTTCCATCGGTACGGCTACTTCACGGGAATCGAGCTGGATCCGAGTCCTCCCCTCTTGTGGCTCGTCGCGCCCGGCTTGCAGTTTCATCCCGCAACCGACACGCTGCTGCGATATTTCTCGGCGGAAATCCAAGTCACGCGAATCGGATTGAATGAAAATTGGCGGCGCGGATTGCGTGTGGTATTTCGTCAGTAAAAAAACGCAGGCACAAAAGAGAAGGGAAGCAGCTTAGGTTGCCCTGTTGCCGCTTCCCGGGGTGTGTCCTAGAAGTGTTTGATTAGTTAGATGCGGCGCGTCAAAAAAGGTTTCCTGGAACGGTCGCCTCACGAAAATCAATAGAAGAGATACTTCCGCCACTTCTCGTCCTTGTGCCCGATCAGGCGCATCAGTTGCCGCGAAGTGTGGAGCGTGAACGGACGAGGCCGCCGCGCGAGCTGAAGTCCCGCTTCTTCGGGCGTACGGTCACCCTTGCGATTATTGCAGTCGTAGCAGCACGCGACGAGATTCTCCCATGAAGAGTGGCCGCCACGCGATCTCGGCAAGACGTGATCGAGCGTCAGTTCGGAGGCCGGCAGCGCCTGCCCGCAGAACTGGCACGTATTGCGATCGCGCAGCAAAATATTCTTCCGCGAGAGCGCGCGACTCTGCTGCGGAATGTGGCGATAGGTCAGAAGGCGAATCACCGACGGAACCGCAACCGCGCGAGAGCTCGAATGCACTTCCGACGAATGCGTTTCCTCGGCCTGCGCAACGCCCTTGAGCATCAGCACGAGCGCGCGCCGAACGGCGGTCACATTGATGGGCTCGAATGTCGCGTTGAGCACGAGCACAGGCGCTTGCATCACGGAAGGACGACTCGACGGAGGGGTCGCCGCGCGGGACACAGCACTCCCGTCCGCGCCGACGTTGAACTTCGGCCGGGGACGCAAACCGTTCTTCAGCCGGTTGTCCATCACAGCCTTCGATTCCGCCCTATGTAACTTACGCGTTCCGGCCGGGGCTCGGATTTCACAGCCCGAAGCGCAAACTTTCGAGGTGCTAGCTGTTAGACGCGGCTTGGGAACCGTGGGATTCCCTGATAACGAGTTCTGGTACCACGCGAGCCACGGTCAGGCCACAAACGCTGGCCGCTCCCGCCTTCTTCAAGGCTCGAGAGCACGAATCCAGCGTCGCACCGGTCGTAAATACATCATCTACCAGCAGTATGCGTAGCTTGTCAACTTTACTGCCCCTGCGGGTTTCGTACGCGCCACGAACGGACTGCCAGCGCTGGCGATGTGTCAGCAGTCGTTGCGCCGGGCGCGGGCGAGTGCGCACGAGCAGAAAGCTTCCCAACTTGAGACCGAGGCGTCGCGCGAGAGGTTTGGCAATTAACTCCGCCTGGTTGTAGCCGCGTTCTCGGAGTCTCGCGGCGAATAGCGGTACCGGCACCACAGCATCGAATTGGCGTTGCGGAAACTCTTCGCGCACCACAGCTTCAAGTCTCGCAGCAAACCACGAGGCCAGTGGCATGACGGCTTCGTACTTCAGCAGCACGATTGCTCCGCCGAGCGCGTCGTCGTAAATGCCAAAGCTGCGGGCGCAATCGAACGCGTAAAGTTCCATCCTGCACGACTGACATTGTGGATTCGGCACTTGCGCGGCCACCGGGGATGCGAATGGCAGCCCGCAGGATTCGCACTTTGGCCCGGCGATGGGCTGAAGCAACGTGAAACACGCGTCGCACAAAGGAATCCGCGAAGCGGTCGCGAGCGTCGTGCCGCAGAGCCGGCAGGGCGCCGGAAAGGCGATCGCCGCGAGCGCATCGAGAGTGTCCCGTAGAATCATGCCCCGCACACTTGGAGCGTGAAGCGGGTGAAGACACTACGCTACCTGCGCTTGGCGAAACATCCGGGATAATACGGAGAACATGCGACGGCCAGGCTGAAGAGAAATGCGCCCGAGGCGCGATCAGAGCAGTCCCTGTTCCTGTTTTTCCTGGCACGAGATGCAGTAGCGCGTCCACGGCACGGCTTCGAGCCGCTTCTGCTGCAATTCCAGGTGGCAGCTTACGCACTCGCCAAAGGCATCTTCGCGAATACGGCTGAGCGCGTCGTCCACGAGTTGCAGGAGCGATCGGGCGTCGTGCGTCTGGCCGAACAAAAACTCTTTCGTATACGAGTTGGCAGCCTTGTCCGCCAGATCCACCGTGGGATCTTCGTCCGCTTCGCGGCCTTCCTGTTCGGTTCGCGCGATGGCCTTCAGCAGTTCTTCGCGCCGCGTTTGAAGTTTCTTTTTATAGTAATCGAGCCGCTTCTTGTCCATGCTGGGCTTCCTATGTGAGCCTCAACGTTCTGCCCAAATCAGGTGATTTTAGCGGTCGCTCAGGGCGGTGTCAAATCGGGCGTCGCTAACAGTTTCGCCGGAATGGTGCAGGCGCTTCTGAATCGAAGGAGATTTGATGCGGCTTTCGGCAAAACGGTTCGAAAATTCCCTCGGGGCTATGCTCGCTTGGCCGGATACAGTTGGTGGAATACAAAAAAGAGCAGAGCGACGGTGAGGAAGCAAAACACACTTCCCTCGGGCCCGACGGTGCCGCCGGTGATCCATCGAGCGCCGTGAAGCGCGGAGTGAGAGAGCGCGCCGGTGGTCGTCGTCCCGCTGTTGGGAACGGAGTAGAGAAACGTCTCGCCCCAGTCGAAGCTGCAATGCAAGCCAATCGCAAACCACAGATTTCCCGTACGCCTCAGCGTGAAGCAGAAGAACATGGCAATCGCAAATACGCTCAGCGCCCCGATGATTCCTTCGCCCGGATTGTTGAGGTGCACAGCGCCGAATAACGCGGAAAGAATCACGGCCGAGGGCCAAAATCCGATTCCGGACCCGAGGGTGTACTGCAAATATCCGCGAAACGAAAATTCCTCAAATACGCCGACTATGAGGAAGCCAATCAGCCAGAGGATGCCGTTCGAAAGAATCGCGGAACCGGAAAGCGCTACCGGGCCGAAAGAATACGCCCCTGCGGCCGCGATCAATCCCACCAGCAGTGAAACTGCCAGAAGCCCCCAGAGCATTCCTTGCAAGAATTTGGCGCCGAATGCGCTGCTGAGCGGCATGCCGTATACGCCGGGAGCGCGACGCTCAATCAGCGACATGATTCCGGCGGCCGCAAGCACCACGAATGCGACGATGGCTTCGTTCAGAATCAGCCCGAGTGGAGCGAGTTGGCCATGTTGCGCGGCGACCAGGTAACGACTAACGAGGGGCACGCGGCTGGCCGCGACGGTGAGGGCGAACCCGAGTGTGGCGACGATGGGGATAAAAATCGAAATTCGCCAGCCCGCGCGCAGGCCGTTCGGGCCGATGAAGACGCCGCCGCCGAAGAAACCTCCTTGCGGGGGCTGGGTCGGCTCGCTCTGTGGCGGTTCGCCGGGTGAACTCATCGCGACTTGCTCCTTCTGCCTCGATGCGCCGCAATCGGACGCAAAGACGGCTGGACATTCGGACGTGGTATTGGACTCCGCGCGGGCAATCCCGGCGCTTTCTCCCAACGCCAGAGTCACGTTGCCCTTTAGCCTGCGCAGGATACATGGAACCTGGGAATAGGGGAAGTCAGGCGGCGAGGTTGCGGCATGGGAAAGCGGCTGCTAAAATCATGCGTTTGCACGATTCGGGAGATTCGCTCCTTGCATCTGTTGCATTAGAGGCAAGCGATTCCGGATCGCTAAGAGGGGTCTCACGGCAACCGCACGCCGGCGCCGTCACCGGCTGCGCATCCAACGCCACTTGCGCGCGGGCTCGGCGCGAGGCCTGGGAGGATCAGTTTGGCAAAGTATGATCTGGTGATCATCGGGAGCGGACCGGGCGGATACGTCGCGGCCCTTCGAGCCGTGCAGTACGGGCTGAAAACGCTCGTCGTCGAGAAGGACAGCTACCTCGGCGGGACCTGCCTGCACATCGGCTGCATCCCAACGAAAGTGTTTCTCCACCACGCCGACATTTACGAGACTTTCCAACGCGCCGCCGAATTTGGATTCGAAGTCAAAGACGTCAAAGTCAACTGGCCCGCGATCCTCGATCGCAAACAAAAAATTGTGACCAAGCACGCCAAGGGCATCGAATTTCTCTTTCGCAGGGGCAAGGTCGAGTCGATGACGGGCTGGGGGCGAATCGCAGGGCCCGGCCGCGTGTCGGTGGAGAGAGACGGCAAGACGACCGAAGTCGAGACGACCTACACGATGGTGGCCACGGGCTCGGACGCGCGATCACTTCCTGGCGTCGAAATTGACGGCAAAGTGATTTTGACGAACCGCGAAATTCTGAATCTGCCGCAAATTCCGAAATCGCTCATCGTGGTGGGCGCGGGCGCGGTCGGCGTTGAGTTTGCTTCGATCTACCGCAGCTTTGGCGCGGAAGTCACCGTCCTTGAAATGCTTCCGCGCGCGGTGCCGCTCGAAGACGAAGAAATTTCCGCCGAGCTGCAAAAGGCTTTCAAGAAGCGCGGAATCCGGATCGAGACCGAAGCGAAAGTCGATTCCGTGAAAAAAGAATCGAAGGGCGCAAGCGTCACGTTCAAGGACAAAGCCGGGAAATCGGAAACACTCACTGCAGAGAAGGTTCTCATTGCAGTAGGCCGGCGTCCGCTCACCGAAAATCTGAATCTTGAAAAAACGGCCGTCAAACTCGAGCGCGGGTTCGTGCATACGAACAGCTTCATGCAAACGGCGGAGCCGCGGGTGTATGCCATCGGCGACATCGTCGCGGGATTGCCGCAGTTGGCGCACGCCGCGTCGATGGAAGGCTTGATCGCCGTCGGCAAAATGGCCGGCAAGGGTGTGCAGCCGTTCGATCGCTGCCGCTGCCCCAACTGCACGTATTGCGAGCCGCAAATCGGTTCCATCGGCATGACGGAAAAGCAGGCGCGCGATGCGGGGCTGAAAGTTAAGACCGGCAAATTCCCGTTCTCGGCCAACAGCAAGGCTACGATTCTTGGCCACCACGAAGGCTTCATCAAAGTCGTAACCGAAGAAAAATACGGCGAAATTCTGGGCGTTCATGCGATCGGCGTGCTGGCCACGGAAATCATCGCCGAGCCGGTGGCCGCACTCGGCCTCGAAGCGACGCTTGACGACATGGCCGCAATCATTCACGCGCATCCCACGGTTTGGGAAGCGATGGGCGACGCATTCAATGCCGTGCGCGGCCTGAGCATCAATGCGTAGTGAGGAAATAGCATACCGGTCGAAACGGTGCGCGCGCGCGATCGAACATTCGGCGAAATGAAATCTTCCAGACAACGCGGATCCAGCGAATGCTGGGTGATTGATCTCGGACGCATCGCTTACGAGCCCGCATGCGAGATTCAGCGCCGCGCCGTGGACAAGCGAAAGTCGGGCGCAATTCCGGATGTGCTGCTCCTCTGCGAGCACTCGCACGTCATTACGCTGGGCCGCAATGGAAAAGCGTCGAACCTGCGGGCATCCGATCGCGTCCTGCACCAGATGGGCGTGGAATTCCATTCGACCGATCGGGGCGGCGATATCACTTACCACGGCCCGGGACAAATCGTCGGCTATCCGATTCTCGATCTGGCGTCCCATCGCCGCGATGTGCGCTGGTACGTGGACCGGCTCGAGGAAACCATGCTTCGCGCGACGCGTGTATTCGGCATCGAAGCGCACCGCGTGGAGGGCTGGCACGGAATTTGGGTGGACACGCAGGCGGGACCGGAAAAGCTCGCAGCACTGGGAGTGCATCTGAGCCGCTGGGTGACTTCGCACGGCTTCGCCTATAACGTCTCAACCGATCTGCGCTATTTCGATCTGATCGTGCCCTGCGGCATTTCGGGCAAGCGCGCCACGTCACTCGAGAAATTGCTGCGCCGCGAAGTGGATCCATCGGCGGCGCGCGAAAGAATCGTGCGCCAGTTCGGTGAGGTTTTCAGCCGCGAGATGATTCCGATTTCACGCCGCGACTTCGAAGAAAGTTTGAGTCAGCGCGAAACACAGACGCCGGCACTTGAGCACCCGGCAACTGCGCCTGTCGCATGAAGTGGGGTAATCGATGAGTCCTTCGTCCAACGGATCCGCAACGAAGAGCGTGACGCGGCAGGAGTGTCTCGACCTCTACTACTTCATGCGGCTCAATCGCGCGGTCGAAAACCAGATGACCAAGCTCTTCCGCCAGAACAAGATCGTCGGCGGCCTTTACGCCAGTCTCGGCCAGGAAGCCATTTCCGTCGGCACGGCCTACGCGCTCGAAAAGCGCGACTGGATCGCGCCCATGATTCGCAATATTGGGGCGCTGCTGGTGAAGGGAGTGCCGCCGCGCGACATTTTCACGCAGCACATGGCGAAATTCACGTCGCCGACGCAGGGGAAAGATGGCACGAGCCACTTCGGCGATCTGAAGAATTTGCACATCGTCTCGCCGATTTCGATGCTGGGCGATTTGATTCCGGTGATGACGGGAGTGGCGATGGCGGGGCGCTATCTGGGCCAGAACATCGTGACGATGACGTGGATCGGCGATGGCGGCAGCTCGACCGGCGCATTTCACGAGGGGCTGAACCTCGCAGCGACGCAGCGTGCGCCATTTGTTCTCGTTCTCGAAAATAATCAATGGGCGTATTCGACTCCGGTGAGCCGCCAGGTGCCCGTGCGCGATCTCGCCGAGCGCGGCCGCGCTTATGGAATCACGTCCGTGAGTGTAGACGGCAACGACGCCGTCGCCGTTTTTACCACCGCGCGCAACGCCGTGGCGCAGTGCCGCGCGGGCAACGGCCCGGTCTTGATCGAAGCGAAAACGATGCGCATGAAGGGCCACGCCCAGCACGATCCCGCCGAGTACGTACCGAAGGAAATGCGCGCGTACTGGGAAGCGCGCGATCCGATCGCCCGCTTCGAGAAGTACCTGACCGAAAACAGGATTTGGGACGCGAAAGCGAAACAGGAAATCGAAACGCGCATCGACGCTTTGATCAAGAAGGATCTCGAATTCGCCGAAAATTCGCCGATGCCTCCGCCGGAACTGGCCGAGCAGGGCGTTTTTTGCGAAGGCTGCCACACCATCGAAGCCGAATGGCATCGGTCGAAATCGGAAGTGACACCGCCGAATTCGAGCGTTGAAGCGGCGTGGACGGTCAAAGACTTCGGTGGAGTCGAAGCTTCCCCGGCGAGCGGGAACGGCGCGAGTGCGCCGCCCGCGGCAAAGCCGGCGCAGCAGTCCTCCGCGACGAAGAAAGCTGCCGCCTTGCCCGCGCGCCGTCCCTTTGGCAGAGGACCCAAGGGCAAAAGGGGAGGCCGCTGACCATGGCTCCCGTCACCATGCTCGAGGGAATTCGCCAGGCGATATTCGAGGAGATGGACCGCGATCCCGCAGTCGTTGCCCTGGGCGAAGACATCGGCGTCTATGGCGGCGCATTTAAAGTGACCGAAGGATTGCTCGAGCGCTTCGGCCGCGAGCGCGTGATCGAAACGCCGATCAGCGAGACGGCCATCGTCGGCGCGGCCTGCGGCATGAGCTATCTGGGCTTGCGTCCCATCGTCGAGATGCAGTTCATTGATTTCATCGCCTGCTGCTTCAATCAGGTGACCAACTTCGTCGCCAAAGGACACTATCTCTGGGGCGCGCCCGCTCCGATGGTGATTCGTGGCCCTTCGGGCGGCGGCGTTCACGGCGGGCCATTCCATTCGGCGAATCCGGAGATGTATTTCGCGCACACGCCGGGATTGAAGATCATCTATCCTTCGACCGCGTACGATGCGAAAGGTCTGCTGAAGTCAGCCGTGCGCGACAACAATCCCGTGCTTTTCTTCGAGCACAAATTCCTCTACCGCCGCGTGAAGGAAGAATTGCCGGAGGGAGAATTCACGGTGCCGATCGGGAAGGCCGTCACGCGGCGCGAGGGGCGCGATCTCACGATTTTGAGTTACGCCGCGATGATGCACACGTCGCTCGAAGCGGCAGCAGAGCTGGCCAAAGAGGGCATCGAGGCCGAAGTGATCGATCTGCGCACGCTCGTGCCGCTCGATACCGAAGCAATCCTCGCGTCGGTGAGGAAGACCAACAAGCTCCTGATCGTTCACGAGGACACGCGCACGGGCGGAATCGCCGGCGAAATCGCTTCGCTCGTCTGCGAACACGCGTTTGACGAACTGGACGGGCCGATCGAGCGCGTCACAGCGCTCGACACTCCGGTTCCTTACGCGCCCACGCTCGAGGATCATTTTTTGCCGAACGCCGCAAAGGTTGTGGCCGCCGCGCGCAAACTGGCACATTATTAGAGTTTCGAGGAGAAGCCGATGGCCGTTGACGTCGTAATGCCGCAGATGGGCGAGAGCATTTTCGAAGGCACGATTACGAAATGGTTCAAGAAGCCGGGCGAGAAAATCGAGCGCGACGAGCCGCTCTTTGAGATTTCGACGGACAAAGTCGACGCCGAAATTCCGTCGCCCTCGGCCGGAATTCTGAAGGAAATCAAAATCAACGAAGGGCAAACGGTTCCCGTCCAGACCGTCGTCGCCGTAATTGACGCCGATGGCGCGGGTGCCGCAGCCGCCGCGCCCGCCAAGGCCGAAGCTCCGAAGGCACCGCAGGCTCCCGCCAAGGCTGAAGCGCCGAAGCCCGCGCCGGCTCAAGCTGCTGCGCCGCCTCAGCCTGCGCCCCAAGCCGCGCCCGCTCCAGCGCCTGCGGCACACGCCGCCGCTCCCGCCGTCCAATCGCGGGATAAGGTGCGCAGCTCGCCGCTCGTCCGGCGGCTCGCCAAAGAACATTCCATCGATCTGACGCAAGTTCCCGGCACGGGCGCAGGCGGCCGCGTCGCCAAGCGCGATATTCTCGGCGCGATCGAAAGCGGAGGCGCGCGCGCTGCAGCTCCATCGGGTGCGCCGGCTTCCGCACCGCCCGCCACGGGCGGCGCTCCGGCGCACGCCACGATCGAAACCGCCGTCCCGCGCGAAAAAATCTATTTCGGCAAATATGAAGTTCAGCCGATGTCGGTGATGCGCCAGCGCATTGCCGAGCACATGGTGCTCTCCAAGCGCGTCTCGCCGCACGTCTACTCGGTGGACGAGGCCGACGTCACAGCGATTGCCAATCTTCGCGCGAAGATGAAAGCGAAATTCGAAGAGAGTTCGGGAACGAAGCTGACCTTCATGCCGTTCTTCGTGCGCGCGGCCGTGGAAGCGCTCCGCGCATTCCCAACCGTGAACGCCTCGGTCGACGGAACGAACGTCGTCCTTCACAAGGAATGCAATATCGGCATCGCCGTGGCGCTCGACTGGGGACTGATCGTCCCGGTGATCAAGAACGCGGAGGAGAAGAATTTTCTGGGAATCGCCCGCGCGATGAACGATCTGGCCGAGCGCGCCCGCACCAAAAAGCTCAAGCCCGAGGAAGTGGCCGAGAGCACATTTTCGATCACCAATCCCGGCGTCTTCGGCGGGCTCTTCGGGCTGCCGGTGATCAACCAGCCCAACGTGGCGATTCTGGGGCTCGGCACGATCGAGAAGCGTCCCGTGGTGATTGACGACGCGATCGCCATCCGATCGATGGTCTATCTCACGCTCTCCTACGACCATCGCGTTGTGGACGGCGCGATCGCGCATCAATTCATGGGCCACCTCAAGCACACGCTCGAAGACTGGACGGAAAGCATTTTGTAGCGCGGCTGTGATTTCGCGCCGCCGGCAAGGTTCGAAATTGCGCCAGGCCGAGGTTTTCCGGCGCCGCTGATCCGTGAATCCCGGCCAGGCTTCGCGCGCGACGTCAATTTTTTTCAATAGGTTTTTGCCGTGAACTCTCGACTGTCGACTCCGGGCTGTCAACTTCAGTGCGCTAACTCCAGACTCCAGCGATCCTGATCCCGGGCGGCGCCGTCATGCCTCGAAAATCCACAAGCATCGAGTGGGGCCGCCCGCCGTGGCGAATCGATTTCCAACCGCCGCGCGCCAAAATGCCCAAGGAATGCGATTTCGCGGTGGTAGGTGCGGGCTTCACGGGCCTCGCCGCGGCCGCGTGGCTCAGGCATCTTGCTCCCGAAGCCTCGGTTGTGGTTCTCGAAGCACATCGCATCGGCGCGGGCGCCAGCGGCAGAACCGGCGGGATCGTCCTCGCGGAGACGGCTGCGGGCGATCAACGCGGACTCGGCGACGTCCTCGCCGGCTTCCCGAAAATTCTCGATACGCTCGGCGTCGCGTGCGATCTTTCGCTCGGCGGCGCGTGGGAGGTCGGCCGGCACGGCGGCGGGGAATCTTCGCCGATCGAGTGGAACGATTCGGGAACGCTGCGCGTGGTGAACGAAGTTCCGGGAGGTTCGCTCGATCCGGGAAAACTCGTGAGCGGGCTCGCGCGCGCGGCCCACGAGCGCGGCGCATTGATTTTTGAGAAGCGCCCGGTCGAAAAGGTGAATTGGGGGAACACGCCCGAACTGAAGCTGGGATCCGGCACCTTGCGCGCCGGAAAAATTCTCTTCGCGACCAACGCGCTCTCGCTCGCGGACCTCGAAAACGCTCATCCGCGATTGACGCTTGCGTCGCTCTCCGAGCCCGTGAGCGATCAACTCCTCGAAGAGATCGGTCTCGACGAGCGGAAGCCGTTCTACACCGTGGATCTGCCGTATCTCTGGATGCGTTTGCGGCCCGACAATTCCATCGTTTGGGGCGCGGGGCTGGTCAGCGCGCCCGACTCGCGCCATCTCGAGCGCGTGAATATCCAAGGACGTGAAAGCACGCGCATGTTCGAATCACTTGAGACGCGGATTCGGCGCATGCATCCGGCGCTCGCCAGGATCCGCTTCACGCGCCGCTGGGGCGGGCCGATTCTCTTTCGCGACAGCTGGAAGCCCGTTTTCGGCTGGCACCCGGAGAGCTCGAACGCGATCGTCCTCGGCGCGTTCGCCGGTCACGGCGTGGCGCTCTCGAGTTATCTCGGCGCCTGGGCCGCCGAAGCCTTGCTCGGCCAGCGCGAATTGCCGCGCTGGGGCGCGCTCAATGGCAGGCGCTGAGCGTACGCCGCGCCGCTCCGCCGGCCTAGTTGATTCGTGCGCGCAGCGTCTCCGCGAATTTTTCAATCTGGCTGAGGGGCACGACCGCGATCTTCTGCTCTGCGAAAAGCCGCGCGACAAATTGGTGCCGCGAATTCCCGCTCGCCGGCTCGACCTCCGTCACCGCGGTAAATTCCGTCCGTGGCAGCCGCGCGCGAATCCCTTCTGCCGTATACGCGAGCACCTTCGCCTGCGCGGGATCGCGCGCGAGCGACACCGCGTGCAGAAATCCGCGCGTGCCGTTCGCGCGGTAGCCGTAATCGAGCCGCAGAGGATCGCCCGGCTGAGTGAATTCCTCGACGCGCACGCTTTTCTCCATGCGCTCGAGAATGCGGCCTCGCCGGAAGACGTCGCTCAGCCGGGCGCGAATCCACGCGCGCGTGTTCTCGAGCAGCCCGGCGCGGCCCGCGGCGCGCGGCGGCGCCACGTGGTCGCGGTAGAGCCGGTCGAGCTCGGCGTCGAAATCCTCGGCGAGCACTCCCTTCCGCGGGCTGAGCTGGATGACATTCGAGAGTGTGTCGTCGAGCTTTTCGAAAACGGCCGGTGCGGCCATCATCGCTTCGATTTCCGCGGGCAGCGCGCGCAGGATCGCTTCCTCGCTCCCGGGATGCAAGCGCCGCACGCGCGCAATTTCGCCGGGCTCTTCCACGAGGCGCGCCTGGCGCCGTTGGCCCGCGGCGTCCTCGAGGATCACGCCGATATTGATCCACTCGTCGCGCACCAGATTCGGCGTGTACCGCAGGATGCGGTAACTCAGCGGTCGCAGATTGTCTTCAGCCATGGTTCACGTCCAGTTCGGAAACGGATTCCGCGAAGATTTCCAGGCCGAGCGGATGAGTTCGGGAATGAGCGTCCGCCGCCGGTAGAGTTGTTCGAGCATGCGATAGAGCGCGTCCTGGTCGAAGCCATACCACTCCGGCGGAATTTCGCTCGCGGCTTCGTCAAGCGTGTCTTCGCTGACCTTGGCGATGCGCTCGATCCACGGTTCGAACGCGTCCATGCCGCGCACGTTCTCGTAGACGCGCTGCCGGCTGTAAATGCCCCGAAGCGGGGCATCGGGGAAATTCCAATCGCCTGCGTTGAAGCAAAAGCCTTCGTCAATCATCGCCGCGCGCAGGCGTGGCGCCTCTGGCTTTCGTTCGCCGCCTCCCGGCGCGGCCCGGTAGAAAATCACCTGGCGCCCGTTGGTGTTGCAGGTCCACTTGTCAAAGGACATCATGCCGGCGAAGCAGTCGAGGTTCTCGACGTCGCGGAGCTGCTCGTCTGGAAGAAAATCGTAGACGACAGTGTCCGCCGGGTCGCCCGGATAGCGCGAGCCGAACTGCGGCCCACAGACGCACGTCTCGCGGCTGCGCCCGAGTTGCATCACCAGGTCGTCCGTGTGCTCGATCAGTTCGGCGCCCACGTGAACCACGTTGGCACCTGCCACCGGCAGACCCACTCGCGCTGCCAGTCGCGTTCCCAGCAAGTCGTTCGCCAGGACCCTTCTTCCCTGCGGATTGTTCTGGAATTTCACCACGTAGTAGCTATCGCTTGCGCAGCGCATCAGATGCGATTGCGCTCCCCCGCGCATGCGCCGGATCTCTTCCACTGCCCGTTCCATTGGCGCACATGCTAGCGAGCGACGGGAGCCGCGGCAAGGAAATCGTTCTCAGTTTGGGAACGTAACGAAGTGGAACACATTTCGCGCGCACTTGAACTGCCGGGGGAAATGCAAAGCCGCCGGAGCGGTCGTGCGACCCTGGCTCCGGCGGCGGAAGAAATTCAGCCTATCTCTTTTTCTTCTTGCCCGCTTTTGCTTTTTTCTTTGGACCCGCCTTGGCCTTTTTCTTCGGCGCCTTTTTCGCTTTCTTGGCTTTCTTGGCCTTCTTGGCGGGCTTGGGCGCGCGCCGGGCCTTCGGTTTAGGAGTCGGGGCTGGCGCGGCGGGTTCGCTCGCGGGCGCTTCTTCTTCCGCTTCTTCCTCGACGATCACAATTTCTTCCGTTTCTTCTTCAACGGCATCTCCGCCCGCGTCGTCGTCTTCTTCCTCTTCGTAGCGCGGCAATTCTTCGCCGTCGTCGTCCTGCATTCGTGATTGGAACATGCGTCCTCCGTTTGGGGCTTGCGTGCCCGACGCGGGCCTTTCCGTTCGGGCCTATACATAAACGGAGAGTCCGAGCTTTGTCAAGACGCAAGAGTGTGGAGACGCCGACTTTTCAAGAGTTTCGCGATTCCGAGCTTCGATTCGCGCGAAAGTCTGCAAATGCTTTGCTATCAGGATGGTAGGGGATAATTCGGAGCTTGGCCAGGCGGCTGGGCGCGGCGGCTAGCGCGTCTCGGCGACTCTCAAAACATCTCCCGCCTCGAGTTCTCGCTTGCTCAAGTCCGGGTTCGCGCGCCGCAGCGCGTCGACCGTCGTGCCGTATTGCTTGGCGATCGAATAGAGCGTTTCGCCGGGTTGCACGCGGTGCTCAACTTCGCTTGCCGAACGCTTGGTTTGAGAAATGCTCCTCACCGCGCCGTCGCCAACCGATTCAGCCGATTTTCCTTTGGTGTGCGTAGACGTGGCTGGTTCGCCACCTGCGTAAATTCGCAGCCGCGTGCCGCGCGGCGCCTGGTTGCCGTGGATTCCGTTCCAGCGCTTGATGTCGGCCACGGTCACGGAGAATTGCTCGGCGATTCCAGCCAGCGTGTCGCCGCGCTGCACGCGATAGTGGACGAGTTGCAGCGCCGCGGCCGCGGATGCCGGAATCGTGAGCCTTTGCCCCGTGGCGATTTCCGAAGACGAGGTCATGTGATTCGTCGCGGCGATCGAGAGCGCGGTCACTTTATATTGCTTGGCAATCGAGGCCAGGGTCTCGCCCTCCATCACTTCGTGGATCCGCCAGCTCTTCCACTTGTCCGGTGGAATCGTGGCGATCGCGGCCTGAAACTTCGCGGCCGTCCCGACGGGAATCCGCAGCTCGAAGTCCGGCAGATCGGGCGTCACCAGGCGCAACAGCTGCGGGTTCAGCATGCGCAGATCGTCGAGATACGCGCCCGTCGCATCCGCCACCAGGCGCAAGTCGATTGCATGGCCCGGCTTCACCAGATCGACGTCGGGCGGTTTGTCCGGAGCGACTTCCACTCCATATAGCTTCGGTTCCTTGGCGACCAGAGCGAGCGCCAAAATTATCGGCACGTAATTCTTCGTCTGCGTCGGCAGAACGTCGCGCTTCTGCAGTTCCCAGAAATCAGCATACCCGGTGCGCTCGATCGCCTTGGTCACGTTTCCCGGCCCCGAGTTATACGCCGCCATTACCAGATACCAGTCGCCAAACATTCCGTAGAGATCGCGCAAGTGGTGCGCGGCGGCATGCGTGGCTTTTTCCGGATCGCTGCGCTCGTCGATCCACCAGCTCCGCGACAGATCGTATTCCTCGCCGCGGTAGGGCATGAACTGCCAGATCCCGCGCGCTCCCACCCGCGATACCGCCTGCGGCTGGAACGCCGACTCCGCCTGCGCGAGATAAATCAAATCCTGCGGCAGCCCTTCTTCGCGCAGGACGCGCCGGATCATGTCGTGGTAGCGCCCGGCGCGGCGCAGCCCCGTCTCGACGATGAGCCGCCCGTGCTCGGTCTGGAAAAAACTGAGGTATTGCAGCACGGCATCGTTCACGGTCAACGGAATGTCGTGCGGCACGCGCATCAATTCCGTCTCGGCCTTCTGCGCGAGCCGCGGATCGCCCGGCGGCAGCGTTTCCAGGTCGGCGATCTCATCAATCGGCGCGGGCTCAGACATGGTGTCGTCCGGCGATTCATCCGCCGCCGTCTGCGCGTTTTCAAGCGCGTCCGTATGCAGCGTGTCCAGAATCTGGTCGAACAGCCCGGCGAGTTCCGGATCGCTGTCAACCGCAATTCCGCTCGCTAGAACCAGGCTGACCGCGCGATTGAAATCGTCCCGCGCGGCGTCGAGATCGCCGGCGTCGTAGGCCTTCTGCCCGGCTTCAAAGCTTGCGCGCATCTCTGTGGCGAGGACTTCGATTCTCGACCGGCGGTCGATCAGTTTGTAGGCGAGCGCGTTCGCGGTGGGAAGCGGCAGCGACTCAGTTTGCTCTGCGAGTTTGCCGGGGATCTGAGTAGACGGCCGCACCTGCACGGTTTTTTTGGCGGAGTCTTCGCAGCCGCTGGCCAGCAGAACGGCCGAAGCCAGAATCAATCCCGTTTTTAGACTCGAGCGCATCGTCTGATGATGTCCGGAAACTCTATCGGCTCCGTGCCAATCCGGGTTGAGGGCGCACGAAACTCTCTCTCCCATCCGACGCCGGATTTGGGCCCCCAGGTTGCCGGCCGAAGCCCGTCTGCAAGGCCCCAGGAACGGGTCCGTCAAGGGCGGGCGTCGAAAATTGTATGTGGGCAATTGGGGGCGGTCAATGGTCCGGGCCGGAGGGATTGACCGAAAGGGGACAGGGGGTACTAGGCCAGCGCTTGGCGCAGATCTTCGATCAAATCGTCGGCGTCCTCGAGCCCCACAGAAACCCGAACTGTGCCGGGCTCGACCGACGCCTTCTTCAGTTCTGCGATCGACATGTTGTAATGAGAAGTATAAATCGGCAGGATCACGAGCGATTCCACTCCGCCGAGGCTGGCCGCCACCAGAAACAGCTTTACGCGGTCGCAGAACCGCCGCGCCGCCGGCAGTCCGCCCTTCATATCGAACGCCAGCATGGCTCCATAGCCGCGCATCTGCCTTTTTGCCAGGCGGTGGTCCGGATGCGAGGGAAGCCCGGGATAATGAACGCGCGCGACCTTCGGATGCCGCTCGAGGTATTTCGCCACGGCCATGGCGTTCTCGCACTGCTTTTTCACACGCACGCCCAGCGTCTTCAGCCCGCGAATCACCAGGAACGCCGCTTCGGGGTCCATCGAGCCGCCGAGATGGATGATGTTCTCGCGGACCCGATGAATCCATTTGCGGCTGCCCGCGGCCGCGCCGGCGATTACGTCGGAATGCCCGGCCAAATATTTCGTCGCGCTGTGCACCACGATGTCGAAACCCATCCCGATCGGTTTCTGCAGGACCGGGCTGGCGAACGTGCCGTCAATAATCGCCACAAGGCCGTGCTTCTTCGCGAAGCGAATGGCCTTCTCGACGTCTACCAGCCTCAGCGTGGGGTTCGTCGGCGTCTCGACGTAGAGCGCCTTCGTCTTCGGCGTGGCCAAATTCTCGAGTCCGACGAGATCGGCTTCGACGTGCCGCACGTTGATTCCCAGCCGCGGAAAGGTGTCGCGGAACAACCGATACGACCCGCCGTAAACCTGCCGCGCCGCGATCAATTCATCGCCCGCGCTCAGCACGGCCAGCAGCGTGCTCGAAATCGCCGCCATTCCCGAGGCGGCCATCACGGCGTCTTCCGCGCCTTCGAGCGCCGCGAGCTTCTCTTCCGCCACTGTCAGTGTGGGATTTCCATAGCGCGTGTAAATGTACGCGGAGCTTTTCCCCTCGGCCCAGCGCTTCATTTCCGCGGTGCTCGCGAAGGTGAAGTTCGACGTGCGCGAAATCGCCGTCCCGACCTCTGTGCCGATTCCGTGGCGGCGCTCGCCGCGATGGATCGCGATCGTCGAATCGCCCCAACGCTTGGTAGGTTTTTTCATGGTCAAACAAGAATGGATGAGCGATTTGACTCGCGCAAGCGCCAATTTGGTGCGGGCGGTACGGAAAGCGAAGTACGACGAATCAGCGCCAGGAAAGCGTCCCGGCCACCGACAACAAACCGCTCGCCGGAGAAGAACCCTTGCAACCGGATGCCGATCGCCGTTCGCGCGAGCGGCTATGCCGACGCGGCATGCTCGTCGTCTTCCGTCGCGTGCGGCTTGTGCGCGGCGATCACTTTTTCCGCAAGCTCGGCCGGCACGAAATCGTAATGCGAAAATTCCATCGAGTAGCTGCCGCGGCCCTGCGTCATAGAAGTCAATTCGTTCGCGTAGCTCAGCATTTCGGCGAACGGCACCTGCGCCTTGATCACCACATTCTGGCCGCGCGCCTCGCTCCCGCTGATTCTTCCGCGCCGCCCGCTCAGGTGCCCCATCAAGTCGCCCGAATATTGATCGGGCGCGTACACTTCCACGTGCATGATGGGCTCGAGCAGCGTTGGCCGCGCCTGCTTCATGCATTCCTTGAACGCGAGCGATCCGGCGATCTTGAACGCCATATCTGACGAGTCCACGTCGTGGTATTTGCCGTCGTAGAGAATCGCGCGGAAATCCACCACCGGAAATCCCGCCAGGAAGCCGCGCTCGGCGGAATCGCGAATGCCTTTCTCGACCGACGGAATCCAGTTCTTCGGAATCGCGCCGCCGAAAATATCGTCCACGAATTCTACGCCCCCGCCGCGCGGCAGCGGCTCGAGCTTCACGCGGCACACGCCGAACTGGCCGTGCCCGCCGGTCTGCTTCTTGTGTTTGCCTTCGGCGTCGGCCTTGCCGCGAATCGTCTCGCGATAGGGCACCTTCGGCGGCTTGAGCGTCAACTCGACGTGATAGCGCTTCCTCAATTTCGCCACCACGACTTCGATGTGCTGTTGCCCCGAGCCCGAAAGCAGAAATTCCTTCGTTTGCGGATCGCGGCTGAACCGCAGCGCCGGATCTTCCTCGAGAATCCTGTGAATCGCCACGCCGATGCGGTCTTCATCCGCGCGCGTCTTCGGCTCGATCGCAAACGTGATCGAAGGCTCGGGAATCCGAGCCGGCGCATAGTAAATTGGCGCGGTTTTGTCGCCGAGGGTGTCGCTCGTCAGCGTGTCCTTCAGCTTCGCCACGGCGCCCAGATCGCCCGCTTGCAGCTCCGGAATATCGAGCGCGGTCTTTCCTTGCATCACGTGGATGTGCTGCAGCCGCTCGGCAGAATTGCGGTTGTAGTTCGGCAGCGTCGCGTCGTTCTTCAGCACTCCCGACATCACTTTGAAATAGCTGATGCGCCCCGCAAACGGATCGGCCAGCGTCTTGTAGACGAAAATCGAAACCGGCTCGCCGGCCGAAATCTTTCGCTCGAGAGTTTCGCCCTTGTGGTCGGGAGATTTATATCCGGTGTTGGTCTTGCGGATTTCCGGCGACGGGAAAATCTCCGCGATGAAATTCAAAATCGCATCGGCGCCGATATTGTGCAGCGCCGAACTCAGCAGCACGGGGTAAATCCGCTTGGCCAGAACGGCGTCGTGCAGTCCCTTCTTCAAATCCTCCACCGGGAGCGTGCCCTTGTCGAAGAATTCCTGCATCAGGTCGTCGTCGCCTTCCGCCACCAGTTCGACGAGCCTTTCGTGCGCGGCTTTCGCTTCCTCGGCCAGTTCCGCGGGAATTTCGCTCACCTTGGCCTTGCCGTCGCCGTCGGGCGTGTACGTGAGCGCCTGCATTGTCACCAGATCCACGACGCCCTTGAATCCCTTCTCCTGTCCGATCGGCAATTCCACCGGCATCACGCCGCGCCCAAAGACCTGCTCGAGCGACTGCATCGCGCGCTCGAAGCTCGCCAGTTCGCGGTCCATCCAGTTGATCACGAACGCGCGCGGGAGATCGTACTCGGTGACGTAGTCCCATACTTTTTCGGTCACCACCTGCACGCCCGCCGCCGCGTCCACCAGAATCAGCGCGGCGTCGGCCGCAATCAGCGACGCTTTCGTTTCGTTGATAAAAGTGCTGTAACCCGGAGTATCGAGGAAATTAATCTTGATCTTATCGGCTTGGCCCGGCGGCGCCCATTCCGCGAACGCCAGCCCGGTTTGAATCGTAATCTTCCGCGCGATCTCTTCTTCGTCCCAATCCGTGACCGTCGAGCCTTCGTTGACCTTCCCGAATCTCGGCGTCATCCCCGCAGTGAACAGCAACGACGACACGAGCTGCGTTTTCCCCGTGTCGCCGTGGCCTACAATGCCGACATTACGGACTGCACTGGTCGCATAGGTTTTCATGATTTGCCTCGGATCGCCGCTGAAGGAGGGGAAGGCTCCGCCGCAGCACTTGGTGAGGAACAGACATTCCCGTCGTCCCCTGAGAAAACGGGGATGCTAACACACGGTAACGGCCCATTCAACATTCGGTGAACCTGTGCGGCGGCGCTGGTACTGGACGCGTCTCGGGGACCGTGCGGGCTGTTTGCGGACTGCTTGCAGATGGCCCGAGCGAATCGCGGCGCTTTCTCCGTGCTATTCTCTCTCGCCGTGACTGCCGCTGCCTCTGCTGAATCCGCGCGCCCCGGCATTCATTTTTCCCGCTGAGCGCAAAATGAAAGACGCCGCGTATTGGATTTCCCGATTGAATCTCGCGCCGCATCCCGAAGGCGGCTGGTTTCGCCAGACTTACGCTGCCGGTTTGACGATTCCCCGAAACGCTCTGCCGCCGCAATTCGCGGGCGCGCGTCCTGCATCCACCGCAATCTATTTTTTGCTCGACGCGCAGAATTTCTCCGCCTTTCATCGCCTTCGCTCCGATGAACTTTGGCACTTCTACGCCGGCGGGCCGCTCATCGTGTATGTAATTGACTCGGAAGGCCGTCTCGACGAGATGTTGCTCGGCGGCGACCCCGATGCGGGCGAGTCATTTCAAGGAGTGGTGAAAGCAGGCTGCTGGCTGGCCGCGCGCGTGAAAAATCCGGGCTCCTACGCACTGGCCGGCTGCACGATGGCGCCCGGTTTCGATTTCGCGGATTTCGAGCTGGCCACGCGCGAGCTCGCCGCCCGGTATCCCCAGCATCGCGCGCTGATCGAATCGTTGACGCGCACGTAAGCGCTCATGTAGCTTTAACCCGCGCGTAACATGACTGTAACCAAATGAAACGAACCGTCTGCGTATAGTTCTGCCGCCATGAATTCTGCAAAGATTCAGTTTGTTCGCAGTGACACTCCGCCAGGCGCCCCGGTGGTGATTCGCCTGATCGGGCCGATCGTCATGGCGACGCTTGCGGATTTTCAAAATCACTTGCGCGCCGAGTCGGCCCCGTCGCTCGTGCTCGATTTCTCCGAAGTCCCCTTTATCGATTCGTCCGGCCTCGGTTCAATGATCTCCGTTTTTCTTCACTACAAGCAGGCGGGCCGCAAACTGGGTGTGGTAGGCATGAACGAGAAGTGCCGCGCCCTTTTGAAGATGACCAACGTCGAAAATCTGTTCCCGTCATTCAACTCGATCGAAGACGCTCGCTCCGCCCTCGCCTGAAAGCACGCCCCAAACTCACGTTTTCGCAGGTATGAATTTCATCGCGGCCGCGTTCATGCAGTAGCGCAAACCAGTCGGCTGAGGGCCGTCGTTGAAGACGTGGCCGAGATGCGCGTCGCAGAGTTTGCAGGTCACTTCTGTCCGAACCATCAGAAGGCTGGTGTCCGAGCGCTCGTTAATATTCTCTTTCGCAATCGGCGCCCAAAAACTCGGCCAGCCGGTTCCGGAATCGTATTTCGTGTCGGAGCTGTAAAGCGCGTTGCCGCAGCAGACGCAGCGATAGAGTCCGGGATCGTGGCGATTGTAGCCTTCGCCTGTGAACGCCATCTCCGTATCGGCGAGCCGGGTGATGTCGTACTGATTCGCTGTAAGCTGCTTGCGCCATTCGGCGTCAGTCTTCACCACTTTCGGTTCGGTCACCGTGCCGATCCGCTTGCCCGAATCGTCGAATTGCACGATTGTGACAGTCCCTGCCTTTTCGTTCTTATTCGCCGCCGCCGAAACCGGTCCCGGCCCTGCCCCAAGGCCCAGCCAATCCGGATGCCGCCAGGCCAACGCCGCGAGTCCCGTAAACGCCGCCGCGCCAAAAATGAAATCTCGCCGAATCATGGATATGTTCCGCTCCTATGAACTGTACGCTTTTTTCGGTTCGTTGGATGCCCATGCGGGACAAATGTTGCAGCGCCCAATGCCGCAACATGGCTCAGGGGGCGACGACGAAATTGCCATCCGCCGCGACGTAGCCGAACGCCATTCGCTGCGTCGTGAACGCGAATCCCGGATCGCCGTTCTTGTCGAGGAGAATCAGCCCTCCGGTACCGTGCCCGCGATCGCGCAATAGCTTCATACAGGCTTCCGCCGTCTCAAGCGGCGTCATTCCCGCGCGCAAAAATTCCACCGCCGTTTTCGCCATTACGATTCTCATGATGGCTTCGCCGAGGCCGGTGCACGACACGCCGCCGGCTTCCGCGTCCGCGTAGCAGCCGCAGCCGATCAGCGGTGAGTCGCCCACGCGCCCCGCATGTTTGCAGCACGTTCCGCCCGTCGAGGTTCCTGCGAAAATGGCTCCGCGCGAATCCACCGCCACCGCGCCCACGGTTCCCATCGCGTGATCCACGTGAAACTCAGCGGCGTGTTGATCTTCGCGGCAGCGCCGCCACGCCATCCGTTCGCGATCCAAAATCAGCTCTTCGGGATCGCATAACGCCATGCCTTGCTCGCGCGCGAATTGTTCCGCGCCCGCGCCGACCAGCATCATGTGCTCGCTCGATTCGAAGATTTCGCGCGCCAGCCGAATCGGGTTGCGAATCCGCTCGACCGCCGCTACCGCGCCGGCTTTGAGAGTCGCGCCGTCCATCACGATCGCATCGAGCTGCACCCGCCCATCGAGATTCAGATGCGAGCCGATTCCCGCGTCGAACGCAGGATCGTCTTCAAGAACGACGATCGCGGCTTCAATGGCATCGAGCGCTCCGCCGCCCTTCGACAATATCTTCCAACCTTCTTCGAGCGCTCGCCGGCATCCGGCGCGGCAGTCTTCAACCGCCGAGTCAGGGATGTTCCAGGCTCCACCGTGAACGATCAGGGAAGGTTTCAAGAGAGATCGTGGCCCGTCAAAGTTTCGGATAGAGGATTAAAGTGAGGCTCACTGCAATCAGCAGCGGTCCCGCTACCGCCAGGCCCATGCCAAGAAGCATGGCAACCGTCTTGCGCGATGGCGGCGACCCGGTCTGAGTTTGAAACGCCGGCGCAGACGATTTCTGTTCGCGCAGAAGCGAGCGAAACACATGCATATAGGAAGCGAACCAGAACGCGGCCTCGCGGCGGGATTGCCAGAGCAGGTCGAGTCCCGCGCAAAAAATCAGCAGGCCGACAATCGCCAGAAGTCTCGGGTGCACCGCTAACCTCCCCGGTGCGCCGTGCGGCTGAGCAGAGCGGGCGCTTCGCGAATCGAGCCTGGACTTTCTCGTTGCGCGCGGGCTCGGGCAATGGCCAATTCTTCCGCTTCGGGCTTGTCCTTCGTGCTCCGCCACGTATACACGATCCGGTGAATCACGGTGATATTCGGCCCGATCGCCAGCACCCACAGCGCCAGCGGCATGCGGTTCGTGAGCGCGCAGAGGATCATCAAAACGATTCGCTCCGGCCGCTCCCAGAATCCCACTTCGATGGCGCCAATCAACGACTCCGCGCGCGCTTTCGCATAGCTAACCATCACCGCGCCGCACATCGCAATCCCCGCCAGCCCCGTATACGCGAAGCGGTTCACCTGCGAGTAGTAAATCAGCAATCCTAGAAAGAGAATTAAATCCGAGTAGCGATCGACGATCGAATCGAGAAATCCGCCGAACGGCGTGACGCGTCCCTGCTTACGGGCAACGCGGCCATCCACAATGTCGAAAAATCCAGCGGCGATCATCGTGCCGCCTGCCGCCGCAAACCGGCCGGTGCCAAACAGAATTCCGGCCCACAGATTGAGAAGGAGGCTGAACCAGGTGAGAAGATTCGGCGGAACTCCCGTCGCCGCGATTCCTGCGACGATTCGGTCCAGCAGCCATGCGAACGGCTGCGCGATCCGCCGTGTCAGCATCGGCCGGAACCCCTACTCTTGCTCGTAGATGGTTTGAAGGCGCACAACTTCGAATTCCTTGGTTCCCGCCGGCGTCACAACTGAAATCTCATCGCCGACTTTCTTGCCGAGGAGCGCCTTGCCGATCGGCGAGGTTGTCGAGATCAAACCGTTCGCCGCGTCGGCTTCTTCCGCCGTCACCAGCTTATACTCCACTTCCTCGGATTTCTTCAAGTCCAGTACGCGAATTCGCGATCCGTAGGCGGCTCGATCCTTGGGCAACACGTCGAGGTTGAGCATGGCCAGGTTGGCCATCCGCTGGTGCAACTGGCCGAGACGCGCACTGACGTACGATTGCCGCTCTTTGGCATATTTATATTCGGCGTTTTCAGAGAGATCGCCGTGCGCTCGCGCTTTCATGAGTTCCTTCGGAAGCTCCTCATGAAGCTCGCGTTCGAGAATTTTGATTTCGTCCAGCAATTTCTGACGGATTTTGTCAGCTGCATTGACCATGCGTGTTCGACCGGAGACCCTCGGCAGCGCTTTTTTACGCGACGCCGTCACACCCTTTTAGATTATATGGATTTGCACGCGTGACAGCAAACATCGCTGTTCCATCAAAGTGTATCACATTGATTCGTAACGACTTCTTGTTTGCGGCCTAGTCACTCTTGCAGAGAATCGTATTTTGAGGATCGATTATGATTTTGCCGGGCCTCGCTGCCGCCACGAAATGAAACGCCGTCTGCGGCCCCGCCGTGGTCACCGTTCCCAGGTAGCTTGGTTTTGCTCCGCTGTGCGTCGCGTAGAGGGGAACGGCTTCTGTGAAGTAATCCGGCACGCGGTCCTGCTTCAGCTTTCCCGTAATCAAAAATTCTTGTCCCCGCGGCTTCACTTGAACTTCCACGCTGTAGCGTGGAATTCCCGTATCGCGCACCCACTCCTCGAAAAACCAATCGAGGCGGTGATTGCCTTCGAGATCCATTGCTCGGGTCATCCGCTTTTCGATCCCGCGCTGAAAATCTTCCGTCGTCATTGGCTGATACCGGTGGTCTTCCAGTACCGACCGCAGCGCCTGTTCAAATTTTGCGTCGGGCATTTTCGCCGAAGGTTCTCGCAGCATCTCGCGCAGCATGTGAATCACCCACGTCCCTTTGCCGTACGTGATGGTTTCATACGCGCGCGGCGTTTTCGATGAATCCAGCCGCCGCCCCAGTGAAAGAGGCCCCGCGTCATCCACCGATTCTTGCCCGCCGGAAGGCACCGCCAGCAAATCCGCCTTGTATCGATTGAGCCAGGTCGTCAGGATATGCCCGGAAGGCTTTTTGCTGTCGGCGTACATCAGCGCTTCGTAATTCGCCACTGCTTCATCGAGCCACGCGTCACGAAAGCTCGATGTAGCCGACTCGTTGCCCCACCACTGGTGCGCCACTTCGTGGAACGGCAGCAGCTCCTCGATTTGTTCCTGCGCGTGGCGATTGAGACCGGCCTCTTCCTGCATTTGGGGCGGCAGGTACGCGAGCGTCGTCAGATAGACGAGGCCCGGCCAGCCTTGCCCAAACTCCCCGGGAATGGGCGCGATATCCAGCTCATCGAACGGAAACGGGCCATTTATTCCCTCGAAGAAGCGAATGCAGTCGGAGAATTCCGCGCCCAGGTGCTTCAGAAGAGCTGCTGGGCTCGGTGGTCCGCCTGCGGCAATCACCATCACGTCTCCGAACGGGTCGCGGGTAAATTCTCTTTCGGTTCCCTGCGCCATCTGCTGGGCGTCTGCCGCCAGCCGCGCGCGAATTCGTGCCAGGAGCCAGTCCTCCAATTGGTGATTGGCGTAGAGCTCAATCGTGGGCTTGCCTGTCCCGACCGACTCCTCTTCGTACTCGCCGAGATTGAATCCCGCCACGGAAATCGGAGTCGTGGGCGTCCAGCGCCCGACACGCTGCCCGCCATCTTCATGTTCTTCGATCTTTCGTCCCGTGGCCACCAGCGTCAGCCGGCGCGGCCAGCGAAAGGTCAAATCGAATCGCGCGAATTCTCCGCTTCGCCGCGTGTGCGGATACCAGCTTCCGCGCGCGCCAACGAAGTACACGCCGTTTCCTGTGTCGCTGATCACACTGCCGCGGTATTTGATCTCCAGCCGAATCTCTTCCTGCGCGCGCGTCCCCGAGGGCAACACCACGTATAGCTCATCGTTCCCGCGCGAGGCGATTTCTTGCCGGCTCAAATCTTCGTTCTGAAAAAAGACCAGTGGCGCGCCGCCCTCCGGCGTTACGCTTTCCACCGATAGGGCCCGCGAAAGCTCCAGTGCAATCATCCGTTCGCCCTCGCGCTCGGCCTTCAGCCGCAAGTGCGCGTCTCCGCTGAGCGAAAGATCATCCGCGATTGCCGTCTCAATTCGATAGTCCACGGGCTGAACGGTTTCCGCCGCGGCCGGCGTATCCGCGGGCGCGAACGTCGCCCAAACGTTGTAACGCTCTCCGCCGGGTCCGCTGTGCGGCTGGCCCAGCAGAACGGGCTGCGCAAGCCGCGGATCCACCAATGCGTCAAACGGCCCCACGCGCGAGCCCGCCAACGCCCCGGAGAAATAGGGGAGCGGATCTGTTGACAACAGGTCAAACATCGTCCGCACCGCATGGCTCGAGTTCAAGTTTCCGATCTGCGCGTTCCAGTTTTCAGCGAACGGCTCATCCTCGCCCGCTGCCACTTTGGCCGCCTTCAATCGGCCTTCAAGCATCTCCGCGCTGTCGTCCGTGAACCGAAAGTAGGCGCGCGAAAACGGTTCATCGAGAATCGGCACGCCGAGGAATTCCGCGATCGAGCGCCTCTCCGCCGGGTTCGGCGGCAGCGCGACGATGTTTCCATTCCCCGTAAATACCGCCCCGAGCACGTGCCCTTCAAGCGGCAACAGAAACGCCAGCTTGCCTTCGCTCAAAGTAATGTCGAGCGCGCTGCGCTTGAAGTGGAAATCGCGAACGGTAAATACACAGGTGCCATCCACGCGAAGTTCGTTCAGGGCGATCCAAAGCGCTCGCGGGTCGGAGCCGATCGCCGCACCGCCCGAATTCGCGATCGCCGGCCGCGCTGGTCCCGTGCCCGCGAAGCCCACAAAAATGCCGAGCACCAGCGCAATGGGAAGAAACACTCGCACGATTTTGACTGTAACAATTAGGGCATCGTGCGGCAAGCCGTCTGGAAAGCGCCTCGCGGGCTTTGTTAGACTTTTTGCGTGCGACGCGCGGTGCCAGCGGCATTCCTCTTTCTCTTCGCGGTCTCGGCGGCCTCCGCGGATACCATCGTGCTGAAGAACGGCCGCCGCATCATCGCCTCGAACGTCGTCGAAGACGACGATCACGTCAGCTATGAAACCCCCGCAGGCCGCCTGGTTCTTCCGCGCTCGATTGTCGCCCGCGTCGAACGCGACGATCTGTCTCCGCTTTCATCCGGCGAATCTTCCGCGCCGCCCGTTAGCGCCCCTTCCGTCGACGTCGCCGCTGGATACGCGGACGTTGCCGCCGGAGCCGTCCACGACGGCTCGATCGATGTAGCCTTTCTCGCGCGGCTTGAAACGGCCGCTCGCACTGGCGACAATGCCTCGGTCGTCAAAGTCGCCGCCGCGCATCACGCCGCTGCGCAATTCCTGATTTCCAAAGGCGACTTCGCCTCGGCCGCCGAGCACTATCGCGAAGCCTTGACCTTCGCTCCCGATAGCGTGCCGCTGCTCCTCAATCTCGCCGTCGTCGATCTTCGCCAGAGCGAATTCACAGCTGCGCTCGAGCCGCTCGAGCACGCCCGCCGCATCGATCCTGACTCCGCTGACGTCGCAAAACTGATGGGTTGGGCCTACTACGGCGCCAACAAACTCGATCAGGCCGTTGTCGAATGGAAGCGCGCCGAGAAATTGCATCCCGATCCCGAAGTTTCGAGCGCGCTCGAAAAAGCTGAGCGCGATCTTCAGGAAGAAGCGGGCTATCGCGAAGGCGAAACCGCTCATTTTTCCTTGAAGTATTCCGGGGCCGCCGCGCCCGATCTCGCCGTCGGCGTTCTTCACGCGCTCGAGAATCACTTCCGCGATCTGGAATCCCAGTTCGACTACACGCCGCCCGAGCGGATCGGCGTCATCCTCTACACCAATGAAGCTTTCGCCGACATTACACGCGCTCCCGGCTGGGTCGGCGCCATCAACGACGGCCGCATTCGCGTTCCCGTCCAGGGGCTCACTTCGGTCACGCCCGATCTCAGCCGCGTTCTGAAGCACGAGCTGACTCATAGCTTCGTCGGCCAGAAAACGCGCGGTTTGTGCCCCACCTGGCTTCAGGAAGGTCTCGCGCAGTGGATGGAGGGCCGCCGCGCCGGCGATTCCGCGGCTGCTCTCGTCCAGATTTACGATCGGAAAGCTGCGCAGCCGTTCGGCTCGCTCGAAGGTTCGTGGATGGGGCTTGCCGGTGAGCCCGCTTCATACGCCTACGCGTGGTCTCTCGCCGCTGTCGAGTCCATCATTCACGCCGGCGGCATGGGCGATGTCGAGCGCCTGCTCGATCGCATCGGAGCCGGGTCATCCACCGAAGCCGCTTTGCGTGAGACCCTGCACATCGATTACGCCGAACTGGCCGAGCAAACCGCCGCCTATCTCCGCCGCGAGTATCTGCCCTAGTCATGGCGGCCGGCTCCAGCCGGACACAGCTCATGGGATTCGACTGGCGTTTTGCCGTCTCGACCCGCGTGCGCCATTTCACATGTCCGGCTCTTCGCATTTTTCTTCAATCCGCGCCGGCTTGCGCCATCGGCCCCGGCGCCGCCTGTTCATGCAGCTTGTGCCACAAATAATCCGGCTTGCTGTCGAATATCAGGCTCGCCTCGGCCGGAACTCCGTACCACGCGCCAATGCTCATTTCATTTTCAAGCTGCAGCGGCGCCCACTGCGCTCGGCCCAGAAACAGTCGCACATCCGCCGGCTTCTCAGGCCGTTTCAGAAGCCCCCTGATGAAATCCGGATCGAAACTCACGTAAACATCGCCAAAAAGCAGCGTCGCCTCCTTGGCGGGCTTGTTGGCGCGAAATACGGCCAGCGGAACTCGCGGGTCTACCGGGCCGCCGAAATAAGCGGTTTCGGAGCGATCTTTGAATTCTTTGTCGTCGGTGAAAATGTCGCTCAGCGCCACTCGCGTGGGTTTGTTGATGATCACGCCCGCGATCAGGCCTTCTTCCTTCTTCACGGACGCTGGAAACATCAGAACGACCGAATCTCTGAAAAATGGATCGCCCAGCCCCGATCGCGCGACGAGCAGCAGCGTCTTGCTTCCGACTTCCTGTTTCTTGTCCGGCGTGTCTTGCGTCGCGCGCGCAAACGTCTGGCCGAGCACGAACAAAATGCACAAAACCGGCGCCGCTCGTCGCATCGCTTTCAACTTTCCAGCCCGGGCTACAGCGTAGCCAGCAATCCCGCAATCATCCCCGCGCGCTGCGGCAACGCGCGAATCAAGACATGTTCATGAGGCGCATGCGCTCCATCTCCCACCGCTCCGATTCCGTCGAGCGTCGGGACGCCCATTGCCGCCGTGAAATTTCCGTCCGAACCGCCGCCCGTTGCTGCCTCGCCCAATTCGAATCCCAATTTCTGCGCGAGTCTCTGCGCGTGATGATACAGCTCCGCAATTTGCGGCGTTCGCTCGAGCGGCGGCCGGTTCAGGCCTCCGTGCAATTGGACCTGCGCGCCTTTCAGAATTGGTTTGATACCGAGGAGACGCTTTTCGAGCGCCTTCGCGTCGGCCGCGTAGGTGAAGCGCACGTCCACATCCACGCGCGCAAGATCGGGAACCACGTTCGACGCTGTGCCGCCCGAAATCATGTTGGCTTGTACGGTGATCCCGCGCCGCGGATCGTTCATCTTCATCAATCGCTCGATTTGCAGCGCGGCTTCGTGCACCGCGTTCACGCCGTCTTCGGGATTCACTCCCGCATGCGCCGCGCGGCCGTGAATTAAGATTTCGAGCCCTCCGATTCCTTTGCGCCGCGTCTTCGCGCGGCCGTCTTTCCCGTACGGCGGCTCGAGCACCAGCACGGCATCGCTGCGCCGCGCTTCAGCGGAAATCGCTCGCTGCGAAGCATGGCTGCCGAGTTCTTCGTCGCCCGTCCACAGAAACACGAGTTTTCGCTTAAGAGTCACTCGCGCAGCGCGCAGCGCGTCCGCCGCGAAAAGTGCCAGCACCAGGCCGCCCTTCATATCAAACGTGCCGGGCCCCCACGCGCGCCCGCCTGAAATCCGAAACGGCATTTTCGCGAGCGTCCCGATCGGATAGACCGTGTCCACGTGCCCGAGAACCAAAATTTGTCTGCGCGCCTGTCCGCTGCGGGGCGCAATCTCCGCGCGCACGATGTTTCCGCGCTTCGCATTCCGCAGAATGCGCACTCGCGCCCCGCGCTTCTTCCACTCTTTCGCCACGCGCTCCGCGCAGCGGTCCACCGCCGCTTTGTCTGAGCTGGGAGATTCGATTTCGACCAGGTCGCGCAGCAAGCGCAGCATCGCCGGTTGCTTGGCGCGCGTGAAGGACAGGAATTCGCCGAGCGGCACGTTTGCCTTTTTCGGTGGGTTCATCGCGCCGCTATGCTACCAGCTTCGCTCCGCGTCGCGTTGCATGAAGTTCAGGGTTTCGCCGCCCGCGTCATCCGCAAATCCGCGAATGTGCGCTTCATCGTTTTCACTCCGCTACTCATGCCTCAGCGCCACCAGCGGATCCACGGAGGTCGCCCGCCGCGCTGGCAAATACGACGCAAGCAATCCAACTCCAACAAGCACCGCCGCCACGGCGATATACGTGATCGGATCAAATGCGCTTACTCCGTAGAGAAAACTTCGCAGCACGCGCGTCAACGCCAGCGACGCCACCAGCCCCGCCGCTACGCCTGCAATCGCCAGCTTGAGTCCTAGCCCGCTCATCAACCGGAAAATTTCGCTTTGCTGCGCGCCCAGCGCAACCCGGATCCCGATTTCCTGCACCCGCTGCGTCACCGAATACGACATCACGCCGTAAATCCCAATCGTCGAAAGCAGCAACGCCAGCAGCGCAAAAAGCCCCAGCAGCCACGTCCGAAAACGCGGCAGCGCCGCCGATGCCGTCATGTTGTCTTTCATCGTACGCACTTTCACCAGCGGCTGATTCTTGTCGATCCCCGCAAGCACGTCGCGCAACGCCGTCGCTTCCGTCGCCGGGTCCACGCCCGTTCGCAGCACCACCGAAAGCGTCAGCACCGGCAATATTCCATCCGCCTGCTTATACGGCAGATACATCTCCGCCTGCGGGTCCGTCCCCAACCCGCGGCGGACGTCGCCCACCACCCCGACGATTTCCATCCACGGAACTTCCGGATCGGGTATCGCGCCGAGCTGCATTCGTTTCCCGAGCGGCGACTCACCTCCAAAATAAATTTTCGCGAAGGACGCGTTCACCACAGCCACCGCCGGCGCTTTCTCGTCATCCGTTCGCCGGAGCGTTCGTCCCGCCATCAGCGGCACGCCCAGCGTTTCGAGATATCCATCGCTGATCGCTCGATATCCCGCCGCTATGTACTCGTGAGGGCTCTTCGGCGGCCGGCCATAAATATTGAAATGAATCAGCGAGCCGTTGCCGCTCATCGGCAAAAACGTCGCCTCGCCCGCCCCGCGCACTCCCGGCAAAGCCCGCGCTCTCTCCAGTAGTTGGTCGAATAGCTCGAATCGCTGCGCCGGATTGGGATACGCGTTTTTCGAGAGCGGAATGTCCGCCACCAGCAGATGATCGGTCGCGAATCCCGCCGCCGCCGATTGCATCCGGTCGAAACTTCGCAGCAGCAACCCCGCGCCCACCAGCAGCAGCATCGCGAGCGCGAATTCTGAAATCACCAGCGCTGACACCAGCCGGTGATTCGCCGCGCCGCCTCCTCCGCTCCGCCCGCCTTCATTTAACGCCTCGCGGATATCCAATTTCGCAGTTCGCCACGCCGGAATCAGGCCAAACACCAGCCCAGTCATCACCGCCGCCACAAATGTGAACGCCAGCACCCAACGGTCGATCTGAATTCCCGTCACGTCCGGCATCGAGCCCGCCGAAAGCCGCAGCAGCGGTCCGAGCGATGCGCTCGCCATCCACAGCCCCACCGCGCCGCCGGCAATCGCAATCAAAATGCTCTCCGTCAGCAATTGCCGGATCACGCGCAGCCGCCCCGCTCCCAGCGCCGTCCGGATCGCAATTTCGCGCGATCTCGACGCTGCGCGCGCCAGCAGCAAATTCGCCACGTTCGCGCACGCAATCAGCAAAATGAATCCCACCGCGCACAGCAGCACGATGAGCGCCGGCCGCACGTTTTCCACCACCTGGTCCTGCAGCGTCACCACGTCCGCGCTGATCCCCGTGTTGAACTCGGGATACTGCTTCTCGAGCCGCGCCGTGATGCCTTTCATTTCCGTGTCCGCCTGCCGGATCGACACGCCATCCCTCAGCCGCGTCACTGCAAAAATTCCCGGATGCCAGTTGCGGTCGTCCGGCAGCGTCTTGGCCCATGGCTCGAACGCCACAAACGCGTCCGCCGGCTGCAAAAACTGAAATCCCGGTGGCACGACGCCAATTAACGTGTATGGCTTCGATCCCAGCTCGATCGTTTTTCCTATCCAGTCCGTCGAGCCGCCGAATCGCCGCTGCCACAGCCCGTAGCTGATCATCACCACTGGCGCGCTTTCGGCCCGGTCCTCTTCCGGAAGAAAATTTCGTCCGGCCACCGGCGTCACGCCAAGCAGCGGAAAAAATCCCGCGCTGGTGTAACGCGTCTGAATCAGTTCCGGCTCGCCCATCCCCGTCAGCGTCATTGCCGTCAGGCACGATCCTTGCATCGACTCAAACGAGCGGCTCTGGTCTCGCCAGTCCTTGTAGTTTTCATACGACGTCGAAAACGTCGGATAAGGGCTCTTCTCCCTCACCAGCACCACGCGCGATGGGTCGCGAAATGCCAGCGGACGTAGCAGCAGCGCGTTCACCACCGTAAAAATCGCCGTGTTCGCTCCGATTCCCAGCGCGATCGTCAGCACCGCCACCAGCGTAAATCCCGGCGACTTCGCGAGCGTCCGCGCTCCATACCGGATGTCCTGCCAGAATGTCCCCATCGCTTTACTCCCTCTCAGCATGCCGCCAAGCCCGAACCCGCACTCGAGCCAATGCTCGAGCCCGGCCCAGCGCCGATATTATTTCTTTTGACGCGCTCTGCGCCTAAATAGCTCCGCCGGCTTCGCCACGCCGTATGTAGCTCGGTCCGATCTAGCTCACGTCCTGTTCCTGTGGGTCCTGACGAAGGAAGGGTTAGACCTGAGGTCTTGCTCAGCCCTTCGGCCTCACGTCCTTCTCCCATCATTTCGCTCCCGCTTTCTTTCGTATAGAATTGCACGATTGCACAAAGCCATATTCTGAATCACATGCCACGCTGAGGCGATCCATGATCCTTGACACCAATGGGATACAGAGCATTCTGCCGCACCGCTATCCCTTTCTGATGGTCGATGCCATCCTCGAGATCGAACGGGAAAAGCGCATCGTCGGCGTGAAGAACGTCACCATCAACGAGGACTACTTTGTCGGCCATTTCCCCTCCAAGCCCATCATGCCCGGCGTTCTCATCATCGAGTCCATGGCCCAGGCCGGCGCCGTTCTTCTGCTTCAGGAGGTCGCCGATCGCGATTCCAAGCTTGTCTATCTCGCGAAGGTTGACAACGCGCGCTTCCGCCGGCCTGTCGTACCTGGCGATCAATTGCGCGTCGAAGTCACGGTGATCAGGTCTCGCAGCAATTTCTGCGAATTGATCGGCCGCGCAACGGTGAACGGCGAGCTCGCCGCCGAAGCGACGCTCTCGTGCATCATGGGCGATCGCGACCCGGCCGCGTCCGTCGCTCCAGCTCCCATCGCCGTCCAAAAATAACCGTGAGCGAATTTCATCCTCATTCCATCATTTCGCCGCGCGCGCGGATCGGCGCCAATGTCCGCGTCGGCGCCTACGCCGTCATCGGCGATGAAGTCGAGCTCGGCGATGGCTGCGTCCTCGATCATCACGCCGTCGTTCACGGCCCCGCGCGCCTCGGCAAAAATAATCGCGTCTATTCCTTCGCCGTCGTTGGCGGCGATCCGCAGGATCTCACTTTCGCCGGCCAGCGCGTGGCCCTCGAAGCCGGCGACGACAACACTTTTCGCGAGTTCTGCACCGTGAATCGCGGCACCGTAAAAGGCGGCGGCACCACGCGTCTCGGCAGCCACAATCTCATCATGTCTTACGCGCACATCGGCCACGATTCGCAGATCGGGGACCACACGATTTTCGTCAATGGCGCCACTCTCGCCGGACACGTCGCCGTCGACGATCACGCCACCCTTGGCGCCTTTTCTCCCGTTCAGCAGTTCTGCCGCATCGGCCGCTACGCCTACGTCGGCGCCTACACCGTCATCACCCAGGACGTTCTTCCTTTCGCCAAAATCGTCGCGCCGCGCGAAACCAAATGCTATGGCGTCAACACCATTGGCCTCGAGCGCTCCGGCTTCACTTCCGATCGCCTCGATTCTCTCGAGAAGGCTTTTCGCTTCCTCCTCCGTTCCAATCTCAACACGTCCCAGGCCCTCGAAAAGATGCGCGAAACCCTCTCCGGCTCGCCGGACGTCCAATACTTAATTGACTTCATCGAGTCCGCAAAAAACGGAGTAATCAAGTAAGCTAAAACCATGCCGGAGGCACAAAACACAGCCGCTGCCGCCAATTGGGGCCTCATCGCGGGCAACGGCGATTTTCCGTTCCTGGTTCTCGAGGGCGCCCGCAGCCGTGGCATCCAAATGGCCGTCATCGCCATTCGCGAGGAAGCTTCGCCCGAACTTGCCCGCCGCACGGAGCGCCTGCATTGGGTCAGCCTCGGCGAACTCAGCCGCACGATTGATTTGCTCCATCAGGAAGGCGTGAAGCACGCCGTCATGGCCGGTCAGGTGAAGCACAATAAAATTTTCAGCTCGATTCGCCCGGACTGGAAACTCGCCAAGCTTCTTCTCTCTTTACCGGTGAAAAACACCGACTCGCTCATCGGCGCGGTGGCTCGCGTTCTTCAAGAAGAGGGCATCGAACTCGTCGACTCCACACAATTTCTTGGCCCGCTACTGCCCGCGGTTGGCGCGCTTACGCGGCGCTCGCCGTCCCTCGCCGAAGCTGCGGACATGGCTTACGGTCTCGGCATCGCCCGGCAAATCGCCGGCCTCGACCTCGGCCAGACCGTCGTCGTTCGCGATGGCGCCTGCGTCGCGATTGAAGCCATGGAAGGCACTGACGAAACCATCGAGCGCGCCGCGCGCATCGCCGCTGGCCAGCCGCTCGTCGTCGTCAAAGTCAGCAAGCCCGCGCAGGACATGCGCTTCGATGTTCCCGTTGTCGGCCTGCGCACCATCGAAGTGATGCGCCGCTCGAACGCCACCGCTCTCGCTCTCGACGCAGGCAAATCTCTGCTCTTCGATCGCGAGCGAATGCTTGCCGCCGCCAATGATGCTGGTATCGCCATCCAGGCCTTTCCGCCGGCGCCCGCCGCTGGCGCGCCCGGCGATGCCGCGACGCCGCCGGGGAAATCGAAATGAGCGACGCGCCCATTCGCGTTGCCGTCGTCGGAGTCGGCGATTTCGGACGCAACCATGTTCGCGTCTGGCGCGAACTTCCTGGCGTCGCGCTCGCCGCCATCGTTGACATCAATTCCGATCGCGCCGCCGCCGTCGCCGCCGAATTTGGCACGCAAGTATTTCCCGATATTTCCGCGCTTGCCGGCAAAGTTGATGCCGCCAGCCTCGCCGTCCCCACCATCGAGCACGCGCGCCTTGGCCGCGCCTTGCTCGAGCAGGGAATCGACCTCCTCGTCGAAAAGCCCATCGCCGCCTCGCTCGAAGAAGCCGACGCTTTGATCTCCGCGGCTGCGCGTCACCGTCGCATCCTGCAGGTCGGCCATCTCGAGCGCTTCAATGCCGCCGTCGTTGCCGCGGAAAAAATCGTCGCGCATCCGCTTTTCTTCGAAGTCCATCGCCTCGGCGTTTTCTCGCCGCGGAGTCTCGATGTCGATGTCATCTACGACTTGATGATCCACGATCTCGATATTCTTCTCGCCCTCGTCGATTCTCCGGTCATCGATATTCGCGCCGTCGGCATCCCCGTCATGACCGACAAAGTCGACATTGCCCACGCGCGCCTCGAATTCGCTTCCGGCGCCGTCGCGAATCTCACGGCCAGCCGCGTCTCCACCGAAAAAGTCCGCAAGATGCGCTTCTTTCAGGAGCACGAATACGTTTCGCTCGATTTCACGCGCCAGGATGTCCTGCGCGTGCGCGTCGAGCCCGGCAGCAGCCTCACCCATGCCGGCGAGCCGCGCGTCAATTTTGAAAAATTGCCGGTCGAACCCGAAGAGCCTTTGCGCGCCGAGCTGCGCGCCTTTCTCGAGCTGCGTTCGCACGCGGCGCAATCCGCGCGTTGATGCCGCGGCCGCGCGCCGCGCCCTGGAACTCGCCGATCGCGTCATGGCGGGCATCCTCGAACATGCGCGCCGCGTCCAACTCGGTGCATTCGCACCCCAAGGTTCCCAGTGATTCCTCGCACTTTAGTTCCGGTAGACGTTCGCGCGGTCGACCCCGCCGAGAAGAAGCCGGCGCCTCGCCGTTTTTCCTCCACGCTCGATGAGCGCACTATCGTTCCTCGCGATCTGCCCGTCAAGCAGCTCGAGGCCTCTTCTTCCTCCATTCCCGAACACGTTCCTTTTGACGTCATCGTCGGCCGCTCCATCATCCAGCGCACCTGGCACGTTGATCCGCGCACCAATGGCGTGGCGCGCCGCCTGGAAACCGCTCTTGACGATCGCACCGTTGTCCCAGCCGTCGTTGAACCGGCCACTGCGGAAACCCGCGCGAAGCTCGAAGAGCTGCCGCAAATCACCGCCGATCGTCTGGATGTTGTCGATCCGGACCTCTTGACCACGGGCGAGGTCAATCTTCTCGTCGGCCCGCACGAAGAGCGCGATGATCGCTGGAATTCGGTTTCGCGCATCGTTTCGATTGCCGTTCACGTCGGCGTGATTCTCCTCGCGCTCTCTTCGCCCGATTTCTTCAAGCACGTTCCTTCGCAGGCCGATCTGGATCGCGCCAAGCAGCAGCTCGGTTTCATCTATTTGCCGTCCGAAGCGAATCTCACGCCGCGCCGCGTGCAAAAGCCAAGCCCCAACATGCGGATCTCGCCGGAGGTTCTAAATCATGTCGCGCCTCCGATTCCATCTCCTTCGCCCGGTCCGGCGCTCAATACCCCGCCGACAACCCCGAAGCCCGCGATCAGCGAACTTCCGTCCTCGCCCGTCCCCCAACCGGCGGCGCCGAAGACGAACGATAACGCGTTTCAGCCGCTCAAGCCCGCGGAAGCTCCGCCCGATGCCGTGAAGCCGAATCTTTCTCTGCCGAGTTCGTCGCCGGGCAGGTTCCTGCAGGATTCGATTCAGGATGCGATTCGCAAGGGCAGCGGCAGCAACTCGCTCGGCGCCCAGAGCCGCATTCCCGGCGGTGGTGGTGGAAGTGGTGGCGGAGGGTCGGGAACTTTGGGAAATACGGTTTCGATTGTTTCCGACACGCAGGGCGTCGACTTCAACGATTACCTGGCCCGGCTGCTGGCCACCGTAAAGCGCAATTGGTACGCGATCATTCCCGAATCCGCGCGCCTCGGCGATAAAGGAATGGTCGTCATTCAGTTCAAGATCATGAAAGACGGCACCGTGCCGTTTCCCGATCCAGCGCTGATGCGCACCTCCGGCAAGGAACCGCTCGATCGCGCGGCGCTTTCGTCGATTCGCGCTTCGAGTCCATTCGAGCCGCTTCCCGCGGCCTTCACGCTGCCATCCATCGAATTGCGTTTCATCTTTCTCTACAATCTCCCGCTCGACTACCAGTGAGTCCTCGCCGCATGCAAGTCGTGGGTGCGCTCTTGCTGGCCGCAATCGGCCTCGCGATTCTTTTGTTCCGCTACTGGAATTTTCGGGGATGAGCGCGCCGGCGCCGCTGGTCGTGATTCTCGGCCCGACCGCTTCGGGCAAATCGGCGCTCGGAGTCTCGCTCGCGAAAAAACTCGGCGGTGAAGTGGTGGTCTGCGATTCCACGCAGGTCTATCGCGGATTCGATTTGGGCACGGCCAAAATTTCTGCAGCCGAGCGCCAGGATGTTCCGCACTGGATGATGGATATCGTCGAGCCGTCGGAAGTTTTCACCGCCGGTGATTACCGCCGCCGCGCCGAGGAAACTCTCGACGAAATTCACGCGCGCGGCCGCGTTCCGATTGTCACCGCGGGCACGGGCCTTTATCTTCGTGCGCTCCTCGAAGGCCTCGCCGACGCTCCCACTCGCTCCGATGAACTCCGCACGCGTCTTCGCCGTGCCGGCGAGCGCCATGGCGTTCGCCATCTCCATCGCGCGTTGCGGCGTCTCGATCCCGGCGCGGCGGCGCGAATCGGCGAACGCGATTCGCAGAAAATTATTCGCGCCATCGAAATTCGTTTGCTGTCAAAAAAGCCGGTTGGCGAAGTGCACGCGCAGGGCCGCGCGCCTCTGGAAGGATTTGCTCCCGTGAAAATCGGCCTCTCGCCGCCCCGCCCGGCGCTCTACGCGCGCATCGAAAAGCGCGTCCATGAAATGTTCGACGCCGGTTGGATCGATGAAGTGCGCGCTCTCTGGCAGTCGCGCGTGCCGCGCACCTCGAAGCCCTTCACTTTCATCGGCTATCGCGAAATTCTCGAGCATCTCGAAGGCGCGCGCAGCCGCGAAGCCACCATCCTCGAAATTCAGAAAGCCACTCGGCGCTTCGCCAAACGCCAGCTCACCTGGTTCCGCAACGAAGTCAACGTCCACTGGCTCGATTCCTTCGGCGACGATCCCTCCGCTCTCTCCCGCTCCCTCGCTTTTCTCTAGCCCTTCCTTCATCCGTCACCTTGTCTGCGGCACTCTCTCAATTTCCTCCGCCGGCACATTACCCAGCCCAATCTTTTTCTTCAGCCACTCGTACCGGTCAATCCTCGCCTTGTCGTCCAGCGCGTGCGTCGCCGCATAGAATTTGACCTCTTTCGGTCCGGACGCCGAATCGAAATATTTTTGCTCCATCGGCACGGTCATGAATTCGTCATGCGTCGCGTACTGAAAAAGCGCGGGCGCCGGCCCCAGATATTTCGCGTAATCCGCCGCGTCCGCCCAGCTGTACTTCTCCAAATACGCCTTGATCTTGTCGTCGCCGTATTTCTTCCTGAATTCGACGATCATCGGCTCATCGGAAGTCAGGAAGTCTCGCGACGACACCGGATTGCCCATGAAGACGAATGCAGTCGGCCGCTTGTCCATCGCGTCCAGCATCGCGGCAGACACCGCGCCAAAACTGTGCCCGACCACCGCGATTCGCTTCGGGTCCACGTCCGGCCGCGCCAGCAGCAGATCGAGACCCCGCCGCATCTCGACCGTCTCCTGCACTTGCATCTCGGCATTCTGCCCGCCGAACGGATCCGCGTCCGGCTTGAAATCCGGCCGCACCATCGGCGCGTCAATCAGCAGCGAAACAGCGCCCGCGTGCGCCAGCACCACCGCCTCATCCAGAAATTCGCTCCGGTTCGCGGCCGGCGAATTCGGCATCATCCAGTGTGCCCACAGAATCCCCGCGAAGTGCCCTTTGCCCTCCGGCACCACAAGATACGCCGGCACGCGCCCGGCCTTCGGGCTCGCGTACGTGATGTCGTGAATTTTCACCCCGGCGCGTTCCTGAACCCCCTTCTCCTGAATTCCCACCGGCGGTGTCCCCGCTCCGTACTGAAAGCGCTTCGCCAGCTCCGGATACGAGTCCTGCCCCGCCGCCGGCGCCGCCGTTGGCCCCGAAACCCCCAGCGCCAGCGCCCCGAGCGCAATTCCCGCGAGTACAATGACTTCCACCGTCCTCTTCATTCCGCCTCCGTTGAGCCTTTGGGCAGCATAGCATTCGGGCTCCTTTCTCCCGCCCCGAACCGCCACGGGCCGCCGCGAAAAAGTACCAACAGTACTCATAAATCCCGCTCATTAATTTTGATTCAGCCCGGCAGATAACGCTTGTATACTACTTAGCACTGAGTTAGCATTCGCGACACCCTCGAGCCATCGGGGAAACACAGTCCGGTACCAACGATCCATGATCTGCAGTGTGTGTCCAACCTGGCCAGTTCCAAAATTCCGACGAGAATAAAGGGGGCACCGTGTTCAGAAGAATAATCAAATATCTGCTTACGATCGTAGCGTTGGCGGCTGGCGCAAGCACCGTCTGCCAGGCGCAGACCCTGATGACGCGCCACGTCCGAGAAGTGACTCAAAATGGCCAGGCGCATTTCGTCGGGCCGCTCTCCGGCGCGCAGACCATGCGCGTCGTTCTCATTCTCCCGCTCCGCGACCCGGCCGGCTTGGACAACTTCATTCAGGAGCTCTACGATCCGACGAGCCCGAATTACCGCCAGTTCCTCTCGGTGCAGGAATTCACTTCGATGTTCGGACCGGCGCAACAGGATTACGACGCGGTCATCAAATTCGCCGAATCGAACGGCCTCAAAGTCGCCGCCACATCTCCCAATCGCGTGAATCTCGACGTCGTCGGCACTGTCGCTGCGATCAATAAAGCGCTGCACATCACGCTCGGCGTCTACCAGCACCCCACGGAAGATCGCACTTTCTACGCGCCCGATCGCGAGCCCACCACCGATCTGCCGTTCCAGCTCTGGCACGTCGCTGGTCTCGACAATTATTCGATTCCGCATCCTGCCGGTCTGCACAAGGGTGTGAAGCCCCAATGCGACCACCGGTTCCGGACCCTCGGCCTCATTCCTCGGCAGCGACATGCGCGCCGCTTACTACGGCGGCTCTCTCACTGGCAGCGGCCAGTCGCTCGGCTTGCTCGAATATTACGGCACCGATTTGTCCGATCTCGATACCTACTATAAAAACGTCGGCCAGACCGAGAGCGTACCCATCACGCTCAAATCCACCGACGGCACCAGCACCAGCTGCACCGAGCCGCAGCTGCGACGACACCGAACAGACCATCGACATGACCCAGGCGCTCGGCATGGCGCCCGGAATGTCGAGTCTGGTGATGTACGTCGGCTCCTCCGATTCCGCCATTTTCAACGCCATGGCCACGGCCAGCCCGCTCAACGCGCAACTCAGTTCTTCGTGGACCTGGACGCCGGCCGACCCGAGCACGGACAATCCCTATTTCGAGGAATTCGCGACGCAGGGACAAAACCTCTTCCAGGCGGCTGGCGATAGCAGCGCTTGGACGTCGTCCTCGGAGATTTACCCGGCCGATGACGTCTATCTCACTTCGGTCGGCGGCACCGACCTCGAAACCAGCAAAGCAGCCGGCCCGTGGGCTTCGGAAACCGCCTGGTCTGACGGCGGTGGCGGCATCTCGCCAGACAAATTCTCCATTCCGAGCTGGCAAACGGCCGCGGCCGGCACCTGCTCGAGCTGCTCCAAGACCTATCGCAACGGTCCCGACGTTTCGGCCAACGCCAATTTCACCTACTACGTTTGCGCCGACCAGACCACTTGCACGGCCAACGATTACGGCGGCACCAGTTTCGCCGCGCCGTTGTGGGCCGGCTATCTGGCTCTGACCAACGAGCAGTCGCTCTCGAACGGCAACAAGGCGCTCGGCTTCATCAATCCGACGCTTTACACGATCGGCGCCAGCTCGAGCTACGACACTGACTTCCACGACATCACCAGCGGCAGCAACGGCTATTCGGCCACCACCGGTTACGATCTCGCCACCGGTTGGGGCAGCCCGAACGGCCAGAACCTGCTCAGCGCTCTGGCTGGCGGCACTTCGTCCACGCCGACCTTCACGCTCTCCGCATCTCCCTCCAGCGTGACGATCACCCAGGGCGGCGCGGGCGGCACGTCCACGATCACGGTCAATGACGTCGACGGCTTCACCGGCAGCGTCACGCTGTCTGCTTCCGGCTTGCCCACGGGCGTCACCGCGGCGTTTGGCACGAATCCGACGACCAGCACGAGCGTTCTCACGCTGACCGCTAGCTCCACGGCCACCACTGGCACGGCCACCGTGACGATCACCGGCATCTCGGGCAGCATCACGCAAACCACCACCGTTTCGCTCACCGTGAACGCAGTCTCCACCGGCAGCTTCACGATTTCGGCTTCGCCGGCCAGCCTCACGGTTGATCGCGACTCGAGCGGCACCAGCACAATCACCATCACCCGCACCGGTGGCTTTAGCGGCGCTGTGACATTCACCGCGTCGGGCATGGACAGCGGAACCACGGCGTCCTTCAGCCCGAACCCGACGTCAACCACCGGCACAACGAGCACCGTTACGTTCAAGGCCAGCAGCACAGCCACGACCGGCACGGCGACCATCACCATCACCGGCACATCCGGCTCGCTGTCCGAGAAAACAACCCTCAGCCTCAGGGTGCGACGCTGAGTCTGACGTAAGCTTTATCGTCGTTCATTCATAACAACGGCGTGGCGCTTGCATTTCCGGGCGCCACGCCGTTTTTTTCTTTGGTGACGCGGGCATCTTGCCCGCGTCTTCCTCGCCGCGCTGCGCCACGCCGTTTTTTTCTTTGGTGACGCGGGCATCTTGCCCGCGTCTTCCTCGCCGCGCTGCGCCACGCCGTTTTTTTCTTTGGTGGCGCGGGCATCTTGCCCGCGTCTTCCTCGCCTCGCCGCGCCGCGCCGTTTTTTTCTTGGTGGCGCGGGGCATCTTGCCCGCGTCTTCCTCGCCGCGTTGTTGCCCTGTCCTCACGTAGCGGCGGGCTTTCGCGGTGTGTGCGTTCCGGCCCGGCCGGAAAGCCCGGCAGCCTTTCTCTTTCTGCCAAATACGATATAGTGCTGTTTCCGTGGCGCGGGCTTCCAGCCCGCGTCTTTTTTTGGTCGTGGCACAAGGAGATCACTCCATGCCAAAATTTTCACTCACCCTCGCCCTGCTTCTCCTTATCTCCGCGTGCCCCATTCTTGTCCCCACAGGCGGACAAGGGTGGGCCTCCGTCTCCGTTCAAAAAACCTCCATGTCCAGCCCTTCCGAAATCACCATCTCCGGCGACGTCAAAACTCCGCTCACCCTCACCGCCGCCGATTTGAAGAAAATGGATCGCGTAACGCTGCGCGTAACCAACCCGCACTCGCACAAGGATGAGGTCTACGAAGGCGTGCCGCTCTCGGCGCTTATCGAAAAAGCCGGCGTTCCTCACGGTGACGATATGCGCGGGCCGTGGCTCGCGTCTTATCTCCGCGTGGATGCCGCCGACGGCTACCGCGTCGTCTACTCGCTCGCCGAACTTGATTCCGCGTTTCTCGATTCAGGCGTCATCCTCGCCGACACCATGGACGCCGCCCCGCTCAGTCCCGGCGAAGGGCCTTTCAAGCTCGTCGCTCCCCACGATAAACGCCCCGCCCGCTGGATCCGCATGGTGAAATCTCTCACCGTCGTCCGTTTGCCAAACTGACCGCGCTGCCAGCCTGCGGCGAGGTTGGAATGAACACGGCGTTCCACATCCCACGCTACTTGCAACTTCGCGAACCTGCGCTAGGATAATTGGCGAGTAGTACGATGAGATTACGGACACAGGAAAGTAAAAAGTGCCGCTTAATCGCCATCCCGAGGTCGCGTGACCGGTCGTAGGACCAACGCCGTTCACGGAACACGGGTCGCGGATCGCGTGCCACGGAACACGGCCTTTCTAATCGGGACACGGTACGATTAGAAATCGCCGTAACCCACAGAAAACATTCGTTCGGCGTCGTTTCTAATCGGGACAGTTTAGCCCCTGCCTACACAGATTCGTGGGGTCGCGGATAGCCTACCAGGTAGGTGATCGGTAGTTGTGCGAAGCCGGAATGCTCGCCGGCTTCCCACTGATATTCCGGCGCGCCCAGGCCGCTGCTGATCGCGCGCAATTCCTCGGGCCGGTAGGTGCGCAGGCACGACACGATTCCATCGAACAACATGACCACGGGAATCACCGGAACCAGATAGGTAAACAGGAGCCGCGACCAGCGAAACGGGCGAAGAAATGGCGTGAAAAATAACGGCAGCAAAATCCACGGCAGCATCAGGACGATGGCCGCGGGCGCGCGCCGCGTGACTTCGAAAATGGCGATGCCGTGGCGGCTGGCCACCGCATTCTGCAGAATGGCGCGGGCTTCGCCGGGAGGGAAGTGATGGAAGGAGGTGAACATGGTGCGAAAGCCGTCCAATTCGCGCGGAACGTTCGCGGCGTCAACCGGCTTGTCGTAGAACGTGATGCGATCGTCGAAAGCTGCGCGCAAATTTTCGAAGGCGGCGAGGTTCGGAAATTTGTCGGTGAGATAAATTCGTGCCGGACGCGCGTCGCCGCGAAGCTGCCGGACGAGATTCGTCCACGGCCCGCCGCCGCCCGAGCACATGTCGACAATCGTCCGGCTGCCCGCGCGTTCGAGCGCGGATTGCAGCAGCGGAGCGATGGGCGCGTAGACACCGAGAAAATTCAGGCCGAATTGGAGCGCGTCGGTGACTTCATCGCGAAGAAATGTAGGGAACCAGGGCTGCTCGTGGATTTCGAAGAATTGGATGCGAGGCATCGACAGATTGGGATTAGTAGTATCAGAAGAGGCGAAGAACGGACAGGGCAAAGGCGGGTTAATGCAACTTACCTGTTCAGAGGTGAGGCATTCGAATTCGAAAAGGCAAAAGCCTCAGCCCTAAAGTGAGCTACATAAACCGCAAGACGCGGGCAGGGATGCCCGCGCCACGTGGAGCATCGGCATATTCGGCCAGTTCAACGCCCGCGGCGAGATCGCGGCCCACGACGAGATCGGCGAGCGACGGCACGGCTAGCAGGTTGAAAATGCGATTGCGGAGGTTCAAGGCGAAGCGCGATTTCGGCCCGAAAACACTGGCGAAACGCACGGCCGCTTTTTGTTTTTTCGCAACGAATGGGCCGAAAAGCGATTGATAGCGCGCGAAAGCTCTCTGGTGATCGCCATCGGCGCGGTGCAATTCGCCGGCAAGAATGTATGCGGCGGTCATGGCCAGGCTCGAGCCTTGGCCGGCAAGAACGGAAACGCTCGAAGCCGCGTCGCCAACGAGCGTAACGCGGCCGCGGGTCCACAATCCTTTGCGTGGATCCATGCGAATCTGGCTGACGCGATCGAAATAAAGCCGGTCCACGCCATCCAGCGCATCGAGAATTTGCCGCGATTCCCAGCCGCTGCGAGCGAAGCGGCGGCGGAGAACGTCTTTTTGCGCGGCGAGGGATTCCAGGCACGAGGGATCGTCGTCGGTGAAGGTGAAAAGAAACGTGGTGCGATCGTCGCGAAGGGCGTAGCGAACCATCTGCTGGCCGACTTCGGTGTGCATGACGTAGACATTTTCGTCGCGCGGGCGATAGCCTTTGATTTCGAAGGCCGCGGCTTTGTAGCCGAGATATTTTTCGAATTGCGACGAAGCTCCAAAAGTGAGCGCGCGGACGCGAGAATGGAGGCCGTCGGCGCCGATCACCAGATCGAAATCGCGCGAGACGCCGCTGGCAAACTGGACGCGGACGTAACGATACGACTGGTCAATGCGCGCAATGGCGTCGCCGAAAATCGTTTCGACGCGCCCGGCGAGTTTCTTGAAAAGCTCGGCGGCCAGCTCGCCGCGGGAGATGGTGACGTAACGCCCTCGCGTGATTTTGTCGAAAATGCCGGCGGAAAATCCGGCGATGCGCGCACCGGCGTCATTGACCACGCGGACTTCGCGGACCATGTAGCCATTGGCGCGGACGACGGGCAGCAAGCCCATGCGATCCGCAATTTCGTAGCCGGTGCCCCAGAAGTCGATGATGTAGCCGTCGCTGCGCAGCGCGGGCGCGGATTCGACGATCGTGGGCGTGAAACCGAAGCGCGCGAGCCAGTAGGCCAGAGTGGGTCCCGCAATTCCCGCGCCTGAAATCAAAACTCTCATCGCAAAATTTGCTCCGAACACTAGCTTGAGATGCGGCGAACGGTTCGCGCCGATGTCAAAAGTTTGTCACGAAGCGCAGACCAATCTGCGATGAAGTCATGGCCGGCGCGATTCCGGTTGCTTCAGGAGGATGCGGGATTCTGGCGTATAATGAGAATAGATGATTCCCGCCATCGAATCGCTCGCCAGGCAATGCCCGCACTGCGAATGAAGACCACGCACGCATTGGACAATCGAGAACGCGTTTTGCTGCTCGGAGTGAGCGTGAGGAAATCGCGCGTGCCGGGCGTGGGCAGCGCTGTCGCGCAGGAAAATCTCCTCGAACTGGAAGAGCTGGCGCTCAGCGCGGGCGCGAACGTGACGGGCACCATGCTGCAGACGCGCGACGCCATCGATCCGGCGACGCTGGTCGGACGCGGCAAGCTCGAAGAAGTAAAGATCGAAGCTCGGATGCACAAGGCGCCGCTGGTAATCGTGGATCACAATCTGACGCCGGTGCAATTGCGCAACATGGAGCAGGCAACGGATTGCCGCGTGATCGATCGCACCCAACTGATTCTGGATATTTTTGCGAAGCATGCGCGCACTCGTGAAGGCCAATTGCAAGTGGAACTCGCGCAGCTGAATTATCTGCTGCCGAGACTCACGGGCCGCAGCACGGAGCTGTCACGTCTTGGCGGCGGAATCGGGACGCGCGGACCTGGCGAGCAAAAACTCGAGACCGACCGGCGGCGCATTCGCGACCGCGTGAGAAAAATCAAGGATGCGATCGAAACGGTGCGCAAACAGCGCACCACGCGGCGGCGTGCGCGGCAGGCGATTCCACTGGGCACGATCGCGCTGGTCGGCTACACGAACGCGGGGAAATCTTCGCTCTTTAACGCACTCACGCACGCGCACGTGCTCGAGTCGCCCAAAATGTTTGCGACGCTCGATCCCACCGTTCGAGGCGTGCGGCTGCCGTCGCATCGCCGCGTGCTGCTCTCCGACACGGTGGGATTTCTGCGCGACCTTCCGCCGGACTTGATTGCGGCGTTTCGCGCAACTCTCGAAGAGGTGCAGGAAGCTGCGCTGATTTTGCACATCACGGACATTTCGAATCCGCAGGCATCAAGAACTGGATGAAGAGGTGGTGAAGATTTTGAGCGACCTGGGAGTGGCGGACCGGGCGCGGCTGCACGTGTTCAACAAGATTGACCGGCTCTCGCCGGAAGATCGCGCGGAAATTTCGCGCGTGGCGGCGAATGGGAATGGCGCGATGTCGCGGACGGCGTTTGTTTCGGCGCAGACGGGCGAAGGTCTCGAAAATCTTCTCGCGCTGATTGATACGGCGCTGCCGATCGATCCGGTGACGCGAGTGCGGCTGCGACTGCCGCTGAGCGAAGGCCGGACGCTGGCGATGATACATGCCTGCGGCAAAGTATTGAATTCAGAAGCGACCGAAGAGCGAATTTCCCTCGAAGCCGAAGTGCCGGAAACGCTGGCGCGGCGCCTGACGGACTTCATCGTCTGATCCGCAAACACCCCGGGGTCTCGAATTCTGTGGAAAACCTGTGGAATGTGGAATTGGACGGGCTTGAGCGTACCTTCGAGTTATCGGTGGCACCATGGTTACGAGTCCTCAAAAAGCGCCGTAATCCATTGCAAAGCAAGAACTTATTTCTGCGCGCGCAGTGCGAGCGATGCCCGCGCCGCGCAAACTGCGCAAAAATCTCGTTTCCCAGATTTGCACAAGGTTGGGGCGTTTTGTTTCCTAAGAGATAAGAGGCGCAGGACTTCGCATGGATTGCGACGGGCACAAACCAGTCCCGGATTCATCAGCACTTCAGCGCGAAACGTAACCAAAGAATTACCGCGGCATGCGTATTCGCACAGTTGGGTAAGGTTGACTGACCGCATTTGCGGGACTATATTCAATTGGGGCGCGCACGGAGCGATGAAACTCTCGCGCGAGGGTGTTGTAGCCCATCTTAATGAACCTGCCGAACAGCCTCACGACTCTGCGCATCTTTTTTGTGCCGCTACTGGTGGTCGTGCTGCTGACGCGTGAACCCAATTTTGATTTTTGGGGACTGGCCGTTCACTTCGAAGTCTGGGGTGTGCTGATTCTGCTGGCGGCGGCCGCGACGGACGCTGCCGACGGATATTTCGCGCGCAAGCGCAACGAAGTGACCACGCTTGGAATCCTGCTGGATCCCATTGCCGACAAACTGTTGATTTCCGCGGCATTCATTTCGCTGGTGGAAATGGGGCTGGTGCCCGCATGGATGGTGGTGATCATCATCGGACGCGAATTTATCGTGCTGGGATTGCGGAACATCGCGGTGGGGGAAGGATTGATCATTCCGGCGTCGCCTCTGGGCAAAACGAAGATGGTGCTGCAGGTGATCTGCGGCTGCGCCGTAATTCTTGCGGCGAAGCACGAGGCGCTGAAGCCTCTCGGCAAAGCGCTGCTGTGGCTGGTGGTGCTGAGCGCCATCGCCTCGGCCGTGCATTACTTCCAGATGTTCTGGAGCCAGGTGAACGACCGCATTCAGCAGCGGCAGAAGAGCCTGCTCATCCGGGAGCAGAGCAAGAAGCCGCAAAATGTCCCGACTCGATAGCGGCGAGCGACGCTTTCTCCTAGACGTGGCACGCCGCACCATCACCCACGGAGTGGCCACCCGCGATATCCCTCAGATTCAGCCGCCGCCCGGCGCCTTGAGCGAACCCGCGAGCGCGTTCGTAACCCTGTGGCGCGGGAAAGCGCTGCGAGGCTGCGTCGGCCGGCTGGTTTCGCACGAGCCGCTGGCCCACGTTGTGGCGCTGGCGGCGATCTCCGCCGCGATGCATGATCCGCGATTTGACGCGGTGCGGGTTGAGGAAGTCGCCGCGCTCGATATCGAGATTTCCGTGCTGTCGCCATTTGAAAACATCGCGGCCCTGGATGTGCGCGTGGGGATTCACGGGCTAATGATCGTGCGCGGGCCGTCCCGCGGGCTGCTCCTGCCGCAAGTGGCGATGGAATACGGCTGGAGCGCGACGCGGTTTCTCGAGGAAACGTGCGTGAAAGCCGGTTTGCCGCGGGATTCATGGCGCGATTCCGAAACGCAGATCTCGGCGTTCACGGCCGAGGTCTTCGCCGAAAATGAATCGGCGGAAAATAAAAGCGGCGCGGACGAAATCGCCGCGCCGCGATAATTCCAGGAGTTAAGGGTTATTCGATTTCGACGTACTCGCCCGCATACAAAGGCTTCAGCGCGAACGTAACCAGCACCGTCGACGAATCCGGCGAGGTGCGCACCACGATGCCTTCGCCCAGCACTTCGCGGGGGACGCTATCCCACTTGTAGCTCTTCGAAACGCCGCCGTATCCGTAAACCTCAAACGCCATCCGCGAGGTCTGGTAAGCCGTTTCGGTATCCTGGCCGGCATAACGGAAGATGCGGTAATAATCGCCCACGTGGACGCCCTGTTCTGAACCGAGATTTACGTAGACGATGTCGTTCGTGCCGTAAGAAACCTGGAACCATTTGCCGGCTACGAGCATGGCCTTGGCCTTGCCGCTCGGCGGCGCGAAGCGATCGAAGTTTACTTCCGGCTTCAGTGGAGGCGCAGGCCGCTCGACGAAGGGAACCGCGATGTCGCCCCGCTGCATGTACTGGCAGGAATTCGCAATCTGCGCGATCGAATTTTTCGGATTGACGACGACGACCTTGACGCGGCCTTGGTCCTCCCACAGCTTGCCCAGGGCGTGCATTAAGTTGAACTGAGATTTAAACCAGGGATAGTCGGTCGGATCGTCAACCGCGCGAATGATGGAGAATTCATCGCCAACGCGGATGCCCTGGCCCGCGCCCTTGTTGAGATAAACGTAGTTGCCTTCCTGGAAGGTGACTTTGTATTCGGATTCCTCGCCCGTGACGATGTAGGTATCGTGGGGCGGCTCTTGATTCGTCATCACGCCCGAGCAATACATATCGTTGGGGATGGGCGTGCGCACCTTGACCTCATCCTGTGCGTATGCCGATACGCCGGCCAGTGCCACGGCGAGGCCGAGAACCACTGATTTTCCGCGCATGAGAAACACTCCTTAAGACACATTCGCGCCGATAAAGTGAGCGCGATTCTCCACTCGCCCCACCGTAACAATGGATTCAGAAGGGGTCAAGGCAATCTCCGGCGTCGCTTTACACATTGTGCACCGCATGGTAGAAGCCATAGATTCCTAAGGCGATACGCGGAGCTACAGGTGCCGGGACTTTTCGGGAAAGACAGGATATGCGCGGTGGTTGCGACTGGTACCAGGACGGTGGCGGCCGGCGAAGTAGCGGCGGCGCTGCGCGAGACGCGCACGATTGAGCTCCGGCTGGACTGGCTGGGTGCGCGAAAGGAACTTAGGACCACATTGCGGTGGCTCGCGCCGAAGAAGGCGGCGTTTCGAAGGCGCGGGATCACGATTATCGCCACGTGCAGGAGGCGCGAGGCCGGCGGAAAATTTGCCGGGACGATTCGGGAGCAAATCGCGATTTTGCGCGAGGCGGCGGATGCGGGTTGCAAGTGGCTGGATTTGGAAATTGAAACCGCCGGGAAATTGTCGCGCGCCGAATTGGATGCGCTCGGAGGGAAGGCGCGGCTGCTGATTTCGTACCACAATTTTCGAGAGACGCCGCAGCGGCTCGAACGAGTGAAGGCCCGGCTTGAACGCGCCGGCGGCGACGCGATCAAAATTGCGGCGCATGCGGGGACGTACGGCGATGTGTGTCGCCTGCTGGATTTTGCGCGAACGAGCCGCCGAAGCGTCGTGGTGCCGATGGGAGATGTCGCCGCGGCGGCGCGAATCGTGGCGCTTCGCGGCGGAACGGCGCTCGCGTATGCGCCTGTGAACGCAGCGACCGCGCCGGGGCAGACCGGCTTGAGCGCGATGAAGGAAATTTATCGCGCAGAGAAAATCGACCGGCGCACGAGCGTTTATGGAGTGATTGGCGATCCGGTGGCGCATTCGCTCTCGCCGCAAATGCAAAATGCGGGATTCGCGGCGCGACGGATGAACGCGGTTTACGTTCCGTTTCTGGTGCGCAGGGGCGCACGCGGCCTGCGCGATTTTCTGGGAGCGATTGGCCCACTGGGCGTGAAGGGATTCAGCGTCACGATTCCACACAAAGAGGCGATCCTCGAATTTTTGGACGATTGCGATCCCCTCGCGGCCGAAATCGGCGCGGTGAATACGGTGGTGGTGCGCGGCGGCGGAAAACTATTTGGATACAATACGGATTATGTTGGCGTGCTGCGGGCGCTGGAAAGGCGCATACCGCTTGCGGGAAGTTGCGTTTTGATTTTGGGCGCGGGGGGCGCGGCGAGAGCGACGGCGTTCGCGCTGGCGCAGGCTGGAGCGAATGTGCGCATTTGCGCGCGGAGGCCGGAGAGAGCGAAAGCGCTGGCGCGTGCCGTGGGAGGAGAAGCCATTGAAAGGCGGCGGCTGCGAGGGGAATATTTTGACGCGATCGTCAACGCGACGCCGGTGGGGATGCATCCGGATACGAAGGCGTCGCCGCTCGAAGCAAACGAGTTGAATTGCAGGCTCGTGTTCGATTCGATTTACAGGCCGCGAAAGACGAAATTGCTGGAGATGGCGGAGCGGCGGGGAATTGAGACGGTTTCAGGCGTGGAAATGTTCGTCGCGCAGGGTTCAGCGCAATGGGAAATTTGGACGGGCGAGCGAGCGCCGGAGGGCGCGATGAGAAAGGCGGTGGAAGGAACAGTTGAGAGTTAAGAGTTAGGAGCTAAGAGTTAAGAGTCGAGAGTTAAGAGCCAAAGCAGAAAGACAAGAGCGGAGAGCGAAGAGCCAAGAGAGAAGAGAGAAGAGAGAAAAGAGAAGAGAGAAGAGAGAAAAGAGAAGAGAGGAGAGCAACGAGTTCAGAAGCGAATGATTCAGCCGGATTACAAAACGTACAAGAAGCTGGCGCGGGAGGGGAACCTCGTGCCGGTGTACGATAGTTTTACGGCGGATTTGCTGACGCCGGTGGGCGCATATCTGAGAATTGCGCGAGGAGCGCGGTATTCGTTTTTGCTCGAGAGCGTGGAAGGCGGCGAGACGATTGCGCGATACACATTTGCGGGAGCGAATCCGGCGGAAGTGTTTCGCTCGCGGGGAAGAAAGTGCGCGATCGAAACGGCGCGCGGGCGGAAGGAAATCGAAGAGGATCCGATCCGTTTGCTGCGGCAGATGATGAAGCGATACACGCCGGTGCGCGTGGCGGGACTGCCTCCGTTTCTGGGCGGCGCGATTGGATGCTTCGCGTACGATATGGTGCGGCTGATCGAAAAAATTCCGGCGAACGGGCGCGACGATCTGGGGCTGGACGACGCGGTGCTGATGTTTTATCGCGGCGTGGTGGCGTTCGATCACGTGCGGCATCGCGTGTGGATCGTGCAAAACGTTTACACGGAAGATGAAGGCAGCCTGCGCGCGAAATACGACGAAGCGGTGCGCGCAATCGAGCGCACGCGGCGGCTGCTGCAAGCGCCGCTGCGCGCCGAGCGGCGCGGGATTCGAAAAGGCCGCGCGCGAGCGTTGAAATTTCAATCGAACTTCACGCGTGCGCAATATCTGGCGGCGGTGCGGAAGGCGAAAGCGTACATTCGCGCAGGCGATGCGTTTCAGATTGTGCCGAGCCAGCGGTTCAGCGCGCAGACGGATGCGGATCCGTTTGAAATTTATCGCGCGCTGCGGGTGATCAATCCGTCGCCATATCTTTATTTTTTGCGGCTGGACGACGTGGCGATTGTGGGCAGCTCGCCGGAAATGCTGGTGAAGGTACAGGGGCGCAATGCGTTTTACCGGCCGATTGCCGGAACGCAGCCACGCGGGCGAGATGAAGCGGAAGATCGCGAGCGAGCGGAGAAATTGCAAGCCGATCCGAAAGAGCGCGCGGAACACATCATGCTGGTGGATCTGGGGCGAAACGATCTCGGGCGCGTGTGCGAATACGGATCGGTGAAAGTGGACCGGCTGATGTACGTGGAGCGATATTCGCATGTGATGCATCTGGTGTCGGCACTGAGCGGAACGCTGCGCGAAGGCGTCGATTGCTTTGAGGCGCTGATGGCGTGCTTTCCGGCAGGGACGCTTTCTGGCGCGCCGAAAGTGCGCGCGATGGAAATTATCGATGAGCTCGAGCCGACGCGGCGCGGCATGTACGCGGGCGCGATTCTTTATCTGGATTTTTCGGGAAATCTCGATTCGTGCATCGCGCTGAGGACGCTGGTGGCGAAGGGCGGGCGCGTGCACGTCCAGGCGGGAGGAGGCGTGGTTGCGGATTCAGTGCCGGCGCGGGAATATCAGGAGACGCTGAATAAAGCGCGCGCGGTGGTGGCCGCGGTGGAAGAGGCGCACCGGACGAAAAGATGATTCTGCTGCTCGATAACTACGATTCATTCACTTACAACCTGGCGCAGTACCTCGGCCAGATGGGGCAGATGCTCGTGGTGCGGCGGAACGACAAAATCACGCTCGACGAAATCGCCGATTTGGCGCCGGAACGAATCGTGATTTCGCCAGGGCCGGGAACGCCGAAGCAGGCGGGAATCAGCATCGCGCTGATCGAACGATTTGGCGGAAAGATTCCGATTCTTGGCGTGTGCCTGGGGCACCAGGCGATCGGCGAAGCGTTCGGCGGGCGCGTGATTCGCGCGAAGAAAATCATGCACGGGAAGACGAGCGAGATTCATCACGACGGCAAGACGATTTTTCGCGACGTGCCGCAGGATTTTCCGGCGACGCGATATCACTCGCTGATCGTCGAGCGGAAATCGCTGCCGGCGGAGCTGGAAATTTCCGCGGAGACGCAGGACGGAACGATCATGGGGCTGCGGCATGGGAAGATGAAAGTCGAAGGCGTGCAATTTCATCCTGAGTCGGTGCTCACCGGCGCGGGTTACCAGCTACTGCAGAATTTCCTCAGCGTGTAGACAAGCGCAAGGCGATGCAATTCACAAAACGCGAAAAACAAATTACGGGCTTTGTGCTCGTCGGATTTGCCGTGGCGATCATCGTGATCGCGACGCGGCAGGGACACATGAATCCCACGGGCTACGAAAGCCCGAATCTGGAGGCCGCGCTCACACGTCCGGCACTGGGATTCGACCGAAACGATTATCCGGGAGACGCGGAAATGGCGACGCTGCGGCGGACGTATGCGTTTTCGAGTTATTGGCTGAACAATCCTCCGGGAGCGAACGAGAATTCGTGGGCGGGCAAACGAAATATTCTGGTGGAAAACAATTTTGGCTTTCTTGTACTTTTTAACGGAAGAGCGAGCGACGAGCTGAGATCGGAACGCGCTGCCGCGAGTGTGGGCTCGTCGGATGCGGACGCCGCCGCTGCGAGCGCGACGCGCGAAGGATTTCCAAAGGACACGGTGATTTTTCTCGATCAGGAAGAAGGCGGGCGGATGCTGCCGCCGCAAAAGGCGTACATCTATGCGTGGATGGACGGCGTGAAGAAAGCGGGATTTCGCGCAGGAATCTATTGTTCGGCGATCGCGGTGAAGGACGGCGACGAAGAAGTGATGACGGCCGAAGATATTCGCGAGCACGCGAGCGGCCGCGCGATTGTGTTTTGGGTTTACAACGACGCGTGCCCGCCCTCGGCCGGGTGCGTGTATCCGCCGGGTGCGCCGAAGCCTTCAGCGAGTGGATTCGCGCTGGCGGATGTGTGGCAATTCACGCAATCGCCGAGGCGGAAGGAACTCACGCAGCGATGCGCGGCGAATTATGACGCGGATGGAAATTGCTATCCACCGGCAGAAAGCGGCGCGGGGAAGATTTTTTTGGATCTCGATGCGGCGACGTCGCCGGATCCATCGCACGGCGGAGGATGACGCGATATGTGCAGCGATGGCCTGCGAGCAGCGGTGCGTTATTGTGCGCTGAAGGCGGCGAGCGCGTCGAGCTTTTGGCGCGCGGCGCCGGAATCGAGCGAATGCGCGGCGAGGCGCACTCCATCGAGAAAGTCAGCGGCGCGGCCGGCGGCAACGAGTGCGGCAGAAGCGTTGGCGAGTACGATATCGCGGCGCGGCCCGTGCTCGTGCGGATGAAGCGCGCTGCCGAACATTTTGCGGATGATCTGCGCGTTTTCTTTGACGTCGCCGCCCTGGATCTTTTCCAGCGGCGCGCGCGAGAGGCCGAGGTCTTCAGGCGCGAGCGTGTAACTGCGGACGGCGCCATCGCGCAGTTCCGCGACGAAAGTTTCGCCCGAAATCGAAATTTCATCGAGGCCGTCGGCGCCGTGAACGACAAACGCGCGGCGGACGCCGAGTTCGCCGAGCGCGCGCGCGAGCAATTCCGTGTAGCTGCCGTCAAAAACGCCGACGACTTGCGCGGCGGCGCCTGCGGGATTCGTCAGCGGGCCGAGAAGATTGAAGACCGTGCGAATACGCAGCTCGCGGCGCGCGTTCATGGCGTGGCGCGTGGCGGCGTGAAACGAGGGCGCAAAAAGAAATCCGATGCCGATTTCTTCGATCGCCCGCGCGATGGATTCGGGCGGAAGATCGACGCGAATGCCGAGCGCCTCGAGAACGTCGGCGGAGCCACAGCGCGAACTGATCGAGCGATTGCCGTGCTTGGCGACGCGCACGCCGGCGCCGGCGACGACGAAAGCCGCGGCCGTGGAAATGTTGAAGGTACCGCGCGCGTCGCCGCCCGTACCGCAGGTGTCGACGAGGGTTTCATCGGCATGATGGCCGGACGGGAAAAGCGGCGTGGCGTGGCGGCGCATCGCGGAAGCGAAGCCGACGAGTTCATCGACGGTTTCTCCCTTCATCCGCAGGGCCGCGAGTAAGCCGGCGATTTGCGCGTCTGAACAGCAGCCCGAAAGAATCTCGTCCATGATCGATTCGGCGTCGGCGCGCGGGAGATCTTTTCCGGCCACGATTCGTTCGAGAATTTGGTAGAACGCGTGCGCGCCGGCGGGTTTGATGGGTTGAGATTCGGGCGCACTCATCGCGGCGTCTTGCCCGTCCTTTCCGTTCCGAGTAAACTGGCTCGTTTTGACTTTCAAAATTCTAACACTCCTGGATGTGCAATGAAGATTCATGAGTATCAGGCGAAGGCCATTCTGTCGAAATTTGGCGTGCCGACGCCGCGCGGAGAAGTGATTTTCAAACAAGAGGACGCCGAAGCCGCGGCGCAGCGGCTGGGAACGCCCGTGGTGGTCGTGAAGGCGCAAATTCATGCGGGCGGAAGAGGCAAGGGCGGCGGCGTGAAGCTCGCGAAATCGCCGGCGCAAGCGGCCGAGCTGGCGGGGCAAATTCTCGGAATGAAATTGGTGACGCCGCAGACAGGGCCCGAAGGCCGGCTGGTGCGGCGGCTGCTGATTGAAGAAGGACTGGACATCAAGCGCGAACTGTATCTGAGCATTTTGGTGGATCGCGCGACGGCTGCGCCGGTTTTTATGGCCAGCGCCTCGGGCGGAATGGAAATTGAAGAGGTCGCGAAGGAGCATCCCGAGGCGATTTTGCGCGAGACGATTTATCCGGCGGCGGGACTGCAAGCGTATCAAGTGCGCGATCTGGTTTTTGGATTGGGGTTGCCGGCAGAAATGGTGAAAGTCGCGCAGCCGTTTTTTCAATCGCTCTATCGCGCGTTTCTAGAGACGGACGCGTCGCTCGTCGAAATCAATCCGCTGGTGCTGACGGGCGATGGGCGGCTGGTGGCGCTGGACGCGAAAGTGAATTTTGACGACAACGCGCTGTACCGCCATCCGGAATTCGCCCAGCTGCGCGATCTGGACGAGGAAACGCCGCTGGAAGTGGAAGCTTCGAAATTCAAGTTGAATTACATTCAGCTCGAAGGCAACGTCGCGTGCATGGTGAACGGCGCGGGGCTGGCCATGGCTACGATGGACATCATCAAACTGAGCGGCGGAAATCCGGCGAATTTTCTGGATGTGGGCGGCGGCGCGTCGGAAGAACAGGTGCGCAACGCGTTCAAGATTCTGCTCAGCGATCCAAACGTGCGCGCGGTGTTTGTGAATATTTTCGGCGGCATCCTTCGATGTGACGTGCTGGCGGGCGGCGTAGTGAAAGCGGCGCGGGAGCTGGGAATTCGCGTGCCGGTGGTGGTGCGGCTCGAAGGGACGAATGTGGAAGAAGGCCAGAAAATTCTGCGCGAATCGAAATTGAATTTCACGGTCGCGAGCGGAATGAAGGATGGGGCGGAAAAAGTGGTGAAGCTGGCGGGAGGCGCGCGATGAGCGTGCTGGTAAACGAAAAGACGCGCGTCATCGTCCAGGGCCTCACGGGCCGCGAAGGAACTTTCCACGCGCAGCAGATGATTGAGTACGGGACGAAGGTGGTAGGGGGCGTGACGCCCGGGAAAGGCGGAACGAAACATCTCGGCGTGCCGGTGTTCAACACGCTGGCAGAGGCGGTAGTGAAGACGGGCGCGAACGCGTCGGTGATTTTCGTGCCGCCGCCGTACGCCGCGGACGCGATTTTGGAAGCCGTGAGCGCGAAATTGCCGCTGGTCGTGTGCATCACGGAAGGAATTCCGACGCTCGATATGGTGCGCGTCGCGGCGACGATGAAAAACTCCGCGACGCGGCTGATCGGGCCGAATTGTCCGGGAATTATTTCGCCCGGAAAATGCAAAATCGGAATTATGCCGGGGCGAATTCACAAGAAGGGAAACGTGGGCGTGGTGAGCCGCAGCGGAACGCTGACGTATGAAGCGGTGGATCAGCTAACGCGGCTCGGCATCGGGCAATCGACGTGCATCGGAATCGGCGGCGATCCGATTATTGGCACGAGCTTTCTCGATGCGATTCAGTTTTTTCACGAGGACCAGGGCACTCACGCGATCGTGATGATCGGCGAAATTGGCGGAAACGCGGAAGAGGCGGCGGCGGCGTACATCAAAAAGCACGTGCGCAAGCCCGTGGTGGGGTTTATTGCCGGGCAGACTGCGCCGCCGGGAAGAAGAATGGGCCACGCGGGCGCAATTATCAGCGGCGGGCAAGGCACCGCAGCGGACAAATACAAAGCGATGAAGGCCGCCGGGATTCATACCGTTCAAAGCCCGGCGGAAATCGGGCATGCGATGGCGTCGGCGTTGATCAAAAAGGGCGCGCGCGGAAAGAAAAGCGCGGCGCGCGCGACGAAGCGGCACAAATAGCTAAATTCATTTTCGAGGAGAACGATTCGAATGGCGGTCGAGAGAACTTTGGCAATCATCAAGCCGGACGCGACGAAGCGCGGGCTCACAGCCGATATTCTGAGCCGGATTCACGCGGCGAAATTCAAAATTGTGGCGATCAAGTCCGTTTCGCTTTCGAAGACGGAGGCGGAAGGATTTTACGCGGTGCATCGCGAGCGGCCATTTTTCAAGGACTTGGTGGAGTTCATGAGCTCGGGACAGTCGGTGCCCATGGTGCTCGAAGCGGAGAATGCCATCGCCAAATGGCGCGAGACGATGGGCGCGACGGACCCGGCGAAAGCCGCACCGGGCACGATTCGCCGGGAACTGGGCACCAGCATTCAATTCAACTGCACGCACGGTTCGGACGCGCCGCAGACCGCGGCATTTGAGATATCGTACTTTTTTGCCGGCAGCGAGTTGGGCTAAACGCACGATGGAGCCGGCGCGCGAACTCGGGAGGCTGCTGCTGGTTTTGGGCGTCCTGATGGCCGCTGCCGGCGGATTCTTGTATTTCGGAGCGAGGCTGCCGTTCCGATTGGGGCGGCTGCCGGGGGACATTTCTTACCAAGGGCGGCATGGATCATTTTACTTTCCGATTGTGACGTGCGTGGTGCTGAGCGTCGGGCTGACGCTGATTTTTTGGATCATCGGCCAGTTTCGCAGGTAGGACGGGCGCAGAATACGGAGTCAGCAGTTGATAGTTCAGAGTTGACAGTTAAGAGTTCACCGAACGGAGTGCCAGGCGCTTCCGAGATCAGGATTTCAGGCCTGAAGTTTTGGATTTCAGTGCCGGACAGGATCGGAATTTCGGATTTCAATTTTGCAAGTCTAGATTCCCAGAACGACGCAACGAGCCCGGTTTCGCCAAGTCAATGAGTCAATTCACTTTCAATCTCGAGCCGCTCAACCTGGCGCCCAAGCGGCAAGTCTGGAAAGTCAGCGAACTGACCGCGCAGATTCGCGAACTGCTCGAAGGCACGTTTCCGGATGTTTGGGTCGAAGGCGAAGTGTCGAATCTGCATTCGGCGCAATCGGGTCATCTGTATTTCACGCTGAAGGACGTGAAATCGCAGCTGCGTTGCGTGTGCTTCCGCGATCAATTGCGCGGCGTGAAATTCCGGCCCGAGGATGGCCTGCATGTCACGGTGCGCGGCACGATTGGCGTTTATGATGCGCGCGGCGAATACCAGATCTACGTTTCACAAATCGAGCCGGTGGGCCTCGGCGCGCTGCAATTGGCGTTCGAGCAACTGAAGAAGAAGCTCGAAGCGGAAGGTCTTTTCTCCGCCGAGCGCAAGAAGCCGCTTCCGATCCTGCCGCGGCGCATTGGAGTGGTGACTTCGCCGACGGGCGCAGCCATCCAGGATATTCTGCGCGTTCTGAAGCGGCGATTTCCAAACGTCCACGTGCAGATTTTTCCCGTGAAAGTGCAGGGCGACGAAGCGGCGAAGGAAATCGTCGCGGCGCTGCAGTATTTCAACCGCGCCGCGATCGTGGACGTGCTGATCGTCGCGCGCGGCGGCGGCTCGCTCGAAGATCTGTGGTCGTTCAACGAAGAAATCGTCGCGCGGGCCATTGCGGCGTCGGTGATTCCGGTGATCACGGGCGTGGGCCATGAGACCGACTTCACAATCGCGGATTTCGTCGCGGACGTGCGCGCGCCGACGCCATCGGCCGCGGCGGAAATCGTCGTGCGGACGCGCCAGGAATTCGAGAAGCACATAGAAGAACTGCAACGGTCCGCGGAGCGCCGGCTGCGCTATCTCGTCCTCGAGTGGCGGCATCGCGTGCGCGATCTCGAATCGCATCGTGCGTTCCGGCAGCTCGAGCAGTTCGTGCGGCGGCGGCGCCAGACGGTGGATGAATATGCGAGCGCGCTGACCGAGGCGCTGCGCGCGAGGATGAAAGACGCGCACCGGCGGCTGACGGTTTCAAGCGCGCGCGTGGCGTCGTTCGATTTGCGCGGCCGCGCCGATTCTTTCCGGCTGCGGCTCTCGCGGCGAAACGCGGAGCTCTACGGCGCGCTCGGGCGCTTCGTCAGCCGGAAACGGCGGAGATTGAATGGCGCGGCGATGCGCGTGGCCGCCTTCGATTTGCGCGCGCGCCTCGAGCGGCTGCGCCGGCGCTACGAAAAGGCCGCGGCGGAATTGCGCGTGCGTGCCGATCGTGGGCTGGCGGCGAAGCGGCGGCGGCTCGAAACGGCGGCGCTGCGTCTTCAGGAGCGCAGCCCGTTCCAACTTCTCGAGCGCGGCTATTCGATCGCCTACGACGCGGAAGGGCGTGTATTGCGCTCGACGGAGCAGGTCGCCATCGGAGAGGACGTCTCGGTGCGGCTCGCGCGCGGCGAGATCGGCGCGAGAGTTACGAGCAAGAATACGGAGAAGTAGTGCGGAGCACCACCGGCGGGATCGTTCGGTCTCTGCTATGGCCGCAGCGAACGGAATGGCTCCGTAGCTAATCGTCGGATTCGGACGCGACTTTCAAAACGGCGAGGAAGGCTTCCTGCGGAATATCCACGCGGCCGACGCGCTTCATCCGTTTTTTCCCCTCTTTTTGCTTTTCGAGGAGCTTGCGCTTGCGGGTGATATCGCCGCCGTAGCACTTGGCGAGAACGTTTTTGCGAATGGGGCTGATCGTTTCGCGGGCGATGACGCGGCTGCCAATCGCAGCCTGCAGCGCGACTTCAAACATTTGCCTCGGAATGAGCTTGCGAAGACGCGATACAAGCTCGCGGCCGCGTTCGTAGGCCTGCTCGCGGTGGCAAATCAACGTCAGCGCGTCCACCGGCTCACCGCCCACCAGCACATCGAGCTTCACGAGATCGGACGCGCGATAACCCGCGAGATGGTAATCGAGCGACGCGTAGCCGCGCGAAACGCTTTTCAGCCGGTCGTAAAAATCCAGAACAATTTCGTTGAGCGGCAGCTCGTACGTCAGCATGACTCGCGTCGGCGATAGATATTCGAAATTTTTCTGGATGCCGCGTTTCTCTTCGCAGAGCTGCAGAATTCCGCCGACGGATTCGTCGTTGGTGATGATCATGGCGGTGAGAATCGGCTCTTCGATTTTCGCAATCGAAGTAGGCGGTGGAAATTTCGTGGGATTGTCCACTTCGGCCACGTCGCCGGCCGTTGTGGTGATGCGATAGCGGACGCTCGGCGCCGTGGTGATGAGATCGATGCCGAATTCGCGCTCGAGCCGCTCCTGCACGATTTCCATGTGAAGCAGGCCGAGAAAGCCGCAGCGAAAGCCGAAGCCGAGGGCGACGGAATTTTCAGGCTCGTAGAAAAACGCGGCATCGTTGAGCTGAAGCTTGCCAAGCGCGTCGCGAAGGACTTCGTAATCGCTGGCGTTCACGGGATAGAGCCCGGCGAAAACCATCGGCTTGATGGCTTCGAATCCCGGCAGCGGCAGCGCGGGGCGATCGGCTTCGACGATCGTGTCGCCCACGCGGGCATCGGCCACGCGCTTGATGTTGGCGATGATAAAGCCCACGTCGCCCGCGGCTAGCTCCTGGAGGACGATCGGTTTCGGAGTGAGCACGCCGAGATCTTCGACTTCGTAGATTTCATTATTCGCGCACAGGCGGATTTTTATATGCGGAGTGATGCGGCCTTCCATCACGCGCACCAGCACGACGGCGCCGCGGTAAGCGTCGAACCAGGAATCGAAAATCAGGGCGCGCAGAGGCGCATCCGATGAGCCCACCGGCGCCGGAACGCGCGCGACGATCGCTTCCAACACCTCCGCGACGCCCAACCCGCTCTTCGCGCTGATGAGCAACGCATCGTCGGCGGGAATCGCGAGCACGCTTTCGATTTGCTCTTTGACTTGCTCCGGCAGCGCCGCGGGCAGGTCAATTTTGTTGATTACGGGAACGATCGCGAGATTGTGCCGCGAAGCCAGAAACGCATTGGCCACGGTTTGCGCCTCGACGCCCTGGCTCGCGTCCACCACAAGCAGCGCGCCCTCGCAGGCCGAAAGCGCTCGCGAAACTTCGTAGGAGAAATCGACGTGGCCGGGAGTGTCGATCAAATTCAGCCGGTATTCCTGGCCATCTTTTGCCGTGTAATGCAGGCGAATGCTTTTCGCTTTGATGGTAATGCCGCGTTCGCGCTCGAGATCCATCGAGTCGAGCACTTGTTCGTGCATCTCTCGCTGGGTGAGCGCGCCGGTTAATTCGAGCAGCCGGTCGGCAAGCGTGGATTTGCCGTGATCGATGTGCGCGATGATGCAAAAATTTCGGATGTAGCGGGGGTCCATCGGTTCCTGACCGGCCAGTTTACCTGCGGACGGCGGGCGACGCCAAATGCCTGCGTGGGGTTTGGAAATTAACGCGCCTAGCGCACGCGACGGCGGCCCGCGGCGCTTCGGCCGCGCTATTTAAGCGATTGAGTTTGACATAGATTGCGGCGCGCGGCCAGCGGGGTTTCGGCGCCAACACGGTAACTCACGAGTACTATTGAACGCCACCTTCTTCAGCAAATAAACTTGCCTATCGTCATGCCTCAGGGGTGAGGCGTCCTGGATGAACTAGCCGAAGAAAGTCGTTTCCGGAAGGTGTCTCTCAGGCCTCGTAAACGTGGAGTCGTTCGCCGCGATTTCTCTCTCACGTGTGTGCCGCCGAGGCCGATAAGTCTGCTTTGCGGAAGAATCACGAGAATCTGCCGTACAAAGAGGGAAAGTATGCGACCCGAGAATGTCCTGGCATATATCGCGAGTGGCGCAGTTATGGTTTTTTTCGGGCTGCTGGGCGCATCCCCCACAGCGGCACAGAGCACGGCTTCTCCTCGTCCGCTCATCACCCAGAAGATAGACGAAGGGAAACTCATCACGCTGCGCGGCAACACGCGGCCGGAAGCGAAGGCGGCGAACGATCGCGGCGCGATTCCTTACGATTTTCAAATGCAGCACATGCTGCTGCAGCTGCAGCGCGCTCCCGAACTGGAACAAGCGTTCCGCCAATACATCGAGGAGCTGGTTAAGCCCGGCTCGCCGAACCACCACAAGTGGCTTACCGCCCGGGAAATCGGCGAACGATACGGTCTGGCGCAGTCGGACCTCGATGCCATAACCGGATGGCTCACGTCGCACGGACTCACGGTAAACGTGGTGTATCCGAGCCGGATGGCGATCGATTTTTCAGGCACGGCCGGGGAAGTGCGCGAGGCGTTCCGGACGGAGATTCACGCGCTGGATGTGAATGGCGTGAAACACATCGCGAATATGAGCGATCCGCAAATCCCCGCCGCGCTCGCGCCGGCGGTGGTGGGTGTCGTTTCGCTGAACGATTTTATGCCGCACCCGCTCTACAAAATGAAGCCGCAGTACACGTTCTCGTACGAGGGCGAAACGTTGTATGCCGTGGTGCCGGCGGACCTGGCGACGATTTACAACCTGACGCCGCTGTTTAGCTCCGGTATTTCGGGACAAGGTCAAACAGTCGTGGTGGTGGAAGATACGAATGTCTACGCGGCGGCCGATTGGGCCACGTTCCGATCGACTTTCGGCCTTTCCAGTTTCAGTCTGGGCTCGTTCTCGCAAGGAAGTCCGCCGCCTCCGTCCGGCACGAACAATTGCATCGATCCGGGCGTCAACGGTGATGATATAGAAGCCATCCTGGACGCCGAGTACGCTAGCGCGGCGGCGCCGAGCGCACAAATCGATCTTGAGTCTTGCTCGGATACGTTCACATTCGGCGGCTTGATCGCGATCCAGAATCTGATCAATAGCGAAACGCCGCCGGCGATCTTCAGCGTCAGCTATGGCGAATGCGAAGCCGAGAACGGCGCGGCGCAGAACGCGATGTACAACTCGGTATATCAGCAGGCCGCGGGCGAGGGCGTATCCGTTTTCGTCGCTTCCGGCGACGAAGGTGCGGTGAGCTGCGATGCCGATGAAGCCAACGCGACTCATGGCATCGGAGTAAGCGGATTCACTTCGACTCCTTACAATGTCTCTGTCGGGGGCACCGATTTCGGTGATACCTACGCGGGCACGAACAGCAGTTATTGGAATTCGACCAATACAGCGGATTATGGCTCGGCGCTCTCGTATGTCCCCGAGATTCCGTGGAATGATTCGTGCGCCAGCCAGCTCATATCCTCGACCCTCGGCTTTTCGACAACTTACGGCACGAATGGCGCCTGCAATAGCTCACTGGTCGCTGAGGAAGGCCTGCTCAACACCGCATCCGGCAGTGGCGGACCGAGCGGGTGCGCAACCGGATCGCCGAGCACGAGCGGCGTAGTGAGCGGAACCTGCGAAGGCTACGCGAAACCTTTGTGGCAATCCATTCTCGGCAATCCTTCTGACAGTGTGCGCGACATCCCGGATGTTTCGCTCTTTGCCGCAAACGGCGTTTGGAGCCACTTATACCTGTTTTGCGACTCCGACGTGGCAAACGGCGGGACACCATGCACAGGCGCGCCAGACGGCTGGGTGGGTGGAGGCGGCACTTCATTCGCTTCGCCGATCTGGGCGGGATTTCAAGCCTTGATCAACCAGGGCGCCGGAGGAAAGCAGGGAAATCCCAACCCGATTCTCTACAGCCTGGCTTCGACTGAGTACGGTGCGAGTGGCAGCACCTCCTGCAATTCGACGCTCGGCAACGGCGCCCAGAACGACTGCATTTTCTACGACGTGACGCAGGGCGACATGGATGTGAACTGCAGCGGCACGCATAATTGCTACGATCCATCCGGCGCCTACGGAGTGCTCTCGACTTCGAACTCGGCCTACCAGCCGGCGTATGGCACGGGCACGGGCTGGGATTTTGCGACCGGCATCGGCACGCCCAACGTATCGAATCTCGTAGCCGCGTGGCCCAGTTCAGCAACTCCGGACTTCATCCTGTCAGTTACGCCGTCAGCTCTTGGGCTCACTCAAGGGACAAGCGGAACTTACACGGTCACGATTTCATCGCTTGGTGGTTTCAGCGGCGGCGTGACGCTCAGCGCCGCAGGCGTTCCGGAGAACGCGACCGGAGGGTTCTCGATCAATCCGGCCACGAGCACGAGTGTTTTCACGCTGACCGTCAGCGACACGGCCACTCTGGGACCGGCGACGATCACGATCACGGGAGTGTCGGGCAGCTTGACTCACTCAGCGATCATAACGGTAACGGTAAATGCGCCAACGCCGGATTTCTCCTTGTCGTCGTCATCGGGTAGCGTTTCGGTTGCGAAACGCCAGCACGGCACGAATACCATCACGGTGACTCCTTTGAACGGCTTCACGGGGACGGTAAACTTCACCGCAACGGGCGCGCCGAGAGATACGATCCTCCTTTTCTCGCCTACATCGTCGGCGACCTCGAGCGTTCTCACCATCACTCCAAAGAGCTTTGCGGAATTGGGAATGTGTACGCTGACGGTGACCGGCACGTCGGGTAGCCTCACTCACACGACAACAATCAATCTAACTGTCGAGTGGTAGCTGCGAAACCGGAATTCAGCTGGGCGGTTTTCGAATCAGGAAAGCCGCCATGCCGCTCCTCTAAGTGAACGGTCCTTCGTTTCATAACCCTTCGACGAAAAAATCCTCATTTCTCCGATACCTTTCGCTGAGTCCATTTCGTCTCAACCCGCATCTCTACGGTCAGCGATAAAAGGCCCGTACGATTCGTGGGCGCGGGGTGTTGCTCGCGAATTCAAGCGGCTGATTGACCGGGAGTCATCTCCGTCCTCTCGAAAGAACGGCTGGGTGCGCTTCCGTTCATTCTCGTTTCGGTGTAGCCTGCAGCCAATTTGAGCGGGCACGGGTGTCTGCTCGGCTGACTCATGGAGGTTTCCTATGAAGCGACTGCGATTGCTGCCGGTATTTCTGGGTCTCGTTTTGTTCGCCGCAGGAGCGCGTGGCCTGTTCGCGCAAGGCGGCGCGACGGGCGCGTTGGACGGAACCGTGCTCGATTCGAGTGGCGGCGTTGTAGCGGGCGCGGATGTTCAGATCGCGGACGAGCGAACAGGAAACCTCACGCGAACTCTGCGGACCAGCAGCAACGGAACTTTCGCGGCAACCTTGCTGCCCCCGTCTGTATATGTGGTGACCGTGAACGCGAAAGGATTCGGCGAAAACAAGACGACCGAAATTGACGTGCGTGTCACCGAGACGACCACCATCTACATCACGCTGAAGCCGAGCCAGCTTTCTCAGGAAGTCACCGTATCGGCGCAGGTCGTTGATGTTGATACCGAGAACGCGACCACTGGCCAGGACATCACCACCAATACGGTGCGCAGCCTGCCTCTCGCCACACAAAATTTCCAGCAATTGCTGACGCTTTCAACCGGAGCGGAAAGCAGCCTCAACAACGCCGGGCAACTCGGACGCGGCGACGTTCGCATTCAAGTGAACGGCCAGCGCGAAGACAACAACAATTACCTGATCGAGGGAGTGACGGCGACCGATTACAACGTGGCCGAATTGACCAACACGCCGCTGCCCAGCCCCGACGTGATTCAGGAATTTAAGGTCCAAACCAGTCTTTACGACGCCACGCAGGGCCGCAACGGCGGCGGCAACATCAACGCGATCCTCAAATCCGGTACGAACCAATTTCATTTCGACGCCTACGAATTTTTCCGTAACGACGCGCTGGACGCGAATACGTTTTTCCAAAACGCCGCAGGAGTGAGCCGTGGTGATTTGAAGCAGAACATCTTTGGCGGGAGCGGCGGCGGTCCGCTGGGATCCGATGGCAAGTTCGGCTACTTTTTCGGCAATTACCAGGGATCCCGGCAGCGGAGTGGAATCGACAACGGCACATTTATCAGCACAACGTTTCCGATTCTTCCGGCGACGCGCGACCAGGCGTCGCTCTCCCAGGCCTTTTTCGGCAATACGACTACGCCGATCGATCCCGTCGTTCTTGCGCTGCTCAATTTCCAGAGCAACCAGTTCGGCGGCGCGGGCGGAGGATTTCTGATCCCGACGCTTGCGGGAACTCCGGGTTACGTGCTGCAGCCCAACGGTCCGCCGATCATCAACTCGGCGCCGTTCGTTTACAGCAGCGCGGGAAGATTTTCGGACAACCAGTTCACCACAAACTGGGATCGCAATTTCAACACCGAGAAAGACAAGGTTGCGGTGCGTTTCTTCTTCAGCGATTCGTCTGCCCTCAAGCCGTTCGGTGCGGGCGGCTTGACGGCTTCGCTCGGCGGCAGCGTGAACGCCACCGACCTGAACTTTCCTTTCGAGACGCCGATCAATTCACGGTTCCTCAGCGCAACCGAGACGCACGTCGTTTCGCCGGGCTTTGTGAACGAGTTTCGTTTCGGATTCGTGCGCATCAACAACAGCGACCTGAATGTTCCCATCGTGACCGCCGGCGACCTCGGCATCAACCGCCCGACGAGTAATCTGACCGACGACATCTACAAATTCACATTTTTCTCCTCCGGCTACCAGATCGGGCCTACGCCGCAGGCCAATCAGTATCAGGCGCAAAACAACTTCGACCTTGTTGACACCGTGAGCACGATCCACGGTCCGCATCAAGTGCGATTCGGCGTCGAAGTGAACCGCGTGCTTCTGAACAAGCTGTTCCCGCAGGTATTCAACGGCCAGGTTTATTTCGCGGACGGACCTTCGCCGCTCGCCTCGCTCAACTCGGCGTTTCCCAATGGCCTTACCGATTTCCAAAGCTTCCTGCTCGGCGCGCCGGCCTTCAGCTTCGGCGGTGGCGGCGTTTACAATCACGAATACCGCATCGCCAACTACGGTCTCTTCATTCAAGACGATTACAAAGTCCGGAGCGACCTGACGGTGAACGTTGGTCTGCGCGTCGAAGTGAACGGTGCGTTCCACGATCTGCTCGATCACATTGGCAACGTGGATCCCAATTTGCTCCTGCAGGGCCAATACCCGTTCATCTATCCGGCCGGAGTCGATCAGTTCGGCATTCCGGGATTCACCGGCACGGCGAGCGGCACGACGCTCGGAAACAATTACTCGACGGGCCTCGGTCCGCGAGTGGGGTTCGCCTACGATCTCTTCGACAAACACACCACTACGATTCGCGGCGGCTACGGAATTTATTACGTTCGCGAAGATGTGGGAGCAGTCGACCAGCTCTCGTTCCAGTCGCCGCTGCTTCCGATCGCATTCGCAGGCGGAGCGCCGGGGAGTCTTGCGAATTTCTTTGTCATCGGTAACGGGAACCCGAATGGCTTGCCGCCGGCTGGCGTGATCGATCCGGCGTTCATTCCGGTCATTTCGCAGTTGACGGGCTTCACGAACGGCCAGACGTCGCAGGCGCCGATCTACAACAACAATTCCATCAACCTCTTCGGCCTGCAGGTGCCGCAGCACTTTATCGTTCCGAACACGCAGCAGTGGAATTTGACGGCGCAGCGCAGCCTGCCGGGCAAGTGGGTGCTCGAAGTCGGGTATGTCGGCAGCCATTCAATCCACCTGCGCGAAACGCGCGATTCGATTCAGTCGGTTCTGGCGACGCCTGCGGATCCGATTACCGTGACCGGTGCCGGCGGCCAGCCATTCACGATTACGACGACGACGGTCGCGAATGGCCCGGCACGCTCGATTTATCAGGGCCTGAACGGATACTCAGGCTTTGAGTTGTTCGCGAACGACGCCTACTCGCATTACAACTCGCTGCAAACTACTCTTTCGCGGAATTGGGGCGGGGGATATTTCCAGGCCGCGTACACCTTCGCGCGATCCACCGACTCGACCTCCACCGGCAACACGGCCTTCAATACAGCCTGGGACAATCAGGCCGACATCAACGACTCGCGTGGCCTTTCAGACTTCGACCGCACGCACCGGCTGGTAGCGAGCTACGTCTACACCTTGCCGTTTGCGAAGGGCGCGACGGGGTGGAAGGGCATCGCGCTGCGCGATTGGGGAGTCAGCGGCGTGGCAATTTTCCAGTCCGGCTTGCCGTTTTCGATTATTGATTCGGCGGCCGGCACGGCGTACGACGGCGAGACGACCATCACCGCCGGCGCCAGCATTGCTCAGGGAGGTTCGCTCTCGCAGGCCTACACGAGTGGAAGCCTCGCGACAAAGCTGACTCACTACGTCAATTCCGCAGACTTCCAACCCGCTCCCATCATTGGCGACGATGGCATTGCTACCGGCTTCGGAAATCTTGGCCGGAACATCCTGCGCGGGCCCTTCCAGCAAAACTGGGATTTTTCCATCATCAAGTATTTCCATATCACCGAGCGGCAGGATTTGCGGTTCACCACGGATTTCTTTAACATCTGGAACCATCCGGTGTTCGGGAATCCGTCGTTCACCGATATCGAGAATCCCGCGACGTTTGGCGAGATTCAGACACAGGTGAATAATCCGCGCGTGATGCAATTTTCATTGAGGTACGCGTTCTAATGGGCCGCAAAACCTATAAGGGTTATCCGGGCGATCGCGTTCCGCTCCTCGAGCGAAACGAAGTTCCCGCGGAAATTGCCGCGATTTACGACAAGCTGCTCGAAGATCGCGGCGTCGTTCCCAACATGTTCAAAATGCTGGGCCACGATCCGCCGCTGGCGCTCGGAATCGCAGCCTTCTTGAAGCCGCTCTTGAGCGAAGGTGCGTTGCCGGCCTGGTACAAGGAGTTGGTCGCCGCGCGCGTAGCCATGCTCAACAACTGCGAATACTGCGTGTCGTCGCACTCCTATCTGGCGAAGCTGCGCGGCGCATCGCCCGCACAGATTGATGCGGTTGAAAATTTCGAGGTGGGGCCGTATACGGAACGCGAGAAGCTCGGTTTCCGCGCTGCCGACCGGCTCCATCGCTCGGCCGACGAGATCGACGACGCGTTCTATAAGCAGCTGCAGAAGGAATTTACGCTGCCTCAAATCATCGAATTGCTGGCCACCGCCGCGGCCTTCGAATTTTTTCCGCGGTTCGTCAGTTCATTGCACATACCCACCACGCCGATTCCCGAGGGAAGGTAGCCGCGGCCTGTCCCCGGAGCGGAATCGCCAGCCTCTTGCTCCACGACTTGCCATTCAACCGGCCTCGGTGAGCCCATCTGAGGCCCCGCCCCTGCCTTACCGGCGCCGGGATTGCCTGCGTGGGCCCGTTATCGTAGGCTAGGGCCCGGTTCTGGCGCCCGGATCAGCCCCGTGGCGCACTTCACTCAGGACAACTACCTCTGGGCGACACGACACAAATCGCGCCTGCGCCCAAGTCTAACGCCCTGCGCATCTTGGGCTACGGACTGGCTATAATCTCGCTCGTCTGGGTGTTTCGCGATTTCCATCTGCGCCGCACCATCCGCGAATTTTCAAACGTCAGCTGGCGATGGGTTTTCCTCGGCATGTTCTTCGACGTATTGAGCTATTTCGTGCAAGGTCTGCGCTGGAAGCTATTGCTCACGCCATTCGGCCGCGTGAGGCTGATTCGTTCCACTCGCGCGATCTTTGCCGGGCTTTTCGCCAACCTGGTATTCCCGCTGCGGCCCGGCGAGCTGCTCCGCAGCGTTTTGCTGTCCGGCTGGGAATGCATCAAGTTCGGCCGGGTGCTGGGCTCAGTCGGTGTCGAACGGCTAATCGATCTCGTGATTGCCACGGCGGCGCTCGCGGGAGCGTCGCTTTTCGTTGAGTTGCCGTTGCGTTTCCGGAGAGTGGCGGACGCGCTGGGCATTGCCGCGCTGATCCTGCTCGCGATCGTTGTCGGAATCATTTTGTATCTCGAGTACAAGCTGGCCGGCAATCCGAACTACTTCGGCGGGCCGCCGGGAACCAAGCATCATCTTCCGAACCGATGGATGCGGGCGCTGATCGGTTTGCACACGATGGGCACGGCGCCAAGTTTCTATCCCGCCGTTATATTCTCCATGCTCATGCCCGTGTGCCAGATGGTCGCGCTGTGGTTCATGATGAAGGCGTATGGAATGAATCTTCCGTTTCTCGCTGCCGCCGTCGTTCTCCTCGTAATCAACCTGGGCATATCGCTCCCGAATGCGCCGGCAAACATCGGCTCCTACCAATTTTTCTGCGTGCTGGGGCTCAGCGTATTTCCGATTGAACGCTCGACCGCCACCGGGTTTTCCGTCTTCGCATTTCTCGCGTTGACGCTGCCGTTCGTCTTCCTCGGTTTCGGGGCAGTGATCCGGAGCGGCCTCTCGGTTCGAACCCTGCGCCAGCAGTTGACCGATTTGCCTGCGGAGATTCAAAAACGCCCGGCCGCGGCGCCCTGCCCCTAGCCTCCCGCTGCTCGCAGTGAATTCCTGCGCAACCGAGTCCAATTTCGTTGGCGGCGCTCTGCGTCCTGCGTTGTATATTCGTATTTTCCGAAGGCGAGCGAGGTCCAGTCCACGTTTCCGCCTCAGGGGCCCGGGAAGCCCGTGTGCTCCGGCAGCCCCCGTAGAATCTGTGAGTTCGGATGGCTCAAGACATCGCCAAGCAACTCGAGCGAGCGCGTCGCAGCCTGGAGAAAAATAAGCTCCGGGATGCGGTCGCCGAATACCAGGCCATTTTCGACGAATCTCCGGCCAATCAGGAAGCCATTCAGGCGCTTGCCGATCTTTATCTGCGCCTGAGCGATCCGGTCAGCGCGGCCCATTTTTACGGGCTGCAATTCGACCGGCTGCTCGAATCGGGCGATGCGGCGAAAGCGTCGGCTATCTACGGCCGCTTTCTGCGCGGCGTGCCGCAACCGCCGGAACGGCTGCTGCGCTACGCGACCGCCCTGCAGAAGCAAAGCCGCATCGGCGAGGCCATCGAACAATACGACGTCGCGGCCGATCGCTTTCTGGAATTGCGCCGGGACGCCGAGGCGCTCGACTGCTACGAGAAAATCGCGCAACTCGACGCCGATAATGCGGGCCGGCATGTGGTGATCGGCGAATTGGCCGAAAAGCTCGGCCAGACGGAACTGGCGGCCCGTAGCTTTCTGCGCGCGGGCCAGCTTAGCCACGGCATGACCCAGATCAATTCGGCGCTCGAGCATTTCGGCCGGGCGCACCGGCTTCTTCCCAAGGAACGGACGATTGCGCTTTTCTTCGCCGAAGCGCGCTTGCGCAAAGGCGACGCGCCGGACGCGGTCGAACTTCTTGAGCCCTTCTCAGGGAACGAGAGTGACACAACCTTTCTCGCTCTCTTCGGCGAGGCCCTGCTCCGCATGGGACAACTCGATCGCGCTCGCGAGGCCTTCGTCGCGTTCTACCGCCAGCGGCAGGACAGCTTTGCCAAGCTCTTCGAACTTGCGGGCGCTTATTTTCGCGCCGAGCAGGACGACAATGCCATTGACGTTTTGAACCAGGCAAAGTCCTGGATGAAGATTGCCGGGCGCGAGAACGAATTCGCGGCCCAGGCCGACCGCATGGCCACCGTTCATCCGAATTCCATTCCTCTCGCGAGTCTCATCGCCACGCTCTACGAAGAGCTGAATCGCGAGGCCAAATATTTCGATTCGCTGGTGCGCCTCTTCGATCTCTATCTCGATGCGGGACATGTGAAAGAGGCGTGCGACGTCCTCGATCGCCTTGTGGACATCGATCCCTACGACTACCGCAATCAGGAACGCATCAGGCGGCTCGAAGGGCAGGCTGAGCCGTCATTTCTAAAAAGCATTCTCTCCCGCGCCGCCAAGGCTGCCACCATTCCGTCGCGGCCCGAGGGATTCGGCGGCGCTTCGAGCGAGCGCAGCGCGCCAATGTCCGAAGAAATGCGTCACCAGCAGGCGCTCGAAGACTTGCTCGTCCAGGTCGAAATCTTCCTGCAGTATTCGCTGCACACCAAGGCGGTTGAGCGGCTCGAGCGCATCGCCGAAATGTTTCCCGGCGAAGAAGAGAAAAACGACCGGCTGCGCACGGTTTACGAGCGCGCGAACTGGTGGCCCAATGGCAAACCGGTGAAGCCCGCGCAACGGCCTGTAGTTGCGCCCTCGGCCGCTGCCAACCCGCCGCAGTCTTCGTACGCTCCGCAGGCTCTCAACGTTGGCTTTGACGCCGAAACGCAGCGCGATCTCGCCGAGATTGCCGAGTTTACTCGGCTGATGTATCGCCAGGCCACTCCGCGCGAAGTCGTCTCCGTAGCCGTGAAGGAAATCGGAAAATATCTGAACGCTTCGCGCTGCATCGTTTCGGTTTCGATGGGGAAAGAAACCGCACCGCTGATGGCAGAGTTTACTGGCCCCGGCGTGGTGCCGGCCGGCGGCGCGCAGATTTCCGCGGTCCTCACTCAGTTGTCGACTGTACCGCCGAACGCATTCGGTGGAATCGAGCTGGACGAATCAGGAATCGGGCCGTTGCGAGGCCTGAAACTCGAATCGGCCCTCGGTGTCCGCCTGGTGGACAAAGAAACACACACACCGGAGGGTTCGCTTCTTGTCGGAAGCGAGCGGGAGCGGAAATGGAAACCCAACGAGAGCTTTTTCCTGCAAGCGGTCGGCGACCAGTTGCTCATCTCCGTGAATCACACTCGGACGCAGGCGGCCGTGCGCACACTGGCCTTCGCCGATGAAAAAACCGGCCTCGTAAGCCGCGGTGCCTACCTCGATTGTCTGATGGCCGAAGCTTCGCGTGCCCGCGCGCAAAACGCTCCGCTTTCGCTGGTGATTTTGCAGATCGAGCGCGGAAAAGAACTGCTGAATCAGCATGGCGACGCGGCTCTCGATCGGTACATCGAGCAGCTCGCGCAATCCATGCGCGGCGCCGTGCGCCAGACGGATTTGATGGTGAAGTACACGGCGTGGTCGCTTGCGTTCGTTCTTCCGGATACGGGAATCGGCAACGCAAAGGTTCTGGCGGAAAAGTTGCGCCAGGTGGCCGCCACAGTTCAAGCCCCGTGGAACGGCAAGGGCCTGCACGTGAGCGCCGTCGTTGCCGAAGCAACTTCGCGGCAGGGCGATGAAAATGAAGATCGTGTGACCGAATGGATCAACCGCGCGGAAACCGGCCTCGACGAATTGCGCCAGCAAGCTGACGCCCAGCTTCTGGTGCTCAACACTCCTTAACACGAACCTCTCTCTCTGTAGATATCCAGGCGTCGGAACGGCGACAACCAATTCAAGCCTGTTCCTGGCGGTTTTGCTAGAATTGCGCGGGCGGAGCGCGCGTTGCAATCGCACGCCGCGCGCATCCTGTCTTTTCCTGGAGGAATTGGAATGCCGATTGAGAAAGTGGGGGTGGTAGGCTGCGGCCTGATGGGTTCGGGGATCGCGCACGTCGCGGCGCTGGCAGGATTTGACACCGTTGTGCGCGAAGTTTCGCACGATCTCGTCGCCAAAGGCCTGCAGTCCATCGAGAAGAATCTTCAGCGGCAGGTGGACAAGGGCACGATCACGCAGGCGGTTCGCGACGAAACGCGCGCCCGGCTTCGCGGCACCAGCAATGTTGACGATCTAAAAGACCGCGACATCATCATCGAAGCGATCATCGAGCAGCTTCCGGCGAAGAAAGAGCTCTACTCCGCGCTCGATAAGATTTGTCCCGAGCACACCATTTTCGCCAGCAACACGTCGTCGCTTTCGATCACCGAAATGGCCGCGTTCACCACGCGCCCCGACCGCTTTCTCGGCATGCACTTCTTCAATCCCGTTCCGGTGATGAAGCTCGTCGAAGTGATTCGCACGATCGCCACGGATCCAAAAGTCTACGAAGAGACGGTTGCGTTTGCCACGCGGCTGGGCAAGACGCCCGTGCGCACGAGCGATCGGACGGGATTTATCGTCAACCGGCTCCTCGTTCCCTATCTGCTCGATGCCGTGCGCGCTCTCGAAGAAGGCGTGGCGTCCGTCGAGGACATTGACAACTCGATGAAGCTCGGCTGCGCTTATCCGATGGGGCCGCTGACGCTCCTCGATTTCGTCGGGCTCGACACCACCTACTACATTTCCAACATCATGTTCGACGAATTTCGCGAGAAGCGCTTCGCCTCGCCGCCGCTCTTGAAGCGCATGGTGATGGCGGGATGGAATGGCCGCAAAGCCGGGCGCGGCTTTTACGATTATTCCGATCCCGCGAAGCCGAAGGCGATGTCGCTGACCTGATCCCGCGAGAAAAGAGAACGCGAGCGAATATGGCTTACGAAAATATTTTGTATGAAGTGAAAGATCACATCGCCAGAATCACTTTCAATCGGCCCGCCGTGCTGAACGCGCTCAGCCCGGAAACGGTTTCGGAATTGGGCGAAGCGCTGGATGCGGCGCGCAACGATGCGGAAGTTCGCGTCGTGATTCTCACCGGCGCGGGCGAAAAAGCGTTTGTCGCGGGCGCCGATATCAATGAACTGGCGAAGCGCACGCCCGTGGACGGCAAAGAATATTCTCTCGTCGGCCAGGAAGTTGTGCACCGCCTGGAGACGCTCGGCAAGCCTTCCATCGCGGCGATCAACGGATTTGCGCTCGGCGGCGGATGCGAAGTGGCGCTCGCTTGCACTCTGCGCATCGCCAGTAAATCCGCGCGGATCGGCCAGCCCGAAGTGAAGCTCGGAATCATCCCCGGCTATGGCGGCTCGCAGCGGCTTCCGCGACTTTGCGGCAAGGGCGTCGCGCATGAATTGATTTTGACCGGCGAAATGATTTCGGCCGACGAGGCGCTGCGCATCAGGCTCGTGAATCATGTCGTCGAGCCCGCCGATTTGCTGCCCGCGGCGGAAAAGATCGCTCAGAAAATCATCGCCAACGCGCCTCTGGCGGTGAAATACGCAATGGAAGCGGTCGAACACGGAATGGAAATGACCCAGGAGGAAGGTCTCTTCCTCGAAGCCACGCTCTTCGGCCTTTGCTGCACAACGGAGGACATGCGCGAGGGCACCCGCGCGTTTCTCGAAAAGCGCCCGCCGAAATTTCAGGGCCGTTGACGGCCGCGCGTAACCATGCCCAAGAAACTCAATCCGACAGCGACCGAAGGCGGCCTCAATGCCGCCGGACTGCGTTTCGGCATCGTCGTCAGCCGCTTCAATAGCTTCATCACGGACCGTCTGCTCGCCGGAGCGCTCGATGCTCTCAGCCGCGCCGGCGCCGCTGAGAGCCAGATCGATCTCATTCGCGTTCCCGGCTCATTCGAAATTCCCGTCGCGGCGAAAAAGCTTGCCGACTCGCGGCGCCCGGACGCGATCATCTGCATCGGTTGCGTTCTGCGCGGCGAGACGTCGCACTATGAATACGTCGCCAGCGAAGTCGCTCGCGGCATTCAGCTCGCCCAGATGGATTCGGGCGTGCCGATGGCGTTCTGCGTATTGACCTGCGACACGCTCGAACAAGCCATTGACCGCGCCGGGCTGAAAGGCGGCAACAAAGGATTCGAGGCTGGCCTCGCCGCCATCGAAATGGCCGGCCTTTCGCGCAAACTGCGCGGCGCTCCATCCATCAGGAAGCCGGCGGCCCCGAAGCCGCGCGCGCCCCGCCGCTAGCATGACGCTCCGCCGCAAATCGCGTGAATTTGCTCTCCAGATGCTTTTCGAATGCGATCTTGGCGAGCAACGGCCCGCGCAAGTCGAAAAGCATTTCTGGAAAGCCGCGCGCGCCGCGGAATCCACGCGCAAATTTGCCAGCCAGCTTTTCGAAGGCGCGCTTGCCGAAGCGGCCTCGAGCGACAAGCTCGTTTCCAGGCTCTCTCACAACTGGCGTTTCGAACGCATTTCCCCGGTCGATCGCAACATTCTCCGCCTGGCAATCTACGAACTCCGCACCCGAACCGCGCCCGCCAAGGTGGTGATCGATGAAGCGCTGGAACTCGCGAAGAAATTCTCGTCCGAGGACTCGCCCGCATTTTTAAACGGCATTCTCGATGCCGCGCGCAAAAGCCTCGAGGATAAATAGCGCCACGGCCCGCCCTGGGACGTGACGCATACGTGTGCTACTCTGGATTTACCGCAACTTGAGACCGGCTCCGGTGTTTAACTAGAAAGCGCGTTCTTCCCGCTTCCGAAGGAGAGTTTCTCCGATGTTGCAGGCAATGCTTCGAAGATGTTTCATCGGTGCCGCGTTCCCTGCGGTTTGCGCGCTGGTCTTGACGGCGAGCGCGTACGCGCAAGCCCAGCCGCAGTCGCAGCCTCAATCACAGTCGCAGGGCACATCGAGCGCTGCCACCGGACAGTCAGGCGCGAGCGGCGCAAAAACGGCCAAGACTGGCAATTCCACTTCCACGCGCCCGCTCACAAAACCCGAACAAAAGTCCGTCAATCGCGACAACCGCACCGCCGCCAAGGACAATAAAGCCGACAACAGTGATATGAGCAAATTGCATCACGCCGAAGCCAAGGACACCAGGAACGTCGCGAAGAAAGAGGCCAATACCGACGCACAGCGCACGCAAGCCAAGGACATGCGCAACGCAACGAAGACCCAACGCAAGGACGTCCACGCAAACGCAAAAGCGGTGAACAAAGATCAGCGCGCTCTTTCCCAAACCAGCACGGTTAAGGCTGAAAAAGACGCTGCGAAGGCCAACCGCAGCCAGCACATCGATAACTCCAGCCTGCAGGACAAAAAGAAGCCGAATTAATCCGCAAGCCAATTTGCTGCCGCAGCCCGTACGCCCTTGCTCAGCTTGCGCGCCTCTGCGCCGCTATGCCTCGATCTGTCCTTCCAGCACGCAAACCGCCGAGCCACTCACGCGCGGCGTATATCTTCCGCGGTTCTCGTCGATCTGAACTTCGATTTCGCTCGGCCGCCCCATCTCCACGCCCTGCGTCACGCTCAATTTCTCGCCGGGGCGCAGCTTGTCGTGCGATACCAGATACGCTCCCAGCGAGCCCGCTGCCGATCCCGTCGCCGGATCCTCGATGAGTCCCCACGGCACCATGCCCCGCGCAAACGCCCGGCCTCGCCCTCCCAGCGCGAAGCAGTACGCCAGCGTCGCGCTCGATCCCAGCGCTTTCGCCAGCGCCGGAAGATTCGGCTCGATTTTCCCGAGCGCCTTTCGCGACTCGAGCGGCACCATCAGATTGAAAATTCCCGTTGACACGGACTCAATCGGCAGCTCGCTCGAAAAATCGCTCGTTTTCAATCCCAGCGCCGACGCCAGCACCGGCTTCGCAATCCGCGAAATCGAAAATCGCGCGGGCCGCTGCGTCATCGTCACTCGCACCGGCCGCCCATCGCGAAACGAAAATTCCACCGGCAGAATTCCCGCGCCGGTTTCCTGCATCACGCGGACCTGCCCTTCCGACGCGGGTACCACTCCGAGCTGCGCGAGCAGAAACCACGTTCCGATCACCGGATGCCCCGCCAGCGGCAGTTCGCGCGTCGTCGTGAAAATTCGCAGCCGCGCCAGCGCCCGGTTGTTCGTCGGCTTCTGGACGAATACCGTCTCCGCGAGATTCATCTCTTTCGCGATGGCCTGCATGCGATCTTTCGCCAGGCCGTCGCCGTCGGTGACCACCGCAAGCGGATTTCCCGCGAAAGGTTTCGTCGTGAAAACGTCGAGTGTGTAAAGCCGCCGTTTCATGTTCCCAACTTTCCGTCCGGTCTTTCGTCGAACATTCAGATCCGTTCTAATTCTGGCTGCGTTCGTTCGTTTCGCACGTTGCCCGTGTTCAGCGTCGTTTTCGGTTCCACCAGCACGATATGAACTTCCTCATCCGCCACCGGCATGTGCTCCACGCCTCTCGGCACAATAATGAATTCGCCGGGTCCCGCAAATTCATCGCGGTCGCGGAATCGCATGCGCAACCGTCCTTGCACCACCCAAAATAGTTCGTCTTCGTTGTCGTGATGATGCCAGACGAACTCGCCCTTGAATTTCACCGCCTTGACGTACGTATCGTTCAACTCGCCGATGATTTTAGGGCTCCAATATTCCTTCACTCTTGAAAACTTCTCGTTCAAATTGACCGTTTTCATCCTCGTGCTTCTCCTTCACGCGCTTCGAGGCATCTTGCGTTTGCCCTTCCGGGCGAACGCTCAGAGTTGCGTCACGACGGCGGCCACTTCGTCGAGCGCTCTCTTCGTAAATTCCGCGCTCGTCGTTTCGGAATACACTCGGAGCATCGGCTCGGTGCCCGACGCGCGCACCATCACCCATCCGATTTCGCCGAGATAGAGCTTGATGCCGTCGAGATCTTCGCGCTTCGTCACCGGCCAATCCAGAATCCGCGTCATTTTTCCATTCGAATAGTGCGCGATGGCTTTTTCTTTCTGCCCCGGACGCAGCTCCAGATCCACTCGCCCGTAGTGGTGCTCGCCGAATTCCCGATGCAGCTGCGCCACCAGTTCTCCCAGCCGTTTCCCGTGCCACGCCATCACTTCCGCCAGCAGCAGCGCGCTCACGCTCGCGTCGCGCTCCGGAAGATACAGCTTCGTCCCGATCCCGCCGCTTTCTTCGCCGCCCAGCAGAATGTCGCTCTCGAGCATCCGGTCGCAGATGTATTTAAAGCCGATCGGCGTTTCCCACACTTTTCGTTCAAAGCGCGCGGCGATCTTGTCGATCATTTTCGTCGTCGAGAATGTCTTCGCCACGTCGCCGGCGATTTTCCTCGTGCCCGCCAGATGCCAAAGCAGGATCGAGAAAATCTGATGTGGCGTGACGAACGTGCCGTCGCGGTCAATCGCGCCGATGCGGTCTCCATCGCCGTCAAGCGCGATGCCCGCGTCGTGGCCGCCGTCCACCACGGCGCGCCGCAGCGCTTCCACGTGCGGCTCGATCGGTTCGGGGTTCACTCCGCCAAATAGCGGGTCGCGCGTCCCGCGAATTTCATCGCACGCCACTTGGTTGCGCGCAAACAAATCGCGCAGGATTCCGCGACCGGCGCCATGCATCGGATCCACCACGAATCGAAATTTCGCCGCACGCAGCCGGTCCCAATCCACCAGCTTGTCGAGCGTCTCGAGATACGGAGTCCGGACGTCGAGCGAATGAATCAACTCGCTCCGCGGCGGAAGCGGCGGAACGCCCGCGCGCAACACACTCTCGAGCTCCGCCTCAATTCGCGCCACAATCGCCGGCGACGCCGAGCTTCCGTACGACGCCTTGTACTTCACTCCATTCCAGCGAAAGGGATTGTGGCTCGCGGTAATCTGAATGGCTCCTGCCGCGCCGCGCAGCCGCACCAGCAGCGAAATTGCCGGTGTCGGGGCTGCATCGCTCGCCAGCCACACCGGCGTGCCGGTCATCGCGATCGTTTCGGCCGCCACGCGCGCAAACCGCTCCGAGCCGAATCGCGTGTCGAATCCGACGAGAACGCCATTCGCGGGCTGTTCCGAGCGCACCACGTAGCGCGCGATCGCGTACGCAACTTTGCGCACGTTCGCATACGTGAAATCCTCGGCGATCACGCCGCGCCAGCCGTCGGTTCCGAACTTGATTTGCGTCACGGTGGGTCAGTATACGTGATGTCAGCCGGGCGGAAAAACAGCCGCATTGACTCGTGCCGCAGCGGCAGGCACTGGAGCGGCGCGCATCGCCGGACTCGCGTCGTCATTCCGAGTCGTCACCGCGCGCGAGGACGGGGAATCCCTCGTCATCCAGCTCGGCGCGTCTAAAGAAGACCCTTCATCCCCCGCTCTTCCAGCCACTTCACCACTTTCCCGATATCCTGCGCCCGCTCCCGGGGGCATATCAGCAGCGCATCCGCCGTCTCGACCACGACGAGATCGTCCACGCCGATCGCGGCGACAAATTTCTTCGGACTCCACAGAAAATTTCCGGTCGCATCCAGCGTAAACGACGGACCAGCCGAAACATTTTCGCCCGTGTGTCGCGCGAGCAATTCATGCACAGCAGTCCACGAGCCGATGTCGCTCCATCCGACCTCGGCAGGAATCACGAACACATGCTTCGAGCTGCCTTTGCGCGTCGCGCGCTCCATGATCGCGTAATCCACGGAAATATTTTCGAGCCGGGGGTAGGTTCGTTCCAGGTCGCGCGCAAAATTTCGTGTCCCGATCGAATTCGCCAGCTTTTCAAGCGCCGCGTGCGTTGCCGGAAGAAATTCCTTGAGGCAATTCAGAAAGGTTGAAACGCGCCAGAAAAACATTCCCGCATTCCAGTAATACGCGCGCGATTTCACGTAACGCCGCGCAACCGTCAGCGCGGGTTTCTCGGTAAATCTCTTCACCGCGAAAACCGGTTCGCCGCGGCGCCGCCCCGCCGCGGCGCCGCGCTCGATATAGCCGTATCCGGTCTCCGGCCGCGCGGGTGGCACACCGATCACCACCAGGTTTCCCGGCGTCCTCGCGGTTTCGAGCGCCGCGCGCACCACTTTTCTGTAGCGCGCCGCGTCGGCGATGTAGCTGTCCGCGGGCAGCACGGCCATCAGCGCATCGCCGTGCTCCCGCGCCAGATGAAACGCCGCGAGTCCGATTGCCGCGGCAGTATTGCGCCCCACGGGCTCGGAGAGAATGTGCGACGCATCCGCCCGCGGCAATTGCGCGCGCACCGCTCCGGCTTGCTCATCATTCGTGACCACCCAAAGGTTGCGTCCCGGAAAAAGCGGCGCGAGGCGCGCGGCGGTTTCCCGCAGCATTGTGTCGCGGCCGGTGATGTTGAGAAGTTGCTTTGGGGTTCGCTGGCGGCTGCGCGGCCAGAATCGCGTGCCGCGTCCGCCGGCGAGCAGGACGGCGCACACGGGAAGCCGATTGTCCGCTTTCTTCAATTGTGCACCAGGCGTGCGCTTTGGCTCGCGTTCACGCCGCGTTCCGCAAGCCCGCGCGCAAAATCCTCGAGCGTGCCTGGCGGATACGTGCGCAGAAGTTCGGTTCGAGCCTCCGCGGCGATGCGGTATTCGCCGAGCGCCGCCGGAACAAACCAGACTTGCGCCGGGCCGTACCGAATTTTCTCGCCATTCGCTTCAATCGCGCCGCGCCCGGCAATCGTAATCAGCAAATCGAAATGATCGCGCGAAGTCTGCGCCGGAATCGCATTCGCAAACTCCCATTTTTCCGCCGCGAAATACCGGCATCCAGCCAAAAGTGTTTCCGAAATTGCTCCGCGCTGAATCTTGACCGGCTCGATTTTCCCGCCGCGCTGTTCGCCGAATCGAATCACTTCCATCGCTTTATCAATATGCAATGCGCGGCTCTTTCCCTCCGCGTCGCGGCGATTGTAGTCGTAGACGCGATACGTCAGGTCCGATTGCTGCTGAATTTCACAAAGAGTGAGTCCCGCGCCGATCGTATGCACCGTTCCCGCTGGAACAAATATCGCATCTCCCGGGTGCATCCCGGCCCGCTCCACGTTCGTTTCCGCCGTCCCTTCGTGAATCGCGCGGTAAAACGATTCCCGCGTCACTTCCGGCTTCAGCCCCACAAGAACTTCTGCGCCCGGCTCTGCTGAAATGCAATACCACATTTCCGTTTTGCCCTGCCCTCCGGCCTGCTTCTCGTGCCGCCCCGCGTATTCGTCGTCGGGATGCACCTGCACCGAGAGTTTCTCCGACGTGAAAATGTATTTCACCAGGATGGGAAACGCACCGTCGCGCCGTATCGATTCGCCGGCCCACCCGGCCGGCATTTTCTTCCAGGCCTCGCCGAGCGTCTCTCCCGCGAATGGCCCGTCGGCAAACCGGCATTTCTCGCCGGTCAGCCAGGCTTCGCCTATTTTTTCTGAAAGATTCGTGCGGTCAGGAAAGAGTGGCGCGAGCGAATGCACGCCCCAGGGGCGCGCGTCAAAGATCGGCTCGAGTCGCGATGGGCGAAGCTTCACGATTCCGCGCCGAAGAAGTGCGCGATCCGCCGGAGCCCTTCGTCAATCCGTTCGATCGACGTTGCGTACGAGATTCGCAGATGTCCCGGCGCTCCAAACGCGTCGCCCGGAACCACGGCCACGTGCTCGCGCCCCAGCAGCGCCTTCGTCACTTCCACCGAATCGAGAATTTCTCCATTCTTCCCGATGCATTTCGGAAAGGCGTAGAACGCGCCGTCCGGCGACGTGCATTCAATCCCGCGAATCGCTCGCAGCCCCGTCAAAATCCGTTCGCGCCTCCGCGCGTACTCCGCCAGCATCGTCCCCACCGAATCCATCGGCCCGCGCAGCGCCTCGACCGCCGCATATTGCGTGATCGAATTCACGTTCGAAATCGTCTGGCTCTGCAGCTTGATCATCGCCGTCGCGAGCGGCTCGGGCGTCAGCGTGTAGCCCGCACGCCACCCCGTCATCGCAAAGGTTTTCGAAAGCGAGCCGGCGATGATGACGTGTTCCTTCGATCCCGGAATGCTGGCCACCGAAAACGGCTTCGCATCGCCGTACGTAAAATGCGAATAGCACTCGTCCGAGAGCAGCCACACTTCGTGCTTCTGGCAGACTTCCAGAATTCGCCCCAGCTCATCCTGCGGAATCACGGCCCCCGTCGGATTGTTCGGCGAATTGACGATCACAACCCGCGTCCGCGGCGTGATCGCTTTCTCCACCGCCGCCGCGCGCAAACAAAAATTGTCGCTCTCGGACGCCTGGACGAACACCGGCTTCCCGCCCGTAAATTTCACGATGTCCGGATAGCTCACCCAGTAGGGCGATGCGATCACAACTTCGTCTCCCGCGTTCAGCAGCGAGCCCATCACGTTGAAGATGGCGATCTTCCCGCCCGCCGTAAACACACACTCGCGCGGCTCATACGACGATCCCAGATTTTTCGCGTGCCAGTCGCACACGGCCTGCCGCAACGGCGCGATTCCCGCCGTCGGCGTGTATTTCGTCTTGTTTTCTTCGAGCGCGCGGATTGCGGCGCGCTTGATGTGCTCCGGCGTCGGAAAGTCCGGTTCACCCGGTCCGAAGTCCACCACGTCCACGCCCTTCGCGCGCAATTTTTCCGCTTCCATCAGGACCGCCATCGTCGGCGATACGGAAATTCGATTGATTGCGTCGGAAAGTCTCATGGCCTCAACGCGCGGTGCGGTTGACATCGTTTTGTGCCTTTCCTTTCAGACTCCAATTCACTCCGATTCGTCGTTCGGAGCGCTTGCCAGCTCGTCATCGGAATTTCTTTTTCAATCTTTCCTCAATCGCCGGCGGCACCAGGCCGCGCAGCGATCCGCCCAGCTGCGCAACTTCTCTCACCAGACGCGAACTCAAGTAGCTGTACGCTTCCGCCGGCAGCATGAACACCGTCTCGACTTGCGGCTCGAGTTTCCGGTTCATCAGCGCCATCTGCAATTCGTATTCATAATCCGAAACCGCCCGGATTCCACGGAGTATCACCCGTGCTTCTTTCTCTCTCGCATAGTCTGCAAGCAAACCGTGGAATGAGTCTACTTCCACGTTGGCCCATGCGGCGGTCGTCTCGCGCAGCATCTCCAGCCGCTCTTCCAGCCGGAACATCGGCTCTTTGTCCTGGTTTCGCAGCACCCCTACGATCAGCTTGTGAAAAATTTTCGACCCGCGCTCGATCAAATCCAAATGCCCGTTCGTCACGGGATCGAATGAGCCGGGATAGACCGCGATCACGGATTTCATTTTGCGCCGCCCGGGATTTTAACCCACATCTTCCAGCTTCGTGGCCGAGAATTCCGGCGCGAACTTCATTACGGAGAATTGCGTCCCCGATTGACGGTAATATGGAAGTGTCATCGGGGCGAGGAGTTTCGTTATGGCGAGTCCTAGGCTGCTCAATTCCGCGCTGGCGCTGCTTGCGGCGTTCTTCCTTGCTGCGGCGCCGTCATCCGCGGCCCCTGCCTCCACGCCCGGCAGCGCCCGGCAATCTTCAGCCCCTTCAAAGGCTCAGACAACGCACCCGGCTCACGCCTCGCATCCGTCATCCGCCTTCGCTCCGCTCGAAAATTGGAAGGCGGCCGTCCTCGCCGGCGATTCCGCGTCGCTCTCCTCGATGTACATCGCCGCCCAGGGCATATTCGCAAAAACGCCTCAGGGCACAAGCGACGACCCGCGCGAAGAGCCCGCCTTCTGGTCGCAGTTTCACCCTATGGGTCTCACCGCCGTTGACGCGAAAGTTCTCGAAAGAACCGCTCCCCAGGCCGGCGTCACCGTCCTGACGATGCGCGTCTACCTGACGTTCGGCTCCGGACCCAAAGCCACTGAAATGCTCGTTTCGCTCGGCCAGGTTTGGGTGCAGAAAGGCAACGACTGGTTCATCTTCGGCTCCCAGCGCGGCGATCCGGTGCCTCGTCCCATCCTCTCGCTTCCCGAGCCCGCGACGCCGAACACCAATCTTTACCCTGATCCTTCCGCAGCCCCCAGGGATCTTGCGGCCGCTTTGGCTGCCGCCTCGCGCGACCACAAAAATATCCTCGTCGTCTTCGGCGGCAATTGGTGCTTCGACTGCCACGTCCTCGATGCCGCCTTTCAGTCCGCCAAAATCGCTCCGCTGGTCACCGCCAATTATCACGTCGTCCACATCAACATCGGCGAGTACGACCACAACATGGATATCGGCGAGCGCTATAACGTCCCGCTCAAGAAGGGCGTTCCGGCTGTCGCCGTCCTCGATAGCAAAGGCAAACTCCTCACCAGCCAGCAGAATGGCGAATTTGAATCCGCCGTTAAAATCGGTCCCGCCGATGTCACCGCTTTCCTCGAGCGATGGAAGCCCGGCAGCGCCAGCTCGAACTAATCCGCCGTGCCTCCGTATCCCGGTTCGGGCCGCCGCAAGTCCGTTCGAGCCTCATTTTCCGCCGTTCGGCCCCCCGGAATTGACATGCCCGACTAAAATGGTCGTCGTTTAAGTCATTGGGTCAGCATAACTTGGGGGAGCCGTAAGCCCTTGACTTCGACCTCTCTTCTTCGCTACAATCCATTTGCGACCGAATCAGTCGTATATGATCGAATGCTCAAGTTCTCGAAGAAAACGGATTACGGCCTCATCGCGTTGAAGCATCTCGCCGTGCACCACGGTGAAGATTCCTTCAGCGCGTCCGATATCGCTGAGGCCTACGGAATCTCGACTCCTTTGATGGCGAAAGTGCTCCAGAAATTGGCGCGCGGCGGATTGGTTGTGGCGCGGCACGGCTCCAGCGGCGGCTACACACTCGCTCGCGATCCCGGCCGGATCACCGCCCTTGACGCTATTCACGCCATCGAAGGTCCATTGTTCATCACGTCCTGCGTGACGCACCGCGGGCAGTGCGATCAAACTCACACTTGCATCGTCCGGGAACCTCTCCGGCGCGTGAACGACAGCATTCTTGATGTTCTCAACAAAGTCACGATTTCGCAGATGACCGACGAAGCTTCCACGTCCGAGGTTGTCGAGCTTAGAGTTTAGGGTCAGGAGAATAAAGATGGCACTGAAGACTCCCGTTTACATGGACAATCACGCGACCACGCCCGTCGATCCGCGCGTTCTCGACGCGATGATGCCTTTCTTTACCGACCGATTCGGCAACGCCGCCAGCCGCAACCACTCGTTCGGCTGGTCCGCCGAAGAGGCCGTCGAAAACGCTCGCGCTCAGGTCGCCAAGCTCATCAACGCGTCGCCCAAGGAAATCATCTTCACCAGCGGCGCCACCGAATCCAATAATCTCGCGATCAAGGGCGTCGCCGAGATGTACCGCGAAAAGGGCAATCACATCATCACGCAGGTCACCGAGCACAAAGCCGTTCTCGACACCTGCAAGCGGCTTGAGAAATATGGCTACGAAGTCACCTATCTGCCGGTCGGGAAGAATGGGCGCATCGACCTCGACGATCTTCGCCGCGCGATTACCCCCAAGACCATCTTGATTTCGATCATGTACGCCAACAACGAAATCGGCGTCATTCAGCCGATCGAGGAAATTGGAAAGATCGCCAAGGAAAAGGGCATTTTCTTCCACGTGGACGGCGTGCAGGCCGCCGGCAAAATTCCCGTGGACGTCCAGCGCGATGGCATTGACCTGCTCTCGATTTCCGCGCACAAAATCTACGGCCCCAAAGGCGTCGGCGCTCTCTACGTTCGCCGCAAGAATCCGCGCGTTCAGCTTTCCGCGATTCTCGATGGCGGCGGTCACGAGCGCGGCATGCGCTCAGGCACGCTGAACGTTCCCGGAATCGTCGGCCTCGGCAAGGCCTGTGAGCTCTGCCAGCAGGAAATGGCCACGGAATCGAAAAAGATGATCGCGCTACGCGAGCGCCTGAAGAACGCCATCATGTCGCAGCTCGACGAGTGCTACATCAATGGCTCGATGGAGCATCACCTGCCCAACAACATCAATATCAGCTTCGCGTTCGTCGAAGGCGAATCGCTTCTGATGGGCATCAACGACGTCGCCGTTTCCAGCGGCTCGGCCTGCACTTCGGCCACTCTGGAACCCAGCTACGTTCTCAAGGCTCTCGGCGTCGGCGAGGATTTGGCGCACACATCCATCCGTTTTGGCCTCGGACGCTTCAATACCGAAGAAGAAGTGGATTACGTTGTGTCGCGCGTCGTCGAAACCGTGAATCGTTTGCGCGAGCTTTCGCCGCTTTATGAAATGGCCAAAGAAGGCGTGGATCTCAGCAAGATGAAGTGGACGGCGGCGGCTGAGTAACGTCCGCGGCCGCGATTGAATCTAATTCAGTGGAGATCGGCAAAGATTAAAGGCACTCGAAGACAAGGAGCACGAAATGTCCTATTCGGATAAAGTAATCGATCATTACAACAATCCTCGCAACGTGGGCTCGCTCGACAAGAAAGATCCCAACGTCGGCACGGGATTGGTCGGCGCGCCCGAATGCGGCGACGTCATGAAGCTGCAGATGAAGGTGAACCCGGACACGCGAGTCATCGAGGAAGCCAAGTTTAAGACCTTCGGCTGCGGCTCGGCCATTGCCAGCTCCTCGCTGGCCACCGAATGGGTCAAGGGCAAGACCGTGGAAGAGGCGCTCGCAATTAAGAACACGGATATCGTCCGCGAGCTGGCTTTGCCGCCGGTCAAAATTCACTGTTCGGTCCTCGCCGAAGACGCCATCAAGGCTGCTCTTTCTGATTGGAAGACCAAGCAGGGCGAGGCCGTGAAGCCGGAAGAAGCCAAGTCGGCGCACTAGGTTCGTATCGCGCCGGCTGGCGCTTGGGTTGAATCGCAGCGGCTTCACGCCGTTCGCCGGTTCGCGCACCGCTTGGCGCATTCTTGGGCAGGCTGCATTCATTAGGCGAACATGATTCATTTGACGGAAAAAGCGGCGGGGAAAATCCGCGAACTGCTCGCGAAGGAAGGCGTGCCTGCTGAAACCGGCGGGCTTCGCGTCGGAGTGCAGGGGGGCGGTTGCTCGGGCCTGACGTACGCCATGCGACTCGACACCGTGGCGCGCGACCGCGACAAGGTCATCGAAGAAAATGGCGCGCGCATTTTCGTCGATCCAAAAAGCTTCCTCTACCTCAACGACACGACCCTCGACTATCACGAGGACCTGATGCGTCAGGGCTTCGTGTTTCAGAATCCGCAGGCTACTCGTAGCTGTGGCTGCGGCAGTTCATTCACGGCGTAGTTGTCTTTGGCAGAAGGCCCGCGGCCGCTGCGCGCCATCCGCTGCTGCAACTTGGGTTTTTTTGAGAGCCGAAGCGCGCTCTCGCTCCAGCCAATCCCCGGGGGAAACACGCTTTTCGGCGGCAAAGAGACTGAGGATGAGTGTGACGCAAGCACGCACGGAATCGGCGGCGGAGACCTCCTGCTGGAGCTGCAAGTCGGCCACCGGCGGCGGTCATTTCTGCAAATCTTGCGGCAAAATTCAGCCGCTTCCCCGCGGAACCAGCTACTTCGCTTTCTTCGGCCTTCCGGAAACGCTGCAGATCGATCCCGATGCGCTCGAACGGCAGTTCCACAAGTTGAGCTGGAAGCTGCATCCCGATAATTTCATGCGCGCGAGCGAATACGAGCGCAATCTTTCTCTCGAACGGTCCTCGGAACTAAACGACGCTTACCGCGCTCTGCGCGATCCGCTGTCCCGCGTCGAATATCTTCTCGCCCACGCGGGAATGCGCAAAGAAGGCGCGGCGAAGCAGCAAGCCCCGCCCGAATTGCTCGAAGAGGTTTTCGAACTGAACGAAGCGCTCGATGAGCTGCGCGAGGCTCGCGCCGGCGGCGAGGATTTGGCCGGCCTTCGCGATCGCTTGCTCGCGGCGCAATCGGATTTTCAGGAAAAGCTCGACGAAGTGGATGCGGAGCTGGACAACACGCGGACCGATTGGGACGCCTCGCTCAGTGCAGGCTCCGATCGGGCCGCGCGCGAGAAGCTTATGGCGCGCATGAATGAAATCCTGAATCGTCGCTCCTACATCCGCAACCTCGTCGCCAACGTGCAAAAGGAATTGACGGAGAACTGACGCAATCATGGGCCGCATAGTCGGAATCGATCTTGGAACAACGTATAGCCTCGTGGCTTACATGGACCACGGTGACGATCGCCCGAAATGTATCGTCGGGCCGCACGGTTCAACTTTGTGTCCATCCATTGTGAGCGTGGACCAGGACGGGACAGTTGTGGCGGGAGAGCCGGCGCGCCGCCGTTTGCTCACGCAGCCGGAACGCACCATCTATTCCGTCAAGCGCCTCATGGGCCGGTCGGTTGCGGACGTGCAGGAAACGCTGCACCATTTTCCTTTCCGCATCGAGCCGTCTGGCGGCAACGTGATTCGCGTGCGCCTGGGCGAAAAAGTTTTCACGCCAGCTGAAATCTCGGCCTTCATCCTCCGCGAACTGAAATCCTGGGCCGAAAATTATTTCAAGGAGCCGGTGGACCGCGCCGTCATCACGGTTCCCGCGTATTTCAATGACGCGCAACGCCAGGCCACCAAAGATGCCGGCCGCATCGCCGGCCTCGAAGTTCTGCGCCTCGTCAACGAGCCTACGGCCGCCGCGCTTGCCTACGGCTTGCACAAACAAAAGCGCGGCCGCGTCGCCGTCTACGATTTCGGCGGCGGCACTTTCGATATTTCCATACTCAAGCTCATTTCCACCGACGAGGGCGACATCTATCAGGTGCTTTCAACCAACGGCGACACCTATCTCGGCGGCGACGATATTGACAACATCCTGATCTCCGTCGCTCGTCAGGAAATCCTGCGCGACCTCGGCCTGGATTTGAGCGCGCATCCCGGTTGCCTCCAGGATTTGCGCAAGGCGCTGATCCTCGCGAAGCATCAGTTGTCGTCGCACGAAAAAGCTCAAGTTCATGTTCCGCTCGCCGGCGGCCTGATCTACGCGCGCGAATTTACGCGCCGCGAATTCGAAAATCTTATCGCTCCGGTCATCGAACGCACCATGGCGCCGGTTCGCAAGGCTCTCGCTGATGCCAGGCTTTCTCCCGGTGAAATCGACGAAGCGGTCCTCGTCGGCGGTTCCACGCGCATCCCTCTCGTTCGCCGTACGGTCGGTGAATATTTCGGCCGCCCGCCGCATTGCGAATTGAATCCCGACGAAGTCGTCGCTCTCGGCGCCGCCGTCCAGGCCGATATTCTCGATTCCGGCGTGAAAACGATGCTGCTTCTCGATGTCACGCCGCTTTCGCTCGGCATCGAGACCATGGGCGGCGTCGTCGCCAAAATCATTCCGCGCAATTCCACGATTCCCGCGAGTGCTCAGGAGCTTTTCACCACTGGCGTCGAGAATCAGACGGCCATCGATCTCCACGTTCTTCAGGGCGAGCGCGAACTCGCGAAAGATTGCCGCTCGCTCGCGCGCTTTCAATTGCGCGTTCCGCCGGGCCCCGCGGGCCTCGCGCGCGTGGAAGTGAAATTTCTCATTGATGCCAATGGCATTCTTCAGGTCGCCGCGCGAGATCTTCGTTCCGGCGACGAGCGCACCATCGAAGTCCAGCCCAGCTACGGGCTCACTGACGCCGAAGTCGAGCGCATGCTCGAAGAATCCATCGAATTTGCCGAGCAGGATTTTTCCGAGCGCCAGCTCATCGAAGCGCGCAACGAATCGGAAGCGATCTTGAAGGCCACCGAGAAAGCGCTCAAAGACGAATCCGCGGCCCAGCTTTCCGCGCCCGAGCGCGAAGAAATCAATCGCGTCGTGGTGCAGTTGCACGAAGCCGTGCGCGGCAGCGATTACAGATTGATTCGCGCCAGAATTGACGAGTTGAATCTCGCGACGACGCATCTCGCCGAAGTCGTCATGAACGGCGTCTTGCACCACGCGCTCGAAGGCCGGCGTCTCGATGAAGTGTAACGGCAGGCGGAAGTGGAGGATCCATGGGCGGTAAAAATCCATACATCGAAGAAACCAAATTCACGCCCGCAACGAAAAAATATAAGATCACTTTCAAACGGGAAGGCAAGACCATCGAAGTCGATCCCGAAAAAATTCCCTATGGCCACGACGGTTTGCCCGGCAGCATTCTCGATATCTCCCAGGGTTTCCATCTCGGACTCGATCACGCTTGCGGCGGCGTCTGCGCCTGCTCCACGTGCCACGTCATCGTTCACGAGGGTCTCGAGTCCTGCAACGATGCCACCGACGCCGAATACGATCAGCTCGACGAAGCGCCCGGCGTCACGCCCAAGTCGCGCCTCGGCTGCCAGTGCGTTCCCGACGGCACGAAAGATATCGTCATCGAAATTCCCGAGTGGAATAAAAATTTCGCCAAGGAAGCCGATCACTGATCTTGTCTTGAATTTTGTCTTGTACCGCCGGCGTCTCGCCGGCTCTTCGATTTGTACGATGAACTAACGATTTCGACGTCTTGTGTCGGCTCTTCGATTCGTACGCATCATGCGGCTCTTGGCCGGTATTCGCTCCCGGCAATCGTAGCGGCGGGCTTTAGCCCGGCAGCTTTTCGGGGGGTCGTAGCCCCTGAGCTTTCGAAGGGCCGGCTCTTCGATTTGTACGTATCATGCGGCTCTTGGCCGGTATTCGCTCCCGGCAATCGTAGCGGCGGGCTTCAGCCCGGCAGCTTTTCGGAGGCTCGACCATGCCACCATCTCTCGATTGGGATAACGCCGAAGACATCGGCATCCAACTCGCCGAAAAATTTCCCGGCACCGATCCGCTCACCGTCCGCTTCACCGATCTCCACAAATTCGTGATCGGCCTCGACGGATTTTCCGGCGACCCCAAAGCCTCAAACGAAGGTAAACTCGAAGCCATTCAAATGGCTTGGCACGAGGAATATCAGGATCGCCAGGGCTAGAAGCCGTCTGATGCGTCGTCGTGCTCACGGAGGCGAACATGACCCCAACTACCGTTTCCGATCTGCGCTATCCCATCGGCAAATTTAACTGGCCCGCCGGCATTTCCGAATCCGAGCGTCGCGCTTATCTCGACGATCTCGAAGCTGCCCCGGCGCGTCTCCGCGCCGCCGTCGCCGGCCTCACTCCCGCCCAGCTCTCGACTCCCTATCGCGATGGTGGCTGGACCGTCCGCCAGCTCGTTCATCACGTCCCCGACAGCCATTTGAATTCCTACGTCCGCTTCAAGCTCGCGCTCACCGAAGACGAGCCCATGATCAAGACCTACGAAGAAAAACTTTGGGCCCAGCTCCCGGACTCCGAAAACACTCCTATCGAAACTTCGCTCGTCCTTCTCGAATCGCTCCACAAGCGCTGGGTCACGCTCCTTCGCTCTCTCTCGCCTTCCGATTGGTCGCGCAAGATGCGCCATCCCGAATGGGGCACGAAGTCGCTCGATCAAATCCTCGCGCAGTATGCCTGGCATGGTAAGCATCACGTCGCCCATATCACTTCTCTGCGCGATCGCATGTCCTGGAAATAATTCTTTCTCCGCTTCCCGCGGTTCGCGCAGTTGCATCTCTTCCATCGCTTGCCCGCTGGATGTAACAACGCAGCAAAACCGTGGGCTTCTCGACGTCACCCTGTGAAAGCTTTTTTGTTGCTTTGCTCGCCTCGCTTCTCGCATTTGACGGTTTGCCGCTTTGTTCGAGCGCTTCCGATTTTCCCCGGAACAAGTAAAACCATTAGATGTCCGTTGCTCGCACCCATCACTCCCGTTCTCGCCCTTGTGAATTCTCGCCGCTTCCTTAATAATGGTTTTACTTCCGTCGAGGCATCTGCTTTCCGCCTCGCGTTTGCCGTGGCGCCATGGTGCAACGGTTAGCACATCGCCCTTTCAAGGCGGTAATACGGGTTCGATTCCCGTTGGCGCTACCAACTCTCATCTGCCGCTCTTTTTCTCAAATTTGAAATCTGAAATTTCAAATCCCTGCCTTTGCGCCGCGCCTCTTTCTCTTCAGTTGTCACGCGGTCGGCCATCGTCGCGCTGGCTTCCAGCCGGCGATTTTGCGTCGCGCTGGCTTCCAGTCGAAGACCCTGAGTTTTCGAAGGGCCGGCGATTTTGCGTCGCGCGGGCATCTTGCCCGCGTCCCGCCTTTCTCTGGCTCGCGTCTTCCTTCTGTTCCTACGCACGCCCGAATTTGGCCCGATTTGAGGTAGACCAAGTCAACATCGTTGCTGCCTTATTTTGGCTCCAAAAGTTTGCAAGTCAGTTATGTCCGCGGCTCTGAATCTCACGCGCACGTGCAAGCGATCACCCCGCCCTCCGCCCGATCGCGCCTTCTCACACCCGGCCGTCTGTTCCAAAGCGAATCGTTCCTCCAAGTTAGCGTATGTAACCATTTTACCCCTCCCGAACTCGCCGCCCACTCGCGTCCCATTTTGAGACTCCTAAGTACATGTATCCCTGTATGTTAGCTCCAATTTCTATTGGCTCTCCAAGTGCTATTTCTTAGTCCAGATTCGAATTTTTGCCCTTTACCGGGGCGTGTCCGAGGACCTAGTGAACGAAGTCTCAAGCACATCGTTGCAGATCCGGCCCCAGCCCCTCAATTCCCGCGGCTTCAACCCGAAATGGTGCGCATCCCGCGGCTTCACCATGATCGAAGTGATGCTCGCGGTCATGGTCGTGATGATTGTCTCCGCGATGGCCATTTACCAGATGCAACCGAGCGTACAGCAATCCCGCGCGAATGCCGGCATGGCCGAAACCATCAGCGCTTTCCGCCAAGCGCAGGCGTATGCGGTGGCGTACCGGCGATTCGTGCAAATCACGTTTCCGAATTATCCGGGCACGACGGCCAACCAAATTGAAATCACCGTGAAGAACAGCATGACGCCGAACGCGGGCGCGGACGTCGTCCTCGAGACGCTTACGCTCGAAGGCAGCGACACCTTTCAGCTCACAACGGGAATGCCCGACACGCCGGATGGATTCGGGAACGCCGACGCGATTGAATTCGAAGGAGTCTCCGGGGCGCCGACGGCAGGAATGTTTTTTCAACCCGACGGCACGCTGGTTGACAGCGGCGGGAATTACGTGAATGGAACGTGTTTTCTGGCCATCAACGGATTTCCGTCTTCGGCGCGCGCGGTGACGGTGCTGGGATCGACGGGCCACGTGAAGTCCTACCACACCAACGGAATATCCACATGGTTTCAGGCGTACTGACGGAGATGGACGAAATGCGGACCCAAAACACGAAGACGAGCGAGCGGGGATTCACACTGCTCGAAACGATGATCGCGATTCTGATCCTGAGCATCGGCGTGCTGGGGCTCGCTGCGCTTCTCGGCAACGGGCTGGCATTTCTGAACGGTTCGCAGGCTGATTTCATCGCGCAAGAAAAAGCTGCGGAAGCGATCGAGTGCGTTTTCACCGCGCGCGACACGCAGGCGCTGACCTGGGCGGAAATTCAAAACGTGGGTTCCGGAGGGTTATTCCTCACCGGAGCGCAACCGATGCTCGATCCCGGTCCCGACGGACTGGTGGGAACTGCTGCGGATTCAACTTCCAATCCATCGACGCTGATTTTTCCGGGGCCCGACGGAATTATGGGCACAGCCGACGACATCATTATGGACTTGTCCAACACCTACGCCATGACGCGCACGATCACGATTACGAACATCGTAAACGAAACTTCGGTCCGGCAAATTCAAGTGACGATTAACTACCGATCGGGCCGCTTCCTGCGCTCGTATACGTTGACGACGTACATCTCGCAATACTCATAGAGAACCGGGGAGCCGAGCTGATGGCCATGGGATCACGCAAGAAACAATCAGGCTTTTCGATGATTGAACTAATGGTGTCGGTGGCGATTCTGACGACGGTAGTTGGAGTCACCTTGAAAGCTTTGGTCGATGCTCAGCACGCGAACGAAGCCGTCGGGTTGCTCGGCGACATGAACCAAAACCTTCGCGCATCGCTGACGACTATGACGCGCGATCTGACGGAGGCGGGCGAAGGCGTGCCGCAGAGCGGCATTCCGTATCCGCAGGGCGGCACGGCCAAGAAGATCAACTGGCCGTCACCCCCGGGAAAGGCTTACACCTACCCGCTGGCTTCGCCGATGCCGCAAATGACCACCGTGACGCCCCTCGTGCCGGCCAACGGTCTGGGTTTGACGGTGAACGGCGCGGTTACCGACATGATCTCGATGATGTATGTGGACAACTCGCTGATCGACACGAATGGCCACTGGTTGTCCGAATACCCGATCTACAGCGCAGCGGCTCCCGTATGCAACGGCACAGTTCCCGCAACTGGAGCCACGGCCACGTTCGACGCGAATTGCATCAACATCACCGGAAATGATGGGATCAAGGCCGGCGACTTGATCATGTTCAGCACCTCGACCAGCGCCACACCCGTCATCCAAACCGTAACTTCGGTCAGCGGACAAGTCGTGAGTTTCGCGGCCGGCGACGCGTTCAACTTCAATGGAATGTTGAGTGCCGCGACGGCGGGAACACTGAAGCAATTGCAGAACGGCGCGGCAACTCCGGGCGGCCCGTACCCGCCGATGACCGCTTCCCGCGTGAGGATTATCAGCTATTGGATTGACAACGTCACGAACCCCAATCTGCCGACGCTGATCCGGCAGGTCAACTTCAATGCGCCGTATGCCATCGGACAAGGCATTGAAGACCTTCAGATCACCTACGGAATTGCCCAGTCTTCGGACGTTGGAGCCTACGGTGCGGCGGGGCCCGGGAACGCGCCCTATCCAATTTCGCCCGATACCCCGGCGCAAATTCGTACGGTCAACATTTTCGCGGCTGCGCGCACGGAAAATATGTACAGCCAGAGCAAAACGTATTTGCGCGACAACATGGTGACGACGGTTTGCGTCCGGAGCCTTTCCTTCGTCAACCGGTATCCATGATTTCTGATCTCTCGCACGCTTCGGAACCAGAAGCCAGGACCAGCATTGGGAGGACCTTCGTGAGGAACGGGAAACAGAACGGCATCGCTCTGATTACGGCTCTATTGATTCTTCTGCTCGTGTCGTCCGTCATTATCGGCCTGTCGTGGATGGTCATGACGGACAACCGCCTGGGCGGCACCAACGCAGACCGGCAGAACGCGTTCTACGGCGCGGAAGCCGGCATGGAGAAAATGACCGCCGATCTCGGCGAGATGTATGGTTCGACGAATGCGATCAGTTCGGCGAACGTCACAACGGCGGAGGCCGAGCCCCCCGTGATTCCCGGCATCAAGTACACCAATGCCGCCGGCACGAGCACATACGTCATCTCGTATGTTGGGAGTCCGGGCACTCCTCCGTCGATCAATGAGACCATATCGTCTCCCAGCCCATTCGCGGGCCTGAACGGCCTGATTACCCCGTTCACTCTTACTGTGACGGCGCGGACTGTGACCGGATCGGAAGCCAAACTCATCCGCAACATTCAAGCCGTGGGCATTCCCGTCTTTCAATTCGGAATTTTCTCGCAGACCGATTTGAGTTATTTCCCCGGCCCGGTTTTCGATTTCGGCGGGCGAATCCACACCAATGCGAACCTGTGGCTTGCGAGCGGCAGCACGCTCACACTGTCCGACAAAGTGACGGCCGTCGGCCAAGTCGTCCTTACCAACCTTGCAAACGGCTACACGACTTACTGGTCACCTGGATCGTCAAACCTGCAAACGGCGCAGACGAGCACCTGCGGGTCTACCTGGAGCGGTACAGCACCAAGCACCTCGAACCCGTATCCGGGTGAGATCATGGTGGCGACGATTCCTTACTCGGCATGCGAACAACTCGAACAGGGAAGTGTGACGGGAAGCAGCGTTACTGGGGCCATCAGCACGGCCACGAACAGCAATTGGTACAGCCTCTCGACGGGGACTTTTAACAGCGACATTCTCGGCGGACCAGCGGAAAACGTGCCTACCTTGAACCTTTCGGTGGTCGCACCGGCGATCGGCGGCACGCCAATGGACTTGATTACCAGACCGGTGACGGGAGAGAACTCTCAACTGACTGCCGAGCGATATTACACACTCTCGAGCGTCAACATCCTTCTGGACGACACCTCCGCGCTTTTGACCAGCACCCCGAACGCGTGCGGCACGCCGGTGAACCTCGCCACGCTGGCGATGGATTCCGCAGGGGAGTACACCTCGTACCCTGTGAAGTACACGGGCGGGCCGGAGGGCAAGCTGCCATTGCCGAGTTCTGGCGCGGCCTCCACGACTTACAGTTCGAACGACGGATACTGGATCAAGCCGCACTGGCCGATCATCAATGGATGGATTCTAATTAACCTGCATACATCTGCCGGGGCCTGCACGGACGTCACCTGGGAGATTCTCAATCTCGGCTTCATCGGCCGGAACCTGAACCCGCTAACGGCCGCGCAAGTGAACGGCACTCCGAAGAGCGGCAAGACTGCGGCAGTTCCAGCGTCGGTCCTTGCCGGCACCGTGGCCACACTGGGCGGGCTCGGTACCGATTCCGCCGGCACGGATACGCCACTGGGAGCTTCGACGTGCGCCGATCCGAGCGCGAATGCCGTCATTCGTCTGGCGCGGTTGCGCGATAACCCCACGAGCGTTTACGCGGCTACCGGCGGCGCCGGGGGTTGCGGCTGGCCGTACGAGACGGGAATCACGCCCGTCGCGACGGATTTCTGGCCCAACGTTCTCTTCGATACGCGCGAAGGTGTTTCGCGTGACATTGCGCCTCCCAACGTAAACGTCGGGCTGAGCCCGAACGGGAACCTGACATCCGCGGGAGTGATGAACTACGTCGAGCTCGACGTGGCAAATCTCGTGAAGTGGTTCACGGGGGCCATCGGCTCGACGGGCAAGACCGCGAGCAACAATACCGGTTACACCGTCTATTTCTCCGACCGCCGAGGCGAAGTGAGCAATCCAACTCTGGGCTACAAGACCGGCGCTTACGGTTACAACGATTTCGTGAATCCCACCGACACCACGAACGGCTGCCCGAACGGAGCCCTGGACACAGGCGAGGACGTTTCGCAGACCGGAACTCTCGCGGTGTATGGCGGAACGCCAATTTCCTTCGTCGATGACAACGGCAACAACACCGGGACTACGGCCGCCGGAAACACTCTGGGCGGCGGGAACCACGCCCCGGCGAACGCTCTTTCGGCGAACACTTCGGATGGGACCTGCAGCGCCCTCGGCACCACCTGGCCCGGCGTGCTGATCCAGCAGGCTCCGGAAGCGCGCGAAAACCCGCCGATGTTCTTCCGCCACGCGCTGAAGATCCTTCACGGACAGTCGATCGCGCTCGGGACCTGCAACACGGTTCTGTGCGGTTTGAGCATTGCCTCGGAGAATCCGGCGTATTTACAAGGGGACTTCAATTCGCCGACGGGTGGAGCGTATGTGGCGTCGGCTTCAAGCCCCGGCACTTCGATCGCGGCCGACTCTCTGAGTTTGCTCTCGGATAGCTGGAACGACGCCAACTCGTTCTGGTTCCCGTATTCGCCGGGTGACCGGCCGGGCGCGGGCGGGACGACGTATCGCGTGGCCATCATAGCCGGCAAAGGCGTCCAGTTCCCGCAAATCGGCGCGACCCAGGACTATGGCACCGACGGCGGTGTTCACAATTTCCTGCGCTATCTGGAAGCCTGGGGCGGGACGCTGTATTACGAGGGCTCGATCGTCAGTTTTTATTACAATGAGCAAGGCGTCGGCCTTTACAAGTGCTGCAACATTGTGTACAGCCCGCCGACACGTAACTATCAGTTCGACACCAACTTCAATACGCCTTCGTTGCTGCCACCGAACACGCCCATGTTGCGCGACATCAACAACATCGGATTCACGCAAGTGGTGAGCCCGTCGCAATAGAGGCGGCGCGGTACAACACGATTCGTCGCGGCGGCTCGCCTTCGGGCGAGCCGCTTGCGTTTTAGGCAGAGGCGATAAGAATCCCGCCGCACATAACGGCCAAGGGCAAAACCGAGAATGGTCCGTCTGATCGGAACGCGGAATTTCAAATCGATGTGGACAACAGCGAGACGCCACGACAGGCATACGAAACATGACGACGGACCCCACATGAGGCATGGAAAGGCGCGACAAAGCGCAACCAACGAAAGGCGGCTTATTGCGGCGCGGGCATGATGCGCGTGGTGAAGTTTGTGTTTACCGTGGGAGCCGTGCAGGGAACGCTTCCTGTTGAGTTGCAGATTCCGTTGGACGTTTCGTAGAAATCGGAAGAGGTCGCGAGGCCGTCGAGCGGCTCCACGTAGATGTTGTAATTAACTCCCACCGGCAAATGTTCAATCCGGTACGAACCGTCGAATTGCGGCACCGGGTTTGAAGAATTGCAACTCCACCCGCCCATCGCCGCCGCGACGATTTGGCCTGTGTCCGCATTTTCGGCTACGACCTGCGTGCCAAAGATTCCGCTGACGCCCGCTCCCGCCGAAGTGGCCGGAAAAATTGCGAGCGCGAATGGATTAACGGGCACGATGCTGCCCGCGATCGTGCCGACGTATGTTGTGTCCGCAGGATCGGGATAAAGAACGCGCAGGCCAGTGCGATCGTCGTCAGCGAGCTGGGCAGCGGGCGCTGAGGACGTGGGGTATTGGCCGATGTAAGTGCCGGGCGGCGCCGCGAAGGGAAACATGATCGCGCGGCGAATGTCCGAATTATCGAGACCAAAATAATTGCCCAGCTCGTGAGTGAGAAGCGATTCGAGATCGTAGGAGCCGGGGGACGCGGCAAGCGCGCCCGGAGTGGCAAAGGAAACGTCGCCGGTGTTATCGAAAAGCGTATCCGCATCGAGAATCTGGCCCGCGAATGCGGACACCGGGCTCGCGCCGACGGAAACTCCCGGAGCGTTGGCCGTGAAGACGCGCGTGATGGCGAGAACGCCGAAGGTGAACGCCTCGCTCGATTGATTGAAGCAGACAGTGTTGACGCCGTCCACGTTGGTGCCCGCATCGTTCGTGCAATCATTTTGCACGCTGGTTTGCCCGACCGGTGCGGCGATGCCCGGCGTGACGGATGGATTTACGGAGGTGCTGGCGACGCCGGTCCATGCGCTGAATGACGCCTGAACCACGACGCCGATTTCGCTGATTTGCGCGGGCGTTCCGCTGGGCGCGCTGGTGATGATTACTGGAGGGTAAACTAGTGAAGTGCTGAACTGGAGCTGGAGCGGCGCGGCGGCGGAGGCGTTCCAGCGGTTGGGCGCGGGGCAGCCGGCGGCTGCGGGGATGGTGGTCTCCACGATATAGCTGCGAGCGGATTGCGCGGCGACGAGACCGGCGGCGGCGATGAAGAGAGCGGCAAAGGCGACGTGGCGATTCATGGCTGCCTCCGATTGGCTGCGGGTGCGGTGGCGGGTGCGGCGGCGGCGGACGCCAGCGCTGATTCGATTCGACGATGAAATTCTTCGAGTGGAGTGTCGCGGACGATTTCGGGCGAGTGCGATGCGCGTTCGGACAAGCGAAAGCCGTAAGCGGCGGTGTCTTGCGTGATCACGAGCGCGCGCGAGGCGGGATCGCGATGCACGCGAAATGTGCCCTGCGCCCAACTGACAATCAAGTAGCCGGCGCCGGATTTTTCGGGGACGAGAAACAACACCACATCTTCGCCGGCGCGAAAACGAGGAACGCCCGAGACGTGCGAGGTCAGATCGCGGGTCCTTCCGCCGAGAAGCCGAACGCGCAGGATTTCAGGCGGAGCGCCTTTCCAGGCCTCGCGAGTTTCGAAGGAAGTCAGCGTCCAGATTTCGCCGCGATCGACGAGGACGATGCTGCCGACGCAGCGCGCGCGCACGATGAACGCGGCCGCTGCGGTCATTTGCTCGGGGGAGAGGCGCATGAATGTGGTCGCGTGGAGCGCAGGGATGAGCGCGAACGCGAATACCGTGACGATCGGCACGAGTGTTTTTTGCAAGAACCGCACTATTGCACCTCCAAAAGGCCCGACGCGACGGCCTGATCGTTATTCGGCGTGGAAATGAAAAGCGAACGCAGGCCGGGAAGCGTGGCGCTTGAAATCGTGAGATCGAGCTGGACGAGATTGGGGAAAAGCGAGGCGAGCGAGGATGTGACGAGGGAAATATCGGGCGTCGCAGGGCCAGTGAATTGGTAGGCGAAAGATGGATCGAGCAGATTGCCGTGGACGCAGATGCTGGAGACGGCTGTAGCGGTGGAGGGCGGCGCGATTTCGATGGGCGACGAATCGAAATTGCAGGCGCCACCGGATGTGATCGGGCCCGCGAAGTCCACGTTGATTTGCGCCGTGGTGACGCCGGCCGTGGTGGGCTCGAAGACGACGATGTTGTTGGCGCCGGACTCGGGCTGTGCGGCGGTGAGCGAGATCACGTTTTGCGTGAGCGTGAACGGGACGACGATGAACGGCACGGGATTCGAGAGCGGGCCGGGCTCGCCGGGATTTTGAATTTGGATGGTGGAGGAGCCGGCGGCGGAAACGTTGGCGGGCTCGAGCGTGGTTGAGCATTGGAGAACGCTGGGGCAAGTTGTGGAGAGAGCCGTGCCATTGAGGAAAATCACGGAGGCGGAGGAGCCCTGGCCCGCGACGAAGCCGGTGCCATTCAGCGTGAGCGTAAAGCTCGAGGCCACGCCGGCCATCACGGACGACGGAAGAATTTGCTCGATGGTCGGGCCGCTCGAGATCGAGACGCTGGCCGTGGCGGACTGCGACGGGTTGGCGACGCTGGTGGCGATGACGGCGACGGAATTGGGAGATGGCGCGAGGCTCGGCGCGGTGTAGACGCCCGTGGAGTCGATCGTGCCGCAGGCCGTGCCGCCGCAGCCCGAGCCCGCGACGCCGCTTTGCACCGACCACGTGACGGATGTGTTGCCGCTGCTGCCGCCCGTGATTTGCGCGGAGAACTGGAGCTGGCTCGGCGATTCGCCGGAAGGCGCGACGAATGCGTACGACGGGAAGATTGCGACTGAGAGCGCACCGCTTGCAGGCGTGATGGTGATCGCTGCCGAGCCGCTGCGCGACGGATCGGCGTTGCTCGTGGCGACGAGCGCGACGGGATTTGCCGAAGGCACATTCGCCGGGGCCAGATACTCGACGCTGACGGACGACGGAACAGGCGGCGGCTGGCAGGGATTCGAGCCGGAGACGCAGACCTGGCCGACGGCAGAATTTCCGTTGGCGATGCCAGCGACGCTCCACGCGACGGTTGCGTCCGGCGTGTTCGTGACGGTGGCGGAAAATGTGGCGCGCCCATTCACGGCGACCGTGGCGTTGGGAGGCATGACGCTGACGGCGACATTGCTCGTGACCATCACGCTCGCCGTAGCGGATTGCGATCGCGCGGTCGCGTGGATTGCGAGCGGATTTGATGCCGGCAAATCGGAAGGCGCAACGTAGGTTGCCGCGCTTGCGCCGGTGATTGCAATCGTTCCGAGCGCGGCGCTGCCGCCTACGACGCCGTTCACGTCCCAAACGATCGCCGCGCCGGCCGACGCGCAGAGCGAAGCCGTGAAATTTTGCGATTGGCCGAGCGGAACGCTGACCGACGAAGGCGAGATGGAATTCACCGGGCCGCACTCGATCGTCACGGTTGCCGACGCGGACTTCGAAACATCGGCGACACTCGTTGCGGTCACGGTCACCGAGGGCGGCGAGGGTACGGATGCGGGCGCGAGATAACTGGCGCTGCCGGCGCCGGTGCTCGCAATCGTTCCGACGGTCGAATTGCCGTCGGCGATTCCATTCACACTCCACGTCACGGTTTGCGCTGGCTTGCCGGCGCTTGCGATCGTCGCCGTGAAAGTTTGAGCTCCGCCGGTTGCGACCGTTGCGGCAGGCGGCATCACGCCGACGACGATGTCGCTGGTGATCGTCACCGTTGCCGAAGCGGACGCGCTCGAATCGGCCTGCGCCGTCGCGGTGATCGTGACGCTCGCGGGCGACGGCAATATTTGCGGCGCTGTGTATTCGCCGCTCGCGGCGATGGTGCCGACTTGAGCGTTTCCTCCTGCAATTCCGCTGACGCTCCAATTCACAGCGCTATTGCCGCTCCCGCTCACGGTCGCGCTGAAACTTGCCGAGTTGCCGAGCAGCGCGGACGCGCTCGCGGGCGAGATATTCACCGTGATGTTCGATTGACTGGAGCTGCTGCTGACATTTCCGCCGCAGCCTGCGAGCGCGCGCAGCAAGAAGAATGCGTTCAGCCAGAGAAGATGAAATCCATCTGCGCTGCGGATTTTGCGGTTTCGTTTGCGTCGTAGCATGGTTGCGCTGGCAGTAATTGAATCGCTTGCCGCGCAACGGGGAAGCACGCACTGTGCCAGAGCGGCGCATCGAATTTTCCCGCCCGCGTCAGCCAGAGCTTCAGCGGCCCAAGTTGTCTCGCATGCCGCTATTCAATTGATTTCTTTGGGGATGCGAAGGACTGGACTGAAAAAGCCGACTCGATTTCGCGCTTGCGTGAGGTGGTGCAATCTGCCGCGGTAATCCGCACGCCGCGCCCGATATGGAACACGGTGGAAACCGATACGGGAATGAACCGCCGGCGAATTTGCGCAAATTCGGGAGCGAAGACGCGGGCAAGATGCCCGCGCCACCAAGAGCCGGCGTTCAACTCCTCGCCAGTGGCTCGCATTGTGGGCCCGCGGACGATTGACAGCATCGCCGGTTGGTCAAATAATGCGCACATGGCCAAGCCTGAGCCCGCGCCAGTACGGCGCGTGAAGACCTATTCCTCGGCGGGCGGCTACGTCTACCAGTATCAATTCCACGAGGTGAAACCGGTGGTCCGCGACGGCGTCGCGTCGAATGATTACGTCTACTACGTCTCCACGGATCGCAAGACGATGTTCCCGATTCACGTTCTGGTGCGCGGAGACGCGATGGATTCGCACGGAAAGCAACTGGGAAGGAAGCTCAGCGGCACGGAAGAATACGCCGTGGCGAAGATGCGGCTCTTTCAAGCTTTCGATGAGAACGAAAATTTCAGCACAACGCGGCCCGATCTGGTCGTGGACTCATCCAACCTCGAAGCTCTGCTCGCCGAACTCGATATTTAGCCCGCCCGGCTATCGCCCCATCACGTGCCGCAGCGCGGCGTCCAGTTCCGGATATTGGAACGAAAAATTCGCTTCCGCCAATTTCTTCGGCGCGACGCGCTGGCTCGAAAAGAGCAGCCCATCGGCCATCTCGCCGAGCAATGCCCGCAACATGAATGCCGGCGCCGGAAATATCGCCGGACGATGCGATACGCGTGCGAGCGCGCGCGTGAAATCCGCATTGCGCGCCGGATTCGGCGCAACGACATTCACGGGCCCACGCAGCGACGGCGTCACAATCGCGTGACGAATCGCGCTCACCGTATCGTCAAGCATCACCCACGACATCCATTGTTTTCCCGAGCCCAGCTTTCCTCCCACGCCCATTTTGATCGGCGTCGCCATTCGCGGCAGCGCGCCGCCGCGCATCGAAAGAACGATTCCGAATCGCAGGATCACCGTGCGCATGCCTGCGCTTTCCGCCTGCATCGCGGCGGCTTCCCAATCGCGGGTGAGCTCGGCGAGAAAATCCGTGCCCGGCGCGCTTGTTTCGGTCAGCGCCTCGTCGCCGCGATCGCCGTAATAGCCGATGGCCGAAGCGGATACGAGCACTTGCGGCTTAATTTTCAGCCGCTTCAAATCGCGAACGAGATTTTCGGTCAAATTGACGCGGCTTGTGCGCAGCAGCTCTTTGCGTTTCGCCGTCCAGCGCCCCTCGCCAATCGAAGCGCCGGCCAAATTGACGATCGCATCCACACCTTCGGCCGCGTTCAAATCCATTTCACCCGTTTCGGGATTCCACGCGACGTCGTCGCGGCCTGCAACATTCGGCGGCCGCACGAACGCCCCGACCGCGTGTCCCTCGGCGCGCAACGCAGCAGCCAGCGCGCTGCCGACGAGCCCCGAAGCTCCCGTGATCAGAATTCGCATTTCGATTGATCCTTCATGAATCGCGCGCGATCCGCGGCACGATTCGCTTTCTGTGTCCACGCTACGGCTCGTCCTGCGCGGCGTCAAGAACTACAATTCCGGGCCGCGTTTTTGCTCTGTTCCGAAAAAAGCGAAGCTGCTGAAATTGCCGGAATCCGCGAATCGGCACGGCGCTTTCGCCTGCATCGCTTCGCGCAAGCTGCTAGAATGGCGGACTTTGCATTGCTAAACGAAAAGAGCGATTGAATGCACCGATCGGCGCGCCATGCTTTGATTCTTGCTCTCACTTTTGCTTGCGCGTTCGGCGTGCTGGCAAAGGTGCGCCGCGCGCCCGCCGGCAATCGGATCCGTGGCTTCGCCGCCTCGCGCGTCGCCGCCGAAGAGCAACTCGAGCAAAAAGTGCGGCGCATCCCCGAGGCCGCGCGCGCCGAGAGCAATTTGCGCCATCTCACTTCCGAGCCGCACATGGCCGGCACGGAAGCAAGCCATCGCGTGGCCGAGTGGCTTCGCGCGCAGTATGAAAGCTACGGCTTCGACGCCGCGATCGTTTTCTACAGCGTCTGGCTTCCGTTGCCCATCGAAGTCCACCTTGAGATCGTCGCGCCCGATCAGAAAACTCTGGCGACGCAAGAGCAGCCCTACGAAGTCGACAAAGACACTTTCGATCATCGCGCCGTCATCGGATTCAACACCTACTCTCCCTCCGGCGATGTGACTGCGCCCGTGGTTTACGCGAATTACGGAACGGTCGCGGATTATCGCGTTCTCGAAGCGCGCGGCATCAGCGTCGAAGGCAAAATCGTCCTCGCGCGCTACGGCAAAGGCTATCGCGGCATCAAGGCGCGGCTCGCCGAAGAACACAAAGCCGTGGGCCTGATCATTTTTTCCGATCCTTCCGATGACGGCTACGACGCGGGCGATGTTTTTCCCGACGGCCCCTGGCGCCCGGCCAGCGGAATTCAGCGCGGCTCGATTCTTTACACCGAAATTTATCCCGGCGATCCATTGACCCCCGGAAGTCCGGCAACTTTCTCCGCAAAGCATCTGGCTCCAGCCGACGCCGCCAGCCTTCCGCGCATTCCCACGATTCCCATCAACTCGCAGGATGCCGCCGCAATTCTCAGCCGCCTCGACGGGCCGAAAGTTCCGCGCGATTGGCAGGGCGGCCTGGCGATGACGTATCACATTGGCCCGGGCCCCGGCGTCGCGCATCTGAAAGTCGCAATGGATTATCAGCAGCACACGATCTACGACGTGATCGCACGCCTGCGCGGCGAAGACGACGACGAATGGGTGGTTCTCGGCAATCATCACGATGCGTGGGTCTATGGCGCCGTGGATCCGGGCAGCGGCACGGCGACGATGCTCGAACTCGGCCGCTCGCTCGGCGAGTTGGCGCACTCAGGCTGGAAGCCGCGCCGAACGATCGTCATTTGCGAGTGGGATGGCGAAGAACCGGGATTGCTCGGCTCGACGGAATGGGTCGAAGACAATCTCAAAGAACTGCAGACGAAGGCCGTGACGTACATCAATACCGATGTCGGCGTCGCCGGCCCCAATTTTTCCGCGTCCGCCGCGCCCTCGCTCAGCGAGTTCATTCGCGAGGCGACGCGCGAAGTGGCCGATCCAATTTCCGGACGCACGGTCTATGAAACGTGGAAAGACCGGGTCGAGCATCCGAAGCCCGAGGGAGGCCCTGCCGTCGCGCGCGAAGAGCCGCTGATGGAAAATGGCGACGTGGCCGTGGGCGCGCTTGGCGCCGGCTCGGATTTCTGCGCCTTTTTCGATCACGCCGGAATTCCCTCGATGGATCTTGGGTTCGGCGGCGACTACGGCGTCTATCATTCTCTCTACGACGATTTTTTCTGGATGAAACATTTTGGCGATCCGACGTTCGACTATCACGCGGCGCTCGCGCGCATTCTGGGCACGCTGGTGCTTCGCCTGGATGAGGCCGACGTCCTGCCCTTCGATTATTCCGCCTACGCCGCCGATATCCAGCGCCAGCTCGAGGCGGTCTCAACGGACGCGAAGAAAAGCGGCCTGGCCGATTTGAATCTCAGTGCGCTTTCGGACGCAGCAGGTGAACTCAGCCACGCGGCCGCGCAAGCGATGCCCGCGCTGAAGGCTCTCGAGACCTCGCCACCGCTCGATCCCGCTCGCGATTCCGAACTCAACCGCGATCTCGCCGATGTGGAGCAAGCTTTTCTCTCGCCTCGCGGCTTAATCGGCCGCCCGTGGTACAAGCACACGCTCTACGCCCCCGGCACGTACGCCGGATACGAAGCAGCGCGCCTGCCCGGCTTGCGCGAAGCCGTTGATCGGAAGGATGCGCCCACGGCGCAGCAGGAGGCCGACGATATCGCGGCCGCCCTTTCGCGCGCCGCCGCGCAGTTGCACAGGATCGCGCAACTCGCCCAGTCTTCCACCGCCGCGCCTGCGCCCGCACCCGGCAAGTAGCGGCGCAATATTCGGGGGGCGGCTAATCGCACCTATGGACATTCTGGTCTATGGAGCCGGCGTCATTGGCACGTTGTATGGAGCCAAGATGCAACTCGCGGGACACCGTGTAACTGTCCTGGCGCGCTCCGAACGATGCGCGGCCATCCAAGCGCAGGGTCTCTCGATCGAGGACGTTGTGAGCGGTGCGCGGGCGGCGACGCGAGTCTCGACCGTCGAACGGCTCGATCCCGGCGACCGGTACGATCTCGCGCTAGTTGCAGTGAGACGCGAGCAACTGTCCGATATCCTTCCGCAACTTCAGGCGAATCGAAACATTCCGACGTTGCTTTTCATGCAGAACAATCCTTTGGGCGCGAGCGAATTGGCCAATACTTTGGGGCGTGAAAGAGTCTTGCTCGGCTTTCCTGGCGCGGGCGGCACGCTCGATGGCTTCACCGTCAAATACGTGATGATCGCGCAACAGCCGACAACTTTGGGCGAACTGGATGGCAGCCAAACCGTTCGATTGCGCGCGCTGGCGAGAATGTTTCGTGCGGCCGGTTTTCGGATGCGCATCGAGCGCGACATGGATGCGTGGCTCAAGGCGCACGCTTTCTTCGTTACGGCAGTCAGCGGCGCACTCTATCTTTGCGGAGGCGATTGCCGCCGCCTATCGAGCGATCGCGCGACGCTGCGGCTGATGACGAGCGGAGTTCGCGAGGGATATCGAGCGGTGCGCGCGCTGGGGCGCCCCATTCGGCCGTTCGGGCTCAACGTGCTGTTCAACTGGATGCCGCAGGCGTTTGCCGTCTCTTACTGGCGACGTTTTTTCTCGGATCCAATGGCCGACTACGTCATCGGCCGCCACGCTCGATTCTCTTCCGGAGAAATGCGTGCGTTGGCCGGCGATTGTCGAACGCTGCTGGCCAAAAGCGGTGAGCCGGCGCCTTCGCTCGACCGGTTGTACCGTGCAATCGACTCTTATGCCGCGTGCGGCTAAAAGAAATTTCTTTTCACACAATTCACGTCAAGCGGAGCCGCACGGGAAGCGGGCCTTCACCGAACCCAGACCACGACGCAAGCAAAGGCAGTCCGCTTCATTTCCGGCTGGACTGACGGCTCCATCTACCGGGTGTCCTCGGTGTCGTTGTAGAGCGGGCAATATCGCAGCGGGATGTCCCTGGTAATTGGCTGCTGTGTGGGCGCGGGCTCCATGCAGAATCGCGTCCAGCGCGTGTTCTTGAATTGGTCGATGTAGGCGATGCATCCTACGAACCAGAAATGCTTCAAATCGGGTTCGGCAGCCCCTTGCCACGGATCGCGAGGCGAGCCGATGGTTTCCGTGTGGAATTGGCCCTGGAAGAGCATGAATCCCATGGGTGTCTGTTCGGTGAGTCCGGAACCGAGCGGCACTGTTCCGGTGCTGAATTCCTCCGCGCCACGGCAGATGCCGTTCGCGACAGTCTTGAGCGTTTTGGAGTCGTCCAGAAACCAGCCGCTCGGCGTAACTTTCAGAGCGGGACCGTGCCCGAAATTCTGGATGCTGTAATGAGCTTCGACTTTCAATCGCGGCGTGAGTTCGAGAACATCGATCGTGACGGGTTCTTTCAAGCCAATCCAGGCGCGCTCGCTGTTGACGGTTTGCTTCATCACTTCTCGCCACATATTTCTGAAGACGTGGGCGTAGTAAAGCACCCCCGCCAGCATCAGAATGCTGAACAGAAATTTCCATGCCTTCCACAGCGCCGAAGGGTCGCGCATGTCGTGTTCCTCGGTTAAACCTTATCAGGATGCGGATGGAATTTGTTGCGAAGCTCTGCAAAGATTGTCTCGCGAACAATCTTACGGGGCTCTGCCTCGCCGCCCGTCCCCGCAGGTCACTCCGAAGTGCCAGAGCGTGCGCATTTGCCCGAAGCGGCCGCAACTCGCCGTGCGGTCACTCGACGCGGCCGATGCGGATAGTAATGCCCGCCATGGCGGGCTAAAATGAATGGATGCGTGTCCGGGTGCTGTTCTTCGGGCAACTCCGCGAAATCACCGGCCTGCAACACGACGACGCCGAGCTTTCCGACGGCGCGCGCCTGGAAGATCTCTTCGAGTGCTACGGCCGTCAATTTCCCAAGCTCCTTGAATTTCGCGCGTCTGTCGCGGCCTCGATCAACCAGGAATATGCGCCCTGGCGCTCGCCTCTTTCGCCGGGTGACGAGGTTGCGTTCCTCCCGCCCGTCAGCGGCGGACAGCAAACTGCGGCCGCAAACGATTTCTTCGAGCTGACGCGCGCGGCGATCCGCAAGGAAGAAATTATCACGGCGATGCGCTTGCCCGAGGATGGCGCAGCTGTCGTCTTCGATGGTTTCGTGCGGAACAACTTTCGCGGCCGCGAAACGCTCTATCTCGAATACGAAGCCTACGAGCCCATGGCGCTCGCGAAAATCCGCGAAATTGCCGCCGAAATCCGGCAAAAATTCGCGGTCAATCGCATCGGAATCGTGCATCGTCTCGGGCGCCTCAACGTCGGCGAAACCAGCGTTTTCATCGTTGTCAGCGCGCCTCACCGCGCGGCTGCGTTCGATGCCTGCCGGTATGCCATCGACACGCTGAAGCGCACCGTTCCTATCTGGAAAAAGGAGTTTTTCGCCGACGGCTCGGTCTGGGCCGAAGGGCAAATTCCGGCCACTACACCCAATTCCCGCGAAAATGAATCTATTCCGTAGATGAAAATCCAAACTTCGAGGCTCTCATTGGGTCTGCTGGCGCTGGCGTGCGCCCTATGGGCGAGCGCTGCGGATGGTCCCGCGCCGCAGAAAACCGGGGGCATTCGCGTCCAGACGAATCTGGTCACCGTGCTTGCCAGCGTCCTCGATGAGAACGGCCGGCCGATTCCCGATCTTCCGAAAGAAAGTTTTCAGATTTCCGAAGAAGGCGTGCCGCAAAAAATCGACCGCTTCGAGGCGGAAACGAATCAGCCGCTCGAAATGGCGCTGATGGTGGACACGAGCCTGAGCACAATGAAGGAGTTGAAATTCGAAGGCGAAGCCGCCGCCCGTTTCATCCAAAAAATCGTGCGGCCGGGCGACGAATTGGGCGTGTTTCAATTTTCCGACAACGTCGAGCAAGTCGCCGAATTTTCTTCGAACGTTGCGGCGCTGGAATCGGCCGCGCACAAGCTCGCGCCGGGCGCGGGAACCGTGCTCTACGACGCCGTCGTTCTCGGCTCGCGCGCGATCAGCAGGCTGCCGCCGAATCGCCGCCGCGTGATCATCCTGGTCACGGACGCGGGCGAAACCACCAGCATCTACAAATTCGAAGATGCGCGGCGCGCGGCCATCGCTTCCGAGGCGCTGATTTATACGATACTGATTCGTCCCGTGCCGAACGAAAGTGGCCGCAACACCGCCGGCGAGCACGCCATCGTCACGATCACCGACAGCACCGGCGGCGCGATGTTCACGCTCGACAGTTTCGATCAGCTCGACGCCATGTTCGACCGCATCAACCGCGAATTGCGCACGCAGTATCTGCTAGGCTATTACCCGCAGCCCGTGCCTCCTCCGGCGACCTACCGCCATATACAATTGGAAGTGCAGGGAGCGAAGACGATTCACTACCGCAAGGAATATTTGACCGCGAAGAATCCGAAATGAGCGCCCCGGAGAACTCACCAACCCATTTTCTTGAAATCGCCGTGGAGGCCGCGCGCGAAGCAGGCGAAATTCTCATCGTCGAGCACAGCCGCCCGCAGAAAATTTCCTACAAGGGCGAAGTCGACATCGTTACCGAAACGGACAAAAAATCCGAAGCGGCCATCGTCAACCGGCTGCAAACTCATTTTCCGAAGCATGCCATCGTCGCGGAAGAAGGAAGCGGCGATGCTGCGGCGGCTTCGCGCTACTGCTGGTATGTGGATCCGCTTGACGGCACGACGAATTTCGCGCACGGCTATCCGTGTTTCGCGGTTTCGATCGCGCTGTTCGAAGATGGCGTGCCGCTCGTCGCGGCGGTTTTGAATCCGATCGCCAACGAGCTTTTCACGGCGACGCGCGGCGAAGGCGCGTTTTTGAACCAGAAACGGATCCACGTCTCCCAGATCTCGACGATTTCCAAGAGCCTCCTGGCCACCGGCTTTCCTTCGCAAAAGCGCACTTCGAATCCGAATATTTATTACTACTGGGAGTTCACGCTGCGCTCGCACGGTGTGCGCCGCGCCGGTTCCGCCGCGCTCGATCTCAGCTCAGTGGCCTGCGGCCGCTTCGAGGCTTTCTGGGAATTTGGGCTCAAGGCGTGGGATTCGGCGGCGGGAATTCTTCTGGTGCGAGAGGCCGGCGGAACGGTTACGGATTTTGCCGGGCATCCCTATCACGCGGGCGATCGCGAATTGATCGCATCGAACGGCCTGATCCACGAAGAGATGAAAGCGATAGCTGCCGATGCAGCTGAGCATGCGCTGGCCAATCCGCTGAGAACGTAATCGCCTTTTTCCGCCATCCGATCAACGTCGGGTCTTTTCGTGAATGATGTTCAGGCTCGAATTTCTCTTTCTGCGCCCACGAACAGCGCGCGCACGGCTTTCCACACATATCGAATCGTCAGAATCACGGCGACCAGCGCGATAGCCACGATTGTTCCGGCCGCGAACGGATGCTTCGTCGCGAACCAAACGAGAAAAACAGCGACGGCATCTTCCGCCGTGCTCAGCGCGAAATTTGTGAGCGGCTCGGGCGATGCGGTCACGGCCACCCGTGCTGCCGTCTTGCCGCCATGCGCCGCGAGCGCGATCGCGCCGCCGGCAAGCGTGCACAAAAGTTGCTCCGCCGGCGAAAGCTGCGACGTGGCCTCATACGCCAGCCACGCTGCAATCGGCACGCGCACGAATGTGTGCAGTGCGTTCCAGATGAGATCGAAAGCCGGAATTTTGTCGCCAAAAAATTCGATGGCGAACAGCACCATGCACGCGCCAATCACCCACCAACTTTCCAGCGGGTGCAACGCGGCGGGCAGTGCCACCGCTCCCGCGCGCGCGAGCAGACCCGTGGTGGCCACCGTCGCATAGACGTTCAGCCCCGCGGCGAAGCAAATTGCCGCAAGAATCGCGAGATATTGGCTGCTGACTGGATGCATTACTACAAGCATACAAGATTCGCCCGCGGCTTGTGACACACGCTCTTCGCCAGCCATATAAATATATGAAACTAGACCGTTTACGCGCATAATCGAGAGCCATGTACTTCAGGCAACGATGCCGCAGACGCTGGATTGACGCCGCCAAATCTGGTTGCTAGCTTGGATGCTGGAGTTCGGTCCCCATGACTGTTCGTCGCCCGCCGGAGCGCCGCCGCAGGCCGCGCCTCGCTGAACCGATTCATCGCTTTGCGGATATCTGGCGCAGGAGCGTCGTCGAAGACTACGCGCTGAGCGACGTCCACGACAGCCAGCGGCGCGCGCTGCGCCGGATGGAAAGCGAATTCGAGATCACCAAGCACCGGATCCGGATCGAGGTTCTGCCGGCGGCGTTCCAGGGATTCCGGATCGTTCACCTCACCGACATTCATTTCGGTGTTTTTCTTCCGGAAGGTTTGCTGCGGCAGGCGGTGCAGATAACCAACGAGCTCGAGCCCGATCTGGTGGCGCTCACCGGCGATTTCATAACGTATTCGCGCGCGTACATCGAGCCCGTTGCGGAAATACTTTCCGGAATCAAATCGAAGCAGGGAACGTACGCGGTGCTGGGCAATCACGATTTTCGAGTCGGCGCGCAGGACGTGGCCCACGCGCTCAAGAGCCGCGGAATCGGCGTGCTGCGAAACCGGCATACGAAGCTGACGCGAAACGGCGAATCGCTCTATCTGGCGGGAATCGACGATTGGTATTACCGCCCGGACCTCGCGCGCGCGGTTCGCGGCATTCCCCGAAACGGGGCGACGATTCTGCTCTCGCATAATCCAGCGATCATCCGGGCGGCCGCGAATGCCGGCGTTCCGCTGGTGCTTGCCGGGCACACGCACGGAGGCCAGGTCAATTTGCCGTTTCTTGGAAATATCTGGGGACGCTCGCCCGAGGAGTTGAAGTACAAAGTGGGCTGGGCGCGGCTTGGGCCAACGCAGATTTACGTAAGCCGCGGGATCGGCACGATCGTTCTGCCGGTGCGATTCCGGTGCTCGGCGGAAATTCCTCAGTTGACGCTGGAGCCGGGGCGATCGAGCCCGCACGCAGCCGATTAGCGCGCCGCGGCTTCACGAGCGGCTGGGGATTCGCGCCGGAGAAGCGGCTCGCGCAGGCCCTTCATCAAGCGGTCGAAACCTTCGGGATCGAGCGATTGCGGGCCATCGGAAAGCGCGCGCTCGGGGCACGGATGCACTTCGATGAGCAGCCCGTCGGCGCCGATGGCGACGGCCGCGCGCGCCGCTGCCGGAACCAGGCTTCTGCGCCCGGTGGCGTGCGAGGGATCGACGACCACGGGCAGATGGCACAACTCCTTCGCCAGCGCCACGGCTGCAAGATCCAGCGTGTTGCGCATCTCGGTCTCGAACGTCTTGATCCCGCGCTCGCACAACACCACGTTCGGATTTCCGCCTGAGAGCAGATATTCCGCAGCGAGGAGCCATTCCTTTACCGTGGCGGAAAGGCCGCGCTTGAGCAGCACGGGCTTGGGCACGCTCGCGAGACGCCGCAGCAACGGATAATTCTGCATGTTGCGCGCGCCGACTTGCAGCATGTCCGCATATTCGCAGACGTCATCGAGATCCTCGACGCCGACGACTTCCGTGACGATTGGCAAGCCAGTCTCCGCCCGCGCGTCGCTCATAATTTTCAGCGCTTCGACGCCGAGACCTTGAAAATCGTAGGGCGAAGTGCGCGGCTTGAATGCGCCGCCGCGAAGCATGTGCGCACCGGCGGCTTTCACGGCGCGGGCCGCGGCGAAAAGCTGATCGCGCGATTCGACGGAGCACGGCCCGGCCATGACGATGACGTCGGGCCCGCCGATGGGAATGCCGCCGACCATGACGATCGTCGGAGTGGGCCGCAGTTCGCGGCTCACGAGGGTGAACGGCTGAGCGATGGGGATGATGTCGTCCACGCCGGGCGCGATGCGCAGAGCTTCCACCTCCGCGCGGCGGCCGCGATTTTTGCCGACGACGCCGATGACGGTTCGCTCGGCGCCGCGAATGATCTCGGCTTGAAATCCGCATTCGCGGACCCGCTCGATCACATGGTTGATTTGGTCTTCGGTTGCATGCGTGGACATGTTGATGATCACTGTTCCTCTCCTTCGCCCTGGTTTCCTCAGCCCTGGTTGCTCGAGCCTAAAAACAAAAAAGCCGCGAACCCTTTTGGGTCGCGGCCGGTTGACGCTTGCTATTTGCGCTTTCTAGCTCTTCGGTACCTCGCTCGCGAAGCGCGCGTCACCCGGCCGCTTCCGCCAATAGGGGAAGCGGTAAGTAAACGCGAACGCGAATCGAATCGTGTTCATTTCGTTCGCAGGCTAGCTTTCAACCCGCGGGGATAATCTATCGGACTGGCCGCGGCGTGTCAATCCGGCGTTCCGGTGGCGCCCACTCGGTGCCACGGCCCTGCGACACGATTGCCATTGGCGGGATTTATCTATAACCTACCGCTCCAGACGAAAGGCCTGCAGGAGGTATTCATGAAACGCTCCTCGATTCGCAAGAACGCAGCGGTAAGTTTGCTGATTTTCGCCGCGATGCTCTGCGCTCCCGCCAGGATTTCCGTGGCGCAGGAGCAAAAGCCGCCGGCGTTACCCTTGCCCGAAATGCAGCGCCTGTCGAAGCTTTACGTTGGCACGTGGACTTATACCGAAACCTACCCCAAATCGGATTTCTCTCCCAACGGCGGCGTGAACACCGGCGTCTACACCAGCGAGCTGGGGCCTGGAGGAAACTCGATCATCAATCACTTCCATTCCAAGGGACCCGTCGGCGAATTTATAGGAGTCATTGTGATGACCTGGGATCCGGCGGAAAAAGCGTACAAGGAATACGTGTTTGGCGATTCCTTTCCTGCGGCGGTGATTGAGACGGGCCAATGGGAAGGCGACGCTCTCGTCTATCGAACCGAGTTCTCCGCCGGCGGGACGAAATTTGCATTGCGAAATGCGACGAAGTTTCTCGACGGCGGAAAACTTACCAGCGAGGAATTCTCAAGCGTGAGTGGATCCCCGGAAAAACTTCTGGTTCACACCGAAGCCGTTAAAAAATAAATCGAACTAACGGTATTTTCCCCGATCGCTAATTCGTAGCCCAAGACCATGCGACGATGTGCCATCCCGCCGCGCCTTTCTGCAGCACAACCGAGAAGATCGAGCCCGCTTCCTTAACGGCCTTTCCGTTTTGTTGATGGGAACGGCTGTCTGGTTTTTGCAGGAGAGCTGACGTCGAAGCAAGGCGGATGACGAGAGCTTCCAGCGATGAGATTGACCGCTTCTATGATACAGGTGTAGCTTCGTGTGCGAGTGAGCGGCACACAATCGCGCTGGAAGACTTACAGCGCGTTGACTTCAGTTTTCGAAACAGCCCGTCGGAATTCCTGAGCAAGCAAGACAAAGGAGAAATCCATGTCACATCATTATTCGGGTCCTAATTTCGGGTTCCCCCATGGGGACGCCCGGCTCGACTTCACCGATCTGTACGCCTTCCCGAAGCCCGGGGATGCCGGCAAGTCGATCCTCATTATGGACGTGCATCCGTCCGTCAGCGTGGTCCCGCCCGGGCCCACTTCCGCCGTGCCCTTCGCAACCGAGGCGATCTATGAAATCAGGATCGACACAAACGGCGATAACGTGGCCGATATCGCCTACCGAGTGCGCTTCTCGCCCTCCGCCGGTGGTGGGCAGACGGCGACGGTGCGCCGCGCAGAGGGTGCGGAGGCCGCGGGAATCGGAGAGGGCGGGCAAGTTATTGTCGAGAGCGCGCCGGTCTCGACGGGGCAGGAGGCGCGGATCACGGGCAGTGGTGACTACCGTTTCTTCGCTGGATGGCGCAGCGATCCTTTTTTCTTCGATGTGCAGGGCGCGCTGAACAACCTTCAATTTACCGGTGACGATTTCTTCGCCGAAAAGGACGTGTGCTGCATCGTGCTGGAAGTGCCCAACTCTGCTTTAGGAGACAATGTGAATGGTTTGTGGTGCCGCACGCTGGACGGCGCCAGCGGGAAATGGATTCAGGCCGATCGGGGCGCGCGATCCAATCAAACACCGTTCCTTGCCGGAGAGGTGAACGCCGACTACCTGGCTGCCGAGCCGAAGGACGATGCGCGTTTCGTCCCTGCCTTCGCGCATGCGCTGGAACACGCCGGCGGGTACACGCCGGAAGAGGCGACGCGGGTGGCAAAGATTATGTTGCCGGACATCATGCACTATGATCCCCGGCGGCCGGCGTCTTATCCGGCCAGTGGCCGCACACTCACCGACGACGTTGTAGATTACTTTCTTCCGCTCTTCACAAACGGAAAGGTGACGCGAGATAACGTGGGGCCGCACAAGGACCTACTCGCCGAATTTCCGTACGTAGGCCGGCCGCATAAAGCCGCGGTTGCGGCCGGCGCCTGACGACGACAAGTACTGAAAGGGGGCGCGGCAAGCAGCGCTCTTACAAAGTCGAGCCGGAGCTGCACGAAGCGGCGCGAGCAGACGGCGTCGCGGTGCGTTAGCGCGGCCGGCAAGGCCGCAGACACCCGCCTCGCTGAACTCCAGACGGCTCGTAAGCCTGGGCGGCTCCGATTGCTATAGTTACCAGCTCAAAAACTGGTCCACGGACTGTCGAAATCGCCGGGTCTCGGGCGTCATTGTAGTGGCGGACCACAATGGCCGCGAATCACCAAGGAGGCTTCACATGCAATACCTTTTGATGCTCTATGCCGAAGAGGCAGGCTGGCAGAATCTGACCAAGGCCCAGCAGGAACAGGGAGTTGCGGCCTATGGGGCCTACACAGAGGCATTGAAGACGGCGGGCGTGCTGAAAGGCTCGAACCGGCTCAGGCCAATCTCGGATGCGACGACCGTACGCGTGACGAATGGGAAGACGCAGGTGCTGAACGGCCCGTACACGGATTCGAAAGAGCAGTTGGGCGGCTACTACCTGATTGACGTGCCCGACCTCGATGCCGCGATCTCCTGGGCAGCGCGTTGCCCGGGAGCGAGTCACGGGACGGTGGAAGTGCGTCCGCTGTGGGCGATGCCTGCGGCAGCCACAGCGTAAGCGCATGAATTGGCGCGAAGGCGACGAGCAGGCGCGTAGCACGGCGGATGCGGTGGCGCGCCGGAGCTACGGCAAGCTTATCGCTTTCCTCGCCGTGTGGTCGCGGGACGTGGCCGCGGCCGAGGATGCGCTCTCGGAAGCGTTTGCCGCGGCGCTGGCGGATTGGCCGCGGAATGGCTGCCCGTCAAATCCGGAAGGATGGCTGCTGACGGTCGCGCGGCGAAAGATAATTGATCTCTCGCGGGGACATCGCCGGGCCGAAAATGCTTCTGAAGAATTGAAGGTGATGGCGGAAGGGCTCGAGGCTGCCGCGACAGATACTGAAATTCCGGACCGGCGGCTCGCGTTGATGTTCGCGTGCGCGCATCCGGCGATCGACGCAAGCATTCGCGCGCCATTGATTCTGCAGGTGGTGCTGGGATTCGACGCGGCCATGATTGCTTCCGCGTTCCTGATTTCTCCGGCGGCGATGGGGCAGCGGCTGGTCCGCGCAAAGAGCAAGATCAAGCAGGCGGGCATCCCGTTTCGCATTCCCGAACGCGAAGAGCTGAGCGAGCGGCTGGATGCGGTGCTTGAGGCCATCTACGCCGCGTTCGCGGAAGGCTGGATTGACGCCGCAGGGACGGATGTTGCTCGCCGCAATCTTGCCGAGGAAGCCATATTTCTCGGACGGCTGGTGGCGGAGATGCTGCCGGGCGAGCCGGAGGCGCTCGGTCTGCTGGCGTTGATGCTGTATGCGGAAGCGCGGCGGCGGGCGCGGCGAAACGCGCGGGGAGAATACATCCCGCTTGCCGAGCAAGATACCGCGCTGTGGGACAAGCGGATGATTGACGAGGCCGAGGGGCTGCTCTTGCGCGCGAGCGAATTCAAGACCGTTGGCCGGTATCAACTCGAAGGCGCGTTGCAGTCGGCGCATGTGAGCCGTCGCCGCGACGCTCAATCCAACTGGCGAGAAGTGGTGCAGCTATATGACGCGCTCTTCGCCCTCACGGGCTCGCCGGTGGTGGCCATCAACCGCGCACTGGCCATCGCCGAGGTTCACGGCGCGAGCGCGGCGCTCGAGGCCATCGAAGAGGTAGCCGCCGATGCTCGGCTCGCGGAATACCAGCCTTACTGGGCGGCACGCGCGGAATTGCTGGCCAAAACCGGAGCTCGCGCAGAGGCGCACCAGGCATATGAAATCGCGATTGGTCTCGAACGCGATGCTTCGGTTCGCAGCTTCCTGCAGCAGCGTCAGGCGGCCGTGGCGCGCTGAGTGCAATTCGCCGCAATCACGTGTCCGCCGGGGTCGCAAAATTTTCAGGAGCGGCGATCTCGAACGGTATCAAGGGAGGGCTGAGCTGTGAAGGACAGAAAAACGCAGATGCCCGCGCAGAAAGATGATCTGATCAATCGCCTTTCCAAGACGCGCGAAATCAAGATCAGTGTGACCGGCAGAAAGTCTGGGCGCGTCATCTCAATCCCCGTCTGGTTCGTTTTGGATGGTCTGAAGCTATGCCTTTTGCCGGTGAGCGGGTCCGATACACAGTGGTACAAGAACGTGCTCAAGAACCCGGCGATTGGCATCAACGCTGGCAGCGCAGAGGCCGAATTCAAGGCTGTCCCCGTCACAGACGCCAAACAGGTCTCGTCAGTTGTCGAAAAATTCCGAAGCAAGTATGGGGACTCGGGTGTAAAGCTCTATTCAAAGCTCAATGTTGCCGTTGTCATCCAGCTGCAATAGGCGCGAACGGACGCGCGGAATGCGGAGCTTCGAGTTGCAAGGCGCGTTGACGGGCCATCCGGGCGATGCTAGCGTACGCATCCATTCTGCATGCGCGCCGTTGACATCATCCGCAAGAAACGCGACGCCGGGGAACTGACCCCCGAGGAAATTCAATTTCTGGTCAAAGGCGCCACCGCCGAGAGCATTCCTGAGTATCAGCTCGCCGCGTTTCTGATGGCCGTGGTCTGGCGCGGGATGACGCGCCGCGAACTCGCCGCGCTCACCGAAGCGATGCTGCGCTCGGGAGAAGTTCTCGATCTGGCCGACATTGCCGGAACGAAAGTCGACAAGCATTCGACCGGCGGCGTTGGTGACAAGACCTCTCTCGTCATCGCGCCGGTCGTCGCCGCGGGCGGCTTATCCGTTCCGATGATCAGCGGGCGCGGCCTCGGGCACACCGGCGGCACGCTCGACAAGCTCGAATCCATTCCCGGTTTCAACGTGAATCTTTCGCTCGCCGATTTTCGGCGCGTCCTGAAGCAATGCGGCTGCGCGCTGGTCGGGCAGACCCCCGAAATCGCTCCTGCCGACAAGAAGCTGTATGCGCTGCGCGACGTTACCGCCACGGTCGAGAGCCCCTATCTGATTTGCGCGTCCATCATGAGCAAAAAACTCGCCGAGGGAATTGACGCGCTGGTGCTCGACGTGAAAACCGGCGATGGCGCGTTCATGAAAAAAGAAAAGGATGCAATTTACCTGGCCGAGTTGATGGTCGAGACGGGCAAGCGCATGGGCAAGCGCATCGTTGCGCTGATCACCGACATGGAGCAGCCGCTTGGCCGCAAAGTCGGCAACGCGCTGGAAACTGAAGAGTGCCTCGAAGTGCTGGCCGGTAGCGGCCCCGAAGATTTGCGCGAGCTTTGTCTCGAACTCTCCGCGTGGATGTTCGTGCTGGGCGGAAAATCTTCCAGCATCGCCGACGGGCGCGAACTCGCCGCCGAAATGATTGTGAGCGGGCGCGCGCGCGATAAATTCCGCGAAATTATTCGATTGCAGGGCGGCGATGCGGACGTCGTCGACAATCCCTCATTGCTGCCGCACGCGAAGAACAAAGCCGTCGCGGTAACGCAGAAAGACGGCTACGTAACCGCGATTCGCTGCGAGCAGGTTGGCGTCGCGAGCATGCTTCTCGGCGGCGGCCGCGAGCGAAAAGAAGATTCGATCGATCCCGCGGTCGGCGTCGTTCTGGAGAAAAAAGTAGGCGATCGCGTTCAGCCCGGCAGCGTGCTGTGCACGATTCACTACAATTCCGACGCGCGCTTTCACGAAGCTCTGGCAATGCTCTCGGATAGTTTCGTCATCGGGCCCGCGGCTCCGCCCGCGCGGCCTTTGGTTCGCAGGATTATTGGCGCGGATGGCCTCGCGTAAATTCACTCGCAGCCCGTACGGAGGCACGCGATGCATCGTCTGATCGGCATTCTCGGGATGGCCACGATCATGGGGACGGCTTATCTTTTCTCCACCGATCGCCGCGCGATTCGCTACAAAACGGTCGCCTGGGGCCTCGGCCTGCAAATCGTTTTCGCTTTTCTCACGATGCAGTGGGCGTACGGCAGGCTGATTTTTCAGGAAGCGGGCGCGGCGGTGAACTGGCTGCTCGATTTCGCGTTTTATGGGTCGTCGTTCGTCTTCGGCGATCTCGGCAAAAAAGGATCGTCGATGGGATTTTTCTTCGCGTTTCAGGTTCTGCCGACGATCATCTTCATCGCCGCGGTTTTCGCGCTGCTGTATCACTGGGGAATCATGCAGCTCGTGATTCGCATGGCCGCGTGGGTGATGACGCGATTCATGGGCGCGAGCGGCGCTGAATCGCTCAACGTCGCCGCCAGCATTTTCATGGGCCAGACGGAAGCGCCGCTGACCATTCGCCCGTATCTGCCCGACCTCACGAAATCCGAGCTCATGACGGTGATGACCAGCGGCATGGCCCACGTTTCCGGCGGAATCATGGCCGCGTACATCGCCTTCGGCATTGAGGCGAAGCATCTTCTTGCGGCCGTCATCATGACCGCGCCCGGAACGATTCTTCTCGCGAAAATGCTCGTGCCCGAAACCGAAGTGCCCAAGACCGGCGGCAAAGTTGAAATGCCGAATGTCGAGCGCGATGCCAACACTCTTGGCGCGATCGCGCGCGGAACAAGCGATGGTTTGAATCTGGCCATCAACGTCGGCGCGATGCTGATTTCGTTTATCGCGCTGCTCTATCTGGCCGACGGCGTCTTCGGCTTCATCCACTCGCACGTGGCGATTTTTCCTTCGAGCCTCGAGCAGGTATTCGGATGGGTGGGCGCGCCGGTGGCGTGGCTCATCGGCATACCCTGGCATGATTGCCGCACCATCGGCAATTTGCTCGGCTTGCGCACGGTGACAAACGAGCTCATCGCCTTCCAACGTCTCGGCCCGCTCAAGGATTCGCTCGATCCGCGCTCGTTCACGATCGCGACGTTCGCTCTTTGCGGCTTCGCGAATTTCAGCTCGATCGGGATTCAAATCGGCGGTATCGGCGCGCTCGCGCCCAATCGCAAGGCCGATCTCGCGCGGTTCGGCATTCGCGCGATGCTGGCGGGAACGATGGCGAATCTCATGTCCGCGTCAATCGTCGGGATCATGCTCAAGTGAGCCCGCGCACAGGAAAATCCGCCAGGCCGTTTTTAACCGCCGTACCTTCTGAATTCGCGCGCGCCGATCGCGCGGCGAAATTCATTCTCTCGAAGACGCGATTTCGCCCGCGCGTGGCCGTTGTTCTCGGTTCGGGCCTCGGCGCTTTTGCCGATGAACTCTCGGGCGCGGTTCGCCTCCCGTACGAAAAAATTCCCGGTTTTCCTTATTCCAGCGTTCCAGGCCACGCGGGGCGCCTCGTGATCGGCAAACTGGGCGAAGTCGTCGTCGCCGTGATGCAGGGCCGAGTCCATTTTTACGAAGGCTATTCGCTCAAGGAAGTCGTCTTTCCGATGCGCGTTCTCGGGCGTCTCGGAATTCGCGCCGCGATTCTCACCAATGCCGCCGGCGGCATCGGCGCGAATTTCAAGCAGGGCGCGCTCGTCATCATCCGCGATCACATCAATCTTCAGGGCTCCAATCCGCTGATCGGCCCCAACGACGAACGCTTCGGCCCGCGATTTCCAGACATGACGCAGGCCTACTCGAAGGCGTATCGCGCGATCGCGGAAAGCGAAGCGCGGCGGTTCGGCATCGAAGTTTTTGGCGGCGTTTACGCGGCGCTCTCCGGCCCCAGCTACGAAACGCCCGCGGAGATTCGTTATCTTCGGGCGATCGGCGCCGATCTGGTGGGCATGTCGACGGTTCCGGAAGTGATCGTCGCGCGGCACATGGGGATTCGCGTGCTCGGAATTTCGTGCGTGACGAATATGGCCGCCGGAATTCTCGATAAGCCGATCAATCACGCGGAGGTGATGGAGACGGGCGAGCGCGTGAAGGGGCAATTCGTCGCGCTGCTGCGCGCGGTTCTTCCGCGCATCGCCGCGGATGCGAGCGGCAAGCAACGCTGACGCTGCGCCGCGCGCGCACATTCGTTTTTCGTTCCGAGTCGCTGTGTGGGACGGGGACGACGAATCTGCATTTTCTTGCGAGGCATGACCGTGACCGACGAGCAAGCTCTGATTGACGCCGCGCGCATTGCACGCGATCGCGCGCACGCGCCTTATTCCAATTTTCGCGTTGGCGCCGCGCTGCGCACGAAGGCCGGGAAAATCTATATGGGTTGCAACATCGAGAATGCAACGCTCGGCCTGACGCTCTGCGCCGAGCGCTGCGCCATTTTCAAAGCCATTTCCGAAGGCGAGCGCGAATTTGAGGCCATCGCCGTTGTCTGCGACACGGAAATCCTTACCCCGCCCTGCGGCCCCTGCCGCCAGATCATCTGGGAATTTTGCGGCGATATTCCGGTGGTGCTTGCCAATCTCAAAGGCAAGATCGAGCGCGAGACCTCGCGTTCGCTTCTCCCACGTCCGTTCGACCGCTCGTTTCTGTGAACCCATTCGAAGGGAAATTGGAGGCGAACGCATGAGCGCAAAGCTTTCGTATCGAAGTGTTGGCGCCGCGAATCCGCGCCGGCGAAGGTTTGGAAAAACATTCGCTGTGCTCGCCGCGCTTATCGTTTCACTTTTTGCGTGCGTCTCGTACGCACAGGCTCCGTCGGCGCCGCCGGTCATCGTAGCAGCTCACGGCCCGAACGCTCCCGCGCAGCAGACGAAACATTACGTCGTGCTCGTCTCGCTCGATGGCTTCCGCTACGATTACGCGCAGAAATACGGCGCGCCGCATATTCTGGCGATCGCTTCGCGCGGCGCCAGCGCTCTCGAAGGCATGTTCCCGGCGTATCCCTCTGTGACTTTTCCGAATCACTACACCATCGCCACCGGCCTTTACCCCGAGCATCACGGAATTGTGGCGAATAGTTTTTACGATCCCGAGCGCAAGCAGCATTTCTCGTACGCCGATCCGAAAACCGGCGGCGATGGCAGCTGGTATGGCGGAGTTCCGTTGTGGGTCCTTGGGGAAAAGCAGGGCATGCGCACGGCGTGCTTTTTCTGGCCCGGCTCGGACACTGAAATCGACGGAGACCGTCCGTCCTTCTATCTGAAATACGACAACACGATCAAGGATGAAGCGCGCATCGAACAAGTTGCCGCCTGGCTCCAACTTCCGCCGGCCCTGCGCCCGCATTTCGTCACTCTCTATTATGCGGACACGGATCATGCCGGCCACCAGTTCGGTCCTGGCAGCCCCGAAGAAGCCATTGCCGTTCATCACGTGGATGAGTTGATGGGCCGCCTGGAAGCGAAGCTGAACGATTTGCATCTTCCGATCGATCTAATCATCGTCTCCGATCACGGAATGGAAAATGTCGAGGGCGGATGGATCAATCTCGATCAATGGGCCGATCTCACCGATTTCGAAACCGACGGCGCGCTGATGTATCCGAAAAGCGAGGCCGCCGCGGAAAAAGCCTACAAGCGGCTGCACGGCGCGAGCGATAAATTCGAAGTCTACCGCCGCCGCGATGTTCCGCCGCAATTGCACTACGATTCAAATCCGCGCATCGGCGATCCCGTCGTCGTCCTGAACGGTCCGTATCTTGTCCGCGCGCGCAGCGGGCCTCCGAACGAACTGCCGCCGACGGTCAAAGGCATGCACGGTTACGATCCCTATCGCATGAAAACGATGCGCGCGATTTTTTACGCCGAAGGACCGGACATCCGGCACGGCGTCACGCTCGCGCCGTTCCCAAGCGCGAACATTTATCCCTTCATCGCAAAAATTCTCGGCTTGAAAATCGGCCAGGTGGATGCCGATGGGAAAGTACTGGAAGAAATTTTGCAGCCTGCGCCCGAACACGCTGTCGCAGGCGGTGCGCGCTAGACTTCGCTACTCGCCGCCTTCCGCAGGCGCCGAGCGTTGCCGGTGGAGTTTCGAGGCCATGGATCGCAAAGTTTCCGGGATATTTTTGTTCACCGACAGATGGCGAAGGTCGTTCGGCGTCAGCCGGATCAGCAGCCGCAACGAAAGATCGAGCGGCATCTTCGGATTGTTGACGAGATTCCGCACGATCGTGTAGTTTTTCATGAACGACCGGTTCACCGCGATCAATCGCAGCACGTCGGCAGTCAGATTCGTCATGGACGCGAAACTCTCCACGTCCGTCTCCGTCAGCCGCGGCGATTGCAGCACGGCTCGCTGAATGATCTTGTTTGAGTCGCGAATCAGCGCCGTGCGCGCCTCGCGCGGCCCTTTGATCGCCAGTTGAATCCGTTCCACCACGTTCATATTGCTGATCTTCTGAATCAGCGTCAGCCGGCGGACAGAATTCGGCTCTGTGGCCATCACCGACGCGACTTCCTTTACGTATTTTTCGTCCGGCAGTCCCTTGCTCAGTTCCGCGATCAGTTCCATTTGCTCGGGCGTGCCGTGTGGTGTGCCGGCCAGCGCTTCCGCCAGCGCGGACGACATGGAAAGTCCATCCAGGTCTTCGAGTAACGCCTGAATTCCCGTCGAAGAAAGGTGGCTTGCCGCGCGCGCGATCAGATCGCGAGGGCACGCGCGATTTTTCGCCAGCGCATCGGCGATTCCGGGCTTGGCGGAAATTTCCGTCGCGCAGTAATGGAAGAGCCGGTGGTCCGCATCGCTGCGCCCGAGCGCCGCGACGAACGCCTCATGCGAAAGGGTGACCAGCCTGTGGGCGGCCTGGTCCGCAACGTCGCCGTCGCTGTCTTCGGAGAGTACAGCGAGCAATTCCGCGCGGTCTTCTATCGAGAGGGACAAGCTGCCCGTGCAAATGGCCAATTTCCGTTCGCGGTGCGCGCGTCCCGATCGAATTTCTGAGCGAACTTCGGAAGTTAGAACTGAGCTAATGAATGCCCCCGGCTGCCGCTTCCACATCTCTCCGCGTGAATGTCGCTCTGCCGGGCTGTCCCGACGGACCGAGCGGAGGCATGGTCTGTCCTTCTAATTCAATCAGGACGGCGCCGGAATCGCTCGAAGAAATTTCAAAGGTGTTTCGTGCACGATATCGTTTGGTTTCGCCAGTGGATATGTGGCCGGTATACAGAAGATGATGATCCGAATAGACGCGAATGTGCGCCGGCTTTCCCGCCTCGACTTTCATTTCGAAATACGCAGGCTGGGTCGCCGCCTTCGTGCTGCTCAAATCCGATTTCTCCGGCGCCGGAGTCACCGGGTCCGGTTTGGGCAACGGCACCATCGAGGCTTCCACGGGCGCCGCCGCGGGCGGGGGTGGCGGAGGAGGCGCAACTCGCGGCGCGGCGTGCGTCGAGGACGACCGCAGCGCGATCGCGATTTTTCGAACGCCCAGCCAGCCGCCCGCGAGCAGCAGACCAGCCGCGGTGACTGCCACAACCTGTCTCGTCGGGATCCGCCGCCAATTCTGCCGCGCTTTCTCCACCACGGCGGCGCGGGGCGCGGGCGCCTCCATCCTTTCCGGTTCGGCGCGCGCCATCGAATACTCGGCGAGCAGATTTTCTTCGTCCATCCCGAGATACCGCGCGATCGAGCGGATATATCCGCGATTAAATCCGCGGCCGGGCAGATGATCCCAGTCGTCGCTTTCGAGGGCCTGCAAATACTCGATCTTGATTTTTGTGGCTTTGGTGATTTCTTCCAGGGAAACGTCGCGCAGCTCGCGTTCGCGCTTCAGGCGGTCGCCAAAGGTCCTCGTCAGCATCCTGTGGAAAAAGTCTCCGGTGAAAATATAGGCACGTGGGCATAGGGTGTCAACGCAAACCGCACACTATTCATGCGATACCTTTGCCCGTGGGCCCCCACAGGTTGTGCTCGCTCGGGTTGGCTTTAGGGCAATCCCGCTCCCATTGCCGTTTGCAGTCGCTCCCCGGCCTTTCTATAATTCAGCCTGTTGAGGAAAGTCCCGCGCTTTCAGGACTTTCGAGCTCACTGGTGTCGATGCGAACTGTGCCGGATTCCAAACCTTTCCGCGGAGTCGAACGCCGCCGCAACCCCGGCCTCCGGGTGGAAATGCCGGAAGGCAGCGAGGTTTCTGTCTTCCACGAACTCGGCAAGGCGCTCACTTCCTCTCTCCAGCTCGACCAGGTCCTGCGCACCATCATGGAAAAGATCAACGAAGTCCTGCGTCCGGATACCTGGTCTTTGCTCCTGATGGATCAGGATAAGAACGAACTTTATTTCCAGATTGCCACGGGCGTCGGCGCCGAAGCGCTCCGCGACGTCCGCATCCCGCTCGGCAAAGGCATCGCCGGGTGGGTGGCGCAGAGCGGCGAGCCGGTGGTCGTGCCGGACACGGCGCAGGATTCGCGCTTCTTCTCCAAGGTCGACGAAAAAACAAAAACGGAGACGCGTTCGATCGTCGCCGTCCCCGTGCGTTTCCGCGATCAGTGCCTCGGCGTGATCGAGCTGATCAATTGCGTCGGGCCCGAAGGATTTAGCGGCCGCGATCTCGCGCTGCTCGAAGCGCTGGCCGACTACGCCGCCATCGCCATCGAAAACGCGCGGCACGTGCATCGCATCCACGAGCTGACCATCAAGGACGATTGCACGACGCTCTACAATGCGCGGCATCTGCATTTCACGCTGGACACCGAGATTTACCGCTCCAACCGCTACGCCTTCGAGTTCTCCGTGATCTTTATTGACCTCGATCATTTCAAGTCGGTCAACGACACGCACGGCCATCTGATGGGCTCAAAGCTTCTCGGCGAAGTCGGCGAAATGATCAAGGCGCATTGCCGCATCATTGATCTCGCGTTTCGCTATGGCGGCGACGAATTCGTAATCCTGCTGCCGCAGACGTCGAAGGAAAACGCCCTCCGCGTCGCGCACCGCCTCCACAAGCTGATTCGCGAGAGCGTCTGGCTGAAGGACGTGGGAATCAACGTGCACATCACGGCGAGCGTCGGCGTCGCATCCTATCCCGGCGACTCGAAAACGAAAGCCGATCTGCTGCGCCTGGCCGACGACGCCATGTACAACGTGAAGAATTCCACGCGCGATGCTGTGGCCGCGGCGTCCGTCGGCGTTCTCCCCAAATCTTAGCCTCCATTTTTTTGTTCATCGTCTCGCCGGCAATCACGATTGCTGCGAGACATGGTGAGAACGATGCATCGAGAAAAACAGAACTCCGGCCGCGCGATCTTCTGGATTCTCGCTGCTGTCGCGATCGTGATCGTTGTTGTAGGGGTCTCCGTGTTCTCGGTTATTCTGCCGCCCGCCTCGAAACGGAGCTCCGGCTCAGCCGCGAAAGCTTTCCGTCAGCGATGGGAATTCGCGGGCGCCGGGCCGGTCAAGGGCGCCCTCGCACTGGCCAGCGAGGGAACGCTCTACGCGGCGAGCGTGGACGGTTTTGTCTACGCGCTCGATCCCAAGGGCAACCTGCTTTGGAAGTTTCACGCCGGCCCGGTGGAGGGTGCGCCGGTCGTCGGCCCCGATGGAACCATCTACGTCACCGACAGCGGCCAGCTCATCCACGCCATCAATCATTCCGGCTCCGAGCAATGGACTTTCGGCGGCGGTCCCTACGCGGACAGAAACATGGGCAGCGTCTCGGCGGCGCTGGATCAAAATTTCCTTTACACGCCGTGGCGCGCTGCGCTGCGCGCGATTCGTCTCGACACGGGAACGCCGAGCTGGCCCACGGGCATGGGATTCCAGCGCAGCGGCACCGTCAGCCTTCTGCCGGGCGGGCTCGTCGCATTTTCGGAGCTCGGAAGAATTCAGGCGTCCGATTCCACCGGAAGAATGGTGTGGCAATATCCCGCGCCGAACCCGCCGATTACGCCGGATTCGCTGATGAAAAGCGGCGGCCGCCCGCCCGTGGGCAGTTTTTGGCTCGAATCGGGGATCGCGGTCGCGCTCGACGGCACGCTCTACGTTTGCGCGGCGCCATCGCGAGTCGTCGCCGTCCTTCCCTACGGAAATCACAAATGGGATTTCGCCACGAAGCGGGGCTCGGTGAATCGCGCCACGCCGGTCATCTCGGCCGACGGCTCGATTTATGTGGCCAGCGGCGACGGCTCGGTCTACGCACTCAATCCGGATGGCACGCTCAAATGGGCGACCTCACCCGGCAGCGGCGATACCATCGTCGCGACGCCCATGCTCGCCCAGGACGGAACCATCTACGTCATCAACGGCATCGCGCTCTACGCCATCGCGCCCGACGGCAAAGTCATCTCCGAAACGCCGGTCGCCGGTGGCGCGGAATCATCGCCGACGCTCGCGGAAGACGGAACGGTCTACGTCGCGTCGCGCAACGGGAAAATCATCGCGTTCGAAGGGACGCACGGCCCTTTGATGAACGGTCCCTGGCCGAAATTTCAGCACGACGCGGCCAACACCGCTCGCGCTCAATCTTTCTGATCGATTTCTCCCCTGTAGGGTCGGTCGCCATAATCCAACTCTGCCTCTCACGCCGCTGCATTCCTCGCCCTGCATCTCTGCCCTCGCTCGCCTCTCCAAGACGGACCTGTTCTTTGCCCGTGTAGGGTCCGGTCGCCATAATACAACTCTGCCTCTCGCGCCTCTGCATTCCTCGTACTGCATCTCCGCCCTCGTTCGCGTCTCCAAGACGGACCCGTTCCGCTCTGCCTCTCGCGCCGCTGCATTTCTCGCCCTGCATCACCGCCGACGTCTTCCTTACCTTTCTGCGATTGCGTTTATTGCGACGACAGAACTGCGGAGGGGGTACCGAAACTGTCCCGATTAGAAAGTGGCCCCGACGTTTCTTTTGTAGGTGTTACGGCGATTTCTAATCGTATGGCTGTCCCGATTAGAAATGCAGGTGTGAGCGGCACGCAGGGCGAGGGCCGCGATCCGTGGGCGCGGGCCGCCTTTCGCTCGATCGTAACTGTGCGGTGTCCTCATAACTCCTCTTCGACGCTAGCACGACTTTTTATTTTTTCAAGAGCGTGGTGTGTGGAACGGACGCGCCAGGCTGGAAGCGACGCGTCGACCTTTCTTCTTGGACGTGGAGGCGTAGAGTAGCCAGAGTACAGTGCGCGTGACGCGCGATGTACAACGGAGAACGCGAGTGACACCAGCAGCAGTGAAGGCAACGATAGCGATTGAAGCGCTCAATGCGATTGACGTGCGCGTCGGGACGATACGCGAGGTCACCGACGTGCCGAACTCCGACAATCTGGTGCAGATGCGCGTCAGCTTCGGCGATCACGAGCGAACCATTGTGGCGGGCATGAAAAAAGAGCGCGCGAATCCGCGGGAGATTGAAGGCAAGCAGGCGCTGTTCGTCGTGAATCTCGAGCCGCGCAAAATGCGAGGCGTGATTTCGGAAGGAATGCTGTTCGATATGGGCTATGCCGACGGAGTGACGCCGGTGCTGGCGGTGCCGGAAAATCCCGTGCCGGACGGCACGAGAGCGGGATGATTTTTGAATACGAGGGGCGAGGCGAAAGAGCAAGCGGACTGGACCCCGCGGAACAGGTCCGTCTTGGAGACGCGGACGAGGGCAGAGATGCAGGGCGAGGAACGCAGCGGCGCGAGAGGCAGAGTTGGATTATGGCGACCCACCCTACACGGGCAAAATCGATGAGGCTGGCGGTGCCGGAAAATCCGGTGCCGGACGGCACGTCCTTCGCCAGATCATTCGGCACGAGGCAGCACCGCTGCAAAATCTTGACGCCACCAGGACCTGGGAATTGGCCTTTTCTAATCGCCACAAAGTTTCGGACGAAAATTTTGTAATCAGCTGACAATACGAGAGTTGGCGATTTCTAATCGCCACACTTTTTGGGCATACAGGGTGCCGCCGGACGCCGCGGAACAGGTCCGTCTTGGAGACGCGGACGAGGGCAGAGATGCAGGGCGAGGAATACAGCGGCGCGAGCGGCAGAGTTGGATTATGGCGACCGACCCGACACGGGCAAAGCGGAACAGGTCCGTCTTGAAGACGCGGACGAGGGCAGAGATGCAGGGCGAGGAATGCGGCGGCGCGAGAGGCAGAGTTGGATTATGGCGACCGACCCTACACGGACAAAGCGGAACAGGTCCGTCTTGGAGACGCGAACGAGGGCGATGCACCGGATTACGGCGTCGCGCGTGTCGCGGCTTGATTCGGCCTATGGGGCGTGCTAGTCTGCGCTGGAATTTCCTGCACAGCTGAAGAGTGGCACGCAGCGCGACGATTTTTCGCGCGGCGGCCCATTGGCGCATCCAGCAGACGCGAGCGAGCGAGGCAGAATGGCGAATGACGCACTGGGAATGATCGAGACGAAGGGTTTGATCGGCTCGATTGAGGCTGCCGATGCGATGGTGAAGGCCGCGAACGTGGTTCTGATCGGAAAGGAATACATCGGCTCGGGCTACGTGACGGTGATGGTGCGGGGAGACGTCGGCGCGGTGAAGGCGGCGACGGATGCGGGCGCGGCGGCGGCGAGGCGCGTGGGCGAACTCGTGGCCGTGCATGTGATACCGCGGCCCCACGAACTTGTGGAAGCGATATTGCCAGGCGCGACGAAGAAATAGCGGCTCGCTGGCGGTTGCAAAAAACTGAAACGACCCAGCCAGAAAGATTTGATTCCACGCTTCGCTCAGAATGACGGTGAATAGACAGGACGAAAGTTGAATCTGCGCGACCCCGATTTGATCTCCATCCAGGAAGCCCGCGCTGGTGTCGAGCGGGCAAGCTCAGCACAGAAAAAATTTGCCGAATTTTCGCAGGCGGAAGTGGACGCCGTGGTGGAGGCGTGCGCGAACGCGGCGACGGAAGCGGGCGAGCAACTGGCGCGCGTGGCGGTGGAAGAGACCGGGTACGGAAACGTGCCGGACAAGACGACGAAGAACCGGCTCGCGTCGGTGGACGTGCCTCGAGCGATTCGCGGGATGAAGACGGTGGGATTCGTTCTCGAAGACCGCGAAAAGATGGTGTTCGAGATCGCGGAGCCGTTCGGCGTGGTGGCAGCGGTGATCCCGGTAACCAATCCGACTTCGACGGCGATATACAAGACGCTGATTTCGCTGAAGGCGCGCAATGCGATTGTGCTGAGCCCGCATCCGAATGCGATGCGCTGCATCTGCGAGACGGCGGCGGTGCTGGAGCGGGCGGCGCTGACGGCGGGAGCGCCCGAAGGGATCATCGTTTGCTTGTTGCACCCGACGATGCAGGGCACGCAGGAATTGATGCGGCACAAGAAAACCGGCGTGATTCTTGCGACCGGAGGATCGGGGCTGGTGCGCGCGGCGTACAGCTCGGGAAAGCCGGCTTACGGAGTTGGGCCCGGCAACGTTCCGGCGTTCATCGAACGGACCGCGGATGTGCGGAAAGCGATTGCGGATATTTTTGCGGGAAAAACTTTCGATTACGGAACGATTTGCTCGTCGGAGCAGGCGATTGTGGTGGAAGAAGCGGTGCGCGAGAAGGCGCTGGAAGAATGCCGGAATCAGGGCGGCTACTTGCTGAACGCGGAAGAGATCGCGCGGCTCGGGGAACTGGTGATCCGTCCGGGGACGTCGGCGCCGAATCCGAAAATCGTAGGGAAGCACGCGACCGTGCTGGCGGATCTCGCAGGGATCAAAGTGCCGTCGAATACGCGCGTGCTGATCGCGCGGCTCGAGGGCGTGGGGCGCGAGTATCCGCTATCGGCGGAAAAATTGTCGCCGGTGCTGGCGTTTTATTCGGGCGCGAATCTTGCGGCGGGAATCGATATTTGCCAGCGGCTGCTGCGATTCGGCGGCGCGGGGCACACGGCGTCCATTCATTCCCAGAACGAAGCCGCGGTGCGCGAATACGGCATGAAGGTTCCGGCGAACCGCGTGGTGGTGAACACTTCGGCCGTGCACGGATCGATCGGATATTCGACGAATCTTTTTCCGGCGATGACGCTCGGGTGCGGCGCGGAGGGCGGGAACATTACGTCGGACAATATCGGCCCGATGCATTTGATGAATTACAAGCGGATCGCGTGGGAATCGCGCGCGGTGGAGCATCGGACGGTGCCCGCAGAACAAAGACTGGCGGGCGCGAGCAGCACCGCGGGGAAGAAAGAGAGCGGGAATGCTCCGGCCGCGGCGGAGCCCGTGAAAGCAGCGGTGGCGGCCGCGGTTGCCGAAGCTTCGAGCGGCGAAGTCGTGCCGGATCGAAAGACGATTGCCCGGATCGTTGAAAATGTTTTTGGCGCGCGGGGGATTCCGCGAGGCGGCGCGGGAAAAGAGAATGCGCCGGCGAGGAAAGCGAGCCCGGCGGAAGTTGCGGCGCGAGTGGTTGCGGAGCGCGTGGGTCCACCGCGCGCGGAGGCAGCAGCGGCAGCGAGCGCCAGCACGGCGCAGAAGCACGAGACGAAGCCCGCAGTGGCGGCGCCGGCCGAGATGAAGCCGGAAGCGCCAAAAATCAAGGTGGCGGAATTCGTGAGCGAGAACGATATTCGCATGGCGCTCGCGCGGAAAGAGAAAATCTTCATTGGGCCGAAAACGATTGTGACACCCTCGGCGCGGGACCTCGGCGAAACGCACGAGGTATTGGTTAGAACTTCGTAAGGCCCCTCCTGTAAGAAGTTAGACAAATGCAAATGCAGGTTCCCCGACGTCGCGGGCGGGCCGGGACTCCTCGGAAAGTAGAGGCGCGAATGACGCGGAGCGCCCGGCACGATTTGTCGCGAAGGGCATGACCCCAAGAAACAAAGAGCCGGCCCTTCGAAAGCTCAGGGTCTTCGACGTGACGCGGGCGGTACGGAAGAAGGCGCGAAGGGCGTCGCGTTGACTTGGGTGTGGGCGCGGCATACTATTTGCGCAAATGGCTGACCCCAGTTCGCTTACCGGACGCACAATTTCGCACTACCGCATCCTCGAGAAAATCGGCGGCGGCGGGATGGGCGTGGTGTACAAGGCCGAGGACACGCGGCTGGACCGCGCCGTGGCATTGAAATTCCTTCCCGACGAAGTGGCGCACGACGCGCAAGCGCTCGAACGCTTCAAGCGCGAAGCGAAAGCAACGTCGGCGCTCAATCACCCGAACATCTGCACGATTTACGACATCGGCGACGACGCGGGACGCACGTTCATCGCCATGGAATTTCTGGACGGCGTGACGCTGAAACAGCGGATCGCCGGAAAGCCCGTGGAGTTGGAAACGCTGCTCGGGTTGGCGATCGAGATTGCGGACGCGTTGGATGCGGCGCACACGGAAGGCATCGTTCACCGAGACATCAAGCCTGCGAATATTTTTGTGACGAAACGCGGGCACGCGAAGATTCTGGATTTCGGGCTGGCGAAAACGATCGCCGCGCCGTCGTCGCAATCGCTTTCGGCGACGCAGGATACCGCCGCGGAACTCGCGCCCGAACATTTGACGAGCCCGGGGAGCACGCTCGGCACGGTGGCGTACATGTCACCGGAGCAGGTGAGAGCGAAAGAACTGGACCCGCGGACCGATTTATTTTCGTTCGGCGACGTGCTGTACGAAATGGCGACAGGCATGCCGCCGTTCCGCGGCGAAAGTTCGGGCGTGATTACGGAAGCGATCCTGAACCGCGCGCCGGTACCAGCGGTGCGGCTGAACCCAGAGGTGCCGACAGAACTCGAACACATCATCGCCAAGGCGCTGGAGAAGGATCGCGAGACGCGATACCAGCACGCTTCGGAAATGCGCGCGGATTTAAAGAGGCTGAAGCGCGAGACGGAATCGGGGCGCTCATCGAAGGATATTCCGATTGCGAGCGACGCGAGCGGGAGCACGGCGCAGGCGGCGTCGGGGACAATGAGCGCGGTGAGGGATGCTTCGTCGGGGGCAGTGGCGAGAAGCGACAGCGGCGTGCGCGCCGGACAGCATTCGAGCAGCTCGGTGGTCGTTGAGGCGGCGCAACAACACAAAGGGACGCTGGCGGGAGTGGCGATCGTGGTGTTGCTGCTCGTCGCAGGAGCGGGGTACGGAATTTATTCCTTCCTGCACGGAAAATCGGCTGCGCGGCCGTTTCAAAATTTCGAAATTTCGCAAATCACGAAGAACGGGAAATCCACGCTCGCAGCGATCTCTCCGGACGGAAAATATATTCTCAGCGAGCTGCGCGATGCCGGCAAGTCGAGCCTATGGCTGCGGCACGTGCCGACGAACAGCGATACGCAGGTGATTGCGCCGGAAGACGCGATTTACGAAAGCCTCAGCTTTTCACCGGACGGGAATTACATTTACTTCCGCAAGGCAGGATCCGGAGTTCGAGATTATTGGCTGCTGATGCGCGCGCCGGTGCTGGGCGGCACGCCGCAAGTGGTGACGAAGGATATCGATGCGGGACCCACGTTTTCGCCCGATAGCAAGCGCATCGCGTTTATGCGCGCGAACGATCCGGACGTGGGCAAGTTTCAGGTTTTGACCGCGAATGCGGACGGCAGCGGCGAAAAAATGCTGGCCGGAGGGCCCGTTGGGGAGCGACCCGAGCGATTGGCGTGGTCGCCGAACGGCAAGGAAATTGCGACGATTCGGTGGCAGGTCGGCAACCAGCTCAGCGCGATCGAGCTTTACGATACCGCTTCGCGCAAAGTGGAGAAAGCGGCGACGTTTAAGGACAAGTGGCTGTCCGAAGAGGCCTGGCTCACCGACGGGAGCGGGCTGCTTGAACTTTATCAGGACGAGTCGACGGGTTATGTCCGGAATCAAATTGGAGTGGTATCTCTGCCGAGCGGGCAATTTCACTCGATTACCAAGGATACGAACGATTACGTGACGCTGACGCTTTCCGCCGACGGGAAAACACTGGCGACCGTACAGCAGAAAAATCTCCAGGGCTTTTACGTTTTTCCCGCCGCCGGAACCGGCGCCAGTCTTCCGGCGGACTCACTGCCCCAGGACAAGGAGTTCACGAATTTCGCGTGGGCGCCGGGCGGAGGGTTTTATATCGCCGAGGACAACAATATCGAGCGAGTTTCGGCTGACGGAAGCAACAAGATCATAGTGTTGGGCGACCGGCAGGCGGACGGGATCAACACGTGCCCGGATGGGCGGAACGTGGTCTTCAGTACCTGGGTTGTTGACAGCACTGGAGCCACTTTGAACATCTGGCGGATGGATGCGGATGGCTCGAACGCCAAACAGCTCACGCACGGCAAATGGGATACGCAGCCGCTCTGCTCGCCCGATTCGAAAATGGCGTATTACTTCGCGAGGAGTGAGGACGCCATCAAGAGAGTGCCCGTTGACGGATCGGGCCAGGCGGAAGTCGTGCCGGGAAGCGAGCATCCGAAGTCTATCATTGCCACCGGACGAGTCGGGCTCTCGGCCGATGGAAAGTATTTGGCATTTGTAATTTCGCCGGGTGGTGGGACCGTCCTAAAGATACAGGTCGTGCCGCTTGATGCGGGAGCCGAACCGCATGCGAGGTTGATAGATCCCGATCCTCGAATCGCGGAGGCTCTGCAATTCGCGCCGGACGGCAAGAGCTTGGTTTACACGATTCGTGAAAGCGGGGCGCAAAATCTGTGGCTGCAACCGTTGGATGGCGGCGCGGGGCGGCAGATTACGAATTTCCCGACCGAAAGCGTGAATTCCTTCGGCTACTCGCCGGACGGCAAGTGGATTGGGATGGTGCGCGCGCACGTGGAAGCGGACGTGGTGCTGCTGCGGGAGTCGAGCGCGACGGCGCAGTGAGACGCGGGGCGGTACCGGCGGGCCAGTGACATCCTCGTAGGGAATTCCAAACAAAAAAGCGAAGAGCGATTCCCCGGCGGGAGCATACGTACCGAAGAGCCGGCCCTTCGAAAGTTCAGGGTCTACGACCCTTCCTAAGCTCAGGGCCTTCGACGAGACGCCGGCGGTACGGGATAAGGCAAAGAGGGGTTCCTGGGCGGGGACTCCTCGGAGTGACGGCGACAGCGTAATGCGCTGAATGACTGCGCCTCAGGGTGGTCGCACAAGAACGCCGGCTGGAAGCCAGCGCGACGACCGTTGTGCAGCGAAAACCGCAAGCCTATACTCGGCTTCTAAGTAGAAAAGAGGAAAAACGAGGGAAATTCTGCGAGTGTGCGGACGGCAGGCTGAGACAACCAAGGCGAAACGGCAGAGCGAAATATGAGGAATGCGGAAGCGGCGCGATACGCGCGCTGGGCGGGCGTCGTCGCGATACTGATATCGGCGACGGTCGCGTCGATTTTTGTTTCGCGCGCGGTGAGGCAGGCGAGTGCGCGGAGGCATGGGCCGAAGCCGGTGCCGTCGAGCGTGCAGCAGGCGTCCCAGAAATTCTCGTTCTCGAAAGTGGAGCAGGACCGGACGATTTATACGGTCGAGGCATCGCAAGCCACGCAATTCAAGGATCAGGATTTGAGCGTGCTCGAGGATGTGGTGGTCACGATGTTCGGCAAGGATGGCACCCGGGACGACACGATTCACACGCGCGAATGCAACTACGAGCCGGGAACCGGGAAAATTCTGTGCGAAGGGGAAGTGCAGATTGATATCCGGTCCGCCGCGAACGGGCAGACGAATCCGGGCCCGCGAAATGTGCACGTGGATACGAGCGGAGTGACGTTCGATCGCGAAACAGGAGTTGCGACGACGGAGAAACCGGTGGCGTTCAAGTTTCCAAACGGACAGGGCCACGCGATCGGAGTGCGATATCAATCGAACGATGGGCGGCTGGAACTCGAACACAAAGTGGAGATGACGATCCAGCAAAGCCAGAAGCCGGGCGCGATTCCGGTGGTGCTCACGGGCGACAGGCTCGAGTACACGCACGATCAGCGCGTGGCGACGCTGGAGGGCGCGGCTCATGCGATACAGGGCACACGCGAACTGACGGCGCAGAAAATGACGCTCGATCTCGACACCGAATTGCGCGCGCAACATGCGCAGGCGACGGGGAATCCAGAACTTCGCGGCATCTACGGCGCGGATCCGGTGGTGTTGAATGCGGACCGGTTCGACGCGCAAATCGATCCCGCAGGCTGGATTGAGAACGTGACGGCGAATGGAAGCGTGCATGGCGAGCGAAAAACGGCCGCGGGATCAGACACACTCGCGGCAAAAACGGTGTTTGTGGCGATGGAGCCAAAGAACAACCAGCCGCGGGATTTGAAGGCGGACGGCGGCGTGAAGATTCAGATGCACGGCAAGGAAAATTCCGGGCAGCTCGAGACGTCGGTATTGCTGGCAAAGTTCGTCGCGGGAGTGAATCCCTCGCAGCGCCGGATCGAATCGGCGATAACGCCGGAGGCGGCCACGATTGATTTCGCCGATCCCGATTCGACGACAAACGTGCACACGAATCACGGGCGCGCCGAATTCGACGAGCAAAACCGGATACGAAAATATTACGGAGATTCGGGCGTGCAAGTGGTGCGGAAATCCGGAAGCGCCGCGCCGCAGAAGACGACGGCCCAGCAAATGGCGGCGGCATTCGACCAGACCGGGGCATGGGAGACGATCCAACTCGACGGGAAAGTGCACTTTATGCAGGCGGACCGCACGGCCGATGCGCGGCGCGCGCTGATGACGAAATTGACAGACACGATTGCGCTCGATGGGTCGCCAGTGGTGACCGATGCGACTTCGCGGACGTCCGCAGGAAGTATCGTGATTCGACAGCAGGGCGATTACATCGCGGCGAAAGGCGCAGTGCGGTCAACGCACCTGGGAGCGCCGCCGGCGAGCAACCCGAGCCTGGGTTCCGGGTTAGCACACATATCGGCCGATGCGCTGAGCGGCTCGAGTACGACGGGCGAATTGACGTATTCAGGGCACGCGAGAATGTGGCAGGGCGATTCGGTCCTGGAGGCGGATACGATTCAGCTCTTCCGCGACGAGAAGAGACTGGACGCACAGGGCCATGTCGTGGCGGTCTTCCCGCAGTCGGCCATGCAAACGGGGACGTCAGGGCAGAAACCAGAGGGGCAGAAACCAGAGGCGCAGAAACCAGAGGCGCCGGTTCTTTGGAAGGTACAGGCGCCAATGCTGCGGTTCTGGAACGATCTGGGGCGGGCGCACCTCGAAGATGGAGTATTTGCCGAGTCCGTGGACCAGTCGGTGAAATCGCGGACGCTGGATTTATTCTTGTCGCCGCCAACGGCCCCGGCCGGCGGGCAGGTGGCCGGCCCGAAAACGGCGGACGCCATGGTCACCGGCGGGAGGCAGTTGACGCGGGCGCTGGCGCTGGGGAACGTGGTGGTTCATCAGACGGACAAACAAGGCACCGGGGAGCGCGCCGACTACACGGCGGCGGATGAAAAATTCGTCCTTTCAGGCGGAGCGCCGACGGTTACCGATGAGGATAATAATACGACGACCGGGCGTTCGTTGACCTTCTACCGAGCGAGTGATACGATTTTTATTGATTCGGAGCATGGTTCACGCACACTGACCAAGCATCAGGTTGAGAAATGAAGCGGCATGTTGAAGCTCCAAGCCGTCGAAATCAGTAAGTCCTACCGAGGGCGGAAAGTCGTTGATGACGTCAGTCTGGAGATTCGACAGGGTGAAGTGGTTGGGCTGCTCGGACCGAATGGCGCTGGGAAAACGACGACGTTTTACATCATCGTCGGATTGGCCCGTCCGGATTTCGGGCAAGTACTGCTTGACGGTGAGAACATCACTGACCTACCCATGTACCTCCGGGCACGCAGCGGCATCAGCTACCTCCCCCAGGAACCATCCGTTTTTCGCAAGCTGACGGTCGAAGAAAATCTGCTGGCAGTTCTGGAGACTCTGCCGGTCACGACGGAGCAGAGGCGCGACCGTGTGGAGGAATTCCTGGCGCAGATGGGGCTCGAAGGCGTGCGGAACAGCCCGGCGCACGTGCTCTCGGGGGGAGAACGGCGGAGGCTGGAGATCGCAAGATCGCTGGTGCTTGCGCCGTCGTTTGTGCTGCTGGACGAGCCTTTTTCGGGAATCGACCCGCTGACGGTGGTGGATCTGCAGAAGATCATCGCGGATCTGAGCGACGGCAGGGATTGGGGTGCTGGTTACGGACCACAATGTGAGAGAGACGCTGGCGGTGACCGACAGCGCATATATCATCAATAACGGCAAGATTTTTGCACTGGAACGCCGGTCGGAACTTAGCGGCGAATCCGAAGTCCGCCAGGGTCTACCTGGGCGAAGATTTCCGCCTGAACTGAACGATTATGAACTGGCTGCAGCCAAAACTGAATCTCCGGGTGGCGCAGAAGCAGATTCTGACGCCGGGCCTGGTGCAGATGGTGAGCGTGCTCGCGCTGAACCGTCTGGAGCTGCGCGAGATGATCAATCAGGAGATCATGGCGAATCCGGTGCTCGAAGAGCTGGGCGAGGATGGAGTCGTCACCGAGAATTACAGCGACGAAACGTTTTTGAAAGCGGAAACCGAAAAAGTTCCGGACAAAGCCGAAGAATCCAATCCCTTTGACGAGTTCGATCTGAGCTCGTTCTACACGCAATATCTCGATACCGGCGCGGCGAATCAACACGGCGAGCAAGAAGAGATCGAGCGGCCGTCGTTTGACAAATTCCTTTCCTCCGCCCAAAGCCTCACCGACCATTTGAACTGGCAACTTGAGCGTCAGCATCTCGCAGCGAGACCGTGCGCAAGATTGCGGAAGACATTATCGGCAATCTGGACGAGGCCGGATATTTGACAGCTTCGCTCGAAGAAATCGCGCAGGCCGGAAACTACTCGATGGACGACGTGGAAGAGGCCCTGGCGATGGTGCAGGAGCTGGATCCGCCGGGCGTGGCGCGCGCGACTTGCACGAGTGCTGATGATGCACTTCGCACGCTGACAATGCTGAAGGTTTCTGGATCCCGCAGAATACGCTGGCGCGGCAGATCGTTCAGCGAACACCTGAAATCTGCTGCAGAACAACCAGCTCAAGGAAATTGCGCGGGCGGTGAACCGCCCGACGGAACTGGTGAAGCGCGCGGTGGATGTGATCAAGAGGCTCGATCCGAAGCCGGGGCTGCGCTACAACAAGACGGAGCCGCGGCTGGTCGAGCCGGACGTGCAATTTGCGCAAAGTCGGACGGCGAGTGGCAAGCGATTCATGAACGACGACGGCGTGCCGCAACTTCGGCTAAGCCCGATTTATCGCCGGCTGCTGGCGCGAGACGCGGCGGATCGCGATGTCCGGAACTACGTGAAGGAGCGTTTCACCGCGGCAATCCAGTTGATGAAAAATATCGAGCAGCGCAAGCACACGATCGTGCGGGTTTGCCAGTCGATTTTGCGGCGGCAGCAGGATTTCCTGGACTACGGCGCCGGACCATTTGAAGCCGATGATGATCAAGGAAGTCGCGGAGGAAGTCGGCGTGCATCCTTCGACCGTGAGCCGCGCGGTGGCGAGCAAGTACGCGCACACGCCGCAGGGCGTGATCGAGCTGCGGCATTTCTTTTCCGAGTCCGTGAACGGGCCGCAGGGCAGCGAACATGTCGCTGCAGTCGCTGAAGCGGCGGGTGAAAAAAATGATCGATGAAGAAGACGCGACGCACCCTTTGACCGACGATCAGATCACGAAGAAGCTGGAGGATGAGGGCATCCAGGTGACGCGGCGGACGGTCGCGAAATACCGAGAAGATTTGCGCATCCCGAGCACGCATCGCCGCCGGGTGAAAGACGTAGCGCGCACCGCCGTGGCGCGCGCGGCCGGCTCCGGCGACCCCGCCAATTAGTAATCGTTACCGGGCTTTCCGGCTCCGGAAAAGGCTCGGTCCTCAACACGCTTGAAGATCTGGGCTACTACTGCGTCGACAACCTGCCTGTAGCATTCATTCCGACATTCAGCGAACTTTACATGCGAGGCGCGGGCGAGATCGAGCGCGCGGCGCTGCTGGTGGACGCGCGTGAAGGCGAGAAATCGAGAAGCTGCCGGAGATATTCCGAAAACTGCGGGACGAACATCCGGCGACGCTGGTCTTCGTGGAAGCGAGCGATGCAGCGCTGGTGCGGCGGTTCAGCGAGACGCGGCGGCCGCACCCTGTGGGCCGCAACGTGCCGGTGCGCGAAGGAATCCGCCAGGAGCGTCAGCGGATGGAGCCGATCCGGCGGCTCGCGGACTTGATCGATTGACACGACGAAATTCAACGTGCACGAGCTGCAGCAGTTCGTGCGCGAGAAATTTCAGAATCCCGACCACAGGCCGCTGGTGGTTTCGATTGTGAGCTTCGGATATCGCTACGGGATACCCACCGATGCGGATCTCGTTTTCGACGTGCGGTTTCTGCCGAATCCGCATTTTGTGCCGAAGCTGCGCCGATTCAGCGGAAAAGACCCGAAAGTGGCGCGGTACATTCGATCGTTCGCGCAGACACGAGAATTCCTGAAGAGGATCGAGACCCTGTTGGCTTATCTGATCCCGCATTACATTCAGGAAGGAAAGAGCTATCTCACGATTGCGTTTGGGTGCACGGGCGGGCGGCATCGATCGGTGATGATGGCGGAAGTGATCCGGAAGGCGCTCGGGCGACGCGGGTACACCGTGAAAGTGGTGCATCGAGACATCGACAAGACGTGATCGCGCGGGAACCGCGATGAAACACGATTATCGCGAGCGTTGACGCTCCGCGGGAAAAAAGCGATAGTACAGATTCGCCGCCGAAGAAGACGCATTGGAGTTTCGACAGACGACCACATGCCAGCCGCTGCAACGTCAACCCGCGACACAATTTCTAATTTGGATGTACGACACGATTGGACGCGCGGCGAGATCCGCGGGATCTACGAACTGCCATTGACCGACCTTGTGTTTCGCGCACAGGGCGTGCACCGCGCGTTTCATCCAGCCGACGAAGTTCAGATGTGCCGGCTTCTTTCGATCAAGACGGGCGGATGCCCGGAGGATTGCGCGTACTGCCCGCAAAGCGCGCACTATTCGACCGGTGTGCGGCGAGAGGCGCTGCTGGATGTGGATGATGTTCTTGCGGCGGCACGGCGTGCGAAGAGCGACGGAGCGACGCGATTCTGCATGGGAGCGGCATGGCGCGAGGCGCCGGAGGGAAAAGAGTTCGAAGCGGTGCTGACGATGGTGCGCGGCGTGGCGGAAACGGGGATGGAAGTGTGCTGCACGCTGGGAATGCTGACCGAGGAACAAGCACAGGCGCTTAAGAGCGCGGGACTGACCGCGTACAACCACAATCTGGATACTTCGCCGGAGTTTTACGGCAGCATCATTCACACGCGCGTTTATGACGAACGGCTGCGAACGATTGCGGCCGTGCGGAAGGCGGGAATCACGGTGTGCTGCGGCGGGATTCTCGGCATGGGCGAGAAGGACGAAGATCGCATCGGCCTGATCGAGCAGCTTGCGCGCATGAATCCGCATCCGGAAAGCGTGCCGATCAATATGCTGGTGCGCGCGGAAGGCACGCCGCTCGAAAACCAGGCGGGCCTCGACCCGCTGGTGATGGTGCGCACAATTGCGACGGCGCGAATCACGATGCCGCGGGCGCGAGTGCGCCTTGCCGCAGGCCGGCTGCAAATGTCGCGCGAAGCCGCGGCGCTGTGTTTTCTTGCGGGCGCGAATTCGATTTTTACCGGCGAAAAGCTGCTGACCACTCCCAACCCCGAACCATCGGAAGATGAAGCCCTTCTCCGCGATCTAGGCTTGAAGCCGCTCGAGCTGGCATCGCATGACAAATAAAGGCCTCGAAGCCCGCATTCAGAATGAGCTTGACGAGCTGGCTCGCGGCGCGCAGTTGCGGGCGCTCGAGGAAATTCGCGGCATCAATCTCTGCTCGAATGACTATTTGGCGCTTTCAGACGATCCGGTGCTGAAGGCTGCGACTGCCGAGAGCATCGTGCGAGCCGGGCACGTTTCTTCGACGGGCTCGCGGCTGCTATCCGGCCATTCGGCGGAATGGGCGGAACTCGAAGCGGAGTTCGCGGGATTCGCGGGCACGGAAGCGGCGCTCTTTTTCAGTTCGGGCTACGCGGCCAACATCGGATTGCTCTCGGCGCTGCTGAAACCTGGGGACGCGGTCTTTTCGGACGCGCTGAATCATGCGAGCTTGATTGACGGCATGCGGCTTTCGGGCGCGCAAAAATTCATTTATCCACACGGAGATTTGAAGGCGCTGGACGCGATGCTCGAGCGGCACGGAACCGGGACCGGAGCGCGCGTGATCGTGAGCGAGAGCACTTTCAGCATGGATGGCGACGCGCCGGCGATCACGGAGCTCGCCGCGCTCGCGCGCAAACACGGCGCGGAATTGATTTTGGATGAAGCGCACGCCACGGGCGTTTGCGGGCCGGAAGGGCGAGGGCGCGCGGCGGCAGCGGGATGCGAGCGCGAATGCCTCGCGATCGTGCATACGTGCGGGAAAGCGCTCGCCAGCATGGGCGCGTTCGTTTGCTCGAGCGAAACCGTGAAGCAATATCTCGTAAATCGTGCGCGGCCGTTTTTGTTCAGCACGGCGCTGCCGCCTTATTTTGCCGGGCAGATTCGCGCGGCGCTCGAGATTGCGAGGGCCGCAGAGGACAGGCGCGAGCATTTGCGGGCGATTGCGCGGGAGTTGCGTGATCTCCTGGCGCGGCATGGATTCGAAACGCGCGAGGGCGAATCTCCGATTGCTCCGGTGATCGTGGGCGACAATCGCGCGGCGCTTGGCTATGCGGAATTTTTGCAGGGCCGTGGGTTTGCCGTGCGCGCGATCAGGCCGCCGACCGTGCCTGCAGGCACATCGCGGCTGCGGTTTTCACTGACGGCGCGGGTCACGCGCGGCGATGTCTGCCGATTAGTGGACTCGCTCGTGGATGCGCGAGATGCGCTTCGAAGTGAAGCCGCGCTTGCTGCAAATGGGTAGAGCGTATTTCGTCACCGGCACGGACACCGGGATCGGCAAGACAGTACTTTCCGCGCTGCTGTGCGCCGCCCTGGATGCGATTTATTGGAAGCCGATCCAGACGGGCTCGAGCGAAGGAACGGACCGCGCGACGGTGATGAAGCTGGCGGAAATTCCGTCGAGCCGGACCCGGGAAGAGAGCTACATTTTTGAGCCGCCGGTCTCGCCGCATCTGGCGGCGCGCTGGGCCGGCGAGCGAATCGATCTGGCGCGCGTGCGCGAGCCGGCGATTGCGCCCGGCGAAACGCTGGTCATGGAAGGCGCGGGCGGCGTCCTGGTTCCCATCAATGAAAAGGAATTCATGATTGACCTGATGCGGCATCTGGGCGCCCCGGTGGTGCTGGCGGCACGAAGCTCGCTCGGAACAATCAACCATACTTTGCTCTCGCTTGCGGCGCTGGGAAGTGCGGCGTTGCCGGTGCTCGGAGTAGTGCTGATCGGCGAGCCGAATAAAGACAATCGTGAAGCGATCGAAGAATTCGGAGACGCTCGCGTGATTGGAGAGATTCCGAAGTTGGCAGAGATCAACCGAAAAGCGTTGCGCGAGGTTTTCGAGCGGAAGTTTGACGCGGAGGTTTTTCGCGCGTGAGCGGCAATTCGCCCGTGTGGCATCCATTTTCGCAGCCCGCGCTCGATCCCGCGCCAGTGGCGATCCGGCGCGCGGCGGGCGTTTACCTCGAAACTTCCGACGGACGAAAGCTGATCGATGCGATTTCGTCGTGGTGGGTCACGCTGCACGGCCATTCGCATCCAGCGATTGCCGCCGCAATTGCCGAGCAGGCGGCGCGGCTCGAGCACGTGCTTCTAGCGGGATTCACGCATGAGGCGGTTGAGGAGTTGTCGGAACGTCTGCGGACATATTTGCCGGCGCGATTGAGCCGGATTTTTTACTCCGATGACGGCTCGACGGCCGTCGAAGTTGCGCTAAAGATTGCGGTGCAATACTGGCGGAACATCGGACGAACAGAGAAAGCGGGAATCGTTGCGCTCGAGCACGCTTATCACGGCGATACGGTGGGCGCGATGTCCGTTGGCGAGGACTCGGAGTTCAACGCCGCGTTTCGTTCGATGCGATTTCCGGTTCATCGAGTGCATACGGCGTACTGCTATCGGTGTCCGGTAGGAAAAATTCGCGCGACTTGCAAGATCGAATGCCTGGAGAAGCTGGCGCGGCTGCTCGAAATGAAGAGCGGCGAAATCGCAGCGATTATAGTCGAGCCGCTGCTGCAGGGCGCGGAGGGAATGATCGTTCACCCGGTGGAATTTCTCGCCGGAGTGCGCGAGCTTTGCACGCAGCATGATGTTTTGCTGATTGCCGATGAAGTGTTCACCGGATTTGGACGCACGGGGCGGATGTTTGCGTGCGAGAACGCGAACGTCGTGCCGGACATCATGTGCCTGGCGAAGGGACTGACCGGCGGATTTCTTCCGATGGGCGCGACGGTGTGCGCCGAATTTATTGCCGGCGAATTTATCGGTGAAGACCGCAGCCGCACGTTCTGGCATGGGCATTCGTACACCGGCAATCCAATCTGCTGCGCGGCGGGGATCGCGAGCCTGAAGATTTTCGAGAGCGAGCCCGTCTTCGAGCGAATCGAGCGAATCGCCGCGGTTCACAAAGAGCGGCTCGAGGCGATTCGGGAGCATCCTGCAGTCGGAGACGTCCGGCAAATCGGCACGGTTGCGGCAATCGAGCTTCGCGCGGACGATGCCGGATATTTTTCGGAGCTCAAGCCGATGCTGTACGATTTTTATCTGCAGCGCGGCGTGCTGCTGCGGCCGCTCGGCAATGTGGTTTACGTGCTTCCGCCGTATTGCATCACGGCCGCAGAGCTGAATCACGTGCACGACGTTATCTCGGAGTCGCTCGAGCTGGTGTTGCGGGTTGCGGGCACGCGCTCGACGAGCGCGCGAGCGTGATGCATGCGAGCAGCATCGTAATTCGTGTGGGCGGATCGCACGATTGATTCCGGCTGCAGTTTTTTTAGGGGCGGGAATTGCCGCGCAACGATCACAAACGTGAAGCCAGTTCGAAAACGCTTCCGTCTTCGGATTCGGGGACGACCGGCGGACCGCGTCCCGCGAACGGCGGGCTGCATGGTGCAAAACTCTTCGCGGTAAACGCATTCCTGATTTTTCACATCGTGGCAATCTCGTGCTGGGCGATTCCGATCAACACGCCACTGACGGATGCGTGCAAGAACTTCTTGCGCCCGTATTTCGTCTGGTCCGGAGTGTTTCAATCGTGGGACATGTTCTCGCCAAATCCCAAATCAAAAAATGTCTACCTGGAAGCGGTCGTAATCTACAAAGACGGCTCGACGAGAATGTGGACATTTCCGAGGATGGATATGTTGAGCTTGACGGAACGCGTCTTCCAGGAACGCTACCGCAAGTATGAGGAAATTCTAAGCAGCAACCAATTCTCGGACTTGTGGCCGGACGCCACCCGGCGAATCGCGCGGCTAAACAACTATGGCGCGAGCCCTCCACGACGAGTGATGCTGGTGCTCCGATGGTCGGACATTATTCCGCGTGAAGATAGCGGCTACGATCGCGGACCCTGGAACTTCGACGTCTTCTACAGCTACGAAGTAAAGCCCGAGGACTTGCAGTGAAACTGAAGTCGCTCGTCGAAGCGTGGAACACATTTTTCTTTGCCGAGCAGTCGCCCGCGCCGATCGCATTGTTTCGCATTTTGTACGGCGTGATGGTCATTGGAACGCTGATCCTGCTTCGACCGGACTGGTTCGCGTGGTATGGCGCGCATGCATGGATGAGCGTTTCCACAATGCATGCGCTCGAGCCCGGCCACCGGCTGAATATCCTTTCTGTGCTGCCGCAAAAGGATGCCTGGATTGGCGTGTTCTTCTGGGTATTTCTCGGGTCAGCGGTGTGCCTGCTGCTGGGCTTTTTGACACGCCTGAATTCCATAGTCGTTTTTCTCTGCCTGGTTTCGATTCAACAGCGAAATCTCTACATCCTGCACGGAGGCGATTCATTTCTGCGTGTGTCGGGATTTTTTCTGATGTTCGCTCCTGCGGGCGCGGCGTTCTCTGTGGACCGGCTGATTCGAATCTGGCGCGGGAAAGAGGGAGCGGAAGTCCGTCCGCGCGCGCCGTGGGCGCAAAGAATGATTCAATTCGAATTGGCGATCCTGTATTTCGCGACTTTTTGCTGGAAGATTCAGGGCACGCCATGGACGCAAGGCACGGCGCTTTATTACGTCTATCACGTGGATGAGCTTCAGCGATTTCCAGTGCCCTCGTGGTTTCTGCGACCGACGATACTCAAGATTGGCACGTGGGCCGGCTTGGCGCTTGAATTTTCATTGGGCGTACTGATCTGGGTCCGCGAGCTTCGCTACTATCTCCTGGCACTGGGAGTGATTTTCCACTTGTGGCTGGAATATTCGATCAATGTTCCGATGTTTCAGTGGGACGTGCTGACCGCGTACGTACTTTTTATAGAGCCGAACGATCTGGCGCGCGCGTGGAATTGGCTGCGGGAGCGAGCGACAAGGCACCTTGGAGCTCCGATTACGGTGTATTACGACGGCGGATCGGAGCGGCTTCGCGCACGCGCGAATTTTCTGCGTGCAATTGATATCTTCCGCCGGTTGGCGCTGACGGATTTGCGGACGGTGAGCGAGGCGAAGAGCTTGGACGCGGAAATCGATCAACGGCGCCTGGCAGTGGATACGCCCGCGGGTTTACGGCAAGGTTCTGATGCCATGCGGGCTTTGACCGGTGCCGTGCCGCTGCTGTGGCCGCTGGCAGTCGTGTGGCCGCTGCGGCGGTTGAGAACGCTGGGAATTGCCTGGGGATGAAGCCGCGCGAGCTTGACTTTTGCGCACGCCGCCCCTAGCGTTACAAGTTTCCGTTGGGTATCGTGAAGGCAATGGAGGTGTGGTGAAATTTTCCCGGGAGGTCGCGCGACTACTCGGATACGTGCGGCCACATATCGCGCGGCTCACCGTCGGCGTCTTTCTTCTGGCCGTTTTCAGCGTAGGCGAGGGCCTCATCGCGCTGATGATCATTCCTGCGGTGGACGTGGTTCTCAACCCGCATTCCACCGAGCAGAAACTGAAACTCGTCACGATCCCATTTATCGATCACACCATTTATCTGAATTCTTTTTTCCCAGGCTCGATTCACTACGTGGGGATGATTTTTGGGCTTGCACTGCTCGTAATCTTTCTCGTCAAGGCGCTCGGCGAGTTTCTGGGGAGCGTGTTGGTGCAGTACGTCGGGCACGCGGCGATCATGGATTTGCGCAATCGCGTATACAGCAAGCTGATTCAGCAACCGATGGAATTTTTCCAGCACAATCCCACGGGACGCGTGATGTCTGCGGTGATCAACGATGTCGAGCAAATGCGCAGCGCGTTTTCTGAATACCTCGCAGACTTTTTCCGGCAGACCTTCACGCTCATCGTGTTTATCGTGGTGCTGCTGCTGCTGAATTGGAGGCTGACGCTGGTTTCGGCCGTATTCATTCCGCTCGTGGTTGGGCCGGTGAGCAATTTGGGCCGCCGGATTCGCCGCTCGACGGAGACAAGCCGCTCGCGCCTCGCTGATTTGAGCCAAATCGTTCAGGAAACGATGAGCGGCAATCGCGTGGTGAAAGCGTTCGGAATGGAGGGGTTCGAGATCGGGAAATTTAGAGTAGCGGCGCGGAAGCTGCTGCGCGAGAACATGCGCTGGGTCCGCGCGTACGCGGCGACGGGGCCGATCCTGGATGTGCTCGCGGCGGTCGTTTTTGTGCTGTTGATTATGTACGCGCGCGGAGAAATCAAGCACGGCATGATGACGCAGGGAATTTTCTATGCGTTCATCTATTCGCTGTTCAAGGTGTCGGAGCCGGTAAAGCGGCTTGGCGGCATCTACCAGCTTTTTCAGCAGGCGCTCGGTGCGTCAACTGTAGTTTTCCAATTCATCGATTTGCCGGAAGAAGTTTCGGAAGCCCCGGGAGCTGTCGCGCTGCCTAAATTTTCACGCGATGTGCGCTTCGATCAGGTGAGCTTCGCCTACGACAACGGCCCGGAAATTTTGAACGGTATTTCACTGACGGCGCCGGCGGGAGCGGTGATCGCGATTGTTGGCTCGAGCGGAGCCGGCAAAACCACGCTCGTGAATCTTTTGCCGAGATTTTATAGCGCGACTTCGGGCGCGTTGCGGATCGATGGCCACGATGTGTGCGAAGTGACGCTGCGATCGTTGCGCGAGCAGATGGCCATCGTCACGCAGGAAACGATTCTCTTCAACGACACGGTGTGGAACAACCTGTGCTACGGCCGACCGGACATGCCGGAAGCGCGCGTGGTGGCAGCGTCGAAGGCGGCGCTGGCGCACGATTTCATAACGCAACTCCCGCAGGGGTATCAGACGAAGATCGGCGAGCGCGGACAGCGTCTCTCCGGCGGGCAACGGCAGCGCATCGCCATCGCGCGGGCGCTTTTGAAGGATGCTCCCATTCTCATTTTGGACGAAGCGACTTCGGAACTCGATTCGGAGTCCGAACTTCTCGTACAGCGAGCATTGAACAATCTAATGGCCGGACGCACGGTTTTCGTGATCGCGCACCGGCTCTCGACGATTCGTCGCGCGGATCGAATCGCCGTTCTCGACGGCGGAACGATCACCGAGATGGGCACGCATGAGGAACTGCTCTCGCACGGCGGCACGTACCGGAGGCTTTACGAGATGCAATTTGCCGACGCCGATATCGAACTCCCGACCCCAGGGCCGATGTGAAATGACTGACACTGCCGCAGGAACGAGCCCTGTGAAAACGCCATCGCTGAAATCCATGACGGGTTTCGCCCAGGCGCGCGCCGAAAACGACGGGCGCGCAATTCGCGTGACGGTGCGCAGCGTAAACCACCGCTTTCTCGACGTGCGCGTGAAGTCGCCGGACGGATTTGACAGCGCCGAAGCGCGCGTCCGCGAGATTGTGAGGTCGCGCGTTCATCGCGGCCATCTTGATATCACGCTGCACTACGAGCCGGTGGGGCCTGCGTCGGTGCAGATCAATTCTGAGATTGCCGCGGCGTATCTTGCTGCGGCCGCGAATTTGCGCCGGGAATTCAATCTGAGCGCGGAACCGGATCTCGCGTCGATTTTGCGGTTGCCGGGCGTGGTGGGCGCGCCGGAGCAGTTCTCGCAGGAGGACGAAGAGCGCGTGGCGAAGCTCGTCGAGACGTGCCTCGTCGAAGCGCTCGACAAGCTTGACGAAATGCGCAAGTCCGAAGGGCGCATTCTGCTGGATGAGTTTTTGAGCCGGTTGAACGCGATCCGGGAGTTGGCAGCGCGGCTCGATACGCTCGCGGCACGCATTCGACCGGCCTACGCGCGGCGTTTCGAATCGCGCTTGAAGGAATTGCTGAGTGGAACGCCAGTCGAGCCGGCGCGGATGGCGCAGGAAGCCGCGATTGCAGCCGAGAAGGGCGACACGACGGAAGAAATCGCGCGGCTAAGAAGCCACGTCCAGCAGTTCGAATCGCTTCTCAAGGGCGGCGGCGAGATTGGAAAGAAGCTGGATTTTCTGCTTCAGGAAATGCAGCGCGAGGCGAACACGCTGCTCTCGAAGACGCCCGGAACGGAATCGGAGGGCCTCGAAGTGACGGGGCTGGCGCTCGAGGCCAAATCGGAAATCGAAAAGCTGCGCGAGCAAGTGCAAAATATCGAGTGAGAATGGCAGAGAACCAGGAGCCGCTGGTATTTATCGTCTCCGGGCCTTCGGGCTCGGGAAAATCGACATTGGTCGAGAGGATCCTGGAGCTTCCGGGCACCATGCTTTCGGTTTCTTGCACCACCCGGCCTCCGCGGAAGGCGGAAAGCGGCGGCAAGTGGTACAATTTTGTTTCAGAAGCGGAATTCGAGCGGATGGTGCAGGCCGGCGAATTCCTCGAATACGCCCAGGTTTTCGGAAAGCACTGGTACGGAACGCCGCGTTCCTGGCTCGAGAAGGCGCGCGCGCAGAGAGTGGATCTGGTTCTCGAGATTGACGTTCAGGGCGCGGCACAGATCAAGAAAAAACTGCCTGCGGCGATTGCAATTTTTATCGTGCCGCCATCGCGCCAGGAACTCGAGAAACGCATCCGCGCGCGCGGGCAGGATTCGGACGAGGAAATCGCACGGCGGCTGGATCGCGCGTGGCAGGAACTCGAACACTTTCACGAATACGATTATTCAGTGATTAACGACGACAAACTTCGAGCCGACCGCGAGGTGCAGGCGATCGTGCTCGCAGCACGTTGCCGCGTGGCGCGAAGCGAGATCCGTGTCGAAGAGATTTTGAAATCTTTTGGAGGTTAAGACACTCATGCCGGTTTCGACGCAGGCACCGGAAAGCCAGTTCGCCTACGTTGTGGTTGTGTCCCAACGCGCCAGGCAGCTGATGCTGGGAGGGCGGCCGCTCGTGGAAAATCCGAGGGCCAGGAAATATACGCGCATCGCCGAAGAGGAATTGCGCCAGGGACTCTTGGAATTTGAGGCACCGGAATCGAATGCGGAAACCGAGGCCGAGGCGAAAAAGCGGAAAGAGTAGCGCGCGAGAACGTAGATGAGAATCGCGTTGGGAGTCACGGGCGGCGTCGCAGCGTATAAGGCGGCGGAGCTCGTTCGCCGCTTGCAGCAGGAAAAGCTCGACGTGCAAGCGGTGATGACGCGAGGCGCGCGCGAATTCATCACGCCGCTCACATTTGCCGCACTTACCGGGCAGAAGGTGATTACCGAAATGTTCGGCGGGGGCGCGAGCGGTGCGCCAAACGTCGAAAGTGCGATTGAGCATATCGCCGTTGCTCAGCGGATTGATTTGCTCGTCGTCGCGCCGGCTACGGCGGACATTCTCGCGAAGTTCGCGCAAGGCATCGCGGACGATTTCCTCACCACGCTGTATCTCGCCACCAAAGCCCCCGTCGTTGTTGCGCCGGCAATGAATGTAAATATGTGGGAGCACCCGGCGACGCAGGCAAATCTTGCAGCGCTGCGCGCTCGCGGAGTGCACGTAGTGGATCCCGACGAAGGATATCTCGCGTGCGGCATGACGGGCGCAGGCAGGCTGGCGGGGATTGAAACCATCGCGCGGGCTGTCTGCGGCGTGCTGGGAATTCGCCGCGATCTCGAAGGCGAAACGGTTTTGGTCACGGCGGGGCCGACGGCGGAAGACATTGACCCGGTTCGGTTCGTGACGAATCGCTCATCGGGGAAAATGGGTTATTCGCTCGCCGCAGCGGCGCAGCGGCGCGGCGCGCACGTGATTCTGGTGAGCGGGCCGGCCGATTTGACGGTACCCGAAGGCGTGGATTGGATTCCGGTGCGGACAACCACCGAGATGCGCGATGCGGTCGTCGAACGCGTGCGCGATGCGAGCATCGTCATCAAAGCCGCTGCCGTTTCGGATTATCGGCCCGTCGCGCCGCGGCAGCAGAAAATCAAGCGCGGAACAGAGCATTTGACGATTGAGCTCGAGCCGACTCCGGACATTCTGTCCGAACTTGGCCGGGAAAAAGGCTCGCGGATACTGATTGGCTTCGCGGCTGAGACCGAAAATGTTGCCGAGAGCGCGAGGAGCAAGCTCACGCGCAAAGGCGCCGACATGATCGTGGCGAACGACGTCACCAAAGAAGGCGCGGGATTCGACACGGACACGAACATCGTCACTCTATTCCTTCGGGACGGCCGCGAAATCGCGCTGCCGAAGATGCCGAAGGCCGAAGTCGCCAACCGGATTCTCGATCAAGCACTCGAATTGCGCCAGCGAAACAAGTAAACTCTCCCCGACAAACGGAAATTGAGTTGTGAGCGAAAGGCCGCCGATGGACGACTCTGCGCGCGTGCGATTCGAAGAATGGCTCAGGTACGCTGATGAACTCGGCCTCGCGCCGTTCTTCCGTGATCGAGCAGTGGCGACAAGCAACATTTCGATCGCAACGGAGGCCGTTCATTCTGGGACGCCTTCGATACAAGAGCCAGCGCAGGCGTCCGCGGCGACGGAAATGGCGAAAACCAGAGCACAATTCCAAAGCTCGCGGCCGAGCGCTGTTGCGCGCTCGACGAGCGGGCCTGCGTTGCCCATTGCGTCCGCGGCACCGGCTGTGAATCTGCCGGTTGCGGCGGGTCCCTCGCTTTTCGACGCGGCCGACAAAATTGAAGGCGACACGCTCGAGCGCATACGCGAAGACATCGGCGACTGCAAGCGCTGCAGGCTGCATTTGCATCGGCACACGATTGTTTTCGGCACCGGGAACCCTAAAGCGAAACTCGTGTTCGTCGGCGAAGGGCCCGGCGCGGACGAAGATGCGCAAGGGCTGCCGTTCGTGGGACGCGCGGGGAAGCTGCTGACGCAGATGATCGAGGCGATGGGACTGCGGCGCGAGGATGTGTACATCTGCAACGTCGTGAAATGCCGGCCTCCGGAAAACCGCACACCGGAGAGGGACGAAATCGCTACGTGCTCCCCGTTCCTCACGCGGCAGATTGATGCGATCAAGCCGCAGGTGATTGTTTGCCTGGGAAGCGTGGCGGCGCAAACTCTACTGGCGACAAATCAGCCTATTTCGCGGTTTCGAGGCCAGTGGCTCGAATATCGCGGCTCTCGATTGTTAGCGACGTACCATCCCGCCTACTTGCTGCGGAACCCTCCGGCGAAATCCGAAGTTTGGAAAGACCTTCAAAAGGTGATGGCTGTCCTCGGCCTTCAACAGAAGAAGATAGTTCCTCCGCGATAGACATCTTTCGAGGAAATTTTGCCGATTGCGCTTGGAATCGCAGCCGCCGTTCTTTGGGGAACGGCGGATTTTCTTGCGCGATTCGGTACACGCGAGATCGGAGCTTACCGCACGCTTCTCTACATGCAATGTGTCGGCATTTCCATCCTGACAATTTGGCTGGCCTACGACGGCGAACTTTCGAGCGTGTGGGCGGCGCATTCCCGCACGTTCTGGGCGTGGATTGTGTTTTCGGGGACGCTGAGCACGGTCGCGACGCTGGGCTTTTATCGTTCACTCGAGATTGGGACGCTGTCGATCGTCGCACCGGTGTGTTCCGTCTATCCCGCGCTGACGCTCCTGCTTTCGATGTACACGGGCGAGCACGTGACGCGGATTCAGATTGTGGGAATCTTCGTGTCGATCCTGGGAGTCGCGCTCGCGGCGACGTCGTTCGCGCCGCGTTCAACGGATGCAATCGAGCCGGACGCGCGGCCGCACGGCCATTTGACACGCGGCGTCGGATTAGCCTTGATGGCGTCCGCGTTGTACGGACTGAATTTCTGGATCATCGGGTATCACGTCGCCACGCATGTGAGCGCGGCGATGTCGGTGTGGACCGTACGCGTGCCGGGAACGCTCTTGCTCCTGCTGTTCGCTGCACCCGCGAAGCAAAGCATCCGTTTGCCAACGGGCAGAATTTGGTGGTTGATTGCGGGCACCGGAATCTTCGATTCCGGCGCGTTTCTCGTGAGTTCGCTTGGCCTGCGCACAGGGCACGTGTCCGTGGTGACCGTTATCGGATCGCTCTTCAGCGCGGTGACGGTGTTTCTCGCGTGGATCGTTCTTCGCGAACGCCTCGAGCGCACGCAATGGCTGGGCATTTTTCTGATTTTCGTCGGCATCATCCTGGTCAGCATCTAGCCTGCTACACTGTTTCCTCGTCATGCCGCGCTATTGCGAAGTCGCTCTCCCCGTTCCGCTGCGATCGCTTTTCACGTACTCCGTTCCAGCGGAATTGGAAGCGAGCGAGCTCGCGGGGCGCCGCGTCGTGGTTCCGTTTCGCAATCGAAAAATGATCGGCGTGGGGGTGGCGCTCGCCGAGCGTGCGCCCGATGTCGCGCGGGTAAAAGAAATTGCCGAGGTTCTCGATCCGATTCCGGCGCTGCCGCCGGCGCTGATCGAGCTGGGCCGGTGGATCAGCAAATATTACGTGGCGCCGATCGGAGAAACGTTTCGTTCGCTTCTCCCGCCGGAAGCGGAAGTGCGCCAGGAACGCACATACGCCCTGACTGGGCCGGGCAGCGAATATCTCGCGGAGTTGGTGGCTCGAGGCCCGGCCGATGAGCGCGAGCTGGCGGACCTTGCGGCGCTCGACATCGCAAGAGATGCCGGCGGGCCTGCGAAATTCAGCCGGTTTCGGAAGGTGCGTGCGGCGCGAGAAGCGGTCGAGCGCCTCGTTCGCTCGGGCCATCTCACATGGAGCGAAAGCGTCGTCCGGCGCAAAGAGCGCCTGCAGAAGATCGTGGCGTGGAATCCGGCGCCGCCGGGGGCCACATCGATTCCAGGCGCGGCCGTGAAGCCGCTCGAAGAGAAACAGGCGCGCGTGCGGGATGCGCTCGCTGAAGCGGGAGTGCCGCTTCCGCTGCCGGTCTTACTTGTGGCCGCAGGCGTCACGCGGCGGATTGTGGAGAGTCTCGCAGAGCAGGGCATCGTCACGATCTGGGAAGAGCCGCGCATCGCCGAAGAAGATCCCTGGGATACCGACTACACGCCGCCATCGAACGTGCTGAATGCCGATCAGTCTGCAGCGATTGCGCAGATTCGCGGATGGCTCGATGCGAGCGCGTTTCAAGTTGGCCTGGTCCACGGCGTGACCGGCAGCGGGAAAACCGAAGTTTATCTTGCCGCGGTCGAGGCGGCGCTGGCCAAGGGGCGGAGCGCGCTGGTGCTCGTGCCCGAAATCGCGCTGACGCTGTGGATGAGCCGGCACGTGCGGGCGCGCTTCGGTCCGCAAGTGGCCGTGCTGCATAGCGCGCTCACCGACATGGAACGCGCGCGGGAATGGTGGCGCGTGCGTCGCGGTGATGCGCGAATCGTAGTGGGGACGCGCTCGGCGGTTTTCGCGCCCGTTGAGAAGCTTGGCCTCGTGCTCGTCGATGAAGAACAGGAGAGCAGCTACAAGCAGGAAGAAGTGCCGCGCTACAACGGACGCGACACCGCGATCTATCGCGCGCGGCTTGAAGGCGCGGTGGTAGTGCTGGGATCGGCGACGCCATCGCTCGAAAGCTATCACCACGCGCGAGCTGGGAAATACAAGTTGCTGGAGCTGAAGACGCGGGTGGAGAACCGGCCGCTCGCGCGAGTCCGCGTCGTGGATCTGCGCGAAGAATTTCGCGCGACGCACACCGCTGCGCCCGTGTCTGAACCATTGCGCGATGCGATTGCGACCCGGCTCGAGAACGGCACGCAAGCGATGGTGCTGATCAACCGCCGCGGCTATTCGTGGTTTCTGCTTTGCCGCGGGTGCGGCGCAACGCTGCAGTGCCGGAATTGCAGCATCGCGCTCACGTATCACAAAAAGCGCGCGCGGCTCGAGTGCCATTACTGCGGATATTCTTCTTCGATTCCGAAAGAGTGCCCGAACTGCAAGCAGGAGTATCTCTATTTCGTCGGCGATGGCGCCGAGCGCGTGGATGAGTATTTGCGCGAGCAATTTCCGAGGGCGCGGATCGGGCGGCTCGACCGCGACACGGTGCGGACGAAGCAGGAATACCAGGATGTGCTCGGGAAATTCGCGCGGCGCGAGATTGACGTTTTAGTGGGAACCCAGATGGTGGCGAAGGGGCACGATTTCGAGTACGTCACCCTCGTCGGCGTTGTCGCCGCGGATTTGGCGCTCAGCCGGCCGGATTTTCGCGCGGCGGAACGGACATTTCAGCTTCTGACGCAGGTGGCCGGACGCGCGGGAAGAGGAAAGCTGCCGGGCGAAGTGATCGTCGAGACGTATTACCCGGAACACTACGCCATCCAGCACGCCGCGCTTCAGGATTACGCCGGATTCTACGAAAAGGAAGCACACTTCCGGCGGATGCTGCATTATCCGCCGTACACGGCGCTGGCAAATGTGTTGGTGCGCAGCCGCAGCCGGGAAAAAGCAATTCAATGGTCTCGCGCGCTGGGCGTGTTCTTCGCGCCTTACGAAAACCAGGGGATGAAAATTCTCGGGCCGGCAGCCGCGCCATTTGCGCGCTTGCGTCAGGAGTATCGATTCCAGTTTCTTTTGAAGACGCCGAGGCGCTCGATATTGACGCAGGCGCTCAGCGGATGCTTCGAATTCTGCGTGAAAAATGGAATACCGGAGACGGCGATTATCGTGGATGTGGACCCGACGAATCTGCTATGAGAGATATTGCCGCGTGAGGTCGTCCTCGGAATGACCGCAAGCTACGCGGGCGGCGCTAGGGATTCATCGTCGGCCAGGGAGTAAAGCTCAAAACGAAAATGATGAGTCCGCCGATGGCCCACAGCCGGCGCGCGGGATCGAGTGGCTGCCAGCGATCCAGCAGCGGAGGATGACGAAAGAACCACGAGAGCACGAGAATCAAGCCGCCCCACAAATACCAGCCGTACCACGCGAACCAGCCCATCGAGAGCACCGCGAGTCCGACGAAAAGAGAAATCCGGCGATGGTGTGCGCTGTTTAAGCTGTAGAGGATATGTCCGCCGTCGAGCTGCCAGGCGGGAAGCAGATTGAGGGAAGTGACGAGCAAGCCGACCCAAGCGGCCCGGCCAACGGGATGGAGCAGCAGTTGCTGTGGGTTTATGTGCGGATGCAGCAACGCGATTAGCAGCCGGACGAGCGGCGGATTGCCGAAATGCAGCGCGTTCGGATCCCACGATGCCAGCGGAACGAATTTTGAATTGGCGATCGCGAAAATCAGCGCAGGCACGGCAAACACAAATCCGACAACCGGACCCGATAATCCAACGTCAAAGAGAGCGCGTTTGTTTGGAATCGGAGATCGAATTCGAATGAACGCGCCGAAAGTCCCGAAGAGCGTCGGCGCAGGAATGAAATACGGATACGTTGCTTCAATACCGTGGGCGCGGCAGGCGAAGTAATGGCCCAGTTCGTGCGCCAGGAGAATGCTGAGCAGTGTGAAAGAGAAGGGAATCCCGAGCTCGAGAAGAGCCGGATGCATAAACGGCTGAACCATGGTGACGAACGGATTCTCATCGGTGGAAAATGGCTCTTCGCCGCGCGCGTAGGAGCGAGCAAATTCGGCGCCGACGGAAAGTGTTGACAGGATCGTCAGGAAAAAAAGCACCAGCGGGAGCGCGATGGGGCGATGGCGTGGACGCGGCGGCGCGTACTCGATCGGAGCGGGAAACCGGAGTGCAGCGGTTTCGCGAGAAATCTCCGGCGGGATGCGTGCGTTTCCATTACCGCTGCTCATGGGGTTGAGTTGCGTTGTTCCGGGGATGGGGCTGGGCGGAAAAGGGCGCTCAGTCGGATCCTGTTTTCTTCAGTGGAACGTCTTCGAGCGCCTGCAGTTCCTTGCCCGGCTTGAAGCGAACGGCTTTTCCCGGCGGGATGCTAACCTGTTGTCCCGTGCGAGGATTGCGTCCGATACCCGTCTTACGCGGCTTCACATTGAAGACGCCAAATCGGCGGAGTTCAATGCGTTCGCCGCGGCCCAGCGCGTTTTTCATGGCCTCAAAGACGGTCTCGACCGCCTGTTCGGCTTTGGTCCGCGTAATATTGGTTTTCTGCACGACCGCGTTGACAATGTCTAGCTTAATCACGACGGCCTCCCGCGCAACCGCAAACCTATGCTAGACAGGGGGTTGTAGGTTGTCAAGCCGCGGCCTGTGTACTAAGATGCGCTGCCATTTTCCCTGAAATCGAGGTCCGAGCGAGGAGATTCCTTCATGAGTGTGAAGTCCGATAAGTGGATTCGCCGCATGGCGGCGGAGCAGAAGATGATTGAACCGTTCGCCGACCGCCAAGTTCGCGAAGGCGTCATCAGCTATGGCGTTTCGTCCTACGGATACGACATGCGCGTGGCCAGTGAATTTCGAATTTTTACCAACGTGAACTCGTCCATCGTCGATCCGAAACATTTCGACGCGAAATCGTTTGTGGAGTTCGAAGGCGCGGTGTGCATCGTTCCGCCGAACTCCTTCGCGCTCGGCCGCTCGGTGGAGTATTTCCGGATTCCGAGAAACGTGCTGACGATTTGCGTCGGGAAGTCGACCTACGCGCGTTGCGGAATCATTGTGAACGTCACGCCGTTCGAGCCCGAGTGGGAAGGATTCGTGACGCTCGAGATCAGCAACACCACGCCGCTGCCGGCGAAGATCTATGCGAATGAGGGATTGTGCCAGGTGATCTTTTTCGAGTCGGATGAAGTCTGCGAGACTTCGTACAAGGACAAGAAGGGAAAATATCAAGCGCAGCAGGGAATTGTACTGCCGCGGCTGTAGCGTCGCTGAATTGCGGACAAACGAATCTGCGCGGTTTAGGGCTTGAGAAATGGCGCGGGCGAATCCCAATGTCCCGCGAATACGAACGACTCGAGCGGCTTGCGGGTGCGCGGAGCCGTTTCGCGCTTCCTTAAGTCTTCCGGCAGCGCCTCCGCGTCACCGCCGTAACCAATCGCCATCGCCGTCATGGGCTCGTAGCCTTCTGGAACGCCGTACGTTTCTCTCACCTTCTCCGGAAAGAACCCACCCATCTGATGGACGTACAGCCCTTCGGCCATGGCTTCAATCGTGAGATAGGCGACGGACTGGCCGAGATCATACTGCGCGTGGCGGTTCGCGTCCGAACTGTCCGGCCAAGTGCTTCGAGCGACGCTGAAACCAAGAACGGGCGCATTCGGAACCCAGGACTTGTTACCCGGACGGAGACATTCCAAAGCGCGAGCAAATTCTTCGGCGTTGTCCTTCGTCGCAACGATGAAATGCCATGGCTGGCTGTTCGACGAAGATGGCGCCCATCGCGCCGCCTCGAAGAGCTTGCGCAACTTTTCCGGCTCGACGCTTCGATTCGCGAACGAGCGTGGACTCCAGCGCCGTTCGAGCAATTCATGAATCCGCATAGACGTGGGAGCACGTTTTTCCATTGATATTCTCGCTCCGTCTAAAAATGACGACCGGGCACACTCGTGGTGCTCGAATCGCGCCGGCGCAAAAAACGCGGCTTTAGTGTTCCGTTGTTTCCTGTTTCTTGATAACGCCGCAAGCGATGCGCGGCCCCGAATTGCCGGAAGGGTCGGTCATCAGATCGTCAGCCTTCGCGTGAATGACGAGTGACGTCCCATCCGGATGAAAAAGGGAATTTGAGCCGTCGCCCAGCGTCACGTTCGGATCGACTACAGTGGTGCTCACGGTGCCGTCGTCGGCGACTACGATGTTGCCCAAATCACCGGCGTGCGGACCCTTGGGGTTCTTCGATCCATGCTGCTTGTTATCGGGATTGAAGTGGGCGCCCGCGGAAGTGAAGTCCGGCTGGTCGCACTTGCCTACCGCGTGAATGTGAAAGCCGTGCGTTCCGGGCGGCAGATGCGATGCCGTCAAAGAAATCTTGACGCCGCCACTGGTTTGTTCCAAATGCGCGACGCCAATTTGCTGGCCTTTCGAATCCATCATGTCGGCATACACCTGCGCTTGCGCTCTTGCCACGGTCGCAGACAGAAGCAGCGATACGCCGGCGGCAACTCCCATCAACCATTTCATGTTCATGCGAATTCCTCTGAAGTTGGATTCGATTCCGTCAAGCATGGTAACCGGATTCTCCGTTCTGAGGATATGTTTCAAGTCCCGGTCTCGGGCCGGCCGTTCGAAATTTTGCCGGAGAACTCGGCCCGAGGATGTGCCAGCGATATCACCGGCTATGCTCAGCAGGGATTTGCCGCGTGCTTGCCCACAGAAACCGGCCTCGGTCCTTCGCCCACGATCAACAGCAGCCCGCCCATGATCGCAAGGTTCTTCAGAAAGTTCACTAGCTGCATCTGTTGCGACGCGCCATGCAGCGCCCAGAAGTTGTGAAAGATGAGAGTCGTCGGAATTAAATACACGAACAAAACAGCCGCGGCGAGCCTTGTGCGGTAACCGGTAAACAGTAACAACGCGCCGGCAATCTCGATTGCCGTTGCAAGCCCGATGCTGACCGCGGGAAAAGGAAGGCCCTTTTCCGCGGCGAAGCCCAGAATCATTGACCATCCGGCGATCTTCATCGCACCCGACGCCAGAAACAAAATTCCGAGAAGCACTCTCGCGGAAAGATTCGTAATACGTGACATCTGGTTCATTTTCGTTCTCCTGGTCGCATTCGATTGAGCTTATGCAAGGTCGAACAACAAAACTTCGGCTGGCTCGGTCGCTTCAAAGCGGACAAGGCTTTCATCCGAGATCGCGACGCCATCGCCTGCCTTGACGGCGACTCCGTTGACCTTTCCAACGCCGCGCGCAACCTGCAGCCACGCGTGCCGGCCCGTGTCCAGTTTGTGGATAGCGCTGCCGCCGGCCTTGAGCTTCGCTGCGAGCAGTTCCGCGTCCTGCTGAATTGTCACGATGCCGTTGTGCCCCGCAACCGGCTGGAACTGTCCCTCCAGCTCATCCGGCCCGAACTTATGCTCTTCGTAACTCGGCTTGACGCCGCGCCGATTCGGCATAATCCAGATTTGCAACAAGTGCGCCGGCTGCGTTTGCGATGGGTTGAACTCGCTGTGCATCACTCCGGTTCCCGCGCTCATTTTCTGAATTTCGCCCGGGCGAATCACGCCGTGGTTGCCCATGTTGTCGCGATGCTCGATCGCACCTTCGAGAACGTAGGTGATGATCTCCATATCGCGATGCGGATGCATTCCGAAGCCCTGGCCGGGCGCGATGTGATCTTCGTTGATCACACGCAGGGATCGAAATTGAACGTGCTCGGGATCGTCGTAATCGGCAAAAGAGAAGGTGAAACGGCTGTCGAGCCAGCCATGCTGCGCGTGCCCGCGCTCGTCACCTGGTCGAATTTGAATCATGTGTGTCTTCCTTTCTTTCGGTCTTGATCTGGGACGGTCGCGTCCCACTCATTCCAAACTTGCGGCAAATCCTTCGAAGCTCTTCCTGATCTCGGGCGGTGAGTGGGCTGAACGCGGCGACGATGGCGTCCACATGCTTCGGGAGAACTTTCGCGATCTGCCGCTGGCCCGCGGGCGTGAGGTGAACGCGAATCAAGCGGCGATCGTCGTCCTGTCGCTCTCGCCGCACCCAACCGTTCTTCACCAGGTTGTCAATCACGAGCGTCATGTTCCCGCCGGACTTCAAGAGCTTTCGGGCGATCTCGTGCTGGCAAAGCGGCCCCAGGTGATAGAGAACTTCAAGCGCGCCGAACTGGCTGATGGTGAGTCCGGAGGCATCCAGCTGGGCCGTGAGGATTGAAGCCACAGTGTCAGCGGCGCGTTGCAGCGTGATGAAGGCATTCAGCGCCCGCTTCTGTTGCGCCGTGCCTTTGTAATGAGTCGGCATAATAATCGCTTAGAGCGAGATCGTTTAATGTCAAACGATTGGATGTGACGGCCGCCGGAAAGATTCATGCCGCGGGATCATTTTGAAGCAGAAGGGTTTACGGCTTGGCGGTCGGCCGGATGTCAATCTCGCTGATGAAGCTTTGAGGCGCTTGCGTCAGCAGCGACTCAACCGCATGGGCCACGTCATCGGGCTGCAGCATCTTCGACGTGTCGCGGCCTTCGTGAGGCGAGAAATCGGTGGCCACGCTGCCGGGGGAAATCACCGAGACACGAATTCCGTACTGGCGCAGATCTTCGGCCATGCATCGCGACAATCCGAGCAGTCCCCACTTCGAGGCGCAATAGACGCTGCCGTTGGCGAACGCATTCTTTCCGGCAAGAGAGCCGATATTGATGATGTGTCCGCGCTTCCGCTCGATCATCGAAGGCACCACCGCGCCGCTCACCAGGAACACCGATTTCAAATTGGTGTCCAACACTGCATCCCAGTCCGCGGGTGCTAGTTCGTGGACGGGACCGAACCGTCCGATGCCGGCATTGTTGACGAGAACATCGATGGGGCCCAACTCGCGCAGAGTCTGCTTGACCAGAACACGGATCTGCGGAGTTCGGGTGACGTCGGCAGGGACGGCCGTAATCTTAGCCCCGGTGCGGCGCAATTCCACGGCTGCGGCGCCGAGTCTCGCCGTGTCGCGGCCACAAATCGCTACGTTCGCTCCCAACTGTGCGAGGCGCCGGGCGATCGCGAAGCCGATGCCTCGGCTTGCGCCGGTCACCAGGGCTACTGAATTCTCAAGCGGGCGATTCCCGCCGTCAGCGTCAGCCATCGCGTCGTCCCTCCTGTGCCGCCCCGTCGTAAGGCGCATCATCTTAGCATCGAAGCAAAATGGCAACGTCAACTTGAGTCGAGCACTGCTGTGGAACGCAAAAGGCGCGAATCACCTTGCGCCGCCGAAGTCGATTTCCTATAATCCCTTAGTTTTCTTGTCGGGAGCGCCCGCAGGGGTCGTAGCTTCTATTTTTCGACCGTTGCCCCATGACGAATCTGGCTGAGGAGGCAGTTAAACAATGACGCGAAAGTGTATGGCCGCGAAATCGGTCTTGCTGGCAACGGCGGCGATAGTTTGTTGGCAGGCTCGGCCGGCGGCCGCGCAGGCTGCGCAGGCGCAAGCACAACAGCCGACTTACACGATTCCGGAATACAACGCGTTTCAGGCGTGCCGCGCCGAGACCAAACCCGATGCGCAGATCAAGTGCCTGGACGATTTTGTCGCGAAGTTTCCGAAGTCCACGCTGATGAAGTACGTGGATCAGCTTTATTTTCCTGCCTACAATCAGCTGAAGAATTTTCCGAAAGTCATGGAGTACTGCGACAAATATATCGCGGAAAGCGACCCGAAGACGGACGGTGCCGGCCAGCTTCAAGCGCTCTACACACGAAGCGCGATCTTTGAATTCGCCTACAATCCGAAGGCGCCCGACGCGAACGATCAGCTGGCCAAAGCCAAGGCAGCAGCGCTCGATGGTCTGAAAGCTCTCGATACGCTACCCAAGCCCGACAATATGACTCCCGACCAATTTGCCGAGAACAAGAAACCAGCGGCGGCGCTGTTCAATAGCGTGGCAGGCTTCGCCGAATTGCAGCTGAAGGATTATCCAGCCGCAGCCGATTCATTCAAGGCCGCGCTCGCAAATAAGGCGGATGACGGAGTTGCGTCTTACCGGCTGGGAGTGGCGCTGTTGCAAGAGACTCCGCCGGCTTCGATGGATGGCTTCTGGGCTCTGGCGCGTGCGATTGCTCTTAAGGCTCCTGGCGACGCGCAAATCAAGGATTACCTGCGGAAGCGCATCACCGTCTATCAACAATCCGGCTGCGATCAACTGGTCGATCCGCAGATGAATGAGTTGTTGCAACTCGCCGCAACGTCGCCGACTCGGCCCCCGACTTATACAATTCCCAGTTCCGCCGATCTCGATAAGATTCGCCAGTCGTCGAACATTCTCTCGGTCATCTCCGACCTGAAGGCCGGCGGCGACAAGGCCAAAAGCACGTGGCTCGCGATCTGCGGCCTGGATTTCCCGGAAGTCGTCGGCAAGGTGATTGACAACACGCCGGGAACGGACTTCGTCGAACTCCATGTTTATACCGGCGCGACGTCGGAAGATATGGAAGCCGCGACGACCGCGAATATGGACGTGAAAGTGGTCGGCCAGCCGGAATCGAGCCGTTTGCAGAAGGATGACGGCGTGCGATTCTCCGGCACTCTCGTGGCGTATGATCCCGATCCGTTCATGCTTCACTGGGACAAAGCGAAGGTGAATCCAGAGGATATTCCGCCGGAGAAGCAGGAAGGAAAGCGCAAGCCCCACAAGGTGGGCAGCAGCACCACGCCCCCCGGTAATTGAGCGCGCAGCTGGCTCGCAACAAAATTGACTTTGAAAGATGGCCGCCGAGGTTGGACGGCCATTTTTCGTTTCCGGCGCCGTTCGTGCAGGCTCCCGCGCTAAATCGATCGTTGGAGTAAGGCAGCGAGGTCGAGGCTCGCCTGCGCTTATGCGCGGCGGTGCGTGTGACTTGCCAGCTTGTAGATTTCCACCTTGCGGCTGAGCGTGTTGCGGTGAATTCCGAGGACTTTGGCCGCGCGAGACTGATTTCCGTTCGATCGCTCGAGTGCTCGGCGAATGAACTTTTTCTCGAATTCAGTGACTGCCTCGTCCAACAGTATGCCGCGTTCGACCAGTTGGCCGATCAGGGATTCCAGTTGATCTTTCACTGTCGTAAGCTCCGGAGTTCCGCGTGAATGTTTCGCATTTCCCTGCGTGGCCCGGTATCTAATCCAGAGGGCGGCCGGTCAGCCGCTCGTATGCTTCGCGATAGCGCGCGCGCGTCGCTGCAACCACGTCGGCCGGAAGGGCAGGCGCCGGCGGCTGCTTATTCCATCCAATTCGCTCGAGGTAATCCCTGACATATTGCTTGTCAAAAGAAGGCTGCGCATGGCCCGGCTGATATTCGTTTGCGGGCCAGAAGCGCGAGGAATCTGGCGTCACGGCTTCATCAATCCACACCAGTTCGCCGCCGGCCAGGCCGAACTCGAATTTTGTGTCGGCGACGATGATGCCGCGGGCCGCGGCAAATTCAGCCGCGCGCCGGTAGATTTCGATCGAGACGTCGCGCAGCCTTTCGGCTAGAGGCTTTCCTACTCGAGTGGCTGCCTCATCGAATGAAATATTTTCGTCGTGGCCGGATGTGGCCTTGGTCGAAGGCGTAAATATCGGCTCCGGCAATTTCGACGATTCCAACATCCCCTCAGGCAGCTGGATGCCGCAAATCGCGCCGCTTCTTTTGTAATCTTTCCAGCCGGATCCTGAAACATACCCACGCACAACGCATTCGATGGGAATCGGCTCGGTTCGCCGCACCAACATCGCGCGGCCCGCCAACTCGTTCGCGTAGGGGGCGAGCGCGCCCGTAAAGCTCTGCGCTTCGCGAACGTGCGAAGGCAGAATGCCGCTGAGCTTGTCGAACCAAAAGAGAGAAAGCTGCGTCAGGACCTTTCCCTTGTCGGGAATCGGCGTCGGCAGCACCACGTCAAACGCCGAGAGACGATCCGTCGCTACGATCAACAGTTCGTCGCCTACTTCATAGATATCGCGGACTTTGCCGCGGCCCAGAAGTTTCAATCCGGCGAACGACGTTTCTAAAATTGCTGGAGCCATTTGAAAAGATGCCACGGTTGCAATGTTCCTTTCAGGGAGGCGCGTATTCTAGCGCATGAACCGGCGATGTCAACGGAGAAGAAAAATATATGAAAGAGGCCGCCGCGCCGTTTCAGAAAACGTTCGCGCTGCCGGTGCGCTGAAAATTGGCGCAGGCGGAAGAAAAATGGCCACGCGCAGGCGATCCGTCCGGAACCCGCAGGCCCAGGCTACGCTAATTTGAGGAGACACGGCTGCCGGAACTGGTGGTGGCGCCAGCCGTGAGGAGAGACCCCGAAAAATGTGAAATTAAGGTAGACCAAGTCAACAGTCTTACTGCCTTATTTTGACCTAGGCGGCGTTGGTCTTTGCGCGCTCGATGGGCGCTTGTTGGGCGGCGTCGTCCCAGCGCACGGAAACAAGCTTGGAAACGCCCGGTTCTTGCATGGTCACGCCATAGAGCACGGAGCCCGTTTCCATCGTCTTGCGATTGTGCGTCACGACGATGAACTGAGTTTGGCTGCCCATGTCGCGCAGCATGTTGATGAACCGGCCGACGTTGGCTTCATCAAGCGGCGCGTCCACTTCGTCAAGGATGCAGAAGGGGCTCGGCTGGAAGCGGAACACGGCAATCAGCAGCGCCAGTGCCGTCAAAGCTTTTTCGCCGCCGGAAAGCAAAAGAACATTTTGCAGGCGCTTGCCCGGCGGCTGCGCGACCACGTCTATGCCCGCTTCGCCCGAGCTGTCTGGCTCGGTCAATCGCATCTCGCCGTGCCCGCCGCCGAAGAGAGTCGTAAAGGCTCCGGCAAAATTCGCATTGATTGCCGCGAAAGCCTCCTCGAATTTCTGGCGCGAGATCTGCTCGAGTTCGGCGATGGTTTGCTGAGTATTTTGAATGGCTTCGACGAGATCGGCGTGCTCGCGGCGCAGGAAGGCGTCCCGCTGCTCGCACTCGTGGTATTCCTCGAGCGCCATCATGTTCACCGGGCCGATGGACTCGACGCGCGCCTTCATTTCGTTGTAAGTCGCTTCGGCAGCGGCGAGAGATTCAGCTGAGAGCAGGTTCGCTTCCTGGCTCATCAGTTCTTCCGGCTGTGCGTTCAGCTCCGCCACGCAGGACTGCCGCAAATAGTCGCGGTCGGAATCGTTGCGCGCCTTCTCGATTTCAAATTGGCTTCGGCGCTCACGCTGTTCATCAAGCGATTGGCGCTGGCTGCGGAGCGTCGTATCGAGCTGAGTCGACCGGTTCCGCGTTTCATCGAAGTCGCTGTCAAGCGCCGCCAGTTTCTCTTCCAGCCGGAATTTCTCGGATTGGAGGCTTTCGAGCTGTCGCGTCAGGCCGGCGGTGCTTTCTTCGAGTTGGGTCCGATCGACGATCATTTTTGCGTGTTGTTCGCGCAGTCCCTCGAGCCGGATTCCGGCCTGAATCACATCGGAGGCGATGCGTTCCGATTCAGTTTCGGCGCTGGCAAGTCTCTCCGACATCGCCGCAAGTTCCTCGCGTTGCCGGACGAGCGACTCTTGATGCGTCTGCAAATTCCGGCGCATTTCCGCAAGCTGCTCCGTTGCGGATGCAGCCTCGGACTCCGCCTGGCTGCGGGATGCCTGAGCGTTCCGGAGACGCTCTTCCGCCGATCGTGCGCTTTCCTTGGCGGCGTCGGCTTCGGCGCGAATCACGCCGATCTCGGCGCGGCATGCCTCGCACAATTCCTCCGCGCGACGCAGTTCCGTGCGTGCCTGTTCGCGCTGGTGCCCGGCCGATACGACTTCCTTTTCCGCCGCAATATGCTCCGCGGTCATGGCGGCGAGCGATTCTTCAGCCTGAGCGATTTCGCTATTCAGCCTCTCGATTTCAGATTGTGTATGCGAAGTTTGCTGCTCGAGGCGATGCGACTCCACTTCCTGCATCCGCAATTCGCGTTTGAGAGCGAGCGGGCCGGCCTCGCTCGCGCGGCCTCCAGCCACGATGCGGCCGTGATAACAACTGCCCTCCGGCGTGAGGAAGTAGAGGCTCGGATGCGTACGCGCTATCTCCTCCGCGATCGCGGCGTTTTCGACGAGATACGCCGCCTGCAGCTTCGATAGAAATTGCTTTGCGGCAGGTCCGAGCGGATCGCGGAATTCGATCACATGATCGAGGCGCGCGATCACCCCCGGTGTTTCGGGCAGGATTTCGGCCGCCGTGACGACCGGAATATTCTGGGCGCGAAGCGAATCGATGAAGAAAGTTGCGCGGCCACCCATTTCGTCGCGCAGGAGCGCGATCCCGGCGCGCGCGTGATCAAGGGTTTCCACAACCACATAATCGAGCTCATCGCGCAAAAATTGTTCGATGGCACTTTCATGCTTGGACTCGACCTCGACGTAATCGGAGAGCAAACCAAGGGCCCGGAAATCGCGTCCTTCGGCCCCATTGGCCGCAAAAAGTTTGCGGACCGCGTCATCGGTGTAGGCGCGCTCATTTAGGATTTGTTCGAGCGAATCGCGTCGCGCGCGCACGGCCGAGAGCGATTCGCGCATCGTTTCAAAAGAGCTTTTGTCTTCGGCGTACGCCTTGCGAATTTCGCCCAGGCGCGATTGCGCCTCCCGCACGCGCTGATTCAGTTCCTCGGCGCGGGCTTCAGCGAGCGAGCCGCGCTCGCCGGAGGATTGCGCACTCTGCGCGCGTGCTGCGAATTCAGTTTCGAGTGCGGCGAGCGACGCGGCGCGCTGCGATTCAATCGCGGCGAGACGCTTGACGGCATCGTTGGCCTGAGCCGCATCGGATTGGCTGCGCACGGCTTCCTCGCCCAGCCGCACGGCGGCAAGCCTCAATTCTTCGATTCGCGCTTCGAGAATCTGCTGGTCGTCCGCGCTGCGTCCTGCGGTTGCCAGAGCGTCGCGCAATGTGCTTTCCATGGCCGCGGTGCTCGTCCGAAGCTCGATCAACGAAGCCTCGTGAGTTTGCTTCCGCGAATCAAGTTCGTTCGAGAGGCGCTCGGCGGCTTCGATCTCGACTGCCGTGCGCGCAGTTTGCAGCTCGATCTGGCGCGTTTGCTCCTCGTTGAAGGTGATCCGGTTTTCCGCACGATCGAGATCGAGCGCAGTCTGACTCGCCAAATTTTGCGTCTGCCGCAACTCGGATTCGAGCTCGTAGTTGCGCGCGCTCAAACGCTCCTGTTCCGCCTCGAGTTCGTGCAACGAGCGCGTGGCATCCGCCTCGGCGGCGGCCATTTCTCGCAGAGACTGCTCAAGCCTCTCGGCCTCGGAGTCGAGATGTTGCGCCTTGCTGGCCAGAATCGTGCGCAGCGCTTCGCGCATCTGCTCGCGCAGCTCCGAATAACGCCGCGCTTTAGAAGCCTGCCGCTTCAGCGAGGCGAGCTGCTTTTCGACTTCGACAAGAATGTCGTTCACGCGCGCGAGGTTGAGGCGCGAAGCCTCGAGTTTCGCTTCCGCCAGCCGCCGCTTCGTTTTGTACATCGTGATGCCCGCGGCTTCTTCGATGATCGCGCGGCGATCCATGGGCTTCGAATTCAGAATTTGGCCGATGCGGCCCTGTTCGATGATGGCGTAGGAATCGGGGCCAAGGCCCATGCCCATGAAGAGTTCCTGGACGTCGCGCAGCCGCGCCACGCGCCCATTGATCAAGTATTCGCTTTGGCCCGAGCGATAAAGCCTGCGACCAATCACCACTTCGCCGGGTTTCGTCGGATGAATCGGCTTCGACGCCGCGCGCTTCTTGTGAAATTTCGCGGCGACTCCATCGGCGGCGATAGATTCCTGCGCCTCAGCGGATTCTTCGGTTACGGCTTCCGTTCCCGCGACCTCGGCTGCTGCGGCAAGATCGAGTGCGGCTTCACTCCCGCCGGCATCAGCATCAGGCGCCTCTTCCACCGCGGCCAGAACCTGGGCGGCAGCTTCGGCAAGCTCCGGATCAACGAGCGTGATCGTCACCTCGGACATGCCCAGCGGCGGCCGCTTCGCAGTGCCGTTGAAAATGCAATCGGACATGCGCTCGGCGCGCAGCATTTTGTGGCTTTGCTCGCCAAGCACCCAGGAAATCGCGTCGGCGATATTCGATTTGCCGCAGCCGTTCGGGCCGACGATGCAGGTAATCCCGTTGCCGCTAAACGTAATCTGAGTCTTCTCGCAGAACGACTTGAAGCCGAGAAGCTCGACTTTACGGAGTTTGAGCACGCATACCCTCAGTCATCTTCGTTCTCTTCGGCGCAACGTCAAGAGAAACAAAGACTTAGTTTTTGAGACAGAGGTTTTCCGAGACAAAAAGTTTGGAGGGTCTATGGTTCGTGGCCCTGCCGCCTGGCGCATGCGAATCGGCGGTTACGGGAAGTGAAGATAGCATGGGTACTGGCACCTGTAAAGGCAAACAAGCACCAATGTCAGTAAGGGTGATCGTGTCCCGCCGTCTTCAATGAACTTCCAACGTGACGGTCTGTGTCTTGGTGTTTCCGCTGGCATCCTCGGCCGTTAGCGTATAGGTCGTGCTTTTGGCCGGCGAAATATCCAAACAGCGATTGACGGAGGCCCACACATTTCCAACCGGCGGATCGAGGCGCACCGTCTTTGCCTCGGAAACGCCGTAGCAGAGTTGGGCAGATTCTCCGCGGCGAATTGTGCCCGGCATGATGTAGAACGCGATGATGTCGAATTTCGTGCCGCCAAGCGTTTCCACCGTTTTCGCGGCGTCCTCGCGCTCTTTCTCGGAATGCTGCTGGGCTGCACGCTCTTCGAGCGAGCGATTTCCCTGCCAGCGGGAAAAGACAATCCAGCCGACGTAAAGAGCGATCGCAGCCACCACGATCGAGCCGTACAGCCACACTCGGCGTGCGGCTTTGTTTGGTTCAGGCGTTTCGACACCTAGCATCGGAACCTCATAGCCCGCGCGTGAAACGCCTTCGGCTCGGCTTGTTCTGCCGTCGCAGAGCTTGTGCGTCTCAGCCTCATTCTCATCTCTTGCGATGCAGATTTCGCCTGTCACGGTGCGGGGAGATCTTCTCGCAAACGGTCGCGAAGTGTGCACAAGTGAACAGACCGTTCCTGCGTCCCGCACTAAGATGTTGCTTCAATTGCCGACAGATTCTTAAGACTCTAGGAGGAAATGAGCATGAAGATTGTGAAGACAATTTTGGTTGGGCTTGCACTTTCTCTGCTCGGCGCCACATTCGTTCCCGGCGCTCGAGCTGATGAATGGAACAAGAAGACCGTGATGACGTTTGACCAAGCGGTCGAAATCCCGGGTCAGATCTTGCCCGCCGGGACATACACTTTGAAGCTAGCCGATTCGCTATCCGACCGTCACATCGTGCAGATTTTCAATGCAGACGGCACTCAAATCATCGCCACCATCCTGGCGATCAACAATTACCGGCTCGTGCCAACCGGCCGAACCGTGGTGACATTCGCAGAGCGGTCGGGCGATAACCCGGAAGCTCTGAAAGCTTGGTTCTACCCTGGTGATAACTTTGGTCAGGAATTCGTTTATCCGAAGCAACGCGCCGCGCAACTAGCCGTGGCATCGAACGAACCTGTTCCTGCGCTCGCCGTCGAAACAACGGACCTCAAAGCGGCTCCGATCGTAGCGGAAACTCCCGACCAGCGGGAATTGCCACTAACCCAGGCGATCCAGACCGCTCCGCCGGACGTAACAGACTCAGCGCCAGCTCCCGTGCCGGCGCCAGAGACCGAAGCCGCGCAGTTGCCGCATACTGCTAGCTCCGTTCCTCTGATCGCGCTACTCGGCCTTGTGTCGCTCGGACTAGCGTTAGCTGTGAAGCGATTGGCGTAATCCTCTCAGTACGAGTACCAAGCTCCAGCGCACCGCGAGTTCGAACGACAATTCATATCTCGCGGCGCGCGGAGAGTTTCCGGTGAATCGACCAATCCAATCTCAGAGCCGCAGGCCTTCTCGAAATTGCTTTCTTGTTGCAGGCATTCTGTTCTTTAGTGGCCTGCCCGGCCACCTGCAATCTCAGCAATCGCCGCCACGCTCATCGGAAGAGGCTCGTCAGCCTGCAATTTCCGTGACGACAGAACTGGTTGTACTTCCCGTAAGCGTGACCCGAGCAGATGGAAGTTTCGTGTCCGGGCTCAGCCGCCAAGACTTCCGGGTATATGAGGACGGGCGGCCTCAAGAACTTACTTTGTTTCAGCAGGGAGACGCCCCCGTGACCGTGGGTCTAATCGTTGATCACAGCCGGAGCATGGGGCCGAAACTTTCGGAGGTGGCCGACGCGGTTACCGCCTTCTCGCACTCGAGCAATTTCCAAGATGAGATGTTCGTCGTGGATTTCAATGATGACGTTTCGGTGGAGCTGCTGGACGGAAAACCTTTCACAAACGATCCAAAAGAGCTCGCAAACGCCGTCTTTCTTGTTCGCGCCCGCGGACGTACCGCTCTTTATGACGCCGTAGCCGAAGGGCTGATCCATTTGAAGCTCGGCCATTACGACAGGAAGGCTCTGATTATTGTCAGCGACGGCGGCGATAACGCCAGCCAGAATTCTCTGCCGCAGGTTTTGGCGCTCGCCCAGCAGTCTCAAGTTGTCATCTATTCAATCGGCCTGATCGGTGATACGGAAGAGGTAAATCCGTCCGTGCTTCGCCGCCTTGCCAAAGCTACGGGAGGCATTGCTTATTTCCCGAGCGGCACGAGCACCGTCGGCAGGATTTCGGGGGAGATTGCGCGCGACCTCCGCGAACAGTACACGCTTGGCTTCGCGCCCGAAAGACGCGCCGGCAGCCAGTCATTTCAAAAGATTCAGGTGAAAGTCAACGCTCCGGGACACGGCAAGATTCGCGTTCGAACCCGGCCTGGTTATTTCGTCGGCAAAGAAAACTCTTCGGCTGCCCAGGCGACGCGGGGCGCGAAGTGAACGGTCCCAGATCCATAGTAGGAAGTCCCCGGAAATCAAGGAGGATGTTCGTCCTTGCGGCATATTATTTCCTCCTAGCCGGTGGCATCTCGGGACTCGGATACGCTACCTACGTCGCCGTCGATGCGCGGGCTTACCAGGCGGTCGAAGAGTCGAGGCTTCCCAGTATTCGCCCGACGCAGGGACCTCGCGTCTTGACGGAGGGCGAGGTAATCGGAGAGATGATCATTCCTCGCCTCGAGCTCAAGGCGATTGTGGTGCAGGGCGACTCGCCGAAAACACTCCGGCGCGCGGTCGGTCACTTGGCCCAAACGCCTTTACCTGGCGAGCGTGGCAACGTTGCATTGGCGGGACATCGCGACGGTTTTTTCCGCCCGTTGCGCAACATTCAACCCGGCGATGGAATTACGATCAGAACCCCCGACGGAGAGTTCGAGTATCAAGTGGAATCGACTCAAGTGGTATTGCCCGGCGACGTCCAGGTCTTGCAGCCGTCCAGCGACAACGTCCTAACCCTGGTCACTTGCTTTCCGTTCTACTACGTCGGCGCAGCACCGAAGAGATTCATCGTCCGAGCGCTCCAGGTCGGACGAACGCCGGGGCGATTGTAGCTCGCACCCCTCCATCGGTTCCAACTTCCGGATTGCCGTTCACTCAACGCGCGGCGACGGCCTGCTCCTTCCATCGCTGAGCGTTCACGCCAATTACGAGGAGCCACAGGAATACCGACACGTCTCCGAGGAGGCCCAAAGCCAGGTTGTAGGGGGACAGATAGGTTACGAGCGAGTTTGAGAGATACGTCAGCCATCCTAACCCGGCGAACGCCATCATCCCGCCCAGAATTCGAGGGAGGAAGGTCGACCTGAAAATGAGGTAGCCGATCAGGATGCAATAAAATCCGTGAAACACCAGTGCGATGTTTAGGCCCTGAGGCTGCCATCGAAAAGCTTCAAAGGTGAGTCCCACGAAGGCGAAGAACGCTGCGAACAAAGAGAGGCTTCGATTCACCGGCTTTAAGATTTCATAGACGATCAGCGTCATCGCGGCCATGCCCAAGATCGCGATGTAGCCCCCAGAGTAATTCAACCTGCCGTGAACAAATGTCTCGCTGAAACCCGCCGTCAGGAGACTGAAAAAATAAAGGACACCGGCCACCCTGGCTTTGAAGCGCGGGGACGCCTCTGCAATCTGCTTCATCATCTCAACGGTGCTTATACTCGTTCGCTCGCGAGCGAGATTGAACGTTCCCTTTGGCGCGGTTCTTAGACGATAGCCGACTATACTCCGCTAACTCGCCGAGGACTCGCTTTCTCTTCCCACTTCTGAACGTTCACGCCCATTACGAGGAGCCACAGGCAAAGTGACAGTTCCTCCTTGCATTGCTTTCTGTGAAATAGGGTCTTGTTTCCGCGTTCGAAGAGACAAGGGCATGTTTGGGGCGGACCTCGTCCTTCGCGAAAGTGACGCGCCGGGGGGTCTTGGGAACCAGCTAGTTGACTGACGAACTCGCAGCTAAACAGCGCACGATTTCTCCGAATGCGCTCGCAAACTCGGAAGGACGTAGAGCCGGCGACCGCAAGCAGTCTTTTCCATCGTCGCAGGCCGGCAGCCAAAAGCTGTCAGTTTCGACCGGCAAGTAAAGAAACGCGGCGACGGGAAGGCCGGTCACTGTCCCTAGCAGACCAAAGCCAGTTCCATCGGGCAGATGGGTATTGCTGAGCACCAGATCAAACGGGTGCGCGCTCAAGAGATGGAAGGCTGTTTGCATATCACTGGCAAGATGGCATCTGAATCCCCATCGTTCCAGCCGGTCCATCAACGCCTGGGCACTGTGAAAGTTCCTCCCGACCAAGAGCACGTCTCTTCCGGAGAATGTCACTGGTCACCCCAGATGCTGCCGCTTCATTCGTGATCTCGGATGCGAACAAGGCCACAGTTTTCGACGAGCCTCTCCCCAGGGCATGGCTTCGGCCAGGTACATCGACACGTCGCGGCTATGGCGGACGAAGTCCTGTAGACACTTGGAGCTCCATCCCTTGAAATTCACTAGTTAGATTTGGCTTCCTGCCCATATCCGCTAAGCTCGTGTAGCAGCGGTCGCGCCGATGCAGGAATAGCAACTTTGCCGTCAAGAATGTCATGGCGGGTTACATCGTGGCCATACATGGCTTCGTCTCCACTCTTATCGGCTTGCACCACGGCGCCGTCGAGAGCCACTCCAGCGAAAACGCCTTTGGCGCGCGAATAAGACAGAATTTCCGCATTGAGCTTAACGTCGGTGCCAGCTTCCGCCGTCCGACCTACCGGTCCGGCTGCGACAGAGGCGTCGCCTCCGAGCTTGAATTTGTCGCTGAGCAGGCTCTTCAAGGCGTGGTCGTTCATAAAGAGCATCACGAGGTCAGTGGACGAGCCACCGATCTGATAGCCGACGCTTCCACCGTCAATCGCGACAAACATGGGAGCGCTCCAGCCATGCCCAGTGCGGCAAGTTGCGAGTCCCCTGCCGTAGTTGCCGCCGAATATAAAGGCGAACTTCACGTCCCCTGGAATGATGGCGATACACTTCGCCGAGTCCAGTAGATCGTGAGGAATGCCGTGATCCGGGGTATTCATGATCTCCCTGAAGACCTCGGCAGCTTTGTGTGTGCGATTGACATCGTCGTCGCGGTCTGAGGCGACAGCACTGAGACTTACAAACAGAGCCAACGCTGCGACGATCACAAAACGTTTCAACATTTGCTTATCCTCCTTGAAATCTGAAGTTACTAAACTGCACCTTCCATTCGTTGGTTTCTAAACTCGGTTTTATCCACCTGGGCGTAAATTACGAGCTCAGATCTATCCGGCGGTCGTCGAAGAACTGGATTCGCGGATATTAGCTTCTGACTCGTTCACGAACAGCTGAATAAGTTTCTAATTACGGCGTTTTGCCTTTGCACCCGCAGCGTTCGCACGGACGGTAGATGTCCGGCATCTTTTCCACAGCCTCGCACTGTGCGCTACAGTACTTGGCTGGAATTGTTGCGCACGAACACACGGGGTGCGCGCAGCCCTCAGCTTTCGAAGCCGCGATTTTCTTTTCTCCAACCTCGGATCGAGAACGACTGATCCAAAGCGACATATTAGCGACCGCGAGCAGGCGTTTCTGTTCAATTAGGAACACTGTTACAGGAGTTGCGGTGGCGCATAGGGAAGGCGATTTTGTGCCGCTGCGATCTTCTTATGAGCTGCCGCCGACATCTTCATGCGGCGCTTCTTCGGGGCGGCTGACGCTCCGCCGAGTGCCGAGAGAATCTTCCTAAAACCTTTTAACTTCTTTTGAATCTCCTTTTACGAAGGTTGAAAGGCATGCGGCGCGGCCTATACCGCTACGGGGACGCTGCTCGACTCCCCGAACTTTGAAATGTCTCAAATTGAACAGAACTCCCAAATCGACGTGTGTACGATTTCCCCGATCCAAGCCTGGCAAGAAAATAATGATTTGGGAAGACGGCGTGTCTTGTCTTTCCAGATGGAATACACGCTGACTCAAACTTTGCGTAAGGAGTACACGATGTCTCCGGCCCTTTCCGCCCGACTGCCAGCATCAGAAACCGATTTGCTGAAAATGCTTTCTCAGGGCGCACCGATGATGCACGTCTTAAATGAACTCTGCAATTTCATCGATTCTAAGTCACCCGGTGTCATTCCCACGGTCCTGTTGCCGGATGGCGACGGGAAGCATCTTCGGCTTGCGGCGGGCCCGAAAGTTCCCAAGATCTGGAGTGAAGCGTTCGGCAGTTTAAAGGTGCCCTCCTATGCCAGTCTCCTGAGCACGGCCGACCTCCCCGGAAGAACTCTCCCGATTGCCGACATGAGAAACAATCCGTCCTTTGCGGCTTGCTGGAAATTGATTTTTAGCCAAGGTGTCAAAGCGGCATGGACCGCGCCCATTGTGTCGAAAGACAAGAAACTCCTCGGGACGCTGATCTTTTTCTATCCGACATCCCCTTTACCGGGGAAACGAGACGTTGATCTCATGGAACAGGTAGTCCATATGGCGGCGATTGCTATCGAGTGTCACCAAAACGAAGAAGAGCTTCGCGCGTATTGCGGCCGGCTTCAGCAGTCTCAAGATGAAGAACGTCGCCGCATAGCGCGCGAGCTGCACGACAGCACGGGGCAGAACCTTGCAGTGTTGGCTATGAACCTTTCGAGCGTGAAGGAGATGATTGGTGGAAGGGCACCTGAACTCGACGAGATCCTCTCGAAGTGTACATCTCTCACCGACACCATTTCAGATGAACTCCGAACACTTTCCTATCTGCTTCATCCTCCGCTGCTTGACGAATGCGGTCTAAATACCGCAATTGGTTGGTATGTGCAGGGAATTAACCAGCGCAACGGTCTGCATGTGGAAATGAAAATACCTCCGGAGCTGCCCCGTTTGTCGCAAGAAGCCGAACTTGGCATCTTCCGCGTCGTGCAGGCCAGTCTCACAAATGTTCACCTGCATTCGAAAGCTGCCCGGGCGATCATAAAGATTGAGCAGAATTCCGATGAAGTGATCGTAACGGTCAGCGACAACGGCAAAGGGATACCGGACGGAGTGCTGGACCATTCCTCGCGAATCAAGACGGTCGGCGTTGGCATCGCTGGCATGCGAGAAAGAATGGAACAGCTCGGCGGCCGTCTTGAGATCGAAACTAGCTGTCGCGGCACGAAAGTGAAAGCGAGAGTCCCGAAAACCAATTTTCGCAACGCTAAATAAGCCGCGGCAGCACAAATAGTATGTTTAGAAATGCTGATAACCGCGCACAACAGCACCTGGGCTAGGCGGGAGCCAATTGGTTTTTCGGTTCGGCGGGAATTTTATAAGCAGCTGTCGCCGAGATCGTATGACGTTGCCTTCCTCCTCCGCCTTGCATCAAAATGACGTGTATGTCTGGGAGAGCACCAAGCGGGTTTCGCTGATCGGGCCACTTGTTTGTTGGCTTCTGTGCTGCGCGCTGACGACAAGGGGCCTTGATCTTCGAACGATGTCGGCAACTTCCGAGCAGACTCCGACGGAGTCCCTGCGCGTACCGAAGCTTGACGCCGGCTTTCACCTTCTCTACGAACTGAAACCCGAGGAAGCCCGCCAGCAATTTGAGTCCTGGCAGAAGTCCCATCCGGAAGACCCCCTAGGTTACGCCTCGGAAGCCGCCGCTTTTCTGTTTGAAGAGTGCTATCGGCAGGGCGTCTTGACATCCGAGTTTTTCCTGGACGACAAGCGTTTTCTGGGCAAGATCCCTCTCAAACCGGACCCGGAACTGCGCTCCGGGTTCTTCGCCGCGGACCAGCGGGCGCAGGACCTGGCGCAACTGAGATTGAAGACGGACCCGCAGGATCCTAACGCGCTGTTCGCCATGACCCTAAGCCTGGGTATGCAGGCCAACTATGCCAGCCTCATCGACAAGCGCCAGCTCGACAGCCTGAAAAAAATCCGCGAGGCCGATAGGTACGCCAAGAAACTGTTGGTGGTCGCCCCGGACGCCGCGGATGCCTATCTAGGGCTGGGCATGGCGAATTATTTCATCGGGAGTTTGCCAGGAGCAAAGAAGTTCTTCCTCAGCCTTGCTGGAATCCACGGTGACAAGAAGGCGGGAGTCCAGCAGTTGGAGATCGCCGCGGATCATGGCCACTACCTGCGGCCGTTTGCGAAGATTTTGCTGGCTCTCGCAGCGCTGCGCGAGAACGATCCAGGAGTAGCGCGTACTCAGCTCGACGAACTCGTCAAAGAGTTTCCGGAGAACCCGCTATTTGCGAGTGAGTTGGCGAAGCTCAAGATTTCTCCTGCCGCTTCTATTTCCTCTAAATAGCAAGTCCATCCCGGAGCAGAATGTATTTTAGTACTCTGCATCTCGCGAACTCGAAAAATGCTGCAGTCATTCGATCGAATGTCCGTATGGCGCGATGTGTGTGACCGATCCTGGTCGCGTTCGATCGCAAGATTCACGACGCTCTTGCTGCGCGCCTCGTTCTGTTCACTATTGAACGGCCGATCGTTCAAATGGTAAGCTGGTAGCGTGTCTCCTCAGCTGCGTCGTCGTATATCTGTCGCTCCTCGCCGCCCGAATGCCTTCAGGAAACACCCTGACTTCGATGTGAAACTATTTTTAGACTCGGCCGGACTGGGAAGAAAGATAGACAAGTTTCGAAAAAAAGAGACCATCTTCTCGCAGGGCGATATTGCGAAGAATGTCATGTACATTCAGGAAGGCGGTGTGAAGCTAACTGTGGTCAACACAGCCGGGAAAGAGGCTGTGGTGGCGATCCTTGGACCAGGAGATTTTTTTGGAGAAGGTTGCCTTGCCGGCCAATCCATTTGCATTGCGACTGCAACTGCGATTACGCCCACGACCGTACTGGTCATTGAGAAAAAGGAGATGATTCGCGTGCTTCACGGCGAACACGAGTTTTCGGACCGATTCATCGCCCATATGCTGTCGCGAAACATTCGAGTGGAGGAAGACCTGGTCGATCAGCTGTTCAACTCCAGTGAAAAACGGTTGGCGCGTTCCCTGCTGCTACTTGGGCGCTATGGCGCGCCGGGCCTTCCTCAAGCGCTGCTTCCGAAAGTCACGCAAGAAATGCTTGCGGAGATGGTTGGCACTACGCGGTCCAGGGTAAACTTTTTCATGAACAAATTCAGAAAGCTCGGATTCATTCAATACAACGGCGGAATCCGCATCAACAATTCCCTTTTGAGTGTAGTCCTGCACGAGTAAAGAACCACTTTCAAGTGGGGCAATCTGGCACATTAGATCCCCGCTCCACACCAGCACGGGAACTTCACGCCGAGGAAAAAGCACACAATCACGAATGTGTACCTATGTGAACAGATATCCGGTTTCGCCTTCTTTAAGATACTGGTTACGGAGGAAGAAAGACGAACCGAATTTCTCCGATAAGCGAGGTAGAAGACATGGAAACGATCCTGATCGTTCTATTAGTTGTGGTTTTGCTCGGTGGCGGAGGATGGGGATATTCTCGTTGGAACAGAAACTAGCACCGTCTTTCTTGTTAGGTTAGATAGTGCCCGGTGAAACCGAAGGGCGCCTATATCGGTCGCCAGAATTTAGGTTGTCTTTACAGGAGAGAACAAAATGAAACCAAGCACTGAAAATGAGGTCGCAGGCAAGTTCCACGAAGTGAAAGGCAACGTCAAAGAAAAAGTGGGACAACTGACGAACGATCCTGACTTCGAGACTGAAGGCGCGGTTGAAAAGATAGGCGGGAAGGTCCAGAAGAAAATCGGCGAAGTGCAAAAGATTGCCGAAAAACCATGAAACCAGTATTGCCTCTCGATCAAACGGGAAATTGAAATTTCGCTCAAAGACTTTTTCAATGGAGGGAAACCGTGAAACTTAGAATCGTTATGGCAATTCTTGCGCTCATCATGATGGCATCTCCAGGCATTGCCGCGCAAAAGGATCCCGATACTTTCACGCACACTTTGACAGGCTGCCTCAGGCAGGGTGCGAACGCGAATATCTTTGCGCTCACGGACGAAAACGGCAAATCGTGGGAACTTCGCAGCAAGACCGTGCGGCTCGGCTCTCATCTGAATCACACCGTTACCGTTACGGGCAAGATTTCGCAACACTCAAAAGGCACAGGCGATGGATCATCCGGAGGCACAGCACCCGAGAGTCGATTGCTCGTGACGAGCTTGAAGATGGTCAACGACAGTTGCAACCAGTAACCGTGGCGTCCCCGCGCGTTCGTTCGTCCGTTGGTAGCGGCTGCGCCCGACTTCGGATGCGAGCCCTGTATCTCACTGCATGTTTTGCGGGCCTAAAGACTCCGATCGTTGACCTGGTATTCTGTCGAGAACCACTGTTGCGCTCTGGCAGAGAATCCCACCTATGGCATCTGCTTTGTAATATTACGGCGTGGCGTGGCCACACTAGGTTCAATGACACGTCCCATCATCCTGAATCTGGCCATCGGCGGCCATCGACGCCAGAGAGTGTGCGCAGTTCAGGATTCGCTGGTCCAACGGGTCGTTGGTCAGGATGTCGGGAGGTATGTAATCCCTGGATTTGGCCAATTCCAGGATTTCATCGTTCAACTTTTGCATGTTGTCGAACTCGTTGGTAAGCAGCTTTAGAGCGTCTCGATCAGTATCACTTGACGCTGCCACGGATGCCAGCGTGAGGTTTTTAACGGCATCGTCGTGATAGCCAGAGAGCCATTCCTCCCTCTCTGGATATCCATAGCGGAGAGCGCTAGTGACGACGCTTCGCCATTCTCGGATCGCCGCCATTTCTTCGATGTCAGCCCTCAGGAACTCCTTGGAGAATCCTTGTTTTGCCGGTTCAATTGTGGCCGCCGCACCCACGGTAGCGACAGGCAATGTCAACACGATTTGGTTGCCTGTGAAGCCGAGCGTGCCGTTCGCCACGCGTGCGAGGCCTTCGATATCAACATAGGAGCGACCGTCGACTTGGACAACTTTCGCGGTTCCTGGGCGGGCGCTCACGACAAGCGTCAGGATCTGCTGCCCGGTCTGCGACAGCGCGATTCCCGGCAACACCAGAAGAACGGCCAACATTGGCCACGCGTTGAGTTGTCCCTTCCGCATGAATCTCCTCGTTAACTACGCTTCCCCGAACTGCCAATCGAAGTGCGGATCACTGCGATTTGTCCCTTCTGCGCTCTAAAATGCTTTCTGCTCTCGAATCCGCGTCTAAGAAGCGGCCCTGGCACGCATCGCCTCGGGCTCGCCAACCAGCTCCTCGAAAAGCGTTCGGTAATGAATCATGGCCTGGCGCAAGTCTTCGGTGCTGGCCTGCCCGCGCGTTTGGAGAAGCGCGCTTTGGTGAGCGGCACGGTAATTTTCGAGAACCAGCGGATGATCTACAGAGATATCAGCCGCACGCTGTTCAAAATCGCTTACGGGATAGCCACGGGTCGACATCACATCGCTCAGAAGTTGGTCGGCTTCGGCCACCGCGCCTCCTGGGCCGTCGACAAATCGAGCTTGGACTCTAGTCCATGACTCGACAAATCTCTCACGATCGCTCGGAGCAAGCGGCCGGATATGCAAGCTCTCCACTCGTTCCGCGCGCTTGTTGAGCGCCTCTTCTGCTTGCCGCCGGCTGCCGCCTTCTCTCACGGCGTGGGCGTACTCGGAGCTGCCAAACTGAGTGCGGAGCCTCTTCGTCCGGCGGCTACGGTAGAAAAGAAGACCGACGGCGATGCCCACGATCACTATCACGGCGACAGTGATAATTACCTCGATTTGTGTGGTACTTAACGCTGAAAAGTTCATAATCTGCCTCCAAGTTGTTCTTCGATCCTTGACCGAAGTCTAAGTGCTGCCCGGGTTCAGTTGCGCAGAGCGCTACGGCGTTATGGTTTTTCGACGATTTTTTGAACCTGGCCGATTTTCTTTTGGACCGTCCCGGCAATCTTTTCGCCAATCCCTTCGGCTTCCAAATCGGGATCGTTCGTCAGTTGCCCCACTTTTGCCTTGATCTTTCCCTTGACTTCGTGAACCTTGCCTGCGATTTCATTCTCGGTGCTTGGCTTCATCTTGATGTCTCCTCTGAAACGATTTGCATTCCGGCGCTTAGCTCCGCATCCTCTCCAGTCAGGAGAAGCTGATGGACTCGTCGCCAGAGAGGCCGCTGTACTGGCCCTAAGAGCTACATGCTAAGACAGTCGAAGGCGGATATCTGTTCAGATAGAGACACTCTTGTGTGAGTCTAGTGAAATCCTTTGCAGATTCGGATCGGGATGGATGAGCGAGTCACGAACTCGCTGAGCGGGAGTTTTCCCTTCCGAGGCCAGGTACGGCAGGTCTTCGTTGCATTCTTTCTCCCAGCGTTTAAGCTTGCTCTCTAAATTTCTTCGGGCCCCATGCAACGCTTCTTACAGATGAAGAAGAGCGCCTCGGAGACCTCGAAAAAGCGGCAGGTTTGGCTGACGTCGCCGCTGACAGGCTGCGCATGCTTCAGCACGCACAGCCTGGCCTTCACCTTCCTTGCTTGAATCCGCTCGTTGACCTGCCAATCGCGTCTCCTTATTTTCATGGGTCCTGAAGAACAAGCAGTCTGAGCCGACACTCACGAAACCAGTAGAAAAGAAATACATCGAATCCTTCTGGAGCGAGGACAGCGAAGTTCTGATTCGTGTATCGCCGAAAGCTTCTGGCGAAAAGGAATCGCAACACCCTGGCGGTTTCAACGTGCACCAACGGCAAAAACCCGAATTCGAAAAAGTCGAGCTTTTGGGAATCGCTCGGCGGGAGTAGCATTCGTAGAATTCGGAGCTGGAAAAGGAGATTCCGATCGCTGACACAAACGAGCATTCAGAGATCAGCCGTGACTACGGACTTCCCGCTCCTGTTCCGGCCCACCACCGGCATAGGACTGCGTGGATCGTCGGGTGGATTGTTTTGGTACTAGTCCTTGTGCTTGTGTTCGTGCTGGTCCTGCACCACCACGAGGAAGCCAAAAAAGCGGCGGCGGCCGCAGCAGCGCGCGCTAAGGCTGGGATCACCGTTACGACTGTGACCGCTCAAAAAGGTGACATCGGCGTCTACCTTGAGGCCATCGGCACGGTCACTCCGGTCTATACCGCTTCGATTACCAGCGAGGTGCTTGGGCTAGTTGTTACGGTGCACTTTAAGGAGGGCCAACTGGTAAAGAAGGGCGATCCGCTGGTTGATATCGACCCGCGACCCTACCAAGCGGCCCTTTTACAGGCGCAAGGGGCGCTCGAGCGCGACGAGAGTCTGCTCGCTCAAGCACAAATGGACCTTGAACGCTACCGCGACGCCTGGGCGCGCAACGCAATTGCCAAGCAAATTCTGGATGACCAGGAAAAGCTCGTGCTCCAGGACATGGGCACGGTAAAGAACGACCTAGGAACGGTGCAATACGATCAGATCCAGGTCGACTTCTGCCACATCACCGCCCCGATCTCCGGCCGCGTGGGTTTGCGGCTCGTGGATCCGGGCAACGTGGTGCAATCCGCAGGAACGGTAACCCTGGCGGTGATCACGCAACTCCAGCCCATCACCGTAATTTTCACAATACCGGAAGACAGTCTTAGCCAGGTCCAAGCCGGCATGCGCAAAAAGGCCGACCTTACCGTCGATGCCTTCGATCGCACCGCGCAGACGAAGATCGGAAGCGGCAAGCTGTTGACCCTTGACAATCAGATCGACACTACGACGGGAACAGTGAAAGGGCGATCACTTTTCGCCAACAAAAATAATGCGCTCTTCCCGAATCAGTTCGTAAACACGCGGCTGCTGGTGGACACGTTGCAGGGAGTGACGCTGATTTCATCATCAACGATTCAGCAAAATGGCCAGGCATCGTTCGTGTATGTGATCCAAAACAACGTCGCCCATATGCGCAGCATAAAACCGGGAGTTACAGACGGAGGCAAGACGCAGGTGGAGGGCATTAATCCCGGGGATGTTGTCGCCAACAGCAGCTTCGACAAGTTGCAGGACAGCAGTGCGGTCGTCGTCTCGAACGAGCCTGCCCCGGCCGCCACGACCGGCACGACCGGCACGGCTGTCACGACCGGGAGCAGCACCCCGTGAGTCCGTCTACTCCGTTTATCTTGCGGCCAGTTGCGACCTCTTTGCTGATGGCCGCTATCCTTTTGGTCGGTGTTGTTGGCTATACGCAACTTCCGGTCTCCGCATTGCCGGAAGTCGATTATCCGACCATTCAGGTCCTCACGTTTTATCCGGGCGCAAGTCCGGATGTGGTGGCGACAACGGTTACGGCGCCACTGGAACGTCAATTCGGCGAACTGCAGGGCTTGAGCCAGATGACTTCCACCAGCTCGGGCGCCACTTCCGTCATCGTGCTGCAGTTTAATCTCACTCTGAATATTGATGTTGCAGAGGAAGAAGTGCAGTCTGCCATAAACGCGGCGCAGAGTTTTTTGCCGTCTAACCTGCCCTCTCCGCCTGTCTATAGCAAGACGAATCCCGCCGATGCCCCCGTGCTCACGCTGGGAATCACCTCAAGCTCCATGCCGCTTCCTCAGGTCGAGGACCTTGTGGACACGCGCCTCGCGCCAAAGATTTCGCAGCTCAACGGAGTCGGCCTCGTAACCATCAGCGGAGGGCAAAAACCCGCCGTCCGCATCCAGGCGAACCCCACGGCTCTGTCATCCTACGGGATCGACCTGGAAAACCTGCGCACAGCGCTGACGGGCGCCAGCCTAAACGCTGCTAAAGGGAACTTCGACGGACCCAGCCAGGATTACCAGATCGACTCCAACGATCAGCTGGTCACTAACAAGGATTATAGAAACGTTGTAGTCGCCTATCGTAACGGCGCACCAGTGATGCTGCCCGACGTAGCGCTTATCGTAAATGGCGTAGAGAACAATACTCAGGCTGCGTGGATGAGTCAGACGCCTGCGGTCATCCTGAATGTGCAACGCCAGCCCGGTGCGAACACGATCAGCGTGGTCAAAAGCATCAAGCAGCTGATACCTCAGCTCGAGGCGAACCTGCCTACGGGCATTCACGTGACCACGCTCACCGATCTTACGACCGCTATCCAGGCATCCGTCGCTGACGTTGAGTTCGAACTGCTATTGACGATCGGATTGGTTGTGTTGGTCATCTTCCTCTTCCTGCGGAGTCTCTACGCCACCGTCATCCCGAGCGTGGCTGTGCCGGTGTCACTGATTGGCACATTCGCGGCGATGTACATCCTTGGCTACAGCCTCGATAACTTGTCGTTGATGGCTCTGACCATCTCCACCGGTTTCGTCGTGGACGATGCCATTGTGATGATCGAAAACATCTCGCGGTACATCGAAGCGGGTGATCCACCCATGGAAGCTGCGCTCAAGGGTGCAGAGCAAATCGGCTTCACCATTCTCTCGCTGACCGTCTCACTCATCGCCGTGCTGATTCCGCTGTTATTCATGGGCGACGTGGTTGGACGCCTGTTCCGCGAATTTGCCGTAACGCTGGCCGTCACGATCGTCGTTTCGGCAGTGGTTTCCCTTACGCTTACGCCCATGATGAGTGCGCGGATCTTGCGGCACACGCCAAAAGAGCAGCAGGGACGCGTCTATAGAGCCTCAGAGCGCGTTTTCGAGCGGATGATCGCGTTCTACGGGCGGACGCTCAAGTTTGTACTTCGCTACCAGACGATTGCGCTGTTGGTCGCGTTGACTACGCTTCTGCTTACGGTGTTCCTCTACATCATCATCCCCAAAGGTTTTTTCCCCGTGCAGGACACGGGCGTCATCCAGGGCATATCGCAGGCGTCACCGACGATCAGCTCAAGAGCTATGGCCGAGAAGCAGCAGGAACTCGCAAAGGCGATTCTGGAAGACCCGGCCGTTGAAAGCCTTTCGTCGTTTATCGGTGCAGATGGCACAAATACAACGATCAACAGCGGCAGGATGTCGATCAATTTAAAGCCGCTCGACCAGCGCAAGATCAGCGCGGCAAACCTGATCCGCAGGCTAAAGTCGCGATTGGACAAGGTTCAGGGAATACAGCTATTTATGGATCCCGTTCAGAATATCACCATCGATGACCGGGTAAGTCGCACGCAATACCAATACGCGCTCGAAGACTCCGATGCCAACGAACTGAATACCTGGACCAACCGCTTCGTCGACCAGCTTAAGAAGTTGCCGGAACTGGAAGATGTCGCGACCGATCAACAACCGGGAGGGCTGGCGGTAACTCTAGTGATCGACCGAGTCACCGCCTCACGATTGGGCATCGCGCCGTCGACCATCGATAACGCCCTGTATGACGCCTTCGGCCAACGGCAAATCAACACGATGTATACGCAGGTGAATCAGTACCATGTTGTGCTGGAGGCTGAGCCAGAATTTCAGAAGGATCCCAACAAGCTGAACCATTTCTACATCCAGTCCAATGCGTCCTTCGGCGCATCCGGGGCCGCAGCCGCTTCCTCATTTGCGTCCTCCGGTTCAGCCTCCGCTGGGTCGAATGCGCTGACAACCTCGGCACTTTACACTCCATCGGCGAACACCCTTGTTCCTCCTGCGAACGCGCTGTCGCCGAGCACCTCCTCGACGCCGAGCACAGGAGCAAACTCTGCAGGCGCTACCAGTTCGGGCTTGAGCAACGCAGTGCCGCTTAGCGCCTTCTCGCACTTTGAATACACAACAGAAGCGCTCTCAATTACCCATCAAGGTCAATTTCCAGCGATCACCGTGTCGTTCAATCTCGGTCCAAATGCTGCGCTCGGCAGCGCCATTGCCGCGATCAACAAAGTGCAGAAAGACATGCACATGCCTCCCAGCCTGCAGGCAGGCTTTCAAGGCACCGCGGCTTCATTCACGAACTCGCTCGCGAATGAGCCGCTGCTGATTCTTGCCGCGCTCGTGACGGTCTACATCGTGCTTGGTGTTTTGTATGAGAGCTTTATCCATCCGATTACGATTCTGTCCACACTGCCGTCGGCAGGCGTTGGCGCTTTCCTCGCGTTGATTCTCTTTCACCAGGATTTGAGCGTGGTGGCAATCATCGGCATCGTTCTGCTAATCGGTATCGTGAAAAAGAACGGCATCATGATGGTCGACTTCGCGCTGGAAGGCGAACGGAAGCACGGAAAGAACGCGACGGATGCAATTTACGAAGCCTGCCTGCTCCGCTTCCGTCCCATCATGATGACCACCATGGCCGCGCTGCTGGCTGGGCTGCCGCTGGCGCTCGGAACCGGTTTCGGTTCCGAGTTGCGCAGGCCGCTGGGCATCGCCATGGTGGGCGGACTGCTGCTGAGCCAGGCGCTTACGCTCTACACCACGCCCGTGATCTACATCTTCTTTGACAATCTGGCGCAGCGCGTTTCGCACAGTCCGAAAAAGCCGGGAACCGAAGGCGCAGAAGAGGCAGCGCCGGCATGAATATCTCCGCACCTTTCATTCGCCGGCCAGTGGCTACGACGCTCCTCACGGTCGCGGTTGCTCTTGCCGGAGCGGTTGCGTATGAGGTGCTGCCCGTAGCGCCCCTTCCCGAAGTTGACTTTCCGACTATTTCAGTCAGTGCATCCTTGCCGGGAGCAAGCGCTAACATTATGGCGTCGTCCGTCGCCACTCCCCTGGAACGACAGTTCGGTCACATTGCAGGCGTAACGGAGATGACCTCCGCGAGCACGCTCGGCAGCACATCGATCACGATTCAGTTCGATCTGAGCCGGGACATCGATGGAGCGGCGCGCGATGTGGAATCAGCCATCAATGCGGCGCGAACTTATCTGCCCAGCGACCTGCCGGGCAATCCGACCTATCGCAAGGTAAATCCCGCCGATGCGCCGATCATGATCCTCGGCCTGACATCAGACAAGTATGGTCCCGATAAGCTGTATGACGAAGCCTCGACCGTGATTGAGCAGAAGTTGTCGCAGATACAGGGCGTAGGACAAGTGAGTGTCGGAGGCGGCGCGTTGCCGGCCGTGCGTGTGGACGCAAATCCCACGCAATTGGCCAGCTACGGGCTGACTCTTGCGAATTTGCAGTCCGTGCTGAGCCTGCAGAACGCCGACATGGCCAAAGGCCATATTACGGATGGCGAAGTAACCGCAGACATCCTCGCCAACGACCAGATCTCGCACGCAGAGGACTACAAGCCGTTGGTCGTTGGTTATAAAAATGGCGCGGCGATCCGGCTCGCGGATGTCGCTCAGGTGACGGATTCCGTGGCGAACGTCCGTGCTGCCGGCTATTTGAACGGAAAGCGTGCGATCACGGTCATCATTTTCCGCCAGCCGGGCGCCAATATCATCAACACGGTCGATCGCATACGCGCGCAACTTCCTTTTATCAACGCGTCCATTCCGCTCGGTATCGAAATCACCATCGTTCTCGATCGCACGACGACTATTCGCGCCGCTGTCAGCGACGTTGAGAGGACGCTGCTGATCTCCATCGGCCTGGTCATCGTCGTGGTGTTCGTTTTTCTGCGCAACGCCCGCGCGACGCTCATTCCCGCCGGCGCCGTGCCGGTCTCGCTGATCGGCACGTGCGCGGTGATGTATCTGTTCGGATACAGCATTGACAACCTCTCGCTCATGGCTCTGACGATTTCAACGGGGTTTGTGGTCGATGACGCCATCGTTGTGATGGAGAATATCGCCCGTCATCTGGAGAGCGGCACGGCGCCCATTGCGGCGGCGCTGAAGGGCGCGGAAGAAATCGGGTTCACGGTCTTCTCCATCAGCATTTCGCTCATCGCCGTGTTTATTCCTCTTCTGTTGATGGGCGGAATCGTTGGGCGTCTCTTCCGCGAATTTGCCGTCACACTCTCGACGGCCATTCTCGTGTCCATGATGATTTCGCTGACCACAACGCCGATGATGTGCGCCTATTTGTTGAGAAACGAGCGCGCGGAAAAGCATGGCCGCGTCTATATGGCCAGCGAAAAGGTTTTTGACCGGGTGCTGTCGTTGTATGGCAAAAGCCTGCATTGGGTGCTGGACCATCCAGCCCTCACCCTGGCCGTCCTCTTCCTCACCATTGCGCTCAATGTGGTGCTGATCATCAAGATTCCTAAGGGCTTTTTCCCGCAGGAAGACACGGGAGCCCTCGCTGGTGCAGTACAAGGTGCGCAGGATTCGTCCTTCCCAGCGATTAACAACGCCATTCAGCAGATCGGTGGCGTGATTAAGAAGGACCCTGCCGTCGCGAATGTGATCGCTTTTACCGGCGGCGGCGGGGCTACAAATACCGGTTCGATTTTTGTTGCGCTCAAGCCGTTGACGGAACGCAACGTCAGCGCCGCTCAGATCATTGACCGCCTGCGTCCCCAATTGAACCGTCTGCCGGTGGCCTCTGCGTTCCTCCAGGCCGTGCAAGACTTGCGCATCGGCGGCCGGTCCAGTAATGCGATGTACCAGTACACGATCCAATCCGACAACGTGCAGGAACTTTCCAAATGGGGGCCGATCCTACTTCGTGAAATGAAGCGCCTTCCCGGTCTTCAAGACGTCAGCTCGGACCAACAGAATGGCGGCCTTGAAGAACTGATGAACTACGATCGCGTCACAGCGGCAAAGCTCGGCCTCACCGCACAGTCGTTGGACTCGACGCTATACGGCGCATTCGGTCAATCGGAAGTGTCCCTCATCTATACCCAGTTAAATCAGTATTACGTGGTTTTGGAAGTCGCCCCTCGATATTGGCAAAGCCCGGAAGGATTGAAAGACATCTACCTTCAAACAGCCAGCGGTGGCAATATTCCGCTGCTCGCGGTGGCCAAGGGCCAAGCCAACACAACACCGCTTGCCGTCAACCATACGGGCTTATTTCCATCGGTTACTGTGTCCTTTAACCTCGCGTCGAACGTGTCCTTGAGCGATGCCACATTGAGAATCAACCAGCTGCAGAAGCGGCTCGGCGCGCCCTCCACGTTACAGGGCTTTTTCGCCGGCACGCTGCAGGCCTACCAGCAATCTCTTGGCACCGAACCCATCCTGATCCTGACTGCGCTGCTGGCCGTGTACATCGTTCTCGGCATTTTGTATGAAAGCCTTGTCCATCCCCTGACGATCATCTCCACTCTGCCATCGGCCAGCGTGGGCGCGATGCTCGCATTGCTGCTCTTTAAACAGGACCTGAACATCATCTCTATCATTGGCATAGTGCTGCTGATCGGAATCGTAAAGAAGAACGCCATCATGATGATCGATTTCGCGCTTCAAGCGGAGCGCGAGGAGGGAAAGGGTACAGCCGAGGCGATTTTTGAAGCGTGCATGTTGCGGTTCCGTCCGATCTTGATGACGACGATGGCTGCGTTACTGGGGGCTCTCCCGTTGGCGCTGGGAACCGGCACCGGGTACGAGCTTCGTCGGCCGCTTGGCATCACGATTGTAGGAGGGCTGCTTTTGAGTCAGATGCTCACACTCTACACGACGCCGGTCGTCTATTTGGCATTCGACCGGCTACGCTTGCGGATGCAGGGAAAGAAGCACGAGGTCCTTGGCCATGGCGCCAGACCGGCCCCCAGCTCCACAGATTAGTTTCGCCGGATGCAAATCTTTCGTGATGCTGAATATTAAGAAAATTCTCCTTCCGGTTGATTTCCCGAATACCTCGCTGAGTGTGATTCATCAGGCTGCGATGTTGGCTCACCATTTCCATTCTGAGATCGTGATGCTGCACGTCATGACAGCGCAGAGCCACCTCGCCGGCGTGCCGGAGGGCGGCCCCGATCTGGCTGGTTGGGATTTGCTTCTGGAGATCACTAAAAGGGCCGAGAAAAGTGTGCGCGAATCTCTCAGGTCGGAGCTTGATGGCCTTTCTATTCAGCGCGTCTTGGCCGGGGGAGGCGCCGGCCGGGCAATTGTCCAGTTGGCTCAGGAGGAAAAAGCCGATCTAATCATGATGCCGTCCCATGGCCCCACGTTCGACCATTTTCTTTTGAGCTCTGTGGCGGCGCAAGGATCCTGGGAGGCCGAATGCCCGGTTTGGACCGATGCCCACGTGGAAGTATCGCCGACGCGGGAGTTTGTAATCCGCAATGTCCTGTGCGCAGTTGATTTCAACTCCGATGATCGCAAAACTGCGTCGTGGGCCGCGCAAATGACCGCCGAATTTGGCGCCCGTCTCACGCTGGCTCACGTCACTGCCGGGGTCGAATATTGGGGGCCTGGTGGCAGCTACGTCAATCAAAGGTGGAAAGAAGAGCTGTTCAGCGACGCGCGTCAGCATGTCCTGGAACTCCAGCAGGAAATGGGCACCAAGGCCGATGTTTTCATCGGCAGTGGTGACGTGCCCACGGTGCTGAATGAGGCGGTGAAGCATACGAAGGCAAACTTGCTCGTCGCGGGCTGCCACCCTTATGGCGGCCATTTAAGGACCCGTGGCTACCCAATCATTCGCGCCGTGCCAATTCCAGTTCTGAACGTATGAGGGCACTACACACCGCATCCTGGGAGAAGCGCCAAGCACGATCCCGCGCACGTATCGTTGTCGGGACCGCCGCCTACTAGATGCTTGGATATTGTATATTTCCTTCACAATCAGCGTGGCCGTCTTCTGGAATGGGTGCTGCTCGTCCGCGGGAACGAGTGTATCTTTGCGGTGAGCGCGTCGATAACGCGCGAGTGATTCGATCAGCTAGCTGGGATTTTTTGTGACTCTCGGGTGCTCGGCACAGAGATGAGACGCGAACTCCTTGTCGCGCTGCTGTTCGTAGCGCATCTTCATCTCGTCTATGGATTTGCCCACGAGCGGCCCTGAAGGGTTGAACGCCCAGGCGCATTCGGAGCAGGCCCAGCCCTGAAAATCCTGTCTCTCGACCCATACCAGTTTGCGACGAATCGCAGCCATGGCACACCTCGAGGTTTGGTGCGATGATGCCCCTGTGATAAACGATATAGGATTGGTCTTCGACGGAAGTGTGACGACAAGGGCCGTTCTTCTCATCGATCTAAACGAGGATCTGCAAAAGTCGCCAATCCGTGAACACGGATCAAGACCGACTGAATACCAAAGGCCTGAAGATTACTGATAACAAGGGACTGCTGTCTGTCGGGTATCCCACACTGGCGAGAATTTCTACCTCAACCCCAGTTCATCCTCGAACTGTCGAATGACGTCATAGCACTCACAGGCCGATTTTTCGAGCTTCCTGCGGTTCAAAACCTTTACCGCACCTCGCACGTATTCTATGATCCCTCTTCTTTGCAGTACCGCTGCTGCCAAGCTAACTGTGGACCGGTCAGTACCCATCATGGTCGCCACGAAATCGTGGGTGATCGGAAGCGCTCCGGAGCGCACCCGATCCTGAGTCATCAGCAGCCATCTCGAGAGACGCTGCTGTATGTTGTGCAGTCGATTGCAGGCAGCGGTCTGTGCGACCTGCATTCCTTGAAGCCCCGCATGCCTGTTCAGCATCACCTGTAACTGCGGAGCCGATCGCAGGAGGCGTTCCAGCGCATTCCCCATCATTCGGAATCCTTCGCCAGCGATTTGGACTATTTCACGCACCGAACTTCGACTCATGCCAACCGCCAAACCTGCCCCAACATATCCCTCGTTCCCGACTACACCCACCTCCACGGTGCGACCGTCTTTGGTCACGACGACTTGGGAAACCATTCCTCGGTTCGGGAAATAGGCGAACTCGATATTTTGTGTCGGCTCATGAAGGCTGAGATGACCCGGCAAGTCGATGTACGTTAAATCAGGACGCATCAACTCATATTCGTTATCGGGCATGGCCAACAGTATTTTGTTCGTTACTGATTTTCCGCCAATGTTGGTCCGGTCGCCTGCCTGTACGACTCGATAGTTTTTCCCGCTCATGTCAGTCCTGAATGGCGCCTGAGTGACTTGCATTCATTCGGTGAAGGTTCATGGGTTCTGAGAGCCCGTTGTTGATTGAACCAGAAGAAGGGTCTAACGATCTGTGCCAAATAAGACACCACTCAAGATCAGCGCGGAGCGAATCATGCCGCAGTTCGCAGTATGGCTGTGCAAACAAAGGCCTGCCTTGGTTTCGCAGCTCTGAACTGTAGCCGGTCGAGCGAAGCGGATTCACAATCGGCATAATTGATGACGTTTCGCACTTGAGCCTGGACTTCGATCGGGATTATTCAGTTGAATCGGATGACGCTTCTATCTGCCCACGGAATACGGATCGTCCCTCGCCAAAGAGTAATCGGAGTAAGTCAGGATCCTGTCAATATCGAGACTTTTTATGAAAAAGAGTCTGGCGCTTGCTCGCACCTCGATGCGTTTCGGAACCCAGACATCGTCGCGGACGCAGGTCTCCTCCAGCGAGATGTGGGTGCCGCGCTGTACGCTCGCCACGAACAGCCCCATCGAAAACGGCTGCGTCACCTGGCCTTCGACTTTGATCCAGCCGAAGTTCTGCTTATCGACCCACAGCTTGCCTTCCACATTCGAGAGGATCTTGCCGTACTTGCCGCGTTCGTGATAGCCCGGATGCGGCGTGGCGTGAAGCACGTAAGCTGATCTACCTTCGAAAGTCTCTTCGCCGATGAGCTGGAAATCGAATGCATCGAGAATGTCCCGGAGGAAAGCCCTATTTTCCTCGGCCTTGCCAAGCCGGATGGATCGCTCCGCCGGTGTTTCGCGCGTCAGCTTGTCGAAATTCTCCAGATCCTTCTTCTGTTCATCCGCCGATGGAGGATGCCCGTTGTGTTCAGAAAGTTGTTCAAAACGAATGCCGTTGACAAGGATCATTTCAGTAGTCTTGGCATCTTCCGACTTAATCCGCCCGTGAGAGTCCAAGCGCCGATCCTCCTCGCGCTCGACGTATGTGTAGCCGTCCCGCCCAAGCCAATTTCGCTGGGTGGCAGCGACAGATCGCTCCACGATCTGGCGGGTCTCGACAGCACTGGGAACATTCTGAGGTACGGCCGGGGAGCTCCCGCGGGTTTGAGCAAGGACCGCGGATGAAATCGCGAGGATGGCCAGGATCACTTGCGCCGATGATTTAGTCGGTATTTGCACCTTTGACTCGGCGGCAATTACGCTGGACCTCTTTGGAGAATCAGGATTCGTGCATAGATTAATGCGTGTCGGATCGAGTGTCTGTGCGAAACGGAACAGTGTTCTCTGTTCTCCGGCACAAAGTCATCCGTGAGAATCGTGTTCGGTCAATGCATAGGATTTCAGGGCCATGCCGAATGCCTATGCCGAGCAGACTAGGTGCCGTCGTTCGTCGTGGCAGTTGATGTCTTCGCTTTCACTCTGACGGTAACGTCAACGTGGGCGCCCTTCTTGAGCTTCACATCATCGCCATGTTCATCAGTTAGGAGATTTTCGATAAGCAGATCCCGATAGCCCGGATCGGATCCGTCAACACCAATCTGTGCTTTTTCCGGTTGGCTCGGAGGAGAGGAGGGGACGATTTTGTCGACGGTTCCGGGCAAGGTGATGCTTGGCTGTTCTGGAATTCGCGAGGTATCGAGATTCAATTCCGCTATTCTCGCAGACTTGGTCATGCGTGGTTTCGCCATTTCATTCCTGACGCTGGCACACGTTGTTTGGTCGGATTGCACCTTAGGTATCTTACGCGCCATGCATCCATCATGACCTCGCGACACACGCGATACTGTCGCATTCCGCACAGTTACGAAATATTCCGCTGATTGCTGCCGGAAGATTCTACACGCCGCGATCCCAAGGTCGCGATACAGGTTCGTCGGAGTCATCGCTGCCGTTTCATTCGACTTTCAGTTCGAGTGCGATCCCCTGCCGCTCCGCACCTGGCGGATCTCCGAGATCTAAAGGATCTCTAAGCAAGCGATGATTGCTTCGGTTACCGGCTTGGTCTCGCTGGGACCTTGGACCGGTATGGAAACGACGCCGGCTTCTTGAACCGGAGAGTCGTTCCCTCCGGGGAACAGAGCATCACCAATAAAGATCATCTCCTTCAATGAAACGCCGAGGAGGTCTCGGAGCTTTCGGATTCCGTAGGCTTTGTCTATGCCAGGTTTGGTGACATCGATTGACGTCGCCCCGCCCATTCGCACGGAAAACTCAGGAATCAAAGTATCGAGGATCGATTTGATTTTCTTTCGCTTGGTGTAATCAGGATCCCATTTGTCTTTTTCTTTTAAAGGGGCCTGCTGTCCTAACGCGGAAAATGTGATCTGGCTGCCGCGGTCTTCGGTTGCCTCCCCCCAGACCTTTTCAACCTTGAAGCCTGCTTCGGCGACTGCCTGGGTTAGCGCAACTACGATTTTCTTTTTTTCGTCCGACGTAAGATCTTCTGAATAAAGCTTCTTCCAATCGCCTGTGTATCTGAAGAACTTTGTACCGCACGTGGGAAGGAGCGACAAATTCACTAGACGTTCGTCGTGGGGAAGGTTGGGAAGAAGTTGTTTTTCAAACTGAGGCCAATCACCTCCGGAAATCACCGCCACTTTGACGACCCCGAGAAGATCGTGCAGCAATGTCGCCATTTCATTGTCAAGAGGCGTTTTGCTTTCGGCAAGTGTGCCGTCCAAGTCAAAAACAATTAGTTTTTTCACCTTCCTTCCACCTTCGAGTTTCTTCCGGCCTCAATTAAAGTTTCCGGCCGCGTCAGACTTTGCGCGCTATCGCCTTTGATGCATTTCGGTAACGCAATTTCCGGTGAGCCCCACACACGGCTCGATCGGTAGCCGCGCGCTCAAACCACCGTCGGCATGAAGAGATGGGTTGGGCCGTCGAAGCAGCTTTTCCCGTGAGGCTCCCCCAAAAAAGCCAAGCGGATGCCACCGATGCCGCCTCGCTTGAGTGCAGCGAAGATTGCGTAACCAGTTTATTTCTTGCCGCACTGGCCCCAGCCACAACCGAACCGCTGGGGCCTGTCAATTCTCTGCAAACACCTTAGGGCCGGCCGGAGGGAGACAGCTCTTCCGATACAGGTCCGACGGTCGTCCCGATTGTGTCACCCGAGACGATCATTTCCACGCGGCGATTCTGTTGACGCCCTTCCGTCGTGTCATTCGATGCTACGGGTTGAGACATTCCGAGCCCTCGCGCCGTCATCGACGCCATCGGAATGTTCTGCTTTGCCAGGTAATCTCGAACCGAATTTGCTCGTTGTTCCGAGAGTGCCTGATTCATGGCGTCTCCGCCCACGCTGTCGGTATTGCCCTCAATCGTTAGTCTCAGGTCCGGATAGAGAAGAATGATTCCGGATATTTTGGCCAGCTTCTCGCGCGCCACCGGACGAAGAGTGTACTTGCCTGTATCGAAAAGCACGTCCGAGAGGTTTACGACCAGACCACGTGCGGTGTCGCGAGTCGCGAGAATGGCGTTGAATTGTTCGAGCAACCGGGCGCGAAGTTCTTCACGATCTCGCACGGCTTGCTGAAGTTGCTGATCCGAAGTCGCCGCGGCAGCTCGATTTCGATCCGACTCAGCCTCTGCGTCTCTTTGGCCCTGTTGGGCGTCGGCGGCAACTTGATTGGCGTCAGCGAGCGCAACGCGATTTTGATCCGATTCCGTCTGGGCATCGTGCTCGTTCTGTCGTGCTGTTGCGGCGGCGGCATCAGCTTCCGCACGTGCGCGGTCAGCATCCGAGCTTGCCGATTCGGCGTCCTTGCGAGCCTGCATATCCGCGTCGGACCTGGCGTTGGCGTCTGCGACCTGCGCCAATGCAGCGTCCCTATCGCTGCTCTCACGATTCGCATCGAGAGTTTTTACGGCTATTTCGCGAGCGTCGTCTGCCGTCTGCACGATTTCGCGCGATTGCGCAATCAGGGACTTTTTGTCAATGTGTTTCGCGGTTGCGAGATCGTCCGCCTGCTTCATCTGCCGGGAGGCGTTGTCATAGCTGGCGGTTGCATAGGTCTCCGCGCCAGCCGATTGGGCGATGCGTAAGGCGTTGCGCGCCTCAAAAAATTCGAGCGGAAGTTTTGCGTTTAACACCACCGGATCGAAATGATATCCGGTGGGAATGTAGCCGCCTCGATCGATGAGCTCATATTTTGCGTCCACCGCCTCGGTCGCGCCGACGGTGTCGGGGCGGATCGCGTTCTCAAGTATCACGACGTTGCTCGGACGGCGCACGGCATAATAAGGCTCTGCGGTAACGATGAGCGCGAAAGCCTGAAGGTCCGTGGTTACATCGAGCTTGCTGCGTTGGTCATTGCCCACTAAGACTTCGCCGATGTTCACCGGCCGGCCTTCCGGCGAAATCGCCCACAATACGTAAGTGAGATACTCGTTGCCGAAGCTCGTGGGCTTGTCGAGTCCGGAAAATTCGGCATTGATACTCATGGTTCCGCGCTTGCTCTCGACTTTGGCCTCGCCCGCTGCAGCAGGCATCAAATCGGTGCCTTGAAAATCGATTTTTGTAGAGCCGCTGCGGTGTCCGTAGCTCACTGCCCGTGTGGTGCGGCTAACTACGTTCACCCTGTACGCGGGCGGCTGATTGTTTTCGGATGATACTGTGTTTTGTGCCTGGACGACGGTAGACGCGGCCAGACCCACGAGAACTGCGAATACCACTGCAGATATCTTCAATGAGAATCTCCTTGAAAAGCTGTGAGCTCCCAGTGTCAGCGTTTGCGGATATCGATGCTGTCCGATATTGCACGTTCTGCGAAAGCATTCAAAACGAAGCGCAGGCCTTCAGCCGTGGCGACCGTGCGTACTTTGTTGTGTCGCTCTGTGCGATCGCACTGGTTCGTCGGCGCACGAACCGACAGCCCCGCGCATCCAACTAAGATTTCTCTGCTAATAGGTTTCACTGTGTGCAGTGCCATTTTGGGCCAGGGCCAGCGAGGCAAAGAATTTGTCCAATCAGCCAACAAAAAAAACCAGAGTGTTCTGTTCTATACATAATCCGCGGACCCTGGCGAATTACTGTTGCCATGGATATCGCATCATCATTCTGATCGTCAGCTCGCAAAGGGGCTGGCTTCCGGGAAACTGGGTGGACTTTCAATGCCTTCGGCCTGTCGAGCTAACGTCAACAAACTTGAGCTCGCCCCTGCCCTGAGCGAACGGGCAAGCAGACGCCGGGCCTTGCGCATCCTATTCGTTCACAATGACACTTCGGATGTAGAGAACTGCGTGCAGGAACTCAAGAAGGCATATTCCGAAGTCAAGGCAGACGTCGTTCTAACTCCAGAACAGTTTGCCGGACGTTTGGATCCGAATCTCTATGACGTGGTGTTGGCGAAGTATCCCATGGCCGACTGGGGCCGAACTCAGGCACTTGAAATCCTGAACCTCGAGGATAGGCAGATTCCCCTTATCTTTCTGACTGGCACAACGCGATTGGAAACCGTAGCGGAGCTGATTACAGAAGGCGCTGCCGACTGTGTCGGAATGGATCACGCAGGTCACCTTCCTGCAGCTATTCGTCGAGCTCTCAGCGAGAACGATCTCCGCGAAGAGCGTGATCGAGCGGAGAAAAAGTTGCGCCATTCGGAAGCGCGTTACCGCGCCTTGGTAGGGAACTTAACTTACGGAATGTGTCGCTGCAGCGCCGAAGGCAAATTCCTGGACGTCAATCGAGCGCTGGTGACCATGCTCGGTTATCCGTCCCCAGAGGAACTCCTGACAGTGGACCTTGCGAGTGACATCCTTCGTGATCCCTCCAAGAGAGCCGGATTGCTCGAGCACTCCGTTGAAGAGGGCGGCGCCGGTCCGTTGGAAATTGACTGGAAGCGGAAGGATGGCACAACTCTGAAGGTTCGCCTTAGCGGACGCGAGGTCACTAGCGCGGGCGAGATGCACGGTTACGAGATCATCGTTGAGGATGTCACTCAACAGCGCAAGCTGGAGGATCATCTGCGGCAACAGGCGGCCAAGGATCCTCTGACCGGGCTCGCCAACTACCGCCATCTTGTAGAGGTGGTCAACACTGAACTCAAGCGATCCGAGCGCACCGGACGTGAGTTCGCCCTCTTGTTCCTTGACCTGGACGGGTTGAAACAGATCAACGATCGTTTCGGCCATTTAATTGGCAGTCAGGCGCTCTGCCGGCTGGCCGACGTTCTGTGTATCTGCAGCCGGGACATGGATACCGCAGCGCGTTTCGGAGGGGATGAGTTTGCTGTTGTCCTTCCCGAGACAGGGGAAGTTTCTGCCAATGTAGCGGCCCGGCGCATTTGCCACAGCGTTGCGAATGACGGCCGGGAACCAAAGCTCTCGGTAAGCGTCGGAGTTGCCATCTATCCTAAAGATGGCGAAAAACTCGACATCCTCTTAGCCGCAGCAGATGCGGCATTGTACTCGATGAAAGCAAGTGGACGCAGCCGCGGCATGAGCGCCGATAAGACGAGTGGCGAGCCTTTGCAATAAGGCGTCGGCTGGTGCCGGCATGCGCTGCCCAAACCTTCTCGCAATCGAACTTTCGATCGTATCTCACAGTCCAAAGGTGCCAAGAGGAAGCAGACATGAAACACGAACAGAAGGTAATCAGTATTCCCCGCATTACAGCTTTTCAGGTGGACCCGACGCTCACCAGCATCGAAGCAATGGTGCTGAGGTCTATGGTCGCCGGGAAAACCGACAAGCAGGTTTGCAGCGAGTTGCGTATGTCCCCGGGGTGGTTCCTCCAGATGATGCGCGATTTGCGGGAAAAAACAGGCACGGCCAATAACTTTTCCCTGCTCGCATGGGCGCGGCGACAGATGCATTGCGGCGACCAGCGAATCGGCGAACAGGAAAGAAATGCACGCTCGGCATGACTTGCAGAAATCAACGTAGGACGAAGTGGCGGCGCCGATAAATTTGGCGTTACGCGTGACGGACGATTGCTCAGCCAATCTCGCCCAGCCTTCAATATAGACGTGCGAACTATCAGGCGACCGGTCAAGCAGGCCGCAAACCGCTATTTCATTTGATTTATCGATGATTTGGACTTATGGCGGAGAGGGGGGGATTCGAACCCCCGACACCCTTTTGGGGTGTAACTGCTTAGCAGGCAGCCCTGTTCGGCCACTCCAGCACCTCTCCGCAGTGCTAAGCCTTGATTTTGCGGCCTTTTGCAATCCTGGCCGTCTCGCCGATTTCGAAGTGTATGCTGGCCAAACACCGCCGGCGCCCAGCAAGTATAGCACGCACTCGCGGAGTCATCGGCAGCGCCCGGTTCGCATCCGTTGACATTCGTGCTCTGGCTGCTTTATCGTCGTCGGCTCGCGCCGGAGGCCGAACCGGCGGTGGTGCTGGCGAGCGGGCCAGAGCCGGGACACGGTTACCTACCGGAGGAAATCGCATGATGGCAACGAACGACGCAGGCAGACACAAGGTGCTGGGGCTGGGCGGCGTCTTCGTCCGGGCCCGTGACCCGAAGACGCTCGCCGACTGGTATCGCGAGCATCTGGGATTCGACGTGTGTGACTTCGGCGGCGCCTTCGGCGCGATCTTCCCATTCGCCGAACACGAGCTTGGTTATCAGCTCTGGACCGCATTCCCGGCCTCGACGAAGAAATTCGGCAGCGCGCAGCCGCAGATGCTCAATTTCCGCGTCGCGGATCTCGATGGGTTGCTCGCGCAGTTGCGGGCCGGTGGCGTCACCGTCGAAGAGAAGGTCGAGCGTTCGGAATACGGGGCGTTCGGTTGGTGCCTGGATGGCGAGGGGAATCGCGTCGAGTTGTGGCAGCCGCCCGAGGGCTGAGTGGGGTCCGCCGTTCCGTCACCAGCCGTCTACATTTAATAACTCTTTCGCCGTAAGAACCTCCGGCGATAAATCGGAACCACGCGCAGGTAGTTGATTAACCGCTTTGCTCCCATCCTCGTTTTTGGGCTTGCCTTGCAAATATCACCGATAGAAACTTGGATCTGGCTTTCTGAATCGGCGCGCTCTGCTCTGGGGACAGCGCCAGAGTTCACGCCGGTTCAGCATGGCTTGAATCGTTCATCCCCCTTCCACCGATTCTGTCTGGCCAATTCAGCTAAATGACTGCGACGAACACTCGCTTCGCGTGACGTTCGCGTCGCGCTCGAAATTGAAATCATGAACTCTAGCGCAAGCGCGGAGCTTTCGCCTCTGCGGCTGGCGCGGAGCGATGCAGCTCGTAACGGTTGTTACCGAACAGGCTTCGCCCCATCAGGAGGAGTCGATGGATTTCTTGAGGCAATTGTTCTCGTCGGGCACTTTCATGCCTCACGCCTATTCCTACCTTTGGGACCGGGGTCTCGTGTGCCTCCACGTCATTTCGGACCTCTTGATCGCGCTGGCCTGTTTTTCAATATCGTTCACCCTTATTTATTTCGCGCGCCGGCGGCGCGATCTGCCGTTCCAGTGGATGTTCCTGTGCTTTGGGGCGTTTCTCGCGGCGAGCGGCATGACACACATCATGGAAGTGTGGACTCTTTGGCACGCAACGTACTGGCTTTCGGGGACCATCAAGGCGGTTACGGCGCTCGCTTCTGTTTCGACCGCGATCTTGTTTGTTCGACTCGTGCCAACGGCGCTCGCACTTCCCGCGCCCGTGGAACTTCGGGGAATCAATCGGAGCCTCGTGAATCGCCGCGACGCCTTGGCCGACTCGAACGCGAATTTGGAGGCGGCGAACGACGCGCTGCGCCGTTCCGAAGTGCGATTCGAGCGTTTCATACAGTCGGTGCCCGACGCCATGGTCATTGTGAATCAGGATGGAGAGATCGTGCTCGTCAACTCCCAGGCAGAGGCGCTTTTCGAATATTCCGCAGAGGAATTGTTGAATAAGAAAATCGAGATTCTCCTGCCGGGGCGTTTTCGAGAAAAACATACCGTCAACCGAAACGACTTCATCGTCGATCCGAAGATTCGCCCGATGGGCGCCGGGCTCGAGCTGCTTGCCCGCCGCAAGGACGGATCAGAATTCCCCGTCGACATCAGTCTCAGCCCGCTGCGAACCGAAACAGGCACGCTCGTTTCCAGCGCCATTCGCGACATAACGGATCGAAAGTTGTCCGAAGCAGTTTTGAATCAGCAGCGGAGCGATTTGGCACGATCGAACGCCGAACTCACGGCGATGAATAAAGAACTGGAAGTGTTCAGTTATTCCGTTTCGCATGACTTGCGGGCGCCGCTGCGAAGCATTGACGGGTTCAGTCTGGCGCTCCTCGAGGACTTCGGCGACAAACTCGACGCGGAGGGGAAAGAAAATCTGCAACGCGTGCGAGCCGCCACTCAGCGAATGGGTGTTCTCATCGACGATTTGCTGAATCTCTCCCGCGTGACTCGCACGGGAATGAAGTTGGAGGAGGTCGATCTGAGCGCGATGGCGCGCGCGATTGCGACTGGCCTTCAAAACACGCAGCCTGAGCGGCACGCCGATTTCCACATTCACGATCAACTGCGGGAGCACGTCGATTCTCATTTGATGAAGATTGCGCTCGAAAATCTGCTTGGAAACGCGTGGAAATTCACCTCGAAGCGAGATTCCGCCCGCATCGAATTTGGCAAGACCCGGACGAACGGCAAGTCCGTGTATTTCGTCCGCGATGATGGCGCTGGGTTTGACACCGCGTACGCCGATCGCCTCTTCGACGCCTTCCAGCGCTTGCACGACAGCAACGAGTTTCCAGGAAGCGGCGTTGGTCTGGCCACCGTTCAAAGGATCATTCACCGTCATGGCGGCCACATCTGGGCAGAAAGCACCGTGGGAAAAGGCGCGACTTTTTATTTTACCGTGACGCACCCAAATCAGGTTGGAGACTAAGACATGGACTCAAGAACGATTTTGCTGGTCGAAGATAATTCGGATGACGAAAAACTGACGCTTCGCGCCCTGAAAAAGAACAACATCAGCAACGAGGTCGTCATCGCGCACGATGGAATCGAAGCCCTCGACTATCTCTTTGCCACCGGCCCCTATTCCGGGCGAGACCTCAATGCCATGCCGCAGGTTGTTCTTCTCAATCTGAATTTGCCGAAAGTGGGCGGCCTCGAGGTGCTCCGGCGCGTTCGCAGGAACGATCGCACAAAGCTGCTGCCGGTTGTGATCCTGACGTCTTCAAACGAAGAGCGTGACCTCGTCACTGGGTACGATCTGGGTGCAAACACCTACGTTCGAAAGCCGATGGACTTCAGTCATTTCATGGAGGCCGCCCGCCAGCTTGGGCTTTATTGGCTCGTAGTGAATGAGCGCCCACTCGTCAGAAGGGCCTGAATCAGCGTCGGCGCCGGGCGCCTCACGCACGACCATCGCCTATTTCTTCGAAGGAACCTTGGCGCCTTCCTTGCGCGCTTCGGAGAGGCCAATCGCGATGGCTTGCTTCCTGCTCTTTACGCGACCTCCTTTGCCGCCCTTGCCTGAACGAAGCGTGCCGCGCTTACGCCGGCGCATCGCGCTTGCGACGCGCTTGCTTGCGGCTTTTCCGTATCTGGGCATAAACCCTCCTCAGGTTTGGAGTCTTGATTCATGAGATCTTGCTCGCGACGCTTATGGGCCTCATCGATCTCAGATGCGGCCCATTAACAACATGACCAGCAGTATCACCAAAACGACGCTGATAAATCCACTCGGATAATATCCATACCCCCAGTCGCGACTGTAATTCCAGGTCGGAAGCCCGCCGACGGCAAGCAAGAGCAAAACGATCAACAGAATGATGATCATGGGATCCCCCTAGTTTATTCGCATGCACTGGCAAAATTTGTTCTCGTTCATTCCCTCTGCGGCGCGCGGCGCGAAGCCGATTGTCGCAGTCAAAATCAGAACATTCACTCGTCGCCTCACTCCAGCCGGCCCACGATCGCTCGCTACTGACTCTTTTGCACGCGCAGGTTGTTAGTCACGGAGAAAACGTTCGGAACGCCGTTCGCGCGCACATTCGCTGCGTCCTTGTCCGCTTCGTTGTCCACAACGCCTTCGAGCGTCACGTGCCCGTTATCCACGATGATGTGGATTGGGGAAACCGCCATGCCGCCGTATTTCTGGAGCGGCGGAAACGAGTAAATTGCCTGGAATTCCGCTCTTCGAATTTGGTCATCCATCGGCGACGGCGGAAGAACCTTGATCTGGTTGTCGACGCCTTCGACGCCCTCAATCCCCTTGACGGCACGGCCTGCGTCATCCTTCAGCGAAGGCCGCGTCACCTGGCCCATCAAAGTCACTTTGTCGTCTTCGACCTTGTATTCAAGATTGTCGAAGATGGAGTAATAGGGCAGCAGGACGAGTTGATGGTGCACTTCGTTCACTAGCCAGGCCTGATTGCCCGCCCCTCGTTTTCCAGACTGCTGTTGCTGGTTCTGATTCTGATCTTGGTTTTGATTCTGGTTTTGATTTGCTGCGATTGCCTGCCCCCACGCGAACAACGTCATTGACGCTAGAAGAAGCACAATTTTCTTCATGGCTCGCTCCCTTCGCGACAGTGATGAATCTTCGAATTGGCGCGTTGACATCATGGCTCGCGCCCACCGGCGTCTCTTCGCGAAAGCGTAGCGGGACCTTCCAATCGAGGCCATACCGTATTGATATGGCATCGCGGAAGAAATTCCCTTAAGGATTTTTACGCTGGAATGATGTTGACAAAGGCTACATAAATCGGCAGGTCGCGCCCGGTATTACGAGCTTAATTCGCCAGGTCGCGCCGGGGCTACAACGGCAGACGATAGGCGAAAGGAGCCTGGATCTTCGGAGGCAGCTATGACATGGAGTTTCGTTCCGGAATTGGCAGCAGGATGGCGAGAGTGAAGGCGCCGAGTGCGATCCCAAGAGGCGTGCCAATCAAGCCAAATGCCGCAGCGGTTAGTCCCAGGGTCCGCGCAGAACCGCCGCCGCCCATGAGCGCAAACGACGCGAGGAGCGAAAACACCGCGGACATTAAGGCAATCGCCACGGCCGCAGCCAGGTAAAAGTGAAACGCACTCATCCATGCGAATGGGTTCGGCACGCGCGTGATGATCGCGCCCCACATGACCGTTAGTGTTCCGCTGATAAACACAATCCAAAGCGCCAGCGCGATCATGAACACGCCATGAATCGCCCAAAGCAATCCCAGAGTAGCGTGCCGAGTGCCTTGAGTGGTCATCGATTCCTCCGATCAACGATACTATTTTCTCGAGCGATTGCGCGCAGGTGGACGAGACTCGTGGTCCGCGGCTGCGCGCTGACGGGCTGGCCCGCGTTTCAGATAAACGTTGAGAATGGTGTTCACAAGGGCGACATGCGAGAACGCCTGCGGGAAGTTGCCGACCAGCCGCTTTTCTTCCAGGTGATACTCTTCGGATAGCAAGCCCACGTCGTTGCGCAATTTGAGCAGGCGTTTGAGCAACCGCACCGCGTCCTGGTGGCGCCCGGCTAGTTCGTAGTTATCGGCCATCCAGAAACTGCATGGCAGGAACGCACCTTCTCCCGGCGGCAGACCGTCGTCGACTTTCGTGGTTTCATAACGGCGAACCAACCCGTCGCGCATTAGCACTTGTTCGATGTGGCGAACGGTGCCTTGGATACGCGGATCGGATGGCGGGAGGAATCCGACGAGAGGGAGCATCAGTAAGCTTGCATCGGCTTGCTTCGAGCCGTACGCCTGAACGAAGCTGCCCAGCTGCGAATCAAATCCGAGGCGGCATATTTCGTCATGGATCTGCTGCCGGAGAGCTTGCCACTCCTTGAGCGGAGCTTCCAATCCAAACCGCTCGCTACTCTTGATCGCGCGGTCGAAGGCGACCCAGGCCATCACTTTGGAGTAAGTAAAGTGCTGCTTGGGGCCGCGAACTTCCCAGATGCCGTGATCGGGTTCGCGCCAGATTTTTTGAAGGTGTTCCAGAAGGAATCGCTGAAATTCAAAATCCGAGCGCACATTTTCGCGGGGGGAGCGCCACGCCTGATGCAGGACGTCCGCAAGCTCTCCATAAATATCCAACTGCAATTGCTCGACGGCGGCGTTTCCGACGCGAACGGGCGCAGCGCCGCGATGGCCTGAAAGCCACGGGACCTTCCATTCCAGCAGGTGCCTTTCGCCCGCAACTCCGTACAAGACTTGCAACTGGTCGGCGCTTCCTGCAACCGATCGCGCCAACCACCTTCTCCAGCGCAGGGCTTCCTTGTGAAAACCGGCGTGGTTCAATGCGAGCAATGTGAAAGTCGCATCGCGCAGCCAGCAGTAGCGATAGTCCCAGTTGCGCGTCCCACCCGGCTGCTCGGGCAACGAGGTCGTCGGGGCGGCCAGAATTCCACCCGTCGGAGTGTAGGTCAGTGCTTTGAGTGTAATCAGCGAACGCTCGAGGGCGTCGGCCCACGGCCCGTCGTACTTGCAACGTGAAATCCACTTGCGCCAGAGTTTTTCGGTTTTCCGCAACGAAGATTTCCAATTGCTCATTTTTGGAGCGCGTCGATGGGACCTTCCGTAGGCCAATTCGAAATGTACGGTGCTACCGGCCTTGACAATGAAATCGCTGACGGTGTGAAGCTTCTCGCCGCGCGTCGGCACGGACGAGCGAAGAACCACAAGATGTGGTCCAGCAACCGCGACCAGAGATTCATTTGGCCGGCGTGTGACCCAGGGAACTGTGCGGCCGTAGTCGAATCGAAGCACCAGGTCCATTCGCATCGGAACCCGGCCGCGAACGCCTCGAACGAGGCGAATGATCTTCGGCTCCGCTGTTCGCGCAGGCATGAAATCGATCACCTGCACCGTTCCGTCTTTGGTGCGGAATTCGGTTTCGAGGACGAGAGTTCGGGGATGGTAGCGGCGTGTGACCCGGGCTTTGGCGGCCGGCGCCAATTGCCATCGGCCATTCTCCGTGTTTCCGAGGAGCGCTGCGAAACACGCATCCGAATCGAAGCGAGGCAGGCACAGCCAGTCGATTGATCCATCGCGGCTCACCAAGGCCGCGGTTTCGCAATCGCCAATCAGCGCATAGTCCGATATCTCGCCAGGCATCCGGCGATTCTAAGTCCAAATTGCTGTGACGCGACGGGTTACAGCATTAATTTTGATTGCGTAAGGGGGGAATCTGCGTTTTGACTCGAATATGTGGTGAGGCGCGCCTGTGACAGGCAGCCGATGCATATGTAAGTTGCGGGCGGGGATGCCCGCGCAGGAAACCAGCGCGGGCAGAACCGAAAATGGTCCGTCTCAATAAACGCGGCAGCACAAATCGACGCGAACGGCACGGACACGCCACAGCGGGAGGACGAAAAATGACGACAGCCCCCACAGAAAACGACGGACCCCAATTGAGGCAAGAGCCGGCGAGCAGCCGGATAGCGTCACCTTCCAACGGGCGCAAGCGTCATATCGAGCGACCGCCGAGGCACGTGGCGGTGTTAGAAGACTGTAACTTGACATCTGGCGCTAACAGCAATACAACCAAGTCGTTGGATTTAGGCCAGACTCCGACGTAACCAAGGAAGGCGGCTTCCTCCTCATGGCTACTTCACGCAGAGATTTCATAAAGATCGCGGCAATCGGTGGCACGGCTGCGTCCGTGCTTGGGTTTGATCTCAAGCCGGCATATGCGCAACTGCGAGAACTGAAAATCGCGCGCGCGTCGGAGACGCGTTCGACGTGCCCGTATTGCGCGGTTGGCTGCGGTGTCCTGATTTATTCACTTGGAGACAACGCGAAGAATGTCACGCGACAGGTGATTCACGTTGAAGGCGATCCCGACCATCCGACCAATCGCGGAACTTTGTGCCCGAAAGGCTCTTCGCTTGAGCAGGACATGCTCAATCCGCGCCGGCTGACCAAGCCGCAGGTGCGGCGCCCGGGAATGACGGACTGGGAAGATATATCGTGGGACGCCGCGCTTGCTGAAATCGCGCAGCGCGTCAAGCAGACGCGCGACGCAACTTTTGTGGAGAAGGATGCGAAGGGCAACACGGTCAATCGCTGCGAGGGAATCGCGTTTACCGGCGGTTGCACGGACACGAACGAGTTCAATTATCTGGTCGTCAAGTCGATGAGGAGCTGGGGCTTGGTGTATTTAGAAAACCAAGCCCGTGTTTGACACGGCCCCACGGTCTCAAGTTTGGGACCAACATTTGGACGCGGGGCGATGACCAACGGCTGGATCGACATCAAGAACACCGACATGATGTTGATCATGGGCGGCAACCCGGCCGAAAACCATCCCTGCGGCTTTAAGTGGGCGATGGAGGCGAAGCGCAACCGCAACGCCAAGCTCATTTCCGTCGATCCGCGATTTACCCGCACGTCCTCCACTGCCGATCTTTTCGTGCAGATCCGAGCCGGCACGGACATTGCATTCCTAGGCGGCCTGATCCGTTACGCAATCGAAAACAATCGCATCGCCAAGGATTACCTGGTCAACTACACGAACGCTTCGTTTATCGTCAAGGAGGGATTCAAACTTCCGGACGACGGCCTGTATTCCGGTTTTGATGCAACGGCCGGTACCTACGATAAAACCACCTGGAATTATCAAGAAGGCGGAGATCTGAGCGGGAAGGCGGACGACCAACACGCCCCCCAGGCCAAGACCAATCCATCGCCGGCTGCCCCAGGCGCTCCGGCGCCGCCGCCACTGCTGCCCGCCAATACGGCTTACGACCTGACCTTGCAACATCCGCGCTGCGTCTTTCAATTGATGCGGCAGCAATATTCGCGCTATACGCCGGAAATCGTCGAGCGAATTACTGGAATTCCAAAAGAACAGTTCTTGAAAGCTGTCGATCTATTCACCTCGGTTCGCAAAGACGGAGACATGAAGAAGGTTGCGACGATCATCTATGCGGTGGGGTGGACGCAGCACACTTTCGGGACGCAAATCATTCGAACCGCGGCGATGATTCAGCTCTTGCTCGGCAATGTCGGCCGGGCGGGAGGCGGCGTGAATGCTCTTCGCGGCCATTCCAATATTCAGGGTGCAACCGACATGGCGGGCCTGGCTGACAGCCTGTCTGGCTATTTGAAGGTGCCGACCCCCGCCGACGCAGACCTCGCCGCATATCTGAAGCGGACTACTCCAACGTCGTCGAAACCGGCGCCCTTCGATTCTTGGAACTACTATTCGAACACGCCGAAGTTTGTGATCTCGTTACTCAAGGCGATGTATGGAGATGCCGCAACCAAGGAAAACGGATTCGCCTTCGACTATCTGCCGAAGGTCGATCGCGATTACTCCTGGACGCATATCTGGGACGACATGTACAAGGGCAAGGTCAAAGGGCTGTTCGCATTCGGTATGAACGGCGTGATGATCGGTCCAGACACGCGCAAGAATATTGATGCTCTCAAGAAGGCGGATTGGCTTGTCGTCGGCGAAATTTACCCGGATGAAACCAGCGAGTTCTGGAGAGCCCCGGGAACTACAACCGAGGAAATGAAGACCATCCAAACGACGGTGTATCGCCTACCCTGCGCCGGCTTTGCCGAAAAGGATGGCAGCATGACGAATTCGGCGCGCTGGGTGACGTGGAAAAATGTTGCGGTGCCACCCCCCGGCGATGCGCGACTCGATCAAGACATCATTGCGCAGATTGTCGTACGGGTGCGCAATCTCTATAAGAAGAATGGAGGCAAATTCCCGGATCCGGTCCTGAATCTGACGTGGGCTTACGCGGATATTGAGCATCCGCCGCTTTCTCAAGTGGCCATGGAAGTGAATGGCAAAGCCCTCGCCGATCTGAAGGACCGCGCCACCGGGCAGGAGATCAAGGCTGGCCAGCAATTACCCGGTTTTGCGTGGCTGAGAGATGACGGCACGACAATGTGCGGAAACTGGATTTACTCCGGGTCGTGGACGGAAGCGGGCTCGCAGATGTCGCGGCGCGGCACCGAGGATCCTTCGGGCTTGGGTGTCTATCCGAATTGGGCGTGGTCGTGGCCCGCGAATCGGCGTGTGCTGTACAACCGCGCTTCGTGCGATCTGGACGGCAAGCCGTGGGATGGGTCCCGGAAGCAAGTTTGGTGGAACGAGGCCGCGCAAAAGTGGGTGGGCAACGACGTTCCCGATTTCAAGCCGGACTCGCACCCGAAAGACCATCTCGGGCCGTTCATCATGAATCCGGAAGGTGTGGGACGGCTGTTCGCTCCCATCGGCGTGTTGGCCGACGGACCGTTTCCCGAACACTACGAACCCTTCGAGAGCCCCATCAAGAATCCGTTGCATCCGGATCGTTCCAATAATCCCCTAGTGAAAAAATTTACGACGCCTCTCGACGTACTTGGCTCGCCCGAAGAGTACTCGATCGTTTGCACAACGTACCGGCTCACCGAGCAGTACCACTATTGGACGAAAAACAATCCGATGAACGTCCAACTGATTCCCGAGCCATTCATCGAAATCCCGGTCGAACTAGCGGACCAGATGGGAATCCGAGGCTCCGAGAAGATCAAAGTGATCAGCGCGCGCGGAACTTACATTGCGAAGGCTTTTGTTACGCGCCGGATCAAGCCGATGATGATCGATGGCAAGAAGGTCTACCAAATCGGCCTGCCGATTCATCAGGGATTCCGCGGCATTGACGAAGACGAGGGGCGGAACGCGCGTACGCCGGCGAATCTGCTCACACCGACGGTGACCGACCCGAATGCGCATACTCCCGAAAGCAAAGGATTTCTCGTGAAGGTAGAAAAGGCATAGGCCGCCAATCATGAGCCAGGCGTCAACAGAACTTCGAGCAATTTCAGGACACGTCGGCGTGGTGCCTGGCGCCGGACTGAACCGTGAATTTCAGGTTTGCAAGCTGGTAGATACGAGCACGTGCATCGGCTGCAAGGCTTGCGAGGTAGCGTGCCTCGAATGGAACGGATACACGTTCAGCGAGACAACTTTCAACAACAGTTACCAGACCATGCCCGAGACGGCGTGGAATTACTGGAACCTGATCAAGTTCAACGAGCACGAGCGCGAGGACGGCAGCTTGATGCTGCTGATGCGCAAGGACCAGTGCATGCACTGCGAGGAGCCGGGCTGCCTCAAAGCCTGCCCCGCCGACGGCGCCATCGTTCAGTACGTCAACGGAATCGTGGATTTTCAGGAAGAGCACTGCATCGGCTGCGGCTACTGCATGACCGGCTGTCCGTTTAATATTCCGAAATTCAGCCCAACGGCGCGCAAGGTGTTCAAATGCACGCTTTGCAACGACCGCGTCACGCAGGGGCTCGAGCCCGCGTGCATTAAAGCGTGCCCGACCGGCTGCCTCCACTTCGGCACGAAACCCGAGATGAAGGCGCTTGCTGAGCATCGCGCCGGGCAACTTCGCAACGAATCGGGCTTCGCCAACGCGGGCGTTTACGATCCTGCGGGCGTGGGCGGCACGCACGTGATTTATGTTTTACACGACGCGTCCAACCCCGAAATCTACGGTGGGCTGCCGAAGAATCCGACGATACCGTGGTCCGTTCGGTTGTGGAAGGGGCCGCTGAAGTGGATCGGGAATATCGCGATGGTCGGCGGAATCCTCGGAGTGACGCTGCACTATTTGCGCTTCGGACCGAAGATCGTGAAAGAAGACGAAGATGAAAAGAAACGAGACGGCCAATGAGCGGCGGTGACGCGATTCTCCACGGCAAGGTGGGAACGGTGTCAGGGGGTCGAGTGGTCCGCTATTCCTTGATGGAGCGCATCAATCACTGGTTCGGCGCCATCGTTTACTCATACCTTCTTCTCACCGGGCTGGCGTTCTGGTCTCCCTACCTATTCTGGATAGCCACGGTTTTCGGCGGCGGCCCTTCGGCGCGCATGTGGCATCCGTGGGCAGGACTAGCGTTTTTCGGGTCGATGATCTGGATGTTCAGAGATTGGCACGAAGACATGCGGATCACTGCCGTTGACCTGAAATGGAAAGACTCAGTTATCTATTACATTCGCAACGAAGACGAGAAGCTGCCGCCGGTGGGCCGGTTCAATTGGGGCCAGAAACTGCTTTTCTGGGTGATGTTTTGGGGCGTTATTGCCTTGTTGATTTCGGGCATCGGGCTGTGGTTCGTAAATGACATACCGTGGAGCCTCCGATTTTTGCGCTTTTGGGCTGTGTGGATCCACGCGGGAGTGGCGCTGATCACGATCGGCGCGATCATCATTCACGTCTACATGGGCACGGCGATGGTTCGCGGCGGGTTTTCGTCAATCGTCCGCGGCGAAGTTTCCGTAGCCTGGGCGAAAGAAGAACACCGCCTGTGGTATGAAAAAGTTGCCGGCGGCCCTGCCGCGAGAAAATGACCGCGCCGCCCTCCTGGGACGCGCGCATTCGCCGAGCCGAACAACTTAAAGGAAAACACCCCGGCGTCCGCGAGATCCTGACGTTTTACTGCGTAATCGCCAAATTTCAGCGGGATTCTTACGCGCATTTCGTGTCTTTGCGCGCGCCGCTGCCGGCGAAGACGGATAAGGATTCGATTCGCGGCGAGCTGGATGTTGGCGCGTTCGCCGGGCGATTCCCGGCATTTCTATCAGTCGTCGAATCCGCCGCGCCGGCGCCGCTCGCGGAGTTTGCGCGAGAATTTCGTTCGCAGAGAGATGCGTGGATGCCGCTGCTGCATAGCTATTGGGAGAAGGGAGCGCGCTTCGAGCCGGTGGCCGAAGAGCGCAGCGTGTTCTGCGTGCGCGCGTTTTTGCAGCCTTACGCCGAATATTTCGCTGCCAAGTCAGCGCGCGCGGCCGATCCACCGCCTTCGGAGCGCTGCTGCCCCGTGTGCCTGGGGATGCCGCAAGTGGTGGCATTGCGTCCGGAAGGCGACGGAGCGCGGCGCTCGCTCATTTGCGCGTTCTGCACCACCGAATGGGATTTTCGACGAATCGTTTGCCCTTCGTGCGGTGAAGAGGACGAAAAGAAACTTTGCGTCTATGTCGCAAAGGAATTTGAAATCGCGCGCGTCGAAGCCTGCGAAACGTGCCGGTCGTATATCGAAGCGATCGATCTGACGAAAGACGGCCACGCGATTCCCGTTGTGGATGAACTTACGTGCATTCCGCTCGGCCTTTGGGCTGCCGGACAGAACTATCACAAGGTTCAACCGAATTTGTTTGGGATGTAATTCGCGCTGCGGAAGAATTCGCGCGGCGAGTGAAGCGGAGTCCTAGCGCATCGAGCCTTCGGGCCGGAATCGCACGAACAAAAGATAGCCCATGGGGCGGCTGCCGTAGGTCGCGTCGAGAAATGCAGGCATGCCGTAGAACGTGGCCTGGCCACCGAGTGCCGTTGAGAAATGCGGCACAACGGGAAACTCGCGATCGTAGCCGAGCGTATAGGCCTGTACGCGCGCGAGAAATTGTTCCTGGAATCCCGGAGGCAGCGGATTCTCGCCGAGAAGAAGCAGGTTTGTGCGGTCCACGTTTTCGATCCGGCTCCAAACGGCATTGCGCGAGAGAAAATGCAGCGTGGATTCGAACAGATAGCTGTTGAGAATGTCGCGGTCTCCGATATTTCGGGTGCGTCCCCACACCAGCGAAGAGGCCCAATTCCCGCGCGTCAGCGGCCGGTTGTACGTGGCCGAGGCGGTCATCCGGCGCTGGTCTTCGAGCGGGAATAATGCCTCGGGGCTGTGCAGCGTCCCGAGCGAAAATTGACCGGACCAATTGCGCGCGGGGCTTGCCGTTATTCGCGCGGACCAGGAATCGATTGCTCCAGCGGCAATGTTCCAGCGATTCTCGTTGGGTTCGCGTCCGTGAAAGCCCGAAGCCTCGATTCGAATTATGCTGTAGGCGTAGCCGGCAGTGACAACCTCGTAGGCAACGTGCGTGGAATCCTGCATGTGATGGCCGAGGACGGCAATCGGGTCCTCGCTTGCGGACGTGCGATGCGGATATGCGACCGGCCCGAGCGCGGGATCGCCAACGGGCGCGGCATAAAATGACAGCAAACTCTTCTCGCCGAGCTTCCAGTCGTAGAACCCTGCGATCTCCATGAAAAGGTTGTGCGGGTGCTGTCCATCCACGATCGGCAGCCCAAACGCGGTTTCGCCGATCTGAAAGAGTTCGGGATACCGCCGGGCCGTTACGGTTGCCGGTTCGAGGCTGAGCATCACGCGCGCTGTGAATTGCCCGGGGCCGACCTCGCGCTGCGCCATCGGCATGAACCAATTCGTGGAGAAAAATTTGTCGCCGCCGCGCGGGCCGGTCTGCTGAATTTCGTTTGCGAACGCAACGCCATGGAACATGAATTGCCAGCCGTCGCGCTTGGCCATCCACATCGGGTGCGGGGTGGAGATGGGTTCGACGTCCGTGCCGGAAGTCGCGTGGGACTCGATGGCGCCGATCAACGTGGCGGCTTCCGCTCCTGCCATCCCAGGCATGTCCGTCGGCATCGCGTCGTATCCGCTGCGGGCTGCGCCCATCGAAATTCGCTGGCAGCACGATTGGTAACACTCGATCGGCTCGCTGCCGCTCGCGGGCACAGTGCAGACTCCGGCGTAGACGAGAGATGCAGCCGCAAGAAATGATGCTCGGACACTGCGGCGAATATGGCGGCTCAAAATCATGAAATCAGTCTAGACGAACGCCGCTCGCGCTGTCGAGGAGTGCGGCGTCGGGGCGCCTTTATGGCAACACGGGATCAGCGGCTGTGGCAGCGCGATTCTCTCGCGTGGCGTGAATCGCTCCCGATTCGTCCACATAGAAATTGCGATAGCTGTAATTGCCGGGCCTCGCGACGAGGCTGAAACTCTTGATCAGCCCGTCGGCGGACGCAGGCCCGGGAGTGTATTGGATGTCGTAGCCCGCGTTCTGCGCGTCTTGCGCCGCCGCGCGCGCCGTGGCCCCGAGCGTTTCCAAAGATGACGGATACCCGCCCGTCGCTGCCGCGTACGCCGCCAGCGATGAGCGCACATCGTCAAGCGCCGCCAGCGCGCTTTTCTCGGCTTCGGGCTTCGATGTGCCCGGCCTCGGCGGCAACACGAACAAGACGATTGCCCAGATGCTCGCGATCAGCGCGCTCCAGAAGATCGCCCGTCTGCCGATGCCGCGCTTTTTCTGCGGAGTGATGAGCTCTTCGGCAGTCTTCGTTGTCAGGTCGGCGCCGCAATATGGACACACCTCGGTCGCCTGATTGAGCGGCTGTTCGCATTCGCGGCACGAATACACGCGAATCGAATGTAGGAACTGGCAGGGGATAAGTCAATCAGAGCGTCGGTTGCTGCGGGCTTGTAGCGGGCGGTCCGTTTTGTTGCCACGCCACATTTCAAATCGATGCCACGTCGACCGCATAACCGCACCATGTGCACGAAACATGACGACGTACCCTACAACGGAAGCGACAAAGGCAGAGGGTTTGTAGCAACGCCACACATTCGGCCGGGCAACTCGCTTGTTCAAGCGTGTATCATTGTTTGCAGGTTCTGGAGCAGCTTCCGGAGCGTCACCCTTGCCCAAATCGCTTCGCTTAGCGCCCGAATTCACGCCGAAGCTCGAAGAACTCTTTCGTCACGCCGGTGTTCCCGGCGAGTGGGGCGTGAATCTCGACGTTTTCGCGAACGCAATGGAGCGCAGCGTCGCCTCGCGCTTTCGCGATTCCCAGCCCGGCGCGCGCGAAGTCGCGGCGTACCTCGAGACTCTCAATTGCAAAGATCTCGCGCTTGCCGTCGCATGTGGGTACGGCAACAACGCTGCCTGGGAGCATTTCGTTACGGCATACCGTCCCGAACTCTATCGGGCGTCGCGCGCGATTGCCGGCGACTCACTCGGCCGCGAACTTGCAGATTCGCTCTTTGCCGAACTCTTCGGTCTCGAAACTCGCGAAGGCCGCCGGCGCTCGCTTTTCGACTATTTCCACGGGCGAAGCAAGCTGGGAACGTGGCTGCGCGCCATTCTTGCTCAGCGCCACGTGGATGAAATTCGCCGAACGCGCCGGACCGAGTCGCTTGACGATTCGGAGAGCAACGCTGCCGGCTCGCTTCCGAGCCAGCCAGCGGCCGGCGATCCCTCCGATCCGGAGCGCGCTCGCTATCTCGCGCTTTTGCAAAGTGTACTGACCGCGGCACTCGCGGCGCTCGAGCCGCGCGATCGCCTTCGCCTCGCGTATTACTACGCGGACGATCTCACGCTCGCTCAAATCGGAAGGCTTACGGGCGAGCACGAAGCCACCGTATCGCGCAAGCTCGAACGCCTGCGCCGCGATCTGCGCGCCCGCGTTGACGCCGAATTACGCGAAAAGAAACGCCTGAGCGACGCGCAGGTGCGGCTCTGTTACGAATACGCGCAGGAGGAATGGCCGTTTGATCTCACGCGCGTGCTTTCAACGAAGGAGTGAGCCTTGGAAGAATCTGCAAGTTTGCGGGGCGGATTCGTTCTAACTTAGGGATCAGGGTATGAAGCCGGGCGACCCAAAGACGGGGTTCGACAGTACGCTGAGGCGCGTGCTCGCGGGTGATTCGCGCCCCGATGCAGGCGCAGGTCCTCAGCCGAACGTGCAGGATTGTCCGAGCGCCGATTTGCTCGCGGCATATTTCGAACGCTCGCTCGTGTCCGATGAGACCAAGCGATTCGGCGTGCATCTCGCGACTTGCGCCCGCTGCCGCGCGCAACTCGCCGCGATGGTGCGCGCTGAGGCTCCTGGCCAGACAGCGCATGAGCGGCCCGGACTGACTTTTTGGGACTGGCGTTGGCTCGCTCCGGCGGTCGCCGCGCTGGCAGCGATTGTGATCTGGGCCGGAGTCCACGAGCGTCGCTCGACTACGACGGAACCTGTGATTGTGGCGACAAACCGGAACGAGCCCGCACCTTCGATTGCTCCACCGCAAGGAGCAGCAGCGTCGGCACCGGGAGATGAAACCGACTCGGCTCAGACGCCGGAGCAGGGAGCCACTCGCGTCGCACCGCAAGCAAGAAGCGCGACTTCCACAGGCAGCGCGGCCACGCAAATGGCCGCGCCGCCGGCTCAGATGACGAATAGGGCCGTGGCAAAAGAGAATTCGAACGCGGCAGGCACCGTCGGGGGTCTCGTGGTTGGGGAGTCCCCGAGCGCGAACGAGTTGAACAAAAAAGCAGCGAGGGCGCCGTCCGTTGCTTTGACGCAAGAAGCGCCCAACGGCAATGTGGACACGAACGCCACATCGCAAGACCAAGTCACGGTCTCGGCGGCTGCTCCGCTTGCGCAGCCTGAAGGCGCACCGGCGGCCAGGTCTCAGACTCAAAAAATGATGGCTCCGCGGCATGCTGCTCCATCGCAGCAAAGCTTGTCGCCGGAGTTGAGGAGCGGCGTCGCCGAAACCGTCAACGTAGTTGCGGGCCCACTTACGATTCCGTCTCCGGATCCCTCGAAACTTTGGCGCATCGCCAATTCCGGCGCGATCGAATTTTCAAGCGATTCAGGCAGCACGTGGACGGCTCAAACGGCCCCACTTCCTCAAACCGTCTCGATGGGGTCTTCGCCAGCGACGAAAATCTGCTGGATCGTCGGTGCAGCAGGATTGATCTACCGCACCGTGAACGGAACCGAATGGAAGCGAGTTCCGCCGCCCGTCGAGTCCGACCTCATTTCTGTCCGCGCCAAGGACGCCAAGCACGCAACCGTGACTTCCGCCGACGGATCGTCGTACGTCACCAAAGACGGCGGAAAATCCTGGCACCCGCAAGAAAATCCCTGATCGTTTCCGTCGAGGAAATCGGGCAGCCGCCGGGCGTGCAAGAAATTTCGCGCCCGCCGTTCTGAGTGTGTACGCGAGAACAATTCGCGGCACCTCAGGAGGAACACATGTTCCGTTTCGTTCGCCCGCGCCAGATTTGGGCGGCTGCGCTGCTCGCCGCCATTTGCCTCGCCGGATTCGGCGGCTTCACTTACACCCGCGTGCATGCCGCATCCCGGCCGGATACACAACCGCCGCCCAGCACGACTCACAAAGATCAGGTGGATCTCGCCGTCACCGTTTACAACTCAAATGTTGCGCTGGTTCGCGACGTCCGCCAGGTCTCGCTTCCGTCCGGAAACTTTTCGCTGAAGTTCGAGGACGTCGCCGCCTCGATAAATCCCGCGACGGTGCATTTCCGCTCGCTCACGGAGCCCTCGAAGCTCAACGTGCTCGAGCAGAATTACGAATACGATCTTCTCGATCCGAATAAGCTCCTTGAAAAATATGTTGGGCGGGAAGTGACGATTGTCTACGCCGAGTCCGACAACAATACGACCAAATGGATCGAGACCAAGGGCCTTCTGCTTTCCGATAACAACGGCCCGGTCTGGAAAATCGGCGACCAAATCGTCACTGGCATGTACTCGAGCCAGTATCGCTTCCCCGATCTTCCCGAGAATCTTTACAGCAAGCCGACGCTTCTCTGGATGCTCGACAATAGCGGATCGAAATCCCAACGCGTCGAGGCTTCCTATCTCGCGTCCAACATGAACTGGAACGCCGACTATGTGCTGACCGTCGCGCGGGATGATAAATCGGCGGATCTGGACGGATGGGTCACCTTGACGAATAACAGCGGCGCTGCCTATACCAACGCCAAGCTCCAGTTGGTTGCCGGAGAGGTTCATCGAGTCATGCCCACAATGACGAACAAGGCCCTGGTGGCCGAGACAGTGACTGTGAGCGGAGCCGCGCAGGCTCAGTTCGCGCAGGAAAATTTTTCGGAGTACCACCTGTACTCTCTCGGGCGCCGCACCTCGATCGCCGACAAAGAGTCCAAGCAGATCAGCCTGCTTAACGCCACCGGTGTTGGCATCGAAAAACTTTATCTCGTTTCCGGCGCGCCCTACTACTATCGAAACGCCCAGACCATCGGCAATCCGATTCCGCAGTCCGTTCAAGTGGACTATCGCTTCAAGAACGAAGAAAAATCCGGGCTTGGCATTCCGCTTCCTGCCGGGACGGTGCGCGTCTATCAATCCGATTCACGCGGCGGCATCCAGCTTGTCGGCGAAGACAGCATCAATCACACGCCGAAGGACGAACCCGTTATGGTTCACGTCGGAAATGCGTTCGATATCGTCTGTGAACGGAAAGAAACGGACTACAAGAAGATCGATCGAAATACTTACGAACTCGAGTACGAAATCACGATCCGGAATCACAAGGACTCGGACGTGAGCGTCGAAGTGCGCGAGCCCATCGGCGGGGATTGGACAGTCGAGAAGTCGAACTACGACGCGAAAAAGCTCGATGCAACGACGCTCGGCTTCGACATCGCTGTCGCGAAGAACGGAACGTCAACGCTCGATTATCGCGTCCGCGTGACATGGTAGGCACGCGCCTTCCGGCGCTCACCGCTTATGAGCAGCCCGCTGTGCGATTTCCAGCTCCTGCTCGAAATACGGATTCTCCGGGAACTGCTGTGCGAGCTGCGCCAGCAACTGCTGCGCGAGATCGAAGTGATGCTCGCGCTCGTCCGCGAGTGCCAGCATGATCTTTGCAAACGGTTGCAGGTAATGCCCGTGATCCGCGGCATTTTGCATCAGCGTGATTCCGCGCATGCGGTCGCCGTGGATTCCGCCAAACCACAAAATCGCCCGCTTGTAGCTTGGCAGGCAGCCGATGATGTAGCCCGCGACGCCCAGCGAGACATAAGCATCCTGCAGATTCGGGTCGAGCACCAGCACGCGGGAAGCTTCGCCGTCTGCCTGCCGCATCAGCTCCAGGCTGGCCAATTGTTTCTTTTCAATCAGCGCGTCGTAGTCGGATTCCATTCCATCGGCCAGCGTGAGCGCCAGCAGCGCTTCGGCGTCTCTTTGGTCGGCGCTCAGCCGGTCACGAGCAAACTTTCGCGCCCGCGCATCGGCCTCCAGGAATTTCGGATTGCGATTTTCCTCTACGGATCCATCGACGCCGACGAGCAGTTTCTTGTCGTCCAGAAAAAACGCCGAAGAGAAAACGCCCTTAAGCTGGAATTCCTCGAAAAGATAGCTGGCAGCCTCGGCCGACGCTCCCAGCGGATCGTTCGGATGAAGGCGATCGTATGCGCCAATCGTCGCGCGCGCGTCGTCGAATTTCAGCCGGTACATATCCTCGAAGGCCTTTTCGAGCGACGGCCCGGGTCTCAGCTCGGGAACCTGGTCCTGCGAAGATTGCACCGCGTCCGTTTGGCCGGCCGCGGCAGCGGCGTCCTGCGTTTGCGCGGCGCCAGCGGCGCCCGCCCAAATGAATACGGCCGCAGCCAGCGTGCAAAATGTGTCCATGCGCGCGTTCATCGTGGTCGTAAGTATGACACTCGGGAATCCCGGATGTCGCCGCCGGTTTTATTTTCTGTGGCGCAGCTTCGCGTCACAAATTGTCGAGCAGAAATTGCGTAATACTGTTGAACAGTTCGAGCTGCGCCGGGCGATCGCTCATCGGGTGGCCGCGGCCCGGAAAAATCATCAGCTTCGGGTATTTCCCCGCGTCAATAAAATGATTCAGGAGCAAGGCCGTGTTCGCAAAGTGGACATTGTCGTCGCCGGTTCCGTGCGCCACCATCAGCTTGCCGTTCAAATTCTGCGCGAAATAAGCCGGCGAAGACTCGTGGTAACCGGCCTCGTTCGCTTGCGGCAGTCCCATATAGCGCTCGGTGTACGCGGTGTCGTAGAGCTTCCAATCGGTGACGGGCGCGACGGCCACGCCGGCCTTGAAGACATCCGGCGCATGGAATAAAGCCGTCAGCGTCATGTATCCGCCATAACTCCATCCCCAAATCCCGATGCGCGCGCCGTCCACGAAGGGCAGGGACTTCAGATATCGAATGCCGGCAAGCTGGTCGTCCAGCTCCACTTTTCCGAGATGATGATAGACGGGCGTTTCGAACGCGTGACCCCGTCCGGTCGAGCCGCGATTGTCGAGGCTCCAGATGATGAAGCCTTTCTCCGTCAGAATGTCCGACCAGAGATTCTCGGGGCTCCATTGATCTCGAACGTTTTGAGCGTCCGGGCCGCCGTAGACCGAAACCAGGACCGGATATTTTTTCGTCGCATCGAAATCCGCCGGCTTGATCATGTAGGCGTGAAGAACCGTGCCATCCTCGGCTTTGACGGTCGTGAACTCCACGCGCGGCAAGTGGTAGTCCGCGAGTTGCGGCACATTATTTTCAGAGAGAATCGCGACGCGCGTGCCATCCATGCGATCGAGGTCCTGCTTCGGCGGAGTGTTCGCGTCGGAGTACGTATCCACGTAGGCGGATGCATCGGGCGCGATTTCCGGAAGATGGACGCCCCGCGAGTGCGTCAGTTGCGTGAGGCTGCCATCGCGGAGTGAAGCGCGATAGAGTTGCGACTCGATCGCATTATCTTTGTCGGACAGAAAATAAACGTAGCCGTTGCGCTCGTCCACCACCAGACCGTTTGCGCTCTGCGGCCCGAATCCTTCGACGCCTGTCACGCCCCACTCGCCGCTGGTAATCTGCTTGAGCAGTTTTCCCGTGGTGTCGTAGAGGTAGATGTGCCGGTAGCCCGTACGCTCGCTCGTCCAGAGAAATTGTTTGCCGTCTGCCAGAAAATGAAAATCGTCGCTCAGGTTGATCCAATATTTGTCGGTATCGGTCAAGATCGTGCTGGAGCTTCCGCTCGCGGCATCGAAAAGCAAAACATCAAGCTTCGTCTGTTCACGATTGAGGCGCTGGACCGCGATTTGTTTTCCGTCGCGCGCCCAGTTGACGCGCGCGATATAAACATTCGTGTCGGCGCCGGTGTCGAGCCAGCGCGTATCGCCCCCGGTCACGGCAACAACTCCCACGCGCACGATTGGATTGGCCTCGCCGGCCTGCGGGAAGCGCGTAATTTCCACTGCGCCGATGTCCGTGCTCATGTCGTAGATCGGATATTTCCTTACTGGCCGCTCGTCCATTTCAAAATATGCGATTTGCGACGAGTCCGGCGACCACCAGTATGCCGTCTTGCTCGAAAGTTCTTCGGGATAGAGCCAATCCAATTTGCCCTTCAGAATTTCCTCCGAACCGCCCGTGGTCAGCGCTTTCTTCTCTTTCGTCGCGACATTCACGATCCAGAGATTAAAATCCTGAACGTAGCTCACCCACTTTCCATCGGGCGAAATCTTCGGGTCTTCGATTCCCGCGTCGCCCTGCACCAGCGGCGCATGCGACATTGTTTTCAGATCGAGCCAAACTAATTGCGTGTCGCCGACGAAGAGCAGCGCGTTGCCGTCGGGCGCCCATTCATAATCCTGGGGTATCACGCGGCCGAGGCCCGTCGCCTGCGTGGCGCTTTGTTTGGGAGGCGCCAGAAGCGCCTCGAGGAGTTTCGAGCCGACGAGAACGCTCGTTTTTCCGGTCGCCGCGTCCATCGTCCATAGCTCTGTAGCGGGTTCTTTCGCGCTGGTGGGATCGTGAAAATAGCCGAAGCGCTTGCCATCCGGGCTCCATTCGATTCCGCGCGCGATCGATCCGCTTAGATTGGGCGCGCTGTAAAGGCGCTCGATAGTCAGCGGCTTGGCAGCTTGGGCACGCGCTAGCGCAGGGAAAATTCCCGCGAAGCCAATCAGAATCAGCGCCGCACGCACGCTTCGTAAGTTCACCGTCATTCTCAAGCCCTCCGGCAAAAGCGCGCCATTCTATCTCGCGCGGCCCACGGAATCCATCTGCAGCATGTCACGCTTGTTTTAGGAATTGGAATTCGAATCCGGTTCAACGGTTGGTCAGCGCGCTCGCTGAAATTCAGGGGACGCCGCCGCGCTTTCGGGCGGCTTGGTCTTCCTGCGTGCCATCACGTATGCGCCGATTGCGACGCCAAGCGCCAGCACGATCATCAGCCCTTCGAGCGCGAGCCTTTTTGGAGTCAGCCGCTCGCCCGGGCCGAAACATCCGCAATTGATCTCGATCCCTTTTGCATACGTGCGGATGAGTGTGGCGTAAAAACCGCCGAGCAGCAGCGTCGCCGCCACGGACGACAGCCGCAATGCGATTCCGCTCAGCAGCCACAATCCCAGAAACAATTCGAAGAAGGGAAGCGTGTGCGCGACGAAATCGGCAGACGACGCCGGAAGCAGTTGGTAAGAATCGACCTGCATCGCGAACATCGAGAGGGAGGTCTTCACCGCGCCGACCGTCCACGGCCCCGGCACTTGCGGTTTCAACTTTGCGTACGCGGCGACGAGGAAAATCGCAGCCAGGCCCAGCCGCCCGATCAGCAGCAGGATTCGTCCCACGCGCGAACTCGAACTTTCGCCCATTCTATTGGCTCAGCACCTGATCCAGAAACTGCTTCATGATCGGCCACGATACGAATCCCGACATTGGCCCGTACGTCTTGCCCTTGTAATAAAAACGGAACGTCGGCGTGCCGGTCACAGGCACCGCGTTCCCCAGCGCCTTGTCCTTTTCGATTGACGCATCGAACGGGCATCCGTGAGCCGATTGCCCGGCCTGCGAGAAATTCGCCGGCGTCACACCTGCATTATCCTGCGGGCAGGCTTCCATCATTCTCGCCACCCGCTTGAAGTCTTCGGGCGAAAGGGCCGTGGCTACGAATTTCCCGATGCTTCCGTCCGCCGACCACGAGCTTTGATTGTCGTATAGCGCCTGCTCCACTTCGGGGAAGCGTCCGATTCTCGCCGCCGCATTGATCCAGCGCGCCGCTTCGTAAGAATACTTGTGCATGGGAAGAGGAAAATCTCGATGCACCAGGTACACTTTGCCGGATGCAACGTAGTCGTTGATCAACGGTTTCAAAGTCTGTTCGTAGAACGCGCCGCACGTTGGGCACTGGTAATCGCTGAAAATTTCCATCTCTACGGGCGCCGATTTCGATCCGACAGCTTTTACGGGGTCGTCCGGCCCGGCTACCGTCTTCGTCGTGGGCGGCGTGTGCTTGCTCGTCGGCGGATTCGTCTGCGTTGCCGGGATCGTTGGCGCCGGCGCCGGAGCGGGCGCAGTGGCTGGGTCGATCGCTGCTGTCTCAGCGGTCGCAGAGCCGGACGCGGCTTCTTCCGCTGCGAGGGAATTCATTGCGGCGGATTGCATGGGCGGAAAATTCGGCTTGTTGTGCAGGACCAGCCTCGCCGCCGCGAACGCGAGAACTACAATCAGCAATATCATCACGCGAAACATCGATTGTTTGTTCGCGCTCATGCACACTCCTCTGTTGCGTCCGGGCTCCCCACGCTGGTCTATTTTAACCTTATTCCACGCAGCCGCGAGCCGATGATTTGCCGCGCAATTTTCTTCGGCGGCCCGGTCAAGTATGATGCGGCTCCGTTTGCCGGCGTCAGCTACCCGAAAAACGCATCGACAAGTGCCGCCGGGAACCCCGTCTCCTTACTTCTCGGATAATGACAGCAAGTTCAGACGGGAGTCCATATCAAGTTGAAAGCAAGCAATTTACACCAAATCAAGAAACTTGACAACAACACACTCAACATGTATACTACGCTCCGATTCGAAAATATGATTCGCTCTCTTCTATCACGATCCTCGCATAAGGAGTCTCCTCGATGAGTAAGATTATCGGCATTGACCTTGGGACCACGAACTCGGTCGTCGCTGTCATGCAAGGCGGCGAGCCAGTCGTCATCCCAAACCAGGAAGGCGGACGCACCACCCCATCTGTCGTCGCCATCACCAAGACGGGCGAGCGTCTCGTCGGACAAGTAGCCAAGCGGCAAGCCATCACCAACCCCGAGAACACGGTCTATTCGATCAAGCGCTTCATGGGCCGCCGCTACGAAGAAGTCACACAAGAAATGGAAATGGTGCCCTATAAAGTCGTGCGCCAGGGCGATCACGTCGCGGTGCTCGCGCAGGGCAAGGAATACAGCCCGCCAGAAATCTCGGCGATGATTCTGCACAAGCTGAAGAGCGCGGCGGAAGATTTTCTCGGCGAAAAGGTCTCTCGAAGCCGTCATCACGGTCCCGGCCTATTTCAATGACGCGCAACGCCAGGCGACCAAACAAGCCGGTGAAATCGCCGGCCTCGACGTGAAGCGCATCATCAACGAGCCGACTGCGGCCGCGCTGGCCTACGGACTCGACAAAAAGAAGGACGAAACCATCGCCGTCTACGATTTCGGCGGCGGGACATTCGACATTTCGATTCTCGAAGTGGGCGAAGGCGTCGTCGAAGTGAAGGCCACCAACGGTGACACCCACCTCGGCGGCGACAACCTCGACCAGGCCATCGTTGACTGGCTGATCGAAGAATTCAAAAAGGACGAAGGTCTTGACCTGCACGCCAAGGGCAACGAAATGGCGCTGCAACGGCTGCGTGATGCGGCCGAGCGCGCCAAGATCGAGCTCTCGACGACGATGGAGACGGAAATCAATCTGCCCTTCATCACCGCCGATGCTGCGGGCCCGAAGCATCTCGTCAAGAAGCTGACGCGGGCGAAGCTTGAGGCCATGGTCGATCCGATCGTGCGCCGCTCGATTGAGCCGTGCAAGAAGTGCATGAAGGACGCCGGCGTGGATGCCAGCAAGATTGACGAAGTCGTTCTCGTTGGCGGCCAGACGCGCATGCCGATGATTCAGAACATCGTCAAGGAGCTCTTCGGCAAGGAAGGCCACAAGGGCGTGAATCCGGACGAAGTCGTCGCGGTCGGCGCTGCCATTCAGGGCGGCGTGCTGGGCGGCGAAGTGAAGGACATCCTGCTGCTCGACGTGACGCCGCTGTCTCTCGGCGTCGAAACTCTGGGCGGCGTGATGACCGTTCTGATCCCGCGCAACACGACGATTCCGACTCGCAAGTCGGAAACGTTCTCGACGGCCTCCGACAGTCAGACGTCCGTGGACATCCACATTCTGCAAGGCGAGCGGCCCGTCGCAACCGGCAACCGCAGCCTCGGCAATTTCCAGCTCGTTGGAATTCCGCCGGCGCCGCGGGGTCTCCCGCAGATCGAGGTGACGTTCGATATTGATGCGAACGGCATCTTGAACGTGTCCGCGAAGGACAAGGCCACGGGCAAGGAGCAGAAGATCACCATCACCGCTTCGACCGGTTTGAGCAAGGACGAGGCTGAGCGGATGCGCAAGGAAGCCGAATCGCACGCCGACGATGACAAGAGGCGTGTGGTTGAAGCCGAAGCGCGCAACCGCGCCGATAACCTGGTCTACCAGACCGAGAAGCTGCTCAAGGAAAATCGCGAGAAGCTTCCGGAAGCGGACGCCAAGGCAATTGAATCGGCGATCGAAGAAGTGCGTCGCGCGATCACCGAAGGCAACGTCGAGAAGATCAACGCCTCCGTCGAGCAATTGACGAAAGCGTCGCATCACGTAGCCGAGGTTCTCTACAAAACTCAGCAGGCGGCTTCGGCCAGCGCGGCGGGTGCTTCGGGCTCGGCCGAGCCGGGCACCGCGAACGGAGCCGGCGGCGCTGGGAAGCAAGGCGACGTCGTGGACGCCGAGTTCGTGGACGTCGACGATTCGAAGAAGCCGAACTAACGAGATAGCGTTGAGGGATGGGCCGGCACCGAGTCCGCCGGCTCATCCTGCAAGCGTCTCGCACAGAATTTTGGGGAGCGCTGCCTTTTGACCACCGGCATCAAACGCTCAAGCCCGCCTAAAGCGGTTCAGAAAGTCCGCGATAATTTCTACCTGATCCAGGTTTCGATTTCCGAATCGCCCACGGCGGACTGGCGGAGGCTGTTCTATGAGGCGCAGGCCCAACAGGACGTTCCGCCGGATTTTCCCACGCGCTCGGTGGAAATCACCGGCACGCTGCTTCGTTTTCGTTCGGATCCGGAAAGCGTCGAAGGAAGAGTCGCCCGCGTGGACCGATGGATCGAGCGCGCGAATCAGAAGGATGCCGCGATGGGCTCGCGCACGGAAGAACAGCGCCGCCATCGCGAAGAACTGGCTCGCGAAGCGCAGGAGATGGCTGGCTGGAACGAACGCTGGGCCGGATTATAAGCGCCGGATGTGGCGCAGAAGTCCTCGCAACGCAGGTAAGGCAACCGAATGGCGACAACTACAAAACAAGATTATTACGAACTCCTTGGAGTTCCGCGCAAGGCGCCTCTGAAGGAAATTCGCCAGGCCTACCGGAAGCTCGCCCGGAAATATCACCCGGATTTGAATCCCGGCGACAAATCTTCCGAAGAAAAATTCAAGCAGATTCAGGAAGCCTACGACGTTCTTTCGGACACGAAGAAGCGCCAGATGTACGACCAGTTCGGCTTCAATACTCCAGGCTCGGGCCCGCCGCCGCCGGGGGGCGGCTACTACAACGCTCCGCCGGATGATGTGCAGTTCGATTTCGGCGGCTTCGATTTTGGCGGTGGAGGCGGCGCGACGGGTGCAGCGGGAGGAACGAGTTTCCGCGATCTCTTTAGCCAGTTTTTCCGCGGTGGCGGCGCGGCGCAGGCCCAGCAGGGTCCCGAGCCCGGCACCGATCTCGAATACCACATCGACATCAGCTTCGCCGAAGCCATGCGCGGCGCGACGAAAAAAGTCAGCATCACGCGCCTGGATACGTGCCATGAATGCGGCGGCAGCGGCCACGTTGGCAGCGCGCAGACTTGCACCGAGTGCGGCGGCAGCGGCCGCGTGAACCAGGTGAGCGGCAAAATGCGCTTCCAGACCGCGTGCCCGCGCTGCGGCGGAAGCGGAAAAAATCAAACCATCTGCAGCGCGTGCGGCGGCGAGGGAGTCGTACGTCGCGCGGAAACGCTCGAAGTTCGCATTCCACCCGGTGCGCGAACCGGATCGCGCGTCCGCGTGGCGGGCCGGGGAAATGCCGGCGTGAATGGCGGCCCGCCGGGCGATCTTTATTTCATCACCAAGGTCGCGCCGCACCCGTTTTTCGAACGTCGCGGCGACGATCTCTACACCGTCGTCCCGATCACGATTTCCGAAGCCGCGCTCGGCGCCAAGGTGGAAGTCCCGACGATTGACGGCCGCTCGCAAGTGCGGATACCTCCGGGCACCGACAGCGGCAAGAAGCTGCGCCTGCGCGAGAAGGGCGCGCCGTCGGCGGGCCGTTCCGGCCATCGCGGCGATCAGATTGTCGAAGTGCAAGTGGTCGTGCCGCGGCCCGAGGATGAGCGCGTGAAGGAATTGCTGCGCGAATTGGGCAAAGCCGCGACCGAAGATCCACGCCGCGAACTTTTCTCACGAGCGGCTCTCTGAAGTTTGCTGGAGAACGATTATGGCTACACGAGGGAAAAAACGAGCGAAGGCCGGCTACATGATCAGCGCGGTCGCGGAGCTTTATAAGCTTCACCCGCAGACGTTGCGTCTCTACGAGCGCGCCGGCCTTTTGAAACCGTCGCGCTCGCAGGGCAACACGCGCCTTTACACCGATCAGGACCTCGAACGCCTCGAAATCATTCTTACGCTCACCCGTGATCTCGGCGTCAATCTCGCCGGCATCGAAGTCGTTTTGAACATGCGCGACAAAATGGCCGAAATGCAGAGGCAAATGGAATCGTTCATCACTTTCGTTCGCGGCGAACTCGCTCGCAACGTCCACGCGTCGCACGAACGCCGCACGCGTAACGCCATCGTTCGCGCCACACCGCCCAAAGTTATTCGCGTGATCAAGTAACCCGCTTTCGGTTATCCACAACCCCGCGCGCTTTGCACAGGCGCGTCTTCTTGCGCATCCTTCTACGTACGTCTATTCTTGCTTCATGGCGCGGCCTGACTGTCCCCAGTGCAGCGGCACCGGTTGGAAGATTGTTGAGCGGCCCGAACAAAATTCGGGCGCAAAAGCATTTGCTCCGGCGGAATCGAAATCCGGCGCCTCGGCAGGCGATCCAAATCTGGTCTGGGCCGTTCCCTGCGAATGCACGCTCGAGGATCGCGCAGCCGGCATTTTTACTCGCGCGCGAATTCCCGAGCGCTACCGCCATTGCGATTTCGAGAACTTCGATACCGATTTACAGTACGACCTCGCTTCGGCTTCGGAAGTTGCCGCGTGGAATCGGAGCCTCGAACAAGCCCGCGTCGTGGTGAAAGGCTTCGCTCGCGATTTTCCGGCGAGCACCGAGCACGGCCTTTTGCTGATGGGCCCGTGCGGCGTCGGGAAAACGCATCTGGGCGTCGCGGCGCTGCAGGAAGTGATGCGGCGCGGCCACACCTGCCTTTTCTATGACTACCGCGAACTGCTCAAGGAAATTCAGGACAGCTACAATTCCGAAAGCCAGCTCACCGAGATGAAAGTCCTCGAGCCGGTTCTCAACGCGGAATTGCTTCTTCTCGACGATCTCGGCGCGAGCAAGCCGTCGCTGTGGGCTCTCGAAACCCTCGGTCACATCCTCAACGCCCGCTACAATCACAAGCGCACAACGCTGGCGACCACCAATTTTCTCGATGCCGATTCGGCTCCGCGGCCGTCCTCGCGCTCCACGTCGCCGCGACCCGCTGCCGTCGAGGATAGTCTCTCCGAGCGGATCGGAACGCGCATCCGCTCCCGGCTCTATGAAATGTGCCGCACCATCGAGATCCTTGCGCCCGACTACCGCAAGGAAATCCGCCAGGCGGACCGTTTTCGCGCCTGAAGTTCGCCGGATTCGGTCCCCCTTTCCCGTCCTATCGCTCGCAATTCGTTCTGTTGACATCATTTGCGCCGGACGCGTATCATCTTTGCGATACGGCGGCCATCGGGCGCCTATCCCCCTTCTCAGCTCGGTCCCCAGCAGGGTGGAGAATCCTCAGTGAGCGCTTCACTTGGCAAGCAGGGCGAGATTCATGGAGGCCGCATTAATGGCACGCGAACACGACGACACTAGCTCCCCGGCGTCGCCCGTGGAGTCCGCAGCAGCAGCGGCGTCCACGCAAACGCCTGGCCACGAAACGGCTTCCGACGGTCGCGCTGAGCGAGCCACCACGGTCGTTGTGGCGGATGAGCCGTCCACAGCCTCCACGACACACACGGTTTCCGTTTCCAACGACGGGGAGCAGCCCGCTCCGCCGCTAGCCGTACCCTCTCTCGCGCAATCGTTTGATGGATCTGCATCTTCCGACGGCGCCGCTGCCGAAGCTGAGTCCAGAGAGGGAATGGAGAAGCTGATCGAGCAATATGCCGTGCCGCAAGCCACTCCCGCGGAAGGCGAAATCTTCGATGGACACGTGATCGCGGTGAATGACGCTGGCGTCGTCGTGGATGTCGGCGGGAAATTCGAGGGATTGGTTCCGGCGGAAGAATTTCTGGAAACGGGCGGCGCGATTTCGTTCGGTCCCGGCCAGACGATTGAAGTCGAGCGGCTCCATGAACGGAAGGACGGCTACGTTCTGCTTTCTCACGTGCGCGCGCATCGCCGGCGCGTCTGGGAAAGAATCGACAAGGCCTACCGCGAGCACCAGACCATAACCGGAAAAGTGATCGAGCGGATCAAGGGCGGCGTGGTCGTGGACATCGGCGTTCGATCCTTTTTGCCGGCTTCGCAGATCGAGCTGCGGCCGGTTCATGATCTCGAAGCGTGGAAAGACCGGGAAATCGAGCTTCGCGTCCTGAAATTGAACCGCAAGCGCGGCAACGTGGTCGTCAGCCGCCGCGCGCTGCTCGAGGAAACGGCCAAGGCGCAACGCGATGCGCTGGTGTCGTCGCTTTCCGAAGGCTCAGTCGTCAAAGGCAAGGTTAAGAACATCACGGATTACGGCGTATTCGTCGATCTGGGCGGCGTGGACGGTTTGCTTCACATTACCGATCTGGCCTGGGGCCGCGTCAAGCATCCCTCGGAAATCGTCAAGACCGGCGACGAAATTGAAGTCAAAATTCTCCGGTTTGATCAAGCCAAGTCTCGAATTTCACTCGGACGGAAGCAGCTTCTTCCGGATCCGTGGGCGGCAGTGCCGGAACGCTTTCCCGTGGGCACGCGCATTCATGCCAAAGTAGTGGGCGTCACCGACTACGGCGCATTCGTGCAGATCGAGCCGGGCGTCGAAGGGCTGGTGCACGTCAGCGAGATGAGCTGGTCGCGGAGAGTGAAGCATCCGTCGAAGATGGTGAAGGTCGGCGATGACGTAGACGTGGTCGTGCTCGAAGTAAAACCGGACTCGCAGCGGATTTCGCTCGGATTGAAGCAGACTCTGCCCGATCCGTGGGAAGCCGCCGCCGATCGATTTCCTGTGGGCAGCATCATCAACGGACGCATCCGGAGCCTCACCGACTTTGGCGCATTCGTGGAAATTGAAGACGGCCTCGAAGGCCTGATCCATATCAGCGACATCAGCTGGACCGAGCGCGTGAAGCATCCGAGCGAGAAATTCAAGAAGGGTGACAACGTCGAAGCCAAAGTTCTCAAGGTGGACGGGCAGAACCGCCGGCTTTCTCTCGGCATCAAACAGGTGAACGACATTTGGGCGAATTGGTTCGCGGCTCACCACGTGAATGATGTCATCAAGGGGAAAGTCGTTCGCACGACCGACTTCGGCGCCTTCGTCGAATTGGCGGACGGAATCGAAGCCTTGTGCCACGTCTCGGAAATCGAAGAGCGGCGCCCGAAAGGAGAGCGCGAGAAGCAGCCTCGAAAGGATCGCGCGAGCTCCTTGCTGAACGTCGGGCAGGAATACGAATTCAAAGTCATTCGGATGGACCCGGACCAGCGAAAAATCGGCTTGAGCATTCGCGCGGCCCAGAAGCAGGCCGAACGTCAGGAAATGGAGTCTTTCCGGTCTTCCAAGTCGTCGCCCACGGCGACGATCGGGGACGCCATCCTGGCGAAACGTCAGAGTTCCTGAGCGGCGCCCGGCCCCAGGCTCAGGATTCCCGCGGACATCCTCTCCGCAGGAAAAACCGTTTACCTTGCGGTAGTTTGGTGGTATGCAGAGGCCGTCGGCATTACGCGGCGGCTTAACTGGGGGCGGAACCGCGGTCGCAGCGGAGCCGTATTACGCGACGCGATTTCGCGGTTGCGGATTCCAGGCCACAGCATTAACCGGGGGAAGCACAATCTCATAAGGGATTGCAGACAGGAGGCCTGCCACGCTATGGCGAACAGCGCCGGAGAACAGCACAACAAAGAACGCACGATGACCAAGGCGGATTTGATCGAGGAAGTCACTCGAATCACCGAACTGCCGCGCAAGGAATCGGAAGTCGTGGTCGAAACCATCTTCGACAGCATCATCGATGCGCTTCAGAAGAGCGACAAAATCGAAATTCGCGGTTTCGGAAGTTTCCGCACGCGCCAGCGCCGCGGCCGCATTGGACGCAATCCCAAGACCGGCGCGAAGGTCGAAGTCCCGCCGAAGAAAATTCCGTTCTTCAAGCCCAGCAAGGAATTGAAAGATTTCGTGAACACGGCGAAAGCCGCTCCCACTGCGGCCGATCCGGCCGCCCGCGGCTGAGACCCCCCGGATGGATTATCTCTGGACTCCGTGGCGCTATCGCTACATCGCCGCGGCCAAGGATGAGGGCTGCATTTTTTGCGACGCCGTCGCCGCCGGCGATGACGCGCGCACGCACATCGTCTTCCGCGGCGAGAAATGCTTCATCATCCTGAATCGTTTTCCGTATACGAGCGGCCACGTTATGGTGGTTCCCTACGCACACGTCGCGGATCTGGCCGCGGCCGACGCGGAGATGCTTGGCGAAATGATGCGGCTCGCGCAGAGAGTGCAGACGGCGCTCGAGCAGACGTATCATCCTCAGGGCTACAATCTCGGCATGAATCTGGGGCGCGCGGCCGGAGCGGGGATCGCGGGACACTTGCATCTGCATGTACTGCCGCGATGGCCGGGGGACGCCAACTTTATGACGACAGTTTCCGAGACGCGCGTCGAACCCGAAGACCTTGAAACCACGTACGAAAAGCTGCGGAAGGCGCTCAATCCCTGAAGGATTCTTCGGAGCGCGTGGGCGTCGCGAGGCGCCGGAGGCCCAGCAATTCGATCGTGCCAACGCTCAGATTCTGTGGCGATTAGAAATCCGCATGCCGTTGTTTTTTAATTGCTTACGATTTTTTTACTTAAAACTTTGTGGCGATTAGAAATTCGCGGGTGACCCCGCAGATTTGCGTAGGCGAAGCCGCGCTGGCCTGAAAAATGGCTTCGGGGTTGGGCACAGGCGTGAAGAGTGTTCCGGGGATCGGCGCGAGCTCCGCGTAAGAGACAGCTGCTTTCCTTACGCGGCCGCTGCTGCTGTACAATCTTGCTTCTTTCGGGCGCCGTCCACCAGGGCATTGGTTTCACGCCAGAGGGCTATTCGGTGAATCTGGAACTGAGTGAAGAACAAAAACTCCTGCAGACCACCGTGCGGGAGTTTGCCGAAGCGGAAGTGAAGCCGCTGGCACGCGAACTGGACGAGACGGGGCATTTCCCGCACGAGACATTCCGCAAGGCCGCCGCGCTCGGACTCACTGGCGTCGCCATTCCCGAAGCCGAAGGCGGCGCCGGAATGGACCACATCTGCTACGCGATCATGATCGAGGAAATTGCGCGAGTGTGCGCCTCGACGAGCGTGGTTCTTTCGGTTCAGAATTCGCTTTACTGCGATCCCATCCATCGCTTCGGCACCGACGAACAAAAAAAGAAATTTCTCGCGCCATACGCACGCGGAGAAAAAATCGGCTGCTATGCGCTCAGCGAACCGCAAGCCGGCTCGAACGCGGCCGCGCTGGCGACGAAAGCGGTGCTCCAAGGCGACCGGTACATCGTCAACGGCACGAAGGCCTGGATCACGAATGGCGGAGTGGCCGATGCTGCGCTGGTTTACGTGAACACGCATCCGGAAAAAGGCGAGAAGGGAATTACGGCGCTGATCATCGAGAAAGGCACACGCGGATTTGCAGTGGGCAAAGAAGAAAAGAAGCTCGGCATTCATGCAACGGCCTGCACCGAGCTTTCGTTTTCAGATTGCGAAGTTCCGGCCGCAAATCGCATCGGCAATGAAGGCGACGGCTACAAAATCGCGCTTTCGACGCTCGATGGAGGACGCATCGGAATCGGGGCACAAGCCACGGGGATCGCGCAAGGCGCGTTTGAAGCGTCGCTCTCTTATGCCAAGCAGCGCCAGGCCTTTGGCCATCCGATCGCGGATTTTCAGGCGATTCAATTCATGCTCGCCGATATGTCCACTGAAATTGATGCGGCAAGGATGCTGGTGCGCAAAGCCGCATGGAAGCAGGATTCCGGCGCACGATTTTCGATGGAAGCCTCGATTGCAAAGCTCTTCGCGAGCGAAATGTCAACCCGTGTAACGCACAAAGCCATTCAGATTCACGGAGGAAACGGGTACAGCCGGGAGTATCCGGTGGAGCGAATGTATCGCGACGCGCGAATCACCGAGATTTACGAAGGGACGAGCGAAATACAGCGCCTCGTCATCGCCGCCAACGTTTTGAAGGCGTACTAGCGACCGCAGAAAAGCTTCTTCCACACTGGTGTATCCTGACGCCGTGCTTGACCTCGATTGTGGAATCGAGTTTGACCCGGCCCGCGAAGATGAATTCTTCGCGGCGTTGCCGGCGCGTCCCGGTGTGTATTTGATCGAGCCGCACGCGCCAGGCGCGAAGCCGTTTCTTTCGCGCACCGTTGATTTGCGGCGCGCAGCGGAACGATTGCTCCGGCGTCCGGATTCGGCAACGAAGCGATTGAATCTGCGCGAGGTCGCGGCGCGAATCCGGTTCCGGCTGACGGGGTCGCGCTTCGAGCAGCTTCTTACGCTCTACCAGCAGGCGCGGCTGCAATTTCCCACCGCGGTATCGCGATTTCCTGCGGCTTCGCCCGCCAGCCGTGGTGAAAATCAATTTGCGCAATGCGTATCCGCGTTTCTACGTGACGCGACGGATCGCATCGGACGATGCGATGTACGTGGGGCCGTTCGCTTCCAGGCGGGCCGCGGAGTTTTTTGCGGACGGATTTCGCGATCTTTTCAAAGTGCGGCGTTGCCAGATCAAGATCCGGCGGGATCCCAGTTTTCCGGGTTGCATTTATTCGGAGATGAAGATGTGTCTCGCGCCGTGCTTTGCCGGCTGCACGGACGGCGAATATATCGCCGAAGTCGCGCGAGCCACGCAAGCGCTGGCCACTTCCGGCGCGTCGCTCGAATCTTCGCTGGAACGCGAGCGCGAAGGAGCGAGCGAAGCATTGGATTTCGAGCGCGCCGCGGCGCTGCACAAAAAGATCGAAAAGCTTTCCGACGCGATGAAGCATCTGCCGGACATTGCCCGCCGCGTGGATCAGCTCGATGTCGTGATTCTGCAGCGCGCCGCGGAGGACAACTCCGTAGCGATTTTCGCGGTACACAAAGGACTGATTGCCGATCCATTTTTCCTACGGTTCGGCGAACTTTCGAGCCAGCCGCGTTCGGCGGAAGCAATCCTCCGCGAACATTTGGAAGGCGAAACGAACACGCTGGAAAAGGGAAACTCCGGCGAAGTGACGCCGAAAGCCATGCCGGGTCCCGATGATGCTCCGATGACGCTAACCGATCTGCGCGCGAACTTCGGGCTACATTCCGTGCCGGAACAACTGCAGGAACATCTTTCGCTTCTCGCGCGGTGGTTCTATGCGAAGCCACGCGAGGGCGAAATTTTTTACCGCGGCGCGGAGTGGCCATACCGGCGGTTGCTGCGCGCGTGCGCGCGAATTCTGGCGCCGCCGGGCGCCACGCCGCCTGCCGCAGCGCCGCCAGCCACACCGACATCGTGAGAAAGCGCGAGGTGCGCCGCTTTTCCGGGCCGATTTGGGTTGCGGCGATGAACAGCCGGGCGAAGTCCAAGCCGAAATCGAGTTCGAAGCGTCGTACAATGACCGAGTGAGCGAATCGCAAACCGTCGAGAAGCACGAAGCAGGCCATTCCGCGCACCGCGGCGACGACGGCCGCGTGATCCAGACCTCGGCGATGTTTCGAGCGCTACGGCACCGGAATTTTCAGCTGTTCTTCAGCGGCCAGCTCATTTCTCTCATCGGAACGTGGATGCAGAACGTCGCGCAATCCTGGCTGGTGTACCGGCTGACGGGATCGGCGCTGCTGCTCGGCGTGGTGGGATTTTCCGGCCAGATACCCGTGTTCATATTCGCGCCGCTCGGAGGAATGATTGCGGACCGTCGCAGCCGCCACCGCGTGGTGATCGCCACGCAGACGATATCCATGATTCTCGCGTTCATTCTGGCGGGTCTCACGCTGGCGCATAAAATCACGGTGCCGGAAATTATCATTCTCGCGGTGCTGCTCGGAATCGTAAACGCATTCGATATTCCGGCGCGCCAGGCGTTTCTCGGCGACATGGTCCACCGGGAAGATCTGATGAATGCGATCGCGCTGAACTCTTCGATGTTCAACGGCGCGCGCGTGGTGGGACCGGCGGTAGCGGGCGTGCTGGTTGCATGGATTGGAGAAGGCTGGTGTTTTTTCGCGAACGCGATCAGCTACATCGCCGTGATCGTGGGGCTGCTGCTGATGACGATTGCCAAGCATCACCACAAACCCACGAGTTCGCCCTACGAGCATATCGCCGAAGGATTCCGGTTCGTGCGAAGAACGAAGCCGATTCGCGCGCTACTTCTGCTTTTGGGCTGCATCAGCCTGCTCGCGCTGCCTTATTCGGTGCTGATGCCGATTTTCGCGGATCGCATCTTGCATGGCGGCGCACGAGGCTACGGAATTTTGATGGGTTGCGCCGGGCTAGGCGCGCTGGGTGGAGCGCTGACGCTGGCGATGCGAACCGGGATGAGGGGCCTGGGCCGGTGGATTGCGATTGCCTGCGCGTGTTTCGGCGCGGCGCTGATCGCGTTTTCGTTTTCGCGGACGTTCTGGCTTTCCGCGGTGCTTCTGGTGCCCGCGGGATATGCGGTGATGTTGCAGACGTCGGCATCGAACACGCTGCTGCAGGCAATGTCGCCCAACAATCTGCGCGGGCGGGTGCTGGCCGTGTACTCGATGATGTTCATGGGGATGGCGCCGATCGGAGCGCTGCTCGCAGGAGTGGTCGCAAAACATATTGGCGCGCCGCTTACGGTCTGCTTCGGCGGAATCGGAGCGATCATCGGCGCGGCTTTCTTCGCGCGAATCCTGCCGCAGTTCCGAACGGAAGCGCGCGAGCTGCTCATCGCTTCGGGGATGGCCGCGGGCCAGCCGCCCGAGAGCGTCCCGACGCGGCCCGCGTCGTAGCGCTGATCACAATGCGCGTGATTTTTGTAGCCTCGGGCGCGGCGGATTTGCCAAATGCTTGCGGCTCTGCCACGATTCCTGCACGCAGCCAGGAAATAACTTGCCAAAATTAGCGACAGCAGAAGGAACCCATCGCTATGCCGCGCGATTTGCGGGTCGCGCCGCCGCCGGCCATTTTCGCCAGCAGGCGTCAACGGCACTTCAGTTATCTTCAATCGGGATCGGCACTTATCTGGGCGAGCCGGACGCGGCGACGGACGTTGGCTACACGCTGGCGGTGGTCGCCGCGGTCGAAGGCGGAATCAATGTTGTGGATACCGCAATCAACTATCGCTTTCAAAGAAGCGAGCGCTCGATCGGCGCCGCGCTGGAGGAACTTGCCGCGAAGGGAATTGCGCGCGACGAGATCGTGCTGTGCACCAAAGCCGGATTTCTGACACCCGACGGAGAGATGCCGGGCGATGCGAACGAGTATTTCGTGCGCGAGTATCTCCAGCCGGGAGTTTTTCGGCCGGAAGACATTGCGGCGGACTGCCATTGCATGGCGACGCCGTACCTCGCGGATCAACTCGGCCGGAGCCTCAAGAATCTGGAAGTGGAGTCAATTGACGTATTTTATCTGCACAATCCGGAGACGCAGTTGGCCGCGATTTCGCGCGAGCTATTCATGCAGAGGCTGCGGGACGCGTTTGAATTTCTCGAGCATGAAGTTGCAGCGGGACGTATCGGCGCGTACGGACTGGCGACGTGGAACGGATTCCGCCAGCAACGCGAAGCGCGGGATTTTCTTTCGCTTGAAGAGATGATCGGAGCGGCGCGAGCGGTGGCCGGGGACGCGCATCACTTTCGATTCGTGCAACTGCCATTCAATCTGGCGATGCCGGAAGCGCTGACGCTGGTGAACCAGACGATGGACGGGCGCCAGGGATCGACGCTGCAGGCGGCGCGCGCGCTCGGAATCACGGTGATCTCCAGTGTGGCACTGCTGCAAGGACAGCTCGCAAACAATCTTCCGCCGTTCGTATCCGCGGCGCTGGGATTGAAAAGCGATTTGCAGCGGGCGATGCAGTTTGCGCGATCGACGCCGGGAGTCACATCGGCGCTGGTGGGCATGAGCCGGCCGGAGCATGTGCGCGAAAACCTGGAGATTATCAGCGTCGAGCCGGCAGCGCGGGAACAATATCTGAAAATTTTCGAGCGAGGGCACTGAGGATTCCGTTTAGGATCGGTGATTCAGGAGTTTTCAACCCACTCGCGGATCGCATCGCTGACATGCTGGAGTTGACCGGTGAAAAAGTGGTCGGCGCCTGCAACAAATACGAGCTTTTTAGGCTCGGGCATGGCATCGAATAGCGTTTGCAGTTTTTCGCGCGATCCATATTGATCGTTGCCGCCCTGAATGAAGAGTTTGGGCTTGGCGCAGTTGCGCAAGTAGCCGAGATCGGAATTGTCGGCCGGAAGTCCGAGGCCGATCACAGCGTTCACACGCGCGTCTTCGCACCCCACGCGCAGTCCCACCCAGGCGCCAAAACTGAATCCCGCAAGCAAAATCGGGCGATGCGGAAACTCCGCCGCGAGATAGTCGAGCGCGGCCAAGACGTCATCGCGTTCACCGCGTCCTTTATCGTGGGCGCCTTCGCTTAATCCCGCGCCGCGAAAATTGAATCGCAGGAGCGGCATTCCTTTTGCGTGAAGCGCTTTCGCGACGCGGAAGACAACTTTATTGTGAAGCGTGCCGCCGAAAAGAGGATGCGGATGGCAAACGATGGCGACGCGATCGGGATTCCGATTGGATGTGGTCCAGAGCAAAGCCTCCAGGCGACCGGCAGAACCGTTGATGAAGAATGATCGGTGGAAGACGTCGGCCATCGCGAGAGAGAACGGCACTGTAGCGAAACGCGGCGCAGCGCGCAAGAAGAGAGGCTGCGGGCCGCAGATCGCCGAATGGATGAGCGAAGTATCGCGCTAGAGCTTGTGCGAATCGGCGACGTAGCTCAAGCGCCAAATTGAATTCGAAGCATCGTCGCTGAAAAAGAGCGCACCGTCTTTTGCGACGGCCACGCCGACGGGGCGCCCCCAAACATCGCCGTCCGGGGTGACGAAGCCGGTGACGATGTCTTCGTACTCGCCCGTGGCTTTTCCATTCGGCGCAAATACGCGAATGATTTTGTAGCCGGTGCGCTTCGAGCGATTCCAGGAGCCGTGCTCAGCGGCGAAAGCTTCGCCGCGATATTCGGAGGGGAATTGCGAGCCGGTGTAGAACGTGATGCACAGCGACGCGGAGTGCGCTTGCAGGAGAACGTCGGGCAAGAGCACTTTGTCTTTCAATTCCGGGCGCTCGCCTTTGTGGCGCGGATCCTGATTCGGGCCGATGTAGTACCACGGCCAGCCGTAGAAACCGCCGGGGACGACGCGAGTGATGTAATCCGGCGGAAGGTTGTCGCCGAGTTCATCGCGCTCGTTGACGGAAGTCCAAATGTCGCCGGTTTGGGGGTTCACGGCGAGGCCAACGGGATTGCGAATTCCCCAGGCGAAGGTTTGTTCGCCTTTGCCATCCGGGCTGAATACGAGAATGTCGGCGCGGCGTTTTTCCAACCAATCATCCCTGACGTTGGAGCGCGAGCCGACCGAGACGTACATCTTCGAGCCGTCGGGCGAAAAGACGATGTCGCGGGTCCAGTGGCCGCCGCCGGTGAGAAGGCCGCCGCCTGGAATATCCGAGACAATCTCTTCTGACTTGCCGCGGGATTTCAGATCGCCATTTTGGTAGGGAAAGCGGACGACCGAGTCCGTGTTGGCAACGTAGACGTACTGGGGATTGGCGCCACTGGGATAGAAGGCGATGCCGAAGGGCTGCTTCAAGCCGGTGGCGAAAATTTCCTTTTGCTCAAACGTGCCGTCAGACTTGAGGCCGCGGTAAACGGAGACGCGATTGGCGTGGCTCTCCGCGACGAAGAGGTCGCCATTTGGCGCGGTAACGATCTTGCGCGGCTCGTCAAGGCCGGTGGCGTAAAGCTGGACCTGGAAGCCGGGGAGTGTTTGCGGCCATGCTTTTTCGGGGCGCGGGACGACATTAGCGTCGTTATGAGCCGATTCGGTTGCATATGGCGCGGGCAAGTCCGAGGGCGTGATCAGGCGGCGCGTACCGGGACGATCGGACAACGCGTCGCCGAAGGCGGCGGAGCCTTTGAGAACGGCGGATGAATCGCTCGCGCGGGTGGTGGAGAGCAGCGCGGTGGAGGCGGCGAGTGCGCACGACATCGCCAAAAAGGCTAGAAAAACTGCGGAAAAGCGCTGTCTTTTCATCGAAGCGTCCCCTTGCATAGCGCGATTTTGAATGCGATGCGGTGCCCCGATTGGGGGCCGCAAACAGGAAGACAGTGCTTACTATACGTCCCAGTATCGCAGCTGAACATCACGAAAAGATGAGATGCGTTGGGGTAAATTCGGTTGCGGATTGGGGGCCGTGGTGTTAGTTTCGGCCGAAGCCAGCAGGATGGGAGGGCTATTGGGGGACGAAGTCGAGCGCCGTTCTGCAAGGCGCTTTGCGATGTCGTTGCCGCTGAAGGTGCGATTCGTCGCCGGGAACGGCGCGATCGAAGAGCCCGGCGAGACGCGCGACATCAGCTTCCGCGGCCTCTACTTTCTCGCTGCCTCGGCGATCGAGCAGGGAAGCTCGATCGAATTTATCCTGACGCTGCCGCAGCAAATCACGCTCGCCGGAGACGTCCACATCCGGTGTTACGCGCGCGTTGTGCGTGTCGAACCCAACGGCGAACGCCGAGGGGTGGCGGCACGCATCGAGCGCTATGAATTCCTGCCGACGCCCGCCTGAAGAATTTCCGCAATCGGCCAATCGGAGTAAACTGACGGTGATTGAACGCTTGGGGAGAAGACCATGTATCACTACGATCCGGGCATTGCCCTCGAAGAGCTTCGCGACGATGCGGTGCTGCCGCATCCGGTGCAACTCCGCGACATGATCTTGCGCACGAAGCTCGATCCGACGAGCGCGCTGGATTTGAATCGCGAATTTCAGGATTACTTGACGCGATTCGGCGAGGCGCAACACGCCGCGCGCTCGATACTTGAAAAGCTTTCCATCGGAGCTCGAAAGGCTTCGTGACGCGGATTTCCAGCGTATCGGCATGATGGCGGCGCCGAGACCAACTGCGATAGCTCGCCAAGTTTGAGGGGACAGGAATGGCCCGGCAAACATTATTGATCGATGCCGACGACACGCTCTGGGAAAACAACGTTTTCTTCGAGAAGTCGATCGACGAGTTCGTGTCGCGGCTTGAGCCGCTTGGCTACACTCGCGAATATTCGCGGCACATCCTGAACGAGACGGAGCGGCGAAACATCCGCCAGCACGGTTATGGCGTGAGAAGTTTTCGACGATCGCTCGAAGACACCTATATGAAATTGGCGGGTAACGCCGCGAAGCGCGAGATGGTTCAGTGGATCGAGCAACTCACCGCTGAACTGGAGAAGACGCCGCCGCATATTATGGACGGCGTTCCCGAGACGCTGGCGTATCTGGCGGGGCATCACCGGCTGATTCTGCTGACGAAGGGTGAAGCGGCAGAGCAGGCCGCGAAGGTCGAGCGTTCCGGCCTGCAGACGCATTTTGAAGCCATTGAGATTGTTGCGGAAAAAGAACACACCACCTATGAGCGGATCGTGCATCAATTCAAGGTGGTGAAGTCGAACGCCTGGATGATCGGCAACAGCCCGCGCAGCGACATCAACCCGGCGCTACGGGCCGGACTGAACGCAGTCTTCATTCCTCATCACGCGACGTGGCTGCTGGAGCAAAGCTCCCTCGAGAGCGGCGCCGGACGGTTGCTGATTCTTTCAGCGTTCCGGGACTTGCGTTCGCATTTTTGAAATTGCCGCCCGCCGGAATAATTCCACACTGTCAAGCAACGCATGGAAAGCGCAGGAGCCTTCGCCAATGGATTATCGCAAGGAGTTTGCCGAGTTCGACGATGTGACGTATCTCGATGCGGCGACGCAGGGGCCTCTTCCGCTCGCATCCGCGCAAGCGGCGAAAGAGGCGATCGAGCGGAAAAAGCTGCCGTTCCGCATAACGGACGGCGCTTATTTCGAGATACCGGACCGGATTCGCGCGTCGCTCGCAAGCATGATTCATGCCGAGGCCGACGATATCGCGCTGACCACCGGCGCGAGCGCGGGATTTGCTGCGGTTGCGTCGGGGATCGAATGGAAGGCGGGCGATGAGGTGATGGTCGCGCGAGGAGAATTCCCAGCGCACTTCGCGACGTGGCTGCCATACGAGCACGCGGGGAAAATGAAATTGAAAACGATCGATCCCGCCGGGCGATTCATCACGGCCGATGATTATGCGGCAAGCATCACGCCAAAAACGCGGCTCGTGACCGCGAGCCTGGTACGGTTCGACAACGGCGCGCGGCTCGATGCGCGACGCGTTGCCGATGCGTGTCACGCGGCGGGCGCGCTGTTTCTGCTCGATGCGAGCCAATGCGCGGGAGCCTTGCCCATCGACGTAAACGCAATGGGCGCGGATTTTCTCGTTTCGTCAGGGTACAAGTGGCTGCTCGGCCCCTACGGCACTGGATTCTTCTGGGCGCGGCGCGAATGGAGCGATCGGCTTCCCGCGGGTCCCGTATATTGGCAATCTCTCGAAGGGGCCAACAAATTTCATGGGCTGCCGCTCAACGAACTCCGCGTTCGCGCGGGCGCGCGACGCTGGGATATGCCCGAGACCGGGAATTTCATCAATCTCGCGGCGTTCGACGCTTCTGTTGGACTCGTTGCCAAAATCGGCGCGGAAGCCATCTATTCGCACGCCGCCGGGCTGTGCCAATTCGTTGCCGACCGCCTGCCGATGGATCGCTGTGTACTCGCATCGCCAGGCGAAAGTGGCAGGCGCGGACAGTACATCTGCATCGCTGCGCGATCGCCGGAGAAGACAATCGAGCTGCATCAGAAATTGAAGGCGGAAAAAGTGGTTGTGTGCCTGCGCGAAGGCGTCTTGCGAATTTCGCCGCACATTTACAACACGCAGAGCGACATTTTGAAGCTGATCGCGGTCTTGTCGGCGTAGAAAATTATGAAACCGCTCGTCTCGTGCGCGGCTCGGAAGAACCGCATGCCGCGCTAAAGCGCGCCGCTACGCGTGTCCCTATCATTTTGTGCAAACAAGTTTACGGAGCGGGCGGCGCGTGGAATGGAATGTGGATGACGGCCTCAACGGCGACAGGCTGGCCGTTCCGCGATGCAGGAGAAAATTTCCAAGCCGCAACGGCTTCGATGGCATTGCGATCGAGCAGCGGATCGAGCCGCTTCACGGCTTGAATGCTGTCCACCGAGCCATTTTCCCGAATGATGGCGTAGAGAATGACCTCGCCTTCAACGTGCTGCTTGATGAGCGTCTCGGGATATTTGGGATCAACCGTCAGGAGAACTGTCGGCGCCGCCAGATCCGTATGAACGTGTGTGGGTGAGCCGCTCGGCTGCAATTCCGCGAAATTCAGAATCCAGCTTCCTCTCGCGCTCGTAAGATTCGGAAGATTGATGTATGCGGTGTAGATGCGCTTGCCGGATAGAATTTTTTCAGGCGTGATTTCACCGTCGAGTCCGCTGAGGTCGCGCGGACCACTCGGCGCCGTGCTTTCGGAATTGGCGGGCGGCAACGCCGGCTTGATCGAGGCCGCGGCGCCGAGGCGCGGTGCGGCCGGCCTGATACCGCCGTTTGCCGGAGAACCGCTTCCCGCGGCGGCAGAACCTGAATTCGACCGTGGCGTTGAAATATAGATACCGGGCGGCCCTGCTGCCGCCTTGCCCGAGTTTGCGCTCGCGCCAGCACCGGATGCATTCGCGTGGTTTCCCTGCGGCGAAATCGAAATTCGCGCTGCGAGATTACCGCTGGGAATTTCGACGCTTGGGCTCGGGGGCGCAGGCGAAGTGGAAAGCGCAATGATGCGGCGAAGATTGGCGTCGCCGCCAGAAGCTTCGCCTCCGGCGGCCGAACTTCCCGCACGCGCTCTCGCGCTGGAGATTTCAGGCGCAGCCGCCACGTCTGCATTTGTGGCTTTCGCAGGCGCCAGCCTCGCGGCACTAGCCGTGACCTGCAGCCTAGGCCGCGGAACGCTAGGCGACGCAGCGATATTCAATGCGCCGGAATCCGGCGCGCGATTTTCGATTTCGGGCACGGCGGCATCTTCGGCCCTACGCGCGCGAAAGACGGGCGCGGCGGACTGGCTCGCCGGCATTTTTAGATCGGGCGCATTTGCCTGCGCCAGATTCAGCGAGTTCGGGTGCGCGGCGGCGTTCCGAATTTGGGGCGCGTCGGCCGCATCTTCCCGGGCATTTCGAAGGATTGGTTTCAGCTCCGAAGGCGCGATCTGCAATTTCGGTGGCGCAACGGGTGTTGCTTCACCCCATTGTGCGATATTGGGCAGCGGCGGAACGATTTTCGGCGCATCCGGCGGCGCATCCGGCTGAATCAAGGTCTGGCGCGGATGCGTGACTCGCTCCGGAATTGAGAGGATGGTTTGGCGCGGATGGTACGCATCGCTGCCGGTGTTCGGCGGGGGATCATTGGCCGTGACCGGTGAAATGGGCTTCAGCGTCGAAGAGAGCGGAGGGAGATCGGGCGCCGGCAAATCCCAACTGATTTTCATGTCGGGCGCGACAATGTTGCGCGGCTCGAGCCGCAACAATTTCCAGATGGGGAGCAGCAGAATGAGCACGAAGGCGACATGCCAGAGCGATGACGCGGTGATCGCCCGGCCGGGAAGACCATTGCGAATCCACGTGACGCGCATCGGCGAATCGGATTGGAGTGCTTCCGTCCACTCGGGCGGCTTCGGGCCCGTGAAGACTGCCTTCAGGCTGCTGCTGAATGCGCTTGCCGGGCGTTCCCATTTCACTCCGAATTCGAGTGAGGCGAATGGTTCGAGCGCCGAGTTGTCGCGAGTTGCCATGCGGTCCGGAATTATACCTTGCCCTTAGATGCAGCAGGAGCGCCTTGCGAAAAAGATTTATCGCGCGGAAAAATCAGGCTGCCCTCGCCATGCGATAGAAGCTCACCGCGGAGTCGCCCTGGACCAGAATGCGCGAACGCTCGAGCCGCGTTAAGAATTCAGGAAGCTCAAGTTTGCGGGGATGCTCGGCGATCACGCGGCCTTCCGGAGCGAGCAATTGCGCGGCGTCAACGAAGTCAAGAATCTTTTCGTACTCTTCCACGAGCTTATACGGCGGATCGATGTAGATGAAATCCGGCAAGAGTTTCTTTACCGACATTTTCTGCAGTTCGGACAAGACGTCGCCGACGATCAACCGCGCCCCTGCGCGAATCTCGAGCGATTCGAGATTCCTGCGAATCACGTTGGCGGCGGGACGGTGCTTCTCGATGAAGACGGCCTCTCGCGCTCCGCGGCTCAACGCTTCGATTCCTATCGCTCCGGTTCCGGCGAAGCAATCGACAAAAAAAGCATCCTGGACGAGCGGCCCGAGGACGTTGAAAAGCGTCTCACGCAGACGATCGCTCGTTGGGCGCAATTCCGATCCCTTCAGAGAGCGAAGCGTACGGCTTCGATATTTGCCTGCGATTACCCGCATGAGATTCTCCGGATTAGCCGACGGCCGCGAGTTGATAGCGCTTGAACCACGCCGGGCCGAGTTGCGACGTGATGCGCGCCAATTCGGCTGCGCGCGCCGGATCGCCGGAGAGCGCGAAGGCTTCCGAGCGCGCGAGTTCGAGGAGCTTATGATCGCGCAAAGGATGAGCGACGCGAAATGCGGCGTCGCCGTGCTGCCGCGTGCCGAAAAATTCGCCGGGGCCGCGCTGCTTCAAATCGCGCTCGGCGATTTCGAAGCCGTTCGTAGTCGCAACCATGGTTTCGATTCGCTCGCGCGCATCGCCGGCCGTGGCCTTCGGCGCGATGAGGATACAGGAAGACTTTGCAGCGCCGCGTCCGATGCGGCCACGAAGCTGATGAAGTTGTGCGAGGCCGAAGCGGTCCGCGTGCTCGACGATCATGATGGTCGCGTTCGGCACGTCCACGCCGACTTCGATCACGGTCGTGGCGACGAGAACCTGAAATTCGCCGCGGCGGAAACGCTCCATGACGTCTTCTTTTTCTTCGCTGGGAAGGCGGCCGTGGAGAAGGCCGAGGCGCAGCTTCGGAAAGACGTCGCGCGAAAGCCGCTCGTATTCGGCTGTGGCGGCCTTCAGCTCCTGCTTCGATTCCTCGATGACAGGATAGATGATGTAAGCTTGGCGGCCTTGCGCGATTTCGCGCCGAACCTGTTCCCAAACGCCGGCGAGTTGTTCTTCAGCGGTCCATCGGGTTTCGATTGGCGTGCGGCCAGGCGGCATTTCGTCAATCACGGAAATATCGAGATCGCCATAAACGGTGAGCGCCAGGGTGCGCGGAATCGGTGTCGCAGTCATGACGAGCACGTGCGGCGCGCCGCCCTTCTCGCGGAGGCGCTTGCGCTGCAGGACGCCGAAGCGATGCTGCTCGTCAACGATGACGAGGCCAAGGCGTGCGAATGCCACCTGGTCTTCAATAAGGGCGTGCGTTCCGACGACGAATTGCGCGTCGCCACTGCGAATGCGCTCGAGCGCGACTGTCTTTTCACTCCGTTTCATTCCGCTGATGAGAAGTTCGACGCGATAGCCCGCATTCTTGAAGATGCGCCGCGCGGAAAGATAGTGCTGCACGGTCAGGATTTCAGTAGGAGCCATGAGAGCGACCTGGCAGCCATTTTCCATGGCGATTACGGCGGCTTCGAGAGCGACGATCGTCTTGCCGCTGCCGACGTCGCCTTCAAGGAGGCGATTCATCGGCTTGGCCTGCTCGAGATCGATCACGATATCGGCGAGAACGCGCTTCTGCGCGGCCGTGGGCTTGAAAGGAAGAATGCGTTTCAAGGCCTCACGCACGCGATCGTCGCGAACGCGCAGCGGGATGCCGGTCTGGTCGCGTTCCTCGCGCCGGCGCGCGGCAATGCCGAGTTGAAAGAAAAAGAATTCCTCGAAGATCATGCGCGCATGCGAAGCGCTGCGGAATTCATTCAGCGCTTCAAGGTTTTCGTTGGCCGGCGGAAAGTGAACGTACATCAGCGCTTCGCGGCGGGAAGGGAAGGCGTAGCGGCGCAGAATGCCTTCCGGCAAAGTTTCCGGCATTGCGCCACCGAGATTCTGAAGCAGTTCGTAGATGATGCGACGCAGCATCTTCGAACTGATTCCGGCGATGGATTCGTAGATCGGGACGATTCTTCCGACTTCGGTTGAGTCCGCGGCCGAGCCGTTGGCGCCTTCCGGGGAATTCGTCGAGAGCACCTCGATTTGGGGATTGATCATTTCGCGTCGAGCGGTGCGATAGGGATCCATTTCGGCTTTGCCGTAGAGGACGAGCGACATTCCGGGCTTGAGGCGCCCTTCGAGATAGGCGCCGTGAAAAAAACGGACGCTGAGAATGCCGCTGGCGTCGCGGACTTTCATCAGGAACATGGCATTGCGATCGCGCGCGAATCGAATCGTGCTACCCGAAGTGATTTCCGCACGCACAGTGTAGGTCTGGCCGGGGACAAGCTCGGCGATCGGCGTGAATCTCGTGCGATCTTCGTATCGAAAGGGAAGATGATGCAGCAAATCGCCGACGCTATGAATGCCGCGTTCGGCAAATTGAGCGGCGCGCTGCGGGCCGATTCCGCGCAGTCCGAGAATTGAGGTGCTGAGGGTAACGCTCATAATTTTCAAATCGCGGCGATTGCTGCTTGCTTTTATATCACTGGAGAAGCACCGCGGTTTCCACAGGATGCCGCGACGGCCGGCAATTTGCTTCGAAAGGAGTTCCGTCCTATATTGACATGAGTGGGGCCGCACACGCGAATCGGGCGGCGTGCGGGCGACTTCATGGCGCAGAAATATCTGGGCGCGACCCTGAGACGTTGGGCTGAATATCTGGCGGCGATTCTCCTGGGGAACGCAATTTATTATCTCTCGCTGACGCCGCACCTTCCGGATTCCTTGAAACACAAGCTCTACGCCCCCGACGTCGGCTTGTTGCTGGATTTCCTTGTATGCGCAGGGGTTTACGGGCTGATCCGGCTGGGCGAGCGGATATGAAACGGGCCAAATTGGCCATGCGTCCCATTTACGAGACGGCTGTTCGAGTTCGGGCAACTTCAGTGCTTACCGTGTGCAAAGAAATGCGTCTATATCTGTGGGGCCGGGAAGAAAGGCAAGATGCCGGGGCAGTTGCGGATCGGTTAGCCTTCCGAGCGCTGCTGTTTACGGGCAGCCGCAACCGGTGGGTTTCATCATGGGGATGAGCGTCGCTCTCGAGCGAGATGCGCGCCAGGCAGCGGTGAAGATTTCGGACGATCATGCCCTCGTTCGGGATGCGCAGGGAGGAGACCGTCTCGCGTTCGAGGAATTGGTCCGACGTTACGATCGCGAAGTATTGCGGCTTGCGCTCAATCTGGTTCATCGCTCTGAAGATGCAAGGGATATCTACCAGGAAAGCTTTCTGCGGGTTTATCGAAACCTGCACCGCTTCCGGTTCGAATGCAGCTTTTATACCTGGCTCTACCGGATCGTCACTAATGTGTCCCTCGACCATCTGCGGAGAAGGACCAGCCGGCGCGAAGATCAGGCCCCTGCAAGCGAAGAACACGAAGGCACCTCGAGAGATTTCTTTGACCGCCAGCCCGAAACTCGCGCGGGCTCGAATCCCGAACGCACCGTTCTCGGCGACGAACTGGGGCGGCACATCCAGCAGGCGATTGAGCGGCTTTCGCCGCGCGAGCGAGTGGTTTTCGAGCTGAAGCATTACCAGGGATTGAAGTTGCGCGTCATTGGAGAAATGTTGGGCACGTCGGAAGAAACAGTGAAGAATTCGCTGTTCCGGGCGACGCGAAAACTTCGCGCGAGCCTGGAATCGATGCGGTAATCGAGGCTGAAGGAAATTGAAGGAAATGGAACGCGATACAAACTACGGCGCGCCGGCACGGCCCGGGTCTGAGCCCTGCCCGCAATTCAACGAACGAATGAATCTGTTCGTGATGGGCGAGCTGGAACGCGACGAACAAATTGTAATGAAGACGCACGCGGAAGGCTGCGCAGCGTGCACCGCTTTTCTTGCAGATTTTGCGCGGATGGAAGCGGCGCTGGAATCGGCACGGTGGCTCGAGCCGAGCGCTACGTTGTTGGCCGAGTGCCGAACGAATTTGACAGACGTCCTCGACGATGCCGACGCGGCGAAAAGTCGCGGAGTGCTCGGCCGGTGGCTCGACGCGATTCAACCCGCGCATTGGCTTACGATGCATCCTGCCGCGGCCGCCGCGCTTCTCCTCCTGGTTGGATTTTCTGCGGGGATGTATTCGCCGCGATGGATGGCTTCAAAGGTGGCTCCCACCAGCCCCGGTGCCACTGAAACCGGAAGCAATCCGCCGCAACCGCCGACGGAAGCCAGCCTCGCGGGTCTTGGGGATCCCGAATTCCGCAACGCCGACGTGACAGGAATCAATCTGGTCTCGGAATCGGGCGACGCGCCGCCGCAAATCGAAGTGCACTTGAACGCGCAACGACCGATGCTGGTGCAGGGCACGGTTGCCGACGATCACGTCAAGAATGTCCTGCTCTACGTGCTGCGTAACAATGAAAGATTTGATCCCGACGTTCGCATCGAATCCGTAGATTTGCTGAAACCGCGCACGCACGACGCGGACGTTTGCCAGGCGCTATGCCTGCTCGTTCACACGGATCGGAACGCAGCGGTGAGGCTGAAGGCTCTCGAGGCGCTGGGCGCTGAGGCGGGCCAGACCGCGGTGCGGAATACGATGCTCGACGCGCTCGTAGATGATTCAAATCCCGGCGTTCGCATCGAGGCCATCAATTCGCTGCGTGAGCTGGCGGACAGAGGGAAGGTGCCTGCTGACGAACATTTGCTTGATGTGCTGCGAACGCGCGCGCAAAAGGATCCGAGCACGTACATTCGGCTGCAGAGCGCGGCGACCATTCAGGATTTGAATCCTTCCGAGAAATTCTAGTCGCTTGGCGGGGCGTAATTCGAAGTGGACGGAGTCTGGTTGGCCCGATGAAACTGTGGAACCGCCAAAATCGCATGATCTCGAAGAAAACATCAGTCATACTTGCGGCGAGCCTCTGCACGCTCCTCGCCCAACCGCTGCTGGCAAAGCGTCCTTCGGACCCCGATCCCACCGATCCTGGCACCAAGCTCACTCGAGAAATCAAGGGGACGCTGCCCGCACGCGAAGGCCAGAGACTTCATCTCTGGACCGAACTCGGAAATGTCCGCGTCCACACCACGAATTCCGGGAAGGTGGATTACTGGATCACGCTCGGAACCGACACCAACGATCCTGAATCGCAGAAATTGCTGAAGGATTTCAATTTGACGGCCCACGCGGTGCCCGACGGCGTCTGGATGCGCGGGCAGACTTCCGGCGACGAGTGCACGGGGCATCTCTGGGTCACGATTGACGTCAATGTTCCCCACAAGTACAACCTGGAAGTCTCCACGCAAGGCGGCAACATTGACATAGAAGACATCGACGGCCCCGCCACGCTCCACACCTCCGGCGGCAACATTTCGGCCGGAACCGTGAGCGGCATGGCGCGATTTGAGACCGGCGGCGGCCACGTCACCGTGAAGGATGTCAGCGGCGATTTCTACGCAACCACGGGTGGCGGCCACATCACCGCCGGTGCGATTGCCGGAAATGCCACTCTGCATACAGCCGGCGGCCACATTCGCGTGATATCGATCGGCGGGACGGCAAAACTCGATACGGGCGCCGGGGGAAATATTTCGGTGGAGAAGTCCGGCGCAATGCTCATCGCGGATACGCGAGGCGGACAGATTGAAGTGGGCGAGGCGGCGGGCCAGGTTCGGGCGCGGACGGGCGGCGGCGGAATCCGCGTGGTGCGATCGTTGGGTCCGACGAATCTTGAATCGGGCGGGGGAAGCATTTATCTGACGCAAGTGAACAGCGCGGTGCGCGCCTCGACCAACGTCGGCGGAATCACGGCATGGCTCGGCAATGAAGGCAAGCTGCCTGGCGAATGCGATCTGCATTCCGCAGACGGCGACATCGTGGTCTACATCCCGAAGCAACTGCCGCTGACGGTTGACGCTGCGATCCAGCTTGGCGACGACCACCGGCTGGTGGTCGATCCGGCATTCGGATTGAAAGTGAGCTACGACGACGTGGCAAACGGATCGCGCATCGCGCGCGCATCGGGGGCGCTAAACGGAGGCGGCGAGGTTCTGCGCCTGAGAACGGTGTCCGGCAATATCCGGCTGGTCTTGAGCGACGCGAACCGCCAGCTCGAAGTCTACAAATTGCAAATGGAACAACTCCAAAAAAAGCTGCTCGAAATTCAGAAAACGGTGGAGACAGAAGTGGCGAAAGATTCGCCTTCGAGCAGCAATTGAGCGGTGCGAGACTTTTCGAGACGATTAGCGTTTCGCCGTGATTCGCAATATACGGTGCGGGGGTGGACCATGAATGCAAGTGTCCTGCATTCGAAGTCCCGGAACGTTCTGAAACTCGCGCTTCGCGTTGGCCTCGTCGCACTGCCTCTCCTGTGCGCCTGTTCCTCCGGTTTTGCCTTCACTCAGGTCTTTGAGCAAAGTTACCCGCTGTCCTCCGGCGGCAAGTTTACGCTCGCGAACGTCAACGGCTCAGTGCAAGTGGAGGGTTGGCAGCGGGACGAAGTGGAAGTGCGCGCCGTCAAGACAACGGAAGGCGATGACAGCGAACTGGACCGTGTGCGGATCGAGGTTCAATCGGCACGCGAAGGCGTGACCGTGCGCACGCACTATCCTCGCGATGGCGGTGTTCCGGTCTTCGTTGATTACCATATTCGCGTGCCGTATCGCGTCCTGCTCAGCGACATTGCCACCGTAAACGGCAGCGTCACCATTCGCGGTGTGGAAGGCACGGGAGAAATCCATGCCGTCAACGGAAATGTGGAAGTCACCGACAGTGCGGGCCGATTCGGGGCTCACACGACCAATGGGAATATTCTTTTGGAGCTCACGCGGCTTGCCGACGGCGCACCGATGGTGCTTGAGACGATCAACGGCTCGGTGGTTCTGGCTCTTCCGCCCGACGCCCACGGTGAAATTCACGCGCGCAGCATGAATGGCGGCTTCAGTTCGGATTTGCCCGCGCTGGTGAAAAATGCCTATGGCGGGCGCGGATTTCACGGGTTTCTTGGCTCCGGCGGCGGCGCGATTACGTTGCGGACGGTGAATGGCGGGATTCGCGTCCGGCTGGAACAGTCCGGAATCTGACGGCCGAGCAACGATCGAGTTTTTTGCGGGGCGTGCCACTTCTGATGGAACAAGGAGGAAGAGACATGCGTACTAGAGTGAAGATAGCGCTCGCGGGGGCGGGGCTGTTGGGATTCGCGGTGTTGGCGCCAGGATTCACTGGGCCAACGCTGCCGTCGGCACCGGCTTGGCCAGCGCTGACGCAACTGCAGTCCGCACCGGCTATGCCGGGAACGCCTCAGGCGCCCCAGGAACCAGCGGCTCCGCAGGCGCAGCCCGCGCCTTCGTCGTCGTCGGTTGAATCGCTGGCAGTCGAAGCGGAGATCGCGGCGCGGGCTGCAGAGCAGGTGGCCAGGATAGCCGCTGCTCGCGCGCAGGCTGAGGTTCAGGCGGCTGTCGAGGCTGAGACGCTGAAAGGCGCCCGGGCGGGAATTCAGGAGCAGGCGAGTGAACGAGCCCAACAACTCGCAGAACTCTCCGCCAAGCTGGCGGACCTGAATGAGAACTTGGGCCCGGATCAGGAAAAGCAGTTGGACGAGTTGCAGTCCAAGCTGGCGGACCTCGGGACAAATCTCGAGCAACTAGGACCTGAAATGCAGGAACTGCAAAAAAAGGTCGTCGAATTGAACCCCGGGAATGCGATGTGGATTGAAGACAGCGACGATACCGGCTGGCTCGGCATTGAAATCTCCGAGATCTCGGCGGATCGCGCGGAGGAATTGAAGCTCTCTGCCGACCGCGGGGTCGAAGTTGTCGGCGTCGAGCCTGACGGTCCGGCGGCAAAAGCCGGCTTGCAGGAGCACGATGTGATTGCGACGTTTGACGGCCAGACCGTGGAAGGACGCGTGCAATTCCGCCGGCTCGTTCGCGAAACGCCTCCGGGCCGCTCAGTCAAACTTGGAATTTCTCGCGATGGCAACGCGCAAACGATTGATGTTGTGATCGGAGAGCGCAGCGACGAGGGCGGTAAGAACGTTCGAGTGTTTGCTGCGCCGCATCCGTTGCCGCCGGCTGCTTTCGCGATGCCCGATTTTGATTTCCACTTCGCGTCTCCCGAAGCGATGGACATGCGCACGCCCCTCCTGGGAATCAACGCTGAAGATTTGGATGGCCAACTCGGCGCGTACTTCGGCGCGCCCGAAGGTCACGGCGTTCTCGTGCGCGAAGTCAGGAAGGGAACTCCGGCCGAGAAGGCTGGATTGAAAGCCGGCGACGTCATTACGCAGGTGGATGACAAGCCGGTGAAATCTCTGCATGAGCTTCGCGCGGACTTGCGAGACAAAAGCGACCAGAAATCGGTCAACCTCAGTCTGATTCGGAAGGGTTCGGCGATGACACTGCCGATCGAAATTGAAAAGCCGCGCCCGATCGATTCGCCACAAATGACTCACCGCGCACAGCTATAACCGCAGCATAGCGACAGAGCAAAAGAGGCTCGGACGATTCGTCCGGGCCTCTTTCTTTTTGACAAGGGAACCTTCAGAAACGAAACGGCGCGACAGGATGGCTCAGCCGATTTATTGGCGAACGATCTCGGCGTTCGATGCGGGGGCAGTGAGCTTCATCAGGCGCCCCTTGGCGTCGAGAAACAGATCCACTTCCAGATCGCTCGTCTCAACCTGTAGCTCCTCGGCGAAGTTTCCTCCGCCAGCGGGGCTGATGGATTCGACGGTTACACTGCCGGGTGTCATTTCCTGCGGAATCAGGACGGAGATCGTTTGCTTGCCTTTCTTTTCGCGATCGTAGAGCCGCGCGAGGATGGCGTATTGATGGTAGAGATTGTTGTCGAGGATCGCGATGATCGGCGTCGAGAATGTGAATTGCTGCGTGTACGGCTTGGCATTCTCAAGATGCAGCAAGATCGTGGCGATGCTGTTCTGAAACTGAATTTCGGCCGATGCTTTTTTGAGCCCTGCGTGCTCCAATCGTAGCTGACAGGCTCGCCGTTGGGTTGAAGCGTCAGGTGTGCCGTGACGTGCGTCTGCTCCGCTCCGGGAGGGCGAATATCGGCAGTGCCCTGCGCGATCCAGTGATCGCCATTCGGGTGAATTTCGAATTCCTCAGTGCCGAGCTGCGCGCCGTTAACCGAGATTCGGAATTTGCCTTTGTCCTGAATCAGGATGCCGTCGGTTCGATCGGAAGATGCGCGGATCGCGTGAGTTGTCGAGCCGGAGGCAGCGCTGAGGACGAGGGCGGCCACAACACAGCCTGCGACGGTGGCGACGGCAAACCCAAAGCTACGTTCGCGCCGGCGGCGCGATAGCGCAAGATTCATGCAGGCACCTTGTCGAGGATTCCAAGCGCAAGTATTTGCTCGACGACGCGAAGAGGTTCCACGCCGCCTTCGACGCGAAAATGCGCAATCTCATAGAATGGCAGTCTCTGCCGGTAGAGCTCCCGGAAACTTGCTTCGTCACGAAAGAGCGGCCGGTTGGTGATATGAGCGCACCGGCGAAGCAGTTCTTCGACGGGGCAGTCGAGCCAAATCAGCGTCACGCCGTGGCGCTCGAGGAGAGCGAGATTTGCAAGCTGAGCCGTCGTGCCCCCGCCAAGCGAAATCACCGTCGCACGGCTGAGGGCTTTGGCTTCGGCCAGCGTCTTCTCGAGTTCTTCTTGCTCGATTTGCCGGAATGCAGGCTCGCCTTGCTGCGAGAAGATGTCGGGGATCGATAGGCCGGTCACATCCGTTATCCGGCGGTCCAGATCCACATGAATCCAGCCGATCTGCCGCGCAAGAAGGCGGGCGACGGTGGATTTGCCGCTACCCATGAAGCCGGTAAGGCAGAGCAGTTTGCGGGAACGTGCTTCGCTCGAGGGCTGCGCGTTGTCGTATTTGGCGGTCAGAGAAGCGGCGCGTTAGTCGCGCTTGTGGATGTTGATTGTACCATCGAATGAAATCAGCTCGACCCTCGCCTTGCCCTGATTCAGCGACCCGAACAAGCTGTGGCTGAACTTGGACTCATAGCTGTGCGTGTGCGGCGGTGGTTTTAGGTTGGCTTGATTGTCCACCTTGCCCCGAACCGATGTTGCGCTCAAATCAAACGAATCGGCAGGCGAGAAGTGGACTTCGATCAAACCGCTGTAATTCTTCAATCGATAGGTTCCGTTGGGGAGGAATTCGCCGTCGAAGAGCATGTCTCCGGCCCACGTCTGCGCGCGGACATTGTAGCTGCGCATATCAATGAGCTTCACGTTGCCGCTGACCGAAGTAATTTCGAGCTTTCCGGCGCAGCGCACGCATTGCACCGAGCCGCCCACAGTTCGAATCGTCAGGTAACCGGCGGCGTCCTGAAGCGCGACGCCCGCGGCCACGGTGTCCACCGCCATGTCGCCCATCACGTTCGCGACTTCAACGGAGCCGGAGTCATCGTGAATCTGCAGCTCGGTATCTTCGGGAACGAACAGTTCAAAATCCGAGCGGAGTTCTTCCGGGCTGATGCTCGATGAAATCGGCCGTGCATTCAGCTCCACGCGATTGCCGAACTGCTCAGCGTCAAAATCGACTTTGTCGCTTTGAATGTCGGCGACCAGTTTGACTTCCGGCCGAGTCCATGCCTTCACGGTGACGATGCCGTTGGGATTATGAATCGCGACGACGGCGTGCGCGTCCACCTTGAATCGCTGTTCGACGTGCCGGGACGCCGCCATGGCGCTGCCGGCGATCAGCATCATCGCGCCGACCGCAGCGGCCGTTTTCAATGTCGAGGAATCTAGAGATGATTGCAGGCCGTTCATTGAGGATTCTCCCCACGCTCGCTCAACTCCGAGAGCAAGTCGGCTTTCTGGTGATACGCATCGTAGAGATAATCGCGCGCGAGTTCGTTGTCGGGCTCCTCGCGAACGCTTTTCTCACACATCGCAATATAGTTGTCAACGATCTGGAGGTTCTTCTGGAACGCGGCATTCACGATGGGGTTCGGGCCGTGGAGCGCGGAAACTTCGTGGAGCTCGAAGTTGCCCAGATTGGCTCGAATCGGTTGCGTCGCGGCTTCGGTGCCCTGCGTCCAACGCTGCATGTTGTTGTAATTGTGGACTTCAGTGCCCAGCAGGAAGGCGCCGACTACGAGAACAGCGAGCGTCGCCATAGCGACTGCCGGCCGCGGCCACGACATGCCGAAAGACGGGATCCACGCTCGCCAGCCATGTGCTCCGGTCAGGTGCTCCTGATCAAGTTGGGCGCGGATTGATGCCCAAACGCGGGGCGGCGGCTCCACTTCTCCCATCGCCGCGCCGGTCACTTGAATCTCTTCGAGGTCCGCGAGAAGCTCGCGGCATGAGGCGCAAGAACGCAAATGGGATTCGCCCGCGCGAGAGCGCTCGCCTTCCATCCACGCGGCCACAAAATCTTGAAACTGATCGCACTGCATGTCGTGCATTTAGCTAGCCCTCGCCGGCGGCTTCACTTTTCACCGCCTGCCGCTGCTCCCGCGCTTGGTCGCGCAGTGTTTCGTGGAGCAGCTCCCGGAGCCTCATCCTGGCCTTATGCAGTTGCGATTTCGAGTTGCCGATCGAACATCCCATGATGTCGGCGATTTCGTTGTGCTCGTACCCCTGCACATCGTGGAGCACAAAAATCGCGCGGTACCCAGGTGGCAGTTGCTCGACAGCGCGCTGCAAATTCACACGATCCACCGATCCGCTCAGTTGCAAATCCGGGGCGCCAAAATCGCGCCGCGGACCGCCGGACTCCTCATCGGGTTCCGTCGTCTCTTCCAGCGATGTCTCCGGCATTCTTTTCTTCCGGAGCTTCATCAGCACGACGTTCACAGCCAGCCGGTGCAGCCAGGTCGAGAAGGCCGACTCGCCGCGAAAGGAGCTGATTTTCCGGAATAGTTGGAGAAATGCTTCCTGCGTCAAGTCCTCGGCTTCCGCCGAGTTGCTGACCATCCGCAAGCAAAGAGAGTAGACCCTCCGGCTGTGCAACTGGTAGATGCGCTCGAAGGCCGCGGCGTCGCCGTGTTGGGCGCGCCGGATGGCCTCCGCCTCCGGCATCTCCGTCGTCTCGATTCGTCTCGCTCGGGTCACTGGCCCCGTCGGGACGCATCCATAACCAATTGCGATGCGTCGGTCGGTTTAGAAGTTGTACTCGTAGTTCCTCGGGAGCAATTTGGGTCGTATCAGTAAAGAGCTTCCGATGGGGGAATCGCCATCAACCTGGCGGACTCACCCCTGTACGTTAGACTTTATTGTCGATGGAAACGTTTCTCGCGTCTAGGCCGAAACCTCGAGTCGCTGGCGGACGGGCCGTGCCCGGCGTATGGCCGGCGCTTCGAGCCGTGCGGCAATCTCGGGCGCGGTTTCGGGCGGAACGGCCCGCAGGAAGCACTTTAGAACTACCTCTGCCTCTCGAAGGCAAGTATTCAGGTCGTCGTGCAGGCGCTCGAAGCCCGACCAGAGAATCCCGGACTCCTGCGAGTGACGGTCAGCCAGGCTCTCAATACTCTGAAGGAACTCGTCGGAAAGGACTTCAACCGTGCGATCGAGTGTCCGAAGCTTGTTGAAAAAGCGGGCTCGCTCGCTGAAAGTCACCTGATGCAGAAGCCTGCTGACGGAGATGGTCCATCGCACGGATGGGCTGCGGAAGTGACCGGGATCTATAGGTTCGACGGCGGGAACTTGGGCAAGATGCCGGGCTTCGTGATGCATCACCTCTATGCCGTGGACCAGATCATCCGCGAGCCGATTGAGAAGCTCGGCGGCGACATCGGCCTGTTCCTCCGCGCGACGGAAATTTCTGTTGCTGCGCATTTCGTAAGAGGCTTCCAGCGCGACACTTCCCATCCCGTAGATTGAATTCCATCGCTGGGTGACGCACTTATACGTGTCCATCTGCTGCTGCGGGAGAGCGCCCAGCCAGTCCCGTAACACACTTCGGCGCGGCGACAATTGCCACCACGGCCACCCAAGCATTCTGGATTGCCTCCGTATTGTCCCGGATTATACCAGAACTGCCGACGTTCCTTGACGCTCTTGGAACCGCCCCGCTATACTGCCGCACGATTCGACGGAAAGGACTTCGGATTGGAATTCGAGCCTCTCGACCAGTTCCTCCAACGCAAGAAAAAGCTTTCCGATATAGCGGCGCGAGGCGGTAATCCGTATCCCAATAAGTACGAAGCAACTTACACCGCCGCGGATATCGTGGAGAAGTACGCGGCGCGAACGGCGGAGGAGTTGCACGCGGAGCCAACGCAAGTCCGGATCGCCGGCAGGATCGTCGCGCTACGTCCCCACGGCAAGGCGGGATTTGCGCATATCCTCAGTCAAGGCCAGCGGCTTCAGATCTACGTAAAGCTGGACGTGGTCGGCCCGGACGTGTTTGAAATCTACCGCTCGCTCGATCTCGGCGACATCGTCGGCGTTCGCGGCCATTTATTCCGAACGAAAACAAACGAGCTCACCGCGTGGGTGGAATCGCTCGAATTGTTGACCAAGTCGTTGCTTCCGCTGCCGGAGAAGTGGCATGGCCTCGCCGATGCCGATTTGCGCTATCGCCATCGCTATCTCGATCTGATTTCGAATGCCGAGGTGCGCGAGGTTTTCATCAAGCGCGCGCTGATTATCGCCGAGATGCGCCGCTTCTTCGACGCCCGCGGTTTCATTGAAGTCGAGACGCCGATGATGCACCCAATCGCCGGAGGCGCGACGGCACGGCCTTTCGTGACTCACCACAACACCTTCGACATGGATCTTTTTCTCCGGATCGCGCCGGAGCTTTATTTGAAGCGGCTGATCGTCGGCGGTTTCGACCGGGTGTATGAGATCAATCGCAATTTCCGCAACGAAGGAATCGACGCGCTTCACAATCCTGAATTCACGATGCTCGAGTTCTATCAGGCCTACGCCGACTACCGCGAAATGATGGAGCTGACGGAGCAGCTCATCACGGGACTGGCCCAAAAAGTCTGCGGGGGAACGACCGTTCGATACGGCGATGTGGATCTCGACTTTTCGCGATTCGAGCGTCTCACCATGCGCGAGGCCATTACCCGGCATTGGCCGTCGGGCGCGGGCGTGCCGCCGAGCGCGAAACAGCTGGCCGAGGCCGGTGCACCTCGCGCCGCCATCGAGGCCTACAACGAGTGGGCGCGGCCCAACGCACGGGAGCCAATCGTCATCGAGCCTCGCGCATCGGACGGCGAACTGATCGGCGCGCTCTTCGACAACATCGTCTCGGATCACCTCATTCAACCGACGTTTATTTATGATTTTCCGACGGCGATTTCGCCGCTCTCCAAGAGCCGCGCGGACGATCCGTCCACGGCCGAGCGTTTCGAGTTGTTCGTCTGCGGCTCGGAAATCGCAAACGGGTTCTCCGAACTGAACGATCCCGATGAGCAGGAGAAGAGATTTCGCGAGCAAATTTCTCGCGGCGGCGACGAGGCGCCGAAGCAGCTGGATGAGGACTACATTCGCGCGCTGGCCCACGGCATGCCGCCCACCGGCGGCGAAGGCATCGGAATCGACCGCCTGGTCATGCTGCTTACGAATTCACATACGATCCGAGAAGTTGTTCTCTTTCCACTTTTGCGGCCGCTTGGCGGGTCGCGCGGCGAAAGCGCCGGCGACACCAAATGAGTTTCGAATGGCTCGTGGCTTTGCGGTATCTCCGCTCGCCACGGCGCCCGCCTGTGCTACGCCTGGTCACGGCGCTTTCGATCGTGGGAGTGAGCGCTGGCGTAGCGACTTTGGTGATCGCGCTGGCCATGAACACGGGATTTCGACAGGCGCTGCGCGACCGTTTGCTTGGAGTTACCGCACACGTCAATCTGAAACCACTCGGCACTGACGGCATTCGTGATTACCGCGGGCTCATCGCGAGGCTCCAAAATACCCCGGGTGTGAAATCGATCGCCCCCGCGATTTACAACACTGTGCTCCTGGCATCGGGCGGCAGCGCGCGCGGAATCGTGCTGAAAGGCGTTGACCCGCAAATCGAGCGTGCATCAGATGAAGCGCTGCGCAGGATCGTAGCTGGAAAAGCGGACTTCGCGCCGGACGCAGACGGCATTCAGGCGCTGCTCGTCGGAAGAATCCTGGCCGATGAAGTGAAAGTTGGCGTCGGAGACTATGTCACTCTTACGAGTCCGCAGGGAAGTCTCACGCCTTTCGGATTGATCCCGCGTTCGCGTCGTTTCCGCGTCGCCGGAATTTACGACTCGGGGTTCTATGACTATGACGCGAATTGGGGTTTCGTGACGCTATCGGCGGCGCAGGGCCTCGCGGACATCGGCGACGTCGCGAGTCTTCTCGAAATTCGCGTCACGCACCTCGACGATGCGCCTGCGATTGCAGATGTGCTCCGCCAGGAGGCCGGCGCGGGATACACGACAACGACCTGGATGGAAGAGAATCGCGCCCTCTTCCGGGCACTCAGCCTCGAGAAGTTGGTGACTGCGCTTTTCATCGGTCTGATCACGTTCGTGGCGGGGCTGAACATCCTCGTCGTTTTGACGATGACGGTCACCGACAAAGCCCGCGACATCGCGATCCTGATGGCCATGGGCGCGCGGCAGTCGCAGGTGCGTCGAATCTTCGTCCTGCAGGGTTTCGTCGTCGGTGCGCTCGGGACGTTTTGCGGCTTGATCGGCGGATACGGCCTTAGCTGGATAGCGAATTCCTGGCGGCTGATTCCGCTAAATCCTGAGATCTATGCAATTCCGTATGTGCCCTTCCGCTCGAGCGGCCTCGATGCGATTTGGATTGCAGCTGCGTCGATCGCCATCTGCACTCTGGCCACGCTCGTTCCGGCTCGGGCGGCATCGCGCATCTTTCCCGTCGAGATACTAAGATTTGAGTAATCTAAGGTTTGGGACTTGCGTAGCATGGAACTCGAACCGAAGTTCTATAGCGCGTACCAGCGGAGCGGCGCACACTTTGTGCATGAGTTATTCGAGCCTTGCGGGCTTCCGCCGGGGCAGAGATGTAAGTGGGCATTTTTCCGCCAATAAAGTGGAATCTTGTCTCACTGTCGTATTTCCAGCCGTCGGCTAACGTGAAGCAAACCAAGTACATACATCTCGAACCATTCGGCATCTAAATTGAGTAGAGAAGCTGCACATGGAGAATCATCCCAGCCTCGGAAATAATTCAGTGACAGAGCCGGCGGCACAGTACTTTGCGGCGGCCGGCGGATCCTCCGAACTTCTCCGAGTCGAAGGTCTGCGCAAGACATTCCGTTCAGGGGCTTCAGAAATCACGCCTTTTGCCGACGTGAACTTTACAGTCGCGCGTGGAGAGATGACCGCGATCGTGGGACCGTCCGGCGCGGGAAAAAGCACTCTTCTACATATGCTGGCTGCGCTGGACACTCCGTCGAGCGGTGCTATATACTTCGAACGAAATTCTCTGGAAGCTTTTGTTGAGCCCGAGATCGCGGATTATCGGAATCGCGCGGTAGGTTTTGTGTGGCAACGGCATCATCTGTTGCCGGACTTTAGCGCCGCGGAAAACGTCGCGATGCCGCTGATGATTGGCGGCGCACGCCGCGAAGCGGCGCTTCGAACGGCTGGTGAGTGGTTGGGTCGAGTGGGCTTGGGAGGCCGGGATCATCAGGCCGCGGGCGAGCTTTCCGGCGGCGAGCAGCAGCGGGTGGCGATTGCGCGTGCCTTGGTGAACGCGCCGAAGCTCCTCCTTGCCGATGAGCCGACGGGGGATTTGGACGAACGAAATGCAGAGCTCATTTTTGATTTGATGGAGCAGCTGCATGAATCCTGCCGTTTGACTTCTGTTTTGGCGACGCACAACCTTTCATTGGCAAGACGAGCTGACCGTGTTCTTCAATTCGGCCACGGCAAGCTTGTCCCGGCAGCCGAAGGTTCGGATTCGCGCCAGTTCACGGGCGCGGAGGCGACCGATACTGGAGCAACTGCTCCCGGAGAGCGTGGGTGACCCGTGTTTGAACGCTACACAGAAAAGGCACGGCGAGTGATTTTTTTCGCTCGCTATGAAGCCAGCCAGTACGGCAGCCCCTACATTGAGACCGAGCATTTGTTGCTCGGGTTGCTGCGCGAAGACAAGCAGCTGGCCAACCGGTTTCTCCGTTCCAATGGCTCGATCGAATCCATCCGCAAGGAAATTGAATCCCGCATCACGGTGCGCGAGCGCATCTCGACCTCAGTGGACGTCCCGCTGAGCCAGGAGTGCAAGCGCATCATCAGTTACGCCGCAGAAGAAGCCGAGCGTCTCGGTCACAAGCACGTCGGGACTGAGCATCTGCTGCTAGGTGTACTCCGCGAGGAGAAGTCTTTCGGTGCCGAGATTTTGCAGGAGCGCGGGCTGCGGTTATCCACCGTACGCGAAGAGCTCCAGCGAGGCGCCGGGGAGAAAATTCCCGTGAACCGACCCAAGGAAGCATCCCTGCTCGCCGAGTTCAGCCGCAACCTGACCCAGGCAGCAATGGAAGGCCAGCTCGATCCGCTCGTCGGCCGCGAGCGCGAACTTGAACGCGCGATTCAGATCCTGTGCCGCCGCACGAAGAATAATCCGGTGCTGATTGGCGAACCAGGCGTCGGCAAGACGGCGATTGTGGAAGGCTTGGCCCAGCGGATTGCCGACGGCGATGTTCCGCCGTTCCTGGCGGATAAACAGATATTGTCGCTCGACCTTTCGTTGATCGTTGCCGGTACGAAATACCGCGGCCAGTTTGAAGAGCGCCTGAAGACGATCATGAAAGAGCTGATGGAGAGCCAGAACGCCATCATCTTCATCGACGAAGTTCACACGCTGGTCGGCGCGGGTTCCGCGGAAGGCTCTCTTGATGCCGCAAACATTTTGAAGCCGGCTCTCAGCCGCGGCGAAATTCAATGCATCGGCGCGACGACGCCGGGCGAATACCGCAAGTCGGTCGAAAAGGATCGTTCTCTCGAGCGGCGCTTCCAGGCCGTTAAGGTGAGCGCGCCAACCGAAGATGAAGCCGTCCTGGTGTTGCAAGGCGTGCGCGATCGTTACGAAAAGTTCCACGCGGTTACGTACACGGACGAAGCCATCCAGTACGCCGTCTATCTTTCCAACCGGTACATCTCGGACCGCTTCTTGCCGGACAAGGCGATTGATCTGATCGACGAAGCCGGCGCGCGCGTGAAACTGCGCCAGGCGATGCTCCCGGACGAAGTCGCCGAAGTGCAGAAGCGCGTGAAATTCATCACGCATCGCATGGAAACGGCGATCGCGAACCACGAGTTCGAAAAGGCGCGGTTCTATTCCGAAGAAGAGCGTAAAGAGAAAGAGCATCTCCGCCAACTGCGCGAGAAGCTGAAGATCGACGATTCCACAACGGGCGTCGTGGGCCGCGAAGATATCGAAGAAGTGGTCGCGCGCTGGACTGGCGTCGCCGTCAGCGCCATCAAGGAAGACGAGCAGCACAAATTGATGCGCATCGAAGAAGAGCTGCATCGCCGCGTCATCAGCCAGGACCGCGCGATAACCGCTCTCGCCCGCGCCATCCGCCGGAGTCGCGCCGGATTGAAAGCGCCTGGCCGCCCGGTCGGCTGCTTCCTGTTCCTCGGTCCCACCGGCGTCGGCAAGACGGAAGTTGCGCGCCGGCTCGGAGAATTCTTGTTCGGCAGCGAGAAGTCGCTGATCCGGTTCGACATGTCCGAGTACATGGAGAAGCACTCTGTGTCGAAGCTGATCGGCGCGCCTCCCGGATATGTGGGATACGAAGAAGGCGGCCAATTGACCGAGCGAGTGCGCCGCACCCCTTATTCAATCATTTTGCTGGATGAGATTGAAAAAGCTCACCCAGACGTGTACAACATCCTCCTCCAGGTTTTCGAGGACGGGCAGTTGACGGATGGTCTCGGCAACACCGTGGATTTCCGAAATACGATTATCATCATGACCTCGAATATCGGGGCGCGCCAGTTGCAGAAACAATCGTCGCTCGGGTTCGCGTCGCAGGCGGATGACGCCACCGCGAAGTCGCAGGACGACCTGGTGATGGGCGAAGTCAAGCGGGTGTTCAATCCGGAATTCTTGAACCGCTTGGATGAAGTGATTGTCTTCAATTCGCTAACGGATGAGGATCTGCTTCGGATCATTGATTTGCTTGTCAGCCAGATGAACGAAACTCTGGTTCACCGGCAGGTGCAAGTCTCGATGACGCCTGAAGCTCGTCAATGGATTCTCGAGAAAACCTGCACGGATCGAAATTACGGCGCGCGGCCACTCCGACGCGCGCTGCAGAAGTACGTCGAAGACCCACTCTCGGAGGCGTTGATTCAAGGCGGTTTGCAGCGCCCGGCTACGCTCGAGATTTATCTCTCGAGCGAGGGCTTGGCCTTCCGACCCTTGGTGGAAGCAACCCCGGTAGCTCACTAGGAATCCTACACGCGCGAGCTGGACAGGGTGCAGTCCAGCGGGGAGCAAACAGATTTGTTTGGGGGAGTGCGGCCTTGAGGAGACGTGCGGCCGCAAGCGGTTTTCCATTCCTGCCTGTCGTCCTCGTCCTTCTCGCCATCTGCGCTCTCTGGGCGGCTGGTGCGCCGCCGTTGTGTGCATATCCTTCCGGTCAAGAACAAGATCAAGATCAAAAATACGTCATCGAGCGGATTGAATTTGTCGGAAACCGGCGAATCGCGCGCGACACCCTCGTCGCTCGCATGTTTTCCCGGCAGGGAGATCCCTACAGCGACGAGGCCGTCCGCCGCGATTTCCTCGCTCTCTGGAACACCCAGTTCTTCGAGGATTTGCGAGTGGAAGTCGAAGACAGCCCGGACAATCCCAACGGCAAAATCATCGTTTTCTACGTGAAGGAACGGCCGATCATTCGCCGCATTGAGTACAAGGGAAACAAGTCGATCAGCGAGTCGGACATTCTGGACGCTTTTAAGGACAAGAAAGTCGGCCTCACCGTAGAGAGCCAGTTCGATCCCGCAAAAATCAAACGCGCGGAAGCCGTCATCAAGGAATTACTCGCCGAGCATGGACACCAATTCGCTGTCGTGCGCCCTACGTTTGAGAGGATCGCGGCGACAAACGCAGTCAAGCTTGTCTTCAATATTGATGAAGGCCCGAAAGTCAAGGTCGGCAAGATCACGATCGAAGGCAATAAGGCGTTCTCCGCGCGGAGAATCATTCGCTCGATGCGCCATTCGCGCCCGATTGCGATTCCGCTCTACTTCACGGAGATCGATCTCTGGGACAAGACCTTCGACCAAAACAAACTTGACGAAGACCTGGAAGTCGGAATCCGCGGGCTCTACCAGGATCACGGATATTTCCGCGTCGTGGTTCATGACCCCGTTTTGAATACGGTGGACGAGGATAAAGGCGGAGTGCCTCTGCCGATTCCCGGAATCGGTCGCAAGCGTGGCAAGGCCACCAACATGGTCATCAAGATCGAAGAGGGCGATCGCTACCGGATGGGCAATCTCACGGTGCGCAGCGCCGATCCGGACCAGGGCCTTTTCTTCAAGCCGGAATTTCTCGAACGGGTCTTCCCGTTGAAGAAGGGCGATATTTTCTCCGCCGACAAGCTCCGCAAATCCTTCGACAATTACAAGAAGCTGTACGGCGAATTCGGCTACATCGACTTCACTTCGGAGCCTCGGTTCGAGCCCGACGACGCCAAGAAGACCATTGACGTCACGCTGGTATTCGACCAGCAAAAACAGTTCTTTGTCCGCCGTATCGATTTCAGCGGCAACACCACCACACGCGACAAAGTCATCCGCCGCGAAATTCTGCTCGACGAAGGCGCGCTCTTCAATAACCGGTTGTGGGAACTCAGTATTCTGCGCCTGAACCAACTGGGCTATTTCGACACGATCAAGCCCGAGAATGCCGAACTGAAGCGCAATCAGCAAGCCGGTACTGTGGACATCAATCTCAAGGTGAAGGAAAAGGGCAAGCAATCCATCAGCTTGAACGGCGGAGTGAGCGGACTAGCCGGCGCCTTCATCGGCTTGTCGTATCAGACCAACAATTTCCTGGGCCTCGGCGAGACTCTCACGTTCTCCGCGTCGGTTGGAGATCGCCAGCGCAACGTGGTCTTCGGATTCACCGAGCCGTATCTTTTCGATCGGCCAATCTCGACCGGATTCACGGTTTTCGACCAGCGTTTCGATTACAACCAGCAGCGCGAGACCTCGCTTCTCGTCGGCCAGCAAGTCACCATCAATCCGGCCATCGAGCAGAACTACAACACGGACACCAAAGGTTTCACGCTGTTCGCGAGCTACCCGCTGCGCCGCTTCTCCTTTACGCGCGTGGGCCTCACCTACGGCTTTACGACCACGAACATCACTGCCATCAGCCAATCATCGCAATTGCTGTTTGAGTCTTTGCAATTTCAAAGCCTCGCCGGTCCATCGGCGCTCAACGGCATTCACCAGAGCAAGGTCACGCCCACGATCACCTACAACACGGTCAACAATCCGATCAATCCTACGGGCGGAAAGAGTTTCTTCTACGGCTTGGGTTTTGAAGGCGGGCCTCTCGGCGGAAACACGAACACCATCGTGAATACGTTTACGACGACGTATTTCCATCCGATCAACAAGCGCCGAAATGTGCTTGGCATGCGTTTCCTCGCGGCGCTTGGCACGGGTTATGGCGGCAAGGTCGAGCCGCCTCAAAACCGGTTCTATCTCGGCGGCGAGAACGATGTTCGTGGCTTCGACTTTTTCACGATTTCACCGTACGTATTCATTCCCACGGCGTCTGCAACGGCGGTCACTTTTCTCAATCCGACGCGGCTCAACCAGAACGGGAGTCCGACGCTCGAAGCCGTCAGTATTCCTGTGCTGAACTACGTCGCAACACGGCCCGGCGGCGATACCCAAATGGTCGGAAACTTCGAATATCGCATCCCAATTGCCGGGCCTGTAACGTTGGCTCTATTCACGGACGCGGGAATGGACGGCATCTTGAGGCGCGACCAACTACAACTCGCTCCGGCCTCGTTGAACTTGCTTCAGCAGGAGTTCCCGAATTCGTATTTCCCGGATGCCAATATAGCCCCGCAGCTGCAGATTGCGGGGGGAACAAACTGGAAGCTCCGGGCATCGACGGGCATCGAAGTCGTCGTTCAGCTGCCCATCGTGAATGCGCCGTTCCGTTTCTACTATGCGTATAATCCGTTGCGGCTCGATCAGACAGTCGTCTCGCCGCGCGGGGCGTTTTTCATTAGCGATGAATTGCTCCAGTCCCTGCCGGGAGCAGGTTCGCCGACCGGAGTCCTGGCAACGCAGATTATTCCGCAGCTAAACAATATTCTGGATCACGACGTTCAGAGGTTGCCGACGAATCTTTTGGAGCCGAGTCACGAGTTTCGATTCACTGTGAGCCGGACTTTCTGATGCGCTTGCGCCGCCATTCATTGGCGATCGCCCCAGCCTGGCGATGAAGGCCGGCTGATGGATATGTGGGACCGTTGGGGAGGAGATGGGATGAAAGTGTGGAAATCAGGCGCGGCAATTTTCGCGCTGGTCACAATCGCGGGGTGCGGCAATAACACGCCAAAAATCGCAGTAACTGTCACCCCGAGCACAGCAAGCGTGCTCTTGAACGGCACTCAGCCCTTCGCGGCGACAGTTACAGGGACGTCGACTGAAGAGGTCACCTGGGAAGTTTGCACTGCCTCTCCGACTGCGAAACCAACCCCCACTTGCAACAGCAATGCGCTTGGTTCGGTGAACACGAACGGAGTCTACAGCGCGCCATCGGTTCTTCCTTATCCCGCCGCCGTTACCGTGGTTGCCACCAGCATCGTCGACACAAACGATTTCGGCATAGCTACCGTCACCGTCGAGTCCGGCATCGCAGTGCGCATAATCCCGTCGTCGCCGGTCTACACCTGCACGTCGCCCGCTCCGCCGACAACGGCTTCGATGCAATCCGGCGAAACCTATGCACTGACCGCTTGCGTGACTGGCACGGCAAATACGCAAGTAATCTGGTCCGTTAACGGCTTGGCCGGTGGCGACGGCACGACCGGCACCATCACACCCGGCGGCGTTTATACGGCTCCCACTCCGTCTCCAGGTACCGTGACGATCACAGCGACGTCCACTCAGGATGAATCGGTTTCCGCCAATTTTTCCATCGCTGTCGCCAGCTCCACGCTTCCCACTCTCACTCTGATCGATCCGATGGTCGCTTCGCAGGGCTCGCTTATCCAGGACGTATATCTGATTGGAACGGAATTTTTCTCCACCAGTTCGGTGGAAGTGAATGGCAGCTCCAACGGCGTCACCACGACGTTCATCAACTCCACTACACTTCGAGCGCGCCTCTCCGCGCCGCTCCTGCAGAATGCGGGGTCGCTCGCGCTATCCGTCGAGTCGGAGTGTCCGACTACCTGCAATTCATCTCCTTCGATGAACCTGGCGATTTCGCCTGTGCGTCCTTCGTTGATTTCTTCTTCGCCGGAAAGCATTCCGCAAGGCTCGACTGGAGCGCAGACAGTTAATTTCACCGGAGGGTTTTACTCACCCTCAACGACGGTAACTTTCGATGGCGCATTGCGGCCGGCGGGTCTGCCCAACAATGCGAACAATCCTGACGATCCGTACAATCCCGATCCGCGGCTCCTGGACGTCGTTCTCTCGAGCGGTGATGACGAAACCGCGGGACTGTTCCCGTTTGTCATCCAGAACACGGGAGTGCCTGCAGGAAGCTCCGCGATCGCTTCAATAAATCTTGCCATTTCTCCGACGGACGCGGCGCTGCCGACATTAGGTCCGCCCAACGTCGTCACGGGTACCACGGCGACTCCGGGCCCAACCGCTGTTGCAATTAATACCGCCACGGGAACGGCCGTCGTCGCGAACACCACCGAGGGCTCGATTTCTCTGATTAATCTGGCGGCGCCCGGCACCGGCACGATCACCATTCCCGTTGGCAGCTCGCCCACGGGCGTCGCGGTGGACAACATTTTGAATCTTGCGCTCGTGCCTTTGAACGGCACGAATACGGCCGCCGTCGTCAACCTCAGCACTCAGGCTGTTTCGACCATTTGTCTCTCCGCGCTCGTCAGCGGTTCGTGTCCCGCTTTGCCTCCGCCGCCTCCTGCGGGCACGCCGATCAATCCGTTCTCCGCCGGCATCAATTCGCTTACGCACCGCGGCATCATCGCGAATCAAGAGACGAACGTCGCGACGGTCGTCGATCTTTCGACGACTCCTCCGACCGTCTATCCGCAGATCGGCGGCAGCGCAACACCGATCAGCACCGGCGCGAACCCCGAGATTGCCATCGTTCAGTCTCTGAACTGGGCCGTCGTGACTCCCGGTGATGAAGGAACAATCAGCATTGTCGGCCTTGGCAGCTTGAACGGTCAGCCCCCGGCTGTGGTCGCGACGCTGACTCTCACTTCGACCATCCAGGGAGTCTCGTATGATCCCGAAACCAATACGGTCATGTTCACCGATCCGAACAACCCGACCATCACCCTCTTCAACGTCCTGAATAATTCCATCTCGACCATCGCCTATGACAAGTCAGAGGTCGCTTCCGCCGTCAACCCGCTGACCGACATCGGCGTGACAGTGAACGACCAAAGTAGTGAATTGAGCGCCTTCGATCTGGGAACGCTGCAACTCCTCGGAACGGTGGCCGTCGGTCCGAATCCACTTGCGGTGGCCATCGATCCGACCACCGATACGGCCGTGGTCGTGAATCAGGGCAGCAACATGGTCTCCGTGTTCTCGCTGGGAGCCATCCGCCCGCTACAGATCACGGAGGAGAGCCCGGTCTCCACGTTCACTTCAGCATCTCCAGTTACGCTTACGATCATCGGCAACGGATTCGTGAGCGGCGCCGCGGTGCAGTTTGACGGCACACCTCTCGCGACTACGCCGGTGGCGTCAACCTGTGTCGCTTCGACGTGCCGCGAACTCATGGCCACGATTCCGGCGAGCATGCTGAGTTCCGCTCGTCGCTACGTCGTCGAAGTTCAGAATCCCGATGGCACTGTCTCGAACAGTCGTGCGTTCACGGTGATTCAGCCGGTTGCCGTGGGTTCGAGCCCGGTGGCCGTTGCGGTCGATCCCGACCGCGATATCGCCGTGGTGACAAATTCGCTTTCGAATAGCGTTTCCATCGTCAACCTCCTCAACGGCACGGCATCCACGCCGATTTCGGTCGGCGCCAGTCCCAATGGGGTAGCCGTGCTGCCTCGTCTGGGAATGGCTGTCGTCGCGAACAGCGCCGACGACACTTTCACGGTCATCGACGACGTCAACCAAGTGGTCGAAGAGCCGTCGCCCATCGCCAACTGCGCCAACTGCACGACTCCCACGGCCATAGCGATTGATTCAGACACCGCAACCGTCGTCGCCGTAAACAACATTTCAAACAACCTCAGCATCTTCTCTGTATCGAGTTTGCCGTCGAGCACGCCGCCAAGCGTCGCCAGTTTAGCCGTCGACCAGGCGCCTCTCGCCGTGGCAATCGATCCTGTGGATGATGTCGCGGCCATCACAGCCGCGCCGCCGCCGCAGGATTCGGGGACTAACACGGTAGACATCGTGAACTTGTCCAACGTCACGCTCGCCACGCGTTTGTCGGGATACGCAAATCCGACTGGCGTAACGTGGGATCCGGCGGAGGACAAATTCCTGGTCGCTGACAGCTTGAACAATAATGTGGTGATCGTCGATCCCATCAGCTACTTGCAAACGCGCATCCGCGTGGGTATTGATCCGACGTCGCTGGCTTACGATTTCCAGACGGCCACGCTCTTCACCATCAACAACGCCAGCAACACGGCTTCCGTGGTCGATTTGCTTCACCAGGACGTGCAGGTGATCCTGGGCTTGCCCGGATCGCAGCAGTTCTCAGTGGATATCGATCCGAAATTGAACTTAGCCGTAGTGGTTGATCAAAACGATAATCAAGTTCTGCTGGTTCCGATTCCGCGGTAGAGCGGAATGGCGATCTGGCCTGAATCTGATTGACCCATGACTGATGCCGCCGCTATAATCGCCGTTTTGCGTCGGGCATAAATGATTCGCAGAAGGAGTCCTAAATGAAGATTTCGTTTGCAGTTCCTGCTCTCATGGCGTTGCTCTGCGGTCCTGTTGCGTTCGCGCAGACCGCTGCGCCTGCCGCCACTATGTCCGGCAAAGTAGCGGTGATCAATGTTCAAACAGCCATCACGAGCACCTCTGAAGGCAAGCAGGCGGCGGCGGAACTCCAATCCAAGTACACTCCGCGCCAAACCGAACTCGACAATCTCCGGAAGCAGATCGAAGACCTGCAGACGCGGCTGCGCACCGGCGCAAACACTTTGAGTGACGAAGAGAGGGCCCGCCTCGCTCAGGAAGGCGATCGCCTCACTCGCTCCTTCCAGCGCAAGCAGCAGGAGTTGCAGGACGACGGCAACGAAGATCAGCGCGAAGTCGTCGATCGCATCGGCCGCAAGATGCTCGACGTCATCGACAAATATTCCAAGGAGAACGGCTACGTCGTGGTCTTCGATATTTCCGGACAAAACACGCCGGTCGTTTACGCCGCGAATCAGATTGATATTACGCAGGAAATCGTGAAGCTATTCGATCAGGCGTATCCGGTGAAGGCCGCGTCTTCCACGCCGAGGCCGTCAACGCAACGTCCGGCCGCCACGCAGCAGCCCAAGCCGCCGCAGCCGTAATTTCGCGGAAATTTCCTGGTAGCGAGGCCGGCCGTGGGCACGAACGGCCTCGCTCCAATCGTTCCGCAGCCGCTTTACTCAACCTCGCAGCCGTCACTCCATCGCCGTTTTCTTTAGTCCGGGTTCCACTCGAAGGGGAACATCTTTCCTGCGGCTTGAGGATCGAGATTTAATCCCACGATGTTCGCCGCCCGCGTCAGCACGGGATCTCTTCCTTTTGCCATGTCATCCGCGGTTGGCAGCACGATTTCGTCCGGGGTCACTCCTACGTGCTCGAGGCTCTTGCCGTCTTTCATAATCAGGTCGGCGTCGGTCACCGCCAGGTTGTAAAAGACTTTTGTGTCCGCGCCCTGCGCGAACTGGTAGATGCGGGACTCCATCACGCTACCCGACGATCGGTCGCCAATGACCGTGCCTCGTTTCTCGAGCTCCACGACGCGCGACAACAGTTCTGCGGCCGACGCCGAACGGCTGTCGATCAGCACCACCAGCTTGCCGCCGAAGGCGTTATTCCCGCGTGACTTCACGACCGTGGGTTTCAAATCCGCCTTTCTGCCGATGCGATCCGCGATTTTGAAGTCGTGATCGAAGAGATAGCTCGACACGTCCGTCAGGGTGTCCACCGCGCCGCCGGGATTGCCGCGCAGATCAAGAATCAGCGCCTTGTGTTTCCGGATAATTCCAAACATTCGCGAGACGAAGTCTTGGTTCATGTCGAACTCCGGCATTTTCCAGAATACGACGTCCCCCGACTCGACGTAGCGCTGCCGCAACAGATGATTTTCAGATTCGATTTCACGGATGTACTGCCAGATGTCCATGTCATTGGACGAGCCAGTCAGGTCGATTTCGCGGCGCATTTGCTTCATCGTCGTGTTGATGGCCACCTGGCGCTCTTGGCCTGCGGGCGACCGTATGTCGAGTTTGGACAGTGGCTGAGGGGACAGCACATTTAGGTAATACCGAAGGTCCGGGAAATCGGCGCGATTTACGTCGTACTGAAAAAACTTCAACACTTGATCGCCGGGGGCAAGATAGTTGGCGGCATCGGTCTTTGGTCTCACGTCTGTGACGAAAGCCGAATCACCTACAATCTGCATCCGGTAGCCATAGTCGTAGCGAACTGCGCGCGGAGGCGGCAGGAAAAATGTATGGCTGTCCTGGAGTGCTGACAAGTACGCCGCAACAATCGTGAACGCTTGGCCGAGCGCAGTGGCCTGCTTCATTTTCTCGGCGTACTGCGTATATCGCCCGTCCATATCTATGCCGTGAAACTTCACGTCGTAGTAATGTTTTTGAATCGCCTCGTGGGCATCTTTCAGCATTTCGCGGCACCGATCGGCGTCCAGGCTGCTCATCCGTTGCTGCACTCCGAGGGAAACACTCGCGCAGGCCGCGGCGAGCGCCAGGACGACACCCACCAGTGAAAGTTTCTTCATAGAGTGCCTTCCGGACACAGATATTACTTCGTTAACGTCATATATACATCAGTAACCCATAGCTTGGAAAGGATTTATCTTCGCCGTACGCCCCCGCGGGCGCGGTCAGCGGTCCGCCGCCTCCGAACGGCTTCCGCGAGGCTTTTTGCCCGGCTGGCTCTGAGTTGCGTTTCGCTTGGGCTGCGGCTATACTTGGGCGTTACCCAGTAGGGTCGAACGACACAGTGGGCGCGAGCCCACTTTTTTGTTGGGCGCGAAAATCGCCGGGCGGATGAAGTGCCTCCGGACGATGGCACGGTTGACACCGATCCGGTGGGTACAGCCCTGCGGTGATGGCAATGAACTTGGACCTGGTTCGCGCGGCTGCCGAGCGGGTGGCCCACTCAGAAGGCCTCGAGATCTTTGATGTCGAGTGGAAGATAGGGAAGCAGCGTCTCCTGCGGATCTACCTGGATCGTCCGCCGACGGAGGCCAATCCGCAAGGCGGCGGAATCACGCATCACGATTGCGAGCGAGTCAGCGAACAGCTAAGCGTGATTCTGGACGTTGAAGACCTTGTGCCCGGTCCCAGTTATGTTCTAGAGGTCAGCTCGCCGGGACTTGACCGGAAGCTGATCAAGCTCGCGGACTATGAACGGTTCGCCGGGCGCCTGGCCAAGATTTGGCTCAACGAGCCGGTGGAAAACTCGAAGTACTTCGAGGGTCGGCTCGCGGGGATTGCGGATGGCAATGTAAGACTGGCGGTTCGCGATCGGGAGTTGGCGCTGCCATTCGCGGGGATTCGCAAAGCGAATCTCGTAGTCGAGATTTAAGCCCTCAGTTTCGGGCGTAATTTGGAAAGACAGGCATGGCAAGTTTGCTGTTTCAGACAATTGAGCAGATCAGCCGGGAAAAGCACATTGAACCGGAGATCATCGTGGCGGCCATTGAGGACGCCATGGTGGTGGCCGCTCGCAAGTATTACAAGACCGAAGAGGATTTGCGGTCAAAGTTCAATGCGGAAACCGGGCACGTGGACGTGTATTCAGTCCGTGTTGTGGTCGAAGAGGTTGCCGATCCGCTCCGCGAAATCTCGCTTTCCGACGCGCGCAGGAGCCAACCGGATATCGAAGTCGGCCAGGAAGTTACCATGGCCAAGCCGACTGAGGTTCTGGGCCGCATCGCCGCGCAAACCGCGAAGCAGGTGATTCTGCAGAAGGTTCGCGAGGCCGAGCGCGACAACATCTACAACGAATATCACACGCGCGTCGGCGAGCTCGTGAACTGCATCGTCAAGCGTTTGGAAGGCCCCGACATCATCGTCGACATGGGCCGCACCGAAGCGCGCATGCCCAAACGCGAGCAATCACGCCTGGAAATGTACAACGTGGGCGATCGCCTGCGCGTGACCATTCGCGCGGTCGAGCGCGCTGCAAAAGGTCCGCAGGTGATCGTGTCGCGCGCGGACGCCGCACTGGTCCAGCGGCTTTTCGAAATGGAAGTGCCGGAAATCTATGACGGCACGGTGCAGATTCGCGCCGTCGCGCGCGAGGCCGGCGAGCGCACCAAAATCGCGGTCGAAAGCCGCGACAAGGAAGTCGATCCCGTCGGCGCCTGCGTAGGTATGAAGGGCATGCGAGTGCAATCCATCATTCGCGAACTGCGCGGCGAGAAAATCGACATCATTCCGTACAACGAAGACACGCTGGTCTTCGCTCAAAAATCGCTCAGCCCGGCCAAGGTCACGCGCGTCCAGATCGTGGATCCCGAAGAGCGCCGCCTCGAAGTGATTGTGGAAGATACGCAGCTTTCGCTTGCGATCGGGAAAAAGGGACAGAACGTCCGGCTGGCGAGCAAGCTCATTGGCTGGAACATCGACATCAAGAGCGAGGAAGAAAAGCGCCGCGAAATCGAAGCGCAGATGACCGCGCTCACTTCGCCCGGCACAGCGCTTTCGGAATTGGCGGGCGTCGGGCCGAAAACGATAGAAAAGCTCGAGGCTCATGGTATCAGCTCGATTGAGAAACTCGCCGATATGACGCCGGAGCAGTTGGTGGAAATCCCCGGCATCGGCGAAAAAATGGTGGAGAAGATCCACCAATCCGTCGCCCAATATTTCGAAGGGCTCGAAGCGCAGCAAGCGGCGGATGCTGCTGCGGCCGAGAATGCGGAGGCCGCGCCGGCGGAGGCAGCAGCCACGGAAACAGAGACCACGGAAGCACCAGCCGCCGAAGCAGACACCACGGAAACAGCCGCCACCGGAACCAGCGAGGAGCCGCCGGAGCAAGCGGAAGCTTCGCCGGGTGAATCCGAAACTTCGGCAGAAGCGCAGCCTTCCGCCGAGGGCTCGGGAGAAGAATCCGCGGAGGCTGAACCCGAGCCCCAACCGGCCGTCGAAGAGCCGTCTGCTGAAAGTGATTCGGTCAAGAGCGACGAAAACCCAGGCGAGTAATAGGAATTCCCGAAAGGGAGAGCGAGGTCGAAGGATTTAAATCCGATAAATGTCTGACGCGAATCAAATTCGAATCAACGAACTGGCACGCGAGCTGGAGATCAAGGCGAAGGTGTTGATCGAATACCTTCCCGAAGTCGGCGTCACCGAAAAGAAGACGCACTCGAGTTCCATCGATGTCGAACATGCGGAACTTGTGCGCAAGCACTTCCACGACCTCGCGAGCGCCGAAGCCGCACAAGAAGCGGAAAAGCAAGCCAGGGTGGCGGCAGCGAAGGCGAAGCCGGCAAAGCCGGCCGCAGCCGCGCCTCCGGCGGCCCCGCAGCCTTCGGCATCGGCGCCGGCTGCTGCGGCAGAGCCCGTATCGGCCGCCGCAGCGCCTCCTGTGCGTCCTGCGGTCCCTGTGCCTCCGCGGCCTGTGGCTCCGGCGCCTGCCGCTGTGACGCCTGTCGCGCCTGTAACCGCGCCCGCGCCCCCGGCACACGCTACTCCCAGCGCGGCGAAAGCGCCCGCGCCATCGGGTGCGGTTGCCGCGCCCCCGAGGCCCATCGCGGTTCCGCCACGGCCCCCTATGCAGCAGAGGCCCGGTGCGCCGGCGCCTGCTGGCGCATCCGCATCGACCGCCGCACCACGTCCTTCACCGGCGCCTACAAAGCCCGTTCTTGGCCCAATGCCCAAGTTGCCCCAGAAGCCTTCGATTCAGGCTCCGCCGCCTTCACGCGGGGATGCTCCTTTGAGCGCGCGGCCTGCGGCGGCAGGCAGGGCTGGCGCCCCGGCAGGGCGTCCCGGTGCGCCTTCGAAGTATCCTCCGCGGCCTGGAACTCGGCCCTCCGCGCCCGGCCGCCCCGGTGCACCGCTCCTTGGCCCCAAGCCCGCTCCTGGCGCGCCCGTGGGAAAAGCCGAACCCGGCAAGCCGCTCTACGTCCGCAAACCCACGCCGACACGCGGCCGCCCGCTCATTGAAAAGAGATTCGCAGAAGGCGAGCGCAAGCTTCATCCGGTGCGCACGCGCCCAGGCGTAGGTGCGGGCCGCACGGCTCATACCGAGGTGCTCCCGCCGCCGGTCGAGCGCGAACCGCGCGCCGTGACGATTACCGAAGGCATCACGGTCCGCGAACTCGCCGAAAAACTCGACATTCGCGCCAAAGAATTGCTCAAGGCGCTGCTCGACAAAGGCGTTTTCGCCAGCATCAACCAGGCGCTGGACACTCAAACAGCCACGACCCTGGCCGAATCCTTCAGCGGCATCGTTCAGGTCGTTTCCTTCGAAGAGCAGCAGGTGCAGGAGGAAACGAAGAAGGAAGAGCAGACCGGAAACCTCGTTCCGCGCGCTCCGGTCGTCACGGTCATGGGCCACGTCGATCATGGCAAGACGAGCCTGCTCGATGCCATCCGCCAAACCGACGTCGCCGCCGGCGAATCGGGAGGGATCACCCAGCACATCGGCGCTTACGAAGTGCGCATTGATGACCGTCGCATCGTTTTCATCGACACGCCGGGCCACGAAGCCTTCACTCGCATGCGCGCTCGCGGTGCAAAAGTAACCGACATCGTCGTGCTCGTCGTCGCCGCGGACGACGGCGTCATGCCGCAGACCGAAGAAGCGATTGACCACGCGCGCGCCGCCAAAGTTCCCATCATCGTCGCAATCAACAAGGTCGACAAGCCCGACGCGTTGGCAGAGCGCGTGAAGCGCCAGCTTTCCGATCGGGGCCTGATGCCCGAAGAGTGGGGCGGCGATACGGTCATGGTCGAAGTGTCAGCGCGCACGAAGCAAAATATCCCGCGCTTACTCGAAATGATACTTCTGGTCGGCGATTTGCGCGAGCTGAAAGCGAATCCCGAAGCCGCTGCGAGCGGCACCGTCCTTGAATCGCGCGTCGACAAAGGCCGCGGCCCCGTGGCCACCGTCCTCGTCCAGAACGGCACGCTTAACGTCGGCGATTTCTTTGTTTGCGGCGCCGTTTACGGCAAGGTGCGCGCGATCTTCAACGATCGCGGCCAGCCGGTGAAAGATGCGGGGCCTTCAACGCCGGTCGAAGTTCTCGGACTTCAGGGCGTCCCGGATGCCGGCGATCAGTTCCAGGTGGCGGACGAAGCCAAGGCGCGCCACATCGTCGAATACCGCCAGGCCAAACTGCGCGAAGCCACGCTCGCCAAATCGGCCTCGGGCCGCCTCACGCTCGATCAGTTGCACGAACAACTCAGGGCCGGCGAGGTCAAGGAGCTTCCGATTCTTGTCAAGGCCGACGTCCAGGGCTCAGTCGAAGTTCTGACTGAAATGTTGCCAAAGCTCTCGACCGATCAGGTCAAGCTCAAAATCGTCCGCGCCAGCGTTGGCGGCATCACCGAAGCGGACGTTCTCCTCGCCTCCACTTCCAACGCCATCATCGTCGGCTTCAATGTGCGTGCCGATCGTAAAGCCACCGATCTCGCGCAGCAGGAAGGCGTGGATATTCGCTTCCACACGATTATTTACGAGCTGACGGACGAGTTGAAGAAAGCCATGACCGGCTTGCTCTCGCCCGTCCTCAAGGAAATGTATCTCGGCCGCGCCGAAGTGCGCGACACCTTCCGCGTCAAAGGCGCGGGCATCATCGCCGGCTGCTACGTGCAGGACGGCACGATGAAGCGCGATTCCGAAGTCCGCGTCCTCCGCGACAACGTCGTCACCTACACCGGGAAAATCATCTCCCTGCGACGCTTCAAGGACGACGTGAACGAAGTTCGCACCGGCTTCGAATGCGGCATCGGCATTTCGAATTTTAACGACGTCAAAGTAGGCGACATTCTCGAGTGTTTTGTGGTCGAACGGCTCGCCCCCGCGGCCGCTTCGGCCTGATTCTAATTTTCTAAACGCAGCCCCCGCGCAGCGGGCGGGAGTGCTTTATGCCCATCGGCCTTCTCACCCTGGAAATTTACATTCCCGATGCGCAATCGCTCAAGGATAAGCGCCAGGTTCTGCGCAGCCTCAAGGATCGCCTGCGCGCGCATTTCAATGTCGCCGTGGCCGAGCTTGATCATCAGGATTTGTGGCAGCGCTCCGTCGTCGGCGTGGTCGGCATTTCTTCCGATGGCAAGCATCTCGAAGAATCCATGCGCGAAGTGGCGGAAGCCTGCGAGCGCGTCCTGGGCCGCGATCTCGCCGGCCAGGAAATCGAATACTTTTGAGGGCGGACGATGACGGTCGCAGGGCATCGGCCCGAGAGAATCGCTGAAGAAATTCGCAACGAAATCAGCCTCATGCTCGCGGGCGAGCTGAAGGATCCACGTCTCGCGGTGCCGCTGTCGGTCAGCCTGGTCCGGCTTTCTCCCGACATGCGCCACGCGCGCGTTTACGTTCGGATCGAGGGCGGGGAAGCTGATAAGCAGGCAGCGCTCAAAGGACTCGCCGCCGCGGCCGGATTCGTGCGCCACGAACTCGTTGAGCGCCTTCAATTGCGCCGCGCGCCCGAGATTGCCTTCGTGCTCGATGAATCCGAGGAAATCGGCAACCGGATCGAAGAGCTTCTTCGCCAGAGCAAGCCGCCGGAAAGCCATTGATCCGCGCTGGGCGTGTGCCGGGAGATTCTTGATCTTTGTTTCGAGTTAAGCCGCGCTCAATGCCGCGACCCCCAAAATCCGCTCCCATCGACGGCGCTCTCGTCGTCAATAAGCCGCAGGGCAAGACCTCGCACGACGTCGTCGAATCCGTGCGCCGCATCGCCGGCTTCCGCCAGATCGGCCATCTCGGCACGCTCGATCCGCTGGCAACCGGCGTCCTCGTCCTCTTGCTCGGCCGCGCCACTCGCCTCATGCGCTTCTATTCCAATCGCCGCAAGCGCTACTCCTGCGCGGTCCGCTTCGGTTTCGCCACGGACACCTACGACGCCGATGGCGAGCCTTTGGGCCCGGATTCTGCGCCCGCGCTCGATCGCGCGAAGATTGAAGCTCTCGCCGCCGAATTCACCGGACGCATCTCGCAAATTCCGCCCGCATTCTCGGCAAAAAAGATTCACGGCCGCTCCGCACACGAGCTCGCTCGCCGCAACAAGCCCGTCGAGCTGAAGTCTGTCGAAGTCGACGTGTACGAATTTCGTTTGACTGAAATCGAGGGCAGCGTCGCTCGCTTTGTCGTCGAATGTGGTTCGGGAACCTACATTCGCTCCCTCGCGCACGAGCTCGGCAAACGTTATGGCGCGGGCGCGCACTTGGTCGAAATTGTTCGCACGGCCGTTGGCGAATTCACGCTCGATCAAGCTTCCACTCTCGAAGAGTTGGCCGAGGCCGCAAAGGCGGGACGCTTTGATGATCGCGTAATTCGTCTCGAAGGATTACTTCGGGAATTGCCCCACGCGACGGTTCTGCCGATCGTCGAGCGCCGCGTCGCTCACGGCGCAAAATTCAATCTCAACATTTCTCAGATTCAGCCCGGCCAGAGCGTCGCGGCATCCGGCGCGCCCGCCGCGCTCGACTCCGGCGAATGGCAGCCGCCGCGCCTCCGAGTCTTCAATCAGCAGCAGCGATTGATCGCGATTGCCGAAGCTGTCGTCCCGCGCACCTATCAGCCCATCCTCGTTCTCGACGCCAAAGCATAAGGCAGAATTTTGGCCTCTCGTCCTCGCACCTGTTCTTCGGTGATGGTTTGCCGGAGGGTCGCAATCTCGCCCGCCACCTCGGCTATCTCGGCGAGTCCTACTGCGGATTATCGTGTGGCGGAGGTTGTGGCGGCGGCTGCGGCGGCGGCACCTGCTCCTGCGGCGGCTGCGGTGGTTGCTCTTCAGCCGGAGTTTCAGGCGGCGGCTGCGGCGGCAACCGCTCTTCGAAGGTTTGTCCCACGGATCCGCCGCCTTGCTGTGGCGCGTGGCCGGCATAGAGCTCGCGGCTCACTTTTGGCACTGGATTGAGCCGTCGCGGCGTGATCAGAATCACGAGTTCGTCGTTGGTATCGTTCGTCGTGCGGTCGCCCGCCAGCAGGCCGATCGCGTCCACGTCAGCCAGGCCCGGCGTGCCGTTGATCTCGTGCATCTCTTGGGTTTCGAGAATTCCCGCTAGCATGCTGGTCTCGTTTTCCTTCAGCCGCACCGTGTGTTCGATCGTGCGATTGGTTATCACCGGCAACTGATTGAAGCTTTCCCCGGAGAGGCTGCGGATCTCAAACGACAGCTGCAGTGTGACTTCGTTGTCCGGATGCAGCCGTGGCGTCGCTTTCATTTTCACGCCCAGATCGAGATATTCGACGCTTGGATACGGAGTTCCCGTCTCACCTCCGGTCACCGAACTGCTCAGCAGCGATTCGGCCGCATTCGAGTTCAGAATGACCGTCGCCGAGTTCGATCCCTCGTTGGTCACTGCCGCATCCGGCAATCCGCTGCCGTTAAAATCCGCCGAGACGATTGAAGACGGGTCGCTCCCCACCGGAATGTCCAGAGGCTCGCTGAACGCTCCTCCGCCGATTCCCAGAAGAACCGACACGGTGTCCGACTGCGATTCCGTTATCGCCAGATCGGGCAGTCCGTCTTCATTGAAGTCCGCGATCGCGATCGAGTCCGGCCCGTCCGTGGTCGGATAAACCGCCTGCGTCTGAAATGTTCCGTCGCCGTTCCCCAACAGGACCGAAACTGTGTCATCCGATTCGTTGGCGACGACGAGGTCGAGAATCGTGTTGCCGACCACATCGGCGTTTTGCACGGCCACCGGCGCGTTGCCCGTCGCATACGCCACTTGCGGTCGGAACGTGCCATCCCCGTTGCCGATGAGCACGGAAACTGACGCCGAGTTTTGATTCGCCACCGCGAGGTCGAGGTTTGTGGAGGAGCTGATGAAAGCGCCGGCTGTAATCGCCGTTGGCGCTGCGCCAACCGCATACGTCGCCTGGGGCTTGAACGTGCCGTCGCCATTGCCCAGCAGGATCGAAACCGTGTTGGTAGCCTGATTCGCCACCGCAATATCGATGTTTCCGTCGTTGTTGAAATCGCCCGTCACCACTGACACCGGGGACGTCCCGACCGGGTAATCTCTTTTGCTCTGCAGCGTTCCGTCGCCGTTTCCGAGCAGCACCGACACTGTGTTGTCGGTCTTGTTCGCCACCACCACGTCGAGTTTTCCGTCGTTGTTGAAATCCGCCACTGCCAGCGCCGACGGGCCATTCCCGGTATTGAAGGGCGTCATCGCGCCGAAGGTTCCGTCGCCGTTGCCGAGAAACACTCCCACGGTTTCGTCGCCAAAGTTCGTAACCAACAGGTCAATCGGTTCGGTGGTTCCTGCTGTGGCGACCCGCATCACGCCCTCGGCAATCGCCGTCGGGGAAGTTCCCGTCGTCAGTCCCGATGTCGGAAACCCGCTCGTCGAAATATTCGGAATGTTTTCGGACGATCCCAGGCTCGCTGAATATTGCGCCAGCGAAACCGGCACACGATTGCCTACGAAAAAAGTCGCGGGACGTCCGTCTTCGGCCCGCAACTTGATATGCGTCCCGTTGCGCACGGCCGAAAGCATCGAGGAGAAATTCGCTGTCGCTCCCGGCAGCGTCCCGAAGAATGTCGACCCTCCGCCGCCGAACGCAAACAGCGGCGGGATCAAGCTGCCAAGGCCGAGCTGCCCGCCTCCCAGCAGCCCCCCTATTTGCGAATCCGACAGCCCCGAGAGCGAGCTCGGAGTTCCGAACACTTGTTGGATGACGCTGACCAACCCCGCTAAGCCCGACTCCGCCGTCTGAAGTTCCTGCTTGTTCAGCGTGTAGAGCGTGCTGGTCTGCGGCGGAAGAATTCCCAGATTGTCGGCCACCTGCTTGTTCACTTCCAGAACGTCCACGTCCAGGATCAGCTGGCCGCGCGGCGTTTCCAGTTGGTCGATCAGTTGCGCCGCGAGCGCGATCGCCGACGGCGTCGCGCGCAGCGTCAGCGTCCGCGTCCGGTTGTCAATCTCCGTCCGCGTGATTCCCGTCAGTTCGCGGACAGCGCGAACCACTTCCGTAATATCGTCCTGCGTGCTTGACGACGGCAGCAGGAATGTCCGCGCCACTGACGGTTCGTAGTCCTTGTGCTTCTGCGGCGTGTCCGGCGCCACGAAAAAGAGATTCGGCGCGATCGGCTCATAGAACGTCGCCGTCATGTCGCCCAGCACCTTCATGGCTGTGTAGAAATCCACGTCCGGGACGACCAGATGTACGGGCCGTTTGGAAATGTCGACGTCGAACGACGCATGCACACCGAAGAGCCGCGCCACTTCTTCATACGCCCCGGCCGTGTCGCCGCGGAAGTTGATGTTGCGCGTTCCGGAGGCGACCTTCAGTTCCATCGGGCCGGCTAAATCAGGCCCGTTGTCTTGCTGCTTCACCGTGGTATCCGCGACGCTCAATTCGTTCCACCGCTCTCGCGCGATGGCGTCGCCGGGATCGAGCGCGATCGCTGCGCTCAAATCCGCGCGCGCATCCTTTAATCGTCCGGAAACCGCGTCGCGTTCCGCGCGGTCCACATACCCTTGCACGAGCTGGCTGCGCGCAACGTCGCGGCGAACGGCGTACTCCTGCTTGCCGGAATCGTCGCGCGCCGCTTCGGAATAATCCGCAAACGCCTCGCGCCAGTTCTTGGCGATTTCGGCTCGGCGGCCTTGGGCGTAGAGTTCTTTCGCTTTCTTGATTTCGGCGGAGGATGGTGGGGCGTGCTCTGGCGATTTTGCCGCCGGCTGCGCACCGCTTTTCGGCTGGAGTGCGGCGGGCAGCGGTGAGTAGGTGGTCTGCGATGAATTGCCGGCCTGTGGCGAATTCGCACTCTGCGGTGAGCTGGCGTTCTGCGGCGAGCTGGTGGCCTGAGGTGAGCTGGCGTTCTGCGTTAAATTACCGGCCTGCTGGGCGCGCACCGCGCCGACGGAAAGCGCCACGCTCAGCGCCAGCGCGGCCGCGCACGAAAATGCGGCAACGCACCGCGCAAGCCACGGCGTCTTGCTTCCGCGCCTACACTTCAGCATGAGCTCCGGTCTTCCATTCGCGGATTTACGCACACTTCCATCATACTGCGGGGGCGCGCGGCTGCTGCTTTGCCGGAGCCTGTATTGTACAAAGACTAAGATGCAGTCCGCCCGTTTTTCGCCGTGTCTGCCTGGTTTGCGGGTTGCCACGCGATGAACCCAACTCTGGCACTTGATCGCGACCCCGGCGCCAGCGCTGCCAAGGCCCGCTGCCGCGTGCCCGGGCACGGCGAGCGTGGGCAATCATCTGTCAACGCAAAGTAGAAATGTCCGGTTTTCTGCCATTTAGAATTGTCCGCTTCCAAGGCTTTCGCCAAGGGTGATTGGGAGGCGGATGGTATTTGGTTTTGATCTTGGTTGGGAGTTTTGGGTTTCGATCGGCAAGGCCGGGAGGCCGTAGGCCGGAAGGACTTGCCGATCGCGGCGCGTTCGGGCAGGGGTTCAGAGGCAAGTAACGGCCGCGAAAGCGCAGCCAGTGCGAGCCATCGAGTCGCCGTTCGATTTCTACCGGCGCTCCGCGAAGTCCCGCACAGACTTCTTCCCGCGGCACGCCCCAGCGGTTTCCCTCCCAGCTCACGGTGTGATCGTCTGTCACCTTGCGCGCCAGGCCGCACACTCAGAATTTCTTCCAATCGTTGGCGCGTTCTAGACCTCGATGCGCATCGCGCGGCGTTGCGAGGCGCCACTGTGAACCGCTGCTCCCACTCCGGAAGAAAGCGCGTCTCCAAAAAGCGATTCGCCTGCTTCGAGCGTAGCGATTTCCGCCAAACGCATTTCCTTCACCAGGCGGTCTTGCAGCGTCTCGAACAGCCGCTCGATGCGCCCTTTGGCCTGCGGGCTATGCGCCGCGATCCATTCGATCCCCAGTTCCTTCAGGGCCCGGCCGAACTGCGAGTGCGCCCTTTCGCCGCGCAGTTGCTCTTGCCACTGCACCGGTCGAGCAGCGTCACGAAAAATGCTGTTTTTATCGGTGTAATGCGCCACCGGGCGCCCGTAGCGCTCGAGCCAGCCGCCCAGGGTTCGCAGGTTCTCTTCGCGTGGTATCGTGTTCGGCGAACCGGGCCCAGATCTTACTGGTCGCGTCATCGATCAGGGCGATCAACTGACAAGCGGGGCCGCGGTTCCTCCAGCCACCGGAACGGCGAGCTATCCTGCATCACCAACTCTCCGAACGTGGCTCGTCGCTCGCGCCACACATGGATCTTTTTCGCTCCGCCGGCGTGCGTGGCTGCCAGAAGCCCGCCTGCGTCATCCACTTCCGCAGCGTCTCCCGGCTCACCTACAGCCCGTCCTGGGCCAATGCTCGCTGGCCAGCGTGGGACCGAAATCCGCATAGCCGGCTGCCGAACCCGTCGTCAGAATCTCTGCTCTAAAGTCAGAGCCAACTTGCGGTTCGACGGCCGGCCGCGTAACCGTGTACCACCGCCGATCCCCCGCTCGGCAGACGCCCCAGCAGCCGCCGCACCTGACGATCGCTCAGCTTCAGCCGTCGGCCGCTTCGACCTGCCGTAGATGCCTTCTGCTCAACCTCGTGCAGCACCTTCAACCGCTCCCGCTCTCTTTGGCTCAACCCGATTCGCTCCGTCTTCCATGGGCCCCCCGGCCCCTATGAAACCGGACATTTCTACTTTGCACAAACCGGACATTCTCACTTTGCAGCGACAGCGTGGGCAATCATCTTGACCGAACTCACACACGGAGCTAGACTTCAAGTTCCAGTTGTAAATCATTTGCAACTGGATTTCACATGCTCGCTGCCCTGCTTGTCGCTCTTCGCGAAGGCGTTGAAGCCGCGCTCGTCGTTGGCATCGTCCTGGTCTATCTGAACCGCACCGGCCGCCGCGCCCTGGCCAGCTACGTTTGGGCTGGCGTCGCCTGTGCCGTTGCGTGCAGTTTCGTCGCTGCGGTCGCCCTACAGCGCTGGAAAGTCAGCGAAGACGGTTTTGAAGGCCTGATGATGCTCGTCGCGGCCATCCTCGTGGTCACGATGATCATCTGGATGAACCGCGTGGCCCGCAGCCTGAAGAAGGAAATCGAGCGGCGCGTCGAAGGCTACGCCCAGAAAACGACGCGCGCTGCGGGCCTCGGCATCGCAGTTTTTGTTTTTTCGATGGTCCTGCGCGAAGGCGCGGAGCTGGCCTTGATTCTTCGCGCCGTCGAGCTTTCGAGCCAGGGCCTCGAAGTGTGGATTGGAACGGGCCTCGGCATCGCGCTGGCCGTGGCTGTCGGCCTGTTTTTCTTTCAGGGAACGCTGCGGATTCCGCTCCATCGCTTTTTCGCGGTGACGAGCACAATTCTGATGGTCGTCGCGCTGCAGCTGGCGCTCACCGGCGTCCACGAGCTGAGCGAAGCGCAATGGATCTGGTCGAGCAAGACTGAGATGGCTGCGGTCGGCCCGATTGTTCGCAACGAGGTTTTTTTCTTCGTTGTGATTCTCGGCGTTGCCGCTCTCGCCGTTCTGCGCGAATGGTTCGCGGCTTCAAAGCCGGCGGCGGATGAATCGCTCAATTCCGCCGAGCGCCGGCGTCGCGACTGGGAATTTCGGAAGCAGCGGCGATGGAGTTTTGCCGCGGCGATTTTGTGTCTGGCGGTGATTCTGATGTTCACCGCGGATTTCGTTTACGCCCGGACAGCAGCCGCGCCCGCGCAGGCTGCGCATCTCACCGCCCAGAATGGCGTCGTCGAGATTCCGCTGAGCGATTTGGCCGATTCGGACATGCACTTTTATTCGGCTGATGTGCACGGCAATCCGATCCGGTTTTTTGTGATTCGCCGGGGCAATTCGCAATACACCGCCGCGCTTGATGCCTGCCGCATCTGTGGCTGGGCAGGATATCGCCAGCAGGGACAGAACGTCATCTGCCGCAATTGCGGCGCGGCGATTTACGTGCCATCGATCGGCGAAGCGGGCGGCTGCAATCCGATCCCCGTGACTTCGCGAATCGACAACGGAAATTTGATTCTCGATCTCTCGGCGCTGGCCGGCGCCGCCGCGAACGTTCACTAGGAAGGGAATCGGTTCGTGCCGGAGAGCGCCACCTAAATGTTCGCCCGCCTCGTTGGAGAATCTTTCATTCGCAGCCCGCGGCGCAAATTGCTTGCGGTTGCCGCGCTGGCCGTCGGAATGGCGGTCACTACGGCGACGCTGAGCGTGGCGCTCGACGTCGGCGACCGCCTCGAGCGCGAGTTTCGCAGCTTCGGCGCGAACCTGCTGGTGACTCCGCAGTCAGATACGCTTCCGCTCGACGATCGGCGGCGTGGATTACCGGCCGTTGGACGAAGGCGGTTACCTCGACGAAGGCGATCTCGGAAAACTGAAAACAATTTTCTGGCGGCACAACATTGTCGGCTTCACGCCGTTTCTCGATGTCCCTGGCCGCGTTTCGGCCGGCAAGGCTGTTGCCGACGCGACCGTGATCGGCACCTGGTACGAGCACGCGGTCCCGGTGCCGGATGGCACGACATTCAAAACCGGCGCAGCGAAAACGCATCCGTGGTGGAAAGTGCAGGGGAAATGGTTTGCGGACGGCTCGCAGGAATGCGTGATCGGCGAAACGCTCGCGGCGCGGCTGTTTCCCGCGGCTTCGGCGATCGGACAAACCGTTGATTTGAATTCAGCCGGGAAAAGCGGCGATTCCGGCGCGAACAACAGTAACGGCGCGCCATGCGAAGTGACTGGCGTGCTCTCGTCGGGCGGCGCGGAAGACAACGCGATTCTGGCGCCGCTGGCGATCGCGCAGCAGCTTTCGGGGCATCCCGAGAAATTCCGCCAGCTTTTCGTCAGCGCGCTCACAAAGCCGGAGGACGCATTTTCGCAGCGCGATCCGAGCCGGATGACTCCGGCGGAATACGACCGCTGGTATTGCTCGCCGTACATTTCGTCTATCGGCCATCAAATTGAGCAAGTGCTGCCGGGAACCGACGTGCGGGCAATCCGCCGGATCGCCGAGACGGAGGGCCGCGTGCTTTCGCGCGTCAGCGCTTTGCTTTGGCTGGTGACGATTGCCGCGCTCGCGGCTGCGGCGCTCGCGATCGCGGCGACCTCCGCCGCAACGATTCTCGAGCGCCGCTCGGAAGTGGGATTGATGAAGGCGCTGGGCGCGACGAATCTCGTTGTCGGCGGGATTTTTCTAGCGGAACAGATTTTGCTGGCAATCGCCGGAGGAGCGATCGGTTTCTTAATCGGCGTCACGCTGGCTCGCGCGCTGGGTGAAAGCGTATTCGGCGTGCCGGCAAGCCTGCGAATGATTTTACTGCCGATCGTGCTGAGTCTGGCGGTTCTGGTGGCGATTGCCGGCAGCGCGATTCCGCTGCGGCGCGCCGCGCGATTTGAGCCGGCGCCGATTTTGAGGGGTGAGTGATGTTCGGGCGGCTGCTCTGGCAATTGCTCCGCGGCAATCGAGCGCGGCTCGCCGTGGCGCTGATCGCAATCGCCGCGGGAGCGGCTGTGATTTCTGCGCTGCTGAACATGGAGATTGATGTCCGGCAGAAGCTCGGGCAGGAATTTCGCTCGCTGGGAGCCAACGTCATAGTTTCCGGGCATGGATCGGGCGATACGGCGCTGGTCGAAGGCGAGACGATGGAGAGCGCCGTCCGATCACTCGCGCCAAACGGCACGTCATTCGCGCCATATCTTTACGTCGTGGCGCGGACTGCTGAAAAACGCCCCGTGGTGTTGGCCGGAACATGGCTCGACGTGTCGGCGGCGTTGACGCCGTGGTGGAAGATCGACGGCCAAGGAATTTCATCGCGCGACGATCGGGAACATTGTCTGGTGGGAAAAAACGTCGCGCGACAGTTTGCGCTCGCTCCGGGCAGCGATCTGGAACTGCACTACGGCGACAGATCCGCGCGATGGAGCGTCGCGGGCGTGATCACGGCCGGCGACGATGAGGACGATCAGGTGATCGCAAATCTGGCAGCAGTTCAGAATCTCGCCGGGCTCGCGGACCGCATCCAGATGATTCAATTGCGCATGTCGAGCGCGCCGCTGGAATTTCAGGCGTTTGCATCGAAGATCCAAAGCGCTGTGCCGGGAACGGAAGTGCATCCGATCCGGCAAATATCGGAAGCGGAAGGAAGCCTGCTCGCGCGAATTCAATTGCTGATTCTGTCGATGTCGGCGCTCATTCTGGTGCTGACGGGATTGTGCGTTCTGGCGACGATGGCGGCGCTGGCGATGGAACGCCGCGCGGACGTCGGATTAATGAAAGCGCTAGGCGGGACAATCGGACGCGTCGTCGGATTATTTCTCGCGGAGGTGGGTGTTCTCGGAGCGGCGGGTGGCGTCCTCGGGTATATTGCCGGGGCCGCGCTGACGGTGTGGATTGGCAAGCGCGCGTTTGGCGCGGCGATTTCCCCGCGGCTGGAAGTGCTGCCGCTGACAGTTGCGCTGATGCTTGCCGTGGCGCTTGCTGGAGCGTTGCCGCTTCGGTTTTTGGGACGAGTGAAACCAGCGGTGATTTTGCGGGGCGAATGATGGCGCCTTTGGTCCATGTCGAAGCGCTGACGAAAGAGTATGGACGCGTGCGCGCGCTCGACGGCGTTACGTTCGATGTGCGAAGGCGGCGAATGGATCGCGATGATGGGCCCTTCGGGCTCAGGAAAGACGACCCTGATCAATATTCTCGGCGGACTCGATACGCCGACGTCGGGACGCGCGGTGGTGGATGGAGTGGACGTCGCGCGATTCGATGAAGCGGGACTCACGCGATACCGCGCCGAAAAAGTGGGATTTATTTTTCAGCAATTTCACCTCGTGCCGTATCTCACGGCCGTCGAAAACGTGATGCTGGCGCAATATTTTCACAGCATGACGGATGAAGCCGCTGCGAGGAAGGCGCTCGAGCGCGTGGGGCTGCGCGACCGGCTCACGCATCTGCCGGCGCAGCTTTCGGGCGGCGAGCAACAGCGAGTCGCCGTGGCGCGCGCGCTGATCAATCAGCCGAAATTGCTGCTGGCGGACGAACCGACGGGCAACCTCGACGAGATGAACGAGCGCCTGGTGATCGACCTGTTGCGCGAGCTGCACTCAGAAGGCCACACGATTGTGATGGTCACGCACGATCCATCAATCGGGAGCCTCGCAGACCGGCGAATCGAACTTGCGCATGGACGGCTCGAGCAAATCACGTCGTTTTCGGCGGAAGACGAGGAACGTTTCGATCATATTCTGGAACAAGTGTGGATCTGCGGAGAAGAAGGCGTGCCGGCGGAGTTCGAACGGGTGCGTTCGTCCGGAGTGATGGATCCAATTCGAATGGTGAACCGGCTGGGCGATCGCGGAATGCTCGTTGTGGCGGATTCGGAAGTGAAGCTGACACCGAGTGGAGAAAATCGCGCGCGCGATGTGGTCCGGCGCCACCGGCTGGCTGAGAGGCTTTTTACGGATACGTTTGCGATCGTCGAGGCCGAGGCGGATACGCACGCCTGCAAGTTCGAGCACATCATCAGTTCGGAACTCGAGCAGAAAATCTGCACATTTCTTGGGCATCCCGCCACGTGCCCGCATGGAAATCCGATTCCTGCCGGAGTTTGCTGTCCGAAGCGCTGACTCCCATGCCGATTCCAATTGATACTCGAAAAAAGCCGATTGATGTGAAAGTGCGCGTCTCAACGGGCGAAGGCGTGGACATCACGTGGGCGGACGGGCATACGAGCCATTTCGATTTTCAGTATCTTCGCGACAACTGTCCGTGCGCGCTGTGCAACGACGAGCGCGAGAAATCGAAGAAGCTCGGCGGCGCGGCGGCTGGTTCACCGCTGCCGATGTTCAAAGCGAAAGTCACGGCGAAGGGCGCAAATGCCGTGGGGAATTATGCGGTGCAGATTCAATTTTCCGACGGCCATGCGACGGGCATTTTCAGTTTCGAGCATCTCCGCGAGTTATGCCCCTGCGCGCCATGTGCGAAGGAATTTCGCGCGAGCGGCTCGTAATCCGCCGCAGCCTCGGACGAGCGATCGAGGCACGGGAAGATTGCAGGCTGGGCTTTACAGCGGCGCATCAGAACCCATATTCTGGAGATCCATGTGGTACGTCAACGCAGCCTTCACTGAGGAAAAAGTAGCGACGTTGCCGTCGGCCGGATTCACGCTGAGCAATACGCGCGGCGTGGTGCGCATCCAGAAATACGAATGTGGCGCGGAACTGCGGCGCCACACGGATGGAACTTATCGGATGACCGAGTTGCCGACGATCATGCTGAACGGACAGTTCGCCGTGCTCTGGGATGCGGGATTTCAGAAGTTTTTGCTGACGCACGACGAGCACAAATTTCCGGCGCGGAAAGAGCAGCTCGTGAATCTGCGGCGCTTCAACGAGCAATTGCGGACTGCGCTGGGCGTCCCGACGTATTACAACGAAGCACTCGGCTCAACCTGCCAATTCAGCGTCTACGATCGCGTCGAAGGGCGGCCGGGCGCCGATCCGGACGATACGCTGGGCGTGCTCCCGGACGAAGAAGAGTAAGCTTACCTGCGATTGGCCTTTTCCAGCTTGCGCCGAAAATCGGATGCGTCAACTCGATTACGCGCGGCTTCCTGCGATCCGATGAAAACCACGGGAACATCGTCGTTATAACGGCGCTGCAGCACGGGATCGCGATCGATATCGACTTCGCGCAAGCGCGCGCCGAACTCACGCAAGGCGGGCTCGATTGCCGATTTGGCCGAGTCGCAGAGATGGCAGCCTTCACGCGTGTAGAGTGTGACTTCTTTGGGACCGGCGACAGCGAGGCGGCCGTCTTCCGTTCGCTGATAAAAATCGCCGCCGTCGCCTTCACGCAACATGCCAACGCCGACCAGCTCGGCTACGGTGTCGAGAACATCCTCGTGCTGGTTGGGCGATTTTTCTCCAGCCATTTCGAAGAAGGTGTGAAGATCGAGCGAGTCGCGCTTGAGTTCGTCGTAGAGCGCAAGAACCTTCGTGGCAATGTCTTTCATCGTCTTCCCCCCTGGCATGGGGCCGGGCGCGATCCACGCCTCGGAATCAGGGCCGAATCGTGTAGAAGCGCTGGAACGGCCCGATCTGCGGATAGAACGCGTGCGATCGAAAGAGTTCGGCAATCTGACGGATATGGCCGAGATCGTGAAACGCCCATTCGTTCATGAGCTGGTTGACGGTTATTTTGCCGATCGCAGAATGGGTTCCTCCGCGCGCGGCCGCGCCTGCCGGAATGTAGCGGAGGAAAGACAAACTGCGATCGCGCTCGTGGCAAAAGGTGTGAAGATTCTCGCGGGCTTTTTTCGCGGAATAGCGGCCCGTGGCGTAGGCGGCGTTCTGGTCGTAGGCTTCGAGCTGCGGCGAGTCGCTCTCAAGCATTTTCTGGATGCGCTCGCGAAACCCGACGACTTCGACTTCGGCCAGATGCGCGAGGACTTCACTGACCGACCAGCGCTCCGGAGAGGGTTTCCAGTGCATCTGTTCGTCGGTGGCGGTGCGGAGAATCTTTTCGATTATGATGGGTGTCTGTTCGAGAATCGCTAGCCCGGGCAATTCGTCGTCGTTATGATTCGATGTCACGATAGCCTCGCGATGCTGATAACTTTCTTTATACCGTAACCGAGGAACTTTGTCGAAATGGGAGCGCGCGCGAGATCGTAAGTCGGAAGACGTGGAGGCGAAAATGGCGGATGTTGTGGTCCTGGTGGACGATTTGATCTTCGAAGCGAAAATCTCCGAGACGGCGCGGCAAAGCGGAGTCTCCGTAGCGACGTGCGGGACCGGCGACGAGTTTCTGATCGAAGTGGAACGCGCGAAGCCCAGACTGGCGATTGTGGATTTGAACGCCCGGAATGGAGCAATCGAGGCGCTGCAGCGCTTGAATGAAACGGGCAACCCCACGCCGGTGATTGCATATCTTTCTCATGTGCAGACCGAACTCGCTGAGAGGGCGAGGGAAGCGGGCTGCCGGGACGTCATGCCGCGATCGAAATTCTCCGCGAATCTGGCGAGAATTTTGACGGGGGAGAAGATTTGAAGGCATTGGTTCGGTATTCTGCGCGCGTGGGTCATGCGGGGCTGGTGTGCGCGGTGGCGTTGCTGAGCGGCGCGACTGCGCGGGCGCAGGTGGACTCGCAGACGGGGCACAGCACGTCGAGCGCGCCAAACGCGCCGAGCACGCCGGGCACAACGAATACGGCGAGCGTCGAGAGTGCGAATGTGACGGAGGCGGATCCGTCGGCCGCGCTCGTCTCCGCAATTTCTGCGGCGTGCAAACGCGACGAATCGCAATTTGCCAAATACCTGACGCCCGACAATGCCGTGGCGTTTCGAGAGCTCCCGTCGGATCAGCGTGCGGCCGTGCTGAACCGGCTGGCGCTGACGGATGAAGCCGGACATCCCTTGCTTTCGTCGGACGCAAACGGGCATCCGGAGCTGCGATGCGAAGTGCCGGTGGCAACGGCGGAATTTCAACTGGGAGTGCCACGGGCGGGACAAAATTTGGCGTTCATTCCGGTGAAAATTAAAGGCGGAAACGAGACGGAATTTGGAATGGTGCGCGAAGCGGGAGGATGGAGGGTTCTCTCGATTGGGCTGGTGATGTTTGATATTCGGCAGCTTGCGGCCCGGTGGCAGGAAGAGGATACAGTGAGCCGCGAAGTGGACGCGATACATTCCGTGCTCGATCTACAAACGGCGATTGGAACGTACCAGCGCGCGTTCGATGATTTTCCGCAATCGCTCGAGCAACTGGGTCCGGCACCGGAAAACCAAGTTTCGCCGGAGCAAGCAAATTTGATTGGAGCGCAACTTGCGTCGGGGTCGCTGGGCGGCTACCGATTTCGCTATCGCGTGGTGACGGGCGCGGACGGAGCTGTGTCGGGGTATGAGATCACGGCGACGCCGGAAGCGTATGGCAAGAACGGGCGGCGATCGTTCTTCCTCGACGCGGCGGGAAAGATACACGGCGGCGACAAACATGGGGAGAGCGCGACATCCGACGATCCTGCCGTGCCCGCCGAGGAATCGCAGGAGTGAATCACCGCGGCGCTTTGCGCCGGCATCACACGCTGCGCACGATCGAGCGCTGCGATGAATCCCATCGAATGTTTTGTGGCACCGCACGAAGCGAATCCGCTGCGAGCACGCAGCCCGGCGTTATACAATTTGCGATACACCTATGCCGCCTGAGACAGTCTTGGCCATGCAGTCTCCCGAGAACGCGCTGCGCGACGCGAACCGGCGCTACTATGCCGCGTTCGAGTTGCTGGATCTCAACCAGATGGACGAAATCTGGGCGCACGAGGACTGGGTGCAATGCGTGCATCCGGGCTGGGATTTGCTGATTGGCTGGGAGGAAGTGCGCGAGAGCTGGGTGCGGATTTTTTCGAATACGCGACGCGCAAAAATAGCACTGGGCGCGATTCTGGTGCACGTGGAAGGCGATGTGGGATGGGTGGCGTGCACGGAGAAAGTGACGAGCGCGTACTCGGATGGAATTGATGAAGCGCTGACCCAAGCGACGAACATATTCGTGCGGCAGAACGGTGTGTGGTACATCGTCGCGCACCACGCGTCGCCCTTGCCCGCGGGCCCCAAGGCGACGGTGCAGTAACTCCTGCGGGCGCGCTGGAAATGAGTGCCAGTCCGTCTATAATTCAATCATGAGGGGAAATCGAGCTGCGGCGATTTGCGCGCGGGGAATCGCGTGGGCGCTCGCAGCGCTGATTCCGGCGATCGCGGCGGCACAGAGCCCCGCGCCGCTGCGGGGCTCGTCCGAAAGCAGAGGGCTCAGCCAGGAAGACGATCTTGAAACTCCGCGGCCAATCTTCGAATTGCACAGCGGCTTTTGGCTGAATCTGCACCATTTTCTGTACGAGAAAGCGCGCGAGCACGAACAATTGACGGGCGTCCGCGCCGGGGCGAAGCCGCCGAAACCGCTGAACGCGGGAAGCGTGGAGGATTCGACCAGTTATGCGGCGAAATATCGCGAGAGTGAATCGGCCGCTTGGCAATCGGCGCTGACATATTACGAAAAAAAAATGGCGCACCACGATCTGCTTTTCGACGAATCGATGGTGCTGACGAACAACCGGCTCGCGGATCTTGAGACGTGCACCGATCTATCGGGAAAAACGTCGCCGACGTGCTTGTCCGGACTGCCGCAGGATTTGGTAAACGCGCTCGAGGGTGCCGCGCCGATGTATCGCGAGCGCTGGTGGCCGAAGCACGACCAGGCGAACCGGGCATGGATCGCGAATGTCGCGCCGCTGGTCCGGAGGACGGGCCTGCCGTTGGCGAACGAGCTGGCCACCGTATATCGAGCGAGGTGGCCAAGCGATCCGATCCGAGTGGACGTGAGCGAATATGCCGGGCCGTTCGGCGCGTACACATCGCTCGATCCGACGCACATCACGGTTTCGAGCACCGATCCGCGCAATCAGGGACTGGCGGGATTTGAGATTTTGTTCCACGAAGCGTCGCATGCGCTGGCGACGACCGTGCAGGACGCGATCGTTACCGCCTGCCACGATCGCGACATGCCGATTCCGCGCGATCTGTGGCACGCGCTGCTGTTCTACACGACGGGCGAAATCATCCGGCGCGCGGCGGCTCAGGGCAAATTGAATTTCCCCGGATCTGCGCCCGGAAACGTTCCAGCGCCGTACACGCCCTATGCCTACCAGAACGGCGTCTACACCCGCGGCTGGGAAAATTATCAGCGGGCGCTTGAGACGTACTGGCAGCCTTACCTCGATGGCAAAGCCGATTTCAATCACTCCATCAGTGCCGTCGTTGCCGCGCTTTAGGGCATCTGATCGAACGCCGCGGCGGCCTTTTCCCCTGATTTCTAATCGCCACACCGACGGAATTAGAATGTCCTGTAAATCATTGAAAACACAGGATGGGGTCCCGTTCTAATCGCCACATAATTTGGCCCCTCTTGCGTCCACATCTCGCACCCCATGGCCATCAAATCCCCGGCGGTTTTGCAGGCGCATTTTCTGCGACGATGAAGTACTCTGAAAATACTAGAGACTCGACGGCGGTTGGCGTGTAGCGTTGCCCGTTTGAAAACGCGCCAACAGGCGATGCGCGCTGACGTATTTTTTCTATGAAAAAGCTGATCACAATTTTCGCAGCGCTGGTGGTTCTGTATGCCTGCGTGACGGGCGCGCTTTTCGCCATCATGCATCGATCGCCGGACAATTTCGCGCGGACGATGAAGTACGTCCCGTGGCCGGCATTCGTAGTGCTTCCATTCAGGCCGCTGTGGAACGTTGCGAGAAGGGGCACCATCGAAGTGGGAGAAATGGCGCCGGATTTTTCTTTGGAGAGCCCCGACCACGAGAGCCATTTCCAGTTGTCATCCGCGCGCGGGCAAGAGCCCGTCGTGCTCGTTTTTGGAAGTTATACCTGACCGCCATTCCGGCGGGAGGTTCCCGTCCTCAATAAACTCTACGAGCAATACACGGGCCGGGCTGCATTTTACGTCGTTTACATTCGCGAGGCGCACACGACGGACGTCTGGCAGGACCCGGACAACGTTGACGATCACGTGCTGTTCGCGAGCCCGAAGAATTTTGACGAGCGGAGCGAGATGGGGAAGCTCTGCGTCGTAAAGCTTGGCATCAAATTTCCGGCCGTCGTGGATTCATTCGACAACGCGACCGAGCGCGCGTACACCGGCTGGCCGGACCGGCTCTACGTGATCGATCGAGACGGGCGCGTCGCGTACAAATCGGCGCCCGGCCCATTCGGATTCAAGCCCGCCGGCGTCGAAGAGACATTGAAGAGGCTCGTTCCCCCGGCGGCGGTGGCTCAGAACGCGCGGTGAGAGACGTCGAGTAGACCAAGGCGAAATGCAAATTCCCCGCCCGGCCCTAATCGGGTCGTCCTCGGAATGACAAATCGTCTTTTGCGTGCGACTAGTTTGACGCCGCAGCGGCCTTGGCGTAGATATTCTCGATCGGCGCGCCGACGAGATTGCCCCACTCGGTCCACGATCCGTCATAGTTCTTCACGTTGTTAAATCCGAGAAGATACTTGAGCGCGAACCACGTGTGGGAGCTGCGTTCGCCGATGCGGCAGTAGGCGATGACTTCATTCTTACCGGTGACGCCCTTGCCGCCATAGAGCTGTTGAAGCGCGTCGACGGATTTGAATGTGCCGTCCTCGTTCACGGCCTGCGCCCACGGAATGTTTGCCGCGCCGGGAATGTGTCCCGCACGCTGAGCGGTTTCGTTCAGTCCTGGGGGCGCGAGAACCTTGCCGATGAACTCGTCGTTCGACCGGACATCAACAAGGTCGCCGGTGTTGCGCTTTTCGAGAATCGCGAAGACTTGCTCTTTTCGCGCGCGAATGGACTCGTCGGGAGTCTTCGCTGTGTATTTCGCGGGAGAAATCTTCGGAGCGTCGGTGGTCAGCGGCCGCTTCTCTTCGATCCACTTCTTTCGCCCGCCATTGATCAGGCGCACGTCGTTGTGGCCGTAATATTTCAATTGCCAGAAGGCATAGGCGGCAAACCAATTGTTGTTGTCACCGTAGAGCAGGATGGTCGTGTCGTTGGAAATTCCGGACTGGCCGAGCAGGCGCTCGAGCGCGGCCTTATCGATCAAGTCGCGGCGAATATTGTCCTGCAGCTGAGTTTGCCAGTTCCAACCGACCGCGCCGGGAATGTGGCCCTGCGCATAGGCGGATGTATCCACGTCGACTTCGACCAGCCTCACCTTCGGGTCGTTGAGATGGTCTGCGACCCATTCAGTGGAGACCAGCACTTCGGGATGCTTGTATTCGGACATCGCCTTTCTCCTTTGAATTGAAATTCCAAAATAAAAAACCCACCTGCCGTTTGGACTCTGGCGGTGGGTTCTAGAAAGCTGAGTTTGAATCGGTTTCTAGATTGCCGGGCTCCCCATGCCAGAGGACACACACGCGCAACACTCGCAACTACAAGCGCACTGCACCATCCTCTGGGAACCGGGTATCATCGGGAGCATCTTACACGAACGCCTGGAATCTCGCAACGAGGAAGCCTGGATCGAAGAAGGCCGCGTTTGGCCCGCATTCGCAACTATTTCAGTGGGTTACAGCCGACGCGACGCAACCAGACCGCCGGCGATGCCGCCGACGATCTTCAGTCCGTGGGCGATTTTGTAAAGCAGCGGCTCGGGCTGGCCCCAAGCCAGACCGACATAAATCAGCGCGGCGACTATACCCACAAGCGCTCCGTGAAGTACGAACTCGGAATTGACCCGCCTGCACACCCACAGAGCGAAGATGAACGGCATCACGGCGGAGGCGATCAGAATCGATGCCAGAAAGGCTCGCTGGCCGAATAGCGAGCGCACTGGAAAGACGATGGCAAAGACCGATAATTCCGCCAAAAACCCGCCCAACAGCGCGCGGCCCCAACGTACTTGAGTGAAATTCATATAGACCTCACGGGAGCGCAAGTAAAGCCAAAATTCAGGGAGCGCATCACTCACGACTCGAGCTTGTACTTGGTCGAGGCAAGGCCGTAGAGCGGACGCCAGACGAGCCTATTGATCGTTACGACCATCGCGGCGAGAGCGACGGTCGCGGCGAGAAGCAGGCGAAAGTTTCCATTATCAGTGGCGCCGCTGATGACGGCGCCGAGGCCGACGGTCGAAAACGTTTTGCCCTGGAAATGGAAATATTCCGCAACGATGCTCGCGTTCCAGGCGCCGCCGGAAGCCGTGACGAAGCCGGTGATGAGATAAGGAAAAATCCCGGGCAGGATGAGATCGCGCCAACGCTCCAGGCGTCCGAAACGGAAAACGCCGCAAACTTCTTTCAAATCGGTGGGAAGGGCGCTCGCGCCTGCAATCACGTTGAAGAGGATGTACCACTGCGTGCCGAGCAACAGCAAGACGACGGAACCGATTCCCAGTCCGCCGCCGACGCGAATCAGAATGAGCAAAATCACGGGAAAGAGAGCGGTCGCGGGAACGGACGCGGCCACTTGGGCGATGGGCTGGGCGATCGCGGAAAGACGCGGATTCATTCCGAGAGCGACGCCAACAGGAATGGTCCAGAGAGCCGCGAGAGCAAGAGTCAGCTCGACGCGAAGAAATGTCGCGCCGGCTCCCCAGAAAATACTGCGCACTTCGGAAGGCTTGACGGTCACCAGGAGCCCGCACATTTTGAATAGCGCGTAGCCGAGCCCGAGGACGGCGGCGAGCAGCACAATACGGCCAAGCCAGACAAGCGTTGATTTGGGCCTGGCGGGTGACGTTTCGGCGTTGTGCTTCGCGGCAAAGTAGAGACTCGCGCGCTCGAATGCGGGCTCGAAGAAGGCGTGGGCGACGAGGGGCACGATTCGCGAGCTGCGAATCAAGTCAAGGACGGGTGAGTGCGGGGCCTCGATTGCCTCGACTTGCTCGAATTTGAATTTTTCAGCCCAGGCGATCACCGGACGCCAGATGATCTGGTCCATCAGGACGATGACGCCAATCATCGTGAGGAGCCCCCAGACGATGGCGCGACTGTCACCCGCATTGGCGGCCGTTTGCAGATAGGAGCCCAGGCCAGGCAATCGAAAATCGCGGCTTCCGAGGACAAACATTTCGCATGCCATGAGAAAAAACCAGCCACCGGCAACAGACATCATCGAGTTCCACACCAGCCCAATCGCAGAAAAGGGAAGCTCCATTTCGACGAAGCGCTGCCACCAGCTCCAACGATAAACCTCCGCGACTTCCCGCATCTCCTCCGGAATGCTTTTCAGCGAAGAATAAAAGCTGAAGGTCATGTTCCAGACCTGGCCGGTGAAGATCAGCAAGATCGAGCCGAGTTCGACGCCGAGCTGTTTCGTAGGGAAGAGCGCAACCATCGCCACCATGACAGGGGGCAAAAAGCTCAGCACGGGAATGGATTGCAACGTATCGAGAAGCGGGACCAGGATGCGCTCTGCTTTCGCGTTGTATGCGGCGACGTAACCGTAAACGAGAGTGAAGCCGAAACTCACAACATAGGCGATGGCAATGCGCAAGAGCGAGAACATCGCATATTTCGGCAGCGCGCCTGACGACAAGCTGATTTCCGTGCCTGCACCTACGGGCGCCAGCCAAGCGTGACTCAAAGAGAGAAGCGCGTACAGAAGCGCCAGCGCCGTGAGAACGATCGGCAGTTCACGCGCGAGCGACGGGAGAACGACGGGCAACTTCCCCCAGCCCGGAACTCCCCAGGGTGGTCGGTTCGGGCGCGGCATCAGTCGATTGAGCCGGCCCGGGTGGCGCCGGCGGGTTCTGCGGGTTGGTAGAGCGTTAATTCGTCAGTTTCGGAGTCGTAGGTGAAGATGCCGGCGAAGCGGCCCCAGGTCAAAGCCGTTTCGATTTGTTTCTGAGCGTCCTCGGACGTGAAGTGCTCGTCCATCAAATCGCGGAAGAACTCGAGAGGCATTTTATGGTCCGACTTTTTCTCGAGAGCTATTTTCATCTGCTGGAGCAATGCGACGCGACCGAGCACAGCTTTGCGAAAGAGAATTTTTCGTTGCGTGATGGTCGCGTTGGCGAACTCGCGGCCATCCGGCGTGATGACGACGTCACCTTCGTTCATCGTCGTGAAGCCCAGCATCGTAGCCGCTTCGATGATCGGCAGAAGATCGTCCAACTCGAGAAGAAGATCTTCGGCGACATGGTACATATCTTCATCGCCGCCGCGATCGACGAGCAATTCGAGCAAGCCCGCGACGCCCCCAGGCCGGGCGTGGGGCAGGATTTGCAAGGGAACCCGCGCGCCGCGCGCCGGTGCGGATGGAGGAGCGAGTTCAAGCTGGGGCTGCGTGAGAACTTTGTAGATGTAATCCACGTAAAGAAGGAACCCGGCTGATTTTCGATCGCGGGGGCGTTCGAGCGGCACGCGAAAATCGGCGCGGATCGTCGCAGGACTTTTCCCGAGGACAATAATTCTGTCGGCGAGAAGAACGGCTTCCTCAATATTGTGAGTCACCAGGAAAATGCTGCGCGTGGGAATCTTCTTCGCGAGCCACAACTCCATCAGCTCGCCGCGCAGGTTTTCGGCGGTGAGGACGTCGAGTGCGGAGAACGGTTCGTCCATGAAGAGGACTTCGGGTTCAACCGCCAAGGCGCGAGCAAATCCGACGCGTTGCTTCATTCCGCCGGAAAGTTCTTTCGGAAAAGCGGTGTCGAAAGTCCCAAGGCCGACGACGGAAAGCGCATGAAGCGCCTTGCGATGACGCTCTTCCTCATCGATACCGCGCGCGAGCAACGGAGCTTCGACATTCTCGATTACGGTGAGCCATGGAAATAGCGCGAAACTTTGAAACACGATGGCAACGTTGGGACTGCATTGCGCTACGGGCACGCCGTGCCACAAGACTTGACCGCCCGAGGGCGGCAATAAGCCGGTAAGCATTCGAAGAACTGTGGATTTTCCGGATCCTGATGGTCCCAGAACGGCAAGAATCGTGTCTGGTTCGAGGGTTAGATCGATCGGCGCGACGACTTCAATTTCGTGCCCGTCCGGCTGCTTGTAGCGCTTTTCGATCTTTCGAGCTTCGAGGATTGGCGCAGGAGCTGGTTCAGGCGCGACGTCTGCCGGCTGAAGCTCGATTGGCGGCGAAAGCTGGGGCTCTATAGGTGGCGCGGATTGGATTTCAACGGGCGCAGGCGCCGGGATCGTCGCCGTTGTCTCCGTGGCGCGAGTCTCCGCCGCCGGAAAAGGAGCGAGCGCGTGAGTTTCGGAAAGTGTGCGCATGAGGCTCTGCCACGCCTCTTCGGGCAGCGAATCGAGGAAATCGTCGCGTTCGGTGGGATCCATCGCTTCGACGATGGCGTGCATTTCGGTGGCTGGGCGAGAATGCAGCAGCACATAGGCATGAAAATAGGGGAAATGACCGACAAGCGTAGACGCGTAGTCGACCGGCATTTTCCGGAAGAGTGCGCGCTGCTGCTCGAAGGGCAACGCCATCACGGCAGCGGCGGCGGAAGCCGCGTCATATTGGCGCAGAAAATTGAGAGCGGCATCCAAACTCGGGCGAGATGCAAGCTCGCTCAACTTGTCAATCGGGACGGCCATAATCGAGGCCATAGGCTACTACGAATTCGCGCAGCCCAAGAAGATGAAGCGAGATAAATCGATCAGCGCGTTGGTGTGCGTGAAGCATCTCCTTCATCGCCAGCGGTTGCGGAGCCGGCCGCGGCCGACGGAACGTCGCGGAAGGAAAAGTGCGATTGCAGCTGGTCGAATGTTTTTCCATTGAGCTCGGCGTAGGGATAGACGAAATAATTGAGCCGATCGGATTGCTGCGGCGGACTCAAGCGAAGATCGCGGCCCATGGAGAACTGCACGCGATTGACGTCATTCGCCCCGAAGAAATAATCGTGCTTTTCGGGATGCTTCCAGGCTTCCGACGCGTCGATCGGAATCCAGCCGATGCCCTCGATGTAGAACTCGGTCCAGCAGTGATAACCGGGGATATCGCCCAGGGATTTGTCGTCCGGCAGCGGAAATCCAATTTCAAACCGGGCGGGAATTCCCGCGGCCCGGGCCATTCCATCGAAGAGCGAGTGGAAGTCGGTGCAATTGCCGCGCTTGGCAGTGCAGGCCCAAATCGCATCGCCATGGCCCCAACCGCTCCCTGATTTGTCGTAGCGCATCGTGGCGACGACGTATTCGTAAATCTTGCGGGCTTTTTCGAGCTGCGTGTTCGCGCCGGCGGTTTGCTCTTTCGAAAGATCGCCGATGGTTCCATCGATGGGCACGAGTCGATCGGGCTGCAGGAAGCGCAAAACGGCCTCGTCGTGAGCGGCCAGGGGGTCCGAACCAGGATGGGCGGCGACAAGATCCACTCTGTGCTCGCTGCGCGTGGCGATGAAGTGCACGGTGATTTCGAATGGAGCGCTTGCGTGCTGCGCGTCGACGTTGAAGTAGGCCATTTGATTGCTGAAGCGCTCTTCCGTTTTCACTTGATAGGCGACGGGGCTTTCGATCTTCAAGTCCGCAATCGTTTGCCAGCAATCCGAGGATGGCAGCGGGATCCAGATTCGAAGCGCATCGTGCGACGTTGCAATGGCGGGGACAAGTACTTTGTACGTGAATTCGAACGTGCGCGCGGGCCGGGCGGCGTCTGGTGAAGGAGTTCTCGAATTTGCCGCACGCGAACTGAAGGTTGCAAGCAAGCTACTCGCAAGAATCGCCGAGAGAAAAATCGCGCTCAAGGTTCCAGTCCATCGCGTAGAGAGTTTCATCGCTAATCTCCTCATGAGTGGAAGCGCGCGAGGCGCGAACACGCGTCACTTTGGCGGCTCCGGTTGAATGTTGCGTCGGCGAACGAATTTCAGCGCGATTTCAGCGGATCAGGCGACAGCCGTCCGGCCGTCTGGGAGGAGGCTGGTCAAGTAAATCCAGCGCGCGAGAGTGGAAAAGGCATCGTACGAGTCACGGCGTATGATGCTTGGGTTCAATTTCGATGGCAAGGGGTTTGAGCATACGAGCGCGACGTCGCGATAAGATGCGCTTTAACGCCACAGTAACAATTCAAAGATAACGTCGTCGCGGCAGAGGCAGTGATGAAGCGGAATGGATTCGTCGGTCCCCAGGCTTTCCTGAACCGGCATTTTTCTTGGCTACAATTCAACGAACGAGTCCTCGAAGAGGCGCGCGACTCGAATAACCCTCTTCTGGAGCGCATCAAGTTCCTCGCCATCACGGCGAGCAACCTCGATGAATTCGTCGAAGTTCGCGTGGCGGGAATTTTGCAGCAAGTGGAACACGGCAATCGCGAGCCGGGCCCTGATGGGCGAACTCCCGAGATTGTGTTGGCCGAACTTGAGGAGCGAATCCACAAATTTGTGGAGGAGCAATACGAATGCTGGCGGGAGGAGCTGGTTCCCGAACTGGCCGCGGAATCGATACGTGTATTAAGCCTCGCGGAGCTGCGCCCGGCCGCGCGGGAATACATCGGGAACTTTTACACAAAAACGGTCGAGCCGCTGCTTACGCCGGTCACAGTTGATCCCGCGCATCCTTTTCCGCATGTATTGAACAAAGCTCTTTGCCTGGCGTTTCTGCTGCGCCGGAAGCGAAGAGGCCCGGCGCACACGTATCTCGGAGTCGTGACGGTGCCGCGGGCGTTGCCGAGGCTTGTGCGGCTGCCTTCGGAGGAGGGAAGCGTCGAGTACGTTTTCCTCCATGACGTCGTGCATGCATTCGCCGAGCGGCTCTATCATGGCTACGAAATACTTTCGGCCGCCGCTTTTCGAGTGACGCGCAACAGCAATCTTTATCTGGAAGAGGAAGAGTCGCGGAATCTGCTCGATTCGGTGGATACGCAACTGCACCGGCGTCGAAAGGGCGCGGCGGTGCGCCTGGAGATCGAGGCCGGTGCGAATCAGGAGATCATCGACCGGCTTGAAACAAACTTCCGGCTTGCGCCGTGGCAGGTTTTCCGCGTCAACGGGCCGATCAATCTTTCGAGACTATTTCATTTGTACGAGGAGACGCCGCGGCCCGATCTCAAATTCAAATCGTTCGTGCCGCGCGAAGTCGCGCTCAAGCCGGGTGCGTCGTCGCTGTTCGAGCTCGTTCGCAAACGCGACCTATTGCTGCACCATCCGTACGATTCTTACGCCACCGTCGTGCGTTTTATCGAAAGCGCCGCGCAGGATCCCGCCGTGCTTTCCATCAAGCAAACCCTTTATCGCACGAGCGAAAATTCGCCGATTGTGCGCGCGTTGATTGACGCGGCCGCGAAGAAGGAAGTCGCGGTGGTCGTCGAGCTGAAGGCGCGGTTCGACGAGGCGTCCAACATTCGCTGGGCGCGGAATTTGCAGGAAGCGGGAGTGCAGGTTTATTACGGCGTGGTTGGGCTCAAGACGCATTGCAAGCTTGCGCTCATCGCACGCAAGGAAGCCGATGGGCAAACACGGCGTTACGCGCATCTCGGCACTGGGAACTACAATCCTTCGACTGCGAAGTTTTACACGGACTTGAGTTTGCTCACGAGCGATGCGCGAATCACTTCGTCGGTGCACCACGTTTTCAACTATTTGACCGCCTATTCAGAACGCCCAAATTACAATCCGCTGTTCGTCGCGCCGTTGAATCTGGGGAGAAGCTGCGCGGGCTTGATCGAGCGCGAAGCCGAACACGCGCGAAAAGGGCGCCCGGCATTTTTGATCGCGAAAGTGAATTCGTTGCTCGATGAAAACATCATTCGGGCGCTATACGGGGCCTCACAGGCGGGAGTGCAGATTGAACTGATCGTGCGCGGCGCTTGCGCGTTGCGGCCCGGCGTGCGTGGGCTCAGCAGCCGGATTCGCGTGCGCAGCGTCATCGGGCGATTTCTCGAGCACAGCCGCGTTTTCGTTTTTGGAAACGGCGGAAAGTCCGAAGTGTATCTAGGCAGCGCTGATTGGATGCATCGCAATATTTACGAACGCGTTGAAGTAATGTTTCATCTGAAGAGCGAAGAACTGCGCGACCGGATCCTTCGTGAAGTGATCGGTCCCTACATGGCGGACACGGAAAAGGCGCGGGTATTGCTTCACAGCGGAAAGTACGTTCGGGCGCACGAGGCGCAAAAGCGGGGTCGCAACGGTTTTCGATTCAATGTGCAGGAATTCTTGCTCGAATTTGCTCAGGCATCCGCTCCGCCGCCGCTCCCGCCTGTGCCCTTCATGAAAATGCAGCCGGAGCCAAAGAAACGACCGCAGCCAGCGGACGGCGAGTAACAACGCCGGCGTGGCGCGCCCCTCCGGCGAACGGCAGCTTCTGCCGCATTTCGCAATCCTAATAGGCCCGGCCGATTGCCCGGCGGCTAGGGCTATACGGCCGCGAGTTCTGCGAATTCGGGCACGCCGCGCGGAGCCCGGCGCCTCTCGATTTGCACCGTGCCTTTAAAAAACGCGCCATTCTCGATGACGATGCGGCGCGTGGTGAGATCGCCAACCACCGATGCGCTTGCTTTGATTTCGATCCGGTCAGCGCCTCGAAGGCTTCCGGACATTTCGCCATGGACAACGACTTCTTTTGCCGTCACGTCGCCCCGGGCCTTGGCCGTGGGGCCGATCGTTAGACGACGGCACTTCAGCGAAATCGGATTTTCGATCACGCTATCCACGCGGACATCTTCATCGGCTGCGACCTTCCGGAACACGGCTTCGGTAAATTCTTTCGCGACGGGAACTTCCAGCTTGCTGGCGGAAAGAAATGCGGGAGAAAACGACGGCTTTACTTCACGGGTCTGCTTGCTCCACCACATAGACTCCTCCTCATCGAGTCAATGACGCAAGCGGACCGCGGGAAATCGCCAGCAATATAGTTCGAACCGTTGCAAGCCGGGGAGAAAGTTCGAGTCGAGGTGTCCAGGCAGACAAGGGCCTCAGGAGGTGAACATCCGAATCAGAAATCCGCGGCGATTTTCGTCGACAGGCGACGGCAGACTAAAAACGACTGCGGGAAACTTCGAGAGATTCCGCACGCTCCGGAATGCGAGAGCGCGGTCGATGTTTAACTAGCCTTTCTCGCCAGTTCAGGTACAACGCCGGCCGTCACGACCTTAAGTGACGGCACGGTCCCGATCGCAACAGCCTGAGCTTTCGTCAGGTAAGCAACTGCAAACGCTCCGACGAACGCTCCAATCAATGCTGGGATTACGTAGACGTTCTGGATTTGAAACCACCAGTGTCCCAACACCGGCGATCCAAGCCAGGCGCCAATCCAGCCTGCAATCCACTTCGCAACGAAGCCGTCGATCCCCCCCATGATTCTATACCGGACCAGAGAATGCATTACGATCGCTGCGACAATTCCGAGGATCAAAAAGGTCACAAAACTTTCGAAATTCATTCCAATCATTTCAGAGCCTCCTTCTGCGGTTTCTCGCGATCCCGCTCCGGAAGCAGTGCGCGAACCTCCTACCTATAAGACGCGCGGAATTCCGAGTCCGCTGCATGATTGGCGAACTCCGCCCATGAAGCTTCAGACGTACAGTTCTACGCTTCACGAATTACGGTTCTCAACGTATGGATTCGGTTTGGTAAGCGCGCAATAATACAAACATCTATGTTCGAAAGACTGAGCTTCACTCTTGTGGTTCTCAGTGTTGCGTTCGCGGTTTCACTCGCCCAGTCAAGTCCGGCAACACAAGCGCCCGACAAAAATTCCGACAAAAATAGTGAAATTGCGCGTGGAAAGTATCTTGCGGAAGAGGTCGCCAAATGCACCGAATGCCACACGCCTCGTGACGCACAGGGTCAACTGAAGCGCGATGAATGGCTCCAGGGCGCGGCGATTTGGATCACGCCAGTACATCCGAATTCAAGCTGGGCGGAACGAGCGCCCGCGCTGGCGGGGCTGCCAAGCTTGACGGAGTCACAAGCCGAGCGCGTGCTGGAGCAAGGTGTCGGGCCCGAGGGCGAGGCGCTGCGGCCGCCGATGCACATCTATCACATGACGCATGCCGATGCGAAAGCGATTGTGGCCTATCTGAAATCTCTCCCAGCGGCGCAAGAAAAGTAGCGAAGTTTGTATGGCCAAAACCCGCTCCGTGATTTTCTTCCTCAATTGATTTTCGGTGACGAGAAGTGTAATTTCCTGCCTCACGCAAAATTACAAAGAAGAGCCGCCGATTACACAATCGAGAAAGGCACGCTAAATGCGAAAGCTGATTTCATGGATCGCCGCATTCTTATTTGCGGCTTGCGGGGCGCCCGCACTGGCTGCGCAGACGCAGGATCGCGATGCTACATCCTGCTGTAGGCCAGAATTGCAGCAGATCGAGCACTTCAAGCCCGAGCAGCAGTCCAGCAAAGGAACGGTGACGGTTGGCGGAGCGGCCGTCAATTACGACGCCTACGCCGGCACAATCGTCGTCCACCCGAAAGGTTGGGATGACGTTCCGCAGAATCACGCAAACGATGACTTCAAGAATCCGCCTCCCGAAGCGAGCATGTTCTACGTCGCGTACTTCAAATCGGACACGAAGGGAGCGCCGCGTCCGCTGACATTTTTGTATAACGGCGGCCCAGGCTCCTCGACCGTGTGGCTTCACATGGGCGCATTCGGGCCGAAGCGCGTGGTGACGGCAGATGATTCGCACACGCCGGCGGCGCCCTATTCGGTGGTGAACAACGACTACAGTTTGCTGGACGCGAGCGATCTCGTCTTCGTTGACGCGCCGGGAACCGGCTTCAGCCGGATCAGCGGCAAGGATGGAGAAAAGGCTTTTTACGGTGTCGATCCGGATGGAAACGCATTCGCCGATTTCATCGTTCAGTTCCTCGGAAAATACGGGCGCTGGAATTCGCCGAAGTACATGTTCGGCGAAAGCTATGGCACCACGCGATCCGCCTTACTGGTTCGACTGCTCGAAACAGACCACGAGCTCGATTTCAACGGCGTGATCCTGCTGTCGCAAATATTAAATTTCAACTTCAGTGCGGACGAACCGCAATTCAATCCGGGCGTCGATTTGCCGTACCAGCTGGCGCTGCCCACGTACGCGGCATCGGCGTGGTATCACCATAAGCTGCCGGACGAACATCCGGAGTTGGCGCCGCTGCTGATTGAAGTCGAGCACTTCGCGATGAATGAGTACGCGCAGGCGCTCGCAGCCGGTGCCGCGCTCCCGGCGGATCAGCGGCACGCAATGGCTCAAAAGCTGCATCAGTACACCGGCTTGCCCGTGGAATATATCGAGAAAGCCGATTTGCGCATCAACGGCGGGGAATTCGAGAAGATGCTGCAGGACGAGGGCGATATAACGACAGGCCGGCTGGACACCCGCTTTTCCGGACCCACCTTCGATCCGCTCAGCAAAGAGGCAGAGTACGATCCGCAATCGGCTGCAATCGGCTCGGCCTATGTCTCCGCATTTAATGATTACGTGCGCAAGGAGCTGAAGTACGGCGAGAACAAAGAATACAAGCCGGACATCGATATTTGGAAATCGTGGAATTTTCTGCATCAAGCTCCCGGAACTCCGCAGCCGTTGCAGCAAGCGACGAACGTCATGCCGGACTTGGCGATCGCCATGAAGTACGATCCCGATCTCAAGGTGTTGCTGAACGCCGGATATTTCGATCTTGCAACGCCGTTTTATGAAGGCATCTACGAAATGCAGCATTTGCCGATCCCGGCCAAACTGCAAAGCAATATCGAATTTCAATTTTACGAATCGGGGCACATGGTTTACGCACACCAGGCTTCGCTGAAGGCGCTGCACGATAACGTGGCTGATTTTATTTCGAAGACGGAGAATTCCAAGGCCAAATAGCGAAGCCGAGGGCGCGCGGGCAGCGCGAAGCGGCCGGCTATTCGATTGGCGATTTGGCGCGCACGGCGAGACCGCTGTCGAAGACCAACTGGTTTTCGAAACGCTAGCTTCGCTTATCCGGAGCAGCCGGCCTCGGCTCAAACGAAAGCAATATCGCCGCAACGATGGCCAAGCCGACGCCCCACGCCTGAGTCATCGTGATCCGCTCGTGCAAAAATCCCACGGCGAGCGCGGCTGTGACCAACGGAAATGATGAGATCAGGGGAAGCACGATGGAGGCTTTGCCGCCGGACTCAAGCGCCGCGAAACTCGTGAGCGCACCAAGCCCGTTCAGCGTGCCGCCCGCAACCGCAAGCCAGAAGATGATTGGCCGGACGTGCCAGTGAATCGGCACAGCTACGACCAGCACTGCGGAGATGGCGATCATGGCATAGACGAACCATAAAAATGACAACTCGCTCGAGATACGTTTCGTCGAAAGCTCGTACGTCACGCCGGTCACGCCCCAGAACGCCAGCGCGATCAATGCGAAAAACAGCCAGGCCGGAAGAAAGTGACTCATTGCCCCTTCCTAAACGCTCAAGAGATAGATTGCAACGAGCGCGGCAGCGACGCCGATCTTTTGCGACGTGCCGAGCCTTTCCTTCAACAAAATAACTGCAACAATCACCGTCACCAGAGGACTGAGTCCCGTCACTGGAATGACGATCAACGCTTTTCCGCCGATGACCAGCGCGTGAAAAAACGCGATGTTGCCGATTCCGCCCAGAATGCCGGTAAGAAACGCCCAAAAGATACCAACGCGACGTTGCTGCCCGCCGACGGCGATTCTTGGCGAACGCAAGACCGCGAGGATTAACGGCAGGATTCCCAGCATGAAGAAGATCTGATTCGTGTTTGCGTCCACCCCGGCTGAGGCCACCTTCGACACAACTCCCCACGCTCCCCAAACCAGAACGGTGAGCAGAGAAAACGCCAGCCAGGCGGGCATCCCGGCCAGGCGGCGTTGTGGCGCGGTGTTTATCGCGTTTTCCATCGAACGAATAAAGAACGCACGAGCATACCCATCGTCAGCCGGAGAAACAATCGTCAAAAGGCGAAGCGGAACCACAGTGGCGGCAGCGAAACACGGGAAGCGCCTCATCACGTTTGATGGCTGCGTGCGCGCACCGATGGGCCCGGGCCCGGTAGTCACACTGAATTGCGAGGCATTGTCGCGTTATCGCAGGCCACGCTAGCTCACGGCTTCGCCTGCGAAGCATATGTCTCCACCTTCGTTGCGGTTGCGGGAACCTGTATTGAAATCTTGATAATCGCGTCGCGTTATTGTATAAACAATTAACATTCCTGGCTTGAAGGTAGGTGTGGCGATGGTCTCCCCAGCCCAGTCGCGGCCTCGTGTCTTCCGATTCCTCGCGAAGCATGTTTCTCTATCCTCGTTAATTGCGATCCTTCTGGCAGCGCTCCCGCCTACAGGTCTAGCTCAATCAAACTCGCCGCGGCGTCTCGTCACAGCTCCTATAGACGACAACAACGTTACGGTATTGCGTGGCAATACGTATCCGCTTGCTCGGGCGGAATTCGATCGAGGAGCCGCTCCTCCCGGCTTGCCAATGCGAAGAATGATGTTGGTGCTGAAGCGAAGCCCGGAACAAGAAACTGCACTCCACACGCTGCTCGACCAGCAACATGATAAGTCCTCGCCCCTGTACCACGCTTGGCTGACGCCCCAGCAGTTTGGCGGAAAGTTCGGGCTAGCGGACGGAGACGTTGAATCCATCATTTCGTGGCTGCAATCGCATGGCTTCGAGGTGGCAAAGGTATCGAGCGGCCGTACTGTGATCGAGTTCTCCGGCACGGCCGGACAGGTGCAAGACACATTTCACACCGCAATTCATAAATACGTGGTGGCTGGGGAGGAACACTGGGCCAACGCGAGTGACCCGCAGATTCCGGCAGCGTTGTCGGTGGCTGTCGCGGGAATCGATACCCTGCATAATTTCCCCAGGCATTCGATGAACCGTCTCGGCGGCCTATATACGCGTTCGAAGGAAACTGGAAGGGTCAAAGCCGTGCCGGGCACGGGCGGGCCTTCCACGCTTTTCACGCTCAACGTTCCGAATGGCTGCGGCGTGCAGCCATCACATTGCTATGCACTAGGTCCCTACGATTTCGGCACGATCTACGACGTGCTGCCGTTGTGGAATGCGACCCCGACGCACATCGACGGAACGGGACAAACGATCGCGGTGGTGTCGGAGAGCAACATCAATGGGAATGACGTAAACAGTTTCCGCAGCTATTTCGGGCTTCCAACGCCGGCAAACCTTAATGTCGTCGTGAGCGGCCCGGACCCCGGCCTGACAGGCGCGGAAACAGAGGCCGATCTGGATGCCGAGTGGTCGGGCGCAATCGCTCCGAACGCCACGATCGATCTAGTCGTATCGGAAACCACCGAAGCCAGCCTTGGCGCCGATCTCTCCGCGGTCTACATCGTCGACAATAATCTTGCTCCCGTGATGAACGTGAGCTATGGGATCTGCGAATTAGATCTTGGCACGACTGGGAATCAATTTTTCAATCAGCTTTGGCAGCAGGCTGCGGCTCAGGGAATAACCGTTCTGGTCGCCTCGGGGGACAGCGGCTCGGCAGTATGCGATCGCGATGATGGCCCCGCGCCAGCACCGGCAATGTACGGCTTGACGGTGAGCGGATTTTCTTCGACTCCGTACAATGTCGCCGTCGGCGGCACCGATTTCAACGATCTCACCAATGCTTCGACGTATTGGAATGCGACGAACACAACGCCGCCGGGTGATCCCTCCGGCGTCCCAACGGTTTCTGCGAAATCCTATATTCCCGAAACCACGTGGAACGACAGTTGCACAAACGGCGTCTTCGGATCCTTGCTGGGGTTTAGCACGAATGCCGAAACGAACTGCAACAATCCAGAGCTGGTCGATTTCGTCATCGCGGTGGGAGGATCCGGAGGCAAGAGCAATTGCACGAGTTCAAACGGGCAAGACGTCTCGAGCTGCAGCGGCGGATATCCAAAACCGGCCTGGCAAACTGGCTCGGGAGTTCCGAGCGACGGCGGCAGAGACGTCCCGGATGTGTCGTTATTCTCCTCAGTGAGCTCCCCGTCGGGGAGTTTCTATATCGTCTGCGAGGCGGACGCAGTGCAACCTGGAAACACGTCGTGCGACGCGTCAGACCCTAACACCGAGTTCCTCGGGATCGGAGGCACATCCGCTTCGGCACCGACGTTCGCCGCCATCATGGCGCTTGTGAATCAGAAAACGAATTCCCAGCAGGGCAATGCAAACTACATTCTGTATAAGCTGGCAGCGGAGGCCCCGAGCGCGTTTCACGATGTGCCCGCAGGCGGGACGATTGCGATGCCTTGCGCAAAAAGGAGTCCCGACTGCACGGTTACAAATGACGCGGACAGCTACGGCGTTCTTTCCGGCTACAGCACCACAACGGGGTATGACCTGGCAACGGGTCTCGGCTCCGTGGACGCAAACAATTTAGTGACGAAGTGGGATACCGTCACGACATCGGGCAGCGCGACGACTCTTTCGCTGACCCCGAGCCCCGTCAACATCACGCATGGGCAGCCAGTAAACGTCGCTGTCAGCGTAGCCCCCGCAGGCGGCGCAACGGGAAAACCGACGGGGAACGTATCGCTGATCGCGGCAACCGGATCCAGTAGGCAACAAGGCGTGGCAGGTTTTGCGCTTACCGACGGCGCCGCGTCAGGAACGACCAGCGCGCTCCCCGGTGGCACATTTACCGTGACTGCAAACTACCCTGGGGATGGAACATATGCGCCGAGCATTTCCACGCCGCTTTCCGTGACGGTCGCTCCGGAGAGCAGCAAGACGTTCGTAAATCTGGTCACATTCGATATCAACGGAAATCTGACCAGCTACTCGGCAAGTGGTGCTACTTATGGATCGGGTTACAACTTATTGCGCTTTGATGTCGGCGACCCTGCAGCTACGTTTTCGCCGACCACAGGGATTTCCAGCAATTGTTCGAAGGGCGAGAGCAACTGCCCGACAGGGTCGATCACGCTCAATACCGACATAGCGCTTATAGGTACACCGATCGCAATTCTGAACAGCGAAGGTTATACCGAAATTCAATCCCTCGGCGCGGGAAGCTATTCAGTGTCTGCCAGCTATAGCGGCGATCCGAGCTACGCTGCGAGTACCGGGATGGGCAGTTTTAACATCGCCTTGGCGCCGACAACTTTGAGTGCATCTGTGACCGGCGCCCTTCAGTATGGGGTGAGCAATACCGTAACAGGGCTGGTACAGACCACGAGCGATGGCCAAGGCCTTCTCGGTACGATGTCGTTTTCTCTGGATGGTTCCCCTCTAACGCTGTACAACCTTTACTACGACGATATTCCTTATCAGGCGGGGACGCCGCCGACCTATGCGGGATACAGCGGCTCAGGGTCGGCAGAGTTCCTGACTGTGGGAGCGCATACACTGACGGCGCAATATTCCGGTGACGCGAACTACGCACCTTCGACGAGCGCGCCAATCATGTTTTCGGTATCGAAATATCAACCTGTCTTCGGTTCATTCGGCGTAACCCCGAGCACCGCAGACATTAATGAGTCGGTGACGCTGTCGGCGTATCTAAACGGATCAAGCAGCCCACCGACAGGAACGATGACGTTTTACGATAATGGCACGGCTATTTCGGGAATGGCAGCATACACGTCTCAACCCTATACGCTGATTGCCACGATGGCATACTCGCCAACGACGGCAGGCAACCATGCCATCACAGTAAGCTATTCAGGCGACTCGGACTATTTACCGGCGAGCTCGGGGCCAGCGACTCTCACCGTAATCGGGCCGAGTTATTCGATTTCTGCGAATCCGACACTCGTTACGGTCCCCAATCCGGGTGGTTCAGGCGGTACAACACTGACGTTCACTTCGATAAGTGGGTTCAGTGGTACCTACAGTTTGGCGCCGCAATGCACAAACTTGCCTCAGCAGAGCACTTGCAGCGTATCGCCGGCGAGCATCACGCTGAGCTCGACTACGACGACTGCCACTGTCACGCTTACGATTTCGACGACTGGATCGTCGACCGTGGCGCCAATGGCCCGAACATGGCCGGCCGCATTTCGAACTACGATCGCGTTTTCCTTGCTGACGCTTATTATGATTTGCTTCTTGCTGCATAAGCCACGCAGAGTTGAAATCGCGGTCGGCTTGCTCGCAATTGCGGCTCTCCTCACGATTGCGTCGTGCGGAGGTGGAGGAGGGAACGGCAGCAGTGGGAATTCGGGCACTCCCGTAGGCCTAACGAACGCCGCGGCTTCGTTCACACTAGGCTCGACTACTCAGTCGGTTTCATTTTCCGTCGATGTGCGGTAAACGCAGACCTTCGCCTTCACCGCCGACTTTCGAGGCGTGGCTGAAACGCGCCCTGGAAATTCAGCACTAGAGTTCGCAGAGCTTCAGTCCTCATTGCGGTCAGGTGTGTCCGCAGCTTCTCTACTCGTTCTGTTGTACCCTAGCCGGGCATTTGCAAGCCGATTTGACCATTTCGCTCAAGAAGAAGAGAGGAAACACGTGAAAAAGGCTCTCAAAAGTGTGCTGCTGGGAATCGTTGTCACAATTTTCGTTTCAAGCGCGTCCGTCACCGCTCAACAGCCCTCGGGCCGCGTGATCGTAAAGGCTGGCCACCTGCTCGACGTGAAGAGCGGCAAATTGCTCTCGAACCAGGCCATCGTGATTGAGGGAGACAAGATTTCGAGCGTCGGTCCGCTCGCTGATGCAAAGGCGTCCGAGGGCGACAACGTAATTGATCTCTCGAATGCCACAGTTCTTCCCGGACTCATCGACGCGCACACGCATCTGACCTTCAATCCGAATTTCGGTTACGAGACCCTCGGCATTTCAATTCCTCGAGAGGCGCTCATCGGAGCGCACAACGCACGGATCACGCTGGAAGCCGGAATCACAACTGTGCGCAACGTCGGCGCTCATGGCTATAGCGACGTGGCGCTGCGTGATGCTATCAATGCGGGCGATGTGCCCGGCCCGCGCATGCTCGTCAGCGGCCCACCACTGAGCATCACGGGCGGACATTGCGATAACGATCTTCTGCCTTTCGAATATCACGCCACCTTTGACGGAACGGCCGATGGCGTTGAAGCTGTTCAGCACAAGACACGCGAAGTGATCAAATACGGCGCCGACTTGATAAAAATCTGCGCGACTGGCGGCGTGCTCTCAAAGGGCGATGATCCCAACGCAGCGCAGTTCACGCTGGAAGAAATGAAAGCGATTGTGGCCGACGCTCACCGCCTGGGTCGCAAAGTGGCCGCGCACGCGCATGGCGCGCAAGGCGTGATCTGGGCGTCCGAAGCCGGGGTGGATTCCGTCGAGCACGGCCACTTAATGAACGACGAAGCCATCGCCACGCTGAAAAAAAATGGCACGTATCTGGTTCCGACCCTCTACTTACTCGACTGGCACCGCGAAAATGCCGTGCGGGCTAACTTGCCCGAGTTCTCGCGGCACAAAATGGAAATGGTTGCGCAGGCGGCAAAGGGCAATATCCGTAAGGCGTTTGCAGCGGGTGTGAAGATCGGGATGGGCACCGATGCCGCCGTCTATCCCCACGGGCTGAATGCGCACGAGCTTGCGGTCTATGTAAGCCTGGGAATGACTCCGCTGCAGGCGATTCAGACCGCGACGATCAACGACGCCGATTTGCTGGGATGGTCGGACAAGGTCGGAACCATCGAGAGCGGCAAGTGGGCAGACATCATCGCGGTCGACGGCGATCCGTTGCAGGACGTGACGACGCTGCAGCACGTCAAATTTGTGATGAAAGGCGGCGGCGTAGTAAAAAACGACTACGCAAAATAAGCTGCGTTCGAATGAAACGTGTGGTTTAAGCGCGAAGGTGGCGCGCCCGAGAGGATTTGAACCTCCGACCCCACGCTCCGGAGGCGTGTGCTCTATCCGCTGAGCTACGGGCGCGCAGTGTTCGTAGCAATTCTACCACGTTTCACACGAAAGCTCGCTTCGACGAACCAGCAACGGGGAAGAGCGGTCCGCAACCGGGATAGCCGCGAGTGAAGAAAATTCTCATGTGGGGCGATGTTGCTTTTTGTATCGGCTGCTGGGCATTCGCATTCACTCATCACGATCAGAAACTCGACTTGACGCGTGCGACCCTTCCAATTAAACTAACCAGTTAGTTGAAGAAATAATTCGACTCACTGCGTTCTTACGCTTGGTCAAACCGTATCGAGAAGGCCGTAAGTCTCCTTCCGCGGGACCGGGAGCACATTCCGTTGATTTCGGCGAGAGCAGCCGGCTCGCGCAGTTCTGTCGCAGCGGGCCGAGCTGAAAGGATTCTGGAATTCGCGCGTATTAGAAAGTGCGGGGCGCAGGGGCGCGTTTCGCCTCCCGGCGCGCGAGTCGAAGGCAGGGCGAAACATGAAACGCGGTAGAAAAAAACTCGACAATCCAGCCACGGCGAGGCGCATCCTCGCTGCCGCGGAAAGCCACTTTGCCGCTCAAGGCCTTGCGGGCGCGCGCACGGATGAAATTGCCGACGCGGCGCATGCCAACAAGGCCATGCTCTATTACTATTTCAAGGATAAGAAGCGCCTCCATCGCGCCGTCCTCGAAAATCTCTTCCGCCAATTGCAGGCGCTGATCGACAAGCTCGCTCGTTCCAAGGCGTCGCCGCGCGAAACTCTCGCCAGCTTCATGAACGACTATTTCGATTTTCTGGCGAGCCACCCGAATTATCCGCGGCTTGTGCAGCGGGAAGCGATGGAAGGAAGTGGCGAATTTCAGCGCATCTTCCGCGAATACTTTCAGCCGTTTCAATTGCAACTGGCGCGCGTGATTGAGGCCGGAGTGAAGGACGGGGAGTTCCGTCGCGTCAATGCGCACCACGCAGTTTTCTCCCTGATTGGCATGACGAATTTCTATTTCGTCGCCGCCCGGCGATTCGGCTCGCTATTCGGCGACGATCCACTCTCCCCGCGCGCTCTAGCCGGACGAAAGCGCGCGTTAATGGACCTAATGATGCACGGACTGCTGCCGTGCGAAACGAGGCCGAGATGACAGGCAAGAAGTTCCTCATTATTTTGAGCGTGGTTTTCACGATCTCGCTGCTCGTCTATTTCCTCAGCACGCCGCGGGGCAGCGCCATTCCGCTCATCGGCGTGGTCGACGGCACTGACGTCATCGTCAGTCCGCAGATTGCCGGGCGAATGATCAAGCTCAATGTCGACGAAGGTTCGGAGGTCAAGAAAGGCGATCTGCTCGCCGAGTTGGATCCCTCGGAGCTGCAGGCCGCGCTTGCTCAAGACGTGGCGAACATCGCGAACCTCGAAGCGAAAGTGAAGCAGTCCCAGCAGACGCTGGTGTGGACTGACGAGCAAACCGACGCTGCACTGAAACAAGCGGAAGCGAATGTCACCACTGCGCGGGCTCAACTCGAAGAGGCCATCGCGACGCTCGATCTCGATGAAATCAATCACAAGCGCGTCACCGCGCTCTACGACGCGCAGGTGGATTCGGCGCAGGACCGCGACACTGCCGTTCAGACCGTAAAGGCCGCGCGCGCCAACGTGGAGTCGCTCCAGGAGCAGATAAAGGCCCAGCAGGCGGCGCTGGCCGTCGCGCAGGCCAATCGGAAGCAGGTCGCCGTGCAGGAAGCTGACCTCGCATCCACGCGGGCGCAGTTGCAGCAGGCCTATGCGATGCGCGATCAGGCGAATACACAGCTTGGCTACGCGAAAATTTATGCGCCGCTCGATGGCGTCGTATCCGTGCGCGCCGCGAGGCAGGGAGAAGTTCTCGCCGTTGGCGCACCCATCGTGGTCATCGTGGACGTGGATCATCTCTGGGTGCGTGCCGACGTTGAGGAGAGCTACATCGATTCCGTGCATTTCGGAGACAAGATGAAGGTGCGGCTGCCGTCGGGTGACACGATTGACGGTACCGTTTTCTTCAAAGGTGTCGAAAGCGATTTCGCCACGCAGCGCGACGTCAGCAGGACCAAACGCGACATCAAGACGTTCGCCATCAAGGTTTCGGTGCCGAACACAAACCGGCGGCTCTTCACCGGCATGACCGCGACCGTTCTTCTTCAGACGCCGGAGAAGAAGAGCTGGCTTGCCCGGCTTTAGGCCGAAGTGTCTTCGAGCAGCATGCAAACAATTTCAGGATCGAAGTAATGGCCCATAAACAGAAAAATCCGGCAGCCGCGAATTCGGCGAGTGGAGCGATTGAAGTCAATCGCCTCACAAAACGCTTTGGCGATCTGGTTGCCGTCAACGACGTCAGCTTTAACGTTCAGCATCGGGAGATTTTCGGCCTTCTCGGCCCCAATGGAGCCGGCAAAACGACTCTGATTCGGATGATGACGACTTTGACGCCGCCAACTTCCGGAACGGCCATCATCGGCGGGCATGACATCGTGAAGGATCCCGACGGTGTACGGCACACGCTTGGCGTGATTCCGCAAGCCATGACTTCGGATCCTGAACTCACTGCGGCTGAAAATTTGGCGCTGCACGCAAAGCTCTATGGCGTGCCGGCCGCGACGCGCAATGCGCTCATCGCGCAGCTTCTCGAATCGGTCGATCTCCTGAAATTTCGCGATGCCTTCGTGGGCACTTTTTCCGGTGGCATGCGCCGCCGGCTTGAAATCGCGCGCGGACTCGTTCACTCGCCCAAGATCCTCTTTCTTGACGAGCCAACCACCGGACTCGATCCCGTGTCGCGGTCGAATGTTTGGGAGATGATTCGCAAGCTGCGCGCGGGCTCCGATCTTACGATCCTTCTGACGACGCACTACATGGACGAAGCCGACAAGCTCTGCGATCGCATCGCCATCGTGGACCACGGAATACTCGCCGCCCTCGACACTCCGGCGAAATTAAAAGATAGCGTGCCTGGAAACGATGTCGTCGAAGCGGAATTTGGCGGCGCTCCGCCGGATTGGCTCGACCAGCTGCGGTCGGTCGCTCACGCCGTCAGCATCACCGAACGCGAAGGAGTCACGCATATCGCTTCGCACGATGGTCCGGCGACGGTTGCGGCGGTGATGGACATCGCGCGAGCGAAGCACGTCACCGTACATCGAGTGACCGTTCAGAGCACGACTCTTGACGACGTATTCTTGCACTTCACGGGGAAAGATCTGCGGGATGCGACGGCGAAGGGGCCTCGCATGGATGTGGGACATCTTTACAATCGCTGAACTCTCCCGAAAACGGGACTAAAAGGCCACAGGGATGAAATTCTTTCGCATGTCGGCGCTGATCGAGCGGGATATGAGGAAATTTCTGCGAAGCCCGGCGCAGTTAATGGCTTCCATGGTTTTTCCGCTCATCCAGCTCGTTGTGCTGGGATACGCGTTCGGCGGGCACATCAAGGGCGTTACGATCGCCGTCGTCGATCAAGATCACACCGTCGAATCGCGTCAAGTGCGCGAAATGTTTGACGGTATCGCGATCGGGCCGGAGACGTTCAAAGTTCGAAATTATAATTCGCTTCCCCAGGCGCTCGACGATCTGAAAGCCGGCTTCGTTCGCGGAGTGGTTTCCATCCCGCCGGATTTTTCACGGCGCTTCTATCACGCCGACCGCCCGCGCATTGCCTTCGCCGAGGACAACACCGACCAATTCATCTCGAGTGAGCTGCTGCAGCGGGTTCAGCAAATGGTTGACCAGATGAACGCTCCCGCTGTGACCACCGGCCTGCCGAACAAGGTGGAGCTCGATACGGTCGAGATGTATCCATACATCGACTACATCAAATACCTGCTAGCCGGTTCGGTCGCGCTTTCGATCTTCGTCATCGCCATGATCGGCGGCGGAATCACTTTCATCGACGACAAGGCGCGGGGCTTGCACGAAGGTTACTTGTTGACGCCGATCGGCAAAAGCGAACTCGTTCTCGGGCTCATCGGCGCCGGAACACTAAAAGGCGTGATGGCGGGGACGACGCTCGCGATCACCGGCGCGCTGATTGCCGGAGTCACCGGGATGTGGAATCCGCTCGATTTGCTCTATATGGAACTGGTGATTTTTGTCGCGTCCGCCGCCATGATCAGTATGATGTTTCTCTTCATGGTCCGAGTGAGCGATCCGCTCGTCCCGCGCGCGATTTTTGGCGTCTTGAACACGCTTCTCTTTTTCCCTTCGGGAGCGGTCTATCCGGTGGCAGCTTTTCCTCCGTGGCTGCGCTGGATTTCAGTGATCGATCCGTTCACGTACACAGTCCACGCTCTTCGCAACATCACGCTCAAAGGCACGGGCATTGAAGGAATTTATGCGGACGTGTTAGCGTTGGCTGGATTCACGGTGCTGATGATCGGCGGGTGTATCGCGCTCTTCAAGCGCCAGCTCTAGTTTGGAGGCATTCTTGGGACTACTGGATTCGACCGAAGAGCATCCGCATTCCAAGCTTCGCAGATATGTCATCACTGCCATCGTCTTCCTGGCATTCATTGCGGGTTCCATTTGGTGGGCGCTGCGCTACCATCACGAGAAAGTCACCGCGCGGAATTTCTTGAATGCCGTGGCCGCCGGGAAAATGGACGAAGCGTATCGCATTTGGCAGCCCTCGCCGAGCTACACATTCAAAGATTTTCTCGACGATTGGGGTCCGGATGGATATTACGGCCCGATTCACAGCTTCCATTATGAAGATGCGCAAAGCCTTCCGCATGGCGGCTCCGGCGTCATCATCGTCGTCGAAGTCAGTCCCTATTCGCCGTTCCCCGATCGCGACGACGCCGTCAAGCAAAGCAAGGCAAAGGAAATTCGCATCGTCGTCGAATTCAACAATCAGTCGATCAGCTTTCCGCCATAAGCTTTCTCGATCGCTCGCATCTACCGAATCTGGCTGATTTTGTCGAGCCACACCTGCTCGAACGACAGCAGCCGGCGAATCTTCGTTTGCACGGATCCCACTTCGCTCGAATTTGTCGGCAGGACATCGCGAATCTCGAAGTGTGGCTGCGCGCTCGCTGATACCGTATCGGAAAGCTGGTTCCACATGAAGAATTGCGAACCCGAGTGGAAGCCGTCTGTGCCAAACGTCTGCCGCGCGAGAAAGAAAGTCGTGCGGTTCTCGATTCCAGGATTCCACATCGGCGCGCCTTGCTCCAGTTCGCGGCGTCGATCGATGCCCAGCAAATCGAGGAGCGTCGGTGCGATATCGATGTGCGACGTCAGCCAATCGATCTTCACCGGCGCCGTCACCGTTCGCGGCGCGTAGATCCGCATGGGAACGTGAAACGAATAGTCGTCCAGAGTTCCGCCGACGAAGTTGGGATCCTCGTGCTGTGTTCGAATTCCGTGATCGCCGAACATGGCAATGACGGTGTTGTCGAGTTGCTGATGCTTTTCGAGCATGGCCACAATTTCCCCGAACCAGCTGTCTTGCTTTTCGAGAATGCGCCGGTTCCGGGTGGCGATGTCCACCGAACCGTCGTCCGGCGCGTCATCGGGCCATGGCAGATGGCCTACTTGAAACGCAAACGTCGCGAAAAACGGCTTGCCGCTCGACAGCCAGCGCTCGATGTCGTTTTTTCCATCCGCCAGGACCGCGAGATCGCGCGCCACGCGTTCCGCCTTCCAATCCGGCGTCAATCCGGCGGGCCAATAGGCTCGAACGTTCGCAGCCGCTGGCCAAATTTCGCGCTGGAATCCAAAAGAATGGAACGTATTGATATCCGGGTCGCCGTGCGGCGGGGCAGGAAAGTAAATCGCTGTCGCATACCCGTGCGCGCCCAGCACTGTCGCAATTCCCGGCAAGATCGAGTCTGGATGCTCCTCGCCGAAACTATGCGTGCCGTCCGGTGGATAGCTTGAGGCGAAAACGGAAAACAGCGCCTGGTTCGTGTACGGATACGTTGTGAAATGCTGCGTCGAGATGATGGATTTCGACGCCAGCCGGTGCATCGTCGGCAAATCTTCAAGGCTGTCATCCGACTTCAGAAACCGCTCAGGCTCGGTCTCGAGCACGAATACGATCAGGTTCGCGCCGCGCATCGACCCGAAATAAGGGCCATCCGGCCGCGAGTCCGGCGCATTCGCCATTTCTCGATAGCGAGCGGACAAAGCATCGATGGATAGGTGTTCAAACTCGCGCGTGTCCACAGCGCCGCTGCCCCAGAAAGCGCGGATCGAATGCGCCAGAACATTTTCGTGATAGGGCGTCGCAGGCAACAACGGCAACCACGCCACGCCAGCGAGCAACGCCGCCCCACTGGCATAGGCAATCGCGACATTTCGCATCAGAGTTTCATTCTGCGGCCGCTGCACGATCGGTGCGATCCCTGTGGCACGGCCTTCGCTTCGATCTTCTCGCGCCGACCAGATCAGAATCGCCGCCACGATCACGAGTGCTCCGGCGAGAATGTAGAACTCGCGCGTGAACAGATACGATTTGTTCGCGCCCGGATCGTGAATTCCCCACGTCAGCGCGACTCGAATCATCGCGAATGAAACGAAATCCCCGACTTCCTCCAGTGACCTCGCTTGGAGAAAAATAATCAGCGATGTTCCCGCGCAAAGCGTTGCCATCGCGATGATGCGCCACCTTCGCGTAAGAAATCGCAACGCGACCAGCAGAGCCAGCGGGACCAGCAGAAATAGCCACAGGATTTCGCTGCGGAAAAATGTTAGGCGCTCAGCGAAATTGAGCCCCGGGAACCCGAGGCCCTCGACCCGGCCGAGATACCGCGCGACCACGCGAAACCCGCGTCCGTTCGCGAGCGTAAGCAGCTTTGTCAGGATGCACAGCAGCGCAGGGATGAACCACGCCACCACGTAACGCGCCGGAGCAATCCATGACGAAGCTCGGTCTGCGCGCGGCTCCGGTGGCGCCGAAGTCACGCGGTGCGCCCTCCGCGCGATGATTCGCTCAATCCACGAAGAGCCGTGAGCAATTCGGCCGCCGATAGCGTCGCAGTTCCAAGTTTCGTCACGACGACTCCGGCTGCCGCATTTCCAAGAATCGCGCCTTCGCGCACGCTCGCGCCAGCCGCGACAGCAAGCGCTAGTGTTGCAAGCACGGTATCGCCCGCTCCAGTCACGTCATAAACTTCGCTTCCGCGATCGGTGCGCCGCTGGCCGTGTTGTCCGATGGGGCGTTCGCGGCTCGTGGCAGCGATATGAAAGGCGTGTGGCGCATCTTTTTCGCAGACGCTCATCCCTCGCTCGCCGCGCGTAATGACCACCGCCCTGCAGCCGAAGCGCTGAAGCAGCGCTCCGCCCGCTTCCGCCACCGATTCGTCATCCTCAAGCGAGCGTGTTACAAGAAACCCCGCCTCCGCTCGGTTGCATACAATCACGGTCGCGCCATGATACGTCGGCAGCCGCGACCATTTCGGCTTCACGAAAACCGGCACGTTCTTCCGGGCGCACTCCGCGAGAATCGGATCTATCAGTCCGCCTGTGACCACTCCCTTGTCGTAGTCCGAAACAATCAGCGCGTCGAGTTGCGGAATCGCTTTCAGAATTTTGCGCGCGAGTTGCCATTCAGCCGTGGCATCGAGCGGAAATCGCGACTCGTGATCGACTCGCACCACCTGCTGTTGGCGGGCGATGATTCGAGTTTTCAGCGTCGTCGGCCGCTCGTCGTCGGTGATCATTCCGGCCGCCGGCAATTTCAACGCATGCATTGCGCCGCGCAGCGCGTTTCCGGCTTCATCGCTGCCAACGACGCCAAATGCTTCGACGCGCGCACCGAGCGCCGCCAGATTTGCCGCAACATTTCCCGCGCCGCCGAGGCACTCCGTTTGCTTCGTGAATTCAACCACCGGCACGGCGGCTTCGGGCGATAGCCGCGACGCTGTTCCCCAAACGTAGCGGTCAAGCATCCAATCGCCGACCACGCCGATTCGCCGGCCGCGGAATCGGCTCGTCAATCTCGCGGCGCGCGCTGGACTAATTCTCGTTTGTTTTTGCGTGGGCATCTCGCGACGTCTCAATTAATCGAATCGATCTTGTGAATTGCTGCGCCGGTATCATCGCGCACGCTCGAACCCGCACCGGGATTCGTCAGAATCGCATCGCACGCGTCTCGCACCTGCTCAAACGTCACAGAAAGAATGCATCGCGGCTCGTCATACGCGTAACACCGGTCGCCCTTGCACGGATTGCACTGAAAGTCATTCTGCACCACACGGTGCGAGACCTGCCAGGGCCGCCAGTGCACCGAACTGCTTGAACCGAAAATGACTACCGAGGGCGTTCCCGTTGCTGCTGCAAGATGTGCCGGTCCGGCATCATTCCCAACGAAAAGTCTCGCTCCAGCGATTAGCGCGATCAGTTCACGCAAGTCGAGAGACGCGAGCACGAGCGCGCTCTCGCCAAATTGCCTACGCGCTTCATTCGCGATCTCAAGTTCACCGGGGCCCAGCGAAACGATCGACTCTACTCCGTGCGTTTCTCGCAGCCATCGCGAAATCGCAACGAATCTGTCGAGCGGCCATCGCTTCGTAAAATATCGCGCACCCGGCTGCAGCACGGCATACATTTGCCCGCTGAAAACGCCTCGCTCGTGCAACTTCTTCGCGACGCTCGCTATCGCATCTGTTTGTGGAAACACCTGCGCGCGCGGAATCGGGCCGCGCGGAAGCCCGGTCCAATAAAATTGCGCCATGCGCTGCTCGACCGTATGCACTTGGAGCGTGCCGTAGTATTCGACGGCATCGGGCGCGAGCACGTTGTAGAGAAAGTCGAATTGCCGCCCCTTCCAGCAGACGCGAATGCCGGCGGCCGACGCCGCAGTAAGCAGTGCGCTGCTTGGCCCTCCGTGCTGATTAAAAACGACGGGAAAATGTTTTCGATAGAGTCGCGCGGCCGTCGGCACAAACGACTCCGCAATTAAAATATCGGCGATCGCGGGATTGCCTTCGAGAACCGCCGCCCATGCTTGCTCTACGAGCACCGAAATTCGCAAATCGGGCCGCCAGGCGTGCAAAGCCGCGAGCGCCGGAGTGAGCAGCACAACGTCGCCGAGCGATCGCAGCCGGATGATGAGAATCTCCGCGCCCTGCGGAAGCCCGGGAAGCAGACTCGCCGGCTCACTCGGATTCAATGCGCGCTTCATTCACCAGCATGATGGGAATGTCATTGCGAATCGGATAGACTCGCCGGCACTTCGAACACCGCAGTCCCTGGGCGTCCTCCGTCAACTTTACGGGCGTCAGGTCCGCGGGACAAACGAGAATCTCGAGCAATTCTGGAGCGACGCCCATTCGTTTCCCTCGACGGCTGAACTCTAGCAAACGCAGACGGCTCGGGGCAACTCGCCCGCTCGATCGCTTAGAGTATTTTCGAAATGTCCAGAACGAGCCTGCCGCGCCAGGCCGCTCCAGCCTTCAGTTCCACCGGCCAAACCGCAAGTATCTGCGATCCCTGATACACGCGCTCGAAACCATCTTCTGAATCCGACACCGTTTCGATTGGCGCGATCCAGAATTCGCGCGCATCCTTCGCTGAAATCGCCGCGGACACTTTCTGAAATCCGTCAATCAGCCGCATGCTGGAGGCAGGCGCCGCCCCGCTCCACCGCAAGTTGTGCTGTTCGCCATGGGTTTCGATGAAGCGGTCAGGCGCGTCGGGCGCCAGGAAATTCAGAACTGTCTCCACGCCAATATTGACCGTCGCGTCCTTCGATGGCGAAATTTCCAGGTCGCACCCAATCTCGACATTGTCCTCTGACGATTTCAGCTCGAATCTCTTGCTCACGCGCCAGCCGCTTTCGTTCTCGTAGCTCAGCGCCAGCGAAGTGGCGTCTACGCTCATGACGCGGTAGTCGCCGGCCGCGATTCCTCCATCCTCTTCGAGCCGCAATTGCTCGTAATCCGCAAAAGTTTTTCCCGCTGCGAAGACCAGCACACGAAAACAATTGCGATTCCAGCGGTCGTAACGAAGCAGGCGCTCGAGCCCCGGCTCTTTCGCGCGCACCAGATCGTGAATCGATGCGGCCGATTGCGAACTGCTGGCCGAAAGATTCTTGAGCTTTGCGTGGTATGCCTCCACGCGCCGCGCGATCGAATTAATCACCGCGACGTTCGAAGGCCGAAAATCGATCGCGGCGACTGTGCCGCCATCGGCTGGCGCGGCAAACACGGCGTATGTCCCTGATGTGAAATAAATCTCCTCGCGTCCGTCGCAATCGAAATCGAGGCGTTTGACGTCCGACCAGACATTTTCGCGGCGCGCGAGCCGGTCGGCAATCGACTCCGCTTCCACCAGCGCTCGCCACGGCTCCGTGCGCAGGTGCGGGGAATAGAGGCCGCCGAACACTCCGTGCCAGTAAGCATCGTTGCACTGCGCGCGAAGCAGAAGCGTCTCCGCCTTTTGCCTCTCTTCGAGGAACGACTGGCCTCGCCTTCGGGTGAGCGCCAGCCGCCGGATTTTCGACGACGCGTGCAGCATCTTCTTGTGCAGCAAATTCGATTCTGGATATTTCACCAGGAATCCGCGCCACACGCCGCCGTGAAGAAAATTCAGCACGTCGGGCCTCGAAGCAAACTCGCGTTCCAGCGCTTCAAATCGCGTGCGCGCGTTTGTCGGCAGCGCCCATTCCATCATCTCGTTGTAGGAGGCCGTCCCCAATTCAGCGCGGCCCAGGGGAGTGTGCGCGCGCACCGCATCGCCGGGAAGCGCGGTTTCGAGCCACGCGGAATTCGCTTCGAGCGCAGTCCAAAATCGTTCGAGCCAGCCCCCGGTGTAGCAATGCTCGTAGCTCTTGGGCCAGACGCCGAATTTTTCGCAGTCGTCGCCCATGGCCACGAATCCGCCGGATTGCTCGGCGTTCACGTTTTTCAGAAAGCCGACCACTTCGCTTGGATCGCGATAGGGAATCAAATACCGCAGCGCCTTGAGCCCGGGAATAAGTTTGACCGACGCACCCAATTCTTCGGTGACATAGGATCCGCGCAATTGCGAGGGCTCAAATCCTTCACTGAGAAACTGGTTGTCGTCCACCAGCGTGTATTCAATCCCGCTCGAAGCCAGCGTCGCTGGCAGATGCGGTTCCCACACTCGCTCCGTCAGCCAGGCGCCGCTCGGCCGCTGGTGGAATCGCTTTTCCAGGTAATCGCTCATGCGATCGATCTGTTCGCGGCGATCTTCCGGAGGGATGGAAACCAGAATTGGTTCGTAAAAGCCGCCGCCAACCATTTCCAGTTGTTTGCGCTCCACCAGCCGCCTCAATAACTCAAAATATTCCGGGTGGGCGCGTTCTATCCATTGGAGCAGGCAGCCCGAAAGGTGCAGTCCAATGCGAATTTGCGGGTGTTTTTCGATTAGTTCAACGAATGGCAGATAGGAGTGCGAGTAGGCGCGCTCGATCACATCGTCAAAATTGCCGACGGGCTGATGCCCGTGAATGAGCAGCACGAGTTGAAATTTCGGCACCGCTGACCCCGCAAGGACCATTCAGAATACTCTGACCGCGAGAAATTGTCGTGAGGTTCGATTCGCTCGAGCCGCGCGAGATTTCGTTAACAGCCGCGCGCCGCAAGCGCCAAAAGCTTCACGGAAGCACCGCCGTGTGCGATATCTCGCCGCCGCGGGATTGCGTAATTCGCTCCCCGAGTGTGTGGAGCGCCTGCTCGACCGCCCGTTTCGTTGCCGATCCCGGCGCATAGATTGCCCCGAGAATATCGTGCGCGGTCTCCGTCACCATGGTTCGCGTCGAGTCGCTGATCGGGCTGCCGAAAGCGCCATGTTCGTCAGCCAGCACCGGGCGCCCGGCGAGATGCCACGTCTGCTTGCCAATCCCCTGATAGGTTTCTCCGTCCAGTCCTGCGCGGAAGACTACAGGCGGCGAAATGAGCGAGCGGTTGTAAAGCCCGTATGGCCAACCGGTCTCGAGCGAGCCGAGATTGCCTGCGTCTACAACATTCGAGATTCGGTATAGTCCTTTGCCTTGAGCGATGCGGCGCAGCAGCGCTTCCGAAGATGGTCTGTAGCGTGCCGGATCAATGCCCCACCCTCGGAACATCGCCCGAATCGCGCGCACGGACTCGAGCGCTGCGACATCTTCGGCCGAGAGATTCGAGTGAATCCGCTCGCAGCGGCTGGTGATTTCCTCGGCCAGCGCTCCGCCGGACGGCGCGACCGCAACGCCATCCATCGTGATAATTCCAAGTATCACTCCGTCGAGTTCAACGCGGACCGCTATCGCCATGCGGGTCGAAATCCCTTCAAAAACGGCCTGTCTGAGACTCTCAAGACGGCGCGACACCCGTCGAGCTATCAATCGTCATGACTTTTTTGGCCCCCTCAAAACAAATGCGGCGAGCCGGAAGACTCGCCGCAGCACAATCCTGAGAATAGCCCCCGCCCAAGCGGGGGGCGCATTTCAAAATCTAGGCCTTCTTGTTCTTATACCAATCCGCATTAATTGGCGTAAAGCTGTTCCACTTTTCCGGCAGATCTTCCAGCGCAAATATCGCCGTCACGGGACACACTGGAACGCACGCGCCGCAGTCAATGCATTCGTCCGGACTGATATACAGCTGCTTCTCCGCTTCAAAGTCCGGCTCGTCCTTGCGTGGATGGATGCAGTCCACAGGGCACACGTCTACGCAGGCGGTGTCCTTTGTACCGATGCAAGGTTCGGCAATCACATAAGCCATAAGGGCGTCTCCTCCAGGGAACTGCGGCACGGCGGTTAAATCCGCCAACAAGTGCTGACTAATTTTTTATACCATCAATCGGCGGGTCAACACAAGGCAAGCATCCGGCTGTGTCCGCGAAACGAGGCCGCGAACCGCACTAGATCCAGCTCTGCTCGAATTGTTTTGGCTCAGTTGAGATCTTGCCCGCTCCACCGCGCGCGTGTCGTGAACAGAGCCTATGCATGTCCGCGTTCGCTCCGCCGTCAACGGATGCGGACGGCGGAGCGTCATCTGGAAACCCGATAGCGAGCTTCCGGCTAGTGCGCTGCGGTATCAGACTTTACAAACTTGCAGACGTCCTTGACGGCGTTGCTGAGCATCACGGTTTGCGTGCTGTAGACCGCTTCGCCGCCCTTGCGGAACAGGACGAATCGATAGTTGCCCGACCATCCGCCCGCTTCGAGCATGTAGTCGGATTTCTTCGGGTCCAACACGATCGTCGCCCCTGGGCACTTTTCGTTCAGGTTCTTCAAGATTTCGGAAGTGGGCACGTACGATCGCGGTGACATGAAAAATTTGATTCCATCTTTCGGGGCGCTGATGGCGGGCCCGCTGACGGCAAAAAATAGCACTAGAGCGAATGCGCTGAGCCGGATTGCCTTCATGGTCTGATCCTCTCTCGTTGCACAGGTGCGGGGACCATCACTTAATGGGACGAGCCGCCAAATCAAATGGTTGCACGGCCACGTGCGCCGCGTAATCAGGAAGTCACGCGCAGCCGCGGGCGGGGCCGCCACGGGAACAGCGGGAAAAATCGCCCGGTTCGCGCTGCGTAGCTCTCGTATTCTTCGCCGAAAATCTCGCGCAGGTGCGTTTCTTCCAGCCGCACGCGCTCCAGGTTTACCCACAACCAGCCGATGGCAAAGCCCCACGCCAGAATGCTGGCCAGGGACAACGCGAACGCGATTCGCGCGGCAATCAATGCCGCATAGCGAGGATGCCGCACGAAGCGATACGGTCCCTCCGAAAGCACTTTTCGCTTGCCAAGATCGTCTTCGAACTGTCGCGAAAGAAAGCGGTCGGTCCAAATCAGCCACAGCGCGCTGAACAGGTAAATGCCAAGGCCGATGGCTTGCAGGACGGGTTGCTCGAGCGCAGGAATCAGATGCCAGTGGCCATAGTCCATAAACACACTGATTTCAGCCACGCCGAAGGCGCCGATCCAGAAGAGCATCAACGAGTCATACGTGGTCCCCACCGCTTCGCTGAAAACTTCGCGCGAACGGAAGATCACGCGATAAAACTGCATCGTCGCGTAGACCCAGATTAGGCTGACGAACAGAAAGCCGCCCGAAAATGCGTCGAGCCGTGACCAGGGATGATCGGTTCCCCACTGCCGCAGGCAGCATAGTGCCGCGGTCGTGTACAGAATGATGAAAAAAACCGCGGTCGCAAAAGCCTTCGCGAGAAACTTCCCGTTGGATTTGGAGCCAGCGTCGTCCCGCATTTAAGGAGATGCTATTTGCAAGTTCGCTCGCGGTCAATGACGGAATATGTGTATTTGCCGAGTTTGAAACGTCAGCCGGCCTTAGGCAGCCCTGATTAGCGGCGCGCGGTGCAGCCGAACAACGCGATCCCAGCGCGCTGATCGTTGGAAACGTCCCCGCAATTCTGCGGGGTCTGGTGATAATTTCTAATCGCCACACCGACGGAATTAAAAATCGAGCCAAGTTATAGAAAACAAGAGGTGGATGTGCGTTCTAATCGCCACACTTTTTAGCCCCCCGGTTGCGCGGCAGCATATTGTTTCCGACGTGGTTCTCCTGCGCGACAACCCTCAAGCATCTCAGTAATTGCGTGCAGTTTGTTTCTCGCCGGGATTCAAATCGTTTGTCAGTGGCAGGTCTTGCTGATCATTTCGAGCTTTGTGACTTTAATCGTCTGTGCCTCCGGGGCCTTGTCCGGGTCGTTCCGTGTCTCTGAATCCGGCGCGAATGTTCCGGTGACGGTCACGGTATGGCCGACATGAGCCGATAAATCCACGGTTGAGCTCTCGACGTAGAACAGTTTGGCATCCCGGGTGGTCAATGCAAAATCGCCCGGCTTGTCCCGCCGGATGAGACAGCCGGTCTCGACGACGCTTTTTTGTTTCTCTTGAGCCGAGTTGCCATTCTGTTGAATCGCCGCAGGGGCAGACACGGTATTGTGTTCGGCTCTTGCAATGGCCACGAGGCCGGCGGATAGAGCGGCCACAACAGCGAGCACCACGCCGAATCGGAGCGCGGTTTTCGCGAGATGCGAGCGATGGCTTGAGCCTGCGATGGAACTGAGCACCGGTCTGATCATGGCCGCTTCCTTCCTCGAGATCGTCCGATCTTAGGTCTTGGCCAGGCGTCCTGCCGTGAGCCGCGTCTGGAGCGCGCCAAGAATTGAATCGCGCCCGAGCATTCCGACGATGTGTCCCTGGTCGAGAACGGGCATCTGGTTGACGTCGTCCTTCTGCATGCGCTCGAGAACGCCGAGCACGGGTTCGGTTGGCGCGGCCCAAAGAATTTTATCGATGGGAATCATGGCCGCCTGTACAGACGTGGTGTCCCATTCGCTACGCGGGACTGCCCGCGCGGCGTGAAGAGTGATGAGTCCCACGGGCTTGTCGGCGCCGGTCACGATATGGCAGCGGCGGCCCGTGCGCAAAACTTCGTGGACGTAATCGCCGATGGAAATGTCGCGTGCGACGGTGGGGACGTCGCGGGACATGATGTCCGCAGCGGTCACGCCGGCGAGCACCGCGCGCACGGCAACCTGGGAGTAGGATTCCTGCGCCGCGGTCAGCAGGAACCAGCCGATGAACGCGAGCCATAGCCCGCCGATGTGATTTCCGGAAACGAATTGCCAGATGCCGCCGAAAATCATCAGGTAAGCGAGCAACTGGCCGCTGCCGGAGGCGTATCGCGTTGCGCGCGTGAAATTCTTCGTAATACCCCAAACGATTGAACGGAAAATGCGCCCGCCGTCGAGCGGAAACCCCGGCAACAGATTGAACGCGGCGAGAAAGAAATTGATCTGGGAAAGCCACGTTGCGGTGGCGACAATCATGTCGTGTCCGGCGGCGAAGCGCCCGATCAGGAAAAACAAGCCCGACAGCACGAAACTCGATAAAGGCCCGGCGATCGCGATGTTGAATTCCTGCAAGGCGTGTGTCGGTTCGGAGTCAATGCTGGCCACGCCGCCGAAGACAAAGAGCGTGATCGAGCGCACCGGGATTTTGTAGCGCAGGGCCACGGCGCTGTGGCTTAGCTCGTGAAAAACCACGGACGCGAAAAACAGGATTGAGGTGGCGATGCCGATGGCCCAGTGCTGCATGGGGCTCCACGACGGATGCTGCTGGGTGAACTGCGTGGCGAGAGAAAACGTAATGAGAGCAAAGATGATGATCCAGCTCGTGTGGATATAGATCGGGATCCCCAGGATTTTGCCAATGCGAAGTCCTGATCTGCCATCCATGCCGACCCCCGGGCGCCGATTATAGCAATCCAGAGTTATTGCGTCCTGGAATCCACGTCGTGTCGCGCGCCCCACGCCGGGCCAGCATGATGCGCCAATAATCGCCGCAATTTCAATGCGCGCGCTTTGGAGCGAGGCGTGCCATTCAGCATCGCGTCAGCCTGGCCCGATGAGAGGAGATGCCGATGCAAGCCGCAGTTCAGATCGGAGGAATAGCGATGGTGGGGGTGCTTTCCATCGCTTTCGCGCTCCTGGTGGATTGGCTGAGTCTCTGGGGACTGATGAAACTGCTGCGGCGGAGGCAACCAGCGCTCGTGCTGGAGCAAGTTGTGCCGCTTCCTGCGCAGCGGTTCCGGCCGCGGGCAGCGTCGCGTTAAGACAGGGAGGCGCACATGCTAATGCTCAGGTTGGTGCTCGGAATCAGCGCCTGCGGGCTGTTGGCGTTGGTTGCGAGGGTTCTTTACGACATCTGGCTCGCGTATGAATTGGACCGAATGAACCGTCACGCGAGCATTGCGCTGTCGGCGAAACGCCCGGAAGGCCGCGCCGCGAAGCGTCGCACGGTCGAACGAGTGAGCGGACGAGGTACGCGACATTGAAAATTCCTTGCCGGTTCGCGTTGAAGATCGGGGACCGGCCTGGATGTAGCTGCTGGCAAAAACCCTTGTAGGGCGGCTTCGCCACCACCGCAGCGGAGCCGCCCTGCCAGCGGCAGCGAAAGTGCGAAAATATCGTGTGTGCTATGATTCCGTATCACGATCACGTCACGCACAACGATGCGCGCCGCGCGCCGACTGCTTTTCTTTCTGGCACCGTTTCTTTTCCCGCCGCTGCTTCCTGCCGTGATCAATGCGCAGACTTCTGGAAGTTGGTCCTGGGATTCGGAAGTGAGTTCGCTCGCGACGAAAATCGCGGCCAATATCGAGAAAGTGAATGCGATCTCTCTGGCTGTGACGAATATGTCGCCGCTCAGCCCGGGCGCTGTGGCGCAGACTCGCGCGTCTCTGGAAAAAGCGCTTCAGCAACGCGGTTTTGGACTGCGCTCATCGGACAGCGGGGCCGCGGCGGTCGAAGTAACGCTTTCGGAGAATCTCGAGGAGTACGTTTGGACGGCGAGAATTCGCCAGGGCGACGCACACCGAATCGTCATCCTAAGCTTTCCGCACAACACTCCGCCGCCGGGCGCAACGCCGGAACCAACGATTTTCTTGCAGCGGCAGTTTGTCTGGGGGCAGCCGGAGAGGATTCTGGACTTCGGAGTGGTTCCGGGCGCGGCATCCGACGGAGGAGTTCTTGTCATGCTCGAGACGGACCGGCTTGCGTTTGTCAGGACTGTGAGATCGCAGACCAGTCTGGATCGTGTGGTGGCCATCGCGCGTTCGAAGCCGGCTCCGCGCGATGTGCATGGCAGGATCAATATGTCTGGTCAGACTGCCGAGTCGCCCGGGGTCAAGTGCACAGGAGAATTCGAGAAGGATGAAACCGTTCAGTGCCAGGAAGTGGCGGAGGATAAGGAAACGGATTCACGTCTTGCCGGCATGACAGTAGTAATCAATGGCCGAAGCGTCGAGGCGGCCAGCCTTACCGCCGCGTGCAGGCAACTGTTTCTCGTGAGCGGAGGCGGCGATTGGACCGAGCCCGATACAATTCGCGCATATACCGAGACAGATCATCAGCTGGCGCCACTGGGAAATATACTCGAGTTTCCCGGGCCTGTTCTGGCCATGTGGCCCGCGGACGACGGCAGATCGGCTCGAGTCGTTTCGCGGAATCTACAAACGGGAGTGTATGAAGCTTCGATCGTTTCTGTTGCTTGCAATCCTTAGCGTGCTGGCGCTCGCCGGCACGCGTGCGGCCGAGCGTCCGCGATCTGGTGGAATGCTGCGCGTGGAGCTAGGCGCGAGCGTGATTTCGCTCGATCCAGCAGTACGCGCTGCGAGTGCGAGCGAAGCAGATGCAAAGTCGGATTTGGCGGGGCTGGTGTTCGAATCGCTTGTGCGCCTCGACACGACCGGCGCGCCGCAACCAGCGCTCTTCGATCGCGTCGACAAGGATTCGACGTCGCGCCACTGGACCTTTCACCTTCTGGCCGGCGTGCATTTCCACGACGGCACTGCGCTGACTCCGGATGTCGCGGCGGCGGCGCTCGCTAATCCCGATCCGTCCTGGAAGATCAGCAATTCGGCCGATGCGGTAATCATCGAATCGAGCGATCCAACTCCCGATCTCCTGTATTTGCTCGCCGAATCGCGCCACGCGCTTGTCCACCGTGGCCCGGATGGATCGCTTGCGGGCACAGGCCCGTTCAAGATCGCGACGTGGGAAGCAGGGAAGCATGCGGTGTTCGCGGCTAACGAAGAATATCGAGGGGGCCGGCCGTTCCTTGACAGTGTAGATGTGGCCATGGGCGTGGCATCGCGCGACAGAATCATCGCCTTGCAATTGGCGAAAGCCGATCTGGTGGACCTGCCGCCGGAATTGGTTCGGCGCGCGACGGACGACAAACTGCGGACGACGGGCACAGTTCCCGTCGATCTCGTGGCGCTGGTTTTCGAGTTGGGCGGAGAATCCGGGGAGCATTCGAATCGCGCGCCGGCGCAGGACCCGCGAGTTCGCCAGGCCGTCGCGCGCACAATTGATCGGGAGGCAATCGCAAACTTCATCCTGCAGAAGCAGGGCGATGCGACCGGAGCACTTCTTCCGCAATGGCTAAGCGGAACCGCGTTTTTATTCTCAACAGCCTATGATCCGAGTGGCGCTCGCGCGATGTGGGCGCAGATCAAGCCCGCCCCTGCGCTGGTGTTAGGATATGATTCGGAAGAGGCGCTGGATGAGGCGATCGCGGAGCGAATCGGAGTGAACGCGCGGGAGGCGGGAATCGCGATTACCAGCCGCGCAATTTCGCCAGCGAATCGTTCGGGATTCGACGCTCGGCTCGTTCGGCTGCGGCTGGCGTCGCCCGAGCCTCGCGCGGCGTTGACCGATGTGCTCGAGAATTTCGCGCCTCTGTCAGGCACGGCGGGCGAGCCGCTGGCGAATCCGGCGACGGCGGAGGAAGTTTTCGAGAGCGAGCGTACGGCGCTCGAAGGATATCGAGTGGTGCCCATTGTTTACGTGCCGCGGATTTATGGCGTCGGAAATCGCGTCCGAAACTGGCAAATTCGCGCGGGCGAAGCATTGAGCGGCTGGCAACTCGGCGACGTGTGGATTGAAGGGGAAGGGCCGTGACGTTCCGGTCGAGACTTTTCTGGCTGTTCACCTTTTTCGTCGTGCTCGCAGTGGGCGTTGTGGCCTTCGGCGTCACGATGACGACGCGGCACGCATTCGAGCAGCTCGACACTCGGCATTCCGACGCACTTGTGGCGCAGTTCCAGCGTGATTTTCAGAGACGCGGGCAGGAAGCAGCGTTGCAGGTCCGAGGCATTGCCGATGCGGAAGCGACAATTCGCATGGCGATCGAGCTGAGCCGGCCGAATGCCGATGTATCGATCTACGTCAACGATGCGCACGGGGTCGCGACATCCCACCAGCTTGATTTTCTCGATTTCGTGAACAACGACGGCTCGATTATTTCGTCCGCCGAGTGGCCGACGCGCTTCGGCTACAAGATGACCTGGCTGACGGAGCCGGAGGACTGGGCGACGCGCGGGGCTTTTTTGACGCGCGTGGACACCGAAGCCGGACCCGTGCTTGGATTACTCTCCGTCGCGACGCTGCGAGTGGGCGACAAGAATCTTTACGTCGTCGGTGGCGATAAATTGGGGCAGGAATTTATGGCCACGCTCGCGCTGCCGGAAGGAATGCGCGCGGTTCTTTATCGCAACCTCGATCCATCTTTTTCGGCAGCGGATTTGATCGATGCGACCGGGCCTTTTGAGCAGGCAGACCGGCTCGCGCCGCTGGTTGAAAAGGAGCGCAAGAATCCCGTCGAACAGACGATGCGGATCAATTGGAGCGCAGACCCGGCCAGCGCCGAATCGTTTCATTTGCTGCCGCTGAAAGGGCGCAATGACGAATTGCTCGGCATCCTGCTCATCGGCAGCTCGCAGCGCGACCGCGTTCTGGTGGAGGGCCGAATTCTTCTGCTGGCGATTGGAGTCGCCGCGCTAGGGGTGCTTCTCGGCGCGCTACTCAGCTGGTGGGGCGCGACGCGTGTGACGGAACCGGTGAGAAAGCTTGTCGAGGGCGCGAATCAGATTGCGTCGGGCAATTTAGATACGCACGTGCCCGTCACGTCAAAAGATGAAATCGGCCAACTCGCGCGGGCTTTTAACGTGATGAGCGAACAGCTGATCGAACAGCGCGAACGCGTCGTGCAAGCGGAACGCGTGGCGGCGTGGCGTGAACTGGCGCGACGCCTGGCGCACGAATTGAAAAATCCGCTTTTTCCGCTGCAAATTACGGTCGAAAATCTGCGCCGCGCGCGGGAGCAAACTCCCGATCAATTCGATGAAGTATTTCGTGAATCCACTTCGACGCTGCTTTTCGAAATCGAGAATCTGAAGGCCATCATCGCGCGATTCAGCGAATTCGCACAGATGCCTCAGCCCGTTCTGGCGCCGGTCAACTTGAACGATCTGATCCGCAGCGTGATACGCGTATTTGAAGCACAGTTCAGCTCGCTGGGCCGTCCGCCGATCACGTCGGAGCTGCTTCTCGACGACACCCTCCCGATGGTTCATGCCGATCCCGTGCTACTTCAGCGGGCGATTGAAAACCTGATTCTGAATGCGATGGATGCGATGCCGGGCGGTGGGACGCTGAGGATCAGCACGTCGCATGGCGACAGCCTTGCGCGGTTGGAGATTGCTGACACCGGCGTAGGCCTCACGCTCGAGGAATGCCAGCGGCTGTTTACGCCGTACTACACGACGAAGCAACACGGCACCGGCCTGGGTCTCGCGATCGTGCAATCGGTGATCAGCGATCAAGGCGGGACCATAAGCGTCGAGAGCGAAGCCGGCGTCGGAACCACATTTCGAATCGATCTTCATGTTGAACCTTCGGCTCCTCACGCCGAGACTATCTCCGCCGCGCCGCTCGGCAACGTGCTCAAGCTCTCTGATTCTCATTCTCACGCCGCAGCCGACAATCCCAGCCCCAGCGCGCCGACCTCGATGCATGAGGCGTGATCGTCCGTGCCCTCCGCTAAAGCCCACATCCTGATCATTGATGACGACGCGAACACGCTCGCGTCACTCGCGCGCGCTTTTCGACTGGCTGGATACGACGCGACTGTTTGCGATAACGCCGCACGCGGGCTGGAGATCGCCAAAGCGGAGCGAATTGACGCCATTCTCTCGGACGTGGTGATGCCCGGAAAGGACGGCATTGCATTTCTCGAGGAGTTGAAATCCGCCGGAATTGCGATTCCCACGATCATGATGTCCGGCCAGGCGACGATCGAAATGGCGGTAAAGGCGACCCGGCTTGGCGCTGCCGATTTCCTCGAAAAGCCGATCTCGACGGAGAAGCTCCTGCTCACCCTCGAGAATGCCTTGCGGCTCACGCGTCTTGAAGCGGAAAACCGCGATCTGAAAAAGCGGCTCGGCAAGCATCAAATGCTCTGGGCCAGCCCCGCGATGAAACAACTGATGGAGCAGTTGGAGCGCGTGGCCGCGAGCGAGACGCGCGTCTGCATTCGCGGCGAAACAGGAACCGGCAAAGAGCTTGTGGCGCGGACGATTCACGAAAAAAGCCCGCGCCATTCAGGCCCGTTCATCACGCTCAATTGCGCGGCAATTCCTGCTGAATTGATGGAATCAGAATTATTTGGCCACGAGAAGGGATCATTTACCGGCGCGGCGGCGCGGCACGTGGGCAAATTCGAGCAAGCGCACCGTGGAACATTTTTCCTGGATGAAATTGGGGACATGCCGACGGCGATGCAGGCGAAACTCCTACGCGTTTTGGAGGAAGGCGAGATCGAGCGCGTCGGCGGCGACAAGCCGATCCCTGTGGATGTGCGCGTGATTGTCGCGACGCACCGCGATCTTGAAAACCGGGTTCGTCAGGGAACGTTTCGAGAAGACCTGTATCACCGAATCTACGTGTTTCCGCTGACGTTGCCGCCGTTGCGCGAGCGGCGGGAGGATATTCCGGTTCTGGCAGCGCATTTCGCGCGGGAAGTCTCGGAGCAAAACAGCTGGAAACCGAAGTCATTCGCGGCCCAAGCAATCGAAGAACTCGAGCTATATGCGTGGCCGGGGAACGTCCGCGAATTGCGGAACGTCGTCGAGCGTGTGCTGCTCCTTTCGACCGGCGACACAATTGAAGCCAGCGAAATCCGATTGGCGCTTCCGCTTGGACGCGGCGGTGTGCATTCCGGAGACGGCGCAACGAGCGCTGCAACCGCTTCGGGAACTCTTGCGGAGAGAGCCGCGCAATTCGAACGCGAAACGATTCTGGATGAACTTCGGCGGCACAATCATCACATGACCAACACCGCAAAGGCGCTGGGTCTCGAGCGCAGTCATCTTTACAAGAAATGTCAGCAGCTCGGCATCGATCTTCATGCCATTCGCCACGCCGAGTAGTCCGATGCGCGAGGCGGTACCTTCCGCTCGTCGATACAGGAAGTTCAATGATCACTCGTGCGCGGTTTCCGGCGGACGGAAGAAATGCTTTAAGGCGAAGTGCGTCGGCACGTAAATCAAAACGATCAATGGAGCCAGAATGACGGCCAGATGGATCGGCGCGGGGCCCCACGACCGTCGAAAGAATGGATCCGTGAACGCAAAGTTGATGTTCTTCTGCGGGCCGGCGAGCCTCGAGGCAATCATGACGGCTGCAGCGATTGCGGACTGAAGCCGAAGCGCGCGCGGGTCATAACCTGTTCGCCGGAGCGACATCAACAGCACTACAGGCAGCGCGACGTGAAACGTGCTCATCAAGCGCACCCAAAGCGGATAATGTGGATTGAAGAAGTATTCGGTCCCGCCGATCAGGTGCCAGCCGAAGAGCAGCTTCCACACGACGTCGATCACCCAAGCGGTATCGACGACGAGTGAGCTTACCGCCTGGCTCGAAATCAGTAGCGCATTTCCCGCCACAATCCCAACGCAAGTCAACAAGACTGCCAGATCGCAAAGAAAGAAAAACGAGCTGGGTCCCCATACGTGCCAATAGGCCGGCACCCAGATCACCAGCCAGATTCCTGCCGCCCAGCGGGCCCACGCGGGCGGTGGATGCGGCGGAAGCGCGCGATTTTCCATGAAAGAGACGCCGGTGCGCGAATCCTATCAGAATATCCGGCTGGCTCCGAGGCTCGGCGCATGCGAAGATTCGCCGTATGGAACCGTGGTCCATCGCAGCAGGCGCGGCCGGCGCCGCCGCGGCGCTATCCGCCGCGGCAGTATGGGGCGCAATGGCGCCGTCCTCGCAGCTTTACGGTCCCACGATCCGAACCACCGGTGAGCCCGACGCAATCGCACTGACCTTTGATGATGGCCCCAATCCTGCGGTGACTCCGAAACTATTGGACCTCCTCGAGAAACATGGCTCTCGTGGAACATTTTTCATGATGGGCACGCACGTTCGCGCGTGTCCGAAAATCGCGGCAGACGCCATGGCGCGCGGCCACGTGATTGCCAATCACACGGAGACGCATCCCAATCTGGCTCTTTTGTCTTCGCGCCGAATCGCCGACGAACTGGTGCGCTGCCGCGGTGCCATCATGACGGCGACCGGCCACGCGCCGCGATGGATGCGGCCCCCATTCGGCGGACGCGGACCAACGCTCGATTCCACCGTGCGCGCGATTGGAATCGCCGGAGTTGTGATGTGGTCGAAGTGGGCGTGGGATTGGAAACCGCAGCGGACGGAGCGAGTGATTGAATACTTGCGGCGCGTGCGCGGAGGCGATATCGTCCTCCTGCATGATGGCGATCATCGCCGCTTGGAGGGCGACCGGGAGCACACCGTTGCGGCGCTCGAATACTGGTTGCCGCGGTGGAAGGATGCCGGGCTTCGTTTCGTGACAGCGGACGATTGGAGTTCGAGCATCTAAAGGGCGGACGCGATGGATGAGAAAAATTTCTACGACGAGAAAGAAGAGACCAAACAGATCCCGCTCACCTGTCCTCATTGCCGCCAGGAAAACACCTACCCGGTGCGGTGGAAGACGCGGACGAAGAAGAGCCAGTTGCCGCGAGGCGCCAACGACAGCGATCGCGCTCACTTCGAAAAAGCGCGATCGTATATGGTTCGGGTGGACGACCTGGTGGCGTGCCGCAATATCCGTTGCCGGAAGCGATTCGACCTTACCGGGCAAACGGTCGTCTTGATCTGATCGAGCGCCACGCCAGCAAATGCGCGGACGCGCGCCGGCCCGGCTTTAAATCTCCGGGTATAGATCAAAAAATGCATCCACAGACTGCCGCAGCGTGGCTTCAATTTCTTCGCGGCTGCCCTCAATCAGGTGCATCGTGACGCGGCCAGACTTTCCATTCTTGAGCGTCACAGTCGCCTCGTTCACCCTGTCAAGTTCATCGAGCGGGAAAAGGCGCATCCCATAAACCAGCGCAAGCTTTGCCATCAGGCGTCTCCAATTGAACCTCAACGATTGGATGATACCTGTTTCGGCGCGACTCAGGCCTTCTCTTGTGAGGGAGTGGAGTATTCGGGGGTAGCGGCTTCGGCGTCGAGGACGTCGCGGATTTTCGAGGAAAGCCCGCGCAGCGTGAACGGCTTTTGCAGGAACGCGACATCGCCTTCCAGCACGCCGGCGCGAAACACCGCGTCGTCTGTGTAACCCGATATAAAAAGAATCTTCAGATTCGGCAGTCTTTTTCGCAATTCAATCGAAAGTTCGCGGCCGTTCATCCTCGGCATCACAACGTCGCTGATCAGCAGATCGATTCTGCCTTCGTGGGATTCTGCGAGGCCGATGGCATCCTGACCGTCCTGAGCCTGAAGAACCGTGTGCCCTGTGCTCTGCAGGAAGTCGCATACCAGAGACCGAACGCTTTCCTCGTCCTCGACGAGAAGAATCGTTTCCGTGCCAGGTGCGGGGGCCGGCGCCGATACGACAGGCTTGGTGGACTCGGCGGCGTCAACCGCGAGAGGCAGATAAATTTTGAATGAAGTGCCGTGTCCCACTTCGCTGTAGGCCCAGACGTATCCCTCGCTCTGTTTCACGACGCCGTACACGGTCGAAAGGCCGAGCCCCGTTCCTTTACCGGCTTCTTTTGTGGTGAAAAACGGCTCGAAAATTCGCGTTTGCGTCGCGGCGTCCATGCCAACGCCGGTGTCGCTGACTGCAAGCATGACGTAAGGTCCGGGCTTCACGACGGAGCGCTTCTGTCCGTAGGATTCGTCGAGTTCGACGTTTGTAGTTTCAATAATGAGCCGTCCGCCTGAGGGCATGGCGTCGCGCGCGTTCACGACGAGGTTTAACAGCACTTGCTCAATCTGGCCCGAGTCGGCTTTCACGCGGCCCAGAACGCTTCCAGGACGGAAAACCAATTCGATGTTTTCGCCGATCAGCCGGGAGAGCATCTGAATCATGCCGGCGATAACCGCATTCAGGTCCAGAATCTGACGCTGGAGCACTTGCTGGCGGCTGAAAGCCAGCAACTGGCGAGTGAGTGAGCTGGCCCGGTTGGCCGCTTTCTGAACTTGATCGAGCCGCAGAAACAAGGGGTCGCTGGGTTTCATCGCGGCCAGTATCAACTCCAGATGGCCTTTCACGACCATCAGCAAATTATTGAAGTCGTGCGCGACTCCGCCGGCAAGCTGTCCGATTGCCTGCATTTTCTGCGATTGCCGCAATTGCAGCTCGAGATGCTTGCGATCGGAAACGTCCTCGACAATGACTTCGAAGTAGGCGATCTGCCCGCTCGAATCCTGGACGGCGCGGCCAGCCAAATGAACATCGATGGGCTTTCCGTCGTGGCGTTTCCAGTGCGCTTCGACGCCTTCCAGGCTTCCTTGCTTGCTCAATTCCTCGACGAACTTCGCGTGAGCCGTGGTGTCTTCGAAGACGTCGTTGGCGAGATTGATACCGAACGCGTCCTGCTCCGTTTTGCAGCCGAGGATCTGTATGAACGCTCGATTCACGAGGGTGAACGCGCCGTTCGCGGTGCAGCGGCAAATGCCGTAGGGCGCTTCTTCGATCAGAGACCGGTAGCTCGCCTCGGATTTCCGCAGCGCTTCCTGCGCCTGCACGCGATCGGTGCTATCGAGCGCGATGCCGATGACACCGACGATGTTGTTATTTGCGTCATTCAGCGGTTCCGTGTGGCATTCAAACGTTCGGTCCTGCCAGATGGTTACGTAGGTTGAGGATTGCCCGTTGATCGCGCGCAAATGCGCGGCGATCGATTCGTCCGAGGAATCGCGCGTCCCGAAGTAATCGAAAATGCTCATCCCGGAAACCTGGTTGGGCCGCTGCCGCAGCGACTTCAATCCCGCGCCCATGGACGAGACGAAATTCAGGTTGATGTCCGTCGTCCACAGGACGGCGGGCATCCTCTCCACCAGCATTCGGACTCGCGCTCCCTGCGCCACGCTTTCTTCGTGCGATTTTTCCAGCGCCGCGAGCATCCGGTTGATCGAACCTCCGAGGTTTGTCAGCTCGTCGTCCCCAGGAACCGTAACGCGGGCCGCCAGGTTTCCGCTTGCGCCCAAGGCGGAAACGTCGGTGCTCAAGCGTCCGACGCGGGCCAGAACCAACCGTTCGAGCACGATGAGCGTAACCGCGGTGAAAACGGTTCCGACCGCCAGAAGCAAAAACATGAATTGCAACAGGCTCACGCGGCCCTGGTGATAGATCGTCCGCGGAAGATTCAACTTCAAAATCAAGTTTGGCTTTCCGTAGACGTCGTCAATCAGGCGGAAGGCGCCGATGTGCTCGTCGTCCGTTTCGTGGATGTACTGCGGAGAATTCGCCGTGAGATGCGTCGCGGCCTCGACCGTCTCGATGGAAGCCAGCGTAGACCCTCGGGCAATCAAATTGACGTCCAGGTGAGTTAATTCTCCGAGCTGATCCATCTCCTGAGCGTCAAGCCATCGGCCCGTGATGACGGTGCCGGCAACTGGGCCGTGATTATCGCTGGTCAGAATCGGCTGCGAAGCGATCAGCGCCGGACCTTCCCTCAAATTCAAAATCCCGGTCACTCGGCTGCTCAAATCGGAAAACCGCGTCAGGCTGGTGCCCGACTTCACCGTTGTAATGAGATCCGCGGGAGGCGCGACTTCTTTCTGGCTTCGCAGGTCGTAACCTTTCGCGAAAACCACTTGCGATTGCTGGTCGGCAATGACGACGAAATTGGTTCTGAGAGCAGACATGGATTCGTTCGGGAATTCCGATTTTACGAAGGCGGGATTCCGCTGGTGAATGAATTCGTACATCTGGTCCCACGACGAAAAGTCGGTGGTTTGACGCGACAGCGACAACTCACTTTCATGGATCGCGCTGACGGCTCGCGACAGATTTTGCTCGGCGTCTTCTTGTTCGAGGATCTCGTAGCCATTGAGAATGACCATGCGGGAGACGAGATAAAGCCCGCCCACCAACACCAGAAACGTGGCGCCGATAGACCACAGCGTTCGCTGGCGGAGAGACCTTCGCCGCGTTTTACGGACCTTTCGGCCCGGATTTGGAGCACTTGCTCCCATTTTGGCATTATAGCCTTCGCGTAACGGGCGTACTCCGGCGGCGAGAATTGCGATACAGTAAGTATAACGAGCCAGACGTTTAGAATCGGGGGCTGGCATCCGCTTCCGCGACGCCTGCATCCGATGTGTACGGGTTTAGCCGAAAGGCCTCGGGATAACCTGAGGGAGATCGAGACATGAGCCACCACCTGGCATATTTCACGCGTTGCCTGCTGATAGCAGTGGCGCTCACTTTTGCTGCATTTACCGCAGCAAGCGCCCAGCAAGACGGCCCGGCACAACCTCCTTCCCCCGCGACGACACCAGCAGCGCCGCCGCCCGCAACGCCGCCTGCGGCTTCTCCGGCGCCCGATTCAGCAGCCACGGCCAATGCTGTGGCGGCCAACCCGGCAACTTCTCCCGGTCCTGCGGCGTCGCCGGCCTTTTTGGAGTTACCTGTCGGCACTCATCTGCCGCTTGTTCTGCACAATGGCATCTCCACGCGCACGGCGAAAGTGGGCGACCCGGTTTATTTCGAGACACTTTTCCCCGTGATGCTGAATGGAAAGGTGATCGTTCCGGCCGGATCTTACGTCAGCGGCGAAATCACCGAATCGAAGCGGCCAGGGCGCGTCAAGGGCCGCGGCGAAATCATGATGCGCTTGCAAACGCTGATTCTGCCGAATGCGTACATGGTCAGCTTTGCAGGAGCTCCCAGCAACGCGAGTACCGGCGGCAATGAGACCACAGACGCCGAAGGAAAAGTGATTGGAGATAGTGATAAGGCAGGCGATGCCGGGACTGTGGCCAAGACAACCGCGGCCGGCGCTGGAATCGGTGGACTTGCAGGACGAAGTCTTGCAGGTGCCGGTATCGGCGCAGGGATTGGGGCTGCCGCCGGGCTGGCTGCTATCCTCCTGACACGCGGGCCTGAAGCTGAGATGCCGCGCGGCACTACGCTCGACGCCGTTCTCGATCGCCCGCTTGCTTTCGACGCGTCGAAGATCACCTTCACCGGGCCCGGGCAGGCCTCAACGCTTGCGGGGCCCGAGAATCGCGAGCCCCAGCGCACGAGAATCAATCCGTTCTGATTGCCAAAAAGACGGTGCGATTCAACGTGCAGCGCTTCGTTGGTTCGAAGCAAATCGCATCGGCGAGAACTGATCGAGCGCGAGTGAAGGTTTTCCGTCGACGATCCATTCCGCCATCACACGCGACGTACCGGGCGCCAGCAGTATGCCATTGCGATAGTGTCCCGTCGCAATCCACAGCCCTTCAAGGTCCGTAGGACCCAGAATCGGCAAATGGTCTGGAGTGTCCGGCCGCAGGCCCGACCAGGTATCCGTAATCTCCGCGTTCGAAAGACCGGGAGCTAATTCTGTCGCCGCGGCCAGAATCTGCTGAACTCCTTCTGGCGTCACGCGCTTTTCGAATCCTACATTTTCGCTCGTGCTGCCGCCGATAATCCGGCCGTCTTGGCGCGGAACCACATACCCCCGGTCGGACCGCAGAACTCGCTTCGGAGCGACTTGCACCGCCCGCAGCGACACAATTTGCCCGCGCACGGGCGATGTGGGGGCGTATTTCTTCATCCCGCCCACGCCCGCTGAGAAGCATCCTGCCGCCAGCACAAAATGCTTGGTGGGCAATTTCGCGCCGCCGGCGACGACTCCCTCGCAGCAGGCGTCGCGCTCCAGAATCTGTTCAACGGCAACGCCCGCGCGAATTTCGACGCCGCGATTTGCGCAAGCGGCCAGGACGGCGCGAGTAAGCGCGCGGGGATTCACCGAACATTCGTAGGGAAGCCACGCCGCGGCAGTTGCATGCTCGGAGATTGCAGGCTCTGTCGCGCGCGCTTCCGTAACCGAAATCGTTTGGGAAGCCAGGCCAGATTTTCGATGCGCTCCGACAGCGCGGTCACGTTCTTTCTCTCCACCTGGCCCGAAAAAAATTCTCAGCGCCCCGTCATGACGAAACTCCGAATGCAATCCCGAGGCGGATTCGACCGTTGCGATAAATTCGGGATAAATCGCGAGGCTCATTTTCCCGAGTGGGACAATGGCAAGATCATCCGGCGAGTCCGATTCGGGCCCGAGCATACCGGCGGCTGCCCACGATGCCTCCTGCCCCGGGTCCTGGCGATCGAGAATGAGAACACTCAGTTTGCGATTGGCGAGCTCGAGCGCCAATGACGCGCCAATGATTCCGCCGCCTGCGATGATGGCATCGTAAGTATTCACAAAATTATCTCAGCAAGATCCCGAGGTGGGCCACAGCCGGCGGCATACGCGCGAGTTATGACTCAAAGCGTATTGACAAGTTCTGTCGAAAGCACTTCTGCCTTCTGCGCCAGATTTTGCGCGCGCTCGTAATCGCCGGTGGTGAGCGCATCTTGTGCCTGGGAAATGAACTGCCGAATTTTTTCGACCATCTCCTGCTGCGCGGAACTCAACTGGCGCCCGCCCGTCCGTTGAACGTTTTTCTCCGCGACATCGATGCTGTCCTTGGTCCGGTGCTCGTATGCGGTCTGGTCGGCCTGGGACATCTGCGGTGAAATCTGCAGCGGTGCCGGATGCGAAGCGGCCGTCGAATCTGCAGCGGGATGATGCGCGGGCGGAGGCGCGTGGGAAGTGTGGTCGGGAGGCGGAGCCGGAGGGGTGAGCGTCACGAAAGTCAGCTCCAGGTTGCCCGGTTCCTCGGGATGTACGTCCGGGGCAGCCGGAGGAGCGGTGGCGCTGGACTTGGGCGGCAAAGGCTGCGGAACCTTCACATAAACAGCCTTCCGCGGGCAGCCGGCGACGCCGGTGGCCAGAACAATGACGAAGAACAACAGCGCCCGCGCACACGCGCGCGCTGGCGCCGCGAGCTCTTCGCCGATGGGGAAATGGCTGGGCACTTACATTTTCCCCTGCGCGAACGGCTGTCCGTAGTCACGCAGTTTCGGAAGTGAAGTCTCGACGGAGCGGCCGAGAGGCAACTCGATGGTGAAAGTCGTGCCCCGGCCGACCTCAGATTCAAATTCTATCGAACCATTGTGCAGTTGTACAAATCGAAATGTGTTGGCCAGGCCTATTCCCGTTCCGCCCGGCCGTGTCGTGTAGAAAAGCTGGAAAATCTTGTCACGATCCTCTGGGCTGATGCCTTTTCCCGTGTCGGAGACGCGGATTTCCGCCATCTCCAGATTTTGCCGAAGAGACAGGGTCAGCTGTCCGCCCGGCGACGACGCCTCGCACGCGTTCAGCACCAGGTTGAGCACCGCCTGATGAATCAGCTGGCGGTCCATCTTCACGAAAGGAAATGTGGCCGGAAATTCCTTGGTAAGGAGCACTCCCGCGCGCGCAATCGCCGGCCTCGCGCCGTCGATCACTTCGTTCAAAAGCTCCGGCACGTCCGTATCTTCCAATTCGATTTCCACGGGCCGCGTGAAATCCAGGAACGTTTTCACAGCGCGATCGAGACGATCGATTTCGCTGTCGAGCATCTTGACGGCTTGTTGCGGTTCAGCCTCGGTGGAAAGATTTCCCTTGAGCACTTCGAGCCACACACGCATCGAGTTAAGCGGATTCTTCACCTCGTGCGCGACGCCGGCGGTCACGCGTCCGAGCGCGGCCAGCCGCTCGGAAACCTGGAGTTGCGACCCGAGACGTTCGTAGGATTCCAGATCGCGTAGAGTGACCAGCGTCCCCATCGCCTCGCCTTTTTCCGCGATTAATTGCGCACTAATGGCGATGCGGCGCGGCCCGGAAGGGCTGTCCACCCGGACTTCCTCGTTTTCCACTGGCTCGATGCGATCGCCCTTGAGCCGCAGCGCGTCCCGCATCGGATGTCCCTGCCCGAAAATCTCTCCGACGCGCCGTCCGAGGATCGTCCCCGGCATCACGCCCAGGAATTTCTCTACCGAAGGGCTGCCCAGGACGCAGCGTCCATCCGCGTTGAAGAGCAGCAATCCATCTTCAAGTCCCGCCATGACCTGATCGATATTTTCGCGCAGTGTGCTGAACACTTCGCGGACGTCGCGCAGCTGCTTTCCGATTTTACTGATTTTCGTGCTGACTAATCCCAGTTCGTCGGCGGTTTCTATGGGCGCGAGATCGAACTTGCCTGCTGAGATTTGGTCGAGTTGCTCGGTGATTTGCGCGAGAGGAGCCAGGCCGATCCGGCTGAGTACCGCGGCTAAGAGCGTCGAAATCAAGACGGCGCCGAGAGCCACGAGTCCCGCGCTCTGCAAACCCGGAAAAATCTGATCGCGGAGCAAGATCGAAGACATGCCCACGCGAATATCTCCGAACGGCGCTGAACCCAGATCGAAGGGAAGCGAGACTTCGTAGACGCGCGGCGGGCCGTACAGGATTTGCAGCTTCTGCAGAAAGTTCGCGTGCGCGAGCGTGGAGACGTTTGGCCGCCGCACGACCTGCTGCCCCCGCATCGTGGCATCGCTGGCCACCAACACGATGCCCTTTTGATCGCTGACCGTGATTTCGTAAATGATGCGCGAGTACCCCAGGGCCGATTCCATCACCGCGTTCAGCGAGCTGCTGTTGTCCAGCGAGTTTTGAACGTAGGCGCGGATATCGGCCGGGCTGTCCGAGGCCGGCGCATCGCCGTGCTCTGCTGAATCCGCCAGCGCCTGCTTGCAGGCATAAAACACCTGCTGCGCCACGAAAGCGCTGCGATCGTTCGCCTGTGCGATGACAACGTTCGTCAGCCGCGCCAGGTACATCCACGACACGAGCGCGACGACCACCAGCACTACCAGCGACGTCGTCAGCGTGAACTTCGTCTTAAGACTCAGACGCATTCTTACGCAGCAATTCGTACTCTTTGAGTTTATTGTGCAGGGTCTTCAGGCTGATGCCGAGGAGTTCCGCCGCGCGTGTTTTGTTCTGGCTCGTGGCGCCCAGCGTCTGGAGGATGAGTTCTCGTTCCGCGGCTTCGACGGTCGTCCCGACCGGGAACCGCAAGCCGGAAAGTTCGGAGTTTTCCGTCGCCGGCGCGTGGCCGAAGTCCGAAGGCAGGTGCTGCCGGCCAATCGTGCCGCGGTCGCAGGCGATTGCCGCACGCTCGATCACGTTCCGAAGCTCCCGCACATTACCGGGCCACGGATACGACCGGAAAAGATCCATCACTTCGGTGCCGACGCTCGCTACCTGGCGCCCCTGCTTCACGTTCACCTCTTTCAGCAGATATTCGACGAGGCCCGGCAGGTCTTCCTTGTGCTCGCGAAGCGGCGGCAAGTGGATGTGAAACACATTCAGCCGGAAGAAAAGGTCCTGGCGAAGCTGTCCCTTGGCGACCGCCTGCTGCGGATCTTTGTTCGTTGCGGCGATCACGCGCACGTCAATCGGAGTCTCCGACTTGCTGCCGAGCCGGCGGACTTTGCGGTCTTCCAAAACGCGCAGGAGTTTCGCTTGTGTCGGGGCGGGCATTTCGCCAATTTCATCGAGGAGCAGCGTTCCTCCATCCGCCAATTCAAAACAGCCGAGTCTGCGTTCGGCCGCGCCGGTGAAGGCGCCGCGCTCGTGGCCGAAAATCTCGCTCTCCATGAGCGATTCAGGAATCGCCGAACAATTAATCGCCACAAACGGCCGCTCGGTCCGAGGCGAAAGCTCGTGAAGCGTCCGCGCAGCCATCTCTTTGCCCGACCCGGTTTCCCCAGTGATCAGCACCGAAGCCGTGGACGGCGCGGCCATCTCGATCTGGTGCATCACTTCCTGCATCGCCTTCGAGGAACCCACAAGCGAGCCCAGCTTGCCGGCATCACGCAATTCCCGCGTAAGCGAAGCGACCGCACGCTGGTCCCGCAACATCGAGAGAACGCGATCGAGAAGCGACTTCAGTACGGGCGGCTTAAGAGGCTTTTCGATGTACCAGAAGGCGCCGGATTCAATCGCTTGCACCACCCGCTCGTCGCTGCCGCGGCCTGTGATGATGATTACGGGAATTCTTTGCGTTTCTTCTCCGAGACGTTCGAGCAACTCCAAGCCGTTCATTCCTGGAAGCTCGACGTCAGCGAGGATTACTCCTGGCTGGAATTCGTTCAGGCGCGCGAGTGCGTCTTCGCCGCTCCCCACGCCCAGAACTTCGTAATTCCAGCGGCGCAGGAGGGCTTCGTAGCCTTTTCGCGCGATTTCTTCATCCTCGACGATAAGGATGCGTAGAGCGGGTGATGTCTCTGCCATAGGTGAAAATCGAATGTATCAGCAGAGGGCAGGAAAAGCCAAGCCGAAGACACCTCGCGCCTGGGCCCGATTTTGCGAACTCGAGCCGGGCGTCTTAATAAGCGCGGCAGAATGAATCGCCGCAAACCTCACAGCTAGGCCACATGGGGATACCGAACATGACGACGGACCCCACAGGAGAAGCTTGCCCGGCGTACGGCTACGGGCGCGTCAGAACGAGCGGCCGCAGGAGTTCGAGCTCGAGCTTGGTGCCTTCCATCAAGTCGAGTTCCTGCCCGATTCCCGACGCCGTCAGGAATCCCGCCAGCGCTCCCGAGGCCGCGCCGATTGCCGCGCCCTTGCTCCCGCCCTTCGCCGCGCCGGCAGAAACGCCGAGTGCCGCGCCCGCGGCGGCTGCTTCGAACTCGCGCGTGCCTGTGTTGGTGCGCGCTTCGATTTCGCCTTCTTTGTTCTCGCCAGGCTTCACGGAGTGCTCGCCCGGCACTTGCGTCACTTCCGCGACGATGGGCAGCGAGCCTCTCGGCGTCTCGATGTCATCGAAGCTCAGCCAGATGCGCGCGCGGCCCGTCGCGCCGCCCGCCTCGACGCGGCTCACGTGGCCACGCAATTCTGACCCAACGGGAACGAGCGTGCCGTCGGGGGCGACCAGCGGTTCGAGCGTCCGCGTCGCGAAATGATCTCCGGCCCTCGCGCTCTTGGTATTTAGGCCCTTTTTCAGCCCCACGAGAAATCGCGTTCCGGACGGAACTTCACCAGGCGGCTCTGCGTCCTGCGCGGATGATTGGGGAGTTGATGGGAATGGCGCGGTTGCTTCACGTGCTCGAAGACTTGCAGGCTGGCTCGCTGCGGCGAATAGAACCGTCAGCAGCCAGCAAGCTGTACGACGCATGGGTTCCTCCATGTAAGTCAGCTTGTCTGTCTGCGGGTTCCACGCCGGTGCGGAATCCGACTGCAGAATTCAGATGCGCACCCGTGCAAGCCGGTTGGCCTGGAAAGAAACATGCGCGTCAAACCCAGTTTACCTCAGGAATGCGAGAAATGGGCGAGACATGGAATTTCAAGCATCAATTTTGAAGATTTAGTCCGCAATACGCCGGGATCGCGCGGAATTATCAGCGATTTCAGGGCGAAGCAATCCCGAATTGCAACGGCCACCCTTCCCATTCTGGCATTTCCTTGTCGTTCAAGGACTTCGCAGAAATCCGTAGTAATTCGGATTGTTTCGCGTCCCGAATCGGGACTAGATTCAATCCGCGCCATGTTTGGTCAATGGCGCTAACTCCCGTCCCAAGTCGCGCATACATCGGATTCCTAAATTGGTCCGCGGCGTGCATTCAAACCAGTAATCGCTGAATCGTTATGAAGGGGTACGAAGATGAGCGCAAGCACACACGCGACTGCCGTTATCGAAGGGCGTGCCACCGTACACGTTCTCGTTGTGGATGACGAAGATTCGACTCGACGCCTTTGCGTTGATGTCGTCCGAGATCTCGGTTATCAGGCACACACGGTCTCGACCACCGAAAAGGCCCTGGAAGTTCTCGACGAGGAGCCCGTCGACATCGTCATTACTGACTTGCAGGTGCCGCAAATCGGCGGCATCGAGTTGCTGAAGTGCGTTCGCGAGAATTATCCGGCAACGGCCGTCATCGTCCTGACCCAGTACGGGACGATCGACACGGCCGTAGAGGCCACGCGTCTGGGCGCTTCTGACTACGTGACCAAGCCTTTCCGTGTTGACGATTTGCGCGGAAAGCTCGAACGGCTCGCGCACTCTCTGGAATTGGATCACGAAAACCGCGTTCTTCGCGAGCAGTTGCGCACGCGGCAGGGTTTCGGCGGCTTGATCGGCTTTTCCCCAAAAATGCAGCGAGTTTACAAACTGATCGAAAGGGTCAGCAAGCACAACTATCCCGTCCTGATTCTCGGCGAAAGCGGTACCGGCAAGGAATTGGTCGCGGGATCGATTCATTATCTGGGATCGCGCCGCAACGAGCCTTTCGTTCCAGTGGATTGCTCAGCGCTCACGCCCACATTGATCGAATCGGAGTTGTTCGGTTACGTAAAGGGCGCATTTACCGGCGCCGTTCAGAACAAGCGCGGTCTGCTCGAGGCGGCCGAAGGCGGCTCGCTCTTTTTGGATGAGATCGGTGATTTACCCGTCGATCTTCAGGCGAAGCTTCTGCGAGCGCTGCAGGAGCACGAGATCAAGCCGGTAGGCTCGACAGAACGAATTCGAATCTCCGCGCGAGTGATGTCCGCGACGAATCGCGATCTGGAAGCCGCTGTCCGGAACGGAACATTTCGTCAGGACTTGTACTTTCGGCTGAACGTCGTGCAGATCAAATTGCCGCCGCTGCGCGAGCGCAAGACGGACATTCCACTTCTTGTGACCGCCTTTCTCGAGAAATTCACCCAGCCGGGCGGTCGCGTCCCAACGATTTCCAGTGACGCCATGGCGCGGCTGATCGCCTACGATTGGCCAGGGAATGTTCGCGAACTCGAGAATGCGATCGAGCGCGCCGTCGCGCTAAGCTCCGGGCCGATTCTGCAAATCGCCGACCTGCCCTCGAATCTTCAATACGGTTCTTCGGATCGCTTCCCGGACAAGGACGAAGTGCTGCCGCTGGATGAGCTCGAGCGCCGCGCCATCCTGCGCGCTTTGCGCGAATCTTCTGGAGATAAACTCGCCGCTGCCCGCATGCTCGGCATTGGCAAAACCACTCTGTATCGCAAGCTCAAGCAATACGAAGCGCATTCGTCTTCGATCCACTAATCGGGACTTGAAGATCAAACGTCGGCAGACATCGACGTTTGTCACGGCGCTTATCCCGCAAAGAAGTCCCATCCATCCGCCACGTCTACGCTTCGAGCGCGCGACGGCTGTTTCTTGTTTCCTAAACTGGTAAACGCGCGACTTCAGAATGGGAATACACACCGAGCCTATCGGCCTTCAGTCTTTCTATGTGCTTGAAATTGAGCGGCATACGTCGGAGTGAGCTTGGAAGGCATTGTGCAATGGCCGCATGGGGGCTTTTATGAGCTACAACCCGCATGCCGTCCGTGCAACTGTCCGGCGCGTCATCGAATACGCCATCACGATCTCGGTCGCACTACTTTGCGGCTATGCAATCGTAACGGCTCACTGGTAGACGGAAAGTATGGGACGAAATCGTCGTACCCGCCATCGAGAGCCGAAATCGTTCTCAACGAACGATCACACCGCCGAGCCGCAGGACTTTGCCCATCTTGATCCTCAAAATCGCGCAGTCCTCGATGCCGTACCGGGCGGAGTGCTCTTGCTCGATCTCGATGGCCGCATCATTTATTTGAACCGGACTTTCGCGCAGCTCTTTAGTCTCGATTTTCAGCAGGCTCGTGAAGCCGGAACAATCGAAAATCTCGAATCGCAGCTGAATGACCGGATCCGCGACGCTAAGACGCTTTCCTTCCGGTGGCGCGCAGGCCGCGAAGGTGAACTCAAGCCCTCGACCGACGAACTCGAATTACTGAAGCCCACGCGGCGCGTCGTCGAGCGAACGTCGCGGCCCGTTCTCGACCGGGAAGGTCGCGCAACCGGATGGATTGAGTCCTACCAGGACATCACCAGCCGGCGGCAATTTCAGTCCAAGATTCTGCAAACCGAAAAAATGGCCGCGCTCGGGCAGCTGGTGTCCGGAATTGCCCATGAATTGAATAACCCCCTCACGTCCATCATGGGATATACCCAACTTCTATTGGGCCGCGGTATGGCGCCGGGCCAGATGAACGAGACGATGCAAATCTATCGCGAGGCGGAACGCGCCCGGCGCATCGTCAAGAATCTCCTTCTCTTCGCGCGCGAGAACCAGCCGGAGCGCTCTCGCGCCGACTTTAACGAAATCGTTGAGCGCGCTCTGGCGCTGCGCAGCTACGAGCTAAGAATCGAAAATATTCTTGTCGAGCTGGCGTTGGCCTCCGATCTGCCGGCCACGATGGCTGATCCCTTCCAGCTCCAGCAAATCGTTCTAAACCTTCTGGTGAACGCGGAACAGGCGCTTCTTGAGAGTCGTGGCTCGGGCGAAGTGCGCATTCGGACGTTCCGCTCCACGCACGGCCGCGTCGCTCTGGAAATTGCGGATAATGGTCCCGGCATTCCTGCCGAAATTGCTTCGCGAATCTTCGAGCCGTTTTTCTCGACGAAACCGCCGGGAGTCGGCACGGGGCTTGGACTTTCCATCGTGTATGGCATTGTGCATCAGCACGGCGGTGAAGTGTATTTCGAGAACTTGCCTGGTGGGGGGACCCGCTTTGTCGTCGAGTTGCCGATTGTCGCGGTCACCGCCGAGCCCGCCAAGGAGATCGTGGCGCAGTCGATGCCGGCACCGCGCTCGAGCCGAGGCCACATTTTGATCGTGGAAGACGAGCCAACTGTCGCCCGGCTGATCGCGGACGTGCTCGGCGAGGAAGGCCATCGCGTCGAGGCGGTTTTCGACAGTCAAGAAGGCCTCGCGCGTGTCTCGCGAAATCGCTACGACGCCGTAATTTGCGATGTGCGTATGCCCCGGCTCGACGGCCAGGCCTTTTACCAAGCCCTCGTGCGTGCGGGCAGCCCCTTGCGCAACAGAATTCTGTTCGTGACGGGAGACACGCTTGCACCTCGCACCCGCGAGTTCCTGGAATCCCACAACGTGCCGCACCTCGACAAGCCGTTTCTCGTCGAGGAGCTCAAGATCGCTGTGAATCGGCTGCTGGATCAGAACTCCACGAGTCACGCCGCGGCGTATCTGGATCCGTCGGCTGCAGCGGCTTGGAATCAACCGGAGGTTCATCGCAAGCAGTGAAACGCGTCAACTCCGATACGGCCTCCATTGATCATCACGTCGCGATTGCCGTCGCGAGTCCGGAATTGGCGCGCGAGTTGACCGCGGCCTTGCAGATCCCGTCCCGGCTGGTTCGATTCTCAATATCCGCGTCGCTCGGCGAACTTCGCGCCGCACTGGAGCGAGAGTCGGCCGCCGTGGCCGTGGTGGACGATTCGATTCTCGGCCGCGCGCCGGTTGCGGAAACCCTGCTTCAGCTTACCGAAACATCTCCCGTCATCGTTCTCGCCCCGCCCGGACGGCAATCCGATTTCATCCGTGAAATCGAGGAAGGTGACGTCGAGTTCGTAGCCACAGTCGGGGATTTTGTTTCGCTGGCGGCGGCATTCATCTCGCGCCGTGTTCGTTGGGCTGATCTTGCAGAGTCGGCGATCGGCGTGCCGTGGCGCGAACTGCCGCCCGACTTCGCCTCGATTCTCCGCCACGAAATCAACAACCCTCTGACGGGAATTCTCGGCAACGCCGAATTGCTGCTCACGAATCTTCGCGACAAGCTCCCGCCGGGCTCGCTGCAGCGCCTTGAGACGGTCGTGGATCTCGCAGTTCGCCTGCGCGAAACCACGCGTCGCTTGTGCAATGCTTGCGAGCGCGAGCAGGCCCGCATCGCCTGATCCGCTCCGTTTCGCCGTAGTGTCTAGCTGGGAAGTGTCGATGTGCAATATGCGCAGCGCCGCGCGCCGATGGGAATCTCGCTCATGCATTCGGGGCATTTCCGCGTGGTTGGGTCCGCGGGTGGCTCGCGATGCGCCCGCGCAATCAATGCATTGATCGGCAGCACGACCAGGAAGTAGACCGCTGCTGCGATGATCACGAACGAGATCGTCGCGTTCACGAATTCGCCGTAGAGAAATTTGCTGCCGTTCACAGTGAAAAAAAGGCCCGAAAAATCAGGTGCCTTGACCACCGCCGCGATTAGCGGCGTAAGCAAATCCTTCACCAGTGCTGTTACCACCGCGCCAAACGCCGCGCCGATTACGACGCCGACCGCGAGGTCCACAACGTTTCCGCGCAATAAAAACTGCTTGAATCCCTTCAGCATCATCCACCTCCATTAGCTGATCGTTCCCACCAGGTGTGTATTTTGGTGGCCACGCGAGGCCCTCGTAGAAGTCGCGTCCGGGGCTGAAAGCCGCACGGCACGCATCGCCTCACCGGCGGCGCCCAAAACAGGTGCGAGGAACCTTACATGACTCGAGCTTGACGCGCAAGCTGTCTCCGCACTCAGGTCCCTCGCGGCGGTGCGCTCCGTTCGCTCGCTATTTACATCCCGCAAGACTTTACCTACCATGTGCCTTGCACTCGCACCTGGGGCGCGAACGGCCAGCGAGCCGCGCGTCTCCGCGTGCGGCTCAGCCATGGCACGCGTTCCTAAGATCATTCTCATCGAACCGGGTGGCACTCGCCGTGAGGTCGAGGTCGCCACGGTGCCTTTCCGCATCGGCCGTCAAGCTGGCAATGAATTGACGCTGCGCGACAGCCGCATCAGCCGGCAGCAGGCGCGCATCGTCGCGGCGGACGGCGAATACGTTCTCGAAGACATGGGCAGCCGGCATGGCACCTATGTCAACGGCCAAAAAGTTCTCCGCCACGAGCTGCGGCCGAAAGACAACGTCGACTTCGGGATGACGGATTCGTATCGCTTCATCTACGTCGGCGACGCCGCAACGCTGGAAGAGCTTATCGACAAGGTCGATGCGCCGGCGCCCACTCAATCCGGCTCGCGCGAACTGCACCATCTCGGCGTTTTGCTCGAAGTGGCTCGCACGCTCGGCACGGGCCTCTCGGTCGAAGACGTCCTCACGACGGTTGTGGATGCCGCGATCGAGCTCACGCGCACTCAGCGCGGCGTACTGCTTCTTGCAGGTCCCAAGGGCGAGCTGACTACTTCGGTCGCGCGCGATAACCAGCACAATTCGATCCCACACAATCTGGTGCAGATTTCCTCGGGCGTGTTGAAGCGGGTGGTAAGCTCGCGGCGCGAGTTGATCGTCAGCGACACGGGCGACGACACGGCGATGGGCCAGCAGGAGAGCGTCGCGCGGCTCGAGCTGCATACCGTTGTCTGCATTCCTGTTGAAAAGCTGCCGCTCATCGAGGCGCTGGACGCGACGGTTTCCGCTCGCCAGGGCGAATTGCTCGGTGTCCTCTATCTCGATAGCCATGTGGCTTCGAGCGCGTTCTCAGAGCTCGATCGCGAAGTATTGCGCACGCTTGCGCGCGAGGCTGCCAACGTCATTGAAAACGCGCGCCTCTTCGCGTCCGCGCGTGAAAAATCGCGGCTCGATCACGAAGTTGAAATCGCCAGCCAGATTCAGCGCCAGCTTCTGCCGAAAGGATTCCCGAAAAAGCCGGAATTTGAAGTGGCGGGATTTACGCTCGCATGCCATTCGGTCGGCGGCGATTGTTACGACTTCGTCGAGCTGACCGGCAACCGGCACGGATTTTTTGTCGGCGACATTTCCGGGAAGGGAATTTCCGCGTCGCTTCTGGCGAGCCTGCTACAGGGCGTCATTTACACCACTGCAGCGCTCGACATCTCTCCCGCAGACCTCGTCTCTCGTGTGAATCTGTTCTTCGCCGAGCGCAGCGCCGAAGAGCGCTATGCCACGATCTTCTACGGCGTTCTCGATGCCTCGGGAAAAATCAAGTACGTAAACGCCGGCCACGTTCCGCCGCTTATCCGTCACAAAGACGGATCGCTTGAGGCACTTGAATCCGTCAATTTGCCCGCGGGCCTCTTTGCCGATGCAGAATTCACCGGGGCGACGGCCCAGTTGCATCCCGGCGATTACATGGTGATCTACACGGATGGCGTGACGGAAGCCACAAATATGGCGGGGGAACTCCTGGGCGACGAGGGGCTGCGCAAGATTCTTCAGGAATTCAACGGCGCGAACGTCGAAGAGCTTTCCGCGTCCATTCGCGCCGGCGTGCAGACGTTTACCGGCGGCGCCCCACAATCCGACGACATCACCCTCGTTACGATTCAATTCCTCGGCAAGCACGCCTAGCGCATTTCCCAAAATACCTCGATCGAAGCGCTTAGGAACCAGTCGAAGAATATCTACGCGCGCCGAAATTCCACGAAAGGATCGCGATGGTCAAGCACGCCGCGGCAACGAGCGGCACGAGCGGAGCATATCGCGCGAATTCCGCTCGGCCAAGCAATCGCGCGCTGGGGTAGAACGACGCAAATCCGAACGGAATGATCCAGCTCAGAATAAATTGAATGTAGCCGCTGTAGATCGAGAGAGGATACCGGCCGAATGCGATGATGTTCCAGAAGGGTGGGTGCACGCCGATTCGATCTTCAAACCAGAACGAAACCGTACTCAGTAGCAGGAAGAACGACACATAAATCACGCCGCCGCAGACCGCCCAGAAAAGCAAGAGACCCGAATCGCCCCAGGTCCAATGGATGCCCAGGCGTCTCGCCGACCAGATGACCACAAACGAGCCGGTGATGACTTCCTGAAACGATTCGATGCGAAACGTCTCGAAAAGGACCTGGAATAGGGACGAAATGGGCCGCAACAGAACGCGGTCGAATTTCCCCTCCATGATGTACGTGTTTCCGAACTCGTACAGATTGAGGCTGAGCACATTGAAAAATCCGTAGGGAATCAGCGAGAAGCCATAAAGAAAAAGCACTTCTTCGAATCGCCAGCCTGCAAGCGCCGGAATTCTTCGAAACAGCACCACGACGAAGCTCAGCGCAAAGATAGTGGCTGCGACACTCGTTGCGACGCTGATGAAAAAATCGCCGCGATAGCTGACGCGCACCTTCGCATATTGCGCGAAGTATTCGGAGAGCAGCCGCAGATGCAGCCGGAATTGCGCGCCCCACCTTGCCGCTCCGGCCTCTTCCGGAAGTTCGCGCGCCATCTGTTTAACGTCCACGTTCGCTGCTCCTGCCTATCCGCCCTGAATCGTGATTTTCTTCACGGCATGGCCCCACCAGCCTTGCGCGAGCCACAATAGAATCGCGACCCACAGCCATTGCCGCGCCAGCATTATCAACGCGTCATGCGTGTTCAGCATTCCAAGGTAGATTTGCAGCGGCGTGTAGGCGATGTGCTCGAAGGGCAGCCACGCGAAGACTCTTTGAAGCACCTTCGGAAAAAATGGAATTGGAATGAGCAGCCCGGAAAGCAGTTCAATCAGCCAGTATTTCGCGCGGATCAATGCAAGAATGGATTTCAGCGGAATCGCGCACGTGCCGATCATGAAGTTTAGCGCGGCCATGATGCAAAAGCTTCCCGCCGCGGCGACTATGAAAAGGCCAAGATCCGCTCTCGACGCCGGACCACGCACCGGAAAAATCAAGCCCACGACAAACGCGGTCGGCAAAGTCAGCAGCAGCAGCCGAAACGCCGATTCGCCCATGGCCCGGCTGAACCACATCCACAATTCGCTCACGGGCTTGATCAAATCCATGGCGATCTTGCCTTCGATTACTTCGTACGCCATTTCCTGATCGATCGTGTTCCAGTAGAACGATCGGAGAATCCATCCGACGCTGACGTACGTGACCATCTGCTGGAGCCCGTAGCCCGCGATCGTTCCGCCCCCTTTGTAGACCGCGCTCCAGATGAAGTAGTACACGGTGACGTTGATCAGGTACGTGAGAATTCCGGTGTAGTAGCGCAGCCGGAACGCGAGAATATTCACAAAGCCGATGCGTGCGAATTCCCGATAGGCCGCCAGAGCGCTCACGCCGTGACCTCGAGCGAAGCCTCGCCCGCGTAAATCCGTTTGATGATTTCCTCGATGGGTTCGTCTTCGATCAGAAGGTCGCGCACTTCCACGCTCGCGAGAATCCTGCGGATCAGATCGGACGCCGATACATGCGTTCGATCGAAGCTGAACCGGTACGTCAGTTCGTCCACCCGCTGTAGTTCCACTCCATCCACCGCAAACCGGGCAAGCCCCGGAGCATCCGCTCCATCCTTGAGCACGAATTTCACTTGCTTGATTCGCAGCAGGCGGTGCTTCAGTTCGCGAAGCTCGCCGTCGAATAGCACTTTGCCACGATCAATAATCAAGATGCGCCGGCACAGTTCTTCGATGTCGTCCAGATCGTGCGTGGTCAAAAGGACGGTCGTGTGAAATTCGCGATTGATCTCTCGTAAAAATTCACGGATGTGATGTTTGGCCACGACGTCAAGCCCGATCGTCGGCTCATCGAGAAAGAGCAGCGCAGGATTGTGCAGCAGCGCGGCCGCCAGGTCGCAGCGCATGCGTTCGCCAAGCGAAAGCTTCCGGACCGGCGTGTGCAGATAATCCTTGAGGCCTAAAATGCTGTTAAACAGCTCCATCCTCGCGTCGAAATCCGCCTGCGAGACTTCGTAGATCCTGCGCAGCAGCTTGAACGACTCGATCACGGCGATGTCCCACCAGAGTTGTGTCCGCTGGCCGAAGACGACGCCGATCGTCCGGACGTACCGGCGCCGCTGCTTGTAGGGCACAAAGCCATTCACCACCGCTTCACCCGAAGTCGGCAGCAGAATCCCGGTGAGCATCTTGATGCTCGTGGACTTTCCCGCACCGTTCGGCCCGATATAACCGACCATTTCGCCGCGCTCGATGGAAAAGCTCACGCGGTCTACCGCTACCAGGGTTTTGTAGTCGCGGATGAAAAGATTCTGTATGCCGCCCCAGACGCCTTCGCGGCGACGAAACGTGCGGAAGTGTTTGGAAAGTTCGCGGACCTGAATCAGCGGTTCAGCCATCGGATACTCGATTGTATCTTAGATGGACGCGGGCGCTGGCTGTGAGTGAGCGCTAAGAAATGGATTTGGCCGCTCGCGGGAGCGGGCTTCGTTCAGGCGCGGAAGAGCACGCTCTCGCGATTGAACATCGTGACCGCCGCGCCCAACGCAATCGCGGCGTACACGCACGACGACAGGAAAATCAGTAGGATAAATCCCCACGGATGATTGCCGGCCATGATTTCCTTGCCAACCAGGCTGGTGCTGAGAATCGGAATCAGCGCCGTGCGCGTGTTCAGCTCGACGCCCGGCAACATGGCGACAACCGCTGGCAGGATTACGATGATTGTCAGCGGCGAAAGATACGTCTGTGCTTCGCGGAAGCTCTTGGCAAAGAGCGCGATCGTAAGTAGAGTTGCGGAAAACAGCACCGTCAGCGGCAGCACCATCAGCAGCACGGCCAGAATGCCTCGAGGGTCGATTGCGTAGTGCACGCCGGGCGATTCCTCCGCCACGAGCCTGTCAATCATGCCTTTGGCCAGCAGGAACGATACCGCCATCGAACTCAACGAAAGAATCGCCGTCGTCAGCGACGCCGTAATCACCATCAGGAATTTTCCCAGCACAAGATCGGTACGCGAAACGGGGCTGGTCAAAATCGTTTCCATTGTCCCGCGTTCTTTTTCTCCCGCCGTCAAATCCATCGCCGGGTACATCGCTCCCGTCAGCGACAATATGATCACGAAGTAGGGAATCATCCCGCCGATGGCGCTGCCCGCCACTTTTTCCGGCGGCGCGACGTTCTTCTCCTGCACTTTGAATGGATCAACAAGATTTGGCGGCACGCCGCGCTCGGAAACGAGCTGCTTCGCCAGTTGCACGCGATAGTCCTTCAAGAACTTTTCTACCGCGCTCTCGGCAAAATCCGACTTCACGTCATTTTGGAAATAATCGACCGTTACCGTCTGATATTCGCCGCGTTCGGCTGCGGCGTCGAATCCAGGAGGAATGATGACTGCTGCGCGAACGGCTTTGTCTGTCACCTTGTCCACGTAGTCCGGCGTCCCCGGCACAAATTCAATTTTCCCCGAATTCTTCAGTGCCTCCACCAGGTGCGGTGAATCCTCTCCTCCGACCACCATCACGCTCGGCACTTCGGCTTTCGCCCGGCTCATGAGCGTGGCTCCCAGCAGGCCCATGCCGAACGTCAGCGCTGGAAACAGCAGCAACGGCACCAGCGTCATCGAAATGACCGTCCGGCGATCTCGCAGCGAATCGATCAGCTCTTTCCGGTAAACGACGCCGATATCCCGCAGGCTCATTGTCCGTCTCCCGCGACTTCCACAAAAATATCCTCAAGATCCTGTTTGCGATATCGCGCGCGCAACTCGGCGAGCGAACCTTCCGCCAGCAATCGGCCGTGATGAATCATTCCGATTCGATCGCACAGCTTTTCCGCCTCCGTCATCACATGCGTCGAAAATATGACGGTTTTGCCGCGGTCGCGGCACTGTCGAATGAAGCCCACAATCGTTCGCGCGGCAAAAACATCGAGCCCGACCGTCGGCTCGTCGAAGATCATCACCGCCGGGTCGTGCACCAGCGTGCGCGCGATGGAAACTTTCTGCTTCATGCCCGTCGAGAGCTTTTCGCAGCGCTGGTTTTGGAAATCCGTCATCCCAAGCATTTCAAAGAGCGCATCCACCGATTTTCGCAGGGGTTCACCATCCGCCCCGTATAGCCGCCCGAAATATTCGACCATCTCCCGCGCCGTCAGCCGTCCGTAAAGCGCCGTCGCCGTCGAGAGAAATCCGACGTTCGCACGCACTTTTTCGGGCTCTTCGACGATGTCGTACCCGGCGACCTTCGCGGTGCCGCCGGTCGGCTCGAGGATCGTCGCCAGCATTCGCAGCGTTGTCGTCTTGCCGGCGCCATTCGCTCCGAGCAGCCCATAAATCTCGCCGGGCAGGCATTCAAAGCTGACGCCGTCCACCGCGCGCGCTTCCTTCGCTTTCTTCGTCGCGGGAAATACTTTGCTGAGTTGCAGCGCCTGGATCATTTATATTTCGCCAGTCAATTGATTGCCCCGCGATGCGGGGCTCACGCGTACGCCTGCACCTCCCGCTTTCCATGCGATTCGTGCCCGGAGATATTGCAACATCAGTCACAGCATCGGGTGGCGTCTCTCACCGCGACGCCTATGCGCCCATCACTTTGATCTGGACTCGCTTTGGCCGCTGGCCATCCAGCTCAGCAAAAAGAACAAACTGCCACGGGCCAAGGTCCAGCCGGCCTTCCGTGAACGGCACGATCGTCTGATTCCGCAGCAATAGGCTCTGCAGATGAATCGCCGCGTTGCTCTCGAAGCGCCCTTTGTGCTTGTAGTCATCGCGCTCCGGCGCCAATTGATTGAGCCACGCGTCGAGATCTTCAATCAGACCCGGCTCGTCGTCATTCACCACAATCCCCGCGTTCGAATGCAGCGCCGAGACCAGAATAATGCCGTCGTGGAACGTGCTTTTCTCCAGCGCCGATTTCACCTGCGGCGTAATATTCAAAAATTCGCGCTTCTTCTGCGTTTGGAATGTCAGCGTTTCCGTGTAGGTTTTCATGATTTAGCTCGCGTTGGCGGCGCCATCCCAGCAATTTACGTCGAATGGCCGGCACGACGGAGAGAATTTCTCAGCCCTTATGGCAGGCGGGGCAGTGCTTCGCTTCGAAATGATCCATCGTCACTTCGAACATATTGTTGCAGCCGATGCAAACGCGATGAATTTTCGGCCCGGGCTTGCCGTCGGCGGTCTTTTCGTTTTCTTCTTTCGCGGTATGTGTCTCGCTCATGGCCGGATTTTAGCACGGCTCGCGCGCGTCTTTCCGCCCGTTTCCTTTTGCCCCGCTGCTGGCATCCTATCCGCGGAGGTTCGGCATCTTTATTCTCTGCTGTCGGATTTCCGCTCTCGCGCTTCGTAGGCAAGCGGTAAAGCCCTCTGTTACAATCCAGTGATTTTTCGAGGGGATGCCGGCGCGTCGCTCATCCGGCGCTACATGGCGGCTTTGACCAAACGCACCTGGACATTAATCGGAATCCTGCTCCTTCTAATCGCCATCGTCACACTGATGCGCGTGTCGCGCGAGCGCCCGCCGGAAGTCCAGGTGGTCCACGTTCTCCATGATAATCTCGTCGCAACGATCAGCAGCAACGGCAAGATCGAGCCAATCCATCCTTTCATCTTCCGCGCCGAGTTTCCCACCTTCGTAGCCGAACTGAGCGCGAAGGAAGGCCAGTCCGTCGCGGTCGGCCAGAAAATTCTGCGACTCGACGATACCGACGCGCAATCGCAGCTCGACGCCGCTCGCACCGATCTCCTCACGGCGCAGTCTCTCTTGAATTACGCCCGCAGCGGCGGCGCGCCCGATCAAGTCGCGCAGCTCCAAGGCGATTTGCATACGGCCCAGCTGCGCGTCGCCTCGCTCGAAAAAACTCAGCAATCGCTGCACGAACTCTTCTCGAAGCAGGCGGCCACGCAGGCTGAAATCGACCAGAACGCCGTCGATCTCGAAGCTGCTCGCGCCAATCTGCAAACGGTTCAGCAAAAGAAGAACGAACTCGAACACAACGCTTCGCTCGACGTTCAGCGCTTGGGCCTGCGGGTTCAGCAGGATTCCGATAATATTCACTCGCTGGAACGCAAAGTCCGCTCTTCCCATATCGTCTCGCCGGTGGCGGGCACCTTGTATTCGCTGCCCGTTCGTGCCGGCGACTACGTCGTTGTCGGCCAGGATCTAGCCGAGATCGCGGATCTGCGCCATGTGCAGCTTCGCGTCTTCGTTGACGAGCCGGACCTCGGGGGTCTCGAGGTGGGCCAGGAAGTTCGCATTACCTGGGACGCTCTGCCCAATCGCGAATGGATCGGACACACCGTCGAAATCCCCAAGCAGGTCGTGGCGCGCGGCACGCGTAGCGTCGGTGAAGTTCTTTGCTCTGTCGATAACGACAAACTCGAGCTCTTGCCCAACACCAACGTCGCCGTGCTCATTCTTCTGCGCTCCCGCACCAACGTGCTCTCCGTTTCTCGCGCCGCCATCGTTGCGAACGGTGGGCATCGCTATGCGTTCCTGGTCAAGGGCGATCACCTGCAAATAAGAGAAGTTAAAATAGGCATTGCCAGCCCCACGAAATACGAAGTTCTCTCCGGCCTTTCCGACGGCGATGCCGTCGCCGTGTCCGGCGATCTTCCTCTGCAGGACGGCATGGCTATCCAACCCGTCGAGGCGAAATGAAATCTCCCGTAAGCGAGCTCGTCCGCGTCCGCACCGCCCTTATTTGCTCGTGCCTACTTGCGATTGTCTCCAGCTTCGCGCTCGCGTCGCCCCAATCGAATCCGGCCGTCGATTCCGGACGCCGGCTCTTCGAAGCGGGGAATTATTCTGCCGCCATAACCGCTCTGAAAAACGTCATCGCACAGAATCCAAACAACGCCGATGCGCATTACTGGCTCGGCCGCAGTCTTTATGAATCGAAGCAGCTCGATAACGCGGTTGCGGAAGGCGAGCGTTCGATTGCGCTCGATCCCAAAAATTCGGAATACCATCGTTGGCTCGGCGAGTACTACGGAGACCAGGCGGATCGCCAGCATAGCTTTTTCCTGGCGCGCAAAGTGAAGAAGGAATTTGAAGATGCGGTTAAAGCGAATCCGTCAAATATTCAAGCGCGGCGCGATCTGGAAGAATTCAATCTTCAGGCGCCGTGGGTCGTCGGAGGCAGCAAAGATGCCGCGCGGGAGCAGGTGGACGCCATCGCGGCGATCGATCCCGCTGAGGGCCATCTGGCCCGTGCGGCCTACGATACCGAAGCGCTCAAGAAGAACGATCTGGCTCAAAACGAAATCCAGCAGGCCCTCGCGGCTCATCCCTCAACGATCGATCCTTATCTCGAAGTGGCGGACTTCTATCGCCAGCTCAATCGGCCGGCGGATATGGAGCCGGCGCTGCAAGCAGCCGAAAAGGTCAAGCCGGGTGATCCTCGTATTGCGTACGATCGAGCCGTCCAGCGAGTTCTTGCCAATAGTCAGCTCAGCAGCGCGGAGCCGCTCTTGAAATCGTATCTTGCCGACACGCCCGATCGCACCGATTGGCCCACTCACGCCTCGGCGCGTTACTGGCTGGGTCGTTTATACGAAGAGGAAGGGAAGCGCCAGGAAGCCGCGGAGCAGTATCGCGCTGCGATTCAGCTCGATCCCGCTTACAAGGACGCGCGTACGCGTCTGCAATCCCTCGAGAAGAACGGAAAATAATCGTTTCTGCCGGGCGAGAATGAAAGACTACCCGCCGTTACCCGCGTTGTTCGCGGTTTCGTTGTGCGGTTGCACGGTGATGTCCACGGGCTGCTCGAGCTTGAAATCGAGTTTCGTTTCGGCGGGCACTTTCAATTGCTGCGGCTTTGTCGAACTCTGATAGATCCCGCCTCCGGCCGCGCCCACTGCCGCGCCAATCGCCGCGCCCTTGCCGCCGCCGGCGATCGCGCCGATCAGCGTGCCCAGCACCGCGCCGCCGCCAACCTTCTTCGCGGTATCTTGGCCGCGCGGTTTTCCGGAGAGCGAATACGTGCTGCTCACGAGCGAATACGACCGGCCCTGAAAATCCATCTTCACCAATTCCAGGTGCAGTTCGCTCTTGCCTTTCATCGTGCCCGATTGGCTCGCGCCGGTCAGCCGGATATAAACATCCGCGCCGCGCGGCACGATCACGTTGTTATCCACAAGAATCGGTGTGTCGAGCGACGCGTGAAAAATTTCGCCCGTGTGGTTCACGCTTGAATCGATCCCGTCGATCATCCGCACCGTCAGCGCTGCGCCCGCCGGCACCTGAATCTCTTTCGGTTCCGGGGCTGCCGGCGCGGGAGTTGTCGCGGCCGCAGGTTGCGCCGCTGCCTGCCGCGCGGCGGCTGGTATCGGATTTTGCGGCATCGCGGACTGAGTTGCTGGAGCGGGCGCGGGCGCCGGAGCCGGCGCTGAAGAAGAGTCTTGCGCCGCCGCCGGAGAAGGCGCTGGCGCAGCGTACCTGGCTTGCGATGTCGACGTTACGACTGCAGCTTGCTGCACTTTCGCGGGTTTGGTTTTTGTCTCGGCCTTCGATTTCTTGGCTGCTGTCGCGGCAGCGGGCTTCGGGGCAGCGTTTTCATCAGCCGTCGCCGCCGTCGCATTCGCAGTCGCCGCCCCAGGTGCCGCATTTTCGGCCGCCTGTACGGCGATCTCGTCGTCTACCATTTTCGCGCCCGCGTCCGACGCTACTTTCTCCGCCTCGGCGCGCAAATCGCCGCTCGCAACGCTTCCTTTGAGCGTCACTACTCCATGCGTCACGGAAACATCGACGTCCGCGTTCTTCAGCTGCGAGTCTGAAAACATTGCCGCTTTGATGTTGGTTGCGAGCGCTGCATCTTTTCGTGCGCTCGAGCAGCCTGCCGCCAGAGCCACCACTACCGCGCAGATTCCAAGCGTGCCCCAAGTTCGACGCATTTGATTTTGCCCCTGCAGATCCGTGCGGCGCCGAATTTCTGGCGCACGCCGGCGCGCAAGCCGTACCCCGTTACAATCTACTATGATGCGCCCGCGCGCCGAAATGCCGCCAATTGTGTGCGGAGGCCGATCGGTTACATCGTCGGATTCTCGTCCGCGGACGGCCCGTAGATCGCCGGCACGGGTAAATTGTTCAGGCGCAGGTACAAGCCCAATTGCGCGCGGTGATGGATTGCGTGATTCATCACCCAACCTCGGATGCAGGCCATTTTCGGCATCGAGAAAAGCTTATTGCCGTTGTCCAGCAGCGTCCATGTCTTTCCGAATTCGGCGTCGCTCGCGCCGGCGATGGCCGCCCGCGCCGCGGCGACGTTCTTGTCAAACTTCTCGAGCAATTCTTTCGTGGTTTTCGGCAGCGGTGGCGGCGTGTGCCTCACTCCGCCCGGCGACATATCCAGCTCGTCGTTCTTGATCGTCTGAGTCGCCCAGTCGGGCAGATCCGCAAGGTGACTGGCGAGCCAGCCCATCGAACCGGACTTCTCGTGCGGCTTCCACGAAAATTTGCTCTCCGGAACGCGCTCGAGCGTCGTGCGCGTTTTGGCCATTTCCATGTCGAATTCCGGGAGCAGCGCGTCTTTGATTGGCATAGATGCCTCCAAGGATGTTGTCACTCGAGGGAACGAGTGCGGTGCAGAGTATAGGCGAATAAAAAGCGAAAGTCACGGCCTTTTCTTCATCACCTCCGAGACCGGCGCGTTCTTTGCCGCTTGAGTGCTCGTTGGTTTGACGCTCATCATCTCGCGCCGTAAGATGATTTGCGCCGCTGCCTTGCATTTTTTTGACCGGGGCACTTCTCGCCGGAAACGCAGTCGCTCGGAGGCTGAATGTCGTCGAACATCCGCAGGTTTTCATCAGCCGCAATCATCGCCGCGTCCGCCTGCGCGATTTCAATCGGCTCTCTGGGTGCCGCGCCCCCCGACGGCCCGGTTCCGCGCCTGCCGTGGCTGCACGAGGGCCTCGCTCTTACTTACACCTGGTACGCCGCGCAGACCGCGGGCAACGGCTCCTACTACGAAGAAAACGAAAACGGCGACTTTATTCTCCACAGCACTGGCCAGCGCTTCATTCGCAATCAGCAACGGGGAACCTCCGGCAGCGGCTGGACGCAATACGTTATTGCATGTATCGAAGGCGATAAGGTCGTCATCGCATCGCAGAGCTTCGGCGATGCGGGCTCTCTCGGCCGGAACGCGCCGGTGCCGCAAGGTTCGGCGAGCAGCGTTGGCGCCGTTCTTGATCCTGGCGATTACTGGATGGATCCCGCCAATCTCGCCAGCCTTCACACCATGGCGTCCGCGAATACGCTCGTTCAGCATCTTGCGTGGCGCACGGCGAACGGCGCGACAGATGCGATTCGCGTGCAAATCATCCACGGCACGAGCTACTCCGATCACGTGTACGACGCGAAGACCGGTCTGGTCATTCACGAGGCCAGCTCATCCGAGGGTCCGCCGCCCAAGCTCGTCGGCCCGGGCGATTTCGGCCGCGGCGACACGACCCTCACGCGCAACGAATTCGTTGGCATGCGCGATCTCTCGATTCCGTGGGCGGGCGAACCCATGCCGGAATGGGCGACAACCGTTGGCGCGCTGCACTATCGCGGCTCGATGACTTCACACGGTTCGCTTCCCACCATTCCGAATGTTCTTTCGCTCGATTTGCAGCCCGTGACGCATGGCCGCTCGTGGATCGAATTCTCGGTGACGTCCGCGCAACGCACGCAGGGCGCGCCCGACACACCGCCCGGCCACGCCGATCTCGTCTTTGGCCGCAGCGAATTTGGCGGCTTGTGGGCCGGACCAGCCGCGCTCGGGCACCTTCGTCAAGGCCAGGTTCTCGACGAAGATCCCGTAACAAAAATGCGCACGGTGGTCTCGCGCGTTGACAATTCGTCCGTGGTCATCGCATCTGCGAACGCCGCCGGAGAAATCGACAATCAATATGACCTGCGTACCGGCATGCTCATCGCTTCAAGTTTTTTCGACGTGCTGACGATGCAGCAGCGCACTTACAAACTGCAGAACCGTGAATAATCTTGCCCCGTGCTGCAGCCAAACCCGCCTTGCTCCCGTCTAATGCCGCAGCGGACGAAGGAGCATGGCCCAGATGATTTTTCTTCTCGCCTTTGTCCTGCTCGCGGTTCCGCAGGCCAGTCCTGCCGATTCCCAATGGACGCTCATCGAGTCCACGCTCACGTATCACGTCACGCATCCATTTCATTCGCCCGAAGGAGTAAGTCACGCGGCAACGGGAAAGGGAACTTGCCACAACGGCCAGTGCGATTTTGAAATCTCCGCGCCTGTCAAATCCTTCGACTCCGGCAACAGTTACCGCGACCACCACATGCTGCGCGTCGCCAGGGGCGAAGAATTTCCCACGATCGTCGTTCACGTTCACATTGCCGAGGCGGCCATCGCTTCCTCGACAATTCTCGCCGATCTCAACATTCAATTCGCCGGCGCGAACGCCGAGTACACGCAAGTTTCATTTCAGCACACGACGCAAGGCGCTGACTCTGTTATCACCGGAACGATTCCCGCCACTTGTTCCGATTTCAAAATCCAGCCGCCATCGGTGGTCGGCATCGCGATAAAAAATGAGATCCCCATTCGCGTCGAGATGAAATGGCACGCTCAGTGATCCGTAATCGAATCCTGCTTTCCATTCGACGCCTAGCTTTCGCCTTGACTGTCCCTCCGTACAGTTCATGCGAGTAAACGGCCACTGACGGGAGTGGTCCACTCGACTTTAATCTAAAGCAAATTGGTATTAACGCCGATGTCTCAAAATGCAGCGGCTGTCGCAAACTCGAGTACTAAGGTGTTATTGACGTTATATTTCTTCCGCGCGGCCCGGCGCGCATGCAACTTTGCACTGGCTCCGGTGTTTGACAGGTAGAGGGAAATAGCCACCTAGAAGGCTCCCTCGGATTCATAAAACCGAACCCATGGAGGGGCAATGCGCTTCACCAAGTGTGTCCGATCTTTATTCGCGATTTTACCTCTCGCGCTTCTTGCCAGTTGTGGAGGAGGGGGATCTTCATCTTCTTCGTCCAGTGGACAAACTGCCAACGTATTTACGGTTGGCACGGATGCGCCGCTGCCCAGCGTCGTTTCCTGTCAGCTCACTGTTACCGGCGTGACCATATTTAACAGTGATACCAACACGAACGAGAGCGTCTTCAACGGCTCGCAGAACATCGACTTCGCGCAGTTGAGCGGCCTGCACCAGCTGTTGGACCTGAACGCTGTGCCGACCGGGACCTACACCTACGCGACCGTCACGATTTCGAACCCGCAAATCGGATTCATCAATGTTCCTGGTGGCGGCGGTGAACCGACCGTCGAAACCATGGACGGAACGTTGAGCTCCAACTCCGTGCAAGTCACGTTTGCGAATCCATTCGTGTTGAACAATGCGGATGTCGTCGGGCTATGGATGGATTTTGACCTCCGCCAGTCGCTCGGCACCGATTCCAGCGGAAACATCAACGGCAACGTCACTCCGGTGTTTCACATGGCGCTTTTGAACGCGACCAATTCTCAAGTCTCGATCGATGAGTTTCTTGCCGGCTTCACCGGCACGGAAAGCAGCACCTCCTTTCAAGTACAGGGGCCGCATGGCCGCGTGTGGACCGTGCAAACCAGCGACAGCACGACCTTCGATGATTCAAATTCGCCGATGAGTTCCTACACGACGAACACGATCCTTGCGATCAGCGGCACGATCGATCCCGTCACCATGGACATTGACGCTTCCGAGGTGCAGATCGTCTCGACCGACGGCTTTTATCTCGGCGGCCTGCTGACCTACGTCAATCCGGCGACGGGGCCTGCGACGTCCACGGATCTCTATGTTCGCGACGAACTGCCCTCGATCAACGGCATTTCGCCGGGGGACATCACCACTCTCGCGTTGAACGGCTCCGAAGTTTACCGGATCGGCCACATCGACCTGCCGCTTACCACTCTGCTGTTCAATAATTCCGCTCTGGCTGCGGGACAGCGCGTGGGAATCGGCGGCGCACTCAATACGTCCAGCGGCACTCCGCAATTGACGGTGCATCGCGTCGTCCTGCGGCGCCAGGGCCAGGCCGGAACGCTTGCCGGAAACGTGGTGGTGAATTCAGGCAATAACGGCAGCTTCCAATTGACCGACGACTGGACCGCGGGAATTCTGCTTCCGCAGCCGTTGACGGTGATGACCACGAGCGCCACCAACTTCATCAATCTCAGCGGGCTTGCCGCGCTCGAAGGCCTGCCCACTACAACTCCGCTGCGCGTCGTGGGCTTCGTGCTCATCGATCCACAGACGGGATCGCCGGTGCTCATCGCGGGCTCCGTCGAGGAACTTACTTCGGATTAATAACTCCAGCGGCGAGCTTAGCCGCTTCATCCATGCCGCTGTCCCGCGCTCCGCAGGGCCCGGGACAGCGGCATTTTTGTTTTGCGAATCGTTCATCCGCGATAACTTGAGATAGAATGGCGCGCATGCCTGCCTCGCCTTCCAGCTTTGCCGAATTCTGGCCGTATTACGTCCTGGCGCACCGCCAGCTGGCCACGCGAATTTTTCACACCATCGGAACGCTCGCGGGCTGGACGCTGCTCGTGTGTGCGATCGTGCTGCGTCGGCCGTGGTGGATCCTCGCGGCGCTCGTTGTGCCGTACGCTTTCGCGTGGTTCTCGCACTTTTTCGTCGAGCACAATCGCCCGGCGACATTCGGACATCCCCTATGGTCGTGGCTTGCGGATCAAAAAATGGTGGCGATGGTGGTGAGCGGACGGATGGGGCCAGAAGTGGAACGGTGCGCGGGGCTCGAGAGAAGCGCGAACGCGGCGTAATTTTTGAACTGCCGAACTACGTAGTACCCAGAAGTCCTCGCAACTGCCGGCCGGCCCGGCTACTCCCGACGCGTCGCCAGGATTTTGTTTCCGTCAATCTTGATCTCAATCGCGATGGGAGGCCGCAGCGCGGTCCCGTGAACGATCGCGCCTCGCACCACGACATTATCTTTTGTGGGTCCGTATTTGAGCAAATCGAAGACGCTATTGTCGCAGGGGTCTCCGATCATGGGGTGATCGCTGTCCACGCCGTAGAAGGATTTCAGACGGCTCAGGTCCGTGACGTACTCGAGCCTGCAGCCACCGAAGGGCTCGCGCAGAGAAAATCCCCAATAGCCGCCGCGAGGTAGATGGACAACCATCGCGGGAATTACGAGCTTCGATTCGGGATCGGTGAAGTCGAACCGCTTCGACGACCAGATTTTTGCGACCTCATCGGTGTTGCCTATCACACCCGGAGCCAAAGGGATGGTGACAGGCGGCGCGGAGGCAGCGGTTGCGGCGGCGGACCAATTGGCGCGCGCTGTGGCCGATTCGGAGGGTGGCTTAGGCGACGATCTCGACCACCACCATACCGATCCACCAATCAGAAACGCCAGAACTCCGAGCGTTCCGAGAAGAATCTGGGGCTGTTGAAAAAGCTGCTGGAGCCCGTGCGTGCCCGCGCCGGTTGAAACGGAGTCTCCGGAGTACGGAACGCCGGGAATATGCGGCTGAGCAGGCTTGAAGGGGTCAAGCTTCGGGTTTTGTTCCGCCATGGGACACTCCACAACGCGAACTTTTAGCTTGGGGTCGCGGAGCCAAAAATTCAAGTCGAGGAATCAGGAAGGGGGTAACGCTTTCGCATGCGGATCTCAGTGCCGCCGCGCTCGAACGTCACTTCGTCCATGAGCTGGTTGATGAGGTAAATGCCGCGGCCGTGATCGTTGTAAACATTCTGGCCTACGAGCGGATCTTTCACTTGACCGGGATCAAAGCCCGGGCCCTGGTCGCGGACGACGATCAGCAAGCCCTTGTCCTTGTCGCAGCCCATACAGACTTGAATGACTTTTGTGGGATCGCCTTTCGAGCCGTGAATCATGGCGTTCGAGATGGCTTCGCGAAGAGCGAGTTCGACTTCCCATTCGCGGCCGACGGCGCAGCCCATGCTTTTCACCGCGTCCATGGCCCACTTGACGACCGGATTGATGGTGGAGAGGTCCGCAGGGCCCGAAAAGCTGAGGCTCATGGCCATGTCGTCGTTGAATTCGCAGGACGGCAGCGGCTCGGAGGTCATGTTGGAAGCATTGTAGGCTGAGTTACCCGTGAGGGCAAGAAGCGGACCGCGTGGAGAAAGGCGCGGCTCAGGCTTGCATTGGCGGCTGGCTCCAATGGTGGGAGATATATTCATTGAGGTTGGCAATGCACAGGAGAAGCTCGAGGATGCGGCTCTGACGCGCGAGATCGCGTGCCTCGGAGGATTCGGAAAGGGCGTTGAGCGTAACGTGCGCGTCAGCCAGAAGCCAATCGAGAGTGGCGCGATCGATCGCTTCTCCGCGATGGCAAACTTCGAGAGCGAAATCGGCGCGCGTGAACGATTGATCGAGGAAGTGATCGAGGCAAAGTCCCTCGGAGGCCAGAACGGGGGGAACCTGCTCGTCACACCGATTGATGCGGCAGCCTCTGGGAGCAGCCGTCGCCATACGACACCCTTGGGCCGCGCCTGGTCCGAAAGGCGAGGCCGACAGAAAGGTATCATAAATTTTTGCGCCCGCGCGGAGCGTGCGTCGTAAGGATTACGACCTGTAACCGCGTGGTAATGCGAGGGCGGGCGTGGCGGCATCGTGCTTGGCACGATAGAGACAGCCGCCGTGCCGGCGCCGAGATTCCTCGCGCTTCGCTACAACGCTCGATTTCCGCGCGATACAGAGGAGCAGCATTGGAACGAACACCGCCGGCTGGAAGCCAGCGCGACGATGGGGCCTCGGAATAACACACACGCCTCAGGGCGCGCGAATATTAGCGGAACCGGAGGAATTTTAGTCTATGCGAATCGAGCCGGAGCTGGTGTGCAGCTCGACGAGAACGCCTCCGCCATTCACTTTTCCGCGCAACTCGTGGTTCTTGTTCATGCCGGAGACTTCGATTTCGCGAGCGGTCTCAATTGAGCCGGAGCCGCTGGCGGCTGCGAGATCGAATTTGGCGCCGCTGGGCAGCTTGACGGCCAAGTCGCCCGAGCCGGTATGCAACGTCCACGGCGCCGTGGGCTCGCCTTCCGCGTGAATATTTCCGCTGCCGGAGCGAACGCGTGCGCCTCCCTTGACGTGTTCGAGCGTCACCGTACCCGAGCCTGTGGAGACGTCCACATCACCGGCGGCCGTTTGTTCGACGCGAACGTCGCCGCTTCCAGTTGTGGCCGTGACCGCGCCGCCGATGCCAACCGCGCGAATGCCGCCGCTGCCCGTGGCGACGTGTGCCGTTCCCTGGACGCCGTCGATTTCGACGTCACCCGAACCCGTGTGTGCGCGAACTTCGCCGCCGATAGAGTGCAGACGCAACCCGCCGGAACCGCTCGAGGTCTCGACCGGGCCGCCGATGCCGTCGATTTTTTCGTCGCCGGAGCCGGACGTTGCGTGGAGTTTGGTTTCTTTCGGCGTGATGATCTCGTAGCTGATCGAGATGTGATTCAGGAATGCGTGATCCTCGACGCGGCCGATGGTGATGGTGTTACCGTCCTGTAGGATGGGAGGATTCTGCTCGATCTGCTGAATGCGCGATTCGGCGTCGCTGAGGAAATCGTGATCAGCGCGAATCTTGCCGTGAATTTCCACGCGGCCGGAGTCGCCGGCGCGAACGATGATGCTGCCAGAGCCGGTTTGCACATCGAGATTGACAGGGCCGGAAACGGTCAGCGTTTTATCAAAGTGGCCCTCTTCAGAAGACGCGGCGGCGGGAAGCGCGGCGAATACGGAGAGCGCTGCCGCGGCGAGCAAGGAAATCGTGGCCCGATGCAAATTCACGCGAATGCCCATGTTTTCACTCCTTCGGATGTAAGTAAGCCTCGCCCCGGGGATAGATACGCAATCGTGGCCCAAAATGTTCAGACGCGGAGGGCGGGGAGAGGTAAGCGGAGGAAGAGGACGACGACTATGATTGCGGATGCCAGGACGTGGACGGGACGCGCTCGCCACACAGAGGCGATGGGCGCGAAAATCGAGCTGCGAAGTCCTCGGAATGACAAGCAGGGGACCCAAGCTCGCCTTGGAGCCTAGGCGGTGGCGCCGTGGCACTTCTTATATTTCTTGCCGGAGCCGCAGGGGCAAGGATCGTTGCGGCCGACCTTGGCGCCGGCGCGGATGGGCTTGGGAGGCTCGGCCTGAGCGGGACCGGCCTGATATTGCAGATTCTGCTGTTGGCGCTGCTGCTTGCGCTCGATGGATTGCTGGATCGCAAGCGGTCGCGGACGCGGCGGTTCGCCGCCGGCGCTGGCCGATTGGGATTGCGCTCCGGGGCGTTCGCCTTCAGCCGGGCGGACGAGAAAGAGGAAGCGCACGGATTCGTTATCAATGCGCGCCATCATGTCTTCGAAGAGCGTGAAGGCTTCCTTTTTGAATTCGACGAGCGGATCTTTCTGGCCGTAACCGCGCAGGCCAATGCCTTCCTTTAAGTGATCGAGAGTGAGGAGGTGATCTTTCCACTGGCCGTCAATGATATCGAGGAGGATGCGGCGCTCGAGCCAGCGCATCACCTGCGGGCCGAAGAGTTTTTCTTTCTCCTCGTAGCGCTGTTTCACTTTTTCAACGGCGGCGTCGGCGAGCTGATCGTGATTGAGCGTCATTACATCGACGCCCACGCCTTTGATATCAATGCCGAATTGATTTAAGAACTCGTTGGCGAATTGCGTGGTGTTCCACTGCCCGGGATGCTGATCCTTGGAGCAAAAAGTGTCGACGAGATCGAGGGCGATGCTTTCGGCGCGATCGAGAATCATTTCTTTCTGGTCGGCGCCCTCGAGCACATTGCGGCGCATGCCGTAGACGGCTTCGCGCTGCTTGTTCATGACGTCGTCGTATTCGAGGAGATGCTTCCGGGCCTCGAAGTTCTGCGCTTCGACGGCTTTCTGCGAATTTTCGATGCGCTTGCTGATCATCTTCGATTCGATGGGCACGCCTTCGGTCATTCCGAGCCAGTGCATCATGGCTTTTACTTTTTCGCCGCCGAAGATGCGCAGCAAGTCGTCTTCGAGCGAGAGGAAGAAGCGCGACGAACCGGGATCACCCTGACGACCGGCTCGGCCGCGAAGCTGATTATCGATACGGCGGGCCTCGTGGCGCTCTGTGCCCAGAATGTGCAGGCCGCCCATCGCGATCACTTCATCATGCTCGGCGCGGCACTGTTCGCTGAACTGGTCGAATATGGGTTTCCACTGCTCGAGCGGAACCTGAAAAATCTTGCCTTCCTGCTGGAAGAGAACCATGGCTGCGCCGGTGCCAGCCGGGGCCGCGACTTCCGCCGTGGCCGTGGCTGCACCGCCGCCCGAAGCGCCGCTGGCGACGTCGGCTTCGCCTGTTGTTTCCGTCTTCGCGCCGTTTCCACCGATTACCGCACTGGCTGGAGCATAGGGAATCGCGAGCTTGTTCTTGAGGAAATATTCGCGCGTCATCGCGTCCGGATTGCCGCCGAGGAGAATGTCGGTGCCGCGGCCCGCCATGTTGGTCGAGACCGTGACCGCGCCTTTGCGTCCGGCCTGCGCGATGACCTTCGCTTCGCGCTCGTGCTGCTTGGCGTTTAGGACCTGGTGCGGGATGCCGGCTTTGCGCAGATGCTCCGCGATCTTTTCCGACTTTTCGATGGAGATGCTGCCGACGAGAACCGGCTGGCCGCGTTCGTGCAACTGACGGATGCCGTTGGCCTTCGAGCCGTCGTCCTGCATGATGCCGTTGACGGCAGCTTCGAATTTCTCCGCCTCGGTGCGGTAAACGACGTCGGGAAATTCATGGCGGATGAGCGATTTGTTCGTCGGGATCACCACAACATCGAGCTTGTAAATTTTCTCGAACTCGGCGGCTTCGGTTTCCGCAGTCCCGGTCATGCCGGAGAGCTTCTTGTACATACGGAAATAATTCTGGAACGTGATCGTGGCGAGCGTTTGGTTCTCGCGCTCGATTTTTACAGCTTCCTTGGCTTCGACGGCCTGGTGCAATCCGTCCGACCAGCGGCGGCCGGGCATCTGGCGGCCGGTAAATTCGTCGACGATGATGACTTCGCCGTCTTTGACGACGTAATCGACGTCGCGCTGGTAGAGGGTGTGGGCGCGAAGAGCCTGATAGACGTGGTGCAGCGCTTCGATATTCGTCGCGTCGGAGAGATTGGCGAGGCCAAGCAGGCGCTCGCACTTGCTGAAGCCTTCTTCGGTCAGCGTCGCGGTGCGATGCTTTTCGTCGAGCGTGTAATCAATATCGAGGATGAGCTTGGGAATGATTTTGTCGATGCGATAGTACTTGTCGGTGGATTCCTCCGCAGGGCCGGAAATGATCAGCGGCGTGCGGGCTTCGTCAATGAGGATCGAATCAACTTCGTCGACGATGCAGAACTGATGCCCGCGCTGGACGCAGTCCTTGAGGTCGTACTTCATATTGTCGCGGAGATAATCGAAGCCGAGCTCATTGTTGGTGCCGAAGGTGATGTCGGCGGCGTAGGCGGCGCGGCGTTGCGCGTCATCGAGATCGTGAACGATTACTCCGACCGTGAGGCCGAGGAGCTTGTAGATCGGGCTCATCCATTCGGCGTCGCGCCGGGCGAGGTAGTCGTTCACGGTGACGATGTGAACGCCGCGGCCGGCCAGCGCATTCAGATAGGCCGGAAGCGTGGCCACGAGCGTTTTACCTTCGCCCGTTTTCATCTCGGCGATCTTGCCCTGATGGAGGACGATGCCGCCGATGAGCTGCACATCGAAGTGGCGCATGTTGAGCGTGCGGCGGCCGGCTTCGCGGACGAGCGCGAAGGCCGGAACGATCGCGGGCTCGAGCGCGGCCTGGAGCTTATCCTTGTAGTCAGAGTCAGCGGGATCGGCGCTTCCGAGGCGCTTCGCGACTTCGGCGCGCAGCGATTCGGTGCGCGCGATGAAATCCGCGTCGGCGAGCTGCTTCGTTTGCGGCTCGAGCGCGTTGATTTCGGCGACGAGGGGCACGATGCGCTTGATGTCGCGCTCGTGCTTCGTGCCGATGAAGCGCGCGACGACCGTGTCGAGGATTTTGTCGACCTGCATGATGTTTATTGGATGCTGCTTGGAGCTATTTCGCGCCGGGCGACCGGGTAACCTGTGATCAATGAAAGCCGTCCGGCTGCGCAGGATTTCGCTTCACGTCCTGCCCGTGGGCATCAATTCATTGTAGCGTGTCCGCGGCGTTTGGCGCAAAGCGAGCGAGAAGAGTGGAGCGCGGACGCACGGCGCTGCGCGAGCCACGGCGGCTTGCTGCAAGGGCGGGCGCGTTCTATGATGAATGGCAGAGGACACTGATGCCCGATAAGGCCCCGATACCTGGAGTGAAGAATTTGATTGCCGTGGCTAGCGGCAAGGGCGGCGTAGGCAAGACGACCGTCGCCGTGAATCTCGCGATTGCGCTGAAGCGGATGGGCTCCGCGGTGGGGCTGCTCGATGCCGACGTGTACGGGCCGAATGTGCCGGTGATGCTGGGGACAACCGAGCAGCCTCGCGCGATCGACGAGAAGACGATCATTCCCGTCGAGGCGTACGGCGTGAAAATGATTTCGATGGGGCTGTTGAATCCGGGCGATAAACCGCTGATCTGGCGCGGGCCGATGCTGCATAGCGTGATTCAGCAATTCCTGCGCGGCGTGCAATGGGGCGAGCTAGACTATTTGATTGTGGATTTGCCCCCGGGAACGGGCGACGTTCAGTTGACGCTGATTCAATCCGTAGCGGTGACCGGCGCGCTGGTGGTGACGACGCCCTCGATCGTGGCGCTGGCCGATGTGCGCAAGGCGATTGAAATGTTCCGGCAGGTGAATGTGGAGATTTTGGGCGTGGTCGAAAACATGAGCTATTTCAATTGCCCGCACTGCAAGGAGCGCATCGACGTTTTCGGGCATGGCGAAGGCGCGCAGATGGCGAAGATGTTCGGCGTGCCGTTCCTCGGCGAAATCGAAATCGAGCCGCAGATTCGCATCGGCGGCGATTCGGGCAAGCCGGTCGCGTCACTAGGCGAAGACGCGCCGGGAGCGCCCAGCATCTACGCTGTGGCGCGGAATGTGGTGGCACGAGCCGCGAGCCTCACCAAGGCGTCCACAGGCTCAGTTGTGCAGATTCTGTAGGCCAAGACCTTTAAAACCAGAAAGAAAAGAACGCGGGCAAGATGCCCGCGCCACGGAGACCCACCCTTAAGAGGCGAAGGCGGAGGCACCCGGAAAACGCGAGGCCGCTGAGTTTGCCTGCAATGCGCGCTACATGTTAATTTGCCTGTTTACCTTGCAAGTGAAAGCGTCGCTGTGTGCCGCGACGTTTGAAAACGGAGCACGAAATTGATTCGCGCGTACCGCGGGCGAATGCCCGAAATTGCCGCATCGGCCTATATTGACGAAGCGGCGGTGATTATCGGCGACGTCAACATCGGCGAGGACGCGAGCGTGTGGCCGGGCGTGGTGATCCGCGGCGACGTACACTGGATTCGCATCGGGGCGCGGACCAATGTTCAGGACGGCTCGGTGCTGCACGTCATGCGCGATGAATATCCGCTCTCGTTGGGCGACAACGTGACCATCGGGCACGGCGTGATTCTGCATGGCTGCACGATCGAATCGCGGTGCCTGATCGGCATGGGCTCGGTGATCTTGAACGGCGCGCGCATCGGTACGGGGAGCATCATCGCCGCGGGAACGCTCGTGCCGGAGCGGACGATTGTGGCGCCGGGAAGTTTGTTCATGGGCCATCCGGGAAAATTTCGCCGTGCGCTGACGCCGGAAGATCAGGCGACCATCGACGGATATGCAGCGAGATACGTCGAATACAAGGAGAGCTACAAGCAAGGCAAATGACGGAGCAACGCAAGTTTCAAGCGATTAAAGGAACGCGGGATATTCTTCCACCGGATTCGTCGCTGTGGGAGCGTGTCGAGCGGACCGCGCGCGAAACTTTCGCGACGTATGGCTACGGCGAGATTCGGACGCCGATTTTCGAGCAGACGGAGCTTTTTGCACGATCGATCGGCACGCACACTGACGTCGTTTCGAAGGAAATGTACACGTTTGAAGAGCGCGACGGAGATTCAATCACTCTGCGGCCGGAGGCGACGGCCGGCGTGTGCCGGGCGTACATCGAGCACGGAATGCAGACGCTGCCGGGCAACGTGAAGCTTTACTGCATGGGGCCGATGTTTCGCCGCGAGCGGCCGCAGAAGGGGCGCTACCGGCAGTTCTACCAGATTGACGCGGAGGTGCTTGGGCAATCGGACGCGCCGGCGATCGACGCCGAACTCATCGAGATGCTGATGGTGTTCTTCGAGCGCGTGGGACTTACGGGCGCGAAGCTTTTCATCAATTCGATCGGCGACAAAAATTGCCGGCCGAAATATGTAGAACTGCTGCGCGAAGAACTGCGCAGAGTGAAAGACCAGCTTGGCGAAGACAGCCAGCGGCGGATCGAGACGAATCCGCTGCGCGTGCTGGATTCGAAAGTGCCGGAAGAGCAGGCGATCATCGAAAAGCTGCCGCGGATTGCCGACCACCTTTGCGCCGATTGCCGCACGCATTTCGCAATGCTGCAGGATGAATTGAAATTGCGCGGCATCGCGTACGAAATCAACTGGCGGCTGGTGCGTGGTCTCGACTACTACATGCGGACGACATTCGAAATTGTCGCGCCGGGTCTCGGCTCGCAGAATGCGGTTTGCGGCGGCGGGCGCTATGATGGCTTGGTCGAGTTGCTTGGCGGGCCGCCGACGAAGGGAATTGGTTTCGCGATCGGGACTGACCGGCTGATATTGTCGCTGCAGGACACGGCGAAAGCGATTGCGCCGCGAGGGCTGGATATTTTCATCGCGTGGATGGGCGCAAAATCGTACGCGCCGGCGGTGAAACTTGCGCGGCAAATGCGCGATGCGGGCCTGGCTGTGGAATTGCCGGCCGAAGAAATGAAATTCAAGAAGTCGCTGGGCCTGGCCGATAAACTGGGCGCTCGCTTCGCGCTGATTATCGGTGAAGACGAAGTCGCGTCGGGACAATATTCGCTGAAAACTTTGGCGGACGGCCAGCAAAGCAAACATTCGACGCAGGAACTTTTGAAATATTTGCAGGCGTCGCGGAAGTGACAAGCTGGACTGACACGAGAGGGACATGCTCGATTCACTCGGAAATTTAAAGCGCACACATTATTGCGGCGCGTTGCGCGCAGGCGATGCGGACAAAGATGTGGTGCTGATGGGCTGGGTTGATCGGCGGCGCGATCTCGGCCAGCTGATTTTTATTGATTTGCGCGATCGCGCCGGCATCGCGCAAGTGGTGTTCAACAAAGAGCAGCACGCCGCGGCGCATGCGAAGGCGGAAGAGTTGCGGGGCGAATACGTGGTGGCGGTAAAGGGCCGGGTGCTGAAGCGGCAAAAGCCGAATCCGGACATTGCCACGGGCGAAGTGGAAGTCGCGGCGAACGAGCTTCTGATCCTGAATAATTCGAAGACGCCGCCATTTCAGATTGAAGACGACGTGAACGCAAGCGAAGAGACGCGGCTGCGCTACCGTTATTTGGATTTGCGCCGGCCGAAGGAGCACAAAAATCTGGCGCTGCGCCATCGCGTGATTTTCGAAATTCGCAAGGCGCTGGATGAACTCGGCTTCTACGAAGTGGAAACGCCAATGCTGACGCGTTCAACGCCCGAAGGCGCGCGCGATTATCTGGTGCCGAGCCGCATCCATCACGGGCAGTTCTACGCGCTGCCGCAATCGCCGCAGATTTTCAAGCAGATCCTGATGATTGCCGGGCTCGACCGCTATTTCCAGATCGTGAAGTGTTTTCGCGACGAGGATTTGCGCGCCGACCGCCAGCCGGAATTCACGCAGCTCGATCTGGAAATGTCGTTCCCGAGGCAGGAAGATATTTTCGAGACGATCGAGTATGCGATGTCGCGCGCGTGGAGCGTGATTGGCGCGAACGTAAAAGGTCCGTTCCGGCATCTGGATTATCATGAGGCGCTGCGCAAGTACGGATCGGACAAACCCGACTTGCGATTCGGAATGGAATTGCAGAACGTGACGAAATTCTTTGAGCCCGCACGCGAGACGCTGCATATTGACGGCAATGTGCAAGCGCTGGTTGCGACGGGCGGCGCGGCGCTTTCGCGAAAGCAGCTCGACGAACTCTCGGAATTCGCGAAGTCGGCGGGTGCGAAAGCGGTGTACACGGCGAAAGTGACGGCGGAAGGCATCGCCTCATCGCTTGAAAAAACGCTCGGCGCTGAAAAATTGAAGGAATTAAGCGCGGCGGTGGCCGCAAAGCCGGGAGATTTGATCGTCGCGGCCGCGGCCAAGGAACAGATTCCGCACAACGACACTTCACTCGGCGTTGCGGGCCAGTTGCGGCTGTATCTCGGCGACAAACTGAATTTGATTGATCGCTCGCGCTGGGAATTTGTGTGGATCACAGGCTTCGCGCTTTTCGAATGGAGCGAGACGGAAAAGGCTTGGGTGAGCGCGCAGCATCCGTTCACGGGAATCGTCGAAGAGGATTTGGACAAGCTCGAAACCGCACCATGGGAATGCCGCTCGAAGGGCTATGATCTGGTGCTGAACGGAGTTGAGCTGGGCTCGGGCAGCATCAGAATTCACCGGCAGGATATTCAAGAGCGAATGTTCAAAGCGCTGGGCTTGACGCCGGAGCAGCAGCGGCAACGATTCGGATTTTTTCTGGATGCGCTTTCGTACGGCACGCCGCCGCACGGCGGCATCGCGCTGGGAATCGATCGCGTGGTGATGCTGCTGGCCGGCGAAAAATCCATTCGCGAGGTGATTGCGTTTCCGAAGACGACCGCGGCGCAGGACTTGATGGCGGATTCGCCGTCGGAAGTGGATACAGCGCAGCTCGATGGCTTAGGAATACGGCTGAAGTAAGCGGGCGGGAATGCAGGCGATGGCACCGGAAGTTTCAATAGTGGTGGCGTCCGGATTTGCGGCGGCGATCGGACTGGCTGTCTTTCAGATGCGGCGAATGAGTCTGCGCGGGCAATTTCTGGTGCTCGTCGCGCTTGGAGTTTGCGCCGGCTTCGTGCTATTGACCGCCGTGCAAGTGCCGGGATTCCCGCACTGGCTCGCGGCGTTACTGGTCGTGATGGTTTTTATCGCGTCGCCGTTGGCAACGCGAACTTTCATGCGGGCAATCAAGCGGGAAGAGCAGCAGAAGGAGCGCGAGGCCGACTCGCGATGAGGCGCCAAGATTAGAATGAGCCGCATTCGCATACTTCCGGAAAACGTCGCGAACAAGATCGCGGCGGGCGAAGTCGTAGAGCGGCCCGCGTCCGTGGTGAAAGAACTGCTCGAAAACGCGCTCGATGCGGGCGCGCGCTCAATCAAGGTCGAAGTCGAATCGGGCGGCAAGCGGCTGATCCGCGTGACCGACGACGGCAGCGGCATGAATCGCGATGACGCGCTGCTCGCGTTCGAGCGCCACGCGACCTCAAAGCTGCGCACCGCCGACGACTTGCTCTCGATCGCGACGCTTGGTTTCCGCGGCGAGGCGCTGCCTTCGATTGCCGCCGTTTCGCGCCTCGTCCTCGAAACGCACGTGGCTGACGACGAGCAGGGAACTCGCGTCGAATTTGCCGGAGGAAAGCTGATCAGCGTGAAGCCTGCGGGGGTGCCGGCCGGAACTTCGATCACGGTCGGAGATGTTTTCTACGCGGTTCCTGCGCGGCGAAAATTTCTGAAGTCAGATACGACCGAACTTGGCCACATCGCTTCGCTGGTCACGCACTACGCGCTGGCGCATCCCGACAAACACTTCGTTCTGAAGACGCCGTCGCAGGAAATTTTGAACGCGACGCCGGTGGAGAAACTTGCCGAGCGCGTGTATCAGGTATTCGGCGGGCAAGCGTTGGGCGAGCTGCTGGAGATTCCACCAGCGGAGGGCCCGATGCGCGCGGCGATCACGGAGCCGGAGATGGAGCCGGGAGAGGAAGCGGCGCGAATTGGAGTGAGCGGATTCGTGTCGCGGCCGGAGGTGCAGCGGTCGAATCGCAACGGCATCTACGTGTTCGTCAACCGGCGGCTGGTGCGCGACCGGCTCATCCTGCATGCGATCGGCGAAGCGTATCGCAACATCATTCCGCCCGGCGTTTTTCCGGTCGTGCTGCTATTCATCGAGATGCCGTATTCCGAAGTCGACGTGAACGTGCATCCATCGAAAATTGAAGTTCGCTTCAGGCACCAGCAATTCGTTCACGATTTCGCTCGCGATGCCGTGCGCCATGCGCTCGCGAACGCGCGGCCGATTCCGGGATTTCCCTCGGCACGCGCCGCTGCGGCCGGAGGAAACGGCGCGGAACGAGTGCAATCCATCGTGCCGGGCGCAGAGGGTTCAGGCGGCAGCGTGGGCACGGACGCGGGTGGCGCACCGATCGGGCCGCCGCGCGCCGTGATTCCCTCGCTCGCCGATCTCAGCGGGCTGAGCGCGACGCCCGGCGCGTATTCGGACGGCGGTGGCTTCGAATTGTCCGGCGAGCCGCAGCAGCCCATCGCGCAGCGCCTGCAATTTGGGATGGAAAATGCAATTGAATTTCCGGTCGCGATGAGATCGCCGGCAGCAACGTCGAGCGCATCGGGTGCCGCAGCGGCGCCTGCACTTGCGCCAGCGGAATCGCCGGGGGCGCTGCCGCGACCTGAAGATATCGCGGACTTGAAACCGCTCGGCCAGGTGAACAACAGTTTCATCGTCGCAGTAAACGCCGAAGGACTCTGGATCATTGACCAGCACGTGGCGCACGAAAGAATTCTCTTCGAGCAGCATCTCAGAGCGCGGCGCGCGGGCGAACTCGTCGGGCAACGCCTGCTTGTGCCGCTGATCGCCGAGCTTTCGCCAAGGCAACTGGCGATTTTTGAGCAGATCGCCGAGGAATTGCGCGCGAATGGATTTGAGGCCGATCGGATGGGCACGCGGTCTGTGGCAATTCATGCCGCGCCCGCGGGCATCGCGGCTGGCGACGCGGAAAAGCTGCTTTCCGAGATTCTCGACGGCATCGCGCGCGAAAATCAGGCGATCTCGATTGATTCACTGCAATCGAAGATCGCGGCATCGACCTCGTGCCACGCCGCAATCAAAGTGAACACGCCGCTCGAACAAGCCAAAATGGAATGGCTGCTCGGCGAACTTTCGCGCACGAATTATCCGATGAGCTGTCCGCACGGGCGGCCCGTCGTTTTGCGCTATTCGATGCGCGAGATCGAGCGGGCATTCAAGCGCGTCTGACCTCCGCGAACCTCATGCGAAAACTCATCATCGCCATTGACGGCCCGGTTGGCTCGGGCAAGAGCACGGTGGCGCGGCGCGTTGCTGAAATGCTGGGCTACGTTTACGTCGATACGGGCGCGATGTACCGCGCCCTGGCTCTTAAGGCGCAACACGAAGGGATGCAGCTCGCGTCCGACGACGATCTGGCGCGGATGGCCGACGAAACGCGCATCGATCTTAAGAGCGTTGGCGGGACGCAGAAAATTTATCTTGATGGAGTGGACGTCACCGCAGCGATTCGCAGCGTCGAGACGTCGCAGGCGGCGTCGAAGATTGCCGTGATTCCAGGCGTGCGGCGCGTTCTCGTGGCGGAACAGCGGCGCGTCGGCCAGCTTGGCGGCGTAGTGATGGAAGGCCGCGACATCGGCACGATTGTGTTTCCCGACGCCGACTTGAAGATCTACCTCACGGCTTCCGCCGAAGTGCGCGCCCAGCGGCGCTGGCTGGAACATCAGGCCAAAGGCGATGCCATCGATCTTGCGCGAACGATGGCGGAAGTGCGCGACCGCGATCGCCGCGACCTCGAACGCGAAAGCTCGCCGCTCAAGCGCGCTGACGATGCCGTTCTGGTTGACAGTACGGCAATGGACGCCGAAGAAGTCGCCCGCCTCATCGTTCAACTCGCTCGCGAAAAAGAATCCCGCTGAGCGTATCGCGCAATCCGCGAAGGCGCTCCGCCGCGAGTGAATGGCAGACAGTGGAATGGACGAGCTGTGAAGCGTGAACGCGGCGGGCTAGGCAGGGCCGGACATCGAAGCCAGAAATTCCGCATTGCTCTTCGACTTGACCAAACGCCCCAAGAGAAGCTCCATCGCCTCTACCGTTGAAAGCGGACTCAGCACTTTTCGCAGCACCCACACGCGATTCAATTCATCCGCCGGCAAAAGCAGTTCATCCTTGCGCGTGCCGGAACGGTTGATATCGATCGTCGGGAAGACGCGCTTGTCCACCAGCCGCCTATCGAGGTTGATTTCCATGTTGCCGGTGCCCTTGAACTCTTCAAAGATGACGTCGTCCATGCGGCTGCCGGTGTCGATCAACGCGGTGGCGATGATGGTAAGCGAGCCGCCATCCTCGATATTTCGCGCGGCGGCGAAGAAGCGCCGCGGCCGCTGCAGAGCATTCGCGTCAATGCCGCCGGAGAGGACTTTGCCCGAAGGCGGCGTGACGGCGTTGTAAGCCCGGCCGAGGCGCGTGAGCGAATCGAGGAGAATTACAACGTCGCGTTTGTGCTCGACCAGCCGCTTGGCTTTTTCGAGGACCATCTCCGCCACTTGAATGTGGCGCTGCGGCGGCTCGTCGAAGGTCGAGCTGATCACTTCGCCCTTCACCGTCCGCTGCATATCGGTGACTTCTTCCGGCCGCTCGTCGATCAGCAGAACGATCAACGCGATTTCCGGATGATTGGTTGTAATCGAATTCGCGATGGATTGCAGCATCATCGTCTTGCCGGTTCGCGGCGGCGCCACAATCAATCCGCGCTGTCCTTTTCCGATCGGACAAAGCATGTCCAGCACGCGCCCGGTCAGATTTTCCTTCGTGGTTTCGAGCCGAATTCGCTCCTGCGGATAGAGCGGCGTCAGGTTGTCGAAGAAAATTTTGTTCCGCGCGACCTCCGGGTCTTCGAAATTGACCGCTTCGACCTTGATGAGCGCGAAATAACGCTCGCCGTCTTTCGGCGGCCGCACCTGCCCGGAGACGGTGTCGCCGGTGCGCAGATCAAACTTGCGAATTTGCGATGGCGACACGTAGATGTCATCGGGTCCCGGCAAATAGTTATATTCCGGCGCGCGGAGGAAGCCGAAGCCGTCGGGGAGGCATTCGAGGACGCCTTCCGAGAAGATCAAGCCATTCATCTCCGTTTGCGCGCGCAGGATTTGAAAGATCAGTTCCTGCTTGCGCATGCCGCTCGACCCGGGAATGTTCAGCTCTTTGGCGATCTTCGCCAGGTCGTTGATATTTTTGTCCTTCAGTTCTGCAAGACTAACAGTCATAGAGTTTTTTTCCTTCTTCACGCCTATACACCCAGGCACAAATTGATTCCGATTGAACTCCGGCAGGAGAACAGTTTCACCAGCGACTGCGTCCAGACTCCTAAACGGGTTCCCGTGCGAAAACTGAGATAGCCCCGCGGCAAAGGACCCAATTCGTCCCCTGCCGGCGCGGAACGCCGAGGAATTTCAATTGGTCAACTTGTTGTCCTGCGCCACATCGGCGCCGAATTCAGGCTCAACTTCAGCCACCGGCGCGTGACTCGCGATGGGCAGGGGTTGCTCCAAAGCCAGCGCCAGCACTTCGTCCATCATTTCCACGAATCGAATCGACATCTGCGATTGGATCTCGACCGGGATTTCTTCCAGGTCTTTTTCATTGTCCTTCGGGAGAATCACGGTGCGCAGGCCGAGCCGGTGCGCCGCCAGCAGCTTTTCCTTTACGCCGCCGATCGGCAGCACCTTGCCGCGCAATGTGATTTCACCGGTCATAGCCACATCGCAGCGGACCGGAATATGCGTCAGCGCGCTGACGATCGCCGTGCAAATCGTGATTCCAGCCGAGGGGCCGTCCTTCGGGATCGCGCCCTCAGGAACGTGCATGTGAATATCCAGATGCCGGTAGAAGTCTTTTGGTAGCCCGAAAACGTGGCTGCGCGCGCGAACGTAGCTCATCGCCGCCTGCGCCGATTCCTGCATGACGTCGCCCAGCTTTCCGGTCAGCGTCAGCCGGCCCTTGCCTTCCATCAGCGTCGCTTCGGTCGAGAGCACTTGCCCGCCCACTTCCGTCCACGCCAGGCCGACCGACAGGCCGACTTCGTTCTTTTTCTCCGACCAGAAGTCTCGGTATTTGATGACCCCGAGGAATTCTCCCGCGTTCACGGCAGAAAGCTCAACGTGCGCGTCTTTGCCTTCGGAAACCACCTTGCGCGCGACCTTGCGGCAAATATTTGCGATTTCGCGGTCCAGATTCCGGACGCCTGCTTCGTGCGTGTAGTGCCGGATGATGTGTGTCACGCCTTCGTTCGTGAATCCTACGTTTTGATCGGTGAGGCCGGTCGCCTTCCGCTGCTTCGGAATCAGAAAGCGCTTCGCGATTTCGTGCTTTTCCTGCTCGGTGTAGCCCGGGATTCGCAGCACTTCCATGCGATCCTGCAGCGGCTGCGGAATCGTGTGCAGCACATTGGCCGTGCAGATGAACATCACCTTGGAAAGATCGTATTCGACGTCGAGATAATGATCGGTGAACGCGTGGTTGAGCTCCGGATCGAGCACTTCCATCAGCGCCGCCGAAGGATCACCGCGGAAGTCCATGGACATCTTGTCCACTTCGTCGAGAACGAAAACCGGATTGATCGTGCCGGCCTTGCGCATCATCTGGATGATCTGGCCGGGCAGCGCGCCAATGTAGGTGCGGCGATGGCCGCGGATTTCCGCTTCATCCCGCACGCCGCCCAGCGATACGCGAACGAATTTGCGTCCCGTTGCGCGGCCGATTGACATTGCCAGCGAAGTCTTGCCGACTCCCGGGGGCCCAAGGAAGCAGAGAATCGAGCCTTTCGGATTTTTCACCAGCTGGCGGACGGCGAGAAATTCGAGGATGCGGTCCTTGATTTTCTCGAGACCGTAGTGGTCTTCGGAAAGAATGCGCTCCGCGGCCTTGATGTCCCGCAACTCCCGGGATCTCTTCTTCCACGGTACGGCAAGCATCCAATCCAGATAATTCCGCGAAACGGTCGATTCCGCCGACATCGGCGGCATCATTTCGAGCCGCTTCAGCTCTTGCAGCGCCTTTTCCTGCACTTCCGCCGGCATTCCGGACGTTTCGATCTTTTTCTTGAGCTGATCGATCTCGCTCGCTTCTCCGCGGCCCAGTTCCTTCTGAATCGCCTTCAGCTTTTCGTTGAGGTAATACTCTTTCTGCGCGCGCTCCATTTGCCGCTTCACGCGCGTGTTGATGGTGCGATCCACGTTCAACTTCTCGATTTCGACTTCGAGAACGTCGCCGATGCGGTTCAGGCGCTCCTGCGGATCGAAAAGTTCGAGCAGTTCCTGTTTTTCTTCGACGGGGATCTGCAAATTGGCGGCAATGGCGTCGGCGAGCTTGTTGGCGTCTTCCACGCGCACGGCTGCGATCATCGTGTCGTAATTCAGGCTCTGCGAGAGCTTTACGTACTGTTCGAATAACCCGGTCACGCGCGTCGAGGCCTGCTCGAGGTTCGGCGAAGGCTCCGTCTTCACCGGAATCAGCCGAATGGACGCGCGGAAGAAGCCCTCGTCGCTCGTCACTTGGACGATTTTTGCGCGCTCGGCGCCTTCGACCAACACCTTGATATTGCCGTCGGGCAGTTTCACGCTCTGCACGATGTTCGCGAGCGTCCCGACCTGATAAATCTCTTCGGGCTTGGGGTCGTCCACGGACGCGTCGTGCTGCGTGGCGAGGAATATCTTCTTCTCACCCGCCAGAGCTTCCTCGAGCGCCCGCACCGATGCCTCCCGCCCGACGATGAACGGCGTCATCATCTGCGGAAAGATGACCATATCGCGAACCGGCATCATCGGTACGCGCTTCACTTCGGCTTTTTCACGGCTGAACATGAGGTTCCCTTGGCCCTGAGGTCTATCCTGCCTTTTCGAGCAGGCTCCAGTTGATTTCGCGGCTCTTGACCATATCCGCGGTGATTACGAAGTCTCGCAGTTTTCGTTGGGCTGGCAGGTGGTACATCATTTCGAGCATCAAATCTTCGAGAATCATGCGCAATCCGCGCGCGCCCACCTTGCGCTGCAAGGCCAGATCGGCCACGGTCTCGAGCGCGTCGTCGCTGAAACGCAACCGCACGTTCTCAAATTCGAACAGCCGCTGATATTGCCGCACCAGCGCGTTCTTCGGCTCCGTCAGGATACGCATGAGCGCGGCCTTGTCGAGGTCCGAGAGCACGCCCACCACTGGCAAGCGGCCCACAAATTCCGGAATCAGCCCGTAGCGGATCAAATCGGTCGGCTGCACCTGCTCGAGCATCTCGATGTTCCGGCGGCTCGGCGTCGAAGGCTGCGCGTCAGCATTAAAGCCCAGCGATTTTTGCCCGATGCGCCGCTCGATGATCTTCTCCAGGCCGACGAACGCTCCTCCGCAGATAAACAGGATGCTCGTCGTATCCACCGGCGTAAATTCCTGGTGCGGATGCTTGCGCCCGCCTTGCGGCGGAACGTTCGCGATGGTGCCCTCGAGAATCTTCAGCAGCGCCTGCTGCACGCCCTCGCCGGAGACGTCCCGCGTAATCGAAGGATTTTCGTCCTTCTTCGAAATCTTGTCGATCTCATCGATATAGATAATGCCCTGCTGCGCGCGCTGCACATCCCCATCGGCGGCTTGCAGCAGCTTCAAAATAATATTTTCAACATCTTCGCCCACGTAGCCCGCTTCCGTGAGCGTCGTCGCGTCCACGATCGCGAACGGCACTTCCAGCATCCGCGAGAGCGTTTGCGCCAGCAGCGTCTTGCCCGTGCCCGTCGGCCCAATCAGGAGAATGTTCGATTTGGTCAGTTCGACGTCGCTCGGCTGCCGGTTCAGGAAAATCCGCTTGTAGTGATTGTAGACAGCCACCGCCAGCTTCTTTTTCGTCTTCTCCTGCCCGATCACGTATCCGTCGAGAAAAGTCTTGATCTCCGGCGGCCGCGGCAGGCGCCGGTTCGCGGGGCTCGCCTGTTCACGCTTCTCATCTTCGAGGATCTGCTGGCAGACTCCGACGCACTCATTGCAGATGTAGGAGCGGGGATATTCCGAAGGAGAGCTGATCAGCTTCTCCACCTGCTCCTGCGATTTGTGGCAAAACGAACAGCGCAACGGTTCATCTGGTGTGAATCGCTTCACTGTGCTTGCCCCCTCAACAAGGAAACACTTACCCCTGGCTTGAAACTGGAACCCATTGTACGACTCGGCGGGACGGAAGGAAGGGTTTTCATTGCGCTCGTTACTAACCCTTAGGAACGCGTTCAGCGGTGTTTGGCGATAATATCATCGACGATCCCGTATTCCTTCGCCTGTTGCGCGGTCATGATGAAGTCCCGCTCGACGTCTTTCTCGATTTTTGAAACCGTTTGCCCCGTATGATGCGCCAGCAGTTTGTTCAGCGACTCGCGCGTCCGGATAATTTCCTTCGCATGAATGTCAATGTCGGTCGCCTGCCCGGAAAGTCCGGACATCCATGGCTGGTGGATCAACACGCGCGAATTCGGCAGCGCGTAGCGCTTCTTCGGCGTGCCCGACGCCAGCAGCACTGCGGCGATCGAAGCCGCCTGCCCCACGCAGTATGTCACCACGTCCGGCTTGACGAATTGCATCGTGTCGTAAATCGCCATTCCCGCGGAAATCGATCCGCCCGGGGAATTGATGTACACCGAAATATCCTTCTCCGGGTCTTCCGAGGCAAGAAAAAGAAGCTGCGCCGTCACCAGGTTCGCCACGTGGTCGTCAATGGGCGTACCCAGGAAAATGATGTGGTCCTTCAGCAGGCGCGAATAAATGTCGTAGGCGCGTTCGCCCCGGTTCGTCTGCTCGACGACCATCGGAACAAGAGTTGTCGCTCGCGGGTTAGCGTCGTCCATAAGTTTCATTGGGAAATATATGCTGCGCTGAGGGTCCGGTCCAGAAACTATTTCTCACTGTGTGCTTTGGTCTGAATCCGGGACTGACGGTAGAGCCACTCGATCGTCTTGTCGCTGCGCAACTTCGATTTTATCGTATCGAGCGCTCCCTGCTTTGTCAAGCGCGCGCGCAATGCCTCCGGAGATTCACCGCTGTGTCCGGCGAGATGCGCGATCTCCTTTCCGATGTCTTCTTCGGTGGCATCGATGTTTTCCGCGGTCGCAATCCGGTCAAGAATCAGTTCCGCTTTCACGTCGCCCACCGCGCGGTCGCGTTGCCGCCTCCGCAGCGTCACCCAGTCCACGTTCACCGCCCGTGGATCCACTCCCTGCGACGCGAGCGACCTCACCACTCGCTCCAGCCGCGAATCCATCTGGTGTTCGATCAGCGATTCTGGCACCGGAAAATCGTGCTTGGCGATCAGAACTTCGAGAATTTTCTCGTTCGCCTGATCTTTCTGCCGCTGCTCGCGCGCGGCCTCGAGCCGTTCGCGGATTTTTGCCCGCAAGTCCGCGAGCGTCGCGGCGCCGCCGAATTCCGCGGCAATGTCCTTGGCGAATTCGTCGTTCAGCTCCGGCAACTTCTTTTCCTTGATGCCCAGAACTTCCACCGCATAGTTGTAAGTCTTCCCGGCAAGCTTCGGATCGGGATAATCCTCGGGGTACCGCGCTTCGAAATTCTTCGTTTCGCCGGCCTTCGCGCCGCGCAGATTCTGCGTAAAGCTCTCGAGCGTTTCTTCCGCGCCGATGTGGCAAAGGACGTTGTCTGCCTGAATCGGCTCGCCGCCCCCGGCCGGTGATCCAATGAGCTTTAATTGCGCGAAATCTCCATCCTGAATCGCGCGGCCTTCCACCGGCGCATACGTCGCCGCGCGCTCGCGCAATTCCTCGAGCACTTTGTCCACATCGGCGTCGGTCGTTTCGCTCGCCGGGACCTCGATCTCGAGGCCTTTGTACTCACCCAGCTCGAATTCCGGCAGGACCTCGAACGTCGCGCGGAATTTCACCGGGCCGTTGTCGGTAAACTCGACCTTGTCCACATCAGGCCGGTTCACGGGAATCATCTTTTTCTCTTGCAGCGCCTGCGACAGCACTTCCGGCACCAGCGATTCGAGCACTTCACCCTTGATATCTTCCGCGAACCGCCGCTGGATCAGCGCGACCGGCGCTTTCCCCGGCCGGAATCCCGGAATCCGCGCCACGCGCGCCAGATCGCGTGAGATCTTGTCGGCCGCCTTCTTGTAATTTTCAGCGGGAATTTCGAGTTCCAGCTCTCGTTTGCAGGTGGCTTCGGTCATGGAATGATTTTTTGCGCGCCCGAATGCTCGCTCAAATTCTGCCCGTCGCCGATTCTGTGCTGCGATGATAAAAGGCAGGAAGCCGCGGCCGTTCAGATTCGCTTGGGAAGAATCAGTATAGCAGAGCCGCGCGCGGCGTCAACTCGGCCATTCGGCAGCGCCCGCGCGCCGCATCAGCGTCGCCATCTATGGAATGACCACCAGTCTGCATCCCGCGGGCAGTTCGCGTTGCCATGCCGCTTCGATCTCGGCAAGCGGAACGCGTTCGGTATGAATTCGCAACTCACCGATCGCCGCGCGCGTCATAACCTGCCGGAACGCGTCCGCCAGCGCTTCGCGACTCGGGATTCCTCCGGTCCCGCGAATCGTGAGCGCCGTGCTGCGCAACACCGCCGCCGGAAGCGAAATCGCCGGGCCCGCGCTTTCGCCCACTTGCACGAGCCGCATTTCGTTCCCCGCATCGGCAAATTCTTTCCGCGTAATTGCTGCGAGCAGCGCTTCGGTTGGTTTGCCCCACAGGTAATCCACCACCGCATCGAATCGCGCCTCGCCGAATTCGCGCGCGAATGCCGCGGTCAACTCTGCATCCCCCTGGCCCAACTGGATCGTCGCATCTGCGCCAAGCCCGCGCAGCGCTTCGAGCGCGCGCTCGTTTCTTCCGGCTGCGATCACACGCTTCGCGCCCAGTAGCTTTGCGATCTGCACGGCCAGCTTGCCGGTCACTCCCGTCGCGCCAAGAATCAGGACTGTCTCGCCCGGCGCGATCTTCGCGCTCAGTGTGAGCGTGAGCCACGCCGAAATCCCCGGATTCGGCAGCGCCGCCGCAGTCACGTCGTCCACGCCTTCGGGAACCGCGAAGAAAAACGCGCGCGGCGCCACGGTCCGCTGCGCCATCGCGCCGAACGGCGCGCGCGGCCCGCCGAAGAACACTCGCGTCCCGTCTTCAAGCTGCCCAACGCCATCAATACCGCACACCGCCGGAAATTCGCGCGGGCTGGCAAAATGCGATCCGCTGGCGAGCTGCTTGTCCACCGGCTTCAACGCCGCCGCATGGACGTGCACCAGCGCTTCGCCTTCGCCTGCCGCCGGTTCGCGAAATTCCTCAAGGCGCGGCGTCTGGCCGAGCGCGTGAAGCACCGCAGCTTTCATCGAAACTTTCTCTCGATCTGCATGCCGTCCTCGTTCATTACTAGAGCCCTAGCGCGGTCTTATGCGACGGTTGGTATAGCCCTAATTCTGCGCCGCTCGGAAGCCGAATCGACGTCTTCATGCCCCAGCGCTCCTCTTGAACTGGCGCGCATGCCACGCCTTTTGCTTCAAAAATCTTCATCTGCGCTTTCAAGTCATCGCACATCAAATAGACCTCGGCTCGCGCCATCTTCCCTGCGGTGCGGGGCGTCCGCGTGCTGCTGTCATCCGCCGGATGAACCGCCGCCTCCGCCGGAGGCAGCTTAAAAATCAACCAGCCGTGGCCAACGTCCACCGACTTGAATCCCAGGACATCGCGAAGAAAATCGCGGTCCGCTTCCGAGTTTTCGCTGAAAATTAGAATGTGAGCGCCGTTAATCATCGGAGGGCTCCCTTCGTTGGCTGCGCGGATGGCGGGAGTTTCGCAGTCAGCGCGGCGAGTGTCAATCGAAGTGTCCCGAGTGGCGCGGGCATCTTGTTTACCCTGACTTATCGAAGGGCCCGCGTCTCCGTTATCGCCGCGCTGGCTTCCAGTCGTTGACCCTGAGCCTCGAAGGGCCGGCGTTTTTGTGCGCCCCGGCGAAGCGCAAGGAATCTCGGCGCGGGAACGGCGGCAGCCTCAATCCGCGGGGTACAATCTTCTGTCTGGTCGCGCGGCGTTCCGTAAAGATGAAGGAGATTTCGCATGTCCATCACGCAAGCCGAAAAAGGCCAGGCCTTTCGAGCGCTTCATCAGCGTGCCGGCGCTTTCATCATTCCCAATCCGTGGGACATCGGAACCGCGCGGCTTCTCGCTCACACCGGCTTCGAGGCGCTCGCGACCACGAGCATGGGCTTCGCGTTTTCGGTCGGCAAGCCTGACGGCGCGATTACGCGCGACGCCATGCTGCAGCACGTGTCGACCATCGCGTCCGCCACGCCGCTGCCCGTCAGCGCCGATCTCGAGAATGGTTACGCCGACGCTCCCGAAAAAGCTGCTGAAACCATCCGGCTTGCGGCGGCTGCGGGAGTTGTCGGCGGATCAATCGAGGATGCCACCGGGCGGCCGGACGATCCGATATATGAACTGAAGCATGCCGCTGATCGCGTTCGCGCGGCGGTCGCTGTGGCTCGCGCGCTTCCGTTCACTTTCACTCTGACCGCGCGAGCGGAGAACTACCTGCACGGCCGGCCGGATCTGAAAGACACAATCGCGCGCCTTCAGGCTTTTCAAGACGCGGGCGCAGACGTTCTCTACGCGCCGGCTCTCACGGCCAGGGAAGACATTGCCGAAGTCGTGCGCTCCGTCGATCGTCCCGTGAATGTGGTGATGGGTCTGCGCGGTGTACAGATGAGTCTCGCCGAACTTTCGGCGTTGGGAGTCAAGCGTGTCAGCGTCGGCAGCTCTCTCTCCCGCACGGCGCTCGGCGCATTCCTGCGGGCCGCCCGCGAAATGCGCGAGCGCGGCACGTTCACTTTCGCTGCCGAAGCCGCCAGCGCTCGCGAAATCACTGCCATCTTCAGCTAAACGCGCGCCCCTAGGATTCGCGGCGGGGAGGCAACAAAGTTTTGACAGCAAGACCGGCTGCTTCCTACGCTGTTTGCATGGAAGTGCGTCTCAAGCCAGAAACACAGTCATGGCTAAACGAACTAGCGAACCAGAGCGAGCGTCCCGCCGAAGAATCGATGGAAGATGCGGTCGCGGCGTACTTGAATGAACTTGCGGAAACGCGCGCGTCGCTTGATTCGCGTTGCGAGGAAATAAAAACTGATCGCGTGAAGCCAATTGACGGCGAACTCTTCGTTGAAGAATTGCCTTGGCGCGAAGCTGACATTGAACATTAGAAGTTCAGGAACGAAATCAATCCTGGGGTACCTCAAGCTTCAGGCAATTGGACACGGGGTCGAAGCCAATCACCACGTTCTCTAGAGAGAAACAAGAGATTTGACTACTGGCTTGGTTTTTAACCTTCACGACGAACGCGTCGCAGTCAACAATGGTCACGACAACATAACCAGCGATCCTACCGGACATGTTCGTCGGTGCTACCCACGTTCGAACCAGCTTGGCCCCTCTGCCACGCCACTTCAAAATTTCTCGCACCTTTCTTTGACGCATATCGACCAGCCGTTCGAACTGATCTTTATTTGCCTGTTCGATTTTCGAACCAACGCGAATATAAGCAGGACCTGAAAAGTGCGGCCCTTTTGCGCTTCCAGGAACTACTACGGCGAGAAATTTGCCTTCATGTGTTGACACAATCTTCGTGTGATGGTCAATCGTCGGGTAGGCGGTAGCCAGTTTCTGCTCGAGGGTCAGCTGAACCTTATCGAGGTTTTGGCCGTGGGCCTCGATCCTACCGTCGTCCCTCACGCCAATACAAAGTAGTCCGGGACCTCCGTTTTCGGGGCAAGAATTTGCGAACGCTACGCAGGTCTTCACTGCGTCTTTTTTCCAATCACCCAGAGACTTGCGTTCGACGAAGGAGTCTTCGCCGGCCTTAAGCCGATTTAAAATGTCGAGGTCAGATATCGGTGTATTCACCAGTTGGTATAATACACCGTTCGAATGGGCAGGCCGCCGTGTATCCTCGAGATGATAGGAAGCGGGGAATCAGTTTCGATTCCCCGCAGCGAGCGAAACAAACCTAGTCCTGCGGCGCTTTGGCGCCCTTTTCAGCAGCCTTCTTCATCTCTTCGGCGGTCCACGGCGGAACGACGCCGTTGATGCGCGCATAAGCAATGGATTGCCCCAGGTGCTCGTGATCGTGCGCGGCGGTGATGTAGAGAAGGTCACCCCAGCTCGCGTCCGGCCCAAACTGCTTTAGCGGCTTTTGCAAATCGGCGTTCGTCAATTTTTCGAACGTGCTGCGCACAAAGTCGAACGACGCATTCAATTGTTCGATGATCTTTGCTTTATCCGTCGTGGACTTCTCAAAATCCTTCGTCCCGAAGTCAACCGGGGGAGTCGCTCCGAGAAACTTCGTGAAGCCGTAATTCGCCTGCGCTACGTGGAGATAAACTTCGCCGACTGACCGGACACCTTCTCCCGGCCGCCAGCCAAACTTATCTGACGGGACCGCGCCGGCCAGTTGTGTGAATTTCTTCTGCAAATCCTGCAAATCGGCCAGCGTCTGTCCCTTGATGTCATAAATCTCCTGGCTCTTGTCGTCCGCCGGCCCGGCGAACGCCTTGCCCGCTGAGAGAGCCAACAAGCTCAAACCCAGGGCTGCGACCCAGATCTTTTTCTTCATTGCTTCTCCTTTGCCGAATGTCGATCGTTCGCTTCCGGACGCGACACTGGCGTTTGCTTTCTCAAGGGAAAGTCACCCCACCATCCCTGCCAACCTTAGACGCGCATCACCGCGATTCGCTTCGCCGCTTAAAGTTATTCTGCGAGCCTTCTCAAGACGCGCATCGCCGCGATTCGGTCGTCGTTACGGCTCTGATCGCATCCGTTTGGCTACGCAAATCTGCTGAGTCGCGCGATTTCTAATCGCCACACTTCCGCAAGTCCCCGCGAGGTCATCTGACTGAAATCGCACGAGTTAAAAATTTCTAATCGACACAGAATTTGGGGTGTTGCGGTGAGGCGGCGAGTCTATTTTGCGGAGGAGGGAAATGCGGCTGCGATTGCCAGAACGGGATTCGCCGAGTGGGCCTTGCTGCGGCGAAGCGGCCACTGCGCTTCGGCGTAGCCGATCGAGTATTGGCCTGCGCTCGTCGTTCCGGTGAACCACATTCTCACCGCGCCATTTTCCAGCATCACGGATGGTCCGGTGTCGCCCGTTTCGTCGTAGCTTCCTGCCGTCGGGGCGACAATCGGCTTCGGATCGATGTCCCACGCATTCGTCAGCGATGCCGCGCGCGCCACGCCGATCGCGTGCTCCGTGCCATTCACTCCGGTGAAGAACAAATACAAGTAGCCGTCCGGGCCGAGAAGAATCGCCGGCTCGGCAACTCCATCGCTCATCCATTTTGGCGGCGCCGACGGCGCCAGCAGCGGCTGCGCCGATTTCGTCCAGTGCACGCCGTCAGGCGAAGTCGCCGAAAGGATTCGCACGCCGGGCGCGTCGCCGGGGCAATGGTTGTAGCAGTGCCCGGCGTACACCATCAAATATCCGCCTTCATACGGAATCACATCGGGACTGTAAATCGCGTCGGCATCGAAGCTGTCGGGCGTAGGTTCGAGAATCGGCGCAGACTGCACACGCGTAAATGTGACGCCATCTGTCGAAGTCGCCAGTCCGAGCGAAGCGGGCAAGCCTTTCGCCGGCTCGTTGGGATCGACGCCGTCTCGATAACCTGAATAGTAGAGGTAGTAGCCGTTTGCGGTCTTCAACAGGAATGGCGTTTCGAGATTTTCGTCCCACTCGCCATCTCGCCCGCGGAGAATTTCGCCGCGAAATACCGAGCCGCTCGCGGTGCTGTCAACCGCGGCCCATCGCGATGAGTCGGTCGAAGTAGCAAGCGAAATGCTGGCATGCGGTCCCGCCGGATTCGTGAAATCCACGCTCGTAAACGCAAGGCGGAATACCGCATCGTCGGCGATGACGGAAGGATCGGAGACAATTCGCGAGCTTCCGGTGTACGCAGGCGTGACAGATTTTGTCCACAAAACCCAGCCGGTTGCAGAATCAACCGCGTTGCCGGTTTGAACGGAACTGCTGCACCCCGCCAGGAGCACAGCTCCCGCTATTAGGACATACCAATTCTTCATACGAAACGAAATTTGGCCCTCTAGGACTCAGCGACGGGGCGGCGGCATCGCCGGCGCCCACTATGTTTGACGAGTCCGAGGGCTGAGGGCAAGTAAAATTTTGAAAAGAATTTTGAGCGAAATCGTGACATTCGCCGAATTTGCACAAAACACATGAGTTGGATCAGCTGAGCCGGTCAAACTTCAAACCCGCTGAGTGCCCGCTCGATGCGCTATTACTCGTTTGGAAAACGCAGGGGAAATTGTGATTGCCCTCTTCGCGCCATGCAGCGGAACATTACTCGACGCACTTTCTTCACCCAATGAAAGTACTAGTAGGTACGGGACGACTATGAATATGAAGACCTGCATCAAGACACTGTTCGTCGTTATCCTCACGGCGGCTTTATACGCGTGCAGCGGCACGCCGCGGTCCAGCACGACTTCCTCCGGCAGCTTCACAATCGGCGGGATGGTCACGGGACTGACCGGTAGCGGCCTTGTTCTGCAGGATAACGGCGGCAGTAACCTGGCGATAACAGGCAACGGCGCTTTTACGTTCAGCGCCAGCGTCGCCAACGGCGGGAATTACAGTGTGACCGTTCTCACGCAGCCCACGAGTCCCGCGCAAACTTGCACGGTCTCGAATGGCACTGGCGTCGCTTCCGCGAATGTCACCAGCGTTTCGGTGTCTTGCGGTGGTGGAGGAGCAGGCACTTTTACGATCGGAGGAACTGTCGTCAGTCTCACGGGAACGGGTCTCGTTCTGCAGGACAACGGTGGGGATAATCTCACCATAAGTCAAAGTGGCGGGTTCACGTTTGCGACGGCTCTCGCAGCCGGCAGCACGTACGCAGTTACGGTCTTGACGCAGCCCACCAGTCCCACTCAGAGCTGCAGCGTGGCGAATGGCACCGGCACGGCCAACGCAAACGTCGGCAACATCGTAGTGACGTGCTCGACGCCGACAATTTCGGTGGGAGGTTCCGTCTCCGGACTTGACGGCACTGGCCTCGTCCTGCAAGACAACGGCGGATCAAACCTCGCCGTTACCGGCAACGGCCCGTTCACTTTTTCGACGCTCATTGGGAGTGGCGCGCCGTATAGCGTGACTGTGTTCACTCAGCCGACAGGTCCCGCACAGACCTGCACCGTGACCAACGGCAGCGGAAATGCGACCGCGAACATTACGAACGTGCAAGTCGTCTGCCCGGCCGTGTTTGACACGATCGGTGGACAGATTGTCGGTTTGTATGTTCCGACGGGCCAAACTGCCAGCGGTGTTTTACAGGACAATGGCGGCGATAACTTGCCCTTTAGTCAAAACGGCCCGTTCACCTTCGCGACGCCAATCGCGTATGGAAGCTCCTACGATGTCTCCCTCTTCGTGGCGCCGCAAACGCAACCTCAGGGCTCGCGAATTTATTTCTATCAAGGCACGGCGAATTCGGACATTGACAGCGTAGTCGTTGATTTTGGCCACAACGATTGGACGTGGATCGACGGTTCGAGCACGGCAAACCAGTACGGATCGTCGACGGGGATTCCGTCAGCCACGGCGCTCGATACAAACACCCCGGGCGGCGCTCGTTATCCTGCAACTTGGACGGGCCCCGACGGCAACCTTTGGCTTTTTGGCGGATACGGATTCAGCAGCGTCACGACGCAAGCGCCGCAACCTTGGTATTACCAGGAAATGTGGTGGTATGTCGCCACTTCTGACTACGGCGGCTCGTACAACGATTACTGGTCGCTGGTTCCTCCTACCGGTACATCGCTCCCGTCTGGCCGCTGGGGTGCGGTCACTTGGACCGATTCCTCCGGCAACCTCTGGATGTTCGGCGGGCAAGATGGGTCAACCGCCTTCCTGAACGACACCTGGCATTACAACATTTCCGCCGCAACCTGGACATCCAGTGGAACGGGCGGAGAGAACGTAGCAGGCGTCTACGGAACCCAGGGAACTGCCGCCTCTACAAACCTTCCCGGCGGCCGTTGGGGAGCCACCGCAAAGCTCGATGGTTCGGGCAACTTGTGGATGTTCGGCGGATATGGCTACGACTCCGCCGGCACGCTGGGTCTCCTGAACGACCTCTGGGAGTACAGCGGCGGCGAGTGGACTTGGATTAGCGGATCGAACCTGGCAAATCCGGACGGAGTTTACGGCACGCAAGGCACGGCCGCATCGTCGAACGTGCCCGGTGGAAGGCAAGTCGCGTCCTCGTGGATCGATGCCAACGGCAATTTCTGGGTCTTCGGCGGATACAACTTGTCGTCAACCGGCGAACCGAACGCGTTCAACGACCTGTGGGAATACAGCGCTGGCGAGTGGACCTGGATTGCTGGATCCAACACCGTCAATCAAACCGCCACCTACGGCACGCAAGGCACGGCTGCCTCGACCAATGTTCCCGGCGCGCGCTGGAGTTCGGCGTCGTGGAGCGATACAGACGCAGCGAACGGTAACTCACGCTTGTGGTTGTATGGCGGTCAAGGGTATGACGCAACCGCCAACGGCTCGCTCGGCGACCTGTGGATGTTTGAAAGCGGCCAGTGGACTTGGGTGAAGGGTCCCAGCTCCGTCGATCAGGCGGGCATCTATGGGCTCTCGCCGACGCCGATCACCTGGCCTTACGTGGGTAACTATCCGGGCTCCCGCTGGGGAGCCGGCTATTGGATCGATCACTCCGGCCAGCTTTGGATATTCGGCGGTGAGGGATACGACTCGACCGGCACGTCCGGCGACGGGTTGCTCAACGATTTGTGGCGCTATTTGCCTTATCCCTAGACTCACGGCTCGCCGAGGCTGATCGTCGCAACAAAATAGACGATTCGAGTCTCGTTTTGGCCGGTTCCGCTACGAAAGGGGCCCTCATGGGCAGGTTTAGCATCTTGGGCGCGTTCCTTCTGTTTTGCGCCACGTCAGCCATGGCGCAAGGAATTGAAGGAGTACATTCGGCCGTGCCTCCCGGTCAACTTCAGTTCGGCGTGGGCGTCACTTTTGTCAGCTTCAGCGAAGCTCCGGGCACAACCGAAAACAATGTTGGCGTGAATGCGTCGGTGGCGGATTATCGCGATTGGATGGGCGTCGAGGGCCAGGTATCCGATGCTTTCGGTTCTCAGAGCGGCCAGATGACGCAGGTACTGTTTACCGGCGGCGGAGTTCGCTTCCGGTGGACGAAACCGCGCGCGTTTCAACCGTGGGTTCACGCTGTCCTGGGGTATTCGCATTTGTCGCCGCTGCCCACTTTCGGGGGCGGCTCGGCCCTTGGCTATAAAGTAGGAGCCGGGCTGGACATCAAACCGCATCACGGCCGAATCGGATTTCGAGTGGGCGCCGATTTCTTTGGAACGAGGTTCTTTCACACCTATCAGGATAGTCCGGAAATTTCGGCGGGGATTGTTTTCTCACTCGGCCACAACTAGAAGCCGCGCTGAATTCCGCCGCGTACCCCGAAGAATTTCTTGAGGCGCTGCCGTTTCACTTCAGCATTTTGCTGTTCAGCGTCTTCTGTAAACCGTAAGGTTGATCGGCCTGAACGTCACCAATCCCACCCTTCTATTTCCAAAGATATTGCGGCCGGTGGGAGCAATCATTTGACCGGTGTCCTGCCACTGGCCGCCCAGACCGTTTGCCGTGTATTCCAATTCCGACGGAGGTATGAGAAGAACCGTGATGGAGTCTTTCTGCTGCTGCGACATCAACGGAATGATTGGCCCTTCCGCCGTGGGGAAATAGGCGTCCCGCGCTCGCTGCCGAACCGCCAGATATCCAGTGACATCCACATAGGCGATATCGTCCGGGTGCACGGTTTGATCCACGAATTGTTCCAATCGCGAATAATCCCGATCCTGATGATTGCCGGCGTATGCCGCCGCGTGAAGCCCGGCGCCCGCGGCCGCACTCAAGGCGCACAAAACCAGGGCCGCGTTTCTAAGCTTGCCTGGTTCGCATAGAGCTAAACCCGAGCACAGAGCAACTGCAATCGGAATGACAATCACATAGCTGTAGTAAGTGGGAAGTTTTGCGACGGTCAGCATAATAACGCCCAGCAACACGTCAAACAGAATCCCGAAAAAGATCCCCGACTGCAGATTGACTTTCTTTTCGTGCAGAAGATGAACGAACAGGATTGCGGCGGCGGCAAATAGAAAAGGAAAGCTGAAATCAGCGGGAATCTGGTTGTAAAGGATGAGTTGCCCTTGATGGATCCAATCAAAGATGACGCTTACGCCGGTTTTTTGCCCGCCGATGAACTTCAGGAGGTTCGACAATCTGCCGTTGGCGGCCACGATGAGGAAGAAGGCGGCTCCGCCTAACGCGCTGGCGAGAAATGCTGCGGCGATTTCCATCCAGAATCGCCACCGGAAAACGAGGAAAAGAGCGACTCCAGCGGTAAACAGCACCGGCATGAACTGGAGTCCCGCCCAGGGAATGAACAGGCAGACCGCGAAGAGGCAAATCAAGCGGGTTCGCTTGGCTTCGATCGAAAACAACCAAAGCACGACGGACATCAGCAAAGCGCCAAAGCCGTCGTAACGCCCGTTGCGATAGACAACAATCATCCCGTATTCCGTGGCCAGCAGGATCAAGAGAAAGACGCGCCAAAACGCGGCCGGTATGATATTCAGACGCTTGACTGCAGACCAAAGCACGAATAAAGCCGCCGTCATTGAAAAGATATCCGCGCTTCGAACGGACCGAAGCGAAGTGCCAAACAGCTTCATCCAGGGGATGAGAAGGAAAGCGTACATCGCGAGTATTTCATCAAACCGGATGCCGAAGCCTTGACCGTGAATGTAGTTAATCGCGGGCTCCGCGTGCAAACATTCATCCAGGTGAGGAAAGGGATACGATGTTGCACTGGCTACGTTGAAGGCGAGGAAAGCCAGCAAAAACAGGGACACCGCCCATACCTCTCGCGCGTCTCGGGCCTTCTCACCCATTGTTTTGCGCCGTCATGGTTTGCGATCTGAATGTGCGGGCGGCCGCTGCATGCTCTTGAAATCGCACAGGACGAATGGCGGCGGAAGGAATCGCGGCCAATGCGAGGCGAAAATGTTGCACGGAGCCCTCAACGATCTGCGGGGAGGGGGTTTGAATTTACGCAGGCGGAAGCGTATCAAAATCGAGGACGATAAGCAAAGCCCGGCGAAATAGTGAAGGCCCATCAGACAAAAATCTGGGCTACGCCGCCTTGCCTGTCCGCTCCTCGACTAAGGCGTTGAACTTTTCGAGCGCGCCGCTAGCCTGACGTTCGCCAACGCAGCTCGATAGGCCCCGAAGTAGACAAAAGGCCCACTGAACAGCCATAGGATGACAGTGTTACTGATGGCAAACTTTAGCGAGACGAAACCGAGCTTTACGGCGGAGTAAGAAAGCGCCGTAATTACTAACTCGATGAATACGGTGGACGCGATCCCCATGTCGCGAGCGCGTTGCTTTGGAGGGTCTGCGTGTCGCCGGTTTATTCTGTATATGAAAGGGCCAACCAAGGCTGGCGCGACTGCCAGCGCGATGTAAGGACCCAGCCGGCGTACAGGTATGCTAAAGAGCTAAATGCCCAGGAATAGTGGCCCTGTTTCCAGCACTAGCCAAGCGCCCAGAAACCACGACATCCATACGAAACAGTTCTCGCGGGCCCCAGAAAGTGAGAATTTCATACGCCGGCCTCTGCCCGGGTCCATAAGTTACCGCCTGCTTAATAGCTCATATCGCGTTCTTCTCTCCATAGGTTCTGAGCCCCGGCACCATCCACATTCTTATGTCAGCGAGCGCCATCCGCCTCGCCGGAGCTTTTACCACTTTTACCGATGTGTGTTCTACGGGAGTCCTTTCGTGTCCGCCGCTGTCCGCGCGAGAATGCGGAAAGCCGCATAAAATAAGGGGATTCGACGTATTTCCAAGTGGTCGCAAAATTAGAATGCGGAAGGAGGGAGTTGAACCCACACGGCCTTTCGGCCACAGGATCCTAAGTCCTGCGCGTCTGCCAGTTCCGCCACTTCCGCAACGTTCGGTGAATCATTCTACACTAACGCATTCATTCGGTAGTGCCGCGGTCGAGTCAGGAGCGGCGGAATTCTGCTTATCGTGGTTTGTATTCCAGCAAGACGATGCGGGAGTCAAGCGTTCTTGAACCGGCCAGTGTGAAAGGTGTCTTCTCGTATCCTGCGTAGATGGATTCTCTGCCGGCTGTACCGAGCACCACAGGAAAAATCATGAGCCGAAGTCTGTCCACAAGCTGAAATCGAATCATGCTTTTCACCAAACTGACGCTCCCGATAGAACGAAGGGGATCTCCCTTCCGTTGCTTGAGTTTCGGAAGTTGCTGTTCGACGGGAGCCTTGATCAAGCGTGTGTTTTTCCACGCGAGCGGTTCATGAAGGGTTTTTGAGAATACGATCTTGGGTAGCGCAGTCATTCGCACGTTCAATTCGTCCGTGGAATCGGGTGCGAATTGCGCCATGGCCTCATAGGTGACCCGTCCCATGATGAGCGTCTGAGGTTTTGCCAGGTTTTCCTTTATCCACGCACCAAGATCGTCGCCGAAATATCCGAAAAAGGGAGGTTCTTTCACGCCGGAGGCAAATCCATCGATCGAGATGAATAAATCCGCCGTTAGCTCTCTCATGCGCTCTTCCTTGAAAAACGCTGAGCGCACAATACTACACGCACAGGTCTAAGCTAAAACTTGGTCAGGCTGTGTCCCGTATTCGCCGGATCGTGAAATGTCTTCGGCCATGCGCTCGGCATCAGCGGCGAATCCTCATCGCGCACCGCGCACACCCACGCATAACCGCACGCGTAGTAAATCGTTCCGTCGCTGCCGATGTTCGGCGCGCCCGTTGCGCTCATCGTATGAAAATTGAACTTCAAGCTGCCATCCGGCCGAAAGCCGAGGAGCCCGTGCGTGGATCCCACGTAAATTGTTCCATCAGCGGCCAGCGTCGGGCTGGTGAAGATGCGCTCTGGCGATTTGGTCTCCCACTTCACCGTGCCATCGGCTGCGATTGCATGCACGGCGCTGTCCGTCACGAAGTAGACGGTCCCGTCCATGCTGATGACCGGCGAGCCATAAGGAAATTCCTTGCCCTCGAACGTCCATTTCAAATTTCCATGTTGGCCGACGGCAAAAAGCGTTCCCTGATCGTCAATCACGTAGATCGCGCCGTCGTCCGCGAGCGCCACCTGGCCCAAAGTGCCGGCGGTGAGCTCGTTGATCCATTCCGGAGTTCCATCGGGATCGAATGAATGCAGCCAGTGCTGCCGCGAGAGAACAACCGTTTCATCGCGCCAGATCGCGGGCGAATTCCTGCTGGGCGTCGTAGAGGTCGTGGCCCTTCCGGGCAACGCTGCGCTCGTCGAAATGATGCCTTGGCGGACCGTGTTCTGCGACCAGGTCGCTGCCGTAGTCTGCCGCGGTCGAAACGCGAATAAATCGGAAACCGAATTCGCGACGATCACCGTGTCGTCCGTTCCGATCGCGGGCGGCCCGCCGAAACTGATCATCCCCATGCCTGCGGTCCAGTCCGGTTTTCCTTCACTCGATACCCCGATGAGAAATCCGCTCGAACTGGTTACGTACAATTCGCCATCGGTTCCCGCCGCAGGATAGAGCATGCCGGCAAGTTGCGTCTTCCATTTCTGCGTGCCGTCGGGAGAGATCGAATAAATCGCGTTGTTCGTGCCTGCGTAGATGGTGCCGCCCGGCCCTAACGTGACGCTCGTGACCGCGCCTTTATCACTCTTGAACTTCCAGAGCAGCTGCGGCCCCGAAGCGCTCGATGCCCCTCCGGTCGCCGCGGTCGCCCTGCCCTTGGACCGCGCCCAAAGCAGCAAGCCGGACACCACCACCACTGCCGCGATCCCGATAATAGTTATTGTTTTTGACATTAATCCTCATCGCTCGAACGCGCAGGATTCAGAATCGCTCCCGCCGATTTCGAATCACGGATCCTCGCCCATGCACGACGACTCGTAGAGCCTTGACACCAGCACGTTCATGATCGTCGCGCGCACCGGCTCGATGGGCCGTACCGTCTCCGCGAGCCGGGCGAGTTGAAAACCCGCGCTCTGAACTCGCTGCAAGAGAGTGCGCTCCATATTTTCAGCGTACTGTTGTCTTTGCGCCCTCTCCACGCCCGCGTCCCACGTGTTCGAGGTCGGCAGGATCGCCATTTGCTGCTGGTATTCGAAAATGCAGCGAGTCTTCACCGCATCGCCCAGGTCTTTATAAGCCTGCCGCCACTCCGTATCAGCCTGAAGATGGCGCCGCGCCGTCGCCAGCCGGATGCGCCATCCACCTTCTCGCCCCGGACCAAATCCCATCTGGGCGCTCGCTTGCTCCGCGCAGTCATCGTCACAAAGTCCCGTGGCGTAAACGAGGTCGGGCTGGCCGCTTTTCCCGGCCGCCCGAGCGTGCTCCGCATCAATGTCGTCGTTGGTGATCACCTTGTGTTGTGCCGGCGGCTTCGCTTGCGCCGTGGCTGGCGAGGCATTCAAGGCCGCATTCTTGCCGGCTTCGACGTTTTGTTTTGTGCCTTCGGTTTGCGGCATGGATAAGTGCTGCGAGGTTTGCACGCCGTCCGGCACTGTGGACTGAGCGACGGCCGTCTTGTGCCCGCCTGAGATCAGAACTATTCCGGCGATGAGCGCGGCCCGGCAAGCGAAACGGTAGCGGGTCATGGATCGTCGTCTCCGTAGCTCGGAGCGGCGGGAAATTGCACCGCCGGACAATTTGCATTTGCGATTCGCTGCTCTTGCAGCGTCATAAATTGCACGACGATTCCGGTGTAGTTTCGCCGCGCGGCGTCGGCGTTGTCGTATGTGCGAATCAGTTCCTCCTGCTCGGCCTGAAATTTCCGCTCGTACCGGTCGTCAATATCAAGCTCTTCTTTCGTGACATTCGCGGGATCGCTCCGGCGAGCCAGTTCGGCGTTCTTGTCCTGCTCCAACCCGCAGTATGTGGCCTTTACGCGCGCCAGATCTTCGAGCCGTGCCTGCCAGGTCGCGTCCGCTTTCACTTTCTCGATCCCGCTCAGAAGTTCGCGCTTCCACTGGGTGTTCGGTCCCGGCGCGATTCGTGAAGTTTGCCGCACCTGTTCGTAGCAATATCGGTCGCACCCGTTCACGCGACTCAGATCGATTCCGGCAATCTGTGCGTAGAACCCCGAGCCCTCGCCTTCCAAATCGTCATTCGTGATCACGGGCCCGTGAGGTTTTTTCTGCGGCTTGGACTCATTGGCCGGCGCGGGCGCCTGTTGAGGATTTGCAGTCGTGCCCACGGCGGGCGCCGGGACGGGTTGTTGCCCCTGGTTCGGAGCTCTTTGATCCGTGCTTTGCTGTCCGCTCTGTCGAGCGAATGCAGGCGTCCCGGCCGCGGCGAGACAAAGCGCCAGTATGAATTTGGGAATCCGCGAAGCCATAGCAGGGTCTCTGAAGCAAAGTCTGGCAAGCGCCCGCGTTGATGCCCATAGTACTTCGGCCCAATTTGCCGAACCCGCTAACACCAAACGTGCGCCGGCATCCGAACGGCACAGCGTGGCGGCGCAAGGATGCGAACTAAAGTGACTGCTACTTGGCGTATCTTTCGTAGAACGAATTCCTGAAAAGTTCGGAGGGATCGTACTGGCGCTTCATGTCGAAGAATTCATCGATATTGGGATACGCGGCTTCGAGCTCGGACTTGTCGTAATACAGCGAGTAGGGAAGAAAGAAGGTTCCGCCATCGGCGATGGAGAGATCAATCAGCTCGCGCGTGAATTCGACGGCAGCGGCTTGACCCGCCGGCGAGGACTTCACGTTGATATAGAGAACGACGGCAAGGTATTCATGACGCGCGTAATTCAGAAACGAGTCGTCGTTCGGCGTGATGTAACGGATGGTCGCACTCAAGAGATTTACGTGCCGGCGCTCGATGACGGCGCGCAGCTCATCGAGAAACGTGACGAAATTTTCCGGCGGGATGAAATATTCCTGCAAAATATCGGAATCGTTGAGCGAGTAATGCTGAATGCGTTGCATGGGCGAGCGAAAAATGTTGTTTCGCGTGCGGATGGCGCCAGGCTGCGGATATTCGAGCTTTTCCTGCAGGCGCCAGCGCAGCGATTTGCCCCAGTAGAATCGCCGCGATAGATCGAAGATCACGCGGTCGCGCAAGACATTGGTTTCGTTGACGAGAGGATCGGTCCGGCCGGCGGAATCGCTGGTGCGCGCGTAGGCGACGCCGACAATATCCCGTAGAAAGGTTTTTGGACTGATCGAAAGATCGGCTTCCGCAAGATCGATCGCGGAATTCGAGAGGATTGTGTTCTTGAAGTAGCCGGGAAATTCGTGATCATCCAGCTTGAACACGATTGCCGAGTAAGCGTTATTCGCCGTTACGTGCAGGGTCACGTCGAGAATCACTCCGAACAGGCCGTAACCGCCGAGCACCACGCGAAACAGTTCGGGATTTTCCGTCCGGCTGCAGACGCGCACAGAGCCGTCCGCCGTGAGCAAGCGGAACGACTCGATCGTGGCGGCGAGAGGTCCGTCCCGCAGATCCCAGCCGTGAGCATTGACGCTCATGGATCCGGCGACGGTAAAGACGTTTGGGCCTTGCATGACGATCACAGCGAGGCCCCTGGGATTGAGATACTCCTGCAGATCGCGCCACGTGATTCCGCTCTGAACGGTTACGAGTTTCCTTTGCTCATCCATCGAAATGACGCGATTGTAATGAAGCATGTCGAGGACGAGCGCGCCCGGATAGAGCGACTGGCCGCCCATGCTGTGCCGCGCGCCGGCGATCGCGACCTTCAGGCCGTTTTGTTTGGCCGAAATCACCGTGGAGCGAATCTCGTCGTCACTGATCGGGCTGACGATTTGTCCGACGACGGTGCGATTCAATCCGCTTGCGTCATTGACTTCGTTGGGAGGCAGCGCGGGCGCGGCGGGATGGTAGAGAAGAATCGCCGCGACTCCCGCGAGAGCGAGTACGATTGCCGCGAAAATTACGAGGGCGATCTTGAGAGTGCGCATGCGGCAGCCAAATTTCGGGATTTACAGCTTGTCGCGCGGTTCAATCCAACTCTTGGCCAGCAGGACCGTACCAAAAATCTGCGTCCAGTCGGAAACAATATTGCGGACCATCGGTCCCCACGTTGCGTTGGGATCGAGGCGGGAGAATAGCACGACCCATGCGATGGCCGTAATCAGCAGGAAGATGCTGAGGCCGTGATTTCGAAAAAACCAGTCATTGGAAAGCGGCGGGTATACGGTGACTCGCGTCTTTAAATCGGCGCGGGCCGAGACGGAATCGGCGGACGGCGGAACCGGCTTTGCGGCGGCGGGCCACGCGTGGGATGGCAACTGAGCGGAGGAATGCGCGTTAGGTGGCGTCCAAATCGGCTTGCCCGCTCTGGGGGGTTCTGATAGGCTACGCCGCCAACTGCGGAACTCACCGCCGGGAGGGCCGTCCATGGCGTTCTGCGCTAAGTGTGGAGCGGAATTGGCCGCCGACGGGGCGTTCTGCGCAAAGTGCGGCGCTCCGCAACCGGGCGCGGCCGCCACGACGCCACCGGCTGCGGCAGCGAATTCGGGCGCCGTAGCGGGAGGCGAAATGAACATCCAGGAGAATATCGCTGGCCTGCTTTGTTACGTCCTTGGCTGGATCACGGGGCTGATTTTCTTCTTCGTCGACAAGAGGCCTTTCGTGCGCTTTCACGCGGCACAGTCCATCGTCGTATTCGGCGCGCTGAACATCCTCTCGATTCTGATCGGACATTTTTTCGGTCTGGGACTGATGTTTGGCGGAATGGGCTGGGGCAGTTTTGGATTGGGCCTTCTGGTTTACGAACTGCTGCATCTCGTGACGTTTGTTCTATGGATTTTGCTGATGGTAAAGGCGGCGCAGCATGAAAAGTTTCGCGTGCCCTACGCGGCGGAACTCGCCGATCAGCTAGCCAGCAAATAAGCTGCAAGCGATATCCCGCGACCCCGTTTTGCGACATCATTTCTGTTCCAGTTCCGATCCTCCCGCTGCACTTTCCGATGCCACTTGACAATCGCGGAGTGTGCGTCCATCCTTTCAGGTTTTTAGCGCATGAGGATGCCGCGCATTGCGGGCGGCCTCCGCTGGAGTGATAGTGGACGTTCGGATATTCTTCCACGACCGCTGCTTTGACGGCGCATCTTCGGCCGGCGTTTTCACGCGCTTTTACCGCGAGCGCATCAATCCGCAGGCCGTGTTCCACTATACGGGCATGACGCACAAAGCCTCGAAGCCGTTTGAGGAAAACATGTTCGACGGCGACGAGAACGCGATTGTGGATTTCAAGTATTCCAGCTCGCCACGGCTGACCTGGTGGTTCGACCATCATCAGAGCGCGTTTCTGACCCCGGCAGATGCCGCGAATTTCCGCGCCGATCATTCGGGAAAGAAGTTTTACGATCCGACATACAAATCCTGCACGAAATTTCTGGCGACAATCGCGTCCGAGAAATTCGGCTTTGACGCCAAACCGCTCGCGGAGCTGATTTCCTGGGCCGATGTGATTGATGGCGCGCAGTTCGCGTCGCCGGAATCGGCTGTCGGATTGAAGGAGCCGGCGATGCAGCTGGCGCTGGTGATCGAAGCGGCGCCCGAACCCAATTTATCGGCCGCGCTGATTCCGAATCTTGCGAAGCTCTCGCTCGCCGAGATAATCGCGCTGCCGATTGTGGCCAAGCACCTTGGCCCGCTGCTGGAACGCCACAAGCGCTCGATTGAAATCATGCGCCAGCGAGGGCAGGCGCGGGATGGGGTGATTTTCTTCGACGTCAGCGATCTCGATCTCGAAGGCTACAACAAATTCATTCCCTATTATCTGCATCCGGAATGCCTCTATTCAGTGGGCGTAAGCGCGTCGCCCATACGCGCAAAAGTTTCGATCGGAACGAATCCCTGGAAGGAAGCGGATGCGAACGTCAATCTCGCGACGCTCGCAGAAAAATACGGCGGCGGAGGCCATGCCCGCGTCGCCGCCATCAGCCTCAATCCCGAAGATCTCCCTCACGCGCGTGAAATCGCGCACGACATCGCCGAAACGCTCCGCCACAAATAACTTCCGCTGCCCGAAAATCCGAATAAAAAACGCACGAAGTGCGCCGCAGGTGCAATGCCGGCGTGATGATTGAAGGTGAACATCTGCTAACAAAAGCGGAGCGTCGCGTTCACTTTTTGAGACACTGAAAATAGGGTGCCCGAGGCGTCGAGGACAATGCGTTCTTCTCGGATGGGCAACGATTTTCCTCATCATGGATGAAGTTTCGCCCGAGATGTTTCGCTCTGACTATGTTCTTCAGAATGAGGAAATTGACTGCGAGTTAATGCCCAGGAGTTGGTCTTGGATTGGAATGCTACGTGCTCAGTCAACTGTGCCCTAGGGGTGCCACTTTTCGTAGTACGGGCCGGTAGAAGTGTGGCCGCTCGAACCTCATTCAATATTGAGGCGAGCAAGCAGATTTTTGTATTCGCCATTTTAGTCATTTAGAAGGGGATGCTCATGAGAAAGCAGGGGACCTCAACGGATTCCCGGATTTCGCTGCGATTTTTGGCGGCGTGCGGCTTATTGATTTGCGGCGCAGGCGCATTGATTGCGCAGACATCGGCTCGCGTCCATCGGACATCTTCCCCTGTCGCACTATCGCGATCGGTGATGGTGCCAACTTCGCATGCTGGATTTTCTGATTCCAGAGCTGTGGCGGAGAGTTACGGCAAGCTGCCGCTTTCGTTCGAGCCGAATCAAGGCCAGACCGCCGACGCGGTGAAATTTCTCGCGCACGGAAATGGCTACACGTTGTTTTTGACGCCGTCGGAAGCCGTTTTCGCACTGCGCAAGGGCGCGAAGCAGGGAACAGTGCGCATGAATCTGGTTGGCGCAAGTTCCGCTGCGCAATTCAGCGCGACCGATGAGCTTCCAGGAAAAACGAATTACTTGATCGGCAATCGCCCCTCGCAGTGGCACACAAACGTTCCGAACTACGGCAAGGTCCGCGAGTCCGGAGTTTATCCCGGAGTCGACCTCGTGTTTTACGGCAACCAACGGGAACTGGAATACGACTTTGTTCTGGCGGCGGGCGCGCAGCCGCGTTCGATTGAGATGGCGTTTTCCGGCCTCAAGAAAATCACGCCGGAATCGGATGGCGACCTGAGCCTGATCGGCGCGGGCGGCGCAATGCTCCTGCACAAGCCGGTTGCCTACCAGGAAGAAAAGGGAACGAAGCGTTTTGTGGCCGCGGATTACGTCGTGGAAGGACGGAACCGCGTCGCGCTGAAGATGGGCGCCTACGACCCGCAACAGCCGGTGGTCATCGATCCGATCCTAGCATATTCGACGTATCTCGGTGGAAGCGGAATCGACGGAGCGAATGGAATCGCGATCGCGCCGGACGGGACGGCATTCGTCGCGGGCGGCACGGCGTCGACGAATTTCCCGACGGTCCACGCGCTTCAGCCCAACTCTGGAGGGCCGAACGATTTTCCGCAGGACGGGTTCGTCACGAAACTGAGCGCGGATGGCTCGCAATTTTTGTACTCCACCTATCTGGGCGGCTCCAATTCGGACGTCGTCAACGGAATTGCGGTTGACTCTGCCGGAAATGCGTACGTGACAGGCACGACGCTCTCGAAGAATTTCCCCGTAACCCCGGGCTCGTTCAACACGCTGTGCGGCGGCGACGGCGAATGCGGCGCGTCGCTCAACTCGAACGGCCTGATCGTTTCCAACGGATTCGTGACGAAGTTGAACGCAGCAGGGTCGGCGATCATCTATTCAGGATTCCTCGGGAATTACGAAAACGTAAGCGCGCTGGGAATCGCGGTTGACCAGAATCAGATCGCCTACGTCACCGGCAAGACGGCGCCTAACGGTGTTCCAACGACTCAACCGAGCGTTGCCGGGTTTCCAATTGCGCCATCGCCAGCTGGAGCCGTCGAAAACGCGAGCGGCGTCACGGCCACGATTACGACGACAAGCCCGAACGGCGTCGCGGTCAATCAATTGGTGACGGTCTCGGGAGTTGGCGGAACAGTTGCGGATCCCGACCCGCCAAGTCCGTTTGATGGCACTTTTGCGGTTCTGAGCATCACGAGTCCGACGGCCTTTGTTATCGGCGCGACGGCGGCGCCTGGAACAACGTCCGGCGCCGGCACGGTTGTTCCCGGAGTCGCTCCGTTCCCGATCACCGGCTCGGCTTTCCAGTCCGTATATGGCGGCGGCCCGACTGATGCGTTTATCTCTGTGATTAGTGCCACCGGATCGGGCATTCTCTATTCAACCTATGCCGGCGGCGGCAACGAAGACACCGGCTTCGGCATTGCTGCCGACAGCAGCGGAAACGCCTACGTGACCGGGCTTTCCTATTCGGTCAATTTCCCCGTGACGCCAAGCGCGTTGCAGAGCATCAATGAAGGAGAAGGCGATGCATTCGCGCTCGAAGTGAACACGAATGCTTCGGGACCGGCATCGCTCGTTTACTCGACGCTGCTGGGCGGCAGCAGCTTGGATCAAGGGAACGCGATCGCGCTGGATACCTTCGGCAATATGTACATCGCCGGCGGCACCAGCTCGACGGCCGCCACTCTCGGATTCGCGGTGCCCAACGCTCCGTTCCAAACGGACTGTATCCTGGATAGCTCGTTCGTCTGTGAAGGCAATGCGTTCGTGGCCAAGATCAATCCTTCGGGTTCCGGGACGGGCTCGCTGGTCTACTTTACGTATATCGGCGGCAGTCTGGCGACCTCGGGCGGCGGAATTGCGGTTGACTCCAGCGGCGACGCTTACATTACCGGATCGACTGTCGCGCAGGACTATCCGACGACGCCCGGCGTTTTTCAGCCGGCTTACGGCGGCGGGAACGACGATGCGTTCGTAACCGAGCTCGATCCGATCGCTGCCACTCTGATCTATTCGAGCTATCTAGGCGGCAGCAACACGGATAACGGCTATGGGATCGCAGTTGATACGGCCGGCTCAGCGTATGTTGCTGGACAAACTTGCTCGGAAGATTTTCCGGTCGCGAATCCAGCGCAGGCGGTCTACGGAGGGAATTGCGACGCGTTTGTCTCCAAGGTCAGCACCGCTCCTGGAATTACGCTCACGCCATCCGGATTGGTCTTCCCCGACGAGAATATCGGGACGGCGAGCCCGCAAGAGACCGTAACCGTGACGAACGGCAGCGCGCAGGTGACCATCAATAGCGTCACTGTCGTTGGTGCAAACGCCGCTGACTTCAATGCGACTACAACATGCACGGCCACCCTGCCCGTCGGCGGTACATGCACGATCTCGGTGATCTTTACTCCATCCGTTTCCGGACTCGAGACAGCGGAGGTGCAGATACTCGACAGTGCCCCCGGCAGCCCGCAGGTCATCAATCTGAGCGGCAATGGCTTGGCGGCAACGCCCAGCTTTACCATCACGGCGGTTCCAGGGACCGCGACCGTCAGCGCCGGCTCCTATGCCACCTATCAATTGAGCATCGCGTCGGTGGCGAACTTCTCGGGAACGGTGGCGCTCTCATGTGGTCCGGCGCCGCAGGCGGGATCGTGTTCAGTCACGCCGCAGAACGTGACGCCGTCCGCACAGGCTCCAGCGACGGCCACGCTGACGATTTCGACCGCAGCGAGGACGATGTTGCCTCCAGTTTCAGCGCCCAAACAAACACCCTTCAGCGGCCTGCGTCATTTCGGGCCGGGATGGTTTGCACTCGCGTTCGCGCTTTTGATGATGATGTCAATGGCCGGCAGACAGCGCGGGCGCAGAGCGCCGGTGGCTGCGTTGGGACTCCTGCTCACGGTGCTGTTCCTGATGGCGGGATGCGGCGGAGGCACTCCGGCTGGTGTAGCCGCGGGAACGCCTGCAGGTACTTATTCGGTCACGGTAACCGGGAGTTCGAGTTCCCTGACCAACACGACGTCGGTTACGATACAAGTCAACTAAGACTGAAACTGTTTTCTTAGGCGAACTGCGGTATCGGCCAAATTCGCAAGTGAGACGCGATCTTAGAAGGACGCCTGGACGAGATTCGATCGGACGGCGCGGACGCGCTCAAGGAGATAACTAGATGAAACGCTTCGCGTGGCTTATTCCTGCGATATTCCTTTTCTGCCTGACGGCGAAGGCGCAGGGAACTCCGGCGTGGGAGGTAAGTGGCGGATACTCCTACCTCGAATCGAATATCAGCGGCAGCTACTTCGGCCTGCAAGGTGGCGGCGGCGCGATCACTGAGAACTTGAACAGCTGGTTCGGCGGCCGCGCCGAAGTGAACGCGTATCACGGAGTGGAATCAGGAACGACGGTTTCAGTGGTCACAGCGAACTACGGACCGGTTTTTTCCTTCCGCAAGATCAAGATGTTCACGCCATGGGCGAACGTGCAGTTTGGCGTCATTCACGGCAGCGAAGGATATCTCGGAATCTCCCAGGCAGCGTACAAGTTTGGAATGGTCGGCGGCGGCGGAGTCGACGTGAATTTGAGTTCGAGAGTTGCCGTGCGCGGGCAGGCCGGCTATCTGCTGTCGCGCTTTTATCAGATGAACCAGAACAACCTGACGTTCGGTGTAGGGCTCGTCTATCGATTCGGGCGTAAGTAACTTCTTCTCTCCAGCTTTTCTCAGCGACGGAGCGCGCAGCGTTCAAATTTGGCGCCGCGCGCGCCCGAGCACTTCCGCAAACCACAGGACACTCCCCGTGCGACCTTCAGTGCGCGTAAGCGCCTCATTTGCGGCGAGATATCCGATATTCGCACGAATCAATCGCGGCGCGACTCTCAGCCCGGGGCCTGACATGCGCACGCTCCCATCGAGCACATAGCCGACGCCCAGTGCCGAGTTGGCGCGTCCAACCCGCATATCGTTTGGCTTCATCGTGAACTTCAAACAAATGGGCGTTCAGAGAGAGGAAATCCGATGAGTGAAGATTCTGTGCGTTCGCCATCAGCGAAAGGGAACGCGCTTTTGGCGATCGGAGTGGGCGGCCTGGTTGCCGGAGCTTTGGACCTCACACAAGCCAGCATCCTGTTTGGATGGAAAATTCCGCTTGTGATTGCGGCGGGCCTGCTTGGGCCGCGGGCTACGCAGGGAGGCGCCGGCACCTTTGTCCTGGGTGTCCTGCTGCATTTCTTTATCGCGTGTTCATTTGCTGCTTTTTACTACGCGGCCAGCCGGCGGCTGGTTTTTATGACGGAGCACCCGCTGGTTTGCGGCTTGTGCTACGGCGCCGGGGTTGAGTTGGTGATGAGCTATGTTGTTTTGCCGCTCTCCGCGCTGCACGCAAGAGGTCCATACGACCTTCATGACATCCTTCAAGGGCTGCTTGTGCACATGGTCGTTGTCGGACTGCCGATCTCGTTCAGCGTTCGACGATTTGGGAGATAGACACGTTCCCGCATCCCGCGGTTTTGGCGCATCCGTCTCTGATCCGGAAGCTCTCCGCGGGCTGGAAAAGCGAGTTTACCCGTAGCGCATGGCTGCGATTCGGTGCGTTGACCCGGCTTAAAGCGGTGTCTAGCATCGAATGGCGATGGCCAACATCGCCTCAACTGCCGATCCAGAAACCGCGAAAGTCGAAGGCTCGGCTGCGGCAGACGCGCCGAGCACTCGCGGGGCTCATCCGGAAGCGGCAAAGCCCGCGACTGCGTCGCCTTGGCTTTACGGTCCGACACTCGATTTGCTCGTGGGCTGCGGCGGCTGGTCGGCTCCGCTACTCCTGGTCGCGTGGTTCGCGTCATCGCACGAGCGGGCCTGGTCGTACGCATTTTATTTTCTCGCGCTAATCTTCAACTACCCGCATTTCATGGCAACGGTCTATCGCGCGTATCACACGCGTGAAGAATTCCAGAAATACCGCATCTTTACGCTGCATCTGACGGCGCTCCTCGCACTTACGGCGATTCTGGCACATGCCGACTACCGGCTCGTCCCCTGGGTGTTCACGCTCTACATTGATTGGAGTCCGTGGCACTACACGGGGCAGAACTACGGGCTGCTGATGATGTTCGTGCGGCGCGGCGGCACCACGGTGACGAACAACGAGCGGCGCATGCTGCATCTCGCCTTCATTCTTTCCTACGTGATGCTGCTCACGAGCTTTCATTCGGGGCCGTCGAATGACCCGCTGATTTTGTCGCTGGCGCTGCCGTCGATCGTTTCGATTCCACTGCGCGTTGCCTCGGGCGTGCTGTTCGTGTTTCTTGCGGGATGGGTTTTCACCGCGTGGATCCGGCGCTCGGGATGGAAGCCTCTGAGGGCGCCGCTGACGCTGCTGGCCACGCAATCGCTCTGGTTCGTTCTGCCGACGGCGCTCGAACTTGGATACCGGCCGGCGGTTCCGCAGACGCGCTACAGCACCGGCATTCTCGCGATCCTCCATTCCACGCAATACTTGTGGATCACCAGCTACTACGCACGGCGGGAAGCGGTGGCTGCGGGGCGCGCGGCGTGGCGGATGGGGCGTTACTTTGCGACGCTGATCGCCGGAGGCATCGGCTTGTTCATCTGCGGGCCGTGGATCGTCAGCTACGCATTCCACTACGATTTCGCCGTGAGCTTCTTGATTTTCACGGCGTTGGTGAATATCCACCATTTCATGCTGGACGGCGCGATTTGGAAGCTGCGTGATTCCAGGATTGCGTCGGTCCTGATCGATCGAAAAGACCGCCGGCCAGTCCAAAGCGGCGCCGGCGCTACAAGCTGGCTTGGAGGGCAGAGCGCGGCCGCCAACGCGATTAAAGTCGGCATCGTGCTGGCGCTGTTTCTCTGGGGCAGCGTGGATCAAATTCGCTACGTCGCGGCGAGCGATGACGGAAATCTCTCTCACCTGATGACAGCGGCAAGCATGGATCCGTACGACAGCACGCTCGAGATGCGCATCGCGCGAGCCGACGCGACGGCCGGACGCGCGGACGACGAGCTATCCGCGCTGACGCGGGCCGTCGAGGTGAATCCGTCAAATCCCGCGCCGCAGGAAGCGCGTGCCAGAGCGTTAATCGAAGCCGGGCGCTTTGACGACGCCTACGAGCACTACAAGCAAATGCTGACGCGATTTCCGCAAAATGCGGATGCGCTCGTGAATTTCGGGCTACTCGCGGCGCGGCTGGGCCACCCGGATGAAGCGATTGCGAGTTGGGACCGGGCGATCGACGTGGATCCGTCCCAACGGAACGCGCAGCTCTACCTCGCGGAAGCGCTCGCGCGGACCGGACAAAGCGCCGCAGCCGCGACGCATTTCGAGGAATTTCTGAAGCTGTCGGGATCGGTCACGCAGGCGCCGGGCGCCGTTTCGCCGCAGCATCGAGCGGCCGTGATGATCGAATTGGCCGATGCCTATACGAAAACGCGCGAGCCGCAAAAGGCGATAGCGGAGTATCGCGAGGCAGCAGAGCTCGCGGAGCAGGCCGGCGACGTCAAAGACCAGAGCCTTGCTGCGTCGCATCTTGCCGATGCGCTCGACGCTGCAGGACGCGCGAGCGACGCTGCATCCGAATATCAAGCCGCGCTCGCATTAGACGACAAACTGAAGGACGCGCGCGCCGAAGCCGTGGATTGGTTCAACTACGGGCAATTTCTTGCGCGGCATGGATTGCCGGCGCGCCTGGCGTATGCCTGCTACCTGCGCGCGGAGCAGTTGCTGACCGCGACACCGGGACCTGAATTGGACGAAGTCGCGACCACACGGCGCGAGACGGAATCCCGGATCGCCCCGGAAGCGAGCGCGGTGAAGAAGAATCTCGACGCGGCACTCGAACAGGCCAGAACCCTCCCACCATCTTCGTTTACCGCTTCTCGCTGACCAATTTCGAAGCGAGCGCGTTCCAGCAGGCAGAATTCCACCGCACCACACCGCAAAGGCTGTGATATAAACCCTGCGCCTGCGACTCCGTCTGCCCCGCCGAGAGCGCGCCGCGGGTTCAATGAGGGTTGACCTTTGCTGTGAACACATACGAGGCCATCGGATGAAGTACCGGAAACTGGGACGCACGGGATTTGATGTCAGTGAAATTGGCCACGGGCTCTGGGGCATGAGCGGCTGGAGCGGGTCGGATGATCGCCAATCGCTCGACGCCATGCAAGTCTCGGTTGACTTGGGCTGCAATTTTTTCGACACCGCGTGGGCCTACGGCGAAGGGAAAAGCGACGCTCTGCTCGGGCAAATTCTGGCAAAGAATCCGGGCAAACGCTTATACGCGGCTTCAAAAATACCGCCGCTCAATCGCAAATGGCCGGCGACGTCGCGCGACAGGTATCGGGATGTCTTTCCGGCCGCACACGTCTTCGAACATGCGCGCTGGATTCGCCAAAAACTCAGCACCGACGCGATCGATCTCCTGCAATTCCACGCTTGGGACGACAGCTGGACTGACGAACCCGAGTTTCGCACCACCGTCGAGAAGCTGAAGGGCGACGGCTTGATTCGTACGTTTGGATTGAGCTTGAATCGCTGGGAGCCCAACAACGGAATCCGCGCTTTGCGGACAGGACTCGTCGATGCGGTTCAGGTGATCTACAACATTTTCGATCAGGCGCCGGAAGACAAACTGTTTCCCGTCTGCCGCGAGCTGAACATCGGAGTCATCGCGCGAGTGCCGCTCGATGAGGGAAGCCTCGGCGGCAAGCTCACGGCGAAAACCAAATTTCCCGCGAATGACTGGCGATCGGGATATTTTGGTCCTGAAAATCTCAAGAAGACGGTCACGCGCGTCGAAAAATTGAAAAAAATCCTGCCCGAAGGAATGACGCTGCCGGAAATGGCGCTGCGGTTCATCCTTTCGAATCCAGACGTGAGCACCACGATCGTCGGGATGCGCAAACCCGAGCACGCTCGCAGCAACGTGCAGGCGAGCGATGCGGGTGCGCTTGACCAGGAGACCCTCGAGTTGCTGAAAGACCACCGCTGGGACCGGGCACCGCAACGCTGGTCGGATTAACCACCTCGGTCGTTAGAAATCACTCGCTGCGCATCGGCAGCGAGCTGGCGCCGGTGCAGGGAATCCCGTGAAAGCACGTTACATCGGCGCGATCGATCAAGGCACCACGAGCACGCGGTTTATTGTGTTCGATCGCGCGGGACGAATGGTTTCCGTCGCGCAGAAGGAACATCAACAAATCTATCCGCGACCCGGCTGGGTCGAACACGATCCAGGAGAAATCTGGCGCCATACGCAAGCCGTGATTGACGAGGCGATGGCCCAACGCTCGCTCTCGGCCGGCGATCTGGCGGGAATTGGCATCACCAACCAGCGCGAAACCACCGTTCTTTGGAATCGCCGGAGCGGCGCGCCGGTCGCCAACGCCATTGTCTGGCAAGACATGCGCGTCGCGGACGAGGTGGAAGATTTCGCTCGCGCCGGCGGCCAGGACCGTTTTCGCGCGCAGACCGGATTGCCGCTCTCGACATATTTCAGCGCCCTGAAGATCCGCTGGATTCTGAAACACGTTGCCGGCGCGCGGGATCTGGCGGGATCCGGCGCGTTGGCATTCGGAACCATTGACACGTTTCTGCTCTGGCACTTGACCGGCGGAGCGAATGGCGGCATTCACGCGACGGACGTGACCAATGCCAGCCGAACGCAGTTGATGAATCTCGAGAAGCTCGCATGGGACCCCGAGGTTTTGGATGCCTTCGAAATTCCGGAAGCCATCCTGCCGGCGATTCGCCCCAGCAGCCACGTCTACGGCCACGTGAAGGCCGGAGTGCTCGAGGGCGCGGCGATCGCAGGGATTCTCGGCGATCAGCAGGCTGCGCTAGTGGGACAAACCTGCTTCGATCCGGGGCAGGCAAAGAATACGTACGGCACCGGCTGCTTCCTGCTGATGAACACGGGTGAGCGCGCGGTGCCATCGCGGCATGGACTACTGACCACCGTCGCCTACCAGCTGAGCCAGCAACCCGCGCGGTATGCGCTCGAAGGAAGCGTGTCTATCGCTGGCGCGCTCGTGCAGTGGCTGCGCGACAATCTCGGGCTCATCGAAAAAAGCTCCGATGTCGAAGCACTGGCTCGCACGGTGAAGGACAACGGCGGCGTATATTTCGTTCCGGCATTCTCGGGACTCTACGCGCCGCATTGGAAGAGCAACGCTCGAGGCGTGATCGCCGGACTCACGCGCTACGCACACAAAGGCCACATCGCGCGGGCCGCGATTGAGGCCACCGCGTTCCAAACGCTCGAAGTTCTTGAAGCCATGGAGAAGGATTCGCTGATTCATCTCGACGTGCTTCGCGTGGATGGCGGTATGGTGGAAAACGATCTTCTGATGCAATTTCAGGCGGACATTTTGGGGCGGCCGGTCGTGCGACCCGCTGTGAAGGAGACAACCGCACTAGGCGCGGCCTATGCCGCGGGGCTTGCCGTCGGATATTTCCGCGATCTCGACGAATTGCGCGCCAACTGGGCTGTGGACGCCGAATGGAAGCCCAGGATGCCCGAAGAAAAACGCGAAGAGCTCTCTCGTATGTGGCGGCGAGCGGTCGCGAAGTCAGAAGATTGGCTGGACTAAGCGCAAAACAGCCTGCGTCGGATTCGATGCTGTGCTCCGAATTGGGGCAGTAACTTCCGAGGTACGATTAATCAAAGAAACCACAGCTTGACCCCGCAATGCTGGTCTGGAAACCTCTGCCGGGCACGTCCTTGCCGATTTTTTCCCACGCAGTAAATTGAGTTGAGGGCTCCTCCGTTACGACGTCAGGCGTGGGGTTTCGTGGTGGACAAGAAACAAGAAAATTGTACTCGGGCAGCGGCGCCGCGATTGGCCGCGATTCGAACTTTGTCCGTTCGAACCATTTGTTCGGCCGGCATGTATGCGCTTGTTCTTGGCGCCAGCGTCTTAATGGCGGCCGCCGCCACATTCGCGCAGGAGAGCCACATCGGCAGCGTGACCGGTCACGCGAATCAGGGCAAGGAAATCTACCGGCGCTACTGTATCGGATGCCATGGTCCGGATGGAGATGGCCAGGGAGAGAATGCACTTTATCTCAACCCGAAGCCGCGAGATTTCACGATGGGAACCTTTAAGTGCCGCTCGACACCGACAGGAAGCCTGCCGCTCGATGAAGACCTGTTCCAAACGATCGGGCGGGGAATTGATATGACAGCGATGCCTTCGTGGCGTGCGCTATCGAATCAGCAGCGCGCCGACCTCGTGGCGTACGTGAAGACGTTTTCAGCGCGTTTCCACGACGAGAAGCCGGACGCGCCGATTCCGATTCCTCCGGAGACGCCCTCAACCGCCGAGAGCGTCAAGCGCGGCGAAATTCTATTCCAGGACAAATTAAAGTGCGTGCAATGCCACGGGCCGCAGGGGGCTGCGGATGGTCCGTCGGCATTTTCGCTGACCGACAACAAAGACAATCCGATCAAGCCGTACAACTTTCGCGAGGGCATCCGTTTCAAGTGCGGGGATTCAGATGCGGATATCTACCGAATCTTCATGACTGGCCTGGACGGAACGCCAATGCCGTCGTTCATGGATTATTTGAAACCTGCGGATGCCTGGGACTTGGTGCACTATCTGCGAACGCTGCAGATTCACTACAAGCCCAAGTACAGCACGAACTCGGAGACTCACGCTGAGGCGAGATAAATCGAGGTGAAGGCCCGGAGACCCGGTGGGAAGGTGCGGCTCGAAGGCAATTGCCGCAGGGTTTTCGGAGATTGCGAGGGCGGATGAAGTCGCGGCAGATTATTTACGGGCTTGCGGTGTTGCTGGCAGGGGTGATGGGGGCGATCCCGGCACACGGACAAGCTGCGTACCAGGTGGTGAGCGTACCCGACGGCGGCGAGATCACCGGCGTCGTGAAGTGGACGGGAGAAAAGCCGAAACCCATCACACTTCCGATTACGAAGGACCCGGCCACTTGCGATCCCGATCACGTGGGCACGCGCGACCTCGAACGGCTTGAGATCGCTTCGGACGGAGCAGTGGCGAACACCGTCATATTTTTGCGCGGGATTTCGCAGGGAAAGGCGTGGGACCTTCCCGACTCGCGCAAACATCTGGACCAGAGGCAATGCCGGTACGTGCCGCACGTATCACTCGTTCCGGTGGGCACAGATTTCTCGATCAAGAGCAGCGATCCGATTCTTCATACGGTTCACATGCTCGGTGTGGCGGACTACAACCTTCCGTTTCCCATGGTCGACGTCACGGTGGCTCGGACTATGCATAAAGCTGGGGTCGTCGATTTGAAGTGCAACGCGGGACATATCTGGATGAACGGCATCGTCATGGTAGTCAATCACCCCTATTACGCGATTACCGACGAGCACGGCGAGTTTCGACTGACGGGCGTACCCCCTGGCGATTACGAAATCGTCGCCTGGCACGAGGGCTGGAAGGTAGCGAGGGAAGAGCCGGTATTGGATGTCGGAACGCAGACGAAAACGAAGCGATTGTTCTACACCGACCCAGAAACCTGGCAGAAGAAGGTAAACGTGACTGCCAGTGGGCATGCCGTCGTGGATTTCCAGATCTCCGAGCACTGAGACTCACGTCTGGAATCTCACAGTCGGCCCAGTTTTGTTGGACCGTCGTCCGTATGAAGCTGCGCGAATCAGTTGCCGCGAGTGTCCCGCTGCGGTATCATAGCTATTCCCGGCCTTCCTGAGCGTGCAACTCTGCGTAATCTCAGCCACGCACGGTTGGATTTCCATATGAGTTGGATCGGTCTCGCGAGGCAGCGTTCAACGCAGCTCTTCGCCATAGCTCGCGCGATTCCGGAATTTGTAAGCTAAATGGTCGATCGAGACGACAAATCGCTGGCGCGCGTCAGCCTGAGGCTGGTGGCACCTCTGATTGTGAGCGTCGCCGTAGTGTCTTTGCTATTTGCAACTTACCAGGTGAGGACGCAGGACCGTTCTTTGCGCCGTGATCTCGAGCGTCGCGTCGAGGCGCTCGCAGACAGCATGGAAGAGACGGTCGAGACGGATCTATCGAACCACGCCAACGCCAACCTTCGCCGGGCCATCGATCGTCTGGGCCACCGTGACAACCTGGCGGGAATTGCCGTCTTCGACATGATCGGCAATTCCCAGGCGGCCAGCACGGGGCTGGAAGCTGCACAGCGAGATCGGATGAGAGATGCAGGGGCGCGCTGCACCAAGCCGGCTGGCTGCAATGAATTCTTCACAGCGGGCGATTCGCTGTTTCACTCCTACGCGCTGCCTCTCGTCGTGAATGACGAGCCCGCGGGCTCACTCGTGTTTCTCACCGACGCTAGCTATATCGATACTGCAACGCGCCGGATGTGGCGCGACTCGCTCCTCCATGCGGTCTTCCAAACGCTCCTGATTGCGCTGCTGGCATTGCTGCTGATCCGGTGGGTCTTCAAAGACACGATTACGCAGATCACGAGCTGGATGCGTTCTCTCCGCTTAGGCCGGGCATCGGCGCAGGAACCGCCGGCAGGTTCAGGCCTGCTCGCGCCGCTGACGCGCGAGGCCGCGCAAATGGCGGAGAGTCTGGATGCCGCGCTGGCCGCCGCCGACGTGGAAGCGCGCTTGCGCGAAGCGGGCGAGTCCACTTGGACTGCGGAACGCCTGCGCGTAAGCGTTCGCAGCAAGCTGCAAAATGCGTCGCTTTTTATCGTGTCGAATCGCGAGCCGTACATGCACGTCTGGAATCAGAATACGATTCAAACGCTTGTACCCGCCAGCGGCGTTGTGACTGCGCTCGAACCCATCGCCCTCGCGTGCGACGGGACTTGGATCGCCAACGGCTCAGGCAACGCCGACTGTGAAACGGTAGACAAAAACGACCGGCTGCGAGTCCCGCCCGACAACCCGCGCTATACGCTGAGGCGCGTCTGGCTGACGAAGGAGGAAGAGGACGGCTACTACTACGGATTCGCGAACGAAGGTCTTTGGCCGCTCTGCCACATCGCCCACACGCGGCCGCTCTTCCGCCCGGGCGACTGGGAGCAATACCAGCGCGCGAACGAAAAATTCGCGCGAGCGCTGCTTGAAGAAATGAAGGGCACGGAATCGCCGCTCGTTCTCATTCAGGATTACCACTTTGCGCTGCTGCCCCGGCTCATCAAGGAGCAGCGGCCCGATGCGCGAGTGGCGATTTTCTGGCATATCCCCTGGCCGAATTCAGAAGCGTTCCGGATATGTCCCTTTCAGCGAGAAGTGCTGGATGGTCTGCTGGGCGCCGATTTGATCGGCTTCCACATCCAGGCGCACTGCAACAATTTCCTGGAGACCGTTGATCGCGCGCTCGAAGCTTTGACCGACCGCGACCGGTTCACCGTCAAGCGCCAGGGTCACACCACGATGGTCCGCCCATTTCCCATTAGCGTGGCTTTCAGCGAGACGATTCCCGATTCCTCCCTTTTTCGCGAACGCGCCGCTCAACGCTGGGCCTTGATGGACGAACTTGGCATCAGCGCCCGATACATCGGCATCGGCGTCGACCGCGTCGACTACACCAAGGGAATTCTCGAACGCTTCTCGGCGATCGAGCGATTTCTGGACGAGAACCCGAGCTACCGCGGCGAGTTCAGCTTCGTCCAGGTGGGTGCCCCAAGCCGCACGATGATTCCACGTTATCGGGATTTAGTTGAGGAAGTGCGCGTAGAAGCGGAGCGAATCAACGCGAAATTCCGGGGCGAGAAATCCAAGCCGATCGTTCTGTTCGAACGGCATCATGCCCACGCGGAAATCGAACGGCTGTACCGCGCCGCCGATGTTTGCATGGTGACTTCGCTGCACGACGGTATGAATCTCGTGGCCAAGGAATTCGTCGCCTCGCGGGATGATGAGCATGGCGTGCTGATTCTTAGCGCGTTCACGGGCGCGGCGAGAGAACTGACGGATGCGCTGATCGTGAATCCCTATGACGTCGCCCAGGTGGCCACGGCGATCCTGACGGCGCTTCAAATGAGCGGCGAAGAGCAGGGCGTGCGAATGGCGCATATGAGGCGCATCGTTCGCGAGCACAATATCTATCGCTGGGCCGGCAATCTGCTCTCCACGCTCGCCGAAATCCGGCTGGCGAAGCCGGACAGGTGGAAGCATGAGCGGGTCGCATTCAGGCGGCGGACGAGTGATCACGATTCCGCCGCGAAAGGGCACGCCGGCAAAAGTACGCCACCGGGGCGTGATTTCAATCAACGCTCGGCCGAAACGCGGAAACCCTCGGCCGCTTTTCGCAGCGTGGGACGAGATCGAAGCGATCGTCGCCGAGTCGCGACGCGGAATCGCCGTGATGCTGGATTTCGACGGCACTCTGGCCGGGATCCGCAATCAGCCGGAACAAGTGCGGTTGGGAGCTCGCATGCGCCGCGCGCTCCAAAAGATCATCGAACGCGGCGCATTATTGGGAATCGTAAGCGGCAGGAGTTTGCCGGACGTGCGCAGCCGCGTGGGGATCGACGGAATTTGCTACGTCGGGTGTCACGGATATTCCATGCAAGCGTCGCAGGGCAAACCAGTGACCCTGATGAGCCGCGCCGAGGAGGCCTTGCTGCCGCGAATTTCCCGGGCGCTGCACGTCGGGCTGCACGGGTTGCGTGGAATCCGCATCGAATCGAAAGAGGCCGGCATTGCCATACATTACCGGAACGCGGAACGGCGCAATGCTAGGCGCGCCCTCGCCGCGATTCGCGACATTCTCGGCCGGAACCGGCGGCTCAATCTGATCTCCGGCAAAAAGGTGTGGGAAATCCTGCCCGGGCCAGGAATGGACAAATGGACGGCAATCCAGCACCTACTGGCGCTCGAAAATCGGAGAGATTCATTGCTCTGCTACGTCGGCGACGACGTTCCCGACGAATACGTTTTTGCGCGCATGCGGGGAATTTCCGTCGCGGTCGGCAGGCGCCGCCGCACGTCCGCCCGGTTTTTCGTCAAGACCCCGTCGGACGTAGCGCGATTCCTCGAGGAACTGGCCACGGCGATCGTATGATGCAGGCAAGAGAGCCTTTTCAATTCGTGGCCGCGTCCTACCTGATTCGGATTCGCGATGAGCGGGCGCATACGCTCGGAGAACTGGCGTCGTGCCTGAAAAAAGTTTCTGACGCCTCCATTTTCTATCACACATTCCAGAGCATCGAAGAACATCACTACACAACCTATTCGAGTGAATTCGCCCAGTGGGCCGTGGCCGCCTGCAACGCCTACGCTCTTGCAGAACGCATGGCGGCCCTCGACGTCGGCGAGTTCGTGTCGATTGATGATCTTCGGACCGAGCTGGTTCACGCGGTGGAGGAATACGTAACCGAACGGCCGCAGTTCCGCGACCTTCTTGCCTACGAGCCGTTTTATTTTTGCGAAGAAGTGGTATTCACGCTGCCCCTGGAGATGCGCGCGAACAACCTTGGAGAACTGAGCGACGGCATTTCCGAATTGAGCCTCCAGTCGCTTCATCATCATTTCATCAATTCGCGCTTGCGCCTGCATTTGAAGACCAACGACTTTTCGAATTGGATCCAAAACAATTTCGACATGCCCCAACTGTCCACCCGTCTGAATCGCCTCGATTTTCATACCAATACGCTCGACGGATTGCGGAACGAAATCATCTCGACGATCGAACCCTGGAATCGTCAATGAGCACTGTCGTCGCTGAAAACACGACGCACATGACCACGCTCGAAGACCACGCCGCCATCGTCGGCCAGCCCGAAATCAATGAGATTCGGGCGATCGCGCGCGGTCTCCACGGCAAGCGCGTGAAAATGGTGAACTCGACCGCGGTCGGCGGCGGCGTCGCGGAAATATTGTCGCGGCTCGTTCCGCTCATGGAGCAGTCCGGCGTTCCCGTCCGCTGGGAAGTGATGACCGGCGGCGATGCGTTTTTCTCGGTCACGAAAGCCTTTCACAATGCGCTGCACGGAGCGGCTTACGACGGCCCGCCGGAATGGTTCGACCAGTTTCTGGCGACCAACGAGGAGAATCTCCGCCGCTTCACGTTCGACGATGACTTCGTGGTGATTCACGATCCGCAGCCGTTGCCGTTCGTGAATGCGCGGGCCGGCAAGCGCAACAAGTGGATCTGGCGCTGCCACATCGATCTGTCCCGGCCGAACATGAAAGTGTGGAATTTCCTCCGGCCGTTTGTCGAAAAGTATGACGCGTCGCTGTTTTCGTCCGCCGCGTTCACTCAGGGACTCAAGATTCCACAATTCCAATTTGCGCCGACGATCGATCCTCTCGCCGATAAGAACAAAGAACTCGAGCCCGAATATATTCGCTCGGTTCTCGAACGCTACGGCATTGACGGCGAGCGGCCCATCGTGACGCAGGTTTCGCGTTTCGACCGCCTGAAAGATCCTGTCGGCGTGATTCAGGCCTACAAAATCGTCAAGCGCCACAATGACTGCCAACTCGTCCTCGCGGGCGGCGGCGCCAGCGACGATCCGGAAGGCGAGGCGGTGTTGCTCGAGGCGCGCGAAGCGGCGAACAATGACCCCGATGTCCACATTTTGAATCTCCCGCCCTGGAGCTATCTGGAAATTAACGCGCTTCAGCGCGCCTCTACCATCGTCGTTCAGAAGTCATTGCGTGAGGGCTTCGGCCTCACTGTTACCGAAGCGCTGTGGAAGAAAAAGCCTGTCGTCGCTGGAGCCGTTGGAGGAATACTGCTTCAGGTGCTTCACAAGATTACGGGAATGCTGGTCCATTCGGTGGAAGGATGCGCGTATCAAATCCGATACTTGTTGTCGAACCCGGAGGTGGCGCAGCGGTTGGGCGAGAACGGGCACGCGCACGTCAAAGAGAATTTCCTCGTGACCGCGAATCTGAAGCGTTACCTCGTCCTGTTTTCGATCGTCGCGCGCAGCTAGAGCCTCACGGCGTGAGCTTTCCGGTGATCAGGTAGTCCTGAGGCGGCACGCCAAACGCATCCGCCACGCGATTGAAGAATGCAAACATCGCCGTGACGTAAACAGCCTCCGCAATTTGTTCCTTGCTCCACCCCAGCTTTCGAAGCCTCTGCACGTGGGCCGGTGTCGTCCGGTAAGCCGCGTGGGTGACGAGCTCCACGTAGTCCATCAGCACGCGTTCGGCAGTCGAAAGTCCCGCTTCATCAAGCTTTCCCTTCAGAACCGCCTCCACGCATTTGTCGGATGCTCCCTGAACACGCAGGAAGTGGGCGTGGCTGTCCAGTCAATACGGACATCGATTCAAGTAGGAGACGTAGCTGGCGATCATTTCCTTCTGCCGCCGCGTCAGATGCCCCTTTGAGAAATGTACGCCGTTCGAAAACTCCACGACCTGCCGCAGAAAGTCCGGCCGCGCTCCAAAACACTTGATGATTCCCGGCACTTTGTGGCGGCCTGATGTCGCCCGCCAGAAATCGTAGGCTTCGGCGACTGCGCCGGTCGCTTCAGCGTCCTCGATGACTGCGATCTTCGCAGGCGGATACTTCATGCTCGTGGGAACTCGGAGCTTATTCGTTCGACTCTTGCGGCTTGGGCGCTTCTTCTTGGCCATAGGAATCCTGGGCTTCAGAACGGCGGCGCATTTAGAGCATCGCCGCCGCGGGGATCCTGTCCAGCAGAAAATCTAGCTCGCGGGCGCCAACGCCTCGATCTTTTCAATCACGATCGCGCGCGAACCACCCCGATTGTAGACTCTGCCGGTGACAGTCACTTTCTTTGCGGCATACGGAAGCAGGTTGGGATTCTGTCCGCTCGAAGGCGTCGTACCCGCGATCGGCCAGTAAATCAGCCCGTCGTCGCCAAGAATCACGAGCGGCGATCCCGCGTTCGCGCAAGCCAGCGCGCATTTTTCGCTGATCGGCTTCTTGAGATCCTTTGTAAACGCGCAAGCGGAATCGAGAACGTACCCGGTGACGCTCGTGGATTTTTCATCGGCGCTGCCCATTCCCGCGAGCAGCGCAATTGACAAAATCAGGACCGAAATCGCCGGTTTCCATCGCATGAATTCACTCTCCTGTTCATTCCGTCATAATTCTAATCTTCTGCTCCGCGGTTTCTCGCGCCAAATGTCGTCGTCCGCGCAAACTTCCGGACTTTGTCGGTTTGTCCGGGAGTCTGAATCGAATCGTGTAAAGGCGGTTGCTAGGGTTGCAAGTGAGCGCACTTTAGCTTCGACAGCGCAGCCGCGCAATAATGCAAAAATACTAGAAGCCGCCAATTGGCTCGATTCCACGGGATTCAATGCAGCGGTAGGCGCGTCCTGGCGCGACGTTTTTGAACTCCTCCGTTCGGCCGCTCGGCCACTGGATGATCACGCGTTCCGCGGCGTCGCGCTTCCCCAGCCCAAACGTCAACGGCAATTCCGACTGCGAGAGATAGCTCGACCCGCTCTTGACCATCCGCGATTGGTGCAAGTCGCCGGATTCCACGTGAACGACCGCGCCGATGGCGTCGCGATTCGATTTCGTGCCGGAAAGCTGCAGGCGAATGCCGCGATTGCCGCCGGTTTGTTCGTTGCGGAACAAAACGGCCGCGCCATGATTCGTCGTCAACAGAAGATCGAGATTGCCGTCGCGATCGAAATCGCCGTACGCGAGTCCGCGTCCAACCCGCGGGGTGTCGAACGCGCCGTCGGCCTCCGCGGAGACGTCGCGAAACGTCCCGTGCCCGTCGTTCAGAAAAAGCTGCGGGGGCTGCGCGTAGCCAACGTTTCCGCGAATGTTGCGCACCGTTTCGTCGATGTGGCCGTTTGCCACCACAAGATCGAGGAAGCCGTCGAGGTCGATATCGGCAAAAACGCACCCGAATCCGAGCGTGCTTTTTGATGGCAAGCCGATCCCGGCGCGCGTCGCGATGTCGTCGTACGCGCCCTTTGCCGCCGGAACGTAAAGCCCCATCATTTCGTTGTCGAAATTCGTGATCGCGATTCCGGGCGCGCCGGAATTTTCGAAATCGCCCACGTCCACGCCCATGCCCGCGCGCGCCTTACCCTCGCTGCTGAATGCGACCCCCGCTTCGACGGCCACTTCCTTGAAAGTTCCGTCGTGTTGATTGCGGTAAAGCTTGTTGGGCTGCGTGTCATTCGCCACGATCAGATCCGGCCAGCCGTCGTTGTCGTAGTCCAGCATCGCGACGCCGAGAGATTTCGAGCTGCTGTCGAAAATTCCGCTCTTCGCCGTGACGTCCTCAAACGTACCGTCGCCGCGATTGTGAAAGAGCCAGCACGTTTCGCCGCGATAGGCTTCCGGCGTGCAATACGATTTGTGCTTGCCATCGAGGCTGCAGAAGACATCGTGATCCGCGGTCCACTTCACGTAATTGCAAACGACGAGATCGAGCAGGCCATCGCGGTCGTAATCGAACCAGAGCGCGGACGTGCCGAATCCCTCGCGGCCGGCCAGTCCGCTCGTCCGCGTGACGTCCACGAAGCTTCCCTTGCCCGTATTCTTGAAAAGGCGATTTTGTCCGACGCACGTGATCAGAATGTCGGGAAACCCGTCGTTGTTGTAGTCGCCCGCCGCGATGCCCATGCCGTACATTTCCACGTCGAGCCCGGCGGCGCGCGTGACATCGGAAAAAGTCCCGTTACGATTGTTTCGATAAAGCTTCAGCGTCGAGCGCTGGTTTTTATGGCCGGGCCAGTCCATTCCATTCACGAGCAGAATGTCCTGCCAGCCATCGCCGTCGTAATCGAGAAATGCGCAACCCGATCCCATCGTTTCGGGAAGCAGTTTCCCGCCGTAGGCGCCGCTGTTGTGACGAAAATCAATGCCCGCTTTTGTGGTGACGTCCGTGAGACGAAACGCGAGGGCGGGATCCGCAGCTGCGAACGCGCGCGAATCGAACGGCCACAACCCGCCGGGTTGCACGAGCGGCACTGACGCAGCGCCTGCCAATTCCAAGAGGAACGATCTGCGCTTCACGGCACGCTCACGAGGCCGTTGCGAATGGCATAGACCACGAGTTCGGCGGTCTTATGGATTCCGAGCGTGTCCATGATGTTCGCGCGATGGACCGATACCGTGTTCGCGCTCAGCGAGAGCAGGCTGGCGATTTCCTTGTTGGATTTGCCGCCGACGATGAGCTGCAGAATTTCAAGTTCTCGCGGGGTGAGTCCCGCATTGCGCTCGCCTTTCAGCGCGGACGTACGCTCGAGCTGCGGGGCGAGAACCTTTTCGCCCGCGGCGACCCGTCGAATGGCGGCGACCAGTTCGAGGTCGATCGCGTTCTTCAAAATGTAGCCGCGAGCGCCTGCCGCCAGAGCTTGGCGCACGAGTGTATCTTCGGAGTGCATGCTCAGCATGAGAACCGATGTCTCCGGAAGCTTTTCAAGAATGCGCTGCGTCGCGATCAATCCGCTCACGCCGGGCAGTGCGCAATCCATCACGATCACGCGCGGCCGATAACGCAGCGCCAGGCGAACCGCTTCTTCGCCGTCGCCCGCTTCCTCGACGACTTCCATATCCGGCTCGTCCTCGATGATCCGCCGGAATCCGCGCCGCACCAGGCTGTGATCGTCAACCAGCAAGACCGATATTTTCCTAGGCATCCGCGTCCGGCCTCCCGCGGGGAACGCGCAGGCGGACGAGCGTGCCGCCGCCGGCAGGCGTGATGAACTCGATCTGCCCGTGAAGCAACTCGGCGCGTTCGCGCATCGCCACCAGACCAATGCCGCGATTCGCGAATAGCGAATTGAAGCCTTTGCCGCGATCCTCGATTTCAAGTCGCAGCTCATCGCCAAGGAAATTCAGCCGCACCCACGCTTCGCGCGCGCCCGAATGCCGCGCGACATTATTCAAACCCTCCTGAAGAATTCGATAGATATGAATGCCGGCGCCCCCGTCCATGGCGAATGGCTCGCCGGTTTTTTCGTAGCTTATGGCGACTCCCGTTTGTTTTTCCACTGCCGGGATGTACCAGTCAATCGTGTTCTCGAGACCCGACTCTTCGAGCATAACAGGGTGCAACGCCTGCGAAAGTGTCCGCACCTTTTCGAGCGTGGATTGCGCGATTTCGGAAACCTCGCGCAGTTCCGCGCGCAGTGGGGAATCCGGCGGCGCGTGGCGCTCGGCGCGCCCGAGCATTGCGCCCACGGCCGTCAGAATCTGGCCGAATTCATCGTGCAGCTCGCGCGAAATGTGTCGCAGCGTGGATTCCTGCGTTGCAATCAGCTTTTGCGCGAGATCGCTGCGCTGCTCCGATAGTGACGCGAGCTGAGCGAAGAGCCGCCGATTCGAGCGAATTACGTAAAGCCCGGTTAAAGCGATGGCGATGAGCGTCGCCGTCAGGAACAGATAGCCTTGTTTCTGGACGCGATCGTAGATCTCACCGGCCTGCTGCGCGGCCTGTTCCTCGCTTTCGTTGTTTTGCACCAGCAACCGCGCGACGGCCGTGCTCAACGCCTCCTGCCGGGCTTGCAGCGAGAGCCGGATTTGTGCGCGCGCTTCATCGGCCTTGCCGTCGCGCGCGAGCGCAAACGTGCGGTCTACCGCGTCCCAAAATTGCCGGACGGAGCTGCTTAAATATTGCCGCTGCTCGGACGAGCGCGGGGCCACGGCCGTTTGTTCCTCCAGCCGCAGCGCATCGTCGAGATCGGTATGAATTCGCTCGAATTGCGCGGCCCAGGCAGTCAAGGGATACGGCTCGTCGTTATCGAGCATGTCGCGCATCGCCAGCGCCAGAGAATTCAGATCATTTTGAATGCGAAGCAGTTCGAGCGAGTCCTTGCGATTGCGGTCAGCGATGTTGTGCTGAAGTTCGCGCAGGCCCGTGATCTGGCGCTCGATGTAGATCGAATACGCTACCACGGCGACGAGCGTGATGATTAGGCCGACGATGAGGCCCGGCGTAGGAGAAGGTCCCGGCGAGCTTTGCACCGTCCGAGGATATAACGCAGGTACTCAAAATCCAATCCGGCCCGCGCCCGATCTTCGCGAGCGCCGTCTTTGCGTGGCGCGGGCATCCTGCCCGCGTCTTTTCTTTTCCCGCCTGAACTCAAGCTTGTGGAAATCGAGTGCCGTTGCCAACAATGAGGAATCTCCGCGCCGGAATGGCGGAAATCTCGATCCTTTTCCGACGGATCCTGAATACGATGTTAATGACACTTTGAATTACGGGCGTTCCGGGCGCTTCGCCGTTCCGCGCTGCCCGACGAAATGAATCGTTATCTTCGCGTGTGGGTACGCTTCGTCGCCATTCGTCGGAATCGCGACATCCAGCCGAGTCAATCCATCGGCGCTCTTCTTGATCTCTGCACCGTCTACCGATGCAATTTGCTCCGGATTCCGCAGGCCTAGCTCGTACGTCGCGCCCGCGGCGCCGGCGACTTCAAGCGCCAGCGAATCCCGCGTCGGCGTCCACGTTTCCGAAAGAATCCGCAGTCCGCGGCTTGGGCTCCCAAGCGGCGGAAGTTCCGGCGTGTAATTGATGCCGAAATCGCCGCGCAGTCGAATCCGCAGCGTGTTCGCGCCGCCCGCCGCAGGAAAGCTCGTCTCGACGTGCTGGTCCACATCGCTTGGCTGCACTCGATACGCGACGCGCCTGCCATTGAATTCCACGCCTGCCACTTCCGCGCGGAGACTGATGGCCGGCCGAAAGTTCACGACGCAATCGCCTGTGCCGGTTTTCTTCACCTCGAGCGTAATTTCATCCGCGGTCCGGCGATAGTTGAAATCGAACTTCGCTTCCCGGGCGCCGGCGTTCTTGATCGCAAATGAATTCCAATCCGCCGGTACATGCGGCGCAAGAACGATGCTGTGGTTCGTCGCGTCAACCTGCAATCCAAGCAATCCGCGTAGCAACGGGCTGATGACCATCGCCGACGACCAAATCTGGTGCGGCGAACTTCCCGACAGCGGTTCGTAATCATCGCCCGACAGCACTTCCGTCACGTGGCCCAGCGAGCCATCGAGCGCGAGCAGCGCATTCGCCCGCAAGTTTGCGAATCCGGGAAACGCGCGATGGTAGCGATACTCCGCCACCGCAGCCCAGCCGGTGAACAGCGGCCACACCGAGCCATAGTGATATCCGCCGCCGCTGTATTGCGGCCAGCGCGAAGAAATGATGCGCATGCCCCAATCGGTTTCGTGATCTTCGTCGGCAAGCTGCGCCAGCATTTTGCCGGCGTGTCCCGCATCGAGAAGGTCGAACCACATCGGCACCGTCGCCAGGACGCTCGGCAGCGCCACGCGTTTGCCTTCACGATTGAGCCCGTAGGCATACGTGTTCTGCTCCGGAGACCAGAACGCATCGTTCAGCCTCGCCTTTTTCTCGTCAATCGCCGCGCCGGCATCTCTACTTTCATCGAGCTTCCCGGCCAGCCGCGCCAGGTTCGCCACCGCCCGCCCGGCTTCCACTCCCAGGCCGCTCTGATATATTTCCGCCTTCACCGGAAGCAGCGGCCCTCCCTCCACCCATCCGTGCCCAACGCCCTGATTCTGCGCGAGCCCCTGCGAATCAAACGTCGAACGCAGAAATTCATACGCTTTCCAAATGTTGTCCCACTTTTCTTTCGCGAATGCGATGTCGCCGCTCTGCGTCACGTAATCGTTCATCGCGATAATGAAAAGCGGCGTCGCATCGGCCGAAGCATAAGCGAAATCGTAGCCCTTGAACCACGGCACGAATGTCGCGCCTTGCGAAATCTCGTGCGGAATCTTGCCGTCATCGCGTTGATATTTGCTCAGGAATTCGAGCGCGGTGCGCGCCGCCGCGAAATCGCCTTCCGAATCGAGCGCCAGCGAACTCCACAGCGCATCCCGTCCGAAATACCAGGCGAATCCCGGCCGCTGCCCCGATCCCGAAGTCCGATACCCCGCCACCAGGCCCGTGCCGAGAAATGGATTCGTCACCATTCCTTGCGCCACGCTGATGCGCGCCCAGTCATAGGCCTGCTGAATTTGCGCGTCCGGCAGTTCCACCGCGACCGTGTCCGCAAGGTACTTGCGGTAATATTCCCCGGAATTTTCCAGCAGCGCGTCGGCGTTCGCGGCCAGCCGCTTGTACGAAGCCTCTGCGTCTGCCGCGCCTTCAACCGACGCCGCGATGACGATGATTTTCGTTTCTTTCTTTTCCGCAGTAGCTCCCAGGCTGAAAGAATCTTCGTTCGACGACGAATAGTTCGTTTCGTACTCTTCATGGTGGTCGCCGGCCGTCGGCGAGCCCACCAGCGCGGCGAATTTGTGCTCTTCTTCGCCGAAGCCGTATGCGTGCAGCGTGTAGTCCCAGCGATGATCCGTGCCGCCCAGCCCGGCCGGCCATTCCAATTGAAAGTCGCGCTGGAACGCGGCTTCAATGTCCAGCGGCTGCTCCGAGTCCACATCCAGAAAAATAATCGCCCCCGGCTCGTGCACCGGAACGAAGAGCGTCTCGCGAACTGAAAACGTATCTCCCGCGTAGACGATCGTGCTCGATTCCGGCCTGACAATCACGCGGCGGACCAGCGCCTCCGCCGGCAGCGCCGCTCCATCCAGATGAAACCTCAAATGAAAATCGCGAAGAATTTTCAGCGGGTAAACCCACGCCTCGAATTTTCCAGATTCGTTTCCGAAAAGACCGGCGCGCATGCCCGTGGCGGAGAGAAACTCCCACGGACGCGCGGGCCGGCTGAGCTCGAGCGATTCCCCGGAATATCCCGCTTGCGCTCTCGCGGCCGAACCGCCTCGCATCAAGCCGGGCAACGCGGCGAGCGCCAGAGCGCTCGCGAACGCGGCCAATCGAATGGGATGCTTCGGCGGGAATATCAACGGCTTGCGCCGTGCAGCTCGCGGTTGCGGAATTTTGAAAGCTCGCTCAGTTCGCAGCGCCACGCTTACGTTTTCTTTCGGCTGGCCGCGCGAATGTTAGCACGGCCGGAACCCATCGCGGTATCGCGTTCCGGAGTGCGCGCACCGCGCATGGCTGCTGGCATCAAGTCGCATCGCTTCTCGATAGTTTTCGTCGCCGCGTTCATCTATCCGGGTTAATCTCAATCGCATGACCGCGAAGCGGTACGTTGTCGTCGGCCTCGGCGAAGTGCTTTGGGATCTTCTTCCCTCTGGCGAACAGCTCGGTGGCGCTCCCGCGAATTTCGCCTACATCACCACTCTTCTCGGCGATGAAGGAATTGTCGCCAGCCGCGTCGGTGATGACGCGCTGGGCCGCAAAGCGCGTCAGGCGCTCGCAAAACTGGGGCTCGCAACTTCAAATTTGCAGCTTGATTCGCGGCGCGCTACCGGAACCGTTCGCGTCCAACTGGATTCCGCCGGCCAGCCGAAATTCGAAATCGCCGAATCCGTTGCGTGGGACTGCCTTTTGTGGACTCGCGAATGGCGCAAGCTTGCGGCAAAAGCCGACGCGATTTGCTTCGGGACGCTCGCGCAGCGTTCGCCCGAATCTCACCGGACGATCCGCGGATTTCTCAAAGCCGCGCGCCCCGGCGCCACGCGAATCTTCGACGTCAACCTCCGCCAATCCTACTTCTCCGCCGAAGTGCTGGCCGAATCAATCAAGCTGGCTGAGATCGTCAAACTCAACCACGACGAACTCCCGCGCGTCATGAATTTGCTCGGAATGCAGCATCGCGATGAAGAATCGTCGGCAGCGAACTTGCTCCAAAGCCACAGCATCAAGCTCGTGTGCGTCACGCGCGGCGGCAACGGCAGCCTGATCGCCACTTCCTCGGGCATTCATCGCCATTCCGGCTATCGCGTGAAAGTTGTGGACACTGTCGGCGCGGGCGACGCCTTCACCGCGGGCCTCGTTCATCAATATTTGCGTGGCGCATCCCTCGCCGCAATGAACGATGCCGCCAATCGAATCGGTTCGTGGGTTGCCAGTCAGGCGGGTGGCACGCCGGCGCCCAATCCTGCGCAGCTGCGCGATGTTTTCGCTGCCTTCGGCTAGCGAAAGCCGCCGCTAGCGCTTCGCCGTCTCGCTTTGGTCTTTCTCCAGTTTCTCCAGCCAATCTTCCGGCAGCTCGTGCAGCAGCACCAAAAACACTCCGTTCGTCCAGCCAAATCCGACCACGTTCGCCTGATAGCCGGCCGTCACGTTCGTTTCCGAAGATCGCGTTACCGCGTTGTATTTCTCTCGGATCGTTCCATCGCGCTTGAAATTCGTCTCGACCGTCGAGAGAAATTCATACGAGGCGCGGCTCGCGTCCTCACTGAACCCGTATCTCCACATTCCATCATCCGCAATCAGCTGCATCGGCGCCCACCCGTACGGATAATCCCATTGCGTGCCGGATTCCGTGACGCTCATGGCGATGCCGCCTGGCGCTTCGATCTTTTTCAGGTTCGCGACGACGGCCTTCGCCTGCTCTGCCGTCGCCGCGCCTGCCCATAGCGGGTAAAACGTGGTCGCGTAAACGTAGCTCGAGCGCTCTTTCTTCACAAAATCGTAATCAAAAAACATCCCGCGCTCGTTGTCCCAGAAATATTTCTGCATCAGCGCTTTGCGCGATGCTGCTCGCTCCCGCCATTTCGCCGCGTCTTCCGTGCGTCCCAGGATTTCACTCATCCTTTGCAATTCGATTTCCGTTTTGAAGAGCAGGCTGTTCAGGCAGACCGGCGCGTAATCCTGCGTCGCTGCGCCGTAGGGCCCGAACCGGAACGACACATCGAACCCGGACTCTCGCATCGCGCGGTCGCCTTTGTAGTATTCGCTGCTGAGCGACACCGTTTGCGTCGCGTCGCAATCCGGTTTCGCGGCAGTTGTCGCCGTCGCGTCGCAAATCTGCATGGAATATTCGAGTCCCAATATCGGCGCGTTCGCTGCGCCCGTGCTTTTCACCACGATGTAGCCGTGATCTTGATCGGGATGCAGCAGAAAATATCCAGCCACCTTCCGGTAATACCCGGTCTCATCCTTTACGCTCTCAGGCGTCGGCCCCGAGCCGAAATCGTAGTAGCGCGAGAGGCCCGTTGCGCCCGCCAGATGCGGCTCGCGCGTCCACATCTCATAATCCTTTTTTGCGTATGCGTAGGCGCGCTCGAGCCACACGCGATCTTCTCGCCCCGGGGATTTCTCCGCGTTATACACCGCCATGATCATCGACGAGAGAAACGGCGGCTGCGCGCGCGTCAGATAATAAGTCCGGTTCGCGTTCAGAATCGTCCCGTAGTGTTCGATTTCAAAGAAGAAATTCTCCACCATGCCGCGCGCGAGATCGATCCGGTTGTCGCGCAGCAGTCCGCGAATAATGAAGTAGCTGTCCCATCCGTACATTTCATTGAACCGGCCGCCCGGCACCACGTAGGGGTGCTCGAGATAGAGCAGCCCTTGCGGAGATAGCTTATTGGTGTCGATCTCTCCGGGCCCATGGATCACTTTCGGAAGGTGCAGCACTTGAATCTTGCAGCGCGTTTGCAAGTCTCTGATCGCTTCGCTTTCAGGGAAGTCTGCCGGAAGATACAGCGCCGATTGGCCTGCGGCGAGCTTGGGATCAACGAGTGTGTCGCAATTTGAAAGCGAGCGCGTCAGCGTCGTCCAGCCCGACGAAATGTAATCGAGAATCGGCGCGAGCGCCGGATCGGAGTGCGATTTTTGCTGTCGCGGCGCTGCGATCTGCGGATCCGATTGCGATTGTTGCTGCGAGGAAGCCGCGATTCTGGGGAAGGGAATTACAAGCGCGAGGACCCACAAAATGACACTCGCGTGTAGGGTCGGTCGTCCTAATCCAACGGCACCTGTCACGCGATTCGCCCTACGCTCTGCATCTCGGGCGGCCCCGCCTCTCCAAGACGGACCTCGTCTCTCTTCTCGCTCGCGTGTAGGGTCGGTCGTCCTAATCCAACGGCACCTGTCACGCGATTCGCCCTACGCTCTGCATCTCGGGCGGCCCCGCCTCTCCAAGACGGACCTCTTCTCTCTTCTCGCTCGCATGTAGGGTCGTCGCCCTAATCCGACGGCACCTGTCACGCGATTCGCCCTACGCTCTGCATCTCGGGCGGCCCCGCCTCTCCAAGACGGACCTCTTCTCTCTCTTCGCCGCTATTGCAGCCGCACGTACTCGTGGTCAATCGCCTGGCCGTTGATTCCGCGTTCAGGCGGCGCAATCCACGACGCCATTTTTCCGCGCTCGAACACACCCTTCATCAGACTGTATATGTAGGCGCGATCGCTGTCGGTCGGCAGCCACTCGTTCAGATGCGCGTCATATTCCTCGCGGCTGATCGGCTTGCCCGCGGGATCGGTTGGCACGTTCGCCCAGCTTCCAATCGTTCGCCGAAAACGCGTGCTCGGCAGCGTCATGCGGAAGCTGTGTCCGATCTTTTCGATGTGTTTATTCCAGCGGTTCAGGCCCAGCTCGCAATCTTTCACGTAGGAATCGCGCGTCACTTCGTTGATCGCGTTGCGCATCGGAATTAATTCCGGCCGGACGCCGCCTTTTCCATCCGGAAGTTCCAGCGTGAAGGTTTGCTCCGTTGCGATGTGATCTTCGTAGCGCGCTTCGTCCGGGCGTCCCTTCAATCCGTTCGCAAAATACGACGCGGCATTCGACGACGAATCGCCTCCAAACAGGTCGAGCGAAGACGTGAACCAGAAATTCAGATATTTTTGTATCAAGGGTAATTCGATCGCTCCTGCCTTTCGGATCGCCACCGGATCATCGGTGTTCAACTCCTGCATGATTTCAGTCGTGCGCTTGATTACGCGTGAAATTCCCGTGTCCCCGACGAACATGTGATGCGCTTCTTCCGTCAGCATGAACCGGCACGTGCGCGAAAGCGGATCGAAACTCGATTCTGCAAGCGACTTCAGCTGGAACTTGCCATCGCGGTCCGTGAAATACGTGAACATGTAAAGGCTCAGCCAGTCCCGAATCGGCTCGTTGAATGTCGAAAGGATACGCGGCTTGTTCGAGTCTCCCGAATGGCGTTCGAGCAATTCCTCCGCCTCCTCGCGGCCGTCGCGTCCGAAATAGGCATGGAGCAGATACACCATCGCCCAAAGATGCCGCCCTTCCTCCACGTTCACTTGAAATAGATTGCGCAGATCGTAGAGCGACGGCGCTGTGTGTCCCAGCAGCCTCTGCTGCTCCACCGACGCCGGCTCCGTGTCGCCTTGCGTCACAATCAGCCGCCGCAGAGTTGAACGATGCTCGCCGGGAACTTGCTGCCAGACTTCCTGGCCGAAGTTGTCGCCGAATCCGATCCGGCGATCGGTCTCCGGCTCTGCCAGAAATATTCCCCAGCGATAATCCGGCATGCGGACGTAGCCGAATGTCGCCCATCCCTTCGTATCCACCGATGTCGCCGTCCGCAGATACACGTCTGCAGCCTGAAAATCCGACGGGCCCAGCCCATGCCACCAGTTCATAAATTCCGGCTGCCAGTGTTCGAGTGCGCGCTGGAGTGCCCGGTTCGAGCCCAGATCCACGTTATTCGGAATGCGATCCAGATAATTCAGAGACATTAGACTCTCTCCCAGTCAAATTTCGATTTCGATCCTGATCCAAAAAGTTTCAGCGCGCCGCGCTCGCCGGTCGCGTTCGGCCGGATGAACACCCAGTTCTGCCAGGCCGAAAGTCTCGCGAACACTTTCGTTTCCAGCGATTCCGAGCCGGGGAAACGCAGGCTCGCTTCCATTCCTGTCAGCGCATCGGGCGAAAGGCTCACCCGCTCTTCGATCGCCACGCGAATTTCATCTTCCCAATCGAGTTCGTCCGGCGCGACGGTGATCAATCCCAATTCCAAAGCCTGCTCCGATGTCAGCGTCTGGCCCGATTTTTTCTCGATCGCTGCGACTTTTTCCTGGTCGCCGCAAAATCTGGTTTCCAGCCGGCTTCGCCCGTTTACTTCGGGCAGCAAATTGAAGTTGAATCCGTCCACGGCCAATTTCGGCGCGTCGCCTTCCTCTTCCGGAAGCGCCAGCATGTAAGTGCGATCGGCGGCCAGTGCCAGTTCCAGAAGCAATCCGCCGAAACACGAGCCGCGATCGACGATCGCAAAAAAGCTGCGGGATGAAACATCAAGCCGCGCAAACGCACGCCGGAGCAAACCGATGGTCTCGCGGACCAGCCAGTCATCCTTGTATTTCAACATCGTGGCGTCGGACGCGAGCACGGCTTCGAGATTTCCGGTGGTCTTCAGCAGCACGAGGCCCAACTCCAGCTCGTTCGTCCGCAGCATCAGAATCGCGTCGTCGAGTTCGCGTCCCATCTGGAGCGGCCACCAGCGGTCGCCCAACGCGTGGATCTCCTCCGCCGTTGCCGGCTGTTTGCCGTCGGGTCCGCGAACCGTGAGTGTCGCGGTCCGCCCTGCGCGATCGAACTCCACATCCACGTGCTCGTAATGAAACCCGCTCTCGTCCACTTTTCGATTCAGCGGATTCAGCGTAATTCCTTTCGCGTCCGCCTTCCGCGATGATCCCGCCGCCAGTTTTTCGGCGCGCGCGCGCGTCAATTCCGCAAACTTCGCTGGCGAAGCAATCTCATCCACCAGGCCCCACGCTTTTGCGCGGTCGGCTTTCACGCCGTCGGGATTCGTGCAGAACATATCCGCCAAATCGCGCCGCACTTTTCTTTTGTCCACCACGCGCGTCAGTCCGCCCGTGCCGGGGAGCACGCCGAGCAGCGGAACTTCCGGCAAACTCACCGCGCTCGAGCGATCGTCGGCCATCACGATTTCATCGCACGCCAGCGCCAGTTCGTAGCCGCCGCCGGCCGTCGTTCCATTCAGCGCCGCAAGAAATCGCAAGCCGTCGTGCCGGCTCGAATCTTCCATTCCGTCGCGCGTTTCGTTCGTGAATTTGCAGAAATTCACTTTCCACGCGTGCGACGACGTTCCCAGCATGTAAATGTTCGCGCCCGCGCAAAAAATTCGTTCCTTCGCGCTCGTGATCACCACGCACGCAACTTCCGGATGCTCGAATCGAATCCGCTGCAGCAAATCATGCAGCTCGATATCCACGCCGAGATCGTACGAATTCAATTTCAGCTTGTAGCCCGGCTTGAGCCCGCTCTCCTCCGCAACGTCCATCGCCAGCGTCGCTACGCGCCCGTCAATTTTCAACTTCCAATGCCGGTGCGTTCCCGCGGCGACGACGAATTGAACCAAGGCGGCTTCTTTTACATTTTCCATAGGTATTTCAGTCTCCTAAGTATCGTCTCCCGCGCCGTTTCCGTTGCGTTCGGCCGGACGAGCCTTTACGGCATTCATGAGTTCCCGCAAACTTTCGGCAGGCGTATGACCCGATGTCTCGATGACCACATCCGCTTCGCGATAGAGCGGTTCGCGCACCGAGAGAATCCGGCGAAGATCTCCCATCGATTCGCGATTTTCGGAAATCGGCCGCATGTCGCCTTGCGCGATCACGCGCTGCATATGATCCTCCGGCGCGGCGCGCAGCCAGATGGTGAAACACGCGGCGAGCAACCGCTCAAACGTCGCGTGCTCCGAGACCAGACTTCCGCCGGTTGATAAGACAAATCGCGGGTGCCGCTCCAGAATTTCCTCCAGGCATTGCCGTTCGAGCCGCCGAAATCCGCTCTGGCCGTAGAGATCGAAAATCACGCTCAGCGAAACCCCGCTGGTCTGCTCGATCACGCGGTCGAGTTCGATAAACGGAGTATCCAGCCGCTCCGCCAGCATGGCTCCGAGAGTGGATTTGCCCGCGCCACGCAAGCCGATCAGCGCGACGCGCGAGCGCCGCGTGTCAGGATCCATCCCGCTGAAATGCTGCAGTAGCAGCTGATGAGCGCGATGAATCTCATCGGGTTCGAGGCGTCGCAGCAACTCAGTGGTATGCGCAAGTTGGACGGAAGGCTCGGGCGCATCCGAGATCAGGGTTTCCGGATGGATGTCGAGAGCGCGGGCAATCTGGCGAAGCAGCAGAATCGATACGTTACCCTCGCCGCTCTCGAGCTGGGCGAGATACCGCTCGGAGACATCGGAATCCCTGGCCAGGATCTTGCGCGTCATTCCACGGCGGGCGCGGGCCTGGCGCACGCGTTCGCCCAAAACGCGGAGGTATTGCTCGCCGGACGAGACCATTTCCTTTGCGGCGACGCGCGCGGGAGCGGCGATGCGATCGCTCACGAGCGATTTTCCGACATGCAGTATTGCCCGCTTCGATTTCATCCTCATGCATTATACTGCCGCCGACATGCGACAAACCAGCGCTTTATCTGAGTTGACTTAGGAGACATTAAATTGGCCCTTTACGGCGGCATCTGACCGCGCCACGAAGAGCCGACGAGAGGGCAGGGAGTCCGCGGCAAACTACGCCACGGGCAGAACCGAAAATGGTCCGTCTTAACAAACGCGGCGGCATAAATCGATGCGGAAGGTGGCGGCGACCGGCACCTGGATACGAAACATGCCGACGTACCCCACATGAAGAACGGAGCGCGGCGGCCGCGCTCGTCTTAAATCACAAATTGCCGTTGAGATGAAAATTGCAGCCCTTTACACTCGCGTCTTTCAGCCTGCGCACACGGAGAAAGATAATAGGGGCGATCGAGAACAAGCGGCTCATGCAGCGGATTTTCGAGGAACTGTCGCAGGGCAACTCAAAGCCCTTCGTTGAGAGTATGGCGGAAGATTTCCGCTGGACCGTTACCGGCACGACGAAATGGTCAAGGACGTATGAGGGAAAGCAGTCCGTCCTGACGGAATTGCTCGGTCCACTGCGCGCCCGGATCGGCGGCAGAATCAAAACGACAGCGATTCGCTTCATCGCGGACGGGGATTATGTTGTGGTGGAAGCGCTGGGGAACAATACGACGAAGAGCGGAGCGCCCTACAACAACAACTATTGTTTTGTTTTTCGCCTCTCGGACAACCAGCTGAAGGAAGTTACGGAGTACCTCGACACGGAACTGGTTACTTCGGCGCTGGGTTCTGCCGAAGCGTGACGCCAAGTCTTCGCACGATTTGTGCGGAGCATTTCAGAATGCTGGCGCCACGAAGAGCCGACGAGACCTCAGAGAGTCCGCGGCAAACTACGCCACGGGCAGAACCGAAAATGGTCAGTCTTAACAAACGCGGCGGCATAAATCGATGCGGAAGGCGGCGGCGACGGGCACGTGGATACGAAACATGCTGACGTACCCCACAGGAAGATGAAGACGCAAAAAATGCGTGCAGGGCAATTGTTTTTTTGATGCTCCGGCAATCGAACTTCTGGCATAATGCCGCGCAAACGGGGTGTAGTTCGTCCTGTATGCGATTGACCTATAAACCCGAATAGAAATTCGGGAAGGTGCGAACGAGCGTTGTGAGCAGAGAACGCACGGATTTCTTCTCACTCAGCTTCGCTCGGCAATACCTTCCCGCCGGGGGCGTTATGGCGATGATGCGGATTCATCAAGAATTGAGCGGCGGGCTAGGCGGATGGCGGCGCCAGATTAGGGCGCGATTTTTCGGCCGGGCCATGCGCTTGATTTTGTGCGCGGCGGCAGTGCCGCTTCTGGCGCTTGGGGCCGCGGCGCAGTCCACCAGCATCCTCAACGGACGGGTGACTGACCCATCCGGCGCGGCGGTTCCCGGCGCGAAGCTCACCCTGACGGCCGCTTCCACCGGACTGCAGCGGACCGCGACCAGCAACGGGACAGGATTGTACGAATTCCTCGATGTGCCTCCGGGCAGCTATCAGCTCGAAGCAGCGGCGACCGGCTTTTCGACCTACGTGGCGCCTAACATCGTTCTCATCGTCAACACGCCATCCACCCTCAATATTCCGCTGGCAGTAACGGGGGTGGCCCAGTCGGTGACCGTGGAAGCGACTGTGCCGCTGATCAATCGGACTGACGCGACGCTTGGCAATACGCTCGAAGAAAGCGAAATCTCGGAATTGCCGATCGCCGACCGCAACGTCGTCGAACTCCTGAGTCTCCAACCCGGGGTGCTCTACCTGGGAAGCCAGCTGAACACCTCGGCCACCGATACGCGGAGCGGCGCGGTGAATGGCATGCGCAGCGACCAATCCAACGTCACGCTCGACGGCATCGGAGTGAACGACGAGAACAACGGGTACGCGTTTACGAGCGTTCTAACTGTGCCGCCCGACTCCGTGGAGGAATTCCGCGTCACCACGGCCAATGCCAACGCGGACTCCGGCTATTCCAGCGGCGCGCAAGTAGCGCTGGTGACGAAGAGCGGCACTAATAACTTTCACGGGTCGGTGTACGAGTACAACCGCAATACGATTTTCAGCGCCAACGATCCGTTATTGAAAGCTTCCCAGGAACTCAGCGGATTGCCCAACGACAGGCCCGAATTGTTGCGCAATGTTTTCGGCGGGACTGTGGGAGGGCCGATCAAGCGCAACAAAGTTTTCTTCTTTCTCAACTATGAAGGACGTCGCGACGCCATCGGCCAGATCGTGGTGCAGACCATCCCGACCGCGACGCTCCGATCCGGCATTCTGGAATACTTGTGTACTCTTCTTCCGAGCGGGCTGCCAGACACAACGACTTGCCCCGGCGGAACCGTCAACGGCGTGCCCGGCGTCGCACCGGGCTACTACGCGCTGAATTCGAGTGAGATCGCCGGGATGGACCCGCTTAAAACCGCCCCCGGACCGGGCCCCAACGCAAACGTTTTGCAGGTACTCAACCAATACCCGCTGCCCAACGACTTGACCCAAGGCGACGGCGTCAATACGTCGGGCTATCGGTTTGCGTCCAAGGAAGCTCCGACGTTCAACACCTACATCTCGAAGCTCGACTGGCACATCACCGGGAATGGTTCTGAGACGGTGTTTTGGCGCGGCGAGACGCAGAATGACAAGCAACCGCAAGCGCAGAATTTTCCCGGCCAACCCGCGGCGACGACGTTGCTCGACGATAGCAAGGGTTCGACCGTGGGGCTGACGTCGGTGCTTACTCCGAAGCTGCTCAATAATTTTCGCTGGGGCTGGATCCGCCAGGGCGGCCAAACCGCGGGTGACTCGCTGCAACCCACAGCCATACTGGATGACATCACCAGCATCACTCCATTCACGCGGACGACGATTTTTATCGTGCCCGTCAATCAGCTGAGCGACACTTTGAACTGGACTCGGGGAAATCACACGCTGCAGTTCGGCACCGACATCTTTCTGATTCGCAATAACCATTTAAGCTATGCGGATTCGTTCTCGGACGCCCAGACCAACGTCGTCTATCTCAACACGGCGGGCATCTCCGAGCCTAACAACACGAGCCCGCTGAATCCTGCCAACAACAACTATCCTTCGGTGGATCCCGGATTTGCCCCGAGCTACGACAATGCGACTGCGATCCTACTGGGTATCCTGGCCGAGGGCGACGGGGTCTATAACTACGCCCGCAACGGCACGGCCCTGGCTCAGGGCACTCCGATCGCCCGCCATTACGCCGTGAACGACTATGAATTCTACGGGCAGGATGTCTGGCGCATTAAGCCCAGGCTCACGCTCACCTATGGCCTGCGCTGGGTGCTCGAGCAGCCGCCTTACGAGACGAACGGCTATCAGGTGTCACCTTGCGTTGAGGCCCCGGGCGGCGGGTGCACCAATCTGACTGTCGCGGACTGGTTCAACAACAGCGCCACACTGGCGGCGGAAGGGCTGCCGGCAAACAACGCCGGCGAGATTTCCTTCATCCTCGGGGGACCGGCCAATCATGGCCCGGACTTGTGGAATTGGGACCACCTCGATTTCTCGCCGCGCCTGGCCGTGGCCTGGGCGCCGGATACCGGCGAAGGCTGGATCTCAAAAATTTTCGGGAAGAAGGACCAGTTCTCGATTCGCGGTGGCTACAACATCATGTACGACCACTTCGGCATTCCGATCGTGAATACGTTCGACCAGCATGGCTCTTTCGGCCTTTCGACGGATTTGGGCAATCCCGCAGGTGTGGTGACGGCGCAGAACGCTCCGCGGTTTACCTGCCTCACCTGCCTTCCTACTCCGTGCCCGTCGCTACAAGACGCCGGCTGCGTTTTCGGTCCCACGCCGCCGGGTGGTTTCCCATATACCCCCAGCAATCAAGCCTTCGCCATCAATTGGGGGCTGGACCAGTCCGTGAAGACGCCGTACGCGCACGTCTTCAATCTGTCGCTGTCGCGCCAACTGACGTCCACTTCGTCGCTGCAAATTGCCTACGTGGGCACCATCGCCAGGCGGCTGCCAATGCAGGTTGACCTGGCGGCGCCGACCAATTTGACGGATCCTGCGAGTCACATGACCTATTTCCAGGCGGCCAAGATGCTCTCCATGGAAGCCGCCGCCGGTACGCCGACGTCGCAAATCCAGCCGATACCTTTCTTTGAGAATATCTTCTCGCAGTGGAAAACCGTAACCCAGGCCCAACTCAATAATCAGGGCCTCAATTGCTCGCCGGACGTTGACAACAACGCGTTGTCGGCCACTCAAGCCGTTTACGATCTGTGGTCCTGCTTCACGCACAACGAGACGTTTGCTTTATTCCTGATGGATTTGCCCAGCGCCATTACCGGAGTCAGCATCCCCAACAGCAACCTGGGCCCGTACGCCTTCTACCACGATCAGTTCGCCTCGCTCTACGCCTGGCGCAATATCGGCACCTCGAATTACAACGCGTTGCAGGCGACCTACAACATCCACTGGGGCTCAAACCTGCAAGGGCAGTTCAACTATACGTTCTCCAAGTCGTTGGACGAGGAATCGGCCGCCCAGCGAATTGGTCCTTACGAAGGCACCGGTGGAACGGGCGACGACCTGAACGGCGGGGGCATCGTCATCAATTCGTGGGACCCGCTCTCATTGCGCGGAGTATCCGATTTCAATGCGCGGCACCAGATGAATGCGAACTGGGTGTATAGACTGCCGTTCGGCAAGGGCCAGCGTTTGGCGGGGAGCGCGGGCGGCTTGCTTGACGCTTTCATCGGCGGGTGGCGACTCTCCGGCCTATTCCGCTGGACGAGCGGACTGCCCATCACAGTTGACAACGGGCCGTACTGGGCGACCAACTGGAACATCGAGGGAGACGCCGAGTCGAACGGACCGCTGCCTGCCCAGACCAACCCGAAAAACGCGATCGTCAATGGCGTGGGAATCGGCCCGGACATCTTTCAAAATCCAGTGGCGGCGGAGGCGGCTTTTCGCCCGGATTGGCCGGGCGAGTCGGGCGTGCGCAACGACATCTTCGGCGACGGCGTATTCGACATCGATACCGGGCTGAGCAAGGATTTCCCGATTGGAGAACAAAAGCGGCTGGAATTCAGCTGGCAGACGTTCAATTTGTCGAATTCGGTGCGCTACGACGTCCGCAGTGCGCAACCGTCGATTGGCTACTCACCGGATGAGTTTGGCAAATACAGCGCAGCGCTTTCGCAGCCGCGCTTCATGCAGTTTGCGTTGCGGTTTGCATTCTGAGGCGTGGCGGCGGCGCAGCGGCGCGCGATCGCGTGAGAGAGACAGGGGCGACGAAAACACCGCGGCAAATACAACCGCGGGCAAGCTCAACCGCGGCAAACACCACCGCCGGCAAAACTGAAAATGGTCTGTCTTAATAAACGCCGCAGCACAAATCAGTGCGGACAGCGTCGATGGGCCACAGCGGGGATGCGAAACATGACGACGGACCCCACAGTAAAGACAATAGAATATGGGAGGAACGCTTGAAAAGCTCAGGCACGTTGATTCTTGCTTTGGTTCTGTTGCTGTCCGTTTCCACGGTGCAGTCTGCGCCCGTGGGCCCGGCGCATCCGGCTCCGGCGGCCGAGCGCACCGACGTTTACCACGTTCTCTTCATCAAAGCCGCCCTCGGCAAAGCTGCGCAGCTCGGCGACTTCTTCAAGAACCCGAACCCCAACACGCCGATGCCGACGCACTATCTCGCGCTGCGACATCAGGACGGAGAAGATTGGGACTACGCCGTAATCCAGCACCTGGGCACGAAGGCCACCGTCGAAGCAACCAGCCGTTCGATGCCGCCGTCCGTTCGCGGCCTCGGGGATTGGCACACCGATACGTTCGTAAGCGGTCCCTCGTGGCCTGATTTCACGCGCGCCATGGGCATTGACGCGGACTCGGTGGGGAAGACGCACGGCAACGTTTACGTCATCTCGGTCTATCGCGCCGCGCCGGGACATATGGAAGATCTCGAGAAGAACCTCAGCGCGCCACCGCCCACGGACGGAAGCGACACATCCGTCGGCACCGTGCTGATGCAGCACATCGAAGGCGGCGCGTGGCAATACGTCGGCATTGTTCGCTACAACTCGTGGCACGATTTCGGCACGAATGAGAGCAACGTCGTGGCGCAAACGGACAAGGGGTCAGGTGGCTGGTTCGATTTTCGCAATTACTGCTCGTACCACGCAGACACCGTCACCGCGCGCATCGCGCCCTGAGCGAAAAATCAGGCGGAGCGAAGAGAACAAAAATCCGGCGCGCGGGGTTTGGCGGCGTGCGACGGACAACGGCAGGCCGCGCCGGAAACGAGGCGGAAAGTCCTACCCTGACTTGCCGGCGGCCTTTGCGGAAAATTGAAAGGCTTCTTGCGATAGCTGGTAGGCCTTGGCCGCGTGCTCCATCGCTTGTCTGGAGTGCTCGTGTCCGGATTGGTGATCCCCTTTATCGTGGTGCGTGGCGGCGACGCGATGCGCGTGCGCGGCAAGCTCGTGAAATTCCGCCGCTCGCTGGTGTGAATCGTTTGGCACGTTATTCCCCCTGAGCCAATTCTGCGTTCATAAAGGCTGGCTGTAGCTTACCGCAGTTCGCCGGATTCTCGCGCTTAGTCGCTTTGTTGCACGACGCGTCCGTTGAGCGGCTGAATCGGCCGGACATCGTGTGGATAGAGCCTGGCGAACGCGGCGATCTGCTCGGTCGAAACGTCCACCGGAGCTTTGAGCACGAACCAAGTGACGCCTTCCGTGCACGGCGGCGCCGTGAGCGAACCCATGTACGAATAATATGCCGTGTCGTGGGGCAGCAGGCCGGAGGGGCTTAGCTCGACTCCGGGAATCACCTCTTCGTTGCCCTGGGTGACGGGCATGTGATTCCAAAGCTGCTGGACGGTGGCATTCGCGGCGCCCGCCTTCAGCAGAACCGCAACTCCGGCAACTTTTCCGTCGCTCGATTCGTGCATCAAGTGAGCGACCATATCGAATGGCTTGCCGTGAATGTGCTCTTCGCTCGGGCGATGAAAATGAAATTGCGTGAGCTGGTAGCGCGTGTCTCCCACGATCAGAAAGTCTCCGCTTCCCGGAGCGTGATAGTTCACGCGGATTGTGTAGCCGTTGTTGATCAAATATTTGAGCGGGGCGCTTTTGTATTCGAATCGCAGCGCGGGGAGAGCGGCTTTCGTCGCGGTTCGAATGTCGATGGGAGACTGCGAGTGGCCAGCGTTGCAGGCGGCGTAAGCAGGATCCAAATCGCCCCAATGCTCGGGCCCCTCTGCTCCATCGTAGCTCCAGTGCGTTTTCCACTGCGCTCGCGGAGCCGCGGGGACCAACGACACCGCGAGAATCAGCAATCCAATCGTCATCCAGACTTTTCGCAAATTGCACCTCGCTGCTTGCGGTCAACGGCCCGGCTGCGTGGTGAATGGCGCACGCGGAACCGTCGCCGCCAGCATAGCAGCGGCTTGACATAAACGATTCGTCCTGCATCGAAGCGTGAATGCCGGCCGGGTGACGCGCGTTAGCGGACGATCCAGTCGGTGGGTTTTTCGAGGAAATGGAAATCGCAGCGCTGGCCTGGCGATCCCGGTGCCTCGACGCGGGTGACGCGCGCGCTGCCGAGGGCGTTTCGTGGATTCCGCGTCAGAAAAATTTCGACCTGCGCGCCTTGCGCGAGCGGAATGCAGCAGGGCGCGAGAAAATCGCGGGCGCTGACATTTTCGGTGATTACCGCGGCGTCGAACGGCTCACCGTGCGAATCCGTGCCTCGCAGCGTCAGCGCGATCCTCAGCTTGACGCGCGGATCGGCGTGCGCCTCGCTGCGGCGCGCTTCGATCAACTGCGCCAGCGTTTTTTTGAGAGCGGGGATGTCCACCGGCTTCTGAAAATAAGCTTTTGCGCCAATGTTTTCGCAGATCTCTTTGTAGCGGTCGCTCGACGCGCCGGACACGATGATGATGGGAATTTTCTGCGTGAAGCTGAGCGAACCAAGCGCGCCACACACTTCGATTCCAGAATATTTCGGCATCGCCAGATCGAGAAGAATCGCATCCGGCCGGTGTTCGAGAGCGAAGGCAATCGCATCCTCGGGCGAGCCCGTGTCTATGATGTCGTAGCTATCCTTCAGCCGGTAGCGAAGAAGCTTGCGAATCGATTCGTCGTCGTCGATCAGCAGGAGCCGCGGAAGCCGCGAGGCGGGCTTGCTCCCTTCAATCGTTTTTGGGTCTGCTTTCAGCATAATCATGCCTTTCTGCCGAGCTTTCCGGGGACGGCTGCTCTTCGAAGATTTCATCGAGGCTTCTGGTCAATTGAGCCTGGGTGAACGGCTTGCGAATCATGAAAACTCCTTCATCCAACACGCCGCGATCGGCAATCGCGCCATCGGTATAGCCCGACATGAAAAGAATTTTCGTGTCCGGCCGCCTCGCCGCCAACTGCTGGGCAAGGACGGGCCCGCCCATGCCGGGCATCACGACATCGGTGAGCAGCAAATCAATTTTGCCGTGGAAATCGCCGGCCACCTTCAAGGCCTCCTCGCCGTTGGGCGCTTCGAGAACCGAATAGCCCAGCCGCGCGAGCACTTTGCGAGTGAGCTTGAGAAGCGAAGGCTCGTCTTCGGCGACGAGTACCGTGCGCTGTTCATGCGTGCGAGTTTTCGGCGCCACGGATTGCGGCAGCTCGCGAGGCTGCCCTTCGACCCGCGGGAGGAAGATCTCGAACTTCGCACCGTTTCCGGGTTCGCTTTCCGCCCAGATATATCCGCCGCTCTGCTTGATGACGCCGTACACGGTCGCGAGACCCAGCCCCGTGCCTTTGCCTTTTTCTTTCGTGGTGAAGAATGGTTCGAAGATGCGGGCTTGCGTGTCCGGGCTCATCCCGCAGCCTGAATCACTCACCGTCAAGCGAACGTATTGCCCGGGAGTCACGAACTGGCGGCCGACCAGGTCCGGCTCTTTCAGTTCGACATTGTCAGTTTCGATTCGCAATTCGCCGCCGCGAGGCATGGCGTCGCGCGCGTTCACGGCCAGATTGATCAGCACCTGCCCGAGCTGGCCTCGGTCCGCTTTTACCATCCCGAGCGTTGCCTTCGGCGTGAATTTAAGCGCGATATCTTCGCCGATCAGGCGGCGCAGCATTTTCTCCACGTCCGCAACCACTGCGTTGAGATCGAGAACCGTGAGCTCGAGGACCTGTTTCCGGCTGAAGGCCAGAAGCTGCTGGGTCAACGCCGCGGCGCGCTGTCCGGCTTTCAATACTTCCGCCACGGCTTCGTCATACGCATCGTCATCGTCTTCCTGTTGCAATGCTTCGGCGTAGCCGATGATGACGCCCAAGATGTTGTTGAAATCGTGCGCCACTCCACCGGAGAGGCGCCCGATGGCTTCGAGCTTTTGCGCGAGAAGCAGTTGCTGCTCGAGTTGCTTGCGCTCGGTGATATCGCGGTTCACGATGACCAGCTTTTCGACGGCGCCATCGGAATTTCGCACCGCGCTGGAGGTGGACTCGAGCACACGCCAATCGCCATTCTTGTGGCGAACGCGGTATTCCACGCGGCTGCCCGTGCCCGTAAGCCGGGCTTGTTCCGTCGCTTCGAGCACTTTTGACCGGTCGTCCGGATGAATCTGAGTGTAGGCCGATGTTTTTTGCAATTCTTCGGCCGAATACCCGAGTACCTTTTCATAGGAGGGACTGTTGTAGAGCCGCTTTCCGCCCATGGTCACGACGGCAATCATATCGGCGGCGTTTTCTGTAATCAGGCGGAAGAGCTCCTGGTTTTCCAGCAGCCGGTTCTGAAACCGGTGAATCTGAAGCTGCTGGTAAATCACGTAAACGACGAAGAGAAGGACCATTCCGATCAGACCGCGCGTCGCGATATGCAGGTTCAACTCGTCGAAGAAATTCGTCTGCAGGACGAAAACCGAAAAGGAAAACGACGCAATGCCGATGGTCAGCAGCAGCGTGACGAGTACGCTTGAAAGCGAAAGCCACCACTGCCGCCGCTCGGCCCAGTGGATCCCCGAACGCATTGAATGAGTCCACGTTTTTGCCGATAGGTCTGCAGACGCCATGCGCGTTTTCGCCTTTGGGAGAGCCTGTTTAAGCCGGAATTTTCTGCGTGACGCCGCGCGGTTCTGAATTCGCCGGCGCCGAGCGCAGAACCGAATCATGGGAGCACGCTCATGACCAAATCACAGTCCGCGCCCGCTCCTTCAGCTCCGCAAGCTGCTTTTCTTCATTGAGTTACAGCCTGCCAACGCAACGCCGCAAACTCGCCGCGCGCAGCGTTCCAAATTGAATACGGACGCTCCCGATTTGCACCGCGTGTCTGGATGCAGAACGACAAAATCTCCTTCGATTCTTGCTGTCCCGATATGGTGCGTTTTCCCTTTGGATACGTTTGCTCGATTACTCCTGACATTGCTTTGACACCTCAGCGTCTTTCGCTTCAAGCTGGCTTCCCCCTTCCTTTCGTTGTGTCCTGCTCTCGTCGATGGCTGTGCCGGAATTTGCGATGACCTTGCAGATTTACGGGCGGCTTTTGCGCGCGAGTTGGCAGGACGCATTTCAGCGGTCGAATCCATTCGCTGGAGCGCGATTTCGTTCGCCGCCTCGCGTGGATCGTGACCGCGCACAAAACGACTGGAGCGGCCATGGCAGAGTTGAGAGAAGGGCTGTGCGGGGCCTTAAGTCTGAATGAAGCGCAGCGCGAGCGCCTGTTGCTTGACCATTTGCCTCACGTCCATCACATCGCGCGGCGAATTCATTATCGCCTGCCGCCCCAGGTGCCTCTCGAAGACCTGATTCATGCCGGTATTCTTGGCTTGCTGGACGCGCTGCGAAGATTCGATCCCAACAAAAACGTCCGCCTGAAACACTACGCCGAGTTTCGCATTCGAGGCGCGATTCTCGACAGCCTGCGCGATGTCGATTGGAGCCCCCGCGCGCTTCGCCGCAAAGCTCGCTGTCTGGAGCAGGCCATTTTTAAATGCCAGTCCCGGCTTGGCCGGGATCCCGCCGAATCCGAGATTGCCTGCGAGCTGGGAATGAACCTGGACGAGCTCCAGCGGCTGCGTACCGATCTGCGGGGGCTGAGCCTCAGCACGATGCCAACCGAGGAAGCTCACGCGCTTTCGCACGACCGCCCAAGCGCGATCAACGGCTCGGCGGGCGGCGATGACGATCCCTATCAGATCGCTCTTCGCGCTGAAATGGCCGGCCTTTTGGCGCGTGCGATGGCCGGATTATCGCATCGCGAAAGAGACGTGCTGGTCCGATACCATTTCGGGGACCTCTCGATGAAGGCCATCGGAACCGCCCTCGGCATCGGTGAATCGCGCGTCTCGCAAATCCGCACCGCGGCATTAAACCGCCTGCGGGCCGCCTTGCAAAAATTGATGGTGCAAAAGCCGTCGTCGCCATCGAATCAGGATCCGGGTCCCCACTGAGGATCGGGCGGCCGCGACTGGAATTTGCTTCCGGCTCGATGAAGCCGGAAACACAGGATGAACGGCGCGGCGCCGCGGTGTTTTGCAGGGTCGGACGCCCTTGAGATTGGCTAGAGCCGCCGGCAGATTGCCAAAGTTTGATTAGTTCGGGCGCACAGCCGCGGCAAATGACGGACCAGTTCCGCTGTGTAAGGCAACATCGCGGCGATCGTATCGCCAGGTTGCGTGCAATAGACCGCCGATCAGGTCCGTTTCGAGACACGCGTGAGCCAGAGCAAGGCCAGGTTGCTTTCGCAGTTCACGCAAGGGGTGCCGTTGGATCAGCGCAACCGACCCTACTCTCCGTGCAGTTGGAGCCCCGACACCTCTTTAATCCCCATACACTGAACGAGAACCTCCGCGAAACCGAAAGCGCCTCCTAACCGTCGCATGAAAAGGACGATTCGGCGGCTTTAAGTCCGCAGCCAACGATTTTGGGGAGCGGTGAGGTCCAAATTTCCGAGGTCTCTTCAGGCAACCTCTCGGATGAATATGCGCTTCCATCCGGTGCGGACGCGTCCGATAATATCGGGTCAGAGCACCTTTTCTGGGGCGGGGTGCGGCTTTCCCGGCAAGCATGGGTGTATACGACGCCATAGGAGAAACTGGCGGCAGCTCCACGCTCCGACAGCGCGACGCATTATTCCAAATGTTGAACAACATCCGACGAGAGAGGGCTGACTGTGCCTGAAAACTTCAAAAATTCAGGGAGCTCCGATTACGACCGGCAGGACGCCGGGCGCGAGCCGGAACCGAAAGAACGCGCCGAGAACGATTCGCGCGACCCGCGGCTCGAGGAGTCCGCGAAGCGTTCCGAGGCCGATACGCGCGAGCCTCATCGCGAGGAGCCGGAGTTCGGACGTCAAGGCGGCTACGGCTTGCATCAGGAGGGTCACGCCGACGGGGGCGAAAAGCACAATTGGTGGATTTGGGTGCTTGTCCTCGTCGTCCTGCTGATTGGCGCCTATGCTTACTACCAACACCGCTCCGCGAACGCCAGCAGCGGCCCTCCGCCGGTCCGCGCGGTTCCGATTCAGACCGCCACCGCACGCAAGGGCGACGTCGGCGTTTTCATCAACGCTCTCGGCACGGTTACGCCGGTTTACACCGTGAGCATCAACGCGCGTGTGCAGGGCGAAATCACGGTGGTTAACTACCGCGAAGGCCAGATCGTCCATAAGGGCGATCCGCTGCTCGATATCGATCCGAGGCCCTATCAGGCTGCGGAAACGCAAGCAGAAGGGCAACTCGCCCACGATCAGGCCACGCTGAACAAAGACAAGATCGATCTCGATCGCTACCAGCTCGCTTACAACCGGAACGCGATCGCCAAGCAGCAACTCGACGACCAGGAGCAGACCGTCCTGCAAGACGAAGGACAGGTGAAGAACGACGAAGGCTTGCTGGCCAACGCCAAGGTGAATCTTGTTTACACGCACATCACTTCGCCGATCGACGGACGCGTCGGACTGCGTCTCGTCGATCCCGGCAACATGGTGCAAGCGAACAGCACAATAACTCTCGTCGTCATCACGCAACTCGAGCCCATCACCGTAATCTTCAGCGTCGCCGAAGATTACCTGCCGCAGATTCAGAAGCAATTGCGCGCCGGACAAAAAATGGAAGTGATTGCATTCGATCGCGATCAGACGAAGCAGATCGCCAAGGGAAGCCTTCTCACTCTCGACAACATCGTGGACACCACGACGGGAACCGTGAAGCTCAAAGCCATATTTCCAAACACCGACTACGCGCTCTTTCCGCAACAGTTCGTGAACGCGCGCCTCACCGTGGACACTCTGCATGACGCCACGCTCATACCCGCCGCCTCAATTCAGCGCAACGCGCAGGGGACGTTCGTGTACTTGATCAAGTCCGATCAAACGGCGGCCATGCAGAACGTCACCCAGGGCACGACCGACGGCGATACCGCATCCGTAACCGGGCTCAACCCCGGCGACATCGTTGCGGTCAACGGCTTCGACAAGCTGCAACAGGGCGCAAAAGTCGCTGTTCGCAATCGTCCGAGCGAGAGCGGCGGCTCGAATGCATCCGGCGGAACGCAAGGCACGCCAGGAGCGCCGGGGTCCAGCGGGTCGACGGGCGAGTCCGGCCCGAGCGGCTCGAGCGGAGGAACGCAGAGTAAATGAGTCCGTCTCGTCCATTCATTCTCCGGCCGGTCGCCACGTCGCTGCTGATGGTGGCGATACTTCTGGCAGGTTTTGTCGCGTATTTGCAGCTTCCGGTCTCTGCGCTGCCGGAAGTGGATTACCCCACGATCCAGGTGGTGACGTTTTATCCGGGCGCGAGTCCCGACGTGGTCGCCTCCTCCGTCACCGCGCCGCTCGAACGCCAATTCGGCGAGGTGCCGGGCCTGAATCAAATGACCTCCACGAGCTCGGGTGGAAGCTCGATCATCGTCCTTCAATTCTCTCTGGAATTGAATATTGACGTGGCGGAGCAGGAAGTCCAGGCGGCGATCAATGCCGCGCAGACCTATTTGCCGGCCGACCTCCCGACGCCGCCCATCTACAGCAAGTCGAATCCCGCCGATACGCCGATTTTGACGCTGGCGCTCACCTCCCAGACCATGCCGCTCTCTCAGGTGGAGGATCTTGCCGACACGCGCTTCGCTCAGAAAATCGCGCAGTTGCCCGGCGTCGGCCTGGTGAGCATCAGCGGTGGACAAAAGCCCGCCGTGCGCGTGCAGGTGAATCCGACGGCGCTCTCCTCCTACGGCATCAATCTCGAGGATGTTCGCGCAGCCCTGCAGCAAACCAGCCTGGACTTGGCCAAAGGAAATTTTGACGGGCCGCAGCAGGATTACCAGATAGATTCGAACGACCAACTGCTGACGAGCAAGGACTTCGCGCAGGTCATCGTCGCCTACCACAACGGAGCGCCGGTGCGGTTGTCCGACGTCGCGAACGTCATTGACGGTGTGGAGAACACGAAGCAAGCCGCCTGGATGAATGAAACTCCGTCGGTAATCGTCAATATCCAGCGGCAACCCGGCGCGAATATCATCCAGGTGGTTGATCGCATCAAGAAGCTGCTTCCGCTGCTTCAGAGCAATCTTCCCGCGGCCGTGCAGGTGACTGTACTGACCGACCGGACGACCACCATTCGCGCCTCGGTCAAAGACGTCGAGTTCGAATTGCTCCTCACGGTCGGCCTCGTGGTCATGGTCATTTTCCTTTTCCTGCGCAATGTCTACGCCACCATCATCCCCAGCGTGGCCGTGCCGCTTTCCATCGTGGGCACTTTCGGCGTGATGTATCTCGCGGGATACAGCCTGAACAATTTGACGCTGATGGCGCTCACGATTTCCACGGGCTTCGTCGTTGACGACGCCATCGTCATGATCGAGAACATCGTCCGGTTCATCGAAGAGGGCGATTCGCCGCTCGAAGCGGCTCTAAAAGGTTCCGAACAGATCGGATTCACCATCGTTTCTTTGACCATCTCGCTGATCGCCGTTTTGATACCGCTGCTGTTCATGGGAGATATCGTCGGGCGTCTCTTCCGCGAATTCGCCATTACGCTCAGCGTGACGATCCTGGTTTCCGCGGTTGTCTCGCTGACGCTCACGCCGATGATGTGCTCGCGGCTCTTGCGCCATACACCGGAAGAAAAAGAGGGCCGTTTTTTCCGCGCGACCGAGCGCGCGTGGGAGAAAATCATCGATTTTTATGGCCGCACCCTGCGCTGGGTGCTGCGCCATCAGACTGAGACTTTGATCGTCGCGGTCGGAACTCTCGTTCTGACCATCGTTCTGTACATCATAGTGCCCAAGGGATTTTTCCCGGTTCAGGATACGGGAATCATTCAGGGAATTTCGGAAGCTCCCGAATTCATCTCGTTTGACGCCATGTCTCAGCGGCAGCAGGAACTCGCGAAAGTCATTTTGAAAGATCCCGCGGTCGATAGCCTCTCCTCATTCATCGGTGTGGATGGGACGAACACCACCCTCAATTCGGGACGCATCCTCATTAATCTGAAACCGCTCGAGGATCGCAAAATCAATGCTTCGGAAGTGATCCGGCGCCTTCAGCCCAATCTTGAAAAAGTGGATGGAATCACGCTGTACATGCAGCCGGTGCAGGACTTGACCGTCGAGGATCGCGTCAGCCGCACGCAATATCAGTACACGCTGGAGGATCCCGATCAGAACGAACTCAATCTCTGGACCAACCGCCTGGTGAAGAAACTCCAGGGGCTGAAGGAACTGCGCGACGTCGCCACCGACCAGCAGACCAGCGGCCTGGCCGCCACGCTGGTGATCGACCGCGTCACCGCTTCACGCATGGGAATCACGCCTTCGATGATCGATCAAACGCTCTACGACGCCTTCGGCCAGCGTCAAATCTCAACCCTCTACACGCAATTGAATCAGTACCACATCGTCCTCGAAACCATGCCGGGCTTTCAGAAGTCGCCGTCGAAACTGCAGGAAATTTACGTTCGGTCGGCACTCGCGCCGGCTGCGACGGCCACTGCGAACCCCACGAACACGGTGGTAACCGCCACATCTTCGGGCGGCGCAGGCTCGACTACGCCGACTCCGAGCGCTTCGAGCACGATTTCGAGTTCGGGATCGGCGAATCCCATGCCGGTCACTGCGTTGAACGGTTCGGCCGTTCCGCTCAGCGCCTTCACGCATTTTGAATCCAAGAGCGCGCCGCTCACCGTGAACCATCAGGGGCAGTTTCCCGTGGTCACGATCTCGTTCAATCTCGCCCCGGACGCTTCCCTGGGCGAAGCGACCAAGGCGATTCGCGCAGCCGAAAATGACATTCATATGCCGCTGAGCGTGCAGGCGGCTTTTCAGGGCACGGCGGCGTCGTTCCAGGCTTCGCTCTCCAACGAGCCGATTCTGATTCTTGCCGCGCTGGTCACCGTTTACATCGTGCTCGGCGTTCTCTATGAGAGCTACATCCATCCCATCACGATTCTCTCCACATTGCCGTCGGCGGGCGTGGGCGCCATCCTGGCGTTGATAATTTGCGGGCAGGAATTGAGCGTCGTCGCGCTCATTGGAATCATTCTTCTCATCGGTATCGTGAAGAAGAACGGCATCATGATGATTGACTTCGCTCTCGAGGCCGAACGCCAGCACGGCAAGAAGCCCGAGGACGCGATTTATCAGGCATGCATGTTGCGCTTCCGTCCCATCATGATGACCACCATGGCTGCGCTACTCGGCGGCCTGCCGCTGGCCCTCGGCACGGGTATCGGATCGGAATTGCGCCGTCCGCTGGGCATTTCGATGGTTGGCGGACTTATCCTGAGCCAGGTATTGACCCTTTATACGACTCCCGTCATCTACATTTTCTTTGACCGGCTCGCCAGTCGTTTTTCGTCATCGCGTGAAAGAGCAGGGGAAGGCAGCGAGGGTAGCCCGCAGCCGGCCCCGGCGGATTAAAGATGAGCCTTTCTTCACCATTCATTCACCGGCCCGTGGCCACCACGCTGCTGACGGCCGCGATTGCGCTCGCCGGCGGGGTCGCGTTCACGGTCTTGCCCGTCTCGCCACTCCCGCAGATCGACTTCCCGACAATTTCCGTTGGCGCATCGCTGCCCGGCGCGAGCCCGGAAATTATGGCGTCTTCGGTGGCCACGCCATTGGAGCGGCAGTTTGGCCGCATTGCCGGCATCACCGAAATGACCTCATCGAGTTTCCTCGGCACCACCAGCATCACCATGCAATTTGACTTGAACCGGAATATTGACGGCGCAGCTCGCGACGTCCAGGCCTCGATTAACGCCGCCCGGAGCTACCTGCCCGCGAATCTCCCGAGCAATCCGACCTATCGCAAAGTTAATCCGGCCGACGCGCCGATCATGATCTTGTCGCTCACGTCGGATGTCTACGATCGCGGTCCGCTTTACGATGCCGCTTCCACCATCATTCAGCAGAAGCTTTCGCAGGTCCAAGGCGTCGGACAAGTGAACGTCGGGGGAAGCTCGCTGCCCGGCGTCCGTGTGGAACTCAGCCCCATGCAGTTGAACAGCTACGGTCTCGGCCTGAGCACCATCCAGTCGATGTTGAGCCGCCAGAATGCCAATCTGGCAAAGGGCCAGATCGCCAACGATTATCAAACCGCTGACATTACCTCGAACGACCAGCTCTTGAAAGCCAAGGATTATCAGAACCTGGTTGTCGGGTATCACAACGGCGCGGCGATCCGGCTTTCGGATGTCGCGCAGGTGATCGATTCCGTAGAGAACGTTCGTGCGGCCGGCTTCGTAAACGGAAAACCGGCGGTGATGCTGATCATCTTTCGGCAGCCGGGCGCCAATATCATCGATACGGTGGACCGCGTTCGCGCCGCTATCCCCATTTTGAAAGCCTCAATCCCTGCCGCGATGGTGGTCTCGGAGGTTTTCGATCGGACGCAAACGATTCGCGCGTCGGTGAGAGATGTCGAGCGGACCCTCTTGATTTCGATCTCGCTGGTGATCCTGGTCGTCTTCGTATTTCTTCGCAATGTGCGCGCCACTTTGATTCCGAGCGTGGCCGTTCCCGTCTCGCTGATCGGAACGTTTGGCGTGATGTACCTTCTGCACTACAGCATTGACAACCTTTCGCTCATGGCGCTGACCATTTCCACCGGCTTCGTTGTGGACGATGCCATTGTGGTGATTGAAAATATTACCCGGTATCTCGAGCAGGGCATGAGTCCGATGGAAGCCGCGCTGAAAGGCGCGAGCGAAATCGGCTTTACCGTGCTGTCGATCAGCATTTCCCTCGTGGCCGTGTTCATCCCGATCTTGATGATGGGCGGAATCGTCGGCCGGTTGTTCCGCGAGTTTGCGGTCACGCTTTCGGTCGCGATTCTCGTGTCGCTAGCCGTCTCCCTCACCACGACTCCGATGATGTGTTCGCGCCTTTTGAAACACATTCGGGATGAGGACCACAACCGCGCCTATCGCGCCAGCGAAGCGGTTTTCAAATGGGTCCTGGGGACCTACGAGCGGTCGCTCGCCTGGGCCCTGAAGAATTCCGGGCTGACTCTCTTTGTTCTCTTCCTCACGATTGGCGTCAACGCGTTTTTGCTGTGGATGGTGCCGAAAGGATTTTTCCCGCAGCAGGACAACGGCACGATTTACGGCGGCATTCAGGGCGCCCAGGACATTTCGTTTCAGGCCATGCAGCGGGTTACCTTGCAATACGTCAATCTGATCAAGTCGGATCCCGCCGTTTTGAATGTCGCGGCGTTCACCGGCGGCAACGGTGCGGTAAATACCGGCTTCGTGTACACGGCGCTGAAGCCGCTCAATCAGCGCAAAATCAGCGCCAGCCAGGTGATTGACCGCCTGCGTCCAAAACTCACGTCCGTTCCAGGAGCGACCGTCTTTCTCCAGGCCGCGCAGGATTTGCGCATCGGCGGCAGACAAAGCAACGCCCAATACCAGTACACCATTCAAAGCGACAATTTGCAGGATCTGGTGGCCTGGGGGCCCACGCTGTTGCAGCAGATGAGAAAGCTTCGGGGCCTCACCGACGTAAACACCGACCAGCAGAACAGCGGCCTGCAGGCTGGGCTAGTCTATGACCGCGCAACGGCGTCCAGGCTCGGCATCACGCCGGAGATGATCGACAACACGCTCTACGAAGCATTTGGCCAGGCGCAAGTCTCGACCATGTACACGGCCCTGAACCAATACCATGTCGTCATGGAAGCCGCGCCGCAGTTCTGGCAGACGCCTTCGGGATTGGATGACATCTACATCCCTTCCGCTACCAACGGCGCCGTTCCGCTTAGCGCGATCGCGCATTACGAACCCGCAACCGCGCCTCTCGCCGTGAACCACCAGGGGCAATATCCGTCGGTGACGGTCTCATTCAACCTGGCGCCGGGCGTGGCCCTGAGCGATGCGGCACGGGATATCATCGCTATGGAGCAAAAGATCGGAATGCCGGATTCGATCCGCGGCATGTTTTCGGGAACGCTGCAGGCGTTCCAGCAGTCGCTTTCCACTCAGCCGATGCTCATCATCACCGCGCTGATGGCTGTCTACATCGTCCTCGGCATCTTGTACGAAAGCTTCATTCATCCGATCACGATTCTTTCCACGCTGCCATCGGCCGGAGTTGGCGCGTTTTTGGCATTGTTGTTATTCAAGACGGACCTGAGCGTTATCGCGCTGATTGGAATTATTCTGCTCATCGGCATCGTGAAGAAGAATGCCATCATGATGATTGATTTCGCGCTCGCTGCGGAACGCATCGAGGGCAAGTCTTCCGCCGATGCCATTTTCCAGGCGTGCCTGCTGCGCTTCCGCCCGATTTTGATGACCACCATGGCGGCGCTTTTCGGCGCGCTGCCGCTCGCGCTCGGGACGGGAACGGGGTCGGAACTTCGCAGGCCGCTGGGCATCACAATTATCGGCGGACTGATCATGAGCCAGATGCTCACGCTCTACACAACGCCGGTTGTCTATCTCTATCTGGATCGCATGCGCCTGCGCTGGGCCAAGAAACACCACAAGGCCGTGACCGCACTGCCGCAAGAAGGATCGGATTAGCACGCCGGTGCGGAGCACGAAAATGGGGGCTGACGATTTGAACGACCATTCTAGAAATGCTCGGCGGCGCGTGAAGCCTCAGGCTTTCGCCTTGCTTCTCTCGGGGCTGCTGTTCGTGAATGGCTGCGTTGTGGGACCGAAATATCACACGCCACAAGTGCAGTCGCCGCCCGCGTACAAAGAGCTCACGCCCGAAGACATGAAGACGACGGATGGATGGAAGGTCGCGCAGCCGAAGGACTCCGCGCTGCACGGAAAGTGGTGGGAAATTTTCAACGATTCGCAATTGAACACGCTCGAAGATCAAGTCAACGTATCGAACCAGAGCATCGCGGGCGCATTTGCAAGTTACATGGCCGCGCGCGCTCTGGTGAAGCAAGCACGTTCGCAATATTTCCCCACTGTGACCGCGACGCCAAGCATCACCAACGAGCGCGTACTTTCCGCAGGTAGCTCGAGTTCGTCGGGATCGGGCGGGCCTTCGGCCCAGGAGTTTACGGCCTACGAACTGTCGTTCGACGCGACATGGGTGCCCGATTTGTGGGGCCGCGTGCGCAATACGGTTCGCGCCAACGTGGCGAACGCGCAAGCGAGCGCCGCGGACCTGGAAAATACGCGGCTGACGATTCAATCGGAGCTCGCGGTGGATTATTTCGAGCTACGCGGGCAGGATGCGCTCAAGGAATTGCTGGATTCGACCGTCGTGGCGTACCGCGAATCGCTGAACCTGACTCGCGCGCTCTACGAAACGGGAATTGACTCCGATGAGTCGGTGGCGCAAGCCGAAACGCAGCTCGATGCCACGCAGGCACAGGACACGAATCTCGGAATTCTCCGCGCGCAGTACGAGCACGCCATTGCGCTGCTCGCCGGCAAGCCGGCGTCGTCGTTTTCGATCAACGCAAAAACGTGGGACGCCGCACCTCCCGCAATTCCGTTGGGCATTCCATCGCAATTGCTCGAACGCCGGCCAGACATCGCGGCGTCGGAGCGGCTTGTGGCGCAAGCGAACGCGCAGATCGGCATCGCGCAAGTCGCGTACTATCCGACGCTGACGCTGAGCGCAAGCGGCGGATTTGAAAATCTGTCCATCGCCGATTGGTTTGCGTGGCCGTCGCGATTCTGGTCCGTCGGTCCACAGCTCGCAGAAACTCTTTTCGATGCCGGGTTGCGACACGCAACCGTCGAGCAATACCGCGCGCAGTACGATCAGTCCGTCGCGAACTATCGCGAGACGGTGCTGTCCGCATTCCAGCAGGTCGAAGACAATCTCGCCTCGTTGCGAATTCTCTCGGTCGAAATCCAGCAGCAGGACGCGGCCGTCACCGCGGCCGAGCGAAATCTTTCGCTCGCTACCGACCGTTACCGCCTGGGCATCGATCCGTATTTGAACGTGATTACGGCGCAGACAACGCTGCTGAGCAACCAGCAATCGGCGGTCGATCTTCGCATTCTGCAAATAACCTCAAGCGTGCAGCTGATCGAAGCGCTCGGCGGCAGCTGGAATTCGTCGCAACTTCCGACCGGGCGGCAAATTGTCCAGAATGCGCCGCCCGTGCCGAATCCTCCTCCCAATCCGCAGCCGCAACCAGCCACCACTCCGAACCCGTAGCGCTTTTCCTGCGGGCCGCGATGGCATCGGGCCATCGAGCGGGCGCGCACGAGCGGACCAGCCGCATCTTCACATCATGACGGCTTTGTTATTTTTCCTTGCGATGTACCAACAGGGATTGCGGCCGGCGTGCGGAAACAGCGCGTGCACGCACGGCTGATTGACCGGATCGCCGAACATGTACTCAGCCTTCCCGTCCTTGTGAGGGATGGCGTAGAAGGGTTGAACCTTCACCGTGCCGAACGCCGATTCGGGGTTCTTGCCCGCCAGCCTGATGTGCACTTGCGCGAAATCGAGGATGTAGACCAGCGCCAGAACGGCCGCGGCCGCGATGAGGACTCGTTTGAGCATTTTGAAACACTATAACTCTCCTGCCGGGAATTGAAAATCGAACGAATTGGAACAACGGGCTTAACGAATGGACAACAAAGACGCCGGCTGCCTTCGGCCTCACCGGGCCTCAGGGTGGGTATGGAGGCAGGCCCAGACACCCGCGCCACGAGGAAGCCAGAGCGACGGCGCGCGAATCAGGATGAGGGGACGGCGGCGGTGTATTCGTGGAGGCGAAACTCGGCGTGGAGAGCGCGGACGGCGCGTTGCATGGCCGATTCTTCGACGACGCAGGAAATGTTGTATTCCGAGGAGCCTTGAGCGATGGCGATGATGTTGACGCCCTCGCGGCCGAGCGCGGCGAAAATGCGGCCGGCCACGCCGGGGATGCCGCGCATATTCTCGCCAACGACAGCGACGATGGCGACGTTGCGGTTCGAGGAAATGTGCTCGACGGTGTGTTCTTCCATTTCAGGCGCGAACGCCGCTCGCAGAGCTTCGACGGTCTGCTTTTCGTGATCGAGCGGAATGATGAAGCAGATGTCGTTCTGCGAAGACGATTGCGTGGCCAAAAGAACGCTCGCGCGGGTGGCCGCGGTGGCCGCGAAACAACGAGCCAGGGCGTCGGTGAGGCCGACGATGCCGGGACCACCGACATTGATCAGAGTGACATCGCGGATGGCGGTGAGCGCCTTGACCCCGGCGCCATTGGTCGATCCCCCGGCGGTGATGCGAGTGCCGGGCTTATCGGGCGAGAAGCTGTTGCGAATCCATACGGGCACATTCGCGGCGGTGACAGGCCGCAGCGTATTGGGATGAAGAACCTTGGCGCCGAAATAGGCGAGTTCGGCGGCTTCGTTGTAGGAAATTTCGGGCAGCGTGCGAGCATCGGAAACCAGGCGCGGATCGGCGGTTTTGACGCCGTCGACGTCGGTCCAGATGATGGTTTCGCCGGCACCGAGCGCGGCGCCAAGAATCGTGGCGGAATAATCGGAGCCGCCGCGACCGAGGGTGGTTTGGACGCCGGTGGGGGTGGCGCCGATAAAGCCGGTGACGACGGGGACGACGCCGTCGCGCAAGAGCAGGCCGAGGCGGACTTCGGCACGGGCGCGGGTCGGCTCCATCAGCGGCTCTGCGCGCCCATGATGCGGATCGGTGACGATAATTTCGACTGCGGAAACGGGCTCGCTGGCCCGTCCGAGTTCGACGATGGCGCCCGAGACGATCGGAGTCGAGAGGCGCTCGCCGATGCCGGAAATCGCGTCGAGCGTGCGGGGAGTGAGCTCGCGCAAAAGCGCCGTGCCGCGCAAGAGACGCTCGAGCTCGGTGAGGACGTCCGCGACCGCCGAGGAAATCGAGCCGCGACGATTGAGATCGGTGACCAGGGCCTCGAGCGCTTCGGCATGCTGGCGGCGTAGATCTTCGACCAGCGGCGTGATGTGGTTTTCTTCGCCGGCTTCGGCGCGGCGCGCGGCGTCAATCAGGCGATTGGTGACGCCGCTCATCGCCGAGACGACCACGACGACGGGGCGCACGGCCGCGGCGGCCTTGACGATTTCGGCGGCGCGGCGAATGCACTTGGCATCGCCGACGGAAGTCCCGCCGAATTTCATGACACAAAGAGAAGGGCTCATGCGCTCCGGAGTCTCCGTATAGTGGCCACGAGCAGAACTGAATCGCGCTAAGAAAAAGTGTAGGGCAAGCGCGGCGATTTTCGACAAGCGATTTGGCGGCGCGTCGGCTATCAGATACGTGTGCGCCGAATTGCGCAGGCTTCGCTGCGGCGTGCGGACTTTGGGGAATACAGAGGCAATCGGCGCGGAAATCGAACTGCGAGGCGTTCGGGTTGACACAAGCGGGGCGAGGGCGAAATGCGGGCTAGTCAGTCGTGAAGCGATTGATGGCAGCGCGGCTGGCCGGAGCGACGTTGAAATTCTTGCCGTCGAAGAGAAACTCAATTCGATAAAACCTCACGTGTGCCGCCAGCCTGTTCTTGTTTTGATCTGAATTCACGTCCGAACATTTCACGTCTCCGAGCCTCGCGGTGAGCGTCAAGCCGGTGATGGCGCCGGACGCGTTCAATGAAGGCTTGATATCGGTGACGTCGGATTCCTGCGCGACTTCAACGGGAGCGTCGCCGCAAGTGCCCGTCGTGTCGTGGGTGGTGATCAATTTTGTGCTGATGGCGTCTCCCCCCGCGTTGAAAGAGTCCATTTCGATAGTGCCGAAGGCTTCTCCCTGGCCGGACCAGCCGCTGCGGCAAACCAGGAAATCGCGGCCGTCGGGGTAAGCGAACTTGTAACATTCACCCGTAGTGAGGCCCTTGTCGTATTTTAAGAGCCGAGCTTTTCCCGACTCGATCGCAAATATGAAGCTGCCGCCATAATTGCTGGCGTGAGAATCGCATTGCGTGCCATAAAGAATCAGATTGTCGGCTTGCGGGCTTGTGAAATGTCCGGGAGTTTCGGCATACATTTCCCAGTTGCCGAATCCCAAACCATGGGAATCGGTGCCCTCGGGACACACGCGACAGCCGTGTGCGCCGCCGGTTTTTGATCGCGTGACATCGGCTGCGGGACAAATCGCGGCGACGGCGGCTTCGATATCAGCCGGGCGAACGCCTGCGGACGCCGTGTTGAGCGCGGGAGCGTTGGGAGCCTGGCCGGGGCAAGCGGATGGAAGCAGGAAGATTGTGAACGTGAAGGCAATAATTGCCGCTAGTTTACTGAAAGTGGCCATGTGACCTGGCGATTATAACGTCAAAATGGTGGGATTGTATTTCTGGCGGAGGGCGTGGAAGGCAAGAGGGTCGGTCTGATGAGAGAGCGAGAGCCAGCGTCGATGCGGACGGTCGAGAGCGACACAATGGCGAGTGCGAAACATGGCGACCGACCCTACACGGGCGCAAGCAAAGGCAAGAGAGCGGCGAAAGAAGTGGTGTCTTAACGCGGCTTGACAATGACGAGAGGAGGGGACTAGGCTGCGCGAAGTTTTTCACGGGGTAACGCCACACCAAGTTAAAGGAGATGAAAGTTCATGCGACGATTCATGCTGTTTGTAGGTTTGATCCTGCTCACGGCGGGCACGGCTGCCGCACAGACGAAAATATCCGGAATAGCTGACTTCGGCAAACTGGATCCACAACTCACGATCCCGGCGGGCGACGGCGCCGGCCATGCGCTGGGAGTTGGCCAGAGGAAATGCACGTGGTCAACGCCGATGGAAGTGAATGGCGAAAAATCCAAAGAGGGAGTCAGCACGGCGACCGTTGAGGCGATGGGAAACACTGCTCGATCGCACGGCTACCACGTGACGACGACGGATGCGGGCGACAAGTATTTCGTCTCGTTTCAGGGAACGGGCATGATGAAAGACGGAGTGGAACAAAGCGAGAAGGGGACGTGGATGTTTACCGGCGGTACGGGAAAGCTGAAGGGGATCAAGGGGAAGGGGACGTACACCTGCACGCAGAAACCGGATGTATTCAGTTGCGACGTGGAAGGCGAAACGACGCCGTAAGGCAAAATGCCATTTGGATGTTACCGCCGTTCCGGCTCCGAGATTCGTCAGCCGTCGCCAAGCCGCTCGATTTCCGCGTAATGCAGAGACAGTGGGCGCGGAAATCGAGCAGCGAAGGTTTCGGAATGACACTCGCGGGCGGAACGCCCTGCGTGATACCTCGTCGAGGAGACGCGGGCGAGACTCCCGCACGACACAGAGGATGCTAGCTCGCGGCTCGGCGCGATGAGCGCGAGGCCGCGCGCTTCGGTTTGGCGGGCGCGGTGGCTTCGGCGCGACGCACGCTTGACTTCAACGCGTCCACGATGCTGATGACTTTGCCCTTTTGTGGAACAACTCTCTCGGTGATGGTGCGGCCTTTCTGTTTGGCTTCAACGAGGGCGCGGAGCTGCTCCTGAAACGTATCGTGATATTTTTCGGGCTTGAAGTTTTCGGAGAGGCTTTCGACCAACTGCTCGGCGAGCTTGATTTCCTGCGGCTTCAATTGAAGATTCTTCGGCTTTTCGCCATAGCCGGGGACGCTGCGGATTTCGTTGGCAAAATACATGGTGTGAATGGTGATGCCGCCATCGCGCGGGCGAATGAAAACGGTGTACTCGCGCTGATGCATCGCGAGCTTCGCGATCCCGACGCGGCCCGTATCCTCGAGAGCTTTGAGGAATAGCTGGTACGGTTTGTCCGCGTCTTTTTCGGGAAGGGCGAGGTAGGACGCGTCGAGATAAATCGGATCGATTTGCTCCTGTTTCACGAATGCCAGGATTTCCATGGTCCTGGCGGATTTCGGCGTAATTTTCTTGATGTCTTCCTTGTCGACCAGAACATAGCGGCCTTCTTCATACTCGTAGCCCTTGATGACTTCGCTGCGGTCAACGATCCGATTACACGTGGGGCAGAAGAGGGGTTGCTTCAAGCGCGTGTGGCATTTGTCGTGGAGCTGGTGGAGATACGTGCGTTCGCTGCGCGCGGCCGCGTAGAGCCGAATGGGAATGGACAGCAGACCGAAAGCCATCGAGCCTTTCCAGACTGAAGATGCCATGAGAATATCTCCTCGAAACTCTTGAATCCTGCGCGCGATCCCGTGAATGCGGAATTATACCTTTGAGCGATTGCGGCCCGTCAATTATTGCGATGCCGCAAAGAGGAGCGCGGAAACGCGGGCCATTCAGCGAATCGGCGTTTCGGGAGCAATGCCGTGCACCGAAACGACGCGGCTGCTTATCTAATGAGCGCGATGAAATGGGAGCGAGCGAACGATGGATAGAATTCCATTTCGAGTTTCGCCGATGCTGGCGACGCTGGTGGATAAGCCATTCACACGGCCGAACTGGGTATTTGAGGAGAAATACGACGGCGTGCGAATGGTGGCATACAAGGAGGGCGCGAAAGTTTCGCTGATTTCGCGGAATGCGATCGATCGAACAGCGCGATATCCTGAAATCGCGACAGCGATCGAGAAACTGAAGCCGAAGACGCTGGTGCTGGATGGCGAAGTGGTGGTGTTCGACGCGAGGAAAGTTTCGCGGTTCGCGTTGCTGCAGCAGAGCAAAGGGCAGCCGCAGTATGCGATCTTCGATTGTCTCTACGTCAACGGCAAAGATCTTCGGCACGTAGCGCTTTCCGAGAGGCGCAAGGAATTGGAGCGGGCGGTGAAGCCCTCGAAGCCGCTGCTGCTAACGCAGCGATTGTCGGCTGACGGGCTGAAGGCGTTTAAAATCGCATCGCGGAAAGGAATGGAAGGCATCGTGGCGAAGAATTTGGCGTCGCAGTATGTCGAGCGGCGGTCGACGGAGTGGCTGAAAGTCAAAGTTCATCAGGAAGCGGAGTTTGTAATCGGCGGATACACGAAACCTGAAGGCTCGCGCAATTATTTCGGCGCGCTGCTGCTGGGCGTTTATTCGCGCGGCGAGCTGCAGTATGTGGGAAAAGTGGGAACGGGCTTCGACGAAAAAACGCTGAAGGAGCTGCACGATAAGTTCCGGAAGTTGGTTCGCGCGAAATCGCCATTTTCGACGGACGCGCGCGAGAAAGGCGCGACATTTCTATCGCCCGAACTGGTGGCGCAGATCTCGTTTGCCGAGTGGACCGGCGACGGCAAACTGCGCCAGCCCGTGTATCTGGGGCTGCGGGACGACAAGAGCGCGAAAGAAGTCGTGCGAGAGGGAGCTTGAATGGCCGCGAAACGAACTGCAAATTCGTTCACGATTTCAAACCCCGATAAAGTTTTTTGGCCGGAAGAGGGCTATACCAAACTCGATCTCGTTAATTTCTATCGGGATGTTTTTCCGGCGCTGCAGCCTTATGTAAAGGATCGGATTCTCACGCTGGAACGCTGCCCGGATGGCATGGGAGGCCAGTGCTTCTATCAAAAGGAGATGCCGAAGGGGATGCCGCCGGACACGCCGACGAAGCGAATCGCGCACACCGACGCGTCGCGCGAGTCCACGAATTACGTGGTGGGCGGATCGCTGCAAACGCAGATCGCGCTCGCGAATCTGGGATGCATTCCCGTGCACGTCTGCGGAAGCCGGGCAAAAACATTTCCGAAGCCGGATTGGCTGTGCCTCGACATCGATCCTCAATCGGGCAAGTTTAGCGACGCCGCAGAGGCTGGATTATTGGCGAAGGAAGCCTTCGACGCGCTCGGGCTGGTCTCATTTCCGAAGACTTCCGGAAGCCGAGGCATGCACGTCTTTGTTCCGCTGCGGATAGGACCGACCGCGGATGAAGTTCTGGAGTTCGCGCAGCGATTCGTGAAACGGCTGGCTGCTTCTTATCCGAAGCAGCTGACGGTGGAGCATTCGATTGCCGCGCGCGGAGATCTTGTATATCTCGATCCTTTTCGAAATGGCTCGGTACAAACTGTGGTCAGCCCGTATTCGGTTCGCCGCAAGCCGCACGCGCCGGTGTCAACGCCGCTGGCCTGGCCGGAAGTCAAGCCCCGGCTCGATCCGGCAAGTTTCAATATCGGGAATTTTCGCGCGCGGCTGAAAAAGAAAGATCCGTGGACGGAATTTTTCAACAGCCGGCAGACGTTGCAAAAGGCCGCGGCGCGATTGAAAAGCATCTAGAGGCTAGGGCTTTGTGACGTCGATCATGTTGTCGTCGGCCACGCGATCGACGAGTTTGTTGTACGGATCGATGCCGGCACGCGTGGGCATCTGGTCCACGGTAATCTCAAACGTGTTGTGTTCCTCGGTGAACTTCTTCTTTTCGAGGTAAAGCGGCTTTTCCTCATCTTTTTTGCCGGTGAAGACGCCGACATCGATGTAATCGTCGAGAGGCATCGGCGTTTCGTTGCCGTTGCCATCGGCCTTGACCTTGCGGGCCTGCACCGCGAGCTTGACCATGTATTTGTGATCCGGCATCGGCGTGACCGTGGCGCTTACGGCCTTGTCGTCGTAGAGAACGATCGAGTCGAAGCCGTCGGTGATGAGGTATTGGAGTTCGGGGGGAGTCTGTTCGCGCAGGGCCGCGACGAGCTGGCGCGTGTCCGGATACGGAGTCGTCTGCGAATTCGACGCGTTTGCGTAGCGATACTCCATCAGAAAATTGTGCAAGGCGAGGTTGACCTTGTCTTCGCCGATGTAATCGGCCAGCGTGTACATGATTTGGCCGCCCTTCTGATACCACACGTACGGCTCGCGCTGGACGAGCGAAAGCGGCGGCTCGTGGCGAACTTCCCCGCCGCGGCCGCGAAGATACCGATCGAGTTCGTGCCGCAAAAACTTGTGCATCTGGTCCTTGCCGTATTTCTTCTGCATCACCATCAGCGCCGAGTATTCCGCCAGGGTTTCCGACATCATGTTCGATCCCTGCACGTTGGCCCCGATCAACTGGTGGGCCCACCATTGATGTCCAAGTTCGTGAGCGGTGACGAAGTACGTCAGGTCGATGTCGTTCTTCTTCTCGACGCGCCCGATGAATCCGATGCTCTCGGAATAGGGGACCGTGTTGGAGAAAGACTGCGCGAAGCCTCGATAGCGCGGAAACTCCATGATCCGAAACTGCGCAAATTGATAGGGGCTGAAGTTGGCCTGGTAATAGTCGAGGCCCGCTTTGGCGGAAGCGAGCATGTCGTCAACGTCGTATTCATGGCCGGGAATGTAATAGACCTCGAGATTGGTGCCCTTATACGTCTCGCGCCTGACGGTGTAGCAGGCGGAGAGAAAGGCAAAGAAATCGAGAATGTGCGTGGATCCCATGTCGTATTCGAAGTAGTGGCGCCCGTTTTGCTCCCAGTCGCGCTTGAGATAACCCGGCGAAATGGCGATCTGGCCGGGCGATGTGCTGACAATCGAGTGGTAGGTGATCCAGTCGGACTCCCTGGGAAAGATGTTCACCAGCGAATGAGACGGATCGCCGCGCGGCGCCAGCTCTTCCAGAGGTCCGAGGTGCTCCTCTCTGCGGCGGCGGGGATCATCGATTTCGATGTCCTGGTTGTAGCCTACGTAAGGGAAATAATCGGAGTCGAAGAAGGTGCCATTGTAAGCAAGCTCGGGCCGTTCGCCTCCGTCGCGGAAGCCACGAGATTGATATCCGACGTTGAATGTCATCTCGGTGGTTTCGCCGGGAGCGAGCGGCTGATCGAATGCAAAAATGCGATACATATTGCGCGGGGCGGCACTGACCAGATGAAACGGGCGATCGAAATGGATTTCGGAAACGGATTGCTTCTGATCGGTGATATGAATTTGCGAAATCGGAACGGAGGTTTTGTTCTGGAGCGTGAATTTTCCCGTGCCAGAAAATGAACGGTGAGCGGGATCGATATCGATCCGAGTGTCGACGGCGGCGATCTTCAGCTGCGGGAGGTTTTCGTATTGCTTGTAGCTTTTTTCGTAGTCGGCCTGGATGGCGCGACGCGCCTTCGCGTTGAGGTATTCGTTCAGGACGTGAGCGTTGTAGAAATACCAGGCTCCGCTGCCGATGGCGATGAGCAGGAACATCGCTGCGGCGGGCGCAAGGCGCGGCAGGCGGCGCCTGGCCTGGTGCATGCGCGCGGTCCAGCCATCATCGGCGCCGCGGCGGCTTAACGCGATCGAGAAAACGCCAAGAAACGCGGAAATCGCCAGCCAGTAGGTGATCGCCCAAAACAGCGCGGGAACGAAGTGGCCGTATCCATTCATGTCGCTGTAGGTGTAGGGCGGAGCGTTGTCGAACAGGTAGAGAGAATTCTCCCATCCAAAGTTGGAAAGAATCGGAACCAGCACGATGATCCCGATGGCGATGCCGTGGCCGATGAATTTATTGGAGACCACGGTTTGAATGAAAAGCGCCAGCAAGGCGAACGCCATGATTTGCGGAAACGTGATGATGTACAGCTCTTTGAAATATTGCAGAAACTCGTAATGGTAGTAGCCGGCGATCGTCTGCATGAAGATTCCGCACAGCATCGTGACCGTGAGCAGAACCAGTTCAACGAAGCCGATCGCGACGAACTTGGAAAGCCAGTCGATGGTGTCGCGCAGGGGCAGGGCATCGTGGACGCCATCGGCATGGGTGTCGCGCTCGCGCCAGATCAACTCGGCGGCATACAGACCGGCGACGATGTAGAAGAAAAGTGTGGCGCCGCCTTCGACCGCCTGGAGCATCAGGTAGGTCACCGGCCAAACGTTGACGTCAGCGACGCGCCCTGCGAAATAGCCGTTATTGACGGCAAAAACGATCATCAGGCCGACGATGGCCCAGAAAGGAATCTCGTGGAGAATCGTGCTAATGCGCAGCCAGGAGAGCGACACGAATTGCGCCCAGGTGGTGGCGCGTGAGAATACCTGCCGGACTCGAGGAAGCTGCGCGGGGGCCAGCGAGCGAACGGGCTTTCGCTCCAATTCTTCCTGCTGGCTGGCCTTGGCGGCGCGGCGGCCCTGGGAACGCGCCGTGAGCGCTTCGACCGACATTGGAAAGAGCCGCCAAACTGCGGCCAGCGAGATGAAGCCGACCGCGAGCCACAAGAGACGGTTGTAGAGGAAGACGCCAGCCCCAACGCTCGGCGACCAACTCAGCAGCAGCGTATTTTTCTCGACCACCGTCCAGTAGCGCGTCACGTCGTCGAACATAATGAAACCGATGGGATCGAATATTCCGGACCAGAAGCGTTCGAGCGATCGAGTAGCGCTGAAGACGGTGATGCCAATCACATAGATCATGAACAGCGCAACGCCCTGCACGTAGACCACAAATATCTTGCGCGAGAGAGCTGCGACGGCGAAGAAAAGCGAGCCCAGGAAGAAAATTTGAATCACGGTGATGGATAGGAAGGGCTGCAGGTACCACCAGAGGTGATTCGGGCCGATGCGCGCGTGGTCTGCCCACGGAGCGAAAGTGCCGATGTATTCACCGAGCAGGTTGCCCGAAAACGCAAACACCGTGACCACAAAAGACCCGGCCCAGCGGCCGCCCAGATAGGCGAACTTGGAAATGGGCTTGGTGAAGAGCATCTGGTAGGTGTCACGCTGAAAATCGCGGAGGATCGACGTGCCGAAAATCGCCGCGATGACGATGACGCCGAACAGCGAGACTCCCGTATTGTTGATCGAATTGGCGTATGGTCCGTTCAGCAGGACTTTTCCGTTGCCAAAGCTGACCGGCCCAAAGTTCTCGGAAGCGATGCACAAGAAACTGAACACGAACCAGAGGAGGAAGTAGACGTACGTGGAGACGCTCTTGCGACGCAGCCTCAGCTCGAACGTGAAAAATTCCCAGAACATCTTCATCGCGATCTCTCGCTCATCTCAGTTCACCGCCTGCCGCGAAAGGTTGAGGAAATAGACGTCTGCCAATTCGGAGTCCACGGCCCGGAAGCCATCACCGGGGTCGGAATCGGCGAACACGCGGATTTCGTGTTGGCCGCCCACGAGGTGAGTGGAAATGACGGGCATCCTGGATTCAATGGCGCGGAGTTCGTCGTCGCTGCGCACGACCTTGCTCCAGATTTTGCCGTTAAGTTTCGCCAGCGCTTCGCTCGGAGCGCCCTCGACGAGGAGCTCGCCCTCGGCGATGATGGCCATGCGCGGGCAAAGCTCGCGCACGTCGTCCACGATGTGGGTCGAGAGGATGACGGTAACGTCGCGGCCAATTGAGCTGAGAAGATTCAGAAATCGATTGCGTTCTGCTGGATCAAGTCCCGCGGTCGGCTCATCGACGATCAGCAGACGGGGATTGGCGAGCAGAGCCTGAGCGATGCCGAAGCGCTGCTTCATTCCGCCGGAAAATGTGCTGAGCGCTTTCTTGCGCGCGTCCCAGAGATTGGTTTGTTGCAGAAGCGTATCGACCATCTCCTTTCGTTCTTTTGTAGACGTCACGCCCTTCATCACGGCGAGATGCTGGAGCATGTCGTTGGCGGACATTTTGGGATATACGCCGAACTCCTGCGGGAGGTAGCCAAGCACCTTGCGGATCTCGTTCGGCTGGGCCAGAACGTCCACGCCGTCAAAATTGATGGAGCCCGAATCGGGCTCCTGAAGCGTCGCGATCGTACGCATCAGGGTGCTTTTGCCGGCTCCATTGGGGCCCAGTAGCCCGAACATGTTGTTCCCAATGGTCAGCGAGACATTCTTGAGGGCCTTCACCCCGTTTGGGTAGGTCTTTGACAAACCTGTAATTGTGAGCGCCAAGCGAGTAGCCCCCTGGATTGATTTTGATGCTGGCCAGCCGTGACGGGAATGTATCACACCGCCCTAGCCCGGCCGCTCTAATTCAGACGCACTGGCCGGTCAGATGAGAGCGCCGCATTTCCCAATTTGTAGTACGGGAAGGTGTCTCGAATAGTTCCAAAATTGGGCTAATTCCTTGCGATGGCCGCGACGATGGAGCCGCAGAGGCGAATTCTCGCGGGGAATCCAGGCCAGGACAAAACTACTGAATGGTGACGGTGAGTGCCGCGGTGCTGCGACCGAAGGCGTTTGTGGCGTAGAGCGTGTAGGTTGTGGTCGACGAAGGCGTGACGGTTACGCTCGTGCCCCGGGTGGCGCCGATGTCTGGCGAGACGATCAGGTATGACGCCGAAGTCGTGCTCCAATTCAGCGTCACCGGCGTTCCGGCAGAAACCGTCGTCGCGCTCGCTGTGAAGCTGTTGATCGTGGGCGCGGCGCCTTGTGGCACATTTGACGCCGTGTAAATCGTGTCCATCTTCACCACTTCGAAATCCGACGCCGTCACGCCATCGAGCAGGTGCAGGTCACTGTTGTTCCAGTTGTCATCCGGCGCGCCGCTGATGTACATCGAGCTGCCGTTGTCCGCCATGATCATGCCGTATTTTTGCAGCGCGGTCAGAATCACCTGATTCGTCGCCGAGAAGCTGCTGATGTCGAAGCTCGCCTTCAGCCGCAGCCTCATACCCATCGGCGCGGCGTAGGTGTTCGTTGAAGTGGCCGCCCAGTGCGTCGCGGGCAGGACGAACGCCGCCTGGCTGTTTTGCAGCGTGAAGCGGATGGCGTGATTGATCGCGCCGCTGGCCACTTCGTCATAGCGCACGAGTCCCGCGAAAATCGAAAGCCCTGCGGCATCGGCAGATGTCCATGTGTAGGGCCGTTGCTCGTCGTTCAGCAAATCCCACACCGCGGCTGAGCCTGCGTTCCAGCTTCCGTCGCTATTTGGATAGCTGCTATAGAGTTCGTAGAGCCAGCAATTGGAGTTATCGAGCACGAGGACGTGCCGGTCGCCGCTGCCGGGATTCGGATAGCCCTCGATCGGCGCATCGGAAGGCACCGGCATCGGCCCCGGATCGCTTTCGTCGCCGTAGGCCGTGAAATCAATCGGGACGAATGCCTGGCCGCTGCCGACCACTACGTACGGAATTCCAATCGAGCTGCCGTCGTATTCACCCGAGCCAAAATCCGGATGCAGGATGACGCTCGGCCCGATGAAATTGATGTAGGCAGCTGAGTTGGGATCGACGTCCGCGCTGGAGATATCCGTGTTCCAGGCGTTGTCCGAGGGAAATGGGATGAAGCCATTCAAGCTCGCGCCCTGGCCGAGACTGATCTGGCTGCATGCGCTTGTATTGACCGTCGAATTCACCTGCAAGTTCACGCTATTCGAAGTGGCGCTGCCCGGATTTGGATTCATGACGGTGACGGCGAAAGTTCCCGATGTGGACGCGTTGCCTGTCGCCGTCAATTGTGTTGATGAGACGAACGACGTGGCCAGCGCGGAGCCCGCGAGCGTTACTTGGGCGCCCGAAACGAAATTCGCACCACTGACGGTTATCCAAAATGCCCCGGTATTGATTGGCGATGGTTGAATGCCGCTGATCGAAGGAATCGGATTCAGAACGTCAACGGTGACGCTGCTGCTGAGCGATGAATCGCTTGTGCTCACGGCTTCAATCGTCACGGCGTTTGAGCTCGGCACGCTCGCCGGAGCTGAGTAAACGCCCGTGGTGCCGATTATGCCTGCCGTCGTGCTGCCGCCCACCCTGCCGTTCACCGACCATGTGACGTCGTTGCTGGCTTCGCCCGTCACGGTGGCTGTGAATTGCTGCGTGCCGCCGACGCGCACATTCGCGCTCGTGGGAGAAATCGTGATGCTGGGATTCGAGCCGCCCGAACCGCTGCCTGAACCACCTGAGCCGCTACCGGAACTACCCGAGGACCCGCTTTTGCCGCTGCTCACCGCGCCGCAGCTCGCCATCAGAATTGCCGCCAGCACTGCGCAGAAGATCAGCGTCGCTCGCTGCAGCGATTTCGTCGCTCGACCGATTACTTGCGTGTTGCGCATCTGGGGCTCAGCCGTAACAGGTTCTCCGCGCTCGTCGGCGCACGTCTGGGTGATACGGAGTGCGAGGGACCTGAAATTATGAGTGACGCGGCAGTATGCTTCTACTGGCCCGATGGCCAATATCTGTACAGTGCCGCCCGGCCTGAACCTTCGGATGTTGAATTACGCTCGCTCGCTCTTCGATTTCACGATCGGGTTTTTCCAAAATCCTGATCCTCGGCATGCCTGAAGCTCGTCCTTGTTGCGACGCCAAGGACTCTAAAAATTTCCCCTTTCTTGCAGGCTTCTCGAAATATTCAGTATACTTCCGGCTCATTCAGCACCAAATCGAAGCGTGCACATCTTCAAAAGAACAGCCATCTGGGCCACGGCAAAGGGCCTGGCACTCGGCCTCGGCCTGATCGCGATATTCTCCGCGATCCTGCTGCTTTCCGACCTGGGACATAGGAAGACGGCCTCCGCAGCGTCATCGGATGCGCGTGCTCATGCCAGTGCGGCCAGCCGAAACTATAAAGCTGCGATCGTATACTTCGCTCGCGACGCCGGCACCGACCTGTGCGTGCAGGGGTTGATCGACGGTTTGAAAGCCAGCGGGCTCGAAGAAGGTAAGAACGTGGAAATCGTTCGCGCGGACGCGCAGGGCGAAATGATTAACATCCCCGCCATCCTTCAGAACTACGACAGTTCCGATGTGGACGTCATTATGACGATCACCACACCGTGCCTCGTGGGCGCGTGCAACAAAGTGAAGCACAAGCCGGTGGTCTTCACGTGTGTGACCGATCCGATCGCGGCGGGCGTAGGAAAGAGCCGCACGGAGCACTTGCCGTTTGTTACTGGCGTTGGAAGTTTTCCACCGATAAGCAAAATGCTGGACATGATGCAGAAGCTGATTCCGGAATTGCACGCGGTGGGAACCATGTACAACCCGGCGGAGGCCAATTCGGTAAAAGAGTTGACGTCTGCCCGCGAGATTTTTCGCAGCCGCGGAATACGGCTCGAAGAGGTAGCCATCGCCGGCTCGAACGAGGTGCTGCAGTCCGTGCAGATTCTGGCCGGACGGGATGTTCAAGCTATTTGGGTTCCCGGAGACAACACCGCGATCAACGGATACGAAGGCGCCGTGAAGGGCGCTGCGGACGCCCACTTGCCGTTGATCACCGACGAATGCGATTCGCTCTCTCGTGGTGGCCTGGCATGTTTCGGGGTGGGCCTGCAGCCTGCCGGATTGGCTGCGGGAAAGTTGGCGGGACGCGTTCTCCTTGGCGCCGATCCCAAGGATCTGCCGCTGGAAGAGGTAGCCGTCGAGCAAGTGTCCATCAGTCAAGCCAACGCGGCGCGGTTGCGCCTCGTCATCCCACAGGAGTATTCGCAGCACCTGAGCCCTTAATTCCCCCAATGGAGATTCTTACTCAGCAACTCGGCGATGCGCTGGAAGTAAAGGTGCGCGGACGTCTCGACAACTATTGGGCCGAACATCTGCAGAGCAATCTGGAAGAAATAATCCGCGGCGGCGCGCACGTCATCGTCTTGAATTTATCTGAGGTTTCTTACCTCAGCTCCGCCGGCGTCGGTTTACTGGTGAGATTTTATAAGCAACTGAAAGGGCTCGGCGGGAGTTTCGTGATCGCGAATCCTTCCGAGCACGTCAAGGTGGTTGTCGAGCTCTGCCACCTTTCGGCCATCTTGTTTTTTGCTCAGGCTGCGGTCGCGCCCGCGGAGCGCAAATCGGAGGTGCGCCGCTTTGCGTCTTCCACCGCGTCATTCGAATTGCTTGAGTGCGCGCCCCAAAAACAGTTGATCTGCGAGCGCATCGGCGATCCAGCGTTGTTAAATGGCTGCCGTTTCGGCTCCGAAAACTGCCGGACCGTGGCTTTTCCGGCAGCCGCTTTTGGTTTTGGTCTGGGAGCTTTCGGCAACGGCTTCGAGGATGCGCAGTCGCGCTTTGGGGAATTCCTGGCGGCCGGCGGCTGCGCGGCTTACCTGCCGACCGACGGCACCAACGTTCCCGATTTTATGGTCTCGACAGGCGACCTCGTGCCGAAGGTAAACGTGCTGTATGGATTGCGCTGCGAGGGCGGCTTCACGCACCGGCTGCAATTCGAAGCCTCCAGCGACTCCAAGTCCATCTCGCTCGCGGAAGTGGTGCGCGCTGCGCTCGAGAGTTCGGGCGCGCAAACCATCGCAATGGTGATGCTGGCCGAGTCGGCTGGACTGGTAGGAGCCGCTCTGCGGCGTTCCCCGGCTGCGGCGCAGGGCGCGAGCGACGCTCCATTTCAATATCCCGGAGTGCGCAATTGGCTGTCGTTCTCGACGGAACGGCTTCACTCGCGATCGTTGGTTTTGATTTCAGGCGTCGCGTGTGCTTCCGAATGCGCGCCGCTCGCTCCCTTCCTTCGACCGCTGGGGACCGAGACGTGGCCACAAGGCCATTTCCACGCCGCAGCATTCTCTTATCGTCCCTTGAAAAAAGGAGACCTCGATATGAACGCCACGATTGCCACGTTGTTCGAAGCCGAAAGTTTGCAGGGCGTGCTGCACTTGCTGATTGACAAGCGCGAAGTGGCGGGCCAGCTGCAGAGCGAGTTCGTTCGCGGCGCGTGCTGGATCAGCGCAGTTTCTCAGATCCGATGAGAGTCAATCGCTCATGAATCTTCTGATCGGCACGTTCACGATAGGACTCATCCTCTCGCTTCTGGCTCTCGGTGTGTTCATCAGTTTCCGCATTTTCTCGTTTCCGGATATCACAGCGGATGGCTCGTTTACTCTCGGGGCCGCCGTGGCCGCAACGCTGCTGGTTCATGGCGTTAGCCCGGTGTTGGCGTCGGTAGCGGGCTTCGGCGCTGGAATGATCGCAGGAGCTTGCACCGGCACTTTGCATACGCGCTTCAACATCAACCCGCTGATATCGGGAATTCTGGTGATGACCGCGCTGTACTCGATCAACCTGCACGTCATGGGCAAGAGCAATGTTCCGCTGTTGTCCGTGACCACGCTTGCAACGCAGTCCGAAGAGATCGGCGTGAAACTGATGCGCGGCGCTGCAACGTTCGGCCTCGCCGGCTGGGAAGTCAGCGTGCGCGATGCGTCCATGCTGGCCGCCATCAGTTTCGCGGTCGCGCTGGTGGGTTTGGCGCTGTACTTGTTCTTGCGCACCAATCTCGGTATGGCCATGCGCGCCACCGGTGACAATGTGCAGATGATCCGCGCGCTGGGGGTGGACGACGCAAACATGATCATCTTCGGCTTGGCCATTTCGAACGGTTTGGTGGCGCTCTCGGGAGCTTTGCTCGCGCAGTACCAGGGGTTCGCTGATGTGGGCATGGGAATCGGCATGGTGGTATGGGGACTGGCCAGCGTCATCATGGGCGAAGCACTGGTAGGATCGAACCAGCTGGGCCTTACGATTGTCGGCGCGGTGATGGGTTCTGTGCTCTTCCGCTTGCTGGTCGCCGTGGCTTTGCGCTGGGGCCTGAGTCCCAACGATCTGAAACTGGTCACCGCAGTCTTCGTATTCTTCGCCCTGATCGTGCCGCAGTTCCTTCGGAAGGCCCGGCGGCGGAGGGCTCGTGCTTGAACTTCAAAACGTCTGGAAGACTTTCAATCCGAACACGCCCAATGAGGTGCGTTCGTTGCGCGGAGTGAACCTGGAACTCGCCGCTGGTTCGTGCGTGATTATCATCGGAACCAACGGCTCAGGGAAATCTACGCTGCTGAACGCGGTTGCTGGAACATTTCTGGTGGACGAAGGCAAAATCCAGCTGGCGGGGCGCGACGTGACACGCTGGCCCGAGCATGCCCGCGCGGGCCTGATCGGGCGCGTTTTCCAAAATCCGTTCAGCGGCACTTCGCCCAGCCTCACCATCCGCGAGAATCTCAGTCTGGCCTCGCGCCGCGGCCTTAGCCGGGGCCTCGGATGGGGATTGAGGCCGTCGCTCGTGGAGAAAATGCGTGACGAGGTCTCCCGGCTGAATATGGGGCTTGAGGATCGCCTCGACAATGCGATCGGAAGTCTCTCGGGAGGACAGCGCCAGGCGCTGACGCTGTTGATGGCCAGCTGGCTGCGTCCCGAATTGCTTCTCCTGGACGAGCACACCGCGGCTCTTGATCCCAAAAGCGCCGACCGCGTGATCGCCCTCACCGAGCAAGTGATTCTCCGCGACAATCTCACGGCGTTGATGGTCACACACTCGATGCATCAGGCGGCAAGTTTGGGAGACCGCCTGATCATGATGCACCGCGGGCAAATCGTTCACGATTTTCGAGGCGCTGAAAAACGCCGGCTGCGTCCCGACGACCTGCTCGCGCGCTTCGAGCAAATCCGGCGCGCCGAACAACTGGACGAAAGTGCCGCACAGATGCTCGCCGAAGCATACGTTTGAGCCTGGGGATTGCCGCTATTCAGAGTACGAATGCGCGTGGGGCGCGACATTCATTTCTTGAGCATATCCACCGAATCATCGGCGGCGCGGCCGATCGCACGCGCGAGGTTGAGCTTCGCAATGTTGTACGCGAAAAGAGCGTTGATGTAATCGAATTCGGCGTTCGTTTCCGTTTCCTGCGCCTGGACGTACTCCACGTTGTCGACCACCCCTGCTTCCACTTTTTGCCGCGTCAGCTCCAGCGCTTCCTTGTTCACAGCCACATTTTTCTTCGCAACTTCAACCTGCCCGGCGGCAGCCTGCTGGTCGAGGAATGCGCTGCGAACATCGCTCTCGATTTGGCCCTTCAAGTCTTCATATTCGGCACGGCGCTGGGCGAGCGTTGCGTCCGATTGCTCGATATCGCCCTCGGTGCGTCCGCCCTGCCAGATGGGAATCTTCAGGCTCGCCGTGGCCGTGTACGTGCCCTGCAATTGACTGGGCGCGACGCCGATGCCACCCCAGTCGGCAGTCACGTCAATTGAGGGATACCGTTCAGCACGCGCGGCGGAGCGTACGCGCTCGGCGGCTCGCACTTGAGCGTCGGCGGCTTTCAAATCGGCGCGCTGAGTGAATGCTTGATTGAGCGCGTCTTCCACCGTCAGCGATGACGCGGGAGAGAAAGGCATGTCGTCGGAAATGTCGTATTGATCGTTCGGCGGCAGCCCGATCATGCGTGCAAGATTGATTTTCTGCTTCGCGAGATCGTTTTGGAGCGAAACGAGACGCTGCTGATGCGTCAGAGCCTGCACCTCATTCTTGTCGGCATCCACCTTGGCAATGAGTCCTTGTCCAAGCTGCTGGAGACTTTGCTCGTAGACGGCATTCACGCTCTTGAGTTGAGCTTCTTCCGATGCCACGCGGCCTTTCGCCGCGATCAATTGAAGATACGTGCTCCCGACAGCGAGCACGATCAGCTCGCGCGCGTCCTGAGCGGAGTAGCGATTGGCATTGGCGACTTCCTTCATGGCGCGGTAGTTCCCGAGAGCCGTAAAGTCGAAAACGGTCTGCGAAAGATGGGCGCGAAAATCAATGTAGTTGAAAGGTCCGATGACTGTCGGAATAGCGAAGCCCGGGAAATTGAAACGAAAGCCGAGCGCGCGCAAATCAGTGGTTTGAACGTCCTCCGTCACGGTGCCAAAGAGGTTGGGCAACAGCGAGCTGCGAGCGACCCTGCTCTGCCCCTCCGCTTGTCGAAGAGCCTGCGTCGCGCCAGTTTGCCCGAGGTTGTAGGCGAGGCCGCGCTGAATTGCTTCGCGCAAGCCGAGGTTTCCGTTGAAGGGCATGTTCGCGACGCCTGGCCTGCTTCCGGCGTATGCGCCTTGCACTTGCACGTTTGGATTCAAAGTGTTGACGGTCGAAGTGGTGCTCGGCGCAGGTTGTTCCGGGACTTTTACCGTGCCGTTGTTCTGCGCGGTTCTTCCGGAAAGCGGAATTTGGGCGGCTTGCGTGCTCTGCGATGACCCGCCTGGCGGAGCGAGTTGCGCGAAGACGGGCGCAGTGACGGTCAGTATGGCCGCGAGCGGCGCCAATCGCCCGAGACACCGTCCGCTCCGTAGGTTCGAAAAGAATCGAACTGCTATTGCTCTGCGCATGACACTCCTTGAGACCGGGCCTAGCTGAGTTGTTTTCTGAATCGCCAAATGCTCAGCGACACCAGCACGACCGTAAACGCTCCGAGCGCGAGAAAATTAGGCCACAGCGTGCCGATGCCGCTTCCCTTTAACATCGCGCCGCGGGAGATCTGTCCGAAGTGCTGAATGGGATTCAGCTGCGCTACGGGCTGGAGCCACTTGGGCATCGCCTCCACCGGAGTAAACGCTCCGGAAAGCGAAGTCAGCGGCGGATTCACGAAAAACAGAGTGAGCTGCGCTTGCCGCGCGGACTTCGTAAAGGTGGCGAGGAATGTGCCGATGCTGATTCCGCACAACAAACAGAGCGCCGCCGCGCCCATCACCAGCAGAACATTTCCGCGGAACGGTATTCCGAACACGATGCGCATGATCACCAGAGCCATGATTCCCATCATGCAAAGGAGCACGAAGAGCGGAAAAAGTTTGGCGATGATGATCTGCGTTGTGGAAGCGGGGGACATCAAAAGCTGTTCGAGAGTACCGGTCTCGCGTTCCTTCACCAGCGCGGCGGCGGAAATCAGCGAGCCATTCAGTATCAAGAGCACGCCGAGGATGCCGGTCACGATAAACCACGTGGCTCGAGGCCAGGATTGTAGAGATAGGCCGGATGCATCAGAACCATGCCGAGGCGGCTGACCCTTGGCGCAGCGATCTGCCGGAACTGCGCATGAATTCCGTTGCCGGGAAGCGCCTGGTTGTACGACTGCGATCACTCCCTCGGCATAGCCTTGGCCGATTGTCGCGGTATTGGAATTCATGGCGTTCAACAGAACTTGAACGGTGACGGGCCGGCCGCGCTGCAGATCCTTTGCGTAGTCATAGGGAATCACCAGTCCGGCATCGAGCTTGCCGTTTGCGATCATCTTTCCCATTTGGTTCACGTCGAAATAAGTTCCAGCGGCCTGAAAGCTTTTGCTCTCAGTCATGATCGCGACAAGTTCCCGGCTTTCGGGAGTCCGGCTGTCGTCGACAACTCCCAGCCGCAGGTTGCTCACGGTGGCATTGAGCGCGAATCCGAAAAGCAGCAGTTGCAGAGTCGGAGGCAGGATCAAAGACATGGCGAGCCGGCGGTCGCGCAAAATTTGAAGGAATTCCTTGCGGATCAAAGCTTGCATGCGATAGCCGATCAGCGCTCGAAGCCTGTTCATGTGTCAGTCCTTCAGCTGCATGCGCCGCAAGGTGCGCCAGGCGATCAAGTAAAAAACGGCGCCGATTGCGGCGATCGCCAGCACGCTGAACCACACGGATGGCCAGCCGCCGCCCGCGAGCAGCGCGTCACGCACGACTTCGATGTAATACCGGCCCCAGACGAAGTTGGAAATCCATCGAATCGACGCGGGAATATTTTCAATCGGGAAAAGCAGCCCGGAGAGCATGTAGACGAGGAGAAAGCCGCCGAGCGCGACCGCCTGCATCGCAGCCACCTGGCTGGGAATCGCCGCGCCGACCATGTTTCCGAAGGCCGTTACGCAAAATACGTAAAGAATCGTCGCGACAAAATACGGCGTTGGATCGCCCGCGAATCGCAGTCCGAAACCCATAAACAAAATGAGCATCAGGATGATCGCTTCCGCGAATCGCCACGACCATAAATGCGGCGATTTTGCCGAGCAAAAATTCGTGCGCCGAAATATTTGAAACGTAAACCTGGAGAATCGTCTTCTGCTCGCCTTCCTTCGACATTGCCAGCGTCGCGAGCAGCGGCGGGAAAATAGACATCGCCATCACGAAAATCCCGGGACCGTAAAATTTCTGCGATGATCGGCTCGGGTTGTACCAAAGGCGTATCGCGGCAGTGACGGGCTCGGGGCGAGTCGCTCCCGCGTTGTCCGCGTTGAAGGCGCGAATGATTTGCTCCGCATCGCCAGAAATGATTTGAGCGGTATTCCCATCCGACGCATCAATCATCATCTGTACCGTGGCCGGTTCCCCCCGCGCGATTCTTCGGCCGAAGTCATCCGGAATGATCAACGCACCGCGCGCCCGATTTGATGTAAACGCTTGCTCGGGTTGTTTGTCGGGCGGCCACGAGGCAACGTGAAAACTCAACGACTGCCGAAAGTCATCGATCAAGTTTTGAGAGGCCTGTGACTGATCGAGATCCTGGACGATGATCGGAAGATCTTTTACGGTCAACGAGATGGCCGTGGTCTGCAGCAGCAGCAACACGACGGGCAGCGCCAGTGCCAAAGCCACCGCAAGGTGATCCCGAATAAGCTGCGTCAGTTCTTTGCGCGCCTGTGCGAGGATTCGCCGCATGAGCCGTCCCGTTAGTCCTCCGCGCTGATCTTTCCGCGCTCGCGGGCCTGTTCGACCACGCTGATGAACACATCTTCGAGCGAAAAGCGTCCTTCGCGCGCACCCATCACGCGTACCCCTCCGGCTTCGAGCTTCCGGGTGTACTCGCGAATGCCCGTTTCAACGTCGCTGTCCGTGATCAGATGGAGCCGCTTGCCGAATAAAGCAACGCGCCAGTGCTGCGTCTCGGACTTCAAGAGGTCGGCGGCGCGCTGCGGATTGTCCACGCGGAATTCGAGCAGGTGGCCTTTCTGCTGGGCCTTGATTTCGGTTGGCGTTCCTTCCACGAGAAGCTCGCCCGCGACCATCAATCCAAGCCGGTTGCACTGTTCCGCTTCTTCAAGATAGTGAGTGGTTACGAGCACCGCGGTGCCTGCGTCGGCAAGATGATTGATCATCATCCAAAACGCGCGGCGAGCGAGAGGATCGACGCCTGATGTCGGTTCGTCGAGGAAAACAATGCCGGGCTCGTGCATGATGGCGCAGCCGAAGGCAACGCGCTGTTTCCAGCCGCCCGGCAAGCTGCCGGTGACCTGCGTTTCCTTGCCTTCGAGTCCCGAGAAGCCGAGCACCCAGCGTTCCTTTTCTTTCCGCTCCTCAGCGAGCACACCGTAAACTCCGCCGAAGAAATCGAGGTTCTCGGCGATGGTTAAATCGTTGTACAGGGAAAATTTCTGCGACATGTAACCGATCTGTTGCCGAATTTCGCGTCGAACGAAGCGCGCCACGCTCGCCGGCGAGCTGCATGGTACCCGTGGAGGGTTCCAGCAAGCCGCACAGCATTTTGATCGTCGTTGTTTTTCCGGCTCCGTTGGCGCCGAGCAATCCGTAAATCTCGCCGTAGCGCACCTGCATGCTGACGTTGTGCACCGCGGTGAACGAGCCAAATTGTTTCGTCAAGTTTTGTGCATCGATCGCGATCTGGCCTCGCTTGCTCCGGTGATCGCGTCGGGAAGGGAAGGGCGTGTCCTGCATTTCCTGCGCCGAGCGAACGAAGTGTCGCGACGAACGTATTTTCGAGCGCGGGTTCGTCCACACGCATGTCGTCGATTGGGATCCCGTCCGCGCGCATCAGTTCTTCCACCGTTCCCTTCGCGGTTTCGGGCGAATGCGTGAGCAAATCCAGCCGGTCTCCGAAGCGCTGCACATCAAAAATGGCGATTGTCGGGACCAACCACTTTCGTTATGGCACGCAGGGCTTTCCGCAGCTCAGGTGTGCGCAGCTCGATGCGCTTCGCGTTCAAACTGGCGCGAAACTCGTCCGGCGTGCCGATTTGCCGGATCTCGCCGAGGTGAATCAACGCGATGCGGTGGCATCGCTCCGCTTCGTCGAGATATGGCGTGGCAACCAGCACAGTCAGACCTTGACCGGCAAGGTGAGCGAGCGTGTCCCAAAATTCTCGCCGAGATACCGGATCAACGCCCGTGGTGGGCTCATCGAGCAGTAGGATTTGCGGCTCTGAAACCAGCGCGCACACCAGCGCCAGCTTCTGCTTCATTCCGCCACTCAATTGGGCCGCCAGCCGGTTGCTGAAGCGATCCATGTCAAACATCTTCAGGTAGCGGCCGCCCCGCTCGTTAATCTCCTCAGTGGAAACGTGCCGCAACTCGCCGATATACCGGATGTTCTCCATCACGCTGAGATCTAGATAAAGGCTGAACGTTTGCGTAAGGTAACCAGTCTGAGAACGAGCATTGCGCGCGGGCTCGCCGAAAATTTCCGCCGTTCCGCTTGTAGCTTCCATTACACCGGCGAGGATTTGGAATGTGCTGGTTTTGCCTGCACCATCGGCTCCGATCAAGCCGAAGATTTCGCCCCGTTGGACGTCAAAGGAAATTCCACGCACGGCTTCCAGGGCGCCGTAGCGTTTCCAGAGATCGCGGACATCAATCGCTGCCCGGGACGAGTCTGCAATGCGCGCGCCGAGTTCTGCTCCGCCGGTGGTAACAGTGCTCATTGCGCTCGTTTGTGCGGCGGCCACGTGTTGCCGCTCGCCAGGATTTCGCCGTCCGCGGGCATTCCGGGCTTGGCGAAGCCGATTCCCTGTGTCAATTGCACCTTCACGCCCACGACTTGTTTCACGCGATCATCGCGAAAATAGGTATTTTCAGGAGTGAACGTTGCCTGCAGGGTCGATTCGCAGAACGTAGCCGTCCAATGGCTGATTGGGGCTGGAATCCAGAAAAACATGCGCGGCTTGGCCGACTTTCACTTTGCCGATTTCACCTTCCGGAATAAAGCCGCGCAGATAGACCTTGGAGAGATCCAGCAGCGTCACGATCGCCGTGCCTGCTTGCACCACTTCGCCCGGTTCGGCGGAGCGCGTGATCACCGTGCCGTTAAATGGCGCCAGCACGGTTAAATCGGACTCGATCTGCCTGCGCTTGCGCGAGTTGCGCCTGCGCCTCGGCTGTTTCAGCATTCGCGGCGGTGATCTCCGATCGTTGCTGGGCGATCTGCCGTTCAGTGCTGGCAACCTGCGTGAGCGTGAATTCGCGGATTCTCCAGATTCGCCTGTGCCGTCGTCAGCGCGCCTCTGGCCGAGTCTACCCGGCGTTGCGCAGCAGCGACCGCAGCGGCTTGCTGGTCGGCTTGTACCTGGGCTTGAAGACCCTGCTGTTCGGAAGCTGCGCCGGTCTTCGCCAGCCGCGTGTAGGCGTCGCGGTTGAATTCCGCCAGCCGCAACGCCGCTTGCTGTTGCGTGAGATCCGCCTCCGCCGCCGTCAGGTCCGCTTGCGCCTGCCGAACACGGCCATCGGCATCGGTAGTCGATTGGCCTGTTTGCATATTGTTTTGGCGCAACTGCTGATCGAGGACCGCGATTTGATCGCGAGCGGCCTGCGATTTCGCCTGCGCCTCGGCGAGGCGCGGCCTTGCGCTTGATCCTCACGCGCGCGCACCTGCGCGTCGTCCAGTCGCGCGATCACCTGGCCCGCCGTTACGGTATCGCCTTCGCGCACGGTGACTTCGAGAATTTTCCCGCTCGTTTTTGGCGCCACCGCCGAATCGTCGCCTTCAATGCGTCCGCTGAGCGCCACGATGCTGGGCGGCAGACGGTGTGCCGCGAAAAATACTTCCCAGACAACGGCCGCGACGACTACCACCGCGACGATGATCAAGATCCGCGTGACGCGCGAACGCGGTGGCTTTGTTCTCCGCTGGTGCGGTTGGCTGAGCGCGGGGCTGGCGTGCGCGCTGCTCCGGGTTTGGCTGCGCTTGGGTCATCGTACCGATTTTCATCTCATCCATGGCGCTGTGCATGCCCCACTTTCCTCAAATACGCCAATGAGAAATCCGCAATGTGGTCGGCGATACGATCCAGTTGATCCGGCGTCAGCTTCAGCTCCGGCTGCAACCGCGCGAGCACCGGCCGGGAAAACTGTGTAGAAGAGAACTTGTCCGACGATGCTGTTCACGGAGAGCCGCGTGGTCTCGTGGTCGGGCGGCAAGCCGATAATTTCGCCGACGGCTTTGCGCATTCGGTCATAAACGGGCCGCATTCCTTCGTCGATCACGCGCCCCATTGCCGGAGTGGGCTGCGAAAATTCGTGCATCACCAGCCGGAAGTGCCAGTCCGGCCGCGCTTCCCGGCAGAGGCTCCTGAGCCGCGCCCGGATCACGCCGCGAATCGTGTCTTCCGGAGAAAGGCTGGGATCCAGAGCGGCGCTGCATCGTCCGCCGTCTTGGCCGCGCGCACGGAATGTCGCAGCACCTCGGTGTACAGCCCCATCTTGTCGCCGAAGGTGTAGTTCACCGCAGCGACGTTTGCGCCCGCGCGACGGCAGATTTCCCGAATCGTCGCGGCGCGATATCCGCGTTCGGCAAAGACGTGACCGGCCGCCTCGATGAGTTTGTCGCGCGTCAAATCGCGAGCCTTGCGACTCGCCGGGCGGCGGTTCGGGAGCAGCGGCTTGACAACGGCGCGATGAGCCATGTTAAACAAATGTTTAAAACATGTGTTTGATTTTGTCAAGCACTAAAACCTAGCATCGATTCGCATCCGGCAACGCGCCAAAGCGGTACTTCCGCCCGGTTGCAAGGGATTTGGCAAATGCGGCGGCGCCTGCCTGGCAAAAACACTGCCGCTTTAAGAGCGCCTGTGTTGCTATTTCGCGGCCGTTACGAACGTCCCTCTAGATTTGCGCGCAACAGGTCACCGGTGCCGTGGCCGTGCGCCGGCGCCCGATTGGGCTGAGTATTTCGTTTCAGGTAAACCTGAAGACGCTAACTTGATGAAGAAGAAGTGGTGAGCCGCCCAGGACTCGAACCTGGAACCCGTTGATTAAGAGTCAACTGCTCTACCATTGAGCTAGCGGCCCGTCTCAATCCAATCTGACATTGCTCTGAACTCTTTTAGCCTACAGGGAATTAGTTTCGTCCGCAACTGAGTCGAACTTCATCGCTTGAGTCCGCGGCGCTCATTCATTCGGCCGGCATTCGGCTCTTTTTCTTGGCCAAAGACCGAGCGGAAACCTGCAGCGATCGACAAAACTGCGTCTGCGAGCTTCTTCGTTTTGTTTTCTTTCCTGTTGGACTTCATGGGTTTCCGATGGCCGAACTTCGGACGCGCGCGGGATTTTATACGTCACGCGTGGATTGTCAAGCGACCCTCGCGATTCGTGTGGAATTGCCAATGCGGACGCGACGCCAGCTGCCGCATACCGAGGCAACACGCGCAATCGAGCACCGCGTCTTTACTAGTTCGCTCGCCGAACACCTGTGTTGCAGCATTCCCGCTTAAGATAGTCAAAAGTCCATAGAAATGCTCTGGAGCCAGGATGAGACGCGGAATCGCCCCGATCGCCTGTGTGGTATTCCTTGCGTTTGCCGGTCTTTTTGTTGCACCGCGGGCAGCGGCCCAGCGCGAGCGCATCCTCGATTTCCATAGCGACATTGACGTCCGCGAAAACGCCGATATGTACGTCCGCGAGACGATTCGCATCTATAGCGCCGGCCAGCAATTCCGCCACGGCATCTTTCGCGATTTTCCCACGCGCTACAAAGACCGCTTCGGAAATGGGTATGTGGTTGGATTTCACGTGGTCGCCGCGATACGCGACGGTTATTCCGAGCCATGGCGAGTCCAGGACTTAGGCAACGGTGAGCGAATTTATCTTGGCAGCGCCAACGTACTTCTTCCCGCTGGCCAGCACACCTACGAAATCGACTACGTCACGAATCGCCAGCTCGGTTTTTTCGGCGATCACGATGAACTGTTCTGGAATGCCACAGGTAACGGCTGGCAATTTCCTATCGGATCCGCTTCGGCGACGGTTCACCTTCTGGAGAAAATTCCGGCGAGTGACGTAAGTCTAAGCGGCTACACGGGACCGCAGAACTCAATGGAGCAGGACTTGACGGCCGCCGTGGATCCCGACGGCAGCTTCTCATTCCAGGCGAATCACGCGCTTCCTCCGCGGAACGGCCTGACAATTTTGCTCAAATGGCCGAAAGGCTATTTTGTCGAGCCGACCGCGGCGATGAAATTTCAGTATTTCATGAACGACAACCGTGGCGCGGTGGCTGTCATCGTTGGGCTGATCGTGCTCACGGCATATTACTTGCTCGTATGGGTGATGATCGGCCGCGGTCCGCAGCATGGCGTCATCATGCCGCTCTACGAGCCGCCGGACGGATTTTCGCCCGCGGCTATGCGTTATCTGGTCCGGATGGGCTACGACAACAAAGTTCTCACCGCCGCGATCCTAGATATGGCCGTAAAGGGATTGGTGCAGATCAAAGAGCAAGCCGGCTCCTACACCCTCTATCGAACGGCCAATGAAAATGTGAAATTGACGCCGGACGAAAACGCGGTCGCCGGTGCCTTGCTGGACGGACGCACCGAAGTCTGGCTGCACAACGAAAATCATGTTCTGATTTCGAAAACGATTGCTGCACTGAAGTCCTGGCTCAAGATCGCCGAAGAGAAAACGTATTTCGTCACCAACGCCAAGTACATGATTCCGGGAATTGTGATCTCGAGTGTGGTGTTGCTCGCGCTGATCGCCAGCCTGGAGCCGCCAAAGATTTTCATCGTGGGCTTCCTCTGCGTATGGCTGTCAATTTGGAGCATTGCGGTCGGCTCGATGGTGGCTGCGGCCGGTCATATGTGGATGGGAGCGTTTCAGGGTGGTCACCTTAAGTCGGCGATGATGGCCAAGGCATTTTTCTTGTCGCTCTTCATGCTTCCATTCTTGATCGGCGAAGTCGTTGGAATCACGCTCTTAGCAAAGACGGCGACGTCAGCGGTTGTCGTCGCATTGCTCGCCACCGCCGCGCTTCACGTTCTGTTCCACCGGCTATTGAAGCGTCCCACGAGCGCCGGACGATCCGTTCTCGACAAGATCGAAGGCTTCAAAATGTTTCTTGGCGCCGTGGAAGGTGATCGCTTGAATCGCGCATATCCGCCGGAGAAAACGCCCGAGGTTTTTGAAAAGTTACTTCCCTACGCGCTGGCGCTCGACGTCGAACAAGCCTGGGCGCAGAAGTTCGCCGGAATTATCGACGGCGCCGGCCACGCGCCCGGCGCGAATTCCGCGGCGTACTCGCCGGCGTGGTATTCGGGCGCGTCATGGGGCGATCTCGGCGCGGCCGGCTTCGCCGGCTCGCTCTCCGGTTCATTCGCCAGCGCCATTTCGTCATCGTCTTCCGCGCCCGGCTCCGCAGGAGGCGGTGGCGGCGGATCAGGCGGCGGAGGAGGAGGCGGCGGTGGTGGCGGCTGGTAGCGAGCGCAACCGCGTTCGTCTGGAATATAATGTCGGTTGCGAGATGGATCACTGGTGGGAGACATGGACGACAAACTCAAAAAATCTGAAGCGGAGTGGAAGAAGCAACTGACGCCCAATCAATTTCACGTCACACGGGAGAAGGGAACCGAGCCTCCGTTCACTGGCGAGTACGAAAGCACCGAGGCGCCCGGATCGTACCTATGCGTTTGCTGCGGCCAGCCGCTTTTCAGCAGCGATGCGAAATTTCATTCCGGCTCGGGGTGGCCTAGTTTCTGGAAGCCCGCCGACGACAAGAGCGTTGCCGTCGAGCGCGACTTTACTCACGGCATGATTCGCGACGAAGTGATTTGCTCCAAGTGCGACGCGCATCTCGGACACGTCTTCAACGACGGTCCGAAGCCCACGGGCTTGCGCTACTGCATCAACTCTGCTGCGCTACGGCTGGAAGAAGACAAGAAAAAGTAGCGGCGATAACCTGAATTCAATTTCACGCCCAACGGCGCTGCTGCGCCGCCGGCCAATTCATCCGGCGCGCTAATAATCGAGGAAGAACAGCGTCGGATGCGCGTCCGTCGGATCGGTCGAGACCAGCCTGATTCTCTCCGGTGAAATCAAAAACATCGCCAGGCCCCCCGGAAGGCCCGCGCCGCTGCCGTTGGTTATCGCGCCCGCGCCGTTGGGGGCAACCGTATACGTCGCCGCAAGCGATGCCGCCAGAGTCTGCGTGTCGCTGCCGGTGACAAGATCAATTTCGCCAGTCAAATTGCCCGCGCCATCCGCTGCCGGAACGCCGCTCAACGTCGTTGCTTGCATGTCGGCCGACGTGGGATTTTTTAACGTGAACTGGCCTTGCACCGACGAAGTGCCGAAGGTTGGTCCGCCGCTTTGCAAATCAATCGAGCCCAGCGTCGCTTCGGAGTCGGTGCCGACGAACACCGCCTGATTCGAATTGACGATGTAGGCGACTCCGAGGCGTCCCGTCCCCCCTGTAAATGAAACTCTTCCGTTCGGCAGGACGGAATACGAGCCGGCCGCGGGAACCGCCGAAGAAATTGTGCCGCCATCGTTTTGATCGAAAGCCGTCGGCGTATCCGTGCCGCTCGAGGCGCCGGTGGACGCGAGCGTCATCAGGCTTCCGAAAATACTCGAGTTTCCCGACGCCGACGTTCCCGTTCCACTCACCACGTAGTTGCCGGCGAGCGAAATGCCGGAGAAGGGGCTGCCGTTTTGAAGGTATGCGATTCCTCCGGAGGGGAATGAATCCGTAGTCGTGGTTTGGCCCGAAGAGTTCGTCGTGCTGGTCGTGGTCGCAACGAAAAAGGCTTCGGACGGCGACACCAAATAAACCGTGTAATCCTGCGTGTTCGGCGAAAAGAAAAGCGATGCCGAGCCGCGCCCTGCGGGGTTTATGGAGCCGAACTGTCCGTTGATCGCGAAATTCTGCATGAAGCCGTTATCGTTCTGGTCGGCCTCGCCGTCCGTCAGCGCCGAAGATCCATTCGCGTGAAACTCGCCAGCCACAACTGTGCGCTTCAGATTTTGATCGAATCCGAAGAAGCTGAATGCGTAAAGCCCGTTGAACGTACCGGATGAAAACGCGACGGATGACTGTTTCAGAAGAATGCCGGAGCCCCGGCTTCCGGTGTTATCGAATTCCAGGAATTGAGCGTTGCCCTCCGCGTCCAGAGCGAGCTGATAGGTTTGGATGATTTGCTGCCCGGAGGGCCCCGTCACGGTGAGAATCATCGAGCCGCGACCATCGGTGCCAATCGTGTAGCTGCCCGTGAAGCTGAGATTCGTCAGTGCGCCGTTGGAGTTGACATCCTCCACGCCCCCGGTAATTGCGCCGTTGCCGCTCACGGTCATTTGGCCTGCGATAATTTCAGGAAAGGTTACGGCCGAATTGATCTTGCCGTAACCGCTGAATAGAAAAGCATACGGCCCGTTGAACAGCTGGTATTCCTGAAGCACGTCGGAGTTTGCAGCGACCGCGATGCTGTAGTTCATCGAGACGCTCTTCGCCGGAACCTCCGAATCCGTCACGCTGATCGTGAAATTCGAGGTTCCGGTCCGGATTGGCGTGCCCGTGATCGTGCCGTCCATGGGATTGAGCGCGAGGCCCGGCGGCAAAAGTCCGGGACCAGAGCTCCACGTCAGCGGTGCCGCGCCACCGCTGGCCTGCACGACGGCGGTGTAGCCGATCGCGGTTGTGCCGCCTGGCAGCGAAGTCGTGGTGATCGCCAGCGGCGGACCCGGATTAATCGTGAGACTGAATGATGCGGTCGCCGTTTGCACCGGGATCGAGTAATCCTGAACCTCGACGGAGAAAGTTGTGGTTCCCGAGCTCAGCGGCACGCCGGAAATTTCACCCGTTGTGTAGGGCGTGGTCGAGCCGGTCGATACCTGCGTCGTAAACGTCAGACCGGCCGGGAGCATTCCGATCAGAGTCCAGGTGAGCGGCGGAGTTCCGCCTGTTGATGCAATCGTAGCGCTGTACTCCGAACCGACCACTCCTTCAGGCAATGGCGAAGTTGTGGATATCGCCAGAGGCGGCGGCGGGGCAATCGTGATCGTATAGCCCTGCGTCACTGACGCGGGTGGCGAGCCTGAGTCCGAAATCTTCAGCACGAACTGCGAACTGCCGGCGGAGCTGGGCGTGCCCGCAATGACTCCGCCGGCGCCGACGCTGATTCCTGCGGGCAAACTTCCTGAAGCGATGCTGTAATTGAGCGGACTCACGCCTCCCGTGACTGAAATTGTCTGCCGGTAAGCAATTCCATTCTCGCCGCTCGGCAGAGACAGAGTGTTGACGATCATCGGAAGGACGACGGTAATTGTGGCCTTGACTGTCACGCTGGCAATCGCGGCCGAGGTGGCCTGCAAGGTGATTTTTTGCGTAGCGACCAGGCCGGTCGGGGCGGTGTAGGTCACGCCGAACGGCGTATTGTTGGAAAGAGAGCCGCAGGATGGAATGTTGCAGCTGAAAGGAGTTGTGGTCGTATCGTTGTAAATCTGCCAGACCACGCCGGAATTCGTGGAGTCGTTCGCCACTAGAATCGTAAAACTGTAGACATTGCCTTCATCCAGCGACACGCTCGTCTGAGGCATCAACGTGAGTGCGATCGCGCCAACCGGGCTCGATCGATTGCAGCCGCCCGCGAGAAATATCGCGACCAGAATGCAGGCGAGAGTAGGAACCGCAGACAGCCGTCTCAGCAAGCTATGTCGCACCTTTCGTTATGCTCCACCAGCCATTCGCGATTCACCCGCGCTGGCAGGGCTGAAATCCCCCGGGGATTCTGGGTGGCCGGGCTAGGTCCCTTTGCGTGGCAAGTGGGGACTCAGATCACTATTCCGAGAAGAAAGCGAACAGGTTGAATAACAAAACGGGCTGGCAGTGTCAACGCGGTTCTCAGTTCCCCTCGCGACGTGAATGAATTCCGAAACGCCAGACGCGCAAGGCGGCTTCGACATCGACACCCCTATAGGCGTCTGGCATAATTTGGCGTTTCTTTTCAGGAGCGTGGATGCGTATTGCCAAGCTGCTGTTGCCTGCGATTCTCGGCATCCTGATGTTCGCCGTGCCCGCCATTTTACGCGCGCAGATTCTGGAGGGCTCCCTGGCTGGAGTCGTGGTGGACTCGACCGGAGGACGCGTCGCCGGGGCGAAGATTTCGTTGGAGGAAATGGAGACCTCGCTCGAACGGAGTGCTGTAGCCGATTCGAGCGGCGCGTTTCGCGTTGACACTTTGCGTCCAGGACACTATCGCCTCAAAGTGAGCGCCACCGGCTTTGAGGAGGCGACTTCCGATGTGGAGGTCGCCGTGAGTTCGGTGCGAAGCATTTCGGTGACCTTGAAGCCCGCAAAACTCCAGCAATCCGTCACCGTGCAGGGTACGGCATCCTCCGTCACCACCGAGCCGCTGGATACCTCGACCGCCGTTCATCAAGCGGCCATTTCGGAGCACGATCTCAACACCATTCCGCTCGCCGCGCGCAGCTTCGCCAATATCGCCTATCTTTCTCCGGGCACAGAGCCTGTCGAGCCTTCCGACCCGACCAAAGCAAGAATCACCGCGGTTTCCACCGGCGGAAGCTCGGGCTTGAATAACGAACTCTCCGTCGATGGCGGCGATGATTCCGACGATTACATCGGCGGCTTTCTTCAGAATTTTTCGCCCGACGACATCCAGGAATTTGCGATCCGCACGGCGCAGGAAGATGCCGACACATCGCGGACTACCGGCGCTTCGGTGGTAATCACCACCAGGCACGGGACGGATACCTGGCATGGCGGCGGCGCGTTCTACGGGCGGGCCGCGGCGTTGAACGCGCGTTTCCCGATTGATAATCCGGCCCCGAATCCGAAGCAGCCGTTCTCGCGCCAGAATTATGCGGGAACTCTTGGTGGGCCAATCGTCCACGGCAAGATTTGGTTTTTTTCCTCGATCGAAGCAGTCCATGAAGATGCGAGCATCGCGTACAGCGATGCCAGCCAGGCGCAATTTCAGGCGCTCGCACAGCTGGCGGCTGATGGCCTGATTCCTGGCGTGACGTCCATCGCGGTACCCAGCAGCATCCCCGTGCCGTTCCGCGATTATCTCGGAACGACCCGGTTCGACTGGGCGCAGTCCGAAACTTCGCAGTGGTTCATGCGCGCGGCCGTAGACAATTACACCACCCACAATGCGCTCGTGCAGCAGGGAGCGCTTCCTTCGACCGGCGCGACCACGCACAACAACTACATGAATCTGGTGATCAGCAACCACACCACGTTCAATCGAACCTGGCTCGGCTCGTTCGTGTTCGATGCCGGCGGGCTGCACCTGACCGAGGAGCGCAATTCGCATCTGGGCTTTGCGCTCGCGTTTCCGTTCACTTCGACGTCCAGCACCGTCTCCGGCCTCGAAACCTTCGGAGACAACCAGTTCATCACGCCCATCACGGCGTTTCCGGTTCTTCGCAATCAGGAGAAATATCAATTTCGCTACGACGTCAGCCACGACACGGGCGCGCACGCACCACGCTTCGGCGTCAGCTTCATTCACGAGCCTGTCTTGAGCGGCGCGCTCGCAGCGACGCAAGAAACTCTGGTCACGTTTCCCCAGGATCCGACTTACTACCTGACGAACCTTGCGCAATTCCCAACCGATTACGCGGCGGGAAGAGCCTTCACTCCGGCGGGGAACGGCAGCTTTTCGCAAAATATCCAGCGCCTGGGCCTCTACGCCGAAGATTCGTGGCGGGCGACGCCGCGGCTCGTCGTGAATTACGGGCTCCGCTACGACACGACTTTCGGATTGTTCATCGCCTCGGGACAAAGCCAGGCCCTAAATCCCGCGCTTCTCACTTTGAGCGCCCTGCAAATTCCGCTGGTCAGCGGCACGCCGCACGATTATCGCGGCCAGGTGGGCCCGCGATTGGGCATTGCCTATACTCCCGACGGAATGACGAATACCGTGATTCGCGCGGGCTTCGGGCTATTCTTCAACGATCTCGCGCAGAACGGCTGGGTGAGCGCATTCGAGGCCGTCAATCAGCCCGCAGGAACTTGCACGCTCTCCGGCGTTACGCTGGTGGGACCTTCGTGTTTGCCGTCAGCGGCTTCGGTTGGCCCGATTGGCAACGTTGCCGGATCGGGAGCGATCATAGACCCGCATTACCACACGCCCTACGCACTCCACGCCACGGCGGGCGTCGAGCATGCATTCAACTCCCATTGGGTTGTTTCCGCGGATTACACGCACGAAGAGGGCAACCACGCCTACCGCCGCTACCAATATCAGGCTGGATATACGCTATTTTCGCCGCTTTTTCCCCAGGACGTCACCGATCAGCGGAACAACGTGCCGAACATCACGGTCTTCCGCACCGACAATCGCTCGAGCTACAACGCGCTCTTGCTTCACTTGCAGGGCAATGTGACGCGGCGATTTGAATTGGTGGCAAATTACACGCTATCGCGCGCGGATACCTGGGGCTGCGTCCTCGGCGAGCTTTTCGATTACGTCAACGGCGTCTGCAATCCGCTGCACGCGTTTGGCCCCGGCGATTATGGCCCGTCAGGAGAAGATGTGCTCGAGCGATTCGTTCTGGCGGGCACTGTTCACGTTCCGGGCGGCGTGGAATTGACTACGCTCACGCAGGCGGAAAGCGGGCGCCCGTTTACCTTGACGACGAGTGTGCCGGTTTTTGGAGTCGGCGACGATACGGATGACCGCGCCGAGGTGAATGGCTCGCCCGTACCGCTCGATACGCTTCGCGGCACCCCATATATTCAGGCGGACTTGCGCATCAGCCGTCCCGTCACTCTCCGCGAGCGATACACCATCACGCCATTCGTCGAACTGTTCAATATTTTCAATCGCAACAATCCCGGCGCGTTCTATGTAACGAATATCGCGGCGCTGCCGGTCCCCCAGTCGCAAGTGCAGGCCGGCAACGTTACCGACCTCTGCACGAATGCGGCCTGCACCACGACGACGCCCATCACCAGCCTCAACCAGTTGCGCGTGGCAAGCGGCGCGTTCGGCGATTTCTTTGGACCCGGCACGACGGTCGGCATTCCCTTCACGGCGCAGTTGGGCGTTCGCTTTGCCTTCTAAGGGGAAACCCCTGTACATCGGTACGGCTGTTGGTTGACGCACGTGGGGTGTCCAGCCAGTTGACTTGCGAGTGGGAGTATCGCACCATTCGAGCTAGGTGGGACGATGGCTGGGATCGCCCAAACCTTGGACTCTGTAGTGGCACATGCAAGAGGCCTGGAAGAGGTACGTAAACGCGACCTCCGCGGTGGCGATATTATCGTTGTGACCACGCGAAATTCGCAATACACCATCTGGGTTCTCGACGGCTCGCACTACTGGGTCTGGGGCGGCTGGTTCGACTCGCAAAAGATGTCTCCCGTAAAAATGGCCATTAATGGTTGCACGTGGGGCGGGAGCGCCATTAAACAGGACATCGTCGCTGCCTGCGGGCTTCGCCTGGAATTTGGCAACCGCGTCCTGACCACCCGGATTCGAAGCATCCGCGTGATTCGCGCCGCTCCTCACTTCTCGCTGAACTAGCCATACCGCTTTAACTACCTACGTCCACGCCTTTGAATCGCCTTGCCGCACGCTTGGTATTTCATGCAGCGAGCGATGAGATTTGGCACAGCCCAAGGTCGCGCCACGGCCCCAATTCCAATTTTCAGGCGAGTGCTACGAAACCGAGATATGCAGCGAAGACCAGAAATATAAAGAGATCACTGGCCAGCGCGATGTTCTGATTAAAGCTTCTCGCCTTGTCTGTCATGTGCCGGATGCCAGCAATTCCATAGAATATGGCGCCGATAAGGGCTACCGGCAGGACGAAACCGGGCTTGGCGAGGGAGGTTATCCCGGCGATGCCGGTCGCGAAATTCGCCACACCGAGCTCGCGCACAAGCGGCAACGCATCTTCGCTTTTGATGTGGAATATTTCTTCGGCGGTAAAATGGGGCTGAAAAAACTGCCGTAGGCCGGCGAGGAAGAGCCTGATACCTGCACCCCAAAACACGAACCATTTCCCGACGAGCAACATCAACGGCAAAGGGCTATGGAAGTAGAAATATTCGGCGGCAATCGAGCCGATCGGCAACACTACCATCAGTAGAAGAACAGTCGAGAGATACATAAATTAGGCCGTGGAATATTGCCGCTTTGATGTCGGCCACCATAGCAGCGAATACAGTCTTTTTCAAATCGGAGCGAGTGGCGACTTCAAGATGAGCGGACACGCGCCCGAGCGCGCCAGAGGAAATACACAGTAACACCGAAGAGGACGATTCCCGCGCCTTCCGAAGCCCCGCCCGGCCCAGCGGTGAAGGTTTTGATTACCAGACCCCGCTCCAATTCCTGGTGCGCAGGAAATCTCGATCCCGAACAGCCGAGTGCCACTCATTCAGTGGACAAGTAGAAGCTCTTGACAAAATCTTAGATTAGACATATTAAAATGTGTTCATGGATGCCGACGGGGTTAAGAGGTCGCTCGAGGGCAGTGGGCTGCGGTGCACCCCGCAACGCTACGCCGTGATGGCATTCCTGATGGAATGCAACAGGCATCCCACGGCTGCCGAAATCTTCGAAGCCGTGAATCGCGCGGATCCGCGTTCTTCAAGGGCCACCACCTACAACAATCTGCGGGACCTGGTGCAGGCCGGTTTGGTGCGTGAAGTGGCCGTCGAGGGCCGCGCCGCGCGATTCGATGCCAAAGGCATGCGGCATCACCACTTCATTTGCGACCGATGCGGCAATGTTGAGGACCTGAAGTGGTACGACCTGCCCAGACCTGCTTCGGGTTTCTTCGGTAAGCGGATTTTTCGCGAATGCGAACTCATTTTCCGGGGGCTCTGCACGAAGTGCGCTCCGCGGCACGGCTCGCGTTAGGTCTCGAGGGTGTGCGGACACCGAATAAAAGGCGCGCGACGGCAGGCGCCACCGCAGCGACTGCTCGAATGCTAAAAGGCAAAATGATTTCGCAGATCGCCACAGTTTTTTTAATTCAATTTTCAGCCAAGCTGAAGGAGAGAACAAACGATGGCCACTGAAACGAAATGTCCCGTTATGCATGGAGCCACGAATGTTGGAATGCGGTTCAACAGCAGCTGGTGGCCGAACCAAATAAACCTCAGGATTCTTCGCCAGAACTCGGCCCAGTCCGATCCGATGGGCGAGACTTTCAACTACGCGGAAGAGTTTAAGAAACTCGATCTGAAAGCGGTGAAGAAGGACCTGCACGCGCTGATGACGGACAGCCAAGACTGGTGGCCGGCGGATTTCGGCCACTACGGTGGGCTCTTCATTCGCATGGCCTGGCACAGCGCGGGCACCTACCGCATCGGCGATGGACGCGGCGGCGCCGGCGCCGGCCAGCAGCGCTTCGCGCCGCTCAACTCCTGGCCGGACAATGCGAATCTCGATAAGGCACGCCGGCTGCTTTGGCCGATCAAGCAGAAATACGGCCGGAAAATCTCCTGGGCCGATCTGATGATCCTGGCAGGCAATGTCGCCCTCGAGTCGATGGGCTTCAAGACTTTCGGCTTTGGCGGCGGGCGACCCGATGTGTGGGAACCTGACGAAGGCGTGTACTGGGGCACAGAGGACACTTGGCTTGGCGACAAGCGCTACACGGGCGACCGGGTGCTCGAGAATCCGCTAGCTGCGGTTCAGATGGGTCTCATCTATGTGAATCCGGAAGGCCCGAATGGCAAGCCGGATCCCGTCGCCGCAGCCAGGGACATTCGCGAAACGTTTCGCCGTATGGCCATGAACGACGAGGAGACGGTCGCGCTGATTGCCGGCGGTCACACATTTGGCAAAACCCACGGCGCCGGCGATCCGAAGCTTGTCGGCCGCGAGCCCGAGGGAGCGCCGATTGAGGAGATGGGCCTCGGCTGGAAGAGCCGTCATGGCACGGGCATGGGCAAAGACGCAATTACAGGCGGACCGGAAGTCACCTGGAGTCAGACACCGACGAAGTGGAGCAACAATTTCTTCGCGAACCTCTTCGGCTACGAATGGGAACTGACCAAAAGCCCTGCCGGCGCCTATCAGTTTCAGGCGAAAGGCGGTGCCACGCCAATTCCGGACGCCTGCGACCCGTCGAAGCATCATGCGCCAACTATGCTTGTCACGGACCTCTCTTTGCGAATCGATCCGGCCTACGAGAAAATCTCCCGGCGTTACTACGAGCATCCGAATGAGTTCGCCGACGCGTTTGCCCGCGCGTGGTTCAAGCTCACCCACCGCGACATGGGCCCGCGTTCCCGCTATCTCGGCCCGGAGGTCCCGGCGGAGGAGTTGATCTGGCAAGACCCGATCCCGGCAGCGAATCATCCGCTAATCGGGGAGCAGGATATAGCAGCCTTGAAGGCGAAAATCCTGGCGTCCGGGCTGTCCATTTCCGACTTGGTCTCGACGGCTTGGGCGTCGGCGTCGACATTCCGAGGCTCGGATAAGCGCGGCGGAGCGAACGGCGCGCGCATCCGGCTTGAACCCCAGAAGGACTGGGAGGTCAACCAACCAGCGCAACTGGCGAAAACGTTGCAAAAACTCGAAGCGATCCAAAAGGAATTCAATGCTTCGCAGTCCAGCGGCAAGAAAGTGTCGCTGGCCGACCTGATCGTGCTCGGCGGCTCAGCTGCAGTCGAGCAGGCGGCGAAGAAGGCGGGGCACAACGTGACCGTTCCCTTCGCGCCCGGTAGAACCGATGCGTCACAGGCGCAAACCGATGTGGAGTCCTTCACCTACCTCGAACCGGCGGCGGACGCGTTCCGCAACTACCTCAAAGCCAAGTTCAGCGTGTCAGCGGAGGAGCTGCTGATCGATAAGGCGCAACTGTTGACGCTGACGGCGCCGGAGATGACGGTTCTCATCGGTGGCCTGCGCGTCCTGGGCGCAAACCACGGGAAGTCGGCGCACGGCGTCTTCACCAAGCGGCCGCAAACCCTGACGAACGACTTCTTCGTCAACCTGCTTGATATGGGCACTGAATGGCAGCCGTCCGCTGGCTCGGATGGCGTGTATGAGGGACGCGACCGCAAGACGAACCAGGCCAAGTGGACGGGCACGCGTGTCGACCTCATCTTCGGTTCGCACTCGGAGCTGCGCGCCCTCGCGGAAGTCTATGGGTGCGCGGACTGCCAGGAGAAGTTTGTGAACGACTTCGTGGCGGCGTGGACCAAAGTGATGAACCTCGATCGCTTCGACCTCGCCGAGGATCGGCGGAAGCAGAGAACTTCGAGACTGGCACCAACTGCCGTTTCGGCTGATTAAATCGGCAAAACTGGAGGGCGCGCTGTTCTCGGCCCGCGCGGGCTGGATGGTGCGCCCTTATTATATTGCGAGAGTTCAACCGCTGATATCACCGCGTTGCTTGGAAACGTTCGCCTGCTTACCAGAACCCATACGATCAACGGGGAAGTGACCCACTGCCAGGGCGCCTGGCGTTTTCCTTTCCAGCGCAAAGTTTGATATAAAAGATGGTTGCTTTCAGGGTCAGGCAACGCTGGAACCAAACTTTACCTCCCAATAAGTGAAATTCGTTTGGTGAGTTCTGTCCGGGCAGGAGGCAGGCGTTGATAGAAGTTCAGGACTTAACGAAATCATTCGGCGACAAAACCGCAGTCGATCACATTTCCTTTACCGTCAATAAGGGCGAAATTCTGGGATTTCTGGGGCCGAACGGCGCCGGAAAGACCACGACGATGCGGATTCTGACAGGCTTTTTGCCGGCGACCAGCGGTACGGCGAAGATTGCCGGGTTCGATGTATTCGACGATTCGATTGAAGTGCGGCGACGGATAGGCTACCTGCCGGAGAATCCGCCGCTCTATACGGACATGTCGGTGGGGTCGTACCTCGATTTCGTGGCGCGAATCAAGAATGTTCCATCGGAGAAACGCGCGAGCCGAATCGAAGATGCGCTTGCGAAGACGAATATCACGGACAAGCGCGACGAGCTCATCAAGCGGCTCTCGCGCGGCTACAAGCAGCGCGTGGGAATCGCGCAGGCGCTGGTGCACGATCCGGACGTCATTATTCTCGACGAACCGACGGTAGGCCTCGATCCGAAACAAATCATCGAAGTGCGTCATCTCATCAAAGGCTTGGCGGGCAGCCACACGATCATTCTTTCGACGCACATTTTGCCCGAGGTGAGCATGACGTGCGATCGAGTGGTGATCATCAACCGCGGCAAGATCGCCGCGGTGGACACGCCGGCGAATCTCACAAAGCAACTCAAGGGCGGACAGCAAGTGCGATTTGAAACGCAGGCGGACGAGAACGCATTGCGCCAGGCCGTGCAGGAGATCAACGGAATTGGAAAGATTGAGATCGCGCCGATTGGAACGACCGGAGTGCTGGCAGCGACGGTTGAATCGACGGCGGCGCAGGACGTGCGAAGCCAGATCGCCGCGAAGATTGTCGGTAAGGGCTGGCCGCTCTACGAGCTGCGCGGCGTGAGCCTGAGCCTGGAAGACATCTTCCTGCAATTGACGACGGAAGAAGCCGAGCATGCGCCGGAAAGCGCGAGCCAAGGAGCGTAGCGAACGATGAAAGGCTTGTACGCCGTTTATCGCAAGGAGATGGCCCACTATTTCGTTTCGCCGATCGCGTACATCGTGGTCGGCGTTTTTCTGTTCGTGGCCGGATTTTTCTTCACGAAGATTTTTGTAATTTTGGTTGAGCAGGCGTTCGAGATGGGAATGAACCAGTTCGGCGGGGGAATCGATGTGCCGTCGCTGCTGGTGCGGGACTTCTTCGGAATCCTTTCATCGTTGTTTCTATTCGTGACGCCGATGCTGACGATGGGCGTGTACGCAGAGGAGCGGAAGCGCGGGACGATGGAACTGCTGATGACGTCGCCGGTGACGGACACGGAGATCGTCCTCGGAAAATATCTGGCGCTGATGACGCTGTTCATCATCATGCTGCTGCCGACGATGATTTATTCGGCGATCGTGCTGGGCCACAGCGATCCGGCAGCGCCGTGGCGGATATTGCTGTGCGCGTATCTGGGCGCGCTGCTTCTGGGAGGAGTGCTGCTCGCGCTGGGATCGTTTTTCTCGTCGCTAACGGAAAACCAGCTGATCGCGGCGGTGCTGACTTTCGGGGCGTGCCTGATTCTGTGGGTGATTGATTTCGGATCGCGCGGCGCGAGCAGCGGCTTCGGCGCGGCGGTCCAATATCTTTCGGTGATCAAGCACTATGACGATTTCACGAGGGGCGTGATCGACACTTCGAGCTTGATCTATTACGTCAGCTTTATTTTTCTGGGCCTTTTTTTGACCGTGCGCAGCATCGATTCGATGCGTTGGCGCCGAGCGTAGATTGCGGGCGAGCATGAGGCGAGCGATTTGGGAGGAAAGACTGAGATGAAATGGGACCGGCAGGAACTGATCCGGTTCGCCGCCACGCTGGGGCTGGCGCTGGCGCTCGGCGGCTACCTGCGCTACACGATTCAGGACGAGTTGCTGTTGACCAGCAAGATTCTTCTGATCTCCGGAGGCGTGCTGATTGTCGGGGCGCTGGTTTTCGGATATCGGGGCGTGTTCACGTTTTTCGGGAAGAGATCGTCGAGGTTGGGCACAAATACGCTGACGCTGGTGATCAGCGTCGTGGCGATTCTGGGCTTCCTGAATTTTCTGGGCTACAAGCATTCCAAACGATTCGATCTCACCACTGAGAAGCTCTATACGCTTTCCGATCAGTCGAAAAAAATCGTGAGCGGATTGAAGCAGGATGTGGACGTGATTCGGTTCGCGAAAATGCCCGATCAGGAATTACGCGATCGGATGTCGGAATACACCAGCCTTGGACCGCATCTGCACTTTCGCGATGTGGATCCGCAGGAAAAGCCCGAACTGGCGAAGCAGTATGGCGTGACGCGATTCAACCAAGTGGTGGTGACGTCGAACGGCCACAACGAAATTCTGCAGGACACCAACGAACAAGACATCACCAACGCGATCCTGAAAGTGACACGAAATACCGTGAAGACAGTCTGCTTTGTCACCGGGCACGGCGAGAAATCGATCCAGTCGAGCGAGACGGACGGCTATTCCGGGATCAATGATTCGCTGAAAAAGGAAGGCTACCAGACGAAGGACGTGAACCTGGTGAGCGCCGGGAGCGTTCCGCAGGATTGCAACGTGCTGGTTGACGATGGACCGAAGCAGTCTCTTTTCCCGCAGGAAGCCGACATGATCGGGAAATATCTCGACGGCGGAGGCAAGGCGCTGCTGCTGATCGACCCGGAGATGGATCCGAAGCTCGAGAATGTGCTTCAGGCCTGGAATATCAATCTGGGGAATAACGTCGTCGTGGATGCCAGCGGAGTGGGGCGGCTTTTCGGGACCGGGCCGGCCGTTCCGCTGGTGGTGGATTACGGCGAGAGCCCGATCACAAAGGGATTCAACGGCTCGATGACGTTTTTTCCGCTCGCGCGGACCGTTAGCATCGCCGATAAGAATAAGAGCGTGCCCTCCGATGTGGAGTTGCTGAAGACGTCGGCGCGGAGCTTCACGATACCGAATCTCAAGGCCAAAGAAGTGCAATTCGATCCCAAGACGGCCGGGCCGCTTTCACTGGGAGTCGCCGCCGAACGCAAAGGCCCTCCGGACGAAAGCGCGAAGAACGGGCGGCTGGTGGTCATTGGTGATTCCGATTTCGCGTCGAATCAGTTTGCCGGGCTGCAGCGCAACAGCGACCTATTTCTGAATACCATCGATTGGCTGGCGCAGGACGAGGATTTGATTTCGATCCGGCCGAAGAGCCCCACGAACCGGCGCGTGACGTTAACAGAAACGCAGCAGCGGGAACTCACGTGGGCTAGCCTGCTGCTTATTCCCGGGATCGTGGTGATTTCCGGGATCGTGATCTGGTGGAAGCGGCGGTAGGTCCGCATGAAGAAAACCACGGGGATCATATTTCTGCTGGCGATTGCGCTGGGCGCGTTCGTTTACTACTACGACGTGAAGCACGCGAAACCCAGCTCGGACCTCGATACGGACAACAGCACTAGCACCTCCGCCGACGCCAACGCCAAGCCCGCATTTTCGATGTTGCCGTCCGATGTTGCGTCTATCACGATCCTGCGGAATGGAACGACGGTCACGCTTGAGAAACGCCCCGATGGTTTTTATATGACGCAGCCACTGGCGACGCAGGCGGACGACTCGACGGCGGGCGCAATCGCCAGCGAGCTTGCGAGCGAGCGCGTGATCCGGACGATTTCGCCGACACCCGAACAGCAGGCGATTTTCGGATTGACGAATCCGGCTGTCACTTTGGAATTTACGCTAAGGAACGGCGCGAAGCACACGCTGAAACTTGGCGGCAAGGATTTCTCTGGAACCGACGTTTACGCGATCGTCGACGGCGCGAAGGACGTGACGATGCTTTCCGATACAATTCTGACGAGCAGCGACAAGCCGGTGGATGATTTCCGCGACCAATCCGTCCTGCATTTTCAGACGGCCGATGCGACTGCCTTTGAACTCAAGAACGAGTCCGGCGAGATTGCGGCGACGAAAGGCAAGTCAACCTGGAGCCTCGATAAGCCCCGCGCGGCTGCCGCGGACGGCTCGGCGATTTCTTCGTTTCTCGACGGAATTTCGACGGCGCGCGTTACCTCCTTTGTGAGCGATGCATCAAAGGACCTGGGGAAATACGGCCTGGCGAATCCGCCAGTGACATTGCGGATCGATTTTCTGGGCAGTAAATCAACTGAATTGGAAGTCGGAAAGAAGGATGCGAACGCGTATTTTGCGAAGGTGGCCACGCAGCCGTATGTATTCCGCATCTCCGATTCGACTTACAAGACGCTCAACGAGAAATTCTTTGATTTTCGTGACAAGCAGTTAATTCATATGAACGAAAGCGACGCCGTTCGGCTCGAAGTTCGCAATGGCACAATCACGGGCGCCTGCGTGAAGGATGCGAGCGGCGAGTGGGTGGGCGAGCAGAGCGCGGATGGGAAGTCGAAACCCACAAACTGTCCGAGTATGTGGGGAGCACTTCGCGACGCCCGGGCTCAGGAAATCGAGGATTCGCCTTCAGGCACGATCACCGGCCAACTGGCCAAGCCCGCCGCTGAAGCGACGTTGACGGACAAGTCGGGCAAGAAGACCGAGGTTCGCATTTCAAGCGCTTCGGGAAATTCGGTGTACGCGCGATCGAGTGAGAGCCCTGTAGTCCTCAAGCTGGACAAACAGATCCTCAGGGACTTGAATCCGGCAAGCACGGCGGTGCATGATTAGTTCAAGTTGTATTGGATCGGTTGCCGCGCGAGAAGTGCCGCGTAGCAGTCAGAAAAGCTAGTGGCAGCGGTTTTGGGCTTCAGGACTCTGCGTGCGCGGCCAAGTGGCCAGCAACTCCACAGACCCGTCCACCGGAGATAAATAAACGTAAAACACACAGGAATCGCCCTCGAGCTCATAAAAGTGAGGGCGTTTGGCATCCGGGCGGAGCAGAGCGCCGCCTGCAAGGAGACACCGTAACGTTTCGAGAGTTTCGGACGAGTGAGTTCTTAAATCTTTGATTTCGAGGCTATTCGTGATCGCCGTGTCGGCCATTTCAAACGCGTTGCAATCGCAGCTCATTGTCGTCCCCTCATCAGCTACTACGGATGCGACTGGGCAAAAGTTCCAAGGAAGGGTCAAAATTTAGGACAACCCTGCCTCGTATATTGGACGTCCGACGGAGGATTTCGACTCAGCGAATTGGGGCAGGATGGTGCAGATTATCACAACAGTTTATATCGCTCGTATTGCAGTTGTTAACTCATAGCTAGTTACTTGCGCGGGCGCCCGGGAGTTGCAATAGTTGCAGCCAGTGATTTGAATTCAACCGCGTCCCGTGCTTCAGAGAGCCAGGAACCTTTGAAAAAAAACAAGAGGACGGCCCCAAAGAAGGCAGGCAGGGGGCGATCGCGGTTGCGCCGCGACCGTCGCCGGAAACATCGTCACTGGCAAGTGACGGTCTATTACCATGATGGTGAGAAATTTGCGCGCGTCTACATCGACCGCGAGCGTGCGGAGCGTTTCGCCGCGCGTCAGAAGCGTTCTCCGGTCGTGCGGACGGCTCGCATTTTGGAAGTGGACTAACAGTCGCGAAGCCGGCGGTCGACGACGCAGGGCGCGAAATGGGGAAAACGCCGCGGTAGTGTCTCAATGTACCGAAGTGAATCGTAGCGGCTTGTCTGGCCTCGGGGGCGCGTGCTATAAATATTCTGCGGTTGCGGTAAGGATCGTTCGCGGGATTCGTATAGTGGTAGTACGCCACCTTGCCAAGGTGGAGGCGAGGGTTCGATTCCCTTATCCCGCTCCATTCGCAGCACTTTAATCCTCTTACAACATAGAACGTGATCGCCCGAGTGGATTGGCTCGCTGAACGTTTCATTGCGGGTCTCGAATGAGCGTTGCGGCGCCAGAGACGCCATGTTAGATTCTTGCGCCTCGAATCGCCATGCTAGCGTACCTCTGCGGCCCGATTGAATTCGTCGATGGCGGCGGAAAGCTTTGGCGCCGCAAACTGGCACCCTTCCTCCGCGAGCAGCTTGGACACCGCGTTTACGATCCCGCCGAAGATGAAAAGAAAAATCTTACGGACGAGGAAGTCGCTCACTTTCGCGAATGGAAAATCGGAGATCCCGAAAGGTTTCGGCGAGTGGTCCGGAAAATCATCCAGTTCGATCTCGACCTCATCGAGAACAAAGCCGATTATTTGATTTGCTACTGGGGCGACCCGACCGCGACGAGCGGTGGCACGCCGGCTGAGCTGACGTTCGCGTTTCGAAAAGGGATACCCGTCTATCTGGTGACGCCGCTGCCCGTCGAGCAGGTGAGCGGCTGGATGATCGGCTGTTCGGACCAGGTTTTCACGACAATCGAATCGCTGAAAGAATACCTCGCCAGCCGGTATTCGCGTGAAAGACAGAGTCCGTTGTGGAAGGACTGAAGCAAGATCGCGCGCGTTGGCGCGAATTGATGTGAGCGAATGTGAATAGCGCGGCGCCTATGAAGACGATGATTGTGGCCGTCGGAAGCACTCGCCGCCCCAAGCTAAACGCGGTTTCCGACGCGCTCAAAGCAATTGGGGAATTGCTCGATTCCGGGCGGCGATTTGAGGTCCACGGCGTTTCCGTGGCGAGCGGCGTGCGGCACACGCCGCTTTCGCGTGCGGATTTGATGGCAGGAGCGCGGAATCGGGCCGAGGCCCTTCGCGCGCTCGCGGAAAAGACGCGAGAGCCATGGGAATATTTCGTCGGGCTCGAGGGCGGATTTGACGTCGTCTACGAGGACGAGAAACGATGCGTCTTTTTGGAGAGCTGGGCCTATGTTCTTGAACGGTCCGGCCGCGGCGCGTTCGGCCAATCCGGAGCGGTTATGGTGCCGGAGCCGCTGGCACGCGTAGTTGTGGACGAAGGCGTGGAGCTGGCCGCAGCCGTGGACGAATTCGCGGGCGCACAAGGGATTCGCGATGCGCAAGGCGCCTGGGGCGTTTTCACTCGCGATCTGGTCACGCGGCAGGATTCGTTTCGCGCGGCGGTGATTCATGCGTTCGCGCCCTTCTACAATGCCGCGATTTATCAAGCGGCAGGAGCGAAAGCTTCGCGAAGTTGATCCGCGATTGGACGGCAGTTCGACTGCCATTCGCAACGGCGGTGTGTTAGTTTAAGTTTTTGAGGTCCCGCTCGGCGATCGCTGGGCGCGCACAGGAGCGGCAAGTGGACATCGTCAAAGGGAATATGGGCTGGATCGAAGTGGTGGTCGGGCCGATGTTTTCGGGCAAAAGCGAAGAGCTGATCCGCCGGCTCCGCCGCGCGGAGATCGCCCGGCAGCGCGTGCAAATCTTCAAGCCGGTGATTGACCAACGATATTCGGTGAGCGGCATCGTGTCGCACTCGGGCCTGGAGCTGGGATCGGAGCTCGTGAAGACGGCCGAGGAGATTCTGGAGAAGGTTGAGGCGCGGACTGAAGTCGTGGGAATCGACGAAGGCCAGTTTCTCGGCGAGGGCTTGCTCACGGTTTGCACGAAACTCGCCGATTCCGGCAAGCGAGTGATTGTCACCGGGCTGGACACGGACTTCATGGGGCGCCCATTCGAGCCGATGCCGCGTCTTCTCGCGATGGCCGAAGAGATCACTAAGCTTCTGGCCATCTGTATGCGCTGCGGGAATCCTGCCGTGCACACGCAGAGGCTGGTAGCGTCTGAAGAGCTGATCGTCGTGGGCGCCGGGGGAATGTATGAGGCGCGCTGCCGGCGCTGCTTTGAGCCGCAGCTTGCGGCACAGAAGATCGAGGCCGATAAAAACTCCGAGGCCAAGGCCCACGCCGCCGCGCGCTGAGCTTGATGCTGCCATAGGCTGCATACAACAGGCGCTCCTTCGGATTTCGCGTCGTTGCCCTTCCGTTGCGATTCGGACTGGCATAAAATAAGGCCCGAATTGGCAATGTACCGCTGGGCTTATCTCGTTATTTTGACCGTTCTGCTTGCAGGACCGGACACGCCGAAGACCTATGATTTCCGGCCGTCACCGCTTCTGCCGATGGCGCCGGGGTCGGTCCCTCCCGACAATTTTCCGCCGGGCTCTCCGGGCGAATTCATTTCCGTGATTCAAACGGCGGCTGGCGGCCGGCAGGTGCCGCTGAAGCAGACTTCGCGGCTTGAAATCGTTCGCTACATTTCGGGCGAATTCGCGCGCGCCGACAAGCCGATTCCAGGGGCACGCAAAGGATTTCGAGTGGTCGTGGGCAAGCCGGTTGATGACAAGGCGCTGAAGTATGCGCTTGCGAACACCGGGATTGCCGTGAACCCGGGCGACACCGTGCAAATCACGCGGGTTGAATTCCGCGAACGGGAAATTGCAATCGATTTGAACGGCGGCTCAGCGCACCATTTCCATCTTCGCGACCACCTTCAAGTGGGTGTGGGTGGCGGGCCCGGCATGCCCGTCGGGACGACCAGCACAACCACCGGCGCGGAGCAGCGCGTGGGCGCGACGCTTATCCTCGATTACCGCAAGCCGCTTCCCGACATGAGCCCCGACGATCTGAAGCGCGACCTCTCCAACTTCCTCGACTTCGAGAAGGAAAAGTCAGCGGCCGTGAATTGGATTGATACGCTGCCGCCGGAAATCAAAAAGGCGATTCAGGACAACCGCGCCGTTGTGGGAATGGATCACGACATGGTAATCGCCGCGCTCGGGCGCCCGGATCATAAAGTGCGCGAGAAGAACGACAACGGAGACGAAACCGAGGATTGGATTTACGGGAATCCGCCGTCGAAGACGATTTTCGTGACCTTCATCGGGGACAAAGTCATCAAGGTCCGCGAATTTAACTAACAGCGTGGTTCACATCGAAACACCAATATTCGTTCGAACCTCTCCCTTTCGTTGACTTTTTATCGCTGGCACCCTAGCATCGTTCGTTCAGTCCGTCTCACGCGAAACCCGCAGTTTCGGGCTCCATAATCAGCCAATCCGGAGGACGCATGGCAGTCAAAGTCGGCATAAATGGTTTCGGCCGAATCGGCCGCAATATTTTTCGAGCCGCGCTGGGCGATCCGGCCATAGAAATCGTGGCGGTGAACGACATTACGGATCCCAAGACGCTCGCGCATTTGCTGAAGTACGATTCGATCCTGGGCAACCTGACGAACAGTGTGACGCACGGCGACAATTCCATCTCGGTGGATGGAAAGTCATTTCGCGTTTTCAAAGTGAAGGACCCGGCTGAACTGGACTGGCCGTCAGTGGGCGCGGAGATCGTCGTCGAGTCAACGGGCCTCTTTACTTCGGGCGCGGACGCGCGGAAGCACCTGAGGGGGCCGGTGAAAAAAGTGATCATCACGGCGCCCGCGAAAGATCCGGATTTCACGGTTGTGCTGGGGGTAAACGATAAGGCGTACGACAAGGCGAAACACAACGTGATCTCGAACGCGTCGTGCACGACGAATTGTCTCGCGCCGGTGGCCAAAGTTTTGCAAGACACTTTCGGAATCACGATCGGCACCATGACGACCATTCACTCGTACACAAATGATCAGAAGCTGCTCGATCTTCCGCACAAGGACCTGCGGCGCGCGCGCGCGGCCGCGCTTTCCATGATTCCGACTTCGACGGGAGCCGCGAAGGCCTTGCAGCTCGTAATTCCCGAGCTGAAGGGCAAGCTCGACGGCTACGCCATGCGCGTGCCCACGCCGAACGTGAGCGTGGTGGATCTCACCGTGATTACGGAACGGCCGGCAACTGTGGAAGCGGTGAATGCGGCGCTGAAGCGCGCGGCGGAAGGGCCGATGAAGGGTATTTTGGGGTACACGGAAGAAGAGCTCGTCTCCGCGACTTCAAAGGCAATCCGAATTCTTCGACTGTCGATGCGGGCTATACCCGCGTCGTGGGAACAAACTGCGTGAAAGTGCTTGCCTGGTACGACAACGAATGGGGCTATTCCTGCCGCTGCCGCGATTTGATCAAATTCCTGGCGCAGCGCCTCTAGAGGCCCCCGGCAGTCATATCTGTGATGTCGCCGACACTTCGATGAATAAACTTTCGATTCGCGATCTCGATATGCGCGGGAAGCGCGTCTTCATCCGCGTGGATTTCAACGTGCCGCTTGAGAACGGCAAAGTTGCGGAGGACACCCGCATCCGGGAAACGCTGCCGACGCTTCGCTACGCGATCGAGCGCGGCGCGCGGCTGATTCTTGCTTCCCACCTTGGCCGGCCGAAAGGGAAACGGGACCCGAAATATACTCTGAAGCCGGTGGCGGCTCGTTTGAGCGAATTAATCGGCGGCAATGTGGATTTCGCGTCGGATTGCATCGGTCCGGAAGCGGAGTCGAAAAGCCGCGGCCTTCGCGAAGGCACGTTCTGCTTCTCGAAAATGTCCGCTACCATCCGGAAGAAGAAGCCAACGACGAAAATTTCTCGAAACAGCTCGCCGCGCTCTGCGATCAGCTTTTCGTATGTGATGCTTTCGGATCGGCGCACCGCGCGCACGCCTCCGTTGTGGGCATCACGAAATTTGTGAAGCAGGCCGCGGCGGGCTTGCTGATGGAAAAAGAGCTCGCCTATCTCGGCAAGGCGGTGACGAATCCCGAGAAGCCATTCGTGGCGATTCTTGGCGGCGCGAAAGTTTCGGACAAAATCGAGGTGGTTCAGAATCTGATGCGCCTCGCGGACGGGATGCTCATCGGCGGCGCCATGGCGTATACATTTTTGAAGTCGCAGGGCCTGCCGGTCGGGAAGTCGCTGGTGGAAGAAGACAAGCTGGAATTAGCGCGCGAACTGATGACCCAAGCCCGTGCTTGGAATTTCCGTTTGCGGTTGCCGGTGGATCACGTAGTCGCGAAATCGCCGTCCTCGACGGAGACGCAAACTACGGACATCGCTGACACGCCTGCGGATTGCATGGGACTGGATATCGGGCCGAAAACGATTGAGCAATTTCGGGAAGAACTCGCGAATGCTCGCACGGTGGTATGGAACGGGCCGCTCGGAATGTTCGAGCGCCCACTATTCGCCGCGGGCACTCTGGCGATTGCTCGCGCGGTGGCGGAAGCTACGGGGAAGGGCGCGACGACCATCGTCGGCGGCGGCGATTCTGTTGCAGCGATCGAGGAAGCCGGCGTGGCGGACAAGATCTCTCATATTTCGACTGGCGGCGGGGCTTCACTGGAGTTTCTGGCAGGGCAGAAGTTGCCGGGCGTGGAAGCGTTGACAGACAAGAGCTGATCGAAAGAGCGGATTTCCGCCGCACGCAGGACGACGACGGACGCCCACCGGAGTAGCACGGACAAATTCGAAATTGAGGAGATACATTTGCGACGTCCGGTGATCGCCGGAAATTGGAAGATGTACAAGACGCAAGCGGATACGCGCGCGTTTTTTGAGAAGTTTCTGCCGCTTGTCGCTTCATCAAATCATTGCGATATCGTCATCGCGCCGCCGTTCACGTCCATTCCCGCGGCGGCCGCTGCGGCGCGCGGCTCGACTGTTACCGTCGCCGCGCAGAATGGCTACTGGGAAAAAGAAGGCGCATTTACCGGTGAAGTTTCGATGGCGATGATTTTGGAGGCCGGCTGCCACGGGGTGATCATCGGACATTCCGAGCGGCGGCAATTCTTCGGCGAAACGAATGAAACTGTGAATAAGAAGCTGAAAGCCGCGCTTGCAGCCGGGTTGCGGCCGATTGTGTGCGTTGGCGAATTGCTCAGCGAGCGCGAAAAGAATCTCACGCACGCGGTGCTTGAAACGCAATTCGACGGCGCCGTCGTCGCGTTGACCGGAGAAGAGTTCTCGCGTATTCTGCTAGCGTACGAGCCAGTGTGGGCTATCGGCACGGGTCGCACGGCGACGCCGGAAATCGCCGCTGACGCTCACCGTTACTTGAGAGAGCTGGCTCAGAAACGATTCACGTCCGAGCGATCCTCCGCACTTCGCATCCTCTACGGCGGCAGCGTCAAGCCCGACAATATCCGGGGATTGATGGCGCAAGTGGAGATTGATGGCGCTCTTGTGGGCGGGGCGAGCCTGGACGCGGAATCTTTCGCATCGATTGTGAATTTTTGAGCGTCAATTTCTAGCGGCGCAATCGGCCCCGATGTGGCCATTGCGGCAGGCGGAGCAGGGAATGCCAATAGAAGTAAAATGGGGAATATCGCTCGTCGTCGCCGGCGGCCTGGTGTATCTGGGATGGAAGTACACGCCGGTGCTCGTGACGCTGCATGTTCTGGTGTGTTTCGTGCTGATTCTCGTCATCATGCTGCAGAGCGGCAATGCCGCCGATCTGGCGGGCGCATTCGGCGGCGCCGGCAGCCAGACAGCCTTCGGCCCACGCGGCGCCGCGACGTTTCTTTCAAAAGCCACCACATGGTGCGCGATCGTTTTCATGGTGTCTTCGCTCGCGCTTTCGGTGAAGCGCTCGCCAAGTGAGGCGCCGACGGGTGGCAGTTCGATTCTCGAGCAAACCACGAAGACGGCTCCCGCGCCAGCGCCGGCTAAGCCTGCGTTGCCAGCGCCGAATTCGGCGCCTGGACAGACGCCGATGAAAGTTCCGCCACCCAGCGCGCCGAGCGGTTCGCAGCAGACTCCTCCTCAGAAATAGCGGCTTCTGTTACAATTTCACAAGATTCACTTCGTTGCGGAAGTGGCGGAACTGGCAGACGCACCATCTTGAGGGGGTGGCGCCGTGAGGCGTGAGGGTTCGAATCCCTCCTTCCGCACCATTCATTCAAGCCACAAGTTCCTGACGCCGCGCGGGGAGTACGCAATGCGCGAGTTTCCTGTCGTAGATATTTCAGAGTTTACCAAGCCAGTAGGCGGGAGTGCGTCAATGGACGTGAAGCGCGCGATTGCGCGCGTGGTTGACGAAGTCTGCCGCGAGACTGGCTTTCTCGCCGTTTCCGGGCATGGCGTACCCGCGGCGACGATCGATCGCGCTTGGGATGCGGCGCGCGCATTCTTCGATTTGCCGGTGGAGAAAAAGCTGAGCGTGAAAATGCCGTACGACGGATATCCATACGGCTACTCGCCGCTGCAGGCCGAGGCGCTCGCGAAATCGAAAGGCTACGACACGCCGCCCGATCTGAAGGAAAGCTTCAATATCGGGCCGCTCGAGCAGAACGCGGTGGAGGAAGACGATCCGAACGCGGACTTTCGTTATGCGACGAACATCTGGCCCGCGGAACCGGCGGGATTTCAGGATGCGGCGACGGAATACTATCGGGCGCTCGGCGGGCTCGCCGCGAACATCATGCGCGTTTTCGCCCTCGCGCTCGAGTTGCCGGAGAATTATTTCGACAAGTTGATTGACGATCCGATCAGCGCGCTGCGGATGCTGAATTATCCGCATTCGAATGTGGCGCCGCGGCCGGGACAGTTACGCGCGGGTGCGCATTCGGATTACGGCAGCTTGACGATTCTTCGTGCCGACGCCGCGCCCGGTGGGCTCGAAATTCGTTCGCCCGGCGGCGAATGGGTCGCGGTGCCGGCGCTGCCCGGCGCATTCATCGTGAACATTGGCGATTTGATGGCGCTGTGGACGAACGATCGCTGGGTTTCGACGCTGCATCGCGTGGTGAATCCGCCGGCGGATTCGAGCGGCTCGACGCGGCGGCAGTCGTTCGCGTTCTTTCACCAGCCGAATTGGAACGCGGAAATTTCGTGCATTCCGACGTGCCTTTCGGCCGGCGACCGGGCGAAATATTCTCCGGTGCGATCGGGCGAATACTTGATGAACAAGTTTCGGCGGACGACGGTCAAGAGCGATACGCCAGCCGCTCGATCAGCGGCACAATCCAAAAACTAAAATTCCACTGAGACTTCAGGGCGAGCGCCGCAATTCTGCGTGGGCGATGGCAATTTGCGCGGCGACGCGCGCGTTGTTCACAAGCAGCTCGATATTAGCTTTGAGCGTTGCGCCGCCGCTTGCTTTAGAAAGATGTGCGAGCAGGAAGGGCGTGACGTCCTTTCCGCGAATTCCGCTCTTTTCCGCATCGGCCAGCGCAGCTTCGATCAGCGATTCCGTTTCCGCGCGAGCAAGAGCGGTCGACTCTGGCGGCGGATTGCAAAACACGATTCCCGAGGCCAGCTTTAGATCCCACTGAATCCGCATGAGCCGCGCGGCTTCGTGCGGAGAATTCACGCGCAAGTCCAGAGCGAGGCCGGATTCACGTGCGTAGAAGGCGGGGAATTCGCTGGTTTGATAGCCGACGACCGGCACGCCGAGCGTCTCAAGCAATTCGAGCGTGCGCGGCAAATCGAGAATGATTTTCGCACCAGCGCAGACTACGGCGACAGGTGTGCGAGCGAGTTCGCCCAGGTCGGCCGACACGTCGAGAGTTTCGTCCACGCCGCGATGAACTCCGCCGATCCCGCCAGTGGCGAAGACCGGGATTCCCGCTTGCGACGCGATCCAGATCGAGGCGGCGACGGTCGTCGCGCCGGGCTTGCCGGACTGAAGTACGCTGGAAAGATCGCGGCGGCTGACTTTATGAACGTGATCGGCATTCGCGAGCAATTTGATTTCTTGCGCAGACAGGCCGGCGACGACGCGACCGTTGAGCAACCCGATCGTCGCTGGAACGGCGCCTTCTTCTCGAACAGCGGCTTCCATGCGGCGCGCGGTTTCGAGATTCTGAGGGCGTGGGAGGCCGTGCGAAATTACAGTGGATTCGAGTGCGACGACAGGACCGCCGCGAGCGAGAGCGATCGCGATTTCGTCGCGGACATCAAGATAAGGATTCATGATTTTGCGGCGCCGGAGCGCGCGGCGTGCGCTTCGATGCGTTCGAGAATAGAATCTCGGCTGAGCTGTGGCGCGATCGATTCTCCGGTTTCGACCGTGAGGCTCGCCGCGGCAAGGCCCCAGAGCGCCGGCTCGTATTTCGCGCCGGATATTTTCGCGTAAGCATATCCAGCCACAAGCGCGTCGCCTGCACCGGTGACGTCTCGGACGCTCGCTGCGCGAATCGCAGGGAGAAACCTTCCATCGCTGCCGTCATCGACGTAGATTCCATCTTCGCCCAGCGTGACGATTACCGTGCCGGTTCCTCGACGCCGAATTTCGGCAGCGGCCTGCGCGACATCTTCATGCGTCGCGACTGCTCGACCGCTCAGTACGGCGGCTTCTTTCGCATTTGGGAACAGGACGTCGATCGAGTCGAGCACCGGCGAAATCCTGGCGGCCTTCGCGACCGAAATCGGATCGACCATGGCGATCGCGCGGCCCTTGTGCACGCGAAGCAACCGCTCGATTGTCGCCCCAGTAAGATTGGCATCAAGAATCCAGCAGCCGTTTCTCGCGAGCGACGCCGCGATCGAGTCCGCCCAGGCAGGATCGAGTTCCTCGAAGATTTCCATGTCTGCGAGCCCGATGAATAATTGGCCGCGTTCGTCGAGCACCGCGGTGTAACTTGCTGTGGAGAGGCGAGTCGATTGGGCGACGCCGGAGAGATTCAGCCCCTCGCGATGCAAAACTTCGAGAAGGCGATCTCCGGCGGGATCTTGCCCGACCGCAGAGAAAATCTCGACGCGGCATCCTAGCTTCGCGAGATTGCGTGCAATGTTGCAGACTACGCCGCCGGGACAGGACGTGACCGTCACGGGATTCGATGAGCCGGGCTGGAGATGGTCTATGACGCAAGCTTTTCGGTCGGCGACAATGCCGCCGATGCAGGCAATCGTGGTTTCGTTCTGGCGATTCATTTTCGGGTGGCTGCGCGGCAACGCACCTCGCTCGTCTAGCTTCTCCGGATCAGCCCCGCAGCTATCCAGCCGGCGACGATCAAAGCGACGAGGATTTCCCAACTGTACGTGTTGCCGTACGTCGCGACCGGGAAGTGATTGCTGATCATGATGAAGACGACAGGCACGGCCAAAAACGTATTGTGCTTGGAACGCAGCTTGGCCTGCGCGCTGAGTTTCAGATCGAGGCTCGCTCCTGATTCAGCGGCGGCAATCATTTTCCGCTGATTCGGCAAAATTCGCATCCAGACGTTCAATGTCATGATCGTGCCGAATATCGCTCCGACGTGGATATATGCGCCGCGGCCGCTGAAGATGTGGGAGAGGCCCCACGCGAGGGCTGCAATCACGACAATCGAAAACAGGGCAAACGCGGTTTCCGACCTGCCGAGCGGCGACCGCGCCGCGAAATCGTAGACGAGCCAGCCGGCCGCGATCACTCCCAAACCGATAATTGTGCCGAGGCCTGCGGAAATATCGGCGACGTCACGATCGATAAGCGCGCCACCGGCGTAGTAAATCAAAATGAGCAGCACCATGCCGCTCACCCACGTCGTCAGTGCTTCCCAACGAAACCAGTGAATCTGGCTGGGCGAGACGCCAAGCGACTTTTGTTTTTCGACCGTGTAGAAGCCGCCGCTATGGACCATCCACAATTGAGGATGCGCGGTCCTTTGTGCAGCGGCTTTCTCGAGTTTCCCGAATTGGCCGTCGAGCCAGGTGAAGTAATAAGTTTGGCCGACCCACATGATTCCCGCGAATACGTGGAACCATCGCGCGATCAGATTCAACCATTCGAGGATGGAAGAAGTCACGGTGCCAGGGCTCGCTCTCGGTGTGAGTCGCCGGATTACAGGCGCTCAAATGTCGCGGCTGGTGACACTAACATCGAGTCGAGTGACGCACAAGACGAAGCGTTTCGTGGGCGCGCGCGAATCGCGGTGGTATTTGATTCGCCGCACCGCGCTTTCATCGTATGCGATTGCGGTACAGGGCCATTCCGACCGCGGCGTCGATTCCGATTTTGCCGAGCGCGCCCACTTCGGCGCGGCTCTTAATCCCGCCCGCGGCGATGATCGGCAAGCGAGTCAAGCAGCGCAAGCTGCGAAACCATTCAAGATTGGTGCCAGACATCGTGCCTTCTCGGTCCACATCGGTACAGAGAAAACCAGCGCAATATTTTTCGAGTCGTGGAATCACTTGTTCGGCCCGAAGCGCGAGGCGGCGTCGCCATCCGTGGACCGTGATACGGCCTTTTGCCGTGTCGAGAGCCACAATGACGCGATTCTTGCCCGCGATCTTTGCCATCTGCGTCAGGAATCGCAAATTCACAGTGCCGCGGTGGAACACGGCGCTGCCGACGATGATCTGATCCGGCTTCGCGCGCATGATTTGCCGCGCGCGCACCGCCGAGCGAATTCCGCCGCCAATTCGTACGCGCATTCCATACTTCCGCCGCGCCACCGCGCAGAGCTTCGCGACGGATTCGTCATTCGGCGGCTTTCCCATCGCGGCATCTAGATCGATAATGTGCAACCACGAATGCCGGCGAAATCTTTCGAGCAGGCCGATCGTATCCTCGACCTCGAGCGCCTTTTTTCGCCCGTGAACGAGCTGGACTGCGATGCCGCCCTGCAAATCAATGCACGGGATCAGCAAGGTAGGCGGACCTCGATCCCACGCGACGAGAGAAATTCCTTCAAGCCGCGAATGGATTGAGTGGCGTCGTGAAATATCGAAGCGGCGAGGGCCGCATCAGCGGCGCCATCCGTGAAAACCGCCAAGAAATCTTCGGGACTTTTGGCGCCGCCAGACGCGATCACGGGCACGTTCACGGCGGTCGCGACTGCGGCGGTGAGCGCCGTGTCAAATCCAGCGAGCGTGCCGTCACGATCCATTGAAGTGAGCAGAATTTCTCCGGCGCCGCGCGAGACGCCTTCTTTCGCCCAATCCATGGCGCGGAGCGGCATCGCATCGCGGCCGCCGCGGACGAAGACCGTCCAGTCGTGGCCGACGAACTTGGCATCGATAGCGAGAACCACGGCCTGCGAGCCAAACTCTTCTGCGAGCTCAGAAATCAGTTCGGGACGCTGGACGGCGGCGGTATTGACAGTCACTTTATCCGCGCCCGCGAGGATGACAGCGCGCGCCTCATCGACGGTTCGAATGCCGCCGCCGGCCGTAAGCGGTATGGCCAGCTCGGCGGCGACGTGCCGAATCGTTTCGGTGAATGTGGTTCGGCGATCGCGCGATGCCGCAATATCGAGAACGATCAATTCGTCGGCGCCTTCGGCGTTGTATCTGCCGGCGAGTTCTGCGGGATCGCCCGCATCGCGCAAGCCGGCGAAGTTGACGCCCTTGACGACGCGCGCGCCGTCCGTATCGAGGCAGGGAATGATCCGGCGAGTCAGCGGCATTTTGTGAATTCCACGAAATTCTTGAGGACGCGCTCGCCATTCGCCGCTGATTTTTCCGGATGGAACTGCACGGCCCAGATGTTTTCGCGTTCGACTACTGCGGCAAACGGCGCGCCGTGGCAAGTCGTCGCGACAACCAGGCCGTTCAGGCCTGTTGCCGCGAACGAATGAGCGAAATAAAAATAGGCGTTGTCAGGCACGCCTTGAAGTGCCTCCGACTCGCGAAGTTGCTTTACGCGATTCCAGCCCATATGCGGAAGTTTGACGTTGGCCGGCAAAGCGTGGACCGCGCCGGGGAAGAAATTCAACCCCGCGACCTCCGGCGCTTCTTCGCTCGATGCGAAAAGTGCTTGCAGGCCAAGGCAAATGCCAAGAAACGGCACGCGGCGTTCAATTGCGGCGACCAGCGGCGCTTTCAGATTCCGCTGTTCGAGACCACGCATCAGGGCTGAAAAATGGCCGACGCCGGGGAGCAACAGCGCGTCCGCCTGCTCGACCGCCTGCGGAGCGGTTGCGCGCGCCGAAGCCGCGCCACACCGCTCGAGCGCGCGTTCGACCGACGCCAAATTGCCGGCACCGTAATCGATCAGCGTGACGATCACAGCAGGCCCTTCGTGCTCGGCAAGACGCGGCGCAAGCGCTTGTCTCTCGCGACGGCGAATCTCAGCGCGCGTGCAAATGCTTTGAAAACGGCTTCAATTTTGTGATGCGAGGAGCGGCCGTACAAAACGCGGAGATGGACGTTCGCGCGCGACGACTGCGCGAATCCCTGGAAGAAATCCTCGACGAGCTCGGTTTGAAGATCGCCGACGCGCCGCACCGCGACTTTGAGCTTGCACGCGCAATGAGGCCGGCCGCTCAAGTCGATTGCCGCGGCAGCGAGAGTTTCGTCCATGGGCATCAGGAAATAACCGGCGCGCAGAATGCCTCGTTTCGATCCGAGCGCTTTCGAAACGGCTTCGCCGAGCGCGATGCCCGCGTCTTCGACCGTGTGGTGCTGATCGACGTCAAGATCGCCGCGCGCCGCGAGATCGAGATCGAAGGCGCCGTGCCGCGCGAAGAGCTCCAGCATGTGGTCGAGAAAGCGGATGCCGGTCGAAACGCGCGACTTGCCTGTGCCGTCAAGATTGATGCGGAGGCGAATGTCGGTCTCCGTGGTGGCGCGATGAATGGTTGCGATTCGCAGCATAAGCGATCAGCGATTCCTTCGAATTTCGCGCAGGAGGCGCTTCATTTCCGCGCGCGTGCCGATGGTGATGCGCACAAATCCGGGGCCCATATCCTTTGTGCGCGCGCGAACCAGAATTCCGCGCCGCTCGAGCTTGCGAAAGAGCGTCGGCCCCGAGGGGCCAAAATCCGCCAGGATGAAATTTCCGGCGCTGGGGTAAACGTGGACGTCCATCGCGCTGAGCGCGTCTGCAAATTGCGCGCGCAGCGACTTCACTTCCCGCACGTAGCGTTGAATCGCGCCTCGATCGCTGATCGCTGCTTCGGCTGCAACAAGCGCCGCGAGATTCACGGCGTAGGGCGGCATCGCAGCGCGAAGAAGCGATATGGGATTTGCGTTGCCCAGGACGCAGCCCAATCGCAAGGCTGCGAGGCCCGCGGCCTTTGAGAATGTGCGCACCGCGAACAGGTGCGGAAATCGTCGAAACCACGGGATAACCGTCACACCGGAAAAATCGGCGTATGCCTCGTCGATCACGATTGCCGTCTCCGTTGCGGCTTCGGCGATTTGGTTCAGCGTGCGCTGGTCGAGCGGCGTTCCCGTCGGATTGTTCGGGTTTGCGATGATCGCAACGCGCGGCTTGCGCCGCAGCGCTTTAAGAAACTCGGCCAGCGGGAACGACATATCCTTCGCGTAACGCAGCGCGTGAATCCTCGCGCCAAAATTTTCGGCGTAGAAGCGGTACATCGGAAACGTTGGATCGCAAACGAGCACACCGGTGCCCGCATCGACGAAGCCATCAAAGAACAGGCGGAGACAATCGTCGGCGCCGTTGCACAAAATCATTTCTTCCGGCTTCACGCCGAAGTAGCGCGCGATTTTTTTCGCGGGCTTCTCGTACTCTGGATACATCGCGATTGTCGCCGGCGAGAGGCGGGCGAGAGCCTTCGTGACGCGCGGCGAGCAGCCGGCTGTATTTTCGTTGAGATCGAGCCGCAGCATATTTTCGCGGCCGCCGCCCGGAAGCTCATAGGTCTGCTTGTTCAATAGTGCGCGGCGGATCGGGACTTTGTGTTTCACCGGCGCACTCCGATTGCCGCTTCGTGCGCGGCGAGCCCTTCAGCGCGGGCGAGCGCCGCCGCGACCGGGCCAATCCGCGCAAAGCCGCTGCGGGCGACCGTCTGGACCGCGATTGTCTTGAGGAAGTCGGAAACATTCAAGCCTCCGCGGCGCCGCGCCCAGCCGCCCGTGGGCAGGACGTGATTGCTGCCGGTGGCGTAATCGCCGAGCGGCTGCGCGCTCCAATCGCCGAGAAAGATCGTGCCCGCCGATGTGATTGCATTGAGCGCGCGGCGAGCGTCGCGGAGCAACGTCAGATGCTCGGGCGCAAAGCGATTTACGAAATTGACGGCGTCGTTGAGCGATCGTGCGACAAGAATCGCTCCGGCGCGCTTCGTTGACTCATGCGCTGGATTGCTGCGCGGCAAGTTTTGAAGTTGTTCGTCAATCTCTCGCCGCACATTTTCCGCCATCGGGCGCGACGTCGTCACGAAATAGCTGGCTGCATCCGGCGCGTGCTCGGCTTGCGCGAGCAAATCCGCAGCGATCCAGCGCGGATTTCCGTGGCTGCCGAGAACGATTGCCTCCGTCGGCCCGGCGGGCAAATCGATTGCGCAATCCCCGCTGACCAATTTCTTCGCGGCAGTGACGTACCGATTTCCCGGTCCGACGATTTTCTCAACGCGCGCAATGCTGCGCGTGCCGTACGCCAGCGCCGCAATTGCCTGACCGCCACCGATTCGCGCGACACTGCCAATGCCGAGCATCGCCGCCGCGGCGAGCACTTCGCGATTCGGCCGCGGGCACGCGACGATAATTCGGGTCACTCCCGCGACCTGAGCCGGCACGACCGTCATCAAGAGTGTCGAAACCAGCGCAAATCTTCCGCCGGGTATGTAGCAGCCGATCGCCTCGATCGGCCGCACGGCTTGCGCCACACGCACTCCGCGCTCGACTTCGAGGCTCCAACTCTTCTGCATTTGGGCGCACGCGACGCGGCGAATGTTTGCGGCGGCGTGGCGCACAGCCCGAATGAACTCGTTATCCGCTGTCGCGCGCGCCTCGCGCAGTTCACGCGGCGAAATCCATACCCCTTCCCGTCGCAGATTTGTTCCATCCAGTTTCTTTGCCCATGCAAAAAGTGCTGCATCGCCGCGCCGCCGCACATCCGCGGCGATCCGCGCCGCCACGCGTTCCGCAGCCGCATCCTGCCGCTGCCGCGCCGCAAGCAAGCGGCTCTCGAGTTCCGGAGTGAGGCGTAGAAGCTTCATCACAACACAATCTTATTTAACGGATATTCGACGATTCCTTGCGCTTTGGCGGCCTTCAATTTCGGCAAAATCTGCCGCACCACCGATTCTTCAACGATGGTATTTACCGCGACCCACTCTGCATCGCTCAGTGTCGAGATCGTGGGATTCTTCAGCGCCGGCAGCACACTCAGCACCGCTGGCAGATCCTCGCGCCGCACATTCAGCATCAGCCCCACGCGGCTGGCCGCGGCGATTGCGCCTTGCAGCATCAGAATCAGATTCTGGCACTTCTCGCGCTTCCAGGGATCGTCCGCGGCGTCGCGATTCATGATGAAGACTGTCGCGGACTCCAGCACCGTATCCAGAATTCGCAGCCGGTTCGCGCGCAGCGATGCCCCGGTTTCGGTGACTTCGACGATCGCGTCGGCCAGCCGCGGAACTTTCACTTCCGTCGCGCCCCAGGAAAATTCCACGCGCGCGCGCACGCCATGGCGTTGCAAATAACTCTCGGTGATGCGCACGATTTCCGTGGCGATCACTTTGCCTTCGAGGTCGCGCACATCGCGCACGAGCGCATCTTCCGGCACGGCCAGCACCCAGCGAACGCGCGCCAGCCGCTGCTTGGCGTAGATCAGCTCGGCAAATTCGGAAACGTTTGCGCCGGTTTCAAGCACCCAGTCGCGTCCCGTGATTCCCGCGTCGAGCGCACCGGTTTCCACATATCGTGCCATCTCTTGCGCTCGAACCATCAGGCACTCGATCTCGGCATCATCGATCGCCGGCGCGTAGCTCCGCGAATTGACGCTGATGCGCCAGCCCGCGCGGCCAAAAAGTTCGAGCGTCGCTTCTTGAAGGCTGCCTTTCGGTATGCCCAGTCTGAGTACGCTCATTTTGTCGTCTCGCGAGCATAGACGGCTGTCGGGTCGAATTTGCGTTCGTCAACAACCGCAGCGTTTCCGTCTTGATCCAGCTGGCGGAAAAAGCAGCTTTGATATCCCTGGTGGCAAACGCCAGGGCCGATCGCTTCAACACTCACCAGCAGCGCGTCGGCGTCGCAATCTATTCTCATTTCGCGGACTTTGAGCGTGTGCCCGCTCTGTTCGCCCTTCTTCCACAGGCGGTTCCGCGTCCGGCTGAAAAATACAACTTCGCCGCTGTGCCGCGTTTGTTCAAACGCTTCCGGATTCATGAAGCCGAGCATCAGCACTTGCCGCGTCCTGGCATCTTGAATGATCGCGGGCAAGAGCCCCCCGCCTTTGTCGAAGTCAATCTCCACGTTTCCTCCGCAAATGAAAAAGCCCGCCTGGCATTTAGTGCCGGCGGGCTGAAGAGTGCTCTGTTGCTAGCTTTTCTCTATGCAGACCTCGTCGGACGCGGCGTATGGCCGTGATGATGAGCGTGTCGATGCGTCCGGGGTCTCATAGCGAAAACCTACGATAGGACGAACGATGAAACCTGTCAAGGCGTATCATCGCCGTACCGTTCATCGCACACGGCTTCGATCCGTCATTCCATTGCCGGGACGATCACCGGTTCGGCCGTCTTGCTCCAGCCCTTCATGATTATTTTCCCGTCGGCCCGGACCGTGCCGTTCATCATGCCGGCCGTATTGAATGTCGCCACCACGTTTCCCTGCGGGTCGAGTCCGATCACGCCGCCTTCCGCCTTCTGGTCCACCAGCTCCTTCATAACTACATCGTCAGCAGCCTTCTCCAGCGAAACTTTCAAATAGCGGACGCGTTCGCAAATATCCGCCGCCACGATATTGCGAATGTAAAACTCGCCGACGCCCGTCCCGGAAATTCCGCAGCTTTCATTATTCGCGTAGGTTCCGGCGCCGATGATCGGCGAATCGCCGACGCGCCCCGGCAGCTTCATGTTCGTGCCGCCCGTCGAAGTTCCGGCAGCGAGATTTCCGGCCTGATCGAGCGCGACAACTCCAACGGTTCCGTGCTCCTGCTCTCGCGCGGGCTCCATCGCTTTCTTTTTCTCTTCCTCCGATTTCGCTTTCTCGTACATCTCCCACATGCGTTGGTTGTAGAAATAGAACGGCGATACGAGCTCGATGCCTTGCGACCGCGCGAATTCCTCAGCGCCCGCGCCCACCAGCATTACGTGCGGCGTCTGTTCCATTACCAGCCGCGCCAAATGGATCGGGTTGGCAATGTGCTTGACCGACGCCACCGAACCGACTGCGAGCGTCTTGCCGTCCATCAACGACGCGTCAAGCTCCGGAATGCCTTCGCGCGTGTAATACGCCCCGCGGCCTGCGTCGAACAGGCCCGAATCTTCCATCACGCGAATCGTGGCTTCCACGGCATCGAGGCTTTTTCCGCCGCCGGCCAGGACGCTGTATCCCGCCCGGATCGCCTTGACCATCGCCGCGCGTCGCGCTTCAATCATTTCGGGCGTCATGTGGCTGTAGTCGCCTGCGCCGCCGTGCGCGACCAGCACGAAGCTCGGCTGCGCCTGCGCTGCGGCGTCAGGATTAGCCGCGCGCGTCAGATGGCCGCGGCCTGCGAACGCCGAATACAGCGCTATTCCGGATAGTATGAGAGCGGATACTCGAAGTCCCTTCATTTCAAACCTCCAGACGCTTTCAAGATACGCGAAGCGCGAAGCCGATAGACGCGTTGCCGCAGCGGCGATTCTTCGGTTATTTCAGCGGGAGTCTGTGTCGCGTGCCGCGAGAAGTCAAGCCGTTTGGGTGCGTCGCCTCAGCCGCAAAATTCGCTACGATTTTCTTGAAATTCGGGTGCAGTCGGATATGATACGCAGTCTTCTGGAAATCAGATTCGAATACGCCTTTCCTGAATGCTGGTAAACGCACGTTTGGGGGCGATGCAAATGCAGAATCGGGCTGGCAACAAAGGTTCGGCGGCGACGGCCGGACTGCTGTCTCTTTTGATCGCGATTATGGTCGCCGCGACGGTCTACGTATTTGCGGCAAATCTGTATCCCGCGCCACCTCCCATCACCGCGAACGGAGTTTTGATCGACCGCCAATACGATCTCACGCTCTACATGACCGCTGTCGTCTTTATCCTCTCGCAGCTGGGACTGGCGTATGCGATTTTCCGGTTCCGTGACCGCGGGCAGCGGGCCACCTTCACCCGCGGCAACAATACGCTGGAGATGCTCTGGACGTCGGCGACCATCATCGTGTTTATCGGCGTCGGCATCATGGGCCGCCGGGCTTGGGCGGAAACGCGCTTCGAAGCGGCGTCGATCGATGCGATCAAAGTCGAAGTCACCGAAAATCAGTTCGCTTTCAATTTCCGGTATCCCGGACCGGATGGGAAATTCGGGCGGCTTGATCCGAAGCTTGTCAGCGCCTCGTCCGGCAACCCGCTTGGGCTGGACCTGAACGACCCGGCGGCAAAGGACGACATCGTCGTGCCGACCCTGACCGTGCCGGTGAATCATCAGGTGGAACTCGAGCTGCGCTCGCAGGACGTGATCCACAATTTCTACGTCCGCGAGCTTCGTCTGCAGCAGGATGCCGTGCCCGGAATGGTGATTCCCATTCACTTCACGGCAACTCAGACCGGGAAGTTCGAGATCGTTTGCACCCAACTCTGCGGCCTCGGCCATTACCATATGCGCAGCGACCTCAACGTCGTTACCGAGCAGGAGTATCAGGATTTCTTGAAACAGCAAGAGCAGCCGGCGGCTGGTCAATGAATGGGATTCGTCAGTCAGGAGGCCGTGAATGAGTTCTCATGCTGAGTCGGCACACGTTTCGCACGCGCCGACCGGTTTCATCAGCAAATACATCTTCAGCGTGGACCATAAGGTAATTGGCATCCAGTATTATCTGCTGGCGCTCGTCTCCGTGACTCTCGGGATCGTGCTGTCGGTCCTGATGCGCTTGCATCTCGCGTATCCCAACATGCACTTGCCGGTCTCCGGCGGCCTGATGACGCCCGAACAGTATCTTGCGCTGATGACCATGCACGGCACGATTATGGTGTTCTTTGTCCTGACCACAGCGCCTCAGGCTGGATTCGGGAATTATTTCCTTCCGATTCAAATTGGCGCGGCGGACATGGCCTTTCCACACATCAACATGCTCTCGTTTTGGGTCACGTTTCTGGCGTTTATCGCGCTGATTGCGGCGTTCTTCGTGCCCGGTGGCTCCCCAATCAGCGGTTGGACTGCTTACGCGCCGCTGAGCGGTCTGGGAGAGATTACAGGTCCCGGCGAAGGCTGGGGACAAACATGCTGGATCATCAGCATCGCCCTCTTCTGCCTGGCCTCGCTGATGGGCGCGCTGAACTTCATCGCTACCACGATTGATCTCCGCGCTCCCGGAATGTCCATGATGCGCATGCCGCTCACCGTTTGGGCGTGGTTTATCACCGCGATTCTCGGCTTGCTCGCTTTCGGCGTTCTCCTCGCCGCGGGCGTCTTGCTGATTCTCGATCGCTCCGCCGGGACGAGCTTTTTCGTTCCCGCCAACGAAATTGTCAGCGACACGTTGCTGACCCACAAAGGTGGCTCTCCCATCCTCTGGCAGCATCTCTTCTGGTTCTTCGGCCATCCGGAGGTCTATATCGCCATCCTGCCCGGGATGGGCGTAGCGTCGCACGTGCTTTCCACGTTTTCCCGGAAGCCCATCTACGGATACCGGGCGATGGCTTACGCCATGTGCGCCATCGGCTTCCTGGGCTTCATGGTCTGGGGCCACCACATGTTTGTCAGCGGAATGAGCCCTTACTCCGGCTTCGCGTTCTCGGTGCTGACGATGTCCATTGGCGTGCCCTCGGCCATCAAGACGTTCAACTGGCTCGGAACTCTCTGGGGCGGCAAGATTCAATTGAAGACGCCAATGCTCTTCGCGCTGGGGTTTGTATCGCTCTTCGTGAGCGGCGGCCTTTCTGGATTGTTTCTGGCGCAGCCGGCCGTGGATAACCGGCTGCACGCCACGTATTACGTCGTTGCTCACTTTCACCTGGTCATGGGCGTCGCGGCGATCTTTGGAATTTTCGCAGCTACTTATTTCTGGTATCCGAAGATGTTCGGCAGATCGCTGAATGAAGGGCTCGGGAAGTTTCATTTCTGGGTCACATTCGCCGGCGCTTACTGCATCTTCATGCCGATGCACTTCCTTGGAATTGCCGGCGGAATCCGGCGCTATTCCGATTATCTGAGCGGCGGCGTCCAATATCTGGCGGGCCTTCAGCCCTTGCATGTTTTCATTTCGATGGCGGCCTTCGTCACCGCTGCGGTCCAACTTGTGTTTCTGTTCAATTTCTTCTGGAGTCTGAAATTTGGAGCGAAAGCGTCCGATAATCCGTGGAATGCGACGACGCTTGAATGGACCACCGCGACTCCGCCTCCACACGATAATTTCGCAGGTCACTATCCGAGCGTCTATCGCGGACCCTACGAATTCAGCGTGCCCGGCGTGGTAGAAGATTATGTGCCCCAGAACGTTGCACCCGAGCAGGTTCAGAGGGCGAAGTAGAGAAATAACATGCCAACTGTTAGCGTTACCGAAGATATAGAAATTATACGCAGCGGCCGTAAAGGCGGGCGCGGAGGAGGCGGCAAACCTCCGGGCGGAGGCGGCGGTGACGGCCGGGGCGGCGGTACCGGCGGCAACGCGGTTCCTCAGCGGACTTATGTCACCGGCATGACTGTAGCGCTGGGCGCCATTCTGATGTTCTTCATGGCGCTGGTCAGCGCTTATATCGTCCGCAAAGGCGCGTCGAATGACTGGCGGCCCCTCGATGTGCCGCGGATTCTCTGGCTCAACACAGCAGTTCTAATACTCAGCAGCTTTACGCTGTCAAGGTCCCGCAAGCTGCTGCAGTCCGGCGACCAGCGAGGATTCCGGCATTGGTGGCTGGTTTCTACGGCGCTTGGATTCTTGTTTCTCGTAGGGCAAGTGATTGCGTGGCTGCAGCTCCAGAAGGCTGGCGTTTTCCTCGCCACCAACCCGAGCAGCAGCTTTTTCTATGTCTTCACTGCCGCGCACGGATTGCACCTTCTCGGCGGTGTGATCGCGTTGTTCTGGGTTGCAGTGATGCCGTTGCACAAATTGGCGCAAAGCACGGCTACGACGGTCGCGGCGATGTACTGGCATTTCATGGATGGGCTCTGGGTGTTCATCTTTCTACTCTTGATCCTGGGACGGTGAGACTTGAGTCACGGCGAAACGGAAGGGATTGTCGCAACAGCGTGGTCGGGCGGCGCATCGCCGTTCGCGATCAACTCCAAAAAGCTCGGGATGTGGCTTTTTATTATCTCGGACTCACTGACGTTCTCAGCCGTGCTCGTGGCCTACGCCTACGTGCGGCTGGCGAATCCGGATTGGCCGCGCCCGTTTGAGATATGGCCGGCGATCGCGAAATCCACGCTGATGACGTTCATTCTCCTCAGCAGCAGCTTGACGATGGTGTTGGGCGTCGCGGCCGCTCATCGCGGCGACCGCAAGAAGACGCTTCGATACCTCGGCTGGACCATGCTCTTCGGTGTTCTCTTCGTCCTCATTCACGCTACCGAGTGGTACACCCTCATCACTCAGGAGCATGTGACGCCGTGGTCGAATCCCTGGGGCGTGCCTCTCTTCGGCGGCACGTTTTTTGGACTAACCGGCTTGCACATGATTCACGTGACCATCGGCGTCGGTTATCTCGCCGTGATCGCCTGGGGCTTCGGCAAAGGGAAGTTCAAGCCGATTGATGTCGAGGTCAGCGGCCTCTACTGGCACTTCGTTGACTTGGTCTGGATGTTCATTTTCCCGATGGTGTATTTGATGTCGGTCAACCTCAAGGGATAGGAGCTTGGAATGAGTTCATACGATGCCGTGATCGAGGCCAACGAGCACGCTCATCCTGCCGGTACCAGCAAATTATTTGTGCAGGTTTGGTTCTGGCTCCTGCTCTTGACGGCGATTGAAGTCTTCCTCGCGTACTTGCGATTGCATCCGGCGATGATGCTGACCATCCTTGTCGGCCTCTCGCTCATCAAGAGCGCGCTCATCATTTCCTACTTCATGCATCTACGATTCGAGCGGCTGGGATTGTTCCTGTTGCTCATTCCCGCGATGGTCTTCTGCATCTGCATGATGTTGATCTGGATGTTCCCGGACAGCATGCGGCTGATGCATCTGCGGCCGCACTGACCGTAAATACCGGATAGCTTGAATTATCGGAGGCGGCCCGGAGGGTCGGCGGGTAGGGGTGTCTTCGAAACGGGCGCTGCGGCGTCGTTGGCCTGGAGCTTCGACGGTGGAGGCTGCGCGATTCCCACGCCTCGATTCATCTCGAGATGGTCCTTGCCGCAAGCCGGGCAGTAGGACTTGCCCGTTTCCTCATCGCGAAGACTGGCGAGCTCGTAGCAGCCATGAATGCAGTCGCAATATCCCGTGCCACAGGATGTCTTGAGAGCTACAAGCGCCATTCGTGAGTCCCCTGAACGAATACTATCTATGTTCGCGAGCGCACGCAACCCGCCAGACGGTTGTGCGTCGTTTCCTCGGTGATGCACTCCGATTTGGCGTAGGCGTCGAGAGAGCGCCGCGTTCCGCCAAAATTGAGAGGTCTAATCGCCACAAAGTTTCAAGTGCCGGACCACTTAAGATGCTGGTAAATAAGGACTTACTTTTTTCTAATCGCCACAGAATTTGGGCCCGTCGCCAGGAGGAAAAATTCGAAATTTCGAGGCGAGTGAACGGCTTTCTTCGAGAGTGAGCGGGGGTAAGTGGAGCTTTTCGCTCAGACGCGTTCGTGATGCATCAGTTGGAACGGATCAACCATATTGTCGTGGAGGTCCATCCAAATGCGGTCCGGAACGGAAAGAAAAACTTCAACAACCTGCGGATCGAACTGCGTCCCGGCATTGCTTTGAATCTCTTCGCGCGCCACGGAGATGGGCAGGGCCTTGCGGTACGGCCGGTCCGAGATCATGGCGTCGAGGGTATCCGCCACGGCGAATATCCGGGAGCCGAGCGGAATTTCGTCGCCCTTCAGTCCGTTCGGATATCCCGAACCGTCGAAACACTCCTGGTGCGTCAGTACGATTTGCGCAGCTTCCTTGAGGAAAGGAATTCGCTTGAGCACGTCGTAGCCGATTTCGCAGTGGCGCCGCATCACGTTGCGCTCGTCCGCGGTAAGCGGTCCGGGCTTGCGGAGAATGGAATCTGGGATTCCCATCTTGCCAATATCGTGGAGGAACGCGCCGCGTGCGATGTGCCGCATCATGATTTTATCCACGCCCATGGCTTCAGCCATGCGGATGGTGAATGCCGTCACGCGCTGGCAGTGTCCTTCGGTTTCAGCATCTTTCGCGTCGAGCGCGCCGCCAAGAGCTTCCAGCGTGTGATCGTAGGATTGCTCGAGGTCGCGTAAGGTGAGCGAGAGTTGCTGCGTGCGCTCCGCAACAAGTTGTTCGAGATCGCTTTGGTAGGAGCGATTGGCCAGTATAAGGCGCCGGCGCTCGAGGGCGCGCCCCACGCTCATATAGAGCTGATCCTTCTCGAAGGGCTTCAGGATGTAGTCGTAGGCGCCATTGCGAATGGCTTCGAGGGCAATGGCGATATCGTGCATCGCGGTCACCATGATGACGGGGACATCCGAATCCCGCTCGCGCAATTGGGCGAGCAACTTCAGGCCGTCCATCTCCGGCATGACGATGTCGCTTAAAACCAGCGCAGGAGATTGTTTCTCGAAGTGCTCGAGCGCGACTTGGCCGTTTTGCACGACGTCGCACTCATATCCCTTCGCTTCGAGAAGCGTCGAGATCACTTCGCGGATGGCTTCTTCGTCATCCGCAATCAGGATTCGCTCATTTGGCACGGACTAAGCCTCTTAGGTTCGACACCCGCACCTTCTATTTTCGCAGGGTCGGGCGCGTAGACTACGGCTGATTTAGGGAGATGTGCTGGCTTCTGCAACGTCCTCGGGCACGTGAGCGGCCCCGGCGCACGCACCAACGGGCCTGGTCTTTACGAGTTTTCGGGGGATCGGATCAGGAGTGCGAAGGGTGGCGAGTCGGCTGGTCCGGGGCCAGCGTCTGCAGCGGCGTCATCATGGCTTCCACCTGCCGCGAGAGCGTGCCTACGATTTCCGTCAGGCTGGCAACGGCTTCGAACGGCAAGTTGGCGCCAGTGCTAAGTCGAAGCAGCGCAAGGCGATAGAGAATACGAAAGCGAAGCTCCAGATAAAGCCTCTCGGACTCATGGCGATGCTCGACACTGGGCGAGAGCGAGGCGACTTCGCGCGCCAGCCGATCCACGGCTGCGAAATCTTCCACAATGCCAGCGAGATACTTGCGCAAAGCCGCTTTGCGCTCCGCGCGGAGCCGCGCGGCGCTGCTGCTCGAAAGGCGCCGGTCTACGAACGACCGGTCTTGATCCGTCAGAACATTGCGCAGCTGCGCGAGATAGCGAAAGTGGCGCGCCGAGACATCTTCGACTTTGGGTGTTTGGCGTCTATGAAGCTCGGCTTCGGCCTTGAGTGGCCGCAGAAGCAAGCCCATGCCTGCGAGCAGGAATGCGACGGAAATTATCAGGAGAAGAATCGGCCCGGATATCATCGCAGCAGCTCCAGCAAGCGATCGTTCAAGTGGCGCAGGCGCAAATTCATTTCCGGCATCATATCGCCATATGTCTGTGGACGCAGAAGAACAGGCGCCGGCGCCTGAGCGGGAATCGGCCGCCAGACGGCCACGAGCCAAATCAGCATCGAGATGACAAACGAATTGACGACTATCGCCGAATAAAGCGGAGCGAAAGTTTGCCATTTAAAGAAAAATTCGTTATTGATCACCTGGACTGCTGAATAGAAAATAAGGCCGGCGGAAACCAGTGCAATCAGACGGTCGATGGGAATCAAATAGTAGCGCATGAAGGCCAAGGCGAGTACGAGCGTAACCAGAATGGCGAGTTCCAAGCCGCGCCCGAGCGTGGTGATAAAAGTTCGAATGTAATACTGATTGTTCCAGGCGGCTACGACGGCATGGGAGCAAAGAACAACGGCAACAATCCCCAGGATCACGCGGCACATTTTCCAGACGCCGGAATGTTTGCTCAAGGTCACACGGCATATCTCGGCGACGATCAGCCCCCTCAGAATTAGAAGCGGAACGTGCGTGAGCCAGTAGCTCCAAAAGTAAAAGGGAGAAGAGAATCCTGCCGAGATCAACGCTGACAACCGGAGGAAATCGGCGACCGCGACCGAGGCAAGATACACCGTAAAGAGAGGAAGGCGGCGAAACAAGCCGTGCCGAAGTGCGACCACCACAACTGCGGCGTCAAACAGCGAGCCGGCGAGCCGAATTAGATTGTGCCACTCCGAGGACATGAAAGCCGGGCAGCATCATACCATCGTAATAACGCTGCGGTAAACTATGAACTGCCCGGCTCTCGAACTCTCGATGTGGCCCGCGCGAAGCCGCGTCTGGCCTAAACTGATCCGCCGAGGCCACCCGGTGGCATCGGAGGCGGCTCGGGGCCTGAGCCGTCCATGTGCGCCGCATTCGTGTTTACCAAATGAGCGTTGACGGCGCTGGCTACCGGGAGTAGGATCAACATAGCTGTGAGGCCTAGAAGAACTAGTGCTTTTGCTTTCATGTTCAGAATCCCTCCAGCGCGTAGAATTACACGCTTGGAGCTATGGAATCCCCGGCGACTCTAAACGTTCAGAAATCGGAACAGGCGGGATAATGGAATCGTGGGAGAGATTCGAGTTCAATGAGAGCATCGTTGACGATTTTTCGTCGCGCACCCTCGCCGCAATCCCCAGCGATTTTGGCCGGCTGATTTACATCGCGTTCTTGCGCGATCTTGTTACAGGGACTTACCGGCATGAAGGCCTTGAGGCGATTTACTCCGTCGCGGCCGTGAACGAGGCGCTGCAGTTTTGCCACGAGCAAAGTTTTCGAAAGCTGCTGGAAATGCCGCTGGAGCGTCAAGAATCGGATTTGCGTTATTGCCTCGCAGGAATGGAGGGGGACGCCGACCAAATCGCGTCTCGCTGGCTGGAACTTGAGTTTTATCGCCTGCTAATGCCTCTCGGAATGCCCGATTACCTGCGGGACCTCTTCTGCTCCAACTTCCGTGCGCTGCTGGAGTTAGTCGCGACCGAGCCCGCTAGGTCTCTATCAGCCGCATAGCTACGCCCACGACTCGCCCCACAATTTCGGCTTCATCGGGATACCGGTAAAAATCCGGCGCAGAGCTGGAATGCGGATGTGGTTGAAGCACCAAACGCCCCCGGTCCAGCGTGCACCAGGAGCATCGAAATCCGCGCCTGAAATCCACAAAATACAGAGGTCGCTCGTATTCGTTTTGCCAGCCTTCGCTTTCAATCTCTTGAAGTGTGGGATCGATCAGGACGAGCGATCCGGGCCGAACCAGGGGATCCATCCAACGGTCTTCGGTGCCGATATAGCCGTAGCGGTACCGCGTGTCATTGAGCAGTGCGCCCTCGAACTGCTTCCACGACTCGACGACGCGTGTGAGGCTATCGGTGCGGCGTGCATCGAATGCCGGATCGAAATGCAAGGGAAGGCGCAGACGTCGCGGGGCCGTTCCCAAATGGGTGTTCTTCGTGGAGTGAGCAAAACCGTCGCGGAAATGATCTTCGAGGGGGATATCGTACTGCTGGCACACTTCGAAGACATCGAGGTGGTACAGCGTGCACAGCGTGTAAAGCTTGTGCAGGGTCGGCGTCACGCCGCTATTCTCGATATCGGCCAAACGGCTGATATGAATGATGAATTCGGAACGTCCGTGTCTGCTCGCGAGTTCGTAACTCGATTGTTCCACATCGCGATACGTCAGCCCCAGCCGCTCACGCACTTGTCTTAGAAATGATCCGGGTTGCATGATTTCTCCTACGGTTATTTGGTGCCAGAAGTAGAGCCGGGATTATAGCAGACCACGATGCTTCTGTTCTGTTAACGGAACAGTGACCGGGACTCGGGCCTAAACCACCCGTATATCACAAACAGCGTCGGACCGAAAACCTGATATCCTGACTCATTCCCATGGAATCGAGGGCCTTAACCGAATGATGCGCAGGCACGGCGGGATTATCGCGATATCGGTTTCAGTGCTGGCGATTTTTGCCGCAAGCGCGCTGGGAGCACGCACATTCTCAGGTTATTCACAATCTCAAGCGCAAGCGCCTGAAAAATCCGCGCCGCCGCCGGCCAATTACACCGATCCTGATTTTCTTCGCACTGCGGATGAAGTTCTGGGACAGATGAGCGCGCTTCTCGGACTTCCCGTGAAGGCGCCATTGAAAAAGAGCGTGCGATCAAAAAAGGAAATTCGGGAATATTTGGTGCGCGAAGATCAAGAAGACAAAACCGCCGAGCAGCGATATGCGGACCGGATTTCCCTGGAAGCTTTCGGCTTGATCCCGAAAGATTTTCCGTTGGACTCCTTCATGCTTGACGTGCTGACGGATCAGGTTGCCGGCCTCTACGACGCCAAGGGAAAAGAGTTCTACATCGCGGACTGGATTCCCGTCGACGAGCAACGCACGGTGATGGCACACGAACTGACGCATGCGCTGGTGGATCAGTCGTTCGGTCTCGACGACTGGATCAAGGCGGCGCGGCCGAACGATGATGCCGAACTTGCCCGCGATTCCGTGAGCGAGGGATCGGCGGTGGCAGCGATGATTGATTACACGCTTCTCGATCAGCACTTCGGAGTGCGGGAACTCCCGGACGTGACCGCGATGATTCGCGAAGGCGCGGTGGGCGAGATGGCGAAGGATCCAAACTTGTCGAAGGCGCCGAACGTGATTCGCGACGAGTTGCTCTTCCCGTATCTGGAGGGAACGTCTTTCACGCAGCAATTCTTGAAAGCGAATACGGGCTGGAAGGATCTGCCCAAACTTTTCGAGAATCCGCCGGTATCGAGCGCGCAGATCATTCACCCGGAACTTTATCTGAAGGGCGTCAAGCCGGAAGCCGTGACACTGCCGAAGTGGAACGGGCTCGTGCCCGAGGATTGGAAACTTCTTGAAGAAAATGTACTGGGCGAGTTCGGTTTGCGGGAAGTCTTCAAGCAATTCGTGGGAGACGAATTGGCAGAGCGCACGGCGCCCTATTGGGCGGGCGACCACTACGCAGTTTTTGAAAATAAAAAGGCGAAGACGACTCCGCTGGTGCTTCGAATTCGCCTTGATAGCGTGGACGATGCGGCGATGTTCTTCGGAAAGTACAGCGAGACGCTGGAATTCAAGTACAAGACGCGCACGGATTTGCTTCGCCGTCCCAATTATTTTCAGTTCAAGACTCAAGACGGAAAAATCTTTTTGCGATGTGTGGCCAGCGACTGCTTGTCGGTGGAAATCGCCGATCGAGCTACGTTCGACAAAATCAGCCGCGCGATCGGCTGGCCGCCCGCGCCAAGCGAATCGGAACAAGCCACTCCGAAGCCGACAGTGACACAGAGCGTGCAGAGCCCGGCGGGCGAGGAAGCGCACTCCGTTTCATTCTGATTCTTTTTTGCCTAGGCGCCCTCGCGACGAATCACCATCAGTGTGAGGTCATCGAACGGTCGAACACCAGCAGAATACGTTTTGACGTCGTTCAGGAACGCGTCTGAGAGCGCAACCGGATCCAGCCGGCGGTTCGCCTCCGCGAATTCCCTCAGTCGTTTCTCCCCATATTCGACGCCGTCCTGCCCGCGCAATTCCGACAGCCCGTCGGTGTAAAGAATCAAGCTGTGGTCGGGATCGAGCCGCACGGTTGTGGTTGAATACTGCGACGACGAAAACATCCCGAGCGGCAGCCCAGTGGCGCCGATCGCGCTGGCCCCGCGGCAACCCGCAAGCCAGACCGGAGGATGACCGGCGTTGCCGATTTCAACTCTGCCATCGGCGCTGGCGCGGCCGCAAACGAGCGTTGCATAAAGGCCGTGATTTGTACTTTTGCAGAATAAGCGATTCGCCATCCCGAGAACTTCAGCGATCGGCTGGTGCATGGGGATCAATGAGCGGAACATTGCGTGCAGCTGGGCCATCAACATGGATGCCGAGATGCCTTTGCCGGATACGTCGCCGAGCAAGAATACGAATCCACCCTGGCCGTTGCTGGAATGAATCACATCGCAGAAATCACCGCTGACGGGCCCGGCCGGCTGATACCGGTAATGAATGTGCCAGCCGGAGATTCGAATCTCCGTGGGAGGCAGCAGAGTTCGCTGAATACTCGCGGCCGTTTCGACGTCGAGCTCATGCGCGCGGCGCTCGGGCTCGGACAGATGATCGAGGCAGAAACGGACGAGCGGATCCGCGGTCAAGCGATCGAATTCGACCGAGTCGTGGCACGATTCACAAATTCCGAATGTGCCGGCGCGGATTCGCTCGAGCGCGGAATCTACTTCCGCGAGAAGGCCGATGAGATTCCCATCCGGTGAAATCTCGATTGCGGAAACGAGTCTCTGGCGGCGAGTCTCGAGTTCGTTCGTGAAATGGGCATCGCCGATTGTGGCCATGTGGTCCTCCGAGCCGAGTTTCGCCCGCGCCATCCGAAATGCGCGGCCAAAACCACGAGTTCCGGATGCTATTTGGATTCGCCGGCGCCGGGGCGCGATTCAGTGAAATCCGCCGGCCAGAGCGCGGAGGCGCGAGGCTTGCCGCACTTTAAGTGGAGCCGGCTCATGCGCTTACCGAGCTCCGCACGCAGCCGAAGGGTGCGATCCGGCGACGCGAAGCCCAACGTTCGCGCGCGACGCAGCTCACGCAAGGCCTCGTCGATCAACTCCGCAGCGCGAACGGGCTGGCGCGCGCGGTGCTCGTAATATTTTGCGAGTTCGACGTACGCCTCGAGCCCCTCGCGCGTGACGCCGCGCAATTCCATCCAAAGCGAAATCGCGCGCGTAAAATCACCTTCGCGTTTTGCGAGTCGCGCGAGCGCGGCCCGCGCGGCGCCATCGGCAGGTTGCGGCAATTCGCGCGCGATTGCGTGGGCATAGAGATCGCGGGCGCGCGCGGATTCACCTTGACGGTCGCAAATTCGGGACACGCCGAAAACTTCAAGCGCGTCCGTGCTTTGCGATTCCGGCGCGGCAAGCAACGAAAAAACGCGCCCGGCGAGCGCCGCGAGGCCCACCAGGTCCATTTGATTGTGATAGAAGACGGGCACCAGGGACTCGACAGAGCCGCCTCGCAGATAATCGAAATAAATTTGCGGAATCAAATCGGACACGATATCCGAGCCGCGATTGCGCCCCAGAACGTGCCGCTCGAGTTCCGACAAGCGCACGGAGCCAATCCGCTGCCGCCACAAGTGCCGCGCAGGATGGAGCAGGTCGAGATGCGCCCGCGGAGGCTTGACTGATATGGAACGCGTCATTCGATAGCGCGTCTCGAGCAACGGCCAGTCAAACGATTTGCCGTTGAAGGTTACGAGCACGCGCCGCTCTGCAAGCCGTTCTTTCAGCGCGATGAGTACGGAATGTTCCTCGCTGTGATCGCGCATGAAAAATTGCTCGACCTCGAGGCCGCCCGCGTCCCACCACGCGATGCCGATCAGAAAAGCGTAAGTTCCGGTGCCGCCGGAAAGCCCGGTCGTCTCGGTATCGAGAAACAGCCAATTTTGGGGATCGGCGGCTTCTTCGGGAGCGTCGGGCGCGATTAACCGAACCGAGGGCAGCGCGACATCGCATGGAGAGGGATCGGAGAACCAGCGGCGCAATGCCAGATGCTCGCCGAAGCGCGTTTTCTGTGGAGACGCGCCCACGAGACGCGCGAGATGCTCGGCGCTCTGCGGAATCGCGGTTGAATAGCCCGGAGTCGCAGAGCCCGGCCGATGGCGTGCTGGGTCGCCCGCGCGGGCTGGCTTCAGGGCCGAGAGGCGATTGAATCGGTCATCACGGATCGAGGCCATGGGCGATTCGTATCCTATCGGTCCGGCGAAATGCGCGAAAGAATCGTGAGCGCGACGTCTTTTGCTTTTTCGGACGTCTCGCCCGAAGGTCCGACGCACGATGGACAGCCGCTCGTGCAGGGACACGCCGAAATCAGTTCGCGCGTGCGCCGCAACAGCAGATCATAAACGCGAAAGAGAGGCTCGCTGAAGCCGATACCCCCTGCGTAGGCATCGTAGAGATACAAATTTGGCTCGAAATAATCGCGAGGGAGATTCGGGTTGACGGAAAGCTCTGCGTCATCGTTCCAATCGGCCGTGACGCCCGCCGTCGGCGGCCGCTCGCCGATCGCGGTGCCGAGATCGCGCGGATCGCACATCAGAAGCAGCGAGGCCATCGATTCGAGCGCGCGAAGAAGGCCGAACATTCCGGCCTGGCGATCGGAGAGCGAAAAATCGAGGCTGGCGATGAGCGAGCGGTCGAGCGTGATCCAAAAGGCCGTGGTGTGCATTTCGTTCTCGGGTAGTTCGAGTTTGCCGGAACCGACGTTTTCATTGGTGAAGAATTTGATTTTTTTGAAGCCGACGACCTGCGAGCGGACGAGCACGTCTCCGTGGGCGCGCAATGCCGGGCCGGCAATCGACTCCTCATCGGCAATTTCGAGGACGCGCACTTGCGTATAGCGGATCGCGTCGGTGAAATAGTCCACATTGACGCGCTTGACGTATGCCTTGCGCTCGTCGAAGTCCAGATTCTCGACGTGATATTGCTGGCCCTGGTGAAGGTAGATGGCCTTTGGATGTACGGTGGTCAGCGCGCTCGAAAAATCGACTTCACCGATCACTTCCGGTTCGCCCGACGGACCATCCGTGGAGGATTCGTCGCCGGTGATGTCAATGATTACGAAATTATCAGAAGTGACGGAGCGCAAACTTACCGCGTCCGCGGGATAGGCCTCCTGCACCCAGTGCCAGTTCTCGCCGCTCTTGTGGAGGAAGCCGGCTTCCGCCAGACGTTCGCACAACGCGACTACGTCCACGCTGCCGAATTTTTCATCTGGAGCGATGGGCAGCTCGAACGCGGCGCATTTGAGGTGATTGACGAGAATCTCTAAATTATCCGGCTGGATGTAGGCATGCTCGGGCGACCTGCCGAAAAAATAATCCGGGTGCTGCACGATGAATTGATCGAGTGGCGAAGAAGATGCGACGAGCACGGCGCAGGCCGCTCCGGTACGCCTGCCCGCGCGTCCCGCGCGCTGCCATGTGGAAGCGATCGTTCCCGCGTAGCCGGCCATGACGGCGGCATCGAGCGAGCCGATATCAATTCCCAGTTCCAGAGCATTCGTCGCCACGACGCCGCGAATGCGGCCGTCGCGCAGGCCGCGTTCGATGGCGCGGCGCTCGCCGGGCAGATAGCCGCTGCGATAACCGCGAATCGGTTGGTCGCCGCCCGGCGCCGCCGGATACGTTTGCCGCAGATACGTGAGCAGCAATTCCGTGTGCAGGCGGCTGTTGGCGAAGACGATGGTTTGAAGCTTTTGACCGAGGAACTCCTTCGCGACGCGCGTGGACTCGTTCAAGTAGCTTCGACGAATGCCGAGATTGCGGTTGACGACGGGCGGATTGTAGAAGGCGAAGATTTTCTCGGCTGAGGGCGCGCCATTTTCATCGAGGACTTCGACGCGCGATTCCGTGAGTTGCGACGCCAGTTCGCCCGGATTGGCGATGGTCGCGGAAGAACAAACGAATTGAGGTTCGGAACCGTAGAATTTTGCAATCCGGCGAAGGCGCCGAAGGACGTTTGCCAGATGACTGCCGAAAACGCCGCGATAGGTGTGAAGCTCGTCGAGAACGACGTAGCGCAGATTTTCAAACAGACGCAGCCAGCGCGTGTGATGCGGCAGAATGCCGGTGTGAAGCATGTCGGGATTTGTGAGGATCACGTGGCCGCGTTCGCGAATTGCCTTGCGGGCGTCGCCGGGAGTATCGCCGTCGTAGGTGAATACGCCGAAAGAATCGTGCAGGCGCGACGCGAGATCGTGAAGCTCGGAAAGCTGGTCCTGTGCGAGAGCTTTTGTGGGAAAAAGATAGAGGGCGCGCGTATCGGGATTTTCGAGAACCGCGTTCAAGACCGGCAGGTTGTAACAAAGAGTCTTGCCGGAGGCCGTCGGCGTGACGACAACAACATTCTTGCCTGCGCGAACCGCATTAGCCGCCGCGGCCTGGTGCGTATAAAGCTGCGCAACTCCTTTTTCACGGTAAGCCGACGCAAGCTCGGGCTTGACCCATTCCAGCATCGGCGCAAATTGCGCCTCGCGGGCCGGAAAGTGCTTCACCGCGGTCAGGACCTGGCCTGAGCGGTCCAGCGTCGCTAAGCCGCCGAGCGCCTCCCGGACGGCCTCAAGCGTGGAACGGGAGCGAACGGCTAAGGATTGGGGCACGCGGCCTCCTCGGGGTGATGGCGTTCTTCGCTTTTTATTCGCTCACCGTAGCACGCCGGCGAAACCCGCGCAATAGAGAAAAGGGATGGTCTGTCTCATGGAACAGTGCCAACTTCGCGCTGAAATTGTGCCGCAAGCGAGCACGCAATGGCTTGACAGCAGACATACCACGCCGCTATAGAAGGAATATGGCTCACGCATATGTCGTCTCCGATTTCGGCGCTAACGAAGAGGCTGCCCAGCTCGCCCGGCATCGCGTCGAAGGCTGGAAGCAGGCTTTTCGATTGGGAAATAAACTTTTATTGAAATTCGACCGGGGCGAGGACGCAGCCGCGGCGAGCGACAAAGAGGCATCCAAGAGCGGCAAGAAGAAAGACGGCGAGAAGGGCGGCAGCGCGGAGAAGATTGTCGTGCTGATCCGCCTGGACTTCTCGGATCACGAAAAGCTTTCGTTTCAGCGCTGGCTCGATCGGATTCCCAAAGAGGAAGTATTCCAGCCGGCGAAGAGCAAAATTGTTCGTCACGGCGACGCCGAACTCGCCAGGATCGAAGAGCGATTCGAATCGCTTGACTAGGTGCCGCGCATTGATGCACCTTGTCCAATCGGCCAGGTGCTGCAAGGGTGCAGCAAGCGGGCGTTTCAGCACTCAGCCGCGATCTGTTCGTTATAATTGGGTGTAACCGCAACAAGTCCCACGCGACCGGCGGAGACTCATGCCATCCCAAACACGGACGAAAGTCGCGAGGTTCGACGCGTCCAAGTATCACGGACTCGATCGCGACGCACTCGTGCGGATGTACCGCGTGATGTTTCTGTCCCGGCGCCTCGACGACAAGGAAATTCAGCTCAAGCGGCAGAATCGAATCTTCTTCCAGATCAGCGGCGCGGGGCATGAGGCGATTGGCGCCGCGGCAGGCTTGCTTCTTCGTCCTGGATACGACTGGTTTCACGCATACTATCGCGACCGCGCGCTCGCGCTGATGCTCGGCATGACGCCGCTCGAGATGCTTCTCGAGGCGGTGGGCGCGAAGGATGGGCCGAGTTCCGCCGGGCGCCAGATGCCTTCGCATTGGGGACATCAGAAGATCCACCTGATCACGCGGTCGTCGCCGACGGGCACGCAATGGGTGCAATCGATTGGCACGGCCGAAGCAAGCTATTACTTCGAGCAGTTCCCCAAGGCACTGGAGCAGGCCAAGGCGGCGCCGGGAGGTGCTGCGGTCACGTTCGAGCCCGATGAAATTACTTACGCCTCGGGCGGCGAAGGCTCGACGAGCGAAGGTGAATTTTTCGAAGCGCTGAACATCGCATCGAGCCGCAAACTCCCGCTCCTTTTTGTCGTCGAAGACAACGCCTACGCTATTTCGGTTCCCGTTGAGGTGCAGACTGCAGGCGGAAATATCTCGCGCCTGGTGGCGAATTATCCTCACTTGCACGTGGAAGAGTGCGACGGCACGGATCCGATAGGGAATTACGCAGTTTTCAGGCGCGCGATCGAGCACTGCCGGTTGCGGCAGGGCCCGGCGCTGATTCACGCGCACGTGATCCGGCCGTATTCTCATTCGCTCTCCGACGACGAGAAACTTTACAAGACGGATGCCGAACGAGAAGGCGAAGCGCGGCGCGACCCGCTGCCGAAATTCAGCTTGTTCCTGGTTCGCGAGGGCATTCTCGACGAGCGCGAGATCGAGGAAATCGAAGCGAGCGTGGATCGCGAAGTCGCGGAAGCCACGGACAAAGCGCTCGCTGCCGAATTGCCGGCCGCGGATTCGATCTACTCGTGCGTGTATTCACCCGACGTCGATCCGACGGCGAAATCATTCGTGTCCCAGCCGACGCCTCAGGGCGCGCCAAAGACTTTTGTAGACATGATCTCCGCGACGCTCGCCGACGAGATGGCGCGCGATGAACGAATTCTGGTTTTCGGAGAAGACGTCGCGGACGCGAGCCGTGAAGAAAATCTGGATAAGGTAAAAGGCAAAGGCGGGGTGTTCAAAGCAACCGCCGGCCTTCAGCGGCGATTTGGCTCGAGCCGCGTATTCAACACGCCGCTGGCCGAAGCCTCCATCATTGGCCGCGCCATCGGACTGGCCCTGCGCAATCTCATGCCCGTGCCCGAAATTCAATTCTTCGATTACATCTGGCCCGCCATGATGCAGTTGCGCAACGAGATGGCGACAATTCGCTGGAGATCGGCCGGATCGTTCAAATGCCCGGTCGTCATTCGCGTGGCCATCGGCGGCTATTTGACCGGCGGCGCGATTTATCACAGCCAGTCCGGCGAAGTCACATTCACGCACATTCCCGGGATTCGGGTGGTGATGCCGTCAACCGCGCTGGACGCGAGCGGACTTTTGCGCACGGCGATTCGCTCAGACGATCCCGTGATGTTCCTCGAGCACAAGCATCTTTACCGCCAGCCGTACAACCGGTCGCCATATCCCGGCAAAGATTTCACAATTCCGTTCGGCAAGGCGCGCGTGGTTCGAGAGGGAACGGATGTGAGCATCATCGCGTACGGAGCCGTCGTGCATCGCGCCGAAGTCGCCGCGGCCGAGTTGGGCCGCGAAGGAATTTCGGTTGAGATCATCGATCTGAGATCTCTTAGCCCGTACGATTGGGAAGCCATCGCAACGAGTGTCCGGAAGACGAATCGAGTCATCGTGGTGTACGAAGACACGCGGTCATGGGGATACGGCGCTGAAATTGCCGCGCGGATCGCTGATGAACTTTTCGAGGAATTGGATGCGCCCGTGCGGCGCGTCGCGGCTACGGACACATTCTGTGGGTATCAGCCGAAGCTCGAAGACGCGATTCTGCCCCAGACGGCGGACATCGTTAAGGCCGTTCGGGACATCCTAGCGTTTTAGAGCCCGATGAAACTTTTTGGCGCCGGGGTTCGTAACTTAGAGTGAACACCTTGGTGGGGGGTGCGATATGGTTTGTTGCAATTGCCGTCGCGAAATCACGGACGCTTCGAACTTCTGCTACTTCTGCGGAGCGAGGCAAGCGCAGGCGCCCCCGGCAGCCAAAGCGCCATGGGCCGGTAAACGGCTGATGCGCTCGCCGACCGACGTTAAGATCGCCGGCGTGTGCGCCGGATTCGCCGAATATCTCGATTGGGACGTGACTCTGGTTCGATTGCTCTGGGCGGTCTTGACGCTGTTCTCGGGATGCTTCCCGGGCGTGATCGGCTACATCGTCTGTTGGATCGTAATGCCGGTCGCGCCGCTTCCGCAGCCGATCACTGCGCCCAACGCGGCTTCTTCGGAACACAGCGCACAAACTGCTTAGCTCTTGGGCTTGCTGCGGCTGGGCGATCGACCGCGCATTCCGTAGATCGCCTGGTCGAGCGAGAAGATCCCCGCGCCGATTGTCGCCAGCACGAACCCTGCAACCGCGAGCATCAATGGAAATTCGTAATTCTTTACCTGCAGAAGCGGCCCTTGCGGGAAATGTACTTTCACGAGCGCAACGGTCATCTCGATCGCGAAAAGCAAGCCCACGATTTGGGTAAACAGTCCCGCAACCAAGAGCATTCCGCCGAAAAATTCCAAGATTCCCGCAACGTACGCAAAATAGCCGGGCATACCCAGGTGCTCGAAATTGCCGACCCACTGGTGTGGGTTCCCGAAGAGTTTCGGATAACCGTGGCTGATGAAGATGAGTCCCATAGCGAGGCGAAGGAGCAAAAGCGCCAGCGGCTTCAATTTATCGAGCACTTGCATCGTCCCTCCTAGAAGTCACCATCCAGCTCAATCGGCTCGCCGGATGTCCCTTTGATGGCCGGGAGGCGCGAATGGATTCCGAATTGTGCCCTGAATGCCGCAGACCGGCGTCGCGGGGAGAACGCGGTCATGTAGAATAACTATTCTCGCTGGGGCCGGGCATGACTGTCTTTATCAAACTCATCTGCGCAACTGCGTTTCGCGAATCGCTGAATCGCGCGTGGCACGAATTTCATGCGTCGCGTATCGGCGCAGCCAGTCATGGAGATGCTTGCTGATGCGCCGAATCCTGCTCGGCGCGATCCTGCTTTCGGTCGTCGGAGGCGTCGCTTACTGGCACGCTCATCGAAATGCAGCGCCACTCGAGACTGCCTATGTGGGCGGACGGAATGTGACCGTTTACAGCAGCAATGCTCAAGTGCGCGAATCGCTTCAGGCCCTGAATTTCGGCGATAAAGTTGAAGTACTTTCGCGGTCAGGCGACTCTACGCAGGTGCGGACGCCCGCCGGCGTCGAGGGGTGGATCGTGTCGCGCGACCTTTTGCCCGCTGAGTTGTGGCAGCGAATCGTTGCGCTCACGGCTCAGGCGAAGACCATGCCGGTCCAGGCATGGGCGACCACGAAAGCCCTCAGCAATCTGCGCATCGAGCCGGGCCGCGACGCCGCGCGCATCTACCAAATCGGTCGCGACACCAAGGTCGCCATTCTCGGACGAAAAGTGATGGATGTGCCTTCAGCGACCACGGGCAAAGAGAGCGCGAGCACTGGCGAAGCGAATTCCAATGGCGACGAACCCGAAACCGGCGAGCCCGCCACGACCAAGAAGGAAGATTGGTTCCTGACCTTGAGCGATGTGAAGGACGCTGGACAGCTGGCCGGCTGGGTCGTTGCGCGCTTCGTCCAAATGGATTTGCCGTCTCCTTTGCCCGATTATGCGAGTTCGGCGGGAATTCGTGTTGGAGCGTGGTTTGAGTTGAATCGTGCCGCGGATCCTTCCGGCGGAACGAGGCCGCAATATATTCTCTTTGGCACACGAGGGCCCGAGGGCGACGTGTGCGATTTCACCACGATGCGAGCTTACACTTGGAGCACGAAACGAGAGCGCTACGAAACGGTTTACGTCGAGAGCGGATTTTGCGGATTGATGCCAGTGGAAGTCACTCCGGCGACAGAAACGGGCGGCGACGCTACATTTCGATTCGAAAACATCAAAACCTCCGGCAAGGAAGATAGGGTTTATCGCATGCATCAGACCGTGATCCGGCGGATTGACGAGCAGCGGCATCCAACACACGCGAAGCCGAAGAAGCGAGGACGCTAGAGATACATGGTCCCGTCATCAGCGGCGAGTCGAACGTTGTCGTCGATTTCAAATCGCGCCGCTCTTGCCTTCCTTGCTCTCGCTCTGTTGGCGATCTCGGGCTGCGGCCACACAGAAGCTACGGCGCAGGCCCCTCCTCCGCAGCCGCCGCTCACATTCATCGGGGAATGGGGAACGCGCGGCAGCGAGCCCGGCCAGTTGAGCCATCCGGAATGGCTGAGCACCGATTTTGCAGGGAACGTCTTCATAGCGGACTCCGGTTCCGGCTACATTCAAAAATTTACCGCCGCAGGCCATCCGCTATTAGCCTTTAACGATCGCGTTCCGGGCGATCCATTTCGTGTTGTCGTCGATTCGGGAGCGGGGATTTACGTGCTCGGCCGGAACGCCGATTCGATCTTCCTCTTTTCGCCGGAGGGCGAGGCGTTCCGGCAGTATCCGCTCGCGCCCGTAAAAGCGCACCAGCGTCCTGTCTCTCTCGCGGTCGATGATCCGGGAGATATTTTTGTGATTGTGAGTGTCGGCGCGCCGAGCGGCGAGCGCGGCGGTGAGCATAGAGAGATTCGCGAATACAACACGCGCGGGCGATACAGAAAAACGCTCGTTCCCGCTTACACGGCCGGCGAGACGTTTGTTCCCGCGTCGCTCGCAGCCAGTTCAGAAGGGCATCTGTACGTTTTGGACGCAACCAGCACGCGCGTGCAGAAATTTACATTGGACGGGGATTTCGTTGCGGCGTGGAACAGTCCTCCGGCAGCGGAGCCGGCTGGGAGAGCGCAGAGCGCTGCGCCAGTTTCGTTGCCAGCAGGAGCCGATGGAACGTCGCCCGCCGGCGTCGGCATCGGCGTCAGTTCCCAATATGTGTTCACCCCCGATTCCGTCCGCCGGGGCGTGCTGGCGTGGACACTCGACGGCCAGCCAAAATTCGGAGATCTGCTCGGGTCGCGCCTCCAGGTCGGTGGAGGAAGATTTCAAATCGCCGCCAGCCCCCGAGGCGATCTGCTCGTTCTCGATATTGACGGATCGCGCGTCCTGCGATTTCACGTCAATAATTTCTAGCCGGGATTCTTTATAGACGCCGGAGTGCCGGAAAGGCTAAAGCGAATGCCGCTTCTATTGCACGAATCGGATGTGCGCGAGCTGCTGACCATGGAGATGGCGCTCAGCGCCGTTGAGGAATCTTTCGAGCGGCTCGGTGACGGAACCGGAATTCTGCAGCCACGCCATCGCCTGCACGTTCCGGAAGGCTCGTATCTTCATTACATGGCCGCAGCGGATGTGCGCCTGGGTTACATGGGCATGAAAATTTACACGAGTGCGCAAGGTGGCCTCCGATTTATCGTTCCGCTATTTAATGCCGTAACAGGAGAGCTGTTGGCGCTCATTGAAGCCGACTATCTGGGGCAGATGCGAACCGGCGCGGCCAGCGGCGTTGCCACACGCCTGATGGCGCGGCCGAACGCGAGCAAAGTCGGGCTCATCGGCACGGGACTGCAAGCACGAACTCAATTGCAGGCCATCGCGCTGGTTCGAAAAATCGATCGGATACGCGCCTTCGGCCGCGATGTCGCGCGCCGCCAGAAATTCACCAAAGATGCCGCGGAGTTGCTCAAAGTCACGGTCGAGCCGGTGGGATCCGCAGAAGAAGCTGTGAGGGATGCCGACATCATTGTCACCGCCACGACGGCCTCGCGGCCGGTCGTAACGGGTTCCATGTTGCGGCCCGGAATGCACATCAACGCCATCGGCGCCAACTTTCCGGATAAGCGCGAACTCGATGATGAAGCGGTTCTTCGATCGGATGTCGTCGCGGTCGATTCGCGTGAACAGGCGAAAATCGAGGCTGGCGATTTAATTCAGGCCTATGCAAAAGACCCGGAACGCTGGAAGAGCGTGCTCGAGCTCTCCGATATTGCCGCGGGGCGAAAACCTGGACGCGAAAGCTCCGATCAAATCACGTTATTCAAATCGAGCGGAATCGCAATTGAGGATGTAACGACGGCTGCGAGGGTTTACGAAACTGCGATCAAGAAGGGAATCGGGCGCCAAATCCCGATGTGGGAAAGTGCAGAGCCATCCAACCAACGGCCGTCGCGGCCGCGGTAGTTCTATCGCCGCATCTGCTGGAGCCGCTCGCGCAAAGCGCTGTGGAGCCGCATGCGGGTTTCGTCCGGCAGCGGTACGGGTTCTGAGTTGCAGAAAATCTGAATCGTTTTCTTGCACGTATCCACAACCAGCCGGCATTTCTTGCACTTCTTGAGATGCTCTTCCAGTTCTTGCCTGAGGGCCGGATCGAGCGCGTCGTCGAGATAGCTCGTAAGTTCTTCAATGATGTTGTCGCACTTCACTGTTTGTCACCCTGCCGAAAGTAGCGGTTTAGCCTTTGACGCAGCTTGAGCCGCGCACGCAGCAACCGCGATTTGACCGCGGGAACCGAGAGTTTCAAGATCTCTGCGGTTTCTTCCGTGGATAATTCTTCGATGTCGCGAAGTTGAAATACGATTCGGAAAGATGGGTCCAGTTCCGCAATCACTCCGGAAAGAATTCCTTGCAACTCGGCCTGTCGATAGCGTTCCTCGGGCGAAGGCCCCCAGTCCTCGACGTCACGAAAATAGGAGTCCTCGCCCGTTTCGACTTCCGCGTCCAGCGATGTTTCATTCGGCCGGCGCTTGCGCAGCTTCATCAGCGCTTGATTGACGGCGATCCGGACGAGCCAGGTGTAGAAGCGCGAGTTCCCCTGAAATTCAGGGAGATGCTCGTAGGCCTTGAGAAAGGCCTCTTGCATCACGTCCTCGGCGTCTTCCCGGCTGCCGGTGATATTCATCCCCAAGCGGAAGATTTTTCGTTCGTAACGGTTTACGAGCGTCTCAAACGCCGAGACGTCGCCCTTCCGCGCCGCGGTGACCAGTTCGAGCTCGTTGTCAGCAGGCGCGGACGGCTTTGCCGTGGCGCCCGCGGCGCCGCGAGACGCCCCGGTGCCCTGCGCTGCATCGATCGGATCTATTTTGGGTGCGCTCATTTGGGTGTTACCTGCCTCGGGAGGTCAGGTACGCAGATAGGGTAACACACGCGCTTGGCGATTGCCGCGCCGCCGGCGTCGCGCGCTTGCGTCCGGCGGGCGACGACTCGTGTTTCCCTCGTCGAGACTTTGAGTTTTTCCGTTTACTCGCTATGCTAAGGCCTTGCTGGATTCATCGGCGGAGATTGTGGGCTTGAGCGCGGCGACAACGACGGACCGCAATTTCCGGGGCGAAAGATGACGGCGACCACAGCGACGGAACAGAAAATCCTGGTCCACTATCGGGTCGAGGACGGGCTTGCGATTCTTGAGCTCGACGATCCGCCGGCCAACACTTATTCGTATGAAATGATGCAGCAGCTGGACGCCGCGATTTTGAGATCGCGCATGGATGAGAGCGTCCACGTCATCGTCTTGCGCGGCAAGGGAGAGAAATTCTTTTGCGCGGGCGCCAGCATCTCGATGCTCACTTCCGCGACTCCGGAGTTCAAATATTACTTTTGCCTTCACGCCAACGAGACCCTGATGCGTCTCGAGCAGACTCCCAAGCTTGTGATCGCGGCGTTGAACGGCCACACGGTCGGCGGCGGACTTGAGGTCGCGCTCGCCTGTGACATCCGCATCGCGCGAAAAGATGCCGGGAAAATCGGTCTTCCGGAAGTGAATCTGGGCGTTCTTCCGGGCACGGGCGGAACGCAGCGGCTGTCGCGGACGATCGGGCGATCGCGCGCCCTCGAGCTGATGGCGTTGGGCAGCACATTCGGCTTCGACGAAGCTTTGCAGCTCGGCTTGATTCATCACGTTTTCGACTCGGCGTCCTTCTGGCCCGACGTGCTTGCGTACGCGAAGCAGTTTTGTCCGCCGAATAAAGCTTCCCGTGCTGTCGGCCTGATCAAGCGTGCTGTGGTTACGGGCTCCGAACTCCCGTTCGCCGAAGCTCTCGGCCTCGAACGCGAACTGCAGCAGTTGCTATTTGCGAGCGAAGATGCGAAGGAAGGCCTGAACGCGTACGTCGAAAAGCGGGCGGCCAAATTCAAAGGCAAGTAGCGCTGGAATCGGTGGGCAGGCATACGGAACATCGCCGCGCGCCGTAAAATTGATTACAATGCGGCCGGGGGGTCGCGCCGGCGCTTCCTTTCAATCGTTATGTGCCAGGATAGAAGTTCGCGGTCCCTGATGGTTTTTGCGGAGACAATGTAGCGGATGCGCACGCTGCCTGATTATCTTCGAAAAAGCATGAAGCTCATCCTCGTCGGATGCAATCCTGGCGAACGGTCGGCGCGCGTCGGGCATTACTATGCCGGCCGCGGCAATCAATTTTGGCCTTTGCTCTACGAATCCGGCGTGGTCCCCGAGCTCCTTAGCTACAATGACGACAAACGCCTCGTCGAATTCGGCGTCGGCCTGACGGATCTCGTGAAGCGGCCGACGAAAGGTTTTGAAGATATCGAGCGCCAGGAATTTGCCGAAGGGCGAGTGCTGCTCGCTCAGAAGCTCGAGGAGTACAAACCCTTGGTCGTGGCGTTCAACGGGAAGCTTGTTTACGAGCGTTTCTCCGGGCGCACGTGCAAGCTGGGACTCCAGAAAGAGACGCTTTACGGCGCGCGGGTTTTTGTTTTGCCGTCGACGAGCGGTCTAAATGCGGGAACCGAACGCGGCGTAAAGATGCGCTATTTTAAGAAACTTGGGGCGCTCTTGAAAGGGCTGAAGACCTGAGCCGCTCGCGTTTGGCGCGCGAGATTCTTTCAGGAGCATCCTCATGACGGAAGCGGTGAAATCGATCGGCGCGAGCGTGCTACTCGAGGAGCGCCAAGAAAACATCTTGACGCTGCGCCTCAACCGTCCCGACCGGTTGAACGCGCTCAACATCGAGCTCGGCGAAGCGCTCGTCAATGCGCTTGGCCGCGCCGCCGATGATTCCTCCGTCCGCGCCGTCGTGCTGACGGGAGCTGGACGCGCGTTCTGCGCGGGCGGCGATCTCGCACTCCTTCGCGATGCGCGCATGCGCAACGCCGCGAATGAACTTGAAAGCCTCGTTCGATCGGGAAAGGAAATTTCAATACTTCTCGCGACGATGCCCAAACCGGTGATCGCGTCAGTCAACGGTCCTGCAGCGGGTGGCGGCGCCAATCTCGCCCTCGGTTGCGACCTTCGCATCGCGTCCGATTCCGCGACTTTCGGCGAAAGTTTCGCCAAAATTGGCCTTTATCCCGATTTCGGCGGCACCTATCATTTGCCGCGGCTCGTGGGACCTGCGCTCGCTACCGAGCTTTTTTACACGGGCGAAATGATTTCGGCTGCGGAGGCCCACCGAATTGGGATTTTCAATCATGTCGTTCCCGCCGATCGCCTCGCCGAAGTTACGCACGCGCTGGCCGCGAATCTCGCCGCAGGGCCTCCATTGGCACTGGAATTCGTGAAAGAACGGCTGTTCGCCTCCGATCGGCCTGCGCTCGAGCGTGCCCTGGATCAGGAGATCGCGCGGCAGGTGCAGTGTTTTTCGTCCGAGGATTGCGCCGAAGGCCTGGCCGCATTTTTCGAGAAGCGCCGCCCGCAGTTCCGCGGGAAGTAGCGTCGAACAAATTTGAATTGCACGTGCTGCGGTTGCGCCGCACGCGCGCGCGCGGCGGTAGAGGACAATAAGGAATCGTGGCAACAGCCCTCGAATCTCAGATCTCGGCGCGCGGATACACGTATGGCGAGCTAATGGTTGCCGCCGCCGCGCGCGAAATCGCCGACGGAGAACTTGTATTCGTCGGCATGCGGCTGCCGATGCTGGCGTTTCTTGTCGCCAAGCGGACGCACGCGCCTTCCGCGATCGGCCTGTATGAAAACGGTTTGATTCGTGAATCGCCTTCGCCCCAGCTCCTCTACACCATGGCTGATCCGCCGAATCTGCGCGGCGCCACGCAATGCGGCCAGATGCTCGACGTGATGGCCTTGCTGCAGCAGCGGCGAGTGAACGTTGGTTTCCTCGGCGCGGCGGAGGTCGATCGATTTGGCAATTTGAACTCCACTTGGGGCGGCCGCCATGGTGAGATTCACCGGTTGCCCGGATCGGGCGGGGCGTGCGACATCGCCTCTTTGGCTCAGCGCACCGTCGTGCTTCTCGCGCATGAAAAGTCGCGCCTCCGCGAGCGCGTCGAGTTCGTCACGTCGCCGGGCTTCGGCCGCGGCAATGGCTGGCGGGTGGCGCAGGGGCTTCCCGCTCGCTCCGGTCCTGCGGCGTTGATCACCACGCTCGGCGTGCTGCGATATGGAAGCGACGGCGAGGCGGTCCTCGCATCCGCGCATCCCGGCGTTGCCGTTGAGGACGTCCTCGCAAATACCGGATGGTCTTTGCGTGTGGCAGACAATATCGCCGAGACTCCGGCGCCAAGTTCCGAGGAACTCGCTGCAATGCGCTCGCTCGATCCAAACCATTTCTGGACGAAGTGATTCGAGAAGCAGATTCGCTGAGATGAAGCTACCGACCAAGCTGATGACAATGCGCGACGCAATCGCGCAACACGTGCCGTCCGGCGCGATGGTCCTCCTCGGCGCTCAGATGGAACAGATGATCCCATTCTCGGCGGGCCATGAACTGATTCGTCAGGGGCGCCGCGATTTAACTCTGGTCGGCCCGATCTCCGACATTCTTTTCGATCAATTGATTGGAGCCGGCTGCGCCTCGCGCGTGATGGCAGCATGGGTCGGGAACGTCTCAGCCGGAGTGGGATACTGCTTGCGCCGCGCCACGGAGCAGGGAATTCCGCGGCGAGTGGACATGACGGACTATTCGAATTTCACGATGGCCCTGGCGCTTCATGCCGCGGCTCTTGGCGTTCCGTTCGTGCCGACGTATTCGACGCTTGGCAGCGACTTGCTTAAAAAGAACGGCAATCTGCGGGAATTCATATCACCTGTGAACGAAGACAAGCTCGTTGCCGTGCGATCATTGCGCCCCGACGTCGCGATTCTGCACGTTCAGCGATCGGATGAATTTGGGAACGCCCACATTTGGGGCAGCCTGGGGGTTGCGATAGATGGAATGCGGGCCGCGAGGAAAGTAATCGTCGTCGCGGAGGAGATCGTTCCCCAAGAAGTGATCGCTTCCGATCCGAACCGCACGCTTGTGCCTGGATTTCTCGTCGCAGCCGTCGTACATGATCCCGGCGGCGCGCACCCTTCGCCCGTTCAGGGCTATTATGGCCGCGATCACGCGTTCTTTTCCGAATATCATGCTGAGAGCAGAGAACTTCACGGCTTTGAACGATGGCTTGAGAAGTGGATCGTGCGCGTGCCCGATCGATCTGCATATCTGGCGCAACTCGGGGCCGCGCGATTCCAACAACTGGGCGTTCGCGAGCACGCCTATTCTGCCGCCGCGGATTTTGGCTACTGACGAGGACGAAAGATGACGGAATCCGATCCGCTCGCGAATATCGAGATCACGCCGCGCGAAGTGAAACAGCGCCTCGATCGAGGAGACCAGTTTCTGTTCGTGGATGTGCGCGAGCCCTGGGAGTATCAGACCACACACATCGAAGGCTCAAAGCTCATACCGCTTCGTGAGATTCCGGCGAATCTGGCGGCCATCGAATCGGCGGATGAAGTCATTGTATTTTGCCACCACGGCATGCGCAGCCTGGACGCCGCGGCGTGGCTGCGCTCGCAGGGTGTCGAAAGCGCCCGCTCGATGTCCGGCGGAATCGACCGCTGGTCGATTGAAGTCGATCCGAAGGTTCCGCGATACTGACGGACGCGCCGGCACAAGAACCCATCGCGATCGAGGAGATTCGAAATGCCTGGGAAGAAGGCAGTGAAAAAAGCAGCGGCGAAGCGCGGTACCGCGCGAACGCGACGTGCAAAGCGCACGATGGAATTTTTGCATAAGCCTACCTGCACCACTTGCCGCAAGGCTCGCGCGTTTCTCGAGAATCGCGGCGTCGCTCTGAATTTCAGGAATCTCGATAAAGAACGGCTGAGCTCGGCTGAGTTGGAGAAGCTCATCGGCCCGCGCGACCACACAGAATTCCTCAATCCTCGCAACGAACTATATCGACAGAAAAAGATGAAGCAAAACCCGCCCGACCGGGATGAAGCGATTCACTTGATGGCCGAAAACCCCAACTTAATTCGCCGGCCGGTTGTGCTCGCAGGCGGCCGCGTCGTTCTTGGATTCGACCCGGACGAATACCGCTCGCTCTAAGAGGACATCGCTCATCGTGCAGCCCATCATCGATATTCACATTCACATCCAACCGCTCGACATGATCAAGCCGCACGCGCTGAAGCTCATTCAGCACGGCAGGAAGGATTACGCCGACGTCGAGAAATATTCTGCAAGCCCGAAGGAATTCCTGAAATTTCTCGACGAAGCCGGCATCGAGCGCGCTGGTCTGATCAATTACGTCAGTCCCGAGGTCATTGGCTTTGGTCCCGAAGTGAATGACTGGATTGCGCGCTATTGCTCCGCGCAGCCCGATCGTCTTCTCGCTTTCGGCTCCGTCCATCCGAAATTCGTGCGCGACGCCGGCGCGGAAGTCGAGCGCCTGCGGGAGATCGGAATCCGCGGCCTCAAGGTGCATCCCTCGCACCAGTTATTTGCGCCGAACGCGTACCGCGATGGCTTCGGTCCGCTCGCGTCTATGTACGAAAAGGCGCAGGCGCTCGGCATTCCGATCATGATCCACACCGGCACTTCGATTTTCCCCGGTGCGCGAAATCTCTACGCCCAGCCGATGCTCGCGGATGACGTCGGCGTCGATTTTCCCGATCTCGTCGTGATTCTTGCGCACGGCGGCCGGCCGCTCTGGATGGAAGAAGCGTTTTTCCTCGTGCGCCGCCACAAGAACATGTATATGGACGTCTCCGGGATTCCCCCGCAGAAATTGATGGAATATTTTCCGCGGATCGAGGAGATCGCGGATAAAGTTTTGTTCGGCACGGATTGGCCCGGCCCCGGCGTTCCTGGCGTGCGCGGCAATATTGAAAAATTCCGCGCTCTGCCGATTTCTCCCGCAGCGCAACAGAAGATTCTGTACGACAACGCCGCACGTCTCTTTCCCGCGCGTTCCTAGGCGGACACGACGATGGAAGTGAAAGCAATTACGGTAATCGGCGCGGGGACGATGGGCCGCGGAATTGCCTGCGTGGCCGCACAGGGCGGCTACCGTACAATTTTGGAAGACGTTTCGGCCAACGCTCTCGAGCAGGCGCTCGCGTGGATTCACCAGAGCCTGGAGGAAGGCGTCAACCGCGGCAAATTGGCGGCCGGGCAGCGTGATTCCGCGATGGCTTCGCTCGCGACATCACGATCCATTGACGAAGCCATTCGCGAAGCCGATCTCGTGATCGAAGCGGTTCCGGAGGAGATGGAAGCGAAGCTCGAGATTTTCACCGTGCTCGATAAGTTCGCGAAGCCCGGCGCCATTCTTGCCAGCAACACGTCTTCGCTTTCGGTCACAGAGATCGCCGCAATCACATTTCGAGCCGAGCACTGCGTCGGCATGCATTTTTTCAATCCCGTGCCGAAGATGAAGTTGCTTGAAGTGGTCCGTGCGCTCGAAACTTCGGATGAGACGATTGCGGCGTGCTCGGAAGTCGGCCGCCGGATGGGAAAAGAAGTCGTGGTCGTGCGCGAGTCGCCGGGATTCATCACCAGCCGCATCAATGCCATGATCGGCAACGAAGCGTTTTATATGCTGCAAGAGGGCATCGCCAGCGCTCAGGACATCGACAAGGCTCTCAAGCTCGGGCTGAATCATCCGATGGGGCCGTTCGAATTGGTCGATCTCGTGGGCCTGGACATTCGTTTGAGCATTTTGGAATATCTTCACAAGACCTTGGGCGAAAAATACCGGCCATGCCCGCTTCTCGCGCAATACGTCAAGGCAGGGCGTCTGGGACGCAAATCCGGGCGCGGCGTTTACGACTATCCTAAGACTGAGGAAAAAGAATCGCGCTGAACGCCGGACAGCCGCTCGCAGCGCAACAGAGCTTTTCATGAACCTGGCCGAACACATCCTCATTCAGCAGGGCGACATCACCGAGATGGACGTGGATGCCGTCGTCAACGCGGCCAACAACGATTTGCAGCTCGGCGGCGGGGTTGCCGGCGCCATTCGACGCAAAGGCGGCGACGCGATTCAACGCGAGTGCAATGAAATTGGTTCGATTCCCGTAGGCAGCGCGGCCATGACGGGCGGCGGGAATCTGAAGGCGCGGCACGTCATTCACGCCGCAAGCATGCAATTGGGCGGGCAGACGACTGCAAAAGCGCTGCGCAGTTCCACCGCAATGTCTCTGCGCCTCGCCGCTGATAAGAACCTCAAAACGGTCGCATTTCCGGCAATCGGCACCGGAATCGCGGGCTTCCCTATTCGCGAATGTGCGGAAATCATGATTGACGAATTTATCCGCCATTTCGGCCACCCGACCTCGATTGAGAAAATTTATCTCGTTCTCTTCGATCGCGACGCGCTCCACGCGTTTCAGCAGGCCGCCAAAGAAAAGTTGCGGTCGCGCGGGGCGAACGCGTGATGGCCGCGGAAAAGACATGCGCCGAGCGCGTGGAAGCGGTGCGCGCGGAACTGCTGAAATACGAGCATCCACTTTTTGCGTTCGAAACCCGGCCGTGGAATGAAGGCGTCGAAGTCGAAATTCGTTGCAGCTTGCGCGACGCCGATGTCCACACATATCTGCTTCAACTCCGTCCACGCGAAATCGATCATCCGCAGTTTCCCTGGGCGTTTCAGAAGCAGCTCTACGACAGCCTGCACGACTACGTGATCGAGATGTTCACTCGTAACCCGCAACGGCAGGACTGATGTCAGCGGAAGCTCGAACCACGCCTCGCCGCGAAAATATCGCCGGACCACTCCGCCAGCGCATTCGCGAACGCATCCGCAAATCCGGCCCGATCTCGTTTGCCGACTACATGCAGGCCTGCCTCTACGATCCGGATTTCGGCTATTACACGCGCACTGCCGGCTCGCGCCGCACCGATTACTACACGAGCGTGGATTTGTCGCCGGTGTTCGGGCGGTTGATCGCAAGACAATTGCACGAAATGTGGCGCGTTTTGGACCGTCCGGACCCATTCGCGATTGTCGAATGCGGCGCTGGCACGGGAGCCTTGGCGCTCGGGATCTTGAATCTCGCGCGCGAGGAATTTCCTGATTTCTACGCATCGCTTCACTACGATGCAGTCGAAATCTCACCAGAGCGGCGCGATTGCTCTGTTCGCGCTCTCGCCGAGCACATCTCTGCGGGGCGCGCAGCCGTCCGCGCCGGGATGCCCGAATCTGTGCCCTGCGGCTGCATTCTCGCGAATGAATTTCTCGATGCGCTTCCCGTGCATCGCGTGGTGATGCACGGCGAGCTTCGCGAAATCTTTGTCGACGTTGACGACGCGTTTGTCGAGCGATTGTTGCCGCCTTCTATCCCGCGAGTGAGTCAATTTTTTGACCAATTGCGCGTCGTTCTGCGCGAGCGACAACACGCAGAGGCGGGGTTGGCCGTGTGTCGCTGGGCGGAAGACGCAGGACGCCGGCTCGGGCGCGGTTTCACTCTCCTGATTGACTATGGACGAGAGTCGCGCGAACTCTACGACGAACATCACATGCGAGGGACGCTGCTGGCATATTCGGGCCATCGCGCTGACGAGGATTTCTATCGCTCGCCGGGCGAGCAGGATCTGACCGCACACGTTAATTTTTCGGCGCTCGATTTCTGGGGGCGCAGCGCCGGCCTCGTTCGAACCGGCCTGACTTCGCAGACGAATTTTCTGCTTTCACTCGCGCGCCAAAATAACTTCGTCGACCTCGAACCGCACAACGCCGGCGAAGTCGGAAAGCTGCGCTCGCGCCTTCAGTTCAAGTGCCTGATTTTTCCAGAAGGGATGGGGGAAACGTTTCAGCTAATGGTGCAGCACAAGGGAATTGAATCGCCTCGTCTCACGGGCCTCATGCCTTTATGACCCGCGGCGCATCCGTTGCGATTGTGCTGGCTCCGCGCGAATTTCGCTCTAGGACTTTGCTGCGGATTCCGTGGCTGGCTCGCCGTAGGGCTTCTTCAAATAGCGTTCCGCTTCTGCTTGCGCTCCGCCCGTGTCGTCTTTCAGGTGCTGCGCGCGGCTGTACTCGTTGACCGCGCGCTCGCGCTGGCCCGTCAAATCGTAAATCTTGCCGATATAAATGTGGCTCCAGACCTCGACCCATTTGTAACTGGGATCGAGATCGCCATCGAGCGCCGCGCGGAAAGCGTTTGCCGCCGCCTGATTATTTTTCTGATAGAAGAGCGCTTCGCCCATCCGAAAATGAGCCAGCGAATTGTTCGATTGCAGATCGAGCGCATGCTGATATTCCTGCATGGCCTCGTAGAATTTGCCCTGCGCCACGAGGCCTTCGCCCCGCGCAATGGCCGCGCGCACACGCAGCTTTTGGCTGGCCTTGAGAAGATTGTTGTTGGGATCGAGCGTGATGCCGTTGGGTTTCGGCCGGCCGAAAGTCTCGATTTGGAATTGAGACGCGAGGCCGGCCACATTGATCGTTTTGTATTCGGGATTTCCTTCGGTATCCACGCGAACTTCCACCGGCATCCGAAACGTATCGAGATCCTGATTGACCTTGCCGACTACCTTAAATCCTTTTTTCGTCCGGTAGACGATGTATTCAAGCCGAAAGTCGGGTATCCCGGTCGAGTTCAGCCATTGAGAAAAGAACGCGACCGCGTTGAGTTTCGGTTGGCCAGGCGCCGTCTTTACGGTCGCGACTTCCGCCTCGGCCATTTTCTCAAAGTCCTCGAGACGCACGGTCTTGCCGGAGTACTTCTCATAATATTGTTTGAGCAGCGTGCGAAACGGCACGTCTCCCAGCTCGTTGTGGAGCATATGAAACACCATCGCTCCCTTGTCTTCCACAACTGAGCGATATTCGTCGGAATAGGGCTGCAGGCGCTGCGCTTGCGAGACCGGAGCCGAATCCTCGTACATCAATGTTCCAACAGCAAATTCGTCGAGCGATTTCCGCAGGCCCGCTTCGCCGCCGGTTTCTTCGGCATAAAGCGCGCCCGAATATTCAGAAAGCCCATCCGAGAGCCACACATCAGCCGCTGAAGCCGGCAGAATCTGATCGTTCCACCATTGCTCCGCGGCCAAGGTTGCAAGCAGTGGTTCAATCGGCCGGGGCGTCCACTGGCGCGCGCTGATCAACAGCAGTCCCGGCGCGGCATAGGAGTCCAGCGAACCATCGGGCAGCTGCGCGATTGCGAAATCGTGCTCGGGGAGCGCACCGAATGCGTCGGAGAAGTATCCGACGACGTGCGTCAACGACGCTGCGTATAGGTTTGCCGTGCTCGTCTGCGCCGGCGGCGTGTACACGGGAATCGAAACGCCTTCGACCTTCACTGGGGTCAACTGCAAGCCGCCGAACACAAATGTCCCGCCGGGAGATGGCCGATCGGAGTGAAAACTGTATGTCGCTTGCCCCGGATCTCCGGCCTTGGCTGCGGGAACCATCACGGGTGCCTCTGCCTTGCCCGTGCCCACCACGGCAAACGTATCCGGAACCGTGATTTTAAAATTGTAAGTAAAGCGGTTTGACGGGTAGTCGGTCAGCGGAAACCAGCGCGACGGCAGCAGGAGATAGCCGCCTGCTTTGTCCACGGACGCGAGCCGAACGCCTTTGCTTGGGCTGTCCTCTTCGAGCGACACCGGGCCGGAATATTCGAACGTGATCGAGGTCACATTTCCGGAGACGACCGCTTCGGGCAGATTCACCCGCAAATTCATCATCGGGACTCTGTCACGGCTGAATTCGAGCGCCTTGCCATTCGCGCCCTTCACGGAGATTACTTTTAAGTCTTGGTGCAATTGAACGACCAGCGTTCGCGTCGGCGCGCCGGCGACGAAATCAACTTTGGCCCGCGCGGAAATCGTTTGATCGGCGGGATGCACCGTGGCTTCGACGTCGTAGTGAGTGGCGCGCAGCGGGAACTGCGACAAAGATTGAGCGTTGACGCCAGAAGGTAGCAGCAGGATGCCTGCGAGCGCGGCGAGTGGCCACGCGGATGCCGACTTCGCAACTGCTTGGCGCAGGCGGGAAAAGCGAGATTTGGACACGGAAATGCCTCTCTGACGCTTATAAGATACCAAACCCTGCCACGCAGTTGCATGGCTACTTTCCCAGCATTCCGGCAAGAATGTCCGCAGCCCGGTCGATCGCGCCGCCGGGGCCTAGCCGCGCCGCGACTTCGGCCAGGTCGCGCTTCATTCGGTCGCGCTCGTCCGTTGATCCCAGAAGCTTTCTTATCTCCGTCTCGACCTGCGCTCCGGTGAAATCACTTTGAATCAACTCGGGAACCACTTTGCGGCCGGCGATAAGGTTCACCATGGCAATATGAGGCGTTCGGATCATGCGGCGCAGAATAAAAGCGCTCGTCGGAGTGACGCGGTAGACCACCACCATCGGCGTTCCGAGCAGCGCCGCTTCCACGGTCGCCGTTCCGCTCGATACGATTCCGCAGTCTGCGCTCGCCAGCACGTCGTACGGCTCACCCGCGATTCGCCGGACCGTGAGTCCCGGGCGCATGTAGCGCTGAAGAAACGGTTCGTCGATTCCCGGCGCCACCGCCATGATGAATTGCGGATTCAGATCGCGCGCAAGGCGCTCGCAGCCATCGAGTATGTCCGGCAGATTCAATCCGATTTCGCTCGGGCGGCTGCCTGGCAGCAGCGCAATGACCGGGCGCGCGGCATCCAGTCCATGCGCTCGCAGAAATTCGTCCCGGCCTTTTGACGGGCGGACCACATCCACGAGCGGATGGCCGACGAAATCCACCGGGATTCCCGCCTTTTGATATATCTCGGCCTCGAATGGAAAAATCACCAGGACGCGATCGAGGATCCGCTTCATGGCCCGGATGCGCCACGGCCGCCACGCCCAAATTTGCGGCGCGATAAAATAGACCACCGGAATATCCAGCCGGTGGAGCTTCTTGCCGAGCGGCAGATTGGTTCCGGGCGAATCCACCAGGATCGCGATGTCGGGTTTGCGGCGAACCGCTTCTTTGCGCAGACGGCTCAGAATTTTCAGCACCGCCGGGATCTTGTGAATCACTTCCGTGATTCCGAGGACGGCGATTTCCTTGGCGTCCACGATCAGCTCGACGCCGGCCTCGCGCATCCTCTGCCCGCCCATGCCGAAAATCTGCGCGCCCGTGCGCTGCCGCAGCGCCGTGGCCAGTCGCGCGGCATACATATCGCCCGAAGCTTCGCCGGCAGAAATCAGAATCTGTCGGGTTTCTTTGGAGTCCACGAACGGGTCTCAGTCGTCCGCGGGTAGAGGGCCCAACTGTCCGGCGAGCGTACGTCCCGGCGCGGGCAGCTGAAGTTCCTGGTCCTTGTACTGAAGCTGGTAGAGGCGGTAGTAGATGCCGCGTTTCGCGAGCAATTCCTGATGCGAGCCTTCCTCGCGCAGCCGTCCTTTGTGGAATACCAGTATTCTGTCGGCATGCTGAATCGTGCTCAACCGGTGCGCGATCACCAGCGCCGTGCGCCCTTCCAGAAGCCGGTCGAGCGCCGCGCGAATCATCAATTCCGTTTTTGTGTCCACGCTCGAGGTGGCCTCGTCGAGAATCAGGAATTTCGGATTGTGCGCCAGCGCGCGCGCGAAGCTGATGAGCTGCCGCTGGCCCACCGAAAGCGTCGCGCCGCGTTCCGTCACGTCCGATGTCACTCCGCCGGGGAGCGATCGGATCAAATCTCCGAGGCCGACTTCCTGAACCGCGCTTTCCACTCCGGCGCGATCGATTCCTTCCGTGCCGAGACGTACGTTCGATTCGATCGTGCCCGTAAAGAGAAACGGATCCTGCAGAACGATCCCGAATTGCCGCCGCAGCTCATCGATCTTGAGTTTGCGGATGTCCACTCCGTCCAGCAGAATCTGGCCTCGCTGAATCTCGTAAAATCGCAGCAGGAGCTGAATCAGCGTGGTCTTGCCCGCGCCGGTGTGCCCCACGATCGCGATGGTTTGCCCGGGCTGGACGCGGAACGACACATCGCGCAATACCCAGTCTTCTTCCGATGGCTTCGCGCCGCCGCGATACGCGAACCAGACATTCCGAAATTCAATCTCGCCCTGCGCCGCGGGTATCCCGATCGGATTGTCGGTCGAGACTTCGGTGAGCGGCTCATCCAGCAGCTTGAAAATGCGTTCGGATGCCGCCATCGCTGTCTGCAGAATATTGAATTTGTCGCTCAAGTCCTGAATCGGCCGGAAAAACCGCTGCGCCCACATCATGAACGCGAACAGCAAGCCGGCCTGCAGCGTTCCGCTGATCACGCGCAACCCGCCGAACCAGAACACCATCGCGATCGCCGCAATGCTCAGAAACTCGACCGCCGGATAGAAATATGCAAACGCATTGATCGCGTCCTTGTACGCGTCCATGTGGATGCGGTTCAGAACTTCGAACTCGCGCTTGGATTTCTTCTCGCGATTGAACAGTTGCACCACAGACATTCCGGTGATGTGCTCCTGAAGAAATGCGTTGATCCGCGCGATCGCCGTTCGGATGCGCCTGTTTGCGTCGCGGACCTGCGTCCGGAAAATAAGCGTCGTGAGCAACATTAAGGGCAGCGGAGAAAGTGTTGCCAGCGAGAGCTTCACGTCGAAATGGAACAGCACAACGATCAGAACGAATAGAACGAAAAAGTCGTTCAGCATCGCCACGACGCCGGACGCGAAGAGATCGTTCAGCGCGTCCACGTCCGTCGTCACCCGCGTTACCAGCCGCCCCACCGGGCTGCGATCGTAGAAGCTCATCGGCAGCCGTTGAAGATGGGTGAAAATTTCGCGCCGCAGGTCGTACATGATTTCCTGGCCCACGCGCTGCATCACGCGCATTTGGACGTACTGCAGTCCAAAGCTGGCCACGAGCGCGGCAAAAAATCCCACCGTGATCCAACCCAACGCGCGCATCGCCACGGCATACGCCAACCGGTGATCGATCACCGGAACGATGTAGCTATCGACGGCAACCTTGAAGAAATACGGCCCGACGATTTCGAGCGGCGCGACCGCAACGGCCAAAAGAAGCGCGAAGAACACCCACCACTTGTACGGACGCAGGTACTGCAGCAGCCGGTGCGTCAGCCGCGAGTCGTAAATCTTTCCTAATTTTTCTTCTTCGCGGATATCGGTCATGCGCGTTCCAGCTCTTCTTCGAGCAGTTGCTTCTGGTAGAGGTCCGTGTAATAGCCGCCGACGCCCAGCAGTTCCTGATGCGTGCCGAGTTCCACGATTCTTCCGTCCACGAGCACCGCGATCTGATCGGCGTCGCGAACCGTCGAGCAGCGGTGCGACACGATAATCGTCGTCCGCCCTTTCATGATTTCCCGCAGCCGTTCGAGGATCTTTTCTTCGGTTTCCGTATCCACGCTCGAAAGCGCGTCGTCGAGAATCAAAATCTGCGGATCGCGAACCACGGCACGGGCCAGCGCCGTGCGCTGCTTTTGTCCGCCGGAAAGTGTCAGCCCGCGTTCGCCGATCATGGTCTGGAACTTGTCCGGGAATTCCGTGATTTCGCCGTAGATGCTGGCGATCTGCGCCGCGGTCTCGATCTGCTCCGTGCGCGCGGCATCAACTCCGAAAGCGATATTTTCCGCGAGCGACTCGCTGAAAAGGAACGTGTCCTGCGGCACAAATCCCAGGGCGCGCCGCAGAGTCGCCAGCGGCCATTCGCGGATCGAACGGCCGTCCAGCAGCACCGTGCCCTCCGGCGCTTCCCACAACCGCGCGGCCAACGCCGCAAATGTCGATTTGCCGCTGCCTGTCGGCCCGACGATCGCCAGCGTTGAGCCCGCCGGAATCCGGAGATTGATGTCTTTCAATACGATGGGTGCGGGCGCGCCATTGCCCGCCGTCGGATACGCGAAATTCAGATTGCGAAATTCGATCTCCCCCCGGACGCGCGGCGCGTTTTGAACGATCGCTGAAGATTCATCCGCCACGCCCCGGTACCCTTCGGCCGCATCGTTGATTTTCGGCTGCGCGTCGAAAATGTAATTCAGGCGTCCCATCGATGCCGCCCCGCGCTGGAAAATGTTCGTCACCCAGCCGAGCGCCACCATCGGCCAGATCAGCTGGCCCAGGAACGTGTAGAACGCCACCCATTCGCCGAGCGTTATCCGGCCGATCATCACCAGCCGTCCGCCCTGCCACAGCACGAGAATGAATGTCATGCCAATCAAAGCGGTCAGCGCGGGCATGAACATGCTCCACGCCAGAATCAGCTTCATGTTCTTCGATACATACTCGCGATTCGTCGCATCGAACTGCCCGATTTCCACTTTCTCTTGTACATACGCGCGAATCACGCGCACCCCGGAGAAATTTTCCTGCGCGTGCGCCGAAAGCGTCGCCAGCGATGCCTGAATTTTCTCGAAAAGATTGTGGATGATTTGGCCGAAATATCGCACCGCGAGCGCTACCACCGGAACCGGAACGAGTACCAGCAGCGTCAAGGTCGGCGAAATCATCGTCATCACGGCGACGGCCAGGATGAACGTGACGATCGTCGTCGCGCTGTACATGATTCCCGGGCCCAGCACCATCCGCACGTTGTTGAGATCGTTCGTGCACCGCGACATCAGTTCGCCGGTGCGGTTCCGCACATAAAACTCAGGTTCGAGCTGAAGCAGCCGTACGAGCAGGTCGTTGCGGATGTCGTATTCGATTTCGCGCGACACGCCGATCAGAACCCAGCGCGTGAGGAACGAGAACACGCCTTTGAGCGCGATGGCGACGATCAGCACGAGGCAAAAGACCGCCAGCGTGTGCCGGTCGAGCGGCCGATAGTATCGCGCCATCCAATCCGACACGATGCCGAGCCTGCCGGCAAGCTTGCTGAGCGGCTTCGCCTCGTTGCCAATGCAGTCGAAAATCACGCCCATCAGCAGCGGCACGAGATTCCCCACGAGCCCCATCGCGACGAGCGTGAGCAACCCGAAGGTCATGCCGCCCTTGTAACGTCCGAGGTAGGGAATCAGCCGCGCGAGCTGCTTCCAGCCCGAAACACGGCCCTCCGCGGCGCCCGATTTCGATGCGGCTTGTGCGGTGCTCGTCGCTGTTGCCGTTGCGGCCACTAGTTCATCCTCAGTTGCGGCATTTCGAGCGAATTCGATTCGCCGAGGAAATGCTCGTAAGTGCGGTCGAGCGATTGATAGCGTTTAACCTCAGGGTTCCATCTCACGCCGATGGTCTGGACGTATCCGCCTGCCGGCTTATCGAGCGGCGTAAAATACATCACCAATCCTTGATCCTCGTGCTGCTCCCATTGCAGCCGCCAGGCCGTCACCGCGGCCAGTGGCGTCGCCGCCAGATAGCCCTTGGGATTCTTCAAATGTTCGTCGCAGAGGAAGACCTGCTTCCAGGTGCCGCCGTCGTTCTCCACCACCACCGCACGCGTCACCAGCGTGCCGGGCACCTTCGTATCGGGCGTCTTTTTCAATCGATTGATCACCAATATCTGCTGTTTTCCGGTTTTCGCGAGGTCGCCATACACCAGAACCTCCGCCTCCGACCCGAGGGCGGATTCGGCCACCTGTTGAATATCCGCCGGGATTGCGGGCGCCGCCGGCGCGGTTTCGGCCGGCTTTGGGTTAGACGTGGCTTGAGGGCCACAGGCTTCCAGGAGCCCGGCAAGAAAGCACGCTATTAGGATTCTTTTTCGAGCCTCCAAATTGCCTCCGGGCGCGCGCCTGACCCGGCGCCGGCCGCGAACTCGATTCATTTTAGCTGCTGGAGCGGCTCACCGCACCGCCAGAATATCTTCGATGCGTGATTCGAAATTTTCCTCGCCCTCCGACCATAGCCGCGTGCGATCGACCGGGAGAGCGCGCTCGATTCGCTGCGCCCAGTCGAGGAGCTTCCCAATATTTTGACGCGTCCGCTCGTGGTACTCCCGAAAATTATCCGCTCTCGCCATCAGGCCGAGAAATCTTGCCTCTTCCGGGTCCTCGGGTTGTACCGGAAGCGGCTCTCCGGCTCCAAGCAGATGCGCGTGGCCGGTGAAAATGTGTTCAAAGCCAAGGTCCGCGTGCATGTGGCCGAATTCTTGCCACGCGCCGTTGTCGTACGCCTCGCCATAGCATCGAATTTCAAGCGGCTCGGGCCGCAATTCCCAAGCGCCCTTGGCCATATCGAACATCCATAAATCCCAATACGCCCGCACTTCGTAGGCGCAGTCCGCATTCAGGTGTTCGCGCACGATTTCCACGACGGCCTCCGCATTCGGGAACGTGCGCCGGCCCTCCGTTTCGACCACGGGTATCTCCTCGGGTCCGACGGCACCGATCACCAGATCGCTGAAGCCCGGAAGCTTCGTCGAGACTGGAACCGTGGAAAGAAACTGCTCGATGCGCTCCGGTTGGACCTCCTCCGAGAAGTCGCGGCACCAGACGCTCAGGTAAGCGCGATTCGCCATCTGGCGATTATAGCGGTTTGCGGGTTTTGTTCCGAATCTGCTGCAAGAGAATCGCCCGGGCGCGCGCCGGCGTTCCGGCCGCTAATCCTCGGGGTCTTTCGTCTCTGGCTTCTCAGAAGTCTTCTCGGGCGTGGCGATGCCGCTCGAGATGTTCGCGAGCCGTTGGCGGATGGTGTCTCCCATGCCCGCCAGGACATCCGAGCACGCGTCTCTTAGCCGCTTCTCTGCCAATTGCGCCAGCGTTTCAATCACGGCCTGCGAATGCTGGCCGAGCGTTGTCGCAGACGCGAGCAGCCAGGAATTGGATGCGTTTTCGAGACGCGTCTTAAAATGATCGATTGATTCATTCGTCGCGCCCTGGAGCTGTTCCATCCATGCTTTTTGCTGATTCTCGCGCTGCTTGTGCCAATTCTCGATCAAGGGCTTGAGCTGCGCTTCGAGCGACGAATTCGCCCGCGCGAGCCCCTGCGCCACGCGTTCTTCGAGCATGCCGCGGAATTCGACCAGGGACGTCTCTCGCGACACCTCCATCTCTTTCTGCATGCGTTCGGTCGAATCGCGGGAAGCATCCTCGTACTGGCTGAGCGTGTTGCTGGCGAGGCGGTGCACCTCGTCCGCAAAAGTCGCCGCGGTCGTATCGGCACTTTCCTTAATTTTGTCGGAGGCGCGCCCGGCTGCCTCGCCCGCCGCTTCTTCCATCTGATTCTGTGCGTGTTGCACGTAATTGCGGCTGTAGTGGTCGAGTTCGGAAGTGAATTTGCGCGATGTCTCCGCCGCCCGCTCGTGCAGTGCGGTCGTCGAGTGCTCCACGGCCTTTTCGAGCGCGCCCTGCATGCTCGTCTGCGCCTTTTTCGAATACCAGTCGGAAGCCTTCAGCAGAGATTCGAATGTCGAGTGCATCGCTTCGGTGGTCTTGGTTTCGAGTTCCTCTTGAGCCTTTCTCAGCCGCGTGCGCAGATCTTCTTCGAACTTTTCCGGAAATTGTTCGGTCTGTTGCTTCAATCGCCCAAGCGCGCTTTGCAGCGACTCTTCGGCTGCCTCTTGAAGCCGCGCTTGCATGCTTCGTTTCACTTCTTCGGCCTGCTCGCGCGCCAGCGACAAATCGCCCCCCGCCTTCCGCGCGGCTTCGAGCTGCGGCGCGAGCTGGCTCGAGATTTCCTTGGTGATGTCGTCGAAAATCACTTGCGCGGATTCCTGGAGCGCCGGCCCGAGAGCCTGTCTCTTTTCTGCGATCACGCTGTCAACCTGGCGGCTCACCTCGGCCACATGCGACGATTGCATCTCGTCGAATTGTTGCCGCGTTGAATCGAGAGCGCTCTGCGCCGCGCCCTGGATCTCCGCCTTCGCTGCGCCGGCGCGCAGTTGCTCCTGCGTGGTCGCCACTCGCAAGTCTTCGATCGCCCGGTTGGCGTCAGCCACTTGCGTGGACTGCAACTCTTCGAACTTCTGCCGTGCCGAATCAACCGCCGTGCGGGCGGCGTCCTGAAGTTCGTCCTTCACGGCCTCCACGCGCGCCTGCTGCTCCGCGGTTGCGGCTCTCAATGCTTCAATCGTGTTCTGCGCGTCGACGGTCGCGCCCTCGAAGGATACGTGCAGGCTCGAATTGCGCGCGGCGATATCGCGCTCGGCCTGCTGGAGTATCGCTTCCGACGCGCGCGCCAGTTGTTCGGTCAACTTCTGTGACGCCGCATTGAGGGATGCCTGAATCTCATTCTGCAGCCGGTTTGCAGCCGCGTCGGCCTCGTTCTGGATCAGCTCGGTGCTGCGGGCCCGCGCCTTCGCTGCCGCTTCCTCGATTTCGCGCTGAAGCTGTTCACTCCGGCCGCGCGCGGCCTCGTCGGTGGCGAAGTAGTCGGGAACCGGCGAGCGATTCGCAATTGCTTTCGAAACGGCATCCTCGACCGAACGGCTCAGCGCCTCGGACGTCGTGGTCTCCGCCGCGCGCCGCACCGCTTCTTCCGCCGTGCTCGATGCCGTGTCTCGAATCACGACTTCGAGCGAATGCCTTAACTGCGCCGCGGCCTCTTCGCGATCCTGCGCGGACTCGGCCCGTGCTTTCTCGACCAGCGATGTTGCCTGAAGCGTCGTCTGCTGAATGACAGCCTGCAAGGCTTGCTCGGACACGCGTGACACCGACGACTCCAGCGCCCGATCGATCACGTTTCGAATCTGGGAGTCGAGTTTTGTCCGCGTCGCTTCCATTTCTTCCGACACGGCGGTTCGGCTCTCGTACCGCGCGACCTGGTGCAGGCTGTGCTTTGCTTCTGCGACCAGTTTCTCCATTTCCTTCGCGAGTTCTGCCGGCGTCGGGCCCAGAATCGATGCCGCGCCGGGAAGGATTTCATGCGCTGGAGCCGGAAGTGTTGTTGCCGCGTGTTCCGGTGGGCGAACTGCTTCCCTGGGTGTCGGATGCGGGTGCGCGGGTGGAGGGACGAGTTCGAGCCGGCTCTCCGCTGCGGCCTTGCCTTGCGCCTCGGGCGATTCGCCGGCTCCGGTTGGCGCATTCCCGCCGGCTTGCGGCGCTTCCCCGTAAATTCCGGTGGGCCCTGAATACCAATCTTCGGGCGGGAACGCGATTCCCCAATAATTTCCCGCGATCTCGAACTCAACTCCGATCTGAAATAGCTCGCGCACGGTTCGCGGCCGCTGGACCCACACCACGCGTCCCCGAACGACGTAAGTCATCTGCGAAGCTTCCGCCCGCGCCACCTCGATGGTCACCCAGGAGTTTTTCGGCACATAGTGTTTCGATTGGTACTTACAGCCGTGGCAGTTCACCATCACCGTCGAGGTGCGCTCTTTGAACGACTGGCCGAGCGCATCGGCTCCGGACACAACTATTGGAACCGCCTGCACGACGCGCGTGCTTCGACGTTTCGCCGATCCGGGATCTTCGATTGTATTCAGGTCCGACACCCGCCTGCCTCAGAGCGTTTCCCCAGTTTAACATCGGCGCAGTTCCGGCGCGCTACATCCACGGCGCTGTTCGCGAAATAGTTACTTTCCGCGCGGAAGCACGCGGCCGTTTGACCGCCCCGATGCGCGCCCCTGCCGGATTCAGTTGTGTTCTACGGTGAGCTGGGGACGAGCCGATGGCTCCGGCAAGATCCTTTAGTGGGTCGCCGACGATTTGCCACGTCCGCCGAACAGGGCGTCCTTGCACTCTTTGGCCACCCAGAGCGGTCCGACCAGAAAATAAACCACTCCCTGAAAAAATGCGGGCTTATTGCCTTCGATGCGATGGCCGAGAAAATTCAGCATCCATCCGCCAACAAATAGCGCCGCTCCGAGCCGCCAGTGCCTCATCGCCAGCAAAACGATTCCTGCGAGGATGATCGGGATTCCGACTGCGTGCAGAAACTTGTTCCAGGCGTTGTGGTGCTCGTGGTCGTACTGCGCCATGTAATGATCGAGTGAGGGCATCTATCACCTCGGCGGAAGTGCAGCTCTTCTCTGTTCAGGCGCTGTCACTTGCGCATCATTCGATCCGCTCTTGCGGCAAGCCTGTCACGCTATGTCGCCGCCAACGCGCACCGCATACGCGCAATCAACTACAGGTCGCGCCGGCCTTCCATCGCCTTCAGCATCGTGACTTCGTCGGCGTATTCCATATCCGAGCCGACCGGAATGCCCATCGCGATTCGCGTCGCGCGAATGCCCAGCGGCTTGATGAGCTTCGAAAGATAAACCGCCGTCGCTTCGCCTTCGGCCGTGGGATTCGTCGCGAGAATAATTTCTTCCACGGTTCCGCCCTTCAGCCGCTCGATCAGGCTCTTGATCTTCAATTGATCCGGCCCGATGCCTTGCAGGGGCGAAAGCGCTCCGCCCAGCACGTGATACATCCCGTCAAATTGACGAGTCTTCTCGATCGCCAGGATGTTCGGCGAGTCCTCGACCACGCAAATCATCTTCCGGCTTCGCGTTGCGCTCGTGCAATAAAAGCACGGATCGGAGTCCGTGATGTTGTTGCAGATTGAGCACTCGCGAACTTTCTCTTTGGCTTCGCGGATCGCATCGGAAAGCGCCAGCGCGCGCTCGCGGTCCACGCGCAGCAAATGAAACGCCAGCCGCTGCGCCGTTTTCTGCCCGATTCCCGGCAAGCGTTTCAATTCGTCAATGAGGCGCGTTACGGAAGGGGCGTAATCTGGCATTTTGCTCCCGAATCAAACTGCAAGAAGGGAACTGCGGAAAGAGCAGAGATCCTAGCGACACCAATTTTCATCCGGGATCAGAATAATCCCGGTATTTTCAAGCCGTTGAGCCCGGAAAGTCCGCCCGTCAGGTCTTTCACCTGCTTCGATAGCTCGTCATCCACGCGCCGCGTCGCTTCATTCACCGCCGCGCGAATCAAATCCTGCAGCATTTCCTGATCTTTGCTCGAAAAAACTTCGGGCTCGATCCGCACTTCCGTCAGTTGCTTCTGGCCGTTCATTCTCACGCTGACCATTCCGGCGCCCGCACTGGCCTCGACGTGAAGCTCCTGAATTTGCTTTTCCAGACGCTCCTGTGCCATTCGGAATTGCGTAAGCATTTGCTGCAGCGCTTTGACTTCCATGGGTTAGTCCTCGCCTCGGCGCTTTACTTCGGAAATGCGCCCACCGAACCGTTCCAGCATCGCACGCACGATCGGATCTTGCTCGAGTCGCGCCCGCATATCCGAAGAGCGCGCACTTCCCGATCGTACGGACTCCAGTTTAACACAGACGCGCAGCGGCTGTCCGATCACCCGGCTGGTCACGGTGCGCAATCGTTCCATCGCATCGCGAGCCTGCAACATCTCCGCGAGCGTGCGCTTGTCCATCGGAAAGAAAAGCCGGATTTCGTTTCCTTCCAGTTCCCAGCGCGTCACGTATTCGACCATCGACGACAAAAATTTCTGCTCCTGCAGCGCCGCTTTGATCGCTTCGAACTGCGCGGCGGCCAATCCGCTTGTCGTCGTCTCGATCGAGCTCGCCACCACGCGCGGAGGCAGGGCCGCTGTCGGCGCGTCCGTCACCGCAACTCTTTCCGTCGCGGCGTTCTGCGCGGGTGCGGCTCCTGCTCCCGCCGCCGAATCGTAGCGCCCGCGCGTTTCGCCGTTGTCGTCCTTTGGATTGCCGCTCGGCATCCCCGCGCGCGTTGCAGCAGTCGCTCCAGCCGGCGCCGCTGGCGCGGCCGCTGACGCCGCCGCGGCGAACGATTTCGGCGCCGTCGTCGCGCGCCTCGTTCCGCCATCCTGCATTTCCGCAATGATCTCTTCGAGCGGCGCCAGCCGTTTGGCGGTGACCAATTTCAGCAGCCCGAGTTCCAGGTGCAGCCGCGGATCGGGCTTTCGCCGCAAGTCTTCGTCCGTCGACAATCAGGATTTGAAAGAAGCGCGTTAAATCCTCTTCGCTGAAAAGCGCTGCTTGCTTCGCCAGCCGCGGCCGCTCGTCCACCGGCGCGGTGATCAACTCCGATTCCGCGCCGCAAATTCGCGCGACCAGCAGATTTCTCACGTGCCGGATCGCTTCGCGGCAGAAATGCTGCAAATTGTGCCCATCGGCGATCAGCCTGTGAACCAGCGAAAGCGTTCGCTCCGTTGACTGCTCGTGAATCGCGCCGACCAGTTCATCCAGAATATCCTCGGCTACCACGCCCAGCAGTTCGCGCACCTGCGCATCCGTGATCTCGTTGGCGCAATACGCCATCGCTTGCTCGAGCAGCGAGAGCGAATCCCGCAGGCTTCCTTCCGCGGCGCGGGCAATCACGGCAACGGCGCCCGAATCAATCTTCAGCTTTTCCGCTTTGGCAATTCGCGTGATCGCATCCGAAATTTCCGAAAATGTCAGCGCGCGAAATTGAAAGAGCTGTGCTCGCGACTTGATTGTGTCGGCCAGATCCTCCGGCTGAGTCGTAGCCAGAATGAAAATCACTTTCTCCGGCGGTTCTTCCAGCGTCTTCAGCAACGCGTTCGACGCTTCATCCGTCAATTGGTGCGCCTCATCCAGAATCACGATCTTGTAGCGCCCCATCGCCGCATAGCGCACCATCTCGCGCAGTTCGCGGATTTGATCAATGCCGCGATTCGATGCCGCGTCAATCTCGAGAACGTCCAGGGAAGTTCCCGCGGTAATCTCACGGCAGGAAGCGCATTCGTTGCAGGGAGTCGGCGTCGGCCCTTTCTCGCAATTCATCGCCTTGGCCAGAATCCGCGCCGTCGTGGTTTTTCCGACGCCGCGCACTCCGGCAAAAATGTAGGCGTGCGCCACGCGATTCGAGCGAATCGCGTTTTCAAGCGTCTGGGTAACGTGCCGCTGCCCCACCACATCCTCAAACTTTTGAGGACGCCACTTTCGCGCAATCACCTGATATGCCATGAGGATTTTTTCGCCGGCCCGGGGCGCGATGAGAGGAACTTCGGGTACTCCGCGGCGCACGAAACTGGCCCGCTACCGTTGCTCCCTTCCGGGCCTGGCGGGGTTTGCGGGGAATCGTCGCACAGAGCCCGAAGTTCCACCGATCCGCAGGAATTTTTCCCGCACGCCGGAGTCTAACACACGGTCCCATGTGACGAAAGGCAAGTGCTGAAGAAGAAGTTTCGAAAAATTTAGTGTGAAGAATCTTGCGCTGACTTGGACCCGTTCGATTTCAGCGCCGCGCGCACGGGCGGCACCGCGAACGCCATTTCCACGGTCTCATCGTTGATTGCGGCGAGTGTGGCGAGCGTCTTCTCGGCTTCCGCCGTCTGCCCCGCCTTGCTCTCGGCGTCGGCGAGCAGTTGCAAAGAAAGCGGGTTGCGCGGATCTTCCTGCAGTTCCGAAATCGCGTCCGTAAATTTCCCCTGCAGCAGCAGCGAGGCGCCGTTCGCGGAGTGATACGCGTCCATCACCACATTGTCGCGGTTGCTTTGCGCCATCGTGTTCAACTGCTCGAACGTTCTCTGCGTCAGACTCGCGTTTCCCGTTCGCGCCGCGATATACGCTTTGGTCTGAAAGATCTTCGCCAGTTCGATCTCGCGCGTTCCTTGAAGAATCTCATGTTTGTCGGAGATCATCACTTCAACAGCCGCCTCCACGTCCTTGAGCTGGCCTTCTGGATCGGGATTGAAAAGCGCCATGTCCCGGTGGCACTCTGCTTCTTCCACCGGCAAATTCTGCTTGTGCGCGTCCGCGGCAACATCGTTGAACGCCTTGCGCGCCAGTCCGGGCCGATTTTCGCGGTAGTACGTCATGGCCCAGAGAATCCGGAAATCCATCTTGTCGGTTCGTTCTTTGGCCATGTCAATCGCCTTCACGTACTCGAGCCGTGCGCGGTCTTCGTCTCCCATCAGCGCGTAGGTCGAAGCGATTCCCTGCTGCGAGGAAAAGAAATTCGGAGCGATTTTGAGCGACGCCCGGTAATGCTCGAGCGCCCCGGGGAAATCCCCCATCATTCGCAGAATCTCGCCGTAGGAATCTTGCGGATTCGGCTGGTCGGGCAGCGCGGCGACGTATCGGTCCATCAGCGGCGGCGCCAGCTCGGCCCGGCCTCCCAGCGCGTACGCATAGGCGAGGTTATTGAGCGCGGGATAATAGCCCGGGTCGATCTTCAATACCTTCTCGAGAATTTTCGCGGAATAATCGTAATTCTGCTGCGGTCCGAGCAGCCACTCCGCAAACATGTTCGCCAGCCGCTTGTCGTTTGGATATTTTTCGAGCAGATCGTTCATCGCCGCGATCGCCGCCACCACATTTCCGTTCTTCGTCCCCGTCATCCATCGGATCAGAATTTTTTCATCCGGCGCCGCGTGCGCAAGATTCGATTTTGCCAGCGCCAGTTCGCGCACTTCTTCCGCTGGATCGCTGGTGAAAAATCCCAATGTGGCGTGGCCCAGCGCGAAATGTGGATCCGCCTGAATCGCCTTACGGAAAAAATCGATTCCGTCTTCCGTGTAGAGCAATTCCTCCCGGTGGAACATGCCCAGCTCGTAATCTTCTCGCGCTGTTTTCGATGGCGTGCTGACCGGCACCGTTTGCGTTTCTGTGGCGGCTGCGTCTCGCGTTGCCGCCGCCGGCGTCTGCTGCGCGCGCGCGGAAGGCGCTGCCGTCATCGCAGAGACGGCCAGGACTGCTATGAGCACGAATTCGATCGGCTTCGTCGTCTTCATCTCTCCTCGCATCTCAAAGCCAGCTTCGATCAGTGTCCTTTCAAAACGTATCCGGGATCGAATGGCTGCTTGTCGTCGATTCGTATCACCTTCACCGCGCTCGTGATGTTGTAAACATCCACGATGCCGATCGCCGTCGGATTATTCTCGACGGCCTTGACCACGTCCTCGTCCGTCGGCACGAAGATCAGCGTCGAAGCAGGCTTGTGGTTCTCGGCAACCAGCAGCGCTTTTCCTTCTTCGAAGCTCACTCCCAAAATTTTTTCCACCGCGAACTTCATCTCGGGCTGGTATGGATCTCGCATCACAACCGTGATTACGCGCCCGTTCGGCCAATTGGGCGTCTTGATGCGCAGAATCTTGCCGAAATCCGCGAGCGACATCGTCTTCGCCGGATTCGAGGGATGGACAATCACGGCGAAGTCCGTCGCATAGACGGCGGTCGCGGCCGCCGCTGCGAGCAGCGCGCCGACAAGAATCGCTAAGCTCAAGTTCCGGAATCGCCGATTCACAAGTCTTCTCGGTAGGTCGAACTGGACGGGCCGTTCCGCCCGCTCTTCAAAAAAATAGCATCCCGAAGCACCAGACAATGCTGCAGGCTGCCTTTGCGGTGTCGTTCTAGTACCCGTACTGAGGTCTAGGTGCGTCAACTTGCCCCAAGGAAAGTCGGCCAGCACAAATAACTTGCCTAATCCCTTGACGTTGGGTGTATCTTATCCGCGGATGCATCCTCCGCATCCGCCCCGCGGCGCCAGCGGCAAACCCCACGAAACGGGGACCGGAGGAAAGAATGAAACGATTGTCTTTAGTCGGCGCCGTACTCTCTACCCTTTTGTATTTGGCTCCCGTCGTACACGGTCAGTCCACCGAGCTCGTCCAGGGCACCCAGATTCATCTCACTTTGCTGACCGGCCTCAGCACATCCGTCGCTCATGATGGCGACCCGTTCACGGCGGTTGTCGCCGAGCCGGTCTTCTACAACAACCAGCTGATCATTCCGGCGGGCGCGAAAATTCACGGCCAGATCGGAACCGTCGATCGGCCGCGTCACTTCGCGATGATTCGCGGGCAGGCAGCGCTCGGCCTGCAGTTCAAGTCCGTCGAAATCGAGAGCCGCATTTTTCCCGTAGCAATGAGTATTGTGGCCATCTCGAACGGCGGCGCGGATCAGGGCAAGTCGCGCAGTGACGTGAAGACCATCGAAGGCGCCGTTGTGGAAGAGAAGCGCGACATCAAAGGCACCGTCGAAGACATCGCCATCGGCACCGGTGGCGGCAGCGTCGTCGGCGCGATCTTCAGCCACGTGATTCGCGGCACCGTTTTCGGCATCGTTGGCGGCAGCGTCTACGTCATTCAAAAGAAGGGCAAGGACGTCGAGCTTCCGGCGCAGACTCAGTTCGTCGTGCGCACCGACACACCCGTCACCGTTCCGAACGTCGTGATTCACAACGCTTCCATGACCACCGGCTCGATGTAATCGCGCGCCATCGAGCGCACGTTCATCGCAAATTAAGTTTAGTGTGCGGGCTTTCTCGCATTCAATTCCCGGCAGTGCGGGAAGCCCGGCACGAATTTTTCTCAAGTGCCGCTCCTGGCGGGCGCCGGCAATTCCTAGTTCTCCTGCGTCTCGCCGGATGGTGCTGGCGGGGCGGCCAATCCTCCGTCTGTGCGGGCTGCTCCCACCACGGCCCCAGGATCCGAAACCTCGCGCCAGGTCACTTGATAGAAGGCGGGATGTCTCGGCAATCCTCCTTCTCCGTCCACGGATTGCAGCGCCAACAGAGCGTCCGGCTCCACTTCCGCAATCAATCGAAAGCAGCAGCCGTTCGCGCTCACATTGAAGGTCGCCGTGTGCTCGTGGAAAAAGTGGCCGAACTCGTCGAAACCCGATACCGATAGCCGGATCGTCGCGCGAGTTCTTGGCTCGCGCCGCAGTCGCGGATATCCATCTTCACTGCGTTGATCGTCGTTTGTCGATTCTGCCATGTACCCCCCAGCGTTCTCAGCGCCCGCAGACTCATCGCTTGCATCATTCGTTCCAAAACTTCGCGGTTGAAAACGCAGGAGATGCCTCGGCGGTCCGTGCAGTCTGGTGTCGCGATCTGAAACGTTATGTGTGCAAGCGGCACACTGAACGCCGTCTCGATCATGTAGGTTACGTCGTCATGGATCGTGCATGTGTTTGGCGATGTCGAATGGATGGCATCGATTTGAAATGCGGGGAGCGCGTGAGACGAACTGCGGGCACCCCTGCAGCCCGAGAACCGCCAGCACAAATCAATCGCCGTCGATGAAAAATTCAGTGGAAAGTGATTGCCAGGATTCTTTGGTGGATTGGAAAAGCGCCGCAGGAACGACGCCGTCGCTTAGTTTCTTCCGCTGGCGGCCTCGCGCCGCTTCTCTTTCTTTGTTTCCGCATCCTTATCCCGCGCCGCCCTCTTGGATGGGCCATTCGCGAGCCTTTGAATCTCCGTTATCAACGATCGCGTTCCATCCGATTTTGACAGGACGGCGCTGAACCCGGCCGCCCCGGCCTGTTTGACCAGCACTTCGTTCTTATACATGGTGAAAAGGATTAGCCACGTATTCGGAAATTTGCTTTGGAGGATCACGCCCGCTTCCATTCCGTTCATTCGGGGCATGGACAAATCCAGGACGATCAAATCCGGCCGCAGCGCGCCGGCTTTTTCAATGGCCTCCAGGCCATCCGAGGCTTCCCCGCACACTTCAAGTCCCGGCTGCGCACGGATCGTTGCTCGTAATAGATCGCGAAGCGGGGTGCTGTCGTCGACAATCAGTATTCGCATACACGTTCCGCTTTCGCTACCGCGCAGGTGACGCCCCTTTGTGTGTGGAGACCACCTATGCATACCAGCGTAGCGCCAGTAACACGATTGGCAATAGGGGGTTCGCTGTAAATTGACGCTCGATCTTCACCCTGAGCGCAGCGAAGCGCAAAGGGTCTGCCGCTGCCGCGGGCAAAATGTACGGCGGAACGGTGCGCCGTGGCAGGAAACACCGCGGTGAAAATCCCCGCGGGCAGAACCGGGAGTGGTCCGTCTCAATAAACGCCGCAGAACAAATCAATGCCAACGACAACGTCGCACCGCAGGGGGATACGCAACATGACGACGGACCCCACGTGGGAAACGGCAGAAATCAATCCGCTCGAGCGTTTTAATTCGGCGCCGCGCTCGCGGCGGGCGCGTGCTTGCTCGCGCGTTTCAGATGGCGGTAGAGGCTCGTCCGCCCGATTCCCAGAACCTGCGCTGCTCGCACGCGATTGCCCTTGCACGAATCGAGTACGCGATCGATGTGAATCTTCCGCACCTCGTCGAGCGGCAGCGGCCGCCAGTTTCCGTCGAACGTGATCATCCGGCGCGTGCCTTTTTGCAACTCCGCCGGCAGATCCTTCACGTCAATGAAGTCACTCGTCGCGGCGATGGCCGCGCTCGAGAGCACATTCTCCAGCTCGCGCACGTTTCCCGGCCAGTCGTGACTGGTGAGCAGCAACTGCGCGCGCCGTGAGACTCCGCGCAGAGGCTTGCCGTAGGCCTCGCTGTATTTCTTCACGAAATGCCGTACCAGAATGGGGACGTCCTCCGGCCGTTCCGCCAGGCCGGGCACGCGCACTTCGATCGCGCTCAGCCGGTAGAAAAGATCTTCGCGGAATCGCAAGGCTTGTTTCTCGGCGCGCAGGTCGCGATTTGTCGCCGCGATCACTCGTACGTTGACTTGCTTGACCTCCGGCGACCCGACTCTCTGAATTTCCCGGTTCTGCACCACGCGAAGCAACTTCGCTTGCATCGCCGGCGACGTTTCGGCGATTTCGTCGAGAAACACCGTTCCTCCGTTCGCAAATTCGAAAAGGCCCGGCCGCGTGTCCGTGGCTCCCGTAAACGCTCCGCGGACGTGTCCGAAAAGCTGGCTTTCGAGCAGCGTATCCACGAACGCCGAACAATTGCACACCGCGAAACGTCCGTGCGCCGCCGGGCTCATCTGGTGCATCGCGCGCGCCACCAGTTCTTTTCCCGAACCGGTCGGCCCGGTAATCAGCACGTTGGAATAATGCCGCGCCACCTTCCGCGCCATGTCGAACATATCCAGCATCGCGGGACTCTTGGCGATGATTCCATGGAATTCCAGAGTGTGCAGAAGCTGGGCTTCGAGCTCGCTCACTTCTCTTCGCTGGGTGCAAAGGTGCGCCAATTCGTCCAGCGTTTTGAGAAGTCTCGCCAGGTCAATGGGCTTGCACAAAAAGTCGTACGCGCCCTTCTTGATCGCTTCGATGGCCGACTCGACCGAGTATTGTCCCGTCACCAGAATCACGCGGGTTCCCGGATCGATTTGCAGCGCGTTCTCCAGAAACTTGCTCCCCTCCATGCCCCGCATCTGGCTGTCGGCGATAAAAGCTCGGCAGCTTCCGCGCTGGACGAATTGCAGCGCTTCTTCGGGATCCTCGGTCCCCACGATAGGGAACCCGGCGGTCCCGAGCTGGCATGCGATCTCCTCAACTTGTTCCGGGTCGTTATCGAGGATGCAAAGCGGAAGATTCCTGCGAGTTGATGAAGTCAGTGCTGGTTCCGCGATTAGCATAATGCGCGTTATAGGCACGATGCGTGCCACATTGCACATTCTCGATTCGGTTGCCGATCCGCCTGTTCCGCTTCGCGCCTCCGTGCGTCGAAGATTCGGCCGCAACAGAATCAATGCGAGCCACTTACGCGCGCGGCGCGAACCGCCGCGGCGCTGCCCGCGCGCGTCTGGCTTGGCTTCTGTGACTCACGCAAACGCAGCAATTTCGTTTCAATTCGAAACGAACTGTTCTGAATTGGGTTTTTTCACTCTGGCTTACGTGTGCGGATTTGAATCATACCAGCGGCGCAATCCCGGCCAATCCGCGCGCCGGTCATCCGTAGCCCGAACCCGGATACAGCACATTCAGCGCGACGATGAATATGCGGTCGAAAATCTTGTCAAAGACATACCACGCGAGAAACAGTCCCAGGACTCCGAACCCCTGCCGCGACCAGTCGAGAAACCGAATCGCCGTCTGATCACTCATGAACAGCGTTACCACGTTGTGGCCGTCGAGCGGCGGAACGGGCAGCAGGTTAAAGGATCCCAGAAGCAGGTTGAGCACGAACATGACGCTCAGGAGCGTCGCAACGAATTCGGCCGCTCCCGGCGATGTCGCTTCGACGATCCGCGTGAAGTTCACAGTGTGCGGCGGCGCGAAAACTCCGAACGCCATTCCCACGCGGATCGCGATGCCTGCCAAAATCATCAGCGAGAAATTTGCGGCGGGCCCCGCGAGCGCCATCCACGCCGCGCGGCGCGGGTATCGCCGCTGCCACGCGGGATCGTATGGCGCGCTGGCCCAGCCGATCATGAAGTGGGCCACGATGTACGAGAGGATCGGCACAACGACAAGGCCGACGGGACTGCGCCGGATGTGCGGCCACGGATTGAGGCTCACCTGGCCGCCGTGAAATGCCGTGGGATCGCCGCCGAGCTTGGCCACCAGCGCGTGCGCGCCTTCGTGGCACGTGGTGGAAAATAAAAACACGATGTACCAGATGACGCCGAGCTGGAGAAATTCAGGGCTCATCGCGACGCTAAGACTATTTCGATTGCTGCTGCGGCGCAAGCATTCGATTGCCGCGGCCCGCCAAACCTGCGTAGGCCCGTCGGCGAAAATTCGCGATGAAAAGATCAAGCCGCAGGCCCAAATTCTGTGGCGATTAGAATTTTCTAAACGCTGCAGTTTGAACCGGTTGCATTTTTTTGACTTAAAACTTTGTGGCGATTAGAAATTCCGTCGCGCGAAAGGAAACTGCTCCGCGATTCCGCCGGCGGGTCCGCAATTCTGCGCAGCCGCGCTATTTCTTCAGCATCTTGAACGCGTGAGTCCGATCGTTGTGAAGGAATCCGGGAATGCACCAGAGCATGCACAGCGGCTCGATCGCGCGCGCGGCTTCGGCGCGGCCCATGTCTTCGATCTCCCAGCCGAATTGCTGCAGGATCTGGCGCACCTGCGCCTTTGCGGCATCGTCGTTGCCGCAGATGAACATCGAAGGCGTCGCGCCGCCGAAATCGGGATTGACCATCATCGTGTTTCCCACGCTGTTGAAGGCCTTCACGAACCGCGCTTCGGGAAACTTGCGCTGCAGCCGCTCCATCAGCGAATCGTCGAGCGAAGTGAAAAATTTCAAGACCCCGTTTTGCGGCGGCGCGTCGGCGATGGGATTGGTTGCGTCAATGACGGTCTTGCCGCGCAAATTCTGTGCGCCGCAAAGCGCGGCGGCCTCTTCGGCTGCGGTCCCTTTCACCGCGAGAACCACGGCCTCGCCGAAAGCGGCGGCTTCCGGGAACGAGCCTTTCTTGCCGGTCCAGTCGGCGAGCTTGTCGGCTTCGCGGCTGCCCATCATGACGTCATAGCCGTGCTTCAGAAATCCGCGCGCCAGCGTCTTGCCCACCGCGCCCGATCCGATCACGCCGATTTTTGTGCTCATGGGAATGTTCTCCGCATTTCCGATTTTCTTCTTTGTAATCCACGTTCCGAATGCCCCGCCTCAGGAAGGGTTAGACGTGAGGGCGAAGCTCAGGGCGAGCAGAGCCGGCGAGACGCCGGCGGTACAAGAGCGAAGCGCGGGCTCATGTGTTTGTCGCGCGCGGGCATAACGAGTTTGGCTCCGGGGCTTGGACTCGAACCAAGATTCTAGGCTCCAAAGGCCCATGTGCTACCAATTGCACCACCCCGGAGCAGGGTAAAGTTGAGTGATGGCTTTGGATTTTCTACGGCGCTTCCGATGATATTACGTCCGCGCCCGCGCGCGCAATCAGAGCCGCCAACGTCGCGAGCGACTGCGCGAGTCTTCAACGAACTCTTCGCCTCGGTCTTCCCCTACAAAAAATCGGCGCGCCACGCGAGTGAATTTCCCCCGCGCGGCGCGCTGAAATTGCTCTCGAGCCGATTTACTTCACTGCGGATAGCTCGACGGAATCGTCTGGCTTACTTTGTAGATATCAAACGATCCGAGTCCCGTCACGAAGTCGTAACCCGGCAGGCAATCGAACAGTCCGTTGGTGCCGATGGTCACGTCGTTGAAGTCGGGGCTGCTGGCGGTTGGCCCGCCGGTTGCCAGCTGATAAATCAACGGACCCGCAAATCCCAGCTTATTCTTGTGCGCGCTTTCGATGCGGGCCCACGAGCCCATCGCCAGAGGAGAAGCCAAACTCGTGCCGCCCACCAGTTCCGACGCACCGTCCACGATGATGCTCGCCGAGCAGATGGCCAGTTCCGTTCCGCCCGCGCACATCGAAACATCCGGCACGCCGCGGTCGCCAAGCTCGGAACTCGGGACGATCGGCAAAGTTCCGCCGCCCGTGTAGCTTTGCCAGAATGGCGAAGTTTCGAACTGGCTGATGCCGCCGCCGCTCGCTTCCCATCCCGTTTCAAAATCGTAGGTGAAGTCGGCGTTGGTGAAGAGATTCGTTCCGCCCACGGCGATCACGTAGGGCGACGACGCGGGGTACGCCGTGATCGGCGGACCCGACAGTGGCACGCCGTTCGTTTCGCCTTCGACCGGGCAAGCCGAGCCGTTATCGTCAGCCGCAGCAAACGGCGTGATGCCCTGCAGCGCCGCTTCCGCGAAGACTTCATCGTCCACCAACATGGCGCCGTCAATGTACGGATAAAATTCGCATTCGCCGAACGACATGTTGAATGCCTTCACCTTGTTCTGAGACACGGCCTTGCTGAACGCTACAGCCAAATCGGAATCGGTCATCGAGGTCGCCGCGTACATATACAGATGCGAAACCGTCTGCGCGATTCCGGTCGACGTCTGCGAATCGAGATCCCATTCATCTTCGCCGCTGGTATCCGAACTTGCCACTCCGGCGTCCACGACGGTCACCGGCACCTGGGGCAAGCCGTTTTGCGACTCGTAGGTGCGCAGATCGGTGACCACCTGAGTGAGATCGCCTTCCATGATGATGCCGATGACGGTCTTCGATCCTGTCGGGAAATTCTTCGCGGCGCAGTTGGCGTTGTCCGACGGGCAGGCGGCGTCGTACGCAATCTGATAATCCTGCGGCGTGTAGGTTTCATTGCTGACATCCGGCACCGGACACTCAGGCGGCGTGCAGGGCACGGTCATTGGCCCGAGGGTCGTCTTGGCGATATCCGAGTGCACCGACACGACATTGTTCAATCCGAGCACCGCGATCGCTATGCCGGAGAGGGAACTGGGAACCTGGGCTGCTGTCGTGTTCAAAAATACCGTGGTTCCACCGATCGAATATTCCGCGAGGGACGTATTGAACGCCGATTCAACTGCGCCGGCCGTTCCGTCCGCTTCGACGAGCAACTGATTGTCGTCAACCGTCACGTTAGTGAAACCCATGCTGGTCAGATAATTCTCGACGGCTTCGACCTGCGCGCTGGTCGCGCCGAACTGAGTGACGAATTGCTGCAACGTGAGCGACGTTCCGTAAAGCGAGTTGCTGGGCGTAAGCATCGCCAGAAGTGTCGGCTGGATTTGGCTGGCATTTTGCGCCTGCAATCCGACGACGATGTGCATCGAAGTCGCAGATGGGAGCGAGCCGAGAGATGTCGCGTTCTTCAAAAACTGAACTGGAAATGCATTGGTGGCAGTGGACGCCCAAGACTGGGCGCTGGCGCTGGGCGCGGCAGCCGCAACGAGTAGCGCGAGACCTAAAAGCACACAAGCACACCTCGACTTCGTAGACAAACTCGTTCTCCTCTCAATTATTTTTTGAAGGCCAGGTTTTGGATGGTAGCGGTGCAACTTCCAGGATCAGCACAACCACTTCTGACCGGGCCGTTTCTGTTTATGGCAGGTGACGCGCCAAACTCGGGCGATTGTTAAGTGATTCGGACTGAATGAATTATTAAAACGTAAACCGCGGCTAGTGCAAGTACTGGCGCTGCGATTTTTCCGACTCGCGTAAATTCTGCGGAGTGATGATCGCGGGTTGCCTGAATTGTGGCGAAAAATCGCAATAATTTTCTACAGTGATCACCTTAAGCGATGTAAATACTTTCTTGTAGCGAGCGAAGAACGCGGCCGCAGCGAAATGCCTGGCGCGGCAAAGCGGCGTGGCGAAAAACGGCACGGCAAAGCGACGTCGCAAAAAACGGCACGGCAAAGCACCGCAGCGAGAGGCGCCGCGGGCAAAACCGAAAATGGTCCGTCTGAGTGAACGCGAAAGCAGAAATCGATGCGGCGAGCGGCGACACGCCGAAAGATAGATACGAAACATGACGACGGACCCCACAAAGCGCGGCGCGATTGTTTTCAGGCTCCCGCCGCCTGCCGCAACTTTTTACGTGAACGGATTATCGTCCGCGCTGGGGCCATAAATGGAGGGAACTGGCACATCCAGCAGCCGCAGGTAAATGGACAGTTGCCCGCGGTGGTGATACCAGTGATTCAGCATGATCGAGCGAAGCAACGCGGCGCGCGGTACGCTGAAAACGTCCTTCGTTCCGAATTTCACCGTGAATGGCGCCGTGGCCCTGGCCTCGGTCAACCCTTTTAGACAATCCTCCGCGGCGCGAATGCTTTCATCGTGTGCCGCAAAAATCTCGCCGAGGTTTTTCGGCTGCGCCCCTTCAAAATTCGCCTGCGAGGCGTCGAATTCGTCGTTCTGTGAAAGCCTGGCGACGTTTCCGGGGACCAAAGCCGTGTGAAGCGCCAGCTGGCCAAGTGTCCTGGCCTTCTTGTGCGGCCGCCATGACAATTTGTCCTCCGGCACTCGTTCCAGCACTTTCCGTGTCGTCGTCGCTTCCCGCTCAATCTCGCCCAACATGGCTTGGCTCATCGGTATCATTTTTCTTCTCCTTTTCGAATCGAGAATCGTTAAGCGAAACTCTCAACAGCCTTCGCTTCGTTGTCGTAAATCTCGAAGACAGGCGTGAGCTTCGTCATCGTCAGCATATCCTTGACCTTCGGGCCCAGGTTGGCCAGTTTGAGCGTCGCGCCGTGCGAGTGGGCGATTTGACAGCTCGCCACCAGCATGGCGATGCCGGAACTGTCAATGTAGCTGAGATTGGTCAGATTCAAGACGATCTTCTTTTTGCCTGCGCGCACCAGGGTCCGCACGTTTTCACGGAATGACGTGCTGTCTTCCCCGAGTGTAAGGCGGCCATCGAGTTCCAGGATTTTCACTTCGCCCGCATCGCGGATGGCAATCTTCAACGTCACGCATCATCCTCCGGCCCGAAGAGCTACCCATTTTATAGAGTTCCGTCACGAGCGGGGTGGAAAAACGTGGCAGATCGTCGAGGGCAAGAATCGGTCGAAAATTTGCGTAGACTGAGTCAACCTTGTTCCGGCGTTAAATTTCACGCCCTCGCGCGGCAACCAGACTTTTTAAGCGACGTTTTTGAATTTGAATTAACTTGACTCGGTTAATGGCCGTCCTATACTTCGGTCGGATACAGACCTTAGACTTGAAGGCTGGAACGAACATCTTCTAGCCTCGATTGACCCCGTTTTAGGACCTCGCCCATGCCCTCCTGATCGCTCGTGCTGGCAGGAACTCACAACTGAGCAGGACAGCCTTGGGCTTGGGATAGCTGGCTCCGAGAGAGAATGCAAGACTAAATTCGAACCCACTTCGAGGGTGATCAGGAGAAATCTCCGTTGCCTCCGGACAAATCTCTGTTGATCGCCCCAGTTTCTGCACAACGCCGCCACCATCATCCCTGCGCCGTTAAAAATTCGACGGACGCAGGAGCACCGCGAACGAGACATAGCCGGCTATTGAATCTAGCCTGACACACGCCGCAAAGCCGATTTCGGGAAGAAGGAGTACGAGTCTTGGAGAAAAAAACTGCGATTGTCACGGGCGCAGATCGGGGTATCGGAGCCGGTTTGGTGGAAGGCTTTCTCAAGCAAGGCTACAACGTTGTCGGGACATCGCGACACGTTAGTGAATCGCTGACGCCCTCCGCCAGCCTGATTCTGGTGGACGGAGATATAGGCAGCCAGGAAACCGCGTTCAAAACGGTCGGCGCCGCGGTTGGGCACTTCGGAAGCATCGACGTACTTGTGAATAACGCGGGAATCTATCGCAAGAAGCCGTTTACGGACTACACCACCGACGATTTCAAAGCCTTGGCATCGACGAACCTGCTGGGTTTTCTCTACATGACGCAGCTCGCAGTGAAACAGATGCTAAAGCAAAAATCCGGTTGCGTGGTCACCATTTCCGCGGCGCTGGCCGATCAGCCGTTCGCGGGAGACCCCGCCTCGGTTTCGATGCTCACCAAGGGAGGCTTGAATACCATCACTCGGAGTCTGGCGATCGAGTACGCAAAGGAAGGAATCCGCTTCAACGCTGTAGCCCCCGGCGTCGTGGACACATGGCTGCATGCGGGCGATTCGAAGGAGATCCTTGGATCGTTTCAGCCCATGGGAAAAATCGTGAAAGTCAGCGACATTGTGGAAGCCGTGCTGTTTTTGGCGCAAGCGGGGCAAATAACTGGAGAAGTACTGCACGTGGATGGTGGCGAGCACGCGGGCCGTTGGTAATTGCGAGACGTTCGACGTAGTGAGAGGAGGCTCCGTGACACAGAAATATATATTGAACTTGGTGCTCGCAGCCGCGACGGCAGTGTGCGTCATCGGATTAACGCCAGCCGCTGCCGGACCCGCCGATGACACCGGCTCGGCGATCTACGGAATTACCATCCCTGCCGGATACCGGCACTGGGAACTGATTTCTGTGGCCCACGAAGCGGGAGAGAACAACGATATACGCGCCATTCTCGGAAACGAAAAAGCGTTGAAGGCTTATCGGGATGGGAAGCTCCCTTTTCCAGACGGCACAATCATCGCCAGGCTGGCGTGGAAATACGAGCCGTCGGCCGAAAACAACAAAGTCTTCGGCCGAGACCAATCGTTCGTCGCAGGGCCGGCCACGAATGTTCAATTCATGGTCAAGGACTCGAAGAAGTACGCCGCGTCGGGCGGCTGGGGGTTTGCTCAGTTCACAGACGGCAAATCCGCCGACGAGGCAACGATCAAAACATGCTGGCCCTGCCACGTGCCTGCGAAAGGGAACGACTTCGTCTTTACGCATTTCGCACCTTGAGGGCCGCCGGCAAGTTCGCCGCAGTCGTGAAAGGAGAAACGAAATATCCAACGTCGCAGACGCGAATCGCAGGCATTTCTTACAGACTTCGACATTCGAACAAACCAGCGACCAAGCTCAATGCGAAAACATCGAAGTAACTGACCACTTCAGCGAAGTGAAGATGCGGCGAGCGATTTACTATCGCCCGGCCAGTGGCAATCAGCGTTTTTGAATAAAGGCTAGAAACTCATGGGAGGAAGCATGGCAACAACGAGCGTCGCGGCAGCGCGGATGAAAGTGGCGGAGATTTCCAAGGGAGGAGCGGGCATCAAGATTGTCGAGCGCGAGATTCCGAAGCCGGGCGCGGGACAGGTGCGCATCAAAGTGCAGGCCTGTGGCGTTTGCCACAGTGACATGATCACGGTGGAAGGCCTTCCCTGGCCGGGACTTGAATATCCACGCGTTCCGGGACATGAAGTGGTGGGAGTCATCGACGAAGTCGGCGCCGGAGTTACCGCGTGGAAGAAGGGGCAGCGCGTGGGCGTCGGGTGGCACGGCGGCCAGGACAACACGTGCCGCTCGTGTCGGCGCGGGGATTTCCGCAATTGCGAGAACCTGAAAATTCCGGGCATCAGCTATGACGGCGGGTACCAGCAGTATATGGTGGCCCCGGTGGAGGCGCTGGCGGCGATACCGGAAAGTCTAAGCGACGTCGAAGCGGCGCCCTTGCTCTGCGCCGGGATTACGACGTACAACGCGCTGCGGCACAGCGGCGCGATGCCCGGCGATCTGGTTGCGGTGCAGGGCATCGGCGGTTTGGGCCACCTCGGAATTCAATTCGCCAACAAATTTGGTTATAAAGTGGTGGCGATCGGGCGCGGTTCCGAAGATGCGGCGCTGGCGAAGAAACTCGGAGCGAGCATCTACATCGACGGCACCGCGACGAAACCAGCCGAGGCATTGCAAAAACTGGGCGGCGCGCGAGTGATTCTGGCGACTGCTCCAAGTTCGAAAGCGATGTCCGAGCTGATCGACGGCCTGGGCCCGAACGGCGAGCTGATGGTGATCGGCGCCTCTGCTGATCCGATTGAGGTGACGCCAGTGCAGCTCATCCGTGGAAGTCGAACGATTCAGGGTTGGGCATCGGGCACGCCAGCCGATTCCGAGGACACAATGCGCTTTGCCGAGCTAAGCGGCGTGCGTCCCATGATCGAAACCTATCCGCTCGAAAAGGCGGCCGAGGCGTTCGCACGAATGATGAGCGGTAAGGCAGAGTTTCGCGTCGTTCTGACGATGTGAGTTAATGAGGGAAAATCGCGGCGCTTCGCCAGGCGCGACAGGGCGAAACCGCCGGCGTGAACCGGGCAGGGCAGCCACTCGCACTCGAATTCTCAGACAGGGAGATTGAAATGCCAGACAAGAAAACCGCAAGCACTCCGGAAGCAAAGCATGGCGCGGCTCGTAGCCACCAGCCAGGCGAGGACGTTTTCAGAGCGATCCTCTCCGAGGAGATTGACTGGAAATCGTTCGATGAATTTCCGCCTTCGGTGCGCCTCGCCGTGGTCGTCGGCCAGCCGTCGGAGCCCGGCCCTTATACAATCAGGGTCAAAGTGCCCCACGGCGTGAAGCTGATGCCACACAGACACCCCGAGGACCGCGTCTACACAGTCCTCTCCGGCGTCTTTTACATCGGCTTGGGCGATCAGTTCGACGCAGATAAGTTGCAGGCGTATCCGCCCGGCAGCGTCATCGTTCTGCCCGGCGATACACCTCACTTCCACTGCGCAAAATCCGGTGAATATGTCACGCAAGTATCGGCGATTGGCCCGCTGGGTTTTGTGTACATCAACCCGAAAGACGATCCGCGTAACCAGAGCTCTGTAGAAGAAACGAATCAATCGCGCGCCGGCGCGTCGGGTGACAAGAAAAAGTCCCGCGGGGCCGCGTCAGCCTGACGCAGAAAGGATACTTCCGTGAGAAATCCAACTGCTTATCGCACGATACAGATCGATGGGCTGTCCATCTTTTATAGAGAGGCCGGGCCGAAGGACGCGCCGACGCTTCTGCTTCTGCACGGACTTCCTTCCTCATCGCGGATGTTCGAGCCTCTCTTCGAGCGGCTTTCCGAAAGCTACCACTTAGTCGCCCCCGATTATCCAGGCTTCGGACACAGCGACTGGCCGGACGCGAAAAAATTCGCATATACGTTCGATCATTATGCCGAGATCGTGAATCACTTCACCGAAGCGCTCGGGCTCGGGCACTACGCGCTGTACATGCAGGATTACGGCGGCCCGGTGGGTTTTCGCATGGCCTTGGCTCATCCGGACCGGGTTGAAGCTCTCATCGTTCAGGACGCTGTGGCGCACAACGAAGGCCTGGGCGCGAACTGGGCGACGCGGCGGGCATTCTGGGCCGACCGGCCTGCCAACGAGGAAGCGTTGCGCAAAAATCTGCTCTCGCTGGCAGCAACAAAGACGCGCCATGTCGGGAGCGATCCCAACGTGGAGCGCTACGACCCGGATTTGTGGACGGACGAATATAATTTTCTCAACCAGCCCGGCCAGGCTCAAATTCAGAGCGACCTTTTCTACGACTACCGCACGAACGTTGACGCTTATCCGAAATGGCAAGCCTGGATGCGCGAGAAGCAGCCGCGTCTGCTGGTGGTCTGGGGCAAGTACGAACTCTCGTTCGACTCCTCGGAGCCGGAATCGTATCGCCGCGACGTTCCCAAAGCGGAAGTCCATATCGTTGATGGCGGTCATTTCGCGCTCGATACCGCTGCGGACGAGATTGCGGCGCTGGTGCGCGCGTTCATGACCGCGCGGAAGCAAACGGCAGCATAGAGGAGAAGAGGCGATGGCGACTGCAGCGACGGCAACCCGTCCTCCTTTGCCTCCGTTCACACGTGAGAGCGCGATTCAAAAGGTGCGTCTCGCCGAAGATGGCTGGAACACTCGCGACCCGGGAAAAGTGGCTCTGGCCTATGCGATCGATTCGCGATGGAGGAACCGCTCGGAGTTCATCAACGGGCGAAGCGAAATCATCGCGTTCCTCACGCGCAAGTGGGCCAAAGAGTTGGACTACAGGCTGATCAAGGAACTGTGGGCGTTCACCGGGAATCGCATCGCGGTGCGCTTCGCCTACGAGTGGCACGACGACTCGGGCCACTGGTATCGCTCCTACGGCAACGAGAATTGGGAATTCAATGACGACGGACTCATGGCCACTCGGTTTGCGTCCATCAACGATCTGCCTATTTCGGAATCGGATCGTAAATATCACTGGTTGCTCGGGCGCCGTCCGGATGACCACCCGGGATTGAGCGAACTGGGTCTTTAGTTTTCTCGTTGCCGGCGTGTGGGCGAGATGAGCTCTCGTGAAACAAAATGTCCGAACGCACGTCTGTTGACGGTGGGTGGACGAACCGATGCTGATTTACCTTTTGGCATTTATTGGCGGGGTGCTGACGATTCTCAGCCCGTGCATTCTTCCGGTGCTTCCATTTGTCTTCGCTCGCGCGGACCAGCCGTTTCGCCGCGCCGGATTGCCCTTGCTCACGGGAATGGCGCTGACATTTTCAGTCGTCGCAATCGCCGCCGCATTCGGTGGCCACTGGGTGGTGCGACTGAATCAGGGCGGGCGTTATGTGGCCATGCTGATCTTTCTGGTTCTGGGATTGAGCCTTCTTTTTCCATCGATTGCCGACACATTGACTCGACCACTGGTGCGAGCCGGCAGCCGGCTTCAGGGAAGTCCGGGCGCCGAGAGCAGCATCGGAAAGTCATTCGTGCTGGGAATTTCGACGGGCTTGCTTTGGGCTCCCTGCGCAGGCCCTATTCTCGGATTGATTTTGACGGGCGCCGCGATCCAGGGGCCGGGCACGCGCTCTTCCTTGTTGCTCCTGTGTTTCGCGCTCGGCGCAGCGACTTCGTTGGGAATTGCACTCTTCGCGGGCAGCAAGGTGTTCGCGTTGATGAAGCGATCCTTCGGCGCGCAGGAATGGATACGGAGAGGCTTGGGAGTTGCTGTGATAGCCGGCGTTGTTGCGGTCGGTTTCGGGTGGGACACGGGCATCCTGCGGCGAATTTCTCTCGACAGCACCTCCGGACTCGAACAACGTTTGATCGATCGTCTGCGTCCGGTTGCCTACGCGCGCGGAAGCGACGCAACAGCCGCTGCAGAGCAAATCCAGTTATCCGACGAAGGACGGTTTCCCAGCCTCGATGGCGCGGTTGCCTGGCTGAATTCGCCGCCGCTCACACGTGACGGGCTCAAAGGCAAGGTCGTCCTCGTGGATTTCTGGACCTATTCATGCATCAACTGCCTGCGCGCGATCCCCTACGTCGAAGCCTGGTCGGAGAAATACAAGAACGATGGGCTGGTGGTGATCGGAGTGCACACGCCGGAGTTCGCTTTCGAGAAGGATCAGGCGAACGTAGCGAAAGCGGTGCGGGACCTGAAAATCAGCTACGCGGTCGCCATCGACAGCAACTACGCCATCTGGAAAGCATTCAACAATGAATACTGGCCGGCCGAATATTTTATCGACGCGCAGGGCACGATCCGCCACCACCACTTCGGAGAAGGGGAGTACGGCAAAAACGAACAAGTCATTCAGGAATTACTCAAGCAGAAAAATGCGAATCTGAAGGTAGCCGGGCTCGTCCAGGTGAACGCGTCAGGCGCTCAGGCCGCTGCGGACCTGAATGATGTTCAGTCTCCGGAGACGTATATCGGCTACGAGCGGCGGCAAAACTACGTGTCGCCGGAAAAGATCAAGCCGGACGCACCGGCCACGTATACGGCTCCGGGGCGCATGGACGTCAATCAGTGGGGCCTGGCTGGAAAATGGAACGTGGGCGGCGAGAGCGCCACACTCGCGTCCGTTGGCGGCAAGATTGTTTTTCGCTTCCATGCGCGGGATCTTCATCTTGTGCTTGGCCCCGGCAAGGACGGCACGCCAGTGCGATTCCGAGTGCTGCTGGATGGATCCGCGCCGGGAGAAGACCATGGCGTGGATGTGAATCCTCAAGGCGAAGGGACGGTGACCGGCTATCGTCTCTATCAATTGATCCGGCAGACGGGCAAGGTGGAAGACCGCACTTTCACGATCGAGTTCCTTGATCCAGGGGTTCAGGCTTTTGCTTTCACGTTCGGCTAAAAATGAATGGAGATTCAAATCAAAGGAGATCGCAACATGATGAAGATAATCGGAAGTCTGTTCCTCGCTTTGATGCTGGTGAGCGTGGCATTCGCGGATCAAGATGTTGTCAGCGCGGTTCACGGCACGATCAAGAAAATCGATAAGGGAACGCACACGATCGTGGTGAAGACGGCCGATGGCACCGATCACACGTTCCATTACGCCGCTAAGACGACGGTCCATGGCGTGGATGCCTCAGAGAAAGCCACGGAAGATTCTTTTAAGGGTTTGAAGGAAGGAACGGAAGTTGTAGCTCACTACACCACGCGCGGCACCGAAGATACGGCGATGGAGTTTGACAAGGTGGGCAAGGATGGCCTGAAAGCCACCGATGGCACGATCAAGGATATTGATAGAGGCGGGAAGAAATTGGTGGTTGTTTCGGCCGACGGCACCGAGGAGACGTTCCGCATGACCGACCACGCCACCATGGATGCCGGGAAAGATATCGCCAAGGGAACCGAAAAGGGCGCCAAAGTCACCGTCTACTATACCGAGCAGTCAGGCGAGAAGGTCGCGCACTTCTTCGAAAAGATCTAGAGTCGGCGCTATCGACAAATGAAAGGAACGGCGAACGGGAGGGCCAAAAGCCGCGCGCATGCGTTTGCCTGTGCAGGGTTTTTGGTGTTTCCGCGCGGCGAGCCTGTTCACCGTATCGGTGATTGTGAGCGGCTAGAGGAGAGCGGCCAATGCGCTTGAAACCGGCTGAAGTTGCCGTACTTGCGCTCGCGCTGGCTTCGAGCGTCTACGACGCCAATCCGTTCATTGGTAAGTGGAAAATTGACGAGGCAAAAAGCCACTTGACCGGTGCGACCGATTCCGTTGCCGCGGCGGGACCGAATGCGTGGAGTTTCCAGGACGGCGCGTTTTCCTGGAAAGTCCGAGCGGATGGGACCGATCAGCCGACACCATTCGGCACCACGGCTATGAAAGTGGTGAACGCGACGACCTGGGAGTTCACTAACAAGTCGAACGGCAAGACGACAGGCACCGAGACCTGGGCGCTCTCCGCCGACGGGCAGTCAATGAAGCGCACCTTCAGTGTTTCGAATGCAAACGGCGAGATGTCCAGCGGCTCCGAAACTGTGAAGCGCACGGCAGGGACCTCGGGCTTCGAAGGCACATGGGAATCAACCGACCTGAAGATGACCTTTACCGAAGTGGACGTTGAGCCCAACGGAGACGACGGAGTCACGTTGCGGCTTCCAGAAGACGGAACGCACTATTCCCTGAAGTTGGATGGCAAGGATTATCCCGAGGAAGGCCCGAGACTCCCGGCCGGAATGACGGTTTCCGCGAAGATGACCGGGCCGCGCACGATTAGAGCCGTCACCAAACTGAACGGCACCGCGTTTGATACAGAAGATTGGGAGATTTCGGCGGACGGACAGACTTTTACGTACACGCAACGCGACGCGGGCGCGACGGCGAATCCGGCGGTGATTGTCCTGCATCGGCTGACGGATCAACGCTGAGGATCGGCGGCCAGAATTCGCTGTGACCGGCACTCGATCTGGAATCAAACGGTGCTGTTCAACGCCGTCCAGGCAGCCAACGAATCCATGTAGTCTCTCCAATGTATGATCTTTCTGTTCTCAATCGTGATCACCGAGATGAACCGATTGTCATACCGCGCGCCGCTCGAAATAATTGTGCCGTGTACTTCGTACTCGAGAATCACGACGCGCCTATCTTGAGAGCGGTGCACAACAAGAGCATCGCCGGAATGAAGCTTGATCGTGTTGCCGTATCCGGAGTACCGAGCCATCAACTCGGCCCGTCCTCGAATCATCAGGGGCCAACCGGGGAATTGGTAGCGGAACTCGAACAACGCGTCTTCGGCAATCGTGTCGAAATAATGTTCGCCATCAACGAGCCCGCTTAAGCCTTTCTGCACGACTTCGAAGAAGGGATTCAGAGCTTCGAAAACTGCATACTGGGTTTTTGGCATCAGCAACTCCTAAGTTCCGCGATCGGGAGATCGCGCCGCGTCGAAAAAGTAGCTCCTGATTGACGCGACTTTGGCTGCCTCGATTCGCACGTGACCAAACAAACTGAGGCATTTCGATCTGGACACCCGAAGTTGGGTTTCCACGGGGATGCCTGAAGCGGCTTCACCGCCGAATCTCACCGCAGGATTTCGACCAGCAGCACCCACGCGTTTAATACGGAAAGAATGAACGCTGCGATGGTTCCCCGCGCAACCCAGTAGAAGCCGGCCTCGTGCCCTACGTGCAGCTGGATTCCGCCCACTATAAACGGCAGCGTCTCGACTTGACCGGCCACCGCGCCAATCATCCATTCGAAGCGCGGCCGGTGCAATTCCGTCCTGGCAATGAGCGCCTTCCGCACGGCCCACACCTCAAGCAACCACTGGACGGCGGCGAAGATCAGAATTTCCATTCCCAGCGTCTCCGGCCGCTGCCGTGGCACCAGCGCGGCCATACTGGTCACCAGGATCAACATGAGCGCACCGATGGTTAACGCCGAGCGCGACGGCAGGTTGGAGAACTTCAGGATGCGATCAATGTTTACGGAAAGAGAGACGAACACCAGGCCGGCAAGCGCCGCCGATGCGCCTGCGGCCGCAAGGAAGAAGTCTGTCCACATAAACCGGAATTTCCGTTTTGGATCTCTTGATCGTGCGCATCGTACGCTTCCCCTGCCATCGCCACAAAGAAATTTATCACTTGGGCAGCCCCAGGCAAGTTCGGCGGTACCGACGGCGGCCGGTTACGCTTGCGGATGTCTGGATGTCCTCAGAGGTAGCACCGGTCTAAGGCAAGCGTGTCAAGTGACGGCCTTTCTCGAACTCTCTGAGACCACAGCCTCAGCGCGGCAGAGGGCAGTTTCGCTCCCTCCTATCTCCGATTCCCTCCTGAAATTGACCGCTGTGAACGCCGCGCCTATACTGGAGCTTCGCGAGCGATTCGATCCGCCGAGGCCTCAAAGGAGAATCCATCATGGAGCAGGCCGTCATTCTCAGCGCTGTGCGCACGCCCGTTGGAAAATTTATGGGTGGCCTCGCGTCATTTCAGGCGCCGGAACTCGGCGCGAAAGTGATTGCTGAAGCGGTGCGCCGCGCGGGGATCGAGCCGGGCCAGGTGGATGAAGCCATTATGGGCAACGTGGTGCAAGCGGGCCTCGGGCAAAATCCGGCGCGGCAGGCGGCGCTGCGCGGCGGCCTGAATCCGCGCGTGGCGGCGATGACGATCAACAAAGTATGCGGTTCGGGGCTGAAAGCGGTGGGGCTTGCGGCGCAGAGCGTGATCCTCGGCGAAAATGAAATCGTCGTCGCGGGCGGAATGGAATCGATGTCGAACTGCCCGTATCTGATCAAGGGCGCGCGGACAGGCTTTCGCCTCGGCAACCAGGAAATTTTCGATTCGATGATCACCGACGGCCTGTGGGACGCGTACGAAGATTTTCACATGGGCATGACGGCCGAGTTGGTCGCCGAGAAATACAAAATCAGCCGGCAGGAACAGGATCAATTTTCGGTGGACAGCCATCGCAAGGCCGTCCACGCGATCAAATCCTGTTTCTTCGGCGAACAGATCGTGCCGATTGAAATTCCGCAGAAAAAAGGCCCGGCGATCGTAATGAAAACGGACGAATCGCCGCGTGAAGATACTTCGCTCGAAGCGCTCGCCAAGCTGCGGCCCGCATTCAAGAAGGAAGGCGGCACCGTCACCGCGGGAAATGCACCGGGCACGAATGACGGCGCGGCGGCGCTGATCGTGACGAGCGAACGCACAGCGGCGCGCCTGGGCAAGGCGCCGATGGCGCGCATCGTCGCGCAGGCAGTCAGCGGCGTCGAACCGAAATGGGTGATGATGGCGCCGGTAGAGGCCGTCGAAAAATTGCTGGCGAAGACCGGCTGGGACCGCGACAAGGACGTTGATCTCTACGAGCTGAACGAAGCCTTCGCCGTTGCGGCGATTGCCGTCACGCGCGAGTTGCGGCTCAATCCGGAAAAAGTGAACGTGAATGGCGGCGCGGTCGCACTCGGCCATCCCATCGGCGCATCCGGCGCGCGCATTCTCGTCACGCTGCTGTACGAGTTGCAGCGGCGAAATCTGAAGCGCGGAGTCGCGGCGCTGTGTCTCGGCGGCGGCAACGCGGTCGCGCTCGCCGTCGAACGCGCGTAGGCTGTCGCTGTCATATCGAGTCCGTCGCACGCGGACGAGGGATTTGCGGCTGCCTCTCCTTTCTCCACGGCTTCGCCCCTAGCGAAAACCGCGTCTTTGCGATAAAACTGCTTGCTCTCATGTTCTGCCCCAACTGCAAAGCGGAGTATCGCCTCGGCTTCACGCGCTGCGCTGATTGCGACGTCGATCTCGTTGAGCGTCTCGACGCTGACGCGACGGACTCCTCGCAATCGCCCGACGACGCCAATCTCGACGCTCCCATCTTGCTCTGGAGCGGCGTTGACTCGAGTGCGCTCGACGAAATCCGCGAAGCTCTCGATGCGGCGCAAATTCCTTACAATGACGAGCCTCTTGAAACGCGTCTGCTCTACGCTTCGATGCGCCATCCGCTGGAGGTCTGGGTTCAAAAATCCGACTTCGCCGCCGCACGAGCCGCCGTTTCCAAACGATTCGGCAGTCACGGCGGGGGTTCCGTGGTCGCGGGACTCGAGGCCGAGCAAAACGCGGACCCGGTTGCCGGCGTGTTGGGATCCGGCCTCACGCGCGAAGTGACTCCGGCAAATGTTGATCTGGGATCGCAAGCGCGAGGCTCGGAAGATGAGGACGCGGAAGACGCCGAATTACCGCCCGAAGATCGAATTGCCGAGCAGCCCTACGATCCAAAGGAAGGGATGGAAGAGCCGGCCGTCCCTCGCGATGCCGATGGGAATATCGAAGACGAACCGACGCGCGAAGTCTGGTCGGGTTCGGATCAACAATTGGCCGATTACATCGCGATGTGTTTTCGCGAAGACGGCATCCGTTTCGCACAGTTGCCGATTGATTCCGGCGGCGTGCGCATCCTCGTTTTTTCCGACAGAGAAAAGCGCGCGCGGCAGATCGTGCGCGAAATCGTCGAAGGCGCTGTGCCGGATTCAACGGAGGCGGAATGAGCGCGAGTGAAATTCAAACTGTCGCGGTGCTCGGCGCCGGAACGATGGGCAACGGCATCGCGCACGTCTTCGCGCGCGGCGGCTTCCGCGTGATCCTCCGCGACGTTGACAAACAATTCCTCGATCGCGCGCTCGACACGATCGCCAAAAATCTCGATCGCGAAGTGAAGAAAGCGAAAATCGCGGAAGCTGACAAGGCCGCCGCGCTCGCTCGCATTCAACCGGTCACAGATCTTGCCGCCCTCGCCGCTGCCGATTTTGCCGTCGAGGCGGTCCCGGAAAATTTCGATCTGAAAGTACGCGTGCTGAAGGAAGCTGACAGCGTCCTCCGGCCCGGCGTCATCCTGGCGAGCAACACGTCTTCAATCTCGATCACGGCGCTCGCTGCGCAGACTTCGCGGCCCGATCATTTCATCGGCATGCACTTCATGAATCCGGTGCCCGTGATGGTCCTCGTCGAAGTGATCCGCGGATTGCAGACCAGCGATGAGACATTCGCGAGAACCATGCAGCTTTGCGAAAAGCTCGGCAAGAAGCCGGTGGCGGTGAATGACGCGCCCGGCTTCGTTTCCAATCGGGTTTTGATGCCGCTGATCAACGAAGCCGCGTTCGCGGTGATGGAAGGCGTTGCGACGGCCGAATCCGTGGACGCCGTGATGAAGATGGGGATGAATCATCCGATGGGGCCGCTCGAACTTGCGGACTTCATCGGCCTCGACGTTTGCGTGGATATCCTCGACGTTTTATACAAAGGTTTCGGCGATCCGAAATACCGCGCCTGCCCGCTTCTTCGGAAGCTCGTCGCCGCGGGCTGGCTCGGCCGTAAGTCCGGCCGCGGCTTTTACACCTACGCTTGATTCGCTTTCCGCTGCAAAGGAGACGCAAATGGGATTTTTTCTCGCACTGATTTTCGTGGCCCTCGTGCTGCTGGGAATTTGGCGGGCACTTTCGATCACCGCAAACATTCACGATGGCCGCCAGGTCAAATTCAGCCTCGAGCGCGGCATACCATTTTTCGTGGCCGCCGCCGCAGCTTTTGTTTTCTGGCTCTCGTTCACGACCGTCGATTCGGGCTATCGCGGCGTCGTGCTTCGCTTCGGCGCCGTGACCGGGCGCATTCTTGATCCCGGGCCGCACGTGATCGTGCCCTTCATCGAATCCGTGCGGTCGATCTCGGTGCAGGTGCAAGTTGAGAAAGTGGAAGCTCAAGCGGCCAGCCACGATCTTCAAGTTGTCCACACGCAAGTCACCCTCGCTTATTATCAGGATCCCTGCTGCGTCGCGGACATTTGGGCAAAATTAAACGACGATGCGCTCGATCGCGTTGTAGTTCCCGCCATCCAGGAAGCGATCAAGGCGCAAACCGCGCAGTACGATGCCGAACAGCTCATCGCGCAGCGCCCCGCCGTCCGCAACGGCATCGAGCAATACGTTCACGACCGCCTGACGGCTCATCACATCGATGTCGATTCGGTCAGCATCACCGACTTCAGTTTCTCCGAAGAATATAACCGCGCGATTGAAGCGAAGGTCACCGCCCAGCAGAATGCGCTCAAAGCCGAAAACGATTTGAATCGCATCAAGATCGAAGCCGAGCAAAAAGTCACGCAGGCCTCCGCCGAGGCCAAAGCGCTCGAAGTGCAGAAGCAGCAAATCACTCCTGAACTGCTGCAACTGCGCACCATCGAAATGATGCAGCAGCATTGGGATGGCCACTTACCGGACGTTTATATGGCGGGCCAGAACGGCGCGCTGCCGATGGTGGATGTTCTGAAAGCGGCAGGGAAGACCAAGTAGTTCGCGCCGGGATGCGCACGGCGGGCCGGCATGATGTGATCGGCGTGTTTCCGCGAAGTTGTGGTGCCCCGCTCAGAAGCACAGGTACCGGCACGCCATCCTCATCGACGCCGTCACGCTTTTCCCCAGAACGCGAACACCACCGCGCCCACAATAAACAGAAACGACACTCCGTAGTTCCACTTTAAGTTTTCCCCCAGATACCAATACGCGAACACCGTAAACACGCACAACGTGATAACTTCCTGGATGACTTTGAGCTGGAACGCCGTGAACTCGCCGTAGCCGATGCGGTTCGCCGGCACCTGAAAGCAGTATTCGAAAAACGCGATCAGCCAGCTCACGAGGATCGCCGCAATCAGCGGCGACTTGCGGTATTTGAGATGTCCGTACCAGGCGATGGTCATAAATGTGTTCGAGCAAATCAGCAGCAGGACGGTTTTCATAGGGGTTCACCTACCATTGGGGTCTGATGTATCGGCGTCGGCTCGGTTACGTCCGATCGGCGAGGCAGGGAGTTGGGCGGGGAGGGGGCAAAAAGTCTTTGCTTTTTGTTCGCCTCATGCTATCCTGCATCCATTGTGTCCAACACGCCGAGCCGTTCGCTCTCTGGTAAGCTCTTAAGCCGTTCGGCTGGCGCCCAAATTCGCACGAGGTGGCAAATGGCAGACGAAAAAGCAAAACTTCTGGATTCGGCGATCGCGCAGATTGAAAAGGCCTATGGCAAGGGCGCGATCATGCGCCTCGGCACGCGCGAAATCCTCGTTCCCGTGAGCGTCATCCCCAGCGGCTCGATCTCGATCGACGCGGCGTTGGGCGTCGGCGGAATCCCGCGCGGCCGTGTGATTGAAATCTACGGCCCGGAATCGGGCGGCAAGACCACGCTGACTCTGCACATCATCGCGCAAGCGCAAAAGCTGGGCGGCACGGCCGCATTCATTGATGCCGAGCACGCGCTCGATCCTATCTACGCGCGCAAGCTGGGCGTGGACGTGGACAATCTTCTCGTGTCGCAGCCGGACAACGGTGAGCAGGCGCTTGAAATCGCCGAGACGCTGATCCGCACCAACGCCGTGGACGTCGTCGTCGTGGATTCCGTGGCGGCGCTGGTTCCCAAGGCCGAACTCGAAGGTGAAATGGGCGAGCCGCAAATGGGTTTGCAGGCGCGGCTGATGTCGCAGGCGCTGCGCAAGCTGACGGCGATCGTCTCGAAGTCGAAAACCTGCCTGATCTTCATCAATCAAATTCGCGAAAAAATCGGCGTCCTCTTCGGCAACCCGGAAACCACCACGGGCGGCCGCGCGCTAAAATTCTATTCCTCGATCCGCATCGATATCCGCAGGATTCAATCCATCAAGGAAGGGGATCGCGTGGTCGGCTCGCGCACGCGCGCGAAAATCGTCAAGAACAAAGTCGCCGCGCCTTTCCGCGAAGCCGAATTCGACATTATCTATGGCGAAGGAATTTCGAGCGAAGGCGATATGCTCGATCTCGGAGTCGCGCGCGGCCTGCTCGAAAAAAGCGGCACGTGGATCTCCTTCAAGGGCGAACGCCTCGGCCAGGGACGCGAGAACGCGCGCCAATTCCTGAAAGATAATCCCGACATTCGCGCCAAGATCGAATCCGACCTTCGAAAGCAGCTGGGCCTCGCGCCGTCTATCGAATCACCCGAAGATAAAGAAGATAAAGAGGATAAAGCCGCAGCCGAATCGACCAAAGTCATCGCCCATGCCGCCGCTGCGGGCGGCAACGCCAAAGCCCGGCCCGCACGCTAGTTACAGGCACTCGTAGCGGCGGGCTTCAGCCCGGCAGCCTTGGCTTTTTCGTGGTTCGCTGGAGTTTCGCGGCTTGGAATTGTGCGCGTCGAACTGGCATTGTCACCAATACTGGCACACGTAGCGGCGGGCTTCAGCCCGGCAGCCTTGGCTATTCTCCGATCATACATCGTAGCCAAAACTTTTTCGTGGTTCGCTGGAGTTTCGCGGCTTGGGATTGTGCGCGTCGAACTGGCATTGTCACCAATACTGGCACACGTAGCGGCGGGCTTCAGCCCGGCAGCCTTGGCTATTCTCTGATCATCCATTGTAGCCAGAACACCCTGACAATACGCTTCGCGCGGATCCCATTTGATTTATTACACTTGCGCGGTGCAACTCTGGGTGCCGACGGCAGGCGTCAGAGAAAGCTGCCCGTCCCTCCTCTGGGGCGAAGAGCATAAACCGCGAAAGTTGGCCGCTAGATTGCTCTTCCACTTGGTACTGAACTGGCCAATCGTCCGTTCCATTGACAGCGCGCACGTGCGGCCCAAGACTGGTCCATTGTCCAGTATCACCGGGTGTCCCCGGCGTAAGAAAATGTGCGTGTTAGGGGTTGCGCTGCAGGCGTCGCTTCCCTACAATCTCAAATTCGGCCCCAAGCTGGCAGGAGCCCCAAGGTCGATAGAAAAGCCGAAAATGGCTAAGAGCGGTCTCGTGAATAAACCCAGCCGGTTCTCGTTGGTCGCGGTACTACTAGCAGTGATGATCACCGTGCCGTCACCGGATTTTGCGGCGACAGCTTCTCGCGGTCACGTTCGTCACACCTACGGCGTTCCAACTCAGGCCAATCCTACAAAGGGCGATGTCGCCGATTACGACGACCCGCTCGTCCGCCAGATCGCAGTTAGCGCGCTCGGAAACTCCAACGGCTCTGTGATCGCGGTCGATCCGTCCACCGGCCGCATTCTCACCGTCGTCAATCAGAAAATGGTTTTCTCTTCTGGCTTTGAGCCCTGCTCGACGATCAAGCCCGTCGTGGCGCTCGCCGGACTCCAGGAAGGCATCATCACGCGCGACACCATGATTAATGTTGGCCGCCGCCGCTACATGGATCTCACCGAGGCGATGGCCCACTCGAACAATGTGTATTTCCAGTCGGTCGGCGAACGGCTCGGCTTCGCGCGCGTCAGTTCTTACGCGCATCAACTGGGACTCGGCGAGCTTGCGGGTTTGAATATTCCCGAAGAGCAGGCCGGCACTCTCCCATCGGCGCCGCCGGTTTATGGCGGTGTGGCGCGCATGTCCAGCTTCGGTGGCGGCATTCGCATGACTCCGCTGCAACTCGCGTCGCTGGTTTCCACGCTCGCGAACGGCGGCACGATGTATTACCTCCAGTATCCGCGCACGCCTGAAGCCCGCGCGAATTTCGCGCCCCAGGTGAAGCGGCAGCTCAATATCGCTCCGCTGCTCCCGGACATCCAGGAAGGCATGCTCGCGGCGGTTCTCTACGGAACGGCTCATGGCAGCAACGATCCTTACGGCGAGCAGGCCCTGGGCAAGACCGGAACCTGCAACGACGAAAGCCTCGGCGGGCGTCTTGGCTGGTTCGTCTCCTATGCCGATCAGGCGCATCCGAAGATCGTCCTCGTTGTTCTGCTTCGCGGCGGCAGCCGCGTCGTCAGCGGCCCGCGTGCCGCCGATGTCGCCGGGCGCATGTACCGCGAGCTGCGCGGCCAGAATTATTTCGCGGATGCCGACCGCTCGAACGGCGCTGCCGTAGCCTCGGCCATCAGCCAGAATTCAGACCAGACCGTCAGCCACTAACGCGGGCGCGCGGCACGCTGCTGTGCTGCGCCCGCATTTATTCTTCCCCCTCGCGCCATTCGCTTACCCCTTCCGGTTTTCCTCATCCTTGGAGTATGCTGCGGGCCTTACCTGGTTTTTCCATGCGGGGGCGTGGAAAGGGCAATCTTGAAGATCATTCGGGTCGCATTGTGGTGTTGCTTGATCGCCGCCGGGGCGCTGGTCGTGCGCTATTCGATCTCTCAGCGAGCGGCGGCCGACAGCGTCTTCACTGCGGAAGTTCAGCGCGCGCAGATTGAAGCTCGCCGCATTCAATCCGAAGTTGTTCTTTTTGCGAAGAGCACCGTTCCCGCACGTCTGTCCTTCGCCGCTCTCCTGCAAAACCTCGGAATCACTCCGGGCATTGCCGCGCGCTTGATCGCGGCGGCGCAGCCCGTTTTTGATCTCCGCCACGTGCGTGCCGGCAATCAAATTTCCGTCGGACGCTCCGTTCTTGGCGAACTCCGCGAGATTCGCTATCGGATCGATCCCGATCGCGTCTTGAGCATCGCGCCGCGCGACGGAGATTTCCGCGCCGAAATCGATTCGATTCCGTCCACGATTGAGACCGTCGGAATCGCCGGGCAGATTCATGGCTCGCTCTTCGAAGGCGTCGTCGCGGCGGGAGAAAAGCCCGAACTGGCAATGCGTCTGGCCGATATTTTCGGATGGGACCTCGATTTCTACACCGATCCGCGTCCTGGCGATACCTTCCGCCTCGTCGTCGAAAAGAAACGTGCTCTTGGAGACGATTCAGCGGCCTATGGAAAAATCCTCGCGGCGGAGTACAACAACAGCGGCCGCCTCTTTCGCGCCGTGCTTTTTCACGATCCTTCCGGCAATCCCGCCTATTACACGCCGGAAGGCAAATCCATGAAAAAGGCGTTCCTGCACTCGCCGCTGAAATTTGCCGCGCCCATCACCTCGCATTTCAGCCAGGCGCGCTTCCATCCGATCTTGAAGGAATATCGCCCACATCTCGGCATTGACTACGGCGCGCCCACCGGCACGCCGGTGCAGACGATTGGCGATGGCCGCGTGATCTTTGCCGGGCCGAAGGGCGGCGCGGGGAATCTGATCGAGATCCAGCACACGAACGGATACAGCACGTACTACATGCACCTCTCGCGCATTCTCGTTCACACCGGCCAGCGCGTGCAGCAGGGCGAGCGCATCGGCCTCGTCGGCATGACGGGCCTGGCCACCGGCCCGCATCTCGATTTCCGCATCGAGCGCCGCGGTGAATTCCTGAATTTCGAGCGGCTGCCGCTGCCGCCGTCAGAGCCCGTATCGCAGCGCGACTGGAACGATTTCTCCGCCGCGCGCGATCATGCCATCGCGCTGATGCCCGTTCTCTCCGCGACTTTCGCGCAAAATCATCCGCCAGCCGTCGAATCCGGCCCGGCCTCCTCGCCGCCCGCAGGCCATTAGCGATTCCGCGACCCTTCGCGTGTCATTCGGAAATCGAGGCGGTTGAGGTCGACCGAGGAATCTGCAATTTCCTCTCGGTGGCTGCGGCTCGGCTTTCCGCATTTCTCCAAATCTATTGACTTTCGCTCACATCCGCGCGATGTTGTCGCCAACTGTTCGTGTAATTACAAGGGAGTATCCGCTCTTGAAAAAACTTGCCGTTGTACTGCTCGTTCTTCTCGCGCTCGCCGCCATCGCAATCACATTCACGGTCGGCTGGCATCCTTTCATCGGTCCACGCGCGCGCGCGGTGACGAATCGCAAATTCGATAGCTCTCCGGAGCGGCTCGCACGCGGCCAATATCTGTTCGCATCTCTCTCCGGCTGCGTCGAATGCCACTCGCAGCACGATGCATCGACCGCAGACTGGCCATTGATTCCGGGCACCGAAGGCTCGGGCCAGATTTTCCCGCTGCAAGGACTGCCGGGCCAAATCGTTGTGCCCAACATCACGCCCGACAAGGAGACGGGCATCGGCAATTGGTCGGATGATGAAATCGCGCGCGCCATTCGCGAAGGCGTGGATAAAGATGGCCGCGCGCTTTTTCCTCTGATGCCCTATGAGCGCTATCGCACGATGTCCGACGAGGATCTCGCTTCGCTCGTCGTTTATCTGCGGACGCTTCCACCGGTGCGTCATCCTCTGCCGCCGACGCAAATTATTTTTCCTGTCCGCTATCTGATTCGCAATGTGCCCCAGCCCGTCACGGCTCCCGTTCCCAAGCCGGATTCCTCAACGCCGGCGAATCGCGGCGAATACCTCGTCCGCATGGCCGCCTGCGGCGACTGCCACACGCCGCAAATGAAAGGCGAGCCGATTGCCGGAATGGATTTTGCAGGAGGATTCGTATTGGCGGGGCCGTGGGGAAGCGTCGCGTCCTCGAACATCACTCCGGATCCTTCGGGCATTCCCTACTACGATGAAAAACTCTTCATCGATGTGATTCGCACCGGACAAGTCCGCGCGCGCAAGCTGAACGTGATTATGCCGTGGAGTACCTATCGAGGGATGACGGACCAGGATCTTTCCGACATTTTCGCATATTTAAAAACTGTTCCTGCCGTCGCGCATCGTGTGGACAACAGCGCCCCGCCCACATTCTGCAAAAAGTGCGGCGCCATCCACGGCCTCGGCGACAAAAACTAGTCCGTGCGCTTTGTGGCGCGACGCCTCGCCCGCAATCTTTCTTCGATTTTCTGTTGGCAAACAAAAAGGGCGCGACGCCTTCGCCCGCCCTTCTGAACTCTTGACTCTGAACTCTTAAGTCTGAACTCTTAACTCTGAACTCTTAACTTCTAACTCTTGACTCTTGCCTGCTCCCCTCACTTCACCGTCCACGTATCTCCCGCGTTCAGCAGCTTCGACAAATCGCCGGCGCCCTGCTTGGCAATCACTTCCTGAATCTGCGCGTTCGCCACATCCTCGTATCTCGGCAGTTCATCCGACGAACGCAGCACGCCGATCGGCGTCGGAAAATCCGGCCGCTGCTCCATGTGCGCCAGCAAGAACGCATACGCCGGCCGGGGATGATGCGCGTCGTGCACGAGCAAATCCTTCTCCGTAATTCCGTTTCCGAGCTTCACTACTTCCAGGTCGAATCCGGTCAGCCGCAAGCCCTTGTCGCGATTTTTCCCGAAAATCAGCGGCTTGCCGTGTTCGAGCTGGATCACGTTCTCGAAGCGCGCTTCTTTTTCCGTCTGATCTTTCCACGCGCCGTCGTTGAAAATATTGCAATTCTGCAAAATTTCGACGAACGCCGAACCCTTGTGCGCCGCCGCCGCTCGCAGCGTCTCTTTCAAATGCTGCTGAAACACGTCCACCGATCGCGCCACAAACGTCGCTTCCGATCCAATCGCCAGCGAAATCGGATTGAACGGCCGGTCCGCCGAGCCGAACGGCGTGGACTTCGTTTTCTTCCCGAATTCCGACGTCGGCGAATATTGCCCCTTCGTCAGTCCGTAAATCCGGTTGTTGAAGAGCAGCACTTTCAGCCCGACGTTTCGCCGCAGCATGTGAATCGTGTGATTGCCGCCGATCGACAGCGCGTCGCCGTCGCCCGTCACCACCCAAACTTCCAATTCCGGCCGCGCCAGCTTCAATCCCGTGGCGACCGCCGGCGCGCGCCCGTGAATCGTGTGAAAGCCGTACGTGTTCATGTAATACGGAAAGCGGCTCGAGCATCCGATCCCCGAAATCACCACGAATTTTTCGCGCGGAATCCCCAGCTCGGGAAACACCTGCTGCACGGCCGAAAGAATCGCGTAGTCGCCGCAGCCCGGGCACCAGCGGACTTCCTGGTCGGTCTGAAAATCTTTTTTCGAAAGCGGTGGAAGTGTTGCCGTTGCCATCTTCGATCTCCCTGGCCCTTAGCCCACGATCTCTTCGATCTTCGCTTCAATTTCCGATTGCTTGAACGGCCGGCCTTGAATCTTGTTGAATCCCTCGGCCTCGACCAAATATTTCGCGCGCAGCACCCAGATCAGCTGCCCCATATTCATTTCCGGTACGAGGATGTTTCGATAGCGCGTCATCACTTCGCCCAGATTCTTCGGAAGCGGATTCAGGTGCCGCAGATGAACGTGCCCGATGCGACGTCCGAGTTTTCGCTGCGCGTTCAGCGCCGCCGTGATCGCGCCATACGTCGAGCCCCACGCCACGATCAGCAAATCGCCGTCCGGATCTCCGGCAGGCTTCGCATCCGGAACATCCTGAACGATCGCTTCAACTTTCGCCGCGCGCATCCGCACCATTGTTTCGTGGTTCAGTGGCTCGTAGTTCACGTTGCCCGTAACTTCCTGTTTCTCGAGACCGCCCAGCCGGTGTTCGAGCCCCGGAGTTCCCGGAATCGCCCACGGCCGCGCCAGCGTTTGCGGATCGCGTTTGTACGGCTGGTATCCGTTCGGATCCGTCGCGAATTTGACAGGGATTTCGGGAATCTCGCTCATGTCCGGAATGCGCCACGGCTCCGCGCCGTTCGCCAGATATCCGTCTGAAAGAATTATCACGGGCACCATGTATTTCAGCGCGATGCGGCTCGCTTCGAGCGCGATCCAAAAACAATCCGCAGGCGTCGCCGCTGCCAGCACTGGAATCGGCGCCTCGGAATTTCTTCCAAAAAGCGCCTGCAGCAAATCGGCCTGCTCGGTCTTCGTCGGCAATCCCGTCGAAGGCCCGCCGCGCTGAATGTCGCAAACCACCAGCGGCAGTTCGACCGCCACCGCCAGACCGAGAGCTTCCGTCTTGAGCGCCATCCCCGGCCCGGACGTCGTTGTGATCGCCAGACATCCCGCGTATGACGCGCCGATCGCCGAAGTAATCGCCGCGATTTCGTCTTCGGCCTGAAACGTCATCACGCCGAAATTTTTGTACATCGAAAGCTCGTGCAAAATATCCGAGGCCGGCGTGATCGGATACGATCCCTGAAAAAGTCTCAGCTTCGCTTTCGCCGCCGCCGTCACGAATCCCAGCGCCAGCGCCTGGTTGCCGCTCAGGTTGCGGTAAGTTCCCGGCGCCAGTTTCGCCGGCGGAATTTCATACGTCACCTGAAACGCTTCGGTCGCCTCGCAGTAGGAATACCCCGCCTTCATCGCCAGCTTGTTCGCTTCGGCGAGCAGCGGCTTGGTTTTGAATTTGTCGTCGAGCCACCGGTAGGTCGAATCCATTGGCCGGTTGTAGAGCCAGTAGCACATGCCCAGCGAGAAGAAATTCTTGCAGCGGTCCATCGCCTTCGCGTCCAGCCCGGTTTCGGCCAGCGCCGCGCGCGTCAGCCGCTCGAGCTCCACCGCGAAAACGCGATAGCCGTCAAGCGAATGATCTTCCAGCGGATTTGTTACGATTTGCGCTTTCTTCAAGTCGCCTTCGAGGAAGCTGTCCTTGTTGACGATCAAGATTCCGTTCTTGCGCAGATCCGCCAGATTCATTTTCAGCGCCGCGGGATTCATCGCGATCAGCGCGTCCACCGAATCGCCAGGCGTAAAAACGTCGCCCGAAGAAAATTGCAGTTGGAATCCGCTCACGCCCGGCAGCGTTCCGGCAGGCGCGCGAATTTCCGCGGGATAGTCCGGAAACGTCGCCAAGTCGTTGCCGTAAAGCGCGACAGTATTCGTGAACTGGCTCCCGGTAATCTGCATTCCGTCGCCGGAATCGCCGCAGAAACGGATCACCGCGCGATCAATCACCTCTTTCGCGCGTTTCTGTTTTTGCGATTCCTGCACATCTGTAAAAGTTGCCATGATTCACCTGGGCTTTATGATTTCGTCTCTATAATTTCTGTTGCGCGTTTGCTGCGGAGGGTTGCCGCCAAGCGAGCCGCGACGTCTTGTCTCGTTCCGTCAGGGCGCCGGGCGGGTAAGCTCCGTGAACACCGAGGGGCAGGAAGTTGCATTCAATCGTGACAAATCTCAGCTGTACAACCTGCATCCCCAACATCTAAAGATAGCACAAGGACGCAGCATCGGCGCCGAAGAATCCGCCCTCGTGCTCCAAGATTTATCTCTAGTGTTTGCTTGTTTTATGTGTGCCGTTAGGTGCCGTGTCGGCACATCTCTTGCGCTTCCTGCTGCCCTCTCTTTACCGTCACTCCGAACGAAGTGAGGGATCCCTCTTTCTTCGTTCCTCAGGCGTCAATCACAGAGGACGACCCGACCAGTGCCGGACGAAGAATCTGCAGTTCTCTTTTCTCGGTTAACTCTCAACTCTTAACCGTTAACTTTCCCTGCCGGGTCTCCACTTCCGACGAACTCCTGCACCACCTCCGCCAATATCATCCCGCCCTGCGTATTCAAATGCACTCCATCCACATGAAATTTCCATCCATCCGCCCGCGCCACTTCATCAAAGCTGCGCCTCAGCACGAACTGCCGGAATTTGCTGCGATAAAACGCCCCGAAGCTCACAGACTCCAGCGCGTGCCCCGGGGACGCCACAATCTGCTCCTCCATCCGCTCGTAGAATGGCAAATAGCTCGCGCCGTCTTCGCTCGCAATCTTGCGAATCATTTCGTTGTACTCCACCACGCGCCGGTTGATTTCCCGCTGGAACGCGTCCGTTGGATTCGGGTCTTCTCCCATCGGCTGCAGCGACGCGAGCCCCACGCGCGCCTGCATTTCCGTCTTCAGCCTCCGGGCGATCGCCTGCAAATTTTCGCGAAACCATTCGGGCGAAGGTGCGCGCGGCAGCCGCTTCCGGAATTTATATATGCGCTGCATTCGTCTCGCCGCCACCAGCGCCATCACGTCGTTCCCGCCGATCAGCACCACCACCAGATCCGGCCGGCGGGCAATCACGTCACCGATCCGTTGCAGCGCGTTCCACGCCAGATCTCCGTTCACTCCCAGATTGACGAATCTCAATCCCGCATTCCGCGGCCGCTTCTGCAGCTCCGCGATCCAGTCGAAGCACCCGATCGCCGCCGTGCTGCTCGACCCCAGGCACGCCACTACTCGCTCTGCGTCTCTCATGCCTGCAAGCATACCTGACGGCCGGCTATGCAACTTCCTTTCTCCTCGCCTACGCACTTTTGCGGGCCCGCCCCGCAGAATTGGGTACATACTTATATATTGACACATAGATATAAATCCGCTACGCTCAAAGTGGATTTATGTTCGCACAATCCGAACTCGGTGCAGCGAGAAGGGAACTCGGAAATTTACTACCGCCAGTTTGCTCTGAATCCGCTCTCGGGGATGAACGTGTCACCCGCTTTTCTAATCGGGACACCGAATTATTAGAAATCGCCGCAACTCCCTCAAAACAAACGATCGACCTCATTTCTAATCGGGACAAAATCCGGCCCCCGTCCGCAATTTTGGCGGCCTCATTTGTGCTCGGCACGTCCACATAACCGCGGAGCGAGTCACTGCTGTTTTTAGTCGTCGAAAAAATCAGAACAACAAGAAAGTGATAAGGAATGCGGCTGAGGATGGCACGAACCGTTGCCCCTAAAATGCGTCGGGCGCGGCGAAATCTTCCGCCGCGCCCGCGCGCATCGTTCTATTCGCTCCGTCGATGGAATGCCGGTCGCGAGCTGGTCTCGTTAGTGCCCCGGGATGTAGCTGAGGTCCGGTCGAATCTGGATCATGTCGCTGTAGGTGCTTTCCACTGCGCTGTTGATCCTCTCGATCACGGACATGGCTTCCTGCTCGCCAAACGTTTCGCGCAGCCGATCGCGCAGAGGTTTGACGGCAGGATCGTCTTCCATCGACGCCCAGTTGGCGTGATCGATCGTGAGAGCGTACTCGCCGCCCGGTCCGCCGTTCACCAGGTGATGCCACTCGTAGTGGCTCGGAACATTGAGCTTCTGGTTGGCTTCATGCACGCGAGCGATCGCGCTCCGGAAGTCGTCGTTGTGGCCGTAGCGTATGTGGAACGTAATTATTTCGATATACTTCGCGTTCATGTCGGGCGAGGGATTGCTGATTTTAGGCAGATCTTCGTAATACGCCGACGTGAGTTTATCCACGTACGGCGCGACATCCTTCATATATTCCGCCATATCGTCCGCATCCGATACAGTCGGCTTGTCCATATCCGCCCAGTGCATTCCGAATCGTCCGACGATGTAGGTTCCCATGTGCTCGCCGGTAATGACTTGGGAGACGATAAGGGGCGCTGCGTCATGTTGCTTCACGTGCCAGGCCACTTTCGCTTTGCGCCCGGCTTCGTATTGCGCGACCATGCCGCTCTTCGGCGTTTGGAATTCGAGACCGGCGATCGGGCCCGGCATGCTGCTTTGCGCGAATGCCGCGACGGCAAGGTAAAGCGTCGCTGCGAGACATGCTGCTATCTGCGTAATTCTAACTTTCAAATTTTCCTCCGTGAAATTCAATTCCCGTGGGACTCTTTCAGGCGCACGCGAATCTATGCTTCCGTCTGCCGCAAGTCAAGCAACGCTCTTTGCGATTCGCGCGCGCCGCGCGGACACTTTGGTGCTCTGCCGCAACTCGACTGGCGAGATTGGCGCCGATGCGAATCACGCGGCATTTCATCCCGCGTTCTTCGAGTGGTGGGTCTCGCGCCTGCGGCACTTCACGCTTGACTTTCGCTTTGTCTTCGCCCATATTGGGCGTGTCCCGGAAAGGAAGTGCTCGAATGGCGCTTACGAAGCGGCAAAAAGAAGTTCTGGATTATCTCGTGAGCTTCATGAACAAGCACGGCTATTCGCCGAGCTTCGAGGAAATCGCGCACGCGCTCAAACTGACGTCACTCGCCACGGTTCATAAGCATCTTTCCACGCTCGAATCGAAGGGATTTGTCCGCCGCGGCTACAATCAAAGCCGTTCGATCGAAGTCACGCAACTGCCGAAGTCCGTAAGCGATCAACTGGTCGCGCGCCGCGCCACCGATCTGCCACTCGTCGGCAGAATCGCCGCGGGCCAGCCGGTGGAAGCCATCGAAGACAAGGAATCGCTTTCGCTCGCGGATTTCACGCGCGGGCAAAACAATTTCGTCCTGCAGGTCAAGGGCGAATCCATGCGCGACGATCACATTCTCGACGGCGATTACATCGTCGTCGAGCAAACGCAAGTCGTCAATCCCGGCGAAATCGTCGTCGCGCTGGTTTCTGGCGAAGATGCCACGCTCAAACGCTTCTACCGCGAACCCGGAGGCAAAATCCGCCTGCAGCCCGCGAATTCGGAAATGGCGCCGATCGTCGTCCCCGCAGCGGAAGTGAAAATCCAGGGCCGCGTGATCGGCGTCCTGCGGAAATACTGAGCAGTTTTTCGCGCGTAACGCGTTTCTTGCGCGCCGCTCCCCGTTTTTGCTCGCGCGTTTGCGAGCCTATCGAACGTGGCTCGCGCAACTGCTGCGCTGTTCGTTGACCTGCCTGTTCGTTCAGTTATCTGGCTGGAACCAACGTCCCATTTTGGCATTGCTAACTCGTCCACGCGGGGCTAGATTTGGTGTCCCCGGCCGTAAAAATAGGCGTGCAGCACGGATAGTCACCCAGGGCCCGTAAGGAGGAAGCATGTGGGGAGAGAAAAAACCGGCATCCCCGGCGAAACCCACGTCAAGTATTCCGGAGCCGCCGGCGCCGGTGACACCGGAAGTACCCAAACCAGTTACGGCGAGCGCACCGCCGCCGGTGGAGGCAAGGAAGATGAGTCCGCTTGAGTCCAGCACCTATCCAGTCACGGGTTCGGAACGCGCTACGGCGCGGTTAGGACAGAGCCTGCACTTCAAGGGGGAGATCTCCGGCAACGAGGACCTTCACCTGGACGGCAGTGTGGAAGGATTGATTCACCTGGAAGACCGCAAGCTCGTCATTGGAGCGAGCGCGAAGGTCACAGCCGACGTGATCGCCCGCGAAGTGGTCGTGTACGGGAACGTCAAGGGGAATTTGCAGGCGCGAGACCGGATCGAGATCAAGAAGGACGGCTCGGTGGTGGGCGATCTCACGACGGCGCGAATCATGATCGAAGACGGCGCCTACTTCAAGGGATCGATCGAGATCGAGAAGACGACCGGCGACGCGGAGACCGACACGGAAAAGTCGTTCTCGCGCACGTCGAAGACTTCCGCGACTTCCTAGATTTTCCCAAAGGTTGAGCATCGCTATCCGGCGGGCAAACGCGCGGCCGAAAAGCCGCATGGTTGCCCGCCGCGCCATTTCTGCCGAACCACCATTCGCGAAAGTTGTTCACGATTGCCCCCAAGCGGATACGGAAGATGCCGCGCTGTCCGCGGGAGCGGACCCCACAGATCGCGAAAGTGCGGCAGCTTGCCGGCTCTCGAACTTGTGTGAGAAATTACAGCCGCAAGGCAGGCGCCATGAATAAAGAAAGTAACTACAACGAAACCGAAGAGCGTCCGCCAGCGTTTCTCTTCGATCTCGACGGCACGCTGATTGACAGCGTGTATCAGCACGTCCTAGCTTGGCGCGAAGCGCTCGAGCGCGCGGGAATGCGGCTCTCGGTGTGGCGAATTCACCGTCGAATCGGAATGAGCGGCGGCTTGCTGGTGAATGCGGTGCTGCGCGAGACGGGCGGCAAGATGACCAAAGGACTTGCAGCGCGCCTCTCGCAATGGCACGGCGAAGCGTACGCGAAGTATGTTTCGCAGGTTACTCCGCTGCCGGGCGCGATTGAGTTGCTGCAATATCTATCGAGGCGGAAAGTTCCGTATGCCATTGCGACGAGCGGTTTGATTGCGAGCGCGGGTCCGTCGCTGAAATCGTTGCGCGTCAAGAGCAGCGTTCCGGTGGTAACGCGCGACCAGGTGCGTCACGCCAAACCGGATCCGGATTTGTTTCTTGTGGCCGCGGACCGCTTGGGAGTTTCGATTCAGGATTCAATCGTGGTCGGCGACAGCGTTTGGGATTTGCTGGCGGCGCGGCGCGCGCGGGCTCTCGGCGTCGGGTTGCTTTCGGGCGGATACGGCCAGGAAGAACTGGAGCAGGCGGGCGCGTACCGGACGTACGAAGATCCGCTCGATTTAATGCGCCATTTGGATGAGATGGGAGTGCGATCGAAAATCTGACAGCTGACGGATACACGATCGAGTTCGCAAGCCCGACCGACGAGCCGGAAGAGACGCTGCTGCCGGAATCGGAAACGTGAAGACGAATGACAATGCGGCAGTCGCGCTGCTTGAGGCCGCCGAAGTTTTCGACTCGAGGCATGCGAGAAGGGAAGATGCCGCGCTTTCCGGGCAGGCCGGAACGCAAAAAATCGCGAAAGCGCGCCGCTACGTGTGCATGTTGCGATGTGAGAGACGAAATTGAAATTGGGGCGCTGCCCACACTCTAGAGTGCGTTGACAAAAGCGGAGGGGTACTTTAACCTTGGGGATTGTCTCTAACGGGAAAGGTGTGACTGGACAGATGCGGACGTATGTTCCAAGAGGCCAGGCGGCAGATGACCTGGCCGAAGGCAAAAACTGGTTTGTGATTGACGCGAACGGGCAAGTGCTGGGGCGTCTGGCGACGCGGATTGCGCGAATACTCATCGGCAAGGACAAGCCGCAGTATACGCCGTATCTGGAATGCGGCGATCATGTGGTGGTGATCAATGCCGAGCGCGTCCGAGTGACGGGAAACAAGGCCGAACAAAAAGTGTACCGGCACCATAGTGGATTTCCGGGCGGGCTAAAAGAAATTCCGTTCCGCCGGAGAATGCAGGAACAGCCGGCGGAGATTGTGCGGGACGCCGTGCTGGGGATGCTGCCGAAGAACAAGCTGCGGGCACGCCGCGCCCGCATGCTGCGCGTGTACGTCGGTGATAAAGGCCTTTTGCGCCACGCTGGACAGAAGCCTCAACCGATTACGCTGTAGCCGCGCTGTTATACACGTCCAGGTTGAAGAACCGGCGAGAGGAATTGGGTAAAACTGTCGCCGGACAGCGGCGGGAGCCAGACGCAAGCGAAGAGCAGGAACGCGGGCGAGACGCCCGCGCCACGTAGAAAAGGCATGGTGATGCATTGAGTTCGACATCGACGAATTTGAGCGGAAGCGGAAAGAAAGTTTACGGCACGGGACGCCGGCGCGAAGCGGTTGCGCGCGTCTATGTGAAGCCGGGAGCGGCGCGATTCACGGTGAATGGGCGGCCGGTCGATCAATATTTCAGGAACGTGGCATGGCACACCGCCGCGGTCGAGCCGCTGAAATTCACGCAGATGCTCGATCAGGTGGAAGTGACGGCGATGGTGAAGGGCGGCGGAGTGGGCGGACAGGCCGGAGCGGTGCGCATGGGGCTTTCGCGCGCGCTTTCGATTCTGAATCCCGAGTTGCGGCCGTCGCTGCGCACGAATGGATTCCTGACGCGCGACTCGCGCATGAAGGAACGGAAGAAGTACGGGCAAAAGGGAGCGCGACGCCGCTTCCAGTACAGCAAGCGCTAGGCGGCGTGTCTGCGAAGGAAGAGGGATTCGTCCTCGCGGGCTCGCCGGAATGACGAAGTGGATGGAGCAGTAAAAATTCACGGCCGGCAAGAGGCCGGCAAAAAAGGACGCTGCCGCTCAAGCGGTGGATGGGCGGTTCAAAGCGCCCCCTTTCTAAAGGAGGAACATTGGCAGTAGAAATTACGATGAAGGAGCTGCTGGAGGCCGGGGTACATTTCGGCCACCAGACGCGGAGATGGAATCCGAAGATGAAGGAATATATCTTCGGCGAACGAAACGGCATTCATATCATTGATCTTCAGAAGACCCTCAAGATGTTCCGGGAAGCGGCGCGATACGTAGCGGAACTGACGGCGCAAGGACGCACGGTGCTGTTCCTGGGCACGAAGCGGCAAGCGCAAGAATCAATCGTGGAAGAAGCCCAGCGCTGCGGAATGTTTTACGTGCAGCACCGGTGGCTCGGCGGAACGCTGACCAACTGGGTAACGCTGCAAAAATCCATCAAGCGATTGAAGCTGCTGAAAGCGATGAAGGAAGACGGCCGGATGGCCGAGCTTCCGAAGAAGGAAGCGGCGCGGCTGGACCGCGAGCTGAAGCACTTGCAGCAGAATTTCGCGGGCGTCGAGAACATGCTGGCGCTGCCGGATGCGATGTTCGTCATCGATCCGAACAACGAAGCCATTGCGGTGCGCGAGGCGCGGCGGATGGGCGTGCCCGTCGTCGCGATCGTGGATACGAATTGCGATCCGGACGTGGTGGACGTGGTGATTCCCGGAAACGATGACGCGTTGCGCGCGATTCGCCTGTTCACTTCGAAGATTGCGGACGCGGTGGTGACGGGACGGCAGCAATACGAGCGCACGCAAAGCGCTTCGCAGAAAGCGGCGGAAGGCGCCGAGGCGGGCGAAGCCGTCGAGTACGTGGACACGAGCGCCTACGAGAAGTACGAGAAGCAGGAAGGCGATTTCGTGGAACCGGAGCCGACCGAGCCCGTGGCAGCGGCGGAGGAAGTACCGTTCGCGCTGGACGAGGAAAACCAGACCGCGAAGCCGTGAGCAATCCTGGACGCACTTTCCGCGGGCGCGAACCCGCCGATTGCGCCGCCAACGTGAGGCAGGCGGCGCGCAACCAAAAAACAGCTGAAATGAAAAGACCGGCCGTGGCCGGTTGAACCGGAAGACCACGCGAGCGGGCAGCAGCGACGCCAATCGGAAGGAATAGACGAACACATGGGAACTCAGCCAGGACAGCCCAACATCCCGGCGCAACTCGTCAAGGATTTGCGTGAGCGTACGGGCGCGGGATTCGCGGCCTGCCGCGAAGCTTTGATCGAATCGAAAGGCAATATTGAAGAGGCGATCAGCATTCTTCGCAAGAAGGGGCAAGCGGCCGCACAGAAAAAAGCGCAGCGAGCGACGACGGAAGGGATGGTCGGGTACTACATTCATGCCGGCGGAAAGATCGGCGTGCTCGTGGAAATTAATTGCGAGAGCGACTTCGTCGCGCGCACGGACGATTTTCAAAGGCTGTGCCATGACGTGGCGATGCACATCGCGGCGCTCGATCCGCGCTTTTTGAAGCGCGACGAAGTGACCCCGGAAATTCTGGAGCGGGAGCGCGATATTTACCGCGCGCAGGCCAAGGCCACCGGAAAGCCGGACAACGTGGTGGACAAGATCGTGAACGGCAAGATGGAGAAATTCTACGAAGAAAATTGCCTCTACGAGCAGCACTTCATTCGCGACGAGGGAATGACGGTGAAGGAGCTGGTGGATCAGGCAATTTCGAAGCTTGGCGAAAACGTCACGATCCGGCGCTTCGCGCGATTCAAGGTAGGTGAGGGCGACGGCGCACCGCCTCCGGCGCCGGTCCCAGAGCCGGCGGAAACGCCGACGGGGCAGTAAAGCGCGCGCACGCGCAGGCGAGAGGGATTTCTCCTCGCAGACTCGCCGGAATGACAGCCGGGCGCCGTATTGGCGCACTAAAATCGGCAACTCCTAACCGATTCACGAAGTTTCCCAGCCGAAAAACCAAACGAATTGACACCGATGTAGCCCGCGAGATTCTCTGCTAGAATGCGCGCGGGCTGGGGGGACCGCCCACACCGCATGGCCAAAACGCAGACAGTGAAGCCGGAGAGCGCCGCGAAGAAGCCGGTTTACCAGCGAGTTGTCCTGAAGATTTCCGGGGAATCCATGCAAGGGCCGATGGAGGCGGGCATCCACGCCGAAACGGTAGTGACGCTGGCGAAGGAAATCAAACAAGTGCACGATCTGGGCGTGGACGTGGCGATCGTGGTCGGCGGCGGAAATATTTTTCGCGGTGCGCGGCAGAAATCGCTGGCGATCGACCGGGCGACGGGCGATTACATGGGAATGCTGGCGACAGTCATCAACGGACTGGCGCTGCAGGACGCGCTGGAAAAGTTGGGCTCCTTCACGCGATTGATGAGCGCGATTGAGATGCACCAAGTGGCCGAGCCGTTCATCCGGAGGCGAGCGACGCGGCATCTGGAAAAAAAACGCGTGGTGATTTTTGCGGCGGGGACGGGGAATCCGTATTTTTCCACGGACACGGCGGCGGCGCTGCGGGCGATGGAAATCAAAGCGCAAGTAATCTTAAAAGCGACGCGAGTGGATGGAGTGTACGACGCGGACCCGGAACTGGTGCCGGGAGCGAAAAAGTTCGATCGGATTTCCTATATTGATGTGCTGAAGAAGGGGCTATCGGTGATGGACTCGACGGCTGTCTCGCTGTGCATGGACAACAAGATGCCGATTATCGTTTTCAATATGAACGAGGCGGGAAATTTGAAGCGGGTGGTGCTGGGGGAAAAAGTGGGATCGCTGGTGCATGCGTAATGACGAGCGAGCGATAAAGCGGATAGAGTTGGAGAGGAAGCTTCGATGACGACGATTGCGACGGCTAAAGACGCGCTCGCGCAAGCGAAGACGCGGATGGAAAAAGCGGTCGAGGATTTTCGGAAGGAGCTGGCGGGGATTCGAACGGGGCGCGCGAACGTATCGCTGCTCGATTCGATCCGCGTGGATTATCACGGCACGCCAATGCCCGTGAATCAACTGGGAACGCTGTCGGTGCCCGACCCGACCATGATCATGATCGCGCCGTGGGATCCGAGCGCGGTGCCGATGATTGACAAGGCGATTCGCACGTCCGATTTGGGGCTCAACCCATCGACCGACGGAAAAGTGGTGCGCGTGCCGATTCCGGCGTTGACGGAAGAACGGCGCAAGGATTTGGTCAAACACATTCACAAAGTGCTCGAGAATCACCGCACAGCCGTGCGCAACATCCGGCGCGATATTAAGGAAGCGGTGGAAAAACTGGAGAAGGAAAAGAAAATCAGCGAAGACGACAAGAAGCGAAACCTCGAAGAGCTGGAGAAAGTCACCCACCAGGAAACCAAGAAGATTGAGGACTTATCCGCCGCGAAAGAGAAGGAAGTGCTGGAGTTCAAGTAACGCGGACGGCGGAAAGCCTCGTATCACTCCGGAGCGCGAACTTCTTCCGGACGATTCAAGATCAGAGCGCAATCGGCAGCTTTCGTCGTGCAGGCGAGTTTTCCTTTGCGGACTAGCTTGGCCGGCGAAGTATTCGGAAACATGGCGCCGAAATCCAGCGTGCGAAGTTCATCGGCATAAGGCTTGAGCGCGGCGTCGCCACCTATAAATTTCACGCTCTCGGCGCGCGAATTTTTTTCTGCCGGAACCAGAAGCAGCCAGAACTCGGCCTCCACGCCTTCCGTTCCCAAATTTTTGACGGAATAAATTCTCGCGGCGGCGAGATCGGCGCGAGCCTGCTTGAGCGCGTCATCGGAAGGAGGAGTTGCGCCACCGACGACCGCGAGATGCGATTGCGCGCCGGGCGCGGAATGAGGCGCGGCGAGCGAGAGAAGAAACGCGTGGGCCGCGAGATCTTTTTGGCCGCGCGCTTGATAGAGCTGGCCAAGGTGATCGCCGATTTCGCCGCTCTGCATGAGTTTCCACGAGGCGAGAAGATAGGGCTCGGCGCCATCGAGATCGCCGCGACGCTCGCGCACCCAGCCGAGAGTATCCCAATAATCGCCGAGGCTCTGCACGGCGGCGAGAACGTCGTCGGAGAGGTGGTCGAGATCGACGGATTTGAGAACCGCCGTAGCGGAGTCGACAGCGGAGGCCGCGAATTCTTCGGCGCGATCGAGATCGAGATTCTTTTGGGCCATACCGTAAGCGACGTTATTCAAGTTTTGGGGCGCTGAAGAAATTTTCGCAGCTTTTTCGTAAGCGGCGGCGGAGTCCTTGAAATTTCCAGCGTTGAAATAGGCTTCAGCAAGAGTGATTTGCAGCTGGGAATTTTCGGGCGCGAGAACGGCGGCTTTATCGAGCTCGGGGATTGCCTCGGAATATTTTTTTTGCTGGACGAGAAGCAGGCCGAGTGAGGCGCGCGCGAATTTATCGAGCGGATTGTGATCGAGCTGCTTGCGGAAAGCGGCCGCAGCTTCATCGAGCTTCTGCTGGCGGACGAGCGTGACGCCGAGATAGTTGTACGCAACTCCATCGCCGGGATCGATTTCGATCTGCTTGCGGAAGGCGGCGACAGCATCGTCGAACTGATCGAGCCGGAGATGCGCGAGGCCAAGCGGGTTCCAGAGATCCTTGCGTGCGGGTTCGAGCGCGGCGGCCCGGCTAAGCAAATCGAGCGCGCGCTGAGCATCGCCCGAATCGAGAGCAGCATTTCCAACCTCGACCAGGTCGTCGGCTTTCGCGGATGCGGGGATTGCGGTGGGGCTGGCGTTCGGATTTTCGAGAGCGACGAGCTGGCCCCCGTCCGCAGAAACGGCGCGAATGAAGGCTTGATAGTCATCGGCGCGCGACGCCGGCAGTTCACGGGCCTTGAAGCGAATGGCGCGCTGTGCGGTGAGCACGTTTTCATGCACCGAGTAGACGGAATGATATTCGGCGTAATCGCGCGCGACAGAAACGCCGGCGGGCGCGCGGAGAGAATCCCCGGCTGGGGATGTGAGCGAAAGATGCAGCGTGACGGCGAGGGGCGCGCCGAGCGATATGGGCGAGTCCTTTACCGCGGGCAGATCGGGCATACCGAGTGCGGGAAGCGGGACTGCGACCTTTGAAGATTTGTCAGTCCAATCGACGAAGGCTTTTTGCGTGTAGTCGAAGGTGAGCTCGAAAGGCCTGTCGGTTGCGGTGGGATCGCTGGCATCGATTTTGGTGACGTCGCCGTGGAAGCCATCGAGCAACAGAACGGTCTGGCCGATCTGTTTCCATTGGGTTTTGGGCGCGTTGTGCAATGCGCTGCGAAAGGCGAATTCGTTGTCGCCACGCAGGCGATAGTGAATGGTTGCCGTCAGCTTGCCGAGATCGCTGACGCGGCCTTCGACGCTGACATCCTGCGTGGAGAGAAACGGCGGATCCATGGGCGTTCCAGCGAAAACGGCGCGGCCATCGGCGGCGACGAGCAAAGCCTTCTTGCCGCGGACATTCGGAATCAAGTAGCGGAACGGCGCGACATCGGAACTGGAATCGAGCCAGAGCGGCGCGGGCGCGCTGGCAGTGGCGGAAACAACGGTGATGACATGATCGAATTGCGATGGCGAAGGCGCAGCAGGATCAGCGCGACGCGTGAGCGGAACGAGCGCGGGCGAGGCGTGTTCGCCAATTGCGGTGAGCAACGCTGTCAGAAGGACATGCTTATCCTGCGAATCGCCATAGCCGCGCGAGAGAGTTTCGGCGGCGGAGTGAGGAGCGTAGCCGTCGAGCCCGAGCGGCAAATTCACGTAGAGAATTTTCTTGGCGACGAAATCGTTGAGCGCACGAATTTTGTCGAGGCGTATGGAGCGATCGTGCGTCAAGTCGAGAGCTTTGGCACGAATTTCCGGCGTGGGCGCCGACGCATTTCGCGAGAGATCCGCGTACCACTTGCCGATTTCGTTCCAGGTGGCGAAGGACGTGAGCTCAATTTCGGGTGTATCCGGGCCGCCAGCTCCGAGTTTCCTGGGCGGCGCATCGGCGGTTGAAGAGTCGCCCGCGCCGGCAGCGGGCCGCACGGTTAGATTGGATCGCTTCCAACGGTAAACTTTTCGGCCGGCGGTTTCTTCCTGTGTGAAATGAGTGTCGGCGGAACGAAGAATGAATTTTCGGGCCGCGGGAAGATTGAGCTCGAGCCGCTCGTCAAGTACGACGGCCGCATCGATGAAACTGTGATCGAACCAAAATTGACCGGGGACGAATGGCGTGACGGTGCGCGTGGTGATTCCGTACTCGACGACATCGCCAGGTTCAAGCGCCGCAACCTTGATGTGCTTTTCTTTGTAGGTGGCGTAGGCCGGAGCATCGCGCAAATTCTCAGGCGCAACGTCTGTAGTCGTGCCGGCATCGGAAACGGTCGAGCCATCGTGCTTTTTTACGCGAACGTAGCGAACGTCGGCTCGTTCGTTTTCGGAATCGTAGCCGAAGACTAGTTCGCGGATGCGACGGACGCCCGTGTCATTTTGAACTCGGACGCGAACGCGGAGGTCGCGCTCGCCGGTACCGTCATTTTCAAAACGCACTGAGGTCGAATACGATTCGATGACAAAAGGCTCATTGGAAAAATCGGGAGGCTGCGATGCATCGGGTTTGGATGTTTCGTTCGGAGGGCCCGGCTGTTGCACTGCGGGAGCGGAAGGCCTGTTGTTTTGGGATGAAGGCGTTTGAGATTGAAACGGCCGCGGCGATTGGCCGAGCGCGGTAGTAGCGAAATAAGTCGTGAGGAGGATCAATACGGAGATCTGGGATTTGAGCGAGTTCATCAATGTGAGATGGTCGTGAGTTTGTCGATTTGCCAGTTTAGAGCACCGCTGGCCAGACAGTAAAGCGAGCGCCGCGCGGAGTTTCCTGTAATGACCCGTTTGGGGACAGTGCACGGGCAGACGAGGGGCCAAAAGCCGGCAGGCACTTGTCATCTAAATATATGATTGTGAAGGCTTTAGATAAATCCACACAAACCCGGCCGGGCTACAGTTGCGACCTGGCCTCCGCGTTCAAAGGCTCTGGAAACGATCGGCGAGGATGACCAGTTCAAGTCGGCGGGTACCTGCAAGCTATGGTAGCGATGGACTTTCCACAGGGCGCGAGTTGACATCGCGTACTATTTTTCCTATACTCCTACGGTTGTATTGAGGCCGTGGGGCCTAGTGGTGGGTCGCGGTGAAGAAGGTCTTCCGCCCCGGAACAGAGAACGAAGGAACGGGGAAGGAAGAGCGGCCGGAATGGGACGCCAGTCCCGCAAAGCCGTAGAAGCCTCTCCGCATTTACCAGACGAGATTTTTGCAAATGAGAGTCATCGTCTGTGCGGAGTATGTGCAGTTTCCTTCGTTGGTCGGAGTTCGGCTTTTCTGTTCCGCCAACTCACAACAATCGCGCGGCGACGTATGCCGCGACAACCCGAGTCACAGACAGTTTGGAGGAAGCAGCGTGCCGACTTTTGCGCAATTGGTTCGTCAGGGCCGGGAGCAGATGCGAACGAAGACGAAGTCTCCGGCGCTGGAAGGGTGTCCGGAGAAGCGAGGCGTCTGCGTTCGAGTTTATACGCAGACGCCGAAGAAACCGAACTCCGCGCTCCGCAAAGTTGCTCGCGCCCGCCTCACGAACGCCGCTGAAGTCACCACGTATATTCCCGGAATCGGCCACAATTTGCAGGAACACTCGATCGTGCTGGTGCGCGGAGGCCGCGTGAAGGATCTGCCGGGAGTTCGATATCACATCATCCGCGGGACGTTGGACGCAGCCGGAGTGGAGAACCGCAAGCAAGGGCGCTCGAAATACGGCGCCAAGCGGCCAAAAGCCGCGCAGAAATAGGAGAGACGCCGGATGCCGCGCAAGGGCTGGGTACTTCGACGCAAGATTCCAGGCGACGCCGTTTACGGCAGCGACCTGGTGCAGAAATTCATCAGCAGCATGATGTACGACGGGAAACGCTCGACCGCGCAGCGGATTTTCTACACCGCGATGGACTCGGTAGCGCAGAAGACGAATGACGACGCGCTGAAGATTTTCAAGAAGGCCGTGGAGAACTGCAAGCCCGTGCTTGAAGTGAAGACGCGACGCGTGGGCGGCGCGAACTATCAAGTGCCGGTGGAAGTGAACCCTTATCGAAAGCAGTCGCTCGCGATTCACTGGCTGGTGCTCTACGCGCGGCAGAGGTCGGGACGCTCGATGGATACGAAGCTCGCGGAAGAATTGATCGATGCGGCCAACGGGCGCGGCGGCGCGGTGAAGAAGAAAGAGGACGTACACCGGATGGCGGAAGCGAACAAGGCGTTCGCGCACTACCGCTGGTAAACGGGAAAATTTATAAGCGATGCCACGAACGTTCCAACTCGAGCAGATGCGCAACATCGGGATCATGGCGCACATTGACGCCGGTAAGACGACGTCAACCGAGCGGATCCTTTTCTACACGGGTGTGACTTACAAGATCGGCGAAGTGCACGAAGGCACGACCGTGATGGACTGGATGGAGCAGGAGCGCGAGCGCGGGATCACGATCACGTCGGCGGCGACGACTGCGTCGTGGAAACGCTTCGGCAAGAATTTCCGGATCAACATCATCGATACGCCGGGACACGTGGACTTTACGGTGGAAGTGGAACGGTCGCTCCGGGTGCTCGACGGAGCCGTAGCGATTTTCGATGCGGTGGCAGGCGTGCAGCCGCAATCGGAAGCGGTCTGGCGGCAAGCCGATAAATACCGCGTTCCGCGCATTGCGTTCATCAACAAGATGGACCGGATGGGCGCGGATTTCGATCATTCGATTCGTTCGATGCGCCAGCGGCTTTCGGCTCACCCCGTACCGCTGCAGTTCCCGATCGGCAAGGAAGATTCCTTCATCGGCGTGATCGATTTCATCGAAGAGCGCGCCATTCTTTGGAAAGATGAAACGCTGGGCGCGGAGTACGAAATCATCAGCCTCGACCAGCTGTGGGATCCGAAGTTTCAGGCGGAGCGGCCGGAAGTCGGCGCGGCGGTGAAAGCGTCGGCGCTCAGCCCGGAATTTTACCGCGAGCATCGCGACAAAGTGGTGGAGTACATCGCCGAGCATGACGACGCCGTTCTGACGAAATATTTGGAACAGCACAAGCTCGAGCCGGAAGAGCTGCGCGCATCGATTCGCCGCTCGACGATTGCCCTGAAGCTCGTACCGGTTCTGGCAGGTTCGGCGTTCAAGAACAAAGGCATTCAGCCGCTGCTCGACGCCGTGGTGGATTTTCTGCCTTCGCCCGTGGACGTTCCGCCGGTTGAAGGCACGGACCTGACCGGCGATCTGCCGGTGGTGCGGCGCCCGAGCGACGATCAGCCGTTCTCAGCGCTGGCTTTCAAGATCATGACCGATCCGTACGTCGGGCATTTGACGTACGTACGCGTGTACTCCGGCGTGCTGAAGACGGGTATGAGCGTCTACAACTCGACGAAAAAGACGCGCGAGCGGATGGGCCGCTTGCTGCGGATGCACGCCAACAAGCGTGAAGAGATCGAATCGATCGAGGCGGGAGACATCGCCGCGTGCGTGGGACTGAAGAACGTCACTACCGGCGACACGCTTTGCGATGAAGATAAACCCGTGATTCTCGAGTCCATCGAGTTCCCGGCGCCGGTCATTTCGGTGGCGATTGAGCCGAAGACCAAAGCCGATCAGGAAAAAATGGGCGTGGCGCTTGGACGGCTCGCGCAGGAAGACCCGACGTTCCGCGTTCACACGGATCACGACACCGGCCAGACGCTGATTTCCGGGATGGGCGAGCTGCATCTGGAAATCATCGTGGATCGCATGATGCGCGAATTCAACGTGCAAGCCAACGTGGGACGGCCGCAAGTGGCGTATCGCGAAACCATCACGAAGACGGCCAACGCCGAGGGCAAGTACATCAAGCAGACCGGCGGCCGCGGCCAGTACGGCCACGCCGTGCTTTCCGTGCACCCGTTGCCGAATGCGAGCCACGAGGACATGCACGAGATGTCTACCGACGAGATCGACGATCTCGCCAAGAAGATCGCCGGAAAAGGCGGGAAGTGGCATTTCAACAAAGAGCACCGGCTGTTGTTCATCGACAAGATTGTGGGCGGGGCGATTCCGAAGGAATTCATTCCTCCGATTGAAGACGGCGTTACGGAAGCGATGGAGACCGGAGTTTTGGCGGGCTACGAGATGGTGGATATGGCGGTGACGCTGACCGACGGTTCGTACCACGACGTGGATAGTTCGGAGATGGCGTTTAAGATTGCGGGCTCGATGGCGTTCAAGGAAGCATGCCGCCGCGCGCACCCGAAACTGCTTGAGCCGATCATGCGCATTGAAGTCGTGGTGCCGGAAGACTATTTGAGCCAGGTGTTCGGCGATTTGAATTCGCGCCGCGCCGCCGTGCAAGGCACGGAAAACAGGCTGGGCAGCCATGTGATTCGCGCGGAAGTTCCGCTGGCCGAAATGTTCGGCTACGCGACAGACCTGCGCAGCCGGACGCAGGGCCGCGGCAGCTTCACGATGCATTTTTCGCACTATGCGCAGGCGCCGAATGCGGTTGCCGATGAAGTGATCACCAAAATGACGGGCAAGGCGGCGAAGTAGACGCCGAGAGATTGAGTTCGCAGAATCGTACGAAGAGGCGGACGAAAGAGGAGCGGAGAGAGATATGGGCAAGGAGAAATTCGAGCGCAGTAAGCCGCACGTGAACGTGGGGACGATCGGGCACATCGACCACGGCAAGACGACTTTGACGGCGGCGATCACCAAGGTGCTTTCCAAGAACAACCCGAAGGTTCAATTTCGCGCGTTCGATTCGATTGACAACGCACCGGAAGAGCGCGAGCGGGGCATCACGATCGCGGTGGCACACGTCGAGTACGAGACGGCCAACCGCCATTACGCGCACATTGATTGTCCGGGCCACGCCGACTACATCAAGAACATGATTACGGGCGCGGCGCAGATGGACGGAGCGATATTGGTTGTGGCGGCGACGGACGGCCCGATGCCGCAGACGCGGGAACACATCCTGCTGGCGCGGCAAGTGGGCGTGCCCTACATCGTCGTGTTTTTGAACAAGTGCGACGTGGTGGAAGACCCAGAGCTGCTGGAGCTGGTTGAACTGGAAGTGCGCGAGCTGTTGAAGACGTATCAATTTCCGGGCGACGCAGTGCCGGTGATTCGGGGATCGGCGTTGAAGGCGCTGGAAGGCGATGCGAAGTGGGAGAAGTCGATATTGGATTTGATGGAAGCGGTGGACAAGAACGTGCCGCTGCCGCAGCGGGATGTGGACAAGCCGTTCGCGATGCCGATTGAAGATATTTTTTCGATCTCGGGCCGCGGGACGGTGGTGACGGGGCGAATCGAGCGGGGCAAGGTGAAGGTGGGAGAAGAAGTGGAGATCGTGGGCTTCCGGCCGACGGTGAAGCGGGTGGTGACGGGCGTGGAGATGTTCCGGAAGCTGCTCGACGAAGGAATCGCGGGCGACAACGTGGGATTGCTGCTGCGGGGCACGGAAAAAGAGGACGTGGAGCGCGGGCAAGTGGTGGCGAAGCCGGCGTCGATAACGCCGCACACGAAGTTCAAGGCGGAAGCCTACGTGCTGACGAAGGAAGAAGGCGGGCGGCACACGCCGTTTTTCACCGGATACCGGCCGCAGTTTTATTTTCGCACGACGGACGTGACGGGCGACGTGGCGTTGCCGACGGGCGTGGAGATGGTGATGCCGGGAGACAACGTATCGATGGAAGTGAAGCTGATCACGCCAGTGGCGCTGGAGAAGGGGCTGCGATTCGCGATTCGCGAAGGCGGCCACACGGTGGGCGCAGGCGCTGTGACCGAGATCATCGAGTAACCCATGCCTAACGGAGAAAAAATTCGGATTCGCCTGAAAGCCTACGACCACCGCGTTCTGGACCAGTCGACCAAGGAAATTGTGGACACCGCGAAGCGCACCGGCGCCGATGTTGCCGGGCCGATTCCGCTGCCGACGGTGATCAACCGATGGACCGTGCTGCGCTCGCCGCACGTGGACAAGAAATCGCGCGAGCAATTCGAAATGCGGACGCACAAGCGGCTGATCGACATTCTCGAGCCGACGCCGGACACGGTGGACGCGTTGATGAAACTCGATTTGCCACCGGGCGTGGACGTGGAAATCAAGGCGTTTGGCCGCGAACACACAACGAAGTGACGAGAGAGCGACGATCATGGCAGTGAATGGAATTCTGGGAATCAAGCTGGGAATGACGCAGTACTTCACCGAAGACGGCGCAGCCGTTCCGTGCACGGTACTGCAGGCGGGGCCATGCGTGGTGGTCCAGCGGCGAAGCAAGGACAAGGACGGATACGACGCCGTGCAGCTCGGGCTCGTCGAATTCATCAAGCCGCAGCGATTAACGAAAGCGATGACCGGGCATTTCAAGAAGTCCAACGTCGCGCCGATGCGATTTGTCCGCGAAGTGCGGCTCGAAGCTTCCGCGGACGAAACGAAACCGGGCGACCGCGTGCTGGTCGATTCGTTTGCGCCGGGTGAGTACGTCGATGTCACCGGCATCAGCAAGGGCAAAGGATTTGCAGGTGGCGTAAAGCGCTGGCACTACCGCGGCGGCGACGCGACGCACGGCTCGATGTTCCATCGCGCTCCGGGCGGAATCGGCGGCAGCTCGTTTCCATCGCGTGTCTGGCCAGGCCAGCATTTTCCGGGACACATGGGCAACGCGCGGCAAACATCGAAGAACTTGAAAGTGGTGAAAGTGGACGCAGACGAGAATTTACTGCTCGTGCGCGGCGCGGTTCCTGGACCGAGCGGCGCTTATATCGTGATTCGCAAAGCGAAGCACGGAAAATAGCGAGAAGAACATGCCAGTCGTGGACGTGATCAATTTGGACGGCAAGACGGTCGGACAGCTCGAGCTTTCAGACGAAGTGTTCGCCGCGAGGATCAATCCCCATCTGCTGCACGAGACGGTCCGGCACCATCTGGCGTCGCGGCGCGCGGGCACGCACAAGACCAAGGCCAAGGGCGAAGTGAGCGGGGCAGGACGCAAGCTCTGGCGGCAGAAGGGCACTGGCCGCGCGCGCATTGGCTCGATTCGTTCTCCGCTGTGGCGCAAGGGCGGCACGGTCCATGGGCCGCAGCCGCGCAGCTACGATTACGCTTTGCCGCGGCAGATGCAGGCCGGCGCGCTGCGTTCGGCGCTGACCGCGAAGCTGGCGGATGAAAAATTGACGGTGGTCGAGGCATGGTCGCTCGATTCGCACCGGACGAAACTCTTTCGCGAGAAGCTGACGAAGCTCGACGACGCGAGCCGGACGATGCTGCTGGTCGATTCCGGCACGCAAAACACGAACCTCGCGCGCGCGAGCCGCAACCTCGAGGGCGTGACGCTGGTGGATGCGACGGCGCTCGAGCCCTACGATCTGCTGCGCCACGAGCGGCTCTTGCTTTCGCGGCCAGCCGCGGAAAAGTTGAGCCGCGCGCTGCGAGTAAACAAGTCCGGCGATGCGGCGAGCGAGCCAGTACAGATTCGGCCGGCGGCGGCGAGCGAGTTCCCGTCAGAAGCGGATGCGAAGCCGGCGAAAGCTTCAGCGAAAAAAGCTGTGCCGAAAGCGGCCAAGCCGCGGGCAGCGAAGGCGAAGAAGGCCGAAACCAAGCACAAAACGGCCAAGCCAAAAGGCAAAAAGGACTAAGCCGAGAGGGATTCAGCAATGACCACGCGCGCATTCCAAGTCATTCGCCGCCCGATCATCACCGAGAAAGGCCTCGGCGTGAAGGAAACGCAGCACACCGTGGTCTTCGAAGTGGCGAAAGACGCGACGAAGACGGAGATCAAAGAAGCGGTGCAAAAGGCGTTCAAGGTGAAAGTCGAGGGCGTGCGCACGGCCATTTATCACGGAAAGTTTCGCCGCCGTGGACGCGCCGAAGGATTTCGGCGCGACTGGAAGAAAGCGTACGTCAAGCTGGCGCCGGGCGAAAAGATGATCGAGTACGGGGATAACCTGTAGGTTCGGGGCAGGCTCGCGGAAGATTGAGCGGGGGAGCCCTCCGATCCCGAAGTTCAGGAAACGAAGGGCGAGCAAGAGGGAAAGATGGCACTGAAAAGCTTCAAACCATACACGCCGTCGCGGCGATTTTTGACGCTGGCGGACAAGAGCGAGATCACCAAACACGAACCGGAAAAATCACTCGTCGAGCCGCAAAAGCGGACCGGCGGGCGCAACAATCACGGGGAAGTCACGATCTGGCATCGCGGCGGCGGCCACGCGCGGAAATACCGGAAGATCGATTTCCGGCGGGACAAAATCGGCGTGCCGGCCAAAGTTGCGGCGATCGAATACGATCCCAACCGCTCGGCGCGGATTGCACTTTTGAACTACGCCGACGGAGAAAAGCGTTACATCCTGCATCCGGTGGGACTCGAAGTAGGTGCGACAGTGCAGAACGGCGAAGGCGCGGACATTCTTCCCGGAAACGCGTTGCCGATCCGAAATATTCCGCCCGGCACGATGCTGCATAACCTGGAGCTTTCGCCCGGAAAGGGCGGGCAGGTGGTGCGTTCGGCGGGCGGCGCGGCGCAGCTTTTGAGCAAAGAAGGCGAAATCGCGCTGATCAAGCTGCCGTCGGGCGAGACCAGGAAGTTTCATGTGAATTGTATGGCGACGATCGGACAGATCGGCAACCTGGATCACGAAAACATCACCTACGGCAAAGCAGGAAAGTCGCGCTGGCTGGGCATTCGCCCGACCGTGCGCGGCGTGGCGATGAACCCTGTGGATCACCCGCATGGCGGTGGCGAAGGCCGCGTGAAGGGGAACCATCCGCAGACGCCGTGGGGCTTCCCCACACTCGGCGCCAAGACGCGCCGGAAGCGCGGTGGAAGCAAGATGATCGTGGAACGGCGCAAGCCTTAGTTTTCGCAAGAGCAGGAGAACCAGACAGATGTTACCGGCGCGGCGGGGAATCGAGAGGACGATGACAGCCATTCGAAGCAGCCGTAGAGCGACACGCCGGCCCGCACGCGCGCGCAAGGCCGCCGTGGCGCACCGCCGGGCAGCAAAGCCGCTGGCGAAGCCGGTGGGAAAAGTAACGTCGAAGCTGGGACCGCCGCCGCAGGTGTTGTTCCGCCTGTGCCGGGCGGGCTGGAGCGTGATTGTGGACAAGCTGCCGAACGCGCAAGGCACGCGGTTTGTTTGTCCGTTTTGCCCGCTCTCGCACCGCGTTCCAGGCCCGGTTCGTGGATTTCGAAAGATGCGCCGGGCGCAATGGGTGAAGCTGCGCCAGGTGGAAGAGTAACGGAGAAGGCATGCCACGCTCGCTGAAGAAGGGCCCGTTCATTGACGACCACTTGCGGGACAAGGTGGAAGGATTGAACGCGCGGAACGAAAAGAAAGTCGTGAAGACGTGGTCGCGACGCTCGACGATTCTTCCCGACATGATCGGCCATACGATCGCGGTGCACAACGGAAAGAAATTCATTCCCGTGTACATCACCGAACAGATGGTCGGACACAAGCTCGGAGAATTCGCGCCGACGCGCACGTTTAAAGGCCACGCGGTGAAAGCCGCGCTGGAAAAGGCGGCGGCCGCCGCCGGCGCTCCGGTGGGAGCAGCGCCGGGCGGAGCGGCGCCGGCAGCCGGCGGAGGCGGAGCGCCCGCGGGCGGCGCACCCGCGTCGAAGGGATAAGCAATGGCGACTGGAACAGTTCAAACCGCACCGTCAATCGAAGGCCACGCGCTCGCGCGATTCGTTCGCGTCTCGCCGCAAAAGGCGCGGCTTGTGGTGGATTTGATCCGAGGGCATCGGGCCGAGCAAGCGTTGCAAACCCTGCGATTCACGAAAAAGCGCGTGGCGCGAGAAGTCGAAAAAGTGCTGCGCAGCGCGATTGCCAACGCGGAACGCAAAGCCGAGGAAGCCGGCGATTCGCTCGACGTTGATTCGCTGTTTGTATCGAGTTGCTTCGTAAACGAAGGCCCGCGATGGAAGCGGATACGCCCGGCGCCGATGGGGCGGGCGTTTCGCTACCAAAAACGGACCAGCCACATTGCCGTCCAGGTGGCGGAGCATCACGTGGCGGCGGCATCGCGCGTTGCCAGCGCAGCGGCGGAAGCGGAAGCCTCGAAGGGCGTGAAGGGCGCGGTGCGGAAGGCGCGCAAGGCCCTGTCGCAGCGGCAAAAACAAGCGGCACCGAAAAAGAAGGACAAGAAGTAGGAGGCCAGAGTGGGGCAGAAGACACATCCGTACGGATTCCGGCTGGGCTACAACAAGGTTTGGAAATCACGCTGGTTCGCAAAGCGCGAATATGCCGACCTGCTTCACGAAGACGTGGCTCTGCGAAAGCAGCTAAAGGACCGGCTGCGTTCAGCCGGCGTGAGCGCGATTGAGATTGAACGCGCAGCCAACAAGCTGGTGATCCGGATTTATACGGCGCGGCCGGGAATCATCATTGGACGCAAGGGCTCGGAAATCGACAAGTTGAAGCAGGAAGTGCAGAAGCGGACGAAGCGCGAAGTGCATATCGACATTCAGGAAGTGCACCGGCCGGAACTGGACGCGCAACTGGTGGCGGAATCGATCGCGCTGCAACTCGAAAAGCGAGTCGCGTTCCGCCGGGCGATGCGGAAGTCGGTGGATTCGGCGCTGCGGTTCGGTTGCAAGGGAATCAAGGTGCGGGTCGCGGGGCGATTGAACGGCGCGGAAATCGCGCGCAAAGAATGGTACCTGCAGGGGCGGCTGCCGCTGCAAACGCTGCGCGCCGACATCGATTACGGCACGGCCGAAGCGCAAACCACGTACGGCGTGATCGGAGTGAAGTGCTGGATTTATCAGGGCGAAAATATTCCGCGCCGCAGCGCGCAATCCGCCGCGGCCACCGCCGTCGAAGCATAGCGGGCGCGGGCAGAGCGACAGGGCAAACATCATGTTGATGCCGAAGAAAGTGAAGTACAGGAAACAGCAGCGCGGCCGGCGCCGGGGCAAGGCGTGGCGCGGCTCGTCGCTGGCGTTCGGCGAATACGGGCTGAAAGCGATGGAGCCCGCGTGGATCACCGATCGGCAGATTGAAGCCGCCCGCGTGGCCATCATGCGCTTCATCAAGCGCGGCGGAAAATTGTGGATTCGCATTTTCCCCGACAAGCCGTTCACGAAGAAGCCGGCCGAAACGCGCATGGGCAAGGGCAAAGGGCCGCCGGAGCGTTGGGTGGCAGTGGTGAAGCCGGGCCGCGTGATGTTCGAGATGAGCGGAATCGATCTGGCCTCAGCCACCGAAGCCATGGAGCTCGCGGCGCAAAAGCTACCCATTCGCACGCAATTCGTGACGCGGGCGGGGGGGATCTAATGCCACGGCGAGCGGAAAAGTTTCAGCAGATGAGTCCGGCCGAGCTCGACACACAGCAACACGAACTCGCCGAGCAGATTTTCCGGCTGCGGTTTCAACTGTCGACGGGACAGTCCGAAGGCCTCACGAAATTGCGCGAGGCGCGGAAAGACCTGGCGCGAGTGAAGACGCTGCTTCGCCAGCAGGAGTTGAAAAAGAAATGACGGACGAGAAAGCAGCGGTTGCGAACGAGCGCCGAGGCTCGCGGCAGGAGCGCATCGGCGTGGTGACCAGCGCGAAGATGCAGAAGACCATCATCGTGAAAGTAACGCGGACGGTGGCGCACCCGCTCTATCAACGCGTGGTGCGAAGCTCGAAAAAGTATTACGCGCACGACGAGAACGGCGAGGCGCGCGTGGGCGATACGGTGCGGATCGCGTCGGCGCGCCCGCTCTCGAAACTCAAGCGCTGGCGCCTGGTGGAAGTCGTCGGGCGATCCACGCGCGTGTCGTAGCGCCGAGGCCGGCGAAACCGAGGGAGCACGAACATGGTTCAGATGCGGACATGGCTGACGGTGGCCGATAATTCCGGCGCGCGACAACTGACGTGCATTTTGCCGATTGGCGGCGATGCGGGGTTGGTGGCCGGGCTGGGCGACGTCATCACCGCGGCCGTGAAGGAAGCCGCGCCCGACAGCCAGGTGAAAAAAGGCAAAGTGGTTCGCGCGGTAATTGTGCGCACGCGGAAAGAACACCGTCGGAAGGACGGTTCCTACATTCGATTCGACGATAACGCCGCCGTGCTGATCAACGAGGCCAACGAGCCGGTGGGAACGCGCGTATTCGGGCCGGTGGCGAGAGAGCTGCGAGAGAAAAAATTCACGAAGATCGTTTCGCTGGCTCCGGAAGTTTGGTAGCGATGAGAGACAAAACACACAGAACGACGATGAGCCTCCGCCGCGGAGACAACGTGAAAGTGATCGCCGGGCGGGACAAAGGCAAGACCGGCCGGGTGCTTTCCGTGAACGCGTGGAAGAACACGGTCACTGTCGAGCACGCCAACATTATCAAGCGGCACACGCGGCCAAACCCGCAGAAGAACGTCAAGGGCGGGATCGTGGACAAGGAAGGGCCAATCCAGGCATCCAACGTGATGCTGATTTGCCCGGGCTGCGGCAAGCACACGCGCGCGGGACACGCGTCGCTGCCCGACGGCACCAAAACACGGATTTGCCGGCGCTGCAAGACGACATTCGAGAACTAGGCTTGAACCAGAAAGAAAAGAGGCTGCGGGAAGAGCGATGATCAGCCGTATGCACGAACGATACAGCAAGGACGTGGTTCCGGCGCTCACGAAGCGGTTCAACTACGCGAACACGATGGCGGTGCCGCGCGTGAAAAAAGTGACCGTGAACATCGGACTGGGCGAAGCGAGCCAGAACGTGAAGCTGCTGGACACGGCGGCGCAGGAGCTTGGTCTGATCGCCGGACAGAAGCCGGTGATCACGCGCGCGAAGAAGTCGATCGCGAATTTCAAAATCCGCAAGGGAATGCCGATTGGCTGCATGGTCACGCTGCGAGGCGAGCGGATGTACGAATTTCTGGACCGGCTGGCGAACATCGTTCTGCCGCGCTTGCGCGACTTCAAGGGCTTGCCGCCAAACTCGTTCGATGGCCGCGGAAACTACACGCTCGGTCTGAAGGACCAGCTCGTGTTTCCCGAAATCGATTACACGCGCGTGGACAAGATCAAGGGCATGAACGTCACGATTACGACGTCGGCCCACAGCGACGAGGAAGGCCGCGAGCTGCTGAAGCTGCTCGGCGTGCCCTTCCGGGCGTAAACAGGGAACCGAACGGAGAACGAAGGAGACGCAATGGCGCGGGACAGTCAATTCGCGAAACAGTTGAAGAAACCGAAATTCAAAGTTCGCCACCGCAACCGCTGCCGCATCTGCGGCCGGGCGCGAGGAACACTTCGCAAGTTCCAGATGTGCCGCATCTGTTTCCGCGGCCTGGCGCTGAAGGGTGAAATCCCCGGCGTTGTGAAGGCGAGCTGGTAAGAAAGAAGGAATGGAATGACGACAGACCCGATCGCGGACATGTTGACGCGCATCCGCAACGCCTCGCGTGCCAAGCACGCGCGCGTGGATTTGCCGGCGTCGAGACTGAAAGTCGAGATCGCGCGGATCCTTAAGGATGAGGGCTATCTCGCGAGCTATAAGGTCGTCGACGACACAAAGGTAAAAAAGACGCTGCGCGTTTTCCTGCGCTACACGCCGGACCGCCGCAGCGTGATCACGAATCTGAAGCGGGTGTCGCGGCCGGGTTGCCGGCGTTACGTCGGCAAGATGGATATCCGCGCGGTCGTGGGCGGGATGGGCATCTCGATCGTCTCGACGCCCCGCGGGCTGATGACCGGTCACGCCGCGCGCAAGGAAGGCGTCGGCGGCGAATTGCTGTGCGAGGTTTGGTAGGAATTTTCGGGGAAGAGTGATTCATGTCGCGAATTGGACAAAAACCGATAGCAGTGCCACAGGGCGTGAAGGTTCAGCTGCAGGCGGATTCAGTGAACGTGCAGGGGCCCAAGGGCAAGATGACGGTCGCCGTGCCGCACGGCATTCGCTTCGAAACGAAGGACGGAATTCTGACGGCGTTGCGCGCGACTGACGAGCAGCGAGCGCTGCACGGCCTGGCGCGAGCGCTGGTGGCGAATGCGGTCTTCGGCGTCACGCAGGGATTCAAGAAGGATCTCGATATCGTGGGCGTCGGGTACCGCGCGGAAGTGAAAGGCAAGAATCTGATGATTTCGCTCGGATTCTCGCATCCGGTGGAATTTCCGATTCCCGAGGGAATTCAGATCGCGGTGGAGAAGCAGACGCATTTGACGGTGACTGGCGCGGACAAGGGCCAGGTCGGACAAGTGGCGGCGAATCTCCGGCGCTTGCGTCCGCCTGATCCCTACAAGCAAAAAGGAATTCGAATCACCGGCGAACGGCTGAAGAAGAAGGCGGGCAAGGCAGGCGCGGCAAAGACCGCAGGCTAATACCCGGCAGGAAACGAGGAGAACGAGCGTGGCCACAGTCCCAGTTCGAAAGCTTTCCAGGAGCGCGCATCGCGAGCGGCTGCATTCGCGTCTGCGGCGCAAAATTGCCGGGAACGCCGATCGCCCGCGGCTGTGCGTATTTCGGTCGGCGCGACACATCGTCGCGCAGGTGATTGACGACCATGCGGGACGCACTCTGGCGTCGGCGGGCTCGCTCGATGGCGAAGTAAAAAAACAGATCAAAGGCGGCGGAAATATCGCGGCGGCAAAGGTTGTGGGCAAAGCGATCGCCGAGCGCGCCAAGGCCGCAGGGGTCGAGCGCGTGGTTTTTGACCGGGGCGGATATCAATATCACGGCCGCATTCAGGCACTGGCGGAAGCGGCCCGAGAGGCAGGACTGAAGTTCTAACTCTATGCCGAAACAAGAACTCAAAGATACACTTTCGGTTCGACGGATCCTCGACACGAACCCCGCAAATTTGAAGGACCAGGTCGTGGCCATCAATCGCGTCACGAAGGTCGTCAAAGGCGGCAAGAACCTCAGCTTCTCGGCGCTGGTGGTTGTCGGCGACCAGCATGGCCACGCCGGCTTCGGCATGGGCAAGGCGCGCGAAGTTCCCATGGCCATTCGCAAGGCCATCGAGCAGGCGAAGAAAAACATGGTGAAGCTGAACCTGAAGGGAACGACCATCCCGCACCAGGTGGTGGGGCGGTACGGCTCGGGGCAGGTGCTGCTGAAGCCCGCGTCGGAAGGCACGGGTCTGATTGCCGGTGGTCCGGTGCGCGCGGTGATGGAAGTCGCAGGGATTCAGAACGTTCTGACGAAGTCGATTGGGACGTCGAATCCGCACAACGTCATCAAAGCGACGTTTGACGCGCTGCTGCATCTAAAGAGCGCCTCAAAGGTGGCGGAATTACGCGGAAAGACGGGCGAAGAAGCCGCGGCGACGGCGACGTCTTAGTTTCGGAAACGAGAGATGGCGAAAAAATCGGCAGGAACATTGAAGATCAAGTGGGTGCGCAGCTTCATCGGCTGCCCGCGCTCGATGCGGCAGACGATCCGGGGACTGGGCTTCCGCCGGATGAATGAAATTGTCGAGCAGCCGGACACGCCGACGATTCGCGGAATGATCGCGCGCGTGCATCATTTGGTCGAGATTCAAAGCTAGAGGGCGAAATGAAACCCACGCTATCCAATTTGAAGCCGCCGCGAGGCTCGAAGCACCGCAAGGTGCGCGTCGGCCGCGGCATGGGCTCGAAACTCGGCAAGACGGCGGGAGCCGGGAACAAGGGCCAGCAATCACGGCGCGGCTATTCGCGACGCCGCGGATTTGAAGGCGGCCAGATGCCGTTGCACCGGCGAATGCCGAAGCGCGGATTCTCGAATCCGTTTTCGCGCGAACTCTCGGTCGTAAACGTCGAGACGCTGAACGCGTTCGCCGCGGGTACGACGGTGGGGCCGGAAGAGCTTGTGAAGCACGGAATAATCTACGCGCGGCGTGACGGCGTGAAGGTGCTCGGAGATGGCGAGTTGAAGGTGGCGCTGACGGTCAAGGCCCACGCATTCAGCAAGTCGGCGCAGGAAAAAATCGCTGCTGCCGGAGGAAAGGCCGAAATTTTGTCATGAGGAAGTTGTTCGAGGCGTTTCGCAACATTTTCCGCACGCCGGACCTGCGTAATCGTGTGTTGTTTACGCTGGCGTTGCTGGGAGTGTATCGCCTCGGAGCTTTCATCCCCACGCCCGGTATCAATACCGACCTGCTGCAGACGCTTTTCCAGCAGGGACAAGGTTCGGTGCTGGGAATTTTTGATTTGTTCAGCGGCGGCAACCTGCGCCGGCTCACGATTTTTGCCTTGGGAATCATGCCGTACATCACGGCATCGATTATTTTGCAGTTGATGGTTGTGGTCTGGCCGTATCTCGAGCGGTTGCAGAAGGAAGGCGAGCTCGGCCGGCGGAAAATTACGCAATACACGCGCTACCTGACGATTATTCTGAGCGCGTTCCAGTCGTTCACGATCGCGCTGACGCTGCAGAACCAGCGGCTGGCCGGGACGTCGCTCGTCTATCATCCCGGGCCGCGGTTCATCCTGATGACCATGCTGACGTTGACGACGGGTTCGGCATTCATCATGTGGCTAGGTGAGCAAATTAGCGACCGGGGCATCGGCAACGGAATGTCGCTGATCATTTTCGCGGGCATCGTAGTGGGTCTGCCGCGCGGCATCAAGGATCTGTGGGAGAAGGCCACTTCGCAGCAGTGGGGAGCGTTTACGCCGATTGCCATCATCTTGCTGCTGGCGATGATGCTGGCTGTGGTGGCGTTCATCGTGTTCATGGAGGGCGGCCAGCGGCGGATCCCCGTGCAATATGCAAAGCGTGTGGTCGGCCGGAAAGTCATGGGCGGCCAGATGACCTATCTGCCGCTGCGGGTGAATTCCGGCGGCGTGATTCCGCCGATTTTCGCGAGTTCGCTGCTGACGTTTCCGCAGACGCTGTCGCTGATCTTTCAAAGCAAGTCGCCTTTCTTCGGCCGCTTCGCAAAGATGATCGGCTGGGGCGAACCGCTTTACACGTTGATTTACGTTTTCCTGATCATATTTTTCGCATTTTTCTATGTGGGAATCATATTCAATCCCACGGAGCTGGCCGACAACATGCGGAAATACGGCGGATTCATCCCGGGAATTCGCCCGGGGCGGAACACGTCGGAGCACATCAACCGGATATTGACGCGACTTACGTTTGTGGGCGGCGTATATCTGGCGGTTGTCTGCCTGATTCCGGAGTGGATGATCTCGGGAATTCACTTGCAGCATTTGCCGGTGTGGCTGGGCGGCGAGTGGTTTGATGCGCACATGTGGCGGTTTGTGCTGGAGGGGTTGGGAGTCACGTTTTATTTCGGTGGAACATCGCTGCTGATTGTTGTCGGCGTGGCGATGGATACAGTGCAGCAGGTCGAAGCGCAGCTCGTGATGCGGAACTACGATGGGTTCGTGCGCCGCGGCAAAGTTCGCGGGCGCCGGACTTAGTTCAAGCTCAAGGCTGGCGGGTGTGCGGATGGGGTTGAAGCGGCCTCTGATTTTTCTAGGTCCACCGGGCGCAGGAAAAGGGACGCAGGCAAGGCGGCTCGCCGAGATGTATCACGTCCCGCATCTCTCCACTGGAGACTTGCTGCGCGACCACGTGAACCACGGTACTGAGCTCGGGCTAAAAGCCAAGCCGATCATGGATCGGGGCGAGCTGGTTCCGGACGATATCGTACTTGGGATCGTGGAAGAGAGAATCGGCCGGCCGGATTGCAAGCACGGATTCTTGCTGGACGGGTTTCCGAGGACGATGCCGCAGGCTCAGCGTCTCGATGAGATCCTGCGGAAACGGCATTTTCGCAAACCAGTCGCGGTGAATTTTCGGGTGGACCACGATGTCCTGGTTCGGCGCGTGGCCGGCCGCCGCGTCTGCAGTGTGGGTGGGGAGATTTACAACGTCTACGATCTCCCGAAGGCCCAGGCCGGCAAATGCCTCGTAGACGGCGGCACGCTCATCCAGCGGTCCGATGACCGCGCCGAAGTGGTGCTGGACCGGCTGGCGGCCTTTGAAAGACAAACGCGGCCGCTGATTGAATATTACCGCTCGACCGGAGATCTCGAGGAAGTGGACGGATCAGCGAGCGTCGAGGAAGTCGGCAAGAGGTTGCTCGAGATCCTTGCCGAGCATAGTGTCGATGGCCATCGTGCGTAAGGACGAACGCGAACTCGAGAAGATGTTCCGCGCCGGGCAAGTCGTTTGGGGCGCTCTTCAAGAGTTGCAGAAAAACGTTCGGCCGGGCGTGACCACGAAAGATTTGGACGAACTGGCCGAGAAATACGCTGCCGAGAGCGGCGCACGGCCCGCGTTCAAGGGATACATGGGTTATCCCGGTTCGCTGTGCACGTCGATCAATCAGGAAGTCGTGCACGGCATACCGTCCGAGCGGCGGACGTTGAAAGAAGGCGACATTCTTTCAATGGATTTCGGTGTCGAGTTGGACGGCTATTACGGCGATGCCGCGCTCACGGTGCCAGTGGGAAAAATCGCGCCGGGACGCGAGAAGCTTTTGCGAGTGACGCGCGAATCGCTCGATCACGCGATTCAGAAAGTCCGGCCGGGAAATCGCTTGAGCGACGTTTCAGCGGCAGTTCAGCAGTGGGTCGAGTCGAACGGCTACTCGGTGGTGCGCGAGTTTGTGGGCCACGGCATCGGAACCCACATGCACGAAGAGCCGCAGGTGCCGAATTACGGCGAACCCGGCCGTGGTCCTCGGTTGCTGGAAGGAATGGTCCTCGCAATCGAGCCGATGGTGAATTCGGGTGGGCCGGCGGTGCGCGTCCTGGGAGACAAATGGACGGCCGTGACAGCGGACGGAAGCGACTCAGCGCATTTCGAACACACCGTCGCGGTTACGGCGAACGGGCCGTGGATTTTGACGCGTCCGCGCGATGCGGCGGGGCCGTGCTGGTGAGCGCCAAGGAAAACAGGAGTTCATGAACAAGAGACCGGAGCCTGAAAAGAAGAAGAGCGACGACGGCAATTCCAAAGAGGATGCCATCGAGGTCATGGCCACGGTGATTGAGCCGTTGCCGAACGCGATGTTCCGCGTGGAACTCGAGAACAAGCATCAAGTGCTCGCGCACATTTCCGGGAAGATGAGGAAGAATTTCATCCGCATTCTGCCGGGCGACCGAGTCGCGGTCGAGCTTTCGCCATACGATCTGACGCGCGGGCGAATCGTCTATCGCTACAAATAGCGCGGGCGATGCCGGAGTACGAAGAACGGAGCAGGAAATGAAGGTAAGGGCATCAGTGAAGAAAATCTGCATGAAGTGCAAGATCGTGCATCGGCGCGGCGTGGTACGCGTGATCTGCACGAATCCGAAGCATCGCCAGCGCCAGGGCTAGGGAGGGAGAATCATGGCACGTATCGCAGGCGTGGATTTGCCGCCGAATAAAAGACTCTGGGTCGGGCTCACCGCCATCTACGGCATCGGGCAGGCGCGCGCGAAGAAGCTTGCCGCGAAGGCTGGCGTTGACGAAACCAAGAAGGTCAAGGACCTGACGGAAGAAGAAGTGAACAAGCTTCGCCAGGCGATTGAATCCGAAGGCCGCGTGGAAGGCGATCTCCGCAAGGAGATGCAGATGAACATCCGCCGGCTAATCGAAATTCAATGCTATCGCGGGCTGCGCCACCGGCGCAATTTGCCCGTGCGCGGCCAGCGGACGCACACCAACGCGCGCACGCGGAAGGGTCCGCGAAAGGGAGCGGTGGCAGCGAAGAAGAAAGTCGCGATCCGCAAGTAATTCGCACGAGTGATTCAAGAGGAGAGGAACAGACGTGGCGAAAGAACCCCAAGACGCAGCCGCAGCGCCGGCAGCTGGAGCGAAACCGTCCAAGCGCAAGAAAGAGTTTCGCAAGAAGAAAGAAAAGCGTGTGGTGCCGCACGGCGTCGTGTGCATCCAGGCGACTTTCAACAACACCATCGTCACGTTGACGGATCCGGATGGGCGCGCCGTGAGCTGGTCGTCGGCCGGATCCGTGGGATTTAAAGGATCGCGCAAAGGCACGCCGTACGCCGCACAGCAAGCGGCCATGGCCGCGGCCGGAGTCGCGCGCGATCAGTATGGAATGAAGTCGGTGGAAGTTCGCGTGAAGGGGCCAGGAGCCGGCCGCGAATCCGCAATTCGCGCGCTGGCCGCCGCAGGCCTTCACATCAACGCAATCAAAGACGTAACGCCGGTGCCGCACAACGGTTGCCGGCCTCCGAAGCGCCGCCGGGTCTGATTCTCGAGCGCGGCCGCTTCGCAAGTTTCGCAGGCAAAGGAGAAGGGCAATTGGCAAGACATCGTGAAGCAGTTTGCAGGCTGTGCCGGAGGGAAGGGCAGAAGCTTTTCCTGAAAGGATTGCGCTGTTTTACCGAGAAGTGCGCGATCGAAAAGCGAAATTTTGTTCCGGGACAGCACGGCCAGGCGCGCCGGGCCAAGATGGTGGGATACGGCGTGCAGTTGCGCGAAAAGCAGAAGATGAAGCGCACGTACGGACTGCTTGAGCGGCAGTTCCGGTCGTATTTCGAGAAAGCGGTGCGCGCGCAGGGGCCGACGGGCTCGAATCTCATCGTCATGCTGGAGCGGCGTCTCGACAACGTGATTTATCGCATGGGCGTGGCGTCTTCTCGCTCGCAGGCGCGGCAGTTCGTCCTGCATGGGCACGTGCGCGTCAACGGACGCAAGGTCAACATTCCGAATTATCTGGTGCAAATCGGGGACGAAATCACGGTCAAGGACAAGATGCACCAGAACGCGATGGTGCTCGAAGCCCGGAATCTCGCGCAGAGCCAGGGGCAGATGCCGTGGCTCGATCTCGACCGCGAAAATTTCAAGGCCAAGGTCATTGCCTTGCCGCGGCGTGAAGATGTGACGACGCCGCCGGTTAACGAGCAATTGATCGTCGAATTGTATTCAAAGTAGTCGGCAGAATTTGTTGCGTGGGCCTGCGTGAGCGGGCGGGAGGAAAATGAAAGATGTGGAAAGGCTTTCAGAAGCCAAAGCGGTTGGCGGCGGAACTCGAAACGCTGACAGACAAGTACGGGAAGTTTTCGGCGCAGCCATTTGAGCGCGGCTGGGGAACGACGGTGGGGAATGCCATCCGCCGGGCCCTGCTCAGCTCGATTGAAGGCGCGGCGATTACGGCGGTGAAAATCGAAGGTGTTCTTCATGAGTTTTCGCCCATTCCCGGCGTGGTTGAGGACGCCACTGACATCATTTTGAATTTGAAGCAGGTGCCGCTGAAGTTGAATTCGGACCAGCCCAAGACCATCACATTGAATGTGGACACGCCCGGACCGGTGACGTCGGAAAAAATCGAAGAAGATGCCGACATCGCCGTTCTCGATAAGAACGTCTACATCGCGACGGTGAGCGAGGGCGGGAAACTCGAGCTCGAGATGCGCGTGAAGAACGGCCGCGGCTATGTATCGGCCGACCGGAACTTCGACGAGGATCTCCCGATCGGCTACATTCCGATCGATTCCGTGCATTCGCCGGTGCGCAAAGTGAATTACGCAGTCGAAGCGGCTCGACTCGGGCAAATGACTGACTACGAGAAGCTCACGCTCGAAGTTTGGACCAACGGCGCGATCACGCCGCAGGACGCGATCGGTCTGGCGTCGAAGCTGATGAAGGATCACATGAGCATCTTCATCAATTTCGAAGAGTCACCGGATCTGCCGGAAGAGGTCGTCGAGAATTACAACGACCCGCGTCTCGAACATCTCGACCGCTCCGTCGAGGAGCTCGAGCTTTCGGTGCGCTCCTATAATTGTTTGAAGAATGCCAACATTCAGAGCCTTCGCGAGCTGGTGCAGAAGACCGAATCCGAAATGCTGAAGACGAAAAACTTCGGGCGCAAGTCGCTGAACGAGATCAAGGAAATACTCCAGAAGATGGGCCTGAGCCTCGGGATGAAATTCGACGACCGCGGGCGGATCATCTGGCCGCCGTTGCCGAGCCAGACCGCGCCGCTGCCTCCGGAGGAAACCGCCGGGCTGTAAGCGGCGGGGACGACGACCATGAGACACATGAAGGCAGGTTATAAACTTGGCCGCAACCCGGCGCATCGCCGTGCGACGCTCCGCAATCTGGTGACGAACCTGATCGATAAGGAGCGCATCACGACGACGGTACTGCGCGCGAAGGCGGCGCGTCCGCTCGCTGAGAAGATGATCACGCTCGGCAAGCGCGATTCCCTGCATTCGCGGAGGCAGGCGGCGGCGTTTCTGCAAACGCCGGAGGCCACGAAGAAACTTTTCGCGGACCTTGCGCCTCGTTTCGCGGACCGTCCGGGCGGCTACACGCGAATCATTCGCGTGGGTTGGCGGATCGGCGATGGCGCCGAGCTTGCAATCCTGGAATTCATCGGCTCGGAGCTGAAGAAGAAAGAGAAGAAGTCCAAGAAGGAACAGCCTGCGGAAGAGCCGGAAGAGAAGGCCGACGAGAAATCGTAACACCCCTTCACAGGAACAAGAACGGAAGGCCCGCGCGACCGAGATTTACGCGGGCCTTTTCTTTTTTTGTGCGATGGCGCTGCGCCGCTCAAGCGCTTCGGCGACGCAGATTAACGAAACGCTACTGCTTCGCGCCGAGCCAGCTTCGAAATATTTCCTGCTGCATCTCAGTCGGGTGATCCACGAGCTTGAGCCTGTAGGTGGCGTAAGGACTCGCCGTCAATTTCACGTCGATGTCCTGCAATTTGCCGAGCCGCACGATCGTGAGCTTGATTGAATCCCCCGGCTTGTGCGGGTTCAGCGCATCCGAAATCTCGTCGTTGTTGACGGCGCGGCCATCGATGGCCAGCAACACGTCATCTTTTGAAAGGCCGGCCGCTTCCGCCGGGCTGCCGGGAATCACGTTCGTAATTTTTGCACGGCCGTCATCGTTCTTCGTCGATGCCATTCCGATCCACGGCGTCGTCGAATCGGTCTTCTTCTCGACGTCAATTCCCGCGTACGCAAAGTACGTGTCGTAGGGGAGCGGTTCTTTCCCGCTGATATAGCGGTGAAAGAAATCGCTCATGTCCATTCCGGCCACTTCCGATATCGCTTTGATGGCGTCTTCGGGTTCGAATCCCGGCTTCGGCAACGCATAGCGCGAATACATCAGCCGCATCCAATGGTCGAGCGACTTTGCATTTTTCGTATTGTTGCGGATGGCGAGATCGAGCAATTGTCCGACGATCTGCCCGCCGTCGTAGTAAGAATAATTTGTATTGGCGAGATTCGTCTCAAGGTCCTTGTTGCGAACGAACCACGCGTCCCAGCTCGTGTCCTCGATGCTGCGCTCCGTGCGGCCTGGTTCCTGCTCGAACTTCGTGATCAGACGGCTGATGCTCTCAAGATATTCTTGCGGCGTGATGAGCCCGGAGCGGGCCATGCCGATGCTGCCGTAGTAGCTTGTCAGGCCCTCCGAAATCCAAAGCGACGGCGTGTGCACCTGGCGCGAATAATCAAACGGTCCGAGCGGCTTCGGCCGCAGGCGCTTCACGTTCCAGGCGTGAAAAAATTCGTGCGCCGTCACCCAGAGCTTTAATTTGTATTCGTTCTCGAAACGCTCGTTCGGCGTCGTGACGTCCCAGTCCGTTCGGAAATTGATCTGCGTCGAATTCAGATGTTCGAGGCCTCCGCCGGAGCCGGGCCAGATGTGAAAGAGAAACCAGTATTCCTTGAAGGGCGCTTCCTGCTCTGGCGTTCCCGCGACGCTCGACATGATCGGAACGAGCGTCGCGACAAGTTTTTGCACGTCGCCCGTGAATTTCGCAAAATCCGCTTCACCGATCGCATCGTGGTCGATCACGTGGTACTTCGTTCCCCCGAACTCGAAATCCCGCCCTTTGAAATTCGAAATCTCGATTGGCGCGTCCGCGAACCAATCGTAATTCAGCGCCGAAAAATGAGTCTCGTCAGCGCGCGTCATTCCCGTCGCGACTTTCCAGCCGTTCGGCACATCAATCGTCAATTCAATCGGCCGCTCCTTGCCGTTCACCATGTACATCCACACCGCCGGGCCGCCGAAAAACGCATGACGCTCGTTGAATTGCGCCTTGTTGTTCGCGAGAGTGTTGCCGTAAATCTGATAGGAAATCTTGACGGTCGTCGCGCGGTTCAGCTCGATGTGCCATGTTTGCTCGTCGGTCTTGTGCCACGGGAGCGCCGTTCCATCCGTGCCCTCCGCGCGAAATCTCTGCACGTACATCCAATAATTTTCGATGTAGTAGGAGCCCGGCGCCCAGTCCGGCATTGCGAAGTCCACGCTCCTGCCGTCCAGGCCCGAAGCGTGGATCGCCACGTCCATCAAATGCGTGTTCGGTTTTTCGAACTTCAGTTCGTAGTGCAGGGTCTCATTCGCCGCGCGGCCCTGCAGCGAAAAGGCCGCCATCATGGCGATCAGCAGAGCGAGTCGGCGTGCGCACACCCGTCCAACGGCTTTCATGAGCTCTCCTTATCCGGCTGGCGTCGCGCCCCGATCGCGCTGACCGGCGCGTAAGGCTATCAATGCTGCGACTGCCTGTGCAAAGGCGCCTCCGGACGTATCGATCAAAACATCGGAGAACGCGGCGGTACGCCCGGGAACGAATGACTGGTGGAACTCATCGAGTGACGCATACGCGAACACAATCGCGATCGTCGTCAGCACCCAGGCAAGCCGCAGTCCACGGCGGCCGCCTCGAATGCCGCGCAGCACCAGCAAACTAAAAATGAAATATTCAGTAACGTGGGCGCTTTTTCGCACGATGTGATGGAGGAAGTCGATCGTCTGGAACGAGAGGCTCGGGAAAAGCCAGTGCACGAACGGCACGAAAATGGACGCGGTATTCTCGGACGTGAACCAGTGCGTCGAGAACATTGAAATTGCCGCGCCCCAAATGATCGCCGGGAGCCATCGGCGTGTCCACGTCATCGCCGCTTGTCCGCCGCCGGCGCGCTTACGCGTGAACACGATTTTGAACAAAATCGCATTGCAGCGAAGGCGCGACTAAATCGTTCGCTCAGTCCCATCTGCCTTTTAGCTTCGCTTATTCCAAACGATAGTTCGGCGCTTCGCGAGTGATGATGACGTCGTGGACATGGCTCTCGCGCAGTCCCGCGGCGGTGATGCGCACGAAGTGCCCGCGCTCCTGCAATTCTCTGATATTTTCGACGCCGCAATAGCCCATACCGCTGCGCAGACCTCCAACGAGTTGGTCAACGAGTCCCGCCAGCGGCCCCTTGTACGGAACCTGCCCTTCAATCCCTTCCGGCACCGATTTGCCGCGATCCGCTGATTCCTGCGAATAGCGGTCGGCAGAGCCGCTCTCCATCGCCGCAAGAGAACCCATGCCCCGATACGATTTATACGTGCGGCCTTGATACAGAATTGTTTCGCCCGGCGATTCTTCGGTGCCCGCAAACAAACCGCCGATCATCACCACTGATGCGCCGGCAGCGATTGCCTTGGTGATATCGCCGGAGAATTTCACGCCCCCGTCCGCGATGATCGGAATCCCGGAGCCTTTTGCGGCGCGCGACGCCTCGGCGATCGCCGTGATTTGCGGAACGCCCGCGCCGGTCACCACGCGCGTCGTGCAAATTGAGCCGGGACCGATGCCGACTTTCAATCCGTCAATGCCCAGCGAGATCAGATCGCGCGCGCCCTCCGCGGTGGCCACGTTTCCCGCCACGAGCTGCATCTCAGGCAGCCGTCGCTTGATTTCGCGAATTGCGTCCATCACTCGCGTCGAATGGCCATGCGCGCTGTCAATCGCCAGGACATCCGCCTTCGCTTTTGCGAGCTCCACCGCGCGCTCAAGATAGTCGCCGGTCGAGCCGACCGCCGCGCCCACGCGCAGCCGGCCATGATCGTCCTTCGCGGCGATCGGATACTCGAGCTTCTTTTGAATGTCCTTCACTGTGATCAGGCCCTTGAGATTGAACTCGTTGTCCACAACCAGCAATTTCTCGATGCGGTGCTCTTGCAGCAGACGCTCGGCCTCATCCAGCGTCGTCCCCACCGCGACGGTCACCAGATTGTCCTTGGTCATGACTTCACTCACCGGCTGGTCGAGATTTCGCTCAAAACGCAGATCGCGATTCGTGAGAATGCCCACCAGGCGCGTCCCGCGCGTCACCGGCAAACCCGACACGCGATATTTCGTCATGATGTCGAGCGCCTGCCGCACCGAAAGCTCCGGCGCAATCGTCACGGGATCAACGATCATGCCGCTTTCGGAGCGCTTCACCTTGTCCACTTCCTCCACTTGGCGCTCCAGCGTCATGTTCCGATGAACGAATCCCAGCCCGCCTTGCCGGGCGATGGCAATCGCCAGCCGCGAGCCCGTCACCGTATCCATCGCCGATGCCACCACCGGAATATTCAGCGCAATTTTGCGCGTGAGGCAGGTGCGCGTGTCCACTTGCGCCGGCAGAATCGAGGACTTCCCGGGCAGCAGAAGCACGTCGTCAAATGTCAGACCTTCCGGAATTGCGCCGTCGATCATCGTCTCCTCATTTCAAGTTGAAAGAAGCGGCCATAAACACAAAAGCCCAGCCGCAAGGGCTGGGCCGAGAGAAGGTTTCAATGTCGCTGCAAAACTTCATCGTGTAGTGGACCATTCTAAATGCGCGTCGGAACTAAAGCAAGCCGCCCTGTCCCGAGTTCCGCAAGCTGCCGCCGCTCGCCGGCAGAGTTTTTGGAACTCTCGGGCCGGACAAACGGAACCCCTATTGGGGGATGGTCCGCCATCACATGAACCGCATCATAGAAAGTGGCGCTTTGAGGAGTTCGTCCACGTTTACTCGCACGATCTCGGTTTTTCTGTCCACGCTGCTGGTGTTTGCGGCGGACGCGCCTCTTTTTGGCCAGGAACAAGCCAAAATATCCGTCGAAGCGAACATGGTCACGGTGTTCGCGACCGTCCGCGACAAACACGGCGCAATCGTCTCGAACCTTACGCAAGCCGATTTCACGCTGGACGAAGATGGCCATCCGCAGACGGTCACTTACTTTGCTCGCGAGAATGATCTCCCGCTGACGATCGGGCTGCTTGTTGACACCAGCCTCAGCCAAAGGCGCGTCCTCGATCAGGAGCGCCGCGCCAGCTCGAATTTCGTCGATCACACGCTCCGGGAAAATTCGAAAGATCAGGCATTCGTGATTCACTTCGATTACCAGGTCGAGCTTTTGCAGGACTTCACTTCTTCCCGCAAAAAACTCGAGGACGCACTCAATCTGCTTGAAACCCCATCGATGCAACACGCGAGCGCAAACGGAAACGGAGGGGGAAGCGGCGACGGAAATGGAGGAGGAAGCGGAGGCTATCACCATCACGGCGGCGGCACTCTACTCTACGATGCGATTTATCTGGCCTCCGACGACATGATGAAAAAAATGCAGGGCCGCAAAGCGGTGATCGTTCTGTCTGACGGAGACGACCATGGCAGCAAAGAATCCCTCGCGAGCGCCATTGAAGCGGCCCAGCGCGCGAACACCGTCGTCTATTCGATTCTCTTCAAGGACGACGAGCCCTTCGGCTCAAGAGGCGGCGGAGGTTGGGGCGGAGGCGGCCGCGGCGGCGGGCATCGCTTCCCGCAGGACGAACAACGTCCTGACGGCAAGAAAGTGCTCGATCGAATTTCCAAGGAAACGGGCGGGCGCCTCTTCGAGGTCTCCAAGAAGCCGACGGTCGATCAAATCTACGATCAAATTCAGCAGGAATTGCGGAGCCAATACATCCTGGGCTATGTCCCCGACAAGGCCTCTGCCAGCGCTGGCTACCATAAGCTTCATCTCGTCACGAAGCAGAAAGACCTCGCCGTGCAATCACGCGACGGCTACTACGCCGACGCGCCCGCTTCGACCTCTCCGGCACCCAGCCATTAATTCATGAGTAGAAAGTCAGCCTTCGATTAGGTGACGATTCGCCGGAACCAGTCGGGCGGCCGTGCTAGGATTTGCTGAAGGAGAAGAGCTCCATGCCATTTGTCGACACTAACAGCCTTCGCGTAATTGAGCGCTTGCCCGGTTGGAAGGGACGGTATTTTCACTCGCCCAGCATGACCTTTGCCCACTACGATTTTGCTCGCGGCGCGTCCATTCACGAGCATTTCCACCCGCAGGAAGAAGTCTATGAAGTGATCGAAGGCGAGCTAGAGATGACGATCGACGGCGTCGTCCAGATCGTCCGGCCGGGCTTGGTCGCAATCGTCCCCGCCGGGGTCCGCCATTCGGTCAAAGCTCTCACCGACGGTCGAGCCATCATCGTCGACCACCCACTGAGGCCGGAATTCGGCTAGCCGCACCCCATTCTCACCGCGCACCGGCATCAGTCAGGATTTTGACTGGATCGCGGGCTACCCAAAATCCGACCCGACATTACGCCATTTGGATACTTGACTGCTACGATAATCGGATAGACAATCCCCGCAATGGGAGGCCCTCCTTCGCTTTTCGGGGATACGCGTACGGCTAATCGTGCCGCATTGCCTCCATCTGACTACATTCAGCCAAATATCGGATACGGGTTGCGCATTTGGTGGGCGTTTTTTTGGCCAGTGTTCCTGGCTACTATGACATTTGCGTTCGCGTCCACCTTCATTCTTCGACGCCTTCTCGAAAATCCACGCGTTCCATTGAAAACACTGGCTCCGTTTGTCAAGTATCAGCCACTGTTCATCGCTGGGTTTTCCATTGCAATCTCATTTCCGGCGATGGCCTACATTCTGCGCAAGAGATTCCGTGGTTTTCGGATCACGCTGCTTTCAAAATTCGGGCAAGAAGGTGCCGAGCGCCTCGCGCCGACATTCACGCGCACGGCGGCAGTGTGGTGGGCTTACAGCTGGCGAGCAGTCATCTACCGTCTCGTCGCGATGGCTATCGTCATGTTTCCCATGGGCTGGATTATGGGTTTTGCTGCGGCCCTCTTGCCACGGAGTGCCTCAATTTTATTCTCCCAGATCGTAATGCCCATTTTCGTTGACGCCTTCGTCGGCATGTTCGTTATCTACTCGAGCATCCTGGATGAGGATATTTCGAATTTTCGCGTGGCCCTCGTGCCATTCGAACACGGAGCGATTGCGCCGCAAGCTTCATCGCCAACCCTCCCGCCCGCGAGTCTGCCACCGGCGGAAGCCCAGCAGGATTCGTAGCGAGAGCAAAGCCTGACAACTTCGGTTTCAGCCGCCGGCAATGGCGCCAATCACGAGGAACGGCTCTTTGCCCGTTGCGATTGCATCGGGCAGCGGCGTGTCCGCCGGTTCGTGCGACCAATCCTCGGAACACACAAAAAATCGCAGGAATGGCCTGCGGCGCTGCGTGACATGATCGCGAATCGTTCCACGCAGCACCGGATATTGCGCCTCGAGCGCATCAAGCACGGAGCGTTGCGTCGCCGGCCCCGCCACTTCAATCGTGACTTCGCCATCGGTGCGCGTCAGCGTCCGCAAGTGTGGCGGCAATACGACTCGAATCATTGCAGCGTCTGAACCTCAACCGAAAGTACGCCCGGAAGATCGTGGACAATCGGCGCCCAGTTGTCGCCGCCGTTGGCGGACGCATACACCTGTCCGCCCGTCGTGCCGAAATATATGCCGCAGGAATCGAGCGAATCCACGGCCATCGCGTCGCGCAGCACGTTCACAAAACAATTGCTCTGCGGCAGACCGTTGGTCAGTGGCTCCCATTCGTTTCCGCCGGCGCGGCTGCGGAAGACGCGCAGCTTTCCGTCGATGGGGAAGTGTTCGGAGTCGCTCTTGATCGGAACGACGTAGATCGTTTCAGGCTCATGCGCATGAACATCAATTACGAAACCGAAGTCGGTCGGCAAATTTCCGCTGATCTCGCGCCAGTTGTCGCCGGCATCGTCGCTGCGCATCACGTCCCAGTGCTTTTGCATGAAAAGCACACCCGGGCGCGAGGGGTGCATGGCGATGCGATGAACGCAGTGCCCGACTTCAGCCGTCGGTTCCGGAATGTATTGCGAGACGAGGCCGCGGTTGATCGGACGCCACGAATTTCCGCCGTCATCTGTGCGAAACGCTCCGGCCGCCGAAATCGCAACGTACATTCTGTCGCGATTGCTCGGATCGAGAACGATCGTGTGAAGGCACATGCCGCCCGCACCCGGCTGCCATTTCGGTCCCGTGCCGTGGCCGCGCAGGCCGGAAAGTTCGTGCCAGGATTTTCCGCCGTCGGTCGAGCGGAAGAGCGCGGCATCTTCGATGCCGGCATAGACCGTGTCGGGATCGTTGAGCGACGGCTCCAGATGCCAGACGCGCTTGAACTCCCACGGATGCGCGGTGCCGTCGTACCACTGATGAGTGCCGGGAACGCCGTCGTAGATGAACTTGTTGTCCATCGTTTCCCAGGTTTTTCCGCCGTCATTGGATCGCTGAATAATCTGGCCGAACCAGCCGGAACTCTGCGAGGCGTAGATGCGGTTCGGATCCGCGGGCGAGCCTTTGACGTGGTAGATCTCCCAGCCTGCAAAATGCGGCCCGCTGACGTCCCAGCGGTCACGCTTTCCATCCGCGCTCAGCACAAACGCGCCTTTTCTTGTTCCGACCAATACACGTACGCTGCTCATCTCTTGCTCCTTCGCACGTATTGCCAAGCTCTCATTGCGGCCGCAAACTTGGGGCAATCGCTTTCAGTTCGCGCGATGCCGGTCGCGGATGATCAGAAGCGACCAGCGATCGCCGAAGATTTCAAGAGAAGTGCTGACGGGGCAACCGGAACGGTGTGCCAGTTTTTGCATACCAGCCACAAATTTCACGCTAGCAGCGTCACTTGCAGTTTGCAAGTGAGTCTTGCGTGGCCTCCGGCGGCTCGGCGCGAGTTGCGCGTGCAGGCTGCGTATCGTAGATTCGATATCGTGCGCGAATTCGTCCCACCAGCCCCGCTTCGCAACGCTCACCTGATGACTATCGCCGGCGCATTCTGGAGGCGGCGCTTTCCGCGTCTGCCGCCCGCCGAGGCGCGAGAATTCGAGACCGAGCCAGGCACTCGGGTTGTTGTGAAGTGCCACTGGCAAAAGGAGCCGCGCGCGCATTCGACGATCGTGCTGTTGCATGGCCTCGAGGGCTCATGCGATTCGGGATATATGCAGGGCATTGCCGAGAGCGCGTTTCGCGAAGGTTTCAATGTCCTTCGCGCCAATCAGCGAAATTGCGGCGGAACAGATCATCTGACGCCGTCGCTGTACAACTCGGGCCTGAGCGCAGACATTCGCGCGATCGTGATGGAATTGATCGAGCGCGACAACCTGGGTGAGATATTCGTCGCCGGATTTTCAATGGGAGGGAATTTAGTCCTCAAAATGGCCGGCGAATTCGCGGATCGTTTTCCGAGCGAATTGCAAGCGGTGATCGGAGTATGTGCATCGTGCGATCTGGCCGCGTGCGCGGACGCGCTCGGCAAACGGGAGAATTACTTCTATCAGCGGCACTTCGTCACCCGGCTGAAAGATCATATGTGTGTCAAAGCGGCGCTTTTTCCGGAGCGCTATCCGCTGAACGGAATTGAGAAAGTTCGCACAGTTCGAGAGTTCGACGACGTGATTACCGCGCGATTCTGCGGTTTCCGCGATGCGGACGATTACTACTATCAGTCGAGCGCGCTGCGCGTTGCGGGCTCCATTCGCGTCCCCACGGTGATCATTGCGGCGCAGGACGATCCCATGGTTCCGTTCCACACATTCGCAGACGCGAGTCTCGCCGGGAATCCAAATATTGAAATGATCGCGCCCAAATACGGCGGGCATTGCGCCTTCGTTTCGCGCGAAAGTGGCGACGAGCGATTCTGGGCCGAGGCGCGTGTGGTGGAAATCTTCAAATCGCGCGCAACGCTGGTCCGGAGCTGAAACCTTCACGCAACCGGCGTTTCAAGCGATGGTTGGAACGCAGGCGTCAGCAATTGCGCGGCGCCGTCGGCGGTGATGACCATATCGTCTTCGCAACGGAGGCCGAAATCGCCAGGAACATAGATGCCCGGCTCATTTGAAAACGTCATGCCTGCTGCGAGAATCGTTGGGTTGCCGCGCACGAGATACGGCTGCTCGTGTCCATCGAGCCCGATGCCATGGCCGAGCCGGTGCGCGAAATATTTGTAGCCGGGTCCGTAGCCACCTTGCGTGATCACGTTTCGCGCGGCATCGTCAACGGACCCGCACGACTTTCCCGCGACGGCGGCTGCAAGCGCGGCATCCTGTGCCTTGCGGACCAATTCGAAAGCTCGCTGAAGTTTGTCCGACGGCTTGCCGAAAATTGAAGTCCGTGTAACGTCGGACTGGTAGCCGTCGACCGTCGTGCCGTCGTCAAGGAGAACGGCGTCGCCTTCGCGAAGCGGCTGAGACTGCCGCGAGCCATGCGCGAACGATGCCGCCGAGCCGAATAGCACCATCGCGTCGCCTTCCAGACCCATTTTGTTGTATCCGAGCGCGACCCACTCTGCGACGGTTTGCTCCGTTAAGCCTTCGCTCAACGATGCGAACGTTGCTTTGTACACATCGCAAGTCGCGGCGCAGGCCAAGCGCATCAGCGCAAGCTCGTGCTCGCTTTTGCGCTCGCGGCATCCCGCAGTGATCGGATCGCCGCTGACGTATTCCGAAGACGGATTGGCCTTGCGTAATCCGTCAAAGAACGCGAACGCAGTTTTCTCTTCTACGCCCATTCTTCCGTTCTGGAGATGCCGGTCGGCGACCCAGCCTGCCGCAACACGATACGGACTCTCATCTTCCTGCCAGACGCGAACGTCGATGGGCCATCGCGAACTCTCGCGCAGGCGGCCTTCCTCGAACGCGGGACAAACGAAGACCGGTTCCCCGATGCGCGGGATCAAGAGTGCTAGCAGCCGCTCGCTGGGCCACCAGCGAATCCCGGTGAAATAAAAAAGCGATGTACCCGGCGCGATGAAAAGCGCGGAGAATTGAGGATTCGCGTTTGTCATCAGTTCTTGCGCGTGAGCTATGCGCGCTTTGCGTTCATCCGGAGTGATGGGATTGATGCGGTCGTGAATCGGCTTGAGCGAGTCAAATGCAGGAGGCAACGCGGTCGCCGGTGGATTCTCAGCGAGGATAGAATCCGCGTCGCCGCGCGCCATCGGAACCGCCGCGGCGCCCGCGACAATCGCCATTGCGCCGGTCTTAACGAGTTCGCGCCTAGAGATTCGCAAATTGCCCTCCGGAATCTGCAAGTATTCAGACTGGCCATCGTAATTGAGCCATCAACGTCAAGCAAGGACACCGGCGTCACGCAAGGACACCGACGCCGCGCAAGGAAAGCGACGACGCGCGTACAACGATTGTGCGGCGAACTTCATCCGTAAAGATATGGGCCGGGCCAAGCCGGTTTCTCTTGCATGGGTCTCAGAGCCGGCAGCCCGGCCCGGCAAGCTCATCTGTAAGTGGGCTTGCCGCACCTGCTATAATTGAAACAAAGGCCGGGAGATCGGTGTCTAACGTATAAGGGTGCATGTAGTCCACGGCATCCTGGCGACGGACCCGAAACGGCGAATAGAATCCCTGGGGGGCCTACCCTCCGGCGTTTTCAGAGGCGCAAGCGATGTCTGATCTCGCGCAATCTCTAGCTTGGGGTCGTGACGAAGGGGTTCTCGTCACAGAGTTGCAGGCCGGTTCCGACGCCGCCTTTGAATGGCTCGTAACTTATTATCACGCTTCAGTTTACAACCTTATCTACGGCATTCTTTCTGATGCGGCCGACGCCAGCGATGTGACCCAGGAGGTCTTCCTGCGCGCGTTTCGAGGGATTGGCGGATTCCGGCGCGGCAGTTCGTTGAAAACCTGGCTTTACCGCATCTCGGTTCGCGAGGCGCTGAATCACCGCCGGTGGTGCTGGCGCCACCACAGAAATCAGATATCGATTGATGACGACGCGAACGGAACCGCCCCGACGCTGGATCCTGCGGATCTGGACGCAACGCCGTTCGAGAAGCTAGCCACGCGCGAGGAGCAAGCAGCCGTTCGGCGCGCGCTGGAATCGGTTCCAGAAGTTTTTCGCAGCGCCGTGATTCTGCGCGACCTGGAAGGGCTCTCGTACGAAGAAGTCAGCGAGGTTTTGGATGTCTCCGTCGGAACCGTGAAATCGCGAATCCTGAGGGGGCGGCGCGCTCTGCGCGAACTGCTCGATCCGCTTCTCCATGGGACGAAAACCTCGAAATCGGGCGAGGCACAGATAGAACGCGATTCCGGCCAAGCAAATCGCACGTCATCGCGAGCGAACTCCGCGCCTGTTCGGAGTCTTTCCGCGGATCTGGATGCGCCTCCCATGCTGATGGCGCGGCGGGCACGAGGAGGCGCGAGATGAGCTGCACTCGAGTGGAGCGACTGCTCGCCGGCTATCTGGACGAGGCGATTCCTCCGATCGAGCGTGCGTTCGTGCGAGAGCATTTGAGTGCTTGCGCGAGTTGCCGGCAACAACTGGAAGGCTACCGGCGTTTGGCCGTGTGCCTGGCGAATGTGCGTCCGGCTGAAGCCCCAGCGGACCTGGCGCTGCGCATCCGGGAGAAGGCCGCGACGTCGCGAGCGCGAGTGAGCTGGCCTCTGAGAATGTGGCGGCGAGCGATGCTCGTGTCGCAGAACATTGTTGAGCCGATGGCGCTGCCTGCAGCCGGAGGCATCCTGACGGCAATGGTCGCGTTTTTGTTCGCGGTTCAGGGAATTTTGATGGGCGTACCGCGCGGCGTCATCGCGGATGACTTGCCGACAAGCCTGATGCAACCCGCCCGACTCGAGAGTCTCGCGCCATTTCCGATGACCGGAATCACGGCGGGCCCCGAAGATGACGGCGTGCTGATTCTCGAAGCGACGATCAATGAACAGGGGCAAGTGGTGAGCTACAACATCATTGCGGGCCCGAACAACCTCGCCCTGCGACGCCAGCTCGATCAGATGCTGCTGTTCTCGCGATTCAGCCCGCAGTTGAGCTTCGGCCGACCGACACCCGGCGGCCACGTGGTTCTGAACTGGGTCCTGGTCCGCGGATAGCGACTTACAGGCGCGCACTTCTTGGGCATTCGAGCCGGGATTTCCGACAACTGCGAAGCGGCGTACCTTTCTTGACTCCCTCCAATCGACTCGATAGAGTTTGAGCTGGCTGGACCCGGCGGGTGTGGTCTGGGCCGTGAACCCGGCACCGCTTCAGGACACCGCGCTTACGCGAATCACACGACTCAGCCAAAAAGGAGCCGGCAAATTCGCATTTTGAGTTGGAAGTCATACTTGACCACTGCTGCGGTGGCGCTTCTGATTTGCGTGTCGGTTAGGACGGCCTCGCCGCAGAGCATTCCCGAGAGCGGGATTACGGTCGAAAGCAACCCGCAATTATTCTCGGTGATGTGCGCGCTGGTCGCGTCGGGATTCGAAGCCAACACGGTCGATCCGGTCGAATTTCCGGAACGCGAGGCGCTGCGCCAAAAACTCGAGCAGCAGCAAGGTCCGGCCAGCGATGCGTTGCGGAAGTTTTATCACGATCACGCGCTCATCGATCCCGGAGAAATGCTCTCGCGATATGTTTCCTTCGGGCTGGTAATTGGCCCGCCGCCACATTTTGTTTTTCAGCTCGATCGCGAGTTGCTTCCCCCCGATGTTCTGACGCTCGAAGGATTCGATCAGGTTCTTACGAACTTTTATCGCGAAGCGCGTCTTGACCGCGAATGGCAGCGCGTTTCGAAGGAATACGATCAAGAGGTGGAGAGGTACGAACCGGTCGTACAGAAAACGGTGTTCGTCGTTTCGGGTTATCTCCGCGAGCTGATGCAGCCGACGCACGGCCGGACGTTCAGCGTGTATGTGGAACCGCTGACGGGCAGCCGGATCAACTTTCGAAACTACGGCGACCACTACACCATCGTGGTCGGCTCGCAAACGCAGGTTCCCGTTGACGATATCCGTCACGCCTACCTGCATTTCATGATCGATCCGATGGTGCTGTCGTCGCGGATGGAAATTGACAAGAAGCGCGATCTGGGCGAAATCGCCGCGCAGGCGCCGCTGCTGCCAGTGGAATATCACCAAGAATTTTTTGCGCTCTTCGACGAATGCGCGGTTCGCGCCGTCGAGCTGAGAGTGAAGAAGCTTTCGCCCGCCGAGCAGGAAGCGGCCATAGCGGAGGACGATCGCGAGGGCTTAATCCTCGTCCGGCCGATCATGAAGGAATTGAAATTATTCGAAAAAGAAGGCCCGGCTATGCACTATTATTTCCCGGACCTCGTTAAGGGGATTGACGTCGACGACGAGAAAGACCGGTTGAAGGAGATCAAGTTTGCGACGGCGGCGCCCGTGAAGGCCACGCCGGATAACACGCATGTGGGGGCCGCGACGCCGGCAGACGATCTGGAGAAGGACCTCACCGACGGAGAGCGGGAAATTGCCCGGCAGAACGGCCCTGCGGCGGAGGCGCTTTTCGAGAAGATACTCGCGAATCATCCAGGCCAGCCGCGGGCGATGTTCGGTCTGGCATTAGCGACGGTGCTTCAGGGAAGGGCGACGCAAGCGGAGAAGATGTTCGAACAAATTGTTTCGAATGCCGGAACGGCGGGGGGTTCGGCGGTGGATCCGGCGACGCTCGCATGGTCGCATGTGTACCTGGGGCGGATTCACGATCTGCAAGGAGACCGGGATTTGGCGTTGACGGAATATGATGACGCTCTGACGGTGAAGGGCGCGCCTGATACCGCGCGGACAGCCGCGCAGCACGGGCAATCGGCGCCATATAATCCGCAGGGTGCCGGGGCGAAGCAATGAGCGATGAAGAACGAGTGCGGAAGACGCCGGGAACTGTGAGCGAGCTCTTCGCAAACGAGTCAAACTCGCAAGGGGGAACCATGAGGAATTTATTGCTCGGAATCGGAACGGCATTTTGCGCACTGGCGATCGGCCTTGGCACAGCGACGCCGGCCCGCGCGCAGAGCAATCCGCAACAACCGGCGCCGAGTCAGCAAGGCGATCAGCAGAAACCCGCGACCGGGAGCCAAACTCCGGCGCAAAATCCGCCCGCGGAAGCGCCGAAGTTAAATCCGCAGGAGGAGGCTGATTACAAGGCATTTGCCGCACTGAAGCCGGACGCTGCCGACGATCAGATCAAACAGGGCGAGGCTTTCGTTCAGAAGTACCCGGAGAGCCGCTACGATGAATCCGTCTACGCTCGGCTCACGCAGGCGTACTACCAAAAACAAGACATTGCGAAAATGAACGCTGTGGGCGACAAAGCTTTGGCGCTGAATCCCGACGACGTATCCGTTCTGGTGCAATTGGGATTTGTGGCCCCGCATTTCTCAGATCCAAATGACATGGATAACGAGCGCAAGATGCAGAAGGCAGAGCAGGAACTTAAGCACGCGCTTGAGCTTTTGCCCACGATGCCGAAACCCGCCAATCTTGCCGATGCGGATTTCGATAAGGCGAAGGCGTCGGCCAGCGAGCAGGCGCACAGTGGTCTGGGACTGGTGTATTTCCGCGAAGGCAAATTCGATCAATCGGTGGACGAATTCAAACTGGTGACGAACGTGCCAAGCCCCGATCCGACCGACTTGTACGTCATGGGCGTTGACTATCAACAACTGAAGCGCTTCAGCGATGCCGCGGATGCGTACGCGAAATGCGCCAGCGTCTCCGGCCCGCTGCAGGCGCGATGCAAGCAGCGCGGGGATCAAGCGAAGCAACAGGCGGCGGCAGCGCCACCCGCGGCAAAACCATAGCCGATCGTTATCAGCGTAGCGGATCGAGGAGCGAGGAATGACCGTCGAGGAATTGACTCAGTTCGAGCGGACGCTCGGCCATCATTTCGAGAGGCCGGAATGGCTCGAACAGGCGTTGACGCATCGTTCCGCGCGCCAGAGCGAGACCGCGCCGCCTCCGGATGACAACGACCGGTTGGAATTCCTGGGCGACCGCGTGATTGGATTGGTGGTCAGCGAATTTTTACTGCGGAATTTCTCGGACTGGGATGCGGGTAAACTCTCGAAGGCGCATTCCCGGCTGGTGAGCGGAGCTTCAATGCGAGCGGCCGCGGAATCGATCGCGATCGGGCGGCATCTCGTTCTGGGTCGCGGCGAGGAACTGACGGGCGGCCGGGAAAAGCAGAGCTTGCTGGCAGATGCGTACGAAGCCGTCGTCGCGGCGATTTACGTCGATGCGGGATTAAGCGCAGCCGCCGCGTTCATCCGCCGGACGCTTCTCGAGCCGGCGATGACCCGAGCCGAAGGGCAGCTGCACGTATCCGATCACAAATCGGCGCTGCAGGAGTGGGTGCAGCAGCACGCGCTGGGCCGCGTGGAGTATCGCGTGTGGCGCGAGAGTGGCCCGGAACACAAAAAAGTGTTCGAAGTCGAAGCGTGGCTCGATGGAAAGCGCTTGGCATCATCGGAGGGGCACAATAAGAAAGAGGCCGAGCAATCCGCGGCGCGAAAAGCGCTGGAAGGTCTGACAGCCAAGGTGACGTCGGACTGACGATTGCGATGGCCGTCGAGGTCCAACCCGAAAACACCGCGGAAAGTGAAGAGGGTTCAGGCGCGTCCACAGACCAAGGAAACTTCCGCGAATACCTGGAATCGCTGCTCGTCACGATTCTGATCGTGCTATTTGGCACGACATTCATCGTCCAGACCTTCAGGATTCCCTCGCCATCAATGGAGCGCACGCTGCTCGTCGGCGATTATCTGCTCGTGAATAAGTTTATTTTTGGCGGGCATGGCGCGTGGTACGAGCGGTTGCTGCCGTATCGTGAAATCCGCCAAGGCGACGTGATCGTTTTCAAGTTCCCGTTCGACGACCACCAGCATTATGTGAAGCGCGTGATCGGCTTGCCGGGTGACCGAATCCGGATTTCGGACCAAAAGGTGTATGTGAACGGAGCGATGCTCCGCGAACCGTACGTTGTGCACGATCCGGGGAGTGACGATCCATTCGGCGACGACTTTCCTCCGATCACGCGGCAAGTATACGATCCCATGGTTCGCCCGGAATGGGCCGCAGATATCTACAACCACATTGTCGAAGGTGAACTCGTGGTGCCTCCGCACGAATATTTCGCGATGGGAGACAACCGCGACCACAGCTGGGATTGCCGGTATTGGGGCTTCGTCCGGCGCGACGCTATTATGGGCCGGCCAGTGGTGATCTACTGGTCGATTGAAACGAACCCGGATGAATCATCGGGTGGATTTTTGGGATTGTTCCGCACGCTTGCACATCTACCGAGCCGCGCGCGCTGGAATCGCATGCTGCGCGAGGTTCACTAATCGGCCGAGGCGGCGGTGACGACACCTTCAACAGTTGTCCCTGAAAAAACGCCAGACATCCAACTGCAAGCGGCTGCGCCGGCTCCAGCCGTGCGGCGATTTCACATATTGCGTTGGATTTTGCTACTGGTGGCCGCGGTTGTCGCAGCCGATGTCGCCGGCTCATGGCTCGTCCAGCACACGCGATTCCGGAGAATTCTGAACGCGCGGCTCGCTGCTGCGTTTGGGCGGCCCGTTGAAGTGGGAAAGTATTCGCTTTCGGTGTGGGATGGGCCCGCACTCATCGCCGCGCCGATCGAAGTTGCTCAAGACCCCCGATTCGGCCACGAATATTTCCTGCGAGCTGAGTCGCTCTCGCTGCGCCTGCGTTGGCTGCCGATGCTGGCCGGGCGCGTTGAACTCGGCACGCTCTCGTTGTCGCGTCCCAGTCTCAATCTAGTTCGCGCGCCGGATGGCCGATGGAACATCGAAGAGTGGCTTCCGCAACCTGCCGGAGGAAACGCAGGGACGTCGCCGGGTGGTAGTGGGAGTCATGCGGCGCCGCGAATCAAGAGGATTGAAGTCGACGCCGGGCGCGTCAATTTCAAGCGTGGAGAGGAAAAACTTCCGTTTGCGTTCGTCGATGTGACGGGCTCGGTCGAGCAGGATGCTCCGGGACATTGGCGGCTGAATCTTGACGCGAGTCCGATGCGCGCGGCGGTGCTTCTGCAACAAGCCGGGACGCTGCACGTAGACGGCGAGCTTGGAGGCACGTCGTCGCGCTTACGACCGGCGGATTTGCACTTTGCGTGGAGCGATGCGGCGCTCGCTGACGCGCTGCGCCTCGGAACGGGCACGGACCATGGCATTCGCGGCGCGTTTTCAGCGGTGCTCGATGCGCACACGCAAGGCGCGTTGTGGAAGCTGCAAGGACGCGCCGAACTGCGAAGATTACATCGCTGGGACCTTTCGATGCGCGCGGACAATCCAGCGTTAAATGTTCAGGTTCGTGCGGACTGGCTGCCCGAGTCGTCGGAGTTGAATTTCACCGAACTGGCCATTGACGGGCCCCGTTCGAAAGTGCGCGCATCGGGCGTCGCGACGTGGGCACAGGATGGCGGCGACGAGAATCGCGTCCTGGAAGTGTCTTCCGACGACATAGAACTGACGGACTTGCTCGCGTGGGCCCGCGCATTTCGTCCTGGAGTGTCCGAGGCGCTCACGGCGCGCGGATCGGTTCGCTTCGATGTGTCGCTAAGCGGATGGCCACCGCGATGGGTTGGCGGTGCGGGCTGGCTGGAGGACGCATCGCTCGAAGGCGGCAGCTTGCGCGTTCCGCTTGCGATCAACCACGCCGTGGTGCGAAGTGATAACAAGTCTGCGCGACTTCTGCCTGCCACGATCGCCATCGGCGCGCACGACGGGGCCCTTCGAATCGAAGGCGAATTGCCCAGAGCGCATCCGAGCGATTTGGCGTGGAAATTGTCGGGCAAGGCTACAAATGTGGCCGATTTGAGCGACGCGGCCGCAGCGCTTGGCTGGAATTTGCCCGCCGGATGGAAGATCGAAGGCCCGGCGGCGTTCGATCTGCAATCGGCCGATGGCGATGCACCCGGCCGGCGCCGCCCAGTTGGGAAAATCGATCTTCAGGGACTTACGCTTCACGCGCAGTTCCTGAACCGGCCGGTGTCACAGTTGCGAGGCCGGTTGGATTTTGTGCGCGATTCTTCGGAGCTGGCGATTACTTCGGCGGAGGCATTCGGTGGCGAGTGGAAAGGGACGGTGGATGTTTATCCCGCCGGGGGAGAGCGCTACTTTTCGCTCAGCGTGGATCGGCTCAATGCCGAAGACTTGGATCGCTGGCTGAATCCACACTGGCGGCAAGGATTTCTTGACAATATGCTGCCGTTCTTGAATTCGTCGCCAAAATTACCGGCGGCGACGGAAAATCTATCGGCTCGCGGACGAATTTCGGTGGACGAATTTGCATTTTTGCGGTTCGTCGCGCGGCATTTGAGAGGCGATCTCGCCATACACGGGCGGCAACTCGAGCTCAGCAGCGCCGAAACAGAATTCTACGGCGCGCACGTGTCCGGAAAATTGGCTGGGGATCTGGAGAAGGCTCCCGCGTATTCCGTCACTGCCCATTTTGCCGGCTTGAATGTGGCATCGTTGACGGCCGGCTCGCCGGCACTGGCGCGAAATTTCAGCGGCCTGGCCGATGGCGATTTGGAATTCAAGGTCGGAGGAACGGGGCGTGACGCGCTGTTCGCGTCACTCGAGTGCAATGGGACGGCCGAGATCCAAAATCCCTCTCTCGAGGAATTCGATTTGCTGGGATCGCTGCGAGCGGAGAAGCGCATGACGGGCGCGACGTCGTTCTCTCGCGCAACGGGCGCGTACAAATGCCGGAACAATCGGATTGAAGTTTCTCAGCTTCGGCTCCGAAGCTCCGCTGGTGATTTGGCTGTTTCCGGCAACGTGGATTCGGCGAAAAACGTGGATTTCCGCGTCCGATGGCTGGCTCCGGCGGGCGAGACCCACGAGGCCGATTTCGATAACGGATTCGGCATTTATGAAATTACAGGTCCGCTTCAAGCGCCGAGGTTTTCGCGAGTCCAAACAACCCCGAAGGAGTGAAATCGAATCTCACCGGATTGCCCGATGCGTTCTGGCCTCCATCCCCGACTCCTGAATCCAAAACTTGCAGCGAGATTGCCTCGACGCGCCGCCATTGCGCGCGCTCTCAACTTGTGTCTCACAATTGTTCTGGCGCTCTGCGCGGAAGGCGCGAGCCCGGGCCCCGCCGCAGACGCCGCGCGCATTCACTTGACGCCCCGTTTTTCGCCAGGCGAAGTTGTTCGCTACGAAATCGATCTGCGAAACGTATCGAAAGGGCACGCAGAAGGCCCCATTCGCGAGCCCGAAGAGGCATCGGAGCTGAAACAGTCGGCAACCATCGTGATTCGGCTTGAAGTTCTCAGCGTCGATCCGCAGCCGGCGACCGGTCTTTCAAAGATTCGTATCCGCGCGACTTACGAGCGATCGGCGGCCAACAATGAGAGCGATGCGTACGACGAGCAAGCCGATGCGATGGTTGAGCAGTTTCGCAAGCTCGAAGGCCAATCCGTCGAATTCACTTTGGGAGGAGACGGCCGAATCTTGGACGTCACTGGGTTCGAAAAGATTTTTCACGATCCGTCGGCAATCGCCAATGCGCGCGGCTGGATCTCGAACATCACACCGGGCGCGGGCTTTCCAAAGAAGGGAATTGTGGTTGGCGAGAAATGGCACTTTGAGGAGCCGTTAGCTGGCTCGCCGTTGAAAGGGACTGTGTGGCGCACAGATTCCAGTTATCTGCGCAACGAGCCCTGCCACGCGACCGCGGGCGCACCGACTGCAGATGCGGCCGCTCCGCCGGCGGCGACGAATGATACCGAGACTTGCGCGGTCGTCTTGACGCAGTTCAAAATTCTGCAGACGAATCCGCACGGAGACCTGACGCCGCCTGACTTCGTTCACAACGGGCTGCGCACATCCGGAAGTTGGACCGGTTCAGGCGAAAGTCTCAACTCGATTTCATTGCGCACGGGACTGGTGATGAACGTGACGCAAACCAGTGACCAGCAAATGAACTTTACGATTTCGAGCTCGAGCTCGCCCTCCCGGATGACCTACGCAGGCGAAGTGAAAAGCCAATCGCAGATCGCCCTTCTCCCGGACACTTCAGCCGATTCCCGCTAGCATGCGCTCCGGCGCCAATTTGCGCATCGCGGTATAATGGTTGTTTGGCCTAACGGCCGAACTTTGGGCTGGGGACGGCATACCAATGGACTTCAAGATCTCAAGCGAATACGAACCGCGGGGCGACCAGCCGCAGGCAATCGCGCAGCTGATTGAGGGTGTGTCAACCGGCGAAAAGCACCAGGTGCTTCTCGGCGTTACGGGTTCGGGGAAAACTTTCACGGTCGCAAAAATCATCGAAAAAATGAACCGGCCGGCGCTCATTCTTGCGCACAATAAGACGCTCGCCGCGCAGCTTTATCACGAGTTCAAATCGTTTTTCCCTCGCAACGCGGTGGAGTATTTTGTCAGCTACTACGACTACTACCAGCCGGAAGCCTACGTGCCATCGAGCGACGTCTATATTGAAAAAGAAGCGACGATCAACGAGGAACTCGACAAGCTACGCATGAGCGCGACGCGGTCTCTCTTCGAGCGCCGTGACGTCATCATTGTGGCGTCGGTTTCCTGCATCTACGGCCTGGGTTCACCCGAGGCTTACTACGGCATGCTCGTGATGCTCGAGAAGGGCCAAACCATCTCGCGCGAAGCGATGTTCCGAAAGCTGATTGAGATTCAATACGAGCGCGGCGAAGACTTGCGGCGCGGAACATTCCGGGCGCGCGGCGATATTATTGAGATTTATCCTCCGTATGACGACACCGCGGTCCGGATCGAATTATGGGGGAGCCAGATCGAAGTGATTCGGCGGATTGATCCGCTAACCGGCGAGATTCGGGCCGCTGAATCCGATACGTCGCGGGTGACGATTTATCCAAAGACGCACTACGTTGTTCCCGCGGAACAGCGGGAGCGTGCGATCCGCACGATTCTCGAAGAACTCGAGTGGTGGAAGGGCGAGCTCGAGAGAAAAGGACGGATTGTCGAGGCTCAGCGCATCGAACAGCGCACTCGCTTCGACATCGAAATGATGCGCACGATCGGCTACTGCCACGGAATCGAGAACTACTCGCGGCACCTCTCGGGCCGCTTGCCGGGAGAAGCGCCGCCGACCCTGCTCGATTACGTTCCGACTGATTATCTTCTGATCGTCGACGAATCGCACCAGACGATTCCGCAGGTGCGAGGAATGTTTCACGGCGACCGTTCGAGAAAACAAACGCTCGTGGATTATGGTTTCCGGATGCCATCCGCTCTCGACAACCGTCCGCTCACATTTGAAGAGTTCGAAAACCGCGTGAATCAGGCGATCTACGTTTCCGCGACGCCCGGGCCGTACGAACTGACGAAAGCCGGCGGTGTAGTGGTCGAGCAGGTGATTCGTCCGACCGGCCTTGTGGATCCGCAAGTCGAAGTGCGTCCCGTAAAAGGGCAGGTGGATGATTTACTCGAGGAAATTCGCGTGCGGGCGAAACGCGACGAGCGTGTCCTCGTGACCACGCTCACGAAGCGAATGGCTGAGGACCTTGCGGAATATTTCACTGAAGTCGGGGTTCGCTGCCGATATCTGCATTCGGAAATCGAGACGCTCGAGCGCGTGCGCATTTTGCGCGATCTGCGGCGGGGCGAGTTTGATGTACTTATCGGCATCAATCTTTTGCGCGAAGGACTCGATCTGCCGGAAGTCTCGCTCGTCGCGATTCTCGACGCGGATAAAGAGGGTTATCTGAGAAGCGCGACCTCGCTCGTGCAGACTATCGGTCGCTGCGCCCGGCACTTGGAAGCGCGCGCGATTCTGTACGCCGACACGATGACCGAATCGATGCGGCTGGCGATTGGAGAGACGAACCGGCGGCGCGCCAAACAGGAAGCGTACAATCTCGACCACAACATCACGCCGGAAACGATTCATAAAGAGGTAGACATGCAGCTCGCGAAGATTGTCGAAGCCGATTATTTGACAGTGCCGGTGGATGAAACGGAGCTTGGTGACATCGCGAATGAGGACGATTTGAGGCGTGTCATCGAGCAACTGGAAACGCAAATGCGCGAGGCGGCGAAGAAATTCGAGTTCGAGCGAGCCGCAAGCTTGCGTGATCGCGTGCGGGCGCTGCGTCAAAGAGATCTGTTTGCCGCGCCGGTCGAGCCTACAGGCCCGGCGCAAACTGCATAGTCAGGCAGAATCCATTCTTTTTGCGCAGCGAAATTCGCCGCTTTCAATTGCTCAAACCAGGCCGCGGCGCAGCTCGGCGAGCGGATAGAACGTTCCGCGCCACGAGACGCCACCATGCCGAAGCGTCATGAAGGCCGACCGCGCGAGCATCCACGCGAAAATTGCCGCACCGATCGGATGCGTGAATCCATATAACGGCGAGGCGCCCGCGCTAACAGCAACTGCCGCATGGCAGGCAAATGAAATCGCGACGGCGATCGCAGCAAACACGCGCGCCCATCCGTGAACGAACGGCAGAGCCAACCACGGAAGGACGCTCATGATCAGCAAGCCGAAAATCTGGCCGCTCACCATCGTGATTTTGTAACTTGCCGCGGCGAAAAAGGTTTTCGATGAACCTCGGACGAGATTTCCAAGCCCGGCATGCCATCGCACGCTCACGTGATGCGGCGCATAGCCGACCTGGGAAATGTACCCGGCCCGCTTGGTGAGCTTCGATAGCTTCATGTCCTCGAGCACTTCCAGAGGCATCCCACGATGGCCGTTGAAGGCGTCGTAAGCTTCGCGTCGAATAAGCTGAAACGCTCCGATGCCGATATAGCGCGAGGAGCGCGGATCCTTTGTTCGCCAAGCCTCTTCACCGAGAGCGAAGCCGAGACCGAAAAATGTCATCACGACGTGCTCCCAAAATCCGACCATGATCGTTTTGGTCATGAGCGCGAGATGATCGATTTTCTCGTGAATGCCGGCCGCGATGATGCGGCTCAGCGAATCGGGGGCAAAATAAACGTCAGCATCGGTGAAGACGAGCCACGAGCCCGTGGCAACCTTCGAGCCGCAATGGAGCGCGTGAGGCTTGCCCAGCCAGCCGGGCGGAAGTTCGGTAATGTGGATGACGCGAAGCCGGGGATCTCGCGCGGCGAATTCGTCGAGAATTTTTCCGGTATCGTCCGTCGAGCGATCGTCCACGGCCACGACCTCGTAATTGGGATAATCGAGAGCGAGCTTCGACCGAAGGGCCTCAGGAAGGTTCTCCGCTTCGTTGAGCGCGCCGAAGATAATCGACACCTTCGGGCAATCTTTCGCGCGCAGCGGCTCAAATCGTTCGATCCGAGGCAGCTTTCGCATGCCGATGAATGCGCGCACCGATTGGATGGTCCAGAGCGCCGCAATTATCCCAAGCAAAACGTTCATGAAAATGTGCACGCGAGTTTTCCGGACACGAAAAACGTCAAACAAGCTATTCTAGCATTTCGAATCACGTGATAAGGGAGTGAGGATTGGCATCCACGATTGCGATTGTCGGAGCCGGGAGGGTCGGCCGCGGGCTGGCGCATCGGCTGCATCGCCTGGGCTGGCGAATCGGCGCAGTCGTAGCTCGTTCGAAATCGACAGCTCGTGAGGCCGTACGCAAAATCGGCGCAGGCACCCCGTACAGCGCGCCGACGAGACACCTTTTGGTTGCCGACGTCGTACTGATCGCTACCCCGGATGATGCGATTACGCGCGTTGCCTCGGAGCTTGCCGAACTCGGCAAAGAAGAGTGGTCAGGGAAAGTAGTGCTGCACACGAGCGGAGCGCTCGATCGCTCGGTGCTGGCGCAACTCGAACGCGCCGGCGCATCGACCGGCTCGATTCACCCAATGCAGACGTTCAGCGGCCGCGGTGTACCCGATCTCGAAGGCGTGGTATTTGCGATTGATGGCGATCGCCGCGCCCTGCGCGTGGCGCGCAACATTTCGAGATCGCTGGGCGGAACTCCCGTGAACGTCCCGGGACATGACAAGCCGGCATATCACGCGGCCGGGTCGCTGGCGGCGGGCCATGCGCTCGCGCTCGTCGAGGCGGCCACGCTGGTATTGATGAAAATCGGATTTACGCGGCGGCAGGCTGTGCGATCGCTGCTGCTTTTGATGCGACAGATGCTCGTCAATTATGAGAGGCTCGGGCCGCGACTCGCGTGGACGGGTCCGCTCTCCCGAGGCGACTACGAAACGATTGCGCGCCACCGTGAGGCACTGAGCCAGATGCCGCCCGAATTCGCGGAATCATATCTGGCCCTCTCGCAACTGGGAGCAAGGATTCTTAGCGCAGATCCGGCCGAGGCCCAGTCAAAAATTTCACATGCCTGGAAGCATGTCCGAGGAGAACCCAGTTGAGCTCGTTGAATATTCCTGTCGAAAGCACGACGCTCGCGAATGGGCTACGAGTAGTAATTTCGCCTGACCGCTCGGCGCCCGTGGCTACCGTCGGAGTCTACTATCGGATCGGATTTCGTCTCGAGCCCCGCGGACGAAGCGGCTTCGCTCATCTTTTCGAGCACATGATGTTTCAGGGCTCTGAGCACGCGGGCAAGATGGAGCACATCAAACTCATCAATTCGTCGGGTGGGATGTTGAACGGATCGACGGGTTACGACGTAACGAACTACTACGAGTCGGTGCCGTCCAATGCGCTCGAGCGCGTTCTGTGGCTCGAGGCCGACCGCATGCGCGCGCTAAAAGTGGACGATGAGAATCTGCGCAATCAGCGCGACGTGGTAAAGGAAGAAGTCCGCGTCAACGTGCTCAACAAGCCGTATGGCGGTTTTCCGTGGCTTGATCTTCCGCCGGTCGCATACCGGAACTGGCCGAACGCCCACAACTTTTACGGCGATTTCGCAGATCTTGACGCTGCCACACTCGAAGACGTCAGAAGTTTCTATCACACATACTATGCGCCGAATAATGCGGTTTTATTGATGGTCGGCGATGTTGAACCCGAAGCGGGGTTTGCGCATGCGAAGCGGTTCTTCGAGGATATTCCGCCGCACGCGTTGCCGCCAAGCGTGGACGCGAGCGAGCCCTTGCAGCGTGAAGAGCGGCGTGGGGAAGTGCCGGAAAAGTTCGCGCAACTACCGGCGCTCGCGATCGGGTATCAAGCGCCGCAACGGAGCGCGCCGGAGTGGTATGCGGCCGGGATTCTGGATCGCATTCTGCACGGAGGCCGCGCGGGCCGAATTTATCGTCGCATGGTCCTTGAGCGGCAAATCGCTCTCGATACTTCAGGCGGTATTCATTACTCGGCGGGCGATCTTTTTGATTACAACGGCCCGACGCTGATGGTCACGAGCATTTATCACAAGCCGGAATATTCAACGGAGCAGACGATTTCGGCATACGACGAAATCATCGCCGAGGTTCGAGAGCAGGGCACCAATGAGAGCGAGCTTGAACAAGTGAAAGTGAAATTCCGTTCCGATTATTTCACGATGCTCGAAGGCGGGATGGGTTCTTCGATTCCGCGGTTCGGACTGATGCATCTGCTGGCGTGCTTCACACTATTTGACAACGAACCAAAACGTATCAATACGGTGCTCGATGGTTTCCTCCACGTTACCTCGGCGCAAGTACGCGAGGTGGCGCAGAAAATGCTGATTCCCTCGCAGAGGTCGATTCTGATTCGCAAGCCCACGGGCAATGGAGGCGCGCGATGAGTTCATTGACGGCAACCGGACCTGCGGCGGGACTTTCGAATCCACCGGCTCTCGGGCCCGAAAGGCCCGTGGCGTGGCCGAAGCGCACAACGCGGAAGCTCGCCAACGGCCTCGAGATCGTGCTGGCAGAGTCGCACACGTTTCCCAAAATCGTTGCGGAATTATTCTTTCGCAGCGGAAATGCAGTCACAGCGCTGAACGCCCCGGGACTGGCTGAGATGACGGCCGCGGTTGTGCGGACCGGAACGAAACGCCGGACGAGCCAGCAGATTGAAGAAGCGCTTCGAGGCATGGGCGCGGATCTGGGCACGAGCGCCGGCGCCGATACGAGCGCGATTTCGATTTCCGGCCTCGCAGAATTTGCGAAAGAAGAGCTTGAGCTGCTGTCCGATCTCGCGCGCGACGCATCCTTTCCCGCTGACGAGTTTGAGCGCCTTCGCCGCGAAAGAATCGAGGAGTTGCGCATCGATCGTTCAACGCCGGGCTTTCTCGCGAACGAGCGGCTGCGCCTCGCACTTTTCGGCGCGCATCCGTACGGTATCGTCGCGCCGAAGGAACCCCAGATCGAGGCGCTTCGTCTTGCCGACCTTGAAGCGTTTTACCGCCAGCATTACGCGCCGGCGAATGCGCTCCTCATCGTCGTCGGAGATTTTGCCGCTGAGAAGATGTCGGAATTGATCGAGAAAATATTCGCCGATTGGAGCGGACCCGCGCCGGCCAGGATTTCCGGCGCTGCGCCTCCAACGTATCACGGCCGCCATGTAAACCTGGTGCATTTGCCCGGCACGGTGCAAACGGAAGTTCTTGTGGGCAACCGCGCGATCACGAGATTGGATCCCGATTGGCAACGACTCACGCTTGCTAATTCGATCTACGGTGGCGCGTTCAATTCGCGGCTGGTGATGAACATTCGCGAGCAAAAGGGATACACGTATAGCCCTCGCAGCGGGTTGGGCGCGTTGCGGGAGGGCGGATATTTTTCTGTGCATGCGGCTGTGCGCAACGACGTCGTGGCAGCGACGCTGACCGAGATTTTTTACGAGCTCGATCGCATGCGTTCGGTTCCAGTGGGAGAGCAGGAGCTGAACGACGCGCGTAATTACATGAGCGGCGTGTTCTCATTGGGAGTGGCCACTCAGGAGGGCCTGATGAATCAGCTCGCGACCATCTATTTACATGGAATGCCGCCCGATTATCTGGAAACTTATCGCGAACGGATTCGATCGTTGAGGGCCGAGGATGTCCTGCAGGCCGCGAGGCGGCACTTCGACTCCGCGAATGCGCAGATCGTCGTTGTCGGCGATCGCGCGCAGATTGCCGATCAGGCAAGTCTCTTTGGCGACGTGAAACAATATGACGCGCAGGGAAATCAACTTTAAGCTGCGCTGAAAATGCTGTTGCTTGTGAATAATTGGCGCACAGACGGCGGAATGCGCAGGCAATTGAATTTCGTGGCCCTGCTCTGCGTTTTTGTAATTGGGTCTGGATTCGCGGCCGCAACATCATCGGCGAAGAAACAGCCTCCGGTACAGCCGATCGACCTCAATACCGCGACAATCGCGCAACTGGAGCAGCTACCCGGCGTCGGTGCCGGCATCGCCAAAGCCATTGTTGAGTTTCGCGAAAAAAGCGGGCCGTTTCGCCGCGTGGAGGAGTTGCTCGCGATTCGCGGAATTACGAAGCAGCGCCTCGAAAAGATTCGACCTTACGTTGTGGTAACAAATCCGCAGAAAACCTGAAGCCGGTTGATTCATCGCTGGTGGAACAAGACTGTTCGCGAATTCGATTACAAGAGCTGGTGGGTTTGCTGTCGCTTATCGATGGCGAGAGGCACCTGGTCAACGATCTCCAGCCCGTAGCCGTCGAGCGCAACCACCTTCTTCGGATGGTTCGTCAGCACGCGGATTCGTCGCAAGCCAAGATCAATTAAAATCTGCGCGCCGATTCCGCTCTCGCGTTGCAGCAAGCGTTGCCGATTCAGGTCGCGATCAATTTCGCTTCGATCGTGGATCACAATTCTGGGCGTCGCGCCCTCGGCCGAGTTACCAGAATCAATTCGGAAGCCTCGGCCGGTGTGGTGCAGATACACGAAAACGCCGCGATCAGCGCGCGCGATCGTGTCGAGCGAGCGGTCGATCAGTTGGCTGCAATCGCAGGCGGTTGAGCCGAGGACGTCGCCCGTAAGGCAGTGCGAGTGCACGCGGACGAGCGCAGGCGGTTCGCCCGTGACATCGCCGCGGACCAGCGCAACGTGAACTTCGGCGTCGACGTCGCTCGAGTACGCGATCATCCGGAATTCGCCATACCGAGTGGTCAGCGTGGACTCGGCGATTCGCCGCACGTATCGCTCGTGCTGCATGCGATAGCGAATCAAGTCCGCAATCGTCAGCAGCTTCAAGCCATGCTCGCGGCAGAATTCGCGCAACTCGGGTGTCCGCGCCATCGTGCCGTCGTCGTTCATCACTTCGCAAATCACGCCGGAGTGATCGAGGCCGGCAATTCGCGCGAGATCGACGCACGCTTCTGTTTGTCCCGCACGCACGAGCACGCCGCCTCGCCGCGCGCGCAGCGTGTAAACGTGCCCAGGCCGCGCGAGGTCCTCAGGCCGCGTATTGGGATCGGTGGCCGCAAGAATCGTAGTGGCGCGGTCGGATGCGCTCGTGCCCGTGGTCGTGCCGCGGCGCGCGTCAATAGGTTCGCAGAACGGCGTGCCAAATAGCGAAGTGTTGCGCGGAGTAATCGGCGCGAGGTGCAGCGTGTCGCAGCGCTCTTCAGTCAAGGCAAGGCAGATGAGCCCGCGGCCGAATTTGGCCATAAAGTTGATCGCTTCGGGCGTCACTTTCTCCGCCGCCATCGTGAGATCGCCTTCGTTTTCGCGATCTTCGTCGTCAACCAGAACGATCATCCGGCCATTGCGGATTTCTTCGACAGCTTCCTCAACGCTTGCGAACGCCGCTTGAGAGTCGGTCATTTGGTTTCCCGTGAATTCAGGCTAAGCCAATGCGGTTTTCATGCATCGAATCGCTTCAATTCAATATAGCCGAACGGCCAATTGGCTGCAACGCGCCGAAAACGAAAGGGCGTCCCGATTCACCGGGACGCCCTTTTGTTTGCTTTTTGAGTTTGGCCTGCGAGTGCGGTTTAGTACATCCCGCCCATGCCGCCACCGCCTGGCGCTCCCCCGCCCGCAACTTTCTTGTCGTCGTCCTTGATATCCGCGACCAGCGCTTCCGTCGTGAGCATCAAGGCCGCGATCGAAGCGGCGTTCTGGAGAGCGAGGCGAGTGACCTTCGCCGGATCGATCACGCCGGCCTTGACGAGGTCCGTGAATTCACCGGTCTCGGCGTTGAAGCCGAAGTTCTCATCCTTTGATTCGCGAACACGGCCAACTACAACCGCGCCCTCGTGACCCGCGTTGTGGGCTATCTGGCGCATCGGCTCTTCCAGAGCGCGCTTCACGATGTTGACGCCGATGGCCTCGTCGTCAGCGTGCAGCTTGAGCTTTTCCAGGGGAGAGATGCAGCGCACCAGTGCGACGCCGCCGCCGGGAACGATTCCTTCCTCGACCGCTGCGCGCGTTGCATGCATCGCATCTTCGACGCGTGCCTTCTTTTCCTTGAGCTCGGTTTCGGTGGCTGCGCCGACCTTGATGACGGCGACGCCGCCGACGAGCTTGGCCAGCCGCTCCTGCAGCTTTTCGCGATCGTAGTCCGAGGTGGTCTCCTCGACCTGTGCGCGAATCTGCTTGACGCGGCCTTCAATCTCGGTGGGCTTGCCCCCGCCTTCCACGATCGTGGTGTTGTCCTTATCGATCGTGACCTTCTTGGCGCGGCCGAGATCTTCCATCTTCACGTTCTCGAGCTTGATGCCGAGATCTTCGGTGATGGCCTTGCCGCCCGTGAGCGTCGCGATGTCTTCGAGCATCGCCTTGCGACGATCGCCGAACCCCGGAGCCTTCACGGCCGCGCACTGCAGCGTGCCGCGAAGCTTGTTTACCACCAGAGTCGCGAGCGCCTCGCCTTCGACATCCTCTGCGATGATCAGCAGCGGCTTGCCGGTCTTGGCGATTTGCTCGAGCAAGGGAAGCAGGTCCTTCATCGAGCTGATCTTCTTTTCGTGGATGAGAATCCGGGCGTCCTCAATGACGCATTCCATGCGCTCCGGATCGGTGACGAAATAAGGCGAGAGGTAGCCGCGGTCGAACTGCATGCCTTCGACCACTTCCAGCGTCGTCTCCATCGTCTTCGATTCCTCGACGGTGATCACGCCGTCTTTCCCGACCTTCTTCATCGCCTCGGCGATAATGCTGCCGATCTGTTTGTCGTTATTGGCGCTGATCGTGCCGACTTGCGCGATCATGTCGCCCTTCACGTCCTTGTGGAGCTTCTTGATTTCCTCGACGGCAACCTCGACGGCCTTCTCGATGCCGCGCTTGAGCGACATCGGGCTTGCGCCGGCTGCAACGGTCTTTACGCCCTCGCGGAAGATTGCCTGTGCCAATACGGTTGCGGTCGTTGTGCCGTCGCCCGCCACATCGGACGTCTTCGACGCAACTTCGCGCACCATCTGCGCACCCATGTTCTCGAGCGCGTCAGGCAGCTCGATTTCCTTGGCCACCGTCACACCGTCTTTGGTGATGATCGGCGCGCCAAACTTCTTTTCGATCACGGCGTTGCGGCCCTTCGGCCCCAACGTGATTTTCACGGCGTCGGCCAGCACGTTGACGCCACGAAGAATGGACTGGCGCGAATTCTCACCAGTCACAATTTGCTTTGCCATGTTCCTTCATCCTCCTAAGGTTTCTTCGGAAATTCGCCCCGTTCCGCCGATGGCGGTCAGGGAAGTCAGCGTTTTGCGGCCTTGGCTGCGCCGCCGATTTTTGCCAGGATTTCGTCTTCTTTGAGGATGAGAAGCTCCTCATCGTCGACCTTGATTTCATTGCCGCTGTATTTGCCGAAAAGGACGCGGTCGCCCGCTTTTACGTCAAGCGGGATTCTCTCGCCCTTCTCAATACGCCCGGCGCCAACGGCGATAACTTCGCCTTCTTGCGGTTTCTCTTTGGCCGTGTCGGGGATGATGATTCCGCCCTTCACGGTCTCTTTCTCTTCGACTCGCCGCACGAGAACGCGGTCGTGCAGCGGCGTGATGTTGACTGCCATCTTTGCTTATCCTCCGGTGGAGTACTCAGGATTGCTTGATGAGGAGGCCGTGACTCATTAGCACTCCTCGACAGCGAGTGCTAATATATCAGAAATTCGAGCCGTGTCAAGCGATTCTGCGCCCCATTACAAAGGTTTCATAATCCAGCAGAAATCGTGTAACAGTATTTCTATGAATAGGATACGGGCGCAAGAAATATCCGACACATCAGTCTTGCCTCCCGACCTCGACAGGCGTAGCATCCAATCCCAAGGCGGTCGCTCGTGCCTCTTCTCTTCTACGTTCGCCTTTTCGGCTTTACAGCCGGCGCCATCGTTGAATTGTTTTTCATCGCGCTAATCCTTGGGCACCGGCGTCCGCGTGCTTTCGAGCGCGTTTTATTCTTTCTGATCCTCGCGTTGTTTGCGTTTTATTGCGGCGGCTTGCTGGTTCTCAACGCCGGCCTTCATTACGCCGCGCCGCCGGCGGCGACGACGCTTTTTGCAAATGGGCTCATGGCGTTGGGACTGGCTCTCCTCCCCGCTCTTGTGTTCCACACGCACGTTGAGTATTTCCTGCTCGGTGAGGAAAGCGCGAAAAAGTGGCTGCGCATAGTGGCGGCGTTGAGCTACCTGGCGTCGCTGCTCGTGAGTCTGCGGCTGTTTCCGCGACTGCTGGCGTCGAACTCACTCGAATTCTTCACGGCTGGAAATAAATCCGGCTCTTCGTACGCGATTTGCTTCGGAGTCGCGCTGATCGCGAGTGCCGTGCTCGATTTCCAGATTGCCGCCAGGCCTCTCGCGGGCTTTCGCAATCTTTTCCGCTTTCTCGGATTGTTCGGGGCAACCGTCGGTGCGCTCACGATCTACGTTTATGCAATCGGAGGGCCTCCGCAGCCGATCTGGGCTGATGGTCTGGCGCTAACGATCCTTTTGTCCGCGATCCCCGTGAGCGCCGTGCTCGAGTATTGGATTCTGCGCCACAATTTTCTCGAAATCGGCTCGCAGAAGAATCTCGTGTATGCGCTTTCTGCCGCGTTTCTGGCCTTGCTTTATCTCACACTCGTAAGGCGAGTGAGCGGATGGCTCGAGCCGGTTCTGCCGCCCGAAGCGACGGCGAGCACTCTTCTATTCATCCTCGTCGTGCTCTTCGAGCCCCTCGAGCGCGGAATCGGCCGCGCGGTCCAGCGAACTTTTAAGCGGCGGTTCGACAGATTGCAGCGGCTCCTTTCGGAGCTTCAGGAACAGGCGCGGCACGGAGACGTCGTCGAGTTCGCGCAATTCGTCGAATGGCGGGTGAAAGAAGAATTAGGATTATCCGTTGTGCGTCTGACGGTTCTGAACGGCGGAGAATTCGAACCGCTGAGTTCCCCGGGTGGTCTCGGTCACGTCGCGAGCTCTCGTCTCGTTCGCAATGGCGAGCAGATTGGCGTTATCGAAGCCGCTTCTACCGGGGCGGTGCTGACCGGCGAAGTAACGGCGGCGCTGGATTTTCTGGCGGAGCAATTGCCGGCGCTCATTGACCTATGTCGTCTGATACAGGACAAGGTTGAACTCGAGCGCGCATTCGCAGAACGCGAGCGAATGGCAATGCTCGGCCAGATGGCGGCCAGCGTGTCGCACAATCTTCGCAATCCCTTGAGCTCCATGAAGACGATCGTCCAATTACAATTGGAAAATCGTGAGCTGCCCCAGGCCATGCGGGAAGACTTGCTTCTGATTCTTTCCCAAGTCGATCGCCTCGATTCGAAATTGACGCAGCTATTACGCTACTCGCGGTCGCCCGTGCAGGCAGCGGGAGCGGACGAAACGGCCGCAGGCGGCGCGGTAATCACGGAAGTTGTGAACGTGTTGCGAAGGGATGCGGAACAGCGAGGCGTGCGCGTCGAGTGCGCCACTTTTGGCGACGCAACCCGCGTTCGCGGCTCGGAAGAAGCGCTGAGCGACATTTTCGCAAATCTCATCTTGAATGCCGTGGAATCCCAGCCCGCCGGCGGACGAATCGATATCGGAGCGCATCGAAACAATGGGTGCTGGATTGTCGAGATTCGCGATGCCGGGCCCGGCATTTCGGCCAACGTCCGCGAGAGAATTTTTCAGCCGTTCTTTACAACGAAAGCGAACGGGACAGGCCTGGGATTAGCGATTGTTACTAGGCGGCTCGGCGAAATCGGCGGAACCATTGAAATCGAGAGCCCCGTGAGTGACGAGCGAGGAACAAAATTTACAGTCACGTTGCCGCTGGCCTCATCGTGAGCGCTCAATCGGGAGCGAAGGTTGAGCGCGCTGCGGGAAGTATGGAACAGTGAGAACGATCCTGATCGTCGACGACGAGCCGGCTGTGCGCTATGGTTTTCGACGCGCGCTCGAAAACAAGTATCGAATTGTCGAAGCCGGGTCGGCCAACGCCGCGCGCGAGGCCATTACGGTCGCGAGGCCTGATCTCGTTCTTCTCGATCTCGTCATGCCGGATGAAAACGGAATCTCGTTTCTAAGTTGGATGCGCGAAACGGGAAACAACGGGCCCGTGCTCGTGGTTTCCGCGCTCGATACGGCGCAAACAGCCGTGGAAGCGATGCGGCTTGGGGCCGCGGACTACATCGTTAAAGGCGTCGACATCGAGGAACTGCGCAAACGCGTGGAGAATCTGGTGAAGCTCGTTGAGCTGAGCGAAGAAAACGAACGGTTGCGCCGGGAATTGGTCTCGGCGGGGGAGTTTGGGAGGATGCTGGGCCGGTCCGCGGGAATGCGCCAAGTCTTTGATCTGGCCGCGCGGGTCGCTCCGACGGATGTCACCGTGTTGATCCTGGGCGAGAGCGGTACGGGTAAGGATTTGCTCGCGCAAGAAATCCACGCGCGCTCTCCGCGGGCGGACAAGCCGTTTGTGGCTGTAAACTGCGCGGCTCTTCCGGAAAATCTCATCGAATCCGAATTGTTCGGGTTTGAGAAGGGCGCGTTCACCGGAGCGGCGCAACAACGCAAGGGAAAATTTGAACTCGCGTCCGGTGGGACGCTTTTCCTCGACGAAGTCGGCGATATGAATCCCGTTACGCAGGCAAAAGTCTTGCGTGCGCTCGAAAATCGCAGCATCGAGCGTCTCGGCGGCGCGCAGCCGATCGCCGTTGATGTGCGTGTGATCAGCGCGACTCACCGCGATTTGCCTGCTGAAATCGCCTCCGGCGGGTTCCGCGAGGATTTGTACTATCGCCTTCGTGTCGTCACGATAGAAATTCCGCCGCTTCGTGATCACAAGGAAGATATTCCGGCGCTGGGCGGCGCGTTTGTTGCGCAACTTGGAGCGCGGCATCAGCGCGTCGCTCAATTGAATTCCGGAGCGATGCAATTGCTGGAAAAATACGATTGGCCGGGAAATGTTCGTGAATTGCGAAATGCGCTCGAGCGGAGCCTGATTCTCGCGACCGGAAATGAAATTCGCGCAGCCGATCTGCCGGCTGAATTGCAGCATGAGTCCGGTCACTCGGCGGGCCACGGTGACGCGGGCAGTGCGCAATATCTGAGCGAATCTGATTTTCGAAAAGCGAAAAGAGAGTTCGAGATAACCTACCTGAAGGGTAAGCTGGAACAGCATCATTGGAACGTCTCGCAAACTGCCGCCGAAGTGGGCCTGCATCGGCAAAGTTTGCAGGAGAAGTTGCGCGAGTTGGGCATTCGGCGTCCGGGGAAGTAAAGCGGATGGTAAGCAAACGCAGCGTCGCGGCATACATTCTCGCGGGCGGCCAAAGCTCGCGCATGGCCCGCGACAAAGCGCTGCTCGAGTTCGGCGGGTCGCCGCTCGTATTGCACATTGCCGAGGTCGTGAAGCCGCTGGCTGGCGCGCCGGTGATCGTGGGCCCGCCTCAGCGATATCCAGCTTTGAATTTGAGGATTCTGGCCGACGATTCGCCGGGACTCGGTCCGCTCGGGGGTATTTCCACTGCGCTTCGAGAAACGGGCGCGGAGTGGAATTTGATTCTGGGCTGCGATCTGCCTTTTTTGACTTCGCAATGGCTCGCGTATTTGATCGATCGCGCGGCTCAATCCGATGCGGATGCCGTCGTGCCATTCAGCGAGCGCGGCGCCGAGCCGCTTTGCGCGATATATCGAAAACGCTGCGCCCCAATCGTTGCCGCCGCAGTTTCACGAGGTGTCCGCAAAGTGACCGACGGGCTCGCGGAGCTCAGCATCGCGCGCCTCGAGCCGGATGAGTGGAAGCGCTTCGACGCCGAAGGGCTTCTCTTCAAAAATTTGAACTCTTCGAAAGATCTTGAGGAAATCGCAGCCGCTCTTGAGCGAAAATATGGAACAGTGGCGCGGCCATGAGCGATCATTATTTCGAATTCCGCGACGTCTCAATTTCTTTCGACGACCTTGATGTGTTGAAAAATGTCAGCTTTCACGTCGACAAGGGCGAGACCGCGGTCATCATGGGACGCAGCGGCGTCGGCAAATCCGTCAGCTTGAAACTGTTGCTTGGATTTCTGAAGCCCGATGCCGGTCGAATTATCGTGGCCGGCGAAGACGTCACCGACGCGACCGAAGACCACTTTGCCGATATTCGCCGGCGCGTCACCATGGTTTTTCAATCTGGAGCGCTCTTCGATTCGCTCACGGTGGCCGAAAATATCGCATTCCCGATGGAGGGGCGCGGCTTCGACGAAGATAAAATTGACGCACGCGTCCACGAATTGCTCGAAACTCTCGAAGTCGCCGAATTTGCGGATCGCCTGCCAGACGAACTGAGCACGGGGATGAAGCGCTCGGTGGCAATTGCGCGGGCGCTTGCCGAAAATCCCGAGGCGATTCTCTACGACGAGCCGACGACGATGGTTGATCCTTTGATGGCCGGCTATATCGGGGATCTGATTTCGCGCCTCAAGAAAAAATTGCAGAAGACGTCAATCGTCGTGACTCACGATACTCATCTGGCGCGGAAGCTCGCCGACCGCATCATCTTTCTGCAGGATTGCAAAGTCACATTCTTCGGCACGTGGCAGGAATTCGAGAACACGTCCGATCCATTCCTCAGGAATTTTCGACTGCAAGACGAATTAATTCCCGCGCTCGACGCGGTTGTTCCGTAACGCAGCAGCGCCTGCACGCTCGTGCCTTCTCACTCTCCCCGCATTTCAGCGTAGATGCCAAGCTTTATATTTGCTATCGTGCAGCGACGCCAAAACCTTTTCGCGCCGCACGGAGGCGCCTGTTCCACAGGAAAATCGTTGAGCGCGCCAGCCCCCACTGATCCCAAAAAACAACTGCGCCGTGAAATGGGTTTTTGGGACGTGCTGCTTTTTAATATTGCAGCCGTCCTTGGCCCGCGTTGGATCGCTGCCGCCGCGCACAACGGAACATCCTCGATTTCGCTTTGGATTCTCGCGGCTCTTTTCTTTTTCGTCCCCAGCGCGCTCGTGATCGTCGAGCTATCCACGCGCTTTCCCGAAGAAGGCGGCCTCTACGTGTGGTCGAAGGAAGCATTCGGAGAATTCCACGGCTTCGTCGCAGGCTGGACCTATTGGGTCTACACTTTTTTTTATTTTCCGGGGTTGCTGCTCGCCAGTGCTTCGATGGCTGCATACATTGGCGGCCCAAGCTTCGGCCACTTGGCGCAGGATCGCAATTTCCTTTTGATCGGCTCGTTCGCGCTTTTGTTCGTCGCTGTTGTCATGAACATCGTGGGACTTAATATCGGGAAGTGGCTGCAGAATGCGGGCGGCGTGGGCACGTATGTTCCGTTGCTGATGCTGGTCGGGGCGGGATTTTACTTGTGGCATCGCCAGGGCAGCGTCTCGCACTTCACGATTCCGAACATGCTGCCGCGCTGGAATTGGGACACGGTAAATTTCTGGCCGCAGATCGCATTCGCTTTCGTCGGACTCGAGCTTGTTTCAGCTATGAGCGAAGAAATTCGCGATCCGCACAAGACCGTTCCTCGCGCGATTTACGCGTCGGGCGTCCTCATCGCCATCGTCTACATTGCGGGAACGATTGCCGTTCTCAATTTGATGCCCAGCGAGTCAGTCGATCCGAAGAGTGGCGTGTTTCAGGCGTTGACCGTCGCTTCCACAACCTTGAAAATTGGCGCCATTGGAATGATCGCGGCGCTACTCGCGGCGTTCGGCAATGCGGGCGGCGTCGGGACGACTGTCGCGGGCGTCGCGCGCGTGCCCTTCGTCGTCGGCATCGATCATTACATGCCGGCCGCGTTCGGAAAAATTCATCCGAAATGGCACACGCCCTACATTTCGATCTTGGTGCAGGCAATCATTTCAGCCGTCGTGCTCCTCGCCAGCCAGATCAACGAGACTACTATTGGCGCCTACCAAGTCCTCGTTGATGCGGCCACAATTCTTTACTTCATTCCGTTCCTGTACATGTACGCCGCGGTGATCAAACTCTCGAACCGGCCGGATCGCAAGAACAACACACAGGGCGTCCTGATTCCTGGCGGAAAAATTGGAGTGTGGATGGCGGGAGGTCTTGGATTCCTGGTGGTCACGGCGGGAATCGCTCTGTCGTTGATTCCGCCGGGCGAATCGGAGAACAAGATTCTTTTCGAAACGAAGCTTGTAGGAGGCACTGCTGTCGCCGTATTTCTCGGGCTGATTCTGTATTTTCGCGGCGCGCGAGCCAAAAGGCGTGCGGCCGCGTCCGCGCGCTAGTCGCCACACGCAGCCGCTAAAATACCGTTCGCGCCTGCACCGTTCGCTTCGTGGCCAGCGAGAATCGCGGTTCGACAGCGCCTCCTGCATTAATCCTCTCCGCGACGTATTCGCCGAGCGCCGGGCCGTGCTTGAAGCCATGCCCCGACCCGCCGCCCACCAGCCATACGTTCTCGAAGGCGGGATGCCGATCGATCAGAAAATCTCCACTCGACGTATTCTCGTACTGGCACACGCGCGCTTCGACGATCGGCGCGCCAGCGAGCGCTGGAAATCGCTTCGCAACATATTCTCGCGCGGAAGCGATTTTCGCAGCGCTTGGCACGCGCTCCTGAAGATCGGCATCGGCGCGGTCGCCGTGATCGTCGCACGCAACCTTCAGTCCCCGGCTTTCGAGGCTCGGCATTCCGTAATATTCCGTCGCGCGATCGAGAAATGTCGGCAGCGCCGGCGGCGCGAATCTCGCGTCTCCCGCCGGGACTCCGAAGAAAAAAACTTCCTGGCGCGTTGGGAAAATTCGTTCGCCGAGTAATTCGGGAAAAACCGCGGGAAGCCACGGCCCGCACGCATACACGAAGACGTCAGCTGAGAGATTCTCGCCGCTCCGCGTACGAACGGATGCGAGGCGCATCCCACCCCTTGGCGTTTCCACCAATTCGGTACGATAGCTCGCGCCTTTCCGCACCGCTTCCGAGACGACCCACTCGACGGCGCGCCGCGCCATAATCGTTCCGCTCTTCGGCTCGAGAAATCCAAACCAGTCCCGCTCGACTGAAATCTGCGGATAGCGCCGGCGAAGTTCGTCGCCGGTGAATTCCTCGGTCGCAACTCCGATTCGCTTCAGCGTTTCCAGCGTCTCGACCGTGTTCACGTGATACTTCGGCGCGATCCAAAGAACCCCGGTGCGATGAAAAAGCCGCGCGCCGCTTCGTGTATCGAGTTCCTCCCATGCCGGCAACGAACGCATCGACCAGCGGGTGTACAGCTCGTCGAGGCCGTAGCCCATTCGAATGATTCTGGATTCGCCACCGGAACTCGCGCGGACATTTCCGGGGCCATACTGATCGACAAGCAGAACGCGCCGGCCGGATCGCTGCAAAAAACTCGCAGTCCACGAGCCGAAAACTCCGGCGCCGATCACCACAGCATCAAACGTATTGTTTGCGCTCACGATGTGGATTCACTTTCTCAGACAGTTGACTCAGAACCCTTGCTCGATCAGTTCTTTCACTGACAGGCGCGAAACCGCCCGGTCGCCGCGCGCGTTGAGGAGCGTCTCGACATATTTAGCCAGAATGTCGCATTCGATGTTCACGCTGTCTCCGGCGGCGAGCGCGCGAATTGAAGTATGGTCGTAGGTGAACGGGATGATGGCGAAATCCGAGATTCCGTCCCGCCAGGCCGCGACGGTGAGGCTGATGCCGTCAATCGTGATCGAGCCTTTTTCCGCAACGTAGCGGCGCAGATCCTGCGGCACTCGAACCGAGAGCCACCAATTATCGCCGTCGCGACGGAGGCGTGTGACGCGACCCGTTGCGTCCACGTGGCCTTGAACAAAATGGCCGCCCAGGCGCGCACCGGCTGCGAGCGGACGCTCGAGATTGACTGGCGCTCCCGGCTTTTTTTCGCCAAGCGATGTGCGCCGCAGCGTTTCGCCGGAGAGATCGGCCGAGAAATGCCCGGCGTCACACTCGACCACTGTAAGGCAACAGCCGTTCACCGCGATGCTATCGCTGATTGTCAACGGAGCGGGCTCGTTCCACGCGCCGGAAATATTCACGCGCAGCCGTGCCGCCTCTCCAGCAACCTCGAGAGTTTCAATCGTTCCGACTGCTTCAACGATTCCCGTAAACATCGTTCAGATATCCTTCAACCACAAAATCTCCGCCGGAGCGCCGGTACTCGACATCGTAAGACTTTCGCAATTTGCGAGGTCGAGAACGAGGCCAGCGCGCCCACGGAACTTCGTTCGTGCCGAGAATCTTTGGCGCGATAAAGAGCGCTATTTTATCAACGATTCCGCTCGCGAGAGCAGCGCCGTTCAACTCGGTTCCTGCCTCGAGGAGCACGCTTAAGATTTCGCGTCGTCCAAGCTCAGCCAGCGCTGCGCGCAGTTCGATTCTGTTTCCGCGGGTCGGCAAATGAACCACGTCGATGCCAGCGCGGATTAACGCGCGGGCCCGCGACGACTTCGGCGGCAGCAATGTGAAGACCAGCACGTCTCCGCGTGCGGATCTCACCAGCGCCGACTTAAGCGGCAATCGAAGCTTCGAGTCTAAAACTACGCGGAGCAAGCGCCGGCGTCGTGGCAAGCCCGTGCGGTCCGTGAGTTTCGGGTCGTCTGCGAGCACCGTTCCGATCCCCGTCAGAATGGCGTCAGAAGCGTGGCGAAGCTGCTGCACGGCCTCGCGCGAGGCCGCTGACGTGATTTGCGTCGGCTTTCCGCGCGTCGCCGCGATTTGGCCATCCAATGTCATCGCCGATTTGAGCGTGACCAAAGGAACGCGCGTCCGAATCCATTTTGCAAACGCTTCATTCAGTTCCATCGCCTCGCGTTCGTTGCTGCAAACGTCCACCGCGATTCCCGCCGCACGGAGCCTCCGAAAACCGCGTCCGGCGACAAGCGGATTCGGATCCTTCATCGCTGCAACGACTCTTTTGATGCCTGACTCGATAATGGCTCGCGAGCATGGGCCTGTACGCCCGGTGTGCGAGCACGGCTCTAAATTGATGTAAAGCGTCGCGCCCCGCGCCCCGGAGCCCGCGCGTTCGAGCGCAATGATTTCCGCGTGCTTGCGGCCGGCGTACGTGTGGAATCCTTCTCCGATCGCGCGTCCCGAGCGGACCACGATCGCTCCTACCATTGGGTTTGGCGAGGCGAGCGCCGTTCCGCGTCGCGCAAGTTCCAGCGCGCGCGCCATCCAGCGAGCGTCCTGTGACTTCGTTTCAGTCGAAGAGCGAGTTGGCGTAGGTTTGCGCGTCAAAAGGCACCAGATCGTCGATTTTTTCGCCGGTGCCGACAAAGCGGATCGGCAATCCAAGCTCGCGCGCGATCGCAACGACAATCCCGCCTTTTGCCGTGCCATCGAGTTTCGTCAACACAATGCCCGTGATGCCGGCGTGGCTCGTAAATTCGCGCGCTTGCGTCAGGCCGTTTTGTCCGGTCGTCGCATCGAGAACCAGAAGGACATCATGCGGCGCGCCGGGCACGATTTTCGCCGCTGTGCGCTTCATTTTTTCGAGTTCTGCCATCAGGTTGGACTTGGTGTGAAGGCGTCCCGCCGTGTCGACAATGACGACATCAGCGCCGCGCGATTTCGCCGCGCTCAACGCGTCAAAAACCACAGACGCCGGATCGGCGCCCGGCTTCTGCTTGATCAAATCGAGATTCGATCGCCGCGCCCAGACCTCGAGCTGTTCGTTTGCTGCCGCGCGAAACGTGTCGGCAGCGCAAAGCACCACCGAGCGGCCATCCGAATTCAATCGATGCGCGAGTTTGCCGATTGTCGTCGTCTTTCCGGTGCCGTTTACGCCGACCACGAAAATCACTCGTGGCGCCGCAGACCCGGCTCCATTTTCGCTCGTCACCGGAGCCGCGAGAATCTTCACGATCTGGCGCTTGAGCTCTTGCTTGAGCGCCGAGGCGCCTTCGAGCTTGTGCTCGTTCACCTGCGCGCGCAACGCGGCCAGCACTTCTTTCGTCGTGCTGACTCCGATGTCCGCCGAAAGCAGCGCGGATTCGAGCTGCGCGAGAACTTCGGGATCAACGGGCCGGTCGCCGGTTAGAATCTGCTCGACTTTGGCCGCAAGTTCCGTCCGCGTCTTGCTGACGGATTCTTTCAGCCGTTCGAGAAGAGTCGGCTCCGGTTTTCCGAATAGCGAAATCATTCAGCATGCCTTCCGTTTCTGGAGCAATTGATTCTAGCAGACGAATCGCGCAAATCACTTTGGCTCAGCGCGAGCGCTGCCCGGAGTGGAAATGGAAACGCTGTGGCAGACCAAAATCTAGACTTCGACGAGAGTGGCGCTGATGCGCAATCTTCCGGAGTGAACGGCGGCTTCCAGTGCCTGGATTACGGTCGGATCGAACTTCGTATCCGAATACGACCGGATTCGCTCCATTGCGTAATCGAGCTCCATCGCGGATTGATAAGGCCGGTTCGTGGTCATCGCGTCGAATGTGTCCGCGACGGCTATGATCCTCGCCATCAGCGGTATCTGGTCGCTCTTGAGGCCGTAGGGATAGCCTTTGCCGTCCATGCGCTCGTGGTGCAATTCGATTCCGGGCAGGACATCGTTCAATTTCGCCACGGGCCGCATAATGTTCGCGCCCTTGATGGTGTGCTGCTTCATCAGATCGAATTCTTCAGCCGTAAGCTGGCCCGGCTTTTTTAGCACTCGATCGTCCACGCCAATTTTGCCGACGTCGTGCAGTAGCGCGGCGATGCGCAGGCGTTCGAGCTCTTCCGGTCCTAGCCCCAGGCCTTCACCGATGATCAGGCAATATCGCGCGACACGGCCCGAGTGTCCGCGTGTATATGGATCCTTTTCGTCGATGGCGGCGGAGAGCATGCGAATCGAGCCGACGAAGAGATCATGGTTTTCCCGCGCGGCCTGCTCCAGACGCTCGACGTGTTGCTCGATGTCATTCGCCATGCTGTTGAATGTTTCGGCCAGCTCGCTGATTTCGGCGGCGCCGCTGACTTCAACGCGCTCGTGAAATTCGGCACGGCTGATGGCTCGCGTAGACGACACGAGACTTTGAATCGGCTGTGTAATCCCGAGCGCAAATAAATATCCGAACAGGAGCGCCACGAATGTCGCGCCCAGAACGAATCGCAGGGCTTCGCGCGTGAGATCCTCAACGCCGGCATCGATTCGCGCCTGCTCCATGCTGCGTTGCGCGACAACCGCCCATCGCAGCGCGGGTATGGTGCTGTAGGTTCCGATCATTTCAACCGGGTGCTTGCTGTCTTTTTGCATCTCATTGAACCGGATCGTCGCCGTCGTGCGTAAGTCTTGCGGCAGTTCCTTGAATTTTTCCACCACTGCCGAAGTCCGCGAAACATCCAGTCCCGGTATCATGTCATTCGTTTGCGCGTGCGCCACAATGTGCCCATGGATGTCCGCAACAAAGAAGACGCGGTCATGTGTGCTGGCATCCTGCAGCCGCGCGACCACTCGATCGAGCGACACCACCGCCGCGAGCATTCCGGTGAATTGTCCGCCCGAGAACAGCGGGACCGACATTACCAGCGCCGGGCGGTTGTTCGGCTGGAGCGCGAACGGCTCGCTCATGAAGTTCACCTGCTGGATGCTGGCGGTAAATGCGCGCTTCAGCGTGGCGTCGACGAACGGGTCCTGATCTGCGCGGATGCTGCCCGCCGATTCGCCGCGTGCCTGCCGGTTCACCGCCGTCACGTAGAGAATATTCGGATTGCTTTCGATGATCTTTTGCAGGAGTCGGCTCACCGGCGGAGCGTTCGACGGATCATTGACGTCGGGGATCCATCCCGCGAGCGCCATGAACTGCCTTTGAGTGGCCAGCTCTTCGTGCAGATTGGATTGAAATTGTAGAATTTCGCCCGCAATGGCTCGCGCGATTTCCTGTTGCTGAACGCGCTCGGCGTCTTCCAGCTTGTCTTCGCTCAGACGCAAAACTTCGCGGTGATAGAGCCAGAGCGGCGTCACACTGACGAGCAGCAGCGCTCCCAGGACGATCCAAAGGATTTTGAGACGACGACTCCCCAGCGGTTTTAGATCGGGTAGTTGCACTCGATATTCCAGCTTAAAAATGCTATCGGATACCCGTCCCCCCAACAACTGACACGACGGGCTGGCGTGGCGCATGCGTCACCTGCCGCGGGCTAGAGATTGAGTTGTTGGTAGTGCGGATTTGACGGCCGGACAGCGCTAAATGCCAGCGGAGCAGGGATTTAGGGTCGGGCTGGAGCGCTACTCGCCTTTGAGGCGCCGCTCCATCAGTTGCCGGATGGCGTCGCGCGGGGATCGGCCCTCGTAGAGAACTGCGTGCATCTGCTCGGTGATGGGCATTTCGATTTTCATCCGCACGGCGAGCGTTTGAGCAGCCGCCGTCGTCGGAACGCCCTCGGCCACCATGCGCATACCACCCATTATTTCTTCGAGCTTCCGCCCTTTGCCCAATTCGACGCCCACGCTGCGATTCCGGCTGAGCGCGCCAGTGCAGGTGAGGACGAGATCGCCCATGCCCGCGAGGCCCGACATTGTTTCGGGTTTGCCGCCCATGGCAATGCCCAGGCGGGCCATTTCCGCGAGGCCGCGCGTGATCAGAGCGGCGAGGGTGTTGTGCCCGAGACCCAGTCCTTCCGTCACGCCAGCGGCAATCGCGATGACGTTCTTGATTGCGGCGGCAAGTTCGACGCCGACGACGTCTGAATTCGTGTACAGCCGAAAAGTCGGGCCGGAGAATTCCTCTTGTATTTCCTCGGCGAGGCGCGCGTCGTTCGACGCAATCACAATCGCCGTCGGATCACCGCGGGCAACTTCTCGCGCAAACGAAGGCCCTGAAATCGCCGCGATTCGCAATGCATCAGGGCGCGCGCCGGCTTGCGCGATGACCTCGGTCATTCGCAACACAGTATCCGGCTCGAGACCTTTCGTCGCGCTTACGAGCGCGGCGCCAGGCGACAATTGCGGAAGAATCTGCGCGTAGAGTTCGCGGGCGTGCTGGGACGGCATAACACCGAGAACGATTTGGGCATTTCGCACGGCGTCGGCGAGATCGCCGGTAGCGTGGACCGCTTGCGGCAATTCGAAGCCGGGAAGGAAGACTTCGTTCACGCGGCGGGCGTGCAGCGATTCGACAATTTCCGGCTCGCGCGCCCAGATCGAAATCGCGTGAGGCTTGCGGCTGCGCGACAGCACGATGGCGAGCGCCGTACCCCAGCTGCCCCCCCGATGATGGCGATTTTGTTCAAGGAATGTGGCTGCGCGCTAGCGTTGGCGCGTGATCCGATTCTCGGTCCCGTTAATAAGCCTCTGCACGTTCCCGCGGTGCTTCCAGATCACCATCAGTGCAATGAACATTGTTCCCGCTGAAAGAATCGATGCAGGCGCATGCCCCGGCGCATAGAGCAGGTAGATAAGAATCGGCATTGCCGCAGCCGCGGCGATCGAGCCAAGCGAAACATATCGCCAAAAGGCGACGACCACAAGCCACAGCACGGCCGCGGCAATCACGGCTTTCCCACAAATCGGAATGAATGCGCCGAGGCTCGTCGCTACGCCCTTGCCGCCGCGAAATCCGAGCCAAACCGGAAACATATGGCCGAGGACCGCGCACACTGCCGCTATGGTCAGCCATCGAACGCTTCCGCCGCTCCAGCGCGCGGCGAGCCAGACGGCGAGGTAGCCTTTCGCGGCGTCCAGTAACAGCGTCAGCGCGCCAGCGCCGAGCCCGCCGACGCGAGAAACGTTGGCGGCGCCAATATTGCCGCTCCCCGATTTGCGGACGTCACTGCCGCTTGTCGCCTTTACGATCAGCAGGCCGAAAGGAATCGAGCCGAGCGCATACGCGATCACTGGAATCAGCCACAAACGGTTCACGACGCGCCCGCGACAAATGGAAATGAGGCGAGGCGCGTGTAGCGGGCGCCGCCGCGCTGCAATTCGCTTTGAAACAAATGAAATTCGTCCGCGCGCATTCCGCCGAAGTCGAACGGTTCGAGAGTCCGAAGTTTTTCAAGCAGGCGCGGAACGCCTTCGGCGCTTTGAAATCGCGCGAGCGTCAAATGCGGCTTGTATGGGCGCGACTCTGCTGCAATTCCGAGCGTCGTCAGGCGCGTCTCCACGGCGGCGGCGAGTTCCGCGAGATTCGGCGAACCCTCGACGCCGACCCAGAGAACGCGAGGACGGCGGTCGTTCGGGAAAAATCCGCAGCCAAGCAAATGCGCCTCGACCGAGGCATTGCTCCGCACATTCGTGAGAGCTTGCTGAATCGCAGGCACATTCTCCGCCGGAGTTTCACCAATAAATTTCAACGTGACGTGAATGCCTTCCGGACGGACCCAGCGTGCGCTTTGCGTCGTGTCTTTCAACCGCGCGATCAGTTCCGCCAGCGCCCGCCGGATACCTTCGGGGATTTCGAGCGCGACAAACAGGCGCACATCCTACCCCTTGCCGAGCGTCGCGTACAAGAAATGGCGCCGGAGCATATCAAGCGCGGCGACTGTCGCTTGCATGCGGATCCGGTCACGGTCGCCCGGGAAACGAAGCGCGCGCTCTTTGGCGCTTTTCTCGTCGGCGAGGGCGATGTGCACAAGGCCCACCGGCTTTTCCGGAGTTCCACCGCCCGGCCCTGCGATGCCCGTGACGCCGATGCCGTAAGTCGCGCCCGTCCGCCTGCGAATTCCGTCGGCCAGGGCCACGGCGACTTCGGGGCTCACAGCGCCCTTTGATTCGATCAAATCCGGCGGCACGTCGGCCCAGGCAGTCTTGAGCTCGTTGCTGTAACACACGGCGCCGCCAAGAAAGTAAGTCGAGCTGCCCGGCACATTCGTCAATCGCTCCGCGACCATTCCGCCGGTGCAGCTTTCCGCGGTTGAGACCGTCGAGTGATGCTGCTGCAGCTCGCGCGCGATCACTTCTTCGATCGCCTCTCCCGACGTCGAAAAAAGATTCTCACCGAGCGCCAGCGTGAACCCTTTCACCATTTCGTCCAGCGTTCTCCCAGCAGCCGCAGCGTCTTCGGACCAAACGCGCGGGTGCAGCTGAATTTCGCCTGGAGCGGCGAGGATTGTCACCGCCGCATCGGGATACCGGCGATACACGGGTTCGACGCGCTGCTCGACTTCGGATTCCGGCAAGCCGGTGATGCGGAGGTCGCGCACGAAGAGGCGCCTGCGCGGCGCCAGCTTTTCCAGCCGGGGCCGCAATTCGTTCGCGAACATCGCTTCCAACTCCGACGGCGGCCCGGGAAGCAACGCGAGAATGTGGCCGTTCGTTTTGATCCACTGGCCTGGGGCCGTGCCGCGGGGATTCTTTAGAATTTCAGCGCCTTCGAGAATCATTGCCTGCCGGACATTGTTCTCGGGCATCGCGCGCCCGAATCGCCTGAACCGCTCCTGGATCGAGCGAAGGATATCGTCGTTGCGAACGAGCCGCCGGCGGAGAACATCTGCGACAGCGTCGCGGGTAAGGTCGTCTTCCGTGGGCCCCAGCCCTCCGGAGCAGATCACAATTTCAGCCACGTCCATGGCATGCCGCAGAACGCCGGCCAGTTCTTTGCGATCGTCACCGACCACGGCTTTGCGAATCACTTCCATGCCCAGCTTGTTCAGTTCGCAGGTAAGAAAGAGGGAATTCGTGTCGAGGCGGAACGGCGTGAGAAGTTCCGAGCCGATTGCAATGATCTCCGCATTCATGCGGACAGGTTATCCGTAAAGAGGCGTTCCTTCAACGTCCCAATCGAGAGAGAAAAGTGCATTCGTGGTTGTCAGGATTGCGCGCTGCGAAGGAAGAAGCGCCAAGCCTACAATTCCGTTTCCGCTGATCACCAAATCGGCCTTCGCTTGCGGAGTCAGCCGCACTACGCCGCGCTGGCCGTGCAGCGATGCCGCGACGTACAAGTTGCCGGCACGATCGAAGGCCATGCCTTGCGGCCTGCCGAGTCCGCGGAAAAACACATTCACTTCTCCCGCTGGGGTCACGCGATACAGCCGGTCGAAACTAGAGGTCGTCGGCCCTGTCACGTAGAGATCGCCGCCCGGCCCGAATGCGAGATGGTACGCAGCCATGGATGGTTCGAGCGTTGCGAACACAAAAATCTCGCGGTCGGAATTGATTTTGAAAATTGTGCCGCTGCGATCTCCGACGTAGAGGTTCTTGTTTTTATCGAACGCGAGACCCGTGGCGATTCCCATTCCCTCGATCCATTGCATGGATTGGCCGTCGGGCGAAATGCGGTGAATCGTGCCATCGTTGCGGCAGGAAACGTAAAGCATTCCCTCGCGATCGAGAACAAGTCCCGTCGGATTCATCAACTCGGTCACGAACGGCTTCACCGAGCTGCTCGGGGTCACTTTGTAGAGCGACACAGGAACTTTCTGGCCGCGCTGTCCGCTGAAGGTGACGTAAACATTTCCTGCGGAATCTACGGCCGGATTCGCGACGGCATGAAGATTGTCGGCGAGTTGTACACCCAGTGCGATCGGGAACGGCTGGCTCTCGGCGCTGCCGAGCGAAATACGAACGGCGCTGCCTCCGGCCCGCTCGGGAACGCGCGCAATAATTCGCGTCTCGGCAGCCATGACGATACTGCCTTCGGCATCCCCGAAACGCACGATCGGCCGTGCATGATTTCGTCCGCCAAATCCCGCTCCCGATATCGAAATCTCGCCACCGGGGAGGGCTGCCGTGGGTTTTACATTTTCGATGTGAGGCGGGCTTGGCACGTTATCGGTTTGACCTTGATCTTGAGCTCATCTGAGTTCAGGCTTCGGCGTTCTTTAAGGCGACGGGAGGGACGCCGCTCGTTGCGTTCGATGATCTGCCCAATCGCATGGCGTCTCTATAGCCCCAGCCATCGCGCGATCCAAAGTCCCGCAGCGGCGTAAATTGCTGCGGCCCAATCGTCTGCCATGATTCCCCGGCCGCCCGGCAACGACTCCGCCTGGCGCGCGGGAAAAGGCTTCCAGATATCGAACGCACGAAAAAGTATAAAGCCCAGTAGCAAATATTTCCAGTTGGGCTCGATCGATCCGAAGACAGCCAGCGGATGATTGGCCCACAGTATGCCCTGAATCGCGTTCGCACCGCGATGGGGCCCAAACCCGCCGAGCAGCAGAGTGAGCTGTTGCCCGGAAACTTCGTCAATCACGACAAATTGTGGATCGTGACTTCCGCTAAACTTGGCGACGCGTCCTGCCGCCCACACACCCAGCGCGGCAATCGCGACGGCCATCAGAATCTGAAAAAACACGAATGGGTCTAAAGCCTGATCGCCCAACGGAATCGTGAAAACGCTGACACCGCCGCTCAGGTTCTTGAAAATGCGAATTCCCCAGAGAGGAATCGTCGCGACCAGGATTCCTGCAAGCGAGCCCCAGGTGCCTGGCCCGGGCTTGAGATAGCCGAGCCCGAGAGCCGTCGCGATCGCATAGGAGACGACCGGCTTGCGCCCGGGCGAAGGCCCGCTCAAGTCAGTTGCGTTGGTCATCGGGATCCGCTGGCGAGCGGTCTTGCGGCGAGTCTTCGTCGATCACTGGCTCCGAGATCACGTACTTCTCGCTCGCCCAATTGCCGAGATCGAGCGTGCGGCATCGTTCGTTGCAAAACGGAAACTCGGCGTCGGTCTCGGAATCGGTGGGTTTCTTGCAAATCGGGCAATTGCGCTTCATGTTCGGTGACTTGCGAAATCGCTACGACGACAACGGGTCGATGGACACGAGATCCGAGCGTACCGGCATCGTCGCTTGCGGCTGCACCGCCGGCGCACGTCCGAAGTCGATCACGCGGCCGACGAGATCGTAATCCTGCGCTTCGGTGATTTCCACGGTCGCCATCGTGCCCGCGGGCGGCAGGGCTGCAGTATCTTCGACGCCCGCGATTTCCGTGACGAAAATCTTTCCATCAATTTCCGGAGCCATCCCTTCGGTGCGTGCTTCCCAGATCAAGTCCATTTCCTTCGACGGGCCTTCGAGCATGGCCTTCACGCGTTTTCCGGCCATCGCGCGCAGCTTGCGCTGTGAAATTTTCCTTTGAATCTGCATCAGCGCGTCGCGACGCTCGGCGATAGTCTCCGGCTCAACTTTTCCGTCGAGATGAAAGCTCCGCGCCGCATCTTCATCGGAATAATTGAACACGCCCATCCAATCGAATTCGGCATCGCGGACAAAATCGCAGAGGATTCGAAAATCCTGCTGCGTCTCGCCAGGGAAGCCAACGATGAATGAAGTGCGCAGCGAGACATCGGGAACCGCGCGGCGAATTCGCTCGAGCTGCTTCAAAAACGCGCCGCCGTGCGAACCGCGTTGCATGCGCTGCAAGACGCCTTTGCTCGCATGTTGCAGCGGGATGTCCATATATTTCGCGAGGCGCGGATGCGCTGCAATCGTATCGAGAAGTCGCGGCGTGATCCGGTTCGGATAGCAGTAGAGAAAGCGAATCCAGTGCAGGCCGTCAATCTGGGCCAGGCGCTCGAGCAACAGCGGCAATCCGTCGCGCAGGCCGAGATCCTCTCCATAAAACGTCGTGTCCTGGCCAATCAGTGAAATCTCGCGCACGCCCGCGGCTGCCAGATTTTCCGCTTCCCGGACGACGGATTCGAAGCGGCGGCTGCGAAACCGGCCGCGCAATTGCGGGATGATGCAAAACGTGCACGGATGATCGCAGCCTTCATTGATCTTGATGTAGGCCGTGTGCCGAGGCGTTGCGAGGATTCGCGGCATGAGATCGTGATAAAGAAATGCCGGCGGCTCGGCCGGAAGCACTTTCAACTCGCCTTCGCACGCTTCGAGAATCCGCTCGACTTCGCCCGTCCCGACAACCGCATCCACTTCCGGAATCTGCTCGAGAATTTGATCGCGAAATCTTTCGACGAGGCAGCCCGCAACGATTAGTTTTTTCGCACGGCCAAATTTCTTGTGCTCGGCCATTTCGAGGATGGATTGAACGGACTCCTGCTGCGCGGGCGCGATGAAAGAACAGGTGTTCACCACCAAGACGTCGGCGTCGTCCGCACGAGGCGTGATCTCATAGCCGCCGCGCGCGAGAATGCCCATCATCACCTCGCTATCGACGAGGTTCTTCGGGCAACCGAGGCTGACGAATCCGACTTTAGGCATGCCTGAGCGAATCCCCGCAGGACTCAAATTCAAGATTTTAGCATACCGGCGCGTTGGGACACGGGCGGCAGTAAAAACTCCGCTGCGTCATGCAGCGAACTTCAACAGGCCTGAAGCAGTTTGAGCGTTTTACACACTCACGCTCTGGAGGCGGGTGGCCGTGCGCGCAGCAGTTGTTTCATTCCGGCGAGAAGTGACTCCATCCGGCTCGCGCTGGCCGGATGCGCGCCGAATCGCGACGATTGATAGAGTTCGGTGAGTTGAGCGACAGGCGCGGCGAACTGCGCGTCGGGGATGGAGACGGCGAATTCAAGCGGTGTTTGCGCAGGGAGTTTTTTCCAGCCGCGGCGCTCGAGCAATTTCAACATCTCGCGGTACTCGACGGTGGCGAGATCGGGCGGCAAGTCGCCGCCGCGATGCGCACGCAGGCTCCAACGCGTCCGCACGAAATTTCCAAGCGCGGCGCCGCGAGCGATCAAGATTATGAGAACCAGCGCGACAAATGATCCGGGCAATAGGAATCGCGATTTTTCGGCGCGACGCTCGAGCACCGTGAGCGCCGCAAGTGTCGCGTCGCGCTTTCGCGTGTAATAGGCTTTGATTTGTTGCGCCCAGTTCTGCGAAGTATGTTGAACTCCGAGCACGAGCGCTTCCTGGTGGCCGAAGTCGTAGCTTACGATCCATTCGTTCCAGTTGTATTGAAACCAATCCCAATAAAGCGAGAGTCTGGCGAAGAGTCCTCCGGGCCGCGCATCTCCCGGCGGAGTGGGATCGAACGTGATCCAACCGTGGCCGGGGAAAAACGCTTCGACCCACGCGTGGGCATCGCTGCCTCGGACGATGTAATCGCCGGCCACGTCGTTGTATTCGCCGGGCAAAAATCCGGTGACGAAACGCGCCGGAATGCCTTCGGCGCGAAGCATGACCGTCATCGCGGAGGCAAAATACTCGCAATGTCCCGCGCGTTTCTCGAAAAGAAAATAAGAGAGCGGATCTTTGTCCGGCGGCGTGTCGAGATTCAGGGTGTAGGCGTAGCGCGTGCGGAGATATCGCTCGATGTTCGCGGCTGCGTCATAGCGATTCCTGGTCGGCGCGACGATCGAATCTGCCAGCGATTTCACGCGCGGATCGATTCGCGGGAGCTGCAGATACTCTTCGAGAATGCGCGCGGGATAATCGCTCGAGGCCGCCCGGAGCTTTGCGGGAGGAATATTCGGGACGTGCGAGACGCCATCGTAACGAAGGCGAACGTCATTGTGCGAAGGATTCGTAAGCGTGCCAGTGGCGTCGATTTGAATGAAACCCGCGCGCTGCGGCGCACCGGGGCGGTCGAGACCCGGCCCGAAGCGCCCGCGAAGCTCCACGGCGCGGGGCGCGACGAAGATTGCATCCGTCGCCACTGGTTCGAGGAGGATGGTGTAGGACAGCATTGTAAATTCGTCCCCGCGCAGCCCGGACGGATCGCCCATGAGATACGCCCCGCCGGGCGCAGGCACGATCAGCATTTGTTCCTGTGGGCGCTTAAACCACCGGCGTCCATCGAAATTAGTGAGAACGATTCCGCGCCAGTGAATATTCTGCGCGAGGCCCGGATCGCCCGCAACGTGGACGCGCATGGCGACAGCGCTGTTTCTCTTGATCTCGCCGATTTGATTCAACGACACGTTGTCGCTGAATCCGGTCATTAACGACGGCCGAAGGCTCAGCGCGCTCAGATAGCCCGCAGTGAATCGCGGAATCAGAAAGAAAATCCCGCCGCCGATGATGAGAGCGCTGACGGTCACGAAAACCGAAATGAGCGCAACGGCTCGATGTAGGCGCTTCGCGGTCAGGCTGTCGGCTTCGAGAGGCGCGGTCACGGCGCCTTTTGCGCCCTTGCGAATCTCGAGTCCGACGAACGTCGAGACGGAGACGAGCAGGAAAATAGCCAGTGAAACCAGGAATGTCGTGTCCACCGTGAGGATTGCGGACGCGAGCATGCACGTAACGGCGAGCATGGCCAGAAACATTTGGTCGCGCGGCGTGCGCGTCGAAAGCAGGCGGACGAGCGTCGCGAAAATCATCAGGTGAATGGCGGCAAGAAGCGCGGCATAAAGCGGCGGATTCGGCGCGTCGGCTGCAAGGGCGCGCGAGATGAACCAGAGGTCGATCGGGAAAAATAGAAAATACCCGAGAACGAGGCCCGTGGCCGCGCGCGAGCTCAGTTCCGGCGCATCCCGGCGAAAGATTCGAACGCATTTCCAGGCGAGGACGACTGCCGACACCAGCATCGAGACCGGATCCAGTTTCCCAGTCGAGATGACGGCGACTAACCCGATTGCCACCAGGAAAAATAGAGAGATCTCGAAATACCGTTCAATAGCGGGCAGCGATGCCTGTTCGGTTTGCGCCTCGATGGACATGACGAACTTTCAGTCTAGCATTCGCCTGCCGCGGTGAATTCGCAGACTGGCTCCGCCGGTTACATCCGAGTCAATCGCTCGCAGCGCACTTTCGGCGATTTTCCGAGTCGCGCTCGAAAGAGGCACGCGAGCGATTTGTGCCAGCGGCAGCCGGCGCGAACGCGGGAGCGCGGGCAACGACTCCACACGGAGCAGGAATGGCACGAGCGTGATGTCTCGATACGTCACGCCATGCTTGGATGCCCTGAGTTCCTTCGGCGCCGGCGCCTCAAAGCCATAGCGCTCATGGAGATGCCTGACTAGCTCTGCGCCTCCATCTCGCGGAGATTCGACAGCAGGGAACTGCCACATGTGTGAGAACAGCACTTCGTCGTGCGCTCCTGGATCGCGAACGAGCAGCGTTCGCCCGCACGGATCGAGCAGCACGGCGGCCGCAATTCTCTGGCGAACCGTGGCGCGCTTCCTGCGCGGTTCGGGAATTTTGTCCACCAGGCCGCGCTTCTGCGCCTGGCACCATTTTCGAACAGGGCATTCGCCGCAGCGAGGCGATTTTGGCGTGCAAATCGTTTCGCCAAGTTCCATCAGGGCCTGATTCCAGTCTCCCGCGGATTTGACGGCGAGAAGTTCCTGCGCTCTGTCGGCAAGCTGTCGCCACTGGCTCGGCGCACGAAGATCTCCGCGAACGGCACCAAGCCGCGCAAGCACGCGCGCGACGTTGCCATCCAGCACTGAGTGCGGCGCGCCGTATGCGATGCTCAAGACCGCAGCAGCCGTGTAGTGCCCAATGCCCGGCAGCGCGAGCGCTTCATCAAGCGTGCGCGGAAACACGCCTTTATGCCGTTTCGCGATTTCCCGCGCCGCGCGGTGCAGATTTCGAGCGCGGCTGTAGTATCCGAGACCCGCCCAACTGCGCAGCACTTCATGTTCCGAGCCGCGGGCGAGCGCTTGCACGTGGGGGAAGCGTCGCAGAAATTTCTCGTAGTAGGGAATCACGGCGGCAATGCGCGTCTGCTGCAGCATCACTTCCGCGAGCCACACGCGATAAGGATCCCGATCGCGCCGCCACGGATATGCGCGGCGGTTCGCGCGAAACCAGCGAAGGAGCGCATTTCGAAATGTCGTGTGCGATTTTGAGCGCCGGTCCATCTGCGCGGGCCATTTTCGCACAACTGGAGCGCTGCGCCGGTTCTTCGCGCGAGTTTACAGGGAGTCGAAAAAAATGAAGTACGACGATGACCACAATGCGGAAGGCACGGAGCGCTGCGCGCGGCGCGTCACAATGATTTTGAAGACTTCCGATTCCGCGGCGAGATCGTCCATAAAATCTCCGCCCGCTTCGGAAGGGATCGCTTGGATGAACGCGAGTTCGCGCAGAATATCGTAAATAATTTCGCTCGCGGGCGCCATTGGCGTCGCCATCCGGTCCGTGCGGAACTGCATCACGGCGTTTACGGCCTGAAAATGCCACGCGATGCTGGCAGTCAACGACACGGCCCGTTCGAAGCGCGCGGCGTGTTCCTCGCTCGCGCGTTGCCCGCCCCCGGCTCGCGGCGAACCGACAAAAGGATCGAACACGAGGACCAACCGCCGCTCGTCTTCGCGCGCGTACTCGCGTACCTTCAGCGCCGCGCTTTTGGCGGAAAGCTTCCAGTCCACGAATCGCGCGCTGTCCGTCGCCAGGTAATCTCGGATCGAATGCAGGTCGTTACCGCGTCCGCGGTAGTGGCTGGCCATTTCGCCGCTGATGAGCGGAAGAATCTCGTAAGTTTGCGCCGCCGGCTCCACGTGCGGATACACCACAATTTCAAGTGGCGATTCCACGCGCCGCGTCTTTTCGAACAGCCCGAACGGAAACCTGGTTCGGATTCCGAAGGCATCCTGCCTGTACGCGCCGCGCCTCGGAAAAACGAGCTGCACTTTTTGCCGCGCCGAACTCCGGCGAGGCACGTATGGGAAATAAACCGGCTGGGACAGAATTTGGGCCGGGTCTTTCGCTGTGCCTTCGCCGACGATTCGCAGCGAAAGCGACGGCCACACTTCCTTTTCGTTCCTGATTTCGACGGTCGCAAGCAGCGGCTGCTCTGAGAATATGTGCTCAGGCAGTTCGAGTTTGAATTCCACGCCGCTGATTGCGGTGCGCGAGAGCACTCCCGAAATCAAAAATCCGGCCAGCAGGCAGCCCAAAATCAAGAACAGCAGGTTGTTGCCCGTATTCACCGCGGCGAGAACGACGATGAGGATCACGCCGAGATAAACGATTCCTTCGCGCGTGAGCTTGTAATCGATCTGATAAGCGAGCCAACGAAGGCTGGTTCGCTTCGCGAGCGCCGGAACCATCGTCACAGCCACCCAGCCCGCCAAGCCCAGCGCGCCGACTGCGGACAATGTCGCCAGCGCGATTCGTCCTTCTTGCGCCACAGCCGCCGAAAAGAGCGCGAGGACCATCGCCACGGCCAGCGTCGCCATGGACACGGCGAACAGGCGCCAGCCGGGGCGATCGCGTTCGCTCCAGAGCCGTGCCACGAAGGATGTGGACATCAGAGTGGTACGCGGACGGTTTCGAGGATTTCGTCGAGAATAGCTTCGGCTTGCGCGGATTTTTTGCGCGTCGAAACGTAGCGCGAGCTCACCACCACGCGATGCGCGAAAACCGGCAGGATCAGCCCCTTGAAGTCGTCCGGCAGGCAATAGTCGCGGTCATCGAGAAATGCGCGCGCCTGGGCCGCGCGGTGAAGCATCACGACGCCCCGCGGGCTGACGCCGAGATTCAACTGCTCGGAATTTCTCGTGCGCTCGACAATCTCCAGCGCGTAATCGAGCAAGCTGTCGTCGACGCGAACTTGCTTCACGGCCTCCTGCATCGTCAGCACTTCGGCTGCGTCCATCGCGGATGCCGGCAGTTCGGCCGGTGGTGCGCCGCTTCCGTTGCGGACGATTTCCTTTTCGCTGGCCTTCGAGGGATAACCCATGCGAATGCGCATCAGGAAGCGGTCGAGCTGAGATTCCGGCAGCGGGTAAGTCCCATGGTGCTCGATGGGATTCTGCGTCGCGACGACGAGGAACGGTTCCGGCAGACGGTGGGTGTGATTGTCCACGGTGATCTGCGATTCGCTCATCGCTTCGAGCAGCGCGGACTGCGTCTTGGGAGTGGTGCGGTTGATCTCATCCGCCAACACGACGTTGGCGAAAATCGGGCCAGGCTTGAATTCGAACGCTTGCCGCACGGGATCGAACACGCTCACACCGATGACGTCGCTCGGGAGCAAGTCCGATGTGAATTGAATCCGCTGAAAACTGCAATGAAAGGAACGCGCCAGCGCTTGCGCCAAGGTCGTTTTGCCCACGCCCGGCACGTCTTCGATCAGCAAATGGCCGCGAGCAAGCAGCGTAATGAGCGCGAGTTGAATCGCATCTTCCTTGCCTTTGACAACGCGCGCGATGGATTCTTGCAGTTCGGCGAGCCGGCTGTTCGCGGGTCGGGTCTTGGTTTGCAATTGGTCCGGCCTTTTGTTACAAGAATGAAGACGCTCGCGGGCGATTAGCTCAGTGGTTAGAGCGCTCCCCTCACACGGGAGAGGTCCAAGGTTCAAGTCCTTGATCGCCCACCATCAATCTTTGATCGGCCTTGCGGCTACCGCGTTGCTTCCGTTATCCAAAATGTTGAATCTTAGATCGGCCGAATTCTCATTCTACTGGAACTCGAAATGACCTCGCTTCTGCGTTTTCTCGAGGTATTCGCATTAGGCACGTGGCTCGGCGGAATTATTTTTCTGAGTTTTGCCGTAGCGCCCGGGGCATTCACGGTCCTAAGCAGCCGCCACGATGCCGGCGCGGTGGTCGGCTATTCGCTGACGCGCCTGCATTGGTACGGCATCGCGGCGGGCTTGGTTTATCTTGCGGCTCTTGTGCTAGAGCAACGCGCGCTGTTTGGATGGTTTCGTCCCGCGGCGTTTGCGGTAATTCTGATGATCGCGCTCACTTTTGCATCGCAACACATCGTGTCAAGGCGCATGGCGGTCCTGCGCGCGGAGATGGGCTCCGTGGATGCCGCACCGCCTGAAAGTCCGCTGCGCGTGGAATTCAATCGCTTGCATCGCGCTTCCGTGCAACTCGAAGGCACCACTCTTCTTTTCGGACTCGCTGCGCTTTTCCTCACGGTTCACGATTTCGCGAAATAATTCCTGCTGCTAAGTTCGTTGTAATTCTGAGGAATCCCTGCTTGTCCGGAACGACGAGGAATCTCTCTTCGCAGGCGCTACCTCGCCTTTGGATTAACCTTCTTTGATCTTTGCAGATGTACTGCCTGCCACAAATACCAGCTCGCCACGCTTCGATACGGCCGCCAGCGCTCACCAAACGCCAACAACTCCCTCGGCTTCGGCAATTTTCTCTTTCGGTAGGCGATTTTGAATCCCTGTTGCACGGCGTAATCAAGCGTCGGCAAAACGTCCGGCCGTCCGAGCCGGAAAATGAGCAGCATGTGAACAGTCCAGACGCCGACGCCGCGTACCGCCGTGAGCCGCTCGACAATCTGCTCATCCTCCAGCACTTGCACTTCGTCCATGCTGGGGACAACCCCTTCGATCGTTTTCTGTGCGAGATCCCGGAGCGCCGCAATCTTCTGCCGCGAAAGGCCGGCGGCGCGAAGGTCCGCATCCGTCGCCGCCAGAATCTGCGCCGGAGTCGGGAAATTTCCGCCGCCGATCTTGTCTTTCAGGCGGCCCAAAATCGTTGCGGCCGCTTTGCCATGCAATTGCTGATAGATAATCGCTTCTGTCAGTGCATCAAATGGGCTCGGGTGAGTGTCCATCTCCATGCGAAATCGTCCCACGCGCCGAATCAGCTCGGCGAATCGCGCGTCGCATCCCTTCAAATGCTTCACGGCGCTCAAATGGTTGAATGGGTATGGTTTCGGCTTCTTCTGCGGCGGCATTCAGTGGAACCTCAAGCGCATGTTAGTATCACACATCCATGCAAACAGGAATTATCGGTCTGCCGCAGGTCGGAAAGACAAGTTTGTTTCGAATCTTGACGCGCGCCCGAGTTGAATCGCGCGCTCAGCCGGGACAAGCGCACGTCGGGATCGCGCGCGTTCCAGACGTTCGCGTCGCGAAGCTTGCGGAAATTTTCAAGCCGAAGAAAATTACCTACGCCACGATCGAATACGTCGATATCGGCGGCCTGCAGAAAGACCGCGAGAAAAATTCGGCCTCGCTCGTGCCGTTGCGTGAAGCGGACGCTTTGGCTCACGTCGTTCGCCTGTTTGAAGATCCCGCGATTCCGCATCCTTCCGGAAGTATCGATGCCATGCGTGATATCGATAGCATCGAGATCGAGCTGATGTTGAACGATCTCGAACAGGCCACTCGGCGCCTCGAGCGCGTCGAGAAAGATCTGAAGAAAAAGAAAGATCCGCAATTGGAACTCGAGCACAATGTTCTCCTTCGTTGCCGCGCCGCGCTCGAAGCTGAAAAGCCGCTCCGCGAATTGGAATTCAAGCCTGACGAAAAAAAGGCCGTCACGGGCTTCACGTTCCTCACGCAGAAGCCTCTGATCTGTGTCTTAAATCTCGGAGACGAAGAAGCGCCGGAAATCGATCGCGTGATCGAAAAGCACAAGCTCGAGAAACTCACCACCAAGCCGCAGACCGCGGTTGTGCCCTTCTGCGGAAAAATCGAAGCGGAGCTCGCCGATCTCGATGACGCCGAGGCCGCCGAGATGATGAAGGCTTACGGGCTCTCCGAATCCGGCCGCGTCCGTTTAATCCAGGCCACCTATCGCCTCTTGGGCTTGATTTCGTTCCTGACTTGCGGCGAGCCCGAATGCCGGGCTTGGACGATTGAGCGCGGCATGAGCGCGCAGAAGGCCGCCGGCGCGATCCACAGCGACATCGAGAAGAATTTCATCAAAGCAGAGGTCGTGCGCTGGGACCAACTGCTCGCCGCTGGGGGCTTTGCCGTCGCAAAAGAACGCGGCCAGGTGCGGCTCGAAGGCAAGGAATACTTGGTCCAGGATGGCGACGTCATACTGTTCCGCCACGGCGGTTAGACCATCGCATGTGCAGCTAACTTCCTGCCGCCATGAGCTTTAGCCCGATTTTAAGGGCACCTTGCCACGTCGGGGCGACACTCACCCTCAGCGCCCGTATCTTGCTGACGTACCACGAAGTTAACTTCGCCGTGCGACCTTCTCAAAACGCAACTTTATGGCTGCGCAGGTGTTAGATATCATGTGGCTGTCATGGCCAGGTCCGACGTCCAGTTAATGCTGGAGACGAAAGCGGGGGACGATGCGTCCTTCGAGCTTCTCCTTCTGCGCTATCGGACGCCAGTGATTAATTTTTTGTTTCGCATGGTGCGGGATGCCGCGGCCGCCGAGGACCTGGCGCAGGAAGTTTTCATCCGCGTGTATCGCGCCCGCGAAAGTTATGCGCCCAGCGCGAAGTTTACAACTTGGTTGTTCCGCATCGCGTCGAACCTTGCTCTCAATCGCATTCGCGATACGCGCCACCAGCAGCTGGAAGTTTCACTCGACGCTCCGGTCGGTGAAGACGATTCGGGCATGGAATTGCCGGCCCGCGAATTGCGCGTCGACCAGATCATGCTGGAACGCGACCGGGCGCACTTCATTCGATGCGCGGTGGAGGCGCTGCCTGAAAAGCAGCGCGTTGCGGTATTTCTGCACAAGTATGAAGAGATGGACTACAGCGAAATCGCAAACGTTCTTGAATGCTCGGAAGCAGCTTTGAAGTCGCTGCTCTTCCGGGCCTATGAAACACTCAGGGTTCAATTGGCCCCGCTCGTTGGTGGAGCGGTGCCGCCGGCTCCGGCCATTCCGGCGGGGACCGGGAGGGGAAGGGCATTATGAAATACGAAGTGAATTGTGAACGAATTTCATCTGCATTGATTCCATATCTCGACGGACGCGCGAGCGCCTCCGAACAGCTCGTCGTGGAAGCGCATGCCGCTGTTTGTCCGACTTGTCACGACCGCATCGAGGAATTCCGGCGTCTTTCGGTTGTTCTGAGCGAATTGCCGGAGATTGAGCCGTCCGTGACTTTCAATGCGCGATTGCGCGAAAGAATTGCGGCTGAGCCGCGGCGCGGTTGGTTTGCGTGGCTCATGCCCTCGCCGCGGCTTGCGTTTGCGCTTGCGATGCTTCTCGTGCTATCCGTTTGGATGGGCAAGGTCAAGCCGCCGGAGAATGCTTCTGCGACGTCGCAGAGCGAGCAGGATTTTCATGCGATCGAGGATCTTAACGTTCTCGAAAACTACGACGTGCTGAAGGGCTTTGACGCCCTCTCGGAATTGCCCGTTGCGGCTCAGGAGCCGGCGGAGACTCCTCAGGATCCGCAGACGAAGGATGGCCAAATCTAGATGATTCGCCGCTCGGCGATGTTCTGCGCGCTCTGCTTCGCAGCGCTTCTCGCGCTTGCGGCGCAGCCTGCGCATGCCCAGCGGCGAATCCAGCACCGCAGCGCTAAACCGGGCGCCAACGCACCCAAGAAATCGCAACCGGCTGCCGAGAACCGCAAGCCGGCCGCGATTGCTCCTCGCCCCGCAGAGGGCGGCGCAGTCAAGCCGAACGGTGGAGGGCAACAGACGACGCAAACCGCGCGCGGATTGGCGGGGCTGCCGCCGAAATGGGTCGACCAACTTCGCGATCTGTCGCCCGAAGAACAGCAGCGATTCATGCAGAACAATGCGCGCTTCAGGAGTTTGGCCCCTGAACGCCAGGCTGAAATCCGCCGGAATCTTCAGCAGTGGAATCAACTCACGCCTGCGCAGCGTGACGACATTCGAGACCGTGCGCAATATTTCGACCAGCTGTCGCCGGAACAACGTCAGTATTTGCGGAGCAATCTGCTTCCGCGCTGGCAGGCGATGCCCGAGGACCGCCGCCAGCTTCTGATGGGACGTCTGCACCAGCTTCGCGGTATGCCTCCTGAGGCGCGGCAGGCTCGTCTGAACGATCCCGGATTCATGCGCGGGCTCAGTCCTGACGAGCAGCAAACGCTCCGCGATTTGAATAATCTTCGTACCCCGCCACCGCCAGCGCAGTAATCTCGAAGTTTCCCCCCTAGCGATCCTCAGCGCTTCGCCGTTCCATTTCGGTCTGGTTCGGGACGTCCCCGTCCGGCTTCTGTTTTTGTTAACTCTTACGCCACAAAATCGCGATTCCTTGTACCCGACAACAATGAGTAGTCTATCGTCACCGTCGGCACACAATTCCTAGCGGTTCTAGCGCGCAATCTGCAAGTCCGCCGCGTCTGCGTAAAAAAACCTTTCGTTTCTTGTGGGATTCCTCTTGACAACCAGGCGTGGCTGACTATTATCAGTGGCCAAAAGTGGGTGTAAGTGGAAACAAGTAGGAGACAGTGGCTAGAACTGGTCGGGATTTTCGCAAATCGAGCAGCGTGAGAAATGCTTCGGGGAAATCATCCCGCTACGGTCGATGCAAAAGGGAGGCTGAAGATACCGGCAGCTTTCCTCGCAGAGCTGCGGGAATCCGGCGAGAAGTTCTACGTGACCAGCGAGAGAGGCGACTGCGCCATGGTCTATCCCCTTCGCGTGTGGGATGAGATCGAGGCGAAGCTGAAGAGTGTCTCACGGCACAGCCAGGCCAAGAAGAAGTACCTGGACATCACGAATTATTACGGCCAGTTGGTGGAGCTGGATAGTCAGGGACGGTTATTGATTCCAGCCGTGCTCCGCGATGCGGCGCAAATGATGGGCGAAGTAAATGTATTGGGGAATCAGGACCACTTGACGGTTTGGAACCGAACGCGGTTCCTGGACCAGCTCAAGAATAATCCTTTAACTCCGGAAGACGAAAAGGCGTTGGACGACCTGGGCATTTAGGGTTGAGCGTTTTACATACGCCGGTCCTGCTCAGAGAAGTTATGGAGTGGCTGCGTGTCCGGCCCGATGGGATTTACGTCGATGCGACGGCGGGAACGGGCGGCCACCTGTTTGAAATTGCAAGCCGCCTTACAACGGGGCGCGTGATTGGAATCGATCGCGACCCAAGCGCGCTGGCAATCGCGCGCGAGCGGCTGAATCCATTTGGGGAAAAGGTGAGTCTGGTGCAGGCAAGCTTTTCGGAAATCGGCGAAGTGATGCTCGAGCTGAAACTGCCGCTTCTGGATGGCGTTGTAGCCGATCTGGGAGTGTCCTCTCTCGAGCTGGATTCGCCCGAAAGAGGATTTTCGTTCCGATGGGCGGCGCCGCTCGATATGAGGATGGATCCCGCGAGCGAGCTCACCGCGGAAGAGATTGTGAATCACTGGCCGGAAAAAAATCTGGCCGATCTGCTGTATCAAAAAGCGGATGAAACGGATTCACGCAGAATCGCCAGGGCAGTTGTGCGCGCGCGGCCGATCCGCGATACCGCGCACCTGGCAACGGTTGTGGCAGGGGCCCGCAAAGCAAGGGGAAGGCAGAAACTGCATCCCGCGACAAAAACGTTTCTGGCGCTGCGGATAGCGGTGAATCGAGAAGAGGAGGAACTCGAGCAGTTTCTTTCACGGACCCCTGTCACTATTTCTCCGGGAGGCCGCTGGATCATTCTCAGTTATCACTCCCACGAAGATCGCATGGTAAAACGCGCTTTTCAGCGGCTCGAGCGCGAGGGCCAGTTTCGAATTCTCACGAAAAAAATCATCGAGCCCGCCCTCGATGAAGTTCGAGCGAACCCGCGCGCGCGTAGCGCGAAGATGCGGGTGGCGGAAAGGATCGGCGCGGCAGCTGCATGATTCCCGCGGGCAACTCATGACGGAATACTTCACGGTCAAACGCATCGACAACTCCCGGCTCGCGCGTCCCTCCGCGCCCCATCGCTTCCGCGAACTTTCCCGCCGCCTGTTTTTCGGCGGAACGCTCGCGCTTTGCTTGATGTGCTACGCCTGGCAGCACTTCGAGTGCATTCAGCTCCGCTACTCGATCGAGCAATTGCAGTCGCAGAAATCGGACGCAACGGAGCTCAATCAGCAGTTACGGCTCGAAGTTGCTTCGCTCAGCTCGCCCATGAGAATTGACGCAATCGCGCGCCAGCAGCTCGGCTTGACGGTGCCGGTGCCGGGTCAAATTGCGCCGGCGCAAGCCAGCAGCGAAGGCGTGGTCGCGCAAGTTCGCGCCCAGTCGCAAACACCGCGACCTTAGTCGAGATTCCGTGGCCCAACTGGGCCACTACTCCGCAGCATAAATGCGTGCTGCGCGATTTCAAGTTTGAGAGGCCGGAATTTCCGTAGCCATGGAGCAGCGTTCTCCCCGCGCCCGCTGGGCGGTCATCTTTCTCCTGGCTGTGGTTTGGATGGGCGCTGTTTTCGCCCGCGTCACCTACCTGCAGTTGTTCCGCTATAGCGAATATTTTTCCAAAGCGCAGCGGCAGCAGATGCGCATCCGCGAAACGCGTCCGAAGCGCGGTTCCATCTACGACCGCAACGGGCACGAGCTGGCCGTCAGCCTCCCCATGGATTATTGCTTCGCGGATCGCTCGGAAATTTCCGACTCATCCATGGTAGCGAGTTTGCTTTCGCGCATCGTCAACGAGTCGCCCGACGATATCGAGGCCAAGCTCGACGACCCGCATCCGTTTCCAGTCATCGCGCGAAAGCTCACGCCGGAAATCGCCGCCCGCATCGAGTCGCTCAATTTGCGCGGCGTCTATGTCAGCAAAGAGCCCGTACGCGTCTATCCGCAACGCACGTTGGCCTCGCAGGTCATCGGTTACGTGGATATCGACGAAAACGGCCTGGGCGGAATCGAGTACGCGCTCGACAAACAGATTCGTGGCGACCCCGGCCGTGTCTTGATGACCAAAGACGCCAAGCGGCGCGGCGTCGATCGCATTGAAGCCGCTGCGATTCCCGGCGCCGGTGTCACGCTCACGCTTGACGAAGACGTTCAGTACATCGCCGAAAAAGAGCTGGCCGCCGCGATTGACGATACCCATTCGATTGCCGGCACGGTCGTCGTCGAGGATCCCAACTCGGGCGAAGTTCTGGCCATCGCCAACTGGCCCACATTCGACTCCAACACGCCGTCGCAATTTTCCGACGAAGATCGCATGAACCGCGCGGTCGCGTCGGCATACGAGCCCGGCTCGACATTTAAAGTCATAACGCTTGCCAGCGCCTTTGAAAACGGCGCCGCGAAGCCCAGCGACGTCGTCGATTGCCAGATGGGTTCGATTCAGCTTGCCGGACGCGTCATCCACGATTGGCACCCATTCGGTTCGCTCACGGTCGCGCAGATTCTTGCGCACTCGAGTGACGTCGGCTCGATCAAAGTCGCTCTCCGCGTCGGCGCGCCGAATCTTTATCTGACCGCGCGGCACTTCGGCATCGGCCAGCTCACCGGCATCGATCTTCCCGGCGAAAATCGTGGCCTCTTTCGTCGCGTCGAGGACTGGTCCGCGAATTCGATCGGCTCAATCGCCATTGGGCAGGAAGTGAGTGTCACTCCTGTGCAGGTGGCCACGTTCGTTTCGGCGATCGCGAATGGCGGGCTGTTCTATCGCCCGCACATCATCAAGCAAATTGGCGCCGGCCCGCACGCGAATCTCCAGAGCGCGTCGGCCGCAACTGACAACGCTCCTCGTCGGGTTGTCGACGCAGGCGTCGCCGCAACGCTCCGGCAGTTGATGGAAGGCGTGGTTCTCGAGGGCACGGGCACGCCCGCCCGATTGAATGGCTACTCCGACGCCGGAAAATCCGGCACCGCGCAGAAGATCGATCCGGCCACTGGCCGCTATTCGCCGGATAAATACGTCACGTCATTCGTCGGTTTTGCGCCCGTGAATGACCCGGTGATCACGGTTGTGGTCGTTCTGGATTCACCGATTGGCGCGCATCACGGCGGCGAAGTCGCCGGCCCGGTCTTTCGCCGGATCGCTGAGCAAGTGCTGGCGAAAATGAACGTGCCGCACGATGTTCCAGTCATTCCGTCGGTTCAAGTGGCCGCTCGCCTTGCTGATACTCTTTCGCCGGCACAACGCGGCGGTGCTGCAGACGTCGGCGCACCGGGCGCTCGCGGCAAGAAATCGCAGCGGGATGCTTCGAGCGAGAATGTCGCACAGGCAATTGGCGACGAAAATCCCTCAGCCTCGGCCGCCGCCCCGACGGTCCAAATTGGCGGCGAAGAGGGCGTGATCGTCCCGACCCTCGCCGGAATGAGTGTTCGGGAGGTCACGGAGTCCTGCTCCAAGCTCGGTCTTACTCCCGTCCTGGTTGGCGACGGAGTTGCTCTCGAACAAACGCCGGAGTCGGGTGCGCGCGTCGTGCGCGGAAGCCGCGTCGTCGTCCGCTTCGGCCACGCCGGAAAAATCGTACCGGCTGCGCAAAGGAATGGCGAATGAAGCATGCGGTGGACGTAGGCGTCTTCGACACCCTCAATTTGAGTGGCGCGAATCGGAAGTCTAAAATCGCAAGGGAAGCAAGTCGAATGAAACTGTCGGAGTTATTGGAAGGTGTAGAAATTCTCGGCGTATCGGATCCCGGCGGCGCTGAAATCATGGGAATTGCCTATAACAGCCGCAAGGTCGCGCCCGGATATGTCTTTTTCGCGCTGCATGGCGCGAAGGCGGACGGCAACCGCTTCATCGTTGATGCGCTCGAGCGCGGTGCCGTTGCGATCGCCAGCGAGTCGCCTCGCGGAAACGGCGTCCCCGGCGGCGTCGCGCCCGTAAACATCGCGTGGATTCAGCTCCGGCCAGGCTCCGAGCGTCGCGCGCTTGCCGCCGCGAGCGCGAATTTCTTCCGCCATCCCGCGAACGCGCTGAAACTCGTCGGCATCACCGGAACGAACGGCAAGACCACCACTTCGTTCCTGGTCGATTCGATTCTTCGCGCTGCAGGCCAAATCACGGGGCTCATCGGAACAACCGGCTATCGCATTCCCGGGGGCGACCGTAGCGCCGTCAACACGACTCCCGAATCGCTCGACCTTCAAGAAATGTTTGCTGCCGTGCGCGATGCCGGTGGCGCTTCCGTCGTTCTCGAAGCCAGTTCGCACGCGCTCGCGATGGATCGCCTTTGGGGCTGCCATTTTGCGGCCGCCGTGTTCACGAATCTCACGCACGATCACATGAATTTCCATCACACCTTTGAAGAGTATTTCGAGGCGAAGCGCCGTCTATTTTCCGGCACGGGCGCTGGCGCGCCGGATGTGTCGGTCGTCAACATCGACGATGTCTGGAGCGCGCGTCTGATTGACCAGCTCTCAAAATCCGGCCAGCGAACATTGACCTACGGTCTCGGCTCCGGCGCGCAAATTACGACCAAAAAATTTGCCCTGCAATTTTCGGGTCTCGATTTTTCCGCCCATACGCCATCGGGCGATGTCGCCGTCCGCTCGTCGCTTGTCGGCCGTGTGAACGTCTATAACATTCTCGCCGCCATCGGCGCTGCGATCGCTCTCGATATCTCAATCCCAGCGATCGAAAAGGGAATTCGGCAGCTCGAAAATGTGCCCGGCCGCTTCGAGCTTGTCGACGAGGGCCAGCCGTTTCACGTCGCCGTCGATTACGCCCACGCTGACGACGCCATTCGCAATCTTTTGAAATCCGCGCGCGAGTTGAATCCCACGGGCCGCGTTCTGCTGCTCTTCGGCGCGGGCGGCGAGCGCGATCGCACCACGCGTCCGCTCATGGGAGAGGCCGCGGGGGCCAATAGCGACCTTGTGTTCCTGACGAGTGACAACCCGCGCACCGAGGATCCTTTGCGCATCATCAACGACGTGGTCGTCGGATTGCAAAAAGTGAACGCGAACTACCGGATCGAGCTCGATCGCGAAAAAGCCCTCGAGATGATTCTTTCGGAAGCGCGGCCTGGCGACCTGGTTCTTCTTGCGGGCAAGGGCCACGAGAGCACGCAGATTCTTCGCGATCGGACGCTGGAGTTCGACGACCGGAAAATGTCGCGCAAGTACTTGCATGCGCTCGGCTACCGAAAGGCGAAGGCGTAAGCGTAAGTTCTCTGTTCTCCGGCAGTTTGCGGGCACGTTCTCACGGCTTCGACTGGGGAGACATTCGGCTCACGCGAGTGACAACCGATCTACAGGAGAGATCATGCGGTGGACGCTGGAAGAGGTGGCTCGGGCGGTGGGTGTCGCGCTTCCCGCCGGGCTCAACCCCATGGCCCGGGTGGCCGGCGTCTCGATTGATTCTCGCACGGTACGTCCTGGAGAACTGTTCCTCGCCATCCGCGGACCGCGTCACGACGGACACGATTTCGTTGAGTCTGTTCTGGCCTCTGGCGCGCCCGCTGCGATTGTGGCGCTCGATCGCTGGAGCAGCTACACGGAGAAAATTCGACCGCGGCTCATCGCCGTCGATGACACGCTTCGCGCGCTCCAGCAATTGGGCGCGAGCGTTCTTAGCCAGTGGCGGACGCGAGCGCCGGGCCGCCTGGTCGGCGCCGTCGCAGGCTCCGTGGGAAAAACGACCACGAAGGAAATTCTGGCGGCGCTGCTGGCCGCGCGGTTCAGCGTATTGAAATCGACGGGCAATCTGAACAACGAGTACGGACTTCCGTTGACGCTGTTTGGGCTTGAGGATTCGCATGGCGCTGTCGTCGTTGAGCTGGGGATGTCCCGCCGCGGCGAACTCGCGCGCTTGACTCAAATTGCCGCGCCGGACGTTGGCGTGATTACGCGCATCGCCGTCGAGCATCTCGAATTTTTCCAGTCGGTGGACGAAATTGCGCTCGCCGAGCGCGAATTGATTGAGAACCTTCCGCGCGCGCGCGCCGGTTCCGGCGGCGATGCGGGGAAAAGTGCGGTCTCCGTTTTGAATGCGGACGACGAACGCGTTGTGCGCTTCGCCGGCGTGGCGCCAGGGAAAGTCATTTGGTTTGGCTCGAGCGCCGCGGCGAACTTCCGCGCGGAAAATATTGAAGACCGCGGCATCACCGGGGCTGCATTCGATCTCGTTTCGCCCGAAGGCCGCGCGCGCCTCGAATTGCCGCTGATCGGCCGCCACAACGTGATGAATGCAGTTGCGGCTCTTGCCGCCGCCAGCGTTTGGGGAATTGGCGCGGCGGAAGCAAAAAAGGTTTTTCCGTCGTTGCAGCCCGCCGACAAGCGCGGCGAAGTTGTGCGTTTTGCGGACGGATTTACGGTGATCAACGACACCTACAATTCGAGCCCCACGGCGCTCGATGCCTTGAGCGATCTGCTCGCCGGCTCGGGCGGCCATCGCCGGCGCATTCTTGCTGCCGGCGAAATGCTTGAGCTGGGCACGTCCTCGCCGCAATTGCATCACGAGTCTGGCCGCCACGCTGCCGCAACGCGCGGCATTGATTGGATTATCGGCGTCCGCGGCGACGCCGCCGAAATTGTGAGCGGCGCGATTGACGCAGGTCTCCCGAAAGAGCGCACGCGATTCTTCGATTCCTCGCGCGATGCAACCGAATTTTTCGTGGACTTCATCCGGCCCGGCGACCTGCTGCTCCTCAAAGGCTCCCGTGGCGTGAAAATGGAAACGATTCTCGAGGCGCTTCGCGCGCGCTACCCAATTGCGGGCTCGCCGTCGCCGAACCCTGCCGAACCTGCCGGGACGGGGCGCCGCTGAAATGCTTTACTATCTTTTCTATTATGGCCTCCACCCGCACTGGAGCGCTCTCAACGTTTTTCGCTACATTACCGTTCGCACCGCCATGGCCAGCGGTACCGCGCTTATTCTTTCTCTGGTTCTCGAGCCCTGGGTTCTTCGCCGCCTGCGCGAATTGCAAGTCCGGCAATTCATCCGTCGCGAAGGCCCGGAGCGCCATCAGGCGAAAGCCGGAACTCCGACGATGGGCGGCGTTCTCATCGTGGCGTCGGCCGCGATTCCCACATTGCTATGGGCCGATTTGCGGAATCCTTACGCCATGCTGGCCCTCGGCGCCATGATCGCGTTCGGCGCCATCGGCTTCGTCGACGATTACAACAAAGTCGTCCGCCGCCGGAATCTGGGTCTGACGCCGAAATCGAAATTCATGTACCAGGTTCTGATTTGTGTCGGCGTTGGAGCCGTTCTTCTCGGCTTGCAACAGGCCGGCGCCTACTCCACCGAATTGAGCGTTCCGTTCCTGAAGAAACTTCATCCCGATCTCGTCGTGCAGTCGCTTCTGACGCATCGCTTCATCTGGCTTTTCGCGTTCGTGCCGTTCGTTTTGTTCCTGATCCTGGTTATCGTCGGTTCCTCGAACGCCGTGAACCTGACGGACGGCCTCGATGGCCTCGCGATTGGCTGCACTCTTGTTTCCGCCGGCGCGCTGACGGTGCTCACTTACATTTCGAGCAATGCGCGTTTTTCCGGCTATCTCGAACTCCAGTACATTCCTGATGCCGGTGAGCTAACGATTTTCTGCGGCTCGCTCGTCGGCGCGTCTCTTGGTTTTCTTTGGTACAACACGCATCCCGCCGAGCTGTTCATGGGCGACGTTGGCTCGCTGGCCATTGGCGGCGCGCTCGGGACCGTCGCCGTGATCATCAAGCAGGAAATTCTGCTGCTTTCGATCGGCGGCGTTTTCGTTCTCGAGGCGGCTTCCGTGATCCTGCAGGTTGCGTCGTTCAAGCTCACTGGCAAGCGCATTTTTCGCATGGCGCCGCTCCACCATCATTTCGAGCTGCTGGGATGGAGCGAATCGAAAATCATCGTCCGTTTTTGGATTGTAGCGCTCGTATTCGCGCTGTTTTCGCTCACGACTTTGAAACTGAGGTAAATGCAGTGAGTGTCACTCTCGAACTGAAAGGCAAGCGCGTCCTCGTTGTCGGGCTCGCGAGAACAGGAATGGCTACGGCCCGTTTCTGCTCTCACCTCGGCGCGATCGTAACGGCCACCGACGTTCGGCCCGAAGAGCGCTTCGGCGACGACGCCAAAGCGCTGCGCCAGGCTGGTGTCGCTCTCGAACTCGGCGGTCTGCGTCCCGAGACTTTCGCGACTCAGGATCTCATCGTTGTCAGTCCCGGTGTTGATCCGCGAATTCCGGCGCTCGAGCGCGCGCGCACCGCCGCGATTCCGATTTGGAGCGAAATTGAGCTGGCCTCCCGATTCTTGCACGGACGCCTCGTGGCCATTACAGGCTCGAACGGCAAGACAACCACGACCGCGCTCCTCGGCCACATTCTCAAGACGGCCAACATTGAAACGCTCGTCGGCGGCAATATCGGCGTTCCGCTCATCTCACTCGTCGACCAGTCATCCGAATCCGGCATCACCGTCGTCGAAGTCAGTAGCTTTCAGCTGGAGACGATCGATTCCTTCCGTCCGGAAATTGCCTTGCTCCTCAACCTGACGCCCGATCATCTCGATCGCCACGAATCGTTCGAAGAATATGTCCGCATCAAACTGCGCATTTTCGAAAACCAACTCGAGCGCGACGCCGCGATTTTGAATGCCGACGATCCCGAAGTCGCGCAGCGCTTTCCCGCTCGTCCACGCGTCTATTGGTTCAGCCGCCAAAAACGCGTAGCTTCGGGCGCGTACCTCCGCGACGCCCACGTCTTTGTCCGCACCGACGGCACCGAGGAATCGATTCTGCGTCGCGACGAAATTCCTCTGCGCGGCGAGCACAACGTTGAAAACATTCTTGCGGCCTGCGTCGCTGCGCGCCTCGCCGGAGCCGATCCCTTCGCGATCGCCCAAGGCATCAAGTCATTTCCTGGCGTCGAGCATCGCCTCGAATTCGTCGCCGAGATCAACGGCGTCCGTTTTTACAACGACTCGAAAGCCACCAACGTGGACGCTTCTCTCAAGGCCATCGAGGCGTTCGAGTCGCCGCTGCTCGTGATTCTCGGCGGCAAGGACAAAGGCAGCCCGTACGCTCCGCTTCGCGAACCGCTGCGCCAGCGCGCCAGGATGATTCTCCTGATCGGCGCTGCGAGCGAAAAAATCGCCGCCGATCTTGCCGGCGCGGTCTCCGTCGAGCCCGCGGGAACTCTCGAGCACGCCGTGAATATTGCTTTCGAGCGCGCCCGCCCCGGCGACACAGTTCTCCTCGCGCCCGCATGCGCGAGCTTCGACCAATTTGACAATTACGAGCATCGCGGCCGCGTTTTCAAGGAGCTGGTCGTTCGACTCGCCGCACAAGCTGCCGCAGCCGCGGGCTCAAAGGCCAATCGCGCATGAACGAAGAAATCACGTTAGCGAATCGGTGCGATTTCGCGGCCATTCCTGAGCGGGACGGCCGCGCTGTCACCACGAATTGCCCGGCACCCAGCCTGCGTTTTCCGAATCTCGTGCCGATTAGGATGCTCGATGCCTAGAACGATTCAACCCGACCGCAAACTCTTCGGCGTAACCATCGCCCTCTGCCTCGTCGGCGCGCTCATGGTTTTCAGCTCTTCCGCCATCACCATTCGCGAACAGGGCGGCAGCGGCTATGGCTTTCTGATCCGCCAGCTCGTCTGCATGGCCATGGGCATCGCAGGAATGTTCGTGCTGATGAATTTCGACTATCGCAAACTGCGCCAGCCGCGCGTCATCTTCACGAGTCTCGGCGTCATCCTGCTCCTCTTGATCGGTGTTTTCTTCCTCGATCGTTCGCATGCCACGCATCGCTGGATTCGCCTCGGCCCTGCGAGTTTTCAGCCCTCCGAGTTCGCCAAACTCGTCGTAATCGCGTATCTCGCCTGGTTTCTTGAGTTGCGGCGGTCCTCGCACGCGTTTGGCGGAAGCCTACGCGCCGCCGCATTGACGGCCCGGCAAAAGCTTCAATCGGCGGGGCTGTTTCACATCGGCTCGTTCGATATCAACGATCCTGTGCATTCGCTTTTGCCCGCGCTTGGTCCCGTGGTCGTTATCGCCGGTCTGATTCTTCTTGAGCCGGACATGGGTACGGCCGCCATGATTCTCTTCATCGCACTCGTAATGCTTTTCGTCGCGGGCCTCGACCTTCGCTATCTCCTCGGCGGTGTCCTCGTCGCTGCGCCTGTTGTTTATCTGCTCATCGTTCGCGTGCCCTATCGTTATCACCGCCTGATGGCCTTCCGCGCGCCCGATGGCGACCCGCAGGGCTACGGCTACCAACTCATTCAATCGATCATCGCTGTCGGCTCGGGCGGCCTTTCCGGCGTCGGCTTGATGGAAAGCAAGCAAAAGCTTTTCTATCTGCCCGAGGCGCACACTGATTTCATTTTCGCTGTCATCGCCGAAGAGCTCGGCTACCTCGGCGCCATCGCCGTCCTCGCGTTGTTCGCATTCTGGGGATGGCGCGCGTTTCGCGCCGCGATTCAGGCGCCGGACGATTTTGGCCGCTTCCTCGGCCTTGGCGTCACGACTCTCGTTGTCGGTCAGGCGCTCGTCAATCTCAGCGTTGTTCTCGGCCTCGTTCCGACCAAAGGCATTCCCCTCCCGTTCATCAGCTATGGCGGTTCGAGTCTGCTCGCGATGCTTCTGGCCACCGGCGTGCTCCTCAATATCAGCCAGCACGCCCAGCCGGAGGAATGAGAACCGGGCGCATGGCTCGCTGGCTGACTTCGCGCGCTGAGCTGTCGCCGCCTGCGGCGCGCGCTTCGAAAGTTGTGGCATGAAGTTATTGATTGCGGGCGGCGGAACCGGCGGCCACGTCTTTCCGATGCTCGCCGTCGCGAAGGAATGGCTGCGGCGCTGCGATCCCGGCGCAACGCCCACGTCGGCAGTTGACATTACGAAAAGGGAAGTCGTGCTCGTCGGAACACAACTCGGTCTGGAAGCCCGGCTCGTGCCCCAAGCCGGCCTGCCGCTCGAAACAATCCGCGTCGCGGGTCTCAAGGGCATCGGCGGGATGAAGCTTCTGAAAAACGCCGCCATGTTGCCCGGCAGCGCGTGGGACTCCGAAAAAATTCTGCGTCGCCATTACTTCGTCGCCGCGTTCGGCGTCGGCGGCTACGCTTCCGGGCCGATGATCGCGCTCGCTGCTCTGCATCGCATCCCGACCGTCATCTTCGAGCCCAACGTCGAGCCAGGCTTCACCAATCGCATGCTCGCGCGCATTGCCACTCGCGTCGCCACCGGCTTCGCGGAGACCGCCAAATTTTGGGGTGCCAAAGCCGTCGCCACCGGCATCCCCGTCCGTGGCGAGTTCTTTGCCGCGCCCGTTCGCGCTCATCAGCCGCCCTTGCACGTCCTGATCACCGGCGGCAGCCGTGGCGCGCTTCCGATCAATCGCGCCGTCGTCGACTCGCTCGATCTTCTTGCTGCGCGAAAAAACCAGCTTTTCATCGTGCATCAGACCGGCGAACGCGACTATAATGCCGTTCGCGTAGCCTATGCGCGTCGTGAATTCAACGCGGAGGTCAGCCCCTTCATCGATAACATGGCGGAGCGGTTTGCCCAGGCCGACGTAATTGTCTGCCGCGCGGGTGCGATCACCGTGGCTGAAGTCTCAGCCGCCGGACGTGCCGCCATCTTCATCCCCTTCGGCGCCGCAACTGACGCCCATCAGCTTCGCAATGCCCGTGCCATGGAAGCAGCCGGTGCGGCAAAGGTGCTCCCGCAGGACCAGTTGACGCCGGAGCGTCTCACAACGGAACTTTTCTCTCTCCTCGACCAGCCCCAGAGGATCAGCGAAATCGAACAGAATGCCCGAGCCCTCGCCCGGCCCCGCGCCGTTGAGGACATCGTGGACCTGCTCGAGGGGGTGGCGCGGCCATGATGGTCACGTTTCGCAATTTCCAGCGCATTCATCTGATCGGAATCGGCGGCAGCGGCATGAGCGGCATTGCCGAGGTTTTGCTTTCGAGCGGTTACGCTGTGTCGGGCTCCGATACCAAGCCTTCGCCCGTCACCGTGCGCCTGGAAGGCCTTGGTGCAAAATTCTATGAAGGTCACAATGCCGCCAACGTTCGCGGCGCCCACGTCGTCGTCGTATCCTCGGCCGTCAAGCCCGACAACGTCGAAGTCACGGAAGCCCACCGCCTGAAAATTCCGGTGATTCCGCGCGCGGAAATGCTCGCGGAGCTGATGCGCCTGAAATACGGCATCGCCGTCGCCGGCGCGCATGGCAAGACCACCACGACTTCGATGACGGCATCCGTTCTCGCCGCCGCAGGCCTCGATCCGACCTTTGTCGTCGGCGGCCGCGTGAATCACGCCGGCGCCAACGCCCGGGTCGGCCAGGGCGAATATATCGTTGTCGAAGCCGACGAAAGCGATCGCTCGTTCCTTCTTCTTGCTCCCGTAATTGCCGTCGTCACGACCATCGATCGCGAGCATCTCGATCATTACGCTTCGCTCGAAGAAATTCAGCGCACGTTTTTGCAGTTCGTCAATCGCGTTCCCTTTTACGGCGCCGTCATTCTTTGCCTCGATGAACCGAACGTTCAGGCCATTCTTCCGGAAGTCCAGCGGCCCGTCATTACCTACGGTATGTCCAGCCAGGCCGATCTGGTCATCAGCGACGTGAAGCTCGAAGGCATGTCCGGCCGATTCCGGCTCACCTATCACGGCGATGATCTCGGTGAATTTCATCTCCCGTCGCCGCCGGGAATTCACAACGTTCGCAACGCCGCCGCTGCCGCTGCCGTTGCCTTGACGCTCAATGTTCCGGTCGATCTCATTCGCCAGGGCCTCGAGAAATTTTCCGGAGTCGCGCGCCGATTCGAAGTCAAAGGCGTTTTTAACGGCATCACGCTGATCGACGATTACGGCCATCATCCCGCCGAAATTCGCGCCACGCTCGAAGCGGCTCGCGGCTGCGGATTCAAACGGCTGCTCGTGATTTTCCAGCCGCATCGCTACTCGCGCACGCAGCATCTTTGGGAGGAGTTTCGCCAGGCGTTCAATCAGGCCGACATTTTGCTCGTCACCGAAATTTACGCGGCCGGCGAAACGCCGATCGACGGCGTCACTGGCGAATCGCTCGCGCTCGCCATCAGTTCTGCAGGCCACAAGAACGTCATTTCCACCGGCACGATGCAGCCCGCGATCGAGTTTCTCCTGCAGGAAGCGCGTCCCGGTGACGCCATTCTTACGATTGGCGCCGGTAGCGTTGGCCGCGCGCTCGATCAACTCGCCGTGCTGCTGGGTTCGCAGCTTCTGGAGCCTCATGCGAATTAGCGACACGCCGGTGGCTAAGCGCCTCGCCGCTCTCGGCGTCGAATTGCGCCCTGGCGTTTCGCTTGCCGACCTCACTTCGCTCGGCATCGGCGGAACAACCGATCAATTGCTCGTCCGCCGCTACGAAACGCTTCCCGAAGTGATTCGCGAGTTGAAGATCGAGGGCATCCCGCACAAATTTCTCGGCGGCGGCTCGAATTTGCTAGTCGCCGACGGCGAATTGCCCTGGGTTGTTCTGCATCTTCCTACGGTGCAACCCGGCGTGCGCATCGAAGGCAACTACGCATACGTTGATGCGGCGGCTGATTTGGGCGGCACGGTCACGTTTTGCGCCAAGCATGGTCTGGGCGGAATGGAAGGGCTCATCGGTGTTCCCGGCAGCGTGGGCGGCGCGTTGCGCATGAATGCGGGCGCCTATGGCATGCAGATCGGCTCCTATGTGCGCGAGATCGAATTGTATCGCGCGGCCGAGGGCCGCAACATCACTCTGCGCGGCGGCGATATTCGCTTCGACTATCGTCACACCTCCTTCGCGTCCGACGACATCATGCTGCGCGTGAAACTCGAATTGCCCTCGAAGCCGTACGCCGAAATCGTCGCGGACATCCGCGTCTGCAACGAGAAACGCCGTTCGAGCCAGCCGCTCAACCAAAAAAGTGCGGGCTGCATTTTCAAGAATCCGCCGGGCGCATCGACGGGCCGAATGATCGATGAGCTGGGCTTGAAAGGAAAGCGCGTCGGCGACGCCATGGTCAGCGACCGCCACGCGAATTTTTTCGTCAACGTGGGCCACGCGACCTGCGACGATATGCTGCGCCTCGTGGATGATGTGCGCGCGCGCGTCAAGACGGCCTTCGGCTTCGATCTCGAGAACGAGGTGATCTTCTGGAAAAACTGAAGGCCATGGACGCGCAAGCGTACCCGCAGGAAGTTCTGGCGGAAGAGGAACCGAAGTATCTTCGCCGGCAGAAGCGGGTCGAGATTCGCCGCCGCAAATTCGGGAAGAACGCCTGGAAGACGTATTTGCGCGTCACGGTGACGGTGCTGGCCTCGCTCGCGATTGCCGGCGCGCTCTACGCGACGGGCCATTTCGTCCTGACTTCGCCGGAAATGTCGCTTCTGCATCCGGATCAAGTTTCTTTGCGCGGAAATCATTACGTGACGCGCGCGAATGTCCTCGAAATCTTTACGGTGGATCGCGGGCGCAGCGTCCTTCGGATTCCGCTGGAAATGCGCCGCAAGCAGCTCGAAGCGCTGCCCTGGGTCGAGCGCGCCGTGGTTCGCCGTGCGCTCCCGAATCGCGTGGAGGTGGAAATCGTCGAGCGCACGCCCGTCGCGTTCCATCGCGAGGACGGCGAGCTCGCGCTCGTCGACTCCCACGGCGTCATTCTCGATCGCCCGCTCGAAGGCGATTTTCATTTCCCGGTTGCGACTGGCTTGCACGCGGGCCTTCCCGCCGACGAGCGCGAGCGGCGCATGCGGATGTTCAGCGCATTCTTGCAACAAATTGACGCGGCGCGGTCGGGCTCAAGCGATCTGGTAAGCGAAGTCGATCTTTCCGACGCCAAAAATTTGCAGGTCACGTTTTCCCGCCTTCCGGACGACGGCTTATCGATGGCGAAGTCCGCGGACGGCCCGCTGCTCGTGTTCTTCGGCGATCGCGATTTTCAAAATCGCTTTCAAACACTCCTTGGCAAAATGGGCGAGATCAAATCGCAGGTCGGGCGTGTCGAAATGGTGGACATGCGCTTCGACGGCGAAGTCGTCGTGAATCCTGATACGGATGGCGCCCGGCCCAAACCGGAAACCGTTGCGCAGCGGCAGGATGCGAAAACGAAAAGTTCTCCGCCGCTTGCCGCGCAGCATCAGGATGCGAAAACGAAAAGTTCTCCGCCGCTTACCGCTCAGCAGCTTCCCAAGCGCAGAGCGAAGCGGTCGAAGTTGGGATAGGGATTCGAGGAGTCTGAAATTGGGAAAGAAGGAACGATACATCGTCGGCTTGGATATCGGCAGCACCAAGACGTGCGCGCTGGTCGGCGAACAGGATGAAAACGGCGGCGCCGTAAGATTCGTCGCGCTCGGCGCGGCGGAATCGCGCGGCTGGCGCAAAGGTCAGATTGCCACGCTCGAGCTCGCGGTGAGTTCGATTCGCAACGCCATCGAGCAGGCGGAAAGCGTCATTGGAATCCCGCTGGACAGCGCATTAATCGGCGTGGCCGGCGGACACGTGCGCGGCGTAAACAGCCGCGGCGGCGTCACTCTTGGCCAGCGCCCGCGTGATATTCAGAAAGAAGATGTGCGCCGCGCCGTCGAAGCCGCGCGCAACGTCACGCTGCCCGAGGATCGCGAAGTCCTTCACGTTTTGCCGCAGGAATTTTTTCTCGACCAGCAGGACAGCATTCGCGACGCCATCGGCATGGTCGGCCATCGCCTCGAATCGAACGTGCACATCGTCACCGCCTCGGCGACCGCCACGCAGAACATCGTCACCGCCGTGAATCGCGCGGGCATCGTCGTGAGCGACACCGTTCTCGAGCCTCTCGCTTCGGCCGAAGCTTGCCTCACGCAGGACGAACGCGAACTGGGCTCGTGCCTACTCGATATCGGCGGCGGCACAACCGAGCTCATCGTTTTTGGCGGCGGCGTAGTGCGCCACACCGGCGCGGTTCCGGTGGGCGGAGATCATTTCACCAATGATCTCGCCGTTGGACTGCGCACGCCGATTCCCGAGGCCGAAAAAATCAAACGCGAATTTGCCGCGGCGATGCGCGATATGGTTCCCCAGGATCAGGCCATCGAAATTGCCAGCGTCGGTGACCGGCCGCCGCGCACCGTTTTCGCGCGAACGCTCGCCGAAATCGTCGAAGCCCGCGCGCAGGAATTGCTCACTCTCGTCCGCGATGAATTGCGCCGCGCCGGGCTCGACACGCAAATTCCCGCGGGCTTGGTTCTGACGGGCGGCGGCGCGCGCTTGCGCGGCTTCCCCGAGCTTGCGGAAAAGACATTCTCGTTGCAGGTGCGCGTGGCGTCTCCGCGCGGCATCAGCGGTATGAACGAGGAAATGAACCAGCCCGAGTATGCGACGTCCGTGGGACTCGTCCTCTACGGCGCGCGTACGCGGCGGCTCGCCGGCGCGAAACCGGCGGGTTGGACAGGAAAGTTGAAAGCATTGTTTGCGGGAGCATCCTAGGAGGGCCATCCGGAAATTTTCGGATGGGAAGATTTGAGGGGAGGAAGCATGGCAGCCAAAGAAGCAGGACTGCGCGTTTCGTTCAGTGAAGAGCCGGCAAACGGCGCAAAGATTAAAGTCATCGGCGTGGGCGGCGGCGGCACAAATGCCGTAAATCGCATGATTCGCGCCAAACTCGAAGGCGTGGAATTCATCGCCGCGAATACGGATTTGCAGGCGCTGAAACTTTCGCAGGCGCCCGTGAAGTTGCAGGTCGGCGCGAAGTTGACGAAAGGGCTTGGCGCCGGCGCGAATCCCGACACAGGCCGCAAAGCCGCGCTCGAGGATACCGACAAAATTCTCGAAGCGCTCGACGGCGCGGACATGGTGTTCGTCACCGCCGGACTGGGCGGCGGCACGGGCAGCGGCGGCGCCCCCGTGGTGGCCAATCTCGCGAGCGAGCTCGGCGCGCTCACCGTCGCGGTGGTCACCAAGCCGTTTGCGTTCGAAGGCAAGCGGCGCATGCAGCAGGCCGAGCAGGCGCTTGCGGAACTCGTCGGATGCGTGGATACCGTCATCGTGATTCCCAACGAGCGATTGATGGAATGCGTCGAGCACGGCACGAGCTTTTTCGAGGCGTTCCGCATCGCTGACGATATTTTGCGCCAGGCGGTGCAGGGCATCAGCGACATCATCACGATTCCCGGAATCATCAATCGCGACTTCGCCGACGTGAAAACCATCATGTCGGGGCAGGGCTATGCGGTGATGGGCACGGCGATCGCTTCGGGCTCGAATCGCGCCGTTGATGCCGCGAACCGCGCGATCAATTCACCGCTGCTCGAAGACAACTGCATTCAGGGCGCGCAGGGAATTCTGATCAACGTCACGGGCTCGTCCACACTCAGCCTTCACGAAGTGCACGAAGCGTCCTCGATCATTCAGAAAGCGGCGCACGAAAACGCGAACATTATTTTCGGCGCGGTGCAGGACGACGCGATGAAGGAATCCGTGAAGATCACCGTGATCGCCGCGGGATTCCGCGAAGTCGCCCAGCGCAAAACGCACACGCGGCAATCGTATCTGCCGAAGAGCTGGAAATCGACGCGCGAGACCAGCCCCAATATCGTTTCCGAGGTCACCCGCAACGTCTCCGACGTCATCAATGAAATTCCGGCGGACGATCTCGACGTGCCGACGTTCTTGCGCCGGCAGGCCCAGAAGGCGTAGCAGCGGTCACAATTCGAATCCACCGCAAAATCGTTGCGGAGATGCTCGCGCATGCCCGGCGCGAGCCGCGGCTTGAATGCTGCGGGCTGCTCGCCGGGCGCGACGCCGCGATCAGCGCAATTTTCTCAACGAAGAATGCGTCCGGGAATGCCGCAACCTCGTACGAAATCGCGCCGGACGATCTCTTTCGCATGATGCGCGCGATTCGCGCGGCGCGGCTCGAACTTCTCGGGATCTATCATTCGCACCCTCAAGGCGACAACTTTCCTTCCGCGCGTGATCTCGAACGCGCCTTCTATCCGGACGCGGCGTATTTCATTGTGTCGCCCCGAGCGGAAACGCAGAATCCCGTTCGCGCGTTTTCGATTCGCGACGCCCTGGTGGCCGAATTGCCGGTTGAGATGTTTTAGGTCTTCGATCGAGTTGTCGAAGGCGAGAGGGAACTGATGGCTGCGCCCTTTTCACGCAAGAAGTTCATCGCGCGGGAACGGATTGCGCGGCGGCTTCCACGCCGTCGCTGAGATAAAGATAGAGCGGGAAGTGCGTGGTCATCACGGCGATTTCGCCGCGGACGCGTGTTTCGATTTCTGCGTCGCCGAGATGCGTGAGAACCTCGGCAATCCACGCCGCGATTTTTTCCATCTCCGGCTCGCGCATGCCTCGCGTGGTGACGGCGGGAGTGCCGATGCGGATTCCGCCGGCTTTCATCGGCGGCTGCGTGTCGAAGGGAACCGCATTCTTGTTCACCGTCATGCCGGCGCGCTCCAGCGCCTGTTCGGCGTCGCGCCCGGTGATGCCGCGCGATTGGAGATCAACGAGAAAGAGATGTGTATCCGTGCCTCCACTGACGATGCGCAGTCCGCGTTTCGCAAGAGCGGCGGCAAGCGTCTTGGCGTTCGCGGCGACTTGCTTTTGATATTCGCGAAATTCCGGCTGCATGGCTTCACGCAGGCACACGGCCTTTGCGGCGATGATGTGCTCGAGCGGCCCGCCCTGAAGTCCGGGAAACGTCAGCTTGTCGAGTTCCTTGGCCCATTTTTCGCGGCAAAGAACCAATCCTCCCCGGGGCCCGCGCAGAGTTTTGTGCGTCGTCGTTGAGACGAAATCGGCGTGCGGCACGGGACTTGGATGAACGCCTGCCGCGACGAGGCCGGCGATGTGCGCCATATCCACGAAGAAAACCGCGCCGGCGGCCTGCGCAATTTTCGCCAGCCGCTCGAAATCAATGATGCGCGAGTAGGCGCTCGCGCCGGCAACGATCATTTTCGGATTGTTTTCGCGTGCCAGCCGTTCCACTTCATCGTAATCGATTGTTTCGGTTTCTTTGGTCACGCCGTAGGGAACGAACTTGTAGGTTCTTCCGGAAAAATTCAGCGGGTGGCCGTGCGTGAGGTGGCCGCCATGCGCGAGATTCATTCCGAGAACGGTGTCGCCGGGTTGGAGCGCCGTCATGTAAACCGAAATATTCGCCTGCGTTCCGGAATGCGCCTGGACGTTGGCGTGTTCGGCGCCGAAAAGTTCCTTCGCGCGCTCGATGGCCAGGCGTTCGACGCGATCGACGTTTTCGCAGCCGCCGTAATAGCGCTTGCCCGGATAGCCCTCGGCGTACTTGTTGGTGAAGACCGATCCCATCGCTTCCATCACCGCACGGGAGACGAAATTTTCAGACGCGATGAGCTCGAGGCCGGTGGCCTGGCGGCGGACTTCGTCGCGCAACGCTTCGGCGACCTGCGGGTCTTCCTGATCGAGATGCAAGCTCATGCGCCGGGATTCCGGAGTATCGTAATTTCTGTCCGTCATTTCGGGCCTTTCGTCACTTCGGCGGCGTGTGCGGCTGCTTCGCCGTGCGCGTGATCGAGTTCGGATATTTTGTCGATGCGCCGCTGGTGGCGGCCTCCGGCGAAATCCGACGCGAGAAACGTGCGGACGACTTCGATCGCCTTCGCGTCGTCGAGAATCCGCGCGCCGATGGTGAGCACGTTCGCGTCGTTGTGTTCGCGCGAAAGCCGCGCCGTCAGCGGCTCGGAGACGTTCGCCGCGCGAATGCCGGTAACTTTGTCCGCGGCCATGGCCATGCCGATCCCCGTGCCGCAGGCCAGAATGCCGAAGCGATCGTGGCCTGAGGCGACCAGCTCTGCAGCCGCGCGGGCGAAATCGGGATAATCGACCGATTCTTTGGACGAAGTGCCCACATCATCCACCTCGTATCCGGCATCGAGGAGGAATCGTTTCACGGTTTCTTTCAGGTGAAAGCCGGCGTGGTCGGCTCCGATGGCGATGCGGTGTTTCGCGGTCTCTTCCGGCATCTGTGCGCATTTTAGCGGAGCAGTTGCGCCATTGCAATCCGGCGATTCAGACCCCCAAAAGTGTGGCGATTAGAAATGATCTCGTTGTTTATTTTGTGTCAGTTGCGGCGATTTCTAATAAATCGGTGTGGCGATTAGAAACGAACAAACGAGCGGCGAAACCTGGCTCTTGCCCGGCCTGAGAATGGCGACGGGATAGCGCCGAAAATATATTCGAACTGCGATCGAAATCGGCTCATGCGCGCTACGCAGAATTGCGGAGGCTGACGCGAAGAACCGGAAAAGCGATCAAGATTAGCGCGGCGCCGCTTTCCTCGGCTGGATGAAATCCCACTTGTTGCCGTAGAGGTCTTCGAAGACTACGACAGTGCCGTAAGGCTCTTCGCGCGGCGTTTCGAGGAATTTGACGTTGCGAGACTGCATGGCGCTGTAATCGCGCCGGAAATCGTCGGTGTGGAGGAAGAGAAAGACGCGACCGCCGGTTTGATTGCCGATTCGCGCCGATTGTTCGGGGGTGACGGCACGCGCGAGGAGCAGCTTCGTGCCGCTGGAATCGGCCGGGCCGACCACGACCCAGCGCTTGCCTCCGCCCATGTCGGTGTCCTCGAACAAGCGGAAGCCGAGGGATTGGGTGTAAAACGCGATGGCTTCGTCGTAATCGCGAACGATGAAGGCGATGCTGGCGATGGTTTGGGGCATGATGCGCCGGAGATTGTACGCCGGAAACCCGTGGCGCGGGCATCATTGCCCACGTCTGCGCACCAGGCGTAGTCGTAAATCATCGAAGGCGACCGGCCAGCGAAACTATTGCCTGGACACGACCGTATGACGATGAGCGCGTGATGGCTGTCCCGGAGGCCGGAATGAAGCTGAAGACAATGTATCTCGTGTTGTGCGTGCTTGGACTGGCGCTGCCGTATTGGCAATTTCTGCCGTGGCTGGCGGCGCACGGGTTGGATTGGCGGCTCTTTCTTCACGAGCTATCCGCGAATCGGATCAGCTCGTTTTTTGTGATGGATGTGCTGGTGTCCGCGGTGACGCTGTTTGTGTTTATTGGATCGGAGCAGAAGAGACTGGGCGGCGGCGGTTGGTGGATACCGCGGGTTTGCGTGCTGCTCGTGGGAGTATCACTCGGCTTGCCTCTGTTTTTGTACATGCGAGAGAAGGCGATGCAGCTAGAGGCTGGACAGGGACGGATTGAGACCGCGAGGCGATAAGAGAAAAGAATAGCCGCAGGACGCCGCGCCAGACGGAGACGACAGGCGCGAAAACCTCCTAAAGATTACTTTTCGCTCAAGAGGTAGAGGTCGGCGTGGCCGCCGGGGCGCGCGTAGACGACAGTGGACAGATCGCTCGAAAAGTCGTACGCATTGCCGCCAGCGATGAGGGGAAAGGCGAAGGGAAGTTTCAGCGCAGCCTGGGGCGTGCCGATCAGCTTGCCGTCCTGCCAGGACTGCCGATAAATCGTTACGTCGTGCCGTGAAGGGATGGCGTACAAAAATGACTTGCCGTCCGGAGCGAACACGGCGCCGAAGGTCACCACGCCGGGTAAGAGCGGAACACACTTTCTCTCGTCGATGGAAACCTCAAAAACCCCGGTGTCGTCGCCATACGATCTTTCCGTTATCAAATACCTGCCGTTAGGCGCAACCCCGAAAGCGAATCCACAACCGTCGACGAGTTTCTCCGGCTTCGAACCATCCAAACTCTCCCTCCATATCTCGCGTAGCATCGAGCCATTTGGGGCGCTATTGAGGAAAACGGATTTCTGGTCTGCACTCCACAGCACATTTTGAAGAGTCCCGCCGGTCCCGGCAAGTTCATGAAGGCCGCTGCCGTCCGCACCGACGACGAAAATCTTGTCTGGCGAGCCACGCGCCGTCTTCATAAACGCGAGGTGAAAATTGTCCGACGACCAGGTTGCCGTATTTAGCGCAGTTCCGGTGGCCAGTTTCACTTTGTTACTGCCATCTGTGTTCGACGTCCACAGCTCGGAGCGATCATTTGCGGGGAAAGCAATGTACATGATTCGCTTCCCATCCGGCGACAGCGCGGGCTGGGTAGCGTTTTCAGAGGCGATGTCCGTAGATTGTTTGGTGCGCGTATTGTAAGCGGTCAAGATCCCAGACTCTCTGCCATTTACAAAATAGATGCCCCGCCCTCCCGGATCGGGCATGGGAAACGCGTCAGGCCCAGTTCCGAAGCTAATTTGGGTCAACGTCTTATCTTTCAGGTTGAACTTCCAGATATTCGTCAGCCCGTTTACGGTGCGGCTCAACAGGATGCTCTTTCCGGGTTCGGCCCATGTCGCGTCAAACGGAAACCCTGAAACCTGGCCCAAGTTAACTGCCGTTCGCTTGGCTAAATCCACCTCGTAGGCGCCGAAGTGATCTGGAGCGAATGCGAACACCGGATCGGTCGTCAGTACGAGCAGGTGATTACCGTCCGGATAGGCCAGGATCGATGCGGGAGGAAAGTCAGTCGGAATGGCGAAGACTTCCTCTCCAGAAACACCGGACCTTTCCATCCGAAAGATGCTTTGGCTCTCAGCCTTCGTGTAGAAAAGCGATTTGCCGTCCCAAGAGGGAAACACGGCGCTGACGGAAGCAACACGGCTGGGACTGCCACCGAGGGTCGGTACAGACCAGACCTCCGCACTGCCGATAGACCTCACGTAGTAAATCTCAGTTCCATCCGACGAGAAGCCATTTACAAGTTTGTCGCCCTCATCATTGGTCAGTTGAAGCGGCTCGCCACCGGAGGTGAGCATGAGGAACACTTGCTCGATTCCATCCACGGGAGACACAAACGCAACGGCGTGGCCGTCGGGCGAAAGTCTCGCGCCATCCATTAGTTTGTCCCAATGGCTGATTTGCGTAATCTTCCCAGGCCCGGCAGGAACTCTCGGACCAAACGCAAAGTGATAGACCGCAAATACGACGGCCAGGAGAACGACGGCCGCGGCCACCAGAAGGTATTTGCGAAGCGCAGAACCCGATGAAGGCTGGGCGGCCGTGGTCGAGTTGGCCGTCGCAGCGGTGGCGGCGCTGGAGCCACTGGACGCTTCCGCAGCGGGCTCCTGAATAGCGCTGGCCCGCGACGAAGAAATCGAGCCGGAGCCGGTGTCCCGCCGCAGGCGCTTCAAGTCGGTGCGCATTTCCGACGCGGACTGGCACCGCAAGTCACGGTCTTTCTCGAGCGCCTTGTTGATGACGTCTTCGAGTTTCGCCGGAACTTCCGGATTCAGCCTTACGGGAGGAACGGGCGTGCCATGGAGGATGGCATCGGTAATCAATCCCGCGGTGTCGCCACGAAACGGAAGAGAGCCGGTGGCCATCTCGTAAAGCGTAACGCCAAATGAAAAGAGATCGGTGCGCGCGTCGAGTTCCTTGCCTCGCACCTGTTCGGGCGACATATAAGCTACAGTGCCGACAGCGGTGCCCGGACTGGTCAGGTGCTCGGCGCCGACACTCTTGATTGCGTCGGCAGTCTGCGTGACGTCTGACGTCGCTTTCTCGCCCTTTGAAGCCTGCTTTGCCAGGCCGAAATCCAGGATCTTCGCGTGCCCGCGCTTGGTGATAAAAATATTGGCGGGTTTGATGTCGCGATGGACGATCCCTTCGCCATGCGCGGCATCGAGCCCGTCGGCAATCTGGATGGCGATATTCAGCAGAGTCTCGATTTCAACCGGACGGCCGCCGATAACGTGTTTCAGCGTCTGTCCGTCCAAAAATTCCATCACGATATAAGCGCGGCCATTCTCTTCGCCGATGTCGTAAATCGTGCAGATGTTGGGATGGTTGAGCGCGGATGCCGCCTGAGCCTCGCGCCGAAAGCGCTCGAGGGCCTGAGGGTCGCGCGCCACGTCTTCGGGAAGGAATTTGAGGCCGACGGCGCGGTGCAGACGAGTATCCTCGGCCTTGTAGACCACACCCATGCCGCCGCCGCCAATTCTCTCGATGATTCGGTAGTGGGAAACGGTGCGGCCGGTCATTGACTGCGAATCTGACATCGAGCCGTCATGTTAGGCTGCGCGCGAAGGCATGTCAACGCGCGGAAAATGAGCGCGTGCAGAAGCGCCGAGCCGGCTTGACTTTGAATAGGCGAGACGGCACACTAATTTGCGATGAAGGACCTGCTGCGGCGGATTTTCCTGGTGGACCTGCTGAAAGGGATGTGGGTCACCTTCCAGTATCAGAACCCCAAATACAACTATACCGAGCAATATCCGCTCGAGCGGCCGATGGTGGCCGAGAGGTATCGCGGAGCGCCGCGGCTGAACATCAATCCGGAGACGGGCGAGTCGCTGTGCATTGCGTGCAATTTGTGCGCGCTGGCGTGCCCGGAGAATTTGATCGTGGTGGGCTGGCACCGGGACGACGCCACGCGGCGGAAAGTGCTGACCACGTTCACCTACGACACTTCGCGCTGCATGTTTTGCGGGCTCTGCGAAGACGCCTGCCCCACCGATTGCCTGGAATTGACGCAGGACTTCGAGATGGCCGCGTTCAGCCGCGAAGGCGCGATCTGGGACCGGCACCGGCTCGAGGTCGGGCCCACGCCGGCACACTACAGCCGGTAGAATGCGGACGCCTGTTCGCCATCAACACCGCAACTCAATAAAAGAAAATTTTAATCAGGCGCCATTCCGCGGATACGATTGTGTGTTTTACGCGGAGTGTCTTCCGAGACTCAAGCCGTCGCGACGATAAGACTGAGCGGCACAAAGCGAAGAGATGGAACTGCGTAAGGATCCGATAACCAGAAGCTGGGTAATCGTAGGGCAACCGGAGCGCGCGGGATTGCCCGACGAGCCTTGCCCGCTATGTCCGGAGAGCGCGGGGCAAACCGCAATGCTTTTGCAATTGCCGAACGAAGGCGATTGGCGCGTGCGCGTGATCCCGCACTTGCAGCCGTTCTATCACATCGAGAAAGAACTCGCGCGGACGGCGGAAGGAATCTACGACCGGATGGGGATGCTCGGCGCGCACGAGATCGTCATCGAGACGCGCGAACATTCAAAGCCGCTGCTGCAGATGCGCAACGAAGATATCGGGCTGGTGCTGGAAGCGTGGGCCGCCCGGATCGCGGATCTGAAGCGCGACCCGCGATTCAAATACATCACGGTCTTCAAGGATCATGGCCCGCTGGCGGGTGAGCAATGGACGCACGCGCATTCGGAGATAACTGCGACAACGTTCGTGCCGCGGCGGATTCTTTACGAATTGAGGGCCGCGCGCGAATGGTACGCGGACAAGGAGCGCTGTGTTTTTTGCGACATTCTGCGGCAAGACATCCGGCAGCAGAAACGAATCGTCGAGACCGTCGGCGACTTCGTAGCGCTTTGTCCCTACGCCTCGCGAGTGCCGTACGAAGTTTGGATCATGCCGCGGACGCATCACTATCTGTTTGAGGCGCCGATGACGGCGGAAAACCGGCGCGACCTGGCGCGGCTGCTGGGCCGGACGCTGCGGCGGCTCTCGCATTTGTCGGACAGCTACCACATGGTGGTGCATACGGCGCCGAACACGCAACTCAAGCGCGGCGAGATGAGCAATTACTGGAAAACGATCGCGGGAGACTATCACTGGCACATCGAAATTCTTCCGATCGTCGACAAGGGCAGCAAGAGTTACAGCATCAAAGAAATCTATTTCAACACGCTAAAGCCCGAACAGGCGGCGGAGCGGCTGAGGGGATTTACGCCCGATCTGTGACCGCGTGCCGCAGCGTCATTGCGTGAAATGGGGAAATTGCAGCCAGTCACCGAGGATCTGCCCGCCGATACGACGGCGGCGCCGGGAGGTATTTGCGCGCCGGGCGCGGCTCGCGATTCCCAGCGCGGCGGAATCATTTCGAAGTTCATTTTTCTGGTTTTTGTCGTCTTCGTGGTGGGCGTGCTCTATCTCTTTCGCGTGCCGCTGCTGCGCATGGCCGGAAGAATGTGGATCGTCGAGGAGACGCCGCTGCCTTCGGATGCGATCGTGCCGCTGGGTGGCGACAACGCCGAAGCCGACCGGGCGCAACGGGCGGCGGAACTTTACAAGCAAGGCTGGGCGCCGACGGTGGTGGCGAGCGGAAGAATTCTGCGAAACTACACGAGCGATGCCGACCTGACGGAGCGCGATCTGAGAGAGCGTGGTGTGCCCACCGAGCACATCATGCGACTCACGCACTACGCAGACGATACCTTGCAGGAATTGATTGTCATCGAGCGGACGACGGCGGCGAACCACTGGAAGAAATTGCTGATCGTGACGTCAAATTATCACACGCGGCGCACGCGGATGCTCGCGCGGGCGTTATTTCCGGCGGAATTCGAAGTCCGCGTGATATCCGCGCCGGACGTTGACTACGACCCCGATCACTGGTGGCAACACCGAAAGAGCCAGAAAATTTTTCTGCACGAATTGGTGGGTTACATTGTGGGCGAGTGGGAAGTGCGACGAGAATTGAAGAAGGCGTCCGACGAGGCACCCAGCGCGACCATGCGTCCACATCCGAAAGGCAGCCCCGAATGGGGCCCTGATAGTCTTTCAAGGCCCCAACATTTGGAACTTTCGGCACATCTCGCGGGAACTTGAAACTGTGGGGTCGTGTGCGCGCATCTAAGGTGCGTAGGCAGTTCCAGATAATCAGCAGTGAGATGCGCGAACGCGAAGTGCATGCGCAAATTTCGTGGCGCGGCGCAACTTTTCGCGTGATGCGGGGTTAGGAAACGATGGGGGAACTGAGCTTCCACAGTGATACCGCTGTGCGGGATTCTTCAGAGGCACGCAAGTGCGGTGAAATCCTCGTAGGGCGCGCGGAATGTACAAGTTCAATTTCGTCGAAACGGCGGACTACCAAGGAGAACAATTCATGAAGAAATACAGGGGAGGCGCAATCTTGCTGGCCGTGATCGTGTTGTTGGCGATCGGCGGCTCGATTGAAGCGCAAACAGCGGAGCACCCCAAGGCAGTGCCGGCGGCACCGGTGTATCAGGCAAGCAAGGAATTGACGCTGGAGGGTACGGTAGCGAACGTGGTGACCAAGCCGACGGCGGGGATGTTGATCGGAGCGCACGCGATCCTGGCGACACCCACCGGAAACGTGGATGCGCATCTGGGAAGCTACGCGATGAAAGGCTCGAATCCGTTGACGCTCACGCCGGGCGAACGAGTGCAGGTGGTCGGCGTGATGGAGACACTGGCGAAAGGCAATAAAGTGTTTCTCGTGCGAACCATTCAGGCCGGCAGCCATACATACACGATTCGGAACGAGCACGGAGCCCTGATCATGACTTCGGTAAAGCGGGTTCAAGGAGGACAAAAGTGAACCGGACACCATTCCTCCTAGCGCTTGCGATCGCAGGTCTGCTGATTTTGACCGGATGCGGCAGCAGCAGTCCGGGCATCTCGATCCAACTCGTCAACGTGCCGGGGACGCTGACGGTGAATCAGTCGGTCAGTCTGACGGCCACAGTTTCGAATGATACGAATAACGGCGGAGTGAACTGGACGTGCAGCCCGAGCGGCAGTTGCGGAGCGTTCAATCCGGCACAGACTGCCAACGGCGCCACGACGGAATACACTGCGCCGAGCGCGCCCGGAACAGTGATGATCACGGCGACGGCCGTTGATAGTTCGAGCGCCACGACGACCGAGTCGGTTTCAGTGGTTCCAGTCAGCACAAGCACGTTGCCGCAGGGAAACTACGTCTTTTTTGTTTCGGGCACGGACAGCAACGGGCCATATATAGCTTCCGGAACGATCGTTGCTGATGGCAACGGAAACATCACCGGCGGCGAGCAGGATTATGTGGATGCCGGCGACGTCGAGGCGGGGCCCGACACAGTTTCGGGCAATTATTCCGTCAGCTCAGGCGGCAGCGGGAGCATTACGCTGAATGTCAGCGACATCACTCTGCCGAATAATGGAGTTGAGACGTTCAGCATCGCGACGACGTCCTCCACTCACGCGCTCATCATCGAATTCGACGGTACGGCGACATCGAGTGGAACGCTGGATTTCCAGTCGGCGAGCGCGCTAAGCGCCGGTTCGATTGCGGGATCGTATTCGTTTGTGTCCAACGGCTACGACATCAGCAATCAAGTGGGCTTTATGGTAGGCGGGGTCGCGAATCTCAACGCGGCTACCGGTTTCATCACCAGCGGTGCAATTTGGGCGAACGATGGCGGCACAGGTGAATCGTCTCCCACGAACACTGGACCTGTTACGGGCCCGGATCAGTTCGGCCGGGGCACTATGGAAACGACCTTTGGATTGAACTTCGTCTATTACGCGGTGCAAGGAGAAGTCCTGCGAATCATCGAAGAGGACTCCCCGGATTTCATAGGTGGCGGGGCGTTCTACGGCCAAGGAGCGAACGGTACGAATGCCTCGTTTTCGAATAGTTCTTTGACCGGGACGTATGTGTTCTTCGATTCAGGGTCGACGGTGAACGGGCCGCTCGCGCTGGTCGGCCAGTTCACAGCGGACGGCAGCGGAGACTTTAGTGCTGGATACGCTGACACCGACGACGGTGGAACGTACGAGAAAGGATCGATCGCAGGCACCGCCGTCTATTCGATCGCGGGGAACGGTACGGGGACATTGACGCTGCCGGGTACTCCGAGCACAACGGAAGATGTCTCGGCGCTGGTTATTTTCGCGACTGACCCTGCACTCAACCTCTACGATCCGAACAATACAAGCGGTGGTGGCGGAGCTCTCATCCTGGATTACGACTCGGGCGCCTTCGGCACCGGCTACATCGTGCCCCAAACGTCCGGAACGTTTTCAGGAAACTACGCGACCAACTTGCAGTTCTTCAACACCGCCGGCGAAGAGGATTTCGTCGGTCAGACGGCAGCGAGCGGCTCGAGCTTGACGGGAACCGTGGACCTGAACGACGACGGAGTAACCGCGCCGGCTACGACTTTTTCAGGCTCATACTCGGCCGACACGACAAACACGGGACGTTACACGGGCTCGTTCACGGTCGGATCCAATTCCTACAACATCACCTACTACCAGGTGAGTGCGGGAGAGTTGTTCATCATGGACACCGACTCGAGCGACCTCGGGAATGGATTCATGGAGACGCAGTAGAACACCCATCGCGTGGCGCGGCTGAGAGCTCAGTTGAGCGCTCGGTCGCGTCACGCCTCCGTTTCTGTCGCAAGCTCGCAGCTTCAGGCCCCTTAGCGATTTGCCGACCGTGCCCCAACGAAGCCGTTTACAAGACAAAAGCCTTGTACTATAGTTTCCCTCGCGAGCTCGGGTACGCCCCTTCCTAGGAGGGCTACCACCCAACCCACCCTTGTTCGCTCAGGTATCGTCCGGGTTTTCCGGCCAAGCACTAGAATGTGGGCCATGCGGGCGCGATCAGCTCGGCTACGTCGAGTGGACTAGGCGCCTGTGGAAAATCGCGCTGGCGGTGGGTGTCAATGAACTGGCAATTGAAGGCTCGTCCCACTTCTCCTGCGGCTCCAGCCGCGGGCCCGGGTGTGAAGGCAGTCCCGCAGCCACCCGCGTCCACGGGCCGCGTTTCGAATGCCCTGAAGGAATTCCTCTGGCTCCTCAGCGATATTCCTAAAGCAAAAATTCTGGACATGGGCCAGGTATCCCAGGAGACTTTGAATTTCTTCATCGGCAAGGGATTCAAAGTCACAACTGAAGATTTTCTGCGCTCGTGGCGCGAATTCATGGACGCTGAAGAAGCGCAGGCGCGTAAGAAGGGCAATGGCGCCAGCAGCGCGGAAATGGATTCGGAATCCCAGGGTGCGCTAGCCGACCGCTTCCTCGAAAGTCTCTTCCGCTATCCGCCCGAGAGCTTCAACGGCATTATCGCCTGGGACTTGTTTGACTACATGGAGCCGTGGATGCTCGAACGCGTTGTCGTCCGGCTGCATTCGATTTTGCGCCCGGGCGGCGTCGTGATGGCCATCTTCCACAGCCGCACGCCGGACGGGTTTTGCCGCTACCGTATCAAGCCCGACTCGACACTGGAACTCCTTCAAGTCCGGCCAATCGCGCAGCATGTTCACATCTTTCAGAATCGCGAAATGCTGGATCTATTTGCGAAATTCCGCACTTCGAAAAATTTTGTCGGACGCGATCAGCTCCGCGAAGGCCTTTTCCTCAAGTAGCCCGCGTAGTTTCAATCTGAGACATTCAAATTTTTAGTATTCTTTGCTCTTGAATTCTGTTTTGGGCGGGAGTAGAAGGAAATCAGCAAGCGAATTTGCTTGGAGGGAGAATGACTCCACCGGGCGACGATTGCTGAAGGACATTCACACACCGCTTTCGCGGTGCGATACCGGAAGACGCCTCATGACGACTTCCGGCCCAAAGAATGTACGAAACGGGGAGCTGCCAGGCTTCCCGTTTCGATTTTCAGGGAGCTGTTTCGCCGGCGTTGTTTCGCGTGGGGCCGCTACTCGCCGGGGATTTCGACGCGCGCCGCATCTTCAACGCGTGAAGCGCCGCGGGAATCAGCGAAGCAACGATCACGACTGCAATCACCCAGTGGATCTGCTTGTCAATGTGAGGCACGGCGCGGCCCAGGAAGTAACCCGTCAGAATCATGCCCCAGACCCACAGCAGTCCGCCGAAAATATCGTATACAAAATAACGCGGGTAGCTCATTTGCGCCGCTCCGGCCACCGGTGGGCAAAACGTGCGAATAATCGGAACGAAACGCGCAAGAATGATCGTCATCGGACCGTGCTTTTCGTAGAACTCGTGCGCGCTCTCCACGTAGCGGCGCTTGAAAAAGCGTGAATCCTGGCGCTGGTACAATCCCTGGCCCATTTTGCGGCCGATCCAGTAGCCGAGCTGGTCGCCGGCAATCGCGCAGAGCACAACGGGAAAGAGCAGCCAGTACAGATTCAGGTCGCCGGCGGCCGCGATAATTCCGGCCGTGACGAGCAGGGAATCCCCGGGCAGGAAAAAGCCGACAAACAGGCCTGTCTCGGCGAAGATGATTCCGCAGACGAGCAGGGTCCCGCCCCAACGCACCAGTTCCCGCACGTTGTAAAGCGTGTGCAGCAGATTTTTCAGCAATTCGATCATGAAAAATTAGCAGCCTGAGAAGCGGGTGTAACGAGATCACGCCGCTGCAATCGCGTACACCGCGCTTTCAACGATAACAGAAAAGTCCTTCCTTTCCTCCTGCGCGCGGGCCGGTGTGAACGGGTAGTACTTTGCTCCCAGAAGGTTTGGTCCCCTGTACCATTTGCCGCGCCGGTGCCGCCAGCCAGAATGCCCTTGTTGATGAGCACTGATACTCAAAAGGGGGCGGACAAAATGGAAGGCGGATACGCAAGTTGGATGGGGCAGCCAGTGATCCTTCGAGTGGTTGCCGGCAATATTCGAGTTCCGCTCCGTGGGCGGCTGGTTTCCGAGACAGACGAAGCGCTCCGGCTCCGGATCGCGGATAACTGGGACGTCGACATTTTCAAGTCCATGGTTGTTGCAATCGAACACGATACTCCCGTGCAGTTCGTTCACTAGTCGAGCAGACGCCGATGACACCCGCGCATCGCAGGCAATTCGAGCAAAGCGCCGTCGCAGTACTGGAAATGCCTGAGCCTTCGTCGTGGTCGCGGTTGGAAGTTGCGGTGCTAAACACGCGGGACAGCTTGTTGATCATCAGCTACGAATATGCTTTGCGAATTTTAGTTCTGGCGCGCCGCTGGAATTACTAAGAGACCGCTGACAAGTTTTCGGCCCAGCTCCTCTCACTCCCCCCCGGCCCCGGATCTGCCCCCCTCAGATCCGGGGCCGCTCCTTTTCAGATCAATGCGCGCGAGGAGCTTGAATTCGCAGCGCGCGAACCGACCAGCCGAGCCGAGGTAAAATCTGGCATCCGTTTGCTTCCCGTCTAGGTACTCTTCGCTAACTTCGCGAATACTTTCTCAGTTGATTGGTACCAAATCGAACAATAATGCCTCGAGGGTCGAATCCCGGCGGCAGGGCAGTTGGTCGCGCGGGATTCAAATCATTCTGAATGTCGGCCCACACGGCCCATTTCGTCGCTCAAAATCACGCTCGTGACTCCAGGTCAACACAGCATCCGCAACCGTTCTCACTCGACTGGCCGATTCGCGGGCGGCGACAAGCTCGTCCCGGCGAACAACCATCGCGACTGCGACTGACAGATCAGGGACAACTGCCCGGTGAGGGAATCGCAGTTGTTCAGGCGAAGCAGGGAGGCGCACGATGCCGAGCATCTTAATTGTCGACGACGATGACGCGATGCGCGATTTGTTTCGAGACCGGCTCGAAGACGCCTATGAAATTATCGATACAGGTGATCCGGAAGAAGCAATCGCACTGACGCTGGGACACAAGCCAGACGCCGTTCTGCTCGATCTGTTGATGCCGGGTTTCTCCGGATTCGAAATCTGCCAGACGCTATCGTCCCTGAGTTTTACGCAGCACATTCCGATCTTGATTATCAGTGGGGAGCCGGCAACGAATTACCAGACTTTCTGTGAGAATCTCGGGGCGTCTGGCTATTTTGAGAAACCGATCCATTTCGATCAGCTCAGGTCGCGCCTGAATTCGTTACTGACCACGAAAAAGCCCGACCGCCGGAGATACCCTCGGGCGCGGCTGAACGTGGTCCTGAAGCTAAGAGGAAAAGATCGTGACGGAATGGAGTTCGAGCTGTTGACCACGACTGAAAACGTCAGTGCGGGTGGATTCGCGTGCGGTTGCACGGTCGAGTTGGATAAAGATGCGACCGTCGAAGTCTTTCTGTGCAGCGAAATCGAGCACTTCGTCGGCAAGGCGCGCATGGCCTGGACCGAATGGCGCACGACTGGATGTCCGCGCTACGGGTTTGGCTTTGTCGAAAAGCCCTCGAAGTGGATTCTGGAATAGGTCCAAGTCTGTTGCGTGAAGGCGACGCCCCCAAGCATTGAAGACCTTCGGTGAAGAAATCTCTGATTGCGCTGGCAGTCCCGTCGCTGACCGAGTGACGACGAAGGTCATTCACTGTTACTCGGACCTCCACAGTATGCGATCGCCTCCCCCTGCGCGTTCCGCCTGCTTTTCGAAGTCGAGCGCAGCGTCCGGAAAACATGATTCAATTATTCGAAGCAATTTGCCCGACGTGCGGAGGATTTCCGTCGCTTCTTTGCAGTCCTTCTTGGCAGGAACCAAGATAACAGCCCGTTCTTCTGTCGTGCCGGTCGAATCTCCGACTTTTGCGTGTTCGACTATCTTCGTCGCGTATTTGAGCCGGTCGTTGTATTCCTTGTTTGCGGCTTCGGGCGACCGTAAATGCACGATCTCGAGCGTGACCTTTATATCGGCTGATATTTCGACGTACGTATATCCACCAAAAGCAGCACCGCTCTTAGTCAGACCGTTCGACATTATAGTCAGCTTGAAAGTCATGCCCGTCGGTTGTGTCGCATCCTTGCCTGGTGATTGCGATTTCACTGTGGATTGAGATTTGTCCGGTTGTCCCGTCTTGATGACCCGCAATGAGCCTGAGACCGCTGACAGACCGAGACAAATTGCGACCATCGAGGAGAGCGATATCATCGCGGCTTTCCCTCAGTTCGTTGCGTATGCTGTTTAGCAGGTTGTACCGCGGACTTATAGGGAAAAAAGCCTCGGGAACCAGACGGAGATGCGATTCTAGTACCGCGCAGATCGGGACGATTTTTGCGCAGACGGCGAAGCGCCATATCTGCAGAACAGCGACCGACTCCCTTCTACTAGTGAGCAAAAATTGATAGAATCAGCGCGGCCATGTTCGTCTCGATAAATCGAGGCGGATAGAGGTTCCGGCCGTGTGGTATGTCACTTACACTGTACAGTTTTCGCTACAGCGACAAATCAGTGCGAGCCTGTCCAGTGTAAGTGGTTGAAAACAAATGCGCGCCCGTAGCTCAGTTGGATAGAGCGTTTGGCTACGAACCAAAAGGTCGGAGGTTCGACTCCTCTCGGGCGCGCCACTCTTCAAATGTTCCTCATTCACGTTCTTCGAAACAGGCCCGCCGGGCGATTGTATGCCGGGTTAGCGTTCGCGGCTGTCTTTGTTGCCGCCACCGGCGCCTTTGCGCAGTCGGTTCCCACAGCGATCTACACCGACCCGCCCACCGACGCTGCGCATCCCGCAAAGATGACGGTCCTGCACATCCCAAGCCACGGCGTGCTCATCAATGGGCTGATTTATCAGCCCGCTGGAGAGGGACCGAATCCAACGGTTGTCCTCTGCCACGGTTTGCCGGGCAACGAAAAGAACCTCGATCTCGCGCAGGCGCTGCGCCGCGCGGGCTGGAATGCGGTCGCTTTCAACTATCGCGGTTCGTGGGGCAGTCCCGGAGATTTCCGATTCGCGCAAACGCTGGAAGACGCCGATTCGGTCCTCGCTTTTTTGCGTGACCCGAACGCATCCGCCAAGCTGGGCGTGGACACAAAACGTATCGTACTTCTTGGCCACAGCATGGGCGGATGGGTGGCCGCGATGACGGCGGCGCACGATCATGGTTTGATGGGAGCGATCTTGATATCGGCGGCTGACATGGGACGCTTTGGCACTCTGCCGGAAAAAGACGCGGCTGCGTTTATGGCCGACGACATGGAAAGTCTTGCCGGCGTTACCGCGCTAAGCATGGCGCAGGAAGCGGCAGCTCACGCCAAAGCATTTCGGCTGGAGAATGCCGCGGCCGGCCTGGTCCAGACGCCGCTCTTGGTGCTAACCGCGAACGACGGCCTCGCCCCCGATTCAGACGCGCTGGTTCACGCGATTGAGGCCGATGGCGGACACAAAGTGACGGAGACGCACGTGGCCACCGATCACGGCTGGTCGGATCATCGCATCGCGCTCGAGAGTACGATTCTGACGTGGCTTGCGGGACTCCCCTAGGCGCTCATCAGCTTCGACGGCGATCGCGACATTCAACGTATGTTGAATCCAGGCTGGCGACATTCGGACAGCCCAGAAGCGTCAAGGTTCTCTCCACATCGGCGCGCAGAATCTCCAGGGCGCGCACGACGCCGAAATAGCCTGCTGCGGCCAAACCATATGCGTAAGCTCGGCCCACTAGCACGGCGCGAGCTCCAAGACACAGCGCTTTGACGATGTCGCTCCCGCGACGAATCCCGCCATCCATCAAAATTTCAATCTGGCCATTCGCGGCTGAGACGATTTCAGGAAGGGCGCGCAGCGATGACGAAACCGAGTCCAGCTGGCGGCCTCCGTGGTTGGATACGACGACCGCGGAAGCGCCGTGGTCGATCGCGCGCCTCGCGTCGTCGCCGGTGAGAATGCCTTTTACGACGATCGGTCCCGGCCAGACTTTCCGGATCCACGCGAGATCATTCCATGTGACGGCCGCGTCGGCCAATGCCGCTGTTACGTCAATCAAATCCATCGGTCCGCGGCCTGGCACAACGATATTCTCGAGCTTGGGCACTCCACCATCTGCAAGAAAGTCCGCGAGCCAGCGCGGATGAGCGAGGATTTCAGGAAGATACGGCAACTTTGCAAAAAGGGAACTACCTAGCAGCGCCTTCATTCCGTTGCGATGGTCGCGTTCACGCATGCCGGCCACAGGCGTATCAACGGTGATGACCAGCGCAGAAAAACCGGCACGGCGCGCGCGATCAATCGCCGCTTCCCCTGCTTCACGCCCTCCGAGCAGATACAACTGATACCAAACGGGACCGTTTGAGGCGGCTTTCACGTCTTCCAATTTGTGGCCGGATATTGTTGACAAGGTGTACGCCGTGCCGGCCGCGCCCGCGGCCCGCGCGGCGCCGATTTCGCCGTCCGGATGCATCAGGCGGCTGTAGCCCACGGGAGCAAGCAGCGCAGGGAACGAGAGCTCTTGGCCGAGGATTCGGACGCGCAAATCGCGGTTTCGCACAGAGGTCGCGGCGCGCGGACGGAAGATCAGGTCGTCGAATGCGCGGGTGTTCTCATGCAGCGTCTTTTCGTCTTCCGCGCCGCCATCGAGGTAATCGAATACTGCGCGAGGAAGACGTCTTTGCGCGATGCGCCGGAGGTCGTGGATATTCACGACCTGAGGCGACACGACTCGATTCGATTTGCGCGGCATGGCGACAGAGAGTATCCACGGCACGAGTTCAAATCAATAACTGGCTGCCGCGGATTTCTCGAGCCAGGCCCTGCTTCGCGTTGAGTGCGCGAGCCGTTGCTGAAAGAACTGCAGTTCAGCCGAGTCCTCCGCCGAATGGGAATTGGGGAACGACTCCAGGAAAGTGCCTACAAACTGTAGAAAAAGTGAGGCTTACGCGGTCGATGGCAGATGTAGTACTGTCTGTGCTGTATGGTCCTATAACTAATAGTACTCAAGTGTGAAAATTTTGAGCCGATTCAGCCGCCGATTCCGCATTATCGAGTAGCAGCACAACCCGGCTGTCACGGCTTGCCGGACGGCTAGTGCGAGATCGGCCGGTAATTCTAAAAGCGAAACAACTTATGGAGGGAAACTCAATGTTTCCAGTGACACTTTCGCGCGTACAGAGAGAGAGTCTGCAGTCTCTGGGCCGGGCGGCACTCGCCATGGTCCTGATCGGCGGACTTAGCATTTTGAGCTTGCCCACTCTGGCGCAGGCGGCTGATAACGGGACACCGGCAACGTATAACGTGGCGGCAACGCTTCCCGGCACTAATTCGAACCCGACGACCGAACAGCAAGTTCCTGCTCCGCGGTGGACGTTGTTGTCCGATAACTTTGCACAGACCAGCACTCCGGAAGCCGCAAACGTTCCCGAGCCGGCATTCGCGACGGCAACGCCGGCGCCTGTGGCCTTCAATGCCATGGCGTATCCAGCACCGGCGCTGGCGATGAACGCCAACGGAGATTCTTCCGGCGGCGGTCATGGCCATTGGCTACTTCCGGTCATCGCAGGCGGCCTGATTCTGGGCGCGGGCCTGGCTATCACGATCAAGGCGCACGATGCGAATTGCTCGAACATCAACAATTCGGAAGCGCAGTCGATCTGCGGCGGCATCAAGACCGGCGGATTGGTCGCGATTCCAGTGGGTGCGGCGCTTGTCGGTCTTGGCGTGTTCCTGCGCTTGCGCTAAGGCTTCATAAATAGGCGGTAAAACCAAAGCGCGAACCTCCCTGCGGGGGTTCGCGCTTTTCTTTTTCAGTCGAAATGATTTCGCGGTGCGGGAATCGCTCTTCGATATTTCTATGCGCGGGCCGATCCGTACGATCGGAGCGCATCAATCATCAAGTCCCAAAACCCGTCGAAATCGAGATGCGTCGCGACGTTGCAGTTCGCGGGCCGGCCGGTGATGCCTTCCATGTCGCTGACAGTCGCGCCATAGGTGTACGTGCCTTTGATTTCGACGACCACATTTACGAATTCGCATTTCACGAGCGCCGGGTTGATCACGCGAGCGACGGCGCACGCGTCATGGATTGGCGGCGCGTCGAAATGGAAATGCTTCCGATAGGTTGACGCAAAGAAATCGATCAGGCCCGCGGCCATACGCGCGACTTCGTTATCGAGCTTGCGGATACGCTCCACCACCTTCGGCGTCGCTTTGGCCTGATGCGTCAGGTTGAGGCCAATCATCGTCAGCGGTACGCCGGAGCGAAACACAATGTCAGCGGCTTCCGCATCGATCCAAATATTCGCCTCTGAAAGTGGATTCACGTTTCCTATCGAATTTGAGCCGCCCATCAAGACAATTTCCTCGATCTTCGGAATGATCGTTGGATCCTTGCGCAGCGCGAGCGCAATGTTCGTGAGCGGGGCGGTGGGAATTAGAGTGATTTTGTCGTGGGCATGCAGGAGATCGATGATCAGGTCGGCGGCGTGGCGCTTGTCCACGTTGACGGTCGGCGGAGGAAAATTGTAGCCATCGAGACCCGTCACGCCGTGGATGTACTCGCCGGTGCTGAGTTCTCTTACCAGCGGCCGATCGGCGCCTGCCGCGAGCAGTGTCTTGCGGATTCCCGCGACGGTCATCACTTTGCGCGCATTCTGGGTGACTTTTTCGAGAGTCTGATTTCCAGCGACAGTGGTTACGGCCAGAAGATCGATTTCGGGATTGGCGTGCGCGAGTAGCATGGCCAGCGTGTCGTCATGGCCGGGATCGCAATCGAGAATTACTTTCCTCATGGAAGTTTGTTGCCCCCGGAATTTTTTCGGTGAAATGCGAGGTGCGGATTCAAACACGGCGCCGGGAGCGTGTCAAGATGGCGCGCCGAGCGGTCGAAGGGCTTGATTTCACGGGAACGAATCGACATCTCGGGGAAATTCCGCAGAGCAGCATGGGAAATTCCCGTTTGACACGGTATTAGCCGGAAGGCATATTGAGCGCGCTCCGCAAGTCAGAAATGTGGCTCGCACGCGCGCCGTCGCGTTGAGAGCGCTACGAGTGCCACGCTGCGGCCGGGGGTTTCCAGGCAAATCGAATGCTCGGGATTGCCGTCATCCTGCTCGTTTGCTACCTGCTTTCGTCCAACCGGAAGGCTATTCAGCTGCGAATCATTCTGTGGGGGCTGGGCTTGCAATTCGCGCTCGCGGCCTTCGTGATGCGCACGCATGCGGGATATTGGCTGCTCGACCGCATTTCACTCGGGATCGTCTGGCTGCTGGGATTTTCGCGGGCTGGTTCGGAATTCGTATTCGGCAAATTGGCCGATCCGAACGGGAGCCTGGGAACGCTCTTCGCATTTCAAATTCTTCCGATCATCATTTTCATCGCGGCGCTTTTTTCGATCTTGTACTACTTGCGCGTGCTCCCTTTCATCGTGGGGCTGGGCGGAAAGCTGATGTTCCGGCTGATGCGCACGAGCGGAGCGGAATCGGTGGAAGTGGTTGCGAGCATCGTGATGGATCAAACGTCGGCGCCGCTGGTGATTCGGCCTTACCTTGACGGACTGACGCAATCGGAGCTGATGACGGTTATGACGGCGGGGATGGCGCATATCTCCGGCGCGATGCTGGGCGCGTACGTTTTGCTCGGCGCCGACGCGCGCCATTTGCTCACGGCCGTGGTGATGACGGCTCCCGGAACGATCCTGATTACGAAGATGCTCCTGCCCGAAACCGGCAAACCTGCGACGGCCGGGGGAGCGGATTTCGAAGTTCGTGAGACATACACAAACATTCTCGACGCCATCGCCCGCGGCGTGACGGATGGCCTGCATCTGGCGCTGACGGTTGCCGCCATGCTGATCGCCTTTGTCGCACTGATCGCCTTGAGCAACGGCATCCTTGGAAAGATGCACACATCGTTGCAAGAAATCTTCGGCTACGCTCTCGCGCCCGCCGCGTGGATCATCGGAGTTTCGTGGCATGATGCCCGGGCGGTGGGAAGTTTGATGGCGACAAAACTGGTACTTAACGAATTTCTGGCATTCGCGATGCTCGGCCCGCTGAAAGGGCAGATCGCGGCGCGTTCGTACGATATCGCGCAGTACGCTATTTGCGGCTTCTCAAACTTTGGCTCGATTGGGATTCAGATCGGCGCAATTGGCGCGCTCGCGCCGAATCGGAAAAGCGATCTGGCGCGTCTCGGATTTCGCGCGTTGCTTGCAGCCACGCTGGCCAACTATCTTTCAGCCGCGATTGCCGGCATTTTTTTGCACTAGACGATTCATCTTTCACGGAATATCGAAATAAGGAGCTAACTGTTATGGAGGATGTTTTCTCCGCACGGCGGACAAACAACGAAGTTCGTCTGGACGCGGCGCGAACGGCGGCGCTCGTTGTCGACATGCTCAATGAATTTTGCAAGGAAGGCGGCGCAATGGTGCTGCCGGACTCCAAGCGACTCTACGCTCCGCAGAAAATGGTGATTGCGGCGGCGCGCGAAAGAGGCGTTCCGGTAATTTGGGTCGTCGATTGCCATCGGGGGAAACTGCGTCGCGATCGCGAATGGCTGAAACGGGCGCCGCACTGCGTTGAAGGAACGTGGGGCGCGGAAATCGTCGGGGATCTCGAGCCCCGGAAAGAGGAGATGCGCATTCAAAAGCACCGGTATTCGGGATTCTTTCAGACCGATCTCGATCTGGTGCTGAAGGATTTGGCCTGCAATCAACTCGTGATTTTTGGAGTCGTCACGAACATCTGCGTGCGGTCTACCGTTCACGATGCTTTCTTCAACGGCTATGAAGTGGTGGTGCCGGAGGACTGTTGCGCGGCGACGGGGCCGCGCGAACAGGAGTCTTCGCTCTACGACATCGCCACTCACTTTGGGACGGTCAGCGATGCCGCGTCCGTGGTTTCTGCGCTGAAGCTGGGCACGCCGTTGGCGAACCGCGTCAATGCGTGACGCCGGCTTCAGTGGCGCGGGCTTCCAGTCCGCGTTCTTACGCCGCCTCACGCCGCACGAAGTCGCGGGCTGGAAGCCCGCGCCACGAAGAGCCCGGGCGCCACTTGTTTCTAAGCCGAGCAGTAACTGTTGGGTCATGATTCGGTCGAAACGGCCGAAGACTTGGCGTAAGCTGAATGGATGAAAACCGCAACTTTGGTTGTGTGTATTCTCGCGGTTGCCCTCGTCCCGGTTCACTCGGACGTTTCACCGGTTCGCCTCGAAAGCTCAGCCTCATCAATCGAGCTGGCATTCACCGGACAAGGAACCGATCCTTCCATTGGCGCCTTCTATCATTTCGCGGTTCGCAATCATTCATCGCATGCCGTGACGGGTTTTCACGTGTATCAGATTCCTGAGTCAGTTCAAAAAACAGATGGAAAATATGCGTGCAACGACAGTTGCACTGGAACATCCCTTTTGGGAGACAACGCCGACCCGATGATCAAGGCAGGCGAATCGTTCGACCTGCACATTCCCCTGGAAGACGCGGCGCGATGGCCGACGATCCTTCTCGACGCTGCGATATTTGACAATTACACCTACCAGGGCGACGAGAAAACGGCGGCGCGCCTGGGCGTCCAGCAGATCGGAAATCAGGCGGAATTCGATCGCGTAAAGCCCTTGCTCGATGCGGTCGCCGCCGATACCAGCATGAGCGATAGCGCGAAGGCCGATCGCCTTCACTCGGAGTTGGCCGCGCTTTCCTCCGACGTCGAGCCGCAAATGATTCAGCGCTTCAACTTCTGGTTTCCGAGCCTTGCGGATTGCGATCACGAATTCTCGCGATCAATGAGCGGCGCTGCCGCGGCCGCAAAGGATGTTGTCGAACGCGACTTGGAGAAGTACACCACCGGCGCATACTCCGCGCTCACCTTCGCTCAGTGGATAGACAAGACGAACCAGTATTTGAAGCGGGCGCATATTGGATGCGCCGGCTGCTCGGCGCTTCCCGCCGCGGCCGCATCTGCTTCCGCGAGCTTCCAAACCTGTCCTCTTTCGAGTGACGCTAGCGCCCCAGCTTCCAGCAAATCTCCGGCTTCAAACCCGTAATCGCCGATTCCGAATCGGTCCGGATCGCCAATTCGGGGCGGCGAGCGTACGCCCGTGGATTGTCGCCATCATGGTGACCGTGCAGAACTTACAGGCTTGGCGAAGGAAAATCATACCGTTCATTACAGAGCCTAAAGGTAAATGGCGTATTATCATTTGGTTAGATTCTAGTACTTCGTGGCAACCTACGTGCTTTGTGATACATTGGGTCCTTGCTCCAGCAGTGAGCAAGCAGCAAGAAGGGGGAAGTTAGAATCGAGCGACGACAAGGTCACCGGGCCACGAGCACGGTGATCGCTTTCAGCGACTCGGCCCCTCTCCCGCCAGCCAATCGGGTTGACACTCGACCTTCTGGCGACAGGCGCTTAACTTCAGCGGATCCCCGGCCGCGTATTGCCCTTGAGATCGTTGCACCTTTTATTGGTGTGCGACGACGGGCTCGGCGGGCGGGGAAGCAAGGATTTTTTGAGTGAGTTTGTAAAGTAAGAGCGGCCGCGTTGACAGCGGCCGGCGGAGATCAGAAAAGATGAGCACGGCGATCAGTAAGACCCAGTCGACGCCGGGGCCCAATTGGGGACAGCGCCTTCAGGCGCTCCGAAATTTCCCGCCGCTCCTACGTTTCGTGTGGGAGGCGGCGCCCGGAACAGTCGTTACCAGCGTTTTCTTCCGCGTAGTCGTTTCCCTAATACCCGTGGCGATGTTGGCGGTGACCAAGGTGGTCATCGATGCGGTCGATCTGCGCATGCACGGCCAGGCGCTGCGGCCGGATTTCTGGTGGTTCGTGGCGCTCGAATGCGCGCTGGCGTGCCTGGCGACGGTTCTGACGCGGCTTCTTGACTATTGCGACGTCGCGCTCGCGGAGAAGTACACGCGCCACATCAGCATGCGCATTATGGAGCACGCGTCGCGTCTGGACCTGATGACGTACGAAGCCCCGGCCTACTACGACAAAATGGAGCGGGCGCGGGTGCAAGGAACGGACCGGCTGGTGATGATCCAGTCAACAGGCCGCCTGGTTCAGCAAGCGATTACGACGGTAAGCATGGCAGCCGGAATTCTTTTCTATTCGCCGCTGCTACTGCTTGTTCTGGTGGGCTGCGTCCTGCCGGCGTTTTTGGGCGAAACGCATTTCGCCTTCCTGGGATATTCGTTGAACTTCCAACAGACACCCCACCGACGCGAACTTGAGTACCTGCGAATTCTTGGCGGCAGCAAGGAGAGCGCAAAGGAGCTGAAGCTCTTCGGTCTTGGGCCGTTTTTCGTCGGACGCTACGCGACGCTCTCGGATGAGCTGCAAGCTCAAACGCTCGGGCTTGCCCGGCGCCGGCTGACGGTCGGTTCGCTGCTTTCGATGCTGGGGACGCTGGGCTACTACGGCACGTACATCTATGTGGTGTACGAGGCCGTGACTGGCTCGCTGACGATGGGCGCGTTGATCTTTCTGACGGGCGCGATTGCCGGCGCGAGCACAAACATTCAGCAAGTGTTCTCGACTTTTTCGACGATCGCCGATCAGGCGCTGTTTCTTACCGACTTGCTCGAATTCTTCGCGTTGCGGCCGAGCGTGCAGTCGAAGCCGAACGCGTTGCCGGTTCCGCGGCCCATCAAGCAGGGATTCGAATTTCGCAATGTCGCGTTTGCGTATCCGGGCTCACCGCGTCTGGTGCTCAACAAGATCAATTTCAAGCTGTCGCCGGGAGAGCGGATCGCGCTGGTCGGCGAAAACGGCCAGGGCAAGACAACCATCGTGAAGCTGATGACCCGGCTCTACGACGTCACGGCCGGCGAGATTCTCCTCGATGGTGTCAACATTCGCGAATACGACCTCGAGGATTTGTGGAAAGAGATCGGCGTCATTTTCCAGGACTTTATGCGCTACGAAATGTCGGCTTCCGCAAACATCGCGATGGGCCGCATTGACCAGCGCGAGAACGCTGAGCGCATTCGGGAAGCCGCGGCAAAAAGTCTCGCGGAGCCGATCATTCGCAGGCTGCCAAACGGATACGACCAGGTTCTGGGCGTCCGCTTCGATGGCGGAATGGATCTTTCAGGCGGCGAGTGGCAAAGAATGGCGCTGGCGCGGGCGTACCTGCGCGACGCGCAGTTGCTGATTCTCGACGAACCGACCGCGTCGCTGGACGCGCGCTCCGAGCACGAAATCTTTCAGCATTTCAGCGAGCTGACGGAAAGCAAGATGTCGCTCCTGATTTCGCATCGGTTCTCGACGGTGCGCATGGCGGATCGCATTCTGGTTCTGGAAGACGGCGAAATCAGCGAAGAGGGCGCGCACGAAGAATTGATGCGCAACGGCGGACGTTACGCCGAAATGTTCGAATTGCAAGCGACGAGTTACCGATGAAGATGCGAGCAAGTTTAATATCGAGTTCATCAGAAGATGCGAGGTCATCGATAGATGGCTGCAGCTAATCAATATCCACTGGAACCGAAGCCGCTTCTGCCGCTGGCGAGCGAGTTGGTGAGCGCGCCGGTCGAGGCGACGCCGGTTCTGCCGTTCCCCACGCGGCGCGAGACAACCGCGCGCGAGAAGCTGGAAGACGCCGCGATTCGCGTGGCGCATGGTTGGAAACTCTGCGCGACGTTTGGCGGCCTGGCCGGGCTCGAAAAGCGGCGCAAGGAAATTGAAGCCTCGCTGCGCAGCGCCGTGCAGACCGCGAAGGAAATTGAACGAACGGATTTTGCGAAGTGGGTGGATTCGAGGTGGCTGCTCGACAATTTCATTTTGTTCCGCCTGTGCCTGCACGACGTGAAGGCCACATTCGCGGGCGCGATGGAATTGCCGCAAGTCGAGCGCGTGAAGATGCGGCGGGTGCCGCGGGCGTATGCGATCGCCGAGAGTTATCTGGAGACGGTGGACTACAAATTCGATCCGAAGAGCTTTTCAATTTTCGTAAATGCTGCGCAGCGGGATGCTTCGCTCACCTTCGCGGAAATCGCGATGATGAAAGCCTTTGTGCAGCTCGCGATGCTCGAGAAGGTCACGGAGATCGTGAGCGCGGTGTTTGCCGGCTACGCGCCGGCGATTCAGGCGAGCGCTGCGCCAGCCGAAGGTGAGACCAGCGCAACGGGGCAGCCTGTGCTGCCCGCGATTGTGCCGAGCTTCCGCTGCATCGTCGACATGGCTTGGCGCGACATTTTCGAAGAGGTGAGCCCGGTTGCGCGAATTTTGCGCGAGGACCCGGCAGGCGCGTACGCCGAGATGGACGCCGATGGGCGCGAGAATTATCGCCGAGTGATCGCGAATCTTAGCGAGCGCTCGACCTGGGACGAAGAGCGGATTGCGCACAAAGCCGTGGAGCTTGCCGCGGCGGCGCAGGCAGCAACGACACTGCGCGGACGCGAAAGGCGAGCGCATGCCGGATATTACCTCGTTGATGGCGGTCTCAAGACTCTAAGAACCGCGATCGGCTATCGCTCCAGGATTTCCGAGCGTTTTCATGACGCGATTTTGCGTTGGCCGGAAATTGCCTACCTGATCACGATTGAAGCCATCACGCTCGGCATAATGACGGCGATCTTCTCGATTCCTGGCGCAGGGTTCGCAGCAGTGCTGGTCGCGATACTCTTCTTTTTCCCGGTGCTCGACTGCGCGATGAGCATCATTAATCTGCTGGCCACGCTCATCGTGCCGCCGCGCCGCTTGCCGCGTCTGGACTTCTCCGGCGGCGTTCCGCGCGACTGCGCGACGATGGTCGTCGTCCCCACTCTCCTGATCAATGAGAATCAAGTGAGGAAGGCGGTGGGGGATCTGGAAATCCGCTTCCTGGGCAATCGCGATGCCAATTTGCACTTCGCGTTGCTGACGGATTTGCCGGACGCGCCGGCGGAAAATGATGAACGCGACCAGCTGGCCGGGCTGTGTTCGGACCTCGTCCGCGCGATGAACGATAAATACGCGCACGAAGAGTGCGGGACGTTCTTCCATTTCTACCGGCCGCGCACATTCAACCCGGTCGAAGGCGTCTGGATGGGGTGGGAGCGGAAGCGGGGAAAGCTTTTGGAGTTCAACCACCTCCTGCTAGGCCAGGAAGACCGCTTTTCGCAGAAGGTTGGCGATCTCACGATCCTGTCGAAGATCCGTTTCGTGATTACGCTCGACCTTGACACGCAGCTGCCCCGCGACGCCGCGCACAAGCTGATTGGCGCGATGGCGCATCCGCTGAATCGCGCCGTCATCGACCCGGCAACCAACACGGTGGTTGAGGGCTATGGGATCCTGCAGCCGCGCGTGGACATTTCCGCGCAGTCGGCGGCGAAGTCGCGTTTCGCGGCGATCCTGTCCGGCGATACCGGCCTTGACGTTTACACGCGCGCAGTGTCCGACGTCTATCAGGACCTTTTTGGCGAGGGCTCCTTCACGGGCAAGGGAATTTACGATCTGCAGGTGTTCCAGCAAGTGCTCGAGAATCGATTCCCGAACGACGCTATTCTCAGTCACGATCTCATCGAGGGCGCATACGCGCGCGCCGGCCTACTTTCCGACGTCGAAGTTGTGGACGACTATCCGTCACGGTTCAGCGCCTACAGCAAACGCAAACACCGCTGGGTGCGCGGCGACTGGCAAATTGCAGCCTGGCTCTTTCCGCGTGTACCTGAGGCATCAGGGCAGCGCGTTCGGAATCCGCTGAATCCCGTGTCGCGCTGGAAGATCGTGGATAATCTGCGCCGCAGCGTCACCGAATCCGCTACGTTCGCGCTCTTGCTATTCGGATGGCTCGTCCTGCCGGGGAATCCACTTTACTGGACGATCGCGACGCTCGCCCTCGCTGCCTTCCCGTCGTTTTTGCGCACCGCGATCACGATTCTTCGGGCGCGCCGCGCCGTCTTCTCTGCGGAATTCTGGTGGAACACGATATTGGACCTGGCGAAGTCGAACGTTCAACTGGTTTTCCGGCTGGCGTTTCTGCTGCAACAAAGTTTGGTGACGCTCGACGCGGTCGCACGCACGATTGTTCGCATGACGCTGACGCGGCGGCATCTCCTGAACTGGGAGACTGCGGCGGAGGCGGAGGCCACGGGCTCGACGACTTCTCCAAGCGATGTTTATCTGGAGTGGACGCCTTTGCTGTCGCTGATGATCGCGGCGCTTATCGCTGCGACGCGGCCGCAGGCGCTGATGGTTGCTGCGCCATTCCTGCTGGTCTGGGCGACTTCGAAGAGTTTGTCCCGATGGCTGGATCGCCCGCGGCGCAGGCAGCGACGCAGTGCTTCAGCATCGGATCGCCAGATACTGCGACACGCAGCATTGCGAACCTGGCGCTTTTTCCGCGAGTTCAGCACGGCCGATGAAAACTGGCTGATACCGGATACGGTTCAGGAGGATGGCGCGACAGTTGTCCACCGTGTTTCTCCTACGAACCTCGGGTTTCTGCTCAGTTCGCGGCTCGCCGCGCTCGACCTTGGATTCCTGACGCTGCCGGAATTTATCGCCGCAACAGAGAGAACGCTCGAGACCGCGCGCGAAATGCCCAAGCACAAGGGGCATTTCTACAACTGGTACAACACGCTGACGCTGGAACCAGACAGCCCGCGATTTCTGTCGACCGTAGATAACGGCAACCTGGTTTGCTCGCTTTGGACGCTGAAGCAGGGATGCCTGGAGGCACAAACGGCCAAGATCTTCCCTCGCGCACAGTGGCAGGGAATTCTGGACCACCTCGAGCTGATTTGCGAAATGCTGTCCCACGAGAAGCGGCAAGTGCTCGCACGCAAAATCGAGAAGCTCAAAAAAGACTTGCCTTCGCTCGACGAGCCTGCCGCGAAGTGGCTGAAGGCGTTGCCGGATTTCGAGACCGCCTTCGCCGCCACTGCGGAGGAAGCGGGAACGTCGGGCCTGGGTGAGGAAGTCCAGTGGTGGATCCGGGAGTTGAGGACTCGGCTCCACAAGCTGGTCGAATTGGTCTATGACTTCGCGCCGTGGCTGTCTCCGGTCTACGCGACACTTCGTGAGAATCACGCCATCGCGGATGGTGTGAACCTTGACCAGATGACGCTCGAAAACGCGCCGCAGGCGATGGAAAGCGTGCGCGAACAGCTAAAACGAGTTGAGGCTCTTGAATCCACCGAGATCGAGATTCATGCCGCCATTTCTCTTCTCCGCGCGGCGCTCTCGCGGTCGGCGATCCTGTGCGTTGTCACCCCAACGAGGCTCGAATACCTCGCCGAAGACGCCGATGAACTGGCCGCCGCGATGGACTTCAAGTTCCTCTACAACCCGCAGCGAAAGCTGCTGTCGGTTGGATACGACGCGGAAGCGAAGCAGCTCAACGAAGCGCATTACGACCTGCTGGCTTCCGAAGCGCGCGCGGCGTCTTTCGTCTCAATTGCCAAAGGCGAAATTCCGCAGGAAAGCTGGTTCAAGCTGAGTCGCTCGCACCTGATCGTCGGTGGCACGCCGGTGTTGCTGTCGTGGACCGGCACAATGTTTGAATACTTGCTGCCATGCTTGTGGATGAAGTCGCATCCGAACACGCTTCTCGCGCACAACGAACGCGCGGCATTCCGCTCGCAGCAAAAGTACGCGAAGAGGAAATCAATTCCGTGGGGAATTTCGGAGTGCGCTTCGAGCGAGAAAATGGCGGAAGGCGCCTATCGTTATCACGCATTCGGCGTGCCAGACCTCGCGCTGAGCCACGAGGATGGCGAGGATTTGGTGGTCGCGCCGTATTCGACCTTCCTCGGATTGCTGGTAGACGCGGAAGGCTCAGTGAAAAACCTGAAGCGACTGTCAAAGATGCAGCTGCTCGGCGCGTACGGATTCTACGAAGGCGCGGATTTCACGCCGTCGCGGTTGAGCGCTGACGGGAAATGCGCGATCGCGCGATGCTGGCTGGCGCACCATCAAGGAATGAGCCTCGTCGCAGCCGCGAGCGTTCTGTGCGGGCTCTCGATGCAGCGGCGCTTCCACGCGGAGCCAATGGTCGGTGCGACGGAGCGAATCCTGCACGAGCGAATGCCGCGCATGCTGAAAGTTTCTCCAAGCGGGATTGCCGGAGCCGTGGCCTCGACGCTGATCGGACAAGGGCGCCTCGCGCTTCAGCGCGCGCGCTCGTGGAGTTCGTCTCCCGCTGAATTAACTTTGCCCGTGCATCGCGCAAGCTGACGAGCGCTCAGAAAGGCCGGCAGCGACAAATGCGTGCAACGCGGTTGGCTCGGGGTTAATCTTATTTCGCATTGAAGCGAATCCTTTCATATCCGGCGCTCGCATTTTTGACGATCGTCGCATTGCTTCCTGCATTCAGCGCCCGGCAACCGATGAATTCCACGCCTACCTCTTCAGAAGTTATTGAGATTGACGCGCATGCGCCGGCTCGGCCGTTTCCGCATTTTTGGGAGCAAATGTTCGGGTCGGGTCGCGCGATCCTTTCCCTGCGGGATAGCTATCGGCGCGACCTTCGCCAGGTGAAGCAAGCCACTGGCTTCGAATACATTCGATTTCACGCGATTTTCCACGACGAAGTCGGCGTCTACGACGAGGACGCGAGCGGAAAGCCGGTCTACAATTTTTCCTATGTCGATCAAATCTACGACGGCCTGCTGGAGAACGGCGTGCGGCCGTTTGTGGAACTGAGCTTCATGCCGAGCAAGCTGGCTCGCGGACCGTTCTTTCAATCGTTCTGGTATAATCCTAATGTCTCGCCGCCGAAGGATTGGGCGAAATGGGACGACCTGATTTCGCATTTCGCGCGGCATCTGATCGATCGATATGGGATCGAAGAAGTCTCCCAGTGGTACTTCGAGGTGTGGAATGAGCCGAATCTTGATTTCTGGGCGGGCACCCGAAGGAAGAGACCGTACTACCAACTTTACGATTCAACGGCGCAAAGGCACTGAAGTCAGTCGATGCCCGCTTGCGCGTCGGCGGGCCGGCAACGGCCCAGGCCGCGTGGGTCGATCGGTTTATTCGCCATGCCGTTGACGAATAATGTTCCAGTCGATTTTGTTTCCACGCATGTTTACGGGAACGACTCGAGCGAGGATGTGTTTGGCACCCATGAAAAGATTCCGCGCACGGAAATGGTCTGCCGCGCGGCGCGGAAAGTTCATGACCAAGTGAAAGCGTCGCGCGCGCCCGAACTTGCCGATCATCTGGAGCGAATACAACGCCAGCTACAAGAATGAGCCAGAAGTGACCGATGCGACGTTCATGGGGCCGTGGCTTGCCGACACGATTCGGCAATGCGACGGCCTGCCGAGATGTTGTCGTACTGGACGTTTTCCGATGTGTTCGAAGAACAAGGCGTGGTGAAGCAGCCGTTTTATGGCGGCTTCGGCCTGATCGCGGAAGACGACTTGCCGAAGCCTGCATTCAACGCGTTCAAAGTGCTCCATCGGCTCGGGATCAGCGGATCGAAGTGATTCGCACGTCCGCGCTCGTGACGCGCGCGAGCGACGGTGCGCTCGTGATCGCATGTGGAATCTGTTCTTGCCGGAAGAGGCGGAGCGCCAAGACAATCACGCTCAGATTCAAAGATCTGCGAGGAAGCAAGGCACGCGTTCAGATTTATCGCGTCGATTCGAGACCATGGATCGTTGTTCAGGCCTACGAGGCCATGGGCAGCCGGCTATCCGACGCAGCGCAAATTGCAGGCTGCGCCGCGCTGCGGAACTGCCAGCGCCGGAAGTGCAGACGCTTTCAGGCGGCGAGATTACGCTCACATCTGCCGCCCCACGGCTTGGCTCTGATCGAATTGCAGTGAGCGTCTATTGCGACGGAGGCGCTTGAGGTGCGCCTGCGACAGGAGGAAGCACCGCCGCCTCGGACGTGGGCGATCGGCTGGTAAGGCTTGAAGCCGGCGCGCGTCCATGCCGCGCTGCGCTTCTGGATTCTTCATAAATGTTTCCCACACAAATCCCGTGCGCGCGTTTTCCGCCATCACCATGGTGATGCCGGTGTCGATGCCGATCACGTCACTGTCGTACCAATTCGTCAGCGGATTGAACGCGTCCACGAATCCATAGCGGCACCATGCGCCAATTCCGTATACGGTCTTTCGATCGTGCGCAGGACGCGCATCGCGCCTCCGGCAGGAATGGCAAAGAGCCTCCTGCGGCGCAGGGAACGATCGTGCCGTCAATCGGCCCGGTTTCGGGCGGGCCGCCCCACACTACATATCCGTCGCACGAGTCGGACGCCGTGATGCCCCAGAGATCATCGCTGTAATCCGGGAAATCGCTCCGCAAGGTCCATGCAGAATCGGCGGTGAACGTCGGTGGCGATGACCGAATTCTGAAAATAGTCGGCGTATTGGTCGCGCTTATCCCGGAAATCAAACCACGCTTGAGAATACTGATGAACGAACAGCGGGGCGAACGAGCCGATGTAACGGATCCCGTCGTATTCGAACATGGTGCGTTTCCAGGCATCCCACGCTTCGGCACGGCAGCGGATGGGTTGCACGATCCGAGTCCAAGCAGATACATCATCATCATTTCGCTGTAGTTGTCCCAGCGGTATTGCAGGAAGCCGGTTTCCGGCGTCCAGCCGTGCGGCAGAACGCGGGTGTCCTCCGAAAGCCAGTTCCAATCCACACGGTTCGAAAATTTCGTGCGCCAACTCGCTGATCTCCGAATGCTGGAAGTAGCCGCTGCACATCATCACGCCGCAAAGCAGAATTGCGGTGTCCACCGATGACACTTCGGATTGCCACAGACCGTTCCCCGGTATTGATGTTGCACCAGTGGTAGATAGAAGCCTCGCTGATTCGGGAGTTTCTTCCACAGGAAGCGCAGAGTCGTCAGGACGCGCTCGCGCGCTTCCGCTGCGACACGAAGCCGCGCTTATCGCCGATGCAGAGAGCCGTCAGGCCAAATCCCGTCGCGGCGATGCTGCCGAGAATTCGGGCGTCTGGAGCGCGCACGTTGCAGCGGTCCTTCACCATGCCGGTCTGAGGGTTTGTCTGCTCCCAGAAATAGAGAAAATTGGATTTTTCCAAATCCTCGAGGAATGCGTCGTCCGATTCGGTGAGTTCGTTGCGGCTTCGCGGGCTGGAACGATCGAAAGGCGTTGCGATCGCAGGCGCGAGGAAATGGCGATCGCGAATCACGAGCGGCGCGCAGACTCCGGCGCAGGCAAGATTCTTCAACAGTTTTCGCCGTGAAATATGCTTGCGTCCCACGAGCCTGCCTTCCCCTCCTTTCAGTGTAGACCACTCGTCTGGTCGTTTCGACGCGGCGATTCGCCGCGCAGCGAGAATGGGTAAACAGCTGTTAGACGCTTTGGTGGCCGAAACATTCAACGAAAAACGACAAATTCGATGCCTGGCTGGAGGGCATCTTTTGCGATTGGGCGGGCGGCGATTGTTTCCGACGGCAAAGCTTTGCAGTTCCATCCGAACGCGCGCAGATGAGCGCGGCCCTGCGATCGATCGCGATGTTCATAGGATTGTTGGGCCTCTACTACATTGGATAAACCGGATGGGCGATTCGTTGCCTGAATTATTCCCGCTGCACCTATCTGGTTGTGCTTTCGAAAACCTTGCTAAAATCCCTCAATCTTCGAGAAAATAGCCCGCTCCACAAACGCTCAGGAGAGCCGATGAGCTGCGATTCGCGCGACCGTGAACTCGGAATGCATCGGAAAATCACGCGTCGCGATTTCATGAACGGCGTCGCCCTCGTCGTCGGCGCGTCAATGGTTCCTCCCGGACATCTCTCGGCGCAGGATAAAGGCCCGGACGTCTCCGCGCGCGATCCCCTCCTCGAACAGGGTATCAGCCCGGCCGATCCACGCTACGATCCTCCAGCGCAAATCGGCCTGCGAGGAAATCATCCCGGTTCCTTTGAAATCGCCCACCAATTGCGGGATGGCGCGTTTTGGGATTCAGCAGGGAAGCCCGAAAACACCGGCGAAACGTACGACCTCGTCATCGTCGGCGGCGGCATCAGCGGGCTCGCGGCCGCTTATTTTTATCGCCGCCACGCTGGGCCTCACGCGCGGATTTTGATTTTGGAAAATCACGACGATTTCGGCGGCCACGCCAAACGCAATGAATTTCAAGTGGGCAGGCGGCTGCTTCTGAGCAACGGCGGGACGCAATCGATCGATACTCCGGGCGGTTACAGCGCGGTCGCGAAAGGCTTACTGCGTGAGCTGGGCATCGACACGCAACGATTCTTCAAGGCCTACGATCGCAAGCTTTATTCGAATCTTGGGACGGCGTGCTTTTTCAATCGTGAGACCTTCGGTGACGACCGGTTGGTCACGGGAATGGGCACAACCCCGTGGCGGGATTTTCTTGCCAAGTCGCCGCTCTCTGAAATCGCCCGGCGTGATATCGAGCGCGTCTATACCGAGAAACGCGACTATCTGCCGGGCCTCTCGCGAGCGGAGAAGCGCGCGCGCCTGGCGAAGATCAGCTACTCGGATTTTCTGACGAAGCCATGTCACGTTCATCCCGACGCGTTGCCGTTCTTCCAGACCTACCCCGCCGACTTGTTCGGTGTGGGAATCGACGCGATTTCGGCGCTGACTTGCTACTTTGAGGGTGACGACTACGGCTCGTTCACCTATGCGGGCTTCGACGGCATGGACTTGGGCGAGACCGGAGAAGAAGAGCCATACATCTTTCATTTTCCCGACGGCAATGCTTCGATCGCGCGGCTTTTGGTCCGCTCGCTTGTTCCGCGCTCTGTTCCGGGACAATCAATGGAGGACGTCGTGACCGCCCGCGTTGACTACTCGCGTCTCGATGCCTCCGGCGCGCCCGTGCGAATTCGGTTGAACAGCACGGCTGTGCGAGTGCGCCACGTCGGCCCGCCGCAAACTTCGCAGGCGGTCGAAGTCGCATTCGTCCGCGACGGCAAGCTGCATACGGTCGAAGCCAAATCATGCGTGCTCGCCTGCTACAACATGATGATTCCGCATCTTTGTCCCGAGCTCCCGGAGAAGCAGCAAGAAGCGCTACATCTCGGAGTGAAGGTGCCGTACCTCTACACGCACGTCGCGATTCGGAACTGGACCGTCTTTCAGAAGCTCGGAATGCATCAGATCGTGGCGCCGGCCGGCTACCACACCTACGTTGCGCTCGATTTTCCCGTGAGCCTCGGTGAATACAAATTCCCAAGCGATCCGAATGAACCGATGGTGCTCTTCATGATGCGCTCGCCGTGCATGCCCGGCATCCCCAGGCGCGACCAGTATCGACAGGGCCGCGGCGAATTATATTCCACGCATTTCTCCGTGATCGAGCGCAACATCCGCGACCAACTGCAACGCATGCTCGGACCTGCGGGGTTCGATCCGGCGCGGGACATCGCCGCGATTACCGTAAATCGCTGGGCGCACGGTTATGCCTACGAATACGAATCGCTCTCCGATCCCCACGTGCCGGAGAACCAGCGGCCGTGCGCGATCGGCCGGCGGCGCTTCGGCCGCATTTCGATCGCAAATTCCGATGCCGCCGGGCGGGCGTACACGGACGCTGCGATTGACCAGGCTCATCGCGCCGTCCAGGAAGTCCTCCGGTTTACCTAGCGAGGTTATTTCGGATACGGGGAGGCCGAGCGGTTTACTACGATACTTAAATTGACGGCCTCTCCCTTTTTCACGATGATGTGCGGATAGAGAAGAAACTCAAAGCCATCCTTCACGAAAGTGATGTCGTAAATCCCCGGGCGCATGTGCGACAGCGCGAAATCGCCGTCTGCATTTGTTTCCGTCGCGACAATAGCCTTCGTTTTCTCGTTTTCCGCTTTGACCCTGACGCTGGCAACCGCCGCCTTGTTGACATCCGTCACATGGCCCAGGATCGCTGTCTCCTTCGCAGAAGATGCGGGCGGCACGCCGGTGAGCGCCAGAACGCAAAGAATTACGAATCGCGTCCAGAAACGATTTTTCTGGCCATGCGAGTAAGAAATCATTTTAAGCCGACGCTTTAGTCCCAGATTTTCAATTTCCGTCATTGGTTGCCCGGTTTCTTTTCGGCCTTCACGAATTTCATTGGCCGGCTCGATAACTTTGGCGTATGTTCCTCGAAACGTTTGCTTGAGGGAACGGTGCACAAGGTTCTCATCGTAGACGATAGCGCTCTTATCCGTCACAAACTCCGCGATATTGTCGCAGCCGACCCGGACTGGCGATGCTGCGGCGAGGCGGATAGTGGCGAAACGGCCATCGTCGCCGCGGCCGATTCGAAGCCACACGCAATCCTCATGGACGTCTCGATGCCGGGGATGGGGGGCGTGAAGGCTAGCGAAATCATTCACGCCGCGCATCCCTCGATAAAGATTCTCATCCTTACTCTGCATGAGTCGTCAGAGTTGATGCAGGCCGCGTTATCGGCCGGAGCGATGGGTTACATCGTCAAATCGGACGCCGACGAGCATCTTATCGCGGCATTGAACACCGTAAGGAGCAAACGCAAGTATGTGTCGCCCAACCCTGACATGTGACATTGACTCAACCGGCGTGAAAAACCTTCTGCTGGCTCACATTTTCACCATCGCCGCTTCTCAATCTGTGGAAGATGATCGTGGATAAGATCGTGAATCCGCCAAGAACAAACAGAGCCTCGTGGATGCCGTGAATCATCGCCTGCGGGTTGGAATGAAAGCGCGCGGGAACAAAAAACGCGGTAGTCAGTCCGGCGGCCGCGACTCCGAAGCTGATTGACATTTGCTGCGCCGTGCTGGCGATCGAGCTTGCGCTGCTGGTCTGCGCTTCGTTGACATCGGCATAGACGAGCGTATTCATGCTTGTGTATTGCAGCGAGGTGAAGGCCCCGTAGAAGAATGCCAGCAGGACGATCACCCAAACCGGCGTGCTGAGCCCGATCGTCGCGAATGACAAAAGAATGACGCCGATCACCACGGTGTTGGAAATCAGCACGCCGCGGTAGCCGGCGCGCGCCAGAATTCGCGGCATCAGGAACTTGGTGCTCATCGCAGCGATCGCCTGCGGCATGATAAGCAGACCGGACTGCACGGGCGTGAACCCGAGGCCGACCTGATAAAGAAGCGGCAAGAGGAACGGCACGCCGCCGATGCCGAGGCGAGTAAAGAAGCTGCCGCTTACCGCCGCGCTGAACGTGCGGATGCGAAATAGACTCAAATCCAGCAAGGGGAATGCAGTCCGAGTCGCATGAAGTTCGTAGCCTGCGATCAGCAATAGAGAAACCGTCAATAATCCCAGGATTTCACCGGTGGTCAGCGTGTGTTCGCCAAAGATTTCCAGCACGTACGAGAGTAGCGCGACACCGGAACCGAAGAGAATGAGACCGACCACATCGAGCGCGTGCGTCGGCTCGCGGTAGTCGGGTAGATGCAGATAGACCATCAACAAACCAACCAAACCTATCGGAATATTCACGAAAAAAATAATTCGCCAGTGCAGGTACCCCACAATCAATCCGCCGGCAACCGGTCCGAGCATGGGGCCGATCAAGGCCGGAATGGCGACGAAGCTCATGGCGCGAATCAGCTCGGACTTGGCGAAAGTTCGCACCAATGTGAGCCGCCCCACCGGCACCATCATGGCCCCGCCGCAGCCCTGAAGGATGCGGCACGCAACAAGCTGATGGATGTCGGTCGATATGCCGCAGAGAACCGACCCGAGGGTAAAAAGGCCGATTGCGGAGGCAAACACCCGGCGCGTCCCGAACCGGTCTGCCATCCAGCCGCTGATTGGAATAAAAACCGCTAGGCTCAGCGTGTAACTGGCCAGGACTGACTTCATGCTAAGCGGCGTCACCCTAAGTGCATTCGAGATGGCCGGCACCGCGGTGTTCAGAATGGTGGTGTCGAGCGACTCCATGAAAAACGCGACGGCGACCAGCCACGGCAAAAGCTGCCTGCTGGAAGCCGACGGCGAGGGCGGAAGAGAAGAAACGCTGGTAGAGTTGGCCGAGGTCATGGGCTTCGGGTGCCGCGGTTACTTTACTAACGAACGGCGGAATCTGCTCGACTTTGAGAACTTCGTATCTCGTCTATCGAGTTGGCTCGTGGCGCGTGAGCTTAAGAGCATTCGAAGCCTGTAATATCCTGCTGGCGCGCACTATTCAGGAGCGATCTACACGCCGATCCGCGAACGCAGCATCTGACGCACTTGCGAAGCTAGGCGGCCCAAGATAGAGAACAGTCAAGACGCAGCGTCCAGTCACCCGTTGCGAAAAATGCGGCGGGAGCCGTAAACTGAGTCAGTTCCGATCAGCGCGCCCGTAGCTCAGTTGGATAGAGCGTCTGCCTTCTAAGCAGAGGGTCGGGAGTTCGAATCTCCCCGGGCGCGCCAGTTCCTTGGGCATTTTGTTTTCATCGACTTCCGCCGGCACCGTCCTGTTCATTTGGAACACTTCCTTCTCCCAGCTCGCTCCGCACCGGCCAATCCAGTTTTTCATTTATCCGATTGATGCCTTTATCGCGCAAAGCTGGCCGTCTGGCAGCTAGCTCAACAAGTCTTTCCTTTGTAAAGCTGGAAATAGTGGCTTGCAGACCGCTATCCGGCTAGAATTTCCGACCTGCATGTTCTTTTCTCATCGTAGACGGTTGCCGTTTCTCGGCGTCGCACTCGCCGCGATCCTGCCTCTTGTTCAAGCCGGCCTGTGCGAAGAGCCAGCGGGTACAACAGCTCGCGCTTTATCAGTTCTCCGTAACGGACAAGACTCGCGGCCCACGTCCGAGTCTGCGATAGCTGCCTTAGTCGGAAACCTTGCGGAACCACTCAAGAAAGCGAAGGCGAGGAACGTGATAGTTTTCGATCTCAGAGGACCGAAGGGACAAGTCCACCCAGTTGGGAAATGGCTTGCAGATCAGGTATCGGCGGCCATTCGAAACCAATATCCGAAGATCAAAACGGTCGACCGGTCGCTACTCGTTTCGGAAGGCGAGACTTCCGGCGCGCCGATGAACGAAGGCGCCATCTTTGAGAGTGAAATCCAGCAAACCCGCTCGGTGGGAGCCGATGTCGCCATCACTGGAAACTTCGCAGCAGTGTCAAATCAGATCGAAGTCTCGTTAAGTGTTGTAAGTCTAGCGGACGTGGGAACAAGTTATGGCCTCAGGACCGGACTGATTCCGATTTCAAAAGAGATTGCAGATCTGATGACGGAGCCAATTCCGGCCCTGGAACTTAAGGACGGAGTGCCAAGTGGAGGAAAGGGCGGCATCGGCATGCCGGGCTGCATTCATTGTCCAGCTCCGACAGAAGCCCCTCGGAGCGGCGTTGTAATCCTTCAAGTAGTTGTCACGAGCGATGGACGACCTGAAAGAATTAAGGTCATGTCGACACCAGATTCCGATCTGGCTGCAATCGCCGTTGGGACGGTGCAAGCCTGGCGTTTCAAGCCCGTTCTCGGATTCGACGGCAATCCCATCGCAGTATCTATACCGATTCAAATCACCTTCGCCCGCCACTAGACAAAACGACCCAGTGCGGATTAGTTTCGTTACGACGAATATCCTTGGGGTTCTCCAACGGGCCAGAGGTTCCACTCGTCAGGGGATTCAAACCGTGGCAGCGCTGCCACGAAATCAGCAAGAAGAGATCTAAAATCGTCTCCTTGGGCGCGCCATGTTTCAGCTTCTGCTTTCACGCCGGCAAGGACCTACAACGGCTTTTTGGCCATTCCGCAAAACCAGCCTCTAGTGCGTTCTTCGAACGTCTGAATGTCTGTGTAGCCCGCCGTTGAAAACAATTCCCGATGATCATCAACGCTGAGGTTCGAGGACCCCAGCAGTTTCATGATCGGCCTTTGCAACGCATTGTATGCGCCCTTCCTGTAGCTTTCGGCGATGACGATCAGCGTTCCGCCGGGCTTCAGCACGCGCAGGATTTCCCGCATATCGTTGACCAGGTCAGGCCAGTAATATTGCGTTTCCACGGCGGTGACGAGATCGAACATGTTTTCAGGAAAGGGCAGTTGAGACACCGAGGCCTGTTTTATTTCGACGCGTCCTGCCTGGATCGATTGCGCATTATTCGCGCGCGACGCGGCTACGCTGCCGTCGGCATAGTCAACGCCGTACACTTTGCCTTTTGGAGCCAGCTCTGCCAGCTTTTCGATCGTTCTGCCGCCGCCGCAGCCCACATCCAGGATCGTGAAATTTTCTTCGATATGGACATGCTTCAGCCCCCAGTCGGTCAAGCTCGAATGGGAAAAGTTCATGATCCATAGAAAATACCTTCCGGCCCATCGTGTGGGTTTTCGGACCTGATTCAATACGTAAACGAGAAGGACGGCCACCACGATGAAGCGAATCAACCGTTCGATCGCGTGCTTGCTTAGCAATAACAAAACTTCTCTCCCAGATTTAGGTTTCGTTTGATTCGGACGTTACCGTTGGGGAATACGGCGGGCTTTGATCATTTCTTCCGTCCGCGCTTTTGGCGCTCCGCATTTCGCGAACGGCGCGTGGCTTTGCGCGTCACAAACTTGTAGGCCATGCCGATCAAGTCACGCAATACATCAGGATTGATCCGGGACAACCGAACCAGCACGGCGTCGTAGCCAACGTAATGGTCCGTCACGTAGTAAACATCGGGGTCGGCAGCAAGCAATTCCGCGCGATCATCGAAATCGACGCGAACGACAAGCGAACCCGCTTCCGCCGAGCGATGAGAAGGAATGCACGCCAGGAGATTTCCACGAAGCTTCAGCGCCGGAACGCCGTACGCGGTGCCCTCCGTGACTTCGGGCAACTCGAGTCCGATTTTTCGCACGTAGTCGAAATTGATTGTGCTTCTCGGCATTAGCCTGGGACCCGACAGCGGAACCCGACGATCTAAGCGCGCGATGTTACTTTAAGCCGTTTACCAGACTGAGCGTGGAAAGAACGCGGCGGTACCCGTAGACGGAAGTCTTCGCGTCGGCCGTAAACGCAACGGGACCAATTAGATAAACACCCGCGGGATCGAACGGCTCGAGCTGCCTCACCGATGTCTTCGTCCCGGTCTTCAGATTCAGCCGGTACACGTTGGCCGGAGTCTCTCCCCGCTTGTAGACATAGAGCGCGAGCCCGTCCGAACTCCACTCGATAGGCAGATCGTTGCTATCGAAACCCGCGATAGCGCGCGGCTCGCTCTTGTCAGCAGGTTCGACTGGAAAGAGATACCCCTTACCATCCGGCCCGATCGCCGCGACCGTTTTGCTATCGGGGGATATCGCGAATTCGAACGGTGCGACTCCTTCAGGCGTAATCGCTCGCGGCTTTGTTCCGTTGAGGTCCTCGACGTAGAGCCGAACGCGGTGGCTTTTTTCGTTTCCGGATACGACAAATCGCTTGCCATCCGAAAACCACCGCGCCGCTAAATGAATGATCCCGTCTTGTGGCAGCAGCGTTGGTTCCCCTGCTCTTGTCGGCAAGAGCGTAAGTTGGGTCGGCGACGAGGGGTAGGACGACAGCGCCCATTTTCCGTCCGGTGACAGTGCAAATGCGCGGCCCTCTCCCAATCGGACGGCGGGAGAACCGTTGGTTTGTCGCGCATAGATTGAATAGTTGAGGCCCGCTGCCGCTCCGCCTTCGTAGAATAAAAGCGTTTTCCCATCCTCCGAAAGATCCGCGAGAACGGATACGTCGAACAAAGCGAGGTCATGCTCCTTCGTTTCTCCCGCATTCAGCGCTATCATCCCGCGCCTTCGGTCATCGTGGGCGATCAAAGCGCGGCCGTCTCGTCGAGCATCGTGCAAATTGAAAAACCCCGGAAGAACAGTCAACACTCGCGCGCGTCCGGAAAGGTTCACAGCACGAACAACCCCGCCGTTGGTGAACCAGATTTCGTCGCCGCTCGGCGACCACGTAAGACCCTGAAGGGTCGTAAAAACTTTCGTCAGAGTCTTCTTGTTGCCTGCGCGGTCCACAACCGCGACAGCCCCCATGTCGTCATCCCGGAGAGTGTGGTCTAGAAACGCCACTCGGTCTCCATCGGGAGAAACGCGCATGTGCGAGATCCAACCGGGCGTGTCATTCAGCAACGTTCCGATGGGATACTCCAGCCGATCTTGTCCGCGCACGCTTCGCACGACCGCCAACTGAGTTCCATCCGGCGACCAGTCGGCCCACTCCACGCCCTCCAGGACTTCGCGTGGCGCGCCGCCTGTGAGAGGCAACCGGCCGAGCGTGCCGATGACTGTGAATGGTCCGGTAACGCGGCTATTGAGCAATACGGCCAGCTCTCCCTTGGACGAGACTCCAGCAGATCTGCATTCTGCAGGCCGAGAGAGCGTGACTCAGGACTTCCTTGACTGGTCACGAACACGTCGGATGGGTTTCCGTCCCACGCAGCGCTGTAAACAATGGTCTGGCTGTCGGGCGCGAATCGCGCTGTGCGAATGATGCCCCGGCGGAACGTCAGATCGGTGTAAGTCGGCGGGCTCGAATGCCAAAGTCGCCTGCCGAAAAAGAGGCCCACGGCAGCGCCGGCAAACACTCCAAGAATCGCGGCAACCGCGATCCATCGCGACGCAAGCGAGCGAGGAGCCGGAATCATCACGCTCTTGCGAGACGAGAATTGCGACGGGCGCTCGGTTGCGGTTGCGGCCGGCGTGGAGACAGACGAGCCGGCCTCTTCACCGTGCTCGAACTTGGCGATGACGGGCCGCGAAGATTCCAAATCACGCTTCAGGCGCTTTAGATCGGCGCGAAGTTCCGCGGAACTCTGGTAACGCAGGTCGCGGTCTTTCTCTAGCGCTGTGCTGATGATCTCCTCGAGCTTCGGCGGGATGTCGGGATTCAGCCGCACTGGCGCCGCGGGCGCGCGGTGCAGAATGGCATCCGTGATGAGAGCGGACGTATCCCCGCGAAACGGCAATGTGCCCGTGGACATTTCGTACAAGACCGCGCCGAACGAATAAAGATCCGTTCGCGCATCCAGATTTTTGGCCGCCAGCTGCTCGGGAGACATATACGCGACCGTTCCGATCGCCGTCCCGGGACTCGTCAACAGTTCCGGGCTTACGGGTCCGATCGCATTCGTCGCCAGCGTGTCCTCGGAAGCCGGCGCTTCGCTTTTCGGAGGCAGCTTCGCCAGACCAAAATCAAGAATCTTCGCGTGCCCGCGCTTGGTGACGAAAATGTTGGCAGGTTTGATGTCGCGATGAACGATGCCTTCCTTGTGAGCTGCCTCGAGCCCTTCCACGGTTTGAATCGCCAGATCGAGAACGGCGTCTGTCTCCATCGGGCGGCCGCCGATTCGATGCTTCAGCGTCGTGCCATCCAGATATTCCATGACGATAAACGCCCGGCCATTCTCTTCGCCGATGTCGTAAATCGTGCAGATGTTGGGGTGATTGAGTGCCGAAGCGGCTTTCGCCTCGCGCTTGAATCGTTCGAGCGCTTGCGCGTCGTGCGACAACTCGTCGGGAAGAAATTTCAGGGCGACGGCGCGATCGAGCCGCGTGTCTTCGGCCTTATAGACCACACCCATTCCGCCGCCGCCGAGTTTCTCCAGGATGCGGTAGTGCGAAATCGTACGGCCGATCAGCGATTGCGACTCAGGCATTTTCAACGCATCTTAGGCCGTGCTCAAATCCAAGTCAATCGATCGGAAAATGTACGGTCGCGGGCAGCGAGCCGCCGCGTAATTTCGTTGGGCTATTGCGGATCGGCATCCTGAAATGCTTCCGGTGGGTCGAGCGAGCATTGCCCCCAGAACTGATCGTCGCTGATGTTTCCATTGTTCAGAAGTTTCACGCTGGCGGTTGTCGCGGCGATTTGTCCGCCATCCGCCGAATCGAAAATGACGACCACGCCGGCCACCGGCGCCGGGTCGTTCGAAATCTCGCGATACGCTTTCAGGAAGAGTGATTTGGCATAATCTCGCTTCGCCTGCGCGGCGGTCTGAGCCGGAACCGAATCGGCCGGCGACACCCAGATAATCTTCACGACTTTATCTTTCAGCGGTCCCCACGTTCCCGCGAACGGCGTCATGTCTTCTCGCGAGACGCGAAACAGCGGCGCGGCGTTGGAATTCGCGGCTGCGTTCGCCGGCTCGCCCGGCGCGCCGCTCGGAATATCCAGATCTGCCCGGCGAATCCAGCCGCGCGACGGCCCCGAAATCTCCACGTGAACCCAGCCTCCTTGCATATCGAGGATCGGAAATTCATCTTTGGCGTCGGCGGTCATCAGGACTTCGGCGTCCGGGTTCGGGTTCGCGTAAATTGCCACGCCCGCCTTTTTCACGCACGCGATGTCGTTCGGTTCCGAACGGCTCTGCTTGATTTGTTCGAGATTCTGAGTCTCGGTAATCAAAGACTGGATCTTTCGCTCGGTCTCCTGGCGCTTGGCCTCGATAGCTTCAATGCTCATGCCGGCGAGGTCAGCGGCCGGAGCGCCATCAGCAGGGGGCGGTGTCGCTGCTGGAGCCGGAGCATTTGTCTTTGAAGGAGATGCGACGTTCGTGGACGTTTTCGCGACTCCTGCGGCGCCGTTGGGACTGGCGCTGGGAGCGCTCGCCGGCGAATTCGGGCTTCCTCCGCTGTGGACGGGCGCGGAAGAACTCGCATTGGATTTCGCGCCAAGTGTGTCGCCGAGGCCGTCCAGAAAATCTGATTCGATCCGGCCGTTCGACGCCAGCACGCGATATCCGGAATGCGTGCCGGCCGGATCGGCGTACCACGCCGTAATTTTCGCGCTCACCCGGACCGTCGTCCCGCCGCCGGCAGCTGCGTTTTCCTGGATTTCGCACTGGTAAAAACCGCGCTCGTAATGATCGAGCGGCTCGGTCGTGTCAACGAAGCCGTCAAGGGTCGGCAGGTGTCCCGATTCAGTCGAATGGAGATTTTGCAATGCTTGCCGAACTTTCGCCTCCGGCGCCGCAAAAGTTCGCTGCGCGGGATTGGTCTGGCCGAGGGCGGCGACGCCCATAGCGAGGATGAAAAGCGTAGAAAAACAAATCGCCGCGCCGAATCCGGGCAAGCTCGCCTTCACGGCAACGGCTCCACTTGGTCGCGAGCAATCCAGGCATGCTGGCCGCTCGTGGTCTCGATTCCGTACCAGTAGGGAGTGACAATTAACACCAGGAGTTCGTCGCTCGGATCAGCCGTGCCAAACTTCGTTGCGCGATGAAACGGAGCGCTCTTCAGCTCGGTGCCGGCAGCGATCGGCCGGACTTCCAGTTCGTGCCGCAAGTCGTGAAGATGCTGCTGAAGATTCTGCAACGACGTTTCGGCGGATTGGTAGCGCGCAATCTCGTCCGCTCGTTTTCGATCCGGGCCGGCCGTGGCAGCGTCATACGCTTGCCGCTGCTTCAAACCCTCGGCGTCCTTTTTTTTCTGGTATTCGATCGCCCGGATTCGATCCTGAATCTCTCTGAATTCACTCGATTCCACGGTGCCGTCGGAGGGATGAACTCGATGCCCGCCGTCCTGTACGAATACGGCGTCAATCTGAAGTCGCGTGTTCACCGCGCTGAGGCTCTCAACCACGTAACGTACCGATATGGTTCCGATGTCCTCGCTAGCCTTAAAGTGCCGCGGCGCAATGGCGCCAGTCCGAATCTTGTAGAAAACCTGGCCCCCGCCCTGCCATTTTCCGAAGTAATCTGAGGAGTCCACAGTCTGCGCTCCGTCCAATATTGGTTCCTTCGCATAAATCTGGCTGCCGTGGATAATCCCGTCGCCGGAGATGATACGAACCGCCTGGATCACTTCGCCTTCAGGGGCAGGGAGATCAATCACAATCGTAGAATCGGACTTCTTGTCGTCGGCAGGGAAACCGTAAATACCTGGTGAAACGAGAATTAGTACTGATGCAAGCGCGAGAACGGCCACGAGCCATCCAGCATCACGCGCTGAGGTGAGTTGTGATTCAAAGCGGATCAATCGTGACGTTTCTTCTTTCCTGTGCGCTAATCGGCCCATTCTGGGGCGACACCATTTGCTTTCTAACAGGACGCTCGGAGGCTAGCAAGGGTTTCCTGGGACCGAATGGCCATTGAGCGATGAAGATTGGCACGTCCTCCATGAGTTGGCAAGCGCGGTAGCCGTGACCTCGGGTCACCGCTGATGGTTCTATTACCTTGATTTTAATGTTGCCTTTATCAAAATATTTCTTGCATTCAATTTCGCCGCGCAGTAAGTTGCCCCGCAGCGTTGCTGGTTTTTACACGGTTGCTCTCACTAGGGCGGGGGAGAAGTAGCGTTCCGTGTTGCATCAACCAACCTTCATAATGTCGCATTTAGCCGTGAGGAGGTACCACCACCTTACCGCTGTTATCTCACACGTTCGCTCCTCCTCTTTCTCCGATTTTTCGGCCCGCAGCTTCGGTAGAATTTTGAGTCGTGGTGAGACTCTGATTTCTCAGGAGGCAGCATGGTGAAGTTGTCCCCAAACGGCACATGGCATGTCCGTGGCTCCATGATCAGTTCGCTGCTTGCTTTTGTGTTCCTGACTCTGGCGATGATCATCGGCGACAGCCAACCGGCTTACACGTTGCCAATTCACAAAGTCAGCGCAGTCCCAGCGTTCGCGCGCAAATATGGTCTGCCTTGCTCCGCGTGCCACACAGCGTGGCCGAAGCTCAATGACTTCGGTACCGCGTTCCGCGATCGCGGGTATCAGATCGGGAACGACCGCGACTCTCCCATCTGGCAGAACCCTTCCTATTTCCCGGTAACGGCTCGAATCACGCCGAACTGGCACTTGGAACACACCACGAATCAGCAAATTGATTCGATTCCGGGTGGCGGGGCTGGCAGTTCCATCGTTGCGGGCAACTTCACGCAACATGGATTCGACCTGTCGGGCATGGATCTCTGGCTGGTTGGCACTCTCTACAAGAACATCACGTTCTCGGTTCTCCCCACGACCGATTCCACCGCGATCTGGCACTTTGAGAATGCCTATGTCCGCTTCGACAATCTTAAAGGGAGTTCGTGGTTCAATCTGAAGTTCGGACACTTCGAACTCAACGAGCTCATTTCAGAAAAGCGCTTCCTCTTCTTGTCGAACAACGGCGGCTTATACCAGAGCTACCACTTCGTTCCGCCCGGCGACTCAAACGATTTCGGACTTGGCGACAACGAGTCGGGTATCGAATTGATGGGTCATAACGCCAGCAGCTACACGCGCTACTCGATTGCGGTCTTGAGCAGCACTGAGGGTGGCGTGAACTTGACGAATTCGGTGCAGGCAGGGGGCACGCCGGCTGGCCGGACTTACGATTTCTACGGCACATTCGATCAGGCGTTCCAGGTTGGCCACAATGCCATGGGGGCATCGAGAATCCAAGGCTACGTTTATGTCGGCCAGCGCCCGACCTACTACCAAACATCGAACGGCGTTCAACTTGTGGGAATCGGCAACGAGCCGTTCTATCGTGTCGGCATCGCTTCCGAATTCTACATCGGCAAGCTCGACATCATGCCGTTCTACATGCACGCTCACGACAACGTGTTTCTGGGAACCTCGACTCCGTCAAATATGCAGCTTCCGATGGGGGCCCAAAGCCCGTCGTGGAATGCCGGCTTCGTCGAGTTCGGCTATTACCAGAACCCGCAACTCGTCTTCATCGGACGCTACGAAGGGATCCGAATGCAGACACAAGCACTGCCGACGAATCCCAGCGATCTCGGGAACATTGACGCTTACTCGGTCGGCCTCCGCTGGATGCCGATCATGTTCAGCCGGGCGGGTCTTGCGTTTCACAACGAATACTCCATCGTCAAGTCGAATGGAATCGTCCCGCTTAGCGGCGATGGTGTGGGTTTGCCCCCCATTCCTCAAGCCAACGGGAGTCCCAGCGACACCCCGGTCTGGAGCAGTAGCTTGATGATCGGATTTGACTTTGCATTCTGAGAGACGAGGCCTCCGATGACACTGAAAAACACAGTGGTGGCAATCATCTCCGGTCTGGCTGTTCTCGTGTTTCTTGCAGCCGGAGCACCTTGCTTCGCTCAAATTGATCACAACATCCAAACCGTGAATAAGACCACGGAGAGCCACGTCGACGGCATGACCGGACACGCGTACGGAGTCGTGAACTCCGGCGTCGAGGTTTATCGCCGTTACTGCGTCGGCTGTCATGGTGCGGAAGGCGATGGCGCCGGTGAAAATGCTCAGTGGATCGACCCGAAGCCCCGCGATTTCACGGAGGCCATTTTCAAGTGCCGCTCCACTCCGACCGGTACGTTGCCAACGGACGATGATCTGTATAACGCGATCACTCGCGGCTTCGTCACCACGAATATGCCGTCCTGGAGAGCTCTTGGCGAGGACCTTCGCGCCAATGCCGTTGCCGCGGTCAAGTCTTTCTCGCCGCGCTGGCAGACTGAAAAGCCGGGCACGCCGATCGTGATCCCTCCTGAGACTGCCGCGTCCATTGACAGCATCCTCCACGGTCGCGAGCTCTTCCAGAAGATGGAATGCTGGAAGTGCCACGGACCTGCTGGCCACGGGGACGGCCCGTCCGCGGCGACTCTCACGGACGACAAGGGCAACCCGATCAAGCCGTACGACTTTGCCACCGGCACTCGCTTCATGTGCGGCACGACCAACCAGGATCTGTACCGCATCTTCATGACCGGCCTCGATGGTTCTCCGATGCCCTCGTTCGCAGGTGTGATACAGCCGGCGGATGCTTGGGACCTAGTCCACTTTTTGAGAACGCTTATGACGACGCTGAAGCCGCCGGAATATTTTACCTTTGACCAGTGGTTGAAGTCGCATCCGAATCAGCTCAAGCCCATCGGCCAGGAAGCTGCTCCGGGCTCGGGCCAATAACAATTCGGCTCACTGGCTCAACGCCAATGAGCCGAAATATCTCCCCAGTCTTTCCTTCGGGCGTAGGAGGCACCGAATGCGAAAATACCTGCTAAGTGTCGCTTTAATCGTAATCGTTGGAGCCGCGATGATGGCGCTTGTGAGCTCTGCTGCGGGCACCGGCACTATCGAAGGCAAAGTCACTTACACCGGCACTCCGCCAAAAATGAAGCCTATCGACATGTCGAAGGAACCGACGTGCGCGAAGGAGCACAATCCGCCGGAAATGATTCAGACGGTCACGACGGGTCCTGGTAACTCGCTCGAGTACGCCGTCGTATACATTTCCAAAGGCGGCACTGAAGAGACGACCCCACCGACCGAGAGCGTTCGTTACGACCAAAAGGGCTGTATGTACATGCCGCACGTCCTGGCTATGGAAGTGGGACAGCCGTTGATGATCTATAACAACGATCCGGTGGCCCACAACATTCACCCCATGCCGAAGCAAAACGTCGAGTGGAATAAATCACAACCTCCCGGCACGCCTCCGATTGATACGAAATGGGACAAGCCGGAATTCATCCCAGTGAAGTGCAATATTCATCCATGGATGCACGGCTACTTCGTCGTGTTAAAGACTGCGAACTACGCCATCACCGGAGCTGACGGCTCCTTTTCGCTGAAGGGCCTTCCCCCGGGGACGTACACCGTGACTGCCTGGCAGGAACAGTACGGTTTCCAGAGCCAGGACGTGACCCTCGGTGCCGGGGAGACAAAATCGGCTAATTTCTCGTACAAAGTTACGCCGTATCTATTTTAGGCAGCACTCTTTGCCTTTCGGCCGACAGAATCGTGTCGCCGAATGTGTCGTGGCGACCTGCATCCGTTTGGGTTGAATTTGGGCGCTCGGAGACGCCAAACGTTATGGGGAAATTCTTTGCGATTGTCTTGATCATCATCACGCTGATTTCCTCGTACTTCATCGTCAGGCATACGTGGTGGCCGCCCGAGTCGATCACCGCCATTGGCCAGCGCATCGATCATCAACTCGACGAGACGATGGTCGAAGCCGGCATTCTCTTCGTGCTCTCCCAAATCGTCCTCGCTGTATTCGCGTGGCAGTATGGCGACAAGAACGACGGGCGCAAAATCAAGTTCTTTCCCGGCGGCGCAACGCCTCTGGTCATCGCGGGTATTGCCGTCGTCGGCGTCGAAGTTCTTTTTCTTTCTTTCGTGGGTTCAAAGGTCTGGGCCGACATTTACTTTGTTCCCGCTCCCGCCGATTCACTTCACGTGGATGTCCAGGCTGAGCAGTTCGCCTTTTACTTTCGTTATCCGGGTCCCGACGGCCAGTTTGGACCAATCCATCCGGACAAGATTAGCGACGGAAACGGTAATTACTTCGGTCTCGACCCTGCAAACGACGTCACCGCCCGCGACGACATTATCGTTGGTTCTTTGACCGTGCCCGTGAACAAATCGATTTTGCTGACTTTGCATTCGAAAGACATGATCCATAACTTCTACGTGCCTGAACTTCGCGTTCAGCAAGATATTGTTCCCGGTTTGGACATCCCGATTCATTTCACTGCTACGAAAACCGGAAAGTTCGAAATTGTTTGCACTCAACTCTGCGGCCTCGGGCACTACGGCATGAGGGCATTCCTGGAGGTCTTGCCGCAAGACCAGTTCGATACGTGGCTTAAGAGCCAGTCACAGTAAGGAATTCCACCTCGGAGCGCCGGCGCTCGCGCGCGTTGCGACGGGGTCTTTTGAACGAGGTAGTCGAATGAGTGATGCTCAGACGCAACCGGTAGTACATCACCACGCACCGCCGCAGGGATTCATCCGCAAAAATGTATTCAGCCTCGATCACAAAGTGATCGGGCTGCAGTACTACGGATTGGCGCTCGTGGCAGTGTTCACAGGGATGGTGCTCTCCTGGCTGATGCGCATCCATCTCGCGTGGCCGACCGTGGCGATTCCGCTGCTCGACAAGTTATCGCCCAACGGTGCGCCCGGCGGTGTCATCACTCCGGAGTATTACCTCTCGCTGATGACCATGCATGGCACGATCATGGTCTTTTTCGTGCTCACCAACGCGCCTTTTGCGGGCTTCGGCAACTATTTCCTGCCGATTCAAATCGGCGCCGAGGACATGGCGTTTCCACGATTCAATATGATGTCGTTCTGGACGACCCTGGCGGCGTTCGTCGTTCTCATGTCGGCGTTCTTCGTGGCCGATGGCCCTCCCATCGCCGGGTGGACGTCATACGCCCCATTGAGCGCAGTGGGCAAAGACGCGGGGCCCGGCCAAGCCCTCGGACAAACGCTTTGGGCCGTTGCCATCGGGCTATTTTGCATCGGGCAGTTGTTGGGCTCCCTCAACTTCATCTCCACCACTCTCGATCTTCGCGCTAAGGGGATGTCGCTTGCCCGAATGCCGCTCTCCACTTGGGCCTGGTTCATCACGGCCTGCATCGGTTTGCTGGCATTCGCCGTCCTGCTTCCAGCTTGCATCCTTCTGATTCTCGACAAGACTGCGGGTACTAGCTTTTTCATTCCGGGCGGCTTGGTTGTTAGCGACAACCTGCAGCCTCATTCGGGAGGCTCTCCGCTCTTGTGGCAGCACCTGTTTTGGTTCTTCGGTCACCCCGAGGTGTACATCGCAATCGTGCCGGCGTTCGGCATCATCTCGCACATTATTCCGACGTTTATTCGGAAGCCGTTACTCGGCGGCTCGCGCGTGTTACTCGGCTGCATTATTGCAATCGCCTTTCTGAGTTACATGGTTTGGGGACACCACATGTTTCTCAGCGGCATGAGCCCTTACTCGGCGATGCTGTTCTCCGTCCCCACGCTCATCATTACGATTCCGTCGGTGGTGGCCACCCTCATGTGGACTGGATCGCTTTACGGTGCCAGGATTCGCTTCACAACGCCGATGCTGTTTTGTCTCGGATTCATATCGGTGTTTATCAGCGGCGGGATTAGCGGATTCTTCCTCGCGCAGCCTTCCATCGACGTTTACTTGCATGCAACGTACTTCGTTGTCGCTCACTTCCATTTTGTGATGGCGGTTGCGGCCATCTTCGCGATCTTCGCGGGAACGTACTTCTGGGCACCCAAGATGTTTGGCCGCATGATGAACGACACTCTCGGGAAGTGGCATTTCTGGCTGACCTTTATCGGCGTTTACGCGATCTTCATGCCGATGCATTATCTTGGACTGGCTGGAAACGTCCGCCGCTACGCCGCGTTTACCGACAACTTCCTCATACCTCTGATTCCAGTACACAAGTTCATCACGTATGCCGCCCTTCTTACCGGGGCCGCCCAATTTATCTTTCTCTACAATTTGATCTACGCGCGGTTCTGGGGACCCAAGGCCTCCGAAAATCCGTGGGACGCGACCACTCTGGAGTGGTCGACAACCTCTCCACCGCCATTTGACAACTTCGGAGGCAAGCCGGTGACGGTCTATCACGATCCTTACGAGTACAACGTGAAGGGCTCTAAGGGCGATTTCGTCATGCAGACTTCACCCGAGAAAATCGTTCCTGCGGATTGATCTTTGCGAGCTGGATGCGATACCTCGGGCCGCGGCCGAATCGCCAATAGTGAGCGCACCGATCCTGGTGCCGAGTCGAACGAGGCCCGTTTGCTGAACAGCACTTTCAGGGAGGCGCCGTGAGCGAATCTGACATCACCTTGGGAGCGGGGCACGACGCCCTCATTGAAGCTTCTCCATACGGAATTCAATCCAAAAAATTGGCGATGTGGCTGTTCATCATGTCCGACACCTGCACATTCGCAGCAATTCTCGTCGGCTACGGTTTTCTTCGCATCGGCAGCACGAATTGGACCAAGCCGTTCGAGTTCAGTCCGACGATAATCAACGGCCTGGTTATGACGTTTATCCTACTGACCAGCAGCTTGACGATGCTTGCTGCAGTCGCGGCCGCGAAAGCCGGTGATCGGCCGAAAGTGTTTCGCTGGCTCGGGATGACCATGCTTCTGGGCACGATATTCGCCGTCCTTCACTTGCGCGAATGGTTCAAGATGTTCGCGGAAGGCTGGAGTCTTCATTCCAACCCGCTCGGCGGCGATCCGCAATTCGGCGCGGCGTTCTTCAGCGTCACCGGGCTGCATTTGCTTCACGTGATTTCCGGTGTTGTGGCCCTCGCCGTCATTGCTCTCGGCTACAGCAGCAGGCGCCTGGATGCCAATCACGTTGAGACCACAGGTCTATACTGGCATTTCGTGGATATTGTTTGGATGTTTGTTTTTCCGCTGCTCTATCTCATGAATGTTCGGTGAGGCCGGCGACTCGCTAGGCAGGAGAGGGCTGCTATGTCACAAACCCCTGTTCCAGGAATGAAGTTTGACATCGGTATCTGGGTTGGCCTGCTCGTCATTGTGGCCCTCGAAGTCGTGCTCACGTACCAGCATTTGCCGACGCACACGCTTCTCGCGACTTTGCTCGGCCTGGCCTTCCTTGAGGCCGCCATCGGCGTGACGTACTTCATGCATTTGAAATATGAGAACGCGAGGTTGTTCTGGTCGCTGATCCCAATTCTCCTGTTTGTGCTGTTGATGATGGATCACGTTTGGGCTGACGCTTTTCGCATGTACAGCCTGCGTTTGCTGCACCAATGAATCGAGGAAACTCGCCCGAGCAGCAGCCGTGATTTGCGCTTGAATTACACACGCTGCAGGGTGCAATATTTGGAGTGGAACTGCCAGGAGACGTAGAGATGAACTTCAAGGCGCGGCGCGTGGCGGCTGTTCTCGGTACACTGGGCTTTCTTTTCAGCCCGGCCGCGCTCTATGCTCAAAGCTGCGCTATGTGTTACCAGAGTGCCGCAGCCTCAGGCCCGCGCACCATCGCGGCCCTCAAGCAGGGAATCCTCGTTTTGCTATTTCCGCCTATCCTGATTTTCGGCGGCATTTTGGGCCTGGCCTTCAGTCGCCGCAACTCCTTCGCCTGCGAGCCGCAGCCACAGCCCGACCTGCTGCCCGAGGCACACGAAGAAATCGAAATCCCGCTTTACGATTGACCCAAGCAGCGTTCTTGCCCCCTTCGTCATTCCGAGCGCAGCAAGGAATCCCTCTTCAGTTAAGACACCGCTCCCGTCCTCGCCAGCTGCTTCGTAATTCGCCGTGAAGTCTCTTTTAATGCTTCCGCGATTCGCGGCAATTTCGCACGATCCACCTGTGTGAGCGTCCCGCTCACGCCAAGCGCCGCAATCACATTGCCGAGCGAATCGAAAATCGGAGCGGCCACGCAACGCGCCCCGGGACTGTTCTCCTCGTCGTCCACTCCGTATCCTTGCTCCCTCACGCGCTCGAGCTCGGTGAGCAGCCGCGCCATGCTCGAGATCGTCTTTGGCGTGCGCTTTTTTAAGTTTTGTTCACGCAATAGCTTTTCCGCTTCGTCTTTCGGCAGCCATGCGAGCAGCGCTTTTCCCACGCTCGTAGAATGCAAGTACATCCGGCGCCCCACCCACGTGTTGACCTTGAAAAATCCGGGCGCCTCTACCTTCTCGATGTAAACAGCCTCGCCGTGATCCAGAACGGCAAGATGGCAGGTCAGGCCCACTCGTTCCACCAGGGCCCTCATGAAGGGCAGGGAAATATCGGCCAGATCAAGACCGGCCTGCGCTTCGCCTCCCAGGCTCATCAACTTCAGCCCGAGCATGTATCGTCCGCTCTCCGCGTCGCGCCGCAGATAGCCGCGCCGCTCGAGCGTGCGCAGAATGTAGCTTGCCGAGCTCTTCGGGATGCCCAGCCGCCGGCTGAGCTCTGAGTTTGTCAGGCCGTCGCGTCGCTGCGACGCCGCCTCCAATATGTTGAGCGCGCGATCGACGGCGATCGCCGGACTGCCTTCCAAATCGGCCATGGCCCCTCCGTTTCGTACCGAGTACCCAGTATAGAATATCTGTTCACCTTATTGAACAGCCTCTTGCGGGCACAGCGTCGCCGCGGTACAAGAGAGAGCAGGCAAGAACACATGTTCAGCATATTGAACACGCGAGAAAGCCGCGAATTGAGGAGGCGCCATGGCGCTCGGCGTTAGCCAGGCCTCAGCAATCCCCGAAACGCAGATTCCTCAGGGCCGAATCGTGGCCGTCAATTCCGTTCCGCCGGGCTTTGATCCCCGGCGGGATCTGCCCCCGGGTTTCATCGAGTTTCTCCTTCCTTTGCACGCAGCCCTCACGCCGCGCCAGAAAATTCTCATCGCTTCGCGCGATCGCGCCCTTGCCGCTTCGCTTCTCGATCGCCGTCCAAACTATCTTGCGCCGCAGCCCGCGACCGCGTCGGCTTGGCGTATCGAACTTCCCGCGTGGTGCGCCGACCAGCGCAATCAGATGACCGGGCCCGCGGACGATGCCGAACTCGTCGTCAAAATGCTGAATTCCGGCGCGCCCGGCGTCATGCTCGATCTCGAAGACTCCACCGCGAATCAGTGGGAGCACATTTCCCGCGGCATCGAAAATATTCTTCAGGCGCTCTGCGGGCCGGCTTACGTATTTCGATCGCAAGCGCGATCGCACTGTCGGCATTCGTCCCAGCAAGACCGTCATCTTCACGCGCCCTCGCGGCCTGCATCTTCACCAGGCAGGCATTTTCCCAGGCGAATTGATTCCCGCGCCGCTGTTTGACGTCGCGATGATCGCGTTTCAGGCCGACTTCGAGCTCCTCAAGCATCCTCTTTCCTTCTACATTCCGAAGTCGGAGTCCGCCGAAGAAGCGCTTTGGTGGCGCGATCTCTTTCAGGCCGCTGCGCGCGCCAAGGGACTTCCGCCCGACGCCTTCAAGTGCATGGCGCTCGTCGAATCACACCCGCTCGCGTATCAAATGGAAGAATTTGCCTACAACCTGCGCGATCACATTCTCGGGTTGAATCTCGGGCGCTGGGATTACATGGCCAGCCTGATTCACTTCAATCTTCACGATCCCGCGTGGGTTCTGCCGGATCGCAATACGATTCCTCACGACGTCGCCTTCTTCCAGAATCTGCGCGAGCTGATGCCCGCGATTTGCCATCAGCACGGAATGCTCGCGATCGGTGGCATGACCGCGCTCTATCCCAGCCGCGAGGATCCGGATCTCAACAGCCGCGCGCTGGCGGTTCTCGCTCGAGGATAAAAAGAACGAAGCTCTCTGCGGCATGGATGGCGCATGGACCGGCCATCCCGATCAAAACGAAATCGCCGTCGCGCAATTCCCCGCGCCCAATCAGACTCGACGCGCGGCCGCGCACGGACGAGAAGCATCCCGATCTCCGCCCACTGCCCTCCGGAGTGGGCAAGCGCACCGTGGCAGGAACTCGCGCCGCCGTTCGCACTGTGATCCGCTATCGCGATGGCGTGCTCAATGGCCGGGGCGCCAGCCTGCTCGACGGCTATATGGAAGATCTCGCCACGGATCGCATCTATCGCCTGATGATCGCCCAGCGCATGCAGCATTCCGATCGCGTCGAAGATTCTCGACGACCAGGGCGAGGCGGTTCCCCACACGCCCGAGTTCATCACTTCACTTTTCGACGACGAGCTGGAGCGCCTGTCTGCGCGAGCTTCCGCCAGGACCCTTCGCCTCAAGCTGCCGCGAGCCTTCGCGAAGCGCGTCGCATCAGCGAACAAATGATTTCGCACGGTGAATTCACGCCTAGCCTGAAAACGACAGAATTTTTGAACGCAACGAAACCGATAAAGGAGACGACGCATGGCCGCATCGAAGAACGGAAGCAAACGGACACAAATCGCACCAAGGCCACCGATGCCACTGGCCACACGGCAATCGTCCTCATCGCAGCATGCACGCCGAATCATCGCGCTGGGCACGGAATCGTTCGCCCGTATTCCCGACGCCGAAGTTCTGCGGTCTGCGCGGTTCCGTACACATCGAACACACTCTCGCGCGCATCGGCGCCGAACGTCTCTGGAATCTCATGCACACCGAGCCTTACGTCAACGCGCTCGGCGCCATCACCGGCAATCAGGCGATCGAAATGGTCCAGGCCGGGCCTGCAGGCGATCTATGCCAGCGGCTGGCAAGTGGCCGCCGACAACAATACCGCCGGCGACGTTTATCCCGATCAGAGCCTCTATCCCATGCAACAGCGCGCCCCGAACTTGTCAAGCGCATCAATCGCGCTCTCCAGCGCGCCGATCAAATCGACAGCGTCGAAGGCCGCAAGCGGCACTTATTGGTTCGCGCCGATCGTCGCCGACGCCGAAGCCGGCTTTGGCGGCTCGCTCAACGCCTACGAACTGATGAAATCCATGATCGAAGCTGGCGCCGCCGGCGTTCATTTTGAAGATCAGCTTTCCTCGGCGAAAAAGTGCGGCCATCTGGGCGGCAAAGTCGTCGTGCCCACGCGCGAATTCATCGAAAAGCTCACCGCCGCGCGTCTCGCCGCCGATGTTTGCGGCGTTCCCACAATTCTCGTCGCGCGCACCGACGCCAACAGCGCCGGCCTTCTGCTCAGCGACGCCGATCCGCGCGATCGCGAATTTATCCACGGCGAGCGCACCGCCGAAGGCTTCTTCCAATTCCGCGGCGGCATCGACGCAGCCATCGCGCGCGGCCTCGCCTACGCGCCTTATGCCGACATGCTCTGGTGCGAAACCTCCAAGCCCGATCTCGCGGAAGCCCGCCAGTTCGCCGACGCCATTCACGCCAAATTCCCCGGCAAACTGCTCGCCTACAATTGCTCGCCGTCGTTCAACTGGAAGCAAAATCTCGACGACGCCACCATCGCAGACTTCCAGCAGGAGCTCGGCGAGATGGGCTACAAATTCCAGTTCGTCACTCTGGCCGGCTTTCACTCCCTGAATCTCAGTATTTTCGAATTGGCGCAGGGATATCGCGCCTCGGGCATGACCGCTTACACGGTCTTGCAGCAGCGGGAATTTGCCGCGCAAACGGACGGCTATCGCGCCGTGAAGCACCAGAGCTTCGTCGGCACCGGCTACTTCGATCACATCACTCAGGTTGTCTCGGGAGGCCATTCGTCGACGCAGGCGATGGAAGGCTCAACCGAAGCCGCGCAGTTCGACCGCTATAGTGAAAAGACGGCACCTGCAGAGCGGCCCCGCGCCGCCGCCGACTGACCTTGCATCGTGGGGGCGCCCGGTCGTCTATCGGCCGGGTGCCGCACTCTTCGTCCGTCTGTTTGGACGAAGCGTGGGTCTTCGTTTCGGTTTTCGAACTCGGTTTCTTCGAAGTCTGAACAAATGCGCGACAAAAGCCATGCGTTCTAGGTGGGCCACCGCACCTGCCGGGAAGAGAACTGACCTCTACTTGACGCCTTCGACGAGATAGAGATCCGTCAGGTCCGGTGCATACGTGTATACGTACGATTTCTCGTCGCGGCTGATCAGAATTCCACCCAGGTGATCGACGCCCGCGGCGTCTCCTGGCGCGAGCGATCTCCAAAACGTTCTTTTTCCAGTCGCCAGATCCATCCGGTAAATCTTGGCCGGTAGTTCAGCGAATTTGTAGACGAAAAGCCCGCGATCGTCTCCAGTGAATGAGATGGCGTGCTCGCTGTCATCCACGCCGTTTACGAGTTGCGGATCGCCGCCGTTGGTCGGATAGAGGTAAGTCTTGTGGTCGCTGGCGGTACCCACCACAAACGCTCCATCGTGCGACACCGCAAATCGCGCCGAACCGATCCCTTCCGGGCTGATCGGCTTTGCTTCGCCGCCGTCGATGTTCTGCACAAAAAATTGCAGCCCGTGGCCTTTCAGGTTTCCAACGAAAACGAAGCGCTTGGCGTCCACAAATCTCGCCGCACCAGCAGCCAGGTGGTTGATCGAGTCGTTCGTGAGGGGTCTCGCCTCGCCTGCTCCCGTAGGCACCAGGTTGTATTGCCCCGGCCTCTGCGGAGAGTTGATGATGGCCCATTTCTTATCGGGCGACAGCGCGTCCGAAACTCCATCGCCAAGCCGGATTGCGGGCGAGCCATCGGTGCTGCGCACGTACGCGGTGCCGTCGCCACCGCCTCCCTCTCCTGTCTCGTCGAACAGCACCAGCCCGCCGTCAAGCGACAAGTCCCGCGGAACCGTAAAGTCGAGCCAGGACAGATTGACCTCATGCGTTCCATTCGGCGGAAGTCCCGACATCAGCGCTGTGTCGTTTTCCTGCACGGCGAGTATGTGGCCATCGTGCGACACGTCGTGCAAGGTCAGATAACCTGCGCTGCGCGCCACCAGCCGTTCGTGTCCGCTCAGCGTTACCGCGTACAGCGAACGCGCGAGCCCCGACTTCGTTCCTGTAAAATAGATTTCGCTTCCATCCGGCTTCCAGGCCAGGCCTCGCAGGCTGATCCAGCCCGTCGAAATCTGCTTTGTCTTTCCTTGGGCATCGACGACTGTGACAGAGCCCTCGTCGTCGCCGAACTGTGGATGGTCCAGAAACGCCACGAGATCTCCCTTCGGCGAAACTCTCGGGCTGCTGATCCACGCAATGGTCTCGTAAAGCGTCTTTCCGATCGGGTACTCCAATTTCTGCTTCGCTCCATCGCGGCGGTCCACCATGAGCTGTGTCCCGTCGGGCGACCAATCGGCCGCCACCACGTCGTCCAGCACTTCGCGCGGTGCGCCTCCGCCCGCCAGCGGCAACCGCGCCAATGTTCCCAGGTTTACCCAGGGAGCAATGAGTCGCGGCTTTAGCAGTACGGCCAGCTCGCCGGTCGAAGAAACTCCCACAACTTCCGTATCCGTGATGTGCAACGGCCGGGACTCGGGGCTCTCAGGCCTTGCTGTAAAAATTTCCGGTGCGTTGCCTTCCCAGGCCGCGCTATAGACCATCGTTTGGCCGTCCGGAGCGAAGCGGGCATTGAGAATGGTGCCGTGGCGGAAGGTCACGCGGTGAAACAACGGAAGCTCGGGTTGAAAAATTCGTTTGCCGGCGAAGATTCCGGCCACCACCGCCGCAACTACAAGCAACATCGCGGTGAGAGCCATTGTCGACGTGCTCAAGCGCCTTGCCGGCGTTGGGGCCACGCTCACGGCGCGCGAGCTTCCCGAGGCTGCCGCGCCCGTTGCCGTCGTCGCGGCGCTTGTGCGCGTCGAATCCAAATCGCGTTTCAGCCTCTTCAATTCCGCGCGGACTTCGCTCGCCGTCTGCACGCGCAGCTCGCGATCCTTCTCCTGCGCCCGGCTGATTACTTCTTCCAGCTTCGGCGGCAGCGCCGGATTCACCGAAGTTGCCGGCGGTGGCACCTTATTCAGAATCGAGTCGAATACCACCGCCGACGTGTTTCCTGGAAACGCCTGCCGGCCGGTGGCCATTTCGTACAGCACCAGCCCAAACGAAAATAAATCCGTGCGCGCGTCCAGCTCTTCTCCGCGCGCCTGCTCCGGAGACATGTACGAAATCGTGCCCATCGCCGCGCCCGGTGCCGTCAACGCCATGGCATCCGCAGCCGCCGCTGCGTCCCGCGTCGCCGAGACGTCCGCCGAATTTGGATCTCCCGCCTGCCGGATTTTGGCCAATCCGAAATCGAGCAGCTTGGCCTGTCCGCGTTTGGTGACGAAGATGTTTGCGGGTTTGATGTCGCGATGAACGATGCCCTTGGCGTGCGCCGCTTCCAGCGCGTCCGCAATCTGAATTCCCAGATCCAGCAGCTGTTCAGTCTTGAATGGCCGCCCTTCGATTCGGTGCTTGAGCGTCTCGCCTTCGAGGTACTCCATGGCGATGAACGGCTCGCCATTGTGCTCGCCGATTTCATAAATCGTGCAGATGTTGGGATGGTTCAATCCGGATGCCGCGCGTGCTTCGCGCTCGAATCGCTCGAGCGTCTGCGCGTCGCCGGCCACCGCTTCAGGAAGGAATTTCAGGGCTACAACGCGACGGAGTTTGGAGTCTTCGGCCTTGAAAACGACACCCATTCCTCCGCCGCCCAGCTTTTCAAGGAGCCGATAGTGTGAAACGTCCGAGCCCGTGCTTGGACCTGGTTTCGTGCCGGAATCCGATGGCATGGCGCACATGTTATCGCGAGACTCTGCGCCAGGCAATGCTACGGCTCTTCAGCATTCCTCGCGCGTTCGCCTCACCTCGCGGGCACACTTCCCGTGGTCTGCTTTGAAATCTCAAATTTCAAATCTGAAATGTCTGTATCCGTCGGCATCCCGCGCTAATGCGTAATTGCCACCGTCAGCCCCGTCGTCAAAATCAAATCATTCGATTTTGTTCCCGGGATCGGATCGCTCAAATAGTGATCGCTCGCCGTCGTCTGCCATCCGAACCACTTGCTGATCTTCGTCGTGATTCCCATTTCATACGCGAACCGGTATTGCCCCGCATCCGAAATGTTCGGATAGAAAAGCAATTGCTCCGTGAGCACGGTGGACTTCCCGAACTTGTGCATGAAATCCTCGCCCGCGGTGATCGCGGCGATGTTGCGGTCGAGTCCCGTCGAATACGCCTCACGCGTGTAGTTCGCGCCGAGCAGCACGTCGAGCGTGGTCGTGTCTCGCTTGATCGCGTTCCAGCCCAGGCCGCCGCTGTAAATCGATCGCAGGTCGAGGTCCTGCGGCGAGTTGTATTCGTAATCGCCGCTACCGAAGACGAAGTAGTGCTTCCCTAAGTTCCAATCGTACGTCGCGCCGCCGCGAACATCGTCGGCCGTCACGCTCGAAACTCCCGCCACACTGCTTTGTGCGTAGATCGAGGTGGCGTACGCCGAAATTTTGTCGCGCAGTGTTGTGCGCACGGATGTGAATCCGATCGAGAGGTTGGTCGTGTCGCTGTTTCCGCGCGCCAGCGCAAATCCGATGTTCGCGCCTACGGTCCAATCCTCAAGCAGGCCCGGATGCTGGATGTGCTCGTAGGCCTTTTCCTCGCTCTCCGATCGCACCACGCCCACGCTCGCCATCGGCACGCGCACTGGGCCTGCATTCGCCGACGCGATCACCAGGTCGTCGCCTTGCGTCGTCACCGGCCCACTCACCACTTTCTTATCCGGCGTCACCACGTACACCGGCTTGTCCGTCACCAGTTCCTTCACTTTCGTCCAGTCAATCGTGAGCTCGCCCGCATAGTCCGTTTTCAAAACCAGATTCTTGCCGTCCGCTTTTTCGACGGTCCCGGTGATGTGGTCGCCATTCTTGAGCGTCACCGTGTCGGCGCTCGCCGCGCACGCCGCTCCGAAAAAAATGACAATTGCACCAACAAATTTCCGCATTTGGATCCCTTCAGGTGGATTTAGCCGGATGTTGAGACGGATAGTCTATCAACAGCTCTCCATCTCGCAAAGCTCGAATCGCGATTTCTCGCGATATTTCATCTCGCGCCGGTGCGCACGCGCGGAAGCAGGAAACCGGTTTCTTGCGCATGTCGTTCGAATGCGTCTCCGAATGCGGCTTTGAGCACGCGCTCTTCTTTCTTCGCCTTGATCGAATAGTTGATCAGCAGCAAAACAAACGCGGCCACGCCTCGCCATTCGCCCACCGCCAGCGCCGTTCCCGCAACGCCCAGCAACACGCCCGAATAAATCGGGTGGCGCATGAACGCATACGGCCCGCTGCGAATCAATTCGTGATCTTCCTTGATCACCACTTTGTCGCTCCAGTTCCGCCCGAGGCATATCCTCGCCCAAACCGTGAGCGCCAGCCCCACGATGGTCACGCCGATTCCAAGCCACTCAATTGCCGCGGTCTTCGGAACGAATCTCCATCCCAGTGGCCCGATTCGCAACCAACTCGTAAGCAGCAGCACGAACGTGAGCGCGAGAATCGATAATCTCAGCGCGCGATACGCGTGCGGTTCCGATGTCTTCGTTTTCGCCGATTTCCGCGCGCTGGCCACCCAATACACGCCCATCGCTCCCCAGAGATATCCCGCGATGTCGCTCACAGGTGGAACGCTCATGTCTTCCTCGCATTCATCTCACGCAAGTGCGCAACCCCGTTTTGCTCCGGGTGAATCCGGTTCACCAGGTGGCGAATGGCTCCGCTGCTGTAGGTGCCCAGCTTCGATTCTCTATTCTACGAATGGAATCCAGATGTCAAATGTCAATAAGACGCGGCGTCAATGAAGGGTAGTGTGACTGGGTTTTCGAATCGCAGCTGGCCACGGCGCGCAAAGCGCAATTCCTCGCGCTCGGGCGTCGCATTGCTCGACTTCGACCCAATTTCGGTTGCGATTGAAATTCAGACTAGAAATTGAAAACCACGCCGCCATGCACGATCGGGCTGACCTGTCCTGTATTAAACAGCTCCGATCCAAGCGCATCGGCTCCGACTCGCAGTGATAGCCAGCTCACGAGGTGATAGTCCAGCCCGCCGCCGGCTTCCCAGCCCAGTCCGCCCTGGCCGCCGTACGGCGTCTGCGGAACGAAATGCACGTGGCCGACCAGCGCGTGGACCCACGGCTGGAACCGCGAATCATTTTCGAATCGAGCGTGCAGCCCGCCGCCGAGGAAGGCAAGCTTCGCCGTGTATCCGTCCGTGCTGCCCACGCCGCCGAGCAATTGCCCTTCAATGCCAACGTCGCGGAAAATGAACCAGGATATGGACCCGATGAAGCCATTCAGATTGACCTTGTTGTTCGGAAATTCATTGAAGCCGGTATAGTTGTATTCCACGCCGGCTTCAAATCGCGTCGGGCCTTCGAACACTCTCGAAGTGATGTCGCCATCTCCGTTGCCATCGCCACTCGGCAGCGGCGGTGCGAGCGTCGGTGAAGCGCTGGCGAGGGCTGAATTCGCCGGATGAATCTGGGCGTTGGCGATGGAAGATACAAACAGAGTTATCGCGCAGATGAACAGAAGTCGTTGCACAGGATTCCCCCTCCCAAGCTCCAATTCGGTCCTCCAGGCTCTAATTGAACCGAAAACTAGGCCCAATGTCCACATCGAAACACTTAAGATGCTGAAAAAACCATTCTGGGTACGCCCACCTAGAATCTCAAAGAATCAGTCGTTTACACTATCTGTATCATTTTGAACCAACGTCTGCGTTTTCCCGTCCCAGTTTGGCAACCTTCCGGGGCGCGCCGGCCCGTTTTGCCCTCCGGGGCGGGAAGTGACGCAATTGGTACCATTTCCGACACTAGTTCTTGCATGCCTCATTGTCCCGCGGTATCTTGTTTCTCGTATGTTTCCGCTAGTCCGCAAGAGCAAATCTCGCGATTACGTACGTCGTAGTCGCCGGTTTCCGCTTCACATTCCGGTTGTGGTATACGGACGCACGCCGGATGATCGGCCTTTCCGCGATCATACCAACACGCTCAACGTGGACGCTCATGGCGCGCGCATCGCTCTCAGCGCCGCGCTCGAAAAGGGCCAGCGCATTCTCGTCGTGAACAGCTTCACGCAGGAAGAGCGCGAATGCCGCGTCGTACACATCGGCTCGAAGCAGGGAAGGCGCGTCAAAGTCGGCATCGAATTTCTGAAGCCGGCCGGGAACTTCTGGCACGTCTACCACGCCAACGTCGAAGCCAGGTTCCAGCCCGCGAACCTCGCCTAAGCGCCAGTCTTCAGCCGGTCGTTTCTCCTTCCGCTTTGCATTCCACTTTCCGCCGCGTCAGTGTGTCAGCAGAGCGGTTTTCGCGCGCGCCTCACACCCGCGCCGAATCCGCCGCCCGCGTGGTCTGCCGCGCGAATTCGCCAATGCGATCGATCGCCTTCTGCGCTTCCGGCAGATACGACGCAAAAACGTGCCAGACGTGCGGCATCCCTTCGAACACGTCGAGCTCCACCGTAACGCCCGCGCTCTTAGCGCGCCGCTCGAGCCGGTGCGCGTCTTCAAGCAGCGTCTCTTCCGATCCCACCTGAATCAGCAGCGGCGGCAGCCCTCGCAAATCCGCATAAAAAGGCGATGCCAGCGGATGCCGCGCATTCTCGCCCGCGAGATACACCGCCGCTTCTTTGAGCATCGATTCTTTGGTGCACAGTGGATCCACGCCCGCCTTCGTTTCCATCGTGGCGCCGGTACATTCGAGATCGATCCACGGCGAGATGCATACCGCGCCCGAAGGCAGCGGCACGCCCGCATCGCGCAGCGATACGAGCGTCGCCATCGTCAGCCCGCCGCCCGCTGAATCGCCCGCAATCACGATTGATGACGCCGCAACGCCTTGCTCGAGCAGCCAGCGGTACGCTGCGACGGCATCCCGCACGGCCGCGGGAAACGGATTCTCCGGCGCCAGCCGGTAATCCAGCACGAGCGTGTGCGCTCCCGCCGCCCGCGCGATCCGCGAAGTCATTTCACGGTAGCCATGCGCCGAGCACAGCACGTACGCGCCGCCGTGGAGATAGATCACCACGCGGTGCGCATCCGCGCCCGGAGTCGCGAGCCAATCCGCCGACGCCTTACCGATCGTCACATGCTCGACGCGCACGTCCGCGGGCACGGGAAATTGGGCGTAAAACTCTTCGACATTCCTCCGCGCGTCCAGAAGGTTGTTGTACGGCCGCTCAACCAGCTCTTTCCATTGGGCGATCGCCCGCGCCGCTTCTTCTCGTGGCACCTGAAGTCCTCCTCATCCGCTCACTTGGCGGACACATTCTGCTTCACGCTGCCCTCGCCACCATTCGCCCGCCCGAGGAGGACGAGGGATCTGCATATGCCGGCGCCGCGCAAAAAATGGTGCCCGGCTTTCCGGCCAGGGCGGAACGCACAAACTCCGGAAGTGCCCCGCTACGTGTGCCGCACTCAGAGACGCTGCCTTATTTCGTTGCGAGCAGCGTCTTCGCGCGCGCCAACTCCGGCCGATTCGAATGCGCACCGCCGTCGCAAACCTTCAATAGCTGGCTGTAATATCCCGCCGCCTGCTCCGGCTTTCCCGCCAGCTCCGCGGCGCGCGCGGCGCCGTACAATCCGTTAAACCGGTTCGGCGATTCCTTCTGATTTTTTTCATATTCGACGAGCGCCTCCGCAGGCTGGTTCATCTCCAGCAGCATATCGGCCAGCATCTCGCGCGCAGGAATCATGGCGATCTCGGGCGCGTCAGCGTCTTCCTGGTCGGCTGCCGCGCGCATTTCCTTCACCGCGTCGTCTTTCTTCCCGTTTGCATAGTCAGCCCACGCCGCGGTCTCCTGCCGCTCGACCGAAACTTGCCCCGGCTTCGGCGTGCGGTAGACGTCGTTGCCGTCGTCGACGGATTTGTAGTCCTCGAAATCCTTGCGCGCGCCGGCGGCATCGCCCATCCGCGCCGCGCCGATGGTCCGCGCCCAGTAGGAGTCCACTCGATCGTGTCCCTTGAGGTCCGCTGGAATCGGAAGCGCTGCAGCGTGCGCCCAGTCGCGCAGCTCGAGGTAGTAGCGCGCCGTAAAGAACGTTTTGACTTCCGCACGCTGCGACGCCGATGCCTCCGGAACTGTGTCCACTTCTTCAATTACGTGCCACGCGTCCTTTTCCCGGCCGCTTTGCAAGTAGGCGTATCCCAGGTAATCCATGGGGTGAAATTCATAATGAGCTTCGGCGAGATGCGCGCTGATTTCGCGTTCGGCTGCCGCCGCGGCCGCTAGATTCGACTGGATCGATTCATCCCACAGTCCCATCCGCGAGAAAATGTGCGACGGCATGTGAATCGCGTGCGAAGAGCCCGGCGCGATTTGTGCATAGCGCCGCGCCGCGTCGAGCGCCAGTGGCGCGAGCTCCGGCCGGTCCGACGAATGAATCAGGTAATGGGCCGCGCCCGGATGATCGGGCTGCGCCGCGAATAATTTGTTCAGCACGGCAATCGCCTTGCGCCGGTTCTCGTAATTCTTGTCGTCCGGCGGATCCCAGGTCAGCAGCGAGAGCGCGTAAAACGCTGCGACTTCGCTATCGTCCGGATATTTCTCATACATTTTCGCCATCGCGTCCGAGTAGCGATGCGTGCGCGTGTCGTGATCGAGTTTCTTGTTCGTATCGTAGAAAAGCAGCGCGGACTGGATGAACTCGGTTTCGCGCGGCGTGCGCTCCTTGATCTTCATCGCCTGCTTGAGGTCGTTGTGGCCTTCCTTCACCGTGGCTGCCTTCGGCTTGTCCCACAGCTGGTGATAGAGCGCCATGGCCTCGCCCCAACGCGCCATCGCGCAATGTTTGTCGGAGCTGGCGACTACGACGAAGGCCTTTTCGGATTCGGTGTATTGGAACGAGTGCAGCAACGCGACCGCGCGCTCAAAGGATTTTTGCGCGTCTTGAGAGCACGACGTGGGAAACACCACGGTCCCGAGCTTTTCGCCTTCGCCGTGATGATGATGTTCCTCGCTCTCTTGCGCCGTCGCGCGCGATGGCAGCGCCAACGCCAGACAGCAGATAAACAGCATCGTTCGAAAATGCATCGCATCACCTCGCCGCAGCGAGTTTATTCGCACCCGCATTTTCGGTCAACCGCACGCGAATGTGAATCGTGGCCAGTGGCCCGCGCCCTATTACTCGAGCTCGCGTCCGCCGTAGCGCCGGCGTCTCGCCGGCTCTTTTCGCCAGCGGCCCTACATAACCCCGCAAGCGCTTGCAACCGCGCGGCGGATAGGTCCATCCAAGCACGACGTGGGATGGCAAGCCTTTTGACACCGATCCAGTGAAGATGTGGCGGGCGGGGCGGGCGTGTATAATCGCGTGTCGCTTGCGAGCGGTGGAGGCCTGCGAGGCCCGCGCGCGGGCTGAATTCCGTTGAATGGATCGGGCGGAGGACTATGGGCGTGGATGGTTTGTCGGTGAAGAAGCGAACGGACGACGCTGCGGCTAGAACGCGAGCGGGCCGACCTGAACGCGCACGCAATGTTGCCGCGAGCTTTGCCGTATTCGCAGCCGCGGTTGCCATCGTGGCGAGCGTTCCGATGGCCGCGCGCGTCGGCGCAGTTTTGCCGCAAACCGGAGCGATTGCCGGCGCGGCAAGCGCCGCCATCGGTCGTGCGGCAAGCGCCGTCATCGGTCGCGCAGGAGCGATCTTCGCGCCGCGAGCGTATCCGGCCTGCTACATTCCGGCGGGCGCGCGCGAGCAAGCCATCAAGCAAATGCGGGCGATGAACGCCGCGGGGAGCGGCGCGCAGCGCGAGTGGCATACGATTTCATCGACGGGTTCCGCAATTACAAATTCCAGCGCGACGAATCCAATCGCCGCGGTAAATGCGATTGCAATCGACCCGTCGGACGCAACGGACAAAACCATCTATGTCGGCGCGGCCGCCGGAGGCGTTTGGAAAACGACGGACGGCGCGCACTGGCGGCCGCTCACCGACAATCAGCCATCGCTCGCGATTCGCTCGCTCGCGCTCGACGCAGCGACTTCGCCTGCGACGATTTTTGCGGGAACGGGCGCGCGAACGGAATCTGGCGAAAGTTTTTACGGCGCCGGCGTGATGAAATCCGGCGACGGCGGCAAGACTTGGACGACATCGGGCAGCGCTGCGTTTTCGAATGCAGCCGGCGGAGGTGGAGTTTCGATCGAGGCGCTCGCCGTCAGCCCGAATCCGAGCGCGCATGGAATCCTTTTGGCGGGAGTGAGCGCGTCGGACGGAGCTGCATCGGCAAATGCCGATTCCGGCGGCATGTGGCGCTCGATTGACGGCGGCGCGACATGGGCGTTGGCGCTCGGCGCGCCTGCCGGCGGCGCGGGCTTCGACGTGAAGTTCGATCCGAGCGATTCTTCGGGACAGACGGCGTACGCTGCGCTCGGACAATCGAGCCGGAACGCGCCGGTGCATTGCGATTCGGCGGTGCGATGCAACGGGATCTACATGACGCCGGACGCGGGCGCGAGCTGGACGCGGCTGGCGGGGCTCGATCAGTTCGCGAATGGCGCGCGGTTCGGGAAAATCGCGCTGGCACTTGGAGCGCAGCGCGGCGCGAAGACGATTCTTTATGCCGCGATCGCGGATTTTGGGTCGGAGAAGCTTCTCGGGATTTTCAAGAGCGGGGACGGCGGAACGACGTGGGCAGCACTCGCATCGCCGCCAAACGGCCTCTGCGCGAGCGAGTGCTCGGATGCGATTACGCTGGCCGTCAGCCCGAGCGATCCGATGACCATCTTCGCGGGCGGAATGAAACTGTATCGCTCGATTGACGGCGCAAATTCATGGGAAGATGTGACGACGGATCGCACAGGCGCCGCATTGCGCGAGAGCCAGCACGCCATCGCGATCAGCCACGATGGAGCGGTTTTCTACGCCGGCAACGATCGTGGCGTTTGGAGTTCGGGGGACGTCGCGGATCCAGGTGTCGCTTCGGGGTCGCACGTCTGGAACGGTCTCGTCGGCCGTTCGAGCGCTTCATCATTGAACATCTCTCAATTCATCGGGGATGCCGGGCTTGAGCCCGCCGCCACGAGAGACGAAAACGCGAGCGGCGCGGGTGGCGCGAATGGTTTGCCGAGCCGGGTTGAAACTTCATTTGTCAGCGATCCGCATGACGCGCGAGTTTCTTACGCAACATTTTCAGGCTTCTCCGGAATTGATGGCGATCGGCTCGGGCACGTTTTTATGACGGCGAGCGGTGGCGCGCAATGGCGCGACATCAGCGCGAATCTGCCGAACATTCCGGCCAATGAGATTGTCGTCGATCCCGACCTCGCGGAGACGCTTTACGTGGCCACGGACATCGGCGTGTTTGTCACGAGTGATCAAGGCGCGTCGTGGGCGCCGCTAGGCACTGGCCTGCCGCTCGTCCCAGTGACGTCGCTCTCGCCCCAGGAAACTTCGCGGACTCTGACAGCCGAGACGTGGGGTCGGGGCGCATGGATGCTCCCGATTGCGGATCAAAATCCCTTGCCTACCGTGACGTCGATCAGCCCGACGAGCGTCGACGTCGGCAACGGCGAATTCGAGCTGACGGTGACTGGCACGAATTTTGTTCCGAGCTCGGTGATCAATTTCGGAGACGCGAGCCTGACGCCCATTGGAAACACGTCGTCGACTTCGATGAGCGCCGAAGTGCCGACAAGCGCATTCGCCACCGCCTCGGTGATTAATGTTTCGGTGACGAATCCGTCGCCAGGCGGCGGGACGAGCGCCACACAACCATTCGACGTCCAGGATTACGCCTTCGGACCGATCTCGCCCGCAACGGCGACGGTAATCGCAGGGTATACGGCGGAATATCAGTTTCCGATGATCGCACTGAATGGTTTCGATGTGGAGCTTACCCTGACGTGCGCGGGACTTCCTTCCGACGCGGTGTGTTCATTTGCACCGACGGACGTTACTCCGACGGCGTCGGGCGCGACGGAAGAGATGCTCGTCGCGACGATCCCCAATGCGCTTGCGCCGGGTAGCCCCAATCCGCGCATCCCGCCGGATAGCCGCAAAATCTGGGCACCGATTGGCGGCGCGATCGCATTCTTGCTTTTGATGGTCTGGCTGGCGATGCGGACGCAAAGCCGCGCGTGGCGGCGAACGTTCGCGCTCTCCGCCTCGATTGCCGGATTCGTACTTGCGGGAACACTGGCCGGGTGCGGCAGGCGAACGGCGGGGACGCCGGTGGGCACGTACCAGGTGACGATTAACGTGGCGCCGACGCAGATCAACGGCCAGACGACAGCGGTGATTGCGAACCATCAGGCGATGGTGACGCTGATCGTGCAACAAACGCCACCGTAGAGCGATTTCTCGCCGCCAGATTTTTTTCTGCGCTAGAGCATTTGCCGCAGAATGTAGTGAAGAATTCCGCCGTTCTGGTAGTAAGTGGCTTCGACGGGGGTATCCACGCGCGAAACCGCTTGAAATAAAACTTCCTTGCCGTCCGCGGCGCGCGCGCGGACATTCACCAATTTTCGCGGCGCAAAATCCTTCGACAGTCCTTCAATATCGAAAACTTCGGCGCCGGTCAGGCCGAGCGACTTGGCCGTATCGCCCGGCTTGAATTCGAGCGGCAGGACGCCCATGCCGATCAGATTGCTGCGGTGAATGCGCTCGAAACTTTCGGCGATCACGGCGCGAATGCCGAGAAGCGCCGTGCCCTTGGCGGCCCAATCGCGCGACGACCCGGAGCCGTATTCCTTTCCGGCAAGAACGACAAGCGGGACATTTTCGGTTTTGTAGCGCATGGCCGCGTCGTAGATGGTCATTTGCTCGCCGCTCGGCTGATGGCGTGTCCATCCGCCTTCGGTGCCCGGCGCGAGTTGATTGCGGAGGCGAATGTTGCCGAAGGTGCCGCGCGTCATCACTTCGTCGTTGCCGCGGCGCGCGCCGTAGGAATTGAAGTCTTTCGGCTGAACGCCGCGAGAGATCAAATACTTTCCCGCGGGGCTATCGGGAGGAATCGAGCCGGCCGGCGAAATATGATCGGTGGTCACGCTGTCGCCGAGAAGAGCCAGAACGCGCGCCGCATGGATATCGGTGATAGGCGCGGGTTTGAGCGGCATGGAATCGAAGTAGGGCGGAAGCTTGATGTAAGTGGAGTTCGAATCCCACGCGTAGAGATCGCCTTCAGGAATTTTCAGGCCTTTCCAGCGCGCGTCGCCGGTGAAAACGTCGCCATACTCCTTGCGGAATTGTTCACTCGAGATCGAGGCGCGCAAGGCGGTTTCGACCTCCGCCGGCGTCGGCCAGATTTCGCGAAGATAAACGGGATTTCCGCGCTTGTCGGTGCCGAGCGATTCGTTGGCCATATCGAAATCCATCCGGCCGGCGAGCGCGTAGGCGACAACGAGCGGCGGCGAAGCGAGATAGTTCGCGCGGACCAGCGAATTGATGCGGCCCTCGAAATTGCGATTGCCGCTCAGCACGGAAACGGCGACGAGATTATTGTCCTTGATGGCCTTGCCGATCGCGTCAGACAGCGGCCCGCTATTGCCGATGCAGGTGGTACAGCCGTAGCCGACGAGATCAAAGTGGAGCGATTCGAGATAGCGCATGAGTCCGGAAAGTTCCAGGTAATCGCTGACGACTTTCGAACCGGGCGCGAAACTCGTCTTCACCCATGGCTTGGCGGATAGGCCGCGCTCGACGGCTTTCTTGGCGATGATTCCCGCGCCGATCATCAGCGATGGGTTCGACGTGTTCGTGCAACTGGTGATGGCGGCGATGACCACGGAACCGTCCGCGAGATCGAAACGATCGCCGTTGTTCTGCACGCTGACGTGCTTCGGCGGCGCGGTCAGCGATTTTTCAAAAGATTGTTTGGCATCGCGCAGAGGAACACTGTCCTGCGGGCGCTTCGGACCGGCCATCGTAGGAACGACTTCGCCGAGATCGAGTTCGAGGCGATCGGAAAATTCGGGGTCGGGAGTGGAGTCAGTGCGGAAAAGCCCCTGCTCTTTCGTGTAAGCCTCGACGAGACGCACGAGGGTTTCCTCACGGCCGGTGAAACGGAGATAGGCGAGAGTTTCGCCGTCAACGGGGAAGAACCCCATCGTCGCGCCGTATTCAGGCGCCATGTTGGCGAGCGTGGCGCGATCCGGAAGCGTCAAGTTCGAAAGCCCCGTGCCATAAAATTCTACGAATTTGCCGACGACACCTTTTTTGCGCAGCGTCGCGGTGATCGTCAAAACAAGATCGGTGGCGGTGGCGCCTTCAGGCAGCCGCCCGTGGAGTTTGAAACCGACCACCGAAGGAATCAGCATAGAAAACGGCTGGCCGAGCATGGCCGCTTCGGCTTCGATTCCGCCGACGCCCCAGCCGAAAACGCCGAGGCCGTTGACCATCGTGGTGTGCGAATCCGTGCCCACGAGCGAATCGGGATAGGCGAACCAGGCGTCGCCTTCCTGCCGGGTGAAAACGACTTTGGCGAGATATTCGAGATTCACCTGATGGCAGATGCCCGTGTCCGGCGGAACGACGCGAAAATTCTGAAATGCCTTTTGGCCCCAGCGAAGAAAAGCGTAGCGCTCGCGATTGCGAAGAAATTCGATTTCGGCATTGAAGGCGAGCGCGTCAGGCCCGCCGAATTTATCCACCTGAACGGAATGATCGATCACCAGATCGGCTGGAAGCAGCGGATTGATTTTTTTCGGCTCGCCGCCGAGCTTGCGCATCGCTTCGCGCATGGCGGCGAGATCGACAACGGAGGGAACGCCGGTGAAATCCTGCAGAAGGACGCGCGCAGGCATGAAGGCGACTTCTTTCGAGGGTGCGGCCGTCGGATTCCAGTTGGCCAGAGCGCGAATGTCGTCGGCCTGGACGGTACGGCCGTCTTCGAAGCGCAGCAAATTTTCGAGCAGGATTTTCAGCGAAAAAGGAAGGCGCTCGACGCGCCCAACGTTGGCCTTTTCGATCGCGTCCAGCCGATAAATCGCATATTCGACGCCGCTTGTCGTCAGCGTCGCGCGAGAAGCGAAGGAATTCTTTGACGCGGGACTCATTCCGGTGCGGGCTCCTCTCCGTAGCAAACCATGATAGCGCATCCACGCGATGGGAAGCGGGAAAAGGGCGGGCGATCGCGCAGAGGTGCTGGAGGAAATGGCGAGTTTTGGGGCGTGAGGGTCGCGTGACATAATCAGGATGCGACGATCCGCTTGCGCGCGAGAGATGCGAATACTGCTAATTGCGACGTATGAATTGGGGCGGCAGCCATTCGGGCTGGCGTCGCCTGCGGCGTGGCTGCGTGCGCGAGGCGCAGAGGTGAAATGCGTCGACACTTCGCGCGAGGCGCTGCGCGAAGAGACGATCCGCGAGGCAGAGCTGATCGCGTTCCACGTGCCGATGCACACGGCGACGCGGCTGGCGGTGGAGCTCCTCGGCACGATTCGCGAAATGAATCCCGAAGCGCATTTTTGTTTTTTCGGACTCTACGCGCCGGTGAATGAAGCATATTTGCGCAAGCTGGGCGTGCAGACGATCCTCGGCGGAGAATTTGAGGAAGGCCTTGCGGCGCTGGCGGAACGAATCGAGCGCGGAGAAGGGAAGCGGGCACAGAGCGAGCCGCTGATTTCTCTCGCGCGGCAAAATTTTGTCCAGCCGGACCGCGAAGGATTTCTAGCGCTCGAGCGGTACGCGCGCCTGCAATTGCCGAACGGCGAAGAGCGGCTCGCGGGATACACCGAAGCCAGCCGCGGCTGCAAACATCTCTGCAGGCATTGCCCGATCGTGCCGGTGTACGACGGCGCATTCCGAATTCTTCCGCGCGAGATCGTGCTCCAAGATATTCGGCGGCAGGTTTCGGCGGGCGCGCAGCACATCACGTTCGGCGACGCCGATTTTTTCAACGGCATCGGCCACTCGCTGCCGTTGATCGCGGCATTTCATCGCGAATTCCCGCGCGTCACTTATGACGCGACGATCAAGATTGAGCATCTGCGAAAGCATCGCGAGCATCTGGCCACGCTGCGCGAGACGGGCTGCCTTTTCGTCACCAGCGCGGCGGAATCGATTGATGACGCGGTGCTTGAGAAGCTGGCGAAAAATCACACGCGCGCCGATTTCGCGGAAGTGATTCGCGCGTGCCGCGAGGCGGAGCTGGGGTTGCAGCCGACGTTCGTGCCGTTCACGCCCTGGACGACCCTTGAATCATTCTGCGAATTACTGGATTTTATCGAGCGGCACGAATTGGTCGAAAGCGTGGCACCGATTCAAATGGCGATCCGGCTGTTGGTTCCGGCGGGCTCGCGTCTGTTGGAGCTGGAGGATTTTCGCGGCATGGTGGGCGTGTTCGATGAATCGGCGCTGGCGTATCCGTGGAAGCACGCGGACGAGCGTGTGGATCGGCTGAGCGTTGAGCTGCGCTCGCTGGTGAACGACTGCGAAAAGATGAATCTTTCGCGCGCGCAAACTTTTGAGAGGATCGCGGCCGCGGCGCGGCGAGCAGCGGGACTGCCGATTGCGCCGCCGATTCCACTTGCGATCGTCGGAGCGCGGCCCTCGATTCCGCATCTCTCGGAGCCGTGGTATTGCTGCGCGGAGCCGAGCGGCGAACAGTTGGCGGCGATTGGGCGGCTGCGGAAGCAGATTCCTCAGACTTCCGGCTTAGTTTGACATGGCGACGAGCAGAGCCCTCGGATGAGCGGTGAACTTTCACCCAAGCGCATTTTGATATTGGCGTCGAAGCTCGGCTACCAGACGCAGAGTTTTGCGGATGCTGCGAAAACGCTCGGCGTGGAAGTGGCTTTTGGCACGGACCGCTGCCACAAGCTCGACGATCCGTGGGGCGATGGCGCGCTGGCGCTGCGATTTGAAAATCCGCGGGAAGCTGCGGATGAAATCGTGCGCGGGGGGCAGAACCGCGCGTTCGGCGCGATACTCGCGCTTGGCGACGCGCCCACGGTGACGGCCGCGTACGCCGCGCGAGCGCTGGTGCTGAAAGGCAATCCGCCGGCCGCCGTCGAAATTTGCAGAAACAAACTTCGTCAGCGAGAGGAATTTGCTCGAGCCGGATTGCGCGTGCCGCGGTACTTTGATTTTGCGCTCGATGATGACATCGCGCGTGTGCTCGATCGTGTTGCGTTTCCGTGCGTGGTCAAGCCGCTCGCGCTGGCAGCGAGCCAGGGCGTGATTCGGGCGAATGATGCCGCCGAGTTTCGCGCGGCGGTGGATCGCATTCGCGCGCTCTTCGATTCGCCGGAGATTGCGGCGACGCGCGATGCGGCGCTGGGCCGCGTGCTCGTGGAAGAATACATTCCCGGCGGCGAGGTCGCCGTTGAAGGGTTGATGACGGACAGCCGCCTGCGAATTTTGGCAATTTTCGACAAGCCCGATGCGCTCGAAGGCCCATTTTTCGAAGAAACAATTTACGTGACGCCATCGCGATTTCCGCAGCGGGTGCAGAATGAAGTCGTGGAGTGCGCGGCGAAGGCGGCCGAAGCGATTGGGCTCGTCTACGGCCCGATTCACGCGGAGTTTCGGATCAACGAGGCTGGCGTGTGGCCGCTGGAAATTGCGCCACGGCCGATTGGCGGACTGTGCTCGCGTGCGCTGCGCTTCGGCGAAGGAAAAATTTCGCTCGAAGAGCTGATTCTGAGGCACGCGCTTGAAATGGGAGGCAGCGACGCCGGACGCGAAGCTCGCGCGGCCGGCGTGATGATGATTCCTGTGCCTCGAAGCGGAATGTTCGAAGGCGTTGACGGCATCGATGCGGCGCGAAATGTTGCGGGGATCGAGTCCATCGAAATCACGGCGCGCGTGCATGACTATATCGCGGCGTGGCCGGAGGGATCGAGCTATCTGGGATTTATTTTTTCGCACGCCGAAACGCCGCAGCAGGCTGAGGGCGCGCTGCGAGCGGCGCATGCGAAGCTGAAATTTGCGATTGCGTCGAGGCTGCCGGTGGAGCATCCGGCGACGCGGAAAATTACGGTGTGATGCGCGTGAGCCATTGGGCATGAAGAAGAGCTAGATGCCGCGCTTTCCGGCCACGCCGGAACGCAAAAATCTCGAAAGCGCGCCGCTACGATTGTCTTTAGTGAGGTTTAGCCTTTGGCCTTTGGGGCGACATAGCCTTCGGGGAGTTGAGCGCCTTCGCCGAAGAAAAACTGTTCCATCTGCTGTTCCATGATTTTCTGCGAATTTGGATCGAGGGGGTTGAGGCGGTACTCGTTCATGACCATCTTGGAGTGTTCGATCCACAATTTCCAGGCATCTTTCGAGACAGAATCGAAAACGCGCTTGCCGAGCTCACCCTTCCACGGCACGCGATCGAGCCCCGGCATCATCTTTCCAAATTTCACGCACATCACCATGCGGGTGCCGGCGGGCGCGGGCTCACCGGAAGCGGCGGGTTTCGCGTCGTCACATTTTTCGTTGGCCATACCACTCTCCGGCGATCAGATGAATCGAAGCGCGTGACTGGGAAACCCAAGAATACTGGAAGGCGCGGGCGAATGCCAGTTGGTTCGTCCGCGGCGCGGCTGTAATTTGGCAGAAATAATTCAAATGAGAGAATCGGCGCCGCCGCACGATCGGTGAAAATGCAGATTGATCGCGGCCGCGCGGCGGTTCGGAATCACAACGCCACGTTGGCAGCGTAAGCCTGGCCGGCGGGCGTTCGCGCGCTTGCCGCGCTTGCGGGAAGGGCAAAAGTTGATTAAAAAGGTAGTTTCGGTGAATCGCCGGCAAGCTACCGGGAGAGATATTCATGGCTTCACCAAGCTTGGATTTGTCAGAAGTCGCGCAAGCGGATGCGTATTACTGCGAGGCGCCGTCCGACCCTTGCGCCGTGGTGATGTTTGGGGCGTCGGGCGACTTGGCGCGGCGCAAGCTGCTGCCCGCGCTTTACGACCTCGCAATTCATTCCTGCCTCGCGCCGCGATTCCGCCTTGTTGGATTCGCGCGCTCGGAGATGACGGACGAATCGTTTCGCACGGAGAGCGAAGAATTTCTTCCGAAGCCCGACGGGAGCGCCGCGAACGGGCCGGCGCGTCAGGATTTTCTCCAGAATTTGCACTACTTCACCGGCAACTACGACGATCCCGGATCGTTTCGGCAATTATCGCAACGGCTCGACGAACTCGACCGCGCCGGGCAGCTGGGCGGGAACCGGCTTTTCTATCTGGCGACGCCGCCGGTAGTGTATTCGACGATTGTCGAGCAGTTGGGCCGCGCGGGGCTGGCAAAACCACCGGGCGGTAAATCATGGTCGCGGATCATTATCGAGAAACCGTTCGGCAGCGATCTGGAGACGGCGAAACAGCTGAACCGCCAGGTGCTGAGCGTGTTCGATGAATCGCAGGTTTATCGCATCGACCACTACCTCGGCAAAGAGACCGTGCAAAATTTGCTGGTCTTCCGCTTCGGAAACGGAATCTTCGAGCCGCTGTGGAATCGCCGCTACGTCGACCAGATTCAGATCACGGCGGCCGAGACGCTGGGCGTGGAGCATCGCGCGGCGTTCTACGAAACGGCGGGCGCGCTGCGCGACATGATTCAGAGCCACGTTCTGCAATTGACTTCGCTGGTGGCCGTTGAGCCTCCGGCGACGTTTGAGGCCACCGCCGTTCGCAACGAAAAAATCAAAGTGCTGCAGTCGGTGCGCCCGTTCACGGCGGAGTCGGTGTGGAGCGATGTGGTGCGCGGGCAATACGGCCCGGGCGAAATCGACGGCAAGCCGGTCGTGGGGTATCGGGAAGAGCCCGGTGTGGCGCCCGACTCGCATACGGAAACGTATGCCGCACTGAAGCTCTATGTGGACAACTGGCGTTGGAACGGCATACCGTTTTACCTGCGCACGGGAAAACGGCTGGCGCGCCCGACCACTGAAATCGCGATTCAGTTTCGCCAGGCGCCGCATCTGGTTTTCCGCGGCGAGCAGTTGCAGCCGAATTTGCTGGTCCTGAACATTCAGCCGGACGAAGGGATCTCGCTGTCGTTCGGCGCGAAGGCGCCCGGCCCGAAGATGCACATCCGCCCAGTGACGATGGATTTCAAATACCGCGCCACATTCGGCGGGAAACCGCGGGACGCGTACGCGACGCTCATTAACGATTGCATTCGCGGCGATGCGACGCTGTTCGATCGCGCAGACAGCGTCGAGGCCGCATGGGGTCTGGTCGATCCAATTCTCAACGCCTGGGCTGAAGCCGAAGCGCCGCCGTTCCCGAATTATCCGGCGGGTAGCTCCGGCCCTCGCGCGGCGGACGAACTGCCGGCTGCGGACGGATTCCGCTGGCGCAATCTCTGACAACGCACATGAAAATCGGCGTGGGCTTGCCGCGGCTCGCGGGCTGCAGGCGCGCGGCAGTGTGCGCGCGATCGCGAACACAAACGCGTGCGCGACATCAAACGCATTCGGGCTTCGTTCGACAGGAGAATGAATGATCCTCGCGGGGGATGTCGGAGGGACGAAGTCGAATCTCGGCGCATTCGAGGACGCCGGCGGCAAGCTGGTCTGCAAAGTGTGGGAGAGCCTGCCGAGCCGGAAGTATCCGACCTTCGAACAACTCGTCGCCGATTTCCTGAAGCGCACCAACGTGAAAGTCGATGCGGTGTGCTTCGGAATTGCGGGGCCGATCGTCGATGGCACCGTCCGCGCGACCAACCTTCCCTGGATGATTTCGTCCTACGATCTCGCGCGCGAAATCGGCGTTCGCACCGTGCGTCTGCTGAACGATCTCGAAGCCACGTGCTACAGCGTCCTGGTGCTCGAGCCGAATGAACTGGAGCGCATCCATCCGGGCGTGCCGGGAGAAAAAGCGACGAAGGTGATCATCGCGGCGGGCACGGGCCTCGGCGAGGGAATTCTATTCTGGGACGGCAATAAATATCATCCCAGCGCGACCGAGGGCGGCCACTCCGATTGGGCGCCGAACACGGAGCAGCAACTCGATCTTTGGCGCTACTTGCGCGCGCGAAACGAAATCGTGAGCTGCGAAATTATTCTTTCGGGCCGCGGATTTCCCGAGCTGCACGCCTTTCTCGATCCCTCGGTGAAGCATCCGGAATTTGACGCGGCGGACGCGGATCCCGCGCCGCTCATCACCCAGCACGCGCTTGCAGGGACGTGCCCGGTCTGCGTGCGCACGCTCGATTTGTGGGTGGAAATTTACGGATCAGAAGCCGGCAACCTCGCGATTCGCAACGTGGCGCGCGGCGGGATTTATGTTGCGGGCGGCATCGCGCTGAAAATTTTGCCAAAGCTGAAAGAAGGCAAATTCGCCGCGGCGGCCGCGCACAAGGAAAAAATGGAGAGCTTGCTCTCGGCGATTCCGATTTATGTGGTGCTCAACGAAAAGGCGCCTCTGATTGGCGCCGCCAACGTGGCGGCGGGCAAAGTGTGAGCGCTTTTGATTCGCATACTTTAGGCCACTCCCTCATTATCTCGCTGGGCGTTCTGACTGCGATCGGCGTCGCCTGGAGAGATCTGCGAAGACGCCGCATTCGGCTTTCGCGAATTCAAAAAGTCAATTTTCTGACGGTGCTGGATATTGCGGCCGTCGCGGCAACGGCTGGACTCGCCGTGATATTTACCGAGCTGGCGGTGCTGGCTCACGTGCTGTTCGGAAGCAGTTTTGGCGCTTTGCCTCCGTTTACGTTCGACGCCCTGGCCGCAACTTCCATCGGCATTTACTTATGGACTGAGGGCCGAAGACAGCTTCAATTCCAACGGCCGGACGGAATCGTTCTGGGCGAATTTCTCGTTCTCGCTGGAATCTTTGAACTCGTGGTGCCAATCGTTACTTCGGAAACCTGGGACGGAATCGCGGGCCACAAGCTTTTCTGGGCGGGTTGGATCGTCGCCGGCGGCGCGTTGATCGCGTTGATTGTGCCGCGATTCTTGCGGAGCAGGGAGGAGCATCGGATCATTGAGCGCGTTGCGCAGCAGGGCGAATCCGTGCAAGCCGAGTACACGCCGCCAACGCCCGAATGCCCGCATCCCGAGCGCTGGAAGATGCTCGACTCGATGACCGCGGAAGTCGAAGTGCTCGATTTTTTAAAGTCGCTGGTGATGACTCTGAAGCCGGAACTGGTGGTCGAGACAGGAACTTTCATGGGCTTGAGCGCGATCAAAATGGCCGAAGGAATGAAAGCCAATGGATTCGGGCGAATTATCACCTGCGAATTCGACCCAGTCGTTTTTCAGAAAGCGCGCCAGCGAATTCGGGAATCTGGGCTCGCGAATTGGATCGAATGCCGCAACGAGTCCAGCCTGAATATGGATATCGCCGGAACGATCGATATTTTCTTCAGCGACAGCGACATCAACATCCGCGAAAACGAAATTCGAAAGTTCCTTCCGCAGATCAGCCCGAACGGCCTGGTGCTCACGCACGACGCGTCGTCTCATTACAAAGTCGTTCGCGCGGCGGCGCTGCGGCTGGAAGAGGAAGGCTTGCTCTCGGTCGTCCTGGTGCCGACGCCGCGGGGGCTGGTGATTGCGCAGAAACGCGCCGGACGAAAATAGCCGCGGCTAAGGTGTGGCCGCCGCGGAATGCATCTCAGCCTCGACTTGCGCGAGCGTTTTCATGCCAGGGCGAACCGGCTGATTGACGAAAATGTATTTCCCGCCGCTCGCAGCCAGGAGATAACTTCCATCGGGCGGCAGCCTTTGAAACGCCGCATCGCGGATATCTTCGGGCACGAAAATAAAAATTCGCTCCGGTTGCCGCCAGAATTGCGGAAACGTCCTGTCATCCAGAAAAATCTTCGGCGCATCGGGATACTTCGCGCCATATTCAAGATTCGTGCCTTCGACGCCGTTGTACAAATACACGCGCCGGTGCGTGTAATACGGAATGCTCGAGCCGTAATTGAAATCGCCGTATTGCACGATCTGATCCTGCGGCCGCAGATAGGGAAGAATGTCATCCGCGAGGTCGCGCGAAGAGAGCTTCGACGAAAAAACGCCGTAAGCTGAGTTCGCGAAAAAGAAAAACGCGGCCATTGAAAGCGCCAGGGTCAGCGTCGCGCTGAAATCCCTCCGGATTCGCCGCAAAATCCACGCGCCGCCAAATCCAAAAATGGCGATGAACGCCGCACCCGCCGCTTGCCAGCGCAAATCCGCAAACGCCGCGGGCGTCAAATCCAGGAAATGCGACATGGATAGCTTGTAGAGGTTCGAGTGCTCTCCGAGCAACTGCGAAATATCGGAGGTCGCGCGAATCCGCCACGATGCCCCGACGAAATAGGCGAGTACGGAGCCGGCGGCGAGGCCGAAGAGCGCGAGAATCGCTTGCAGGCGCGAGAGCCAGCGCGATCCGAGTTCTTCAGCGCGCGCGAGGCCCAAGGCCAGCAGAATCGCCATCGCCGGCCACGCACCGAACGCGTAATACTCCATTCGCGATCCGCCTTCGAGCGAGAAAAATCCCATGATGGCCGCGGCCCACGCGAAGAGCAGCAAGCGCGCCCGTGCCGCCGGCTCCATATTCTTGCCCCAGGTTCTCAGCGGCGGAAATTCGTGCAGCGCGAACGGCAAAAACACGCTCCACGGCGCGAGCCACACCAGATGCGCCGCCCACCACAAGCCCAGTGGCACGGAATCGTAATCGGGCGGATAGCGCGTTCCGAGCGCGCGCTTGAAATGCTCGTTCACGATGTAGGACCAGAGAAATCCGGGGGAACGATGCTCGGCGATCAAGTGCCACGGCACGGCGATGACGAGAAAAATTGCAATGCTTGAAAAAAGCTTGAGGTCGCGCCAGCGATTCCAACTGCGCGTCGCGATGAGAAACGCAATGAGGATTGCGGCGACAAAAACCACGCCGACGAGGCCGAGCGTCAGGACGGCGAGGCCCGTCATTGCGGCGCAGCCCCACATGCCGACGCGCGCATCGATCTGCCGAGTCCAGGCAAGAAGGAAAAAATAAAATCCGGCGGTGAGTTCGAGCGCGAAAATCGCTTCGGGAATCATGATGCGCGTAAAGAGGAAAAATCCGATGCCGGTGCAGACGGCCAGGCCGCTATAGAATCCCGCGCGCTCGCCGAAGAATTTTCGCGCGAAAAGATACGACACGATCGTCAACGCGATCATCGCCAGCGCCAGCGGCAGCCGCGTGGTGAATGCATTTTGCCCGGCGATCGCGTACGTCGCGGCAACCAGCCAGTAATGTAGCGGCGCCTTCTCCAGATAGCGGATGCCGTTCATGTACATCACGGCCCGATCGCCGCGCTGCAACATCTCGCGCGCCACCAGCGCGTGCGATGCATCGGCGTCGTCGAGGAGCGGAGGCTTCGCCGCATTGCCGATGTAAATTGCCGCCGAGAGGACCACGAGCAAGAGGATGGACACGCGCGGTGCCAGCGGAAACGACGATTTCCCGGTCAAATTTGGATTTTGCGATTCCACGCCGATGCAGGTCCGCTCTACCAGCAAATTTTCAAACGGCCATCATAGCACGCGCGGAATAAGCGCCATGCGGCTCACCTTTCTTGCGAGCTGAGATTTTTCTGGAAGCGGAAGGGAACCGCTGGTGAAATTACTCTACCGGCGAAACTCCACGACAACGAGCAATTGCGCGGCAACGGGCTTGCCGTTGAGCATCGAAGGTTCATATTTCCACTGGCGGAGGGCGTCCATCGCCGGTCCCTGCAGGATTGATGGACCCGAAACCGGCTTCATCTCGGTGATGCGGCCGGATTCGTCGATAGTCGCTTGGATTTTTACGTCGCCCTGAATATTGTTTTGTTTGGCGAGTTGTGGATAAACGGGAGGCGGCGACCAAATCAATCGCGGCTCCGTCACGTTGCCCCCGGTCGCAGGCGTTACGGGCGCGCTCGGAGCTGCCGGACGCGGAATGCTTGCAGTTGTCGTCGCGCCAAGCTTGCTGAAGGTTTCGGCTCCGGACATCGCGGATGAGCCGGACGCGACCGTCGGCGGAGGCTCGACGTTTCGGGCCGCGGGAGCGTCCGAGCCTGAAACCGGAGCGGGCAGCGTGACCGGCGGAATCGCGGAATGCCGCGCCGATGTTCGGGGCTGCTCCGACCGCGAGAGTGGCGATGGATCGTTTTTCGCGGGTGGAGTGACAGCGGTAGTAAGTTCCGCTTCGACGTTTGAAGCCGGCGCGGCGGAATTCGTGCTCGCGTTCGAGGTTGCCGGGGAAGTCGCCGCGGCGATGGAAGGCAGGTCTGGCGCGAACGGCCGCAAATTATCGGGCGGCAATGGCGCGCGTTCGGCCGCGGGCTTTCCGACGACTGCCGGCGATCCGCTTCCGGACCGATTGGCGACGTAAAGCACAGCGCCCGCCACGGCGACGATGGCGAGCGCAATGACTGCGAAGGTCGTCTTTGATTTCGATCCACTGGACACCGGCTCAACCAGCGGGGGCAGCGGCTCCATCAAGGCGATGTTCAGCGCGTCGGTATGCGCCTGATACGCGCGAGACGATGCCGTCCGCGGCTCGGGATCCTTCAGAAAATCGCCGAAGCTTTGTTCGGGAGCCCTTTTGCTCGCGGGCGCCGGGGTCGCGCGGGAGCGTTTCGGACGCGCTTGTGCGCTCTCATTCTCGCCGGTCATTGGCGGAGAAGTGAAAGCGTGGAGAGCGGAAGCGCTGGAAGCGACGGGGTGCTGCTCGTAGCCTGATTCGGGGCGTTCCGGCGCCGGCGGAGTTCGCCGTGGCTTCTCGGAGTGCGCCGGCGTTCGCGGGGCGGAATGCGCGTGCGGATCGTCTTGATTGGCGTCAAGATGCTCAAGCGCGAGTCGCTCGAGTTCCTTCAAGGACGCGGCCGAAGCCGACTGGGGAACTGGCGGAAGCGCATCCGAGTTCGTGGCAAAATTATCCGGCCGGGTCTTGGCTCGCGGCGATTCGTTGGCGCGCGTTTCGATGTTTGGCGCGACGCGTTCGAGCTGGACATCGTCTTCGTCTTCGTGAATTTCCGGCGGCTCTACGGCCTTGGGCGGATCGAGCTTGGCCGGAAGTTGAGAGAGCAATTCAGCCCAGGTTGTGTCGTCCTCGGCCGGCAGATCGGCCGGGGATGCGCTTGCGGCGCTTTTTGATTCAGCAGCCGGCCGGGATTTCGCTTTCGCAGAATGCGTCTTGCTTTCCGCGGCGTGACGCGCAGCCTTCGAGCGTGAAGGCGATGAGGGTGATGCGGACGATGCCGGGCTCGACTCCGGCTTCGGAGAAGAAGCAGGCGCGGCGTCGATCAGCTCCGAGGGGAAACTTGCGCCCCAGAAATCTTCAGGTTTCAAATCTTCGAGCACGCGGTCCGCGGATTTTTCCACTGCGGGCTTGGCGGCCGAGGCAGCGGTGACCTCTGGCTCGTCGGACGTAACGTGAACCAGGTTTTCATCGGCGGCTGCGAGATGAGCAGCATTGGCTGCGGGCGCTTGCGCTTCTGCAACAGCGCTGCCGGCGGCAATGGGTGTCGCGGGAGGAGGGGCGGGCTCCTTCTTGTGGACTTCTTCGCGCGCGCGTGCCGCGGGGGCTGGAGCGGGATCATTCGCGCGGACTTCTTCGCGAATGTGTGCAGCAGTTGTCTCCGGCGCGTGATTCGCTTCGGGCTCAGGCGCTTTCGAAGCCGGCGCGACTTCCTGCGGAAAATCGACGCCCCAAAATCCGGGCGCGGGCTGCGTGAACTCGAGTTCGACGTAGCTCTTCAAGTTCGGATACGCGCGCACGCTGGAAACGCGACACAGCATCCCGCGCTGCGAATTCAAATTTGTGATCGCGATCATCTGTCCGCGAGCAACCTGCGCTTCGAGGCGCACGATTCCGCCCTGCGGGAACAGAATCACGCTGACGGTTTCTTCCTGGAAGGGCTCGATCGGCTGGCCGTCGCGCGGAGATTTTCGCGAGCCGTGAATTTCGACCGGAATCTCTGCGGAAATTGCGGCGACGCGCGAACCTTGCGTGGGTGGAACAACGGCGCGCGAAGGCGAAGGCGTCACCCGTGATGTGGGCGTAGATGTCTGCGCCGGGGTCTCCCGCGTTGTCGGTGGCATCGCGATTCGAGGCAGGGGTGCCCCAAGCGTGAAGCGCCGAGGCGTATCCGGAATACCCTAGCCCGTACGATATTTTCAATGGCCGGAGCAGATGCGGGCTATAGTACCAACGTACTATCATTACAACTTCTGCCGCCGCGCCGGGTTTGTACGAATTGGGGAAGGGTCGACGTACAACGCGCGGGTTCGGATATGGCGCAGAGTGCGTGAAGCTGTTGCGCTCGTGTTCGAGCGATACAAAGGCAGACATACACGGCGACCAGAGCACAACGGCCGAGTTCAACCCGGCATCGAATGCACCAGGCAGTCGCCGGCCACGATTCGCAGTTCTTTGAGATACAAACGCGTTTGTTGTACGATTTCGAGACACCGAAAAATCTATTGTTGGCGTACCCGGCCGAGTCCATCAATTCAAATTGGAGAGACACTCACTATGACACGCTGGCCACATTTCAAGATTTTCGCGGGCGCGCTCGCCACAACGCTCCTGCTTCTTTCCGTCCCGCATCACGCATCTGCCCAAGACGATCCTCCCGGCCGCGTTGCTCGCCTTCATTCTGTTGAGGGTTCGGTTTCCGTCCAGCCCGCCGGCAGCGATGACTGGGGAACCGCAGAACCGAACCGGCCGATCACGACCGGCGATAAGCTATGGTCGGATCAAAATTCGCGCGTCGAGCTCGGCTTGGGCTCGGCGTATATACGCCTGGGCGCGAACACCGCGTTCACGTTCCTCAACCTGACTGACCAAATTGCGCAGATCAGCGTGAACGAAGGCACGCTCGACGTTCACTTGCGCTCGCTCGGCGATCAGGAAACTTTCGAAATTGATACGCCGAATCTGGCGTTCTCGTTGCTGCGGTCCGGCGACTATCGCGTCGGCGTGAATGAGAACGGCGACACGACGATCGTGACCGTCCGCAGCGGCACTGGCGAAGTGACCGGCGGCGGCCAGGCATTCACGATGTCGCCGAATACGACGGGAACATTTGTCGGGACCGATCAACTCACGCCGGACATCGGCACAGCCGTGCCGCCCGATGACTTCGACGCCTGGTGCCTCGACTTGAATGGCCGCGAAGATCGCGCACCGCGCTTCGTTTCGCCGGATATGGTGGGCGCTGAGGATCTCGACGCGAACGGCAATTGGCAGAACGTTCCCGATTACGGCAACGTGTGGGTGCCGAACGGCGTCGTGGCCGGTTGGCAGCCCTACCAATACGGGCGCTGGGTTTGGGTCTCGCCATGGGGCTGGACGTGGGTCGATGACGCGCCGTGGGGCTTCGCTCCTTTCCATTACGGGCGCTGGGTTTTCGTCAACGGATATTGGGGCTGGACGCCGGGTCCGGCATTCGTCGTAGGCGCGCCGCGTCCGGTCTACTCCCCCGCGCTAGTCGCGTGGGTTGGTGGCCCGGGAGCTGGACTGGCGATCGGTGTGGGCGGCGTGGGCGTCGCGTGGTTTCCGCTCGGCCCGCGTGAAGTTTACGTTCCTCCTTACGCCGTGAGCCGCACTTACGTGACGAACATCAACGTGACAAACACCATCGTCGATCGCACCACGGTAATCAACGTCTACAACAATGTCACCGTGAATCACGTCACGAACATCACGTACGTCAATCGCAGCTACGTTACGGCGACGTCGCAAAATTCGTTTACTTCGGGGCAGGCGATCAATCGCAACGTGATAAAAGTTGATCCCAGCGTCATCGCCCGTGCACAAGTCGGCACGGCAGTCGGCGCTGGCGTTGCGCCGCAAGCCCGCAGCGAATTCGCCGGACGCGTTGCGACGAATGTGCCGCATCCGGCGGCCGCCGTGGCCTCGCGACAGATCGTGGCGAAGACGGCGCCACCGCCGCCTCCACCATCATTCGCCTCGCAGCAAAAGGCGATCGCCGCGAATGGCGGCAAGCCGCTCGCGCCGGCGCAGATGAACGCGATCCGTCCAGCGTCAACTTCGGCCGCTGCGAAAACGCAAGTGCGCATCGCGCCTCCGGCAAAACCAGCGCCTGCCACGAGCACGTCCGGGAATCGCGGCAACGCACCGGCCGCGAATCAACCTTCGTCGAATCGTCCTGCATCTTCGACGCCGCCGGCAAATTCGGGCAATCGTGCGGATCGTCCTCCATCGGCTCAGCCGAAGACGACGAACCCGCCGCCTGCGACGAACTCGGGCTCGCGTCCGCCGTCCCAGCCGAACACCACAAAGCCGCCGGTGGTGACCAATGACAACATGAAGCCGGCGCCGAAGCCGGCAGCGACGCAACCAACAGAGAACAAACCGCAGCCGGCGGAGAACAAGCCGCCCAGCGTCTTCGACGGAAACTCAAAAGCCGTCGCAACCCGCAGCTGCCAAGCCGCCCGCGGCTCAGCCGAAGAGCAACACTGCGGACAAGCCGCCGAAGAAAACCGACAAGAAACCACCGAAGGAGGACAAGCCCGACAAGGACAAGGACAAGAACTAGTCGAAGCTTGTTGATTTCAAGATCGCCCGGTTCGTGAGCGAAAGGCTCGCGGGCCGGGCGACGCTATTTGGGGAGTGAGGCGCTGGCAGCGGCGCTCGCGGTCGGAAACGTAGAACGAGACGCGAGAGACGATAGAGCGTCGGACGAAAACTAATGCGACCGTGGAGACGCTGCGAGGAGCTGCATCGGATTGCCGCCGACTCGCCAGATCTCGTGGCCCTGGCCATCAACGAGCCGAATGCTCGGGACATCGTCACGTTCATCGACAGAGAATGTGCCCTGCACGTTGCCTTGGGCGTCCACCAGTACGAAACTTTGGGAACGCACTTCTTTGGGGGCCAGCAGCGCCGATTGCGCGTGGACGGGTTGAGTCCAGATGTAATGAGAGAGGGCGCCGCCGAGAAGGCCGGCTACGATCGAGAGAGCCAGATTCAGTTTCTTCACGGCACTTTCCTCCGAGCGAATTATACGCCACCGGGTAAGCAAAAATCGGACGGGCAACATTTTGAACAGAACTACCTTCTATGACTTTGCCGCAGTAAGATGGAACCTTTCTATCGGGGAAGAGGAACAGGTAGAGAAGGTGTGTGGGGAAAGCGTGCGGCGGACGCCAAGTTTGAGAAGGAACGACGTATCGCGCGGAATCCAGCAGGATCAATCCTGATGTCAAAGCGAAAAGAAATTCAATCGCACTTGGGACGAGCGAAGATGTGCGCGGCGGCGCTCGCAGCGCTGATTCTTTTGGTCGTGGCGCTGCCTGCGTCGGGGCAAGGCATCAAGCGCATCGTGGTTTCGCGCGCGCGTGTGCTTGAGGAATTTGGGCCGGGAATCGCGGAAATGAAGCGCGACGCTCAGGGACACTATTACATCCTGGCAAAGCCGGAGAACGTGATTTCGATCGTCGGCACGCACGGCCAGAAAATCGGGCAGATTCCGAGCGCGAATGCGCCGGGCCCGGGGATTCAGTACGCGGTGGATTTCGACATCGACTCAAACGGCAGAATCCTGGTGGCCGACCGCGGCGCGAATGCCATCGAGATTTTCCAGCCGGACGGGACCTTTTCAAAAAAGGTGGAAGTATATGCCCCGACTTCGGTTGTCGCGCTGGCCGATGGCGAGTTCGCGGTTTCGACGCTGCGGCCACGGCGTCTGATTCTCGTTCTGGACGATACGGGCGAACTGCTGCGCAGCTTCGGAGATCCGGCCGACATGGGAATCAATGCCAGCGCCGCGCCGCTGATGAGTCTCGGCAAAATCAGCGGGGACTCCGCCAATCACGTATATTTCGCCTTCACTACGCTGGCTAATCCAACGATACGAATCTTCGATCGCTACGGCTACGCCCACGGGGATGCAACGGTCACACGGGATCAGCTTTCGTACACTCCGCCCTCGCACGAAGACCGAGTGCAATTCGGATTCAATATGTCGCGGATGGATTTTTCATCCATGTGGGATACCGGGGCGATGATCGGCACATCGGGAGACATCCAAGTCAACGGCGGACTGGGAGTGGGACTCGGCGGGAGGCTGGGAGGCGGCAGCGGCCCGGCGACGGGCGCAGGTGTGGTTCAGACTCTTCTCTCGTCCGGAATGAGCGGAGGGCCGGGCGCCGGCACGGGAGGCCGAGGGGGTGGGGGCAGGGGCGGCGGAATGATAACCGGTCAGGCGTCCATCGACGGGAGTGATGTGCGGTTGAATTTTGGAACGGGCGCTCGCGGAAAAAACGGGACGAGCGATTCGGGCGATACCGGCGCATCAGATTCCTCCGGCAATGCCAAGCTGCGATATTTGGCGAAGGACGCTTTCACCTCGAACAGTTCGAGCGACGCGTGGCTGGATGAGGCGCTGGTGGATTTTCAGAACGCGGAGACGTTGGATCAGGCGAACGGCTATGGGCTTGGGCCGGATGCGGTCGGCGAAGACGCGACGAATGGCCTGGGGCAGGGCATCCTGCTGGGAGCCGGCGGGCTCGGAGGCGGCATCGGCGCTGGAGGTTTGGGCGGTGCCCATTCGTTTGGAAGAGGCATCGGCGGAGGGTCGAATTTTGCTGGCGCGGGCGGCCCGCATCCCGGCGGATTCGGCGGCGGGTATGGCGGCGGATTCGGAGGTTTCGGAGCGCACGGGCGATTTCCGGAGTTGACCAACGTTACGGCGACCGTGAAGTTCAATTTGGATCCGACTGTGCTGACAGCGGACGAGAAGCCGGTGGTAACGGCGGTCGGAGTGGATCCTCAATCGCAGGATATTTGGGCGGGGATCGGTAAGGCGCTGCTGCACTTTGATAAGAACGGAAATCTGCTGGACAGCTACTTGATGGTCACGCCGGATGGAGCGCCGCTGCGCGCGAGCACGATTGTCGTGGAGCCGGAGCGATTGATTATTGGGTCGGATCCGCGAGGGATTTTTGTGTTTGATCGGCCGGACAAGCAGCAGTGAGCAGGGGAAAGAATCGAGTTAAGAGTTGAGAGTTCAGAGTTTAGAGCCACGAACCGCATAGGAATCTGCACGTAACCTCCTCAGATTCGAAATCGCTTTTTTTGACATCGCGTTAGGGATCTGTCCTACCGACGCGCGCTATGGATTCGGCTGCGGGGTCGGCGGAGTGGCGGACGGCGAGGCGGGTGCTGCAGCGGGGTTCGCGCTCGGAGCGGCGGAAGCGGGCGCGGCGGGCGGCTGAATCAGCGCGAGGTAGGCGCGGCCGAACGCGGAGTGTTGAGTGCCCGGCGCGACGACGATGGCTTGAACCGTGTAGCGGCCGGTGGGCAGCTTGGCGAGCGGCAGACTGATGCGGAACGACGCGGTGCGCGATTTGGCGTCGATTTCCGTCGGCGATAGAAGCGGCGCGGCGTTGACCTGGAATCCGTTTCGGAAGAAAAGCAGGCTCGCGCGGAGCGAGTGCGGATCGAAACTTTCGGACTTCTGCAATTTCTCCGGATAATACGCCTGGAAGAAAACGTAGAGCGTTTGCTGCTGGGTGAAGAAGCGCGTCACGCTGGGAACGATGCGCGCGCCGTCCATTTCGAGCGGGGAATTCGAAAGCTTGGCGGCGCGAACGCCCTGCGCCCTGGTTTGAACTTCCGATGATTTTTCGAGCGGGACGAGCTGGCTCGAGAGCAAGACCGAGCTGAGAGTGATTTTGTCGGCGGGCAGCGGCGGAACGACGATGGGTTCTTCGAAAGTGCCGATTTTTCCGCTTTCATCCTCACGCGCAACAAATTTCAGATTGTAGCTTCCGGGCGAAAGAATGACGCCGCCTTGATAGAGAAGGCTGCTCTGATTCACCTGCTGGTAGCGCTGCTCGTCCAGGTGGACCGTGATGGTGTCGCGGAGATGAGCGACAACCTGGTTGTTCGAATTGGCGTGCACTTCGGCGGCGAAATCGAATTCGAGCTGGTGCTGGCCATGCTTTTGCGCCCATTCAAGAGTGCTGGAAGAGAGCTTGGCGGCGATCGGAATGTAGGCTTGCTGATCGCTCAAACGGAACATTGAAGTTTCAACAGCGACGGCGAGTTCGACAACGGGATTTTCGGAATGAAGCGAGTCGGCGAGCTGCTGTTCTCGATCTTGCTTTTCGAGGTGCTGGAAATCGCGCGGGGCGTAGTAGCCGTCGCGGAACCGGACGTGCGCGCCGGGCTCGTTGACCTTCACGTGGACGCTGTGCCACGCGCCGTCGTGCTTCAGGTTGGCGGCATACGTGTAGCCGATTAAGTAGTAGCCACCATATTCTTTCTCGATCTGCGGGAAAGCCTCGCTCAGATCACCGAGGTCGAAGAAGGCGTGGCCGCCGGTGTCTTCGGACAAAGTTCCGAGAGTATCGCGCGAATCCTGGCGCTGATCGGTCTGGTGATAGACGGAAGCGCCGGTATAGATCGAGTTGCCGGTGGCGGCGTTCGTGGTGGCGTCGCCGCCGGGGACGGAGGCGAAAAGGCCGCGCGCATCGATCGAATAGATTGACACGTCGGAGCGATTGGCGGCGTCGGTGGCGGAGCGCAGTTGCGTGCGATTTTCTTCGCCGGTCTGCGTGATGCCGCCGCTGAACTGCACGATGGCTTTGCGGCCGGGGATGGCATCGAGAACGTTGGCGAGGCCTTCGACGGCGGCAAGCTTTTGATCGGTGTTGAAGACGTTGAATTCAGTTTCGTCGGCAGTGTAGGCCGCGCCGGTGTATTCCTGCACGTCGTATTCGCCGTTTTGCGCGGCGGCGTAGAGATTATCGGAAAGCTGCGAGGAAGCGTTGGCGGTGAGCTGGGCTACGGCTTTCGAGAGCACTTTGCGATCGTTGGTGAAATCGGCCCAGACGGAGAGGCGATTGCCGTACACGACGATGGAGACGAGATCGGCGGCGGTCATTTGCTTGTCGATGAATTTCTGCGCGGCGTCGTGAGCGCGAATGAGGTCGTCAGTTTCCATCGAAGTGAGATCGAAGAAAAGAACGAGCAAGCGGCGATCGCGGACGGCGCTGCTGACCGCTTCTTCGGGGAGCGGCGTGGCCGGATCAATTGGAATGGTGACGGGCGTTTGAGTTTCGGGTGCGGCGCGCTCGATGGCTTCGATATCGGAATAAAGAAACGTGGTGATGGGCTGCGGCTTGCCGTTGTCTGTGACGGAGAATTGATCGGCGCGCAGGCCTTTGATCGGAGCGCCGGAGCGATCCGTGACTTCGACGTCAATGCGGACGAGATCGGAAGACGTGCGCAGAGGTGGAGTCTGGTGGGTACGATGCTGGGGCGCCTGCTGAGGCGCCGCTGGTGCTGGAACGGCGGTGGGCTGCGGCGCTGACGGCGCGGGCGAATTCGATTGCTGTTGCTGTGGCTGCGACGGGTGATCCTGCTGTCCCTGGGACTGCGCTGCGACGGGAAGGAGGCAAAGTCCCATTACGAGGAGCGACGCGAGAAATTTTTGAACGATGAGCTTCATCAGAAATTCATCCGTATGGCGATGTCCATCGTGCGCATGGAAGCAGCCGACGTGACGCGGCCGAAAGTCGTCGAGCCGAAGAGTGTGGAAAGGCCCGAGAAGGTCGGTGTGTTGGTGAGATTGTTGATCTCCCAGCGGAAATCGAAAAGCCGCTGGCGCTCGCGCGGACCGAAGCGAAAGCTCTTGTTGAATGATGTGTTCCACGTGAAGGAGCACGGTCCTTCGATGGAATTGCGCGGCGCATTGCCGTACTGGCCCGCAGGCGGAAGCGCGAAAGCCGCGGTATTGAAGAATGCCAGCGGGGAGCCTCCGCAAAGGCCGATGTTGGGATTGCCGACTTGATCGGCGCGCGTGGAGCCGACGGCACCCGTGCCCGTATTGTCCGTCTCACTGCCGCCGAGAAGCGCGGTGTAGGGCGTGCCGGTGTGAAAGGTGAAATTGTTCAGGATGCGCCAGTTGCCGAAGACATCTTCCTTCCAGCCATGATTGAAATAGCGGCGGCGCTGGCCGAGGGGAAGCTCGTAGACGGAGAAAACGCGCAACTGGTGGCGCATATCGAAGGACGACAACCCGCGCTCGGCGGCGAAATTGCCGTCCTGCTGGACGACCACGGGCGTGCTACCGCCGATCGTGCTGGCATTGTCCAGAGCTTTCGAAAAAGTGTAAATCACCTGAAGGCTGAGCCCATGCGTGAACCGGTGGATGAGCCGCGCTTGAAGCGCGTTGTAAATCGAGTTCGCGCCGGTCTGGTCATAAAGAAAACTGGTCGCGTAAGGAATCTTCAGGCTGGTTTGAGTGTCGAGGGGACTGGTGCCGGGCGGCGCGCGATTGGGTGCGCGCAATAAATCGAGATCGGTGCCCTTGGTGCCGGTGTAAGTCATATTGAAAATCCAGTTGTGAGTAATGTCGGTTTCGGTGCCCAGCATCCACAGTTGGGCGTAGCCGTTCCGATAGTTGGGAGAGACTCCCGAAGTGTTCAGGATTTCATTTGAGCTGGTCGTGCCGATCGAAGGGAATCCGTTTTGCAGGGTGAGTTGCTGCGTGGCGGAAGTGATCAGGGTTTGCGCCTGGGAGAACGGCGGCTGGTAAGCGAGATACGACGGCGTGAGCGTATTGTAGATGGCTTCGTTGTAGAAAATCGAATAGCCGCCGCGAACGATGGTTTTCTTTTTGAGCAGAAGCGGAGGCTGCCAGGCGAAGCCGACGCGCGGCTCCCAGTTGCTGTAATCGCCGCGAATGAGGGAGCGCGGATAGGTTCCGTTGTAGGGGCTGGTTTCGCCCGGTGTGACAACCGCGACCGCGGAGGCTGCGGCGTTTAAATCGAGATCCGCGATGTGATTATAGATTTCGACCGGCGGCGTAACGGCGTCGTAGCGAATGCCGTAGAGAAACGTCAAGCGAGAGTTTACCCGCCAATCGTCCTGCGCGTAACCAAGAACGCCCCAACTTCGAAAATAGGTAAAGGCATCGCCGTAGCGCGCTTGCGTGCTGTAAGGCAAGCCGAGGAGGAAATCGGCGAAGTCGTTGCCGGTGCCCGGGACGGGGCTGCCGGTCGAAGTGAGCTGGCTGGTCATGAGACCCGAGAAAATGAATTCGCCTCGCGGAGTCGGATCCGAGTCATCGTTCAATTCGATGCGGCGGATTTCGCCTCCGAATTTCATGGTGTGCTTCTTGTAGACATACGTGAGCGAATCGGAAAAGCGCCAGGTTTGATTGCGTGTGAGCGATGGATCCGGGTCATTCAATGATGAGAAGTTGGTGAAGCTGATGAGCGGCACGCCGTAATCGATGGGAGTGGTGGAGACGCCAGTGATGCCCAGATCGCCAGTGACATCGTTGACGTAAGAGTTGTCGCTCAAAATCAGAGTGCGGCTGCGGCTCCAGTTCAGGTGATAGCTGTCGGTGAATTTCGAGGACCAATTGTGAGTGAGGATGACATCAACATTCTGATTGCGCGTGGATTCGTATCCGCCGAAAACAGGAAGATTGCCGAGCGTGGCCTCTCGGTTGGAATTGAAATTGTAGCCGACATTGAGATTCCACTTGGAATTGATCGTGTGAATGACGTGCGCGTTCAGGAAATCGCTATTGAGCGGCGTTGTCGCCTGGAGATGATAATTTTGGACGGTGCCCGGAAGATTCGGCAGTGGAATATATGAGAGCAGACCGTTGGCCGCGGAATTGATCTGGCCGGGCAGAAGGCTGCAGCCGTTATTGAGCAGGGTTCGCGGTCCAGTTGAGTTGGAGGCTGGATTGTAAAGAACGATTCCGGTGCCGCAGAAGTCGCCCATGCGCTCGTCCAGAGTGGGCACGGTCGAAAAAACATCAACAGGCGATTGTTCGATTTCGCGCTGGTAATTGACGAAGAAGAACGTCTTATCCGAACCGTTGTAGATATGCGGAATCTTCAGTGGGCCGCCGATGTTTGCGCCGACCGTTTCGTTGTAGTGGGATGTTTTTGGCGAGGGGGCGCCCGTGATGGAGTAAGGTTTCGCATCCCAGGCGGAATTTTCGTACTTGTCGGTGAAGCCGAAGCGGATGCGATTGGCTGCCTGGCGCGCGAGACGACCGCCGCGAGCGCCGCCGCCTCCACCACCAAAGCCGCCGGGTCCTCCGCCTGGACCCCCGCCCGGCCCGCCAAATCCCCCCGCGCCGGGAGCGCTTCCAGCCCCTCCAGCGCCGCCGCCCTGGCCGCCAAAGGGATTGGTGCCGCTCTGCTGGCCTCGCTGCCCAGGAGCGCCTCCAGGACCGCCGCCGGGGCCTCCAGGCGCGCCGCCAGGGCCCCCAGGACCGCCGACGCCGAGTTCACTAAACATTCCGCCCGGGCCGGTGAGCGCCGCGCCTTGGCCCACCGTTCCTTGCAACAGAAAGGCATCTGAGGTGGAGGCGCCAGCCGCGCCGCCAGAAACAGTGGGCATGTTCTGCTGCGTATTGGCCGTGCCAGGGCTCTCATTTTCTTGATTCGACGCACCCTCGCCGGTTAATTGGGTTTGCTGGAATCCTCCGGCCGCGAGGCCTTCGCGAATGGCATTCTGAACGCCAACAGGGACCTGATTGCCTCGTCCGGCGCCATTTCGTGTCCCGCCCGCATTGGCATTTTGGTTCTGATTCGGCGGTGCGCCATTTTTATTGGGCGACGGCTGAGAGCCGCGGGATTGCGCAGCGATTTCGGAGAGAGAGGCCACGCGGAGGACCATGGGAATCGGCGCGTTCGGCACAACAGGAACTTCGAGATCAACCGAGGCCGTGGTGAAACCCGGTTCGCTGGCCTCGATGTGATAAACGCCTCGCGGCAAATCTGGAAATTGAAATTTGCCGGATTCGTCAGTCCAGCTTACCCACGCTTTTTGAGATTGGGTGTTAGTGATGCGCACGGTCGCGCCGGGAATGCCCGTGCCTTCGGGCGTGTGGACCTGGCCTGCCGCGGTGTAGGTCGGAGCAGCCTCGGTTTTGGTTTGCTGATCTTGTGGTTTGGATTCTTGTGCCGGCGTGGCAAGCGCGACCGCGGCAAGCAAGAAGAGGAGCGAGCCGGATATTAGGGTAGCGGCGATCCGCGAAGGCATCGGGCTGTCTCCTAACGCAACTTACTCAGCTGCGTTCGATGCCTTCGCATTTTCACTGGTTAGCCATGATCCGCTGCGAGCGAGGCCCGCGAGATGTCACTCTACTGCTGCTGGCTCGATCCCGAGTCCGAATTTGGCTTTGCCTGGTCGTAAACGAAACGAATGGACACCGGCTGGTTCATCCGCGGATTCTGCATTTTTGTGGTGACGATCAACTGCTTCCCGTCGGATGAGAGTTCATACGTTCGGTTCATTGAGCCGCCGCGGGGGCCTTCGGCTGAGGTGACCAGCTGCGAGCCTTGCCACTTCGCGACCGGAGGAGTGTATTGGCGGCGTTCGCCCCGCTCGCCTTCACCGCTCTGGTCGTTATTTGAGTTCGATGGAGGCTTAGAAGCCTGCGTCTCGGCAGGGAGAGCGGCGAGGACACGGCCCGAAGCGCCGGTCACCTTCACGGAAGTATCGGTTTGCACGATCGTCAATTGCGACATGTCGTTCATCATTCCACCGCCGCGGCCCTGGCCGTCGCCGCGCTGGCCTCCGCCGCCACGCTGACCTCCGCCACCACCTTGGCCATTGTTGCCCATGGCCTGCTGCATCTTCTCGCGTGGGTCGTCGCTGTGATCTTTATTGAGCGTCCATTGGCCGGCGAGACTTGGCTTGGCCGCGGACTGAGATTGCGAAGCGGATTGCGCGGAGTCTTGCGCGACCGTTGCGGGCGTCGCTCCTGTAGTCACGTCGCGCGCGCCATGATTCGGCGCGATCGCGAGAAGAAGTGCGGCGCTGGCGGCACCGAGAAAAACTACTGGTTTCAAGATGAGACGATTGCTGTAGGTCATTGACTGAAAGCTCCTTAATATGCGCTATGAGTGTGAGACATGCCGGGTCCCATCCCCCTCGTATTTTATTCCCAAGGCAGGCGGAAAGAGTTCCAAAATTCGGGTGATGGAGACTATGAAAGCACGAGGCGTGGACTGTGCAAAGGTTTCGGCTCGAGCGAACCGGGATACATTAAGATTTCGGAGATGTAACATTCCGCCGGTCCGAAGACTGTTGCTCGCTGCGGCGAAAGCGGCCGAGAAAAGAACGTGATTTTTAAAGACAGAACAGACGCGGGACGTTTGTTAGCGCTCCGGCTGGGCGAATACGCCAATCGGCCAGACGTGATCGTGCTTGGCATTCCACGCGGCGGAGCGGTGGTGGCGTTCGAAGTGGCGATGGCGCTGAATGCGCCGCTCGACGTTTTCGTGTTGCGGAAGCTTGGTGTGCCGGAGCATGAGGAACTGGCGTTCGGCGCGATTGCCAGCGGCGGCGTGCGCGTGCTCGATTACGAAATCGTCGACGCTGTCGGAATTCCGGACGCCGAAATCGAGCGCGTGACGCAAATGGAGAAGCAGGAACTGGAGCGGCGCGAGAAGGCGTATCGCGCTGGCCGCAAACCGCTGGATGTCGAAGGACTGACGGTGATTTTAGTAGACGATGGCATCGCCACGGGCTCGAGCATTCGCGCCGGGATCGATGCGCTGCGGCAGATGAGGCCGGCCCGCCTCGTCATAGCAGTGCCGGTCGCGCCGGAATCGACGGTTCGACGGCTGCGCGGGATGGTAGACGAGTTCGTGTGCCTCGAAACTCCTGAATCGTTTTACGGAGTCGGGCAGTTTTATTCCGATTTTTCACAGGTTTCCGACGACGAGGTGCGGAATCTAATGGCTAGAGCCGCGCGAAATGCCCGCGGGACGGAGGGCGACGAGACGCAAACGGTGCGATGACCCGCGGCCGAGAGTCACGATTAAAAAATACTAGAATCTTTCGGCGTTTCGTTGCTTAATGTCAGCCAAAAGGCGGGGCTGGTTCCCGGCCCCCAATGCACGCGACAGGAGTAGCCAGTCATGCTCCCGAACGGTCCTACCGCTTTCGATAAGATGCTACTTCGAAAAGTTCGAGAAATCACACGAGACGCCCCGATCCGCTGGGTGTTTGGAGAAGGCGATGGAGTTCTGCCTTTCGACAAGGAATCGGTCGATACGGTATTCATCGCAGATCGGCAAACGCTGCGCGACTTGGCGCTGAACCCGGAGGTCGGGTTCGGCGACGGCTATGCGGGCGGAACGCTTCGCGTTTCGGGCGATCTGATTCGCCTGCTGGAAAGCTTGTTCTATGCCACTTCGGCATCGAGCGACGTCAGCTGGTACAGCAAGCTGTGGGCGCACTGGCAGGATTTTCGTCAGCGGAATACGGTCGAAGGCTCCCGGCGCCATATCCACCACCACTACGATCTGACGACGGAGTTCTACAAGATGTGGCTGGACACGCGAATGGTGTACACGTGCGCGTATTTTCCCTCGCCCTCGACGAACCTTGAAGATGCGCAATTGGCGAAGATGGACCACGTCTGCCGCAAGATTCAGCTCCAGCCCGGCGAAAAAGTGATCGAGGCCGGCTGCGGTTGGGGCTCGCTGGCGATTCACATGGCCAGGAATTACGGCGTCAGCGTTCGCGCATTCAACATATCGCGAGAGCAGATTGAATATGCGCGCGTGCGCGCGAAGGCGGAAGGGCTGGCCGATCTCGTTGAGTTCATCGAAGATGATTACCGGAATATTTCCGGCGAGTGCGACGCGTTCGTTTCGGTGGGGATGCTCGAACACGTAGGCGCGGAAAATTACAAGGAACTCGGAGCTGTGATTCATCGCGCGACGGGCAAATCCGGGCGCGGACTGATGCATTTCATCGGGCGAGCGAAGGCCAAGCCGTTCAGCCGCTGGATTCGAAAGCGAATTTTTCCAGGGGCGTATGCGCCCGCGCTCAGCGAAGCGATGGAAGTCCTCGAGCCCTACAATTTCGCGGTGCTGGATGTGGAGAATCTGCGGTTTCATTACGCCAAGACGCTGGAGCATTGGCTCAGCCGCTACGAACAATCGGTGAGCCAGGTGGCCGAAATGTTCGATGAAGAATTTGTGAGAGCGTGGCGGCTGTATCTCGCGGGTTCGCTCACGGCGTTTCGCGTGGGCTCGCTGCAGCTATTCCAGGTCGCATTCGCGGGTTCAGAATTCCGGCGGATTCCGTGGACGCGCGACTACCTCTACCGCGAGAGCAAAACGCCAAAAGAAGAGCCTCGATGGATTCATGCGATGTCCTGATCGTCGGCGCGGGGCCTGCCGGATCGTCCTGCGCGTGGGCGCTGCGGCGCGCGGGCGTTGACGCCGGCATCCTGGACAAGAAGTCATTTCCTCGCGATAAAGTCTGCGGCGGGTGGATCACGCCCGCGGTCGTCGAGGAACTCGAAATCGATCTCAAAGAGTACGCCGCGTCGCGCATCCTTCAACCGATCACAGGATTTCTCACCAGCCGCATGGGTGGCTCGGAAGTGCTCACCGATTACCGAACTCCCATCAGCTACGGAATCCGGCGATTCGAGTTCGATGAGTTTCTCGTTGAGCGCTCGGGCGCGCGACTTATGGAGGGCACGCCGTTGCGATCGCTCGAACGAGCGGGCGGCGGATGGCTGGTGAACGGCGAGATTCGCGCGCGGATAATTGTCGGCGCGGGCGGGCATTTTTGCCCGGTGGCGCGATGGCTGGGAGCGAATGCGCGGGAGGAAGTTGCCGTTGCGGCGCAGGAAATTGAATTTGAAATGACGCCGGCCCAGCGCGACGCATGCGCGATTCGCGGAGAGATTCCGGAGCTGTTTTTCTCGGCCGATGTGAAGGGCTACGGCTGGTGCTTTCGCAAGAAGAATTTTCTGAATATTGGGCTTGGACGGCTGGATCAACACGCACTGCCGCAGCACGTTGCGCGATTCGTCGAGTTTCTACGCGCGAGCGGGAAAATCGCGTTCGATCTGCCGAAGGCAATGGCCGGCCACGCGTATCTGCTTTATCGCGGAACGAAGCGGACGATGGTTGACGACGGAGTGGTGCTGGTCGGCGATGCGATGGGACTCGCCTATTCGCAGAGCGGAGAGGGAATTCGTCCGGCGGTGGAATCGGGGATTCTGGCGGCGAGAGCGATTGTCTCCGCCGGTGGCTGCTACACGAAAAATCGGCTGGAAAATTACCGCGATTCGCTGCTCAAGCGATTTGGAAACGCGGATTCGGAATGGTCGGCTGCGATTGGCCGGCGCTTGCCCGATAGCGTGATGAAATCACTTGCAGCGAGGTTGTTTGCGAGCGGTTGGTTTTCACGCCACGTAATTCTCGACCGGTGGTTTCTGCATCGGAACGAGCCCGCCTTGAGTTTTTGACGGCTCGCCTGCCGCGTAGTTCGCGCCTTCAGGCTTCAATGACAGCTCGTCTTTCAGGCTCCGGCCTGACGGCGCGCTCTTTCTCTCTTTCATCGAGAACGTAAGCGTTGAGGACGTATTCCGCGAGCATGCGTTGCGTGTTGAAGAACGAGCCATTCAGCGCAATCGAGTGGCGCATAACTTCGGCGTAAGATTTGGGCCGCTTGTAAAACATCGGAACGATAGTAAATTCGAGCTTTTCGTACATGGATGAGGCTTCGTCCGGTTCCGTCTCCGAGTTTGCCTTCATCGAAATATCCCAACCCGTCACGCCTTCCACGTGGCCTTCAGGCCACCAACCATCGGGCACGCTGAAACTCGGCACTCCATTCAGTGCGGCCTTCATGCCGCTGGTGCCTGAGGCTTCGCGCGGTTTGAGGGGCGTGTTCAGCCATACGTCAGCGCCGCTGGTGATCAGTTGTCCCCAGTGCATGTCGTAATTCGGAACGTACACCATGCGAATCGAGTCCTTCAGAGCTGCGATCTGCTCAAAGACGCGGCGGATGAGAGCTTTGCCCGGCTCATCCTGGGGATGGGCCTTGCCTGCGTAGATGACTTGAATCGGGCCCGCGCGGCGCACGATGGATTTCAAGCGCTCGGTATCCGAAAAGAGGAAGTCAGCACGTTTGTACGTGGCCGCCCGGCGGGCAAATCCGAGCGTCAATACCTTTGGATCGAGCTCGACGCTCGAGACTTTGCGAATTTCGTCCAAAAGGTTTTTCTTCGCTTGGGCATGGGCATTTTGGATTTCATCGAGCGGAATGCCGATGGCGTAGCGCAGGTAGTTGTTGTCGCGGCGCCACTCGGAGAAATGTTTGTCGAACAAGGCCTGGAACGGAGGTGAAGTCCAGGTGGTGGCGTGGACGCCGTTCGTAATCGCGTGAATGGTGTAGCCCGCGAACATCCCCCGCGTGATCTCGGCGTGATTCATCGCGACGCCATTGATGTAATGCGAGCAGCGGAGGCCGAGATAGGTCATGTTCAGCACGCCGTCGGTGAAGCAGCCAAGCTTGTCGATCAGTTCGGTGCGTTTTTCTCCAAGAACGCTATGAACGAGATCGCGCGGAAAGTGATCGTGGCCGGCTGGAACGGGCGTGTGGGTGGTGAAAACGCACCTTCGTTTGATCGACTCGAGATCTTCGGCGGTGACATCCTTTGATGGCCGGCCACGCAACTGCGATTCGAGGAGGGAAATCGTGAGCAGCGAAGCGTGGCCCTCGTTCATGTGGTAGTTGATAACGCGCCTGCCACCGAGGGCCCGCAATATCTCCATGCCGCCTATGCCGAGAACGACTTCCTGGCAAAGCCGGTAGCGATCGTCGCCGACGTAAAGCCTTTCGGTGAGGCCCTGATCCGCCGCCGTGTTTTCCGGAAGCGCGGAGTCGAGGAGGATAACCGGGACGATTCCGCCGCCGAGGCCGCGAATCGAGTATTGCCACGCCCGCAGAGCGACTTTGCGCCCTTCAATGGTGACGGTTGCGTGCACGTCCAGCGGCTCGAGCACCGCCTCGGGATTCCAGGATGTTGGACTCGCTGTCTGATTGCCCTGCGCGTCGAACTGCTGATCGAAATGCCCTTTGCGATAAAGGAGGGTTACCGCAGCCATCGGCAAGCCCGCATCCGCGGCCGAGCGCAGCGTGTCGCCGGCGAGAATGCCCAAGCCGCCGGAATACGTGGGAATGTCGTTCGCCAGCGCAATTTCCATCGAGAAATAAACGATGCGCAGCGAGTGAAGGTTATGCGACATTGAGTTTCGGATGTGGCTGGCTCGTCATCGTCGCGACCCGGACTTCCGATTACAAGCCTTCGAAGAAAATAGCTTCCAATATCGCGGCTGAAATCGCAAGCGTGGAGAGAGGCGCTGTTGCGGAAATCTTTCCTCAGCCCCAGATTGAAAAGATTACGCGCGCTGAATCCGGCTGAATATTACAGGCGCCCGGACGCGGGTGAATTTCGCAGAATCCCGGTTTCAGAGTGACGACAGGATGCGGTCAATACCTTCGGCGAACTCGCCGGGAGGCGTAATCAGACTTATGACCAGGAATCCGTCGGAATCGAACTCGTAAAAGTGGCCAGGATGAACCAAAACATCGCGCTCGGTCAGTAATCGGACAACGAGATCCTCGTCCGAAGCGATGGCAGGCACGCGCAGAACGGCATACCAACCGCCTTCTAACTCCAAGCGGCTGCACGTTTTGTGACCGGCAAGTTGCTCATCGAGCCGGGAGAGATTCTTCGTCAGACGAGCCGCGACCTGTTTTTGAAATGTGTGGCGCTGATCGAGGAGCGTTGGAAGCGCGAGCTGGATGGGCGCGTTCATTGACAGGTATGTGTCGGCAATAATTTCCAGTCGAGCCAGTGCTTCGGATTTCAAACGCGGCGGGCCGCCCGCCCGGAGCCAGGCTGCTTTCATCTGGGGCAGGCCGCAGATCTTGGAAATGCCGCTGAGGGTAAACGTGAGAGCAGCATCACTCGCGGCGAAGCTTGAGGGCGCGTGGCCGGCCAGCGCAAAATCGAGAAAAACTTCGTCGGCGATAAGAGCGATGTTGCAGCGAGAAAGAATGCCATTCAGCTCGGCGGCTTCGGCCTCCTTGGTGAAATGCCCGGTGGGGTTGTTGGGATGGACGACGATTACAGCCCGTGTGCGGGGCGTAATCGCCTGCTCGAGAGAGTGAAAATCGATCTGCCAGCCGTGATCGTAGACCAGCGCGTACCGGACGAGTTTGACATCCTGAATTTCGGCAAGGAAATCGAAGAGTGGATAGCTCGGCCGCGGAACCAAAATCTCGTCGCCCGCATTGCAGAGCGTCCGGAAAATGAACGAATAAGCTTCACTGGTGCTCGTGGTCAGCACGAGATCCGAAATCGGCACGTCGATATTTCGCGTTGCGTAATAATCTGCCACGGCGAGGCGGGCGCTGGGAAGCCCCAGGGGCTCCGGTTCATATTTCAGCGCGGAAGGGCTGCTCAGTGATTGCAGGATGGCGGCGCCGTCGTATTCGAATCCGCATCGCGTTGGATTCGACGCCGAGAGATCGAGGAGCGGCTTTCCCGCGGCGCGGTGCGCGGCCAGCGCTTCCGTCAAGCGATTTGTTCGCAAATTCCAATTCGTGCGATCGGAAAACATTTTGAGATTCGATTCGGCGCGGCGTCGTCGAGGTTAGCACACATGCGGGCGGGGACGGCGCGCGTCGAAATCCGGACGGCAGATTCGAGTGATAAGATGGCGGGCGCTCAATGCGTTCTAGGATGATTTTTCGCTTGGAGAAATATTTTGTCAGCGAGGACTGACGCGTGATCCTGAAAATCCTGCAAGTCGGCGAGCCCGTGTTGCGGCAGGTGGCGCGTCCACTGAAGCCCCCCGAGATTCGCAGCAAAGAAATCCGGCGCCTGATCGAGAATATGCGCGAGACGATGCGCGGCGCGCCCGGCGTGGGGTTGGCCGCTCCGCAGATCGGCGAGTCGCTGCAACTCGCCGTCATTGAAGATCGCCCGGAATATTACAAAGACGCTTCGCCGGAACGGCTTCGCGAGCGCGAACGTGATTCGGTCCCGTTTCACGTCATCATCAATCCGAATATCCGGCCTCCGGGCGCGAAGAAAGCTGAGTTCTTCGAAGGGTGTCTCAGCCTGGCAGGTTTTACGGCAATCGTTGCGCGGTCGCGCAGCGTGCGCGTGGATTGCCTGGACGAGAACGGAAAGCCAAGAGTGATTGAGGCTTCGGGCTGGTACGCGCGAATCCTTCAGCATGAGATTGACCATCTCCGCGGATGCCTCTACATCGATCGCATGCACAGCCGATCGTTCTGCTCCCTTGAAAATTTCGGGCGGCTCTGGAAAGAAAAATCCATGGCGGAGATACGCAAGCAATTCAGGCTGGAGTGAAGCAGCGTCGCGGGCCCGAATCGGCTCGCCTTGTCATCGCCAACGTCGTGGGTTAGAGTAGCCGCCTTCAACGCACAAGGTGGCCGAAGAATGCCCGAAAAAGGCCGTAATCATCTGAAAGTTCTCATCCGGCGCGCGGCAATCCGAAAGCGCGTTCAGGAAGTCGCCAAAGAAATTTCGAAGGATTTTAAGGGCGAGCGAATTCATCTGGTCGGAGTTCTCAAGGGCGCATGCATTTTTCTTTCCGATCTCGTGCGGGAGATCGATCTTGACTCATCGCTCGATTTCATCGCGGTATCGAGCTACGGCAAGGGCAAGGAAAGCTCCGGCCAGGTGCGCGTGAATAAGGATCTCGACAGCAGCATCGAAGGCCTGAACGTGATTCTTGTGGAAGACATTCTGGACACCGGCCTGACGCTGAGCTACTTGAAGAGAATCCTGCTGCAGCGGCGGCCGCACATGCTGAAAGTTGCGGCGCTCCTCGACAAGCCCTCGCGACGCATCATCAAGGACATCGAAGCGGACTACGTCGGCTTCAAGATTCCAAACGAATTCGTCGTCGGGTACGGGCTCGACTATGACGAGCGCTACCGCAACCTCAAGGACGTTTGCATTCTTTCGATGCCTCCGGAATAGCCGTGCCGCGACCCGTTCTCACCACGCGTGATTTCGAAGACACGCCGGACGGCGGCGAAATCACAATCACGCCGGATACGCTGGTTACACCGCTCGCGCGCGATGAGCTCGATCGCCGGCGCATTACCGTGCGGATCGAGGAAGCGTCAAACGCCGGCGGGCACTCGAATTTCGGACGCATTGTGGCGCTCGGCGCCGATCACGGTGGATTCGCGCTGAAGGAAGAATTGAAGAGCCATCTTCGCGAATGGGGCTACACGCCGCTTGACCTTGGCACCTCGAGTTCCGAAGCGGTCGACTATCCGGATTACGCCGAGGCCGTTGCGAATGCGATTGTGCGCGGCGACGCCTGGCGCGGCGTGGTGATTGATAGCGCCGGCATCGGCTCGTCGATCGCGGCGAACAAGGTCCCCGGAGCGCGCGCAGCGCTATGCTATGATAGAGCCACCGCGCGCAATAGCCGCGAACACAACGACGCCAATATTCTTTCTCTTGGCGCGCGCCTTATCCCGGCCGATGTAGCGCGCGAAATACTGGTGGTGTGGCTGGAAACGGAGTTTGGCGGGGGGCGCCACCAGAAGCGCGTGGACAAAATTCGCGCGATTGAAGAGCGGCATCGCAAGCCGTAACACATTCTAGGTGTTGGGTTTACATGAAGTTCACCGAATGCCGTCGGAGTGGTCCAGGTGGATTCGCAACAATTTGAAAAAGTCATCCAGACCGTTGCCGAGGAAATTCTCCTCTATCTCGGCGGCTCTGCCGAAGCGGTCCGCGCACTCGATTTCCAGGATATTGCGTGCCCCGAATGCACCGACCGATGCGGGCACCTGTGTGTCCACAAGACGCGCAAGGTGGTTGACGCGGGCGCGGCTCGAATTTCGGCAGGCGCGGGCGTCGGATCGGTGGACGCGGAAGTCGCGCACTTGATTGACCACACGTTGCTGAGACCGGATGCAACCCGCGATCAGATTCGCACGCTGTGCGAAGAGGCCACGCGATTCGGGTTTGCATCCGTTTGTGTAAATCCCTGGAATGTGGCACAAGCGGCGGAATTGGTGCGAGGAACGGACGTAAAAGTCTGCACCGTGGTGGGATTTCCGCTGGGCGCGACCCTGCCGCAAGTGAAAATCTACGAGACCGACGAGAGCATCAAGCTCGGCGCGCAGGAAATCGACATGGTGATCAACATCGGCGCATTGAAATCCGGGCTCGACGATGTGGTGGAATCGGACATTCGCGGCGTGGTGGAAGCGAGCCATCGTGGCGGCGCGATCTGCAAAGTGATTCTTGAAACGGCGCTCCTGACGGTTGAAGAAAAGGTTCGCGCATCGGTTGCGGCGAAGAACGCGTGCGCCGATTTCGTGAAGACTTCCACGGGATTTTCGTCCGGCGGCGCGACTGCTGAAGATGTGCGCTTGATGCGAGCCGTCGTTGGCGGCGATATCGGAATCAAGGCTGCCGGGGGAGTGCGCAGCCTCGAAGACCTGAAAAAAATGGTTGCCGCAGGCGCCACGCGCATCGGCGCGAGTGCCAGCGTGAAAATCCTTGAGCAGGCGCGCGGAAATCCAGCACAGCAGGCTTCTGCACAGCCGGCGTCCTATTGAGCGCCGTGGATCATTCTGCCACCGGGACTCGCATGGATCCTATCGAGCTAAAAACTCCAGTTGACGTTCCCGCCGAAACTCTCGCGACACTCGCCGAGATTGGTCAGGAGATCAATTCTTCGCTCAATTTGGACCAGGTGCTCGCGAAATCCGCGGAATTGATCAAACGCCTAATTGATTACGAAATCTTTGCGGTGTTGCTCCCGGAAGAAGGCACGAACCAACTCTACTTCCGGTTCGCGATTGGGCACAGGAGAGAGGTTGTAGAGCACTGGCGCATCCCTTGGGGCGAGGGAATCACGGGCGCGGCAGCGGTAACGGGACGTCCAGTGCGGGTGAGCGACGTCACGAAGGATCCACGGTACATCAACGTGTTGGACGCCGTGAGATCGGAACTTGCCGTGCCGCTGATGGTCGAGGGGAAGGCGATCGGAGTACTCGACATCCAGAGCCAGCAAGTTGACTACTTCACGCTCGAACAGCAATACATCCTGACGCTGCTGGCAACGCGCTTGGCGAGCGCCATCGAAAATGCGCGCCTCTTCGAGCGCGTGCGCGGGCAAGCGGACACGCTTCTTCTGCTAAACGAGGTCAGCCGCGAGGCCAGCTCGGTGCTGAACGTCGAGGAAATTCTGCGCCGCGCGGCGGAGCTGACCAAGCGCGTCATTGACTATCAGATTTTTTCGATTTTGCTTTACGACGAAGAGGCCAACGTTTTTCGTCATCGCGTGACCGTGAAATTCGGGCAGCGAGTCCAGGAGAAATATGCCGTGCCGGCGCATGAGGGAATTGTGGGCGCGGCGGCCACGTTGAAGCGGCCGGTCGTCGTGCCGGATGTTTCCCAGGATCCGCGCTACCTGATGGTCAACCCGGAGACACGTTCGGAATTGGCTGTGCCGCTGCTATACAAGAATCGCGTGGTCGGAGTTCTCGATCTGGAAAGTCCGCAACTGAATTACTTCACGCCGGATCACGTTCAGGCGTTGTCGATTCTCGCGGGGAATCTGGCGGTCTCGATCGAAAATGCGCGTCTTTACCAGCGCGTGGCGAACGATGAAGCGAGGATGGAGCGCGATCTGAACGCGGCCCGGCGGCTCCAGGGTGCGCTATTGCCGCGGGTTCCAGGCGCAGAATTCGGACTGGATATCGCGGCGCGGGTCGTATCATCGCGGGAACTTTGCGGCGACGTTTATGATTTCCTGCGATACGGGCCGCAAGAGTTGGCGGTAGCAATGGGGGATGTCAGCGGGAAGGGCAGCGCTGCGGCTCTTTACGGCGCTGCAGCGATCGGAATTCTTCGCAGCCTGGGGCCGCAAAAGCTAGCGCCCGCGGAGATGCTGAAACAGATGAACGAGCTGATCGTGGAGCGGCGTATCGAGGGGCGCTTCATGACCATCACTTTCGCCACGTGGCATCGCGGCAAGCACAAGCTGCGCATCGCCAACGCCGGCCAGGAACAGCCGCTGCTCTTCCATCAGGGCCAGTACGCGAAAATGAAGCTGGAAGGTTTTCCGCTCGGAATGCTCGATGAAGTGAGTTACGACGAGATGAGCGTGACTCTCGACCCTGGCGATATTCTCCTGTTTTATTCCGACGGAATCAGCGACACGACAAATGCCGCGGGCGAATTCTATGGAACCGACCGGCTGGGAAACTTCATCGTATCCCATGCCGCGAGCTCGGCGGCGCACATCGCCGATGCCTTGCTTGATGAGGTCGGGCAATTCTCCGGCTCGGTCCACGCGTTCGACGATAGGACTCTGCTGATTTTAAAGGTTCTCTGAGGCCGCGCTCGCGTACCCGCCGATAACACACCATTGAAACCGCCGCCCTCGAATTCGGTGATTGATCCGACGAAATACACGCCGGAATTTCGATGGCGCAAAGGCGAGTTGCTTTGCGAAAGCGTTCCGCTGGCGGATTTAGCTGCACGGTTCGGCACGCCGGCGTATGTCTACAGCGCATCGGCAATCCTTTCCAATTACCGCGAATATGCGCGTGCGTTTCGAAAGTTGCACGGCACGATTTGCTACTCGATAAAGGCAAACTCGAATCTCGCGGTTCTTCGATTGCTCGCCAAGGCGGGAAGCGGATTCGACATCGTTTCCGGCGGCGAGCTCTTCCGTTTGCGGCGCGCGGGCATTTCGCCGCGAAACGTCGTGTTTTCAGGTGTCGGGAAATCGCGCGATGAAATTCGCGAAGCGCTGCGAGCCGGGATTTTGCTTTTCAACGTCGAATCGGAGCAGGAATTTGACGTTCTGGCGAGCGAGGCGGCGCGAGCGAAACGGCGGGCGCCAGCCGCGATTCGCGTGAATCCGGACGTCGAAGCACACACTCATCGCCACATCGCGACCGGCCGCCATCATCATAAGTTCGGTCTCGACTGGGTGGATGCGCATCGTCTCTACCGAAAGCACCGCGAATCGAAGTGGATCGAGTGGAAGGGAATCAGCGCGCACATTGGCTCGCAGATCGTCGATCTCAAGTCCGTGCGGCTTGAGGCTGAGCGGATGGCAGGATTCGTACGCGAGTTGCGCCGCGACGGAATTCATCTGACCTACATCGACGTTGGCGGCGGCCTGGGAATCCGATATACGACCGAAAATCAGCCGACGATATCGAATTATGGACGAGTGGTCGCGCGGGCGCTCGGCCCGCTTGGATGCCGCGTCTTGCTTGAGCCCGGCCGGTCCATCGCCGGCCCGACCGGCGTGCTTCTGATGCGCGTGATTTACACGAAATGGACTCGGGGCAAATTTTTCGTGGTCGTGGATGCGGCAATGAACGATTTCATTCGTGCGGCGCTTTATGCTGCAGTGCATCCGATTACGGTGGTTCACCGCACAAACAAGCGGGCGAAAATCGTTCGGGCCGATATCGTTGGCCCGGTTTGCGAAAGCGGCGACTGCTTCCTTCACGATTGGCCGATCGAGGAAGTCCGAGCCGGAGACGTGCTGGCGTTGTGGGGAGCAGGCGCGTACGGCCAGGTAGAAGCGAGCAATTACAATTCACGCCCGCGGCCTCAGGAAATTCTCGTGCAAGGCCGGCGCGCCCGCGTGATTCGAAAGCGAGAATCGCGCAATGATCTGGTTCGCGGCGAGTGACTTTCGCGCCGCGCGACGCAGAATCCAGTTCTACTGTTCACCCCAGCGCAGTTTGTTCCGCAGAACTTCAAAATACGACTTTTTCGGCGACTGAACGAGAAGCACGCGATTCGGCGACTTTGTAATCACGATCCGATCGTCGCGTTCGAGCTGAATCCCCACTTGTCCATCCAGAGTGACGTGCACCGGTTCGCCTTCATGAGTGAACGCAATTTCGATGCGGGCGGCATCCGGCACGACGAGGGGACGATTCGTCAGCATATGCGGGCAGATGGGCGTGATCACAAATGCGTGAACATCGGGATGAACGATGGGGCCCCCGGCCGCGAGCGAATAGGCGGTCGAGCCGGTCGGCGTGGCAATGATCAATCCATCGGCGCGGTAACGTCCGACATGGCTGCCGCCCACATGGACGTGAAATTCCATCAGCCGGGCGAGCGCGGCCTGATTGACCACGGCATCGTTCAACGCGCGTTGCATGTGCGAGACCGAACCCCGCCGGACGACCTCGGCCTGGAGCGTCATACGTTCGCTCACGTGGTGGGCGCCGGCGAGAGTTTGCTCGAGTAGAGGATAAAGTTCTTCGAGCGTCACGCTCGTCATGAATCCGAGCGATCCGAGATTCACGGGAAGGATGGGGACTTCGCGATTCTGCAGCAGGCGCGCGGCAGCCAAAAGCGTGCCATCGCCGCCAAGCACGATGACGAGGTCGGACCGCGTTACCAGCGTTTCTTGCGTGGCCGCTGTTTCGAGAGAGCTGCAAGACGCGGCGGCGCTCTCGTCCAGAAAGACTTCCAGTTTGCGCTCGCGGAGCCATTCGACGAGCGGCGGCACCACCGAGCACAAATCTTCCTGGCGTCGCTTGCAGATGATGCCGACGGCGCGAATCATTTTCGTCCGGCGGCGATTGTACTAGAGGGCTTGCGGACGGCGTGGAGAAAAAACTCGAGATTGCCCTCGGCGCCCGGCACGCGGCTTGGACGCACGCCGGCGGGCTCGAGAGAATTTTCGAGCGCCGCTTTGGTCACGCGTTCAATCGCTCGCTGGTGGAGGGCGGAGTCGCGCACGATCCCGCCTTTTCCGATGTCGGCGCGCTCCAATTCGAATTGCGGCTTGATCAGAATAAGGAAATCGGCGCCGGGGCGAGCGACCTCAACGATCGCGGGGAGCACTTTGGCCACCGAGATGAACGAGAGATCGATTGCGACGAGATCGATCGATTCCGGAATCTGTTCGCGCTTGAGGTAACGAACGTTGCACTCGATGGGAACAACGCGCGCATCGCGAGTGAGCTTCCAATCGAGCTGGTTCACGTTCACGTCAATTGCATAGACGCACGCGGCGCCGCGCTGCAGCAAGCAATCCGTGAATCCGCCGGTCGAACTGCCGGCATCGAGGCAGATTTTCCCGGCAGGCGAGAGACGAAAATCTTCCAGCGCGCCTTCGAGCTTTAAGCCGCCGCGACTGGAGTAGGGAATCGCCTCGCCGGAGATGCGGATTTCGGCGTCGTTCAGGACGAGCGCGCCGGGCTTGCTCGCGGGTTGTCCATTGACGATGACATTCCCGGCAAGAAGCAGCGCCTGCGCGCGCTGACGCGAAGGAGCAAGGCCGCGTTCGACCAGCAAGATATCGAGTCGAGTCTTGAGAGCGCGCGGTTTCAATGCATCACGCGCGGCGAGCGACCAGAAATTCAGCAAGCTGCCGCAAGCGCCCGGCTCTCGCGCCAAAAGAACTCAATTCGGAGATTGCCTTTCCTTCGAGCTCGTTTGCTTTCGCGCGCGATTTTTCCAGACCAATCAGAGCTGGATACGTGGCCTTCTGCTGTACTTGATCCTTGCCGGCGGTCTTGCCCAGCACGGCTGAGGATTCTTCGACATCGAGAATGTCGTCCACCACCTGGAACGCCCAGCCGATGTACTCGCCAAAATTGCGCAGGCGGTCAATGTCGTTGTCGCCCGCGCCGCCCGCGATCGCGCCCGACACGATCGAGGCTCGAATCAGCGCTGCCGTTTTGGATCGGTGAATGTATTCGAGCGCCTCAAGTCCGACCGGCCTGCGCTCCGCTTCGAGATCTGCGACTTGTCCTCCCACCATGCCGCGAACGGTTCCGGCAGCCTGAGCAACCTCGGAAACGAGGCGGATACCGCGACTGGGATCGATGCGAGATTTGGCCAGCGTCTCGAATGCCAATGTGAGAAGCGCATCGCCCGCTAGAATGGCGATGGCATCGCCAAATTTCTTGTGGCACGTGGGCTTGCCGCGCCGGAGGTCGTCGTTGTCGAGCGCAGGAAGATCGTCATGAATCAACGAATACGTGTGGATGAACTCGATCGCGCAGGCCGCGGGAAAGGCCGCATCCGGCGGATCGGCAAACATGCGCGCCGATTCAAGGCACAACACGGGCCGCAGGCGCTTACCGCCCGCGAAAAGGCTGTATCGCATCGCTTCGTGGATCGACTGGGGCGGGGTTCCCGGGGCTGGCAGAAATTTCTCGAGAGCCGCGTCAACTGCTGCGCGATCCGATTCGAAGAAGTCGGGAAGTTTCATTCCGTGGATTGAATCACGAAGATTTGAAATGGCCCGTGGACGACGGGGCGCCGTTACGAGCTTTTTTCATCCGTCTCAAAAGGCTGGGCTTCAATTTTGCCGCCGGCTTTCTTGAGCAGGATTTCGATGCGGCCTTCAGCCTCTTCGAGCTGCTTCTGGCACTCGCGGGAGAGCGTCACGCCTTCTTCGAAGAGCTTCATGGCTTCGTCAAGTGAAAGATCGGCGCTTTCGAGACGCTTTACGACCTCTTCGAGACGCCCAAGCGAGCGTTCGAAGTCGCCCTTTTTTACCGCCTCAACCGGTTTGTTGGCTGCTGGGCTCACAATTGCCTCAGTGTATCTCCGGAAGTAAAAACTTCAATCGGCCCGATGTGCCCTTCATCGCTGGCATCGCAAGCACGCATACGTCGATCGGCCGCTCTGTTCGATTCGACGAACCTTTGCGGCGCACCGGCGGCACGCGAGACCTTCGCGATCGTATACGCGCAAGATCGCTTCGAGTCCCTGAAACCACCAATCCGGGTTGCGAAAGTCGGGCGCCGGATGGAGACAGCATTCTAGCGCACGACGCAGAACGTCAACAATGGCGTTATGCAGCCGCGAGGTCTCGCGTTGGCTCACGCGGTTGGCAGGCTTTCGCGGGTCAAGCCGCGCTCGCCACAGGGCCTCGCTCGAATAAATATTTCCGATTCCCGCGATTCGAGTTTGATCGAGAAGAAACTCTTTGAGTGGGCGGCGGCTTGAAGAGAGAAGACCGGCCGAATGCGCGGCAGTGAATTCTTTTGCGAGCGGATCCACGCCCAGTTGATTCACGCCTGTCGCGTCCTCGATGCCCCGATACCAATAGACGCGGCCGAAGTGGCCGCGATCCAGAAAGCCGAGAGTCCCGCGATCGGTTTGAAGCGCGACGTCCACATGGCCTCTGATCCTCGCCGAATCGAACCATACGAGCTGTCCATCGAGGCGAAAATGCATTACGACGATTCCGCGATCCAAAGGCAACAGCAGATATTTTCCGCGGCGTTCAACGTTCAGGATGGTCCGGCCGCGAAGCTGCGCGGCGATTCGCCGTGCCGCCGCGTTTGCGCCGCGGCCTGTCGTGGGACGAACAGCAATCGGATGAATCACTCGGCAACGAAGAATGGTGGTCCCGCGAACGAGCGGCCTTAGGGCAACCGCAACGGCTTCAACTTCAGGGAGCTCAGGCATACGCGATCGAAGCGATTCTCGATGGAATGCGTTCGTCTACGGAACCAACTTCAGATGATGAACTTCGATGCGAGCCTCGGCCGCAGCGCTGAAGGGCGCGGGAATTCCCCGGCCCGCGTACCATTCGGGAAACTGATCGCGGTAGTGCGGGCTCGCGTATTGGCCCGATTCGCCGGCCGGGATCTCCATCAGGGATTGATCGAAGTCTGAAAGATCGGCGACGAAGCGCATCGCAGGCCCGTGACGGTAGCCCATCGCCTTCACCGTGTCGAGTGTGCCGCCCTCTTCGACCGGCCCGATGCTCAGAAACTGCTGGAGCCAGCCGGTGCGGCCAAGCGGATGATACATTTCGAGCGGATGCAGCTTTCCCCAAGTCGCGTGCAAGGGATCACCGTCGGGAGTCGCGGCCGCCATCGTTTTCGTAGCTGCGTCGGCGCTCGTCATTAGCAAATCGTCGTAGCTCTTAAATTCTTTGGGCAGCCAGGCTGCCGGACGGTCGATCAGCAGGTTCGTAAGAAAAATTTTGTCGCGCCACCACACTTCGTTGTATTCGCTCGCGGGCTCCCACAGTTCGTACTGGCTCGGATCGCCGACGAGGTACGGCCGCAAGAGATATCCGAAAAGCTCGTGACGCGTGTATTCGACGAACGACGTCTCCACGGAATCGGCCGATGCGCGGTAATCCCACGAACTCAATTTGTCGATGAGCGATTTCGTGCGCGGATCGCTGGGCGTGGCCTGACCGCTTGAATCCACCAGTTGCCGCGCCAGAAATTTGTCGGGCAGGCTCAGGATGTCGTTTTGGATGGTATTGGCATCGGCGGGACGCAAATCTTTCCGGCCGGTCAGAAGTTCGTAAAGCCGGGCGGTGCGCTCCGGCCCAGTCCACCGATCGGTGATGAAATATTTGTACGCCGGGCCGATGGTCCGCGCGTTGGCTGTGGCGATGATGCCGCCTTCGGGATTCAAAACTTTGGGTAAATCGTCGGGTGGGATGTATCCAGTCCACTCGTATTGGTCGGTCGCTCCGTCGACGGGAAGTGCGCCCGTTCCATTCTTCCGAATGGGAATCCACGCGCCGATCGCGAAGCCAATATTGCCATTCGTATCTGCGTAAACAGCGTTTTGCCCGGGCCCCGGAATTTTGTGGAGAATCTGAAGAAATTCAGAAAAATTCGTTGCTTGTCCGAGAAGCGGATAGGAAAAATCGAGCGCGCCCGGCTCCGTAGCCGTCCAGCGGAGCGCGTAAGCGTGCGCGTTCGGTCCGGGTGGGTCCTGATCCACGATCGGACCGTGGCGAGTGAGGATGACGTCGAGAATATCGTCGCCTTCACCTTTTACGTGAATGACTTCGCGGCGAGTTTTCGCGGTAACCCAATAGCCGTTCGCCTGATACTCGAGCGGGTTCGAGGGATTCAGCGTTTCCGCGTAGAGATCTTGTACGGACGCATTGCTATTTGTGAATCCCCAGGCGATCGAATCGTTGTGGCCGATGATAATCAGCGGAGAGCCGGGAAAGGTGAAGCCCTCGACATTCCATCCTGGCGCGGTTAGATGGATGATGTACCAAATGCCCGGCATACTGAACGCCAAGTGCGTGTCGTTCGCCAAAATCGGCTTTCCGGAAGCTGCGTGCTCGCCGCTCACGACGAAATTATTGCTCCCAATCGTCGCGGAAGTTTGTTCCTCGAACTGAGTGAGAAAAGCGGCGGCCGTATTCCACTCAATGGCTTCGGGTGCCAGCCCCAAATCCCCAAGCCACCCGCCGCGAAACTGCGGCATCGAGTCAGCAAGAATATTGCGCGAGGGCATCATGGCGACTTTGCTTCCGATATCCGGCGCGCCCACGATGTAGTGATCGAGCGGTGAATCCACGACGAAGAGATCGCGAGCCTTCTCAGGTCCCACCAGGGCGGTTATGCGCGCACGATTGAGTTTTGCTTTCCAGCTTGTGGTGAGCACCTTCCACATGTATGCGCTGATCAGAAACGTGTCGGCAGGGGTCCAAGTCCGCGGCTCGTAGTGAAGCAAAGTGAATTCGATCGGCAACCGGCCACGCCGATCGTCAATATAGCGATTGACTCCCTTTGCGTAGGCTTCGAGGATGCTGCGCGACTGCGGATCCATCCGCCCCTGAGCGGCTTCGGCAGCTTCACGAAGCCCGAGTTTCCGGTTTTCGCGATCCGCTTCGAGTGCGACTCTGCCGAATATTTCGGAAAGCTCGCCGGCGGCCGCGCGGCGGAGGAGATCCATCTGCCAAAGGCGATCCTGCGCCACGACGTATCCCTGCGCCGTGACGAGATCCTCAAGCGAATTGGCCTGAATCCACGGTATGCCCCAAGTGTCCCGTTCGACATTTACCGGCGCTTTCAGCTCCGGCAGCTCGGTGGTGCCATCGAGCGTGGGCAAGGGACGCCAGATCATCCACCAGGCCACCAGGAAACACGCGCCGAGGAGGAGAAGAATAAAAGCGGCAAAATTCCGCAAGAAATGAGAGCGCACTCGCGCAGGCATTGTTCTCGGGCAGTCTAGCGTATGGTCATGGGCGCCGCAACCCGCGCGACGAAGAGCGCCGCAGCTAAGTCACTATCCTCGTACGTTCCGACGGTTGAATTTCCCTTTTCCACATCGCAAATTGCTAGAATTTTCTTCGATGGCATTCCTTCAACTGTTCGGGGTTCTGGCGATCGTCGGCGTAAACGCCTTCTTCGCGGCTGCGGAATTCTCGCTCGTGGCCGTGAGGACTTCGCGCGTCCGTCAACTGATTGAGCAAGGTGACGCGCGCGCGCGGATCGTCGAATCGCTCATGGGCGACATGGGGCGCGTGATCTCCGGCGTGCAGGTCGGGATCACGCTCGCGAGTCTCGCGCTCGGCTACATTGGCGAGATTACGCTCTCGCGCATGATTAGGCCGGCCGTCGCCGCCATTCCCGGGCATTGGGCCGCGATCGCCGCGCACGGAATCGCGCTGGTCGTCGCATTTGGACTGCTCACCGTGATGGAAGTCATTCTCGGCGAGCTTGTGCCCAAAAGCGTGAGCCTGGCTCGGGCCGAGCGCGTGGCCCTCATCATCGCGCGACCCTTCAGCTGGTTCCTGGATGCATTCCGGTGGGCCATTGATCTTCTCGACGGTATCGCTGAAAAAATTGTGCGGAGTCTCGGAGTCTCGACGTTGCACAGCCACGCCGTTGTCCACTCCGCCGAAGAGTTGCAAGTCCTGATCGAGCAAGCGCGCGAGCGCGGGCTGCTTCAGGCCTCTGAGATGCAGTTCATTCGGGGGATGATGGAGCTGGCCCAAGTACAAGTCCGCGAGCTGATGGTGCCGCGCCCCGATATCCACGCTTTGCCGGTGGAAGCGAGCCTCGAAGATGCGATGAAGATGTTCGCGACGACCCAACGCTCAAGGCTTCCGGTCTATGAACTCACGCTGGACCACGTGGCTGGATTCGTGCACATCAAGGATCTAATCTGGCCGCTGCTGGAGAAAGTGAAGCCCACCGACGGCACTCCACCGGCCGAGTTCAATCTGAGGCACTACATCCGCGAAATTCTGATCGTCCCGGAAACGAAGCCCGCGAGTGAATTGCTGGTAGAAATCCGCGTCCGGCGCACAGAGATCGCCATGGTCGTGGATGAATTCGGCAGCATTCTTGGACTCATCACGCTCGAAGACATTCTCGAGCAAATGGTCGGCGAGATTCACGACGAGTTCGACGTTGTCGAGCGTCCGGTGCGCCTGCCCGATGGTTCGCTGGTCTTCGATGCCGCTTTGAAGGTGCGCGACCTCGAAGCTCAGTATGGCATTAAGCTTCCGGATGACTCGTCGTACGAAACGATTGGTGGATTCGTCTTGAGCCGCCTGGGATTCTTGCCGCGCGGTGGAGAAAGCTTTGAAGCGTACGGCTTGCTCTTTACGGTGATGGATATGGATCGCCGGCGCGTCTCGCGCGTCAAAATCAAATCGCTCGATACGCGAGCAACTGCCTCCTCGACGGGCATTGAGGCGCAACTACCAGCAACGCCGGCCGCGAAATCCGCGGCGCAATCCGCTTCGAGTTCGCCGCCGCCGTCCAGTCGAAAGCGCGTGGGCTCGTGACGATTCTGCGGCGCATTCTGCAGCGCATCGTCCTCGCTCTTCCTGCGCTTTGGCTGATCGTCACGATGGTGTTCCTACTCGCGCACATCGTTCCGGGCGATCCGGTGGAACAGATGCTGGGAGAGGGCGCCCGCCTCGAAGACTTGCAGCAACTTCGCCACGCGCTGGGCCTCGATCTTCCCCTCCCAACGCAGTATGCGCGCTATCTCGGCGGCGTGATCCGCGGCAACCTCGGCGAGTCGTTTCGCTACCAGCAGCCGGTCACGCGCGTGATACTCGAGCACTATCCGGCCACGCTCGAGCTTGCCGTTTTCGCTCTCATTGCGTGCGCGATCATTGGGATTTCCGCGGGCGTGCTCGCCGCCTACAAGCGCGGCCAGGCAGCCGATCGCGCGGTAAGCGTGCTTACGCTGTTTGGATTATCGATTCCCAACTTCGCGCTGGGTCCTATCTTAATTCTCATTTTCTCCGTGAGTCTCGGATTGCTGCCGGTGTCCGGGCGTGGCGGCCTGCGGAGCTTGATACTTCCCGCGATCACGCTCGGCGCCGCGCTCGCTGCCATTCTCACTCGCATGGTGCGAACCGCGGTGATTGAAGAGCTGTCTAGCGATTACGTGCGGACGGCGCGCGCTAAAGGTGTATCCGAAACTTCGGTGTTGTTTCGTCACGCTTTTCGCAACGCCTTGATTCCGATCATCACGATTCTCGGCCTGCAATTCGGCACGCTGCTTGCCGGAACGATTGTGACGGAAACAATTTTTTCGTGGCCTGGGATCGGACGCCTCGCGGTTACAGCCATCCAAGCCCGCGATTATCCACTGTTGCAGGGATGCATTCTCTTGATTGCAGTTTCTTACGTACTGGTGAACCTGCTGACCGATTTCCTTTATCTGTTCGTTGATCCGAGGATGCGATTCGAATGAGGCGCCGCTTTGAACGGGCTTAAGCGATTCTGGAAACAAAACGCGCTTGGGCGCTGGGGGCTCGCCATCAGCGCCCTGCTGGTCATCTGTGCCCTCGGAGCGTCGTGGCTCGCGCCTCGCGATCCAGCCGCGCAGGATCTTGCCGTGCGGCTCAGCGCTCCGAGCGCCGGGCACTGGATGGGGACCGATGAACTTGGCCGCGACATTCTTTCTCGCGTGCTTTTCGGCGCGCGCGTCTCAATGCTCGTCAGCGTAAGCGTCGTTCTTACGTCCGGCATCGTCGGCCTCACGATCGGCTGTCTCGGCGGATATTTCGGCGGCTGGCTCGACCGAATCGTGAATATCGTGCTGATCAACGCGTTTCTCTCATTTCCCGGAATTTTGCTGGCCATCGCCTTCGCCGCGTTTCTGGGGCCGGGCATGGGGAAGGTCATCGTGGCGCTCTCGATCACGGGCTGGGCCGGATACGCCAGGCTCGCTCGCGCCCAAATTTTGCAGGCGAAGGAAATGGAGTACGTTCTCGCAGCTCGCTCGCTTGGCGCGTCGCACGCTCGAATCATCGTCCGGCATCTGATTCCAAACATTCTTCAGCCGGTGCTCGTTCAGGCCACAATCGCGATGGCTGGTGCGATTCTCGCCGAATCCACGCTCAGCTTCCTGGGATTGGGAGTGCTTGCACCGATGCCGAGCTGGGGCGGAATGTTGAACGACGCGCGAAGCCATCTCTTCGACGCGCCGCACCTGGTGATCTTTCCGGCACTCGCCGTTATGGCTGCCGTACTTTCTTTCAATCTTCTCGGCGATGCACTTCGCGACTGGATGGACCCGCGCACGCGCGCGCAATTGGCTGTGGCCGATCTTGCGCGCTGATCCTTTGAATACAATGCGAATCGAGCGTCAAACGATAATGCCGGGGACACTCCTGGGAGCTTCGGAGGGTTGGGTTACTTCACTTCGACAGTAACTTCGGCGCCGCGGTGCGCATTCAAGGCCTTCGCCGCGTCGCCTTTGTTCACCGCAAATTCAAGAAATCCGCTCGAGCCGATTAATGCCACCGCTTCGCCCTGCGGCCCTTCTGCAAACGTCCGCACAACCTTGCCGACTTCCTTGTTTCCGACAAGAGCCTTTACCATTCCGTTCTCAGGGGACACGGAGGGAACGTCTTCCGGCGTGAGGTTCGTAACTAGATTTCCAAACCGGTCCACGCGCAGCACCACGCCCTTGACGACGTTTCCGTTGACTTTCGGCCTCGGCATCGTCATCCGCGTGAAATCTTCGATCTCATCTCCAAAGCTGGCAGTCTGCCACGTCTTTGAGAGCGCGGCGCCCACGGGTGCGAAAATGTCGCGGCCGTGGAAGGTGTTGCTGACCGGCCGGACAAAGTAATGTTCGGCGGTGATGTGCCGGACCGTCAGCGATTCCTTTTCCCGCTCGTAGACCAGCGAGAGCACGCCATTGTCCGGGGCCACGTAGTATTGCGTGCCCGCAGACACCAGAAGAGGCCGCCGGGCCGTGCCAACGCCCGGATCGACAACCACAATGTGAATCGTGCGATGGGGGTAGAAGCGTGATGCCTGATTGACGGTGATCGCCGCGTCCAGCACGTCATAAGGCGCCACCGAATGCGTGATATCTACGATTTCGGCTTCGGGATTGATGTTTAGAATGACGCCCTTCATCGCACCGACGAAATGGTCCGATGTTCCGTAGTCTGTAGTCAGCGTAATGATGGATCGCGCCAAATGGATCTCCCGGAGAGCAGAAGCGTCAGTCAATGAAGTTCCGTTCCCCTGTTATCACGCTAGCGGCGCTTCGCCTCGTTGTCAAGAAACCCCGGGGAGGATGTGCGATGTCAGCAAACCATGCTGAAGACCGAGCTTGTACGCGAGCGGCGCGGATTGCCTCGCTTGACCCTCCCCGACTCGGGCGGTTACTCTGGTTTGAGAGGGCGGCGAACTCGATAGCCGAAATCGCGCCCACCATATGCGAGTTTACCTGGACTACAACGCGACCACGCCGGTCGCGCCGGAAGTTCTCGACGCGATGCTGCCATATTTTTCGGACGTTTACGGCAACGCCAGTTCGATCCACTCGCCCGGACAACAGGCCCGTCTGGCTGTGGAGGAAGCGCGCGAATCCGTAGCGCGCCTGATCGGAGCAAAGCCTGCTGAAATCGTCTTCACCAGCGGCGGCACGGAAGCCGACAATCTTGCGATTTTTGGGATCGCCGCGAACGCTTCGGGTCAGCGGCACGTGATCACCACGGCGATTGAGCATCACGCCGTTCTTCACGCCAGCGAAAAGTTGCAATCGGACGGCGTGGAGGTGACCTTTATTCCGGTCGGCTCGGATGGGATCGTCGATCCGGCAGATATTCGCCGCGCGCTGCGGCCCGAGACGATTTTGATCAGTGTGATGCATGCGAACAACGAATTGGGGACGATTCAGCCCATATCACAAATCGCTGAAATCGCGCGCGAAGCCGATATTTACTTTCACTCGGACGCCGTGCAAACAGCCGGCAAGCTGCCCGTTGACGTCAATCAACTCGGCGTCGATCTGCTTTCGCTTTCGGCGCACAAGATTTATGGCCCGAAGGGCACCGGCGCGCTCTATCTGAGAACTGGGACGAAATTGCAGCCCATCCAGTTTGGCGGGCATCACGAGCGCGACCGCCGTCCGGGCACCGAAAATGTAGCCGGAATTGTGGGTCTGGGCCGCGCCGCTGATCTGGCTGCGCACCTTGCCGGCGATGACGCTCTACATGTCGGCGCGCTACGCGACCGGTTGGAAAATTCGCTCCTCGACGCAATTTCGCAATGCCACGTCAACGGCTCGCGCGCGTCTCGAGTTCCGAACACTTCGAACATCACTTTTTCCTTCGCTGAAGGCGAATCGCTCGTGATCGGACTCGATTTGCGCGGCATCGCTTGTTCGACGGGCGCAGCGTGCTCGTCCGGAGCGGTTGAGCCGTCTCACGTGCTGCGGGCCATCGGTCTCACGCCCGAAGAAGGCCGCTCCAGCGTGCGCTTCAGCCTGGGGCGCGGCACAACCGCGGCGGAAATCGACTACGCCATCGCGACCATTCCTCAGGTCGTAGGACATCTGCGCGAGCTATCGCCGGCTTACGGAAAGACTGCGACGCTTCGATGACGTCAAACGCTACATTCTCGATCCATCCGCAAGAAACGCCGCGCTCGCGTGCGAATCCGCCGGAGTCCGCGTTGTCAACCATTGCGGTTGCGATGAGCGGCGGCGTGGATAGCTCGACGGCTGCCGCAATTCTTCGCCAGCGCGGTCATTCCGTTATCGGCTTGACCATGCAACTCTGGAATCAGCGGCGGCTTCCGCAGCTCCAAGGCGATGGCCCGGTCGCACATCGCTGCTGCTCGCTCGACGACGTCTACGACGCGCGGCGCGTCGCGCAACATCTCGATTTTCCGTTCTACGTTGTGAATTTCGAACGCCAGTTTGAGGAAACCGTGATTCGCCCATTCGTCAATGATTATCTGGAGGGCCGGACGCCGATTCCGTGCTCGAATTGCAATAGCCACGTCAAGTTCGACGAGCTTTTGAGCATGGCGCGGCAGATTGGCGCCGAACGCCTTGCGACGGGCCACTACGCTCGAGTCGCGCAGAACTCGTCGACTGGACGCTGGGAACTGTGGAAAGCGCGTGACGACTCCAAGGACCAGTCCTATTTTCTCTTCGGCCTCACCCAGGAGCAGCTCGCGCGAACCGATTTCCCGCTGGGTGATCTGACCAAGTCTGAAGTGCGCGAAATTGCGCGTACGTCGAATCTGCCCGTCGCCGAAAAGCCCGAAAGCCAGGAAATCTGTTTCGTGCCGAGCGGCAACTACGTTCAATTTATCAGCAGCTATCTATTGGAGCAGGGGCGGCCTGACGCGACGGACGAGGGGGAGATCGTAACGACTGGCGGCGAGATTCTCGGCCGCCACGGCGGGCTGCATCAGTTCACGATTGGCCAGCGCAAGGGCCTTGGCATCGCGACGGGGCGGCCGCTCTACGTCCTCGCGCTGGACCGCGAGCGGAATCGCGTCGTCGTCGGCGAGGATGGAGAATTGCGGCGAAATGATTGTGAACTCCGCGATGTGAATTGGATCCCGTTCGAAGTGCCGGATGGGCCCGTGCGCGCGACGGTAAAAATTCGCCATCGCCACGATCCCGCCTGCGCAACCGTGACCGCCACCGGTGATCGCACCGCTGCCTTGGTGTTTGATAACCCCCAGCGCGCCATCACAGCGGGTCAAGCGGCCGTCTTCTACTCCGGCGAAAAAGTACTCGGCGGCGGCTGGATTCGCTGAAGCCTCGTCTCACCCGTTCAAACCCGCTTGGCAATGAGTCAGTTCGAACTTCGGTGGATTTGGGCAAACTACTGCCTTCGCTTCTGGGGTCGCTGAATCAATTCTTGCTGGGGATGAGTTTTTTCTGGGCGCCGGGAGCGCCCAGATTTACGTTAAATGAAAAGTTCGTCGTCCGGGGAAGCTGATTCCGTCGGACGCCGCGGCTGTTGGCCGCGAATGAAATCCAAGCCCACCTTGATGCCTTTGAGAACCGCGGAAACTTGCATGACGGGCCCCTGCAGCGTGCGCCGCACGCGCGACCCCGTATCTTCGATCACTTCGAGAGCGCCGGTCAGGATCTGATCGGCGCGTACGACCTGAACGCGCAGCCGTTCGACCGCGTCCGTAAACACCCGGTCGACCTTTTGCGCTTGCCCGCGAGCGATCCGCGTGATTTCCGCGGCGTCGCCAACGATGCAGGTGATGCGCTCTTCGGAATCTTCCAGAATACGATTGATGCGCAGGAGGATTGGGCTGATCCGCGAATCCAGATCTTGGCTCAGTCTCGTCAGTTGCTCGCTTGTTCGCTTGAACTGCGTGTACATGCCGAACATGATCGCCGCCTGCATGACGATCGCGAGCGCCGCTATGATTACAAACGCTGCTATCCACCCTTGCATTCGAACTATCGCCTCGCTATTGAGCTTTCGCCTTTTCCCGGTATGCGTCCTTACCGGCTTCTACCGCGCCCGACACCGCATCTTTCTGCCGGGCCATGATTTCCTTGCTCCGTGCGATCAAATCTTCGGCACGCTCTCGAAGCTCGCGCGCCTTGCGTTGTGCGTACTCGCGGCCTTCGTCGGCGCGGGAAGCAAGGTATTCGCGAGTCTCTTCACCCGATTTCGGCGCGAAGAGAATCCCGAGCAGGGTTCCGATACCAAGCCCGACGAGGAAAAAGCTGACTTTCGAACCGACATTGTCGCTCATTCTTACCTCCCATGGGGACAATAACATACGACCTCTTGGCAGGCAAGAAGTCGCGGCGCCTCTGCAGGTTGCTGAGTGAGGCTCGCGGATTCGATTCGACGCGCGTGCAATCGGTGACGCGAAAGAGCGCGCCAAATTCCATCATCGCCGCGCCGAGGCAGGCGATCGGAGCAGTCCCGCGAATCGCAGTACCCGTGGGGTCCTACCGAACTTGCTCCGTGCCTTTTGTGCTTTCGGACTCCTTTTGAAAATATTCGACGACGCGCCGTGCCTGGGTTCGATTGACCACCCGCGCGATCTCTTCCACGCCAAGCCGTCGCAACTGCGCCACACTCCCAAATTCCCGGAGCAGTTTTTGGGCGGTGCGTTCTCCAATGCCCGGAATGTCGGAGAGGGCAGTCCGGACGCGCGAGCGCGTGCGGCGTTTGCGATGGAAGGTGACGGCGAAGCGGTGCGTCTCGTCGCGAATCTGCTGGATCAGGTGCAGAATCGGCGAATGGCGCTCGAGAACAATTGGCCGATCCTCGCGCCCGAGCACATAGAGAATCTCTTCCTTCTTGGCGATGCTGGCGATGGGCTGGTTGATGATTTCGAGCGCGTCGAGCGCGGCGGCTGCCGCGTGCAACTGCCCGATGCCGCCGTCAATCAGGATCAGGCTCGGCATTGGTTTTGTTTCGTCGCGCAGGCGGCGGTAGCGGCGCTCCACGGCTTCGCGCATGCTGGCGAAGTCGTCGCGTAGAAGTCCGGGCGCATCCGTATGCGACGCTGCGTCGCCGCGAATGATGAATTTCCGGTAGTCCGATTTCTTCATCTTGCCGTTTTCCCAAACGACCATGGACGCGACCGTATCGGAGCCTTGAATGTGCGAAATGTCGAAGCTCTCGATTCGCTTCGGAGGTTCCGGCAAACCCAGCGCCGATTCGAGCGCCTCCGAGATCGCGCTCGAGCTGGGCCGCAGGACGCGGAATCTCTGCACGAACGAATGCTGCGCGTTCTTCTCCACCAGCTCGAGAAACGCATGCTTCGGTCCGCGCTGCGGCGTCAGGATCTCAACGCGATGGCCCGCCGATTCCGTGAGCACTTCTTCCAAAAGCTCGAGGTCTTCAAAATCGAGCGGCACATGGATATACCGCGGCACGTAGCGCGACTCGAGATAAAGCTGCTTCAAAAGCGACGGAAGGAATTCGCCGGGATCGAACTCCTCCTGATCCTCCCAATAGAAATCTCGCCGGTCCACGACGCGCCCGCCGCGAATGTGAAATAGATTAACGGCCACCTGCGGCGGCTCCGCGTACCAGGCGATGACGTCCGTATCGTCTCCGGCAGCCGCGGCGATTTTTTGCCGTTCTTCCATCTCGCGCAGCGTGCGGAGGAGATCGCGATATCCAGCGGCTTCCTCGTATTGTTCGCGCGCGGAAGCCTGCTCCATGCGTTCTTCGAGCACGTTCACCAGGTCCTTATGCCGTCCTTCGAGAAACAATCGCACGTGCGCCGCTGCTTCGGCGTAGCGCTCGTCCGTCGTGAGCCCCGGGACGCACGGACCGAGACACCGGTGAATGTAGAATTGCAGGCACGGTCGCGGATGGGCCCGCGTCAGATCCACGGTGCACGACGGCACCAGAAAATGTTTGTGGATCAAATGAACCAGCCGGTAGGCAAGACTCGCCGGGAAATACGGCCCGAAATACTGCGAACCGTCGGAGACGAGCCGCCGCGTCACATACACGCGGGGGAATTTTTCGAATGCGGTGAAGCGAATGTACGGATACGTTTTATCGTCGCGCAGGAGCACATTGAATTTTGGCTTGTGCTGCTTGATGAGGTTGTTCTCGAGCGCCAGCGCTTCTTTTTCGTTGTCAACGACGATGTAATCGAAGTCCGCGATCTCGCGAACCAACGAACCTGTTTTCGCGTCGCGCGATCGCGCCTCGAGAAAGTACGATTTCACGCGGCTGCGCAACGATCGCGCCTTTCCGACGTATAAAGTCGTGCCGGCCGCGTCGCGGAATAGATACACTCCGGGCTGAGTCGTTAAATTGGCGGCTTTTTCGCGAGGGTCCATCGGTGCGCTAAAATAGTTGCGGGAATTGCGGCTCAGCCGGCGCGCTGAGCAGCGGTGCAACGTCAATGATATCAGACGCCATCGAAACCTTTTTAGGCTGCATGGTTGCAAGATGAAGCGGCAACACAATTCGGCGATCGGACCACGCCACGCATTTTGCGCGCCCGCGCTATTCCTTGCGCTTTTCTTGCCGGGTTCTGCACGCGCCCAGGACCAACCCGCGCCTCCGTCACGACCCGGCTCGCCGAACGAGATAACGCAGCCGTCAAAACCTGCGCCTCCGCCGGCCGCCTCGCCGAGCCAGTCATCGTCAGCGAATTCCGACCAGGATCCGAATAAGACTCAGGTGTACGATCCCTATCACGCGATGAAAGCAATGGAAGTTGGCGAATTTTATCTCAAGAAAGGCGACGCCGACGCCGCGATCGATCGTTTCCAGGATGCCATTCAATACAAATATGATTTCGCGCGCCCGCGCTTGCTCCTCGCGCAAATCTACGACAAGCGCCACGACGATGCGAAAGCAATCCGGTATTACACGGAATATCTGAAGATTCTGCCGCAGGCTCCCGACGCCAGGAAAATCAGGGAGCGAATCGAAAAGCTCTCGCGCCAGATGCAGGCCGCCGATGCGAGACAACCCTCGCAACGTTAGCCGCCGAACTCTCAAAGGTCGAAAAGAAAGCGCCTACACTCCCGAATATTTCGCAAGAAATCGGTGCGCCTGCTCGTAATACGAAAACCGCTTCTCTTCCTTTCGGAATGCGATCGAGTGCGATTCCAGGCGGCAGCGCGAATATTTGATCGGATGCTTCAGGTGCAGCATTTCGTGAAAAAGGACATATTGCACCACGTGCCGGGGAACTCGCGCCCGGTCGAGATCGCCGCTGATCACAATCTGACTCAGCGCCGGATCGAAGCACCCGAGCATGCTGCGCCAGGGACGCGCACTCCACGCCAGCCGGGGACGGGGCAGGGCGCCCGCGAAATACTCCGCGTTTAATTCGTCGAAGAGCGGACCGAGATCGTGCGCTTCACCACGCGGGCGTTCCGCCACTTTGCGTCCGCGCCGCCGCCGCAGCGCCAGCAATCGCTGATGCGTGCTCCGCGCGGTTGAAAATTTCCGGTATGTCTCCAGACATTCGCGCGGCGATCTCCGGCGATAAAGCCTCGCGAGCAGAATCGCTGCAATCGCTTCCAGGACCGGCAGAGGCGCGCTGCGCACGAGGTCCGACAGTCTGGCAGTGACCACATCCTCGCGCAGCCGGATCGTGTGCGAGAGTCCAGCGTAGGGACGGAACTCCACGACGAACTGCGGCGGGCGGCCCTGGCATCCCAGCCGCGTAAACATTCGCCGGAAGATCGGCACGGCTGCCGAAACGTCGCGAGATCGGCGCTTGGCTTCCTTCAAGACTGGGGCCTCCGCGTCGGCGTCGGAGACAATTCCTTCTCCGCTTTTTCCGCGTCGCGTACCGCGTCTTCCGTGCCTTCAATCGCATCGTCGAGCGTCTCTTTGTACGTGTCGAGCAATGGGTTTTTTTGCTCGAATTTGTGCAGCGTCGTCAGAAATTCTTTCCCCCTGCTCTGAATTTCTTTGATTCCGGCGCGGATTTCCTGCTGTTTTTCAACGGCGAGGCTCATGACGTCGGCGGCATCGTCGACACAGGCCGCATACGCGTTCAGCAGCCCGTTCAGAGTTTCGCCGCGACGGGCTTCGGGCTGCGTCCGCTCCAGCTCGTATTGAAACTTCTTCAAGCGGTCGCCAGCGAACGAAAGAAAAAGCTTCACGCGCGCGTTCGGCGTATCCGCGTCGCGGATCTTGTCGGCTTCTTCTTCCGAAAGGTAGTCGCGCTTCTGCGGCGTCGCGGCCCGGGAAACCGGCACTGCAACGAGGGCAAACCCGAATACCACGATGAAGCAAAACGCTACGGCGACACGCATGGTACATCTCCTGCGCTCACGGACTTTTCTTCGGGCCGGACTTCGATTGCCGGGGAAAAAGCTCCAGGATGAGCTGCCGGTCTAATTCGACCAGGTTCGAGCGAATTTCGTTGAATCGTTTCTGCTCGTCTTTGGGCATGCCGGCGAGAATTTCGAGCAGCCGGCCCAGATTCTCGCTCACGGAAAATTCGAGCTCCTTAAAACCCGACGGCTTCTGCTCCGCGTCGACTCCCGTGGCCTTGAGCGACTGGTGCGTCGAGATGCATTCGTCGCGATAATCCGTCAGCGTCTGCAAGGCGGGGTCGAGTTCACCGGCATCCACTTGCTGCCGCAAAAGGTCGAACTCGGAATCGCCCAGCTTTTGCATGATTTTCGCCTTGCGAACGGGATTGCTCTCGCCTGCGAATCGCTTCTGGTAATCCTCCACGCGCGCATTCGAAGTTTGAACGATGAAAACGAGCGCCAGCGCGAGACCCAAATCTGCGGCGCGCTCGTGCAGCTCGATCATCACAGCGTCACTCCTTTTCCTTGAGCTCGCGTTCCAGGGTTCGGGCGCGTGCCGACGCCAGAAAGTATTCGTCGTTCGTCTGTCCCGCGTTCAAGTCGAGAAACTTTCGGTAGGCGTCCAGCGCCTCCTTCTTTTTCCCCAGTTTATCGTAGCAGTTCGCGCGGACAAACCACGAGCCATTCGATAGCGTCTCCCGCTTCGAAAGCGTCTCGAGCAATTCCAGGGCGGCCGGATAATTCCCGCCGAGATAATTTGCCGCCAGCAGATCGCGTAGAACTTCCGTTTGGGACGGTTCCGCGCCAAATGCAATGGCAAGTTCTTTCGCTGCGCCGGGATAATCTTTCTTCTCGAGCAAAAGATGCCCGATGCGCGCGTGAACGTCAGCATCGTTCGGCGTCGCGGCCTCAAGCTTCTGAAGTGTTGCCAGCGCGGCGGCGTTATTCTGCAATCGAATTTCAACCAGCGAGCGCAATTTGAGCGTTGATGTGGCCTCCGGCCGAAGTGTCGCGGCGCGATCGAGCTCCGCCAGCGCTTCAGCGTTTCTTCCGAGGTCGCTCAAAACCGACGCGTGTTCGAGCCGCGCATCAACGTCTTTCGGCGCCTGTTGCAAATACGCAGCCAATTCCGCAGCCGCCTCGCTTGGCTTCTTTTCCTTCAGCAGGCATTCGGTGAGGCCATAAATTGCCGGGCCCGAATCCGGCTGCAGCGCAATCGCTTTTCGATATTCGCGCTCGCTCGCTTCGAGCTGACTCGTGATAAATAACAATCGCGCGAGTTCGAGTTGGGCCGGAAACTCGCGCGCATCCAATTTCAATGCCTCATGAAACTTTTCGATCGCATCTTCATTCTCTGCCGTGCGTTCGAACGCCAGGCCCAGCGCGTATTTCACTCTCGCTTGATCGGGCATTAGCCCGTCGGCTTGTTCGAGCGCGTCAACAGCTTCGCGCAGCGCTTTAGCGCAGTCTTCCGGTGTGCAATCAAGAAGCGTGAGGCCGAGATTCAGAAACGCCGGGCCCATTTTCGGGTCCAGCTCGGTTGCCTTGCGATACTCGGCGGCGGCTTCTCCCGGTTTTCCCAGCGCCGTTTCGGCATACCCGAGCTGAAAATGGACCGCCGCGTCGTCCGGACTCTTGCCGAGGTAGTCCGCGCAGATTTTCGCGGCCTCTGCGAAATCCTTCCGGTCCATCGCGGCTTGCGACTTCGCGACCGTTTCCCGGGAAGCGACTGCGGCGGGATCTTCCGGCTCATGAATGATCGTAGTGCGAGTCGTTTGTCCGAATCCGGCAGGCAGGAAAATGCTGACACTTGCAAACGCGAGGGTCGCGATTCGTTGCGTCGATTTCATTCGCGCTCGGCTGGTGAACTCCTCGAAATCCCATTGCCGCCGCTGGACGCGGGCCGGCTCCAGTGGTTCGCCTCGTTGTCGTGATTCAATACGCGCGCGAGAAATTTGCCCGTGTGCGAATCGCTGTTCCGCGCGACCTGTTCCGGCGTCCCCGCGGCGATCACGCGCCCGCCGGCGTCTCCGCCTTCGGGCCCAAGGTCAATCACCCAATCCGCCGATTTGATGATATCGAGATTGTGCTCGATGATCACAATCGACGCGCCGCCCTCCATCAATTTCCGAAACGACGCCAGCAGCTTTTGAATGTCATCGAAATGCAGGCCGGTCGAAGGCTCGTCAAAAATATACAACAGGCCGGCGTTCGTCTGCCGGGTAAGATGCGCCGCCAATTTCAAGCGTTGCGCTTCACCGCCCGAAAGAGTGGTCGCCGATTGGCCGAGCCGCAAATAGCCGAGCCCGACTTCCTCGAGGATTTTGAGCCGCGACACGACCTTCGGCACGGAAGCAAAAAATCCGAGCGCTTCGCGCACCGTCATCTGCAGCACGTCGCAGACGTTTTTGTCACGGTAGCGAACTTCGCGCACGCTGCTCTTGTATCGCGTTCCGCGGCATTCTTCGCACACCAGCTCGACGTCGGCGAGGAAACGCATCTCCACTGTCACTGTGCCGTCGCCTTCGCACGCCTCGCAGCGCCCGCCGGGAATATTGAACGAGAAATGGCCCGCGGTGAATCCCCGCTTCTTCGCGTCGGGCGTGGAGGCGAAAACTTCTCGAATCGGATCGAACGCTTTCATATACGTGGCGGGGTTGGACCTCGGCGTCCGGCCGATCGGAGACTGGTCCACCATTTCCACTTCCGTGATGGCCGCGTCGCCCTCGATTCGCTCGCACACGTCTTTCCAATTTCCGCCCGTACGCTTGGCCTGCAGCGCTTTGTACAGCACGTCGTAGACGAGCGTTGATTTCCCCGAGCCCGAAACGCCGGTGATCGCTGTGATCGTGCCCAGCGGGATCATCACGTCCACGTCTTTGAGGTTGTGGCTGCGCGCGCCGATGATCTTCAGGAATTTTCCCCGTGGCTTCCGGCGCAATCCAGGCGTCGGAATCTTCAGATCGCCGTTCAGATATCGCGCGGTCAGCGAGCGGGTGTCGCGCAAAAGCTGTTCCCGCGTTCCCGCAAACACGATCTTGCCGCCGTGCTCGCCGGCGCCCGGCCCCAGGTCGAAAATATAATCGCCCGCCAGAATCGTGTCCGGATCGTGCTCCACGACGACGAGCGTGTTCCCCAGATCGCGCAGGCCTTTCAAAATGTGAATCAGCCGGTGCGTGTCGCGCGGGTGCAAACCGATGGATGGCTCGTCGAGAACATAAAGCGACCCGACCAGCCGCGAACCCAAAGACGTCGCCAGCTGAATTCTTTGTGCTTCTCCGCCGGAGAGGCTCGAAGTCAGCCGGTCCAGCGTCAGATATTCCAGTCCGACCTCTTCAAGAAATTTCAGCCGCTCCTCGATTTCTTCGAGGATTTTTGCGGCGATCGCGGCTTGCGCCGGGCTCAGTGGAATGCTCCGGAAAAATTGCGCGGCCTGCGTGACCGTCATCTTTGCCGCTTCGGTGATCGACTTGCCTTCGATTTGAACGGCTCGTGCTTCCTGCCGCAACCGCGTGCCGCCGCAATCCGGGCATGTCGCGTACCCCCGGTAGCGGCTCAGAAACACGCGCACGTGCAATTTGTATTTCTTGCGCTCGAGCCACTGAAAATAACCGTGGATTCCGGGAAATTTCTCGGCGGGGTCTCCGGCGATGATTTTTTCCTGCTGCGCCTCAGCGAGATCGCGGAACGGAACGTCCAGTTGAATGCCGTTCGCGCGCGCGTATTGCTTCATCTCCGCGAACACCTGGCGGTAGCGTGGCTTGGTCCACGGCTCTACCGCGCCTCCGGCGAGCGATTTGCTTCGATCCGGAATCACGCGATCGATATCGAAATCGATGGTGTTCCCGAATCCCTGGCATCGCGGGCATGCGCCGTACGGATTGTTGAACGAAAACAGCCGCGGTTCGGGCTCCTGGTAGACGATTCCGCATTTCTTGCATTCGAATCGCTCGTTGAAGATGAGCCGCTCGGCGTCGCGGCCGGGCTCGTCGGCCGGAAATTCCAGAATCGCTTCGCCGCGCCCTTCCCGATAGCAGATTTCAATCGCGTCCATCAAGCGCGAGCGAATCGATGTATCCACAACCAGGCGATCTACGACTACGAATGCCGGTTGCGAGAAATCGAGCTCGAGCAGCGTCTCTGGCGATGAAAACTCGTAGAGCCGCCCATCCTGGTAGAGCCGGTTGAATCCCCGCTTCTGCAAATTCGAAAGCGCCTGGCGCACGGCATCGCCCGAAGGCTTTTGCAGCTTGTGTCCCTTTGCGGGCCGCGCGGCAGCGGGCTCGCCAAGTTGCAGCTTGTAGAGCACGAGAAATCGCCGGCCCGCCGCCAGGCCAAGCACGCGGTCCGCGATTTCGTCCACTGTATCCTTGCGAACTTCGGTGCCACATCGGAAGCAGTAAGTCCTGCCGGCGCGCGCCCACAGCAGCCGCATGTAATCCCAGATTTCGGTTGCCGTCGCCACGGTCGAACGCGGATTCCGCGTCGTGTTTTTCTGCCGGATGGCGATCGCCGGAGCGATGCCCGTGATCTCATCCACCTCGGGCTTTTCGATGCGGTCCAGAAATTGCCGCGCGTAGGCCGAAAGCGACTCGATGTAGCGCCTTTGTCCTTCGGCATAGAGCGTGTCGAAGGCCAAGCTCGACTTTCCTGAACCTGAAACTCCAGTCACGATCGTGATGGAGTTATGGGGGATGTCGACGTTGATGTTCTTCAGGTTGTGCGCTCGTCCGCCGCGCACACGGATAGCGTCAGTCGCAAACGTGGCCGCTTTTGAACCTTTTGCGGTGTCGGGGTGCTCTAGTGGGTCCGTCGCCATAGGCTTAAACTGACCATTATACTCGGTCGCGCAAATCCCGGCAAAAGCCGCGCCATCTTTCAAAATTCCGGTTGGATGCAGGCGTTCGTGATTTCGCCGAATGCGTTCGTAGCCAAGAAATTGACTTCGTCGGGAACTGCATCCTCAAGGGGCGTTGCCGTCGCTCGCAACGCGTCATCAAGAGTAGAATGCTGCGGCGAGTTACTGATTCGTAGGGAGAAGCGGCGTGGCGAGTGCAGGCCGGCCATTCAAGCGCGTTATCTGGATCGTTCTCGACAGCGTTGGCATCGGCGAATTGCCTGACGCGGCCGACTATGGCGATGTGGGACGCGACACTCTCGGCCATGTCGCGCGATCGCGTCCGCTGAAGTTGCCGCATCTTGTCTCGCTCGGCTTGGCGAATATCAAGGCGCTCGCGAATCTCACTCCGCCCGCGCAGCCCTTGGGCAATTTCGGCAAAGGCGCAACGCGCTCGCCGGGCAAAGACACCACGACAGGGCACTGGGAAATGGCCGGGATTTGGCTCGATCAGGCTTTCCCGGTTTATCCGCACGGTTTTCCGCGCGAGCTGATCGAAGAATTCGAGCGCCGCATCGGGCGCGGGACGCTGGGCAATAAGCCTGCTTCGGGCACGGAGATCATCAAGGAACTTGGCGACGAACACGTCAGGACCGCCAAGCCGATCGTCTACACGTCCGGCGACAGCGTCTTTCAGATTGCCACGCACGAAGACGTAATTCCGATTGCCGAGCTCTATCGCATGTGCGAGATCGCGCGAAAATTGCTCGATGGCCCGAACCGCGTCGGCCGCGTGATCGCCAGGCCGTTCACCGGTCCCTCGGGGAGCTATCGCCGCACCGAGCGGCGCCACGATTACGCCGTCGAGCCGCCGCGGCCTATGCTGCTGGACGTACTTGTCGAGCGCGGCGTGCAAATTTTCGGCGTCGGCAAAATCCATGATATTTACAACGGCCGGGGCGTATTTGACTACGTGACCACAAAGAACAACGCGGATGCGATGTCGAGACTCACTGCCGCGCTGGCGACGCATCGCGAGGGCCTCACGTTCGCCAATCTCGTTGATTTCGACATGCTCTACGGCCATCGGAAGGATGTCGAAGGCTTTGCGCGTTCGCTCGAAGAGTTCGACTCGCTGCTTGGCGCATATCTTCCAAGGCTCGGACGCGATGATCTTCTAATAATCACCGCGGATCATGGCTGCGATCCCGATCCTGTCAATCCAACGACCGATCATTCGCGCGAATATGTTCCGATTGTCGCCTTTAGCCCCGCGGCATCGGCCGGAGTCAATCTTGGCGTTCGTTCAACTCTCGCCGATATGGGGCAAACCATCGCGGAGAATTTTGGCGGGCGAATTCCTCACGGCACGAGCTTCCTCCAGGATATCGCTCGGAGTTAGCGGCCCTTCAAGTTTGACAATTGGAGTGGAGCGAATTTGCGGGAGCGCGCACGCGCATCGCGGCGTTACTGGCCTTTCGACGTTTCGTTCTTTGCGTAATAACCCGTGCGTGTGCGTACGACGAGCTTGCCGCGCCCGCGATCGCTCACTTCGAGATGGACCAGGCGGTAGGAGCCGTCCTTGGCCGTATTCGTCGGGTAGTAGCCGATCAAGTACTGGTTTCGGATGTCGCGCGCGATCATCGTGCACGTCGGGCCGACATCATCGAGAGAATTGGGAAAATACGCGGCGCCTCCCGTCGCTTCTGCAAGCTCCGTCAGAATCTTCTTCGAGTGCCGCACCATTCTCTTGTCATGACTCTGGTCGTAGTCGCTGAAGACGCCGACGGCATAGATCAGCGCGTTGGAACTCTGCGCCGCCTTGATCGTGTATTCGAAGCTCTTGCGGCTCGCGTCGTCATCGCCGTCCGTGATCACGAGAAGAACTTTCTTGTCCTTGCGGCCCTTCTTCAGATGGTCCAGCGACCCGATGACCGCGTCATAAAGCGCCGTGCTACCTCGCGAATCAATGCGCTCAAGCGCCTCCTGCAATTCCTTCGGGTCGTTGGTGAAATCCTTATCGAGATCGAGATAGAACTCGTCATTGAAATTGACGACGAAAACCTCATCCTGCGGATTGCTGGTTTTGACGAAGGTCAGTGCCGCGGCGTTCACTTGCGCCCGTTTTTCACGCATGCTCCCGCTGTTGTCGATTATCAGTCCCAACGTTACCGGCACATCTTCCCGCCGAAACACTGAAATCCTCTGTTCTGCTTTGTCCTCGAAGACGTGAAAATTCTGCTCCTTCAGGTCGGGAACGAACGCTCCTTTGGAATCTTCGACCGTCGCGTGCAGCACGACAAGATCGACATCCTTCTTCAGCGTGTAGCCGCCCGATTGTCCATCCGGCTTCGCGGTCTGCATGCCGGCGGGCGGAGGAGGCGGTGGAGGCTGCGGCAGGGAATTTTGTGCGCGCGATGCACTCGAGACGCTGAAAAGCATCGCCACGCCGATCAAGGTGTGCAATGTACGAATTCTTGGTCGCAGACTGGCGCGACTGATCTTAGTGGCCAGGCGCGAAATATCCGGTGCGAGCGAAGACCTGCAACGGCGGCAATCCCTTTGGCGGGCGCAAGCGGACTTTGATCTTTCTCCATTTGCCGTCACGCGCGCGGTTGCTCGGTCTGTATCCCAAAACATATTGGTTTCGGAGCTCCATGCTTATCTTTGATGCGACATCCGGCAAATCGGATAGGTTCTGCACGCTGAAAGTGCGGCCGCCCGTCATTTCCGTCATCTCGCCCAGCAGTTCCGGCCCTTCTTTTTCCTCGACGGTCTTGAACTCGCCTTGGTCGAAGATGCCGATCGCGTAAAGCTGGACGTCCGACTCTCTCAGATACTTGCGAACGTCGGTTTCGCTGTACCGGCTATGATTATCGCCTCCGTCAGAGATGATGAGCAAAGCCTTTTTGGCGTTCTGTGCTCCCTTCATCTGACTCAACCCAAGATAGATGCCGTCAAAAAGCGCGGTCTGGCCGTGCGCCGACGTGTACATCAACCGGTCCTGCAGCTCCTCGACGCTGGGCGTGAAAGGACTGGCGAGCTGGGCGCGATCGTTGAAGTCCACCAGGCAAAACTCGTCCTGCGGATTCGCCGTCTTGAAAAACTGCACGGCCGCAAGGCGCGACTTTTCGAACTTGTCCGCCATGCTTCCGCTCATATCGAAGATGACGCCGATGGAAATCGGAATGTCTTCGCTCGAGAACCGGACGACTTCCTGTTCCGAGTTGTCTTCGAACACGCGGAAATTATTTTGCTCGAGCCCGGTGACAAGGCGTCCCGTAGGATCCGTCACTGTGACGCTGACCAGAGTCAAATCCACATCGAGCTTGATGCCCTTGCTGGGAGATTTCTTATTGACGTGCGGCATCTCGGGCCCGGAAGGCGCAGTGGTTTGTGCTCGTGCAGCCGGGGTTAGGAAAAATCCGGTGAACAGGGCGAGGGTCGCGCACGCAACTCCGCGAAAAACTTTCGCGAAAGGCGGCGTGGCGTTACCGCTCAAAGTTCCCCCGTGGGAGGCCCGCGCAGGGACGGCAACCCGCAGATAAATCCCTGCTCTCTAGCGAGATTCTACCACTCGGTTTTCGCATTGCAATATGCAGATTTAGGGATGTTCCGCTTCCTGATGCCGGGAATCCCGTATTCCCGGTACGTGCTATGATTCGGCGCGTTCGAGAGTGTTCCTACATGGCTCTATCTCCCAACACGAAGGCCGTCGCCGTGATTCCGGCTCGGTTCGAATCGTCCCGGTTTCCGGGCAAACCGCTGGCTGAGATCGCTGGCCGCACGATGATTGAGCGCGTGTACCGAGGCGGGACGCAAGCGAGCCGGGTTGGCCGCGTCGTTGTAGCCACGGACGACACGCGGATCGCGGATGCCGTGAAGGGTTTTGGCGGCGAAGCGATGATGACGCGCCGGGACCATCATTCCGGCACCGAGCGCATGGCGGAAGTGGCCGCCCACATTCCGGCGGAGATTTACGTGAACATTCAGGGGGACGAGCCGCTGATTGATCCCGGCGTGATTGATGCGCTCGTCGCGGCGCTGGAAGAGGATCCGCAGGTATCAGTGGTGACGCCATGCTCGGTGATTCGCCAACCGTCCGAGATCATGGATCCCAATGTGGTGAAGACGGTTTTGGACTTCGACGACAACGCGCTTTACTTTTCGCGCGCGCCGATCCCCTGGGTGAGGGATCGCGGCGAGCATGTAGCCGCGCGTCATCTGAAGCACATCGGCCTCTATGCTTGCCGCGGCGACGCGCTTTTGGAATTTCCGACCTTGCCGCCCGGCGAACTCGAACGCCTCGAGCAACTCGAACAATTAAGGTGGCTCGAGAATGGCTACAAGATACGGGTCATCGAGACGGATTATGACGCGGTTAGCGTGGATGTCCCGGACGACGTGGCCCGGGTCGAGAAGATTTTGCGCGAGCGCGGGCAGGCTTAGCGGACGCAGCGCGCTTCAGGCTTGCGGATGGTTGTTTATCGATTTCATCCGGGCCTTCGGTTAATTTTTTCGGCGCCCAGTTTCTCCACGCGGCGCTCATCGCCTTTCTTACCGCCGATTCTTCCGCCACTTTCAGTCGAACGAGGGTCGCGCCTTTTTCGCCCCAGCCGCCCTTGGCCCAAAATATGTGCGGCGACTCGCGGATGAACTCCTGCTGTTGGTCCGGGAAAAGTTTGACCATGCCATGGTCTTTGTCGGGATACCCGAGTGTCGCGAATATCACGCCGCGCACACGAAAATCAGGGTGGTCCATGTGAGCGCGTTCCTCGGTTTCAGGGAAGCTCAGCGCCAATCGCCGAAAATCGTCAGCAGTCATGATCGCCACCTGCACTGGACCGATGCCGGTGTAAGCGCCAACTTTGCCACCTGCAGAGCAATTTTCCTACGGAAACGCGATCCCCGAGAAAAAATAACAAATCGCCGCAGAATCGTGATTTGACAGCAAGCGCGATTGCCCGCATAATGCGTTGTACGCAGATCTGATTGGAGGAATCTCGCAGACCTTGCGGAGCGGCCCGAAATACATCTTCGTTACGGGCGGCGTGGTTTCTTCTCTCGGAAAAGGCGTTGCAGCGGCTTCGATGGGATGTCTTCTCGAAAGCCGCGGCCTCAGAGTCACCCTCCAGAAGTGCGATCCTTACCTGAACGTTGATCCCGGCACGATGAGTCCGTATCAGCACGGCGAAGTGTTCGTCACTGACGACGGCGCGGAAACGGATCTGGATCTCGGACACTACGAGCGATTCACTTCCGCGAAACTTACGCGCGATCACAATTGGACCACCGGCCGCATTTACGAAGCGATTCTGACCAAAGAGCGCCGCGGCGACTATCTCGGCAAAACGGTCCAGGTAATTCCGCACGTGACCGATGAAATTAAAGCCGCGTTTCGAAAAGTGGGCGATTCGGTTGACGTCGTGATTGTTGAAATCGGCGGAACCGTCGGCGACATTGAATCGCTGCCGTTTCTCGAGGCGATCCGCCAGATGCGCCTCGAGCTCGGTCCGGAAAACGTCATCTTTGTTCATTTGACGCTGGTGCCTTACATACCGACAGCAGGCGAGCTGAAGACCAAGCCCACGCAGCACAGCGTCAAAGAACTTCTCAGCATCGGAATCCAGCCCGACATTTTGATTTGCCGCAGCGACCGCCGCCTCGAGCAGGACCTGAAATCGAAAATCGCGCTCTTCTGCAACGTAGCTGAATCCAGCGTCATTTCCGCGCCCGATGTCGGAAACATTTACGAAGTGCCGATGTCCCTCGCGGCCGAGGGTTTGGACGATCAGGTGCTCCGGCTGCTGCGCCTCGAAGCGCCGGCGCGCGAGCTTGGCAAGTGGATCGCGATGCTGGAACGTCTCGAACACCCTGAGGGCGAAGTCCGGATCGGCGTCGTTGGAAAGTACGTCCAACTGGAAGATGCCTACAAGAGCTTGCGCGAAGCGCTAGTTCACGGCGGCCTCGCGAATCACCAGCGCACTGTCATTGAGTGGATTGAGGCGGAAGAAATCGATTCGGCGGAGACGGCCGAGCGGCGTTTGCGCCACGTGGACGGCATTCTCGTTCCCGGCGGTTTTGGCAAGCGCGGAATTTCGGGGATGGTGCACGCGATCACGTACGCGCGCGAAAAGAAAATTCCGTTTTTCGGCATTTGTCTCGGAATGCAATGCGCGACGATTGAATACGCGCGCAGGGTTTGCCGGCTCGATCGCGCGGACAGCACCGAATTTGATCCGGCGACGCCCAATCGCGTCATTTATAAGCTTCGCGAATTGCTCGGCGTCGATGAAATGGGCGGCACGATGCGCCTGGGCGCCTGGCCGTGCAAGCTCGAGCCGGGCTCTGCCGCGAATCGTGCGTATGGTCAGCTCGAAATTTCCGAGCGCCACCGTCACCGCTACGAATTCAATCGCGACTATGAAGCCACTCTGACGGCTGCCGGCTTCCGCATCACCGGCAAAACGCCCGACGGCGTTTACGTTGAAATTATCGAAGCGCCCGATCATCCGTGGTTCGTTGGCGTTCAATTCCACCCGGAATTCAAATCCAAGCCGCTCGCCCCCCATCCGCTTTTTGCGGCGTTCATTCACGCCAGCTACGTGCATCGCCGCCACCGGCACGCCGCATCCGTCGAGGCGCGCGTGCGCACCGCGGAAACTGCCGATTGACGATTTTCGGCGGCGCTCGGTTGCAATCCGCGTCGAACCCGCATAGGCTTTTCGGACGATTCGCGTAACATCCGGTCGCATGGGATCTACCTCTAAATTTTCGGTCGGCAAGGTCGCGCTCGGCGGCAACGCGCCGCTCTTCGTAATCGCGGGTTCGTGCGTCATCGAGAGCGAGGCGCACGCGATGTCCATCGCCGAGCGACTGGCAGAAATTTGCGGAGAATTGAAACTGCCGCTCATTTTCAAAGCTTCCTACGACAAGGCCAATCGCACATCGGTTACGTCGCATCGCGGCCCGGGATTGAAAGAAGGCCTGCGCATCCTCAGCGCGATCGGCAAGCGCACAGGGTTGCCGATCTTGACCGACGTCCACGATGTTTCGCAGGTCGCGCCTGCAGCGGACGCATGCGACGTCCTCCAGATTCCCGCATTTCTTTGCCGCCAGACGGATTTGCTCGTCGCCGCGGGAAAGTCCGGTCGCGCGGTAAACGTAAAAAAAGGGCAGTTCGTTTCGCCCTGGGAAATGCAGAACGCCGCGGAAAAAGTGGCCAGCACCGGAAACAGGAAAATTATTTTGACCGAGCGCGGCGCCTCATTCGGTTATCAAAATCTCGTTGTGGATATGCGTTCGATTCCGATTCTTCGAAATTTCGGCTATCCGGTCGTATTTGACGCCACGCACTCCGTCCAGCTTCCCGGTGGCGACGGCAAATCGAGCGGCGGGCAGCCCGAGTTTATCGAGCCGCTCGCGCGCGCCAGTGTTGCGGCCGGCGCGGATGGAATTTTCGTCGAAGTGCACGACGATCCTTCGAAAGCACTTTCGGACGGCAGCAATGCGTTGCGCCTCGATTCGTTCCGGCCTCTTATGAAGCGATTGCTGCAAATCTCCGCTCTCGTTCACGAGTGGAATGCGAGCGGCCAGTGAGCCTCGAGACGGCCAGGCGCGTTTTGCGAATCGAAGCGGATGCGGTCGCCGGGCTGATCGAACGGCTCGACGCGCGCTTCGAAAAGGCGGTCGAAACGCTTTTCGAGTGCAAAGGCCGCGTCGTCGTCACCGGAATGGGGAAATCCGGCCTTATCGGCCGGAAAATCTCGGCGACGTTCGCCAGCATCGGCACGCCGTCTTTCTTTCTGCACGCGGCCGAAGCCGCGCACGGCGATCTGGGCATGCTTGCGGGCGATGACGTCGTGCTCGCAATTTCCGTCAGCGGCGAAACGCAAGAACTTCTCGACATGATCGAAACGGTAAAGCGGCTCGGAATTCCGCTCGTCACCATGAGCGCCAACGGAAGATCAACTCTCGCGGCCGCGAGCGATATCGTGCTGGATATTGCGGTGAAGGAAGAAGCGTGCTCGCTCAATCTGGCCCCTACGGCTTCGATGGCGGCGGCGCTGGCGATGGGCGATGCGCTCGCGATCTCTTTGCTCGAGCGTCGCGGATTCAACGAAGAGAAATTCGCTGCGCTTCATCCCGGCGGGAAAATCGGAAAGCGCTTGCGGCGGCTCGAATCGCTCATGCATGCCGGAGAGAATCTGCCCCGCGTCGCGCCGGCGGCGAAAATGCCCGATGTCATCTACGAAATGAGCCGCAAAGGCCTCGGCCTCACGGCCGTCGTCGACGCGGGCGGAACGCTGCTCGGAGTTATTACCGATGGCGATCTTCGCCGCGTGATGCAGCAACGGCGCAAGGACGCGCTCGATCTCACCGCCGCCGAGTGCATGACGAAAAATCCCGTCACGCTCCCGCGCACCGAACTTGCCGCGAGCGCCCTGCGCGTGATGGAAGAAAAGAAAATTACTTCGGTGCTGGTGGTCGACGGCGACGGGCGGCTCGAAGGCGTCGTCCACGTCCACGATCTGTGGACGCTTCAGTTGTTCTGAATTTCGAATCGAGACAGGAGAAGAAATTTGGCGGAGCGATCGCGAAAAATTCCGGCAAGTGTCTTGCGGCGCGCAAGAAAGATTCGCCTGTTGCTGATGGATGTGGACGGGACGCTGACCGACGGCAAGGTCTGCTTGTTTGCCCGGATGTCGGACGGCGATTTGGGAGAACTCAAAGTCTTCGACGCGCACGACGGCGCGGGATTGACGCTCGCGCACATCATGGGAATCAAGACCGGCTTGATCACCGGGCGCACTTCGGCGGCCACGGCTCAACGCGCGAAAGAAATGAAAATGGATTACGTCTATCAGGGCCGCGCGAAAAAAGTGGACGCGTATGAGGAGTGCAAACAATCGAGCGGCGCGAGCGATGCGGAGACGGCCTACATCGGCGACGACTTGCCCGACCTTGATTTATTTGCACGCGCGGGCTTGGCCGTGGCGACCGCGAACGCAGCACCGGAATTGAAAAAGGTCGCGCACTACGTGACGCGCGCCTCCGGCGGAAACGGCGCCGCGCGCGAAGTGGTCGAGCTGATCCTGCGCGCCCAAGGCCGCTGGAAAGAAGCCATACCAAAGGCTCTCGCGTAGCGCGGCTGATCGCTTCTCGCGGTTCCACCTGGCACGAATGGCCGTCCTGCACATTGACTTCACACGCCCGGCAAATATCTCGCTATTGCCGCGACGCATATGCCACCACCAGGCCTTCAGGCGGCGGCGATAGTGATGATGGATTATCACCGCAGCAATCGCGAGCAGGCAAATCGCAAGAATCATCGTTAGCTTTGATCGTTGCATTCCATAGCAGGCGTGGCGTAACTGATTTAGATTCTGGAGCGGGAGAAGGGAATCGAACCCTCATCTCAAGCTTGGGAAGCTCGCGTTCTGCCACTGAACCACTCCCGCTCTCAACGACATTCTACAGCATTTAGGCAATCGCCTCATTTTCCATATTTTCCAAAGCGAGCCCTGCCATGACATAAGATTGGATAGTCCGATATAGCGGACCTTCCCATGGCGCACAAGATCGTCGAGTGTTCGCAGCGTCTCTTCGGCGCTTTGGGGTGCGCGACATCCTTCAGAATGGGAAGATGTGGCGGGCGCTCTCGACTGGAGCCTTGACACGGATGCGCTCGCGGCGATCAATCAGATTCTGCAGCAGACGATCGCCAATCCGATCGGCCCCGAATTTATGGCACCTCCGGAAAGAAAAACAGCTGCCGCCTAGGCTACGCGGCGCTGGCAATAAGCTTGAGTCCGTAATAGACACTAAAGCCCGAGTGCAAGCGGTGAAGCAATCGCTTAGCTCTCGGCGAAAGGATATTCAGCATGAATCCAATCACACCGGAAAAAAATAAGCTCGGATTTATCGGTATCGGCCTTATGGGCCGTCCAATCGCGCGGAGGTTGCTCGAATCCGGCTTTAAGGTGGTCGCTTATGACCGGAATCGCAGCAACGCGGAAGAGTTAACTCAATATGGCGGCGCAGCTGCGGAAAGCATTGCGGAACTTTCGTCCAATTGCGACGTCGTGCTGTCGTGTCTTCCGAACGATCAAGCGGTCCTGGACGTTTACAGGGGAACTGGCGGTGTTTTCGCAAATGCGAATCGCGGCTCGCTGGTCATCGACCTGAGTACGGTATATCCCCTGACCTCGCAAGAACTGTCGAGGCTAGGTTCGGAGCGCGGAGTCGAAGTTCTCGACGTGACCATGTCGGGTAGCACTCCTGTTGCCGAAAAGGGGTTGCTGACCCTTTTTGGGGGCGGGAACAAGGAATCCTTCGACGCGGCCGAAACGATTTACCGGACCATCGCGCGAAGCTATTTTTATATGGGCCCAAGTGGCTCCGGAGCGATTATGAAGTTAGTGGTGAACAGCCTGCTGGGAATAGGGATGCAGGCGATTGCCGAAGCTGCTGCCCTAGGTGAGAAGGCTGGTCTCGATCGTACTCGTATGCTCGAGGTATTGGCCCAGACCGCAGTCGTGGCCCCGGCCCATGTTGGAAAACTACAGAGGGCCATGACGGGCGACTACAGCCCGCAATTTCCGCTTCGGCTCATGAATAAGGATTTCGGGCTGATTCTTAACCTCGCAACTGGAGTGGGCGCCGAAATGCCCGCGACACGCGCGGCCTTCGAAGTCAACGCGGCGCGATCTGCCGAAGGGCAGGAACAAGATTTTTCGGCAGTGATTCTGGAGATGGAAAAGCGAGACCATTTGGGTTCAGCCGGCAATGGCCCGACTCGAGTTGGCACTGCTTCGGCGTAGATGAAGCTTGAGCGGAGCGCGAAACTTTCGGCCAATGAACTCAAACGAAGTTGCAGCACTACTCGCGCAGACCACTCAGGCGGCTCTGTCCGGAAGATACGAGCTATACAAGATTGCGCATACTTTCGACGGGACATCCCAAAATCCGCAATGGCTCGGATGAGAGCGCACGTGGAACCAGGGCCGCCGCGTGACGCATCTATACTGTTGGAGCATGACCCCTATGTGGTATCAGTGGGCTGCAGAACCGGCGTGGATTTCAGACGAGGAGCACGGCGATGCCCGGCATTCACGATGTTGAGATTATTGAGCCGCCCCCCAAAAAACTTTCAAGGCGAGACTTGATAAAGGGAGTAATTGCAGGTGGTGTAGCAGTCTCCACCGCAAGTTATCTTTTCCGCGCCCCCGCCCTGCTCGGCCAGTCAACTACCGGCACGGGTGACAGGCTGCTCACCATAAACGTGAACGGCCAGTTGCGGCGCGCCGACGTCATGAAGCAGGAAACGTTGGCCTGGACGCTGCGCCACAAACTTGGGCTAACCGGCACGAAGCTCGGCTGCGATCGCGCCGAATGTGGCTCTTGCACCGTTCTCATTGACGGCGTTCCTCACTATGCTTGTTCGGTGCTCACACACACGGTGCACGATCGCAAGGTTCTGACCATTGAGGGACTGGCCGGCCCTGACGGAACGCTGCACCCGGTCCAGCAAGGAGTGATTGACGAACAGGGCTTTCAATGCGCGTTCTGCATGCCCGGCTTCATCATGTCGGCCGTGGCGTTTCTGAAGACAAATCCCAATCCCACGCGGAGCGAAATGGCATATGGGCTGTCGGGGAACCTGTGTCGCTGCCAGGACTACGACAAGATACTGACCGCGATGATGCGGGGCGCAGAGAACTTGAGGAGGTCCAGCCGTGCGTAACAAAGACTCGGAATCGTCAGGGGCAACTCGCGGGACAACCGCACGCGTGTACGGCGCCGGGCACAAATTAATCGGCAAGGATTATCAGACTGCCGATCTGTATGCCAAGGTCACGGGCCAGGCAAAATATGCCGAGGATTATCATGCCGACGGAATGCTGTTCTGCAAGCTGCTCATCAGCCCTTTGCCGCACGCGCGCGTGAAGAACCTCGACTTACGCGCGGCGCTGGCCATCCCCGGCGTGAGGGCGATTCTCACCGCCGATGAGCTTCCGCCTCCGGCCGATACCCTCACCGACAACGGCACGGTGATTCGCGCCAATCCGAAGAGCGAAAAAGCGCTCACCATGGAGCCGCTCTATCAGGGCGAACCCATTCTCGCCGTGGCCGCGGTTGACGAATTGACAGCCGCGGAAGCAATCGAAAAGATCCGCATCGACTTTGAGCCGCTTCCCTTCGCCATCGATCCGCTCGACACCTTGCGGCCCGGTGGACCCAATCCGAGAACAGACGGAAATATCTGGGTGCAGACTCCGGCGCCGCTTGCCGTGGCTGGAGCCCCGCCCCCGGCGCCGCCACCTCCGACCGTCGGAGAACTCAAGTGGACCGAGGCGGACTTCGCGGAGGCCAAGGAGGGGCGTCTGCCCATGGGGAAGACTCCCGGCGATTGGTCGTACGGTGACCTCGAAGCTGGCTTCCGCGGCGCGGCGCTGATCCTCGATGAAACGTTCGTCACTCCCGACACGAGTCACCAGACGCTCGAAACGCGCAGCGCGATGGCCTACTGGCAGAACGGAAAGGTCCATGTTTATACGGGCACGCAAAGCACCGCTCAAACGGTGCCGGCGATCGCCCGATGGCTGAACATTGATGTCAGCAAAGTGGTCCTCGTCAGCGAATACACCGGCGGTGGATTTGGCAGCAAGATCACAGGTGGCGTGTCGTTGGTGATTCCGGCGCTCTTGTCGAAGAATGCCAATGCGCCGGTGATGATGCGCATTACGCGCGAGGAGGAAACCTTCATCGGCCGCGCGCGGCCCAGCCTGCTGGGGCGCATGAAAGTCGGCTTTTCTAAAGACGGGCGCATCGTCGCGCTCGACATGTTCGTAATCTCCAACAATGGCCCTTACGACGCGAACGGCGACGTCCCCTCATCCGGCCGCATCGTGTCTCTGCTGTACCAACCGCAAGCCATGCGCTGGCGCGGCGCCACGATTCTCACGAATACGCCGCCTCGAAGCGCGCAGAGTTCGCCCGGCGGCTTGCAGGGGATTGTGATCATGGAGCCGATCATCGCCAAAGCTGCGCGCAAACTCGGCGTGGACCAGGTGGCCATCCGCCGAATCAATTGTCCAGAGGGCAAGGCGCAGTTCGGACCGGCGATACAAGGCAAAAGGGCCTATGCCACGAGCGCGTTCTTAAAGGAGGCGCTCGACCGCGGCGCGGAACAGTTCAATTGGAGCGAACGAGTGGCGCGCACGCCAAAGCGCATCGGCAGCAAAGTGCGCGGCGTAGGCGTCTCGCTGAGTTGTTACGTCGGAGGCACGGTAGGCTTCGACGGAATTCTGATCATCAAGCCGGATGGCCGCGTCACATTCCAGTCGGGAATCGGCAACTTGGGCACGGAGGCGGTGATTGACGTTCACCGCGTGGGCGCCGAGATTTTGGGCGTGCCCTGGGAAAAGTGCGACGTTGTTTGGGGCGACTCGTCGAAATTTCTGCCCTTCACCTGCGTTTCCGGCGGAAGCCAGACGACACACGCGATGACGCGTGCTGCTTACGCGACTGCGATGGACGCGCGCAAGAAACTGCAGGAAATTGCCGCGAAGAAGCTCGGCGGCAAGCCGGAGAATTATGACGTCGCGAACGCGCGCGTGTTTCGCAAGGGCAGCGGCGCGGGCATGACTTTGGCGCAGGCCGCACAGTACGCCATTCAGCTGGGCGGGATCTACGATGGCCACGACGTAGCTCCCGACGTAAACAAGCTGACGAAGGCGTCTGTGGCGGCGCTAGCGGGACAGGGTCTGGTGGCGGCCGCGAAGGATACTTACCCGCGAGATGGCAATACATTTTCCTATGTTGCCAGCTTTGCTGAAGTCGAGTTGGACGTCGAAACCGGCAAGTACTTCATTGTGGATTTTCTCGCTTACGCCGATGTCGGTTCGGTGCTTCATCCCCGCGCGCTGGGCGGTCAGGTATTAGGCCGGTCGGTTCTCGGTATGGGGCACGCGATTGGGCAGAAATGGGTGTACGACCCTCACTACGGCGCAATGCTGTCAAAGCGTTTCTACCAGAACAAGCCGCCGACGATTCTGGATGTGCCCGTTGACATGCAATGGGGGGCGCTCGATATTCCCGATCCCGAGACGCCCGTCGGAGCTCGCGGTGTGGGTGAGCCGCCAGTTGGAGGCGGGTGCGCTTCCATTTTGAATGCTCTCTCGGACGCTCTTGGAGATGAAATTTTTCGGCGCGCTCCGGTCAATGCCGACACGATTCTCACGTCTCTCGAAGCGGGACATCCCACGCAACCTCCCTTGACGGCGCATATCTAGTGCCGACGCGAAAGGAGAATCCATGGCTGTAATCCGAGACGTCATGCCGGCCTTTGAACTCCTTCAGCCGGCCTCGATCGCGGACGCCCAGAAACTCCTCGCGCAGCAGGGCGAGGACGGCTGGGTGCTGGCTGGAGGCTTGGATAGCTTCGACTGGCTGAAGGATCGCATCAAGAAACCCAAGGTGGTGGTTGATCTCAGCGGAGTCAGTGAACTCAAGGGTGTTCGCGCTACGGCCGACGGCATCGAAATCGGCGCGATGACCACGCTCACGGAGGTAGCTCAACATCCCGTTATCCAAGAGAAATACAAGCTGCTCGCGGACGCCGCGGAACTGGTGGCCTCGCCGCAGATCCGGAATCAGGGCACGATCGGCGGAAATGTCACGCAGGACGCTCGCTGTTGGTACTACCGCGCGGGTTGGCCTTGCTATCGTGCCGGCGGAAATATTTGCTACGCCGACACTCCCGAGGGACGCAATCGCGAGCATGCAATTCTGCATGCCGACCGCTGCGTAGCGGTGAATCCCTCCGACTCTGCGCCGGCGCTCATCGCCCTCGATGCCAAATTCGTGATTCGCACTTCCAAGGGCGAACGGGTCGTAGACGCCGAGGACTATTTCATCGGGCCTGAAATCGACATCACCCGCCTGCATATCTTGAAACCCGGCGATCTCTTGACCACGATTCGTCTCCCATCCGCGTGGGCTGGCGCGCAATTTTATTTCGAGAAGGTGCGGGACCGGAATGTATGGGACTTTCCACTGTTGAACGTGGCTTTAGCTATGGTTGTATCAAACGGCATGATTGAGCGGATCCGCATCGCCGTGAATGGCGCGGCCGCTCGTCCTCTGCGTCTGAAGGCCGTTGAAGACGCGGTACGCGGCAAACCACCGAGTCCAGCAACCGGAGAAATGGCGGGGAAACTGGCCGTGCTCGGAGCCGTCCCGCTGCAGTTCAACGCTTACAAGATTCCGCTGATGAGAAACCTTGTAAAACGCGCCATCGGCGGCGTGAAGGAGGCGAAATGGACCCCCTACAGTGGGCAATAGATCCATGGGGGAAAGTTGTCCCCATCCATATCGCCTGGTTTCTGATCTGGGTCGCGGCGATAGCGGGATTGCTTTTCCTTATCGTTCACGCCAGCTACGTCCGTTATTTCGCCAAACCCCGGCAGTTTGCGGTCGACGATTCGCCTCGAATCGCCGCGCGAATTCCTGAGCATGTGCCCAGGCACTCTTTGACCGCCCGGATATTTCACTGGGTTATGGCCGCGGCCATGTTCACGCTATTGTTCACCGCCTTCCTCCCGAGGATCGGCATTCAATTCGACTGGGTCACCTATCACTGGATCGCGGGCGCTGTTCTCACCGCCTCAGTCCTTTTTCACATCATTCACGCGTCGTTCTTTCTGGATTTCTGGTCCATCTGGCCGGATCGGATTGATCTGCGCGACGCGTCGAGACGAATCCTTCGCTTCCTGGGAAAGCCCGCGCCGCCGCCCGAGAAATTCGCCAAGTATCCTCTGGAGAACAAGCTCTACCACGGCGCCATCATCGCCGCGGGCCTCTCGGCGATTATCACCGGTGTGTTCATGATGTTCCGCGTGCGCACGATCTTTTTTCCCCGCAATCCGTATCTCTTCGGCGATATGACCTCGGGCATGATCTACGTCCTGCACGGCCTCGCCGGTGTGGGCCTCATCACTTTGATCACGATGCATGTTTATTTTGGACTGCGTCCGGAAAAGCGCCCCATAACGAAATCGATGATCTTCGGCTGGATGAGCCGCGACTTTTATCTCGAAGAACACGATCCGGCGCGATGGCCGCTCGAGAATTCCGCGCCGCGTTCGAGATCCGAGGGAGCGAAGACCGAGGGGTTAACCGATGCTGGCTGACATCTCGCAACGCTGCGATACGATCGAAGAATGCTACGAGTTCATGCTGGCCTACGCGGCTCAAGGACTTCCTGCGGAAGGAGGCAGCGCATCCGGCGCGCAGATTCGCGAATTCCTGAATCTTGCGGTGAAGGCCATGTCGGGTCTGGCGGAGCGTGCCGCGATGGCCGTAAAGCAGCTCGGCGTTGAGCCGGCCGAGAAGTATCAGACATTTCTTGAGGTGATTGATCGCGACTCCCGCGACTCCCGCGCCGCCATCGAGCTGGTACTGGCCCAGCCCTCCATCAGCTCTCAATTAATCGACAATCTCAATGCCTCGATTCACCTCCGCGCGTTGCTCACGGACCTGTTTCTCCTGACCGACATTTTGAGACTAAACGTTCATGATTCGGCTGAATCGGCGGCTACCGGGAGCAAGCCCTGATCGTGTGCGGAATCCGGCGGTGAGAAGTTGGCTATCTTTTTTGAAATCTGACGCTCTGGAGTCGACATGGACGCACGGCGGTATTTTTCCGCGGGACTCGCTCTTTTCGCTTCGATATTCGCCACGAGTTGTGCTTCCACGAATTCGCCTCCACTTCGTTTCGCCGCGGTTTCACTGACGCCGTCTCAAGTCGCCATTTCACCGGGGCAATCACTCCTATTGCAATTGTCAATCACGGGCTGGAACTCGGCGATGTGGGCGGTAGACGGTGTGGCCGGCGGAAATTCAAGCGTAGGAACCATCAACACGCAAGGTGCGCAGGTGGTGTACTCGGCGCCGCCCGGAGGCCAGGGCATGATTGCTTCGGTCACAGCGACGAACGAGCAAAATCCGGGGCAAATTGCTTCGCTAACGATATACATAGTTCCCCCGGGGCAGGTGACTGGGACTAATAATCCTCTCGTCGCGCAATACACGATCAATCCTCCCGGCAGCGCGCAAGTCTTCGTGCAATTTGGCACCAGCACGACCTACGGCCAAATCACGTCAATACAATCGACGCCTCCAGGCGGCGGTCCAACGAGCACCTATGTTGCCGGAATGCGCGGCTCGACGCCCTATCACATTCGTGGCGTGGTGCAATTCAGTGACGGCACACGATTCGTCGATCAAGATCAGGTCTTTTCGACTGGACCCGTACCGGTCAGCCAAATTCCTCAGATCACCGTGACCACGCCGCCGGGAATGACTCCCGAGCCAGGCATCGAACTGCTCGACCTGCTGGGAGGAACGGCAAACATCGTGGCATCGGATCTCGCAGGGAACATCGTTTGGTATTATCCGTTCACAGCCTCGAGCGGAACGGTGGTGCAGCCCGTGCGATTTCTCCCGAATGGGCATTTTCTTGTAACGCTCTCGCCCATCTCCTCCACCGTTCTGAAATTGCCGGGACCGAATTCCTCGGCCACCGATGAAATTCGCGAGATCGATCTCGCCGGGAACATCATTCGGTCGATAAACATCACCGAGTTGAATACGAGGCTTGCCGCAGGAGGCTTCAACCTGGTTGCGCAAGTTTTCCATCACGATGCGATTGAACTTCCGAACGGCCATTGGATCGTGCTTACGAACAACCTGCAGAACTTCGACAATCTTCCTGGCTTTCCCGGCACGACGACTGTGCTTGGCGACGTGATCGTGGATTTGGATACGAACCTGAATCCGGTGTGGGTGTGGAATACTTTCGATCATCTCGACGTGAATCGGCACCCGCTGTCTTTTCCGGATTGGACCCACGCCAACGCCCTGCTCTACACGCAGGATGGGAACCTGCTGCTGTCCATGCGCAACCAAAACTGGATTGTCAAAATCGATTATGCCAACGGCACCGGCGCTGGCGACATCTTGTGGCACCTCGGGCAGGGAGGCGATTTCACGCTGATTGGAGGCACCGATCCCACGGATTGGCCTTACGCACAGCACGGCCCGTCTTTCTTCAGCGCGAATTCTTCGCAAACATTCGATTTGGGAATCATGGACAATGGAGACGACCGCGAGTTCCCAGGCGGCGAGACGTGCGCTGAGGCGGGCTTCACCGTTTGCCCTTATTCGACGATTCCTATCTTTCAGCTCGATGAAAGTGCGTTGACCGCAACTCTGCTCTTTCACGACGTGCTCTCGCAGTATTCGTTCTTCGGCGGCAACGTGAATCCCCTGATGAACGGGGATGTGGAGTTCGATCTTTGCTCAGACGATACGGTGACGACCGGCGCGGCCGCGGTGATTTACGAGGTGACCCGCACGACGCCTCCGCGGGTCGTTTTCAAGATGAACATAAATGCAGTGAATGCCTATCGCGCCTACCGGCTTCCAAGTCTGTATCCGACTGCGTCAAACTAGTCGGCGCGAACTGCGTGACAACCTGCCTCGCGGTGTCCCGGGAAAGCAACTCCGTGCTAAAGTGTGCGGTTTGCTCGCGGCTTCTGCCGCGCGCGGGGAGAGTTTGTGGCGTATCGCGATCTGCGAGATTTCATTTCGCGCTTGGAGAAGGAAGGCGAGCTGCGCCGGATCGCCGCCGAAGTGGATCCCGTTCTCGAAATAACTGAAATCACCGACCGCGTCACCAAAGCGAATGGCCCGGCGCTTCTTTTCGAGCGGCCAAAGGGCTCGAAAGTTCCGCTGCTCATCAATGCGGTCGGAAGCGCGCGGCGCATGAACCTGGCGCTCGAAGTGAACGGCCTCGATGAAGTCGCCGAGCGAATCCGCTCCTTCCTCAACCTGCAGTCGCCGCAAGGCCTCTTTGACAAATTGAAAATGCTTCCGAAGCTCGCCGAGCTCGGCTCATTTTTTCCAAAGCCGGTGAAATCCGGCGCGTGCAAGGAAGTCATTCTGAAAGATAATTTCTCGCTGCTCGATTTTCCGATTCTGAAATGCTGGCCGCAGGATGGCGGACGATTCATCACCTGGCCGATGGTGATCACGAAAAATCCGGAGACGGGCAAGCGCAACGTCGGCTGCTATCGCATGCAAGTCTTCGATGAACGCACCACCGGCATGCACTGGCAGACGCAGAAGCACGGCGCGGAGCATTACCGTTCCGCCCGCGCGCGGGGGCAAAGCAAGAAACTGGAAGTTGCGGTCGCGATCGGTTCGGATCCTGCCACTGCCCTTGCCGGAATTTTGCCTGTGCCGCCGGATCTCGACGAATTCATGTTTTCCGGGTTTCTCCGGCGCGAGCAGGTCGAAGTCGTCGCGTGCGAGACGCTGGACCTCGAAGTCCCGGCGAATTCAGAAATTGTTCTCGAAGGCTACGTCGATCTTTCCGAAACGCGCACGGAAGGGCCCTTCGGCGATCACACCGGCTTTTATTCTCTGGAAGGGAAGTATCCCGCGTTTCATGTCACCTGCGTGACGCACCGGAAAGATCCGATCTATCTCACGACCATCGTTGGTCCGCCGCCGCAGGAGGACTACTGGATCGGCCACGCGATCGAGCGAGTGTTTCTCCCGGTGATGAAAATGCAGTATCCCGAAATTGTCGATGTGGCGATGCCGGCCGAGGGTATCTTTCAAAATCTGATGATCGTCGCGATCCGGAAATCGTATCCGGGTCACGCGCGCAAAATCATGAACGCGATCTGGTCGCTCGGCCAAGCGATGTTCACGAAGGTGGTGATCGTCGTGGATCACGACGTGGACATTCAAAACTCGCGCGAAGTTGTGTGGAAAGCTCTCTGTGCCATCGATCCCGAGCGCGACGTTCAATTCGTCCTCGGCCCCGTGGACACGCTCGATCACGCGGCGCGCCTGCAGGATTTCGGCTCGAAGATGGGCGTGGATGCGACCCGCAAGTGGGCTGGCGAAGGCTATGCCGGCCGCTGGCCCGATGAAATTCGTATGGACGACGCGACCAAGTCTCGCATCAATGAGTTATGGGCGCGGCTGGGACTCGACGAACGCGCCAAGCCATAAACGGCGTGGCCAGCTCCTGGCTGCGGTTGCATCACGCGCGCCGAAGTAGCAGAATTGGCAACAATGACCACTCGGGGACTTGCAGTTTCTTCCGCCGGAGCGATTTGGGCAATCACTTCGGCGCTCGTTCTTCCGCCGATCTCGGCGCATCTTGGTCGAGCGCCGCAAGACGAAAAACCATCCAATGTCTCTGCCGCGAGCCCCTCGCAGCCGGCGCCCCCGCAAGAATCTGCTGCCCATCCTTTGCGCGTGGAAACCCGAGCTGTCGAAGTGAGCGTTCGCGTTACGGACAAGCATGGAAATCCGATCAACGGGCTTACCAAAGATCAATTCGTCGTGCTCGACGACAAGAAGCCTCAGACCATCGCTTATTTCTCGGTTGTAACGAACGTGCCCACGCCCGAGCACGCCGACGACCCGCTGCCTCCCGACACCTACGTGAACGGATACGGCCTGCGCAGCGGAACTCCCGCCAGCGTCACTATGATTCTCCTCGACTCGCTCAACACCAGCTTCCTGGTTCAGGCTCGTGGCCGCGATGCCGTTATGAGATATCTTCGAACGATTCAGCCCGGAGATCGCGTGGCTCTTTGTGTTCTGAGCGACCGCCTCCATGTTTTGCACGATTTCACGTCCGACTCGGCTGGCCTCGTGCGATCGCTCAACGATTACAAGGGTTCGACTTCGGCGGACCTGGATATGACCGATGCCTCCCTCGCGAATCAAGTGAATCGGGCGCTCGTCGACGTGACGAAGGACGCAGAGATTCACGAAGCCGACGCGGCCTCGCCGCTCCGCGGTCAGATAACGAGCACCTCGCTCCGTGAGATTGCCGATTACCTGGGTGGGCTTCCAGGGCGCAAGAATCTGATATGGGTTTCAGCCAGCTTTCCCTTCAACATCGAGACGAATAATTTGGAACGAACGCGAACGGGCCGCCGGCTTGCCGACGCGTCCGATGAAGAACTCACCGTCCGCGCGCTGCTCAATGCCAACGTATCCGTCTATCCAGTGGACGCGACGGGACTCGTCGCCGGGGGAATTACGGGCACCGAAATCATTCGCCCAACGGCCTTCACCGACCTCGCGCCAACCAAGGTTCTCGCGGGACGCACGGGCGGGCGTGCCTATTTCGACAGGAATGACATCATGGGTTCCATTCGAGACGCCATCAACGACTCGCACCTGAATTATGAAATCGGTTTTTATCCCGACAATGTGAACTGGGATGGAAGTTTTCATACCATCCATATCAAGGTGAATGTGCCGGGTGCTCAGGTTTCGGCCCGCGATGGATACTTTGCCCTGGGCGAGGAGCGCGCATCCGCCCAGACGCGTATGGCGCTGCTGGCCGAAGCTGCGCGTGGTCCGCTTGACGCCACGGAGCTCAATGTCCGCGCACACGTTTCGCCCGTTCGGTCGGCGGATGGGACCGACGATCCGAAACTGGATATCGCCCTCGCGCTCGATACCCGTCAGTTTAATTTCGTGGAATCCAACGGCGCGTGGAATGAGTTGCTGGATGTCGCTTTCGTGCAGCTCGACGATAAGAATCAGATTATCCGGACGAGCCGCGAGTCTTTCCCGTTTTCACTCGATCGTGCCTCGCTCGACCAGCTAACGACTCAAGGATTGTCCCTCGAAGAAGAGGTCCCCATTCGCTCCGGCGCTGCTCAATTGCGAGTGATCGTTCGCGAAGGCGGGCGCGGGAGCATCGGCTCGCTGAAAATTCCGCTGGAGCCCTACGTGGCCGCGCACACAAATTGAAGAATCTAATCGCCACAAAGTTTCGAGTCGAAAAGCTGCAAGCCGTTGGAAACAAGCCGTCTAGCGATTTCTAATCGCCACAGAATTTTGGCTCCGCCGCCACATTTGGGGACCGCTGCGCCAGCGTCGCGCTGGCTTCCAGCCGGCGTTCTTGAAACGAAGCAATTCGACGCTTGCCGGCCGGGCGATTGTCTCGCCCTGATCCTCGCTAGACCGCGTTCATCCGCTGTCGTGCGAAATCGGGCCTAATTTGGCTTCCCGGGCGCCGCAGGCGCTGGCGCCGCCGGGCCGCCGGGTGCGGTCTTGGGCTGAATCGAGACCAGCTCAATCTCAAAGATCAGCGTCTCGCCCGGACCAATATCCGGCGGATGGCCGGCATCCCCGTAAGCCAGATCGCCAGGAATAAAAAGCTGCCATTTCGATCCGACGGGCATAAGTTGCAGCGCCTCGGTCCATCCCTTGATTACCCGGCCCACAGGAAAAACTCCGGGCTGGCCGCGCTTCGCCGAGCTGTCGAATTCTTTGCCGTCAATCAGCGTCCCGCGATAGTTGCAGGAAACCACATCCGCAAGCACGGGCTTTGGTCCGGTTCCTTCGGTCAGGATTTTGTATTGCAGGCCGCTCGGGAGCGTGACCACGCCCGGCTTCGTTTTGTTTTCGGCCAGAAAGGCATCGCCTGCTTTCTTGTTTGCGTCGAGCGCCACCTGATGCGCGGCCATTTGCTTATCGTGGAGGCTCTTTTGCAGCGCCATGATCACGGTGCGCGCTTCGGCATCGGTGAGCAGCGTCTGGCCGCCGCCGGCGATTTCATCCTCGATTCCGCGAAGAATCAGATCCGGATTTACTTCAATCGATTGCGCGTGCATGCCACGGCCCACGTTCATGCCAATGGCGTAGCTGATTTTGTCCTTGTCGGTCTTGAGGATCTTCGCGGCCTCAGGATTGGCCGGAATCGGCTGCTCCGCGGCCGGGGGCTGTTGGTGCGGATTCGCCGCGGGGGCTTGTGGCGCGTTTGCTGCGGGCGGCAGATTGCCCGGCGTGGGTTGTTGCTGCGCGCGGGCCGGCCCGACGCAAATGAATCCCAAGGCTGCGACTGCTGCGAGAATCGTGGATGTATTTTTCATGGCGTTAGTTTATGACGAGCAGGGCGAGACCGCAAATCGAGATTATGGCGCGAGGTCTGCGCCGACCTGCACATAAAAACGTAAACGAAGATCCTCGTGGAGTGATTCTACTTCCGAGCCCATACTGCACCTATTACGCTTAGGAGTCGTGAGACGCCGTGCCGTTCCAGTGCATAGCCCCCAAACGCCCTCGCTCACAGGCTTTTACGCCCGTCCTGGGTTTCTGCCGCACGCGCCCTAAACGAAGTCGCGATACCTCCGTATTCCTCTTGACAATTTCCACGGTTGGAGAGAACTTTTGTTTACTCCAGCGGACCAGCGAGCGTTGCGCTCGATGGTGGGCGGACACTACTCTAGTCCCGAGAGTCGGAAATACTCACCGAAGTGTGAATCTGGAATGTTGCAGGCGTAAGGAGACCCTCATATGGAAACCGCAATTGGTGTTTTCGATTCACGCGACAAAGCCGAACACGCGCTGCGGGAATTGCTGAAGCGCAATGTTCCGAAAGAAACGATCGTGTTTTTGACTCGCTCGGAGACCGAAGCGCAGAGCCTGGCCAAGGAATTCGGCGCGTGGGCCGGAGGCTTCACCGGTGGAGCCGCGGGAATGACCGCGGGAGTCGTGGCGGCGACTCTATTCGTGATTCCCGGACTCGGCCAGGCGCTCGCGCTGGGAATTGGCGCCACGGCGCTGCTGGGTCTTGCCGGAGCCGGCGCTGGATCCGCCGCGGCAAAAAAGGCGGCGGCGAGCACGGATGTTCCGGAGTCGATCGCCGACAATGAAGACGCCGCGCTTTTCCGCAGCTTGCTGAAGGATGGCCGCTCGCTGATCATCGTCCGAACGGAATGGCACGAAGTGGCCAGCGTGGCGTGCGGAATCCTCGATCGCACTGGAATCGGAATTAAAGAACGAACGAATCTGCGAATGCAATCGACGACGCGCCCGTCGCCGGGCGGCGTGCAGATTGTGGAGATCAGCGGACGCATCACGCTGGGTGAAGGCAACGTCATGCTGCGCGACATCGTGCAGTCGCTGCTCGACGGCGGAAACAAGAAAATCATTCTGCTCCTCGCGAACGTGGACCACATTGACAGCGCTGGCATCGGCGAGTTGGTGAGAAGCCACACCAGTGTGCGCAAGGCGGGCGGGCAATTGAAGTTGGCCGCGCCAAACAGCAAAGTGCAGGAAATGTTCAAGATGACGAGCCTGCATTCGGTCTTCGACGTCTATCCCGACGAGGCCGCGGCGATTCGGTCGTTTGCGCAAACGTCGGGCGCGACGGCTTAGAAGAAATCAGCGCCTGCCGGGCGAGCAGCCGCCCGACACTCGAAAAGACGACCTGACGGCTCATCGCTAGCGCGATGCGGCGGGTTTGCTGCCGGCGCCACTCAGCCGCACAAGTTCCTCTCGGCAAACGCCTCGTGGCGCAGAGGCGATTGCCGCGGGATCAAGCGGCAACGCCGTTTGCGTTCTTTCGCACGCGAACTGCACCCGTAACGCAATCTGTCGCATCCAACCAACATGGAATCAATCGTCCCAAGTCCAAGTCTAAGTCCGCGAGAGATACTCACGTCCTGGGGCAGGATTTTGACCGGGCGAGTCCCGCTCCTGTCGATCGAGATCACGCGCGAATGCCCGCTCGCTTGCCCGGGATGTTATGCCTACGGCGACACGCATCTCGGCAACGAAGTGACCCTCCGGCAACTGAGCGATTTGCGTGGAGACGATCTGGTTGAAGGCGTTTTGGGTTTGGTGCGCAAGCACAAACCCATTCACGTTTCGTTGGTGGGCGGCGAGCCGCTGGTCCGGCATCGCGAACTCAGCCGGATTCTTCCGGCGCTCAGCGCCATGGGCGTTTTCACGCTGGTGGTGACGAGCGCGGTGATTCCGATTCCGGCGGAATGGATGAAGCTGCCGCGCGTGCGCGTGGCTGTGTCCATCGACGGCCTGCCAGAACATCACGATGAACGTCGCAAGCCGGCGACCTACGAGCGCATCCTGAAGAACATCGCAGGCCTCGACGTGAACATTCACTGGACCATTACGCGCCCGATGATGCTCCGGCCCGGATATATGGAAGAGTACGTTGCGTTTTGGAATGCGCGGCCGGAAGTGAATCGCGTCTGGGTGAGCGCATACACGCCGCAAATTGGCGAGCAGAGCGCGGAAATGCTGACCGCCGAACAGCGAGTGGAAATGGCGCGACAATTGCCGTGGCTGTGCGAAAAATATCCCAAGCTGCTGGTGAACGAGGGAATGGCGCAGGCCTTCGTTCATCCCCCGAAGAATCCGGATGACTGCCTGTTCGCGAAAATGTCCGCAAATTATTCGGCAGATTTGAAGACCCGCGTCGAGCCGTGCGTCTTTGGCGGCACGCCCGATTGCTCGCAGTGTGGCTGCGGGATCAGCGGCGCGTTGCACTGGATCAGGACGGTAAAGGTGTTGGGTCCGGCGAAGGTCGGCCACTTTGTCGGGGGGTCGATCGCCGTCGGGCGAATGGTGAACCGGATGCGGCGGCCCGCCGTGAAGCCATCGCGATGGGATTCGGACGCCGCGACTCCAAAGGCCGGGCCCGGCCTGGTACAACTCGGTTCGTAGGAACCTACCAGGTTCGTTTCAAATCACAACAATCGATCGAAGCTGGATCCTCTTCGCGCATTTGTCCTCAGAAGTTTCGTTACGTGCCTGCGAAGAACTTCGCAACACCGATCGAGTCAGAATTCCAAAACCCCACAGACTCGCTTCGATGGACTAATTATCTGCGACTTCCCAAAAGCAGGCTTCCACAGTCTGAATCGCCTTTCACTTGTCTGGTAACTAAGTTATTAGATACTCTCAGGTTCATACTCCGAGAGGGTCACCAACATGAGCCGCGTTGGGCGAGCGAAATATAGGCGGCTCACGCGAGTGATCTGTACGGGAGGTTTGCCTTGCACGATTGGCGCGGTTCCTTCAAAGGAGTTGCTGTAGGAGTGGCCGTCGGAATTGCTTTTGGACTCGGAGGATTCATGCTCGGCGAGATTCCGAAGACACAGGCGATGGGGCCGGTGATGTTTCTCCTCGTGCCGTTCGCAGCCGGATTTGCCATCGCGATGGTCACGCGCACAGCGGAAGCTATTTTCGCTGCGACCCTTCTCGCGACGATTGACTCACTTGCGGTTTTGATCGCTACTCGGATGGAGACACCTCTGTGTGCGGTATTGGCGCTTCCTTTGCTTTTCGTCGGCCTGATGAGCGGCGTGGCCCTCGCTTACGTGTCTAAACGTGAAATGAACCGCAGCGACCGGGGAGGCACGATAAAATCGATTGTCTTTTGGTCAGTGCCTCTTCTGGTTTTCGCGGGCCATCGAATCGAGTTGTCCACTCTCGTTCACCCTCGCCAGGAAGTTGTTACGTCCTCGATCTGGCTTCCGGAAGAAACAGGGCAGGTGTGGGCCAATCTCCGATCGTTCGATAGTCTAACCGGCGAGAAACCTGCCTTAATGTACATCGGTCTCCCGATACCTAGGCGATGCACCATGGAGGGTAGCGGTCTGGGCGCGAAGCGGACCTGCTATTTCGATCGAGGCTACATCGAAGAAACAGTAACGGAATGGCTGCCGCCAACCCGCATGCGCCTATCCATTGATCGCACGAATCTGCCGGGACGCCACTGGCTGGGATTCGAAGATGCGGAATACGATTTGCGTTCCTTGAATGGCGGGACATTTCTTACTCGCCGCACGTCAATTATCTCTAATCTGTACCCTGTGTGGTACTGGCGGCCATTCGAACGTTGGGGTGTCGCCAGCGAACACCGTTACATTTTGAATGACCTCGCGCTCCGTGCGAGGCACTAGGCGCCCGAGAGTGTTGCGGCGTGCGTTACAAGTCTTCTCCCTGGCTATCCGTCATCTTTCGCGGCTCAAAATTGGCGGACAGCCTCTGCTCGCCAATCTGCAAGTAGAAAGCAATCTCCTTCTCATCCGGAGATATGACTGGCTGCCCGTCTAAAGTTTTAGGGAAATAGAAAACTGCTCCAGTAACCGTCTGCCCATCACTGGCGCGGAAAAAAGTAACGTGGCTCGGAGAGATCTTCTGCTTATTCTTTCTTGTTTGAAGGTAACTGGCATTCACGAAAGCCGCCTCGCCGCGCTGTTGGAAGACGCCCATCGATACAGCCTGAACCAGAACCTGATACTCATCGGGATTGCGGGCCAACTGCTTCTCGGCGTCAGGCTCTTTCATCGTGCCTTTCAGAACCATCCGCCGCATAGAGGCCGCGCGCACGGTCCGAGACGACCACCAAAAAATGCTGTACATCTGCGGTCCCGGGTCCGTCGGATTCCTGGAGGCCGCGCCAGCGATCGTGCCGTCGGGGCCAGCTACGGTGTTGCCACCTGGCTGGACGCCAACGTTGCTGACCGCGTGGCTATCGATAGGGCGCCAGGCGCCTGCCGATTGAACGTTTTTAGCCCACGGCGAAGCTTGCAACACTTCGGCCACATCCTGTTCGGTCCACTGAGCGAAGGGTTTGCCTTTCCAAGGCTCGCCGCCCGCCCACACGAGCGAAGCGGAAATTAGAACTGCAACAATAGTGCGTTTCATGGCGTGCGTCCTTTGGGCATCATCGAAGCGTCAACCTAAATCTTCGATTGGGACCGTGGCTTGCGCATCCGATGGTTTGCCCGCCCGAGTTCTCGGCAAGCGTTCAAGTTATCCCGATTTTATTGAAAGAAAGGGAACGTAACAAGTGACAAATATGTCGTCCGGGTATCTGGTTTGGGTAGTACAGGTTGTGATAACAAACGATACGGCGAATGGTCCGATTCCAAGCGGTGTGATGCGATGCAACCGCTCCGCCGCGGAGTTATTCGGCAGGTCCAATGAGACTGACCCTTTCCGGGGCATCCGAACGTTGACAAGCGGTCCCTAGTCGTGACAAATAAGACTCGCAGAAGGGTCAAACCGCGTTTCTAGCGCCAAAAAGGAGCAGCTATGAACACGACAGCGGGTGCAAGTCTCAAGAGCCTCTCCGGATGGTCAACCGCATGGGGGATTATTTTGATCTTTTTCGGGTTGTTGGCGATTGCGCTGCCACTGGCAACTTCCTTGGGCGTGGTCATCGTGATCGGATGGCTGCTCGTTTTCAGCGGCGTGTTTCAGGGGATCCACGCGTTTCAGTCCAAAGGAGCGGGCAACATTGTTTGGAAGCTCCTGGTCGCGCTTCTCTACGTTGTCGTTGGATTCTATTTCCTCACTCACCTGGCCTTGGGAGTCGCCAGCCTGACTTTTGCCATCGCAATTTTCTTCCTCATTGAAGGCGTGATGGATCTGGTGGCGTATTTTGCGGACCGCCAAGCGAGCGGATCGGGCTGGATCCTTTTCGATGGAATCATCACATTGATCCTCGCGGCGCTGATCTGGAAACAGTGGCCTTCGAGCTCCGCCTGGGTGGTTGGCACATTGGTCGGAATCAGCATGCTATTTACGGGCATGACTCGTCTCATGATCTCGCTCGCCGTTCGCAGACTTGTCACGGCGCACGCCTGACACGCTCAGAGTTTCAAGACGCCGGCTGGCCGCTCCGAGTTCTTCACGAACGAGTCAGCCGGCGGGTTGCGTTCGTCAGGCTCGCGAGCGCTGCTGAGTCCGGCACTTGCCGGTAGGCAATGACGAGGCGATCGATGCCGATTTCTCCCTGAGCCAGCTCCACCCGCGCGAATCCTGCATTTTTCGAAATGCTTTCCAGATCTGCGAACGTGTAAGCATCCCCGCCGGGGTGGTGGCCAGCATCATCAGGCTGAAGGCCGCAGCGGTGGAAATGGTCCGTCTTAATAATCGCGACAGCATAAATCGATTCGGATAGCGGCGACACGCCGAAGACGAATACGAAACATGACGACGGACCCTACACAGGGCCCCACAGGGGCAGCCAGTCGGGGGATACCCAGGGTCCGTGATATAAACTTTTTGAGGACTGGAAGATTTTGATTCTTTGCCAGATGCAGTTCACCGCAGCATGCGCGGGCGTTGAATGAGCGCCCTCGCGGCCGCTCGTCCCGTCATCCAGGTTTCCGGAGTCCGCAAGACCTACGGCCGAACGGTGGCCGTGGACGAAGTGTCGTTCGAGGTCAACGACGGCGAGATCTTTGGTCTGATCGGGCCCAACGGCGCCGGAAAAACCACCACGATGGAATGCATTGAGGGCCTCCGCACCCCGGACCGCGGCAGCATCTCCGTTTTGGGCCTCGATCCCATCCGTCACGTCTACGAACTTCAGGAGCGCATCGGCGTGCAGCTCCAACAGGCGCAGTTGCAGAAGCGCATCAAAGTGTGGGAAGCGGTCGACCTCTGGGCCTCGCTCTACCGGAAAAAGCCGCGAGACGCCGAACGCTTGCTCGAGCAGCTAGGGCTTGCCGAGAAGCGCGACGCCTGGTTTATGAATCTTTCCGGCGGCCAGAAGCAGCGGCTGTTCGTCGCCCTCGCGCTGATCAACGATCCGGAGCTGGTGTTTCTCGACGAACTGACCACCGGGCTGGATCCGCAGTCGCGCCGCGCCATCTGGGGCCTGGTGCGCGGCATCCGTGAACGCGGCAAGACGGTTTTTTTGACGACGCATTTGATGGAAGAGGCCGAACGGCTGTGCGACCGCGTGGCGATCATCGAGCACGGCCGGCTCATCGACATCGATGCGCCGGAAAGACTCATCGTGCGGCATTGCCCGGAGCGGAGCGTGGTCCTCGTGACCGACGACCCGATTGCTGAAGAACAATTTCGACGAATTCCGCGAGTTGAATCCGTGGAATGCAAAGATTCGCGATTCACCATTCGTGGCCGAGGCGACGATCTCGTGACCGAGGTGATCCAGTGTCTCTCGGAAAACCGGATTCGTGTCGCCGATTTTCGCACCATCCATCCGAACCTCGAGGACGTTTTTCTGAAATTGACCGGTCACTCGTTTCGCGACTGAGGCATTCTCATGATGCTGCGTGGACTCTGGAAACTGACCTGGATCGAGCTCAAGATTTTCATGCGCGAGCCGCTCGGCGCCATCGGGACGATCGTTATTCCCGTTTTGGCCTTCGTCGTGTTCGGTCGAGTGCTCGGCAAGAGCATGGGCCCGTCCGAGCTTGCCACCAGCAGTTTCATTCACGTAGGCCTGCCGGTTCTCGCATCGCTTCTGATCGTTGTCAGTTGCGTGCTGTCTCTGGTCACGATCATCTCGATCTACCGCGAAGGCGGCATTCTCAAACGGCTCCGCGCCACGCCGCTTCGCCCACAGACGATCCTTACGGCCCACGTACTCGTGAAGCTGCTGCTCACCGCTGCCACGCTGACGTTGATGCTGCTCGCGGGCAAACGGTACTACCCGGTCGGCGTCCATTCTCCGCTCTTTGGATTTGCGATTGCGCTGCTGATCAGCACCTGGAGCATTCTCTCCATCGGCTTCGTCATCGCCAGCATTGTCCCCACGGCGCGTTTTGCGCAGCCGATCGGCGCGGTCATCCTGTATCCCATGTTTGCGTTCTGCGGACTCTTCGTGCCGATTGCAGCGCTGCCGCCGGTGCTCCACGCCGTGGCGCGAATCTTGCCGTTAACCTACGCAGTTTCGCTGCTTGAGGGAATTTGGACCGGCGACGCGTGGAGCGCGCACGTGGGGGATATCGCGGCGCTGGTGATTGTGTTTGCCGTCTGCACCGCGCTCTCGGCGAAAATATTTCGTTGGGAGTGAAGCAGATTTCTCGTCGCGGACGCCGCTGCAGCCGTTGGTGATTATTTCGAAGCTTGCGATGCGCCGGCCCACTTCACGCCAAGCTGGTCGAACATGAATTCGAGAGCGTAGGCGTCTATCGCCGCCTGCTCATCTTCCGGGGAACCGATACCGCCGTGTCCAACATCCGAAAAGCTGACCAGTAAAACAGGGCGTCCTGAAGCATTCGCCGCCTGCAACCTTGCCGCCATCTTGCGCGACTGCCACGGACCGACGACGGGATCATTCTCTCCGACGATGAACAAAGTGCTCGGATATTTCCCGCCATCTTGAACGTGGTGATACGGCGAGTATGCGTACATCGCCTTGAACTGTTCGGGATCTTTCACCGATCCGAGCTCTACCGCGTTGAACTGTCCGTTTTCCGTTATCTCCAGCCGCAGCACGTCATACAGGCCGGAAATTGATACCACTGCCCGGAACAATTCAGGCCGCTGCGTGAGCGCCGCCGTCACCAGCAGCCCGCCGTTGCTTCCGCCTTCGATGCCCAGCTTCCCAGGATTCGTGTAACCCGCTTTGATCAGGTATTCCGCGCAGGCGATGAAATCGTCGAAAACATTTTGCTTGTGGATTCCGCTGCCGCCGCGATGCCATTCCTCGCCGTACTCGCCGCCGCCGCGAAGGTTTGCGGTCGCGGACACGCCGCCCGCGTCCAGCCAGGGACGTATTTCGGGATCAAACCGTGGCGTGATGCTGAGATCGAAGCCCCCGTAGCCCGTAAGAATGGTCGGGTTCTGGCCATCCAGCCTGGTTCCTTTTCGACGGACGATATTGACGGGAACTTTCGTGCCATCTATCGAGACACCAAATTCCCGGACCACTTCAACGTCCGCAAAGCTCACCGGAGAAACTTCTCGCAGCGCCGTGATGGCAGTTTTCTTTGCGCCAGGATCGAAATAAAACCATGCCGGCGGGTCCACATAACTCTCGTTGGAGAAAAGGATCCGGTCATTTTCAAGGGGCAGGATTTGATTGATTGCTGAGATGGGTTCCGAGGGAACCGTCCCCAACTCTTTTCCATCATGGTTGAAGAAATGAATCTCGCTCGGTCCTCCGACCAGTTCGGTGACGTACAACAGATTTGCGGTGGGGACAAAGCTCGGCTCCAGTCCGGCGAGCGTAAACTGGAAATCCTGAATCACCGCCGAACTTTCCGGGATGATGATCTTCGCGTTCTTCAACTCAGGTTCGGCCAGTGGCAGACGCAGGATTTTTCCGCGCGGCGCGTGCTCGCGCGACAGCATGTATAAAGCGTCGTCTCCAAAGACAACTGCGGTGATCTCATCCGAAAATTTGGTAATTTGCTTCCATTTCCCTGATGGATCTCTCAGGAAGTCCTCGGTTTGGCCGACATCCCCGTTTGCGACTTCCGCGAGCAGGTACGACGCATCCTTGCTGTCGCGGAGCGAGATCTCTGCGAGGCGAGGCAAATCCTTGCCGATCACGTAGGTATCCTGACTTTGCTGCTCGCCCAGTTTGTGAAAATACAATTGCTCGTAGAAGTTCATGTCCTCTGGCGGGCGCTCACCTTCACGCGCGTAACGCGTGTAGTAGAAGCCGGTGCCGCCGGCGTTCCACGCAACGTTCACACCGGTGTATCCGGTCACACGGGTCAACGTGTCCGGCAGGGCGTGGCCGCTCGCGACTTCGTAAACACGGAGCGTGCCTTCCATCGTGCCGCCGGACGCCAGAGAGACCGCCACCTTGCTTCCGTCGTGCGAGGGCGCGAAATATTGGATATTCGTCTGGTTCGTGGGATCTGCCTGGCTTGGATCGAGGACCACGCGTTTGGACGCCGGATCGTCCGCCGATCGCAGGGTCACCAGCATGTCTTGCTGCTTGCCTGGCTGCGAGTTCATCGCAAACAGCACTCCGGCGTCCATTTCCATGTTGTAGTAACTCGGTGAACGCACGCTGTTGAGTTTCTTCATGAAGTCATAGATCTCGGAATGCAAGGGAAGCGGGTCCAGAATCGCGCGGGCATGCCGGTCTTCCGCCGCAGTCCAGGCGGGTACTTGAGGATTCTTGTCATCCTCCAGCCACCGGTAGTCGTCAGTGACCTTCGCGCCAGTATATTCGTCCACGACGGGCTGTTTTGGAGTTGCCGGCAGGGGAGGGACTTCGTTTTTTTGCCACGCGAGCGCAGCGAAGGAAAAAAGCAAAACGCTTAGCAATGTCCTGCGAAATCGCACGGCTGATCCTCCACCTGCGCTCGGGGCCGCAGAATTGTACGACAATCAGTCTGCGGATTCGCAGGAATCACGGTCGCAAAACTGACGGGCTAGAGATTCGCAATTTACCCGCAGCTTGAACATTGAAGATGACTGGGAATGCTTCCTCGATTGACTTCGCCCGATGCGTCCCATAACCTAAATGCTTCGCAGTCGTGACGATGCGCGCAGCACTCGCGGCGCGAGCCGACCGGCAATTCTACAAAGGCAAAGGCGGAACGCAGAATGGCGGACATGAAGCTGCCGACTCGGGCGGAAGACTTTTCCGAGTGGTACAACCAGGTGGTCCTGCGGGCGGAGCTGGCGGACTACGCTCCGGTGCGCGGCTGCATGATCGTCCGGCCCTACGGCTGGGCGCTCTGGGAGAACATCACCGCGGCGCTCGACCGGCGATTCAAGGCCACCGGGCACGTGAACGCCGCGTTTCCGTTGTTGATCCCACGCAGCTTCATCGAAAAAGAAAAATCGCACGTGGCCGGATTTTCGCCGGAGCTGGCCGTGGTAACGATCGGCGGCGGCGAAAAGCTCGAAGAGCCGCTGGTGATCCGGCCGACCTCGGAAACAATTGTCGGTCATGCATACGCCAAATGGATTCAGTCGTACCGCGACTTGCCGGTGCTCATCAATCAGTGGAACAGCGTGGTGCGCTGGGAGATGCGCACGAAGCTCTTTCTGCGCACGCTGGAGTTTTTCTGGCAGGAGGGGCACACGGCCCACGCGACGTCGGAGGAGTGCGAGGCGGAAGCGCGCCAGATGGCCGAAGTCTACGCGGATTTTGCCGTGAAGGAAGCAGCGGTGCCTGTGATTGTCGGGCGAAAATCGGATTCGGAGAAATTTGCGGGGGCGGATATTACCTATTCTCTCGAAGCGATGATGGGCGACGGAAAGGCGCTGCAATTCTGCACTTCGCACAATCTGGGACAAAATTTCGCGAAAGCCTTCGACATTAAATATCTCGATAAGACCGGCGTGCAGCAGCATTGCTGGACGACATCGTGGGGACTTTCGACACGCACGGTGGGCGCGATCATCATGGTCCATGGCGACGACCAGGGCCTGATTTTTCCTCCGCGACTCGCGCCATTTCAGGCTGTGATTGTTCCGATCTTCAAGACGGACGAAGAAAAGGCCGTCGTGATGGACGCAGCGCGAAAAATTCGCGCGGAGCTCGTCGCGAACGACATCCGCACAAAAATGGACGAACGCGAAGGCATGAGCCCCGGCTTCAAATTCAACGACTGGGAGATGCGCGGGGTGCCGCTGCGAATCGAATTAGGCCCGAAGGATGTGGACAAAGGAAACGTCGTTCTGGCGCGGCGCGACCGGCCGGGGAAAGAAGGGAAGTCGTTCGTGCCGCAGGCTGGATTGGCCGAAGCGGTGAAGAAAACGCTGGAAGAGATTCAGCAGGCGCTGTACGACCGTGCGCTTGCGTTCCGTCAGAAGAATACCGCCGAGCCCAGGGATTACGCCGAGTTCAAGGCGGCGGTGGAGCGCGGGTTCGCGCTGGCGTATTGGTGCGGCGACGCGGAATGCGAAGCCAAGATCAAGGAAGAGACGAAGGCCACGATGCGCTGCATCCCATTAGACCAATCGGCTGAGCCCGGCAAGTGTATTTTTTGCGGCAAGCCGGCCACGTCGAAGGCCATTTTTGCAAAGGCGTACTAACGTGCCCACCCGGACGGGTCCCTCGAAGGGCCGGCCACGATTAAAGCCTTATCGCGGCTGACGCGGCGACGGACTAAGTTAACTTGTCGCGAACATCCGAGTTCCTCGCGCCTCGACACCCCCCAGGCCCGATGCTAGCCTGAACTGGTACCTCTCGATTGAATTTGAAACGATGCTGGACGGAGTGAGGACGATGTTGCACGAAATGCAAGTCCGCGAGCGGGGCGTCGGCAAATTCGGCGGAATCGTCTTCGTGGCGATCACTGCGCTGGCCGTGTGGTTTGGAATCAAGGCAGGGCCCGCCTTCATGGACAATTATCAGCTGCAGGATGCCATGCAGTCCGAAGCGCGGTTCGCCCTGACCAATCGAAAGACCGTGGAAGACGTCCGGAGCGACATCTTCGTTGAAATCAGGAAGCTCGACCTGCCGATTGAAAAGAAAGACATTCGCGTGAAGTATCCAACAATCGAGCAGGGGCTGATGGGCACCATCGATATCGACATTGATTACACCGTTCCGGTGGACTTAGGCTTTTACACCATCGATCTGAATTTTCATCCCCACGGGGACAATCACACCATCTAAGATAGCAGTCACTCCCAGAAGAGCAGGGTGATGGGGCGTCATCCCACTGCTGCCCAGCCGGACGGATCGCTCTTACAACCCGCGACCGGCGCGAACTACATCCAACGGGTGAAGCATTCTTCAGGGTAGGGGGAGAAGTGCAGATTCGGCTCGGCCGCGGATTTTGGAGCTCACGGTTCGGCCTTGCGCTGCTTGGGCTCGCGCTGGCGGTGTTTTTGACGGGCGCGGGTGTCTACACGTTTTACTACATTCGCTTCGGGCACATGATTGACGCGCGTCTCTCCGGGCAAATCTTCCAGAACACTTCACGGGTTTACGCGGCGCCGGGACGCATTTACACGGGCGAAGCGATGAAAGAGAGCGAGCTCGAAAGCTATCTCGTCCGCGCCGGATACACCGATTCTGCGATTGACGGAGCGCCCGGTCAATTTCAGGCCGGAAAGGAATCGATCGAAATCCGGCCGTCGAAGGATTCCTACTTCAACGGCGGCAACGGGCTGCGCGTCGGATTCGACGGCAAGTCAATCACGCAGATCACCGCGATTGCGGATGGCGCTTCGCTGAATCAGGCGGAAATCGAGCCGGAGCTGCTCACGAATCTATTCGACACCACGCGCGAAAAGCGGCGGCTGGTGCGTTTCGACGATCTGCCGCCGAATTTGGTGCACGCGGTGCTCTCCGCGGAAGACAAACGGTTCTTCGAGCACGGCGGCTTCGATATTGTCCGCATTTTGGGCGCGGCCGTCGCCGACGTTCGCCGCGGGCAAAAGGCGCAAGGCGCGAGCACGATTGATATGCAGCTGGCGCGAAGTTTCTTCTTCACCACCAAGCGGGATTGGCGGCGAAAGTTCAAAGAAACCATCGTGGCGATGGAGCTCGACCAGCGATTCAGCAAACAGCAAATCTTCGAGCTCTACGCCAACGAAGTCTATATCGGCAATCGCGGCAGCTTCGCGATTCGAGGTTTCGGCGAGGGCGCCGAAGCCTATTTCGGCAAAGACGTCCGCGACCTCACGCTCGGCGAATGTGCGTTCCTCGCCGGAATTATCCGCGCCCCCAATCGCTATTCCAGCGCCGAAAATCATCTGGACCGCGCGATCGAAGCGCGCGACCGCATTCTCGGGCAGATTCAGGAAAATGGTTACGCGACGCCGGCGCAGGTGGAAGCGGCGAAAAAGCAGAAACTTCAATTCGTCGGCGGCGGCTTGAGCTCGAGCGAAGCGCCCTACTTCGTTGACATGGTCAAGGAGCATCTGCTCGAGCAGATTTCCGAAGCCGATCTCGCAAGCGAGAGTTATCGGATTTATTCGACGCTCGATCCCGATCTGCAGCGCGCGGCTTCCGCGGCGGTGGCTATCGGCGGGCAAAACGTCGATAAACTGCTGGCGCGGCGCTACGCGTTGTGGAAGAAAAAGGGCGAAGTCGTCCCGTCCGTGCAAATTGCCATGGTAGTGATGGACCCGCACACGGGCGAGATTCGCGCGCTCGTGGGCGGACGAAACTACGGCGAGAGCCAGCTCAATCACGCTGTGGCGCACCGCCAGCCCGGCTCGGCATTCAAGCCGTTCGTCTATGCGGCAGCCTTCAACAATGCGGTGCAGGGATATGAGCCAGTCGTCACCCCGCTGACGATGGTCGTGGACGCGCCGACGACTTTCGAATTCGACGGCAAGGAATACACGCCGAATAATTTCGGCGAGCAATTCTATGGATCGGTCACCGCGCGCGACGCCCTGATTCATTCTCTGAACGTCGCGACAGTCAAAGTGGCGGAGCTGATCGGCTACGATCGGGTCGTCGCGATGGCGCGGCAACTGGGCCTCGGCACAAACATTCAGGCAACGCCCGCCGTGGCGCTGGGCGCGTACGAAATGACGCCAATTGACGTCGCCGCCGGATACACGATTTTTGCCACCGACGGCACGCGCGCCGAGCCGATGATTCTGCGCCGCGTTGTTGACGACGATGGCAAGACCGTGGAAGAGGACACTCCACAAACGCGGCCCGCGCTCGATCCGCGCGTTGCCTATCTCGTGACCACGCTCATGGAGGACGTGATCAACCAGGGCACCGGGGCGACGGTGCGTGCGATGGGCTTCACTCCGCCCGCGGCCGGTAAGACCGGAACTTCGCGCGATGGCTGGTTCGCCGGATTTACTTCCAATCTGATTTGCGTGGTCTGGGTCGGATTTGACGACAATCGCGACCTGGGTCTTTCGGGCAGCGCTGCCGCCGCACCGATCTGGGCCGAGTTCATGAAGCGCGCCGTGGCGCTGCCGGCGTATTCGAACACCAAGGCATTCGAGGCGCCCGCGGGCGTGATTCAAGTCACCGTCGATCCGCAATCCGAGCAGCTGGCCACTCCGCAATGCCCGACCACCAAGGACGAGGTTTTCATCGCCGGCACCGAGCCGACCGAATTCTGCTTCCTTCATGGTGGCCGCGCTCAGGCCCACGCCCCGCCCGTTTCGTGGCTCTCACATTTGTTTGGCAAGGGCGAATCGGGCACTCCGCCCCCTCCGCCGGGTGTCGCGCCGAAGAACCCGGGCGAGCCAGGCGCCGAGACGCCGGGGCAGGAGGCAGCCGGCGCCGAGGGTGACGACGCGCAAAAGAAAAAGTCCGTCTTGCAGAAGATTTTTGGTATCTTTGGAAGCAGTAAGAAGCCCGCGGAACCGCCAAAACCCAATCAGAATCCGTAGGCTTCGGGGCGCGGAATGGAGGTACGATGAACCGCCTCGCCGCTGGTGTCCTTCCCGTTGTATTTCTGTGCGCTTGGAGTGTCTACGCGCAGACGCCTGCGCCGGCCGCTGCGCCGGTGCCGCACATGGTTCAAGCCGCCAGCTCGAACAAGCCCGGATCGGCGACGTTGCCGCTCCAGGATTCACGCGCGAGTCTGGAACTGCGCGCCGACATTTTTATGGCCCGCAAAATGTATTCGGAGGCCATCCACGTTTACGGCCAGATTCTGGCCTTGGCGCCGAATGACCCCGCTGTGCTGAACAAGATTGGGGTGGCGTACCAGCAGGAATCGGACTCGGGCGAAGCGGCGCACTACTACAAGCGCGCTCTGAAGGCCGATAAAAACTTCGCCAGCGCCATCAATAATCTCGGCACGGTCGAATATTCGAAAAAGCACTACGGCCGCGCAATCCGCCTTTATAAGCAGGCTATGACACTGCACCCGCAGGAAATGGGCACGGTCTACAGCAATCTTGGCTACGCCTACTTCGCCGATAAACAATTCAATGAAGCGCTGAACTCTTTTGAGAAAGCCCTGGCCATCGATCCGGACGTATTTTCCCGCCGCGGCGGATTCGGCTCGACGATTCAGCAGCGGAGCGCCACCGATCCCGGCATGTTCAATTTTCTCCTGGCGAAAACCTACGCCTTGCAGGGCGATGCCGAGCGCTGCGCGCATTACTTGCGCATCGCGCGCGATGAAGGCTACAAGAGCATGAGCGCCGTGCAAACCGATCCCGCGTTTGCCAAGGTGATCAAGGACCAACACGTGTTGGACGTGTTGCAGAACACTCCGACGTACACCGGCGAATCGCCGAAGCCGCAGGCGGCAACGCAGCCCTAGCGCGCGTCGTTCGCTCGCGCGGCTTCGTGCACCCGATTGACTTGCCCGTTCGCGCGGCCTAACATGCGATGCGGAAATGTGACGGCGATCGCATGATTGGGCAAACCATCTCCCATTTTCGAATCCAGGAAAAACTCGGCGGCGGAGGAATGGGTGTCGTCTACAAGGCCGAGGACGTCAACCTCGGCCGCCCGGTCGCGCTGAAGTTCCTCCCGCCCGAAGTCGCCAACGATTCGCTCACCCTCGAACGGTTTCGCCGCGAAGCCCGCGCTGCCTCGGCGCTGAATCATCCCAATATCTGCACGATTTATGAGATCGGTGAAGACGCCGGCCGGCCATTCATTGCCATGGAGTATCTCGATGGCCAGACGCTCAAGCATCGCCTGAGCCGCAAGCCCCTGCTGCTCGACGAAACGCTTGACCTCGCTCTGCAAATCGCCGATGCGCTGACGGCCGCGCACGAAAAAGGCATCGTTCACCGCGACATCAAGCCTGCGAATCTCTTTATCACCCTGCGCGGACAGGCGAAGATTCTCGACTTCGGACTGGCCAAGACGGTGACCAGCGCCTCTGCCAATTCGGCGTCTCTAACGCGCGACACCGCAGGCATCGCGGAAGAAAATCTGACCAGCCCGGGCTCGACGCTTGGCACCATCGCCTACATGTCGCCCGAGCAAGCTCGCGGCAGAGAACTGGATGCGCGAACGGATCTCTTCTCGTTTGGCGCCGTGCTCTACGAAATGGCCACCGGACAGCCGGCTTTCAGCGGCAATACCTCAGCCGAGATTTTCGACGTCATCCTCAATCGCCCTCCCGCGCCGGTGCGGAAGCTGAATCCCAAGTTGCCGCCGGAGTTCGTGGAACTGATTGATCAGTTGCTCGAGAAAGATCCCGCCGAACGCTGCCAGAGCGCTGCGAAAGCGCGCGCGGCACTTCAACAACTCAAGCGCGATCTGGATTCCGGTCGAACTGCTTCGGCGAGCGCTGCGCCGACGCCTGCGCCAGCGCAGTCCCCAAGATCGGTCGCGGTGCTCTACTTCGAGAATGCGAGCGCCTCGAAAGACGATGAATATTTTCGCGACGGAATGACCGAAGACATCATCACCGAGCTTTCCAAGATCAGCAGCCTTCAAGTTTTTTCACGATCCGAAGTTCTGGCGTTCCGCGACAAGCCGGGCGGCGGTCCCCAAGTGGGCCAGCAATTGAATGCCGCCTACGTCCTGGAAGGCAGCATCCGCCGCGCAGGCAATCGCCTCCGCATTACCGCGCAATTGGTCGAAACGCGAACGCGACACTCGGTTTGGGCCGAGCGTTACGATCGGCAGATCGAGGACGTATTTGCGATTCAAGATGAAATCGCCCAGAGCATCGCGTCCGCGCTGAAGGTGAGGCTGACGGAAACGGAGAAACAGGCAATCGCCAAGGCCCCCACGGCCGACGTGAAGGCATACGATTACTATCTGCGCGGGCGGCAATTTTTCTACCAGTTCCGGCGCCGGGGCTACGACTTCGCGCGTCAGATGTTTACGCGCGCCATTGATATCGACCCCGGCTACGCACGTGCCTATGCCGGGGTTGCGGACTGCTACTCGTATCTCTACATGTATTGGGATGCCAGCAAGGCAAATCTTGAAGCCGCCGAGGATGCCAGCCGGAAGGCGCTCGTGCTCGATCCGGGTTTGGCCGAGGCGCACGTTTCTCGCGGACTGGCGATCTCTTTGAGCAAGCGGTACGAAGAAGCCGAAATGGAATTCGAGACGGCGATTCGGCTCGATTCAAAGCTCTTCGAAGCCTACTACTTCTATGGACGTGCCTGCTTTCAGCAAGGCAAGCCTGAGAAAGCACTAGAACTCTTCGAGAAAGCCTCCGAAGTGAAGCCCGACGATTATCAATCGGTAAGAATGTTGGCGATGGTGTTCAACGGACTGCACCGCGTGGCGGAAGCGGAGACCGCCAATGTGCGCACGCTGAGGCTGGTTGAAAAGCATCTCGAAATACACCCGGACGACGCCCGGGCGCTCTATCTCGGCGCTGCCAGCTTGTCTCAGACTGGCGAGAGAGCGCGAAGCGCGGATTGGGCGAGGCGCGCGCTGGCGATTGATCCGGAAGACTGCGGGGTTCTCTACAACGTCGCGTGCGTTTATTCGCTTCTTGGCCAGACGGATGACGCGCTCGATTGCCTGGAGAAGGCGATGGCGCATGCCTCCGTGTACAAGAGTTGGGCGCAACACGATCCGGACCTGAACGCTTTGCGCGATCATCCGCGGTTCAAGACGATTTTGGCGCGCGAGTCGTAAGCCGGCTCGTTCGCGAACGCGCCCCGGCAACTGAAGAGTTGTTCGCGTACTCCTGCTATACTCAGGCACGCAATGCTGCATTCAACCGCCCACCGCTGGGCCCTCCTCGTTGCGTTGATCGCTCTAGGCATCGCTTCTGGAATCGCGTCCAGCCTTTCCGCAAACGCCGATGGGAATTCGGGCGCTTCGGGCGCCGCGCAGCCGGCGCAGAGCGCCAGGGTTGTCCGGCTGAAGATTGACGGCGAGATCGAGCCGATTCTCGCGGAATACATAACCGGCGGAATCGATCGCGCGACGGAGGAGCATTCGAGCCTCGTGCTTATTACGATCAACACGCCGGGCGGGCTTGACAGCGCCATGCGCGCGATCGTGCAGAAGATTTTGACCTCGCCGGTGCCGGTGGTCACCTACGTCGCCCCGACGGGTTCGCGCGCGGCCTCCGCGGGCTTCTTCATTCTTCTTTCGGCGGATATTGCGGCGATGTCGCCCGGAACGGACACGGGCGCGGCATCGCCGATCATGATTTTCGGCGGCTCGGCGGTTGAGATTGACGAGACGTTGCGGCACAAGATTGTCAACGAGGCCACCGCTTATCTGCGCAGCTATGTGAGCAAGCGTGGCCGCAACGTGGACCTGGCCGCCACCGCAGTGACCGATGCCAAAGCCTTCAGCGAAAAAGAAGCGCTCGACGGCAAGCTGATTGATTTGGTCGAGCCGTCCGAGACGGCGCTGCTCGAGGCGCTCGATGGCCGCGCGATTACGCGCTTTGACGGAACCACGGTGAAACTCGATCTTCATTCGCCCGCCGTCGAGGAATTCCAGATGACGGCGCGGCAGAAGTTTTTGTCGCGGATCGTCGAGCCCGACGTGTTCTTCATTCTTCTCATCGTCGGCGTGCTCGGGTTGTATGCGGAGTTCACTCACCCAGGCATGTTCGCTCCGGGCGTGATTGGCGGAATCGCGCTGGTCCTGGCGCTTTACGCGATGCAGCTCCTGCCGGTGAATCTCACGGGGTTGGTGATGATTGCGCTCGCGCTGGCGCTCTTTATTCTTGAAGCGAAATTTCCAACGCACGGGATTCTCGGCGTCGGCGGAGTTGCGGCCATGCTGCTGGGAGCCACGATGCTCATCCACTCGCCGCTGACAGGCATGGGCGTGAGCCTCGGCGCGTCGCTGGGTGTCACGATACCTTGTGCGATCTTGATGATCGTGCTGATGCGGCTGGTCATGCGATCGCGCCTGTTGAAGCCTTCCACCGGCAGAGAACAGCTCGTCGGCGAAATTGGCGAAGTGACTACGCCGGTGGATGCAGCCTCGGAGCGCGGCATGATTTTTGTGCACGGCGAACTCTGGCGTGCCGCTTCCACAAATGCGATTCCGCAGGGCGCCAAAGTTCGCGTACGAAGAGTCGAAGGATTGACGTTGCATGTTGAGCCCGTAGAATCGCGGGCGCGCCAGGCTTGAATCGGCGCTGAGGAGGATCGGATGCCGTTCTTTCAGACTTTGTTTTTGGTCGGCATATTCATCGTGCTGATCTGGTTTTTCAATTCCGTATATGTGATCAAGGAATGGGAACGCGGCGTGGTGCTGCGGCTGGGGCGGATGATGCCGGAACCTAAGGGCGCGGGGTTGCGGCTGGTCGCCTGGCCGATCGACAAGCTCACGCGAATGTCGCTGCGCGTCGAAACGCTCGACGTTCCGCCCCAGGACGTGATCACCCGCGATAACGTATCGGTGAAGGTGAATGCCGTCTGTTATTTTCGCGTCGTGGATGCCAATCGCGCGCTGTCGCAGGTCCAAAACTATCTCTACGCGACTTCGCAGCTGGCCCAAACCAATCTCCGCAGCGTTGTCGGTCAATTCGAACTGGACGAGATTTTGTCGGAGCGCGAAAGGGTAAACGCCAAGTTGCAAACAATCCTTGACCAGGATACCGAGCCTTGGGGTATCAAGGTAACTAAAGTTGAGGTCAAACAAGTCGATATTCCGGAGTCGATGCAGCGCGCCATCGCCAAGCAGGCAGAGGCGGAGCGCGAGCGCCGCGCGAAAATTATTCACGCGGAAGGCGAGATGCAGGCTTCGGGAAAGCTGGCGGAAGCGGCCAAGGTCCTGGAAACGGAGCCGGCCGCGATTCAGCTTCGGTACTTGCAGACCTTGACGGAGATTGGCGTCGAGAGAAACACGACGATTATCTTTCCGCTGCCGATCGACATCATCACGCAGTGGGCGAAGGGGATGGGGGGAAACAAATAAATCGTGTCTGGCGCAACTGGAAAACGCGGAGGCGGTGAGCGGGTGCTGGAAAGCAGGCATCTGGTTGGATTGTTCCTGGGAGTCGTGTTGCTCTGCTGCGTATTTTTCACTCTCGGCTACGTGATGGGCCGGACGCAATACGGTTTGCCGCTGCCGCTGCATGCCTCGGCGGCGACGCGCGACGTCGTCACGATGCCGCCCGTGAAAATCGCGCCGGGCGACCCGAATCCCGCGCCGACAAACCGCGAATGGGACTTTTATTCGAGCGACAAGAACGAAAATCGCCTGGAGCCCGCCCCGCCGGCATCGGCGCCCAACGAATCTTCGCCTGCGCCGAGTGAATCGCCGCGAGCCTCGGGCGCTCCGCGAAGCGCGGCGCCGTCCAAGCCTGCGAACCCAACTCCCAGCGAGCTTCGCCGCTTCCAGCCGCCGCGAATTCCGAAGGGCGCATACGTCCTTCAGTTGGCGGCTCTATCAAAAGAAACAGACGCACTGGCGCTGGCTGACGCGCTGCAGCAAAAGCATTTTCCAACTTTCCTCGTCGTCCCGAACGGCGATAATTTGTATCGCGTGCAGGTGGGGCCGTACGCAGAACAAGCCGCGGCCGAACGCGCAAAAGATTCTCTTGACCACGCCGGGTTTAAAGCCATCATAAAACGCTGAATGAGGCTATCGCGGCCGCTGCGGAGTCTGCTCGCGCTCACGTCGGGCTTCGCCCTGGCGCTTTCGTTCCCTGACTACAATCTCCCCCTGCTTGCCTTGTGCTCCATTGCGATGCTGATCGTCGCCTGTGTGGGCGCAAGTGTGCGCGAGGCGCCGCTCTACGGTTTTCTGCATGGCGTGGTTTTCTATCCGGCGTGCTTGCCATGGGTCGCTGTGGTCATGCGGCAGTACGGCAACGTCGATCCGTTTGACTCCGCGGGCATCGTTCTTCTGATCGGGATCGCCGGTGGAATTATTCTCATGATCTTTTCCACCAGCCTCGCGTGGCTCAGCCGCAAGAGCTCCACGGCGCCATTCCTTATCGCGCCGTTCCTCTGGGTGACGCTCGAGTACGCGCGCACCCATCTTCCCTACATCGGCTTTCCCTGGAATCTGACGGGCTATGCGGCCAGCGGAAATCTCGCGTTCCTGCAACTCGTGCCGCTCACCGGAATCTTCGGGCTTTCGTTTGTGATTGCGGCGTTCAACGCGCTGCTCGCCTGGGCCGTCCTGACGCGGAGCCGCCACGCGTGGATTGCGCTTGGATCCGCGGTCGCCGCGCTCATCCTCATCGCGCTCGCCGGGCCGCATTTTGTTCCGAAGCCTGCCGGGCGTTACGTCGCGCATCTCGTCCAAACGAATTTTCCGCAGTCGGAGCACTATCCCGACAACTGGCTCGATATTCACGCTGGAGAACTCGACCAGCTCGAGGCCATCAGCGTCGATGCCGCTCGCAAGGAGCCCGGCGTCGTCATCTGGCCGGAAGTGCCTGCGCCCTTCAGCCTGGGCGATCGTAAATTTCGCGAACGCGCGCAGCGCATTGCGCGGGAAGCGGATCAGGATTTTTTGTTCGGCGTGGTTGATTGGAAAGTCGGCCCCGCCAGGCAGATGGAAGCTACTAACAGCGCGGTGCTGCTTGACCCTGCGGGGGAACGCCTCTACACCTATGATAAAATTCATTTAGTGCCGTTCGGGGAGTACGTTCCTCTGCGGCAGTGGATTACCTTTGCCGGCCGCTTGACCGCCGACATCTCCGATTTCACGCCGGGGACCGTGTATCGAGTCGGGCAATTGCCCGGCGGACGCTTCGGGACGTTCATCTGCTACGAAGCGATTTTCCCCTCGGAAGTCGCGAATTTTGAGAGAGGCGGCGCGCAGCTTCTTATCAATATTTCGAATGATGGATGGTTTGGGCGCTCGGCGGCGCCGCCGCAGCATCTCATGATGGCGCGTGTCCGTGCGGTCGAAAACCGCCGGTGGCTTCTTCGCGACACCAACAACGGCTACACCGTTTCAATTGATCCTTATGGCCGAACCGTTGCGGAGATGGCCACCGATGTGCGCGGCGAATTGGATGCGCCGTACGATTTTCGCAGCGACCGGACGCTCTATTCGTATTGGGGCGATTGGATCGCCTGGCTGAGCTTGTTGATTTCGATCGCGATTCTCGCGCGATGGATGATGCGGAAACCGCCGCAAAGCGCGGCCGAACCGGAACGGCCCGCAAAATCGCCGCGCGCAAAGCAGAAGGCGCGGCGCCGAGGGCGCTAAGCCGGCCGCACGGCGCCGACAAATAGGAGAGCTGAAAATTTCACATGGCTGAACACATCGAAGACCTCGAGCACGAATACTCCGAGCTGAAAACTCGCATCGAGCTGGTCCGGAGCTATCTTTGACGTTCCCGCCAACCGGAAACGCTTAGCCGAACTTGAAGCAAAATCCAGCCAGCCGGATTTCTGGCAGAACCAGGAAAAAGCGCAGGGCGTCCTGCAGGAGCGCAAGCAGGTGGAAGAGCGCCTGGCCGCGGACGAAAAACTCAGCCTCGCCGTCAGCGACCTCGACACGTATTTTCATCTCGCGCACGAGGAGACCAACGCAAGCCAGGGCGATTCGCTCATCGGCGACATCCGCGCCGAGTTGAAGACGATTGACGCTTACGTGGCCGAGCTCGAGACCCAGACCCTTCTTTCCGGCCAATCCGACGCCCTCAACGCCATCATGACCATCAAGCCCGGCGCCGGCGGCACCGAGTCGCAGGACTGGGCTGAAATGCTCATGCGCATGTATCTCCGCTGGGCCGAATCGAGAGGCATCAAAGCCACCATTCTCGATTCCACGCCGGGAGAAGAAGCCGGGCTGAAATCCGCGACGCTCCGCTTCGAAGGCGAAAACGCCAACGGTTTACTCGCGAGCGAAACCGGCGTGCATCGCCTCGTCCGAATTTCGCCCTTCGATCAAGCCGCGCGCCGGCACACTTCTTTCGCCTCCGTTTTCGTGATTCCCGAAATTGACGATCGCATCGAAGTCGTAGTCAAGCCCGAGGACTTGCGGATTGACACTTTTCGCGCCGGCGGCCACGGCGGTCAAAACGTCAACAAGGTCGAGTCCGCCGTGCGCTTCACGCATTTGCCCACCGGCATCGTCGTCCAATGCCAGAACGAGCGCAGCCAGCACAAGAATCGCGAGATGGCCATGAAGATCCTCCGCTCGCGCCTCTACGAGCATGAACTCGAGAAGCGCCAGGCGGGCCTCAAGAAGCTCGATGAGAGCAAGGGCGACATCAGTTTCGGCAGCCAGATTCGCTCTTACGTCCTGCAGCCTTACCAGATGGTGAAGGACCACCGCACCAAGGTCGAGCGCGGCGACGTGGACCGCGTTCTCAACGGTGACATTGACGATTACATTCGCGCCTATCTGATGGCCCGGCGGAAAGGCGGCGACCTCTCCGCGCATCCGGAGGACTAGCCCGCCTTGGTTACGTAATTTCGCGCCCCAGCCCGTCAGAGTCCCCTGGCGGTCCACAGCCCGGCCCAATGGCGTTATCGGACGGCCCAATCGCATTTCGGCCTCCTTCCGCCTTCGCATTTCAGCCTCATTAGCGGCCGTTCAGCCGCCGTTTAACTCGTTTCCGCACCAAGCGTTGACACGTCTGAGGCCGCATGTTAGCTTCGATTTTTCGCTTTCCCCGCACGAAGAAGCAGATTAATGCCAGGACGACGGCCGAAAAGGCTTGGATGAGGAGATTGTCTTGACCGCACCCGAAGAGCGCTTCTTGTTTACCTCGGAGTCCGTCACCGAGGGCCATCCCGACAAGATCGCCGACCAGATTTCCGACGCCGTTCTCGACAAAGTGATGGAGCAGGACCCCAACGGCCGGGTCGCCTGCGAAACCCTCGTCACCACCGGCCTGGTCGTCATCGCCGGCGAAATCACCACCACCGGCTACGTCGATTTCGACGGCGTCTCGCGTGAAGTGATCCGCCACGTCGGTTACGATCGCGCGAAATACGGCTTCGATGCCGCCACCTGCGGCGTCATTTGCTCCGTCAAAAAGCAATCTCCCGATATCGCCATGGGCGTTGATTCCGGCGGTGCAGGCGATCAGGGCCTGATGTTCGGCTTCGCTTGCGACGAAACTCCCGAACTGATGCCCATGCCTATCCAGCTCGCGCATCAGTTGACCCGCCGCCTCGCCGAAGTTCGAAAGAAGAAAATCCTCGATTTCCTCCGGCCCGATGGAAAATCCCAGGTCACCATCGAATACGATCGCGGCCGCCCGGCGCGCGTGGATTGCGTCGTCATCTCCACGCAGCACTCCGAGGGCATCTCGCACAAAGATCTCTCCGCCAAAATCCGCGAAGAGGTGATCAGGCCCGTCGTGCCTCCTGAAATGCTCGATGCCCGCACCAAATATCACATCAATCCCACCGGCATGTTCGTCATTGGCGGCCCGATGGGCGACGCCGGCCTTACCGGCCGCAAAATCATCGTGGACACGTACGGCGGCTACAGCCGTCACGGCGGCGGCGCGCTCTCCGGCAAGGATCCGACGAAGGTCGATCGTTCCGCCTGCTACATGGCGCGTTACGTCGCGAAAAATCTGGTCGCCGCGGGAATCGCGCGCAAAGTAGAGGTTCAGCTCGCTTACGCCATCGGCGTGGCTGAGCCCGTCTCCGTGATGATTGATACCTTCGGCACCGGCGCTATTCCCAACTCGCAGATCACCGATATCGTCCGCTCGAATTTCCTGCTCACGCCCGCGGGCATCATCGAAACTCTCAAGCTCCGGCGCCCCATCTATTTCCCCACGGCGGCGTACGGCCACTTCGGACGGAACGAATCTGGTTTCACTTGGGAGCGGACCGACAAGGCGGAAAAACTCCGCAGCGAGTCGGCGTCGCGCGGCGCTGTTGCGGTATCTCGCAGCTAATCCCCTCCGGCACAGAGTGAAGGAGAAATTCTCGTGAACACAGCACCCAAGATTGCCGGTGATGTGAAAGACATAACCCTCGCCGAGCGTGGACGTCGCAAAATCGATTGGGCCAATCAGCACATGCCCGTTCTCCAGCTCATTCGCAAGCAATTCATCAAGGAACAGCCGCTCAAGGGCGTTCGCATGTCCGCGTGTCTCCACGTGACCAGCGAGACCGCCAATCTCGCCATCACGCTTCGCGACGGCGGCGCGGACCTCGTTTTGTGCGCGTCCAATCCGCTCTCCACTCAGGATGAAGTCGCGGCGGCGCTCACCAAGGATTTCGGCATTCCCACCTACGCCATCAAGGGCGAGGACAATGCCACCTACTACGCGCACATCACCGCGGCCATTGATCACAAGCCGCAGATCACCCTCGACGACGGCGCCGATCTCGTCACTCAGCTTCTAACCAAGCATCCCGATCTCGTGAAGGGCGTCATCGGTGGGACCGAAGAAACCACCACCGGCGTGATTCGCCTGCGCGCGATGGCCAAGGATGGCACGCTCAAGTATCCGATCATTGCCGTCAACGACGCGCAGACCAAGCATCTCTTCGACAATCGCTATGGCACGGGCCAGTCCACCATCGACGGCATTCTCCGCGCGACGAATCTTTTGATCGCCGGACTCCGCGTGGTCATCGCCGGCTACGGCTGGTGTGGACGCGGCGTCGCCATGCGCGCCAAAGGCCTCGGCGCCGACGTCATCATCACCGAAGTGAATCCGGTTCGCGCTCTCGAAGCCCTGATGGATGGCTATCGCGTGATGTCCATGAACGAAGCGGCGAAAATCGGCGACATTTTCGTCACCGTCACCGGCGACAAGTCCGTTCTCGCCGCCGAGCACTTCGAGCACATGAAAGACGGCGCGGTGCTGGCCAATTCCGGCCACTTCAACGTCGAAATTGATACCGGCGCGCTCGAGAAGCTTTCGAGCACAAAGAAGCAGGCGCGCCCGTTCGTTGATGAATACGTCATGAAGGACGGCCGAAAGCTCTACCTTCTCGGCGAGGGCCGCTTGATCAATCTTTCGGCGGCTGAAGGGCACCCCGCTTCGGTGATGGACATGAGCTTCGCGAATCAGGCGCTCTCGGTCGAGTACCTGATCAAGCACGCGCCGGAGCTGCAAAATCAGGTCTACTCCGTTCCGGATCATATTGACCGTCAGATTGCCAAGCTGAAGCTCGAATCCATGGGCATCCAGCTCGACAAACTCACGGCCGAGCAGGAACATTACCTTTCGTCTTGGAACGAAGGGACATAACGCGCGTGTAGCCGCGTGGTCGCAATCCAAACCGCGCGAAAATTTCCGGCGAGCCGCCTGGCGTTGGGGGATAATGCGAGGCGCGCAGCACAACTTCTGACTCGTTTGCACCCTTCACTTTTTGAATGAGAGACCTGGCCAACTGGGCGATTGAGACCGCGCGAGTTCGCGGCGCGAGTTACGCCGATGCGCGCGTGATGGATATTCGCCAGCGCGACGTCTCTGTGAAAAATGGCGAAGTCGGCTCGCTGGCGGAAAGCGAATCGCTCGGCATTGGCATCCGCGTGATTGCCGGCGGCGCGTGGGGTTTTGCCGCCACCGATCGCCTCACTCGCGAAGGCGTTCAGGCTTGCGCCGCGGAAGCCGTCGCGATTGCCAAGGCTTCGGCCCTCGCGAAAATTCACGACGCCGTTCTCGCTCCGGAAGGCGCCTACGTTGATACCTGGCAGGGCCCCTTCATCAAGGATCCTTTCCTCATCCCGGTCGAGCGCCAAATCGAGGTCCTTCTCGCCGCCGATAAGGAAATGCGCAAAGTGAAGGGCGTCACGCTGGCGGAAGGTTCCATGTCGTTCCGCCGCATCGAGCAGTTTTTCGCCTCCACCGAAGGCTCGGCCATTCATCAATTGAAAATGCTTTCGGGCGCGGGCATCGTCGCCACCAGCTTCGCCGGAAGCGAAATTCAGAAGCGCTCGTATCCCAATAGCTTCGGCGGCCAGCACATGATGCAGGGTTACGAACTGGTAGAGTCGCTCGATCTTCCCGGCAACGCGCAGCGCGTCGCCGAAGAATCGGTGGCGCTCCATTCTGCGCCCCAATGCGCCGAAGGCACTTCCACCATAATCCTGGAAAGCGGGCAGCTCGGCTTGCAGATCCACGAATCGATCGGGCATCCCATCGAGCTCGATCGTGTTCTCGGCATGGAAGCCAATTTCGCCGGCATGAGTTTTCTGACGCTCGACAAGTTGCGCACGCTGCGCTACGGCTCCGATATCGTCAACGTCGTCGCCGATGCGCGCCTCTCGCACGGGCCGGGCCTCGGCACATTCGGCTACGACGACGAAGGCGTCCCGGCGCAATGCACGCCGATTATCACCAGTGGATTGTTCACCGGTTATTTGAGCAACCGCGAGACCGCCGCGGCCATTGGCGAAAAGCGCTCCGGCGGTACCATGCGCACGGAAAGCTGGAATCGCTTGCCCATCATCCGCATGACGAACGTGAGCCTTCTGCCCGGCACGTGGAAATACGACGACCTGATTGCAGACACCGACGATGCCATCCTGATGGCCACCAATCGCTCGTGGTCCATTGACGACCGCCGCTACCAATTTCAGTTTTCCACTGAAATCGGCTGGGAAATCAAGAATGGCAAAATCGGCCGGATGATCAAGAATCCGAGCTACAGCGGAATCACCACCGAATTCTGGAACAGTTGCGACGCGATCTGCTCGCGCGAGCACTGGACTCTTTGGGGCACGCCGAATTGCGGGAAGGGGCAGCCGATGCAAACGATGGGCACGGGCCACGGCGCGGCGCCCTCGCGTTTCCGCAACATCAAGATCGGCGTCGCGTTCGCAAAATAAATGTCACCCGCACGGCACAAAATTTCGAAGAAATCGCGCGGCGCCGCTGGCGTCGGCAGCTCGCGCGGAGCCGGCCAGCGCCTCGGTGCGTCCGAGTTGCGTCGCATCGCCGAGAGCGTGCTCAAGCTGAGCGATGCCGACGAGACCGAAGTGGATATCGGCGTCGTCACCGACGCGCTGACGCGTTTCGCCAACAACACCATTCATCAGAACGTCGCCGAACAAAACCTCAGCGTTTCGGTGCGCGCCGTCGTTGACGGACGGACGGCTCGCGCCACAACCAACAAGACTGACGAAGAATCGCTGCGCCGCGTGGTGGCCGCCGCCGCAAGCCTCGCCCGCGTCCAGCCCGAAAATCCCGATCTGCTTCCCGGATTGCGGCAGCAGAAAATTCAAAAAGTCGCGCGCTGGTTTCCGAAGACCGCTGCAGCCACGCCTGCCGACCGCGCCCGCGCCGTTACGCGCGTTTGCCGGGCCGCGGAAAAGGGCAAGCAGACCGCGGCCGGTATTTTTTCCACCGGAATGATGGAATCGGCGCTCGCCAACTCGCGCGGATTTTTCGCGCATTACGAGCAGACGCGCGCGGAGTTTTCGGTCACCATTCTCGAAAAAGATTCCTCGGGCTGGGCCAAGTCCAACTCGCCAAATGTCGCGGCGATCGATCCTGACGCGCTCGGCGAGACTGCCAGTCAGAAGGCTATCGCATCCCGCGCTCCGAAGGAGATTCCCGCGGGGCGTTATACGGTGATTCTCGAGCCGTCGGCCGTTCTCGATCTGGTCGGATTTCTCTTCTACGATTTTGCGGGCACCGCCGTTCTCGACAAACGCTCCATGTTCACCGGCCGCATGGGAAAGCAATTGTTCGGCTCGAACGTGACCTTGTGGGACGACGTCTACCATCCCTTGCAGACGGGTACGCCATTCGACGGAGAAGGTGTGCCGCGGCAAAAAGTGCTCCTCGTCGATCGCGGCGTCCCGCGAAATCTGGTCTATGCGCGGTCAACCGCGAAGAAGATGAAGACCAAGCCGACGGGGCACGGCTTCTCGCTTCCGAACGAATATGGCGAAGCGCCGATGAACCTGGTTTTCACGGGCGGCAAGGCCAGCGTGAACGACATGGTGGCATCTACCGAGCGCGGCGTGCTCATCACGCGGCTCTGGTACATCCGCGAAGTCGATCCATACGAAAAGATTCTCACCGGCATGACGCGCGACGGCACGTTTCTCGTTGAGAACGGAAAAATCTCCGGCGGCATTCGCAATTTCCGCTTCAATCAGAGCATGATTGAAATGCTCTCGAACGTGGAAATGCTTGGCGAATCAGTGCGTGCCGCGGGCGAAGAATCTTTCGAGATGGTCGTTCCCGCGATGAAAGTGCGCGACTTCCACTTCTCCGAAGTCACGAAGTTCTGATCTTTCCCCTCCCTCTTTGTGGGGTCCGTCGTCATGCTTCGTATTATCTTGCCTTTCGGTTGCGCCTTTGTAGGGTCGGTCGCCCTAATCCAACTTTGCATCACGCGGCGCCGCAATCCTCGCCCTGCATCTCTGCCTTCGTTTGCGTCTCCAAGACGGACCTGTTCCGCGGTGTTCTGTATTGCGCGACTCTCTCTCGTGGCGCTTGATGCCCGAACGGCGGTAACATCGTTGCGCTTCTAAGCTGCACTTGTCGAAAGGAGCATTAATCTATGCCTGCGAATCCCGAACCTGCGAAACAAGATTCCGCTCGCCACATGCTTCGCCATGCGGTCGCGACGATCGCCTACCGAGGCGGCAAAGCCATACGCGGCGTCCCGGAAAATTTCTCGCGCTTTGAGGCAGGGAATGGCGCGCGGACACCCGGCAAAATCCTCTCGCACATTTGCGATCTCTTCGATTGGGCGGTCTCGATCGCACGCGGCAAAGAAGAATGGCACAACTCGAAACCGCGCTCCTGGCAAGAGGATGTTGCTCGCTTTCATGCGGGTCTCGCGGCCTTCGACGAAATTCTTGCTTCCGACGCGAAGCTCCCGGTTCCAGCGGATAAATTGTTTCAGGGCCCGGTCGCGGATGCGCTCACCCACATTGGACAGATTTCGATCCTGCGCCGCCTGGCGAGCGCGCCAGTGCGCGGAGAGAATATGGTTGTCGCGGAGATTGTTGTGGGCCGCGTTGGCCCGGAGCAAGCCGCCCCCAATTTCGAATTCGACTAGCCTCTTCTCTCCTTCTTTGTGGGGTCCGTCGTCATGTTTCGTATCTATCCTTCGGCGTGTCGTCGCTCGCGGCATCGATTTGTGCTTTCGCGTTCATTGAGACGGACCGCCCGCGATTTGTGCGGGCCCTTTCCACGGCAGCCTTCCCGCGCGTTCTTACGGATTGAACTGCATGCTCGAAATCACGCGGCGAATCACGTTCTCCTGGATCTGCACGAGATCGGAATTCGCATACGTCATCCCCAAAATCGTATACGTTTGCTTCTTCCGCTCCAGTAGCACCACAACGCCGGACCACTCGCGCGTTTCCACGCTCCCGCGAAATTTTCGCTCAATGGCGTTCTCGCCGGCGATCGTTGTGTGCGTGTCGCCGAGCGCGCGATAGTTGTCGAACATTTCGTGCAGCTTGTTGTCGGAAGCTTTCAAATCGGAGTCGAGCGAACCGGTGGCCGGGCTCGTGCCGATCAGCAGGTAGGTGGTTTCGTCGCGTGTTCCAAGCGCTGCGATCGCGCCCGGAAGAGTCTTCCGCGCCTCGGGAATAATTTCCCAGGTTGGAGGTTTGAACATATCGAACCCGTAAGTCAGATTCGTGTAGGAGTTGCCGGAAGATTCCTCGCGAATCGGTTCCTCGACGAGCTTCGGAGGCGGCGGAGGCGGAGGCTTCGCGGCTGCGACGCTCGGATGCGCTTCATTCTTCGCCGTCGGACTTGCGGCTTTCGTCGCGCTCGCGGATGCACTGGGAGTGCCGCTGGCTGCGGGTGGATGCGGCGTCATGGCTGAGGTCGTCGCCGTTGAACTCGTGGGTGCCGCCGTTGATGGCTTTGTTGCGGCCACGCTTGATGAGGATGGCTGTGGCGCAGCCGGCCGCGCCGCGGAATTGACGGCAGGCTTCGAAGGCTGAGCCGCTGGCGCCGCTGGCTTAGGCGAATCGTTTGCGGCCGCGATATTCGGCGACGCGTCCGGCTGCGCGGGTTTCGACGCCACTGGTTTCGGTGCCGGTGGTGCCGCTGCTGGCGCGGGTGAGCTCGGCTTCTTCTCCGCAGTCGCATTGGCGTCGCCCACATCAATCGACGCGACCGCATCGCGGCGCACCACTGCAAATCCATAACTCGTTTTCACTCGGAAAGAATTCTGGTCGAATCCGACAATCGTCCCGCTGACCGTGCTGCCGTCTTTCAGATGCAGCGTGTCCGCGCGAATCGCCGCCGCGAAAACCAGCAACATCCCCACGGCTGAAATCAGAATCGCTCGCTTCATTGCTGGCAGTATGGCAAACGCCCGCGACCCCGGCAAGAATTCGCAAAAATGTCTTATCGTGTTGGATATCGCGCGCGAAACAAGGCTGTAAGTGTGTTGACTTGGTCTACGTCAATTTGGGGTTGATTCGCGCGCTCGCACTGCGATCGGAAGGATTTTCTACGCGAGGAAGGTCAAGCTGAACCACAGCGCGATCGTGAGCATCGCGGAGAGTACCAGCAGCGTACGCAGCCGCTTTTTGCGCGTCGCCGCCACCACAATTCCCATGGCGCAGAGAGCGAAGCCCGCCTCAAACCAAAACCACGCGCTAATTCCCGTTCCTGTGAGACCTAAAGAGTCCTGATACCAAATGGAGGCAAAAGAAGCGCTCGCGGCGAGCGGAGTTGAAACGAGGGCGGCGATGGCCAGGCCGCTGGCCCATTCCGGAATCGAGGAGCGCAGAATCGTCTTCCGCCAGTCCATCCAAGTCTGGCCGACAACGAGCACGACGACGAATAGGACCAATAGAGCCACGCACCCTCCCAAGCAGGGGCGGCAGAACTGCGTTTGGACACAACCGCTGACGGGGGAAGGGCAATCGGAACGCCAAAACAAGATGCGGGCCACTGGATCGCACAATGTTCCTAATGCGCTGATTTAGAGGGGGTTAAGGACGCGCGAGACAGTGCAAGAACCATCGGACGCCGAAGCTCGTGCAATTGAGAGGCTGGTTCCGAGGAAGTACGTTCTCTCAAATGCGAAATGTTTTGCGGATTCACAATTTCGGAAACGGCGCCGATTGCTGGTTTTGGGGATTCCGGAGCGCGTTTATAAGCAGGCGGCAGTTCGCGGCCCGCGAGGTCGTTCTGCGGCTGCGAGTCTGCTAGGATACGGCGCGATGCGACAACCTTGGATTATCGCTCATCGTGGCGCTTCAGGGCTCGCGCCGGAGAACACGCTCGCGGCATTCCGCGAAGCCGTGAAACTGGGCGCCACATTCATCGAGACCGACTTGCAGCTGACACGCGACGCGCGCTTCGTCGCCATCCACGACACCAACCTGCAGCGAACCACGAACGGCACCGGCCCGGTCCGCGAACACACTTTCGCCGAATTGAGAGAACTCGATGCCGGGCGCTGGTACGACCACAGCTTCATCGGCGAGAAACTGCCGTCGCTGGAAGAGATACTGGCATTCGGGCGCGAGAACGACGTGGTGGTGTATCTCGAAATAAAGTACGAGGCGGCCTGGGGAATGCACCACGCGCTGGCGGCGGCGCTGCGGGAATCGGGCGAGGTGGCGCGTGCAATCGTTCTGTCGTTCGATCCGGGAACGCTGGAGAGCCTGCGGGGGCACGATTCGACGATCATGACCGGGCTGCTGGTCGAGGAATTGCGGCCGGGGCTGGTGAAGACGGCGGTGGGATGCGGGGCGCGGCAGATTTGCCCGCGGGGCGATATCGTCAGCGTGAATTTGGTGAACGAGGCGCGTCTCTCGGAGATGCAGGTTGCGACGTGGACGATCAACCAACCCGATCAGATGCGGTGGATGGCGGCCACGGGCGTCGACGGGATCATGACGGATTTTCCGGACAGGCTGAAGACGGTGATGCAGAATCTGGAGCCGGAAGATTAGTCGGGGGAGATGGCGCGGAAGAGGGCGGCGAATTGAGGCAGGTCGAGCTGCTCGGCGCGGGAGTCGGAACGAAGGCCGCAAGAACGGAGGGCCGCGCGAAACTTTTCCTCGGGGACCACACCGCGAAGATTGTTCCAAAGAGTTTTTCGTTTCTGACCGAAGCAGCGCGAGACGAAATCCAAGAAGCGCGCGGGATCACCAATACGAAGCGAAGCGCCCCGGCCGGGCAACATGATCTGTACCAGTGCAGAAGTGACTCGCGGCGGCGGGCGAAACGCGCCGGGCGGAATCTTGAAAATGATTTCGGGCGTGGCAAAGAACTGGCAGAGGACGGAGAGATAGCCGTAGTCGCGGCGGCCGGGGCGCGCGGCGATGCGGGCGGCGACTTCGTGCTGAATCACGATGTGTATCGAAGCAATGCGGTCCGCGGCGTCGAACAAGCGCCGCAGAATCGGCGAAGTAATGTAGTAAGGCAAGTTCCCGTAGACGCGGAATTTTCCGCCGGGCAGCCTGGCAAAATCTACGGTGAGAACGTCAGCTTCGAGAATTTCTACATTGCCCCACGCGGCGGCCTTCGTTCGCAGGCCCGCGGCGAGCGCCGGATCGGTTTCAATTGCCAGGACGCGGGCGGCGGAGCGGGCAAGGGGCTCGGTCATTTCGCCATGGCCCGCGCCGATTTCGACCCAGGTGTCGGCCGCGGTGACGTCGAGCGTATCGAAGATTTTTTTTCGCCATCCGGGATTCGAGAGGAAGTGCTGGCCGAGCTTCTGGCGGGTCATACGCGGGTCGAGTGTAGCAAGATCGCAGAAGCAAGGCCGTGGTTTTTCTTGACGAATGAAGAACGATTCAGTACCGTTTTTCGGCTCCCGGAGAGCGGATGAAAATTCTCTTCGTTGCGTCGGAAGGCTTGCCGTACTCGAAGACCGGTGGACTGGCGGACGTTGTGGGCGCCCTCCCGCAGGTGCTCGCGGCTATGGGCCACGAACTCACGGTTCTTCTCCCTCGATATCCGAACACCAAGGCGCTTCCTCCGATCGTTCCAAGCCTTTCCGTGCCGCTCGGCGACGAGATGCGGTTTCCGGCGATTGTGGAAGGCATACCGGTCAAACAGGTGAAGTATTTTTTCGTGGACGATCGGGACTATTTCGATCGCGAGCAGATCTACGGCATCAAGGGCAGCGATTATCCGGACAACCCCGAACGATTCGCCGAATTCAGCCGCGCGGCGATTGAATTCACGAAGCAGGTGTGGATGCCGGACGTGATTCATTGCCATGACTGGCAAACGTCGCTCGTGCCAGTTTTTCTGCGGTCGGTGTACGCGCACGATCCGCTCTTGCGCGAGGTTCCGGTGGTTTTGACAATCCACAATATCGGCTATCCGGGCTTGTTTCCGCGCAGCGTTCTGGAAAGAACGGGGATTCCGGAGTCACTGTTCAACATCGACGGGCTCGAATACTACGGCAAAGTGAATTTCCTGAAGGGCGGCATACTTTTTAGCGACGAGATCACGACGGTAAGCCGAAGGTATGCAGAGGAGATTCAAACGCCGGAGTACGGCTTCGGGTTGGAGGGAGTGCTCCGGCATCGCGCGGACCGATTGACGGGTATTCTGAACGGCGTGGATTATTCGGTGTGGAGTCCCGAAACAGACAGACTCATCGCACAGAATTATTCGGCACAAAATCTGGACGGAAAGAGAGCCTGTAAAAAGGATCTGCTGGAAATATTCAAGCTGCCTGCGGCAAATCTGGAACGGCCCGTGATTGGAATCGTTTCCCGATTCGACGAGCAAAAGGGCTTCGATCTGATCGCGGAGGCCGCCGGAGAGTTGATGAAGGAAGATTTGGCGCTGGTGGTGCTCGGCACGGGCAAACCGGAATACGAGCGGCTATTTCGCTTGCTGGCGGAAAAGTTTCCGGCGAAGGCGGCGGTGAAAGTGGCGTATGACAATACGCTGGCGCACAAAATTGAGGCCGGCGCCGACATGTTCCTGATGCCTTCGCGATACGAGCCCTGCGGCCTGAACCAGATTTACAGCCTGCGGTATGGGACTGTTCCGATTGTGCGCGCGACGGGCGGCCTGGACGATACGATCAGGCACTACAACGCCGTGACGGGAGTGGGAACCGGCTTCAAATTCACCCCGTACAAGGGCAAGGCGCTTCTCGCCTGCGTCCGGGAAGCACTGGGCGTCTACAAGGATGCCAAGGCATGGCGAAAACTGCAGCTCAACGGCATGGCCAAAGATTTTTCGTGGAAGTCGTCGGCAGCAGCGTATGTTGATGTATACGAAGCAGCTAGAGCCTCGAGAATCCCGAAGGCCCTGGTTTCATCTAATTGACACGCGCGGACCGGGGGGCGGAAATGCGAACGGTTCGAGGCGAAAAGGAAGAACATGTCAGACAACGTTCAAGCAGTGAGCGATGCGAATTTTCAAGCGGAAGTGATTGACGCCAGCAATACCCAGCCGGTGATGGTGGATTTCTGGGCGGAATGGTGCCGCCCGTGCCACATGCTGGCGCCGACGGTGGAAGAAATCGCGCGCGAGAACGCCGGGAAGCTCAAAGTCATGAAGATGAACGTGGACGAAAACATGAACGCTCCAGGTAAGTTCAATATTCGCGGGATTCCAACGCTGCTGGTGTTCAAGGGCGGCCAACTGGCCGACCAAATTGTGGGCGCCGTGCCGAAGGATCAAATCGTGAAGATCCTGCAGCGGCACATTAGCTAAGCGCTTCCGCACGCAAAATCTGCGATCATTGGCTCCGGGCCGGCACGACCGGTCCGGAGCATTTCTTTGTGCGGGCGTATTTGGAGGCGAGTTGGATACGCAAGCGATGAAGCGCTGCGGCTGGGCGAAAAGCGAGATTTCGACTCGCTACCATGATGAAGAGTGGGGCGTGCCCGTCCACGACGATCGAAAACTTTTTGAGTTTCTGATTCTGGAAGGCGCGCAGGCCGGGCTGAGTTGGGAAACGATTTTGAACAAGCGCGAGAATTATCGCGCGGCCTTCGATGGATTCGATCCCGCCAAGATTGCCCGCTACGACGCTCGCAAGGTTCGGCGGCTGCTGGCCAATCCGGGGATTGTCCGCAACCGGCTCAAGATTGCGGCGACAATTCAGAACGCGCGATCGTTTCTCGCGGTGCAAAAAGAATTCGGCAGTTTTGACCGGTACGTCTGGCAGTTCGCCGGCGGCGCGCCGAAGAAGAATGCCGGGCGCGCAGGAGGCAAGTTGCCGGCGCGGACGCGGGAATCGGATGCGATGAGCGAGGACTTGAAGCGAAGAGGATTCAAGTTCGTGGGCTCGACGATTTGCTACGCGTTCATGCAAGCGGTGGGGATGGTCAATGACCACGCGGTGGATTGTTTTCGACACGAGGCCGTGACGCGTTGAGGCGCGGATTGGTGCTAGCGTAGAGGGCGAACCGGGATTCCCCGTCGCTACTGCCGGCCGCGACTCCTCGGAATGACGGCGGTCGCGCCCGCGTTCTTCAAGACTCCACAGATACTCTTATTTCTTCCAAGTATTTCTGCCGCGACTCGGGTTTGTATATGTTGTTCGAGCCATCAAGAATGAATCGAATGGAGTACAGAATATGAAAGCCACCCAAGCGCCGAGCGTTGGAATGGGCCCAGCGGAGAATCGCACGAAACCGATAATCATCTTCGTCATCACTTTCTTCGTGGCTTTCGGTAATGTCAAAGTGGCGCGGGCGCAAACTGCCAGATTTCTTGCGAAAGCCGGCGGAACCGGCATCTGCACGGACATCACGGCGTACGGCGGCTCGCCGGCGAATCCCGACAACAGGGCTGCGTTGGCCGCGGCGTTGAATGCGTCTTCGGACGGTGGAGCTTGCGTCTCTTTTCCGCCGGGTCAGTTTACGTTCGCGGGGAACTTCAAGTTTGTCTTGCCGAACGCCAGCGCCTCAATCACGCTGACGGGTGCCGGGGCCGACGTCACACAGATCTATTGGCCGGCGGGCGGGGGCCTGACCATCGAATACGCCGGTGCGGATAATTCAGTCCATCTTCGTAACATGTCGCTGACGACGGGCACCGTGGGTGTTGGAAGCGCGGTCGTGCTGAACCAGACAAACGGCAACGTTGATGCGGCTCACAATGCGCTGAATGATTTCTTCGATGTTACGATTCGCGGGGCAGACGGCTATAGTCAGAATGACTATTGGGATCGTGCCGTGGAGATCAACCAGATCTCGAACGTGAATCTTGTAGGTCTGGTCATCTCCGGCCCCGGCGGCGCCGCCTATTCGACCAGGGGCATCGGCGTCGTGCTGGAAGGCAGCAGCAATAATCCGGCGGTCGTGTTCAACGTCACCGGTGCAACTTTCAATTACCTGTCGAAGGGGATTGTCTACGGGCGGCAGGTGCAGGGGCTGAGTGTCTCGCAGTCGAATTTCGTGGGTGGCGACTATGGAATCTATGTTCCACCAAATATCAGCGGCCTGGATCAACTGACGGTAGCGGACAGCCAATTCAATTGCGCAACCGGCGGGATCTACGTCGGCAGCAGCCTTCCGAACACGCTGTTCAGCGCAAATTTGTTCATCGTGCCGAACACAGGAAGGGGAATTTATCTGCAGCAAGCCTATCTCTACAGTGCGGTGGGCAACTCTTTCAACATCGGTAGTACGGCAAAAGGCAGTAATAACCCAATCGGAATCGAGGTCGGAAGCACGGCGGCCGGCGGTACGATCACAGGAAATCTATTCGACAACATGGTTACCGCGATCCTTCTGGATCGCACTTCGACCGGCGCCAACGTTCAGTCCAATGAATATTCAAATGATTCGACCATGGTGAAGAATCTGGGGACTGGAAACAGCGTCGGCGGCGGAACGCCGTAGCGGCCTAAGTTGGGCCGAAATCGCGCCATTGGAACAAAAGATCGCCTGGAAGGACGCCACTATGTCGCGCCAAGTCAGCGGGTCATTCGATGTCAAAGCTGGTCCACTTGAGCCGTACAACAAGGAGGACAAAGCCATTGGGCGCTACTCGCTCGATAAGCAGTATCACGGCGCACTCGAAGGCGCGAGCCGAGGCGAGATGCTGGCGTTCGGAACCGGCGCTCCCGGATCTTCGGGCGGCTACGTCGCGATTGAGAAGTTCACGGGAAAGCTCGAGGCTCGCGACGGCAGCTTCGCGCTTCAGCACAGCTCAACGATGACGAAGGGTAGGCCAGATATGAACATCTTCGTCGTCCCCGACTCCGGCACCGGTGAACTGGCGGGCATCAGCGGCGAGATGCGGATCGCGAACGACGCCGGCAAACACTCGTACGTCTTCGACTACACGCTGCCTTAGAATTCACGGCGAAGGCGTCGTGAACCAAGCAATTCATCGTCGTCCCGGGGAGGGCCGTTCCCCTCGCACAGCCTAGGAGGAAGCCATGAGCACAAAGCCAGTCCGTACGATCGAGCCGAGCAGCGAGCCGAGAGTCGCGATGAAGCTCGAGGCGGTCATCATCCCGGTGTCGAACGTTGACCGCGCGAAGGAGTTTTATACGCGGATGGGCTGGCGCCTCGACGCCGACTTCCGTTTCGATAACGGATTCCGGATCGTTCAGTTCACGCCGCCAGGCTCCGGGTGCTCGATCCAATTCGGCACGCACATCACGACGGCCGCGCCGGGCTCGGGGCAGGGATTCCACCTGGTCGTGCCGGACATCGCGACTGCGCACGACGAGCTCAACGCACGCGGCGTTAAGGTGAGCGAAGTATTCCACGCGGCGACTCCGGGCGCGCAGTTCCAGTCCGACGGGGCGAGCGGTCGCGTCAGCGGGGCAGCGCCCGATCACGCGACCTACGGCTCCTACGCCACGTTCAGCGATCCCGACGGCAATAGCTGGCTGCTGCAGGAAATCACCGCGCGGTTGCCTGGGCGAATTGACCCTACCGCGACTTCTTTCGGATCCGCAAGAGAGCTGGCGAGCGCGCTGCGGCGTGCGGAGGCTGCTCATGGGCAGCACGAAGCGCGGATCGGGCAGCGCGACGCGAACTGGCCCGACTGGTACGCCGCGTACATCGCAGCGGAGCAGGCCGGGACGGAACTTCCGAAGTGAGCGGGGAGTGACGGCGAAGAGGAGGACGAAGAGCTTCGCAGCTAGGATCTGAGCATTCGACCCGCTTCGCTCCTGGAAACCGCCGTAGTTGCCACTGAACGAAGGCGCGCGAGTATGATCTCGCGCCCATTCAGATAAGCCTTTTTCTGATCGAGCAACTGGAAGGCCCAGTGTGATCCCACCGCGATTGAATAGAGCTCAAATGCGAACTTTGCGGCATTGACGTTGGCCTTGATGTGTCCAGCTTTCTTGGCTTCGTCGATGGCACGGGTCAGGGTATCCAGCCACCGGTGCATGGCATCCACAATGGCAGCGCGGACCGGACCGGGGCGGCTGTCAAACTCGAAAGAAGCTGCCGTAAAAAAGCACCCTCCGGCAAACAGCTTTTTCGTGACATGACCGATCCAGAGATCGCACAGTTTCCAGAGCCGCGGAAGACCTGCGGGCTCGGCCAGGGCGGGACGCACCACGTGCTCCGTGAACATCGCGCGCGCCATCTCGACGGTGGCCAGCTGCAAATCCGTTTTGGATCCAAAGTGAGCAAATAGGCCGCTCTTGCTCATTTCCAAGGCCTGCGCGAGACGGCCGATCGTCAGACCTTCCAAGCCTTCCACGGAAGCGAGATCCACCGCAACGCGCAAGATACTTTCGCGCGTGCGCTCGCCCTTGCGGCGGCGGAGACTGCTGATTTTTGGGGAAGTAGCCATCCGGGCAGCCGTGAGTGTAACACCCAAAATAATAATAGCACGAACGTTCGTTTTGTGGGATATTGAGTGCGCTCTCCGGAGTGCCGACATGAAGCGTTTCGGTTTCCTGCTGCTGTTCCTCCTGGCCCTCGCCGGCGTGAATCAGGCCCAGGAGATCCCCCTTCAGGCCTGCGACGGCTTACCGGTCGTCGAGGTGGATATTTCCGGAACGAAATTCGTCTTTCTCGTGGATACGGCGGCAACGTCTTTCCTGAACGTCAAAACGTTTGCTCAGGGCGCCGCGCGGAGGGTTCCCGTCACATCCTGGAGTGGAACGACCGAAACCAGCGGGCAACAAGTTACGATCGCCGACTTGTCTGTTGGGGAGCACCACTTCCGGAATCTAAAGCTGCCGGCCATCGATCTTTCAGCAATCGGACGCGCGTGTGGACGCCAGCTGGATGGCATCTTCGGAATAGACCTGTTGCGCCAGTTGGGCGCCAGTGTGGACCTGCACGAGCACACAGCGCGACTGCTCGTGGGGTCTGAACAGGAGCGGATTCGAGTGGCGGAATTCGATAAGCGGGTGATCGGTTGCGAGGAGGCTTTTAACCGCGCCGATGAAAGCGCACTCTCCGACTGCCTTGATCCGAAAGTCGTGGTGTTCACTGCCGGTCGAAAAGACTTCTACGGGCGCGAAGCGGCGATGGAGCTTTTTCGCGAAGAATTTTTTCATCAGCAACCGCCATCGCAGGTTTCCATCACGCTGCGGACCCGGCAAGTGCTGGGCGAGGCGATATGGGTTGAGTACGATCTCAGCATCGCGCTTGCCCACCGTGTGGTCGTAAGACGGGGTGCGGCGCTCTGCCAAAAGCCTGATGGCAAATGGCGCGCCGTGCTCCTCAGTCCTTCCAGTTCGCCCGGCGCGTCGGCGGGCACAGGCAACTGAGCGCTCGTGGCGCGCCGGAATTCGTCCCGGAGAATGTATGAAAAGCACGATTTCTTCAGCGCTCGTTGCGGCGAGCGCCGCGATCGTTTTAGCACTTGGCCTTATACATCTGCTGTACACGTTTCGCGGGTCGAAGCTGCACCCGCGCGATGCGGACCTTACTGCCAGAATGATGGCGGTTTCACCGGTCATCAGCCGGGAGACCACAATCTGGCGGGCATGGATCGGCTTCAACGCGACCCATAGTTTCGGCCTTATTCTCTTTGGCGCGCTGTATGGTTACCTCGCGACGCGCCACCGGGCATTCCTCTTTCATTCGTGGTTCTTCCTCGCGCTTGGCTTCGCGCTGCTGCTTGGGTATATGGCCCTCGCCAAGCTCTATTTTTTTCGACGCCGTTTCGAGGAATTGTGCTGGCGGCAGTTCTCTTTCTCCTCGGAATCGTCGTCAACCAGGCATAGGCGAATTCTGGAACCCCTATGCTTGTGAACGCTGCCTCCGGAGCCGAGGTATGATGCAGCAGAGCGCAGCGAGCGGCATCGGAGATCGAAAAGAGAGGCGACGTCGAAATGGCAACCCCCACCTACGGGCAGGAACCCAAACTGGAAGTGCGGCGAATGTTCGTAGCGCCGCGCGAGAAAGTTTTCGAAGCGTGGACACAGCGGGAAAAGCTGGAGAAATGGATGTGCCGATTCCCGAGATGCGAAGTGCGTTATGAGGCGTCCGACGCGCGGCAGGGCGGCACCAACGTGGTGGAGGTCAAGAGCCCGCAAGGAGAAATATTCAAGCAGACCATCACGTACCGGGACATCGAGCCCCCGAAAAAACTGATTTTTAAGTGGGACTGGCAGAGGATCTCGCCGTCGGGGCAGATGGTTGACGAACTGCGCGACACGCTGGTGACGGTGGAATTTGAGCCGCGCGGAAAATTTACGGAAGTGATTTTGACGCATGAAGGATTCCGCAATGCTGAGCAGCGCGAGGCGCACAACAAAGGCTGGAACGGCTGCCTCGATCAACTCGAAGGAGAGTTGAAAGCGTAGGCAGGGAATTCGCGAGAGAGCGAAGAGCGAAGAGGGATTCCTCGTCAGCGCTTGTTTACGGCGAGCCAGGGCATGCCACGGTAGGAATCGGCGACGACCCAGGCGCCGGCCGTCAGCGCCACAGAGACGATCGTCTCGCTCCATTGGAAGGCGTCTTTCGAGCCTGCCGCGACGATGGGCACCCACACCAGCAGCGTGAACATGCCGAGCTCGAAGGCCGAGAGCGCGGCTGCCAGCCGTGCAAACACACCGATGAGCACCGCGAAACCCGCCGCGATGAGGGCGGCGCCGGTGAAACACGCCCAGAAACGATGCCACGGCAACCAGCCAGGCACCAGCGAGACGGTATTTTGGAGATAGAGGAAATGGGACACGCCGAAGAAGATAAAGGCCAGGCCGTAGAGCACCCTCGCGATGCGCAGGCCGTTGTTGCCGGTGGCGAAACGGAGGCGCTGCTTGTCCCGGTCCGTGGCGAACCAGACATATAGCACCCAGGCGGCCGCCAGCATCACTCCGGCCTCGGAGGCGGACCAGGCAGTTTCGACACCGGGCTCGAGGAAGATGTAAGGCAGCCTGAACAGCAGAAACCAAAGCAGGAGAAAGGCGAGCAGCACGCGCGCGGCGACGGTGGCCGTGCGCTGCCAGAGCAGGCCGATGCCAGTTGCGAGGGAGATGAAAGCGGAAAGATAAACCAGCAGCTCGCGAGCGGGCGCGCCGTTTGGTACGGGATCCCATACCGGCGTGAAATTGCCTTTGATCAGGCCGAGGATCCCTAGGGCGATCATGGTGGCTGCAAAGACCGCATGACCCACGCTTGCGATGCGCATCGCACTCTCCTCCGCCGGAGTTCCAGTTCATCGCGTGCAGGCGTCGCCTGGATGCCAGACGCCGACCAGCCGGCGAGATAATATCATCCGGAATTGAAGACGTGGCCCGCAGGAGATGCAACGGCTGATCGCCGGCGCGAGCGGAGGCTAATTCACCTCTCGATTGGGGGCGATGCTCGGATTGTGTGTTTACGGGCGTTGGCGACCCGAATGAGTCCGGCAGTCCGTTGAAAATCATGACTCCGAATGGAATCGGTTCAAATGGAGGCTCAGTAAGTGTCAGCACTGAAGCCGAGCACTACCCAATTGGAAGTAGTGGATCAGTTTCCGATTACGCGGGTGGCCTCAATGAGTCGACGCAACACTCGAGTGGAATCTGCCTTGCATTGAAAACAAAAGTTAAAATCGCTCGCTAGGGTTAGATCAGCCGGAACACTACTCTGGCCGGGATTTGACCGAGGACAGCCAAACAGATCACTTCTCCCGGGGAGGTATCGTCGAACAAACGCATTGGACGGAGTTGCGTCGACCGTCTGAGCCGGCACGACTAATCGGGAGTTAACAGCCAACACCCTCGAGTGATAGCATCGCGGCAATTGGGTAAGGAGGGAGCGGCCTGTGGGAGATCGCAAAATGACTCGCGGCATCTGGTTCACGGTACTAACTGTCGCTGCTCTGGCCTTACTGTCTAGCCCGATACGCGGAAAGCAAAATGGCACGACGGTCCGCACGGGCGTGCAGGGCAAGAGCGTTCTTCAGAGGATTTACGACGAAGACCAAAAGGACAGAACCGGAACCGATATAAGTGGTGATAGCACACGTCGAGAACAGGTCCGACGGCTTATCGGCGATGGAAAGGTTCAGTCGGGAGAGGACTACTATTATGCGGCCTTTATCTTTCAGCATGGGCAGACGCCGTCGGATTATCTCTACGCGCACGTGCTGGCAGTTACGGCGGTGAGCAAGGGATTTAACAGTGGTATCTGGCTTAGTGCGGCGACGCTCGACCGCTATTTGCAGTCCATTAAGCAACCGCAGATTTTCGGCACTCAATTTGGAAGTGTGGGCGACGGTCCCATTACGCAAGACCCCTACGATAAGGGAATGGTTTCGGACGCGTTGCGGGCGACGTGGTGCGTGGCGAGCTATGCGACGCAGCACCAAATACTCAGTGACGTAAGGGCTGGCAAAGAGTTTCGACCTACGAGCATTTGCCCTGCCCACTGAGGAACTCGATAACACTTGAATCCTCTGCTGCAGACGAGGCTAACTCCTGATAAACGCATTAATCGGAAAAGTGATGCACCACTTCGAAAGTCCGGTTCCGCGACTAGAGGCTCCAGTTGCCGCGCGCAATCGAATACTGCCAAAGATCGGCAACACTTTGCGGGTTACAAAACGCCGGGTCATTTCGGAATTATTTTTTCGGCAAAACAAGAAGACGCCTTGGACAAACCACCGCAGCTAGTACTCCAATAATAAAACCCGGAATGGCATACCGAATGGCATTCATCAATCCAATAAGCAGCCATCCCAGGAGTCCGACCAGCACTGATGCATTATCGAGACCAAGCGACATGGTCGACGCTGGACACAAGGCAATCATCACCCTATTGTTGGGCGTCTGATTATGTGCGTACGAGTAGAAGGAATAAGCCAAGAGCATCCAGCATATCGAAAAGCCGCACGCGGCGAAGGCTGCAGTTGTCACGGCGACGATTTGGAATCTCTGCTTCACGCTGTCGGAGTTGCTCCGTTCTTCGGATTTCGCTTTGGCTTGACCGTCCGCAAGTCCGAAGGGCGTCGCGGAATTTAAAAGGAAAGATACTTTGCGAGAGGCTCGTGGTCACCAGTAAAGACAGGAGGATCGATCCCAACGCCCGATAAACGCGGTAATCGGAACTAGCTCTCAATGTTGGCGAGTGCCTGGTAAACGCATTTACAGGAGAAGTGAAGCGCTACTTCAAGTCTCCGATTACGCGACTACAGAGCCACTGACAGCCGACCGCGCGATTACGAACGCCCGGAACTCACGTAATGTCAAAGCCCTCTCTCAGGATGCGGTCGAACCACCTCCAGAGCAAAACGGTGAATTGACCCGGCACTTGGGATGATTTCCCACTAATTCCAAGTCGCTGCAGGCGGTTCACCGGCCTTTCCGTGGCTTTGGTTGCTCCAATCATGAACTGCGTCATGGGGCGGACCTGTTTGGTTTTTCGGATACCAAGTGTATTCAACTGCGATTCGCTCGGGAGAGCGTCTCCAACCCAGTCGAGCAGTTCGCAAATCGGAGAACTGCCGCCTTTGCCGGTGGTCTGTCCAATAACCCTCAGGACAACGAACTTGCCGGAAAGCAGCCGATAGGCAATGTACTCTCCGATTTGCCACTCATTCGAATTCCGAAATCGTTTGGGAACTCGTCGAACGGGAGGTTGTAGTGAACAAAGCTCCGCCCGGAGTTTCTCCAATACGGCTTGACGCTTCTTGTAATCTTTCGAGCCAACATTCCATCGGGCGAGGTCTGAACCGCTATCGATAACGCTCAGGGCATGTTGTAGAACGTCCTGTTCGAGGCGGCCGCATTTCCATTGCGTCGCGGCCAACGCCAACCAAAAGACCGGAGCTTCGTCGGGGTCTACCAGAGACTTTGACCACTCATCAAGGAGCTTCTTGGTCGCTTCGGGTCCGCTCAACCCATCACCGAGGAAGTCAATATACGCGTCTCGCACGTCGCGGGCCGTGTCGTCGGAGAAGATTGCTGTGCCCCAAGCACCCATGACGCACAAATTAGCACTACGCGTGCTGTCGCGACAATCCGTAACTCCCGATAAACGCATAAGCCGGAGATGAGAAGTTCTGGTACGGCAGGTGTCCGGTAATCCGACTAACCAAGCATGTTCGATTGCTTCCGGTCGACCGTGACACGGCCCAGAATCGGGACCATCCCCTACTCGTGGTGAGTGCTAGGGCTTATAGCGTCAATTACAGTGAAAGAGGTGCGGATTGCTGTTGCGCGGACTCAGCTCCGTCGCTCGTTCCTGCGAGCCAGAAGAGCCCTATCGCAAGCAACGCAAACGAGGCACACCAGAGGAAATATCCAACTCCGAGATCAGACCTGTCAGGTACGTAGAAAACATACCACTGTGAGTTCGCAACAAAGGCGCCAGTCGCGACCAATGCAGCCGCACGACGAAGTTTTCGTGATGCGCGCCGCACAATCCACGGCGAAACAACCACAAACAAAACTGTTGTTACGACTCCTATCACGGAGATCGCCGTTCCGTACCACGTGTCAACGCTCGTACCCTCGCAGGGCCGCAGAGCACAGGTCTCAGCCAGAAACACCGACCATCCCGGAACGGCGTAGTCGAGTCTGCTACCCAGAAAGCCCGTCACCGCCGGAAGGAACCACGAAGCCGCGTGGAGTAACCATGCCGCCGCAATCACCAGATGCCACCTAGTCATTTTGCACGGCTCGCCTGATAACGAATGTCACACATGTCAAGTATACGCACAAAACGCGCAAAACAAGATAGTTGGCGTTAGATCGCCGTAACACCGACAGTCCCAGACGCGGCTGTCACTAGGGGTCATCGGCAACCCGGAAACAATCCTGAAAGTCACGAATCAAGCGGTCAAGTCCTGGTAAACGCATTAGTCGGAAACTGACCCTACCCGATTGGGGCTGCGCTTGCCTTATGCTGGGGCGCAGCGTAGGATTGCGTTTCGAGTTTTTTGCACACCATCCCCCAAATTTTCCAGGCGGTAGAGCGCGAGCGGAAACGTGCGGGCAGGCGGTCCCGAAAAGTGCGGCGAATATGACTGTTGGACGATTCGAAGCGAAGACGGTAGCCGTCGTTGGAGCGCAGTGGGGCGACGAGGGCAAAGGCAAGGTAGTGGACTATCTGGCCGGCTCGTTTGAATACATCGCGCGATGCCAGGGCGGGCACAACGCCGGGCATACCGTGATCGTCGGCAGCCAAAGATTTGTTTTGCAACTGATCCCATCAGGGATTCTGCGTCCCGGGGCGAAAGCCGTGATCGGGCCGGGATTGGTGGTGGACCCCGCGGCGCTCCTGGCTGAAATCGAAACGCTCAAGAGCGCGGGCGTGGATGTGAAAGGCCGGTTGTTTTTGAGCGACCGCGCACACCTGATTTTTCCATATCATCGCGACATGGATAAAGCCGCCGAGGCAGCGCGAGGCGAGGCCAAAATCGGCACCACTTCGCGCGGAATCGGGCCGGCGTACGAAGACAAAATGGCGCGGCGCGGGATGCGCGTGGGCGACCTGGCCGATCCGGGAAGATTCGCGGAGAAACTCGAGCGGGTGATGAAGGAGAAAAACGCGATCAGCCTGGCCACGTATGGCCAGCCGCTCGAAACCACGGGATTGCTGGCGATGTACCTGGAACTCGGGCAGCAGCTCAGCGGGTACGTCACGGATACTGCGGCGCTTTTGAACCGCGCGATCGATCGCGGCGCGTCGGTGCTGTTCGAAGGGGCGCAGGGCACGATGCTGGACATCGATCACGGGACATATCCGTACGTGACGTCTTCGAGCGCAACGGCGGGCGGCTGCTCGACCGGGCTGGGCATTCCACCGACGCGGGTGAGCGGCGTGGTGGGAGTGACGAAGGCCTACACGACGCGTGTGGGCCGCGGACCGTTCCCGACGGAAATGCCCGACATCGAGGCGACGGAAGTGCGCGACCGTGGCCAGGAGTTCGGCGCGGTGACCGGGCGGCCGCGGCGATGCGGCTGGCTCGATCTGGAAGTGCTGCGCTACGCGAAGATGATCAACGGAATCGATTCGCTGGTGGTGACGAAGCTCGATGTGTTCGACACGCAAGCCGAAATTCAGGTTTGCGTCGGGTATCTCTATAAGGGCGAGACGATCGACAATATGCCCGGCGAATTCGAGCGATACGATCTGGTGACACCCGCCTATAAGACGCTGCCCGGCTGGCGGCTGCCGACGTACGGAATTCGCGACGAGCGCGAGTTGCCGCAAGCGGCGCGCGATTATTTGAAATTCATCTCCGATTCGCTCGAAGTGGAAATCGGGATGATCTCGACGGGCCCGGAGCGCGATGCGACAATCATTTCGTCCGGATCCAAGCTGGCTTCCTGGCTCTGATTCCTCATGCTTTCCTACCAAGCAGCGCGCTTCAAAGTGATCGAGGCGGCGCTGAGGCGCTTCCGCCCCGGCGCACCTGAAACGCTGGACATTTCGAGCGATGCGGGCGCGGCCGTGGGACGCGTGCTCGCCGCGGAGATACGCGCGGACCGCGATTATCCGGCCTTTAACCGGGCGATTCGCGACGGCGTGGCCGTGCGCTCGATTGACGTGCACAAAGTTCCGGCGCGGCTGCGGGCGATCGGCGAGAGCAAAGCGGGAGCGCCGTTTACAGGGACGGTGAAGCCGGGCGAATGCGTTTACATCATGACGGGCGCGGCTGTGCCTGCGGGCACGGATACGGTGGTGATGGTCGAGTATACGAAGGCCGACGGGGAGCAAATCACCATCGAGCGCGCGGCACAGCCGGGCGAGCATATCGTGCGCGAGGGCGCGGAAGCGCAAGCCAATCAGGTGGTGATTGCGCGCGGAAAATATATCGGCTATGCGGAATTGCATGTGGCGGCGCAGATGGGAGCTATAAAGCTCAGCGTGTTTCCGCGGCCGAGCGTGGGAATTCTTGCGACCGGCGATGAGCTGGTTCCGGCGAGCGAGACGCCAGGCCCGTACGCGATCCGCAACAGCAACAGTGTTTCGATCTCGGCGCAGGCGGCGCAGGCGGGAGCCAAGCCGGTGGCGCTCGGGGCGGCCGCGGACCGGGAAAGCGAATTGCGCGAGGCCGTGGATCGCGGGCTGCGCGAAGATATTCTGGTGCTGACCGGCGGCGTCTCGATGGGGAAGTACGATCTCGTGGAGGAGATACTAAGCCGAGCTGGGGCGGAGTTTTATTTCAACGAGGTGGCGATTCGTCCAGGGCGCCCGGCGGTGTTCGGGATCTGCCGCGAGAAGCTGATTTTCGGGCTGCCGGGAAACCCGGTGTCGGCGATGGTCACATTCGAAGTTCTTGTTGTGCCGGCGATTCACGTGTTTTCCGGAAGGACGCCGCGGCCGCCGGCGATGTTTCGAGCGAAGATAAAACACGATCTGAACGAGAAACCGGGGCTGACGCATTTTCTTCCGGCACGATTGGAATTTACGGAGGATGGGCCAGCGGTGGAGACGGTACCGTGGCAGGGATCCGGCGATGCGGCGGCGCTCATTAATGCGAATTGTTTTATCGTGGTGGGCGAGCGGAACGAGCACGTCGCGACCGGCGAATGGGTGAACGTGTGGCCGCGACGAGGATATTTGTAGGCCGCTTGAAGCGCGACGCACGCAGCAAAAGCTGTCTCACGTGAAGCAAAAACTCTCACATTTTGATGCGAAGGGGCGCGTCCGGATGGTGGACGTGAGCGAGAAGCCATCAACGACGCGCGAGGCGGAAGCGCACGCGTTTGTGCGAATGAAGCCCGCGACGCTCGGAAGTATTCGCAGATTGAAAAATCCGAAAGGCAATCCGCTGGAAGTGGCGCGAATTGCAGGAATCGCGGCGGCCAAGCGCACTTCGGAGCTGATTCCGCTTTGTCACCCCCTGGCATTGACTCACGTGGATGTGACGGCAAAGCTGTGCAAAAATGGAATTGAAGTGAAGTCGCGGGCGGCGACAACGGGGCCGACTGGCGTGGAGATGGAGGCGCTGGTGGCTGCGGCTGTGGCGTCGCTGACGATTTACGACATGTGCAAAGCGCTTGAGCGCGGCATGGAGATTACGGAAGTGTTTCTGGTGACAAAAACCGGCGGCAGGAGCGGAGACTACCGGCGCGGAAGCGGGCGCGCGAAAGCGAACGCGAGTGGAGCTGCGTCGCGGAGCAGGCGAGGACACGGATGAAGTCCGTCAAAGTTCTCGTGGTGGAAGACAATCCGCTGATTCTGGATCTGCTGATGAAGAATCTCGAGCCGCACTGCGAGGTTCGCGCAGCCGGGGATGGCGCCGACGCCTTGCTGAAGATTGTGGATGAGCCGCCGGACCTGGTCATTTGCGACTACAAAATGCCGGGGCTCGATGGGCGGCAGCTCTACGAAAAATTGCGCACGCGCTCGCAGACGAAACACATGCCGTTCATCTTCCTGGCCAGCCGGGGCGATATCGAAGAAAAACTCAGGCCGCTGGTGGAAGGCGTCGAGGAATTCATCTCGAAGCCATTTTTCGTTCGCGACTTGATTCGACGGACGAAGAAAGTGGTGGATCGGCTGGCTCTTGAGAAGATGCAAAACCGGGCGGTGAGGCCGGGAGTGATTCAAGGACGTCTCGAAGAGATGAGCATGATGGACCTGATGCAATCGCTCGAGATGGGCCAGAAATCGTGCAAGCTCACGGTGCGGCGCGGACGCGACACGTGCGAGATGTTTTTCGCCGGCGGGCAGTGCAAGGACGCGCGGATGGGAAACGTTGACGGCGAGCCTGCCGTATACCAAACCGTGCGCTGGCCCGACGGCGAATTCGAGATCGACTTCAACGTGGCGCCAACGCGAACCACGATTTCGCGATCCACGACCGGCCTGCTGATGGAAGGGCTGCGGTTGCTGGATGAAGCTTCGCGCGACGATTCCGAGAACGTTCCCAGCACAGCCGGGTGATTCAATCCCATTCATGCGAGTTGTGATCATCACCGTGAGCGACAGCGTTTCGCGCGGCACGCGAGAGGACCGCTCGGGCGCGGCGTTGCGGAAACGCTGCGAAGAACTCGGCTGGAAGATTGCGGCGACGGAAATCCTGGCGGACGAGCAGATGACGATTCGCGAGGCATTGATCCGGGCTTGCGATTCGGGCGGCGCGGAGCTCGTGCTCACGACGGGCGGAACCGGCTTGGGGCCGCGGGACGTCACGCCGGAAGCGACCGAGGCGGCGTGCAGCAGGCTGGTGCCCGGTCTGGGCGAGCGGATGAGAGAAGTCGGCGGGCGCGGATTTGCGCGGGCTTATTTGTCGCGGGCGACTGCGGGCGTGCGCGGCTCTACGCTGGTGGTCAACTTGCCGGGAAGTCCAAAGGGCGCGGTGGAATCGCTGGACGCAGTCGCTGAACTCCTGCCACATGCCGTGGAAGTCCTGCGCGGCGCGCATCACGATTGAAAAATTGAAGCTGGATGATTTTCGAATGCGTCAGCGCTGCTGGTGCGTGAACCACCATTCGCGCCAAACAGCGGCATTGTGGCCAAGCGGTTCGCCGGTGATGTCGGTGAGAGCCTGATAGACCCAATTCTTCGCTGCGGAATCGAGCGCCGGGTCCTCGGCCATTTCGATCAACGACGGGACGGCCGTGAGGCGATCGCGCCGATCGAGCATGCCGGTACGAGCGATGCTCGAAGCCGCGCGCTCGCGAACCTGAACGGACGGATCGTTTCGAAACGCGTCGAGCAGCGGCGCTACTGTTTCCTGTGAGCCGAGTTGCGCCAGACCTTCAACGGCCCAATAGCGAGTCTGCTCGTTCGGGTCGTGGATATAATTCGCCAGCTTGGCGAGAGCTTTGTCTGGTTCGACGCCGCGATTGCCGAGAGCGCCGAGCATCCACAGCGCCCACGGACGGCCGGCGGGGTTGGCGTCAATCACTTGTGAAAGATGAAGAGCGCTGCGCTGCGTTTTCGAGACCTTGTTAGCCGCGAGGTAGACTTCAAGGGCGGCGGCGCGAACCCGAAGATCGCTGGCATTGATGGCGGTGCTGAGCGTGCCCGTCAATTCCGGCGTGAGTGAGACCTTGCCGAGCCACGCCCGCGAGTAGCGGGGAACCAGAAGGGCCGCCGCCGGAGAATGATCGATCGATTCCTGCATCAAGATTTCGGCTTGCTGCTGCGCGCCCAGACCGTCGATCTTCGAGATGAAATCGGGAGGCAGATCGCTCAGAGTTACGGGCGGCAACGAGTTTTCGATCCCGATCATGCTGGCGATTCGGGCCCAGGCAGCGCGAACAGCCGCGGGTTGAATCACGGCGAAGACAATCAGCCCAACCAGCACAATTGCCGAGGAGTGCAGGACGTGGAAGATGCGCTCTGCGCGCGGCGCGAGTGCGGCGACAGCGCGTGCCAAAGGCCGAGTTTTCGTTGCACGATTCATGAATCTAGTGCGGCATTCAGCTTACGGAGCCTGGGTGCTGCGAAACAACCGTACAAACGGGCAGAGTTTCGCGTTCGTTACCGTCCAACCGTGCCAATTTCCGGGAGCCGAACGACACAGAATTTGGATGCTGGGCGCGCTGAAGAGGATGGAGGTGCCGCGGCCGGCGTTTCCTGCCGCGAACCTGCAAAACGCTGCGATCAGGCTCTGGTTCATCGCTGGCGGCTGTGCTAGGATGCCGGGTTGATTTGGGCGATGCCGCGCCAATACATCCCGATATTTATCTACGCCTTGCTCGCGGCCGCTTTTCCCGCAGTGACCCTGGCTGTTTTCAAGTTCATCCGGCCGGATTCGAACTCTATTGGCGCGAAGCTAGAGCCCTATGAGTGCGGCGTGCCTGCGGAGAGCGACTCGCGGGGCCGCTATTCCGTCCGGTTTTACATCGTGGCGATCCTGTACGTGATTTTCGACGTTGAAATCATTTTTCTTTTTCCCTGGGCAATACGCTATAGCGTGTTGGGCGCGTACGGACTGGCCTCGATGGCTGTATTTCTTGGGATTCTAATCGTCGGATACATTTGGCTTTATAAGAAAGGCGCGCTCGAGTGGGTCTGAGCGCGCCTCAGGACCACCGCGTACGGACTTGCTGATTGCGTTGACCGTGTTCTTGCGGCTGTGTTAGACAAGCGGGCTGGCGGACGCGCGTTCGAAGTGGACGCGGACCGCGACTCGCTCGATTAATCGAGCAAATGGCAAACGACCCCACGGAAAAGGATTCTCCGGGTACGCCGCCAAGCGCGACCGGTGGCGGCGATACCCCAGAAAAGCCGGCCGCTCCGGCGACGCCGCCTGCCGATGCGGGCGCTCCCGCTCCGGCAACACCACCTCCGTCCGCGGCTGCACCTCCCGCTGTTGCTCCGCCTTCGGGCGCGGCTGCCGCGCCTCCGGCACCCGCAGCGCCTGCCGCCAAGCCCGTTGCGCCTGCTGCTGCTGCCGGCGCTGCTCCTCCGCGCGCTCCGGCGCCTGCTGCGAAAGAAGCTCCGCCGAAGCCCGTCCCGCTCGACAATGAACTCGTTCAGCGAATGAAAACGCGGTTCGGAGAAGCGATTCGCGAAGCGACGCTCGACCGCAAGCAGGCCATTGTGCTGGTGGACGCGGCGCAGTGGCTTGAGGTCGCTCGCTATTGCCGCGACGACGAGAAATTTGATTATCTGGTGGATCTGACGGCGGTGGACTGGCCCAAGCGAGAGCGGCGATTTGACGTGGTCGCCAATTTGTATTCGTTTGCGAAGAACGAGCGCCTGCGGCTCAAAGTGCACGTGGGTGAAAACGAGGCGATTGCGAGCGTCGTGTCCATCTGGGTGACGTCGAATTGGCTCGAGCGCGAAGCGTTCGACATGTTCGGAATTCGATTCGAAGGCCATCCGGATCTGCGGCGCATTCTTCTGCCCGAGGAATGGCAGGGCTATCCACTGCGGAAGGATTACGACATTTTGAAGCAGGACACTGCCTGGGTGCGAGAAAACCTGGGAATTGAGAGCGGCCAGTAGATGGGCGATTCGCGCATGACCGATTCGTTGCCGGCGGGGACCACGGTTCTCGGCGCGGACGAAATTATCATCAATATGGGGCCGCAGCATCCATCGACGCACGGCGTGTTGCGCGTGAAGCTGAAGCTCGACGGCGAGCGCATCATTGATTCCGAGTGCATTATCGGATATCTGCATCGCGGTGTCGAAAAGATCGCGGAGCATCGCAGCTACCAGCAATTCGCGCCGTACGTGGATCGGATGGACTACGTTGCGGCGGTTTCGAACGGGCTCGGCTATTGCGAAGCGGTCGAAAAGCTGCTCGGAACGGAGGCGCCGCCGAGAGCGCGCGTGGTGCGGACGATTCTGACGGAGCTGCAGCGGATCGCGAGCCATTTGCTGTGGCTCGGAACCCATGCGCTGGATATCGGCGCGCTGACGCCGCTTTTTTATTGCTTCCGCGAACGCGAAGAGATTCTGAAGATTTTCGAGAAGTATTGCGGCGCGCGGCTGACGACCCACGCGTTTCGAATCGGCGGCTTGCAGTATGAAACGTACGACGGATTCGAGGCCGAAGTTAAGCGCTTCTGCGACGATTTTGCGGGCCGCATGGATGAATACGAGCAACTCCTCACGGAAAATCGCATCTGGCTCGGGCGCACCAAGGGAATCGGAATCCTCAATTCGGCCGATGCGATCGCGCTGGGAGTCACGGGTCCGGTGCTGCGGGCGAGCGGCGTGCAATGGGACATCCGCAAGGCGATGCCCTACGCAGCCTACGATCAATACAAATTCGAGATTCCCACGGGCAAGATGGGCGACACATTCGATCGTTACGTCGTGCGCGTGGAAGAAATGCGGCAGTCAAGGCTGATCTGCCTGCAGGCGATTGAAAATATTCCGTCCGGCCCGATCATGGCGCGAATCGGCAAAGTGCTGAAGCCGCCGCCGGGAGAGGTGTATCACGCGATCGAAGCGCCCAAGGGCGAGTTGGGCTACTACATCGTGAGCGACGGCACCACGCAGCCGTATCGAGTGCGGGTGCGGCCGCCGTCGTTTATCAATCTGCAAGCGTTCGACAGAATGGCGCGCGGCTCGCTGGTGGCGGACGTGGTGGCCATTATCGGGACGATCGACATCGTGTTGGGGGAAGTGGACCGCTAGCATTTTCGGGACGCGACGATTTAAGCAAAGACGAATTCAGCAAATATGATTCCTTCGATTCCAGAAGCGCTGCGACCGTACATCCTGCCGGTGATTTACGCGGTGGTGATTGTTGCCGTGTTGCCGCTGATGGCGGGATATATCGTCCTGCTCGAGCGGAAAGTGATGGCGCACATGCAGGCGCGCATGGGTCCAATGCGCGTCGGGCCGCACGGTTTGCTGCAGCCGATCGCGGATGCCGTGAAGCTGCTGCTGAAGGAAGACATCATCCCCGATCAGGCCGACAAGCTGATGTTTTGGCTCGCGCCGCTGGCCAGCGTGTCGATGGCGTTGCTGGCTTATGCCGCGCTGCCGCTGGGACCGTCGTTTCAGATTGCCGATCTCGATGTGGGCTTGCTGTTCATTCTGGCCGTGAGCTCGCTGGGAATTTACGGGATCGTGCTGGGAGGCTGGGCGTCGAACAGCCACTATTCGCTGTTGGGCGCGCTTCGAAGCGCCGCGCAGCTTGTGAGCTATGAGACGGCGGCGGGGCTGGCGCTGGTTTCGGGCTTGCTGTTCGGCGGGTCGCTCTCGATGAAGGCGCTGGTCGAAGCGCAGGATCAGACGGGAGTCTGGTTCATTTTCGTGCTGCCGATCAGTTTTTTTATTTATATGGTGGCATCGATTGCGGAGACGAATCGCGCGCCGTTCGATCTGCCCGAAGCGGAATCGGAGCTGGTTGCCGGCTACATGACGGAGTACAGCGGATTTCGCTGGTCGCTTTATTTTCTTGCCGAATACGCGAACATGATCGTCGTTGCCGGAATTGCGACGACGCTATTTCTGGGGGGCTGGCTGCGGCCGCTCGCGAGCATCCATTTGCATATTCCCGGCACGCCGATTGAAGCACTGGACACGCTTCCCGTGCTGATTTTCCTGGGGCTTGCCGCGTGGTGTTTCAAGCTCGCGACGCGGCAGACCGTGCCGGTGCAGAAGCTGGTGATGTTCGCCTTCGTGGGGCTGATGGCGATTCTTGCGGTGGTGATGGCGTGGGCGCTGGTGACGCCGTTCATGGCAGGAATTCACGGCGCGTTCTGGTTTATTGCCAAAATTTTGGCGTATCTGTATGGGTTTCTGTGGTTCCGATTTACGTTTCCGCGCTATCGCTTTGATCAGTTGATGAGACTCGGCTGGCAATTCCTGATTCCGCTGGCGCTGGTGAATCTGCTGACGGTGGCGGTGGGCCTCGTACTTCATCAGCAAGCCGGATGGTGGCTGCTGTGGTCGGCGATACTTTCCAACGGACTGACGCTCGTGTTCGCGGGGTGGCTGCTGACGGAAACCGCGCCGGCGAAACCTGGGAGCGACGCGGGGCGCCTGCAAGCAACGGCAGCAGGGAGCGAAGGGAAGTAGATGACGCTCGATTCGGTGATTTTTTATTTTTTCGCGACGATGGCAGTGGTTTCGGCGATCGTGATGATCACGCGGCGGAATGCAGTGCACAGCGCCGTTTATTTGATCGCGACGCTGCTGGCCACGGCGGGAATATTTCTTCAGCTGCAAGCGGAGTTTTTGTTCGTCGCGCAGATTATTTTGTACGTCGGCGGAATCATGGTGCTGTTTATTTTCGTGATCATGCTGGTCAATCTGGACGTCGCGGCGCGGCAAATCCAGTTCAATCGCCAGACGTGGGTCGGGGGAATTCTGGCGATCGCGCTGGGCGCCGAGGTTTTCATGGCGTTCCGTCTCGGAACCGGCGCGTTCAATTTGCCGGAGCGATCGGGCCGATCCCTGCAGCCGAACGCGGAATTGATCGGCACGGCGCTCTTCCAGCGCTACATGCTGCCGTTTGAACTCGCGTCGATTTTGCTGCTGGTGGCGATGATCGGCGCCGTCGTTTTATCGAAGAGGAAAATTTAATGCTGACGACGAGCCATTATATGTATCTGAGTCTCGCGCTCTTCACGATCGGCGTGATCGGCGTGCTGACGCGCCGAAATGTGATCATCATTCTGATGTCGATCGAGCTGATTTTGAACGCAGTCAACATCAATCTGATGGCCTTCTCGCGGATCTGGGGCTCGGTGGATGGCCAGGTGTTCGCGATTTTCATTATCACGGACGCGGCGGCCGAGGCTGCGGTCGGGCTTGGGATCATCATCGCTTTCTTCCGGAACCGCGAGACGCTGCTCGCGGATGAAATGGACATGCTGAAGTGGTAGCCACGGAGCGGAATTGAACGCAACGCCCTTGCCATTTTTCCTGGATCACATCTGGCTGATACCGCTGTTTCCGTTGGCGGGCGCCGCGGTGATGTTTTTCATCGGGCGCCGGCTCGCCAATACTGCGGTGAATGTAATTTGCTGCGGCACGGTGGCGACTTCGTTCGTCTTCGCGGCTGGCGCGTTTTTTCAATTGCTAGGGAGGCCGGAGGCTCAGCGCGTCGTGGAGCGCGTGCTGTTTACATGGTTCCCGCCCGTAACGTTTCACATGATTTCGGGCGATCTCGCATACTTCACGGCGCCCTGGGGCTTTCTGCTCGACCCGCTTTCCTGCGTGATGATTCTCGTCGTTACCGGCGTCGGCCTGCTGATTCATATTTATTCGACGGGCTACATGGCCCACGAGGGCGGCTACTACCGTTTCTTCGGCTATCTGAATCTTTTCATGTTTGCGATGCTGATGCTGGTGCTCGCGAACAATTTGCTGGTGCTGTTCGTCGGTTGGGAAGGCGTGGGGACGTGCAGCTACCTGCTGATCGGCTTTTGGTTCAAGAAAAAGTCGGCGTCGGATGCGGGGAAAAAGGCGTTCATCGTCAATCGTGTCGGTGACGCGGGATTCTTGCTTGGGATTTTCATGACGTCGGCGCTGCTGGGCACGATTCGATTCACGGAAATCGGCCCGGCGCTGGCTGCGGGTGGATTTGACGTGGGCGCGCCGCTGGTTACGATGATTGCCATCCTGTTTTTCTGGGGCGCGACAGGCAAGTCAGCGCAGATTCCGCTGTACGTCTGGCTGCCGGACGCGATGGAAGGCCCAACGCCAGTGAGCGCGTTGATTCACGCGGCGACGATGGTGACCGCGGGCGTGTATATGGTCACGCGCACAAGCGCCATCTTTCAGCTTTCGCCACAGGCGATGACCGTGGTGGCCACAGTTGGGGCTGCGACCGCATTTTTTGCCGCGACGATTGGCGTGGTGCAGAACGACATCAAGAAAGTTCTCGCCTATTCAACGGTTTCGCAGCTCGGCTACATGTTTCTGGCTTGCGGCGTAGGCGCGTTTACGGCCGGAATTTTCCATCTCATGACGCACGCATTCTTCAAAGGGCTGCTCTTCCTTGCGGCGGGCAGCGTGATTCACGCCATGTCCGGCGAACAGGACATGCGCAAGATGGGCGGGCTGGCGAAGAAAATTCCCATCACTTACTGGACGATGCTGATCGCCACGCTCGCGATTGCTGGAATTTTTCCGTTTGCCGGATTCGTCAGCAAGGATTTGATTCTCGCGAAAGCATACGAGAAAGATGTGACGTTGTGGATCGTCGGATACTTTACGGCCGGGATGACAGCGTTTTACATGTTCCGGCTGATATTCATGACGTTCTCCGGCGAATCGAGAGCCGACCACGAAGTCCAGCACCACATTCACGAATCGCCGAAGTCGATGTTGATACCGCTCGTAATTCTCGCGGCGCTTTCGATTGTGGGAGGATGGGTGAGCTGGCCGGAAATTCTTGGCGGCAGCAGCCGGTTCGTCCACTTTCTGTCGGTCGCCGTCGCGGAACCACAAGAGGCGCGCGTGGAAGCGGCGAAAGGCGTCGGTTCGAGAATGGGCGAAATTTATCTGATGCTGCTTTCGGAGACGCTCGTCGTCGCCGGGATTTTGTTCGCGTGGTATCTCTACATCAAACGCGTGGACTTGCCGAAGAAAATCGCGTCGAGCGTCAGCGGGCTCTACACGCTTCTGCTGAACAAGTATTACGTGGATGAGACTTACGACGCGCTGTTCGTGAATCGCGCCAAGGAATTGGGATCGAGCCTGGGCGAGTTTGACGCGAAAGTGATCGACGGCCTGGGTGTGAACGGCGCGGGCTGGCTCACGCGCGTGATTTCAAGAATTTCGATGTGGTGGGACACGTGGATCGTGGATGGCTCGGTGCGGCTCGGGTCCTGGATCGTTTACGTCGCGAGCATGCCGGTGCGCATGCTGCAAGACGGCGAATTGCAGGAATACGCTCTCGTGATCGTCATTGGTTTGGTGGGTTTTTTGGGCTACACGCTCTATCTGCTGCAGCACCAGATGCGCTAGGCGGAGGGGAAGGGAAGGATGCTATTTTCCGATAACCACATCCTGAGCACGATTCTGTACACGCCGCTCGTCGGCGCGATTCTGATGATGTTCATCCCGCGCCAATACGCCAACGCGCAACGGTGGATGGGAAATATTTTCGGATTCCTCGGGCTGGCGGTTTCGCTGCCGCTTCTCTGGCGATTCAATCCCGCGGAAAGCGATTTTCAATTCCGGCAGACGCTGGATTGGATTCCTTCGATCGGCGCGCACTATGCGCTGGGCATCGACGGCATCAGCTTTCTGATGGTGATGCTGACGACGATTCTGGGCGCGATCGCGATCCTTTCTTCCTGGTCGGCAATTCAGAAGCGCGAGAAGGAATACTACATTCTGCTGCTGGTGCTGCAGACGGGCATGCTCGGCGTGTTCATGTCGCTCGATTTCGTGCTGTTTTACGTGTTCTGGGAAGTGATGCTGGTCCCGATGTACTTCCTGATTGGCGTGTGGGGCAGCGAACGCAGGCTCTACGCGGCGATCAAATTTTTCCTGTACACGCTGGCCGGATCGGTGGTGATGCTCCTGGCGATCCTGGCGATTTATTTCAAGACCAACACGTTCGACATCCGCGCAATTCTGCTCTCGCACGATTCGCTGTTCTCCCCGGGCCTGCAGAAGTGGCTCTTCTGGGGATTTTTCTTCGCATTTGCGATCAAAGTGCCGATGTTTCCATTTCACACGTGGCTGCCCGATGCGCACACCGAGGCGCCCACGGCCGGTTCCGTCATTCTGGCCGGCGTCTTGCTGAAAATGGGAACGTACGGCTTTTTGCGATTTTCCGTCCCGATGTTTCCCGATGCCACGATGCGCTTCCGCTGGCTGATGATTTTGATTTCGCTGATTGGCATCGTTTATGGCGCGCTCGTCTGCATGATGCAGAGGGACATGAAAAGGCTGATCGCGTATTCTTCGGTCAGCCACCTCGGCTTTTGCACGCTCGGAATTTTCGCGCTGACGCCGCTCGGCTTGTCCGGAAGTGTGATCCAGCAGGTCAACCACGGGATATCGACCGGCGCGCTCTTCTTGATCGTGGGTGTGCTCTACGAACGGCGGCACACGCGATTGATTTCCGAATTCAGCGGGCTTTCGACGCCGATGCCGAATTTCGCTGCCGTTTATTTGATCGTAACGCTCAGCTCCCTGGGCATGCCGCTGCTCAATGGATTCGTCGGCGAGTTCACGATCCTGCGCGGCGCATTTGAGGTGAACTGGCACTGGGCAGCGTGGGGCGTGCTCGGCGTCGTGCTGGGCGCGGCGTATCTGCTGTGGCTCTATCAGCGCGTGATGTTCGGCAACGTGACCAACCCGCTGAACGAGCATTTGGCGGATCTCAACGCGCGTGAATTCGTGACCATCGGAACGCTGATCGTTCTGGCGTTCTGGATCGGAATCTACCCGTCGCCGCTGTTCCGCGTGCTCGAGAAGCCGGTGCATCAAATTGCCGTCCGCTACGACCCCAATTACTACACACCGCAAACGGCAAACGCAGCCACTGCTCCGGCGGAAATGACCTCTTCGACGAGCGGGGCGCCGGCCGAATCCATGCCGGGCATGCCAATGAGCGCGCCCGAAACCAAAAAGGACACGAAATAGTCGATGCAGGGACTCTTGCAATCCGCGCTGCTCGATTCGCCGCTCATCATGCCGGAGGTGATGCTGGCGTTCTTCGGCCTGGCGATTTTGATGACGGATTTTCTGCTGGAGCCGAATCAGAAAGCGTGGAACGCGCTGACGGCGTCGCTCGGCGTCATCTTCAGCGGCCTCGCGCTCTGGCTCTTGCGTCCTCTGGCGGCAATTTCAGACACCGGCTTCCACGGCGCAATCTTGATCGATCCGTTTTTCATGCTTTTCGGATTCATTTTTCTGGCCGCGACGCTGCTGGTTATTTTCATTTCGGTTCGCTATCTCGAAATTGAGCACGAGCATCACGGCGAGTATTACGCGCTGATGCTGTTCGCGACCGTCGGGATGATGTTTCTCGCGTGCGGCAACGATCTGGTGACGCTTTTTCTCGCGCTGGAAACGATGGCCATCAGCTTTTACATTCTGACCGGCTTTCTGCGGCGCGACCGGCGGTCGAATGAAGCGGCCATGAAGTATGTCCTGCTCGGCGCGTTCAGCTCGGGACTGCTTGCCTATGGATTTTCAATTCTTTATGGAATTTCGGGCTCAACGAACCTTGACACGATTGCCTCGGTGCTCGCGCAACGCCCTCGCGGCGATTTGTTGGTCGTCATTGCGGTGCTTACGGTTTCCGCCGGTTTGTTTTTCAAGGTTGCCGCGGTTCCGTTCCACCAGTGGGCGCCCGATGTTTACGAGGGCGCGCCGACGTCGATTTCCGCTTACGTGAGTGTGGCATCGAAGGCCGCCAGCTTCGCGCTGCTTTTGCGGCTTTTCCTCGGCGTGTTCTGGGCGGTGCGCGTGGATTGGACCGCGATGCTGACGATTGTCGCGGTGCTATCGTTGACGCTCGGCAATTTGGCGGCAATCACGCAAAGCAACATAAAGAGACTCCTCGCCTACTCTTCCATTTCGCACGTCGGCTACATTCTGCTTGGGCTGGTGGCCGGAAACACGCGCGGCATCCAGGCGATGATGTTTTATCTTCTGACGTACGCGTTCTTCAACACCGGCGCGTTCGCTATCGTGATCGTGCTGCGCCGCAAGGGCGTGATCGGCGACGAACTGGAGGATATGAACGGCCTGTTTCAACGCAGCCCCGTCGCGGCGATCCTGATGCTGATTTTTCTGCTCTCACTTGCCGGAATTCCGCCCACGGCCGGGTTCGTTGCCAAGCTGCTGATTTTCTGGGCGTTGATTGAAACGGGCCACACGAAGCTTGCGGTCCTATCCGTTCTCTATATTCTGCCCGCGGTGTACTACTATTTCCGGATTGTGGCGGCGATGTGGTCGCGCGAACCTTCGGATGCGGTGCGGCCGCGAATTTCGGCCGGGCAGGCAGTGGCGCTCACGGCGATGGTGCTGGTGACGCTCGCCGCCGGCGTTTACCCCGAGCCGTTCCTGCGGCTCGCTTCGTATTCGGTGCTCGCGCCATTCGGCCGCTGAGCCGAAGTTAGAATGCCCAACGACAACCTGGGAAAGAAGACCGTCGGATATGCGAAGCAGTTCTCGCTCGCGATGGAGCTGCCTCTCGTTCTCGTCGGGGCGCTTGTTATCGGCGGCGGCGGTGGCTACGCCCTTGATCGTTGGTGGCACACATCGCCCTGGCTTATGATTGTTGGAGGCGCGCTGGGCTTCGCGGCGGGGCTGCGGGAACTCCTTCGAAGGCTTTCGAAAGACGATGGCAACTGAACTATTCCGACAGGACTTTTACGAGCGGGTTGAGAACAGGATTAACTGGCTGACTCCGTCTGCAGGTATGCTCGCGGCGCTCATCGTCTGGCGCGTGGCGTCATGGCGCGCGGGCGCCGGCGTTGCGGTCGGCGCGCTGCTGATTTGGCTGCATTATTTCTGGCTGAGACGAGCGACGCAGGCAATCGTCCGCGCGGCCGTGAAGCCAGACAGCGCACCCAAAAGCGATTCCGCGAAAATGATCTTTTTTTTGCTTCTCGGCTATGGCTTGATCGCGATTTTAGCGTATGTTACCGTGATATATCTTCGGTTGCCTGCTGTAAGTGTTCTAGGCGGCCTGCTGGCACTCGGCGCCGCTGCGATGGCGGGAAGCGCGTACGCGGTAATCTTCGAAAATGACTAGAGGAAGATGAATCTTCACGAGCACTGGTTTGCCGCGTTTCTGAATCACTGGTTCGGCCCCACCATTTCCCATCTATTGGCGCTTGCTGGAATTCACGTGCAGGACCCGGCGCACCCGATCCATATGCACGTGGCGATGACGATCGTTGTGCTCATCGTCGGAATGGTTCTCGTACTGTTGCTGAAACCACGAATTTCGGTGGATCGTCCCGGCGCCGCGCAGCAGATCGCGGAAATGCTGATTACGAATCCAATGGGCTTCGGCATCCGCGACATCCTGGTGGATAGCGCGGGCCACGACGCAGCGATATTCGTGCCGTTGGTCGGTTCCATTGGGATTTTTGTGCTCCTCTCGAACCTGCTGAGCGTCATCCCGGCGTTCGAGTCGCCGACGGGCGAGAAGAGCGTGCCGCTCGCTTGCGCCATCATCGTATTTCTCTATTACAACTATCAAGGAATCCGCCACCACGGACCGATCGGTTATGCCAAGCATTTTGCCGGGCCCGTCTGGTGGATCTCTCCGCTGATCTTTCCGGTTGAAATCATAAGCAATAGCGCGCGCCTGCTATCGCTTACCGTCCGGCTTTGGGCGAATATTTTTGCGAGCGAATTACTCTATCTGACGTTCGTCGCGCTTCTGACTACGCCAGTGCTTCACTTCGGATCGACGAACCCGGCTCTCGCGTGGGTGCTGGGAATTTTTCCAGCGACGATACCGGTTGTTTTCGTACTGCTGCACGTCTTTGTAGCAGTCGTGCAGGCATTCGTATTCACAATTCTTCCCGCGATTTATATCGGTCTTGCGACGGCGGAAGAGCACTAATCTGGCTTGATTAGTGGCGTGCCAGTGTGAGCCCGGCTGCTCGAGGATGACGGGAACCACCTCCTGGCCGCCCGTTCATAAAAGGAGAAAGTCGAATGAAGATTCTGAAGATGGTGTTGTTTGCGGCCGCGATGCTCGTTATCGTGGCTCCGCAAGCGTTCGCCGCCGATAGCGCTGCCGCAGGTACAACGAACTGGGTAGCGATTACCTCCGGCTTCGCCATGGCGCTCGCGGCTGCTTTCGGTGCGCTCGGCCAGGGACGCGTCGCTTCGGCGGCGTGCGAAGGCCTGGCGAGAAATCCCGGCGCGGCCGCCCCGATTCGCTTGGCGCTGATTCTGGGACTCGTATTCATTGAGACGCTGGCGCTGTTTACGCTGCTTATCGTATTCACGAGAGTTGTCTAGCGGCGGATTAAACGACTGAGATTGGATAGGCCCGGAGGCGCGCGTCGCTTCCGGGCCTTTTTCTTTTTCGATTGTGGAAACGGCGTGTGTGAACTAACGGAGCGAGCGCGCCGAGAGCAATGCGAATTGCATGGCGCGGCTTGGGAAAATGCCGAGATAAATCGTGCCTGCAGCAGCAATGGCAAGCGCCGTGCCGATGCCGGGCGTGACCGCGATCGGTTGGAATTCTTTCTGCGGCTCCCAGAAATACATCGAAACGATCACGCGGAGATAATAGTACGACCCAATCACGCTATTGATCGCCGCAATCACCACAAGCCAGACCAGCCGTGAATCGAGCGCAGCCTGAAACGCGTAGAATTTTCCTAGAAATCCGCCGGTGGCTGGCAGGCCGAGCAGCGACAGCAAGAACAAGGAAAAGCATGCGGCCAGAACCGGCTGTTGGGTTCCCAATCCCGCGTAGTCTTTGATCTCCAGCCGCCGCTCGCCGGGCCCGCCCAGTTGGACGACCACGAGAAATGCGCCGAGCTTCATCAGGGCGTAAGCCGCAAGATAAAAGAGCACGGCCGCGGCGCCGATTTCGCTCGCTGCTGCGAATGCCACGAGAATGTAGCCCGCGTGCGCGATCGAGGAATACGCGAGCATGCGCTTGACGTTGGTCTGATTCAGCGCCCCAAAATTCCCGATGCACATCGACAGCACCGCCGCGATCCAGATCACCCAAAACCACAATTGTCCGGCAGAGCCAAACGCGGTGTAGAAGATGCGCAGCATAAGCGCGAAGGTCGCCGCTTTCGGCGCGGATGCGAGAACGGCCGTCACTGGCGTGGGCGCGCCTTCGTAGACGTCGGGCGCGTAAACCTGAAATGGCGCCGCGACGACTTTGAAGCCGAGCCCGACGAACATCATTGCGAGTCCCAGCCCCTCGAGCAAGTTTGGGCTGGAATTCGCGAGCGTCTCCTGGATTCGCACCAACATGGTCGTGCCCGTCGCGCCGTAGACCATCGCGATTCCGTAGAGGAAAAAGGCCGTGGCGAAGGATCCGAGGATGAAATACTTCAGAGAAGCTTCGTTCGATTTAAGCGACGTGCGGCGGAATCCGGCAAGGATGTAGGTCGAGATCGAGCTCATTTCCAGGCCGAGAAACGCCGTCACCAGTTCGCCGGCGCTTCCAAGAATTCCCATGCCGGCGGTGGCGAAAAGCAGCAATGAGTAATATTCGCCGCGCTGGATGCGCTCGTTGTCGAGATATTGCATCGAGCCAAGCGTGGCCAGGATCGCCACAGTGAGCACGATGCCGTGAATGAAGATGCTGAACTCGTCGGCACGAATCAAGCCGCCGTAAGCCGGACCTCGGTGCTGCCAGACGAGCCATAGAGACGAGAGCGCGCCGATTGCGCCGATCACCGCGATCCATCCGGAAATACGCTTGCGCGCCGCCGGCAGAAACGGATCGAGCAGCATGATGAAAATACCGGTGGCGCAAAGGATGATCTCCGGCGCAACGCGATACGCGTCTTCAATGCGCTCGGGAGAAATGTGGATCGGCATCATGCGGGCTATCTCGCCCTCTTCGAGGAGCCGCCAGTCGCTGCGGCGTTCGTGGCCAGTGGAGCGGCGGCAGCGAGCGGCCGCGTTGCCGGAATCGTGGGCGCCGCGGGCGCCGTGCGCGCATCAACCGGCACGTCCCGGCGCATCATGTACAAAACATTATTCGCGGACGATTCCATTCTGCGCGTAAACAACGGCGACGCGACGCCCATAAAAAGAATAATCACCGAGAGAGTCGCAAGGATAATTCGTTCGCGCGGGCTCGCGTCCGGCAGCGATTTATTTTTCTCGACGGTAATTTCGCCGAGCGCCACGCGTTGATAGGCCCAGAGCAAATACACAGCCGAGAGCACCGAGCCCGTCGAAGCCCACGACGCCCAAGCCGGATGGCGCGCGAATACTCCGATGAGAATGAGGAACTCACCAACGAAGCCGTTCAGCAGCGGCAGCGCCAGCGAAGACAAGCACGCGAACAAAAAGAATGCAGAGAGGACCGGCATCGAAGTCGCCAGTCCGCCATACTCCTTGATTTCGAATGTGTGCCTGCGATCGTAAAGCATTCCGACGACGAGGAAGAGCATTCCCGTCGAAACGCCGTGATTGAGCATCTGGTAGACCGCGCCTTCGATCGAAATGGTGTTGAACGCAAAAATGCCAAGGACGACAAAGCCAAGGTGGCTGATGGATGTGTAGGCGACCAGCCGTTTCAAGTTCGGCTGGACTGTGGCGACGAGCGCTCCGTAGACGATGCCGATAATCGCGAGCACGGCGATGGCCGGCGCCATCCGGCGCGAGGCCGCGGGAAACAACGGCAGACAGAAGCGCAGCATTCCGTACGTGCCAAGCTTCAGCATCACGCCTGCGAGGATCACGGATCCCGCAGTCGGCGCTTCGGTGTGCGCGTCCGGCAGCCACGTGTGGAACGGGAACAGCGGCACCTTGATCGCGAACGCGAGGAAGAATGCTCCGAAGAGCAGAAGCTCCGTGCGCGTCGACGAAATCACGCCGGTGGCAAGCCTGGCCTGGATCTCGGACAAATCGAACGATCCCGTCAGATTGAAGAGCCAGACGATCGCGACGAGCATCAGAATCGAGCCGAACATCGTATAGAGAATGAATTTCAGCGCGGCGTAGATGCGCCGGCCGTGGCCCCAGATTCCGATCAGGAAATACATCGGCAGGAGCATCACTTCCCAGAACAAGAAGAACAGGAAGAGATCGAGCGCGAAGAAGACGCCGATCAAGCCAGTCTCGAGAACCAGCAGCGCGGAGAAGAATTCCTTCGTGCGCGTTTCGATGCTGTTCCATGAAGCGAGCACGGAAAGTGGCGTCAAGAGTGTGGTCAGCAAGACGAGAAAGAGGCTGATGCCGTCGACGCCGAGATGGTAGTGGATCGGCGGAACGCTGATCCAGCCGTGAAATTCTTCGAGTTGAAAGCCTGGATTCGCGGCGCTGAAGCCGGTCAGCAGAAACAGAGAAATCACAAACTCGGCGAGCGAAGTGGCGAGCGCAACCCTGCGCACCCAAACGTGATCTTCGCGATTGAGAAACAGAATGGCGATGACGCCCAGCAGCGGCAGAAACGTCACCAGCGTCAGCAGATGAGGTTGCGTTCCCACGTCAGCGCACCATTCCCAAAACTCCCAGAACCAGCACGGCTACACAGACCGCGCCGATGACGACCCAGGACGCGTAGCTCCGGGCGTTTCCAGATTGAATCAGGCGGACCTCACCGCCGATTTCTCTCGCCCCTCGCGCGCTGCCGTTTACGGCGCCATCGATCACGTCTTCATCGACGATGTGCCACAACACATTCGTCGAGACCCACAGCAGCGGCCGGATGATGAGCGCGAGATAGATTTCGTCCACCCAGTATTTGTTCAGCAGCAGCACGTAAACGCCGTGAAGGTTCTGCGCGAGCTTCTTCGGAGCGTCCGTCCGGCGGATGTAAAACCACCACGCAGTGAAGAATCCGATCAACGCGACGATCACGCCCGGCGCCAGAAGAGCGCTGACCAAATGCTCGCCCGCAGATCCGGAAGTTTCCGCCGATGTTTCCGCCGAGGCTGCCAGCCCCGTCGCGCCAGTCTCAAATACCGGCCGCAGGAAATTCTGAAAATGATCGGGGCCGCCAACCAGCGTCGGAAGCGCAAACCAGCCGCCCGCAACCGCGAGCACCGCCAGGATGACCAGCGGGACAAGCATGTTCCTCGGCGATTCGTGGACGTGCACTTTGTGTTCGTCGTAGCGCGGCGCGCCAAAAAAAGTCAGGAAGAGAAGCCTGAACATGTAGAACGCGGTCAACATTGCGCCGAGAATTCCGATGATCCAGAGCGTCAGATTGGCGTAGGGGCCATCCTTCGCGGCATCGAGTATCGCTTCCTTGCTGAAGAAGCCCGAGAAGAGCGGCGCGCCGGCGATCGCCAGCGTTGCGGCAAACATCGTCCAATACGTGACCGGAATTTTCTTTCTCAGCCCGCCCATCTTGCGCATGTCCTGCTCGCCGCCCATTGCGTGGATCACGCTTCCCGCGGCGAGGAACAGCAGCCCCTTGAAGAACGCGTGGGTCATGAGATGGAAAATACCCGCCGCGTACGCGCCGACGCCGCAGCCGAGAAACATGTAGCCCAGTTGCGACACGGTCGAATACGCGAGCACTTTCTTGATGTCCGTCTGGACCAGGCCGATTGTCGCGGAGTAGAAAAGCGTCACCGTGCCGACAATCGCGACCACCAGCATCGCCGTCAGCGCATGCGAATAAATGACGTGCATCCGCGCGACCATGTACACGCCCGCCGTTACCATCGTCGCCGCGTGAATCAGCGCGCTGACGGGCGTGGGGCCTTCCATCGCGTCCGGCAGCCAGACGTAAAGCGGAAGTTGCGCCGACTTGCCGATCGCGCCCGCAAACAGGAGCAGCGCGATCGCGGTAAGCGTGCCGATTTTCCCCATGCCTTCGACCGGCATCGCTGCGGCTTTCGCGAAAATCGGGCCGAAATCGACGGAGCTGAACGTCCAGAACACCAGCAGAATGCCGATGGTGAATCCGACGTCTCCGATGCGCGTGGTGATAAATGCTTTTTTCCCCGCATCGATCGCCGATTTGCGCAAGAAATAAAAGCCGATCAGCAGGTAGCTGCAAAGGCCCACGCCCTCCCAACCCACAAACATCAAGGCAAGATTTCCGGCCATCACCAGCGTCAGCATGAAGAACATGAACAAATTCAAATAGCAGAAAAAGCGATAGTAGCCGCTCTCGTGGGCCATGTAGCCCGTGGAATAAATGTGAATCAGCAGGCCGACGCCGGCGACCACCAACAGCATCACGATGGTGAGCTGATCGATCCAAAAACCAAAGTCCGCCCGAAAGCTGCCGGCAAGGATCCACGGGCCAAAGTTTTTCACGATGGTCGCTTGACTCATCGGCTGCGTGAAAAATTCGCGCACGAGTTCGAGCACGGCAAGGAAGGCGAGAGAGACGGAACCGATTCCCACGGCATTCACGCGCGAATTGGGCCACGTTTTGCCGAGCAAGCCATTCACCGCCGCGCCGGCCAGCGGCAGCAGCGGAATGATCCATAGGATGTCGGCAATTTTGGGCATCAGAATTTGAGAAGATCCACGTCTTCGATGTTGAGCGACTTGCGGTTGTGCGAAATCGTGATCACGATCGCGAGTCCCACCGCCGCTTCGGCCGCGGCCACCACAATCACGAACAGCACGAACACCCAGCCGTCGTGCGCGCCGCCGAGTGCGCGATCGAACGCGACAAAGGCCAGGTTCACGGCGTTCAGCATCAATTCGATGGCCATGAAAATCGTGATGATGTTGCGCTTGAACACGAATGCGATCACTCCCAGGCCAAAGAGAATCGCGCTTAGAATCACGAAGTAAGAAGTCGGGACGGCGGTCATGAGTCCCTCCTTGCAAGCACCAGCGCGCCCAGCAGCGCAATCAGGATCACGATCGATGTCGCCTCAAATGGAGACGAGTACGTGCGGAAGAGAAGATTCGATAGTTCTCGCGTGGCGTCCTGCGTCGAAGGCAGCGAAGCGCTGGCTGCAGGCTTTGCCAATGCGGCGTGCGAAAGCCAGAACACCAGCGCGAATGTGAGAAAAATTCCCATCGGCACGCCCGCAAATCGCGCCATTTTGCTCAGATTGGTGCGCTTTTCCACGCCTGCATTCAAAAGCATGATGACGATCACGAAGAGCACCATGATGGCGCCCGCGTACACGATGATCTGAACCGCCGCGATGAATTCGGCGCCCAGCAGCAGATACAGCACGGCCAGCGAGACCATCACCAGGATCAGCGCCAGCGCGCTGTGGATCGGGTGCTTCATAAAAATCACCAGCAGCGCGCCAGCCACCGCGATCGCGGCAAACGTGAAGAAAAGTACGAAGGGCAGCGTCACGGATTGCGCACCAGGATGACCAGGCTCGTCACCACCAGGTTGGCCAGCGAAACCGGCAGCAGGAATTTCCAGCCGAAATCCATGAGTTGGTCATAACGGACGCGCGGAAGCGTTCCGCGCGTCCAGACGTAGAAAAATAGCAAGAATCCTACTTTCAGCAGAAACCAAAAAAGCCCCTGCACCACGGGCATCACCACGGGAATCAGGCAGATAGCGCCAAGACCCAGCGCGAGTGTGCTGACGGCCGCGAGTTGAATGCGCGCGATTCCGTGCTGAATCATCGCCGTGTCGCAAACCAGGAACGCGCCCGCGATCAAAAGCACCACTCCGGGAAGATAAAGCTGCCAATGCCATGCGGACGGAAACGGCGAAAGCCAGCCGCCGAAGAAAAGAATCGTCGCGAGGCACGAAACCGTGATCATGTTCGCGTATTCAGCCATGAAAAACATCGCGAACTTGAAGCTCGAATATTCGGTGTGAAATCCGGCGACCAGCTCGGTCTCGGCTTCCGGCAGATCAAACGGAACGCGGTTCGTCTCCGCGATGGCCGCAATGAAATAACAAATGAAGCCGACGATTTGCGGAAACACATTCCAGCGGGGAATGTAGTGCAACCACCGGCCGGTTTGTTCGTTGATGATCTCGTTGAAATTCAGCGTGCCCGAGACCAGGACGACGCCGACCACGGAGAGCGTCAACGAAACTTCGTAGCTCACCATTTGCGCGGAGCTGCGCAAGCCGCCGAACAACGGATATTTGCTGTTTGACGACCAGCCCGCCAGCGCCACCCCATACACGCCCATCGAAGTGATCGCGAAAAGGAAAAGCAGTCCGATGCTGACGTTCGCGATGCCAAGGCTGGTCGGCTGCCCGAGAATTGTGATCGTCGCGCGGGCCGAAGGGAATCAGCGCGAGCGTGGTCAAGGCCAGCGACAACGCCAGAAAGGGCGCGAGGACGTAGACGAACTTGTCCGAAGCCGGCGGCGTCACGTCCTCTTTGAAAAGAAACTTGATGCCGTCTGCCAGCGGCTGCAGCAATCCATGTGCGCCGACGTACAGCGGTCCGAGCCGCGATTGAATTCGCGCGACTACTTTTCGTTCGAACCAGGTGAGATAGGCAAGCGCCGTCATCAAAACGAACAGCAGAACGACAACCTTGACTATCGATACCACCAGGATCGGATGCTGGGTGACGAACTCCACGGGATATCTTTGGCCTCGTTACAAGAATTGAGCTTGGAACAATAGCGGCCCAACGTCCCACTGGAAAAGAGAGAATCGTGAGAAGAGAAAATCGTCTTGGGCGGGACCGTGTATGAATCGTCCACGCGGCTTGCTCCCGGCGTCGCGCGTCCTGCCTCTCCTGCCAGCAGATTCACATACGACAAGCCGTAGCCGGGCACATTCTGCCGGATTTCATCGAACGCGGATTCCGGCGTGCGATGCCGGGTGGCCGGACCCATTCCGAGTTGCGAAAGCTGATAGGAAAGAATTCGTATTAAATCAAAATCGCTGCGCGGGCCCTGCGGATCGATGGAACGATGAGTGAGCTGCACTTCGCCGGAAGTGCTCGTCATCGTGCCGTCTTTTTCGTAAGACGATGCGGCCGGCAAAACCACGTCCGCAAGCTTCGATGTCTCGGTGAGAAAAAGATCCTGTACGACGAGCAGGTCGAGTTTGCCGAGTTTGTCCCCTGATTTCGTGCCGAAAGTTTTCACCGGATTCGCGCCGACGACGTAGAGCGCCTTCAGCTTGCCGGAAGCTGCTGCGTCCATCATTTGCTTCGCGGTGAGCCCGGCGGAACCGGGAATTTCGCCGCCCCACAGCTTGCTGTACCGCGCGCGTTCAGTCGCATCGGCCAGAGGCGCATAGCCCGGCAGACGATCGGGCAGCAATCCGAAGTCAGCCGCTCCGCGCGAATTCGCGTAATCGCCCAGCGCCATATACCGCGTGCGTCCTGCGAGCCGCGAACCGAACGCGACAAGATTGCGGATCGCAGCGCCCGTCATAGCCGCGCCGAAAACGATGACGACGTCGCTCGCCGCTTCGAGCGAAGTCTTGAGCTTCGCCAGTTCCGCCGGCGCTTCAGGAGCGAGGCTGCCTTGCCCGGTCGCCAGCCATTCAACGGCGCTCGCTTCGCCATCGGCCGGGACGCGAATCGATTGTTCGGCCAGCCGCTCGAGCTTGCTCGGCTGCGAATTGATGATGTAGAGCTTCGCGCCGTGATGGCGCCGGCCCGTGCGAATTTGCCACGCGACGAGCGGATTTTGCTGACTCGGATCGTTGCCGATCACCAGCACCGCCGGAGCGGTATAGACATCCGCCATCGTCGCAAGCGAATTCGCCGAATTTGGTCCGAGCGCGGCCGCAAGACCGGCGTAATCCGCGGTGCGATGATGATCGATATTGTTCGTCCCGAGATTCAACCGCGCGAAACGGCTCAGAAGGTAGTTCTCTTCGTTCGTGGTGTGATTCGAGCCGATCACGCCGAGCGCTGATGCGCCATGCTTGTCGCGGGCCTGCTTGAGCCGCCGCGTGATTTCCTCAAACGCATCTTCCCAGCTGGCGGCTTCGAGCTTGCCGTTGCGGCGGATCAGCGGCTGGCGAACGCGTTCCGCGTTATTCAGAAAGTCGAACCCGAAGCGCCCCTTGCCGCATAAAAACTCTCCGTTGATTCCGGACTGGTCGCGATTGTTTCCGCGCAAAACCTCGTTGTTGCGCACGCCGAGCGTGGTCTTGCAGCCGTTCGAGCAGTGCGCGCAGGGGTTCGGAACGTAAGTCATCTCCCACGGCCGCGTTTGATAGCGATACGTCCCGCTGGTCAGTGCGCCCACCGGGCAAATATCAATGCACATGCCGCACTCTTCGCACGCAAGCGCCTCGGGATTGTTTGGCAGAATCACGGATTGCACGCCGCGCGCGCCCACGCCGAGCGCCTTCACGTCCATTCCCTCGTCGCACACGCGCACGCACCGGAAGCAGAGAATGCATCGCGGCGCGTCGTAATAGACGAGCGGCGACCATTTCTCTTCGGGATAATGCAGCTTCTCTTCGTTGAAGCGGCTGTGATCGAGACCGTAGCTGAAGGTCATGTCCTGCAATTCGCACTCGCCGCCTTTATCGCATACGGGGCAATCGAGCGGATGATTCGAGAGCAGGAATTCGAGCATGTCCTTGCGCGCTTTGTGAACCTGCGGCGTATCGGTGCGTACGACCATGCCATCCGTGGCTACCAGAGTGCACGCGGTCTGCATCTTCGGCATTTTTTCGACTTCGACCAGGCACATCCGGCAGGCGGCCTGCAAAGAGAGGCCCTTGTAATAGCAGAACGACGGCACTTCGGTCTGCTCGCGTTTCGCGGCCTCGATCACAAGCGTGCCCGCTGGAACGCTGACCTGGTTGCCGTTCAATGAAAACGTAATTTGTTTTTGTTCAGCCATGAAAATCGAACGCCGCGGCGCCTTTTTTCCTGAATTCTAATCGCCACACCGACGGAATTAGAATTCCCCGTAACTCAATGAAAACACAGGACGCGGGCCTGTTCTAATCGCCACACAATTTGACCCTTGTTGCGTCCGCGTCACTGACCCATTGCAATCAAATCCGCGGCGGTTTTGTAAGCGCATTTCCCGCGGAGATGGTCTTCGAACTCGTTCTGCCATTTCTTGACGATGCTGATCGTCGGCATCGCTGCCGCATCACCCAGTGGGCAGAACGTCCGGCCCAGCATATTCTGCGCGAGCTCGCCCACCAGCGGAATATCTTCTGCGCGGCCGCCGCCGGCGTGGAAGCGGTCGAGCATCTTGCGCAGCCACGCCGTTCCTTCGCGGCAGGGAATGCACCAGCCGCAGGATTCGTGCGCGTAGAAATGCATGATGCGCCGCGCCACGTCCACCATGCACGTGTCTTCGTCAATCACGATCATCCCGCCGGAACCCAGCATGGAGCCGGCCTTCGCCACCGAATCGTAATCCATGGGTATGTCAATTTCCGCGGCCGTAAGCAGCGGGCACGAGCTGCCGCCGGGGATCACCGCCTTTACTTTCTTGCCGTCGCGCACGCCGCCGCCCAGCTCTTCAATCGAACGGCGCATGTTCAGGCCGAGCGGCACTTCGTAAATTCCTGGACGATTGACGTGGCCGGAGATGCACAGCATCCGCGTCCCGCCGTTTTTCGGCGTGCCTAGACTCGCATACCACTCGCCGCCGCGAAGAATAATTGACGGGACCGCGCTTAGCGATTCCACGTTGTTGATAATCGTCGGGCAGCCATAAAGTCCGACGACGGCAGGGAACGGCGGCTTGATTCGCGGGTAGCCGCGCTTGCCTTCGAGCGATTCCATCAGCGCGGACTCCTCGCCGCATTCGTAGGCGCCCGCGCCCGTGTGCGTGGAGAGATCGAATGAAAAATCCGTGCCAAGAATATTCTTGCCGAGAAATCCCGCGGCGTAAGCCTCCGCGATGGCCGCGTCCATGATATCGAGAACGTAGCGATACTCGCCGCGAATGTAGATATAGCCGCGCTGCGATCCGATCGCGCGCCCCGCGATGACTGTCCCCTCGATCAACTGGTGTGGATCGTGCTCCATCAACGGGCGATCCTTGCATGTGCCGGGCTCGCTCTCATCGGCGTTGCAAAGAACGTATTTCGGCTTCGGGCTGTCCTTCGGTACGAAGCTCCATTTCATTCCCGTCGGGAATCCGGCGCCGCCGCGGCCGCGCAAATTCGATTTCTTCACTTCGTCGATCACCTGCTCGGGCGTCATCTCCTTCAAGGATTTTTCGAGCGCCTTGTAACCGTCGTTCTGCCGGTACACCTCGATCGTGCGCGAGCCGGGGATCCCAAACCGGCGGCTGATCACGATCTTTTCCAGTTCGTCGCCGTTTGTGGATCGAGCCTGAGGTGTAGGGGACCGGGCGCGCCTTCTCGCCCGATTGCAATTGCTCGAGAATTTTGTCGACGCTGTCAGTCGTGAGATTCTCGTAAAAATCGTAATTCACCTGCATCGCCGGTGCTCCCGTGCACGCGCCGATGCATTCCACTTCCTCGAGCGAGAATGTGCCGGTGGAAGTCACCTCCTTGTGGCCGATTTCGAGACGCTTTTGCAGGTGGGCGTAAATCTCGTTGGCCCCGCGAAGCATGCACGAGACATTGGTGCAGACTTGAATGTTATTTTTCCCCACGGGCTTGCGCCGCAGCATCGAGTAGTACGCCAGCGTCTCCGTGACCTGCACGAAGTTGAGATCCAGGCGGAGAGCAATTTCCGTGAGAATGTCGTCCCCCAGAAAGCCGTAGTAATCCTCCGCGTACAGCATCATGGGGATCAACGCCGAGCGTTTCACCGGATATCGGCCGATTAATTGCGCGAATTTAGTTTCGAGCTGCGGCGGAAGCTGCATTCGCGCGCCGTCTGCGCCGGCCGTCATCGATCCACCTCGCCGAGAACGATGTCGGTCGTGCCGATGCACGCCACCACATCCGCGAGCAACCGGCCTACGACGAGCCGTTCGACGGACTGCAGATTCACGAACGATGGCGCGCGAACTTTCACGCGGTACGGTTTCGGCGAACCGTCGCTCGCGACGAAGAAACCCAGTTCACCGCGCGGCGATTCGATCGCCTGATAGACCTCGCCCGGCGGCGGCGCGAATCCTTCGGTGTATATCTTGAAGTGGTAGATCAAGCCTTCGATTGAGGTCTTCATCTCCTCGCGCGACGGCGGAACGATCCCCGGCGCTTCGGTGCGAATCGGCCCCTGAGCCGGAATTTTTGTCATCGCCTGCTGGACAATTTTCACGCTCTCGCGGATTTCCGCCACGCGAACAAGATAACGCGCGTAGCAGTCGCCGGCGGTCTGAGTGGGCACGTCGAAATCGAATTCGTCGTAGCTCGAGTACGGAAACATTTTGCGAACATCGCAGGCGACGCCGCTGGCCCGCAGCATTGGGCCCGAGACGCCCAGCGCGATGGCGTCTTCCGCGCTCAGCACCCCGACGCCTCTCGTGCGCGCGAGCCAGATGCGATTCTTCGTGAGCAGGTCTTCGTATTCGGCGATCCGGCTCGGGAACACTTCGAGAAACCGCGCGATCCGGTCGAGCCATCCCGGCGGCGGCTCGAGCGCCAGACCCCCGACGCGAAAATAGCTGGTCATCATGCGTTGCCCGCTGACAAGCTCGAAAATCCTCATGATGTCTTCTCGCTCGCGAAACGTGTAGAGGAAAACCGACATCGCTCCCAAATCGATGGCATGCGTGCCGAGCCAGACCAGGTGCGACGCGCAGCGCGTCAGCTCCGTCAGCAGCACGCGGATATATTGCGCGCGTTTGGGGACTTCAATTCCCAGCAGCTTTTCAACCGCCAGGCAGTAGCAAAGATTATTGGAGAGTGGCGCGAGATAGTCGATGCGATCCGTGAGCGTGACCACTTGCGAATATGTCTTCGCTTCGCAGTTTTTCTCAATTCCCGTGTGCAGGTAGCCGATCACGGGCTTGGCCTTGATGACGATCTCGCCGTCGAGCTCAAGAATGATCCGCAGGACGCCGTGCGTTGACGGATGCTGCGGGCCCATATTGAGGACCATCGCTTTTTCGGCGCCGGCGGGCGTTTCGATGGTCGTCATCAGCGGTAGCCCTCGACGGGATAGTCCTTGCGCAGCGGATGGCCTTCCCAATCGTCAGGCATCAGAATCCGCGAGAGATCGGGATGCCCTTCGAATCGCACGCCCATCAGATCGAACGCTTCGCGCTCGTGCCAGTTCGCCGCGGGCCAGACCGTCGTAACCGATGGAACCACGGGATCATCTCCCGAGACGCGCACTTTGAGGCGGATTCGTTCGCGGCGCTCGAGCGAGAGCAAGTGATAATTCAGCTCAAAGCGAGGCTCGTTCGGAAATTTATCCACTGCGGTGATGTCCGAAAGAAACTTGAACTTGAGGCCGGAATCGCCGGCCAGAAACTCGCAGGCTCGGCGCAAATGCTCGCGAGGAATCACCGCGGTGGTTTCGCCGCGAAATTCGATGACTTCGGCGACGGCCTGTGAGTCCCAGTCCCGCAGTCTTTGGATAAACGAGTCCTTTGCCGTATCCCGTTTTTCCACAGTGATTTCGCTTTCGGAGAGCGGCCTCAACGATTCCAGTCGAGCGCGCCCTTCTTCCAGAGGTAAATGTATCCGGCCAGCAAAATTATAATGTAGAGCAGCATCTCGATGAAACCGAAGAGGCGCAAATCGCGGTAAATGAGCGCCCAGGGGTACAGGAAGATGGCCTCGATATCGAACAGGATGAACAGCAGCGCCACCAGATAGAATTGCACCGAGAACGGCTCGCGCGCGTCTCCCGTCGGGCGAATTCCGCACTCGTAGGCTTCGTCCTTGGCGCGCGACCTCTTGTGCCGGCCGACCAGCACCGAGATGGTGAGAATCGCGCCGGAAATGCCCATGGCCGCGATCAGCATCAGCAACAACGGGCCGTACGCGTCAAGGAGATTGCTGTTCATTGCACGCTATTCGCGCACTGTTCTATGACCGCAGAAAGTGCGCAAAATCCCTTTAAAAACGCCGGTTTTTGAATCCGCGCGCCATTTGTGTACCGCTTGTTGGACTCGCGCAAATTGCACTTGAAACTTTATCAGGTGGAACGATGTCGAGCAAGCCCGCCGAGAAATTGACTTTTGAATTGTCGCGGTGCTAGCCTCCGCGCAATGAACGACACGGGCACGGGGATTCGATGGGAAATATCGGCGCAAAATTTGGCATTCGCTGGTCTTTTCGCTCGGTTTCATAGCCTTGGGAATAACTATGGTTTTGCTTGGCTGGGCGGGTCTCGCGGAAGGATTTCGATGGCTCTTTTACTATAATGCCCGAGCAGGACAGTTCGAACACGCCCCAATGTTAGGTTTCGTTGTCATCGGATGCTTCTGCATTGGCCTAGGCTGTTTCCCTTGGAGATGGATTGAGCGCCCGCCCAAGCGCCGAAACTTCTGAGTCATCCCACGAAACGGACGTCGATGGTGACGGTTCATCGCGGAGATCGCCGTTTTCGAAATCGCGCTGAAGCCGAGCGAGACGAAACTTGAGGGGAACTCAGCCAAAATGAACAGAAACAAAACCGCGAACCGTCGCAGGGGCGCACGCCTTTACAAATCGTTCGAAGGCACCCGCACGTGGAAGGTGTGGACCTTGCGATCGAAGCGCTGGTAAAGAATGGGGATATTGAGCTGACGACGGGCCGTGACTACATCGTCGGATACATTTGCAAAGTGATGCGGTCGGGGCGACTCTTGCGTAGACGAAGCGCAGCAGAAGCCTTCTAGAAGGGCTTGAGGTCACCTCTGAGGATTTCATCCAAGAAGGCCCTAGCTAACTTAGGTTCGCCGGGAACATTTGGGCCGCGCAATGAACAATAATTCAGAAAGCGCTCGACCAGTAGGTTTGGCTGGCCAACTGCGAGCCTCAAAGCGCGAATCTCAAGCGAAATCTCTTTGAGGCGATCTGCGTCGTTCCAGTGCAAATATCTGGCGGTTTGTGGACCATCGTTTTGCCCGAATAGGCCCCAGCGACCATTCGCGCAGTTTTCTAGACAAGAAACAAGAAGAGGGCGGAATTCGATCTCCAAGTCGTCAAGCCTCTGCTCCTTGATGGGTCGACGTTTCATTCTGGCACCGTGTTGAACCGCGTCCTAATCGGCACAAAGGAGATTATCTTATAATCTCTCAGTTTCGCGATTTGATTGGTTCCATACTTTCCGACTTCGAATTTCGGCAGGATGCGCCGGAAAGCTGGTAGAGAGCTTTGGCGTCGATCGTGAGGTCTTCCACTCATGCTTGAACACTTTCTCTCAGTTGCCGATGCAGCCCGCGCGACGCGCACGCTGGAGAAGCTCGCGCGACGCAAATGACGACCGACGTTATACGCGTGCTTGGCTTCGCGGTCGCCATTGTCTTTGGAGCATCTGGAAGATGGATTTATTTTCACCCCGGGAGATTTTGGGGCAAGGTTTATGGTGATTTAGCTCCAAATCCCTCAAGCAACTTCTCTCTGCGACTTGGGAAATTGTTTGGGGCGCTTCTTCTGTTTGTCGGTGCGTACGGCGTCATATCTCAGATGTTGCTTATAGTTTTCCACGCGCTGGGTCTTCCCGATTCAACCCTGTACTTTTGTCGGTCGACTTGGGTCTCACGGGCGTTGGAGTCCTGTACCTACTGAAACAGCCTTCGTCAGGCCATACAAGTTCTGGATAGCTGGTCCTCTGTGCCATCGCCTGCTGGCCCTTCGCCAGATAGCGACGATCGCGTCGGTGCTGGCGTATACGCTTAATACGGCCTCGCGTTCCGCGTGGACGATACGCTCAACTGAGGACGCTTGTGTGATATAAACCGCACGGTTCGCGATGCTCGCACGAGTCGCTGGTCACATGAGCAACACGCCAAACTATGCCGCAACGGCTGTTCGCTTCGCCGCAATCGCACAAGAATTTTGTGGTGCCGTTGACTCCGCATCCGATCTAGACAGAATCGAACTGCTCCTTCAGATTTACAGAATACTTCCTCATCTGATTAGCGAGGCCATTCGCTTGCCAGATGTGGAACTAAGCGAAGATGAAGATTTAGAGGAAGCAAGCAGGAAAGCGCAAACTCGCGCAAGGCTTCGGTTGAGCGACGCACAGTGGAACACACTGTACAAATCTCTCAAAGTAAAGCTCGGAGAATCGAACGTTTATTGGCAAGTTTTTGACCCAACAAAAGACGACGAAGCAATACACGGGTCTTTGGCTGACGACATCGCCGACATCTACCGTGATCTAAAGGATGGCTTGGTCCTGAACGAAGCCCACTTGGCGCTGCCGGAAGAAAACATTTGGCACTGGAGGTTCGGATACTACTCGCATTGGGGTAAGCATGCGATTGACGCGCTGCGTACGACCCACTTCCTTTTAGAAGATACACTTAGTTAGGCATCGCTTGATTAGGACCAAAATGCGCACGCTAGTGGCGCAAGAGCAAAAACTCAATAAAAACGAGGCTTTTCGGTGTCGAACGGGTAGTCGTGCGCAACGGTCAGCAGGTATGTGAACTGTTATAATTAGGGCGCGGGCCGGTCGATTGGCGAGCTGACAAAATCGTGACGCCAAACGGAGATGCGCGCCGCGAATGGGTCGGGACGAAGCGATGAGTGGCGGATTCAATACCAATGTACACGTCGGCGAACGGGTGTTTCACGTTCAGACCGAATTTCGCGCCCGTACGCACGCGAAGATTGACACGGCGGTGTATTTCGAAGGGCTGGTGGTTCATCGTCAGTCCACGCCCTATGCCGACGGCGGTGGTTCCACGGGCAATGACTCTGAGCGGCGCCATGCCGTGGAGCAGCAGCATCGCGGAATCATCGAATCGCTGCGATCGGGCTCGCTTCAGATTGATGAGAATGAGTTGTCGCGCATCGCAAAATTGCACAAGGCGCGCGCGATCGCGGTGACGCTGCTGAATTCGAGCGCGTGGGTCGCCGGCGGCTATGCGGATTTGAAGATCGCGGTGCAGGATCGGAAACGCCATGGCGTCGCGGTCCCGGGAGCGCGGGTCGAAGCCAGCCTAGAGGGCATCAATTCGGGCGGAACTCACAACGCCGTTACGGATGCCGAAGGCCATGCCGGCATTCGGTTCGCATTGCCGCCAGGAGGCATTGCGGGAGCCGCGCTGGTCATCCGAGCGATTTCGCCGGCCGGCGAAGACGAAATTCGCTTTCAGCTGCGGCCAAAATCCAAGGCTCCGGTTGCGAAGAAATGACTATCACGGTAAATGGAGAGTCGCGGGAAGTTCCCGAGGGCTTGACGGTTGTCTCGCTGCTTGAACATATCGGCCTGATTGCGGGCCGCGTCGCCGTGGAACGCAATCGCGACGTCCTGCCGCGCGCGCGCTGGCAACAAACTCCAGTCGAAGCATCCGATTCGTATGAAATCGTGCAGCTCGTCGGCGGCGGATAGAAGCCAGGCGAATCGAATCGCGGCGCGAAGCATGGCGACAGAGCTCGCAAGGTGCATGGACAGAGGCCCCGCACGAATCGCGGGCGGTCCGTCTGAATGAACGCGAAAGCACAAATCAACGCCGCGAGCGGCGACACGCCGAATGACGGATACGAAACATGACGACGGACCCTACAAGGACGGACCTACAATCCGTCGAGCAGGTGTCCGAGCTTTTGTTTTTTGGTGCGAAGGTACGCGCGCGAGCGGCGGCTCGACGGCGGCTGGCAGGGAATTCGTTCTTCCACTCGTACGCCGGCGTCTTCGAGCTGCTTCACTTTGTCGGGGTTGTTCGAAAGCAGACGCACGCGCCGCGCGCCGAGGAGCTTCAGAATTTCGGCTGAAAAGCGGTAATCCCGGGTATCCGCTGCGAATCCGAGCTTGCGATTGGCTTCGACCGTATCCATTCCAGCGTCTTGCAGCTCGTAGGCCTTGAGCTTGTTCATCAGTCCAATCCCGCGGCCCTCCTGCGGAAGATAGAGCAGAATGCCGTGTGGCGATTTTCCGATTTTGGCCAGCGAATATTCAAGCTGCGCGCGGCAATCGCATCGTTCGGAGGCCAAGACATCGCCAGTAAGGCATTGCGAGTGCACTCGAACGATTGGGGCCATCTTGCCATTTCCCCGGGCGTTCCCTTTAATCACCGCGACGGCGGTTTCAGCGGGCCCGCGTCCTTCGATGCCAAGAATTTCGAATTTGCCATAGCGCGTGGGCAATTTGGCGCGCGCGATGATGCGAGGCTTTCCGGTTGAGCGTGGTTTGCGCATAAGAAAATCGCCATTATAGCAGGAGCTGTGACGCAGCACCGATTGAGCCGCCGTCCTTTACTTCTCGCGACGATTTGACCGACAATGCGATTGAATCGCGTCGAATCGCGCTGCGCAACGCCGCAACCGGCGGTGTGCAACGCGTAAGAGCCATGGACATACTGACCTCCGGCAAGGACCTCATCCTTGCCCTCGTTCTCAAGGTAGGCTGGGCGGCTTCATTGGCTGCCCTGCTCGTGCGCTTCGCCACGTTTCGAAAAATCCTGTTCAACGAGAATCGCGATTCGGATCAAAAGGTGTTGTTGCTCCTGTTTCTGACTCCGCCGCTGGCGTTCGGCGTGGTGATGCGGCTTCTAGGCTACAAATTTTTCGATCTGACCCTGGAAGGCTCCTTTCTGATGGGATTGCTTGGCGGCCGCGTGGTCGGATTGCTCGGTGGCTCGCTCATCAGCCTTCCGGCATTTGGAAATCACGAATGGCTGTCGAGCCCCATGGCCGCGCTCGTCGGCTTATTCGCCGGCATGATCCGGCAGTCGATGCCAAGGAAAGAAGACATCTGGCATTTCGGGCCCTTTCTGTTTCTGAATATCCCGAAATCCGTCGTCGATTTGGTGCGCCGCGCAAAGTTGAATTGGGCGATGCTTCCGCTCGGGACCTGCGCGCTGCTGGAGCTGGGCGCCGTGATGCTTCACCGTGCGGTTCCGCCGTCATGGCTCTTCACATTCGATTCGCCGAGTTGGCCTTATCTTCTGCTGGTGATCCTGTCCGCGGTGATGTCCGTGGCCATGCCCATCAAAATCTGGAACAACACACGCATCGAAATGAACCTCGAGCAAAATCAGCAGCTCTTGCTGCGCGCGCGCATGGATGCCCTGAGCAGCCAGATCAATCCGCATTTCCTGTTCAATACGCTAAACACGGTTTCGTCGCTGATTCGCTACGACCCGGACACGGCGCGGGTTGTGGTTCTGAAGCTTTCAAATATTTTGCGGCGGCTGCTTCGGAAACACGAAACCTTCGTGCCCTTGCGCGACGAAATCAGTTTCATTGACGATTACCTCGATATCGAAGTGGTGCGGTTCGGCCGCGACAAGCTTCAAATCTTCAAGGAAATCGACGACCAGACGCTCGACGCTTTTGTCCCCAGCATGATCCTTCAACCGATGATCGAGAATGCCATCAAGCACGGCCTGGCGCCGAAGCTCGAAGGCGGCCAGATTCACCTGCGCACGCGCCGCGTGGATGGCAGGCTCATCATCGCCGTCGAAGACAACGGCCTGGGCATACCGCAGGACCGGCTCACGGGCGTCTATGCCCTCGGCATCGGCATCAGCAACGTGCACGAGCGTCTCCGGCTGCTCTACGGCGACCAATTCCGAATGGACATTCGCAGCCGGGAAGGCGAGGGAACTCAGATTCACATCGAGATTCCCGAACTGATCCATACGCTGCCGATGGCGACGTAGGCATTCCAAAGCCGTGGCCGCCTGACGAGACCGGGGAGACGGCGTGCCTTCGCACTTGACAGCGGCCCGGCATTCCTGTAATTTCTGTACAGACAGAAATGACAGAAGCCGCAAAACCCGCACTTTCTCCCGCCGCCGAAAAGTTCATCCTCCACTGGGGTGAAATGGGCACTCGCTGGGGCGTGAATCGCACCGTCGCCCAGGTGCACGCGCTGCTCTTTCTTTCGAAGCGCCCGCTCAATGCCGAAGAAATCTCCAAAACTCTGTCGGTCGCGCGCTCGAACGTCAGCACCAGCCTTCGCGAGCTGCTTGGCTGGCGAATCGTGCGCGTCGCGCCCGTTCTCGGCGATCGCCGCCAGCATTTCGAATCCATGAAAGATCCGTGGGAGATGTTTCGCGTGATTCTGGAAGAGCGCAAGAAAAGGGAATTCGATCCCACGATTCACGTGATTCGAGCCTGCCTGGCGGAATCGGAGAAGTCCGGTCCGGTGGACGCCTACGCTCGCGAACGCATGAATGAATTGCTCGAATTCATCGTCACCATGAGCGAGCTTTACGAAGAGCTCCGGAAGCTGCCGCCGGTTGCGACGCGCAGCCTTCTGCGCGCGCGCGGGAAAATTCGAAAGCTGTTTCGCGGGTAGGGAACGAGGCGGGGCAAACCCGCCTTTTTTTGGCGCCATGATTTCTCTTATTTCAGAAATGACCGACAGCAAAGGGCGGCGGTCCCGCCGCGGCTGGGTTTTCTTCGATGCCGACTGCGCCTTCTGCATGTCCGCCGCTCGCCGCCTGCAGCCGACCCTGGAAGCTCACGGATTTGGGGTCGCCACGCTCCAGGACCCTCGCGCGCAAGCGCACTTGTCTGTGCCTCCAGGCGAGTTGCTCGCCGAATTGCGCCTGCTCGCGGAAGACGGCCGCCAGTTTGGCGGGGCCGACGCCATCGTTTTCATCGCGCGCCATCTTTGGTGGGGATGGCCGTTCTGGCTTTTGGCGCAATTTCCCGGGATGCGTTTCATTCTGCTGGCAGCCTATCGGGCGATCGCGCGGCGCCGGCATTGCGTCGCGGCCTCGTGCCCGCACCTCGGAGCGCATGCGAGTTGACACGGGCGAACAGAGAGTGAAGAGGCCATCCATGAACTTAATAACCGAGTTGATAATTCCCGTGTGCGCATCTCCGATCGATTCCGAATATAGAACTTAGCTCGCTCTTCCCATTGCAATTACGCTGCGGTTCAGAGCTGCCTCGAAAATTCGCCTCCGACGTGCATCCGCCAGAGTAGAATGCGCATCGGAGCACCCACGGAGACCCGTGCAGATGGCTGCAGGCGAAAACGAAAGCGAAAGTTATTCCGCAATTGTCCTGGTGATCGTGCTGATCGGCGTGGCAGCCTACATTTTGCTCTATGGCTTGCAGACGCTCATTTATTTCGACGTGAGACACTGGGGCTCGGGAAACCCGTGGCTATATGACACGCCGCGCACGCTGACGATCAGCGCTCCTCCCGCTGCGCCGACGACTCACCTCGAATTCTACAATTACGAGTGCGAAGCGCCCTGGAGGGGGCCCGCAAAAGTTAACGAGAGCCCGGACTACATTGACGCCACGTTTCCCTCGGGCCCAACCGTCCGCGTGGAATTGCCCGAAGCGCAGGCGGATTCGCTGCAATCCTTCAAGGGCGAGACTCCCGATCAGCAGCAGCACATCGTCAATGTTTTCGGCACGCATCCTTTCGATTCGAATTTCGATTTGTTCGCCGCCACGTACAGCGCATCGCCCGCGCAGGTCTCGCCGTTCACGCCGCGCATTGACGCCGAACGCGTGAACACGCTCTTGATCTGGAAACTGACGTTGGACACCGAGCTTCCGGGCGGCAGTTATGAATTTGACGCCGGCAAGATTCGTGGATTGCAGTTCGGGGATCCCGAAAAGTCGGCAACGGTCGTCCTGCGCGTGTTCAACGAACATGACCGTCAATTCAAGATTCTACTTACGCGCTCGACGGCGGGCTCGAAACTTACGCAAGGGGATATCAATCAGTTGATTGCGTCGCTGAAGCCGATTCCGCTGCCGGGGCAGTAGCGCCGAATCGCTCTACGCTCGGGCCGTTGCCGCCGTTTCGATCACCGTGCGGTAATAATCTTCGTAGTGGGGGATTACGTCGTTCGCGCAGTAATTCTTGCGCGCATTGATTCTCGCGAGTTGCCCCATTTCTCGTCCGCGGTCGCTCCGCGTGAGAATTTCGAGCGCGTATTTCCCGGCGGCCGCGACATCGCGAGGCGCGACGAGGTAGCCGTCTACGCCGTTCGTCACCACTTCCGGCAAGCCACCCACATTCGTGGCGATCACCGGCACTTCGCACGCCATGGCCTCGAGCGCCGCGAGCCCAAACGATTCGAGATCGCTCGGCAGCAGAAACAGATCCGCCGCCCCCAGCTTCTGCTGCACGTTGTCCTGCTTCCCCAGAAATATGACGTCGCTCGAAATCTTTTTCTTTCGCGCCAGATGTTCCGCCGCGCCGCGGTCGGGCCCATCGCCGATCATCACGAGCTTCGCCGGTATTTTCGCGCGCACGATCGCGAATATCTCCACTACATCGGTCACTCGTTTTACCGGACGGAAATTCGAAAGGTGCATCAAAATCGGCTCGCCGTTTGGCGCCCACAGCGCGCGAAGCGGCGAATCGCCGCAACGGCAATATAAATCGCAATTCACGAAGTTCGGAATCATCTCGATCGGGCGGCGAATATCAAATTCCTTGATCGTCCGCTCTTTCAGGTAGTTTGAGATTGCCGTAACGCCATCGCTCTGCTCGATCGAAAACCGCGTGATCGGAAGGTAGCTGCGGTCGCTGCCCACGAGCGTAATGTCAGTTCCGTGCAGCGTGGTGATAAAGGGAAGTTTTCGCGGCAGCGCCATCGACCGCGCCAACAGCGCGCTCACCGAGTGGGGAATCGCATAATGGACGTGCAGGACGTCGAGCTTCGCTTCTTCAGCGACTTCAAACATTTTTACCGCGAGCGACAGCGTGTACGGCGGATGGTCAAAGAGCGGGTACGTGGTGACTTCCACTTCGTGAAAGAAAATGTGCTCGTTCGCCGTATTCAAGCGAATCGGCATCGCGTAGCTGATGAAATGAACATCATGGCCGCGCGCCGCAAGCTCAATCCCCAGCTCGGTCGCCACAACCCCGGAGCCGCCGTACGTCGGGTAGCATGTAATCCCAATCTTCATTCTGGCCTCACTCTACCTCGGGGGCGCCGCGCCGCGATTGGCGATGAAGCCCGAGAGGCGCACGCTTGCGGCCTTCAACTTCGGATGCTAGATTGGCCACTCTTCGACGCTCCGGATTAGACGTCCGGAACAGGGAAACGATGCTTTCATTCGCTCCCAAAATGTCTGCCGCGCCGCGCGAGCCGCGACGCCTTGAACGCCATTTTGTGGCACATTGAGGCATGCCTCAGACCAAACAATCGTTGCAACTCATGGCGGCGCACGAACTCGCCGAGCGCCTCCACACGACCGACATCGCACGCCAGTTCGGTTTCCGCCTTCGCGAAGTAGGGCCTTCGTCGCTGGGTCTCTCGATGCGCGTCGCCCGGCGTCACCTGCAAGTTCATGGCGTGGTCCACGGCGGTGTCCTTGCCGCGCTGGCTGACACCGCGGGCGGCCTCGCCGTCTATTTGTGTCTGCCCGCAGGCTCGCGCGTCGCAACCATCGAGATGAAGATCAATTATCTTGAGGCCGTCGAGCGCGGCGAGGTGACGGCCGATGCTCGCGTCATTCGCCTCGGCAAGAACATCGGCGTAGTGGATTGCAACATCACCGATGATGCCGGCCGTCTGGTAGGGAAGGCCTTAATGACCTTCGCCATAATTTCGCGCGGCCGCAAAAGAAAAGGCCGGCATCGTTAGTGCCGGCCTTCGGAACCACGAACTCCCGCGTCGAATTCCCGCCCTTTCGCTAATCTCGGCTATTGCGTATGTCCGTTACCATTCCCACCCTGCGCGGCGTCGTCGCCATCCTTGAAGAGATATTTGATGGCGTGCTTGTAAATCATGAGGTTCGGGCTCCCGAATCGCGTCAGTTTGATGCAATCCCGATCGTACCATTCCACCGTGCCGTGCAACACTTCTCCGTCGGTCAGCACCACTGAGACAGGTGTGTGCGACTGCATCTGTTTGACGTAGTAAAAATTCTCCGCGAACGTCTGGTCCGGCGGCGCGGGCTTCTTCCGCGGCGGAGGCTGTTGCGGCTGCGACCCATGATTCGGGCGCTGCTGTGGATACTGTTCTTTTACTTCGGTCAACGTTGACCGGAAAAGCTTCCGGTTTACCATGGCTGCTCCTTCTGAGCTTAGTTCCTTTGATTCGTGAATTTCGGTTTTGGTTTCAGAAGAGCGCAAGAAATTCACATCGCGAGTCGCGACCCACCCAGCGTTAGCGTGAAGCCATTGACACCGCAACGGCCTCAAGACCCAGCTGGCGGCCCACGTTCCGCCTCAAGCGGCTCGACAACACGTCAAATCCGGCAACGGTGCGAGTGACCCATCCGAGATCGACCTTTTTGCCGAGGGCTTCCAACTCCCGCCGCAGATCAGGGTTCCGCAGCGAAGGCTGGTTCGAATTGACGGAAAACTCGAGCAGGTCTGTCAACAGACTATAGAACAGCTCGATAATGTTTTCAAACGATTCCTTCTCTTCCTTGGCGAGTTTCGCGGTCGCTGTGAAAATCTCGTCGTAACGCCGGCCCTCAACCGAGAGCTCGATGAGACGCAAGACTTGCCGCCGCAATCGCGTGGATTCCTCGATATCGAGTTCCAGCGCGGCGCCCGGGCTCCCGTTCGCAAGCTGGGCGGCGAGTTTGCGCTGCGGCGCGGTTTCCTTGGTGCGTTCTCCGAGAAACGCCTCGATTTGTTCCGCCTCTACCGGCGCAAAATGAAATTGCAGGCAGCGCGAACGGATGGTGGGCAGCAACGCGTCAGGCCGTGGCGCGATGAGAATCAGGGTTGACGACTCGGGCGGCTCTTCGAGAATCTTGAGAAAAATATCGGCGTCGCTCCATCGCATCGAGTCCGCGCCGTCGAGAATGAAAACTCTGCGGCGCGATTGCGGCTTAAAATATGCGGCGCGCTGCACGGCTCGCAACTGGCCGACGCGAATCATCGGCCGCGCCACCGGCGTCTTCAGCCGCACCGGATCGGGAACGATCACCCACACGTCGGGATGCGTTTCAATCAGCAGCGGGATTCGCTCAACGGTTGCGGCGTCCGGGCTTTCCCCGCGCTCCATCAACCCGCGCTCGATCAATGGATCGAGCTCCACGAGACGCGCGATCCGCACGCACGCATCGCACTCGCCGCAGAAATCGTCCTTCAGCCGCTCGCAGTTCGACGCCTGCGCGAACATTCGCGCCAACGTGAATTTCCCGATTCCACGTGGCCCGGTGAAAAGCAGCGCGTTCGGCACGCGGTCCTGGCCGAGCATGGCCCGCAGGGCGGCCACGATGCGTTCATTGCCGATAAATTGGTCGAAGCCCATGGTCTCCTAGCTCACGTGCGCGTGGCCGGCACTCGCGATTCAACCGCTGCGAGAATTTCGGCGTGAATTTCCTCCGGCGGCCGCATCGCGCCGGCTTCTTCATCGAAGCATTCGATTTGCACCCAGTTTGGAGCGCGCGCCAGCGAATCGTATACCTCCGCTGCATCCGCGAGGTGTGTGAGATTCGATTCGAGAATATCGCGGGCGAGCTTGGTATATTCGCGCGCGCCCTTCGCGCCGATTTGCGCGTGCGCGGCCTCTGCCGGGACGCGCAGGTAAATCACCACGTCTTCCGCGGGAAGCTTGTAAATCTCGTACTCCAGGCGCTTGATCCATCGCACGAAAGCCCCGCGCTTCTGGCGCGGCGCGCGCGCGGCCTGATGCGCCAGATTCGATGCGATGTAACGGTCCGCCAGAAGCGTATTGCCGGACGCCAGGATCGCTTCGATCTTTGCTTTCGCTTCAAACCGGTCGCCGGCGTAAAGAATCGCGGCAAGATGCGGGTCCACGGCTTCGAGCGTGCCGAAATCTCCGTTCAGGAATTGCGCGACGACGCGGCCGAAAAAACCGTCGTAGCGCGGGAAACTGATCCGCTCGAGCGCCACGCCGCGCTTGTTGAGCGCGCGCACCAGGAGTTCGAGCTGCGTTCGCTTCCCCGAGCCGTCGATTCCTTCGAACACGATAAATTGTCCGCGTCGCGTCATGCGTGGGCATCAGTCTAGCACATCGTTTTGCGCTGCCGGCGCGGCCCGCTGTGCGGCATCCCGGACTTTCGCCATGCTAAAATTCGCGCTGTGAATTTCGATAAAAGGATTCTGGCTTCAAATCTCGCGAAGATTCGGGAACGCATCGCGCGAGCCGCCGAACGGTCCGGCAGGCGGGCCGATGAAATCACGCTGATTGCTGTTTCAAAAACTTTCCCGGCCGAAGCAATACTCGAAGCGTACGCTCTTGGCATCCGGCACTTCGGTGAAAATCGCGTTCAAGAGTGGGACGCGAAACGCGACGAGCTGGCCGGTTTGGATGCGACCATTCATCTCATCGGCCATTTGCAAAGCAACAAAGCCCGCCGCGCGGCGCAAATCTTCAGCGTGATCGATTCCGTGGATTCGATTTCACTCGCGCGTAAACTCGACGCGGCCTTCGCCGAAAGCGCCCGGTCCAGCACGGATCGTTTGCCGATCCTCATCGAAGTTCAATCGGCTGCCGAAGAATCGAAGTCGGGCGTCGCGCAAGCGGAGCTGCCTGCGCTGATTGACGCGATCCTTGAGCTGCCGCGCCTGGAGCTGCGCGGCCTGATGGCGATCCCGCCCTATCTCGAAAATCCCGAGGATGTCCGGCCTTATTTTCGCCAACTGCGCCAGCTTCACGAGGCGGCGAAAGCGCGTCTGGACGCGAAACTTCGCGGCTCGTTCCGGGAAATTTCGATGGGCATGAGCCACGACTTCGAAGTGGCAATCGAAGAAGGCGCCACGCAGGTTCGCCTCGGCACCGCGCTTTTCGGCTCTCGCCCGGCGCAAAGCCCTCAGGAATGATCGAAATCACCGAGCGTGATGGCCGCGTTTCCTTCCTCGTGCGCGTTCAACCGCGCGCGAGTCGCGACGCCATCGCGGGCGAGCACGATGGCGCGCTGAAAATCCGACTGACGGCGCCTCCCGTGGACGATCGCGCGAATGAAGCTCTTCGCCGGTTTCTCGCCCTGCGTTTGAAGATACCCATTTCGGCTGTTAGAATCTCCGGGGGCGAGAAAAGCCGCACAAAACGAATTGAAATTCACGGAATCGCTCCCGGTCAGATCCTGGCGCTCTTGACGGAGGACGTGTAGAGCCGCACTCTCGGGGACCACGCCGGTGGCGCTTCAGCGGCTGCGAGAATCGCGATGCCTGATATCCACGCCATCCAACGCGAACTGCGTGCCAACCATCTCGATGGCTGGCTGTTCTACGACCATCATCGCCGCGATCCCATCGCCGGACGTATCCTGGCCCTCCAGGCCAACGGCCTCGCCACGCGGCGCTGGTATTACTTCATCCCCGCGAAAGGCGAGCCGCGCAAGCTCGTCCATCGCATCGAAGCCGGCATGCTCGATAGCTTGCCGGGACGCAAGCACGTTTATTCAAGCTGGGAAGAGCAGCACGCGCAGCTTTCGCGATTGATGGTGGGTACGAAAACCGTCGCGATGCAATATTCGCCGCAAAACAACATTCCGTATATCGGCCTCGTTGATGCCGGTACCGTCGAGCTGGTCCGCAAATTCGGGAAGAAAGTCGTCAGCTCGGGCGATCTCGTGCAGACTTTTGAAGCTGCGTGGTCGCCCGATCAATTGGAATCGCATCTCGCCGCCGGAAAACTGGTGGACCCGATTACGCAGCAAGCTTTCGCGCGCGCCGGCTCGTTCGTCCGCGAAGGCAAACCGCTCACCGAGTACGATCTGCAGCAATGGATGCGCGCGCAATTTGATGCGCATTCGCTCTTCGCCGAGGATGGTCCGGTCGTCGCCGTTCCGCCGAATAACGGCAATCCGCACTACGAGCCGGCGCGCGAAGGCTCGAAGCCGATTCACGCGGGCGATCTGCTGCTGCTCGACGTCTGGGCCAAGCTCAAGCGGCCCGGCAGCGTTTTTTACGACATCACCTGGATCGGCTATCTCGGCGATCGCGTTCCGGAAAAGTACGCGAAGATTTTTGCGATCGTGAAGAATGCCCGCGACGCCGCAGTTGATTTCGTCAAAACTTCCGTGGCTGCGGGAAAAGAAATTCACGGCTGGCAAGTGGATCGCGTCGCGCGCGAAGTGATCCGCAAGGCGCGCCACGCGAAATACTTCGTCCATCGCACAGGCCACAGCATCGGCCAGGAAGTCCACGGCAACGGCGCGAATATGGATGGGCTCGAAACGCGCGACGACCGCCGCATCGTTCCGTTTACCTGCTTCTCCATCGAACCCGGCATTTACATGCCCGAGTTCGGCCTTCGCAGCGAAGTGAATGTTTACGTCGGCGAGCATGAAGCCCGCACGACCGGCGCGGTGCAGCAGGAAATCATCCCGATTCTGGCCTGACGGCTCGTGAGCGATTCCTCCGCCAATTCGGCGCCCATCTCGTCGGTTGTTGCGCCTTTCCTTGTAGGAATCGCGGCGTGGGCGCTTCCAGGCCTTGGCCACATCATCCTCAAGCGTTGGGCACGAGGGCTCGTCTTTTTCGCCACGATCGCCGGGCTCGCTTTGATCGGCTATCACCTGCGCGGCATCGTGTTTTCGATTTTTCCGCCGGTCGATCCCCGCACGGATCCGCTCGCGTTCCTCGGAGGAATCGGCGACGCCGGAAGCGGCGTTTTCTATTTCCTCGCGCATGTCTTCGAACCCCTGGGCAGCGATGTATCTCGCGCAGCCGGCGATTATGGAACGAGATTTATCGCCGCCGCAGGTGTTGCGAATTTTCTTTGCGTAGTGGATGCGTGCGAAATCGCGCTCGGGGGCAAGCAATGACGCGGATTCAGCGCTCGCGCGGACTTGGAAAATGAGGATGTCTTCTCATCTGGTCTTGATGCTTTTATTCGCTTTGGCCTTGTCGGTGCTCTTTGGCGGGTTGATGCGGGGCTCGCCGAACGATCGGATGCGCTACGCTCTGCGTTCCTTCGCCACGTTCGTCGTTGTCGGCATCGCCATCGCCTGGCTGATGTATCCCTTCTCGCATTAGTTTCCGCAGACGCAGGCCGCCGTGCGATTCCGGCTTGGCTTGCTGCAGAATGGAAATGTCGCGGCCGGCCGTCTCTCCAGGGCGCGAAGAAATCGTTCCAGGCAGGCCCCGCAGCCGGTGCGCTATGGGTGCGTGGGAACCGCGGTGGATGGAACGGGACCGGGCGAGAGCTGGGCCAAATTACAAGTCGCATTCAGCGGCGCAAATGTGTAATCGCCGTTGGCGTCCTGCCCCGTGATCCTCCGTCCTTCCACCTGGTACGAGCCGGAGCCGGGATCGAGCACATTGCCAGTCTTGATCGCCAGCGCGAGCGGATGATTCGCGTTATTCACCTTGATTTCGACTTGCTTGCCGTCAGCGACGACTGTGTAAGGGTAAGCGCGGGCAGCATCCGGGCCGCAACCGAGAATCGCGGATTCCGGGAAAAACTCGACGCTGAATCCCGTGCTCGCCGCATAACTGCCGTTCATGCGCAAGCCCGCCGGCGTGGCCGGACCGGAGTCGCCGTCGTTGAACATGCCCACAAGCAGGTTCTTCTCCGCGCCCACCATGCCTGCGCTGTTGCTCTTGTTGAGCACGGGCTTCGCGCAATTCCGCGTGACCCGCAGATACTGGTAGATGTCGGCGGCCTTTCCGGTCACCGGATCGGTGCCATAGCGCACGCCCTGCGAAACCCGGCCCTGAACTACCTCGGGGCCGGCTCCGGTGAGCGTATTGCCGTCGAACGTGAGTACGACATCTTTCGGCACGTTGGCAATGTCGAGTTGGGCGCGATTTCCGGCAAACGAAATTGTGTACGCGTGGGAATCCGGAATCATGTCCTCGCAGCTCAGGGCCACGGTCGCTTCGGTAAATTCGAGGCGCCAACCGCTGCCGGCAAAGACGCCGGCCATCTGCGGCCCCGTTACTTCCTTGCCCACCACGCCGGGCGCCACCGAGCTGAGCATCGCGTTGACGTTCGGCATGAGCGATCCCATCAGCCCGTTGCCGACGCACACGGCCATGACCCGCCCCGCCGTGATGCAACGGCGCATCGCGCGCGTCTGCGGGTCCATGTGGGCCTCTTGCTGCTGCGCCTCAAATCGCTGCCGGAGCTGATCCATGGCTTTTTGCTCCGCGGGCTGGTTCGCTTTTTCCCGCGCCTGTTCCGCCTGCACGGCGTTCTGATGCAACTGCGCGAAAGCCTGTTTCGACCGGGCCATCACCTTCGTGTATTCGGCGGGAAATGCCGGAGGAAAGAGCTGCTGGACGAGACTGTTTCGAAAGGCCAGAGAAAATTGGAGCTGGTCCATGGCTAACGGATTGGCGTACTTCGGGTTCGATTTCTGCATGTTGTAGAGGGCCGTGCTGTAGACCAAACGCAGTTTATTTTCATCTGGCGTGAGCCCCCCTGCTCCGCGCTGAAACTGTCGCGGCCCCGCCATGTCGAGGATCATCTGCATGAGCCATGTGAAGGCGGCCATCTGCCGCGCGGCGCTCTCGTCCGGGTCGGCTGTCTTCATCAAGTTCATGACCTTGTCTGCGTCAGGAAATTCGGCGAGATACGAGGGATTGGTGCCCTGGGCGAACAGGCTGGATGCAAAAAGCGCGTTGAGGAGAACGGCGGCGACAACAGCGCACAGCGAAGTTTTCATTTTGGCGCCTCACCGGGGAAATTTCGCGGGAATTGTACCCATAACTTGACTCGAGGCATCGCAGGACTTCAGCAATCTGCAGGAGGTTGTGGTCGAAATGTAACCCGGGATTTCCGCTTCGGCTCAAGTTCCGGCGAATCGTACTCCTCGTCCCGCGGCCTCGACAACGAATTTCAGAGCAGAGCAAGCCCCAGCGGACGGGGACGTAATTTGCGGGCTTTCACTTCGCATTTTTCCGTATCCTCCGAGTGGTTAGCGGACAACCGCTGTGTCCAAGAGATGCATAGCGAGACTACTGAGACGCAAATACTCGTAAGCGCGGATCGGGTCAGTGACATTTCCGTCCGCAGTATGGCTCTTTTCGTTTTTGAAACGATCTATCGCCATCGTAAGGAACTTCACCCCATTCTGAAAATCGTCATCGACGTGCGGAGCCGTACATCCTTCGATATAGAGTTTTCCCTTTCCAAACGCTTCAGATCCGGTTTCGTAGTTCGTCAAAGAGCGGAGCCTGTCTCGAACGATCTTGAAGCTCTTTTCGACCGCCTCAGCGTATTCACCGTTCGAGTACAGCGTGCGACATCTTGAGTAAATCTCGGGATGTAGGCTTTTTATACCAGCGACATCTTCTGACTCGGGCAGCGCGAGCTGAAGCCGCTCAATCAGGCTCTCAAGTTTCCAAATCCCATCATCAACTGCAGTTTTCCTATACTCGAACGTGAATTCCGGGGTTGAATGATCCGCGCCGCTCGTAACAGCCTCAAACTCAAACGCGATCTCTTTCCCCTCATAGGCAGCCTTGAGTTCGGCGATGGTGTCGTTACGCCACGTCTTGAAGAGATCCAACCAATCGCGGTACGCTCTCGCTTTCTCCGCGGTCTCCCTCCTCACAGCAACGTTTTCGCCTTTTTGAATGCACTCATTGAGTATCTTCTCTACCCGTTCGAGCGGGAGTCGAAGTTTAGTCATGCGGCAAATGATACGCCGCTGATCGCGGAGGTTGGGGTAAAATTGGAGTATGCAACGCGGGCACATCTACGCCCGATGATGAATCGCGGGCGGCTTTGCAAAAAATAGGTGATTGGCTGGGGCAACTTAGTACTTAAAATAGTCACTAACTGTAGACGGCTTCTGTAAACGATCGAAAACAATCAGGGCCGAGGTAGCTCAGTTGGTAGAGCAGCCGATTCGTAATCGGCAGGTCGCGAGTTCAAGTCTCGCCCTCGGCTCCATTTCATCAGGTTTTCGCGCGTCGCCGGCCGCTCGGAATTTCACGCCGCGTTAAATGCCCCCGATTTCATCAATCGCCGGATGTGTCCGAGCAGCCAGATGAGCGCCGCGATCACCGCGAGCCAAATTCCCGACAGCAAATCGACCACCCACTGCGGCGCCACGCCCACCCTCTTCAACAACAGCGGCAAAAAATTCAGCGTGGTGATGTGGACGTAATCCCATAGATCCGCCGCCGGCAGTCCGGGACTCAATCCCCAACGATCGATGTGCCCCAGCGCATAATTCCAGATATTGCTGAACCGCAGCGCCACCACAAATGTCGGCGGGTCCAGCATATCCATCTGGTATCTCTCGAGCGGGCACCAGAAAGCCACCGACGCCAGTTGAATCGCCACGCTGATCGCCAGAATTCCGATTCCGGCCGGCCAAACAATTTTGCTCAGATTCGCCCGGTAGCGCATCAGCAGCGGGACGGAGATGAATGCCACCAGCTGCACCGAGGTCGAAACGTACCGATCGCCCCACGCCGTGTCGCCCGCCCAATCGGTGTAGCGCGCGTAGAAGCACAAATATCCGAGCAGAAGCAAGCCAAACGTAATCAGATACGCGCGAACCGGCCCGCTGAATCGCTTCCACAAAAGCACGCAAAGCAGAATCGTCAGCACGATCAGCGGATCGAATAAAAATATCGATTTTTCCGGCGAAAACAGCGCGCCGAAAAATCCGGTGTGAAATGGCGTCTCGAATGGGAACGACGCCGGCAGCGCAGGATTCATCCGTCTCCGTTCCGCCGTCCACACGGAGACGTACGTATTAAAAAACGATCCGAAGCGCGCGAATTGATACAGCCGGTCGGCGATTCCAAATGAAAAATAAACGGGCAGCACAACTTTCAAATACGCGATCAAACGCAGCCACAGCGCGCGCCCCCGGATATTCGCAAACCACGCGGCCAGCAGCAGAAACAGCCCCACGCCCACCCAATCCATCCCGGTCGTCACGCGCGTCAGCAGATTTGCGCCCAGCGCCACGCTGCCGATCCAAAGCGACCGCGTCCGTCCGGTCCGCAGCCAGTCGTATTGGAAGCACAGCCCGGTCAGCGTCAGCAGCAGAATGTAATTGTTCTCCATCATGTTCTGCGTGTAGTGCAGGAAGGTCGTGCCGAAGAGCAGCGCCAGCGCGCCGGCGATTCGTTCGTTCACCGAAAATCCCAGCAGTCCGAGCAGCCGGTAAGAGATCAGGACCGCCGCAACGCACACGAAAATGTTCGTGCTGAAACTGACCACGATGTCCTTCACGTTGGGGTCTGTATCGTCGTAGCTGTCAAATATGGGAAGCTCCGCGATGTAAGTTCCGGCGATATCCGAAGGAAGCAGCAGCAGCGATTGTCCGATGCCGTACCACGCATAGAGTTTCCCGCCGCGCCCGTGAATTCCGAACTCCGGATATTCTTCGGGAAACACGGGCGGCTCCGATGTCCAGAACGAGTGGGCCGTTTGCAGCCGGTGCGTTGTGTCGCTGCTGCCCAGCTCGCCCGACTGCACCGCGAAGGCGGCGAGAAATGCAGTGAGACCCAGCAGAAAAACCGGATTGAGAAATATGGGACTGCGGAAGAGGTGCTTGAACCCGCGCGAGCCCGCGTTCACGGCAACTTACATACCGCGAATCTTCGTCGCGCGTCAATTTCGAAGCAAGAGTTTGTTTCGCGAAAACTGCCGCGAAACATCACCGCGGCAAACACCACCGCGGGCAAAACCGGGAGTGGTCCATCTTAATAAACACGGCAGGTTAAAGCGATGCAAACCACATGGATAGGCCACACGGGAATACGAAACAGGACGACGGATCCCACATGAAGAGAAAAGCGATGCTGCCGGGCGCTCGGGCGTGCGAAGGCGTTTCGCGCATCTGGGCGGCGAAGAGCCGGCGAGACGCCGGCTCTACGAAAAACCGGCGATGCGCCGCGCGACAAGCGAGATCGGCCGCGCTGATTTCCTAATTCACCGTCACCGTGAATGTTGAAGTTTGCGTCGTGCTGCCGCTTGCCGCCGTCACCGTCACCGTATACGTGTCAGCCGATGTTCCCGTCGAGCCACCGCCACCGCCGCCGCCGCTGCTGCCGCCACCGCCGCAAGCCGCAAGCCCGACGAGGCCGACAAATACCACCGCTGCCGCCAGCGTGCTCCATCGCCGTCGTTCCGGCGCCGCGTAGAATACCAACCACGCCAGCATCAATGCTCCGGCGCCTGCAAGCCAGCCGCCTCCGATCGGATTCTGCCGCGTCCTGCCGCCGGTGCCGACCACCGATGCGGCCGTCGTGCTCACCGTCACTGTGCTCGTCGCGCTCGTCGTGGTCGACGTTAGCGCAACCGGATTGGTTCCCGTCACTCCGCATGTCGGGATATCGGTATCCCCGGTCTTGGTCGCGGACACGACGCAGCTCAACGAGACCGAGCCGCCAAACCCGCCGGTTCCCGTCACCGTAATCGTGGACGTCGCCGAGCCGCCCGGCGAAACACTGGCCGGAGAAGCCGCCGCTGCCGCCACTGTGAAGCTGCCCTGGTTGCTGGTGCCGCCCGTCACGACGATAGATGCCACGGTGGATTGACTCGAGCCGAAGTCGCCGTTGCCGGCATAGCTCGCTACCACGCTGTAGGTGCCGCCGGCTGTAAACGAAATCGACGTCGAGGCGCTTCCGCTCGATAGCGTTACGTACGGAAATCCGACGTTTGGACCGCTGGTCTGCGTCGCGAGCACAGATACAGGACCCGCCGGCGTTCCGGCGCCTGATGAAACCGAAATCTGCACCGGGATCGAAGTGTTCACCGCAATAGTGCTCGGCACGCCCGTCAACGTCGTGATCGTCGAATTGAACGAAACAGTGTTCCATTTCGTCGCCAGTTCGTCCGCGTTCACCGACCCGAAGCCCGTTGCCGCATCCCATCCGACCTCGGCGTCCCATTCCGTAGTCGAAGTTTCGCCGGGAACGATGTTGTTGCCCACCGTCGTGTCGTTGAAGACGCATCCGCTGCTCGCGCTGAGCGCTGGGGTGCCCGAGCCGTTGCACGAGGAAAAAGTCTCCTTCGCGGCGAGCTTGTAGAGAGTGTAGTCAGCCTGGCCCTGACGTGAGTTCGTTTCCTGATCCACAAGCGACATGATGCTCGCAAAGGAAGGCGAAGCAGCCGAAGTCCCGCCGACGATGTACAGCTCGATCTCGCCCTGGCTGTTTGCCACACAACTGGCATTCAGACAAACGGCATAACCATCATGCCCCGCGGCTGAAAGCGACACATCCGGCGTTCCGCGGCCGGAAAATCCATTTGGCGCCGCGGGTATATTAAATCCGTCTTGCCAGCTGGGCAGCGCGAAGGATTCGCTGATGCCTCCGCCACCCGCGTAGATGCTCGGGCAACCGGTTGCCGTGCCCGTGCAGCTTTCATTCCAGACGTCTTCAGGAATGTAGGAAAGCGCGGAAGGGTAAGCGGTCGTGCTCGTGCTCCAATACAGATTGTCGTCTCCGCCTTCGTTGAACATCGTTCCGCCGACGGCAATCGTGTACGGTGTATCCGCTGGTAAATCCGCAGACACAGGGCCCGATGCCACGGTCTGTGTGGCTGGATTGGAGCAGTCTTCCGCTCCCGCATCGCCATCCGCTACCGTGTACGTGATACCTTCCGCCGCTGCTTGTTCGCCGATGTTGCTCTCGAGATTGATGTAGCTGCTCGGTTCTTGCAGCTCGCACGCGCCGTAGCTGACCGTCATAATGTCGGCCAGATCGTTGTCCACCACGTACTCCGCCGAAAGATCGGTGCCGAATGTCGCCGCCGTCGTTTCTGAAACCACAAACTTGATCGTCGCGCCGTAGCCGATCGCTCCGGCCCACTCGTTGTCCAGCGACGATTCCGTTTGGTCGCCCGAACTCGTGATTCCAGGATCCGTTCCGTTGTGGATGACCGACCAATTTCCTCCGGGAAGGCCGAAAACTGTGTCGAAATCGCTGACATCGCTCGCGTCAATGTCGGAAACCCCGAGCGTCGCGATCGTGCGTCCCGTGCCAGTGATCCCTGCGTTGTAGACCGGATCCACGTTGTAGATCACCGCGAAATCCGCCGGGCCCAATGCGTAATCGCCCGCTCCGAACGTCAGATGGGGAACCGGCTTCCCGTTTGCCTCCGGGAGCGTCACTCGCTTGCCGGTATTGATCAGGTGGGGTTTCGGAAAGAAATTGTGGAGCGACGCGACCCCCGCCACCACTGGCGCGAGCGCGGCCGGAATCTGCTGGTTGCTGTTATTCGCAATATGCGCCTCGCCGTTCACCGTGTAATTATGAATTTCTGTGTGGAACGCGTTGCGAATCAAACCTGCGGTGCCGCTGAATTCGATCACCGTCCCGCCCTTCGAGACGTTTTTCACCTCGAACCCATGCACCCCCAGCCAGCCGGTAACGGCCTGAATATCTTGAGCCGCGGGACCGAATTGCTTCCCGAACTGCTCAGGCGTCAGCCATTTGTGGTAATTCGACGAAGTCTTATCGTGCTGCTGATCGATCAGTGTTTTCAGTGCGGCTTCTTGCTGCGGGCTGCGTTTGAGGACGAGCTGCAGCCGCTCCATGGGCAGATCATCTGACACCGCGCCGCCATCGAATTCCGATCGCGCCAGCGCGTGCGTTGTGTTCTTCAGTGTGGTCAGATTTTCATCGTCAATTGCCCGCGTGATTCGCGGCGCCACGGCCTGCGACTGCGCTTGCACTCCGAGCGCAGAAAGCACGAACACGGTCACGACCAGAATTGTCCTGGCGAATGAATGCTGAAGGGTTGTCATGCGATTGGCCTCGTTCTTGAATGTTTATTGCCGCAAATGTCATTCATTTCCCGTCGTCGGGCTCTTTCGAGCTCGACGTATATTGCGGAACAGGCAAATGCTTCAGTTCGAACAGGGCTGGTGTCACGTGGGGCGAACGCCTTTAAGTGTAGCTCATTATCTGGCGCTTCGAGTAACCGATTCAATCGTCGCAATATCAAGAGGCAACCGCCCCAGTCCGCTCCCGCGTTGGATGCGCCCCCACGCCTTAAAGGGTGCTTTCGTCCTGAGTCTAATATAAAAATACGATTGATCCGCCTCGGCAAGTCAATTAGTCTCCGCCGTCGCCCATCGAGCTAAGCCAATAGCACTTAGGAGGACCCACGTCATGCCACACATTCCGCTTCCCGAAGGAATCCCGGGGATTGTAGGCCCAATGATGTACCGTCCCGAAACCGCCAAGCCCCTGAACGAGCTCGCGGAGGTTTTGCTTCGAGGCCCAAGCACGCTCACTCCAGCTGAGCGCGAATTGATTGCCACTTACGTCTCCTCCCGAAACGATTGCTTCTTTTGCCAGACGATTCATGGCGCGGTTGCGGCCCACCACCTCGGCGGAAACGAGGAGTTGGTGCAATCGGTGAAACTTGGCTTCGAGCAGGCGCCCGTTTCAGACAAACTGAAAGCTTTGCTGGCGATCGCGGGCAAGGTGCAGCAGGGCGGCAAGAGCGTTACGACGGCGGATATCGACCGCGCGCGCCGGCACGCAGCCACGGACCGCGAAATTCATGACGCCGTGCTGATCGCTGCCGCCTTCTGCATGTACAACCGCCACGTGGACGGTCTGGCAACCTGGGCGCCGAACGATCCAAAGCTCTACCGCGAGCGCGGCGCTATGCTCGCGGAAGAAGGCTACATCAACGCGATCCCGCGAGGCGCGGCATCCGGCACCGGAAACGACTGAGCCGCTCGCACACCGCAGCAGAAACCACCGCGGCAAAAACCACCGCGGGCAAAACCGAAAGTCGTCCGTCTTAATAAACGCGGCAGAACCAATCGATGCCAACAGCAGCGACAACCGGCACGGGGATGCGAAACATGACGACGGACGCCACATGCGACCGGGGCAGGCGATTTCGCTTGTTTCTGAAAAGTCAGAAAACCGCATCAAAATAAGGCAGTAAAACCGTTGACCTGGTCTACATCAATTGGATGCTTTTCGCGGTCTTTTCACGCATACAGCCTGGCGTTCTCGTTGCTGCGTGCCATTGGTTGAATTACGAACTATGGCCTCACGGCCCAATGCAGCCCTATGCCGCCGAACAGGTGTGCGCGATCCTCGACCTGCACGTACCCGGCGTCCTGCAGCAGCGCGGCGAAGTCCGACATGGATACGAAATGCCGCAGCGAATCCGGAATGTATGTATAGATGCGAGGATGTCCGTGCAGCAGCGTGCCCCAAAACGTCCCCTGGGCGTATAAGTAAGCGAGAAACAAGCGCCGCCACACTCGATTCCCCGGCAGAAAGAAATCCAGACTCACCAACATCCCACCCGGCCGCGTGACTCGCTTGATCTCCTGCACCGCCGCGATCAAGTTCGGAAAATTGCGGAGGCCGTAGCCAACGAAAACGCGGTCGAATGTCTCGTCGGCGAAGGGCAACGCAGTGGCATCCGCGCAGACCGTCTCGGCAGGCCGCGCCTGCGGGCAGCATGTAGCATGGGCTCGGTAAGGTCCACCCCAACCGCGCGGGCTCGGGGAAATCGGCGGATTACGAGCTGAGAGAAATCGCCCGTGCCGCATGCCAGGTCTAATACCCTCGCGTCATCCGGAAGTAACGCCCTCTCCACTGCCGACAGCTTCCAATGGGGATCCATGCCGAACGAAAAAGTGCGTGTAACGAAGTCGTAGCGCGGTGCAATTTTGCCAAACATCTCGCGCATCAGGCGCGAGTCCTGTTTCTCGGTGGGGGGGTTCATCCGTGCGGAGGAACTTTATCACCGCTTCGCGCCGGCGACGCATCTCGTGTCCCGGCTGACTTTCCTCTTTCGCTCATCCCAGGAAACGGAGACACCGAGCTACTCATGGCGCAAGGCGACCATCGGATCGACGCGCATGGCGCGCCGAGCGGGGATGTAACAGGCTGTTAAAGCGACGCCGAGGAGAACGATGGCCACGGCGCCAAACGTAAGCGGATCCGTGGACGAAACTCCATAAAGCAGGCCGGCCATCCAGCGCGTGAGCAAAAGTGCGGCCACGGCTCCGGCGCCCAGGCCGAGCAATGCAAGCTTCGCTCCCTGCCATAAAATCAGCCGCAACACATTGTGCTGCTGGGCGCCAAGGGCCATGCGAATGCCGATTTCGTGCGTGCGCTGCGACGCCGAGTACGACATTACTCCGAAGATTCCGACGGCGGCGAGGATCAGGGCAATTCCGCTGAATGCGCTCAGCAGGAAAGTGCGGAATCGTTCCTGGGCAATCGAGGCGCCAAGCACGTCTGGGAAAGATGCGACGTCCGTTACGGGCAGATCCTTGTCAATCGAGTGAACCACTTGCCGAATGCTGGCGGCCACGCTCGACGCGCTCAACGAACTTCTTACAACGACCTCCCCTCCATACAGAGGAGCCTGAGCAAAGGGCACGTACATGATCGAACCAGGATCGCGGCTTAGCGCCGCATCCCGCACATCGCCCACGACGCCGACGATTTCGCGCGGCACGTTGCCGTTTGGCGGAAATCCAAACTTCATTTGCCTTCCGATCGGGTCTTCGTTCGGGAAATAACGCCGCGCCAGCGTCTCGCTGATGATTGCTACGTTCGGATCGGACGGCGAATCTTGCTCGGAGAACAGCCGGCCCCGCAGCAGCGGAATCCGCATCACGCGAAAATATTCCGGACTCACCGTCGCGTAATCGGCAGTGGTGGTTTTGCCGGGCGGAAGTGGAGGATTTCCTACAATGCTGAACGGGAAGTTGGCTTCGCCTTGCCGGTCCATCGGCAGCGGAGCCGCCAGAGCCGAATCCTGCAGACCCGGCTGCGCATGAAGGCGGGCCAGCAACTCGCCGGAGAAAGCCGTCCATTGCTGCGGAGTTGAATATTGAAACTGGGGAAGCGAAATCTCGGCCTCGATTACGTTTTTCGGATCGAAGCCCGGATTGACCGACGTGACCACCGCAAAGCTGCGGAGAAGCAGGCCGCCGGCAACCAAAAGCACCATGGCCAGCGAAATCTCCGCGATCGCCAAGAAACTCCGGACACGCAGGCCGCCGCGCTGGCCAGTACGTTCCCCGCTTTCGTTGATGTTCATCTGCAAATTCGACGGCGTTGCGACGAGTGCGGGCGCCAGACCAAACGCCAGCGCGGCAGCAAGCGACAACAACAACGCGAACGCCAGGACCGAGCCTCCAACATGAATCGAACTGATTCGGATCACGTCGGGTGGCAAGAAAGGTCTGAGACTCCAGACACCCCAGGCGGCAAGGAGCACTCCTGCAACTCCGCCAAGCAATCCCAGCAACGCGCTCTCCGTCAGCAATTGCCGGACGATGCGGGCGCGCCCCGCTCCGAGCGCGATTCGCACGGCAATTTCTCTTCCGCGAGAGGTGGCGCGCGACAGCAGCAAGTTCGCAATATTGGCGCAGACGATCAACAGGACCAGGCCAACCGCACCTAGCAAAATAAGGAGCGCCGATTTTACGTTCCCGACTACGGCCTGCCGGTAGGGCTCGAGCCGGATCGTCGATCCTGAATCTTCTGCGGGAAACTCCTTCGCCAACCGCGCGGCGAGTGTGTCCATCTCGGTTTGTGCTTGCGCCAGAGAAACATTCGGCTTAAGCCGGGCGATCCCGACCAGTACACGCGCACCGGGCTGCAAAATCCGCGGTCCGAAGAGTGGATCCTGGGCCACGGATATCCACACATCCTGATGGGCTGCGCCGTCCGGATAGCGAAAGCTTGCCGGCAGGATTCCGACAACGGTGAACGCTCGCATGTCCAGCGCGATGGATCGGCCGATGAGAGCCGGATTGGAACCGAAGCGGCTGCGCCAGAGACTTTCGCTCAGAACAGCGACAGGCGCCGCGCCCAGCTCGCCATCCTCCGGCAGCAATGTGCGGCCCGCCAGAGGCTTCGCGTTCAACAGAGGGAATATCTCTGGGGTCACGGCCGCGGTGTTCACGATGGATGGTTCGCCGGCGCCGGTCAGCGTGAGATCGTGAAAAGAATTTCCGGCCATCTCGCTAAACACACGATTCTGCTCGCGGCATTCGGTGAAGTCCCTGTAGGAAAGACCCGAGAGAGCGTCCGGCTGTTTCAGCGGGACATCGAACATGAGGACGAGTTGATCGGGATCAAGGTAGGGAAGCGATTGCAAGAGCACCGCATTCACGATGCTGAAAATCGCGGTATTGGCGCCGATGCCCAGGGCAAGAGTGAGAACGACGACGGCGGTGAAGCCAGGATTCTTCCGCAGCATTCGCGCAGCGTAACGGGCGTCTTGCCAAGATGCCTCGAAAACAGGGGAGGCGGCCATGTTGCGGGGGCTCTCCTTAGATCGCGTGTTCATGGATTTTACGCCGGATGACCGATGTTCGGTCAGTGAAACTAATCAGCGAGGCGTAACGCGGATTGTCAGCAATAAGCGTGCCGCGTCGTACCTCTTTGAGCGATACATCCCCATTGGGTGGGCGCCAGGCCGCGGGGCGCATGAGAGAATTTTTGAAGCATCGGGACACAAACTGAATCCCTCAAGCGAGGCAAGGATCTTGGGAAAAATCGCCCTCAGCTGGACACTCGTGACGAAGAGCCTCTCGATTCTAGCCTCTGACAAAGAACTCATCCTTTTGCCAATGGTCTCGTCATTTCTTTCGCTACTGGCCGCGGCGGCGCTCTACGGGTGGTATTTCGCCTCGAACTGGGACAACATTCAGGCCGCCCGCGCCGAAGGCATAGCCGGATTGCCGAATCCAATCTTGTTTTACCTCCTCACGTTCATTTTTTACATCATCAGCTATTTCGTTGTGGTTTTTTGCAACGTCGCCCTGATCGCCGTTGCCAACAACCGGATGGCCGGCGGGCACTGGAAAATGCGTGACGGCCTGGCGTTGGCTTGGGAACGATCGGGCACGATTTTTCAGTGGGCGGTATTCGCCGCGACGGTAGGAATGATCCTGCGGATGATTTCCGAGCGAGTCGGATTCCTCGGAAGGATTGTCACGGGGCTCGTCGGTATAACGTGGTCGCTGGCTATCTACTTCATCGTGCCCGTGCTGGCATTTGACAATCTCGGTCCGATCGACGCGGTGAAGCGCTCGGCCAAACTCTTCCGCGAGACCTGGGGAGAAAACGTCGTGGCAGGTGTCAGCTTTGGTTTGATTTTCGGCGTACCGCTGTTCTTCGGAGTTTACTTTTTGAAGTTTCGCCTGTTGCCGATGGGTTTTCACTCGATCGCCGGCACGATCGCCATCGTCCTCGACCTGCTATTCCTGCAATTCGCATCCGCAGTTTGTTCCGCCGCTTCGTCAATTTTCAACGTGGCGCTTTATAACTACGCGCTCAGCGGCTCGGTGCACGGCGGATTCTCGGTAGATGATTTTCAATTCGCCTGGGTTCCCAAGAGCTAATTGCATCACGGGGCGAAGGATGCGGTGCAAGGTAAAACGCCGCGGTGAGAGGCGGCGCGGAGATTAGAGAGGGTCTCGTAACTCTCCGTCGGCTTATCGGGCGTTCGCGAATTACGCTTCGCGTGGCATGGCGCCCGCGAGCGAAAGAACGGCGCCGCCATACATCAACGTATCCGCCAGGTAGTTAAGGCCTTTGCCGAGGCTGGCACGATCTACTATCCCTATCGGCACGTAGACCACCAAAACAACGAAGAGAACGGTCAAGCCCAGCCAGGCCGCTGCTGCGCGGGTTTTCTTGCCGACAAGCAATAGGGTACCCGCGACTGCGTAAACCACGGCCGCCAGGTACGTCCAAATCGCGTGACCGAATACGTATTCAGGAGTGATTCGATCCAGCGGGACGCCGGCAACATAATTGCCGTGCATTAATTGCTCGAAGCTGTAAAACAGTACGGGAATCGCAACGAAGTATCGCGCAATTGCCGCCGCAATCGTCGCGCTCATCGCCGGGACGTGCGCGCCGGGCTCGCGCCTCTGACCGTTGAGGCTGGCTGCCAGCGCCAGAGCGCCGCCGCTGAACGACAATTCCCGCAGCATGATCGCCAGCGCAAACCGATCTCGCGGGTCCTGTGCCCAAGCCGGGGCGTCCATCAGCACGACGAAAAGGAAAAACGTCAAGGCGAGCATACTCACCGAGAGACGCGCGTGAATCCGTGTCACCAGGCTTAGTGGGGCTGCGATGAAGCACGTGCCCACCAAAATCGTCCAAAAGTGGTGCCACGGAATCCACGCCGGTACGATCGACGCGATGTCGTTCGTCAGCGTGAAATGTTCGGTGCCGAATGCCGCGAGTGGCGCTGCGTAAAAAAGCGGCCCGAACAGAATCAGCTTGTCGAATCCTCGCGCGTTCCGCCAATCGTCGCGGAGAAAAATTGCCACGAGCCCGATCGCAAGGACGGCTCCGCCAACACAATACGACCAAATCACCTCGCTGGGAATCGCGAGGAGAACCAGGACTGCGGACGAATTCACCAGGCTGCCGATCATGACGATCCAGCCCTTGAGGGCATAAAGCGGCGAGGATTTTACATCAGAAGCGTTGGTTCCCTGCGTTATACTGCGGCCATGCGACACTCTTGTCGACATCGGCGTTCGTGCCGAGAAGGAGGTGATCCAGTGAGGTACGGTTTACGTTGACGCAGTAGAAGAGGCGCTCGTGAGATTTCCGGGCGCCTCTCTCCTTTTTCCCCGCCTGTCCGGATACCGTTGAGCAGTTGCCTAAACCGCTTGCGTCGGATTCGTCGCCACTTCCGTGTTCAGCTCGGCGAATCAGCCGAGTCAATCAAATATCAAATAAGCGGCCTGTTTTCGATTTCTCTGATTCGGGCGCGGGATATGTCACTTCGGTTCCGTGAACACGCGCAAATGGCGTCAGCGAGTGCGGTTTTCGAGTCGTACGGCTCATGATGTGTTCGACCGCGATGTTCCGTGCCGTCAGCGCATCGGCGATCAACGAGCGGTGGCAGCGCCACGGCACTGCTTCCGCGCACATAATCGCGCAACGCTTTTTTGCCGCGATTTCGATCAGGCGCTCCAGCGCATCGTCGAACTCTTTCGTCTGCATGTAATCTGCATAGCCGCGAAAGCTGGCATTCCTCCAGCCGGTGTTGAGTGAATCGGGACTTGCGTGGCGCAAGCCGCCGAGATTTTTCATGTGCGTGTATGCGATGCCTGCGGCCTTGACCGATTTTTTCAGCGCGTCGCTATTGAACTGAGGATTGTGCCGCGAACGCGGGATGGTTCGCACATCCATCAGGCGCTTCACGCCATGCGCGGCGAGCAACTCGAGAAGTTCTTCGATCGGCCGATTAGAATGCCCGATGGTGAGAATGGTTCGCTTTGCGGGAAGCGCAGGAGTCGCAGAAGGCGCGTCTGCCCGCATTCGTTTTTTCGTCGTGACGGCTCGATGATCTGGTGTCTTTTTCTTGTGCTCGTTCATCTAAGCGTAATGAGTGGACATCTCAGGCACGCCTATAATCGCGGACTCGGCCGCACGCAGCAATTACGGGGTGTTCCGTTGGTTTCGGATGTCCCGGGACGAAATGATACACTTGGCGCGGAGCAAGCGATTGCTGGAGTTCGAAGATGCGATTGGCAATTGGAGCTGATCATGCCGGCTATCCTCTCAAGCAGGAATTGATCCCTTATCTCGAGTCGCTTGGCCACAGCGTCCTGGATCTTGGCACAGACAGCACTGCGCCAGTGGACTATCCTGACTACTCCGAAGCCGTCGGACTGGCGGTTCTCGACGGTCGCGCCGAGCGCGGCGTCTTGATTTGCGGGAGCGGCGTCGGCGCTTCGGTTGCGGCGAACAAGCTTCCGGGAATTCGCGCCGGGCTGGCGGACGATTGCTACTCCGCGCACCAGGGAGTCGAGCACGACAACATGAATATTGTGGTGTTCGGCTCGCGCGTCATCGGCACGGAACTCGCCAAGGACCTCGTTGCGATTTATCTCAAAGCTGTGTTTTCGAACGAGCCGCGTCACGTCCGGCGGCTCGGAAAGATCAAAGCACTGGAGGTGAAGTATGGCCACCAAAGTTAGTCCTGGCTCGATACAGTCCGGAACCGCCGCGCAGAATCCGCTTCGGCTGCTGGAGGCGCAGGGGCAGGCGATCTGGCTGGACTACATTCGCCGCGACTTGCTGACGAGCGGGGCGCTGCAGCGCCTGATTGACGACGATGGCCTGACGGGCATGACCAGCAATCCTACGATTTTCGACAAAGCTGTCTCCAGCAGCACGGACTACGACGCCACGCTGCGCCGCGCGCTAGCCGCCAACCCGCGCGCGAACGCCTCCGCGCTCTTCGACGCGATCGCCATCGAAGACATTCGAATGGCTCTGGACATTCTGCGACCCGTTTACGATCGCTCGAATCGAGCGAGCGGATTTGTGAGCCTGGAAGTCTCGCCGAAACTGGCTCTCGATACGGCCGGAACAATTCGAGAAGCGCACCGATTGTGGGATGCGGTGCAACGGCCGAACCTGATGATCAAAGTTCCGGCGACGCCCGAAGGGATTCCAGCGGTGGAGGAACTTTTGGCTTCCGGGCTGAACATCAACATCACGCTAATGTTTTCGATGGCGCACTACGAAGCGGTGGCTGGTGCATACATTCGCGGCCTGACGCGCACGGCGGATCCCACGCGGATCGCGTCGGTCGCATCGTTTTTCGTGAGCCGCGTGGACAATCTGACGGATGAGGCGCTGGAAAAAATCGGGACGCCGGAAGCGCTGGCGTTGCGCGGAAAAGCGGGAATTGCGAATTGCCGCGCCGTTTACAAACGATTTCAGGAAATTTTTGAGGGGCCGGAATTTGCGGCGCTGCGCGCGCGGGACGCGCACGTGCAACGCGTGCTGTGGGCCAGCACCAGCACAAAAAATCCGGCATATCCCGACACAATGTACGTGGCCGAATTGATCGGCCCGCACACGGTGAACACGCTGCCGCCGGCGACGCTCGAAGCGTTTCGCGATCATGGCGTTGTTCGCGGGAAGACAATTCTGGATTCGCCCGAGGAGACCGCCGCGGTACTCGCCGGACTCAAGAAAGTCGGCGTGAATCTCGACGAAATCACAGACCGCCTGCAAGTGGATGGAGTCGCCCTGTTCGAGAAATCGTTCGACGATCTGCTGGCTACGATCGACAAGAAGCGCGCGACGCTCGCTGCCGCGAATGCCGACAACTCGGGCAACTCGCTTGGCACGCTTGCGCCAGCCGTGGAAAAACGTCTGCAATCGTGGAGCGCCGAGCATTTTGCGGCGCGCATGTGGGCGAAGGACCCCACTCTTTGGGCGCCGGCCGGAACGCCGGAAATCACCGACAGGCTCGGCTGGCTCACGCTGCCGGAGGCGCAACTCGCGCAAGTGGCCGATCTGATCAAGTTCAGAGAGGAAATCAAGGCTGAAGGATTTCGCTATGCGGTGGTTCTCGGAATGGGCGGCTCGAGTCTGGCGCCCGAAGTTTTCCAGGGCACATTCGGAAATCGCGCCGGCTATCCGGAACTATACGTCCTCGACAGCACGCATCCGGCCGCGGTGATGGCGCTCGAGGACAAGATCGATCTCGCCCACACGCTCTTCATCGTGTCGAGCAAGTCGGGAACGACGACCGAGCCGAACTCGTTCTTCCATTATTTCTGGCATCGCGTATGCGCACACGCGAAGAATCCGGGCCGGCAGTTTATCGCCGTCACCGATCCCTGTACGCCGTTGCAGAAACTCGGCGAGGACCGGAACTTCCGCCGCATTTTCCTGGCGACGCCCGATGTCGGCGGCCGCTACTCGGCGCTCACGGATTTCGGCCTCGTGCCCGCCGCGATCATAGGACTCGACCTGAAACAGCTCCTGGATCGCGCCGCGCAAATGGAGAAAGCTTGCGGGGCGAGCGTGCCGGAACAGCAAGATCCGGGCCTCCAACTCGGCGCGATTCTCGGCGAGGCGGCGCTCGCGGGCCGCGACAAAGTTACTTTTTTTGCGTCGCCATCGCTGCGCGATTTTCCCGTGTGGCTCGAACAATTGATCGCCGAGAGCACGGGCAAGGACGGGAAGGGAATTGTTCCGATCGCCGGTGAAGAACCTGCGGGCGATCCTTCGAGGTATCAAAACGATCGTCTGTTCGTTCATTTGCGGCTGGCATCGGAAAAGGATGAACCCCACGCGGCTAAACTTCGCGCGCTGGAAGCCGCCGGGTTTCCGGTGATTCGAATCACGACCAATGAACTGATGGACCTTGGGCAGGAATTTTACCGGTGGGAGATCGCAATTGCCGGCGCCGGAGCTGCCATCGGCATTCAGCCGTTCAATCAGCCGGACGTTCAACTGGCGAAGGACCTTGCGCGGCAGGCCATGAAGAAGCCGGCGGGCGACGCTTCGTCCGGCGCGGTGGATTCTGTGGACGCTGCGAACCCGGTGGCACTGAGCGAGGCGATGCGAAAGCTGCTCGCCTCGGTGAAACCGAGGGACTACATCGGGATCGATGCGTACATCGCGCCTTCCGAACACACGACCGCGGTTCTCGAACGCATCCGCACGCTCCTTTGGCATCGCTCGAAAGCCGCGACGATGCTGGGCTACGGCCCGCGGTTCCTCCATTCCACCGGCCAACTGCACAAGGGCGGGCCGAACACAGGCGTGTTCCTGCAGATCGTCGATTCGCCCGTGACCAATCTGAGCGTGCCGGAAACCGACTACACGTTCGGCCAACTGATTCGCGCGCAGGCGGCGGGGGATTACACGGCGCTGAAGCAACGTGGGCGGCGCGTTACGCAAATTCAGCTTGGCAAGGATGCGGCCGCGGGATTGGCGCGACTCGAAGAGGTGCTGCGTGGCTGAAGTCACGACGCTCTTCTGGGACCTGGGCGGCGTGATCCTTACGAACGGCTGGGACCGCGCGTCGCGGCGGAAAGCGGCTGAGAAGTTTCACCTGGACTGGGATGAGTTCGAAGACCGGCACGAGCTGGTTCTGAACGGCTTCGAGACCGGTGAAATTCCACTTTCGGAGTACCTGCAGCGGACGGTTTTCTATCGCGAGAGGCCGTTCACGCGCGATGAATTTCGACAATTCATGTTCGACCAGTCGCAGCCGTTTCCAGAATCGCTCGAATTGCTCGGCGAACTCGTTGCCACAAAGAAATTGTTCATGGCGGCTCTCAACAACGAATCGGCTGAAATCAACGAATACCGCATCCGGACATTTCACCTGCGAAATTACTTTAAAGCGTTTTTCAGCTCATGTTATCTGGGTGTCCGAAAACCCGACGCCGGAATTTACCGGCGCGCGCTGAGCATGACGCAGCGCGATCCGAGCGAATGCATTTTCATTGACGATCGCGGACTGAATCTCGAGTGCGCAAAAGAGCTGGGCATGCGCACGATCCATTTCCGCAACGCCAACCAATTGCGCGAGGCGTTCGCCGAATACGGCGTTCTGAGTCCGGCGCGCCAGCCAGGAGGCTAGCCGTGGAACTGGGAATGATAGGTCTCGGAAAGATGGGCGGCTTCATGACGGAGCGCCTGGTGAAGGGCGGGCACCGCGTAGTCGGATACGATCGCGATGCGGCCACCGTCAAGCGCATTTCGGAGAAAGGCGCGCAAGGCGCGAATTCGCTGGAGTCGCTGGTGAGCCAGCTCAAAGCGCCGCGCGCGATCTGGCTGATGGTTCCATCGGGAGCGCCAGTCGACAGCACGATTGCGGAACTGCTGCCGCATCTTTCCGAAGGCGACACGATTATTGATGGCGGCAATTCGAATTATCACGATTCGATGCGGCGGGCGGCCGAACTCAAGCCAAAGAGAATCAATTTTGTGGACGTCGGGACCAGCGGAGGCGTTTGGGGGCTCACAGAGGGCTACAGCATGATGATTGGGGGCGACGCGGCTGTGGTCGAGCGCCTTTCGCCCATCTTCAAGACGCTCGCGCCCGCGCCCGACAAAGGGTGGGGCCGAGTCGGTCCCGAGGGCGCCGGCCATTTTGTGAAAATGGTGCACAACGGAATCGAGTACGGAATCATGCAGGCGTATGCCGAAGGTCTCGATTTGTTCAATCACAAAAAAGAGTTTGGACTCGATCTGCTTCAAATCTGCAAAATCTGGCAGTTTGGGAGCGTGATCCGTTCCTGGCTGCTCGATCTGACGGTCGATGCTCTCGAATCGAATCCGAAGCTCGAAGGAATTGGAGCCTACGTGACGGATTCGGGCGAAGGACGCTGGACGGCGATCGAGGGAATCCAGCTCGGCGTGCCGATGCCAGTCATTTCCGCCGCGCTCGACGTGCGTTTCCGCTCGCAGGATCCCGAACCCTTTTCGAACAAACTGCTCGCGATGATGAGGCACGAATTCGGCGGACATGCGGTACAGAAGGTGGCGAGCAAGTGAAGTCTCGTATTTTCGCGCGAGATGAGACGCGAATCTGAAAGGAGTCGAAAGTGGGCACCGTGGTAAATGGAGCGGCTACTACGAAGACGGCCGATAGTTCCGCGCCGCGCATCGCGCCGAAGCAGATACCTTCGCTGCCATGTCTTTTCGTCGTCATGGGCGCCACCGGCGACTTGACCGGGCGCAAGATATTTCCGGCGCTTTATAGCCTGAGAAAAAGCGGCATGTTGCCGGAGAATTCCGTGTTGCTCGGCGTGGATCTGAAAACGGATGTAAACGACGAGAGCTTTCGCGAGCGTTGCCGCCAAGACGCAATCGATTCCGGAGTTCCGGCCAACAGCCTTCCGCCTCAATTCGGCCGTCACATTTTCTATCAGGGGCTGCCGAACGGCGGCAACGCCAGTGATTTTCAGGCGCTCGGCAAGAGAATCGAGAGCATCGAGAAGGACACTGGGCTCAAGGGCGATCGAGTATTTTACCTGGCGCTGCCTCCCGAGGCGTTTCCAAAGGTCATCGGCGCGCTCGGCGAGGCCGGACTCAACAAAGGTCCCGGCTGGACGCGGATCGTCATCGAGAAGCCATTTGGACACGATTTCGATTCCGCCGAGAGCCTGAACGACTGCGTTCACAAGTATTTCACCGAAGATCAGGTCTACCGGATCGACCACTATCTGGGAAAAGAAACGGTCCGGAATATTCTGGTATTTCGGTTTGCGAATTCGTTCTTCGAGCCACTGTGGAATCGCGATCGAATCGCGAGCGTGGAGATCACCGTGGCTGAAACGCTCGGCGTGGAGCATCGCGCGAAGTACTACGAGGGCGCCGGCGCGATGCGCGACATGATCCAGAATCATCTGACTCAGCTTTTGACTCTGATGGCGATGGAAGTTCCGCCGGTGTTCGAGGCCGAGGCCATTCGCCAGGAGAAGGCGAAAGTGTTGCGATCGGTGATGCCGATCAATCACAGCGACGTTGTTTTTGGGCAGTACGGACGCGGAAAGATCGACGGCAAAGAGGTGCCCGCTTACGTCGAAGAACCGGGAGTGGCGAAGGATTCGAAAGTGGAAACGTTCGTTGCGCTGCGGCTGTGGATTGAGAACTGGCGCTGGCACGGCGTGCCGTTTTTTCTGCGCACGGGGAAGCGGCTGGCAGAGCGCGAGAGCTATATCTCAATCAATTTCCGAAGGCCGCCGATTGCGATGTTTCCCGAACGCGATCAGTCTTCGCTGCAAGCCAACAAGCTCGTGATAACGATTCAACCGGATGAAGGATTCGATCTTCGCTTCGAGATCAAAAAGCCCGGCGACACGATCGAGCTGCAGAATCAAAGTCTAAAGTTTCGATACTCGGATGTGTTTCAACCGTTGCCGGGAGCATACGAAACGCTGCTGCTCGACGTGCTGAAAGGCGATTCGACCCTCTTCGTCCGCGACGATTGGGTGGAGGATTCGTGGCGGCTCTATACGCCGCTGCTGCAGAACCGGCCGCCCGTGCACGTGTATCCGGCGGGGAGCTGGGGCCCACCGGAAGCGGAGCAGTTGATGCTCGGCACCGCGGATTGCTGGACGAATCCGTGATTCGGGAAGCACGCGTTTTCACAGACGCGTCCTCGCTCACCCACGCCATAGCCGAAGAAACATTGCGAATCGCGCTTGATGCGGCGATCGCGCGCGGGCGCTGCTCGATCTGCCTTTCCGGCGGGACAACTCCAAAATCGTTGAATGAACTGTGGGCGGCGGAATACGCGACGCGTTTTCCATGGAAGCAGATGCATTTTTTCTTTGGAGACGAACGCTACGTATCGAGCGAGGACGAACGCAGCAACTTCCGGATGGCGCGGGAGACGCTGCTTTCGCGCGTGCCGATCCCGCCGCAAAACGTATACCCGATTCCGACCAATTTCAAGCGCCCCGAGGACGCCGCGATCGCGTACGAAGCCGAGTTGCGGGAATTCTTCGGCGAGCGGCCGGAATTCGATTTGACGTTTCTTGGCGTCGGAGGCGAAGGGCATACGGCGTCGCTTTTCCCCGATTCGCCGGCGCTGGCCGAAACGAAGCGCTGGGTGGTGGCTGCGGAAGTTCCGGCCGAGCCGCCGCGGCGAATTACGCTGACGCTTCCGGTGATCAACCAGTCGCGAAATGTGTTTTTTCTGGTGGAGGGAAGCAAGAAGCGCGAAATCGTCTCGGCGATCCGGCGAGAGCCGGACAGCGAAACGAGCGTGTATCCGGCGGCGCGCGTGCGAGCTGCGGGAAGAGTGATCTGGTTTCTGGATCAGGCTGCGGCGTGGTGAAGATTTTTCACACGCTGCGAGAGAGCATTTAGGACGCGGGCAGAAGCGCACGCTCAACGCGGGCGCGCAGCCCTTTCAAGCGAGCGACCGGCTCATTCGAGAACACGAAGCGGACGAAGCGATCGCTTCGCTCCGATCCCCAATTTTTCATCGGGGTGGCGGCAACCTGGCCGCGTTCCATCAACCGGCGGCTCGCTTCCTCGCTCTTAATTCCGAATTTTTCGACGTCAAGCAGCACGGACCATCCGCCGCTGCAGGGCATGAGCGGAAGAGAGTTCAATTCTTCGCGGATACAATCGAGGCGCGATTGCCATTCGACCAAGGCCGCGCGAAACGAGGCTTCGCCCTCGCGCAACGCCGCTGCGACGGCCCGCTGCGCGATTCCGACCTGGCAGACCACGTTTGAGATGCATACCAGGCCGATATCGCGCATCACTTCGTGCGGTCCAACGATCCAGCCAACTCGCCAGCCGATCATGCGCTGCTCTTTCGAGGCAGTGCCGACGGTGATGGTTCGACGCGCCATGCCCGCGAGCGAGGCGGGATGGATGTGCGGCGCGCCATCGCACAGGATGCGTTCCATGGCGGCATCGTAAATCATCCACGCGCCTGCCGAGATACAGGCAGCAGCGACCGCTTCCCACTCGGCACGATCGAGGACGGCGCCCGAAGGCATCGAGGGACTCATCATCAGAAATGCACGCGTGCGTTTGGAGACGGCGCGGCGCAGCGCGTCAAGATCGAGCCGCCAGGATGCACCTTGCGCGTGGAAGGGAACGAAGACGGGGACGCCGCCGGAGAGGCGAACACGATTCACGAGACCGACGTAGATGGGATCGGTCATTACAACTTCGTCGCCGGGATCGAGCAGCGCGAGAAGCGTGTTGAGAATTCCGTTGCAGCCGCCGGCGGTGATGATGCACTCGCGCTGGCAATCGTAGGTAGCGCCCGACGACCGCGAAACATGCTCGGCGGCTGCGATGCGAAGTTCGTTCGCACCGAAAAATGGGAGATAGCTGTTGGCGCTATCCAGGCCGATTTCAGCGCGCGAAATGGCGAGCGCGGCATCCGGCGGGCGCAAGTCCGTATCGAGGTTTTCGAGGCGCAGAACATTCGAGGACGAGGCGTCGGCCAACTCGGCCGCTGCGTCCACGCCGATTCCAACGAGATGCCGAACGCGATCGACAGTCATGACGAATCCTCCGTGAGCAAAGAGAATTTTCAGCGCGCCGGCAACACGCGATCAAGTTCCAAATTGTCCGGAACGATCGCGAAGATTTCGCGAGCGGAAAAAACGCGCGCGATTGCGGAACCTTCGTACCATTGACCAGTGCCTAGGTAGAATCTAGTATGTGCTCGACGGCGCAATATCGCGCCACGGCCGAACTTTTGCCCCGCCGGATCTCGAGTCGCCGCAATTCTTCGCGTCGAGTGAAAATTTAAATCCACCGAGAGTGTGTAATCCATGCCCACCCCTCAAACAGCGCCCCTGCCGTTATCGAAACCGGCGGCTCAAACCACAACCGGAAATGCCGCAGCGATACATCCGGGTCTCCCGCCGCACGTTCGAGCCAATGCCCTCGCGGAGAATCGCCGCCGGGGACAGCGCGTCCTGCTGCGAGTGAGAGCGAACGCGCGCCTTGCGACCAAGCTCAATGAGGAAGAGGTCGTGCCGGTGATGACGCTCAGCGTCAATCCGGCCGGTGCCATGCTCGTGAGCCCGCGGAATTTGGCGGCGCAAACGAGATTTGTCCTGGAGCACGCGGGAACGAAGGAAACGATCAGCTGCCGCGTGGTCGCAACCGCCAAGCAGGCGCCGGAAGGCTTTCACGTTCCGATCGCTTTCGACGTGCCATCACCGCGATTCTGGAAGATCGATTTTCCGCCCGAAGATTGGAAGCCGCACGACGATCTGTAAGTTGAGGCCCGGAGCAAGCTGCTTCCCGCATTCGCGGGTTTTGCGTGCGTGCTCGCGCGCGAGCTATGAATGAAACGGAAGGCGCGCGAGATCGAGATTTCCGCCCGACAGGATGATCCCAACGCGTCTTCCCGCGGCGGGAATCTTTCGGAGGAGTGCCGGAGCGGCTGCGACGGCCGCCGAAGGCTCAATCACAATCTTCATACGTTCCCAGATTAACCGCATCGCTTCGACAATTTCGTCCTCGGTTACCGGTTCAATGTGATCCACGCGCTCGCGAAGAATTGAGAAGGTGAGCGGGCTGAGCGTGGCCCGCAAGCCATCGGCGATGGTTTCGGCCTTTGCCGCGGGCTCAATCTTTCCCGACGCCAACGAGCGGAAAGCATCGTCAGCATTGCGCGGCTCGCCGCCGAACACGCGAATGCGAGCGTTCGATTCCTTCGCCGCGATGGCAGTACCGCTGAGCAGCCCTCCGCCGCTGACGGGCGCAAACAAGATATCGAGATCGGGAACTTCCTCGAGAAACTCGAGCGCCGCCGTGCCCTGACCGGCGATCACCCGCAGGTTGTCGTAGGGATGGATGAAATTTGCGCCGGTCTTTTTGAGGATTGCGGCGGCGGTGGAGTCTCGAGCGGCGAGCGTGGGCTCGCATTCGGTGATCTCGCCGCCATAGCCGCGGACGGCGTTTTTTTTCGTCTCGGGGGCGTTCGAGGGCATCACGATCCAGGCCGGTATGCCGCGCAAGCGGGCGGCGCGCGAGAGTGCAGCGGCGTGATTGCCGGACGAATGGGTGACGACGCCGCGCGGCGCCTCGTCATTTGAGAGTGAGAGAACCGCGTTCGTCGCGCCGCGTATTTTGAATGAGCCGGTATTCTGAAAGTTCTCGCACTTGAAGAAAAGCCGAGCACCTGCGATCTTATCGAGCGCGGAGGAAGTCAGTACCGGCGTGCGATGGATTTGCGGCGCGATTCGGCCCTGCGCCGCGCGAATTTCCCCGAGACTTGGCCCTGCAGGCATCATTCCTCTCTACTTGCAGTGAGTGGCGGTTGCATTATTGCATACGCCGTGGCGCCCGCGCTGATGCGACAGCGAGCCGCTCAAGGTTAAATGTTTGGTGCAGGCGAAAAGAAAGAAACTTGTCCTGCCGGGTCATGGGGGGCAAACTCAAGGCTACCCTTCCCAAGTGCATCTGGCGATCACTTGTAAATCCGCAGGAGGGGACGATGTCTCCGCGCGACCGCCGGTTGGAACCACGCAAGTCCGTTTCGTTGCCCATCCGTTTCCGGGTGCAGAGTTCGGCATCGCTGGACATGTACAACGGCGATGCCGTGAACATGTCGGACCATGGAATTTACTTTCGCACGCCGCGGCCGCTGACGGTCGGCGATGCGCTCGAAGTCGTATTGACAATGCCTTCGGAGCTAACGGGACGGCCGCGCGAAGATTGCCGCTGCCAGGCGCAGGTGGTCCGGGTGGAGTGGGTTCAAGAGCCTGGTGTGTGCGCGGCCTGCGGGATCAGAATTCAAGGACGCGAAATAATTGAGCTTCCGTCTTCGCGGGTCTCTTCGAGCATGCGGGCGATTGAACGCACTGAGAAGCCGCGCTGACGTTTCGCTTGCGCTCAGCGGGTGACCGTGAAGGTGATCTTCGCGCTCGCCGAATTGTCGTTCCGATTTGTTACGCGAACCGAAAGAGTGTGCTCGCCGGCCGCCAGATCGTGCAGCGCAATTTCGTACGATTCCTGCTGCGCATCGGACAGTCCGCCTTTCGGAAAGATCACACTCCAGTCGCTGCTGTCGATGCTGTAATCCGCGCGGTCGATGGTGCTGGCGGGGTCGCGGGCGTCAAAAGTGACGGTAACGTCGCCGCCGCTTCCATTTACGTGTTCCGCGCGGAGTTTTTCGACCGTGGGCGGCGTATTGTCGACTTCAAATCGATCGCTCACGCGCTCGGCAGCGAGCGCACGATCGGCGGGATTCGACGGGGAGTCGGAGGCCACGATTTTCAGATAGTAGGCGCCATCGGGCATGGTTGTCGCGTCCCAGGAATAGTAGTGCTGATCGACTTTGTCCTTCAGGAGCCGCCAATTCTTTTCGCCTTCGCCGCGGATGTAGATGCTGAAGGTGAGATCGTCGTCGTTGTCATCGTGCGAGGACCAAAGCACGCTGCGATACCCCTTTTGTTCAGTCCCTTGCGGCGGGGTTTCGACTTTCGGCTGTTTCTGAGGCTCGGCGGGCGCGGAGATTGCCGGAGCCGACGGGCTGTAAGGCGGTGGAACTCGGAGCTGGGCCGGCGCCGATCCGGATGCAGGATTATTTGTCGAAAACCCTTGAACACGAATGCCGGGGCTTTGGATGATAATGCTGTCGATCACTGGCGGAACATTTTTGGGCAAATAAGCAACATTCACCCACGAGAGGCTGGGCGCGCCGCCGCCATCGGTTTCACGAAAGACGGCCTTCCATTGAACGAATCGCGCGGGCGGGCACGAAACTGTATCGGCGCTCTGCTTCGAGTAGGGCCCAGCCCATTCGCTCCAATTCTCGCCGGGCCGGGAAGTGTTCCCCGATCGCACATAGAATTCGATTTTGCCGGACATCGCGCCGTTTTCACCCCACCATGTCAGCCGGCCCCACTGCGAAAAAATCTTGGCGTCGAAGGCTTCGGATTCATACGTGCCATCTTTTTCGTAGCCGGGACCAAGAACGAAAACTTTGCCAGGATTCGCCGTTGCGGCGTAGATGGCGCCGCCGGCACCGGGGATGAGCGCGGTCACCTGATCCGAAGCGGCGCTGGCGCTGATGGAAAACACGCGGTCGCCTTCGAGTTCAATGACATTGCCGTGATTGCCCGTCCCCAAAAGCAGCTTCCCGGCGTTCGAATAGCTCAGCGCATAAACAGTTTCATCGCGAGAGCTCCACAACGACTCCGGAGAACCATCCGGCGCGATCTTCAGCACTTCGCCTCCGCCCGTCGTGGACGGAAATTGAGGGGGCGGGGGGAGGGCCGCGGGGCCTGCCTGCGCGGCTTCTGCGGCAGCCTGAGCGCTGGCAGCAGCCGCCACAGCGGCCTGCGCGGCAGCCTGGGCAATGGCAGCGGCCGGCGACACCGGTGCGCTCTTCGGCTTTTCACCTATCGCCGCGGCGTAGATCTCGCCATGCGGGCCGGTGAGCAGAGCCGTCACTTCCTTTTTGTCGGTTTCATAGAGCACGAACGCCGGGCCTGCTTCCGCCGTGCCTCCCTTGCCCGCCTTGACATCTATGCGGAGGACCAGACCGTCCGGGTCCGTACCGACGATCAGATTGCCTTTTGAATCGAAAGCCAGCGATCGCGCGTGGCGCTCGCTTGTCTTGTAGAAAAGCTGGCCTTTTCCACCGGGGCCGACCGCGAAAATTTCTCCAGTGTCACCGGTACCGACAAAAAGCGTTCCGTGCGAATCCATTGCCAGCGCCCAGATATATTTTTTCTTGGGCTCAAAGAAGGTGCTCTTCTGGCCGTCGGGGGTGACTTTGTAAACCTTTCCGTCCGGCGAGGTGGCGACGTAGAGGTTGTCATGCGGATCGAAGAGAATCGTTTGCGCGGAGAGCTCTTGAGCCTCGAAAACTGTAGTGGCCTTACCTTGATCATCGAAGCGAACGACTTTGGCGTTCGAGCCTCCCGCGGCGTAGAGATGGCCGTGCGAATCCAGTCGAACTTGCCAGAGATAGGCGAGATTCGGATCAGCGAACTGAACGAAGCTTGGAGCCGGGGCAAGCCATCCATCGCTACGAAGCGCGACGCCCTTCCGCGTGCCTTTTTCGAAGTCGGTGTAATCAGTCTCGCGCCAGAATCTGGTGTGCTCGCCGCTTGCCGTCCTGGCAATCACGAGCACGGTTGCCAGCGCCACAGCGCCGAGCACGCACACCGCACATGTTCGTTGTTTCATCCGGATCGCAACTCCTTCTTTCAGGCGATTCACTTGACGGTGATGGTCAAGACGCGCTGGCCGGCAATCACTCGATTCATGGGCACGGACCATTCGCCGGCCGTCGACTGGCCGAGCAAGCGCGCCGAGCCGGGGTTGCGGTGCTGGTCCAGGATATTGATTTCCGAGAGCGGCACATTCGGAAGCTCTTTGTCTTCGACAAGCAACGTAGGCGTGGGCTGGAGCAGCGCGGCATAAAGCCGGTCATTATGGCGCTCGCGGTTCAAGAGAGCCACAAGCTCGTCGAGTCCCGCCAACTGCGAAGGCACGCGGAAAGCCTGCGTCATCCGGTTCAGCGTGTCGCCATCGGAGACAAGCAGCTGCATCGGGCCGCGCGCAGACTGCGGCGGAATCGTGATGGGAATTTCCTGAATGAACGGCGAACCGCGATACGGCCGCAGCAGTACCTTTACGCCAACGGTTTCACCAGGCTCGACCTCGTTCTTTTCGCTCCAGGCGCTCTCAATCGAGGCCGAGCGGCGCTCGGGCATGCTGGTGACGCGAATCGAGACCTTTTCCACTCGAGGAGGTTCGTAAGGGTTCGTATAAATCTCGCCGAATGTGCGCAGCACGGCAAACGCGATTTGCAGGCCGCCGGGCGAGCCAGAATCCTGCGGCGCGTAGAGATCTTCGAGTTGAACGGTGCCGTGGTCCTTCAAATCAATTTCGCCGCTCAATTGGAGCGTAGTGCCTTCCGTGTAGGCCGTATTGCCGGAGATGCCGTTCAACGCCGAAACTGCGACGAGCAACGGCGTGAGCTGGCGAATCTCTGCAACCTGGAAGTGAAACTGCTTTTCTTCCTGCGGCGTCGAAATCGAGACGTCCATGGGAATCATCGGCGGCCCCGCGCCAAGCCGGCCTGCGACCGCAGTCGTGCGGTCTTCGGTCAAAGTTCCGATCACGCCGCCGGTGCTGATGATTTTTGTGGAGGCCATCGAGGAATTGAGCGTGGTGACAACGTGCGCGCGAGTGAGCGAAATCGATACGTCCCCAAAGCTGAAGAGCGGATGGCCGCATGCGTAGACCGTGTCACCGACAATCGCGGTCACGGTGCAGCCGGCAGCAAGAGAGAGATCGCCGCCAACCAATTCCATTCCAATCATGTCGCCCGGTTTGATCTTCGCATCCTCTGGCGAAGGCGCCGAGGTCCCGCCGGCCATCGCGGTCAATCCGAGCGCGCTCAACTGGGATCCGAACTGCGCCAAAGTTTCGGGGTACATGCCGCTCACGACCATCGGCGTTTCGATCGGGACAAGGAAGCTGCCGGATTCAAGCGAAGCCCGCTGCGCAAGTTCCTGCGGGATTGAAATCCTCGCGGCAGCCGAACCGGCCGACACAGATTCCCAATTCGCGCCGCTCACGGACGCGGCCGAAGTATTGGGCGTCTTGGCAGGGGCGCCTGCCGGCGGCAGAACCTTGGAAATGTCGTACATATTGGCAATCGGCGTCACGCCGCCGATCGCTTCTTTGGTGAACATCCCGAGCTTGAGCGATAGAGCGCCGGCAAGCTTGCCATTGAAATATACGGGGCTGCCGCTCATGCCGGCGACCACGCCGGAATGTTCGAGCTTCTCGCCGAGCAATTGAACCAGGATCACATCCTGTTTGGGGCCCAGCGCATTCTTAAGTGTGCCGATGACGACAAGATCCATCGGCTCAACCGTGTCGCCCGAAAAAATCGTGTAGGCAATGCCTTTCATTCCGGGCTGAATTTGATCGAGCGGGATCGTGCCGTCGTCTGCGGCAGGCAGAGGCAGAGAGGCCACGAGCAACAATGCCAGGGTCAGGGCTAGGGAAAACCGATGTCGCATCATTGAATACTGATGATACCTGCCCCAGCGGACCTGGAGCAAATCTCCGTCACGAGGAGGTTAGATGCAAGTCAACCCGGCGGAGTTAGTCGAGGAACTGTACGAAATTGGAGAATCTCGCGAACCTGCTAGAATCGCCGAGTGAGCAAGGCGAAAATCACGCCGGCGCGGGCCATCACCGGAGTCGTGGAACTACCGGGCGATAAATCGATCTCTCACCGGTACGCGATTCTGGCGGCGCTGGCCCACGGCAAGAGCGAAATTCGAAACTATTCGGCGGCCGCGGACTGCAAGAGCACGCTCAAATGCCTGGAGCGGCTGGGGCCCGAGATCGAATTCAGCGACCGAACCGTTCGCATTTCCGGGCGCGGCCTGCACGGCTTGAAAGCGCCGCGGCGAACGCTCGACGCCGGTAATTCGGGCACGACAATGCGGCTTTTGACCGGCGTGCTCGCGGGACAGGATTTCGCTTCGACAATTTCAGGCGACGCATCGCTGCGGCGCCGTCCGATGCGCCGGATCATCGAACCGCTTGGCGCGATGGGCGCGAAGATTACGTCAAGCGACGGCGGGCGCGCGCCGCTTGAAATTCGAGGCACGCGGCTGCACTCGATTGATTACAGGCTGCCGATTCCGAGCGCGCAAGTGAAGTCCGCGATATTGCTGGCTGGGCTTTTCGCTGAAGGCGAGACTTCGGTCCGCGAGCCGATTGCCACGCGCGATCACCTGGAACTGGCGCTGAGGGAATTTGGCGCGCGCGTCACGGCAAGCAAAGAGGCCATTCGCGTCCAGGGCGGGCCGCGTCTGGAAGCGCGAAATCTCGCGGTGCCTGGAGATTTGTCGTCGGCCGTCTTTTTCATCGCGGCGGCGCTCATCTTGCCGGGGTCCAGCGTCACAATTCATAACGTCGGGCTCAATCCGACGCGCACGCGCATTCTCGATTTTCTGATCGCGATGGGCGCGCCGATTCACGTCGCTTCCTTGCAGAGCGTCGCGGGCGAGCTGGTGGGCGACCTCGCCGTGCATCACGGGCCAATCTCGGGAGGCGAAATTTCGGGCGCGCAAGTGGCTGAGATGATTGACGAACTGCCGATGCTCGCGGCGCTCGGCCCCTTTACAGAGAAGGGAATCGAGATTCGCGCCGCGCAGGAACTCCGAGTGAAGGAAAGCGACAGGATCGCCGCGCTTGCCGAATCGCTCGGCAGAATGGGCGCCCGGCTGGAAGAGTTTCCAGATGGGCTGCGCGTCGAGGGAAGAAGCGCTGGGAAATTGCACGGCGCGAAGATCGATCCGCACGGCGACCACCGCATTGCGATGGCACTGGCGATTGCAGGCCTGGGCGCGGAAGGCACCACGATTATTCAGGATTCGGAGTGCGCGGCGGTTTCGTTCCCAGGCTTTTTTGCGACGATCGAGCGAATGCTTGAGCGATGATGAAGGCTATGATTCGGTCTTGCGTAGATTGATCGTTCCGTAGCTCGTGGCCAGCGATATCTTCGGCCCGCGAGTCCCCAGTTTTCCATTCAACGTGGTTGTGTCACCGCTGGTTTGCTTGCTCAAGCCAGTCGCCTCGAAATCGCTGTCCACGTCGCCCGAGCGGGAGGACGCGGAAATTTCAAATGTGGAGGCTGAGGGCAGCGCGAGATCGATTCCGCCGGTATCGTCGACAATGTTGATTTCGTCCTTGGGCGGCTGTTTCAGGCTGACAGAAACGTCGCCGTGAGCGTCCGCAATCTCGATGCGGCCGGCGGTGTTATCGACATTGACGTCGCGGTCGCGCGTGGCCACACGGATGTTTCCGGGCACGTCCGAAATTTGAAGCGAACCGGAATCGAGTTCAATCTGCCCGGGGAGACTGGCGATCAGCAGCGAGGTGCGTGAAGACGTGAATCGCACGGTCTGGCTGATGTTTTCAAGCTGCACGGAGCCGTAGAAATCGCCGTCGAGAGTCGCGTTGCCGGTGACGCCGCCGACGTTAACGTCATTGCCCGGGCCTTTTATCGAGACATCGCCTTTGATGGTGTTTACGCGGACGTCGCCGTTCTGCATCGTGAGGGTGACCGCGCCGGTATCGTGAATCTCGATGTCGCCTTTCTGCGAAGTCGCCGTGATGGTGCCCGAGAGATCGCTGATGTTGATATCGCCCTTATCCGTTTTGGCGACGATGCTGGCTTGCTTCGGTACGTGAACCTCGAAATCGACGCGAGCGCGCCCGTGGCCTGAAATGCCGGTAGGTTGAATCGCATAGCCGAGCTTGCCCTGCGGCGCGATCGCCACGCTGATCTGCTCCGCGCGCTTGCGAGATTCTCCTTCGCTGATCGACGAAACAGTCTTTGTCGCCACAACCCGCAGCTGATTGCCGTCGTCGGGGAAGACCGTGACGTCGCCTTCCTCCGTTCGAATCGAGATCGTCGAATTTGAGGGAATGGTCTGCGGCGGCAGTTCTTCGCTGACTGGGACACCGTTCTCAGTCCACATATCGCCCATATCCATTCCGGGGAACTGCTTCCGGACACGGTCGTAGCCTTCGAGCCCGAGCGCGGCGAAAACCAGCAACAGCAACAGCGCGATTTCTCCGCCGCTGATGATCGGGCCACGAGCTTCTCCGGGCGCTCGCGGGGCGAAATTCTCGATGAGCTTGATGAGCCCCCAACCAATCAGTATCAGCGGCCAATAAATGCGAAACAGATGCCCGATTCCGAGCTCGGGACGGAAATGATGAAGCAGGAAGAGGACGCCGATCAGGATGAGGAGCAGTCCGCCGAAGACAGATTGCCGCTGCCGCGCAGGATCGCTCATATCGCGCGGCGCTCGCTCGCGTCGCCGGTGGCGCAGCATCGATTCATGGCTGTTTGTCCTTGCCGACGTGGCCTTCGGCGGAAGCGGAGGCTTCGAGCAGTTTCATTGCGCCGATGACGATCAAGATGACCGGCCATAATTCGCCGAAAGAATATCGGCCGCTGTATTCGGCAATAAGGAACAGAACGCCGATCGTGATGAGGATGACCGGACCCATCAGCCCGCGCGTCCGGCATCGCGGACAAGTGCAGCGCACGCTATCCGCCATGGGTCGCGCCTCCCGAAGGCCCGGCCTTGCCGCGCTTCACAATCATCCAGACGCCGATGGCAACCAGGATGAGCGGCCAACCGCGCTCGATCCAGTCGGACCGAATCAGCCCAAAATTTCCGAGCAGCGCGACGGCGCCAAGCCCGATCAGAACTACCGCGCCGATGGGGATGGCTCCGGCGCCGATTCCGGGTATCGATTCTCCGGAGTAGCGCGCTTTCGCAACTCGATACGCGTCGACCGACATGTAGACCGGGAAGAGGCCAAAAGCGATCCAGACCAGCGCTGAGAGATCGCCGAGGGAACCAGTGGCGCCAATCGCGAAGAGTCCGGCCCAGATCGCGACGTGAATGATGGCCTTGGTGTACTCGCCGTTGTAAACCGCTCCGAGACCCGGAATCAGTCCGAGGGCCGCTGCCGCGCCGGGGTTGACATCGTTCTTCGCTTCGGACGCGGCGGCGCGATTTCCGGCGAGCGACGACGCGACACAATCCTCACAATAGAGCGCGCCTTTCACTTCGCGCTGGCACTGGACGCAGAGCGGCTTGCCGCAATTCCGGCAGAAGCCGGTGGCATCCACCTCGGTGTGGACCGCGCACTTCATCGTGGGCTCCTTGTGGCATTCTGCGTGACGAAAAACGCGAAGAGCTTCGCGTCGAGATTCGTGCTGCGGCCTGGATGCGCGTCCTGTTGGGATTTTTCCTGGGGCGTCGGCGTGGGCGCTTCTTCGCGTTGACGCTCGCGGGAGGGCGATTCTTCCGGCCGCAGCTTGGATTGAATTTCGTAGACGACTTTCAAATCGTTGACGTATTTCACCGCGCGCCCGAAGGTCAAGTGGACCTGCCGATTGGCTGCGCGGTAGACATTCGTGGGCGTCAAATCACCTTTCCTGATTTTTGCCGGGCTGATGCCGATGGCGTATCCGAATATGAAGAGTGTCAAAGCGCACGTCAGCGCGCCCATCGCGAACCGAGGCTGGAAAATCGGCTGAGTCCATGCGAACCAGCCGCGCCAGCCCTTCTTCTCCGGCCGCGGGCCGATTGTCTGGTCCAAAATCGAAGCGATGAGCTGCGGCGGCACTTCCACCGGCTCGAGCGAGCGCATCCGCCGCACCGCCCCGCCAACCTGCTCGACCAGGCGAGTGCAGTCGGCGCAGCCGTCCACGTGGCGGTTCAGTTCCGCCACGGCGGGCGCGCCGAGCAGATTATCGAGATAATCGCTCAGCCGCTCTTCGGTTTGTGCGCAGGTCCAGGCCATTTTTTCTTCCGACGTTTATGCCGGTCTCAATCCCATTTGCTCCAAAATCCGCGCGAGTTCGATCCGGCCGCGGTTAATTCGAGATTTTACCGTCCCCTCAGGCACGGATAGAACCTCTTGTATCTCGCCATATTCCAGGCCCTGCAAGTCCCGAAGGATCACCGCCTCGCGTAAATCCGGAGAGAGGCGCGAAAGCGCGCTCTGGATTTGCTGGCTCAACTCCGCGTCGGCGACGTTTTTGAACGGCGTGCGGGTCGATGAATGCTTTTCCTCCAGATGCACCATTTCGTCTTCGATCGAATCCGTCTGCCGGTCGCGCTTGGTGCGGCGGTAATGATCCACCAGCAAATTGCGCGTGACGCTTGTCAGCCACGTCGGAAAGCCGCCGGCCGCCGAACGATAACTCGCGAGCGAGCGGTAAATCTTCAGAAAAACCTCCTGGCTCAGGTCTTCGGCTTCGTGCGAATTGCCGGTGAAGCGATAGCACAAGCCGAACACGCGGCGGGTGTGCCGATGCACCAATTCCTCCCACGCCGGCCCGTCGCCCCGCAGGCATTTTTGTACCAGTTGGGCATCGGGCTCCAATCGTCGTCTGCCTCACCAACCCCATCGCCCTTCGGCCTCATCATGAGGAACGCAATTTCCTGCCGAAAAGTTCCGTGGCTGCGCGGCATATTAGACACGCTTGGGAGGAAAACACAAGCCGCGCGGATTTTGCAGAAGATTCGCGACGAACCGCAGAATTCAGCGATGCTTGACACTCCGCGCGAGAAGCTGCTACGGTCGCGTCGAATGGGCCGATCGCTTCGCAAGTTCCTCATACTGCTGCTGGCGGTCGTCGCCCTCGCCGCGCTTCTCTACAAATTCCGCAATTCGATAGCGCTCGAAGGGTTTCGCTGGGGCGTGCTGGGCAATTCCTGGCGGCACGCCAACCTCGCGCTTCTTTTTCTCGGAATTTTATCCACGTATCTGGCATACGCAATCCGCGCGGCGCGGTGGGTCCGCATATCAAGGTATCTCGGACCATCGAAATTCTGGAGCGTCTACGCGGCGACGGTGATGGGCTTCGCCAGCGTCTTTCTTTTGGGCCGCGCGGGCGAGCCCATTCGTCCGCTGCTCATCGCGCGCAAGGAAAAGCAGACCGTATCTGGGATGTTCGGCGTGTATTTGCTCGAGCGGTGTCTCGACGTCGGCGCGACGGCCGTCTTCGCAGGGGTGGCCCTCGTGGCCATTTCGCACGGCAAACTCTCGAGCGGCTCGGACACGGCGTTTCTGCATGTCGTTCGTACCGGCGGCGCGATTTTCCTGGCTGGATTTGCGGTTGTAGCCGGATTTCTCGTCTACTTCCGGCTGCACGGGGCCGGAGTTGTAGCCAGGAATTTCGAGCGTTCCCTGATCGAAGGGAAAAACCGCTCGGCCTGGCGCTCCAAGATCGCTGCGCTCATTGCGGAATTGAGCGAGGGGCTCCATGCGCTGAGGACGTGGGGCGATCTCGCGGCCGCGATCGGCTGGAGCGCCGCGCACTGGCTTCTGATCGCCTTCATTTACCTGTGGCTTTCTCACGCCTTCGGCGGCGCGCTCGCCCAAATCGATTTTACCGGCGCCATGCTCGTTCTCGCGTTTACGCTGGTTGGCTCCGCGGCTCAGCTTCCCGGCGTCGGCGGCGGCGCGCAAGTGGCCACATTTCTTGTCTTCACCGTTCTCTTTGGAGTAGAAAAGGAGCCAGCGGCGGCAGCCGCCATCACGATTTGGCTGATTACGTTCGCCAGCTCAACGCTGGTTGGAATTCCGCTGCTTCTGCGCGAGGGCTGGTCCATGGGCGAATTGCGGCGCGCGGCGCAAGCTGAGGAGCGGGAGGCCGCGGAGGAAGCGGAAGCCCACATGATCGAAGACGTCGAACCCGCGGATCGGAAAGCGAAGGGAGATGCGCGCCCGTGAAGTGTCCCTTCTGCGCGAATATCAACGACAAAGTGGTGGACTCGCGCGAGGGCCGCGCGGGCGATCTGATTCGCCGCCGCCGGCAGTGCCTCAAGTGCAACCGGCGCTTCACCACCTACGAGCGGATTGACGAAGTGCCTTACATGGTCATCAAGAAAGATGGCCGCCGCGAGCGCTTCGATCGCAAGAAAATTCTCCAAGGATTGCTGAAGGCTTGCGAGAAGCGGCCAGTGCCCACGCCAAAGCTCGAGGCGTTGGTGGACGAAGCCGAGCAATTCGTCAGCGAGGCCACGGAACGCGAGCGCACTACCGAAGAAGTAGGCGCGCTACTGATGAATCGCTTGAAGAAATTAGATAAGGTCGCCTATGTTCGTTTCGCGTCGGTATATTCGGATTTCAAGGACGTGAAAGAATTCATGAACGAACTGAAGGGCTTGCTTCGCGAGCGCACGCGAAAATAGCGCGGCCGTTCGCGTGCCGTAAAATCCACTTCAACTTTGCCAGACGCCTGCCGCGAAATTCTTGATGGTGCGGAATCCGAGGTCCTCGTAGAGTTTCACCGCTGTCGAATTCAGCGCCGTCACCGTCAGTGAAAGCGAATGGAAGTGCCGCGCCTTGAGCGCCTGGATCGAAGTCTCCATCAGGAACCGGCCGATGCCCGAGCCGCGGTGGCCGGGCTTCACGCAAATCTGAGTGGTGTGTCCCACTCCTTCGGCCACGGTGGACGTCAGCACCATTGCCACCGGCGGTCCTCCGGACGCCTCGCGCACTACGAAGGACGCTTCCGGCAAGAATTGCCCGCAGCCCGGCAGAATCACAATATTTCGCAAGAATTTCATACCACCGGCTTCGCTTCGATATTGGTCGTTGATCTCGCCATCCACGTGATTCGCATACGCCAATTGAATCAGCCGCGCGCACGCCTCGAAATTCCGGTCGCTCCAACGTTCGATTCGCAGGCCGCGAGAGAGCGCTTCGCCCTTCAGCTTCGCTGTCTCGAGCGTCAACATCATGAACTGCCGGGGAAAGAGCCGGAAATAGTTGCACAGCACGGCACCATCCAGCTCGCGGCCGAAGGGCATGATTTGCGCTTCCACGCGGTTCACTCGCGGCGACCCGCGAAGTGTGGAAAGCATCTCGTTCAGCAGGATATCGGTGATGTCCGACTGCGCAAATCGCGGCGACGCGAACAATCCACCAATCAATCCCTTGTGCTCTTCCAGAACGTAAAATCCGTAGCCCGCCGGCGCGCTTCCCTCGAATGCGACGCTGCCGCCAAGCGTATGCGACTCAACGAATCGCCGGATGAGGTCGATCGATCCGTGGTAATCCCAGAATAGCTCATCCCGCCAGCACGCTGCTTCTTCCTCGAACAGGCGCTCGAGGTCGCGCGTGTGCATCTGGCGGAGATCGAGGAGCTGAGCGGTTCTGGACTTGTGCTCCACAGCCAAATTATAGCCTCGCCTCCCTTTACGCCCAACTATTACTCCGCTGGCAAGTGCGGGACGAAGCCTTCCGGTGTGCTCTAAGAATTATGCTACCATCCCGCAACATGAATCTTGGGCGATACGGAAACGGAGACGGATGAGCGTCATTTCGGAACTTCGATACCCGACAACCCCATTCGCCAAGGCGATTTCCGGACTCCTCGCATTCCTTCTCTTCGCAGTTTTTGGCACCACGGTTGTCGCCGGATTTCTGCTGCGACAGATCCTGAAGCCGTCCCGAAGTCCTGAGACCTTCGATCTCAATGTCATGATGGGACATCCCTCCACATTTTCGTTTCCGGTGGAGGGCGGCGACCGCGAAGGCTGGTTCTTCCCCGGATTGCAGGGCGCGCCCACGATCATTCTCTGCCATGGCTACGGCTCGCAGCGCGGAGACGCGCTCACGCTTGTAACCGCGCTCCAGGATCAGCAGTACAACGTCTTCCTGTTTGATTTCGCGGGACACGGTTCGAGTCCCGGGAACACCACGCTCGGCTATCGCGAAGCGGACGAATTGCGCTCCGCTGTCAACGCGCTGGCTGGCCGTCCCGACGTGGACCCGAAGCGCTTTGGCGTGTGGGGCGTGGACCTCGGAGGCTACGCTGCACTCGAAACAGCCGAAGCCGATCCGCGCATGACGGCCGTAGCCGTGGATTCCGCTTACGATGATCCTGTCGATCTTCTGCGGCTTCTGGTGAGCAAAACGGGCCTTTCCGTGCTGCCTTTCGTCATGCGATTTTGCGAAATTGGCTTCCACCTGATCAACTATCAATACCGCCAGGAGCCACCTGTTTCCGCTCACATTGGTCGATTGCTGGGAACTTCCAAGCTCTTCATTCTGTCGCAGGATCGCACTTATCTTGCTCAGGAGACGAGCCAGTTGTTTCAAAGAGCGCCCGACCCGAAGCGTCAGGAAGTGATGCGCATCAGCTATACGCAGATGGGTGACGACGACCGCAAGACCTATGAAAATATGATCGTTTCGTTTTTTCTGCTTTCGCTTCCGGCCACTAGCCGCGCGGCCCGCTAGAAGCCCGTTAGTGGCCCCCGTTCATCAATTCCACTCTTACGCAACGCGGATTGCCGAATTCCTTGGCGGAGATCACCGTCGTTTCCTTGCTTAGCTCTTCCGCGCCTTCGGGCGACGTGAATACTAATGCTGGGCCGCGCGTCGCGGGCGACCATTCCGGCAATTCGCGTCCAAAATAAAAATTCAATCCGTACTGCCAGTTGCGCTGGACTTGATACACCGCGATCTTCTCCCGTGGGTGCGCCGCGAACCACGGGCGCGTGGGCAACAGCGCGCGCGCCGAATATGCCAGGTCGTTGATGGATAGCGCGAGCCCGCCAATCAGCAGGACGAAGATGATGCAGGTGGCGAGCATTCCGGTGGCTGGCCGCGGCATCGCCGCGATTGGACCCGTGGTGACCACGAAGAAAACGAGGAACTCGAGCACAATCAGGTCGGCGCGGAAAAATTCCGGGATGGCCGGGCGGAATTCCTTCGCAAAGAAATACAGCATCCCCCAGAGCGCCAGCCCCGAGCCGATCAGAAGGTATCGCGCGATCCATGGTTTGGCGACGATCGAGCGATCGAGGCTCACCGCCAGCAAGATAGCCAGCGGAGGAATGGAGGGAAGGATGTAGCCCGGAAGTTTCGATTGCGACAGGCTGAAGAAGGCAATCGGAAACGCCGCCCAGCAAGCCAGGAAGAATCCCGGCGAGTTGCGCCACGATTTTTCGCGCCAGAGCCGCAAACCTTCGGCGCCGGCAGGCACGAGCAGAATCGTCCAGGGAAGCAGCGCCAGAAGAATGATGGGACCGAAGAACCAGAACGGCTGCTGGTGCTGGAAAACCGGAGTCAGGTAGCGCTCGACATTGTGGTGAAACAGAAACTCGCTGAGGAAGCCGGGGTTTCGCACCGCGCACAGCACGTACCACGGCAAGGCCACAACCGCGAAAGCCGCGATCGCGAGCGGATGGAAGAATCGCAGCGACACTCGCGCGTTCCGCGTGCAGAGCGCCCACAAATGCAAGCTTCCGCCGGCGAGCACAATCGCTGCCGGACCTTTAGCGAGCGTGGCCGCGCCCAGTGCCGCGCCGAAGAACAGAAAGTCGCGCGCGTCACGTTTCGGGGCTGGATCTTCCGGGCTGGGCGTTGCAACGTCGCGGCGCAAGAGTGCACGGCGACTCAAGATTTCCGCCCCGAACGCCATCGCGCACGTGAGGCTCGCGGTGAAGAGCATGTCCGGCGTGGCCGCGCGCGCGAAGCCTATGGCCGCAACCGTAGTGGGAAAAATCAAGAGCGCGATCCACGCCGTCTTGGCGCCGTAAAACTTGCGTGCGATCCAGGCGACGGCGAGCGCCGCAATCACAGCCGCGAGAGCTGACGGCAACCGCGCGGCAATCTCGCCCGATTTCAGGTACTTGAATCCGATGCCGGCGGCCCAGTAATAAAGAACTGGCTTTTCGAACCATGGCTGTCCGTAGAGCCGCGGCGTCACCCAGTCATGCGTCCGCGCCATGGCGCGCGCAATCCACGCGTAGCGCGGTTCGTCCGGCCCAATCAAGCCGAGTGTGGCCAGATTCGTAAAGAATGCCAGGAGCGGAACGATGAGCGCGAACACGATCGCGAGGGTTTGAATCGCCCGTTCTTTTTTGTCCAAAGTGCGGCCAGTCTATCAAAAGACCCGGACCGAATTGAACCAAGGTAGCTCGGTCGTGAGTGAATATGACAAAATGGCCGCGGATGCGGGAACGGATCGAGTACCTCGCCGCGTGGAGCCTCCTGAAGGGAATGGGCTTGCTGCCTAGATGGCTCGCACGGCCATTGGGAGCCATGCTCGCGCGGATTGCATATTGGGCGCGCCCATCGCTGCGGCGGGCGGCCAATTTCAATCTGGCGCTCGCGTTCCCCGAGTGGACTCCGGCAATGCGCCGCCACGTCATCCGCAGGATGGTGCGAAATATCGGCTGGATGGGCGCTGAATTCACTCAGTTTCCGAAATACAACCGCGAGAATATCGAGCGCGTCATCATTCTTGACGGAAATGAGAACTACCTCGAGGCCATGCGCCGCGGCAAAGGCCTCTTTTTTCTGACTGGACATATGGGGCCTTGGGAGCTTTCTTCGTTTGCCCACGCCGTGTACGGCTACCCGTGTCATTTTCTGGCGCGGCAGATTGACAACAGCCGTGTGGACGCGCTGGTGAACAGCTATCGCTGCCTTTCGGGCTGCCGGGTGATTGAAAAAAACGACGCGGCGCGTTCGGTGCTGCGCTATCTGCGAGAGGGCGGCGCCATCGGCGTGCTCGCGGATCAAAATACCTCCCTCGAGGAAGGCGTTTTCGTCCCTTTTTTCGGGATTCCTGCGTGCAGCACTTCAGGGCTGGCTCGGATTGCCTTGCGCACGGATGCGGCGGTTGTTCCCGGCTATGCGTTCTGGGATGACGAGATCGGAAAGTATCGCCTGCGCTTCGAGCCCGCCGTGGATCTCGTGCGAACCGGCGACGAAGATCAAGACGTTGTGGCGAACACGGCCAAATTCATGAAGGTCGTCGAGGATTTCGCGCGGGCGCATCCGGACCAATGGCTATGGGTTCACAAACGCTGGAAGACGCGGCCGCCGGGCGAAAAGCCGATTTACCCGTTTTAGCTCGGGCGCCCGTGAGGGACGTGATTGGCGTAATCGAAGCGTGTGTTCACGATTGCTCGTAACCAGCAATGAATGAGGTTCCTATGACGCTAACTGCCACAGATGTCGCAAAGTACCTCCATGCAGAGCTTGACGGCGATCCGCTCGCCCGTATTTCGTCCCTTGGCTCTCCGGATACAGCGGGGCCCGAGGATTTGATCTACGTGGATGGCGAGCGAAACCGCGCGCGAGCGGAGGCGTCGAGAGCCCTGTGCGTTCTGGCGCCTCGGGGCCTTGCGCTGCCGGGCAAGACGGCCATTCAGGTTGACGCGCCGAAACTGGCCTTCGCGCAGGCCGCTGCACTGATATTGCCGGGTAAACGCGTCCCATCCGGCATTCACGCGACGGCGGTAGTGTCGCCGGCGGCAAGAATCGCCCCGGATGCCACGATCGGACCTTACGTGGTCATCGAGGACCATGCCGCAGTCGGGGCCCGGACGGTGATCGGGGCGTTTTCCTTCGTCGGGCGCGGTGCCACGATCGGCGAAGAGTCGCGCCTGCATCCTCATGTGACTTTGTATGAAGGAGTTCATCTCGGCAGCCGCGTCATCATTCATTCAGGCTCCGTGATTGGAGCCGACGGATTTGGCTATGTTTTCGGCGAGGGTCGCCACTGGAAGTTCCCTCAAATCGGCAGTGTGGTCATTGGAGACGACGTGGAAATCGGAGCCAACACAACCGTGGATCGCGGTTCGCTTGAGACCACAGCCATCTCGAACGGCGTCAAAATCGACAACCTCGTTCAGGTCGCTCACAACGTCCAAATCGGCGAAAACTCCGTAATCGCAGCTCAGACCGGCATTTCCGGCAGCTGCGTGATCGGCGAAGGCGTGGCGATCGGCGGGCAGGCAGGCCTCGGAGAACATTGCAACGTGGAATCGGGCGCCGTGCTCGGCGGACAGAGCGGCATCCTGCCTGGAAAAACGATCCGTTCCGGCCAAGTCGTCTGGGGTACGCCCGCGAGGTCGCTCGACCGCTTTAAGGAGCAGCACGCGTGGATTTCGCGGCTTCCAGAATTGGGAAGGCGATTGCGCAAAATGGTATAAGCGACGAGCCGCCCCAACCTTCCACACCGCCGTCCGAGGTGTTTTCCACAGATTTCAATGCTTCTTGCGCCTTGAGACGAATCCCGCGTAGGTTCTTGACCCAAGTATTTTTTGTTGACCCGGAAGCCCTTAGCAGACATAATTTACCCGGGCGTGCTGTATCTGTTTGCATCAGCAGGGGATCGCGGATGCAACCGGCGAGGTCCCGCGCTCATCTCTAGCTATGGTGGGCAAGCTAGGGGGAAGCGGGTCTGGCTTGTTTTCAGTTGTAGTCGGGCAGGCGCAGCGCCGCTTGCAAAAAACCGAGTTCCTCGAGTAGTTGGCTTCCCAGCGATTTCGGGCGGCATGTTGCGTGGCGCGGCTATTGCTCGCGTTCGTGCGGCCGTATTCATATTGAGCACTTGGAAAGGACAAAATGTCGGAAGGGCTGCTATTTCCTCGGATGACGACGCGGACTCACGGTGCCAGAACGGCTACCGTGCCCACTCGAACGCTCGAGGGCGTGCTGGATCTGGCGATCGAGCGCACTACCGAGTGGCTCCTCAAGGCGCAATCCTCGGAAGGTTATTGGTGGGGCGAACTCGAGGCCGATTGCACGCTCAATTCCGACTACATCGTGTTCCATCATGCGATGGGCGAAAAAAGCTCGCCAAAAATTCCGAGGCTCGCGGTTCATGTTCGCCACCGGCAGCTGGCGGACGGAGGCTGGAGCATCTTTCCGAATGGGCCGTCGGACTTGGACGCGACGATCAAGGCGTATTTCGCGCTCAAGCTCGCAGGCGACGATCCGAATGCGCCACATATGCGCAGCGCTCGGGAGCGCGTCATTGCGCTGGGCGGCGTCGAGAGCGCGAACTCCTACACCCGTTTCCATTTGGCGCTGATGGGCGCTGTGGAATACGACTTGGCACCGGCGATTCCGCCGGAATTGATTCTTCTGCCGCGCTGGTTCTTTGTGAACTTGTACGAGATGTCTTCGTGGACGCGGGCGATCATAGTGACGCTGTCGATCCTGTATGGGATCCGGCCGAAGTGGGACGTCGCGCCAAAGGGCTACGTGGACGAGCTGTTCGCGGATCCCGATCGCCGGCGCAAAGCCTTTGAATGGGATCGCGAAGGAGTCACCTGGCGGAATTTCTTCCTGGCGATGGACCGCATGATGAAGCTTTACGAGCGCCTGCCCTGGAAGCCCTTCCGAGCGCTCGCTCTGGCGAGAGGGAAGAAGTGGCTTCTGGGCCATATGGAGGGGAGCGAAGGGCTGGCGGCGATTTATCCTTCGATTCAGAATTCGATTTTCTGTTTGCACCAGTTTGGATACGGACCCGACGATCCGGTCCTTCGGGAGCAGCGTAAGCACTTATCCGCTCACGAAGTTCCCGATGGCGAAGTGATTCGCATGCAGCCTTGCATTTCGCCTGTGTGGGACACGGCGATTGCAATGGTGTCATTGGAAGAGGCCGGCGTGAATCCGCGCCATCCCGCGCTGGTCAAATCGGCGCGTTGGCTGATGGATATGCAAATTATGGCAGGCGGCGATTGGCAGGTGAAAAACCATGACGCCGCGCCGGGCGGTTGGGCCTTCGAGTTTCGCAACGATCCATTTCCGGATGTGGACGACACTGCGTTCGTCCTGATGGCTCTGGTTCGCGTCGGATATCCCGACAAGGAACGCATGAATCAAGTCGTCCGGCGCGGCGTCGCCTGGATGCTCAGCATGCAGAATCGCGATGGCGGGTGGGGCGCGTTCGATCGCGACAACAATCTCTCCATCCTGAACAACATTCCGTTCGCGGATCACAACGCCATGCTCGATCCTTCGACGGCAGACGTGACCGCTCGCGCCGCCGAGGCTCTTGCCAAACTTGGCTGGCCGGTTGACCATCCTGCGGTGAAAGGGGCGCGCAGATTCTTGCGGACGGATCAGGCGCCCGATGGCGCGTGGTACGGCCGCTGGGGCGTCAACTACATTTACGGCACGAGTGGTGTTTTGCGCGCGATGGAAGCTCTGGGTCTTTCTCGCTCCGTCGAGTGCCAGCGCGCGGCCAATTGGCTCCGCTCGGTTCAAAACCCTGACGGCGGTTTCGGCGAATCGCATCACTCCTATTCTGACTCTAACTGGAAGGGTCGTGGCTCGAGCACAGCTTCGCAGACCGCGTGGGGCCTGATCGGTTTGCTGGCCGTGAGCGGCCCTAGCGATCCCGCGGTTCGAGCCGCGGCGAGATTCCTGCTGAACACTCAGAACGAAGATGGCACGTGGGACGAGGAAGAATTTACGGGCACCGGCTTTCCCGGAGTTTTCTATTTGAAGTATCACCTTTACCGGAACTCGTTTCCGCTCTATGCACTCGCGCACTATCGCAACTTGCGCGACGGCGTTCGCGAATATTCGGGATGCCGGCCTGGACCGGACGGGATCCCATATCGCAGGTTGCACCGGGGGCATGAATGAGATTTCCGCTTAGCCTGACTGCCAATCTAACGGGCTATCTGGCCGGAAAGAAGATCCGCGGCGAAGAGAAGTTCCCACTCGTCATGATGCTCGAGCCGCTCCATGCATGCAATCTCACGTGCACCGGCTGCGGCCGCATCCGCGAATACAAATCCACGATCAACGAGATGCTGACGGTCGAGCAGTGCCTTGCCGCGCTCGACGATTGCGGCGCTCCGATCGTCTCGATTTGCGGCGGCGAGCCCATGATTTATCCAGAAATCGGCCGCCTCACCGCCGAAATTCTAAAGCGCAAGAAGAACATCTACCTCTGTACCAACGGTATGTTCATCCGCAAGCGGCTGAATGAATTCAAACCCACTTCGCGCTTTTTCTTTAATGTCCATCTCGACGGCATGGAGCGGACGCACGATCTCTGCGTCGAGCGCGACGGCGTTTTCCGCGACGCCATTGACGGCATCAAAGCCGCCAAGGCTGCCGGCTTTCTCGTTTGCTCGAACACGACGATCTACAAGGAAACCGACCTCGAGGAAATCGCCGAGCTTTTCGCCTATCTCCGCGACCTGGGTGTGGACGGCTACATGATGTCGCCGGCCTATTCCTACGCTGCCGTGCAGACGAAAGACATTTTCATGTCCCGCGAGGAAGTCCGCGAAAAATTCCAGCGCGCCAGTTATATGCTCGAGGATTTTAACGTCATCACTTCGCCGATCTATATGGAATATCTGCGCGGCGAGCGCGAGTTGATGTGCACGGCCTGGGGCAATCCCACCTACAATCCGCGCGGCTGGAAAGGCCCGTGCTACCTGATGACGGACTCGCACCACGCCACGTTCAAGGAATTCATCGACGAGACCCCGTGGGAGAAGTATGGCCGCGGGCGCGATCCGCGCTGCCAGGATTGCATGGTCCAGTCCGGCTACGAGCCCTCGGCGGTTCTCGGCGGCAACAAGAAATTGGGCGACACCTGGAAAATGCTGAAGTGGCAACTCTCCGGCCGCATGGGAGGCGCGAAGGGCGCGTCTCCGAAAACGCGTTCGAACGGCAAGGGTCACTCCGACGGAAACGCCAAACCAAACGGCAATGGCCATTCCAACGGCCACAGCAATCCACTTCCCATCGTCAACGCGTCCTTGTCCGCTTCGGCGGGGCCGAAGGAAGAGGTTTTCCGAATTCTATGAAGACGCTCGTCACGGGCGCCACGGGCTTCGTGGGCAGCCACGTCGCGGGCCGGCTTCTCTCTGCCGGACATTCGGTTCGGGTGTTGGCGCGGCGTGACAGCGATGTCCGGGCATTGAGCGGCTCCGAAATCGAACCCGTCGAAGGCGATTTGCGCGACGCCGCGTCTCTCGATCGAGCGGTGGCCGGAATCGATTGGGTTTTCCACGTGGCCGCGGATTATCGCTTGTGGTCGCGGCGCCCCCAGGAAATCTACGAGAACAACGTCATCGGCACGCACAATCTTTTGGAAGCGGCGCGAAGCGCGAAGGTCTCGCGTTTCATTTATACCGGCACGGTAGCCACCGTCGCCGTCGATCGTCTGGATCTGCCGGACGAATCCACCGAATCTTCGCTCGACGAAATGATCGGCCACTACAAGCGTTCCAAGTGGCTGGCGGAGCGGCTGGTGATGGCCGCGGTTGCTTCCGGAGTGCCCGCTGTCGTGGCCATGCCGACCACTCCCGTCGGCCCCGGCGATTGGAAGCCGACACCGACCGGCAAGATCATCGTTGATTTTCTGGCGGGCAAAATGCCGGGCTACGTTGATACCGGACTCAATTTTGTCGCTGTCGAAGACGTCGCGGATGGGCATCTCCTAGTCGCCGAGAAAGGCAAAATCGGCGAGCGCTATTTGCTGGGCGCAGAGAATTTGACGCTCAAACAAGTCCTGGACACGATTGCCGGGATTTCGGGCTTGGCAGCGCCGCGGCTGAAGATCCCGCACGCGATCGCGCTCGGATACGCCTTCGCCGAAAACGCTTTCGCCCGCTTGCTTGACCGCGAGCCGCTGATTCCCATCGAAGGCGTGCGCATCGCGCGGCACAAAATGTTCGTCGATTGCTCAAGGGCTCAGCGCGAATTGGGATTTCATCCGGGGCCGGTTGATGCGGCTCTCGAGCGCGCGGTCTGTTGGTACAAGGAAAACGGCTACGCCCCCGCAACCGCACGCCGGGCCGTCGCCGCGGCAGCCTGAAAAAGGAAGATCGTTGAAGGTTCTCGTCACATTCGCGGTCGAAGCGGAACTCGCTCCGTGGAAGCGGCGGCTCGAGCTGCGCGCAGCCGATCGAAATGATATCGCGATGCACTCCACGACTCTTCTTGGCGTCGAGCTTGATTTCGCGGTGACGGGCATCGGGCCCGCGAACGCGTCTCGGCTCGCCACAGGTCTCCTGAACAAGCCCTACGATCTCTGCATCGCTTCAGGCTTTGCGGGCGCGCTGCGCTCGGGACACGCGGTCGGGCAGATCGTCACTCCCCGCAATGTGCGCCATTTCGAATCGCCCCGAACGATCGAGTGCGACACCGAATTCACCTCTCTCGCCGTGTCCAAAGGCGCCGAGGAAATTGACACGTTACTCAGCCTCAATCAGGTCGCTTCGACGCTGGATGAAAAGGCGCAACTCGCTCCCTTCGCCGACGCTTGCGACATGGAATCATTCGCCGTACTTTCTGCCGCCGCAGCTCGCAGCGTTCCGGCGATTGCGATTCGTGCGATCTCGGATTCATCCGACGACTCCGTGCCCGCGGGGATCAACGATCTCGTCAATAGCGCCGGCCACGTGAAGGTCGGCGGCGTGGTGAGATTTATGGCCGGCCATCCGTTCCAATTGCTCGCGGTAGCTCGGTTGGCCCTCCACACCAAAGCGGCCGCTCGATCGCTGGCGCGATTTCTGGAAAGCTATGTCACGAGCCTGGCGCTCTCTTCGCGTTTAAGCGTTGGCGAGGAACTGCAAGGAGTCGGTTCGCGATGAGCCGGGCGTCCGCCATCCTCAACCCCACGTCGCGTGCGAACGTGCGCCCCAAGAGTCGCATGATGCGCGCCGGTGTCTATCGCGGCGAAGGGCGCGTTGGCGTCGAGACGGTTCCCATCCCGCAGATTGGCGAAGGCGAAGTGCTCTTTCGCGTCGCCGCCTGCGGCATCTGCGGAACCGACATCAAGAAAATTCATCACGGCTTCGTTCGGCCGCCGCAAATATTTGGCCATGAAGTCGCAGGCACCGTCGTCGAGGTGGGCCGCGGCGTTTCGCACTTTCGGCCAGGCGACCGCGTGGTCAGCTTCCATCACGTACCCTGCGGCTCGTGCTTCTATTGCGACCGCAAGCTTTTCTCGCAGTGCGCCGGCTATAAGAAGACCGGTCTTACGGCAGGCTTCGAACCGAACGGTGGCGGGTTCGCGGAATATGTCCGCGCGATGCCGTGGATTGTCGAGCGCGGAATGATCGCGTTGCCTCCGGACGTCACCTTTGAAGAGGCTACCTTCGTCGAACCGGTCAACACCTGTCTCAAGGCCGTTCGGCGAGCGCGCGTGGCTCCGGGCGAGACTGCCCTGGTAATTGGGCAAGGACCGATTGGCTTGCTTCTAATGCTCTTGGCAAAACTCGAAGGCGCAACCGTTTATACGAGCGACCCGATGCCGGGGCGTCGCGCGGCCAGCCTGCGCTTTGGCGCCGCCGATTCCTTCGATCCGGCCGCGGGCAACCTTGCGGATGTGATTCGCCGTCGTACGGATGGGCGAGGTGCCGACGCTGTTTTGGTCGCCGTACCTAGCCCGAGTCTCGTACCCCAAGCCCTCGCATTTGCCCGGCCAGGCGGCCGGGTCCTACTCTTTGCCCACAACGATCCTGTGATGCAGCTTGAATTTCCTGCGGCTGCGGTCGGCGTCGAGGAGAAGGAGATTTTGGGGAGCTACAGCGCTTCGATCGAAAATCAAGCTGAATCGGCCGAATTGGTATTCAAGCGCCGGCTTCCCGTGCGCGAGTTGATTTCAGACAGGTTTCCACTGGAGGACATCGCCAGCGCGCTTGAGTTGGCGGCGCGACCTTCGGGTGATACCTTAAAAGTGCTGGTAGTGAGCTGATGCATATGCGTGAAAGAGATCGGAACGGCCACATGACTGCCGCGGTCCTTTACGGCCGCGAAAATCTGAGGGTCGAGACCGTCGATATCCCCGCACTGGGAGAGAATGACGTTCTCGTCAAAGTTGCTGTCGCGCTTACCTGCGGCACCGATCTGAAAGTCTGGAAGCAGGGATTTCACGCCCGGATGATCAAGCCTCCTTCCGTGTTCGGTCACGAACTGGCAGGCACGGTGGAGGCGAAGGGTGGCGACGTCAATGGCGGAATTCGTCCCGGCATGAGAGTCGTTCCCGGAAATTCCGCTCCCTGTGGCGTTTGCCTCTATTGCCGTAAAGGCCAGCCGAATTTGTGCGAGGATTTGCTCTTTAATAACGGCGCATACGCGGAGTACATCCGCATTCCGGCGCGCATCGTCCAGCAGAACATGCTGGAAATTCCGAGCCATGTTTCGTTCAAAGACGCGGCGATGGTTGAGCCGCTTGCGTGTGTTCTCCGCGGCATCCACGAAATGAGCGTTCAGCCCGGCGACACGGCCACCGTAATCGGCTGCGGGCCGATTGGACTGAAATTCATTCGCGTGCTGTCCGCGCGCAACGTGCGCGTGATCGCGCTTGGCAAGCGCAAGAGCCAGATTCAGGCGGCGGAAAGGCTCGGCGCAACTGCCGCGCTCGACGTCACCGCGATTCAGAACCCGATTGCACGCGTCCGCGAACTCACGGAAGGCGGAAGAGGCGCGGATGCGGTGATCGAAGCCGTCGGCTCGCCCACCACCTGGCAATGGGCGGTGCAGATGGTTCGCAAGGGCGGCACCGTGAATCTCTTTGGCGGGTGCCCGCGCGGCTCCGAAGTGCGCTTCGACCCCGCCGCGCTGCACTATTCCGAGATCACGATTAAGTCGACGTTTCACCACTCGCCGCAATTCATTCGCGAAGCGCTGGATTCCATCGCCCGCGGCGAAGTCCGGCCGGCTGATTTCATCACCGGCGAGGCACCTCTTTCCGAGCTTCCACACGTCTTCGAAGAAATGAAGCACCGGAACGGGGAATTGAAGACCGCAGTCATCCCGTAGTCGTCCCGGCTGGTCCGGGACATCCATGCAAGCGAATCCTGAACTTGAGATCGCGCGCAATCTGCCACGCGCAGGTTGCTCCGTCGAAGATGCGCGCCGCTACACTCGCTGGCTCGCGACGCACCACTACGAGAATTTCAATGTAGTGTCGTGGCTGCTGCCGCGCCGGTTGCACCAGCATTTCTATAACGTCTATGCCTATTGCCGCTGGGCCGATGACCTCGGCGACGAAGTGCCCGAACCGAAGCAGGCGCTCAAGCTTCTCGACGCGTGGGACGAGGAGCTCCAAAACGCTTATAACGGCAAAGCGACGCATCCCGTATTCGTGGCGCTGGCAGTCACGGTGCGCGAGCTCGATATTCCCATCGAGCCATTTCGCGATCTGCTGATCGCGTTTCGCCACGATCAGACGATCCACCGCTATGAAAACTGGGATGGGGTACTCGGCTACTGCCGCTATTCGGCGAATCCGGTCGGGCGCCTGGTGCTGTATCTGGCGGGCTATCGCGATCCCGAACGGCAGGCGCTTTCTGACGCGACCTGCACCGCGCTCCAGCTCGCGAATTTCTGGCAGGACGTCGACCGCGATCTCGTGAAAGGGCGCATCTATATTCCGCTCGATTTACTCGCTGCGAATGGCCTTAGCGCCGACGATTTGGCCGGGCGCCGCTTCGATGAGCGTTATGTAAAAGTGATGAAAGAGCTGATACTTCGCACGCGTGCGCTTTTCGCGCAAGGTGCGCCGCTAGCGCGGAACGTATCGAACGATTTGCGCGTGGATATCGAACTTTTCACTCGCGGCGGCCTGGCCGTTCTCGATGTCATCGAGCGCGTCGGTTACGACACTCTGCATCACCGCCCGGCAATCGGCCGGGCCACGCAGGTGCGCCTGCTGGGGGGCGCGATTCTGGAGCGCTGCATGTCCTGGCTGTGGCCGGGGCCATCCGACTCGAACGGCGCGTCCTCTTCGCCGAACGGCGCGAGCCTCAAGGGGCGCCATGCCTGAACGGTCGCCGGTCGCCGCGTCCTACGAATATTGCCGCAATCTTGCGCGGGCCGCGGCCCGGAATTTTTACTACGGTTTCATGCTGCTGCCCGCGCCGAAGCGCGACGCCCTTTGCGCCCTCTATGCCTTCATGCGCGGCGTGGACGACATCTCGGATGAGCCCGGAGAGATTGCCGCAAAGCAGCGCGGCCTCGCATCGTTGCGCGCGGAAATGGATCGTGCGCTTGAAGGGGCGGTGAGCGGCTCGCCGGTCTGGCCCGCGTTCCGCGACACCATTGACCGCTACGGAATCCCCAAGCGGTATCTCCACGATTTGATTTCCGGCGCGGAAATGGATTTGACCGTAAGCGAGTACGAAACCTTCGACCGTCTCCGTGAATATTGCTATCGCGTGGCGGGAACGGTCGGCCTTTGCTGCGTTCACGTTTTCGGATTCAGCGATCCGCGCGCGCCGGAGCTCGCCGAACGGCTCGGCATCGCGTTTCAGCTCACGAATATTCTCCGCGATGTATCCAAGGACTGCGAAATGGGCCGCGTCTATCTTCCGCGGGAGGATTTGGACCGCTTCGGTTGCAATTCGGCGGATGAATTTCAACGCGCGTCCGCGAGTCCGAAATTTATCGAACTCGCGCAGTTCGAAGCCGCGCGCGCCTGGCAATTTTACGGTGAGGGCTGGCCGTTGATGGATTGGATTGAAAGCGACAGCCGCGCGGCGCTTTGGGCGCTTGCCCGGATCTATTCGGGCATTCTTGAAAAAATCGAGTCGCGCGGATTCGATGTTTTGGCCAAGCCGCCCGCGCATCTCTCGGCGGCGGAAAAAGTCTGGATTTTGGCGCGCGCGCGCCTGGGCTGGCGGGATCCCAATTATGTCGTTCGAATGCGTGAACGTGATCGGCGGCGGCCTGGCGGGGCTGTCCGCGGCCGTCGCGCTGGCTGAAACGGGCCTGCGCGTCCGGCTGTTCGACAAGCGGCCGCATCTCGGCGGGCGCGCGACGTCGTATCTGCTTCCCGACGGAAGCCATGTGGATAATTGCCAGCACGTCACGCTCGGCTGCTGCACCAATCTCGCCGATTTTTACCGGCGGGTCGGTTCGGAAGGAAAGATCCGATTTTACGACCATTTGTATTTCGCCGATTCGCACGGACATCGCGACTGCATCACGCCTTCCGCATTCGCGCCGCCGTTTCACATGGCGTTTTCGTTTCTGCGATTTTCGGCGCTCTCGTGGATTGACAAGGCGGCGATTGGACGCGCGTTGATGGAAATCGCGCGCTCGGGCGGCCATCCGCCGAATTCCGAGGGCGTGTCCATGCTCGATTGGCTGCATCGCCGGCAGCAAACGCCCGCCGCGATCGAGAAATTTTGGCGCGTCGTTCTGGTCAGCGCGCTCGATGAAGAACTGGCGCGCACCGACGCGCGTTACGGCATTGACGTTTTCTGGAAAGCATTTCTCTCGAATCGGGACGGCTTTCGAATTGGTATTCCGACGGTGCCACTTTCGGAATTGTATGACGGGTGCCGCGCCGCGATCGAGCGGCGGGGCGGCGAAGTGCGCTGCCGCGCCGCCGTGCGCGAGCTACGAATCGAAGACGGCTGCGTCCGCGCGATCGTTTTCGATGACGGATCGCAAGCGGAAGGCGATGGGTTCGTGCTTACGGTGCCGCAGTCGGCTGTGCTCGAACTCGTGGGACCCGCTCTCGCGGCATCCGACCCGAGCATTGCGGGCTTGCGGTATTTGCACGATGCGCCAATCACGGGGATTCATCTTTGGTTCGATCGCCGCGTGATGGACGAGCCATTTCTGACGCTTCTCGATCACACCGTGCAATGGATTTTCAATAAGACGCTGTTGTATGCGGCGGCGCCGCCGGCGTCGTCAAATGGCAACGCAACTGCCAAGGGCAACGCGGCGGCGCCGAGCGGCCACACAACCACAGATGACGACACTGGCCAATACTTGCAACTGGTGATCAGCGCTTCCTACGATCTGGTCACTCGCTCGCGCCAGGAAATCGTCGAACTTTGCATGCGCGAATTGCAGGATGTTCTGCCCGCGGTGCGCGATGCCAAGCTGGTCAAGTCCACGGTGATCAAAGAAGTCGCGGCGACGTTTTCGCCGGAGCCGGGCTCCGATCAGTGGCGTCCCGGGCCGCGCTGCAGCATCGAAAATCTTTTTCTTGCCGGCGATTGGACGCGCACGGGCTGGCCCGCCACGATGGAGGGCGCGGTTCGCAGCGGTTATCTCGCCGCTGAGGCAGTTTCCATCTCGGCCGGCGCGCCGCGAAAATTCCTGCAGCCGGATCTGCCGGCGCAGGGACTTTGCGCGCGCTGGGCTCGGAACGGCAAGGGGACGGCGTAGGTGCAGTTCGCCGGGAGCAAGAGCGGCGGGGCCAGGTTTCAATCACCAGACATGCAGTTTGCGAAACAGACCCGAATTGGGCATGAGGGATTTCTGAATGGGAGTATGATGAGTCATCCCCCCGGAGGATTTCATGGAGCGGAAGTATAAGCAGAAGGGGTACCACGAGCGGGATCGCAACGAGAAAAAGAAAGAGCATCGTCCGGCAGAGCCGCGGTCCCGGCAGGACCAGTTGGGCCCGCGCACGCCGCGGATGGTCGGAACGGTGACGCGCGGGCGGTGCGCGAGTTGCGGCGCCGTGTTGATGCCCGGATTCGATCCCAACGGCCAGTGCCCGCGCTGCCAGTTCGAATTGCACTCCTGCAAGCAGTGCCGGAATTTCGATACCGGCGCGCAATTCGAATGCACGCAGCCGATTCCCGAGCGCATTGCGAAGAAGGATGCGCGCAACGATTGCACATTTTTCGAGTTCCGGATGACAGTCGAGAAGGATACTTCGCCGGTGACGTACGCAGCGCCGGCGCCGGCAGCAGCACCGTCATCCCCGGGAAATTCGAAGGATGCGCGACAAGCGTTCGAAGACCTCTTCAAGAAGTAAGTTTTCCCCGACAAATTAATCCGTGCTTCCGCATGTTTGCTACGGGTGTCTCCCGGTTCGGTTTTCTGCGGCGGAACTACACAGGAAACAGGGTCGGTTCGCTCGAAGGTTGGTCCGCGATTTTTTCAAGCTGTGGATAGTGGTGGCGGAGATCCTCGGGCACGCGGACTTTCGCGCCAGAGAGCAAATGAATGAGCTCGAGCGCGTTGACGACGCCCTTGGCCTCGAAATGATTGTTGGTGATGACGAAGGTGGTTTCGGCATGCGCGGAGGTTTTATGGATGCGCTCGCTCCACGGCGCAAGTTCCTCTTCGGAATAGAGATAGTTGTATCGCTCGGAGGGCGGGCTCGCGGGATCGTCACTGAACCAGGTGTCGTAGCGGCGCCCGTGTAAGCGGACGTAGCCGATGCGCGAGGTGGCTTTTTCGCTGGGCTTAACGGATTTTCCGATCACCGGCTGGTCGATATTGCAAAATCCCACGCCGCGCTCGCGCAGCCAATCGAAAAACCGCGGAACCATCCAACTCGAGTGCCGGACTTCGACGACGAGTGGATAGACTGAGAATTCCTTCGCCAGGGCGTCGAGACGGCTGAAGTTTTCGTCCGTGTTGTGGAAGGAGAAAGGGAACTGCACCAGAACGGCGCCCAGGCGATTGCCGGCGGCGAGGACGTCAAATCCTTCGCGCACCGCGGCAACATCGGCCGCAGTTGCGCCGCTCTCGTGTGTGAATCGCTGCCAGAGTTTGGCGGTGTAAAGAAATCGCGGATTAGCTGCCACGTACTCGAGCCACTGGCGGCAGAGCTCCGGGCGCGCCGGATTGTAGAAGGACGAGTTGATTTCAATCGTATCGAAATAGCGCGAGAGAAATTCCGCCTCGCGAAAACCGGTCGGGCGGCGCATCGGGTAGAGAATGCCTTTCCAGTCGGCGTAGGACCATCCAGCCGGGCCGATGAGGACGCGGTGCGACCCGGTGCTGGCTCGCGATCTGCGATCGGATGGCGATTCCGGAGCCGGTTTGCGCGTTGGGTTGTGTTGGGGCGTATTCACGGTACTCCGCCGGCCAGGCTCTCTCAGATTAAGTGGCGTGGCGCTGGCTGTCAAAAGTAAAGACGCCGGCAAGATGCCCGCGCCACGCGGAGCACGAAACATGGCGTTGGACCGTACACGACCCCACGAAAATCGCAGACACCGCGGAACAGGTCCGTCTTGGAGACGCAAGCGGAGGCAGAGATGCAGGGCGAGGAATGCCGCGCCGCGAAACGCAAAGTTGGAATATGGCGACCGGCCCTACAAGGATTTGGTGATGACGATGTGAGTGGCGTTCGGGGTGGGAACGTGTTCGGTGCAGTGATAGCCGAGCTTTGGCAAATCGATGCCGGCGAGAAGATTCTCGCCAGCGCCGAGGAGGACCGGGGAAATTGCGAGATGCATCTCGTCCACGAGCCCCGATTGAAGATATTGGCGGATGGTGGCGGCGCCTCCGGCAACGTGGACGTCCTGGCCCTTGGCAGCGTCGACGGCTCGTTCGAGTGCAGCGCGGATGCCATCGGTGACGAAGTGAAACGTAGTGCCGCCGTGCATGGTGATCGATTCGCGAGGGTGGTGGGTGAGCACGAAGACGGGAGCGTGAAACGGCGGGTCGTCGCCCCACCAGCCTTTCCAGAGGTTGTCGGGCCAGCGTCCGCGGATTGGCCCGAACATATTGCGGCCGATGATCCAAGCTCCCAAGTTACTGAAGCCGCGCGCGGCGAAGTCGTCGTCGGCGCCAGTTGCGCCGCCTTCGGTTCCATGCTTCTGCCGCAACGTCCGAGTTGCGACCATCCATTTGTGCAACGCTCTGCCGCCAACGCCAAGCGGGTTGTTGAAATCTTGATCGGGACCGGCGCCAAAGCCGTCGAGGGAAATCGAGAAGTTGCCGACGCGGAGTTTGGTCATGGATTACCCCTCTTTCGCATTCTCCCCGATATTGCCATGCGCCTTGATATGCTGTCTCGGGCGTTCGGGCGTTTGTACGGTGGCCGATAGGACGGCCGGAAGGCCTTATTTCACTTCGTCGAATCGGCGGGCTTCCGCGCTCCAGCGAAAAGTTCGCCTCTTAACCTCCGGCAGCGGCTCCTTGTTCTGCGTGCATCGGGACTCGGTGACGATGCTTACCACGTTTCCTGCGGTGCCACGCAGGTAGTTAATCTTGGACTCGCAAATTGTGTGGGTGTCAGCGTCTTCGGCGGAATCATCATAGCTGTCGACTTCCGTCGTCTCGTCCACTGATAGAGCCTGTTTTCGATCAGACAAGTCTAGAATTACCCTCCGGCTTCCGCTCTCTTCGTCAACCCCGCCGCAGCAAAGATTGTCGGTTGAGTGGTAGACCTTTAATTCGACAAGCTCTGCTCCGACGGCCGTGAAGGACTGTGAAAAGTCCAGTCGATACAGCGTCGGGTCGCTGTCGTCTTGTGGTGCCAGAGGAATGAGTTTCAGCGTGGCAGCCTCTGGATTCAATGAGACGATTGCCGGACGTTCGTCATAATAGCCTTGCTGGCCTTGAGCGGTTGACGCGCACCGAAAGGCCATCACCGCCTCCGTTCCTTCGCCACGGCGCCGTGAAAACAGCACCCGCGCCGTCCACTTCGCCTTGCCCCTCGCATTTTCTCCCCAGTTCGCCACCATTGCGTGGCAGGAATTTCGGAATTCCTCCGGCAGGCCATCCATGAGCGTTGCAGCGGACTCATCAGGAAGCAGTACCGGTCCACTCCCGGTAGCTCCAGAAAGCGCCCCTTCCAGCGTTGCCCGGGCGGCTCTTTGCAACTCGACAGATTCGTCGGCCTGCGGCAAATCCTCTCGGCTGCCCGCCTCATCCAGACTTCCCTGATTTGCGTTTATCGCCGGTGCCGTTTTTGGGGCGGAGAGCGGTGTTGAAAACACGAAAACCGGAGCCGCTATCTGCACAGCGGCCGGTGCGCTGCTTGGTGGGGAAGGGGCGGATGCTCGTGTCTCGACGTGTGCGCTGCTGGGCGCGGACTGCCGCGACTGTTCCATGCAGCCTGAAAACGTGAATAGGATTAAAGCAGAGAGTGCAGCCGTTATTGGGATCACTTTCATCGAAAATCCTTCGAGACTTCGAGTGACAGTCTGGAATTGGGGAAGAGGCGCGTTACCACATCCTGACGTTGAGCGCTCTTGCCCGACAATTTGGAAAACCCTTGAAGGGGTTCCGGTTTTCCATGTTTCGCTGTCCAAGCGCGGGACGGCGATGGTACTTCCGGACGATGGTTGCCAAAGGAACAACGGGAAGCCCGAACAGGGAGCCGGAGCGCGGAAGTCGAAAAATCCGCAGAAATCGTAGTAGAGTAATGAGGCTAGAAACGGATGCGCCCGTAGCTCAGCTGGATAGAGCATCTGCCTTCGAAGCAGAGGGTCGGGGGTTCGAGTCCCTCCGGGCGCGCCATATCAATAAACTTCGTTAAATACGGCATAAAAAAAAACAGCGGGAGTGAATCGCGTTCACCCCCGCCGTCGATCTGCTGCTCCCGCCTAACGTCGCCCAGACTGCTGTAGTTTCAATTAATGAAGCCGGCTAGGTGCGCCGCCGCCGCGGGGCGCTTGTTGCCGGACCATACGCTGCGTCTGCTGCGCCTGGCGTTGCTGTAGCCTTTGTGTCTGCTGCTGATGGCGCTGTTCCATTTGTTGTTGTTTTGCGGCGTTGGCCTGCTGTTTTTCAGCCTTGGCGTGGTCGGCGTCCTGTTTGGCCTGGAGTTGCTGGCGTTCTTTTTCCTGCTGTTGCGCCAGTTTCTCCTGCTGCTGCTGGTACTTCTTATCGAGTTTGGCGTCACCGGTATTCGGAGCCGGCGGACGCTCCCCGGCCGGAATGTCGCGAGCGTGTATCACCGGATTTCCTGCGCCTCTGGTGGTCGGCTGCGCTCCGCCTTCCTCGTGAACTGCTCCGGCTTCTCTTGCGGCTACGACGCCGCTGCCCTTGAAGTCGCCGGGCTTATCGGTGGCGGCAATGGGCGGCATGCCATGGTTGACCTTGGAGCGAAGTTGCCCATTGTTCCTCGCTTCCTCGATGTGCTGGGTTTGCGCGGCAACCGGGCCAACGTGCCGTTCGTGCGCGGCGGCTTCTTCTGCAGCAGTCGGGCGAGCGGTCAAGCCGCCGTTGCCGCCGTTGTAGCTGACGCGCGTCACGTTATTGTTCACGATCCTAGTTTCATAGGTATTATGAATCACGGTTACGTTGACGTGGCTGACGGCGGTGTTATAGAAAAAATGCCCGCCTTCCCAGCGTCCGCCGACGAAGCCGGTTCCGAAATATCCAAAACCGTAGTTGACGCCGCCGTAGAATCCGACAACGGGACCCCAATATCCGGCGGTAAAGAAGAACCCACCGTCACCCCAGCCCCAGTATCCAGGAGTCCAGAGGAAGCCCGGCTCCGGCGCGAGAATCCAAGTGCCGGGTACCCAGTAATAATCGGCGAAGCCAGGGTCCCAAGCCCAGTAACCCGGCGTCCAGATATAGCCGTCGCCCGGGCACAGCGGTTGGTCGTAAACAGGAAGTTCAGGTGGAGCGATCGTGACTGCAACGCCCACCCCAATTTGGGCGGCAGAGGGGGTCGGCATCATCAGACAGAACAGGGCGGACAAGAGGGCTAAGGCGAGTGAACGAAGCAACGTGTTTGTGCGCATTCTTCTCCTTTTGCTGGGCTGACCAGCCAATCGCTCGTAAAGTTTAAGCGTCACGCGCTGGGGCATCCATACAGCAGGGGTTGTAAAAGCTTAGGCGCCATTGCTGTAGGAGAAAATGCGATAAAAATCGGCGAGCCCAGCGCAGCGGAAAGTCTGCGCGAACGGGTGGCATTCAGGCAAGCGAATCTTGGCGTGGGATACGGGAGGCACAAAGGACTAGAGCACAGCAAAGATCAGTAAGGGAGTTTCGCGAAGCCGAGAGCGGCCGCGGTGTCAACGCAAAGTAGAAATGTCCGGTTTTTCGCCAGATAGAAATGTCCGCTTCCAAGGTTTTCTCCAAGGGTGTTCGGGAGGTGGATGGTATTTGGTTTTGATCTTGGTTGGGAGTTTTGGTTTTGGATCGGCAAGGCCGGGAGGCCGTAGGCCGGAAGGACTTGCCGATCGCGGCACGTTCGGGCAGGGGATCAGCGGCAAGTAACGGCCGCGAAAGCGCAGCCAGTGCGAGCCGTCGAGCCGCCGCTCGATCTCGGCGCGGGTGCCCCGCAGTCCCGCACAAACGGATTCGCGAGGAACTCCCCAGCGCTGGCCGTTCCATTTGACGGTGTGGTCGGAAGCGACGGTCCGCGCCAGGCGCACACTGAGAATTTGCTCCAATCGCTGAGCGCGTTGTAAACCTCGGTGCGCGTCACCGCTCGGCGTGGGTTGCACCGTGAAGCGCTGGTCCCAGAACGGCCAGAAGGTGATCTCCAGAAAGCGATTCGCCTGTTCGAGCGTACGGATTTCCGCCAAACGCATTTCTTTCACCAGGCGGTCTTGCAGCGTGCCGAACAGCCGTTCGATGCGCCCTTTGGCTTGCGGGCTATGCGCCGCGATCCACTCGATGTCCCGTTCCGCCAGGGCCCGGCCGAATTGAGTGCGCGAGGGTTCGTCGCGCAGTTGCTCTTGCCACTGCACCGGTCGAGAGGTCACGAACAGGCCGTTTTTATCGGTGTAGAGCGCCAGCGGCCGCCCGTAACGCTCTAGCCAGCCGCCCAGGGTGCGCAGATTTTCTTCGCTGGAATCGTGCTCCGCGAAACGGCCCCAGACCCGACTGGTCGCGTCGTCGATCAAGGCGATCAAGTGGCAAGCGGGGCCGCGATCCTCCAACCACCGGAACGGCGAGCTGTCCATCATCACCAGTTCGCCGAACCAGGAACGACGCGGGCGCCACACGTGCACCGGCTGGCTTCGCCGACGGCGTGTCTGCCACAGTCCGGCGGCACTCATCCACTTCCGCAGGGTTTCTCGGCTCACACACAGCCCGTGCTGCGCCAGATGCTCAGTGGCGAGGGTGGGACCGAAACCCGCGTAAGCCGGCAGCTGCAACCGTCGCAGACTGCGCTGCTGTATCGTCAGAGAAATCTTGCGGTTCGAAGGACGTCCGCGCAGCCGATGCACCAGCCCGCCATCCCCCACGGTACGGAGACGCCCCAGTAAGCGTCGCACCTGACGATCGCTCAGCCGCAGGCGGTGTGCGGCGTCGATCTGCCGGAGATGCCTTTGCTCAACTTCGTGCAGCACCTTCAACCGCTCCCGCTCTCTCGCGCTCAACTCGATCCGCTCCTCTTCCATCGGGCCTCCCGGCCCCTAGAAAAGCGGACATTTCTACTTTGCACAAACCGGACATTCTCACTTTGCAGCGACACGAGAGCGGCCGCGGTTGACTTGCACGGAGCACAGGCCTAACATGCCCAACACGAAGCCTACCGCGCATAGAAAATCGGCTACAGCGTTGAAGGGTGAAGAGGAGTTGGCAGTCGCGCACAGATCTGCGAGCGCCGGCATAATCGCGCGCGAAAACGTGCGAAAGTGATTGAACCGGCGTGAGAATTGAATCGTGACGGTTTGCGCCCGGCACTTGCGGGTTGGAGATGATGTGAATACTTCCGGGCCAGCGGATCGAGCACCCTTCGCGTGCAAAAGGGGCGAGAGCGCACGACGCGGGCCGCGCCATCGTTTTCGAATCTACTGCGCGGCAACGGCCCTTGCGCTTCTGATCATGTGGCCGGGTTTCGCGAGTGCTCAGAACACCGCGGAGAATTCCAGCACTCTCGTTGACGCTGATTCAGACACCGCGCCGCCCGCGTGCGACGCAGCGCAAGCCGAGCAGCCCCCTCCAGACACGGATTCCGATCAACAGGCGCCCCCAAAGGCTTCGGTTCCAGCTTGCACCCAGAATCCCGGCGACAACCCGCAGGGTGATCAGACGAAGCGGATCCTGGGCGTAATGCCGAACTATCGCGCGGTTGGCGCCGATCTGGTGCTGCCGCCGCTCTCGCCGCGCGGAAAATTCGTGCTTGCGACGCACGACAGTCTGGACTATTCGTCGGCGCTTTTTGCGGGAGCACTCGCCGCATACAAATTCGGAACCCGGGCGTACCCTGAATTTCATTCGGAGTACGCGGGATATGGTCGCTATTTGTGGCGGGCGTTTGTCGATCAGGCCGTTGGCAACTATTTCACGGAAGCCATTATGCCAACGGTGCTGCACGAGGACCCCCGGTATTACACGCTCGGTCACGGCGGGTTCATGAAGAGAACGTACTACGCGATAACGCGGCTCGTGGTAACCAAGACAGATGCCGGAGGGAATCGGTTCAATTACTCCGAAATCGTGGGCAATGGATTGGGCGCGGGCGTCGCGAACCTCTATTACCCGGCGCAAGAGCGAACGCTCGGCAAGAACATGGAAAATTGGGGCACGCAGGTCGGCGCCGATGGCATCGCCAATGTCGTAAAGGAATTCTGGCCGGATGTGCGAAGAAAATTGCTGAAACATAAGCTCGGCGGAGCGGTCGCAGATCGCTGAAGACACCCGTCACGGCGCAGCGCGCTGCGGCGCGTCGAGCAGGGAATGCACCCGCTGAATATTTCGACCTTCCTGCATGATAGTATTGGCCGCCCAAATTTTCCGCTGCGGGCCGAATAAACCAGGAGACTCCCCTTGAACCATTTCCGGATGCGTATGGTTGTGAGCCGAAGCTTGAAATGCTGGGCTGTTATTTTTGCGGTTTCTTGGATTTCGTCCGCTCTGCTTGCGGCGCCGGCGCCGCCGAATACCGAGCCGAAGAAAATCATTATTGACACCGATCCAGGGACAGACGACGCGATTGCGCTGCTCCTTGCGTTCCACTCGCCGGAGGTAAAAGTTGAGGCGATAACCACGGTCGCCGGCAACGTGACCGTCGATATGGGGCTCGACAACGCTCTGAAGATCGCAAGCCTGGTTGGCCGCTGCGAGGTGCCGATTGCCAAGGGCGCCACAAGGCCGTTGGTCGAGCCGCTGGCGACGGGACTCTTTTGGAATGGGCCGGGAGGAGTTGCCGGCGCAAAACTGCCGCCGGCCAAATGCCAGGCGAGCACGGTCTTCGGCCCGGATCTGATCATCGAGATGATTCACAAATTTCCCCATGAAATCACGCTGGTTCCGATTGGGCCGCTGACGAATATCGCGCTTGCGATTGGCAAGGATCCGTCGATCGTGCCGCTGGTGAAGGAAGTGATTCTTATGGGCGGAGGCATCAGCGGCGGCAACGTGAATGCCGTCGCGGAGTACAACGTCCATAGCGATCCGGAAGCGGCGGCTACGGTATTCAATGCGGGCTGGCCGATCACAATGGTGGGACTCGACGTGACGGAAATTACGCTGGTAACAGACGAGGATGTTGCAACACTCGAGAGGCATCCGGGCCCTGAGACGGAATTCGCCGCGACGGTGCTTCGATATCAGATCGGAACGTACAAGGGTACGGGAATTTTCCGTGGTGGCGCGATTCACGATGCGCTTGCGGTGGGCCAAGCGATCGACAAGACTTTCTTGACTACGCAGGACATGCGCGTCGACATCGAAACGCAAGGGAAGTTCACGCGCGGAATGACTGTGGCCAACCGGAAAAATGTGGTCGAGAAGGAAGCGCCGAGCGGCGATCACGTGGAATCGGTCGGAGTAGAGCCGGTGACCCCGAACGTTCACGTCGCGACAGGAATTGACGCCCGCCGGTTCGTGGATTTCCTGCTCTCACGTATCGGGAATCACTAAGGCATCAGCGGCAAGGGCGGAATACCGAGGCGATACGCGTTCCACGGCAACAGAGTCGAACGCCCGCTAGAATTGGCCGTGGGCGATTTTTCGCAAAGACTTGAAGACGTCAGACGTGTGCATGTCCTGTGAGCCACGGCCCAGCCGAAGGCTCAAACTGAGACCGTAGGAGTCAAAATTGTGTGGCGTGTCGAGTGCGTACTGGCGCGCCGGACGGAAATCCAGCAGCCCACCCGAGCCCGAAGGGCCAAGCTCGACATCGCTCATGTGCACCGTACTTCCGTATCCCGAAAGTTGAAAATGCGATCCGCCAAATCGCGTGATCGGGAGGCTCGAGCGGCTCATGAATAGAGTATCCACCTGATTGAGGTGGGGAATCAGCGGCGGCGACAGACGGGGATAAGTCGCCTGCGAGAGTCGCCCGGGGCGACTTGGCTCGAATCTCACAGGGTTCGCTCTGACTGAAGGCGAGCTCAAGCGAACCAACGGCACGGGACCGTGAAAAGCTGCGGCGCTGCGCGAGAAGCCGCTATCTGGTAGATTGAGATGAACGGTGGACGATTGCGCCACCGCCGTCATCGGGCAGATCAAGATCAAGCCGAGCAATAAAGCCCATTGCCTGACCAAAACGTTCACCCCCCAGTCCGGAGCCGGATGACCGGCGCCCAGCTTAACACCGTTCGTTGGTTCAAGAAGGTAAATCCCACGACTGGACGCGAGCCTCCGAAAAAAACCTTAACCGGCGTCCCATCAGTGTGCGATGAGCTGGGGAGACCTGCGCGAACTCAATACCCACCGGCGACTGAGCGTGAGTGTGCGATAACTGGGCTGGCAGCTATTACGATGCAGTGGGAAAAGTGCAAGTTACGTTGGGGCGGAAAATTCTTTGCTTTCTAGCAGTACCCGAATGACAGTAGGCAGAATTCCCGAACGGAAGGAACCAGCGTGAACGCGACCGACATCGCGGACCGAACTCCGAGCGCGCCTGGACACGAATCCAAACCGACAAAATAAGCCGGATTTTGGCCCTCACGGTCCGGCGAGGCGAGTGACGTTCGTAGGACCGCGGAGACCGCTGCCGAGACTACCTGCCGATCGATTTCAATGTATCTTTCATCTGCTCGCACAGACTCTTCAGTCGAATCTGCTGCCAAATCGAGTACACATTGAAGAGCAGGACGACGCCAAGAAGCCCGCGCACCGCCAAATCCAGATTGACTTGCGCGAGAGGCTCGCTGGATTGCACGACCGATGGCAGGGAAAGGCACACGATCGTGAACATCAGCAGCAACAAAATGGTGATGGTGGTGAATAAGGTCCACCAATTGCGATTTTCGATGCTACGAAGACCTTCGTGAATCGATGCCGCGCGAGTTTCGACGGACTGCGCCGCTGCTTCAATATGTTCACCCGGCTTGGCAGCATCGGCAAAACTACTCAATGTGGCCATGAAATATTTTCTCCTCGTGAGTTAACGCTGGTCCCGGTATCACTTCATCTTACACACGCCACGCGTCTTACAAGCTTCCAGAACACGCGGCTGTGCCCAAGACATAGCTGTACGAACGTACAGGTAGACAGGGGAAGGCGCTACTCTCACCCAGTGGGCCGATTCGCGAAGGCATAGAAACTTTGGAGAGGGCCGTTGAAACGGCCCGCACACATTGCTATGCTTGAGTTGCATCGCAGCTCATGCCTCTTCGGGCTCCAACCCGATCCCCGACAATTCAAACAGGGTATCGCAATGAAAATTTCGTTCAGTCACATTCGTGCGGATTTGCGATCGTCGATCGAAAAAGTTTCGGGACATCATCTGGAGAAACTGGAAAAGCTTCTCAAGAAGTTCGCCCCTGATCTGGTGCAGTTGCACGGCGGCCTCGAAGAAAAACCAAGAAAGTCCAATTTCAGTTTCTCACTGAATTTGGCGCTGCCGACGGGCACGCTTCATGCAACTGGAATTGCGCCCGACGCGCAATCGAGCGTGCGCGCCGCTTTCTGCGAATTGGAAAGTCAGCTCAAAAAGCACAAAGACAAGCTCCGCAGGGATTACGAGTGGAAGCGGAAAAGGCCGCGCGCGATACCCCGCGAGTCTTGAGCGCTGTACGTTAATCGCTTTTGGAGGCCGTCTCCGCCCGACGGTCCATCCGGACTCGCTCGTTGCCGCTATGCGGCGGCGTTACTGCCGTGCTTGCAATACATCCGGGTTTAGTGCCCACAGTACTGCCAGCACTACGGTTCCTCCCCGAGAAAACTCGCTCGCGCGAAAATTTAACTTTTCCATGGCAGAGCGGACCTGATTCTTTGATAAAATACCCGAACTCGATGGGTTGCTGCCCCAGCCTTCAGATTGGTCGAATCGAAAGAGCCCATCGACGTCGCGGTGGAGCGTTGTGAACTACATATGTGGTGCTGCCACCAATGCGCCGGGGGCCGGAATCGGAGCAACCCTCCATCTTGATCGAACGCCGCCAATCGACCCGAGCTAAGCCGTACGGATTAGTCTATCTAAACCTCGCCAAACAGAATGGCGGGATCCTCATTGACGCCTCCGAAGGCGGATTGCAATTTCAATCCGTGGCTCCGATTGACAATGGCGGTGGACCGATGTCTGTTTGGTTCACGCTGCGCCAGTCACTTCGAATCGAAGCCATGGGTGAAGTTATCTGGACGGACTCGTCGAAGCGGAGCGGCGGTATTCGGTTCACGAAACTTGGGGAGGCGGAGCGCTCCAGCCTTCGAGATTGGCTTGGCGAAAATGCCAAGCCGTCGCTGGACGTTGCCGAGACGATGCACTCGGTGATGGGCGATGAAGCGCCGGCGGCCGCGAACATCCTGGCCGAGGCTAAGTCGGACCTGGTCGGCGACGAGATGGTCGTCGAATTCCCGACGGAAGCAGCTTTGCGGAATCCGCGTGATGCAGCTCCTCGTTCAACCGCGGCCATCGGGGAAACGGCCGCGCCAAAGGCGAAGCCGAACTTCGCGCGCGCGTCTTTGGGCCCGTATATTCTTCCTACGCTGCCAGACGAGCCGCCGCTGCCGTTGGCTCCGGCCGAGCCCGAGGTTACTCCCGAAATCGATTTGACTGCACGTGCCGCTGAACCGGAACCAACGCCGCCAGCGGCTTCGCAGCTCCCGAGCGATCCGCCTCGTCCGTCGAGGCCCTCGATTGTGGCGAGTTCTGCGCCGTCGAACGTCGACCGACCGGCATCGATTCCGCAGCCTCCACCGATTTCGCCATCGCGTTCCGAGAAGCTCCCGTACGCAACGCGACGGGAGCCAGACGTTGCGAGCCTAGGCGATGTGCAGCAATCCATCCGGAAACCCGGCCGCCCTGCCGAGGACTTTTCGCGTTTTCGTGGAGGAGCGACCGACTCACCTGCCGAGCAGTCTTTATCTTCATCTTCGGCAGCAGCGCCGTCATCCTCGGATTCTGGGTCTGGTTCGCGCTATTCGGGCTACGAAGCAGATGCTGTTCTGAACGAAGCGCTTTCCGGCGCGAGACATCGCCTGTCTGAGGAACCCGCGCCGAATCTTCTCAATACACAGGCTACGCGAGCAGTTTCGCTGAATTCATCCTCTTTGCAGACAGCGCAAAGCGGCGGCGCATTCGCTGGAGCTTCGGCCCGCGGCTACGACTATGCCGCCCCCTGGCGCGCCGAAATACGCACAAACGCCCCAGCCCCACGAGAGAACGCAAGTCACCTGGCAGCGTTTCTTTATAAAGCCGGTGTGCCGCGCAACATGCTCCGCGAATTTGAAATCATGATTGCGGGGATACTGATCGTAGCGGCGCTCGGACTCGGAATGTTGGCTTTCCGCCAGAATGTGGGCGAAGGTGTGCGATGGATCGGGCAACAGATTGCGACGCTGAATCCACAATCGGGCTCGCACGCGCGTATCACGCAGAATTCGCCGGCGGACACGAATGTCAGTCCGCTGCTGCAGCCTCCGCCGGAAGCGCGCGAGAAAAGGCCGACGGCTAAGACAAGACCGGCACCGGCAAACGAAGGAGTTTCGGAGGCGGGAGTTGGTGGCGCCGGCGCCGCAAACTCCAGGCCGATAGCGGCGGGGAGTGCGGACACGGGAGCAGTGCCACCCGACGATACAGGCGAGGCGGAACTCGCAACTGGCTTGCAATATCTGCGCGATGCTGACGCGCCGGCGGAAACGAGCTTCGCGGTGAAGTGGCTGTGGGCCTCGGTTGAAAAGGGGAACACCAAGGCTGCAATTATTCTTGCCGATCTTTACGCCTGGGGTCGCGGCGTTCCTCAGAATTGCGATCAGGCGCGGGTCCTGCTGATGTCGGCGGTGCGGCGGGGAAGCACTGAAGCGAGCCAGCGATTGCAGGACATGGATGCCGATGGCGGATGTCCCGCTGCCGCAAAGCCTTCAAGGAAGTGAATCCCTAGCTAGTTTAATCGGGAAGCGTCCTCAATCTCCGTTTCCACGGTAAGGGGGAACACTACCGGCGCGTCACTCGCGGACGGTAAGAGCGATGTTTTCTTTCAACACATTGAGAACGGCATGAACGTCGTCGAGCGTGTTGTAGAGATGAAATGAAATGCGCAGACCATCCTTGCGATTCGACACGACAATATTCCGTTCCGCCAGCTTCTCAACTACAACGTCAGAATGCTTCATTTGAAGCACGACGAGCGGACCGACGCTATCCGGCGGCGTCTTGATCTTGATTTTGAGCTCACGCGCGCCTTCCATCAACGAGTGGGTCAAAGCACAAACGTGCTCGGCGATTTTGCCGTATCCGACGCTGCCGAGTAACTCGAGCGCAGCCGATACCGCATAAACATGCGGCAACGGCGGAGAGCCGGCCTCAAAGCGGCGAGCCGTCGTTGCGGGATCGAAATGTTTCACGTCGAACGCAAACGGATTCTGCTGGCCGAACCAGCCTGTAATCGTCGGCGTGAGCGAACGGATCAGTTCGGGCCGGACGTAAAGAAACGCGATCCCGGACGGACAAAGAAGATACTTGAGCGAGCCGCTCAGAAAGAAGTCCACGTCGAGAGCTTTGACGTCGATTGGCCTCGTTCCACAATCCTGATAGCTATCGAGCATGACCAGGGCGCCGCGCTCGTGGGCCGCTTTGACGATCGCGGGGACGTCGGAACGAAATCCGTTCAGGAAAGAGACCTGCGTAACCGGTACGATGAGCGTCTGTTCGTCGATTGCTTCAGAATACGCGCTTGGCAAAATCTTGCCGTTTTCTGACGCCAGGAATTGAATTTCGGCTCCGCGTCGCTGTTGCGCGAGCCAGATCTGCCCCATCGTCGGAAATTCGAATTCGCCCATGACGACTTTGCGGCGCTTGTCGAAGTCAAGAGCGCTGGCAATCGCGTTAATTCCATTGGATACGCTGGGAACGATGGCAACTTCGTCGGGCGCAGCCCCAATAAAGCGCGCGAAAGCCGCCCGCGCCGCTTCGTACTCTTCGACCCAGCGGTCCCATGGTGAACCCTGTTCGTTCCAGATGCGAATGTGCGCGAGCAGCGAGCTTTCTACCGCATCGCTCAGCGCTCCTTGCGAGCACGAATTCAGGTAGATCTTGTGCTTAAAGACAGAGAAGCGCGAACGGACCGATTCGACGTCAAAAACACGATTGGACAAGGGATTGACCTCTAGTCGAAGTTATAAAATGCGGCAAATTCGGCGGCGCTGTGCAGCGCGGATGATTGGATCCAGCCGGTAAAGCGAGGACGCCGATGTGATATATCAAATGGGCGAAAGTTCGTGTGCGCGTGTTGCGTCCGCTCGGGAAATGCAAAATACGCGCGGCCTTCACGGGAGGCACCCATGAAAACTCGAGGTTCCGGGACGAGGAAGCGGAAAAACAATTCGCGCTCTAAACGCGCGTCGCTCGGTGCTGTCATCCGGCTCGAGAGAAAAGTCTGGAAAGCCGCTCAAGAGCGCGATGCGAAAGCGTTTAGCGAGCTCGTGCCCTCGGATGCCATGATGATCTTTCAATCCGGAATCGTCCTTCAGCCAGAATATCTGGCGACGATGAACAAACGCACAATCTCCCGCTATGAACTCCGCCGCATTCGCGGATTCATGCCCAATGCCAGAACCGCGATCCTCTACTACGAAGCGCTGAGGCTTGGCGAAGAAGGCGGCAGAACCTTTCCAACAGGCGCGGTGATCGAGAGCACCACGTGGATCAAGCGCGGCGCGCGCTGGGTTGCCATACTGAATCAGGAAACGCCCATCGCTGCTGAGTGATGCTGGACGTTGGGCTTCCGGAATCATCGATCATTCACCGCTTGCACTCTATCGGATGTTGCGGCGGTTCAACCCCTCCGCTCGCTAATTGCCGCTCGCGGGCGTCAGCGGCTTCAGGATTTCGTCGAGATAGTCAGGCGTGCCTTCCACTCGCTCGAGGTGTGGAAAGCGATTGCCGCCATGATACTGAATCTCGTGCGACTCCAGTGTACCCGCGTTATCCGCTTCAACCTTGATCGCGGCGGAGTTCGTCTCCGAATCTCGAACTGCGCGTTTCAATTCATCGATTGAGAATTGGCGAGAGTTTACGCCGACGATCTTCAGGTACGGGCTTATGCCGCTCTCGAATGCAGACATTCCCGGAGTCGCATCAACGACCGTGCCGTCGCGATTGACTCGAAGGCCGATTGAAGCCGTAAAGTCCCCGCCGCCGGAAACTGCTTCGCCAGCCGACAGAATCACGTTCGGCTCATCGTTATAGATGAGCTTCCAGCCTCCTCCGGTAATTCCTCCGAGCGGAGCGCCTGCCTCCGTGGAATTCAGGCGCGTCTGAAAGAAGGATGTCCAGTCATACGGGGCGATCCCGTTCAACGTTGAGACAAGGTCCTCGAAAGTGTAGGTCTTGATGACCGGTTCACCGTCCGGTCCGCCGTAGAAAACGTGGCAGAAATCGTCCATCGATTTTCGATCATCCGTGAGCTTACGAATCGTCGCGTCGACTTCGAGCCAGATGAGAACGGCCTCAGGATAGAAATCAACGCTGCGCCGGTAAGAACTCCACTCTTCATTTGAGAAGTAGAGGATCTGCGCGGCATTCGCGGTGTTCTGCAGCGAGCGCCAGTGGCGGCCCGCACGGTGATCCATTTCCGAGGCGACCTGCGCGATGCGATCCCGGGACTGCGCTGGGGTGAGGAGGCCGCTGCGCGCCGTCAACACTGTGCCCAAATATTCCGTGAGTCCTTCGTAGACCCACAGGAGTTCGCCCTTCATGGGCTGCTGAAAATCCGGCGTCGCCAGACCCACGGGGCGGCGATACTGCCCGTTCCAAGAATGCGTGAACTCATGCGGGAAAAGCCCTGCCTCGAGCATGCGAGCATTCGGATCAACCAGCGTGTGCTGACGCACGCGATCGTCGCTGCTCTCGTGATGCTCCTGGCCAAGGCCCATCACGTTGTCACTCAGAGTCAGCAGAAAGTGATAATCGCGAAAATGGTGTGATCGGTAGAGAGCGCTGGCTTCCGCAACGAGATGCTTGTAGTCCTCGAGCAACTCCGGCGGAACATCCAGAGCCCATGCATCGTCCGAAACCACGTCCAGTTCATGCGGCGGGCTGCCGACAGGGTTCAGTGGAAAAACTCGCATGAACTCGCCCGACTGCACCGGCGAATCGATGAGAAGGTCAAGCGGAACAGGCGCAAACGTTATCGTGTTGCCGGATTGGCTGCTGACCGGCAGCGACGTGCTGAATTTCCAGCCGCCGGGCAGGGTCAGCGTAGGGTCAAAGGTCAGCTCGGCAGCGGGCCATCCCTTTGGATAAAGGACAACCTGGTTCCACATCAAGATGAAGAGCTTTGCCGCGCCGGACGCACTGAAATCAATTGATGGTCCGGGCGCTGAGATCAAGAAGTCCAGGGACGCTTCAAGCGACGTCGTTCCTTCAGGGACGTCGAGATTGAACGCGTACATGTCCACCAAGTCTTGATGCCAGGGGATTTCCTTAGCGCCGGACGAAAACTTGAGCCCTGCCAGGTTCCAAATGGGGCCGTCCGGCGAATGATCTGCCGGCATCCACTTCGGATAGTAAAGAGTGAGCGCTCCAGGCTGGACGGGAAACATCAACTTGGCATGGAGAATCCGCTGAGACACTTGCGTGGCGTCGACCGCGATTTTGATCGGGCCTGGAGGCGGCGTCGCAGCGCGCACGGCTTCGGGAAGAGACACAACGAGGGCAATCGCAAAAGCGAGCGCGCCCACAAATCTTTCTACGCGGCCACTCATGTGTCCTCCGTTCGGGGAAAGGCAGACCGCCGTCGAAGCCCCGCTGAACTTTCGGCTCGTGCGTCCAGCTGCTCCGGAATCAGAGTCCTGGAGCGGCCGATAAGGCTGATGCCATTCTTACGACTGGACGCGAGCAGTTCAGTCCGTTCACCAGTTGAACTTGCCCATGAACTGAATGTTGCGCGGGCCGCCGACGCCAAAGTGCGAATCGAAGCTGCCGTCATCGGCGCTGCAGCAGATTGTGCCGCCGACAGTCGGAGCCGGCTCGGCAAAGTTCGGATGATTGAACGCATTGAAGAAGCTGGTGCGAAACTCGAATCCGTAGCGTTCGTGAAACTTAAACGTTCGTTGAATGGAGATGTCCCACGAGTCTAGCCCCGGAGCCACTATGGGATCGCGCGGGCAATTGCCCAACGTCCCGTTCGCGGGCGTGGCGAACGAGTTCGACGAGACGTACGGCAGCAACAGGTTTGAAAGCTGATACGTGATCGGGCCGATGCAGTCCAGATGATCGTAGATATTACCTGTACCGGCCGTATCGGCGTATGTCAGAAGCGGCGTGGCCAGGCCGTCGCGAAGAGTTGTGGTTCCCGAGACTTGCCAGTCCTTCGCCGCATAGGCCAGGAAGCCATTCGATTTGGGAGACGGAATGGCGTACACATACGTGATTATTAATGCCTTGCGCTGATCGAATTCCGAATTGCCGTAGTCGGCCTTCAGATCCTGCGAATCCTCCGGGACGTATCCGCTGGTACCGAAGAAATCATCGACCTCTGAAGCCGTGTCCAGATTGTGCGACCAAGTGAAGGCGAATTGCGTTGTCAATCCGTGGAAATCATTTGACTTCAGGATAGCCTGAAGAGAGTGGTAGGTGGCATATCCTGGCGTGGAGATGGTGTTGATCTGTGACAGCGTGGGATAAAGGGCGTTGTAGGGACGTGCCGCCTGCTCGCATTCGAAATTTGGAGGTTGCGCACATCCGGGTCCGTATCCCGCTCCTAATGGTGGTTGGTTAATGTCCAGGAGCTGCAGCTGGTGAATGCTATGGTTTCCGACGTAGCCAATCTGAAAAACAAATCGCTGACTCAGCTCCTGCTGAATATTGAGATTCCATTCCTGCGTGTTCGGAGTTTTTATATTCCGTTGGATGCTCTCGACGTTAAACGGCGGCTGGGGAGCGCCCGTTCCGAAGATTGGGATGCCGACGCCGAAAGGAATCGGAGCGGTGGGCACGATCGTGTAACCGGCAGTGGGACCGATCGGATTCTGCGCGAGGCCTTCTTCAAAGTCGTTCAGTGGAATCGTGTCGTAGTAGATGCCAAATCCGGCACGAACAATCGTCTGGCGGCCAGGAATCACTGTGATCGGAGGCGCCCATGCCAGCGAGACGCGCGGGCCGAGATCGCCTTTCGGCGCGTCGTAGATTTTACCGCCGGGCAGCTGCGACGCCAGAACCAGACCTTCGCTGGGCAAGAACTCGGAAAATCGTCCGCGCGATTCGTTCACTGTCGTGAAGAAATCGTAGCGCAAACCGGCAACCAGCGTAATTCGGGGCGTGATCTTGAACGTGTCCAACCCGAAGCCGCTGATAATATTTTGATCGATGTTGGCGCGGCCCGCTCCGACTCGCGAGATATCTGTAAGACCGGAGCCGGGTGTCGGGAGCCCAGCAATCAAGTCAACGAGGGCGGCAAGGCCCCCATCCGATGTGAGACTGTCCCCCAGCTGGGTTCCGGTAAAGGAAAAGATCCCACGAGTCCCAGTGACCGTGTAATCGGAATAGTTGTGGAGGAAGTTGAAGCCGAACTTGAAGGCATGCGGGCCACGGGTCCAATTGAAGTCGTCGGCGATCTGATAGCTGGTTGCTATTCGGCCGCCGGCGCCATATTGGAGACCCAAGTTAGAAAATCCGTCGGTAGTGGTAGCCGTATTGCCGATGTCGAACTCAGGAATACCGTAGGCATCCGGAGCGACTCCAGTGTTCAACCCGATCGTGGAAGGATTCACGTCCGCGTCGCGGCCTTTCTGGAATTGACTAAAACGGTTCCAGCCGAGCCGAAGAGTATTGATTAGGCTTGAATTGAAAATGTGGACTTCGCTGATCCCGAAGTTGTCGGCCACCGTGGGAGTGACGCCGAACCAGGGGCTCAGCTGCGAGCCGCCTCCTGGTCCCGGGCCGCCGCCGGGAAACTGGTCCTCGCCCGTTCCGTGCAGATAGCGCGTGGAGAGCGAGTCCGAATCGGAAATCCTGTGATCGAGCTTGAAGACGTAGCTATTTGGCGCTTGACTGCCGCGATTATCGACCGCGAATGGACCTGAGAGGCCCAGATTCGAATAGAGGCCCAAGATATTCAGGCCCAACTGGTTCGGCGTGATCCCCTGGGACTGCACCAGGGCCGTAGCCTGGGAAATCTGCGCCGGAGTCGGCGCGTTTCCATGAAGCGTCGTGCCCAGGCGCAGCCGGCTGCCATCGTAGCCGGCAAAAAAGAACGTACGATTCTTGCCGTCGTAGACGCGAGGGATCTCGACCGGACCGCCCACCGTCCCGCCGAACTCATTCCAAACGAACGGCGCTCTGGACAATCCAAAAAGATTCTCAAAGTAATTCGCAGCGTCCAGATCAACGTCGCGATGCATTTCGTAGGCCGACCCGTGGAACTGATTCGTTCCGCTTCGAACGATAACGTTCATCACGCTGCCGGAATTCTGGCCGCTGTCCGCCCCTGCGTTCGCGGAAATACTCACTTCCTGAATCGCATCCAGCGGAAGACGCGTCGCCGCCGTGGCGGAATTGCCGCCCTCATTGATTGACGGCAGATACGTGGAGGGGTCGGTGTCGGAGATGCCGTCGATATTGAACCCGTTCGACCGCGACCGCGATCCGTTAATCGTGTATTGCGCGAATGCGAAGTTACTGTTTTGAGTCACTCCGGGCAGGACTAGCGCCAGGCGCGTGTAGTCGCTGTTGCCGATCGGAAGAGCCTCGACTTGCCGTTCGCTAAGCTGGCCGCCGGATGCGTCCGTCTCAGTCTGCAGAAGCGCCGGGGCCGCCGTGACCTCAATCTGCGAACTAACTGAGCTGACTGACAGCACGGGGTTGACGTTGTTGACTTGGCCCTCAGCCGTAACAATGTCGGTAACGACGGTGCTTCGGAAACCCTGCTTGCTGACGGTAAGTTGGAACGTGCCGAGCGGCAGCTCCGGAAAGTTGAACTCGCCGTCCTGGTCGCTCGTAAGCGAGCGCTCCTGGCCGGTCAAGGGGTTCGAGAGCTTCACTGTTGCGCCCGGCACGGCCGCACCCTGGGCGTCTCGGACAGAGCCAGTGATGCGTCCCGGGAAGAGCTGGGCTGCGGTAGAGAACCCGGAAATGAGGATCAGGAAAACAACCGCTGAAACGTATCGAGAAATCTGAGTAGTCTTCACGTGGACCCCCTGAATGTGCCCCAGTTTGAAGCGGAAATTACTCTGCGGCAGGCAGTATGTCAACAACATTCTATTGGTATGTCAGGCGTATGCGCTGCGGAAGCCGCTTGACGGCCGCGTGGGGGAGAGCTGGAGACATCGCTTTCGCCACATCCCAATGTTCTGAAGCGAAACTAGAAGAGCCGTTGGAGAATGGATGGCCATCTGCTATACACTCTAGGCGGTTAGCGAGAAATGGCGCCGGATTTGACGCACGGATCGCTATTTTAGACGATTCCGATCACGCGCGCCGCCGCGACGGACGAGCGAATCGAATCGTACCGAGCCGCGCTGAACGACTTGCAGCGATGGGTTGGAGATCTTCATGAGCACTCCCGAAAATGTAGTTCGTTCGCAGAAACTGCCCCCCGGCCGATCTGGTGAATTGCTAAGGTTTTCCCGGGAGGACGTTCGCTGGGAATGGATGAGCATGTCCGTCCGACGGCTGAACCCTGGCGAACTCTATTCGACGTCCACGAAGGGCGAAGAAGCCGCCTTCGTGATTCTGGGAGGTCGGTGCCTCGCGAATTGGGGCAGCGGCGAGAGTTCCATCGGCGAGCGCAAGAACGTATTCGATGGCCTCCCATACTGCCTGTATCTGCCAAACGGGAATTCTGTGACTTTCAAAGCCGAAACCGTTTGCGAAATCGCGGAATGCCGCGTGCCTTCTCAAGCCAAATTCGAGCCAAAATTAATCACCCCGAAAGACGTCGTAACAGGGCCGCGCGGCGGCGGAAACGCTTCGCGGCAGATTGTTGAAGTCATCGGCACCAACTTTCCGGCCGACAAGATCGTGGTGATTGAGGTCTACACGCCGGGAGGGAACTGGTCGAGCTACCCTCCCCACAAACACGACGTCCATAATCCACCTGCCGAAGTGGACCTGGATGAGATTTACTATTACAGAATCGACCGCCCGGCGGAGGGTTTCGCGTTGCAGCGATTGTACGCCGCAGATAATTCGAGCGACACCGTCGTGCGAGTCATCGACGGCGACGCGGTCCTGGTCCGCTCAGGTTTCCACCCGGTGGTGGCTGGACCAGGTTACAACGTGTACTACCTCAACTTTCTGGCGGGGACGTCGCGAACGCTGGCGGTGACGGAGGATCCGAATCATCTATGGCTGAAGGCGACCTGGAATGAACTCGACCCGCGTGTGCCGCTCGTGCGGTAATCCGCGACGGCATGGGCATCAAGGAAGGCGGGAGGAGTTGGGATCGTTAGCAAGCCCCACCGAACGCGAAAAGTGATCGGATTGGATAAGCGGTTAGCGTGAATCGTGCCGGCGTATCGCAGTCGCAAAGATTTTAGCCCTCGAAGGCATCGAGTCCATTCGCCACAAATGCGAGCAAGCGTGAGCGAACGAGCAAGCGAGTCTGATTCTGATGTTGTTGCAGGAATAGCGTAGCCAGTGGATTCGATCCCAACTACAGGGCAGGCCGGCGGCGCGGCGGAGCCACATCTTAAGCGCGTTCTAAGTCTCTGGGACTTAATCTATTACGGCATCATTCTGACTTCGCCCATTGCCGCGGTTCCGCTGTTCGGGGAAGCGCAAGTGCTCTCCCACGGTCACGCGGTGACGACGCTTCTGTTGGCGATGGTGGCGATGTCGGTGACGGCGGTGAGTTTTGGCCGGATGGCCGCGATTTATCCTTCTGCAGGATCGGTCTATACCTACATCAGCCGCGGCTTGAATCCGCACCTGGGATTTATCATCGGGTGGGCGATGTTCCTCGAATACCTGTTTCAGCCGATTCAGAACGCGCTGTATGCGGTTCTGGCGGTCCAGCGGATGATGCCGCGATTTCCGTTCTGGATCTTAGCAGCGCTCGCGGTGGGGTTCATGACCATCATCACCGTGCAGGGAATCAAATTCACCGCGCGGACGGATGAATTGATGCTCGCGTTCATGGTGCTGGTGACCGCGGTATTTCTCGTCGAATCTTTTCGCTATATCGTTTTGCGGGAACATTTTGCGGGGCTCTTCTCAATGCAGCCGGTCTACAACCGCGAGACATTCAATCTGCGCGCGGTGGCTTCCGGAACTTCACTCGCAGCGCTTGTATTCATCGGATTTGACGGCGTTTCCATATTGGCGGAGGAGGTCAAGAATCCGAGGCGAAACGTTCTTCTTGCCTCGGTGCTGGTTTGCGTCTTCACGGGGCTTTTTAGCGGCTTTCAAGTGTACATTGCCCAGCGCGTGTGGCCGGACTACACCACCCTTGCCAATCCCGAGACGGCTTTTATGGACGTAGCGCGCGTGGCCGGCGGACAGCTGCTCTTTGCCGCTTACGGAGTGATGCTTCTCGTCTCGAGCCTTGCATGTGGGCTTGCCGGGCACGTCGGAGCCGCGCGATTGCTCTACAGCATGGGCCGTGACGACGTCCTTCCCAAGAAAATATTCGGGCATTTGAGCCCCAATAAAGGCAACCCGATCTACAACGTGTGGATCGTGGGAGTGCTCGCGTACATCGCGGTGTTGACGATTCCGTGGGAGCTCGCCGCAGAAGTGGTGACGTTCGGAGCGCTCCTGGCGTTTATGGGCGTCAATGTCGCGGCGCTCCGCCAATTCTGGTTTTCGCCGGCGGCGGTGGGGCATCGGAATTTTATTGTAGACGCTTTCGTTCCCTCGTTTGGATTTCTGTTTTGCCTGCTTTTGCTATTCAGTTTGCAGTCGTGGACGAAATACGCAGGTCTGATATGGCTCGGAATTGGATTCGTGTACGCCGCATTCAAGTCAAAAGGCTTTCGAGTCCGGCCAAAACTCTTCGATTTCAGCCAATCATAACTTGACCATTCGGGCTTGAGCGCCGCGCCGCTCCGACTTCATTTTCGGTTTGCTTGCTCACGTGACAGATTTAACGCGAAACCGCAGGACTCGCGTATCCGCAACTCGGGTTGGAGCTTTCTAACGACGGCTTTGGTAGCGTCTCCCGCAATTCGCCGGATCAGCAGTTCGGCCGCTTCGCTGCCTAACTGATGCTTCGGCAGTTCCACGGTGGTCAGACGCGGCCGAAAAATGCCCAGCCAGGGATAATCATCGAAGCTGACGAGGCCGAAGTCCTCCGGGCACCTCAAGCCCATTTCGTCGGCCGCTTTCAACAATCCGATCGTCATCAGATGGTTGGCCACGTAGATTCCGTCGGGCCGATTGGAAAGCAGGGAATGTCCGGCGCGATAGCCGGATTCGATTCGGTAATCTCCCTCGACGATTAACTCGGGATCGTAGGGAAGATTTTCGGCCTTGAGCGCGTCGTGAAAACCCTGCCAGCGCGCCAACGCGTTACTGACCTTTAGCGGGCCACTGATGAGTCCCAAGCGAAGCCTGCCCGAACGAGCCAAGTGGCACACCGCGTCGTAGGCGCCCTGGTAGTCGTCGGTAATAACGGCATCGTTGGTCAATTTGGGGTACGTACGCATGACCAGGACGAAAGGAACGTTTACATCTTTGATCATCTGCCGGAGCGAAGCGCTGAAATCCTCGCTTGCTTTCGTCAGCAAAATTCCGTCCACTCGCTTTGAGAGCAACAGCTCGACAGCGGTTTCTTCTTTTTCGAGGCTGTCGTCGCTATTGCACAAGAGAAGGTTGTAGCCGTGCTTCTGCGCAGCATCTTCAGCGCCTCGGACGACCATCGGGAAGAAAGGATTCGCAATGTCGGGCACAATCATGCCGATGGTGTGAGTCCGCTGCTTGGCCAGACTTCTGGCTACGAGATTGGGACGATAATTGAGTTTCCGAATGGCTGCTTCCACGCGGTCGCGGAGACGCTTGCCGACATGCCTTTTATTGTTCACTACCGCGGAGACGGTGAAGACGGAGACGCCGGACTCGCGGGCAACATCGTAGATGCTGGCCGCTTTTCCGGCCTTTCTACGTCCGGTGTTGCGCAAACGGGTCATGGCGATCAGTTCTTGCTCAAAAGGATTTTGCGTGTCTCACGCGCTTGCGAGCGGATCGTCCGCGCGCCATCAGGCATTGCAGTTCAATATTGGATTGCGACCGCCTTCTGTTTCGCCGCTGCCTCGTAAATAGCTTGGATGATGATCATGTCGCGGTGCCCTTGCACGCCATCGCATTCGACGGGGCGATTCGTCTGAATCGCCGATGCAAACGCGTCGAGCTCGATCGCAAACTCATCAATGACCTTGAATTTTCGATCAATCCGGCGTTGCCCGATTGTGGCGATAAGCCTCCGCTCCACCTCCCCAGAATAGGCGGGCGTGAGCGTAGCCCAGCCCTTGGATCCCTGAACGACGAGGAACGAAGAGGGGGCCGTTCCGTACGAAGAGCTGCCTAACACGACCATTCCGCTTGGGAAACGCAGTCGAAAAGTTATTCCTTCCTCAATCTTGCTGAACCGAGCGCGATCATTTACCCAGCTCTGCGCTGTTACTTCCACAGGATCTTCGTTCACGAGCCAACGAGTCGTATTGACGCAGTAGACCCCCAAATCCATCAGAGGACCACCACCGCTCAAGTTCGGATCCACGAGCCATGCCGGAGAGACACCTGGCGTAAGCGTTTCACTGAACCCCGTGTGCATCACGTCGATCCGACCAAGATCGCCGCGTTGAATGAGCTGCTTAAGAAAAAGTGAACCGGGCTCGAAATACTTTCGATACGCAGTCATTAAATGCACGTTGTGTCGTTGGCAGGCTTGCACCATCGCCGCGGACTGCTCGACCGTGGCCGCCAGTGGTTTTTCACACAATACGTGCTTGCCTGCTCGTGCGGCCTCGATGGTGGAAGCTGCGTGCTCGCCCTGAGGCGTAGCGATGAATATGGCGGAAACATCCGGATTCGAGAGGCAGGCGGAATACTCCTCCTGGGAATACGCGAATCGGGCCCCGAATTTTCGAGCGAGACTCGCGGCCTTCTTTTTGTCTCTGCTGATCAGAGCAACAAGTTTGGCCCTTTTGGCTCTCGCGAAGGCGGGCAAGACGGAGGATTGGGCAATCGCCCCCAGACCGAGGACAGCAAAACCGACCTTTTTTGCGTTTGTCATTGGTTGGAGTCCCGGTCCAGCCGGAGTCAGGATGCGTCCGGGTTGGGAAGCAAGACGTCGCGCACCAGCGCATCCAGATCGTGGCAAGCGGCGATGAATTGGCGAAGCGTCCTGCGTGTCGGGGCAAATGAATCGAACTCGTCGATCGAGAGGCCATTTTCCGTGCTCGCGCGACGGAAGTCAGCGAATTTTCTGGATAGTTCGTCAACGATGTGCGGCTCGACCGGTTGATCGATTCGGGAACGAACGTCGATGTCACTCGAATTGAAGCGAACTTGCCATGAGTATGGGGGTGAAATTACGGCATCGCTGCCGATCAGCTCGCTCCAGTGCATGTGGTTGCGAAACGCGGCCGATAGCAGGCGAATCCGATAGCCGCGTTCTCGAAATACTTTATACGTCTTCTTGAATACTGCCACGCCAGCCCACTCGATGTAGCCGGGATCGATGGCGATGTTGTCTTTTTCTACCAGGACTTTCAGCCAGTCATCGAGCCGGCCCACCATCAAAGTGCAGACTGGCCCCATGGTCGCGATATCCTTGCCCTCACGCTCCCTCCGCTTCAATCCGCGTTCCACCGCTTCCGCAACGGCAATGGCCTGTGGCAACGTGAAGCATACGGTCGCGTTGATGCTGATCCCTCGATACGTGGCTTCTTCAATCGCGGGTATTCCGGCTTTTGTGACCGGAATTTTCACGATCATATTGGGCGCGAGGTTGCTGAATTCCGCCGCTTGTTCGACGATCGCTTGTGAATCACGAAATAGCCGGGGGTCGGTCTGTACCGAAAGCCTTCCGTTCCTGCCGTGATGCAAATCGAAAATCGGCTTCAGCAGCGCGGCGCCCTGAATAGATATTTCGCGGACCAATTGCCAGCCGATCTCGTCCTCGGTGGCTGTCGGCAGCTCTTCGATCAAGGCTTGAATGCGGGCTTTCCAGGAATTGATCTCTTTCTTCAGAATGCCGACGACGATGACTGGATTGCAGGTCGCCCCGACGGCGCCGTGTTCGATCGAATATTTCAGTTCCTGGATTGACGCAGAGTCATTCCACAAGCAAGTCGGCGTAGTTTGCGTCATCTTGTGGAGAGGGCTCTTATAGGTGGTGGCGGTTGCCTGAGTCATACGTTTGCTCCCATTTCACGGCTCGTCACGCAAAGCATGGCGAACCAAGCATCCTGTCGCAAGCCAACATCGCGGCGCGATTTCTCGCGTCAGGCCGAAGTCGCGGACCGTTCCATCGTGACTTTCACCGGTGTCGATCGCAAGTGCGAATTCTCAGCGGCCACAGCGATCGCCAGAGCCTTTATTCCGTCCTCGCCCGAAATCCGGACCGGCCGATCATTCAAGATATTCTGAACAAAATCGCACACTTCGGCCAGATACGCGTCGGCAAACCGGGTGAGGAAATGATCGGCAAGAATCGCGGTGCCGCCATTTGCGGCCAAAAACGTCGCCGGCGTCTGCCGCACACTCCCCACAAAGATTGAACCTTTCGAGCCCACGATTTCCGTGCGGACGTCATAGCCATAAACGGCCTGCGCATTCGTCTCGATGTTTCCAATCGCTCCGTTCCGGTACTTCAGGTTGACGACGCTGGCGAACACGTCGCCGTACTGCGCGATCTCGGGGCGGATCGCAACAGTCGCGTAGGTCTGAACCTCCGTCACCTCATCCTGCATAAGCCATCGCGCCAAATCGAAATCGTGAATGGTGTTGCTGTAAAGCAGCATCCCGTTCAGATTCGATCGATAGGACGCGAGCGGCGGAGCGTCTTTATCCCGCCCGAGCGACTTGAATGTCACCGGCACTCCGATTTCGCCGGCCTCGATTCGTGTCATGGCCGCAGCATATGCAGGGTCATAGCGTCGCATGAAACCGATTTGCAAACGAACGCCAGCCCTGGCCGCGGCTTCGACGGCCGCGTGAGCATCGTTCAGTTCCACGGCTAGCGGCTTCTCACAAAATATGCTTTTGCCGGCACGAGCGGCGCAAACGACGGCTTGCGCGTGAAGTTTGTCCGGAGTTGCAATCAACACGCAGTCGAGATCCTTGCACTCGAGCATGGCTTCGAGGCTTCCGTACGAGTGGTCGATTTCCAACTCATCGGCAACCTCTCGCGCGCGTTCGGCAACGGCGTCCGCCACGGCCACCAATCGCGCCTGAGGCACGAGCCGGCGGATATTCTCCGCGTGGCGCCTGCCCATCTCCCCAACTCCAAGTACGCCGAACCCCAACTTACGCATCCGAACTCCCAAAGAAACGCAGCGTTTGCGCTGCACGACACCGCTCTGCGACGGACCACTCGGCTCGCAGCTAGCGCGCTGTCTTCGCGGTTCCGAGATCGTTCACGACTTTTCGCAGATACTTCAAACTGTCGGCAACGTTCTTCGCCGGCACCACGTTGGGGTCGCCGAACTTCACGTCCTGCTCCACGACCGACCAACCCGAATAGCCATTCTTCATGAGTGTGCGGAAAAACGCCGGGAAATCAATATTTCCCTGGCCGATGACGGTGAACACTTTGTGCGCGATCGCCTCTTCAAACGTCCACTTGTTCCGCCGGGCTTCGTCGAGGACCTTTGAGTTGCAATCCTTAATATGCACGAACCGCAGCTTGCTCTTAAATTTGTCCGCCTCTATTACGCTGTCGCCGTGGCCATATACACAGTGGCCCGTGTCGAGGCATAGACCGACGTTTGTGTGCGACGTGGCGTCAAAGAATCGTTCGCACTCTTCCGGCGTTTCCACGTACGTGGCGACGTGCGGATGAAACACCAGGTCCAATCCGAACTCATTCGCCACTTTTTCCGCGTCCGCGACGATTTTGCCGACATGCTTCCACTGTTCCGCGTTCAGCGTTGGGCAGCCCTTATCGTAGACACGGCCGGAGAAAGCATTTCGCTCCGGCGACTGATCGTCGGCCATCACCAGAAACGGAGCTTTCAAACTTGCCAGCAAATTGCCAACTTTGCGGATTCGCGCGATGACGGCCGCGCTCGCGGCTGGATCCGTCATTTTCACCGGCACGAAGGAGGCCAGCAGAGTAAAATTCCTTTTTTCGAGCTGCGGACGAAGGACGTTTGGGTCGGTGGGGAAAAAGCCGTAGGGCCCCAGTTCGCATCCCGTATAGCCCGCGTCGCGCATCTCGTCCATCATCTTCTCGTACGATTGCTCCCAGGAAGGCCCCGGATAATCCAGCACGCCCCAGCTATCCGGAGCGGAACCGAAAAGAAAACGCGATGCCAGATCAGTCATCTCGAAGGCCTCCGATGAGTTTTTTCGTTCAAATCTGATCCATTCGATTCTGAAGAATATTCACGACCACGGATCGATCACCACTTTCATCGAATCCACGGCCATGGACTGTTTCATCGCCGCTTCCACCTGCCGAAGTCCGAAGCGATGAGTCACAAAGTCTGCGAGCGGGTAGTGGCGCATATAACGCGCCATTTGCCGCATGCTGGGCCCATAGGCTGCGGGTTCTTCGCCGCCGACACCGAGCATCCGGACGTTTTTGGCGCACAGATGCCGATGAGGACTGATGTTGATCTCGCCGAGGTCGGAGAAATTCCCCGCTTCGATAAAAAGCCCTCCGATGCGCAACATTTCCAGCCCTTCGCGAACGGCTTCGGGCACTCCAGCGCACTCGACCACCACGTCCGGGCCGCGACCATGCGTGAGTTCGCGAATCTGCGCCAGGCGATCTGCTTCTGAAGTGTGGCTCGCATTGATTACGTAATCGGCGCCGAGCTTGCGTGCGAAATTCAGCCGGAAGTCGGAAAGATCGATCGCGATAATCGTGCCGGCTCCCAGCATACGCGCCTTCATGACAAAGCACGTACCCAGCGGACCGGCGCCGATTACGACAACGGTGTCATCAAAGCGGAACGACTCACTCGGAAATGCGGAGATCTGCTTCGCACGGTCCAATCCGACCGTGACTGCCATAATTTCGGTGAGGACGGCGATCTCCGATGGCAATTCATCCGGAACGCGGACAAGAAAACTGCCGGGGAGCACGTAGAGATATTGCGACCACCCGCCGAAGAGATGCGGCGCGTCTTTCGAGCTGATGTTATTTCCGTAATCGACGGTGTTCTCACAACAATAGTAGGGGAAGTTGTGGCGGCAGTAGTAACAAGTTCCGCAGGTCAAGTTGGGGCCGACGATCACGCGATCGCCTAACTTCAGGCGAACGCCTTCGAAATCCGTATATGGGGAATTGCCGCCGATGGCAGCAACGGTTCCAACATTTTCATGCCCCTGGATTATCGGAAACGGAATTTGTCGCGGCGTGCCGCCGCCACCATACTGGGCTGTGTATCCCTGGAAAGTGTGTTTGTCGGTGCCGCAGATCCCGGATATTTCCATCTTGACGAGAACACAACCCGGTGCAGGCTCGGGCAGCGGATACTGGCAAATGTCGTAGTGTCCCGGCTCAATGAGCGTTGCGGCGAGAACTTGAGTGGCCGACATAAAGGAATATCTTACTTGATTCCTGCGTTTCGGGTTTCGACGATCGGGTCGAGAGCTAGAGGAAACTCCAGGGACCGCTTGCATCGCGATCCCCGGAGTTTATCGTCGCGTGATTCCCCTAAAAATTCAATTTCAGCGAAAGTTGTGCGATTCGCGCCGGCTCGGTCGTGGATACCTGACCGAATCCTTGTGACGTAGGCACGCCAGCCGAGAAGCCCGTGATCCCGTCCGGCGACAAGAACTGGGCGTGATTGAACAGGTTAAAGAACTCGGCCCGGAATTGAACGTTAACGCGTTCGTTAACGGGGGTGTTCTTGAGAACCGCAAAATCCCAATTGTTAACGCCCGGCCCGTGGAAGAACCTCCGGTCCGCGTCGCCTTCCTGCCCCAAGGGGGACTGCGCAAACGAAGAAGGCAGGAAGTAATAGTTCGTGCCAGGAATGGGTGAATGGCGCGGATTCAAGATTTTGACCGGAGCGACAATGTCCGGCGTGTCCACTGGAAGCGTGATCGGTCCGCCGAACGAAGTTCCAAGCAGCGATTGATCGTCGGTTTCAACGAGCGTCACCGGAAGCCCAGTCGAGAACCGTGTGATTCCGCTCAACACCCAGCCGTTTGTGAGCCGCTTCGGCCCCGGAAGTTTGTCCACCGGCAGTGTGTAAGCGTAGCTCGCTACGAAATTGTTCGTGCTGTCAAACGCTGAAAGACCTCGACTGAGCCTCGGGTTCACCGGATTGAATTGTTCACCATAGCCCGAGGAAATATCGAGAGACTTGCTGAAGGTATAGCCGATCAGTGTTTGCAGCCGATGACTGGTGTGTCTCCAGTTCAGCTGGAACGAATTGTAGGAGGAATAGCCCGCGGTGATGAAATACGAGTCGTTTCCGAATGGAATGATTCCGACGTCGCCGTTCGGCAAGACGGTTCCTCCGCTAACGCTGGTTCCTGGAGGCAACGCCACTCCGGGGAATGGAGCGCGTGTCCCGAGCGAGTAACTCCCGTTGGGAAGCACATAAATATTGTTTTCCCCTCCGGGCCCGCAGGTTTGGGGAGGGCTAGTGCCGGGAACTACGGCGCCCTCGGCCGCGAGTTGCAGGCACAACGCCGGATTCCCCGGATTCGCGGATTCAGAGGCAAGAAGCCTGTGACCCTCGGATCCTACGTAGCTGAGTGTCAGCAGATCCACGCTGGTAATCTGACGCTGGATCGATAAGTCATAGCTTTCCGCATACGGCAGGCGATTTTTGTTGTAGAAGGCCGGGGAACTGCTAATCGTGCCAAACGCGGAGAAAAACTCTTCTAAGTTGTCGTACGGAGAACCGGTGGCCGGATGGCTGGGAGAAAAATAGTGCGGAGGAGGCGTTACAGGAAACAGATTGTTGATGGAACTTCCCGTCGCACGCGTGGTGAAGGGTGCGGCGAAGGTTGACTCCGCTTGTCCCGTATAGTCTCCGAATGGCGCGTCTCCGATTTCATTAAAGTCGGTGGCGCCCTCGAACGTCGTGTAGAACAAACCGTAGCCAGCACGGATGCTCGTGGTTCCCGGATTACCGAGAATCTTCCCGAGTGTTCCCTCATGTGCACCAAAGGAATAGGCGAGCCCGAGACGAGGCCCGAAATTATCCCACCGGGTCGGCGCAAGACCTCGCGGAACTCCCGGATCCCCGGGGAATACCCAGCCTGTCGGCGAGCCAGGAAAATCAAGTGACTGCTCTCCGGGAATCAATGTCTGGATTTCGTTGAATTTCTCATGCCAGGGCGAGCTGACGTCGTAGCGCAGCCCGTAATTGAGCGTCAGGTTCGACTTAATTCTCCAGCTGTCTTGTCCGTAGAGCCCGAAATAGAAGCTGCGGCCGTAGGATGGAAACGACTGTCCCTGTACGTACAACGACGGAGCACCCAGCAGGAAATCGACGAAATCATCGCCTGATTCGCTGGGATCGCCGCTGAAATTTGAGCCGAAGAAGAAATTTCCGTTCGACACGTTGTCAATCAGATCCTCTTCCAGTTGGTTGAAGTGATATTGGCCGCCGAATTTCAGCGAATGCGTGCCGATGATCCGGCTGTAGTTGTCCACTGTCTGATAGATGTTTTCGATGAGTCCATTCGGGCGGCTCGGAACGCCGATTACGAAGTCGTTGAAGTCAATTTCCGGCACGCCTTCGAGTTGCGGCGCCACGGGAAATATGCCCGGATCCCCGTTCGCGCCCGAGGCAAATCCCAGACTCGATAAGCTCACTCCCTTTCCGCCTAGCGGCTGGTTGAAGTGGGTATCCAATCGGAAATACCCCAAACGAAATTCATTCACTGAAGCGGAGCTGAAGGTCTTCGTGTCTCCGAGATTCACGTTATGGGTTTGGCCTACCCCGTTCACGCTGAAACCGGGATACAACGGCGCGTTTCCTGACCAGTAGGGGTCAGTGCGGTTGTACGTGTCGAAATAGTAGTAGGCCGTAAGCAGCCCGAATCTCGAGCTCCCATCCAGTCGGCCGCTGAACTTGTTGTCATCGAGATTCGTCGCTTCCGAGCCATTCTCATAATCACCGGTGCCGGTCGCAGAATTAATCGGACCGTTGGCGGGCAATATGTATTTCAACAGGTTTGCAGAGATTGGATTGAATGCCGCGGTTGGGAACATGGCATTAGCGAACACGCATCCGCCAGACGGATTCGTCGAGGTACAGCCTGGAGTGTAATAAGGCTCGCCGCTGACAATCGTTTGACCGGTGCTCGACGCAAATTGTTGAGTCAGTTGGCTCGCAAACGCCGCTCCGTTGACAGTCCCAACGATTGGATTGCCGTCAGTAGCGTTCACGATTCCGCTCAAATTTCCTGATTCGGCTGCAGCGCTCGGCGCACCATCGATCAGTTCTGTCACTCCCTGAATCAATCGATTTCCCTGATAATCGGCGAAGAAAAAGATCTTGTCGCGCTTCACTGGACCGCCAAAAGTTCCGCCAAATTGATTTTGGTGATACGCGCTGCGCTGTCCCTCGGCGAAGAAGTTCGCGGCATCAAAATCGGTGTTGCGCAGAAATTCGAACGCGTTGCCGTGCCATTGGTTTGTGCCGGATTTGGTAACGACGTTGATCTGGCCGCCGGCGTAATTGCCATATTCTGCGTCGTAGTTATTTGTCAGAATTCGAAATTCCAGAATCGAATCGAGATTGGGAATCGCTCCTGCGCCGGAGTACCCCGTTTCCTGTACGATGATTCCATTTAGAATGAAGCCGTTGGCCGCTTCGCGCATGCCGTTTACCGATAGCCCACCGGAATCTTCAGACCCTGAAACCAGCGGCACCGGGAAGCCCGCCGATATGAAAGGTCCTGCGTAGGCTCCCGTCATTCCCGAAGCCTGCGAAACAACGCCGGGTTGGAGCGCCAGCAAGTCGGTATAACTGCGCGCCACCAGCGGCACGTCAGTCATTTCCTTATCCCCGATCACTTCGCCCATCTGCGTATTTTCGGTTTCCACATGCAGCGCCGATCCGGAAACTTCCACTTTTTCTGAAGTCGCGCCGACTTGCAGCGCCACGTCGATCACGAGCGCGTCGTTCACTTGTAATACGATTCCCGTCTTTCGATACTCTTTAAAGCCCGTGTGGCTTACTTCGATGGCGTAGTTTCCGAGCGGGAGCTCTTGGAAGGAATAGAAGCCTTGGTTGTTCGTCGGATGCGAAATGCTAATGCCGGTATCAACGTTTGTGGCCGTCACGGTAGCGCCGCTGACGATTGCGCCGCTGGCGTCGCTTACCGTACCGGAAATGCTGGCGGTCACTCCGGCGTAGATTCGTCCACAAACGAACAGACAGAGCAGGAGCGCAATAACGCTCACATACTTGCAAAGTCTTGCAATGCGCATAGTTCCTCCAAGTTGACGAGCGCTCGACACACACCCAAGTTGTGAAACGATCAACTTCCGATTGTTGAAGCCCTAAACTCGAGCCGCGGCCGTACCGAACTCACGACACCCCATTTCTAAACGCTTATTCCGGAGCTTATAGTGCAGGCTTCCGGTCATGTCAAGATGTTTCGTTTGTGTGTGATGCGAACACTTGGCTGAAGGCGTAAGGGCCAATTCCCGGCGAGATAACCGATTAGAGCTCATCCCCAGCGGGTGCATTGGCGGTCGAATAGGCGAACAGGGGAATGAACGCGAATTCTGGGGTCCGGTCGAAGGCGTCTCGCAAGGGAAGTGGACTTTGTTTTACTTACAGCTCGGTCCACATGAGAAAATATCGTCCTTGTCTCGGCGAGTCGTGGCAGATTGTGAGCTACGGAGGAGGTGGTGCATGGCCAAAACTGCTTATGCATTCGGGTACGCGATCGTTCTGCTGAGTGCGATTGTGTTGAGCGGGTCCTCAGCTAACGCGCAAGAAGTTCCAGAGCAGTTGCACCCGCCCGCTAAGGAAGCGTTGCTTCTGCAAGTGCACGCGAAGGGCGATCAAATCTATTCGTGCAAAGCAGATGGCACTCAATTCACCTGGACGTTGAAGGCTCCTGACGCAAAGCTTTTCGACAAAGACGGCAAGCCATTCGGAAAGCATTTCGCCGGACCCTCTTGGGAGGCGAATGATGGCAGCCGCGTGGTTGGCAAGGCCGCGGCCAATGTGCCGTCGCCCGATGCCGGCTCGATTCCCTGGTTGCTGGTCACGGTCGTCAGCCACAGCGGGGAAGGCGTGCTCGCGCGTGTCACATCCATCCAGCGCATCAACACGAAAGGCGGAAAAGCACCGGTATCAGGCTGCGATAGCGAGCATGTCGACAGCGAATTGCGCGTGCCCTATTCCGCTGACTATCGTTTCTTCGCTCCGAAATAACGCTTCGCGACGCAAAGTCAATCGATAAGCCGGCTCCGCGCTTTCATCCACGCCACAGCGCGTTCCGCGCGGAAGAGTTCGAGATCAACCTCATCATTGCTCCGAAAAGGCTTTAGTTTCGCCTTCCCACCGCGCAATCACCAGCGTCGCGAGGCAATTTCCCAGCACATTGACGCCCGTCCGCGCCATGTCCATCAGTTGATCGATGCCGAACAGCAGAAAAATCGGCTCGACCGGCAAATGGAACGAAGTCGCCGTGGCCAGCACAATCACCAGCGATGCGCGCGCAACTCCCGCCACGCCTTTGCTGCTTACGAGAAGCGTGAGCAGCATGACCATTTGTTGTCCCGCGCCCAGGTGAATCCCCGCGGCCTGCGCCACAAAAATCAGCGCCAGCGATTGATAGAGGCTCGAGCCATCCAGATTGAAGCTGTAGCCCGTCGGCAGCACAAAAGCCACGGTCTCGCGCGGCACTCCGATAGCCTCCATTTTTTCCATGGCGATGGGAAGCGCAGCCTCCGAGCTCGCCGTCGCGAAAGCAATCGTCACAGGCTCGGCCACGGCGCGCAGAAATCTTTTCAGCGGCGCGCGGATGATTAGCGCGACAGGCAGCAGCACGCAAAAAACAAAAACGGCCAGCGCCACGTACATCGTCGCAAGAAGTTTCAGCAAGGGCATCAAAACGCCAAGGCCCATGTGGCCCACCGTATAGGCGATAGCACCAAACACGCCGATCGGCGCCGCCAGCATCACGATGTTCGTGAACTTGAACATCGTCTCGGCCAGGCTTTCCGCAAAATTCAGCAGCGGGCGACGCTTCGCCTCCGGAACCATCGCCAGCGCCAGCCCGAACAGCACACTAAAGACAACAATCTGAAGCACTTCGCCTTCGGCCACGGACTTGGCAATATTTTCCGGGAAAATATTTACGATAATCTCTGTGGCCGAATGTGCGGCGACCGCAAGATTCTGAGCCTCCGCGCCCGCGGGCATTTGCACGCCCTCTCCTGCGCGGCTTATGTTGATTGCGACGAAGCCGATGAGCAGCGCCAGCGTGGAGACCACTTCGAAATAAATGAGCGCCTTCACGCCCATCCGTCCGACTTTTTTCAGGTCCGCATGTCCCGCGATTCCCACCACGAGAGCGCTGAAAAGCAGCGGCGCGATGATCACCTTGATCAAGCGCAGAAAAATCGTTCCGCAGACCTGAAGTTTCACGGCCGTCGCCGGCCAATCGTGACCAAACTCGACTCCCGCCGCCATGCCGAGAAGTATCCATCCAGTCAGTGACCGGCGTCGCGCTGCGTACACGCCGAACAGAGCGATCGCAACCCATCTCGTGGATAGAACAATGTTGGGTGAAAGTTGATACCAGGAGAAGTGCTGGCCCAGGCTTAGTGCCGCTGCCAGGAACAGGGCTGCAAAGGCAATGACGAGGATCTTCGGCTTCAAGGAGCGGTCCGTGTCACGAAATAGCGGGACGCAAATCGGCGCGCAAGTTAGCGCGAGGATTGGACAAAGTCAACGTGTGATATATTCCCAGCGGCCAGGGTTCTCGCGGCGTGGAAGAAATACCCCAACGATCTCCTGACGGATTTCGCCATCGCGGAATCGGGCCGGACGGACACGCTCTTTCTCAGCCCGCAGGTTTTATTGCGAACAGCCAGGTCTCTTTGCCATCGAGCCGGGTTGCTCCAAAGTGCGCCGTCGTTTAAGTTATCTCTACCAACCATGACCCGCAAAAATCTCTTCTTCGTGGCGCTTATTGTCGCCGCGAGCGGCATCGTATCGCCTCCCGTCGCTCTGGCCATCGGCCTCTGCTACGGTATCGCGGTTCAGGGATCGGAAAATTACGGCGGAAAAGATTTGTCGAAGTTTTTGCTGCAAGCTTCCGTCGTCGGCCTCGGCTTTGGAATGAATCTACGTGACGTCATCCATGCCGGCCGTTCGGGTTTTATATACACGGCTGTCGGCATAACAGCATCCATGATCCTCGGGCTCGGCCTCGGACGTCTCATGAAAGTGGACGGCACTTCTTCCTTGCTGATCAGTGCCGGAACCGCAATCTGCGGCGGGAGCGCCATCGCCGCCATCGGTCCTATCGCAAACGCATCCGAAGATGAAATGGCAGTTTCGCTGGGAACGGTATTCGTTCTCAATTCGATTGCTCTGCTGATCTTTCCAGCGATCGGATGGGCGTTGCACCTCAGCCAGGCGCAGTTTGGCCTCTGGGCTGCACTCGCGATTCACGACACGAGCTCCGTGGTCGGAGCGGCGGCAAAGTACGGCCCCGTTGCGCTCGCGATCGGAATGACCGTAAAACTCGCACGCGCTCTTTGGATCGTGCCCTTGTCGGTGGTGACGGCGATTGTGAAAGGAACCAAGACTCGCGTGCAGTGGCCCTGGTTTATCTTGTTTTTCTGTCTAGCTGCGGTTGCCAACACCTACCTTCCGGTTCTCGCGCCCGTCTATTCCGTTCTCAGCCGCCTGGGAAGGATCGGCCTGACCGCGACTCTGTTTCTGATCGGTACCGGACTCACGAGAAAAACTCTCCAGCAGGTTGGGTTGCGGCCGATGATGCAGGGCATTGCGCTCTGGGCTGTCGTGGCGCTGAGCGCGCTCGCGCTGATTCGAATCGGATGGATCCACGTGTGATCGTCGGAGAAATTCGTGGCTGCGATTACATACCTTGAATGCACGAAGTGCGGAAATCAAGTCAGCGCAGCGCAGCCGCAGACCGTCTGCCCTCGGGATGGCGGTTCTCTCTATGTCCGCTACGATTTTCAGCCCTACATCGGCAAGCTGAGGCCCGAACATCTTTCCGGCCGCAATGGAAGCATGTGGAGATATCGAGAAGTTTTGCCGGATGTTATCCCGGTTACTCTCGGAGAAGGTCACACTCCTATGATTCAAGGCCGCAACAATCCAAACGTCTTCATTAAGGACGAGGGTATGAATCCGACGGGCTCGTTCAAGGCTCGCGGGTTATCGGCTGCCGTGACGATGTGCAAGTCCTACGGCATCAAGAAAATCGCGATCCCTTCAGCGGGCAATGCGGCCAGCGCTCTCGCCGCCTATGCTGCGGCGGCCGGAATTGAAGCTCATATTTTCATGCCGCAGGACGTCCCGCGAGCGAACCGGATCGAGTGCATAGCCTATGGCGCCAAGCTCACGCTGGTGGATGGCTTGATCAGCGATTGCGCGAAAATCGTCAACGAACGCAAAAACGAAGAAGGTTGGTTCGATATTTCGTCGCTGAAAGAGCCTTTTCGCGTGGAAGGCAAGAAGACGATGGGCTACGAACTGTCGGAACAGTTCGGCTGGAAATTGCCCGACGCGATTTTTTATCCGACTGGCGGCGGCGTTGGCTTGATCGGAATGTGGAAAGCGTTCGATGAGATGCAGGCTTTCGGTTGGATTGGCGCCGAGCGCCCGAAAATGATTGCGGTTCAGGCCGCGGGCTGCGCGCCGATCGTCCGGGCATGGGAGGCGCGGCAAAAAGTGTCCGAATTCTGGCAGAACGCGCAGACGATTGCGGCCGGGCTTCGCGTGCCCAAGGCCTACGCTGACTACATCATCCTCGAAATCTTGCGCGCGAGCGGCGGCACCGCGGTCTCGGTTCCCGACAACGAAATCGTCCAGGCCGTATGCGACTGGGCATCCACCGACGGCGTCTTCGCTGCCCCGGAAGGCGCGGCGTCGCTCGTGGCCTACCGGAAACTTTTAGGTTCTGGTTTTCTAAGGGCGAGCGATCGAGTGGTGCTCTTCAACACCGGATCCGGGTTGAAGTACATCGACGTGATCGCCGACTATTTGGAACGTGGCGTTCAGCTCGCGCGCCCCCTGGCAGCTCGCGACGATTGACACCAACACGATCGCGGCTCGCACGGAGGGTACCCGGTACCCACCGCGCGCCCGGATTCACTCCTGGACCGCGTCCGTTCAGTACGAAACGGAATCGATCCGCACGGACGCTGTCCTCGAGCCTGCCGCCGTAGGCTTGAAATTAACAATCACCGTGCAAGTAGCGTTCGCGGCTAGTTCCGACCCGACCTGGCAGGTTCCGGTCGACAGAATCGTGTAGTCCGCCGGGTCCGTTCCGATGAGCGAAACACCTGTGATCCCAACTGTGCTGGCAGAGGAGTTTGTAACGGTGAACGTTGTCGGGTCCGAAGTGTTTCCCACAGTCACGTTGCCGAAAGTTCCGCTGCCCGGGCTGGATGTTAACGCGATTCCCGCCGCGAGTGCGCTGGCCGCTGTTACGAAGAACGAAACGATGAGAATACGGTTGAGTCGCATGACCTTTCCCCCGGTCTAAAGTCAGATTGCCTCCGTGGCTGTTCATCACGTCCCCAGTCCATCCAGGTGAGCGCAATGACGTCAACCTAACGTGGAATCGACCACGTAAGCTGGTGCGCAAACATTCCGATTGGATAAACTAGCGTATTCTCGCGGGTTGGGAGCGAGTTGCTAAAGGCCATCCGCGATGCTGGGTGTACGAATAATTCGCGGTGCCTAAACTATTTCAATCCGGAATGAACTTGGCGGGATCCGCCAAAACTTCTGACCCATTCATTACGGATTTGCCCTGATGGCGGAGGTACTTTGCAATTACTCTGTCAGCTTGTCAAGCGCCGATTCGGATTTTTGAAGTCACTCGCGAGCAAGTTTTCCACAGGCAGTATCGCCGGTGAATTGCCCCTCTGAATTGCGAAAGAGCAGGGAATCCACGCGCGTCATCCTTTAGACCGGCGAAATGCTCCGAAAGACAACGGAAGATATCTTGCTACTTCAGGTTGGCGTTCTCGGTTTTTGCCTGCTGCACGATGGGAATGTCCGGGTCAGCATCTTTCCACAGAGTGAAAAAATCTTGATAGGCGGCGCGGGCCTTCGCTGAGTCGCCCTGTATCGCGTATGCGCGCGCGAGGCCGAGGCGGACGAGTGCGCCAAGCGGAAAGTTCAACGTAATACCGCGATGATCGAGATATTTTTGAAACTCTGTCGCGGCAGCAGCTCCGTTGTGCGCCGCTAGTTGAGCCTGGCCGCGAATGTAGACGGGATACAATGTCCCCTCCTGCAACTGCGGCGGCGTGGCGAGCTCGTACGGTGCTGCCGGTTCGAGGCTCACCACCGCCTGCGCCGGATTGTTGGCGCTCAATTCCATCGCGGCCTTGATGACTGGCAACCAATAGATCTTCAGCATCGTGTCCGATGGATAGCTCTTCTCCAGTTCCTCCTCAATGCCCTTTGCACGAGCTGTTTCACCGGTCCGCGCCGATGCCAGGGCCGCGAACATCTTCACGTCCCGGCCGGGTGCGAGCGCGAGCGCAGCCGCGACATCTTGCTTCGCGACCGCAGCGTTACCGAATTCCGCTTCACGTAGGGCGGCACAGACCTGCCAAAGCGCGGCAGTTTCCTTCGAATCGTTCCGAACCGCGGAGTCCACCGCGCGGCGGGAAAAGTCGCGAGCCTTGCCGAGCCGCCCGTAGTAGGCCTCGGTATCGGATTGAAACGAGAGCAACACGTCCTCGTCTCCGGGTTTGCCTGCGGCCCAGGCCACTTGCCGGTCCATCTCGTCCGCGTCTCCCTTAAAAAACGCCAATTGATAGATTTTCCAGTGCAGCAACTCGGCATCAAGCTTGCGCGCTCGGGCCTCCTGGATCGCTTTTGCGGCGTCCTCCGGCCGGTTCAGGGCGAGGTCGTCACTCACGAGGTTGACGTAGCCGACCACGACGTTGGGCTCCAATCGAAGCGCATCTTGAGTTTCACTGACTGACTTTTCGTATTGACCTAGGGTGGCGTAGATACTCCCCAAATTTCCCGGTGGTACGACATCTTGCGGATAGCTTTTGCCCCAAAGTTCGTAAACTTGGATCGCTTGTTCTAACTCGCCCGTATTGTTTTGGTAGTACATCGAAGCGATGCGGTATTTTTCGTACTCACTGACGCGGTCGCGAAGCGCGTAGGCCTTCTTTAGGTTTTCAGCTGACAGGCTGGCCTGGCCGAGGTTGGCATACGCGACTCCCAAGCTGACGTACGCCACGGCAAAATTCGGGTCAAGCTCGAGCGCGTGTTTTAGAAAGGGTATCGCGGCAGCATCTCCTTTGGTGCGTGAGGTGATTACGCCCATGCTGAACGCCTTGAGCGCTTCGAGCGACGTCGTCGTCGCTTCAATCGGAACATCAAATTTTTGGACGGAGGCAAGTGATTCGCCAAGCTTGCTGCGGAGACTCGCTGCTGCCGTGCTCAGCGCTTTCAGCACATCCGGTTTCGTCGCAGCCTCTTCTTGCTCGGATGCGAGGGTGTCACCGCTGCTGCAACCGACGGCATCGATTCCAACGATGTACTGGCCGCCAAGGTTTGAAATCGACCCGAGAAGAATGGCCTTGCTGCCGGTCCGCACGCAGAGTTCTCTGGCCACGTCGCGGGTAATACGGTCAGTCGGCGGGCGTCCCATCAGGCGCAGCGTCTCTTCCACCTTTCGTTCCGAGAGAATGTTGAGGTAGGGAGATTGGCCGAGTTGAACCGCGAGGGCCTGTTTCAGGGCGCCGTCAAAAACCGGGTCGCCAGTTGAATTCTCAAAATCTGCAATCACAACGGTGTCGCGTTCGGCAAGCACAGCCGGCTTGGCGCGGCCTTTCAACCACCAGAAACCACCGGCGGCGAGCGCAATCACGAGCGCGATCGCCGAGCCGACGAGCAACAAGCGGTTTCGAGCGGCGGGTGCAGGAGCGGCCGCGACAGTTGACGAGCCTGAAGGCACAGCAGCTTGCGCTTGCGTGCCGGACGGATGCTCGGGAGGCGTCGCGGTAATATGTGACGAGTCGGTCCGAACGCTGGAGGCAACGGGCGTCACGGAAGACACCGGTACGGATGCGGCAACCGGAGTCGAGCCCGAGCGCGCGCTTTCAGTTTCGCGTTTCAGCCGCTTCAAATCCGCGCGCAATTCCGCCGCGCTTTGACACCGCATTTCGCGGTCTTTCTCCAGCGACTTGTTGATAATTCGCTCGAACTCTGCGGGAATATCCGGGTTTAATCGCACGGCCGGGACGGCGGGACGGTTCATGATCGCATCGAAAATCACGCCGGTGGATTCTCCACGGAAGGGCGGCGAGCCCGTCGCCATTTCGTAAAGCACAACGCCGAAACTGAAGAGATCACTGCGTGCGTCGAGCTCTTTCGCGCGCACTTGTTCCGGTGACATGTAGGCCACAGTCCCGATCGTGCTTCCCGGACTGGTTAGATGCTCCGGATTCACGGCATCGGCCGTTGCTTGCGATTCGGACATGGAAGCGGATGAAGTCGAAGCCAGCGTTTTGGCCAGGCCAAAGTCGAGAATCTTCGCGTGACCTCGCGTGGTCACGAAAATATTCGCGGGCTTGATGTCGCGATGGACGATTCCCTTCGAGTGGGCGGCATCGAGCGCGTCGGCAATTTCAATCGCCAGGTCGAGAGTTTCGTCGAGCGGCATCGGCTTGCCGGAAATGCGGTGTTTCAGCGTTTCGCCCTCGAGAAACTGCATGGCGATGAACGGCTGGCCATTTTCCTCGCCAATCTCGTAGATCGTGCAGATGTTTGGATGATCGAGCGCGGAGGCCGCCTGAGCTTCCCGTTGAAACCGTTCGAGCGCCTGGCGATCTTTGGCGAGCTGATCGGGAAGAAACTTCAGCGCCACGAAACGGTGGAGCTTGGTGTCTTCGGCTTTGTATACCACGCCCATTCCGCCGCCGCCGAGGCGCTCCAGGATTCGATAGTGCGAAATGGTCTTGCCAATCATCGTTCTTCGATCGCCCTTCGCGACGCATCTTAGGCTGCGCGCAGAGTCAAGTCAATCCGATGCGAAGTTTAACTCGGCTTGAAGCTGAAGCTTATTGCGCCGAGTATATCGGTTCGCCGCCGACGTATGTCCGCAATACGTGCACGTCTTTCAGTTCATCTGTCGGCACAGTCAAAACGTCGCGATCGACCACGATAAAATCCGCCAGCTTTCCGGTCTCGAGCGTCCCCTTTTCTTTCTCTTCAAATCCTACGTATGCTCCGTTGTACGTGTAAAGCCGCAGCGCTTCGAGAACCGTCAACCGCTCCTCCGGAGCAATCACTTCGCCGGTTTGCATTTCTTTCCGCGCCACCGCCGCAAAAATTCCCCACCACGGGCTTATCGGCGTCACCGGCACGTCTGAGCCGGCCCCTTCGACGATGCCATTCTGAATGTATGATTTTGCGGGATAACACCAGCGAACTCTATCCGGTCCGTACTTCTTGAACCAACTTCCGATCCAATAGACGAAGGGTGGATTGCCATCGACGAGAACATTTAAGTCCTTTAGGCGCTTTTGGATAGCTGGCGTCGAGATACCCGCGTGAACGACCCGAAAACGAGGATCTTTCAGATTGAGCGCTTTCATGGTGGCGGCGTAGGAATCAAGCACTTCGTCAATCGCGCGATCGCCGATGGCGTGGGTTTCGAGTTGCCAGCCGGCGCGCGCGGCGATCAAGTGGGCTTTCTGCATGTCTTCGGGTTTCCAGCGAAGAACGCCGAAATTCTGAGGCTCGCCTTCGACCGGCGGGGGATAAATTGCGATCGTGCGCGCGCCCATGCCGCCATCGGCAAACATTTTCGCGGCGCCAAACTTCAATTGGTCGTCGCCGAAGCCGGTGTGAACACCCATTTGTGCCAGTTTTTCGGCATCTTCAATGCTGCCGATCCGCGGAGACATTTGAACGCGAATTTTCAGCCAGCCTCGTTGGTGAGCGTCCTGGTAGCCGCGGATTTCTTCGGAAGAGATATAGATGTCATGGATCGAGGTGAGGCCGAGTGCCGAAGCACGTTCTGAAATGAGCTTTGCGGCCTGGATGTTGATGTCGGGCGGATCGGGAGGCAAGATCTTTTCGGCCGCGCCCATGGCCGCGTCTTTCACAATGCCGGTGGGCTCGCCCGCAGCGTCCCGCTCGATTACGCCGCCTTCAGGATCAGGAGTGTTGCGGGTGATTCCTGCCAACGCCAATCCGGCGCTATTGAGAACGCCGAGATGCCCGCTAACGTGCTCCAAATAAACCGGATTATCCGGCGACACGGCATCGAGATCTTTGCGCGTGATATAGCGATGCTCGGTGAACTTGGCGTCATCCCATCCGGCGCCGGTGATCCATCGGCCTTTTTCGGTGTGAGCCACACGTTCTTTCACCATCGCGGAAATCTCGGCGATGGAATGAACGTTCGGATAAGTCACGTCCAACTGGTTCCGCAGAATACCTTTCGCCCATTCCATCGAGTGCGTGTGGATATCGATGAGGCCGGGCAAAACCGTCTTTCCGTGCAGGTCGACGAGCCGAGTCCGCTCGCTCGCGCAGGCGAGGATTTCTTTTTCTTCGCCCGCCGCGAGAATCCGGCCGTCGCGAATCGCCAGGGCGCTCGCCGAAGGATGCGCGGTATCCATCGTGACGATCTGAGCGTTGTGGACGATCAGATCGGCGTCGCGGCAATCCGCGGCCGCAACAATTGCAGGAAGAATCAGGAAACTAATCCAACCCAGCACTGCAATCATCTGGCTGCGTGAGGGATGCATCTCAGCTCCTTGAGGACGGCGAATCAATGGCACATCGGCGCGAGCTTAGAGACTTCATGGACCGCATCAGTCCAGGGAAATTCTTTGCCGTCGCTGAAAATGTAAAAAACGGCGCCATTGGGCAGAAGCGCGACAATGTTTCCGCCGTACCCCACCATCAGCGGCGCCCAGAAGTCACACTGATATTCAGGAAACTCGTGAGGGGTTACGTACTTGCCCCAAAATCCATGGGCGTAACGCCGGCTGTTTTCACTCGCGGAATCGCCGCGGCCCAATTGTGGTGGACCGAGAGCAGAGCCCGAACTCGCGCCCAGGATCGGCACTCCGACTTCACCGGCGTTCGAAGAACGGAATAGGGCTTCTTTCAATCGGATTGGATCCAGAATCTGGACGCCGTCTATTGCGCCAGCGCCGTTATCGAGAAAGTTTCCGATCTTCGCGACGTCATCCTTGATGAAAAATAAACCGTAATATCCGCTGGGCGCACCTGTAGCGCTATTGTCCGTTCGGATTGTGGTCATGCCGCCTTCGCTGAAGCGAAGCGGTTTGTACACTTCGTCGCGCACCAGGTCGAAAATATCGCCGCCCCCGCCGCGCCGATCTTTCAGATATGCATTCATCGCCTGCGTCAGCATGAATGTCGCCGAGCTTTGATAAATCCATTTCGTTCCAGGCGGGACGAAATTTTTGGTGAACGCGAACGCGTCCATTAACTTGGATTCGTAGGACTCGTCCACGAGGAAGGTGTCCATGATTGGACCGTCTTCGTCGGCTTCGTAGCTATCCGAGTTGAAATTTCCGGTGGCCATGTCGGAGACATCGTTGAAAGTGGTGGCATCCCACTTGCCGCGGATAAATCGCCCCGGAATGTGGTTCTTAATCAATTCGTTGTAGACGCCAGCACCGTAGAGCCGGCCCAATCGCATAAGCGCCACGCCTGCAAACACGGATTTTGCGATCGAGTACGAAGGCAAGCGCATGTCGCCGCAGAATGCATACTCGCCGGAGCGCGTCGGACATCCAGAAGTGTAATTAATTCCGTTGATGAACACGCCGTAGGTGGTTATGTCCTCGGGGCGCTTGTAGGCGGCGGCAAAGGCGGCGAGATTGATGCCCGACTTTGAAAAATCCTCGGCCAACGCGTCGATTTTTTTCGTAGGCATCCGATGCGCCATTTCAATTGACTGGGCTGCTTGTATCGCGGCACCGGCCGGAACCGTCGCGCGAGCGTAGGCAGCAGACGCAAAACCCCACAGGTTAAATTTCATCGGATAGCAGGTTTCCTGTGTGATTTGATAATAGACATTGGAGATGTTCGGCGATTTCGAGTTGCTGAACAGAAAAGTCATCGTGCCGTTGTGGACGCAATTCTGATTGCGTTGGACTAGCGCAAATGGAAGGGACGCGCGCATATACCCCTCATCGGTCTTCTCCTGCCAAACGCGTCCGGGGCCAATGATGTAGTTCCATGAGGGGCTCCCCGTGATGGTCAAGCCCTGCTTTGCGGGGATGATGTAGCCGCCGCTTTGCACAAATTGATAGCTAAACGGTGGAAGGTGTTTCCAGGTTGAGTCGCCGTCCGGAATGATCTGAAAAATGTCCGACAGTTGGACGAATGTGCTGCTCGCGGCCAGATCGCTCAGCGTCAGCGTGCCTTCGAACACATCCGCCGGCGCGGCCGCGTTCGGCGGAACGGTGAAGGCCTCCGAATCGTCAAGCGGAGCCGATGGAACAGCCTTGCCGAACAGCAGGTCGCGCGTCAGAACAGTTCGAGCTGCGTCGGGCGGCTCGGAAATCCGAACAGCGGGAGGCAACGACCTCGCCGCTCGCGCTGGAGCCGCACTTATTTCAATCAGTACCGAACACAACACGAGCGCGACGAGAAGGGCACTGGCCGTAAGCCGTGTTCCGCGCATCCGTGTTTCTCCCGAGATAAGACGAATCAGAATGTCGGAGGAGTATTCACCCAAAAAAGCGTGGTTTCTTCGTCGCTCAAGCTTTTCCAACGATGCGCATGGGTGCTCTCAAAATGAAGCGTGTCGCCGGGGGCAAGTACATAGCGTTCGACTTCGTCCAGCCAGACTTCCAGCGAACCTTTCAGGACGTGAATGAACTCCTCGCCTTCGTGGTGGTAAGACCCTCCACTCGATACCCCGGGTGCGATTCGAAAGATGTGAGGCTCCAATTGAGACTTGCCAAGCACGAGCAGCTCCATCTGAACTCCAGGCTCGGGCCTGAGCAGCTTGCGGTCTGAAGGGCGCACGAGGCGATGTGCCTTGCTTCCATCCTCGGCGCCAAACATCGATAGGACGTTCGTCCCGTACATCACGGCCAGCCGCTGGAGCGTGGCGATCGAAGGCTTCGCTCGTCCTCGTTCGATCGCGCTCAAGAAACTAATCGAGATTCCCGCCTGGCTCGCGACTTCAGCGAGGGTGTGGCCCCGTCGTTGCCGCAGCTTCAGAAGTTGGCCGCTCAACTCTGCCGTGGCGTTCGTCCTGAAGTGCGCTTGTTTCCGGAGACGTGGAGCGCCAGAGGAGAGAAGATGGGCGACACCGGCAAGATTGAATCCTTTGGTCTTGCGCAGGTGGATGATGCGCTTCGCCGCTTTCAGATCGTCGGAACTGTAGAGGCGATAGCGTCCCTGGCTGCGAGCCGGCCGAATCAGTCCAACTTCCTCCCACGCGCGAAGCGATGACGGGCTGACACCGATGATCTTGGAAGCTTGAGCGATTTTGAAGTAGAGAGGTTGTTTTCTCATATCGGCACCAAAAGCGGTGCTATTCTTTCCGAGATTGGCGGTCCGGTCAAGGTGTTCCCGGCTGTTCTACGGGAAAACACACAAGGTTGTCGCGCGAGGCGCACGGCTGTTGCAGAGGCATTCGCTTCTCGGGCATTTATTAAGGGCAAGCGCAGCCGGATCGAAAGTTAGCTCTTGACAATCTCTACTGAAACATAGATAAGGTCGCAACAATCCCACGGATTCCGGGGAAGGGTGGCGTCTGAGAATGAGCCAAAACAGATCCTGGCGAAACGCAGACAGCCGAGGGCCGTGAGGCGGGGGTGTTTATGAGGGTTCGGAGTCGAACAGCGTCAGGCTTCATCGTTGCATTATTCCTCACGCTTTTTTTTGCTTCACTCGCAAGCGCCCAACTCACCGAAGGCACAATCGACGGTACGGTGACCGATGCTTCGGGCGCCGGCGTGCCGGGCGCCAAGGTCAGAATTCAAAATACGGGCACTGGCGCGACTGTCGAACAGGTGACCGATTCGATCGGCTACTACCGGGCGCCGCATCTCGCTCTGGGAATCTACGAAATTCGAGTTGAAAAACCCGCATTCAAGACCAGCACGATTAAGGGCGTCAATGTCAGCGTCGGCGTCGTGACGCGCATGGATGTGGCGCTGCAAGTCGGAAGCGTCACCGAAAGTGTGACGGTAACCGAAGCGGCCCCTCTGGTGCAAACAGAAGAAGGACGTCTCACGAGCACCATCACATCTCAGGAAGTGACGAGCCTGCCTTTGGACGGACGCCAGGTGTATCAGCTCGTGACGCTGGAGCCGGGCGTGACCGCGACTGTCGCACCCGTGATTTCAAACGTGCCGTCGCCGACTTCGTCGGTGACATTTCTTTACGGATTCATCGCCAACGGCTCAAATCCTCGCGGAAACAATTTCATCCTCGACGGAAATTCGAACAATAACGAATGGCTGGGAGGCCAGCCGTTGATCTTTCCGTCGCTCGATGCCGTCCAAGAAGTGCAGGTACAGACTTTAAATTTTTCTGCGGAATACGGGCGGAACGATGGCGCGATTGTAAACATCATTACGAAATCAGGAACGAACGACATTCACGGCAGCGCCTTCTATAGCGGGCGAAATACGGCGTTGAACGCGAGAAACTTCTTCGATTTCATTGACAAGACGCCGGTGCAACAGAATCAATTCGGCGGATCAGTCGGCGGAGCCATCGTCAAGGACAAGTCGTTTTTCTTCTTGAACTATGAAGGCTCGCGACTGATTTCGGGGGATCCCGAAGAAGTTTTGACGGAGACGCCGTCCTACCGGGCGTCTGTGATCACGGGGAGCCCGACGAGCATCGCCGCTTTGCTGTTCGGGGATTTTCCGGGGCCCAATTGTTTGCCCAATGTGCCGGTGGTGACTCCGGAAACGTGCTTCGCTGAGATTCCGCAGGTCGTTCCGAACACTTCAAACCAATATTTGCTTCGCGCGGATGAGAATTTGACGTCATCCGATCATCTTTTTGTTCGCTGGGACAACAATTTGGCTTCGGGCAACGTCGGACCGCAGGAACTGGGCGCCGCGGCGGCGCGCGGATTTTCGGCGCCGTTCACCGGGTTTTTCGGCGATCTCGGCGGCGGGTACACGCACACATTCTCATCCAACACGCTGAATGATTTTCGGATGTCTTTCTCCCGGAACGACAGCCAGATCGCGTTTACGATTCCACCTACGACCCAGACGGCGCAAATTCTGAAAGCCAACGGACTTCCTTCGGATTATTTCGGCGATCTTGTTTTCGACGACGGTACGATCCCGATGGGCGGGAATCTCTTCACGCCGCGCGACTTTATCTTCAATACGGTCGGTTTCAACGATACGCTCACGCGCATGATTGGCCGGCACTCATTGAAGATCGGCTTCGAATTTCGCCGGGTCTACGAAAACAGCAATTACGAGCTTTTGGGATTTCCCTATTACGAATTCGGCAGCATCGAAGCGTTCGCCGCCGACGATCCATACTTGACCGAGGCGACGGTCAATCGCATACCGGGCAGCCCCGATTTTGGCAACTTTACGGGAACGCCGCGCCATTTTCGCTGGAACCGGTACGGGGCGTTCGCACAGGACGACTGGAAGGTTTTGCCGCACCTGACGCTGAATCTCGGGGTGCGCTGGGATCTGTTTCCGGGCCCAACTGAATCTAACGGACTCCTAAGCAATATCACCCTGGGATCCGGGAGCACCTTCGACGATCAATTGGGCGCGGCGACTGTTGGGCGCGTATCGAAAATGTGGAATACGGACTTCAAAAATTTTGCGCCGCGCATTGGCCTGGCGTGGGATCCAACCGGCAAAGGCACGTGGGCGGTTCGCAGCGGCTTCAGCATTGCGTACGAAGAGCCGTATTCGAATCTGTACACCAATGCTTCGCGATTCAATCCGCCGGACTCGACCACCGTGCTCGTAGAGCCGAGCGCGTTCATCGGCACCGACATCAATTACGTTTTTCCCTGGCAGCCAAGCCCGAATTTCGCCGCGCCGACCACTCCGAACGGCGGTGTTGAGGGGATCGACATCACGCCGAGCGGCGTGTACCCGAATTTGAAAACCGCGTACGCCGAGCAATGGTTCCTCGGAGTACAGCACGAGTTCCTGCGGAACTATGGCTTCAGCATCAATTATGTGGGCACGCGAGGAGTGAAAGGCTACACGCGGGAAGATTTCAATCGCTTCGACGGAGACGTTTGCAATCCGACCGTTTGCAACTACTATGCGACGCGGTTGACTCCCGATTGGGGCGAAATCACCTACGTTTCAAATGAGAGTTCGTCGAGTTATGAGGGACTGAACGCGCAGTGGAAGATGCGATACAACCACGGGCTGAGCCTTACGGCCAACTACACATTCGGGAAAGTGCTGGATAACGTGACAGAAGGCGGCCTGGGCGACTACTTCAACGTGAATTCCTACGCGATCAACTACAGCGGCGTGATGGACATCGAAAAACCGCGTTTGGATTATGGCCCGTCGGAATTTGACGTTCGCCACCGTTTTGTGTTCGATGGAATTTGGGACATCCCGTCGCCGAAATCCGAGAGAGCGATGGGCAAAGTTTTCGGCGGATGGCAGATCAATTCCATCGTGACGCTGCAATCGGGCAGGCCGTTTGATGTGGATTGCACGCTGGGATGGTATGAGGGCTGCGATTTCCAGATGGACGGCGACTACTACGCGCGACCAAACGTGCCGGCTGGCGGAGTGCAGCAACGCGGGTTCAGCAATCAACAGTTGGTGAACGGCGTGTTTGGAAATCCGACGCTTACATTCTATGGCCCGACGTATGAAAGTCTGACTTCGACGGCAATCCAGGTTTTCTGTCCGAACGGATTAAATTCGATTATCGATTTCGGACCGACGGCCACATGTATTCCGGTCGGGTCAGATGGCAACCTGGGGCGCAACGTCTTCCGCGGGCCGGCATTTAAGGATGTCGATTTTTCGCTGGTGAAGAATACAAAGGTGGGCGAACGGCTCAATGTGCAGTTCCGGATGGAAGCGTTTAATCTCTTCAATCGCGTGAATTTGTACAATCCCGTTGGCAACATGGGCAGCTCGCAATTCGGGCAGTCCGTCTCGGCGTTTGGCGCGCGCGAACTGCAATATGGATTGAAATTTATCTTTTGACGGACGAGAATCGGACGCAGCAGAGGCAGATTTCGACCGCGCGTACATTGCTAGTGATGCAAGTGTTGGAGAACTTTCTGCGCTGTGTCGCGTTCGTCGAACGTAGGGGCACTCTCCGCTTCTGATTGAATTTCCGATTGAAATTGGACGAGATTGAAGGCGCCGACTAATTCTTCACCGGCCTGACGCACAGGAAGGAATGAATCGTGCAGGGCGGCGCGCGTGACATCGATCAGCTCCGGCGCGTGATCGCGCGCGATCATTTCCTTGAGATGGGGAAGGCCGGCGAGCGCAGTTAGACGAATTCGCTCGGCGACACCCGGCCGCGACTGAGCGAGCAGGATTGCCGCTGCGCGTGAGTCCTGGGTCGCGACAAGACCTTCCAGCGTGGCTCGCATGACGTGTACTTCTGGCTGCGCGGCTGCTTCGGCCTGCAAAACATCGAATGCCTCTGCGGCACCCGATTTGCCGAGGGCCCTAGCCGCGGCGGATTCTACGGCGTAACTGGCGTCGTTGTGGAGCGCGCTGACAAAGACATCGTAGACGGTCCGGTCGTTGGGGAAATTGCCGAGCGATTCGATGACGGCCGTCCGGACGCGATTATCAGGTTGGTGCAGCGCGGATAGGAGTACGAGTTTGGCCGCGTTCGTGCCGATCTTGCCGAGGCTTGCGGCGGCCGCGGCTCGCACGCCACAAAACGCATCGCTGGCGAGCACGCGCGCCAACGCCGCGACGACGGCATCCGCGTTCTCTCCCTTTTTCTCGCCGAGTTGTTCGGCGGCCCACAGGCGGCTCATCATCGACGAGTCTTTCTCCGCCTCCGCAATCAAGGCATCCGACGACTTGTCGAACTGCACGGTCTTGTCAATGAAATCGTCGGGATCGAAATCCATCCAAAGCGGCTCGAAATCGAGCGGAATATCGAACTCCTGCCGCTGCAGATTGTCGCGGATCTGAATCTCCTTACGCTCGCCGTGACCGCCGAAGAATGCAAGTTCGACGGGCATGTCGAAGACAGGAGTTTCCGCAGTGGTTTCTTGCGTTTGCGCGACTGACACCTTCTCGATCTTCTTGGTGGAATCGTAGGCTGCTTCGACTCGATAGTCAGGATGCCCGGCCATGAACACCCATTCGCGGAAAAACCAGCCGAGTTCCTGGCCGGTCGTATCGCGAATGGCACCGATCAGGTCGGAGGTATCAGCGGTCTGCGCGTGATGTACAAGCAAATAATGCTGCAAGGCCCGAAACAACACCTCATTTTGGGACGCCGGCTGCGAAGCTGTTTCTTTCCCATCTAGCAGGTAACGGAGCATATCCAGTACGGCCGCGCCCTTCTCATGCGTAATCGCGTCGAACATCTGCATGGGGTCGGAGTAATGCCGATCAACGATTGGCCGGCGGTAGTCGTCGCGGTCCTGCGCCTGCTCGGCCAGCTGGTCGGCGTAAATCTCGAAGCGATAGGCGTCGTTTCCCTCGTGATGCTGCGTGTAAAGCGCCTCGAGATACGTCGCAAAACCTTCATTGAGCCAAATGTTCGCCCAGTCGCGCCCTTGAACAAAATCGCCGAACCAGTGTTGCCCTAACTCGTGAGACACGAGGCCGGTGCTGGGGTAGTCCTGATCGGCGCGCTCGTCGTGCAAGGTCCAATCTGACGAAGTGGTCGCGCTGACGTTCTCCTGGCCTCCGTAAATGAAATTATGCATTGCCGTCTGTGCGTACTTTTCGTAGGGGTACTCCACACCTGTTGCTCGCGAGAAGAAAGCAAGCATGTCGGGAGTCAGATGGAAGGAACGCCGCGCTGTGGCCTCGTCAACGGAGTCAGCGACGTAGTAATCAACGGGCTTATCTTTGTAACTGTCTGTTACCTTGCGCCAGGGTCCCGCGGCAATAGAAACCAAGTAGGAGCTGTGTGGAACGCTTTCCACCCAGTCGTAGGTCACTTGGCCGCCGGAATGCGTTACTTTGGCCAACCTGCCATTCGAGACCACGGATTGTCCCTCGGGAACTGTCGTGACGGTCTCGCTGGTTGCCATATCATTGGGATAGTCCCAGCAGGGAAACCAGTAATGGTTGAACTCCGCTTCACCTTGCGTCCAGATCTCATGCGGCCGGTTCGGATAACTCGAATCCGGATTGACGAAAAACAGGCCAGTGCGCGGAAAGGCGTGGTAGATGATGTGCACATTCAACGTGTCTTTCGGAGAGTAGTCGCGATCGAGCGTAATCCAGAGGCGAGGGTCTTGCGCCGCAAAGGCCAGCTTGGCGGGCGCGACTTGCGGCGAATTCAAAGTCACCGAATCTACCTTCAGCTCCGAACTATCCAAGTAAAACTTGTGGAAATGCAGCTCGAAAGGCTGCAGCGTGACCACTTCATCTCCAAACATCTCGCCTTTCGATTCATCGAAGTGCAGCGCCAGCCTGTAATTTTTGACGTGATAAGTCCGGCTGGGCGCCCATTGCCAGACGTTGGGATCGCCGAAAACGCGCACATCCGACCCAGTTGCATTCGCGAACAAAGGAACGCTGAGGATCAAGGCGACGAACAGGCAAATTGCGCGCTTCATGCCATGAGCCGGGTGACGAACTATCTCCCGGCGTACCCCTCCGCCACGTTTTGTTAAATCGTCCGCCGTCCTGTCCGGTGCAAGCTCTCCACTTTGGGTGTGATTGCACTCGAATGTTAGACGTGGATCTGGCTGATTTGGCGCGGCGGGCGCACAGTCGTAGATAGGCCAAAGCCAGGCGCGCGCAACTTCAGGATTTTCGCGGGCCCGATTCGGTGAGGCGCTGGAATTCAGGATCGTCGCGGAGGCAGGCGAGATCGTCGTCGCGAGCGGCATAATCGGGATTGCGATATCCAGCCTCGATCGACCGCCGCAGCATTTCGAGAGCCTCGCGCTTCATTTTCAGCACGCCGTATGTGCAAGCGGCATTGAAGAGCGTCAGGGAGTCGTTCGGCCGCATGGCCACAGCCTTCTCCGCGGCCGCGACCGCCTCTCGTGCTTTGCCGGCCCGGCTATAATTGGCCGCGAGCAGGATCTGGGCGCGGACATCCTCCGGCACAATTGCGAGCTGGTGCTCTAAAACGTCCGTAAAGCGCTGTTCGAGTTTCAGCGCCGCTTCGTTCTCCCCGAGCGCGCGAAGGACATTCCAGTACGGGGGGTAAATATTGTAGTCGTCCCCGCTGACTGCAACCGCCCGATCGATTATTTCGGCCGCTTCCTTCCAACGATCGGATTCGAAAAGTGCTTTGCCGAGGACGGCGTATCCTTCCTCGCAATCCGGCTTCAGCTCAATCGCCTTGCGTGCCAACTTCGCCGCCTCGATGTAATCCTTCTGTACGAGGAACAATCGCGCGCGCGCCGAGAGGCCGTCCGGGAGATCCGGCTGCAACTCGAGCGCGCGCTCGGCCGCTCTCAATCCTTTTTCAACCCAAAGGGGATCGCCGCCCTGGTATTCGGCCATCGCGCCGGAAACCTGTGCGATTCCTGCATAGGCCATCGCAAAGTCTGGGTCGAGGCGGATCGCATGCTGGTACATCTGCATCGCGAATTCGAGATTCGCCATGCGCGCGTACTTCCGGCCGCGCAGCAAATAGTCGTACGCTTCGGGATTCTCGGTCGGCTTGCGCGCGATGACCTGTTCTTCCTGCGGCGATAGCTTGATGCGCAGCGCCTGCGCGATGCTGCGTGCGATTTCTTCCTGCACCTCGAACACGTCCTTCAATTCCCGGTCAAAGCGCTCCGCCCACACCGGATAGTCGCGACCCGTATCCACAAGTTGCGCGTTGATCCGCAGGCGATTGCCCGCGCGGCGAACGCTTCCGGCCAAAACGAAATCCGCGCCCAGCCGCTGGCCGATTTCAGGCGCGGTGAGTTGCGTATCGCGGAACGGCACCACGGTGTTGCGCGGGAAGACGTGCAGACCTTTGATCTTGAGGAGTTCGGTGATGATGTCTTCGGACATACCGTCGCGGAAATATTCGTCGTCCTTCGCGCCGCTCATGTTTTCGAAATAAAGCACGGCCAGCGATTTGTCTCGACGCGCTGCGGAGACTACGGCCGAAGCAGTGGGGGCGCGGCCGGACTCGGAATCGCGCTTGAGACGCTGCAAGTCGGTGCGCATCTCCGACGCCTTCTGATAGCGCCGCCGCGGGTCCTTCTCGAGCGCCCGCGAGATGATGCGATCGAACTCCGGGGGCAGAGCCGAATTCAGGCGCAACGGAGCGATGGGATCGCGATTGAGAATCGCCTCGAAGATGACGGCAGGGGTATTCCCGTTAAATGGCAATCGGCCGGTGGCCATTTCATAAAGGACGACACCGAACGAAAAAAGATCGCTTCGCGTGTCTAAGTCTTCACCGCGAGCCTGCTCGGGCGACATGTAAGCGACGGTGCCCACCGCAGTTCCGGGATTCGTGAGACCTTCCATGCCGATGCTTGCCGTGGGAGCCGAGGAAGCGCTCAGCGTTTCTCCCATTCCTTGTTGCCATCCGGCGGGCTTGGCCAATCCGAAATCCAGAATCTTCGGTCTGCCCTGCGTGATAAAGATGTTCGCAGTCTTAATGTCACGATGCACGATGCCCTTTGCGTGGGCCGCGTCGAGGGCGTCGGCCACCTGCACCGCAATATCAAGCAACTCGTCAATCGACATCGGCCTGCCATCAATCCGTTGCAGCAAACTTTGTCCCTCGAGCAATTCCATGACGATGAACGGACGGCCATCTTGCTCATCGATCTCGTGAATCGTGCAAATGTTTGGATGATTCAGCGCGGAAGCGGCGCGAGCTTCACGCCGGAACCGTTCGAGCGCGCGAGGATCTTTCGCCAATTCGTCGGGAAGGAATTTCAAAGCAACCTGGCGGCCGAGCCGGACGTCTTCGGCCTTGTAAACCACACCCATACCGCCGCCGCCGAGTTTCTCGATGACACGATAGTGCGAGATGGATTTGCCAATCATGTAAAGGACATTGCCCCGGCGATGAATGTTAGGCTGCGCTTAGAATCAAGTCAATCGGTTGGCAGGTCTTCAGCCTTGGCCGAATAGGCGTTTTGGGAAGCCGGGGGGCCGATTGATCGAACGTCTCTTTAATTGCTTTGCCAAATGGCGGCCGCTACAATGGCGCGCTCGCGATTTTCTGATGCCACAAAATTCAAGTCCGCACCTCACCCGCGGTTTTGGTCTGCTCCACTCCACCGCGCTGAACATCACCAACATGGTCGGAGTCGGCCCGTTCATAACCGTGCCGCTGCTCATCGCGGCGATGAACGGACCACAAGCGATGCTTGGGTGGATAACCGGTGCGTTCATTGTCGTCGCGGACGGCTTAGTATGGAGCGAACTCGGGGCGGCTCTGCCCGGCTCCGGCGGCAGCTATCATTTCTTGCGTGAGGCCTACGGTCACGAGACGTGGGGCCGATTGATCGCCTTTCTTTTTATCTGGCAATTCGTCATTAGCGGGCCGCTCGAAATTGCGTCTGGCATGATCGGTTTTGGAAACTACACCGCATATCTCTGGCCGGGACTCACGATGAGAGGACAGCAGCTTGTCGCCGCTGGGGTCGGCGTTGTGGCAGTCATTCTGCTGAGCCGGCGCATCGGTTTCCTCAGCAAGGTGACGCTGACGCTTTGGATCGGAACGGTCGCGGCCATGGCCGCGGTAGTGTTAGCAGGCCTTCCACATTTCCATGCGAAGCTCGCTTTCGATTTTCCTCCAGGGGCATTTTCGTTTCAGCGCGGATTCGTTTTGGGGCTCGGGAGCGCGACGCTCGTAGCCGTTTACAACTACATGGGCTATTACGACGTGTGTTACATCGGGGATGAAGTGCGCGATCCTGGTCGAGTCATTCCGCGGTCGATTTTTTATTCGATCGCTGTTTGCGCCGTCGGGTACATTCTCATTAACCTCGCGTTGATCGGCGTCGTTCCCTGGCGCGAGGCCATCCAATCTTCATTTATCGTCTCGGAATTCATGGAGCGGCTCTACGGTCGCGGAGCTGCGATCGCGATTACGGTCATGATTCTCTGGACGGCGTTCGGCTCCGTCTTCGCGCTTCTATTGGGATATTCGCGCATTCCCTACGCCGCGGCAAACGACGGGTATTTCTTCCGCGCGTTCGGCAAGCTTCACCCGACGAAGAATTATCCGCAGGTATCTTTGTTGGTGCTCGGCGCGGTTTCGATCGGCGCAGCGTTTTTCAAACTCGAACAGGTCGTGAGCGCGCTGATTACCACGCGAATCCTGGTGCAATTTATCGGGCAAGTGTTCGCTGTGCCGCTGCTGCGAAGGAAACTGCCGGATTCGGCGCGGCCCTACAAAATGTTGCTCTATCCCGTACCGGCGGTGGTCGCATTTCTGGGCTGGGCGTTTGTCTTCACCACGTCGGGATGGAACTATGTCGCCGTGGGATCGATCACGCTCGCAATCGGCATCGCCGTGTACCTGGTGCGTGCGCGAATTACGCGGACTTGGCCGTTCGTTCTGGCGGCGAGCTCGTGAAAACCGGCGAGAGTTTGGAGCTGGCGCGAAATTATGGATAAAGACTGTCGCGAACGGGCTGGCATTCACGCTTGCCGGCTGCTGAGACTCCAGTCAATCCTCGGCAGCTCTGTCATCCGAGCAGCTTCGGCGCTACCGCCGTCTGCACTTCTTTAGAAATCGAATCGCGCCGCAAATTGGAGTACACGGGCGCCGCCGCCTCCGAGCCCCGGATTGCCTTCGGCAACATCGGGCGTCGCGCTGATTACGCCGTCGTTCTCCGCGCCGGGAGTGACCACGTTGTTGGGCAGAGCAAACTGCGGATGATTGAAGACGTTGAAAAACTCGGCGCGTAGCTGCAGCGTCGATGGGGACTCGCGAGCTGGTCCAATCTGTGCGAGGCCAATCGCTCTAGCCGGCCATCACTCGCCAGAAACTTTCGCCGGAATAAATCACGCGCATGGCTCTGCCGTTTACAATGTCGGCGAAACGAATCCACTCCGGGCTATATTCGCTCTCTCGAGAAAGGAAGAGCCCATTTTCTGCGGGTTCAAAGGGCGCGGTGCCATCCGCGAGCAGCCTGCCCTTGCAAACGACGATTCGAATGCTGCCGAGCCACGGGCTGTCGTTGCGGTAATGTCCGACATATTGATCCCATTCCTTCGGATAATCGAAAGATTTCGGTCCGGTGTAACGCTCATTCGCGAACCAGTCGCCTCCGCAACTGGCGTCAATGACGGGACTTTTCGCATCCTTGGCGTCTGCACGGCCGAAGACGAGGCGGAAGCGCGCAAAATCGGACTCGGGGGCGACGAATGAGTCTTTTCCGGCAGATTCAAGAGGCGTTCGATTGCCCTGGTTCACCAGAACCAAATCCTCTCCGCTTGCTTCGATTTCGAAATTCCGTCCATCGCTGCCGTTGTACTTCCCAACATAGTCCGCCGCATTTTTGATTTTCGCGGGTGACTCCGGCAACGCGGGAACTTGAATTGATTTGTTCTCCAGTTTCGCGCGCATCAGTTGCATCGCGTACTGCGCAACCGGATTCGGTCGGTATCCCTGCATCGCATTAACCGATGCAAACGAGCCGACGCCCGAGTCGATGTCCACGTGCAGCGCCGATGCGAATGAGACCATTCCTCCCGTGTGCCGGACAATTTTGTGGCCGTCGAGCGTGTCGACTGCGATTCCGTAACCGTAGCTCGCGGTTGGACCAAACTCGTCGGCCTTGATGTGCTCCTTCGAGAAAAGCTGAAAGCTTTCCTCGGAGAGAAGCATGCTCCGCGGGCCTTTGCCGTGATTAGCAATCATCTGAACGTAGAGCCCCATGTCGCGCGGTGTGGCAGCGATGCATCCGGCCCCTTCCGTCATCACAAGTCCGGGCGCCTCGCAGAGCCGTCCATTTCGCGGAAACGGCCGGTCGCCTAGGAATGCCATGTAGTTCTTCGCCAGACGCGAACGCATATCAAACGTAATCACCGGTTCGGTGTGGCTCATCCCCAGCGGATCAAAAATTCGTTTGCGAAACACATCCGCCAACATCTGCCCATCCAGCGTCCAAACCAAATGGCCGAGAGCGGTGTAACCCATATTGCAGTAGTGAAAGTGCTCGCCGGGCGCGTACGCGGCGCGATATTTGGCATTGGGATCGGCGGGGAACAGTGGCCCGTCGTCAGGGAGGCCGGCGGAGTGCGTCAATAAGTGATGAACGGTGATGGGAGCAAAAGAAGAATCGACGCGGAACCAGGGAAGATACTCGCTCACCGGTTTTTGCAATTCGACTTTGCCTTCCTGATGCAATTGCAAAATGCAGTTGGCGACGAACGATTTGCTGATGGAGCCAATTTCGAATAACTGATCCGCGTTGACGGTGACTTTTTCGTCCAGATCGCTGAAACCATACGTCGCGACGCGCTGAACACCATCGCGATCCGCCATGACGAGAGTCATGCCCGGCGCATTCATGGCTCGCATGTACTGCTCGACAAAAGAGTCGAGCGGGCCGAAGCAACTTGCGTATTTGCCGGTGGTATCTCGAGTGTGGGACTCGACGACGTAAAATCGCGACGCTGCCGCGACGGCCAGAGTCTGCCCGCTTAGACTCATGAATTCTCTGCGATTCAAGGAATGCATCACGAAGTTTCCTCCCCTGGAAGATCAGGTTTATTAGAGGCGCTGAATGTGCTGAATTGTCCGTCCGACGTCACCTTAAGCGGCGTGTTACTTGGCATGTTCGCGCGGAGCGGATTTTACCGGCTGTTCACCAATTTGTCGCTCGTAGCGTTCGTGGTCCAGTTCCGCTGGCGGACGGTCAAACGCTCGATGAGGTCGCGCTTTACCGTGAATCCGAGACCGGGACTTTCGGGCACGCGAATCGTGCCCTGCGGCGAAACGGTCACGGCGGGCTCAATAATATCCTCGCGCCAGTACCTGGCGCTCGCGGAAACGTCGCCCGGCAAAGCGAAACCGGGCAGCGCAGACATGGCGATGTTGTGCGCGCGTCCTACACCCGACTCAAGCATGCCGCCGCACCACGCCGGAACATTGCGCTCGCGGCACAACTCCTGGACGCGGCGCGCCTCGGTGTGGCCTCCGACTCGGCCCAGCTTGATGTTTACGATCCTGCATGCGTTCAGTTCGATGGCAGCGAGCGCGTGGCCGGCATTCTGAATACACTCATCCAGACATATCGCCGTTCGCAGCCGCGCCTGAAGCTTTGCGTGCGAGTAGATATCATCCCAATCGAGCGGCTGCTCCATCATCAGCAAGTCGAACTCATCGAGCTTTTTCAAGTGATCGGCATCTTCGAGCCGGTATGCTGAGTTGGCGTCCACGGAGAGCCGGATTTGCGGATGCGCTTTGCGCACGGCTCTTACATATTCCAAATCTTTGTCCGGCTTGATCTTGAGCTTGATCCGCTGATATCCGGTGCGGACTTCTTCATCCACTCGCTTTACGAGCGCAGCAGGATTCTCCCGGATTCCGAGGGAGACACCGCAGGGAATTTCGCTGAACGCGCCGCCGAGGAGTCGTGCGAGCGGGACGCCTTTCAGTTGCGCTTCCGCGTCCCAGAGGGCATTTTCCACGCCAGCCTTTGCCATCTGATGGCCGCGAATGTGCGCCACGACGGCGGGGAAGTCGGCGGCCGTTTCAAGTTCCTTTCCTGGAAGGAGAGGCGCGATGAAGTCAGAGATGATCAGCCAGGCCGTGTCGGTGGTTTCCGAGTTGTAGCCCGGAAATTCGCCGGCAGTTACTTCGCCCCAACCACTCACGCCGTCCGCGATCGCCTCGACCAGAATGATTCTGCGGTCGTGAACCACGCCGAAACTCGTCGCAAACGGCGCAATGAGACGCATGTGGATTTCGCGCAGCGCAATGGATTCAATTTTCATTGAGGCTGGCTATTCCCATCTACCGGGATAAAGTTCTATTGCGTGGCGCCGGTGTCTCCTGTCCATCCCTGCCCGCGAAGGGCGCGGCCAGTGGTGACGCCCGTCAATTTGCCGTGATCGAATTCAAGCTGGCCGTTCACAAATACGTAGTCAACTCCAGTGGATAACTCCGTGGGCTTTTCGTAGGTCGCGTGATCAATAATGGTGGCCGGATCGAAGATGGTGATGTCGGCGAAGAAGCCGGTCTTCAGCAGCCCGCGATTCGTCAGATGCTCTCGCTGCGCCGGCATCGAAGTGATCTTGCGGATGGCGTCCTCGAGCGGCAGCAATTTCAGATCGCGGACGTAATGCCCGAGGAATCGCGGCATCGAGCCGAAGGCCCGCGGATGCGAGCGCGGTTCGAAAAGTGGGCCATCCAGGGACAGCTCGCTGGCATCGAGCCCGATGGAAGTCCAGCGCTGCTTCAGGCCGTACTGCAGGTCTTCTTCGCTGGCGATGAAATAAATTGCGCCCGTTTGCGCGTTGTCGCCGATGACGAGGTCCATCAGCGCGTCGAGTTCGCTCTTGTTTTCGGCTTTTGCCAGCTCGGCCAGAGTCATCCCATCGTATTTTTTCAGATCCTGGTTCTCGATGCCGGAGATCAGGATCCCTTTGCCGCCCCCGCTGTCGAAATAAAGGTTCTCCCAGTCCTGGTGGTCGCCGGCCATCTCGCTTTGGATCCGCGCGCGAATCGCAGGATCGTGCAAGCGCTCTACAAGTTTGTTCATTCCGCCGTCCGCGGCCCAGGGAGGAAGTGCGGAAGCAAGCGCCGTGCCTCCGGCCACATACGGATACTGGTCGGCGCGGATATCGAGGCCCGAGTCGCGCGCGGCTTGAATTTTCTCCACAATTCGCGGCATGGAGCCCCAACGCGACGCGCCCACGACTTTCAGATGGAAGATTTCAACGGGCAGTCCGCCTTCGCGGCCGATTCGAATGGCTTCGTCAATTGCCGCCACTTCGGCAGTCCCTTCACTGCGCATGTGCGTGGCGTAAATTCCGCCATAGCGGCCCGCCACCTTTGCCAATTCAATCAACTCCTCCGTTTTTGCGTAGTGCCCGGGTGGGTAAATGAGAGCAGTGGAAACGCCGAGCGCGCCATCTTTCATGCCTTGTTCGACGAGGCCCTTCATCGCTTCGAGCTCGGCAGGGGTCGGCGCGCGATTGTCGTCGCCGATTACGGCTTCGCGAACTTGCGCCAGGCCGATATAAGTTCCGATGTTGAGAGGCGTGCCCTGTTTCTCAAGCCGCCGGAAATATCCGTCGAGCGTGGTCCAGTCAATCGTCAAATGATAATGGTCGAGAACCGGTTTCATCGGGCTGATGGTCTTGTCATTTTGCGGAGCGATGGAGCCGCCCTCTCCCGTGATTTCCGATGTGATTCCTTGCGAAAGTTTGCTTAGCGAGCGATTGTCAATGAGAAGCGAGAGCTCCGATTGCCCCAGCATGTCAATAAATCCGGGAGAAACGACGCGGCCGGTGGCGTCAATCACTTTCTCAGCTCGCGCGCCTTCTAATTTTCCGATCGCCACTATCCTGTCCCCGCGAATCGCGATGTTTGCCTCGTACCAAGGACCTCCGCTACCGTCGAGAATGTGTCCGTTCTTGATGAGGACGTCGAACCCGGCGAAATCCGCTTCCGCGCGGCCTTTCACCGTGGCGACGGCGACCGAGCACACCATGAGAACAAGGGCGCCATAAGCGGCGGCCGCAAAACTTGATCTGATTCGGCGATGGTTCATTGAGAAAAAGCCTCCACGAACTGCGGATCACGCTTCAGAAAAGTTTCGTGAGCGCGCACGGAACTTGGACGAACGATTCCGCGTGAGCCGGCACCATAAGCCGCCTTGCGCACAGACCTTTCGCCACAAATCTAGAAATTCAGTTTCAGCGCCAATTGAATCACGCGTGGGGAAACCACCGAGTCCGTGATCACCCCAAACGTCGGAGATTCGGAGAGCGTTGTCGGATCGCCGAACTGCGGATGGTTGAACAAGTTGAAAAACTCCGCGCGAAATTCCAGATTCCGCGCCTCCGACGAGACGAGGGGAGTTCGCTTCACGACGGCAAAGTCGAAGTTCACCTGGTCCGGTCCGGCGACAATTCCCGCGCCGGCATTACCGAACGCTGTGCCGCCATCGGAAGTGATGACCGGAGGGGTGGTGAAGCAGCTTTGATTGAAATAATTCCCCAGCTTGCTTTCAACTGAGCCCGACGTGACCAGTTGCGAGGCGCGGCAACCGGAAACGATTTGGGCCGGATCGGGATTCAGCCCCGCGCCGGTGATTCCGAAGGCGTTGTAGGGATCCACGATCGTGAGGTTGAGCCGGTGGCCCGATTGAATCGTGGTGACACCGGAAACGCTCCATCCGCCGGCAGTCCGACCAAGAGCAGAGAACTGATTCTTCGGACCGGGAATATTGTAGACGTAACTCAGCACGAGCCTTTGCGGCCGCACAAACCCGTCCGGTCCCCAGCGAGAGCGTGGATCATTTTGATTTCCGATTAGATTTGCGCCTTGTCCCGTGGCGGTGCTATAGCCGCTGGCGTCGGTAAGGGACCTCGCCCAGGTATAGGCTGCCAAAAATTCCAAGCCGTGGCTGAAGCGCTTCCGCAGGCTCACATCGAGCGCGTTGTACCAAAGGCTGCCCGCAGTTTGAAGCTCCGTCGCCGAATTAGCGAAGCCTTCGTACGGCGTGCGGAGAGGAAGATTGGCAAGGGTGTTGACGGTTTGGCCGCGGATCGGCGTCACTGTTGCGTCCAGCGCCTGATTAAACGCGCGCTCTTCGGCGAGCTTGGTTCCGCGAACTCCATCGTATCCGATTTCCAAATCAAGATTGTGGCTCAATTCGGTTTGCAAGTTCGTGCTGTATTCCTGGAGCACGGACGGCTGGTAGTACGGAGAAAAAATCTGAGGCGCGAGCTGAGTGGCAGGCGAGTACGCGAGCGAAGTGAAATTCGGGAATGTTGGCGAGGGCGGGAATGGTTCCGCGAACGTCGAGCCGATGGCCGGAAGCACCACGCGAAACTGCGAGAACGGCGGCACCGCTACAAGTTGAAGAAAGAGCTGGCCGGTGGAGCGAGCGAAGTACATTCCATAACCGCCGCGAATCACGAAGCGGTCGCTCCACGGTAGCTTGTAAGCATAGCCGAGTCGCGGGCCATACCGGTTCTGGCCGTCACCATTGATCGCCGCGGACGTCGCCGCGCGTGTCACCCCGGACGGCAATGTTCCCGAATAATTCGAGGCCACCTGCACGCCTTGAAGTGTGCCGCCGGCCGGAGGATTCGGGTTCAGCAACGCCTCATTGTAATTGGACGATCGGCCCGACGCGTCGCCGATCACGCCATCGCGTTCATAGCGCAAGCCCGCGTACAAAGTGAGATGCTTTGTGACCTGGATATTGTCCTGAGCGAACAGATTTCCGTTCGTAGCCCTCCAGGAGCGGCCGAGCAGCCCCTGAAGATCGGCCAGCAGGTACGGATTGCCGGTCAAGAAGTCCGCCATGTCCGCGAAAACAATCAGTCCCGGAAAGGTGAAATTCTCGAAATTGATTTCCTGTTTGGAGATTCCGCCGCCGAAGTGCAGGGAATGCCGGCCGTGCACGTATGACAGCGAGTCGTCCACGCTGTAGTTGTTCAGAAATGTATCAAACCCCTGGCCGTTTCCGCCGATGGCGAATCCGCCGAGCACGGCGACGGAAGGGTCGATATTGTCATTCGCCGGCGGCGCCATGACCCCAAGGCCGGTCAAAGTTAATGGTCCTGCAGCGCCGCCACTTACGCTGACGTCCGGCTGCTGCGCCACTTCAAGGCGCACTGAACGCGCGTACCCGAGAACAATTTGATTCACCAGGTTCGGTTCGAAGCTGAAGGTATTCGATACGGTGAAATCGCGGAATCGCGAATCCACCGTGGTGGGGAATCCGGGAACGTTGCCTCCACCGGTTCCGGCATTCAAAGAGAAGTTATTTGCCAGCGCGTCGTCGGCCCAGAAAAATCGCACGGCCCACTTGCTGCGATCCGATTGCGCGTAGTCCGCATTCGTCAGGAACTGATCCTCGCTGTACGGGCATGGAATGCTGACCTCGGAACTGCCGTCGGAATTCTGCGGCGCGGGAATCAAATATCCGTCATTCGCAAGTTTTGTGTTCAATAGCGCGAGCGCTTGCGGCGCAATGTTCGACCCGTCTGCCGCGACGCCCGGGCCGAGTATTCCGGGCTGTCCGGCGAAGGCCGCGCCTAGCGCCGCTGCCGTTCGGCTGGACGCGTCATTCGTAATTTGCGTGGGTGTGAAGTAAGCGCCGAGGCACGTCGTATCCAAACCATTTCGCTGCCGCGTCCCTTGGTAAGACGTAAAGAAGAAAAGCTTGTCTTTGATAACCGGGCCTCCGAGCGTGCCTCCAAATTGATTTTGCTTCAGCACTCCGCGGGGACTCCCCGCCGCGTTCAGGAAAAAGTCGTTGGCGTTGAAATCGTCGTTGCGGAGAAACTCGAACGCGGTCCCGTGAAATTCATTTCCTCCGCCTTTTGTCACCACGTCCACGTTCGCGCCGGCGTTTCTTCCGAATGAGGCATCGTATTCGCCCGTCTGCACCTTGAATTCTTCAATCGAGTCGGGATTCGGGATTGGAAGCTCGATGGCGCCAAACATCAAGTCGTTCACGCCCGAACCGTTCATCTGGAAGTTGTTATCCGTCTGAACTTCGCCGTGTGAGGCATAAAGCGGAGTGCCGGCGCCGAGATCGGCCGCATCGTTCACGTCCGACGACACGCCGGGCGAGAGTCCGAGAATCTGAGTGTAGTTGCGCGTCACCAGCGGAAGAGCCTCAATCATCCGGTCGTCGGTGACGTTTCCGAGCGTAGCGTTTTCGGTTTGCAAGATCTCCGCGTCGGCATGAACACTCACGTGCTCGGTGAGCGCTCCGACCGTGAGCGCGAAATCAACCTTCTGCGTTTCCGTGACGACGACGTGGACGCCCGTTCGCACAAACGTCTTGAAGCCATCCTTGGAAACTTCGAGCCGGTAGCTGCCGGGTTTCAGCAGAGGCGCCAGGTATTCGCCGTTGCCCTGAGACGTGGCCTCGTGCACCCCACCGGTGGCCTCGTCGATAACCTGAATGCGAGCGCCGGCCACGGCGGCGCCGCTCTGATCGGTGACGGTGCCACTGACGGCGCCCGTACCGGCCGTTTGAGCGAGCGCGATAGACGCACACGCAAACGCGGCGATTGCGCCCGCCAGGAGAATGAGACGAACGTAAAGGAAGGTCCGGGAGACACGAATGGAAACATCCTGGCCGTGGTTAGGTCGTGTGTTCATTGATTTTCCCCATCCCTTCGGTAGGCAGGAGCTACGAGGCCAAGGTTATATCCAGCGGCAGTTTGAGTGTCAAGCGAAAATGCAACAGATGATGTATGTTTGAAGTGATGACATCAGATGTTGTAGTATGAAGCGTGGCGCGATTGTCGTTGTTCCCCAAGTCGCGCCGGTGTCGCAATTGAATTAGACTCTACGTCCTGGCGGAGACACGCGTGCGTTCCCCGAAGAATTCGTCCGCGAAGCTGCGGAATTCCAACGGCCAGCCGGGCGATTCCCGGAACCGCATCAGTCCGCTCGAAGCGCGCTTGGATCATAAAGAGCGGGATCTGGGTGCCAACCGGCGCGAGTTGATCCGGCGAATCGCCAACGAATCCGCAGAGACGTACTTTTTGTCATCGCGCGAATTGGCGAAGCGCTACCACGTGGACGTGGGCACAATCGTCCGCACGATTCAGGCATTGGGTTACGAGCGCTACGCCGATTTCAAATCGGACCTTCGCGCGCATTTTGTCGTCCGATTAAATCCCTACAACGTGATGAAGGCTTCCGAGCATCGCGGCCATCGCAGCGTTCTCGATCATATTCGCGACTGCGTCGAATTAGGCGCAAACAATCTCGACGCGTTGCGTTCTGAACTCGATCCGCGGCAAATCCGCGAACTGGCGAAGAGAATCAGCCGTGCGAGGCGCGTTGTTATTGTGGGAGTGGATCTCGCCTCGGCCCTTTCGTATTATTTTTCCTATATGCTGCTGGCGTACGGATTCGATGCGGAAGCTCCCGTCGGGAGTGCGACCCAGCTGAATCAGAGGGTGAGCATGCTCAAGCCCGAGGACTTATTGATCGCGATCAGCTTTGGCCGATGCCTGCGAACCACCGTGGAAGCCGCCATTCACGCGCGCCAGCGAAACGTTCCCACTTTCGGACTTACCGACAGCAACCGATCGCCAATTGCCCGCCATTGCGATTCGTTTCTTCTGATGCCGACCGCCAGCGCTGAATTGAGCATCTCGTATGTCGCTCCCGTTTCTGCCATTGAAGCGATCATGACTGCGTGCGCATACCTGGACTCGAAGCGATCTCTTCGCGTGCTCAAACGAAAAACCACCTGGGAAGAACCGGCGCGCTGGTACGCTGAGACCTAGCTCGCGCAGTTTCTGGCAAAACTTTTCAAAATTCGGGGCAGTTCGCTCGAATTGGCAACCAGCCGGACTTCTAGTAGCGCAAACTCCAGTGCAGCATATTCCAGACATACAAGAACCAGATGAATCCAGCGCATGCCAGCCCCGCAAGGCTGTAGCTCACGCGGCTTAACCACCTCTGATTTGTCAGCGCGCTTAAAATTCTGAGGATAACAATGATGCCTACGATATCCCCGGCCCATCCGATGACTTGTATTAAGCGAATCAGCCCGTTGAATTTGGGATAGAAAATCTCCAGGTGGCTCTCGCCGATCGAAAAGAATCCGATGAACGCGCCTAGAAACGCGAGATCAATGATGCTCACGATGCGGATCCATTTTCGCAGTGAGCGTTGCTGTTCAGAGAGGTCAAGCTTGATTCCATAGAACCGCCGAATCACAGCCGCGACGGGCCAGAGCAGAAGCACCACGGCGAAAATGATGCAGGAGCCGATCAAGATCGGCATTTCCAGCGACATGTTTTCCGACCAGCCGCTGCGCTGTGCTACTTCGAACGGGTAATCAATCACGAGAATCAACCGGCCGGTGTCGTCTCGCTTGAATGCCAGCCTGTCCTGATCGTTCAAGTCGCGAAACATCATCGCGCCGATTTCCGCAAATTTCTTGGGCTGGCCGCTAAGGTCTTTCATCTCGGGGACGCTGATCGTTTGGTCGTCGTTCCGCTTGACTTGCAGCTCGCCGAAAGCGGTGAGGACTTTCAGTATCGTCGTTTCCGCGCGCCGGCTGGACTCGTACCTGCCCGCCACTGTCGCTGAATCCTGACGCGCGGTGGAAACGGCCGCCGGAGCGGGCACCTGATAAGGGAAATATCGATCGAGAAATGCGTGCCACAGCGCAGTCCTCGGCGAGATCTCGGTTTTTCCGAGGCTGTTGTACGAAACGAAGAAGCCGACGCGGGCCGCAGGAATCAGGTGGAGATCGCTGTGAAAGTATTCCGTATCGCCGGCGTGTCCGATGATTCGCTGGCCGTTGCGATTTTCCTCGTAAAACTCGACGCACATCGCGTTCATGTCCGGTAGATTCGCGAATTGGCGCTGGTGCATGAACTGGACGGTTTCGGGCTTCAGAATTCGAACGCCGTCGAGTTCGCCGCCTTCCAAATGCGCGATCATGAATCGCGCCATATCGTTTGCAGTCGTCGAAGCGCTTCCGGCAGGTGTGGCCTGTACGACCTCAAAAGGCTTGGCTGGTCCGGAAGCGACCACGTAGCCGTCGGACATCAGGTTTTTCAAGGCATCCGGAAGCGGCTGGCGGAATGTGGTATGCATCATCCCGAGCGGCTTGAAAATGTGACTGTCCACGTAGTCGTCGAACTTCTCCCCCGAAACTCGCTCGATGATGTATCCGGCCATCGTCGCGCCGTAGTTTGAATAGGCCGGCGTGGTGCCCGGTGGATAGACGCGATTCGGCAGATGCGCCTTCATGTAATCACCCAGCGGCACGAGGTCTTTGGTATCGGCGATGAAGAGTTGCTGTACGGTCTCTTCGAATCCCGGCGTGTGTGTCATCAGATTCCTGATCGTGATCGGTTTCGGAAACGTCGCCGGAACTTTGAAGTCCAAATAGTCGTTGACGTCCCGGTCGAGATCCAGCTTGCCCTGCTCCATAAGCTGCATAGCCGCCGTCCAGGTGATGAGCTTTGAGACGGATCCGGGACGGAAGAGTGTGTCCTCCGGAGACGGAACGATTTTTTTCGCCACGTCTGAGTAGCCGTAGCCTTTGGAAAATAGAAGTTTCCCGTCCTTCACGACCGAAATCACTGCGCCCGCGACATTTTCGCGTTCGAGTTGCATGGGCATCAGTCCGTCGAGGAACGCTTCGACGTCCGCAGCACTCATCTCATGCGTTCCCTGAGGAGCAGGGGGAGGTGTCGCGCGATTGACCGTCGCTTCTTTCGGCGTCTGCGCATGCGTTCGTAACTCAGCAATGCCGCCGCCCACGAAGAGCATGGCGACGAGAGCGGCGGCGAAGCCCGCGAGCTTCATGGGGAATCGTGCATATGCTCGCCGCCTAGAACCGGTTGTTGTGCGAATCACGGATGGCTCCTTCGTGCGGACAGGTTTGAATGACGCGTTAGCTGTACACCGAATGATGCACTCTGTCAACGTTCTACATCATTTGTTGCCGTGGGGACTTGGAAGCAAAACACGTGCAACGGAGCTCCATCGGGGATAGAGGCTGATTCGATCGGACGAATCTGGCGCCGGATACGGAGGCAATCTAAAGCGGACTTAAACTACGACCGGGTCATAGCCGATTTTTTCAATCTTCCTTTTTGTCTCGTCATTCAGCGTATCGACGAAGTTCCTGAACCGGGGGACTTTTTCCATCACACTTATATGACGATACGGCTCAGTTTTCGGAGGAGCTATGCGTAAGCGGCTCAAATCAAGATCGAGCGACATGACTTTAACGATCTTGGAAAACTCCTTGAGCGGATCGGTCGTGAAATCCTCAAGCCTCAACGCAGGTGTGACGAATTGGAGGAAGAGCTCAGTTTCTTCAACAAATTCGGAGAAGGACAGAAAACGCGGCCCCGGCAGGGTCGCAAAAAAATCAGGGTTGCCGTCAGCAAAGAGCTTGAAATCCTCAAAATGGCGATCCAAATCGGCGCATAACTCGTCCGTGGTCTCATAGCGCGCCGAAATGCCGGAAATCATCTTGTATTCGTGCAGGTATGTTCGCCACCAAATCCAATTTGTGAGCAACGAATCGAGCGGATGACGATGAATAAAAATGATATCTGCAAATCTTGATCGAACCGCTTCCAACATGCGGCTCGTTACCTCAGGGGAATTTTGGGCGCGAGATTCGTACTTCATTGTGCTATGGCCGCTGTAAATCATTGATGTTGGGCGCGGGTGGTGGCGGATCTTATCCCTAAAATTTTTCGCCCTGTCGCCGATGTTTTTGAGAATTAAGTGATTGATGTACCAGCGTCCGCTGCCGAACAGTCCTATTACATAGGTCGTTCTGTCGTTCCCTTGATGGGGGGCTTTCCAGCCTGGCCAATCTGCCGACTCAACGAAGGCTCGGGCTGCGCGATATTGTTCGCTCGCGGGTGTCCGTGCGAATCTGACGAGCTTTTGAACTACCGGCAACGGGCCCGTCCAGCAATGTGATAGGGAAGCGGCTTAGAGTGCGGTTTGGCTTCGCTCATTAACTCGTCGAAATGGCGCGTCGCTTAGGAATGAGAACCATCAATGACTTCGTAACCGTAAGCGCCGTCGAATCTGTTGTCTGATTTCGCGGTACCTCGTCGAGAACTCCACGCGATGTTTCAAGCAGATTTCACGAGAAATTCACAATCCATTCATCGTCGGTAAATCGAAAGTACGCTCTCAATTTCAGCTACGGGGTGCGAGTTGTCAAGTACCAAACCCCGGTACTGCTATCCACAGTACTGATATGGACTTCCACCGGTCGAAATCCAAGTAATTTCATTTCCCCGGAATAACTATCCCAATGCGGACCGAACTCGGCCCGGCGAATGAAGGGAACTTCTGAACGACGGCGGGGCCGGTTTCTGCTCGGCTCCTTCGACGAGCGGAAACGACGTCCATTTCAATTCTGCTTGCTCAGTCTCGGTTTTCCCAAGAATTAGGATGCGGGAATCGCCATCGGCGCTCGGTACGAGGACAGCTCGTGGCGGCGCGAGCGGCGGCCACCTCAGGAGCGTTTTTCGAGCCAGCGGCCGAGCACGGTGGCGGCGTGTTCGCACAAGTTGCGGTCATCCAGAGCAAAGGCCGCAAGAAAGTGGCTATCGACATCCAGCTCGCCGACGACTTTCCCTTTGACAAAGACCGGGACGACGATTTCGGATTTGGTTTCCCTGGAGCAGGCGAGGTAGCGAGGGTCAGTGCTGACATCATCCACGATAATGGTTTTGCCGGTGGAGGCGGCGGCGCCGCAGATGCCCTGGTTTAGGGGAATGCGAGTGTGAGGGGTCATTGTGCCGCTGAAAGGCCCCAGAACAAGAATGTCTTGTTTCCCTTCTTTTTCGAGCATGTAAAAACCCACCCAGTTGTACTTCAGCATGCTCCGATGGAGCAGTTCCACGATATCTTCCATCACCTCCTGCGCGGAAGATGCGCGGAGCGCTATTGCGTCGAGTTGAGAGACCAGCTCGCTGGTCTTAGGATCTGCAATCGGCATACGCAGGGCCTCAAGGGTGCGGGTATGCAGCGCCGATTTCAGCGGACTCGGTCACCGGCTCCAGTCCCGCCGACCCGGTATCAATTCTAGCCGGTCCGTATTCGCTCAGCGGTATGAGTCCAATTCAGATGCGCGAAAGTATTACCCTGCCGAGCCAGAACTGCGGCCCTCATGCGCGGCAGCAGCTTGGCGATCGTTGGCACGTGCTCGCCAGGCCAGTATTAGCAGAGAATTCACAGAGAATTAACGCCCGTGCATACTTCGACGCCTAGGACACTCGCGGAGGAATTACATGAAAGCTAAAAGGTTTGTACTGAGTGTCCTGGCAGTTTTAGGAGTAGTGGTGGGCTTAGCGTTTGGTATATCGGCTCAAACCAACGGGATGCATTCAAGGGGCATCAAGCACGTTTTGCTGCTGAGCATCGACGGGATGCATGCGGTGGATTTCTACAACTGCGCGAATGGGATTGCGGGTGCAAACGGCGGGGAGCCGTACTGCCCAAATTTGGCAGCGCTGAGCCGGACTGGCATCAATTACGTCGGTGCAATATCGTCCAAGCCTTCAGACTCTTTTCCTGGAATCGCCGCGCTAGTCACCGGGGGCTCGCCAAAATCGACTGGGCTGTATTATGACGTCGCCTACGACCGGTCGCTCGATGGGCCGGCAACGCTGACCGGGACTGGCCTCCCCCCGTCGCCGTGCTACGCGGGCCAACCTCCCACCGGAACAACGACCGATAATGACCAAGGCGTCGACCTCAACGATACGATGCTTAACGGTGGCGCGCCCAATGCCTCGCCGACCGAGGGCGGCGTTGCCTCGCTCGACCCCACCAAGATGTCGCGCGATCCTGCCAAGGGCTGCGCGCCGGTCTATCCCTGGAACTTCGTCCGCACCAACACCATCTTTGGCGTAGTTCATCGCGCCGGCGGATACACCGCTTGGATCGACAAGCACCCCTCGTATTCCATGGTCGGTGGGCCCGGCGGCCACAACTTGAATGATTACTATTCGCCGGAAGTAGATTCAAACGTGATCAATTTGCCTGGCGTGACCACACCAGATGGTCTTTCCTGTGCCACGCCCCCAGACACGACCAGTCTCGTCGGCTGGAACAGCAGTTTCCTAAACATCCAATGCTATGACGCGCTGCGGCTGAACGGCTTGCTGAACCAGATTGCCGGCAAAACTCACGACGGCGCGCCGGCGCAAATCCCGGCAGTTTTCGGCATGAACTTTCAGTCCGTTTACACTGGCCAAATCCTGATCGAGCCCAACTTGGGTGTAGGCGGCTACCAGAACGCGGCGGCCTTGCCTAACCCCGAATTGGTTAGCGAAATTGAATACGTGGACACTTCGATCGGCGCAATCGTGAGCGCTCTCAAAAACGCGGGCATATACGAACACACACTAATCATCATTACCGCGAAGCACGGGATGTCGCCGATCGATCCGAACTTGCTCGTGACAAACCCGTCTAATACGCCGGCCACGCTCCTGGGCTCGGCCATTCCGCCGTCCGAGTCACCGTTGTCGGGTGGTATCGGCGCAACCGAAGATGACGTTTCTGTGCTTTGGCTGGCAAAGGGTGCCAGCATACCGGCGGCTGTGAAATTGCTCGAAGACGACTCCAGCCTGATCGGACTCGGAGAGATCTATTACGGGCCGACGCTTGCCCTGAACTATAACGTGGGCGGCCTCGGGCAGGGTCTGGATCCCCGCTCGCCGGACATCATCGTGACACCCAACGTCGGCATGACCTACATACCCGTGGGTTCGGCCCTTGGAGATCATGGCGGATTCGGCCATGACGACACGAATGTCATCATGCTGGCGTCGAATCCACATTTCTCGCCACAAACCGTTTCGAACGCTACCACCACCATGCAGGTCGCGCCCACGATCGTGGAGGCCTTGGGCCTTGATCCGCAGCTCCTCGACGCGGTGCGAATCGAAGGCACGGCAGCGCTGCCAGAAGTTGAGGCACAACTCGAGCGGTAAGACGTTCACTGGACGTGAGGGGCCGCGTTCGGGCCCCTCACGTAAACGCCACCATCGCCCACGCGGCCGAATATCGTCGCGCGAAACGAGAAATCTGAAAGATCGTGATTGGTTTCGTTGATGCGCTTGAGGCGGATGGTTCGAGCGGCTTGAGCGCCGCACTCGCAAGCTGACGATTCGCCATACGACGCTGGTCTCAACGCGGCGTCAATCGGCGCGGTCAGCCTTGCCGCAGCGCGGATTTATCGCCACGCGCCCCTACGGCATGCCAGAGTAATCCCGCAGACAGATACGCCAGGAAAATATAAGGGAGCTTGCCATATGTTCCCTCGGGAACCGGGTAGAGATTCCCGACCAGCGCGAGCAACATCGCGGCGAATGCGAGCAACGAAACGATCCGCACCGTGAATCCACTCGTGCCGTGTTCGCGCAAATAACGGGGAAGAGCCACGCAAACGAGCGCGTACGCTACGATGAATCCGTAGGCTGCCAATGAGCCCATCCAGCCGTAAACGTCGAGCCCATTCGCGCCTCGGGCCGCGAGAACAACTACGGGAAGAACGGCCGCGGTGCCGGTAACGAGTATGGCAAGGTGAGGCGTTTCGTTTTGGAGGTGCGTTGAGCGCAATGAGCGGTGAGTGAGGCCGTTGTGCGCCATGAGCAACAGAACTCGCGCGGCCGCCGTGATGCATCCGAGAGTGCACGCGAAGAGGCTGACGAGCGCCCCGATATTGATCAGCAAGGCCAGCGCCGGTACGCCACCCACATCTGCGAGGACGCGCATCGGCGCGCCGCTCGCGCCCAGATCCTGTCCGGCGATGTGAAAGCCGAGCACTTCGGTGTAAGCGCAGAGGACAAAGAACGCGCCGCCAAGAATTGAGCTTTGAATCACGGCGCGCGGGATGGATTTCAGAGGATTGCGCGCCTCCGCTCCTAGAGTGGTCGCGCTCTCGAAGCCAACAAAACTAAATATCGCGAGTACGAGGCCGAGACGCAGGCCGCTTCCAGTCACGCCGCGAAGTTGGAACTGCCACAAATCCCAGTGCGACCCGTGGCGCACCAGGATGAGGACGATGAGAGCCAGTATAAATAAAATGGAGATTCCTTCGATCCATAGCATCACGCGCGCGGAAATCTTGACGTCGCGCCACGCGATCCACATTGCAACTCCGGCGACAATGAGCGCGAGAAGAACCGTTGATGTCACGTGTCCGCTGATGTCGTGGAGAAGCAGATTAGCGTACTGGTAGAAGCCGCCGATCACGCTTGACGCGGTAGCGGCGTAAGCAAGAAGCAAGCTCCAGGCCGTCGCGGCACTGAGCCACGGCGGCAGGATCATTTCCGCATAGGTGTAAAGCGAGCCGGGAGAAGATGAGTGTCGCGCGAACAGGCCGATACACCACGCGACGAGGAGAATCGCCACGGTCGCCAGAATGTACGCCAGCCACGTTCCGTTGCCCGCGAGCGCGCAGACAAGAGGAATCGTAGCCACGGCCGACGTGGTCGGTGCGATCGTGGAGACGGACTGCGCCAGGGTCTCGATTGGCGTCAGGATTTCGCGTCGCAGGCCGTAGGAGTGCGTTACGCCGGACGTTGGCGCTCCGCCTGCGGCACGCGGTGTGAGGCTGTCCTTCGAATCACCTTGCGTGAGCATGGCGTACCATACAGATGTCGCGCTGCACGCGCAAGGCCGCAATCCAGCATCCGATACGATTACGCTTCGCCGATATCTTCGTTCCAGATGTCGCGATGATTCCGAATGTAATCGGTCATGAGCGAGACGCATTCGGCAGAATCCAGGTCGATCACTTGAACGCCGCTGGAGCGCAACCATTCCACGCCGCCTTGAAAATTGCGGCTCTCGCCGACAATCAGCGCACGAAAACCGAACTGGCGCACAAGTCCGCTGCAGTACCAGCAAGGCGCAAGAGTTGTGACCATAGTCATGTCGCGGTAGCTGCGTTGACGCCCGGCGTTTCGGAAAGCATCTGTTTCGCCGTGCGACGAAGGATCGCCATTCTGCACGCGCCGGTTGTGTCCCGATCCGACGAGACGCCCGCCGCCGTCAAAGATTGCCGCGCCGATCGGAAGCCCGCCCTCGGCGAGTCCTTTGCGGGCCTCTTCCAACGCGACGTGGAGCATTTCGGCGTGGTTTGGATTGGGCTTCATGGTTCTAGTTTGGATTGGGTGAACGCACTTGCCGTCTCGTGTCCGGATCGGCGTTTGAATACTATCGTGGCGCCGGGCGGCTAGGATAGTTTTCTAGTTCGAACTCACGAAGCGAATTTCGAAGGAGTAAGGCGGCTTCTCACGACCGTGCACGGACTCGCGGACGAACCGTCACTGCTAGAGTACGCATCCGGGACACAAAAATTGGACAAACGAAGGGTATCGAATTGACTTGGTTTGAACGCACTCCGGTGCGCGGGACGATCAGTCGTCACCATCGCCGAGTTCCACAGCAAATACGCCGGCTACCGTGAAATCAAGCAGGGCGGGTTAGGATTTTCCTGCGGCTCGCGCCTTGCGCAAACTTTCTTTGTCTTGGCCGGTGAGCTTCCACGTGTGCTGGGGATCATCGCCAAGATGCATGGCTTCGATTTCGTCGCCTCTATTCAGAGCCAACCAAAGCTCGTTTTCGCTGAGTAAGGTTTTTGCGTCCACTGTCTTATTGCATATACCGCAGGTTGCTTTTATGGGTTCCATGTCTGCTACGGTACTATCGCCGTTTTGGCAACGCAAGCGAAACCTGCCACGCCGCAACTGTCGCTCCATCGCTCACTTCGGTTGAGGCAATTTCGATCGAATCAGGGATTCAACTCGATTCCAGACCTCCGGATCGCATTCCATTTCCGTGTGAGCCTTCATAAAAACGCGGTCATACCACGGGTACTGATCGCAGTTCGGTTGATGGGTGGCATAGTCGTAACGAAAATTTCCGATGATCTTTGTGCGAGTCGCGTCGGCAGCGCGAATTTCAGCGCGACCGTGGAGATAACCGTTCAGCTGATAGAAATTGACTGCCTGGGCTACGTTTGCCGGGATGATCCTGTCATTCTCACCGCGTTTGGCGATGCTATCCACCTGGATCGTTAGAAGCACGGGAATGCCATCCTTCTGCAGATCTCGCGCCAGCGTCACGGTTTCCGAGCCGCCCCAACTATGGCCATAAATAATGACGCGTGCGTTTCTCCTTTCATCATTTGACGGTTTTCCGCTTTGACCGAGGTCCAGGAGCCTCAAGATGTCCTCGCGGGCCTTGGGCTCGCGATGATTCTCGACTGTCTCGACGACAACATTCGAGTCGAAATCTTTGCGGAGACGCGTGGCCAATTGGACGACGCCGTGCACTTTGTCGTCGGGTCTAACATATCCGCCGACGAAACCAATTACGATGACTGGCGGCGTCGTGGGCGTGCTGCTGACCCTGACCGTACGAAGGCGCGCTGCGTCCGATTGGCTTGTCGCAAAAATGACGGCGAGAAGATAAGGGAATGCGCGCACCCACGGGCGCCACTGGCGAACCGCACTGGCAATGATCGCCGAGCTAAATCGAGTCCGAATTTGCGCGAAGTTATCCACCGGAGAGGCTCTTGATGCTCACATCGGTTCGGGGAAGCATCCTGGACCGCATAGTGTCAGCGCTTAAATCTACACGATTCAATGCCAACGGGCTCGGGAAAGCAAGATTGCCTGACGCGGTCCTCGATCGACCCAGGCGCTTTAGCGTTATTGGTGTCCGCCGGGCGTGATCGCGGCGTTTCTCTGTGCGGCCAAGGCGGGGTTCGCGCTGGACGCGAGACATCTCGCACGTGCACGCTGCAAGAGGGCCCAATCGTTCTTGAGCTGTGGCATCGTCTCGCGACTGTGTTTCGGGCTCTTTAGAACTTGATTTACTCGCTCCAACAGAAGTTGGTACGCGAGTCGTGGGTCGGAGTCCCGATTCAAAATGTTGTTCGCACTCACGCCCACCTGCGACTGTTTCCCCTGCTCTGAAAATGTGATCCACATCTCTCCGTTACTGTCAGCAACCGGTGTGCCCTTCTCATCCACATCCCTGAAAACGTGAGCCAGATAGGAGCGCTCTGGAATGATTTCATCGTCGACGGCTTCCTGAATCATGGAATTGAGTCGCGCTCGGTACTGCTTCCATTCCTGCGGAGTGCCCAGGTACCGATCGCGTTCCTCGTTTTTCGCCTTTTCCAGATCCGCGGTCAATGCGGCATCCTTCTCAGATTTCGCCTGCCGAATCTGGTAATCGATCTCCGTTGCTTCGGCTGACGGATGTTCTTCCAACTCGCGCTCGGGATTGAATCTTCCTGTCAGAACGTAGGAGGCCGCGACCACCGGCAGTTCGTGGTCTGCAAAAATAGCCATCGGAACAAGAAGTTTCTTGGAATGATATAGCTGTTCGGTGCCGCTTCGACATTCGCTGCTTCGCTTCACCGTGCCCGGAACCTGCGAAAAATGAAGAACGCGGAATCGCGCGTCCGGGTGCTTGAGCGCGTAACGCGTAAATGAACGCGCGATGGCTTTCGGGCTCGTCATTCCAAAATCGTTAACCAAGTCGCGGCGAGTCGCATGCGGAAAGTAGGTGTTGATCACTTCCTTGGTAAAGTCGGCGCAATTTCGAGTCATCCCGTTGAAATGATTTTCGTTCGGCAACGCGTTGAATTTTGCGATGAGATCCAGGTCCTGCTGCACCGTCGTTTCAACAACGAAAACATACATGCTCCGGGAAATGTCTGCTCCCACCATCTCTTTCCATTCGGCCTTGTTGCTCGTTTCGCAAGGCGGTCCGGGGCAGTACGCGACAAGTTGCTCCTCGCGATATTTTTGCTCGAGCACGCTCTTGATCTTCTGAGATCCGATTAGAGTCCGATTCTGCGAATCCGCGACTCCGTACACGTAGACGTTGAGCGGCACGATGTTCCACTCGAAAGAGGGAGTCTCCCCCAGGCTCGTGTAGTTGCTGATCACGGAGCCTTGTTCTCCCGGGTGACACAAGCGCAGTCTCACGGGCCCGTCCGGGCAGATACGCGAAAAGTATACGGAGCTGTGGCCTGAACCGGTGACCCTGGCGACGCTGGTATCGAGCGACTCGTTAAGGACGACTCCGACGTCGCCGTAGGCCCGCGAAGAAGTTGTGAGGGCGAGAGCGAACATCAGGCAAAACCAGCGTGGCACCGAGAGCCAGCTCATGACCCTCGAGGTTGATAATCTTTGTGCTCGAAAGCCGAAGTTAAACACCTATCCCGCCTTCCCGATAACGAGCTGCGCGCCTACCACGTCTACTATTTGGATGCGCGTTTTCTCAGCTGGGTGACAACGAGGGCGGGCTCGTTGCGTCACTGGAAGCTGTGCTGGGCCCGCATCCGGCGCGCGTGGTTCAAGCCAATAAGTATTAATCCATTAGGATTACGACCCTAAATGTTACCCATCTGGGTACTTGCGGCTTCTGGAAGATAGTCTATAAGTGCACCATAGCGTCGTCCCCTCAGTAGTCTTGCCCATCGGGTGTGCGTTTGGCCATCAGTGCTCACGTTTGTGCGACTTTCCCATGGGCGGACCTGTGGTGACAGTGTGAGGTAAAGGAGGAACGAAGATGTCTTTTAACCTGAACAAAGCAGCTCGTGCGATTCTGTACGTTGCCTGTGCACTTGTAGTCCTGTTGTCCTTCAGTTCGGTAGCGTCAGCGCAGTCGGCTGACGATTTCAAAGTCAATTATTTCGATAACAACGGCGTATCTGGTGCTCCTGGCGCGATCGTTCATGTCGTGAACCCGGGCTCCGGTGCGTTGTGCGCAGACATTTATGTGTGGCGCGCGGATCAGGAACTGTCCGAGTGCTGCTCGTGTTCGATCACGGTGAACCAGGTGTTCACGTTCACAGTGGCGGACGCAACGAATAACCCGGGTGACGCGAATGGCGTGCCCACAACCGGCTCGATCGACATCGTTGCAGACTCCAGTGCGACCTGCACTGCGACGGCGCCGAGCCCGACAGCTACGCTTCGCGCATGGGCGACCCATGTGAACGCGGATTCTGTCAGCGGCGGTTACGATGTGACCGAAACGGAAAGCATCGACACCACACTTAGTTCTGGCGAGCAGAGTTCCGCAGCCAGCCTGTGCGGCTTCCTCCTGGAGAACGGCAGTGGCACCGGCAATTGCACCAACGCCATCTGCCCGGGTGGAGTGGCACCGGAAGTGAAGTCGGCCGGAAAGAAGACCATCAAGTAACAACGGTAATGACTTTCTCGGCCTGCGTCGAGTGCGAAGAAATGGCCAGCCAGAGATTGCTCTCGCGGCTCCACAGTTCGAGTTCGGCGCGAAGGGAATTTGAGGGATGAATTTCAGGACGGGAAGTCGGTACTTTCTGATTCATGCAGTTGAGAAAACCGTTTCTCCGCGTGCGTTAGCACCGGAGAAAATGGGCGCCTGCCGCAGACCGATCGCGGGGGCGCAGGAGGAGTTTGTTCCATGAATTCAAGGCACCGTCTATGTAGTCTGCTTTTTTCCTTAGTGACGGGGCTTACACTTGCTGCATGCTCGGGCGGCGGAACTGGTTCCTCTGGAACCGGGCCGACCGGCGACTTCAGTATTGCGGTATCCCCGAACACCATTACTCTCGTGCAAGGAGCTTCATCCACGTCTGCCACGTTGACCGCGACGGCCCTTCATGGCCTCACGGGCAATGTCAGCGTGTCCGCAACAGGACTACCGGCGGGCGTGACCAGTTCACCGGCGTTTCCCCTCACGATCGCGTTGGGTTCCAGCGTATCAGTCTCATTTTCCGCCGCAACCACGGCGACGCTGGGTCCAGCCGAGCTTAGCTTCCAGGGAACGCAGGGAGCACTGAATCACACCGCGTCGGCAGCTTTGTCGGTTGGGCCGGCTCCGAACTTTGGTCTGGCAGTGGAGCCCGGTTCGATCACGTTATCTCAGGGAGGAACTCAATCCGTGAATGTGCTGGCGACGCCGCTCAACGGCTTCACCGGAACCGTCGCGGTATCCATCGGGGGTCTCCCGGCTGGGATTTCGGTTTCAGCGTCGCAGCTGAATCTGAACCCTGGCACTATCGCAAGCGTCACGTTTAAGGCGGAAAGTTCGGCCAGTCCTGGAACGGCCAGTGTCAGCTTCCAAGCTGTCAGTGGTTCGATCAGTCATTCGGCCGACACTACGCTGCAAGTGCAATCTGCAAAAGCTCCGGACTTCAGCATCTCGGTGAATCCGGGAATGGTGGCGCTCAGTCAGGGAAGCCATAGCGCACCCATTAGCGTTGCAGTTGGTGCACTCAACGGGTTGACCGGCGACATCGCGGTTACAGTCAGTGGCTTGCCCTCTGGCGTTTCCGCTTCGTCGAGTTCCTTTAACGTTGATGCCGGCGGCACCGGACAATTTACCTTGTCCGCAGCCTCGAACGCGAAGCCCGTATCCGGCACGATTACGTTAGCGGCCACCAGTGGTTCGCTGGATCATTCAGCGAGTCTGACGGTGAACGTTGACGCGAGCGGCACGGCGTTTTCGACCACTTATTTCTACTTGGCCGACGGCGCTGCTGCTGACGAGACCATTAACATCGTCAATCCCGGCATCCAAAGCACAAGCTCTTCTCAACCCACTCTTTGTGCGAACATTTACGTGTTCGACGAGGGCGAAGAGTTGAAGGAGTGCTGCAGCTGCCCGGTGACCGCGAACGGAGCAATTCAGCTCTCGGTCAATAATGATCTGACGTCGAATCCCGGCAACGGACTTCCTTTTGCTCAAGGGCAAGGGGAACTCGAAGTTGTTCCGGGAACGGTACCGTCAACTGGAGTCTGCGATGCAGCGAATCCAGTACCGGCGCCGGATTTGACGGTCTGGGCAACGCATCTGGCGCCGAGTTCCGCTTCAAGTGGAACTTCGATCGTAGAAGCACCGGCGTCCGATCTGTCGCTCAGCGGGTCGAACTTGACCACTCTAACCTCCTTGTGCGGCTTCATTGAAGGCAATGACAGCGGCTCGGGAATTTGCAGCTGCCCCGCCGGCGGGTCTTCTGATCTGGCGCGCAGGTTGCTGGCAAAGAGGTAAGAAGTTCTCATTACCGGCAAAGTATGGCGAAACCTTCCCGGCGCTCGATCACATCGGCGTCGGGAAGGTTTTGCGAAATCTCGGCGTGGTTCAGGCCTTACTTTCTCGATATTTTTAGCGCGCGGCGTACACCTTGATCCAGTGATTGCGAATTTGCATTTTCACCTGTTTGCCGCCTACGTTTGAAACAATCAAATCCGATTCCTGCACTGGCATATGGCAATTGATACAGTCCTTCACGATTCCCGGTCCGAGTTTTGGATACAATCCGCAATTTTCGGGCTGATGGCAGCCGAGGCAGCGATTCGAATACGCGGCAGGTTCAAGCTCCCTCGCATGAACATCATGGCAAGTCACGCATGTGAATTTCGGCGAGCTTTGAAAGCACCGGCTTCGTTGAAAGAGAGCAACTTGATTGCCGTGCACGTCTACCTTGGCGTCCGGGCCGGGACGCGGAAGCTCAAGAAAATCTGCGAGCGATCGCCCGGGAACAAACGAGAACGCCGGCGCGCGTTCTTGTCCCAGCCCCGCATGGCACTGCGCGCAAACTTCAATCTGCCGGTCGCGCGGCAGTTTTGCAGGATTCACGACGTTCAAATTTTCGGCGACGCCGGAGTCCGACGACGTTTCAGCGGGCGGCTGCTGCATATGGGCTGACCGGGACTGTTCGTCGGCGACATGTTGGCGGCCTGGGCCGTGGCACCGCTCGCATGAGATACCCAAAACGAATCCGGTCTTTCGATAGCGATTTTCGGCAGGGCCCGAGGGAATGGACGAGAAGTAAGTTGCATGGCATTCAAGACATCGCGGCACGACGGGACGGTCGAAGTCAGCGGTGCCATCCGCGTAGCCGGGGCTATTCACCCACTCGCCCAGCGGAGTCCAATAGGATACCGGCAGCTGATAAAGCCGGTCCCCCTTCCAATACAAATAGCTCTGGCCTCTCTGGCCTGAACCGACAACGATGTCAATGCGCGCAGTCTGCTTCTGTTCATCGGGAGGCTGCCAAAAGACCGCTGTTTGATAGAAACTGCCTCCCTGCGTACTCATCGTGAAGCGGAGGTTCGGATCGTACGTCCGCAAAGTATTGGATCCCGCGGTGAATTTTCCGGCGATCGAATGTTCGCTGGGAAGCTGGGAAGTCAGATGGTGCGTGGTGTGGACGTAAGTGCTCTCAATCGCTTCATGACAAGACTGGCATGCCGCGTCGCCGACATAATTCTCGCGATTTGATTCGCGCGCGGTTGGCGAGGGCGCTGCTCGGACATGAGTTGAACTGGCCGGCGGCGCCGACTGCCGGGGCAGGGAATTATGAAAAGCGAACAGCGATGCGCTCAAGCTCAGGAGTGATGCCAGCAGAATTGTTCCCCTGAAAAAACGATTAGCTGGCACGCGACTTTCTCCCGTCGCAGCCACGTTAGCAGATTCCTCCGGCGCCCTCAATCCGCAGCGCGGAGCACAAGATTGCTCGCGGTTGCGGAGTTCGAGGTGCGCAATTGAAGCCGGTGACGGAACACCTGCGGCCAGAGGTGAACATCCAGCCAGTAGTCTGCTGAATAACGATTTCTCGAAACGTTCTGGTTTTGTCTTTGAGGCGGTTTCTAGTAAGCTCCAGATTTGGAAGGCACCATGACTCCATTACCGGACAACGGCGCAGGAAGATCGAGGCTGAAGCCGAAAGCGAAACTCGCAAAGCGGCACGTTACGATCCGCGAAGTCGCGAAGGCTGCGGGTGCTTCTGTCTCCACAATTTCCGCCGCGCTGAACAATTCAGACTATGTCAGCGCCGAAATGCGGAGCCGAATTGACGGAGCGGTCAAGGCGCTTCGATATTGTCCGAACGACCTCGCCCGAGGCCTGCGTCTTCAGAAAACCCACTCCATTGCGATCGTCGTTCCTGACCTCTCGAACAACTTTTACATTGAGCTCGTTCGCGGCGCGAAAGATTACTCGGCGTCGGCGAGCTACACGGTCCTGATCGGAGATTCTCGAGAAAACTGGGAAGAAGAACGCAATTACCTGGATTCATTTCATCGGCGGCGCGTCGACGGTGTTGTCCGGGTTCCGTCCATCAATGCAAGCGGAGGAAAAGCCAGAATCGTCCTGGGAAATCTTCCAGTTGTTTACGCGGACCGTCACCCGCTTGACGGTGACTCGTTCATCGGAAGAGTGGAAGTCGACAACGCCAGGGCGGCGGAGAGCGCTACGTGCTATCTCCTGAGTCTCGGGCACCGTGATATCGGCCTCATCACGGGTGATCCGTCCAGTGGAACCTCGCAAGATAGAGTGCAGGGATTTATGTCCGCGATTCGCAGCGCGAAAATACGCCCGGACCGGTCGATGGTTCATACCGGACACAATGACATGGAAAGCGGTCATTTTCACGCGATGCAACTTCTAACGCGCGGGCAGCGTCCAACCGCAATTTTCTGTACGAATAACATGATGGCGCTGGGCGCCCTCGCTGCCATTCAAGAGATTGGCCTCTCGTGCCCCGAGGAGATAAGCCTGCTTGGCTTTGACGATTTTTACTGGGCGACGCTGCTGCGGCCGAGGCTGACGGTGGTGCGGCAGCCGGCGAGAGAGATCGGAATGATCGCGGCGCGAATCTTGATTGATCATATCGAAGGACGCGTGAGCATTCCCACGCCAGCTTTGCTCAAGACGCAACTCATCGTTAGAGACTCCTGCTGTCCTCCCAAAAAGACGTAGCTCGGACGACTCGCCGGCGATCGATCACATCGCGGCCAAGGTTATGACCGCGTGACGCGAAACTGGATCCGTTCGTTAGGAATAAATTAGGACGTGGTTTTTGTCGCGCAGAACTAGCTGATGGGCCTCGACCGATCCTGAGCTTGCTCGAAGGGCCAAGTTCGCACCGCTCTCGCCCGCAGAAAATACGCGCCCAATCCCAGCACTAAAAGGATCAGAGCAGTGCCGATATTCTGGCGTTGTTCAGGTGTGGCCGCGACGTAGATCCAGCCCACTAGCGCAATGAGTGCCGGGACGGGATAAAGCCACATGTGATAGGGAAGCTCGATTCCCTTGCGATACCTGCGGATTGCGAAGATGGCGAATATTTGAGGAATGAATTGAAAGACGATCTGAATGATCATCAGCGCCGAGAGCAGCCGCTCAAGCGAAAGCCAACACAGTGGAATCGCCATCGCGTTGGTGGCCAGAAGCGAAACAGTGGGGAAGCGGCCCGTCGGGTGGACGCGGCCGAATACCTTGAAAAAGTTCCCCTCTGCGCCGGCGGCGTAAAGGATTCTCGAAAAACCGAGGCTGCCGGTGAACACGCCCGCGAGCGTGGCGATCAAAATAAGGCAAGTCATCAGCGATGCCGCGTGAGAGCCATACAGCTTGCCGATGAATTCCGACACTACAGCGTGAGAGACGGCGGCGTCGCGCCACGGAATCGTTCCGATAATCACTACGCTCATCAAGAGGTAGAGAACCGCAACGATGAGAATCGAAAACACCACGGCCCGCGGAATATTTTTCGTAGGATTCTTAACCTCGCCCCCCAGATACGTGATGTTGTTGTACCCGCCGTAGTTATACATCGCGATTAAGGTAGCGCCCGCCAGCCCGTAGAAAAACGGCTTGGAAAGATGAAACGCGCCAGGCGGAAAATCGAACGCCATCTTCGTATCGATGTGAATCAGTCCGGCCACGATAACCCAAAGCATCGCAGACACTACCACGCCCAGCATGATGACCGAGTATCGCCCCACGTCTTTGACGGGGCGATACAACAAAAACGTGATGAACACGCAAACGGCGGCGCCGAGCGCGCCTACACCGGCATGGCCGAGTCGAGGGAAGAAATAATGAGTATATTCGGCAAATCCGACGCAGGCGGCCGAAATGGCGAGCGGCGCGACGAAAATTGTTTCCCACAGAAAGAGGAAGGAGAAAAGATGGCCCCAAGTGCGTGCGTTAAAAGCCTCGCGGAAGTAAATGTATGCCCCGCCGGCTCCCGGCATCGCCGCGCCGAGTTCCGCGTAAACCATCCCGTCGCAGACGGAGAACAATGCTCCAAGAAGCCAGCCGAGCACAGCCTGCGGCCCGCCCATCGCGGAAAGAATCACTCCGATAGTGATGAAGGGGCCGACGCCGATCATCCCGAGCATGTTCACGGCGATGGATTGAAGCAAGCCCATGCCCCGAACAAGTTTCTCTGAAGCTACTGCTATCTCAGGGGGAAGATGCGGCAGATCGTTTTCGGCCAAGTCAGGCGCCTTGGAGAAGAGCTTTATCGAATATCGAGCGGGCACTATAGCAGCGCGGTCGGTAAGCGGGCAACCCAAGAAGTGGAGAATGTGCTGAAACGTTTCGGCATGATGAGCTAATCTCCAAGATCAACATAAGGACGCGAACGATTAGCGGCTCGCAAGGTAATTGGGCGTGGACAAGCTGCGCGAGCCTACGCTAACCTGCCAGCGTTTTTGCGGCGGAGGACAAATGGCGCAAATTGCTAGAAGAGAAGTGCTGGCGGCGGGGTTGGCTCTCCCCGGAATCGTGAGCGGAGTCGTCCGTGGTGCTCCCGCGGACGATAGCTCGTTGCAGCCGAAACGATTCGAGGAAGTGGTTGGATTCGAGGTGGCCGACGTTGCGTCCAGCCATCCTCTGGCAATCTTGCCGCTGGGAAGCCTTGAGTTCCACGGTCCGCATAATCCGCTGGGGGCGGATTCCATCATAATTTCAGGAATCGCGGATCATGTGAGCGCGCGGACCAACGGGCTACTGTTTCCCACCATCAAGTTCACGCAGTGCCCCGCGCACACGGCGCATTTTCGTGGAACCGTTTCAATTCGCCCCGAAGTTATGACCATGTATTTTGCGGACGTATTGCGCAATATTTTGAATATCGGCTTCCGCAAAATCCTTATTCTCAACGGACATGACGGCAACATCGGACCTGGCCGCGGTGCGATTGCGCAGATGGCCGATGAGGTAAAAGACTCGGCCTTGCTGTTCGTGAGTTGGTGGGAATTCCTGCCCGGCGAAATGATGAAGACTCTGGGCATGTTTCATCAGGCGAATGGAGGTCACGGCCATGGCGGACCGCTGGAAACCTCCGCGGTTGCCGCGTTCCGCCCGGACTTGATCCATCTTGATAAAGCCCGCGACCTTCCCGAACCGCCCGACCTCTCCGGAGGGCCGCCATATTTTCTGCAGAAGTCCACGGCAACCGATTGGCCGGGCTATTCGGGGCACATTAGTGAGGCGTCAGCGGAAAAAGGAAAAAAATTGGTTCAGATCAGCGAGGATGGAATCGTAAACCTCATCGAAAATTGGTTGAAACACGCAGACGTACCCGGGAGCTGGTAGGCATCTAGGAAATAAGGGTCGAGCGTGTTACGGAAGCTGAAAATCGAGACACGCAGTGCAAGGAGCGGGGAGAAGCAGCAACTGTGACGACGTGCCCGATTCTCATGCGGATTTTTCGGGTCGTGAGCATGTTGTTACTCTTTTGTGTCCCGCTCGTTCGCGTTCTCAGCGCCCGGCAGAATCAATCTTCAACGCAAGCCCATCCGTCACAATCGCCCCGGCCGCTTGTCGAAGCACAATCCGCTCTCGCCCACGGAAACGCCGAAGATGCGATACAGATTCTTTCCAACTATCTTCAAGCTCAGCCGGAGGACTCGGACGCTCGGATTCTGCTGGGGCAGGCGTACGCCAGCATCGGGCAGAACGATCACGCCGAGGATGCTCTCCTAACCGCTTTGCAATCTGCGCCTGACAATTTTGTAGCTCTAGCGGCACTCGGAGAAATCTATGAACGCGAAGGGCTGCCATCAAAGGCTGAGCCATTGCTGGCGCATGCGGCGACGGTCAGCAAGGACGTTCCGCAGATTCGAACGGAGTGGGCGCTTGTTCTCGCGCAGCTTCACAAGTACAAAGAAGCCCAAAGCGCATTGACGGGACTTTCGCCGCCAGGAGGACGGGAACAACGTATCGTGTTCTTCCGGCTGAAAGCCTCGGTTGCGTTGGGTTTAGGAAACGCGTCGGCCGGTGCGTCGGAGATGGAAAAGGCTCTGGCCTTAAACCCGACTGATCATGCTCTTACCATGGCGACAGCTGCGGCGGAAATGCAATCCAAGAATTGGCAACGCGTGGCGAGTCTGACGAAGCCTTTGTTTTCCAGCACGCGGGATCCTCGAGCCGGCCTCGTTTGTCTGGAAGCAGAATTGGAAGCACATGCCGATTTCCATCAAACCCTGGAACTCCTTCGCGCCATACAGCTGAATTCCTCGGATGAGCTGGCTTTCCGGCAGCGAGTGGCGGAACTTCTGATCGCTCATGGAAAGTATTCTGATTCCATTGAAGACCTGAGGGCTGCGGCGGATCTCGATCCGAGCCGTCCGGAGCTGCAGTTCAATTTGGCGCTCGCCGAGTTCCGCGCCGGTCTCCAAGACGATGCGTTGAAGAGCGCGGAAAAATGCAAGGAGCTCGGCGACAACGCCGAGCTCGAGGACCTGATCGGCGACATCGAAGAGGCGCGCGGTGACAATGTGTCTGCCGTGAAAAGCTTCCAGTCCGCCGTCGCTTTGGCGCCGAACGAGGAAAAATATCGCCTCTCGCTCGCAGTGGAGCTGATGCGCCACAGCAATTTCGAACCTGCCAAGCTTGTTCTCACCCAGGCGGTGGAAATGCAGCCGAACTCCTGGCGACTCCAACTGGCGCTGGGCATGATTGAGTATTTTGCGGGAACCGACGAAGAGGCTACGCGATATCTCTTGCGCTCGGCCGAGCTGGCGCCGGAACCGGAATCTGCGTTGAAGTATCTGGGTGACATTCAGATGGACCGCTCGTCCGCGCCCGATCCCGCAGCAGTCGCCAAGCTATGTGAATACTCAGATCGCGAACCCAAGGATGGCCACATGCAATATTACTGCGGCGCTTTACTGTTTCGCGAAGGCTACGTATCTGGCGAAAAATCGCAGGCCGGCGAGATTCTGCGGCGATTGCATGCCTCGGTCGGTCTTATCCCGAAAGATCCCGCGCCGCACTGCCAGTTAGGCAAGGCGTATCGATGGTTGGAGCGTTGGCAGGAAGCCCTCAGCGAATCTAAAGTCTGCGCACACATGGATCCGGACTCTGCCGACGCGCACTTCCGCCTGGCCCAGATTTATCAACATTTCGGACAATCCGAACAGAGGCAGCAGGAACTGAAACTCTACGAAGTCGCCTCGAAGCGCACCGCAGATCAGAATGCCCGGCGCGACGCCGCGTTGAAAACTTTTCTCATCACCATTCAAAACAGCCCAGCGGATGAAAAGTGATCATCGGCGCTCGTCGCGTCGGTTGAGTAAGGGGTCAGCCGAACTCCATTAGGGAGTCGGTTTCCGAGCTGCGGGATATTTCGCAAGGCTGACCATGTTCGCGAAAATGCGATAGGCGCCCGGCACTCCCTCGGGCATCTCGCGGTAGAAAGCGTAGGCGTTGTAGATGTAGACGCCCTTGCCATATTTCGCGTAAACAAGTCCGCCTTTTTGCGGAGGCTGGCCCGGATCGTGTGTTTCGAGCAGCGGCACGTACGCTGAGTCCCAGCTTTCAAGGAACTTCGAGCCTCGCTCTTCCACCCAATTTTCAAAATCGGCAGTGGTGATTTTGTTGGGCCACGTGAAAACTGGATTTTCCGGCGCCAGAATCTCGACTTTGGAATGCTCGTCGGTAACCTCTTCTGGATTGGCCCCCATCTTGTAGGGATATGGGCCGTAGTTGTGGTCGTACTCCGGAGTGTTGTATTGAACGATGACTACGCCGCCGTTCTTCACATAGTTCAGGATGCGGTCATTGTGAGTGATCAGGTCTTGACGGACGGCATAGGCGCGGACGCCGAGAATGATGGAGTCGTATTTCGACAAGTTCGCGCTCGCTAGATCCTCTGCGCTAAGGAAATGAACGTCGATGCCTAAGTTCAATAAAGATTGCGGCACGTCGTCGCCGGCTCCCACGATGTATCCGACGTTCAGCCCCGGCGCGACTTTCACGTCAACTGCCGTGGTGCGATATGTCGAGGCGCGGTAAAGATTGTAGGGACGCAATCCGGGATAGCCGATGGTGTGATAGCCCTCTTTATAATCGTGACCCTCGTACGTGGCCACTGCTGTGATGGCGTAGGCTTTTGGCATCATCCCTGCCGGCGTGACGTGAAAGTTGAGCGCCTGATCGTCGCCATCCTTCGAAGTCGAAAACTCTTCCTGCGGCGCCTTCCAGCCGCTCGGCAAGTCGAGTTTCACGGTGCCCTTCGCTGGACCTTTGACGTTGCTGTGAATATTGACCTTCACGTCAAAGGACTTCGCGCTCAGCGGCACGATTCCTGCCTGCGGCGAAATGGAAACCGAAATGGCCGGGCCGGTAACAAGTGGTTCGAGCACCGTTCCCTCGCCGGTAATCCGCTCAACGGATTGAACCACCTGTGCCATCTCGAATGGCACTCCATCAAATTCGAGCTGCAACCTGGCGGACAGCGGATACGGAGCTAAAGGCAGACTGAGATCCTTGGGCACCTGAATGTCATAGTAAGCCTGCTCGATGTCCGGCCGCGTGAAATAGGGACGCGTGAATCCCGCATTGGGCGCCGCGTGAACCGTAAACCGCAGGTCCACCGACTGATTCCCTTTGAGCGTGCTGCCCGTCTGAGTCGCTGGATCGATCGTCCACTGCTCGTCCGTCGGAGCTTCGAGCATGGCGCCTTTCACTTCTACGGGAAGATTGGTTGGATTTGTTGCGTGAATTTGTGCCCAAAATTCTTGCCCGGGGATTGCCACTTGAAAGGATGGCTGATTCCGGAAGAAGCGCGCGAACGGCCCGGTCGGCGCTTTCTCAGGCGCCACTGTCGCCAGCATCGAAATTCCCAATGATTCGGCGAGTGCGTTGCTGAACTGGCTTTGCTTTACCTTCAATTCCTGCGTCACGTCGTACTTCGAATCGGCCGTCAGGTCGCTTTTTGCGACTTTTTCCAGCAGCTCGTTCGTGCTCTTCAGGCCCGCCGCCAATGTGGAGGAAATTGCTTCCGGGTGCTGGACCGAAAAATCGTTCATGGCCTTTTCGACCAGAGAATTGATCTGGGATAAACCATCTTTCAGGAAACCGGAATCGCCGCCTTGCGCCAGGCTCGCAATTCCCGCCAATGAAACGTCGATGCCATCGAAGAATGTCGACTCTTTCTCAGGCACGGAGACAACCGATGCGAACCGATGATACGGGACCATCTCAGCTTCGGCCGGCGGCATGCCGGTTCCGCCGTTCTGCGACTTCTGGTGTCCGAGGCCGATGCGCGAGATCTGCGTATACGTCAATCCGATCAGCGGGTTGTACTCGCCTTCCGGTATCTCCACGGAATGGGAAAGCGCGCCTTTGATGTCTGTCCCGTCCGTGTAGTTGTGAAATTCGGCGGGGTAATATTTTCCGTCCGCGTAATCGAGAATTCCCTTGTCGGTAACAGGCGAAAACGGCACAAGCGCATAATCCTTTAACGGTTTCCAGGCGTGGAGTCCCTCTTTGAGCTGCTCGGGAAACATGCCTGGATCGCCGGCCGCTTTGAAAGCCTCTTGCGCCATCTGTCCAGCAACTTGGTGATTGCCGTGGCCGTCCGTGCGCCCTCCGACGAACACGGAAGTAATTACGAGAGGCCGGGTCATGCGAACCACACGCACCACATCAGAAAGCGTTTGATCGTGGCCCCATTTCTCGAGCGCCTCTTCTTTTGTCTTGGAAAAACCGTAGTCAACCATGCGCGTAAAAAATTGTTGCACTCCGTAGTAACGGTCGGCCGCCAGCAGTTCTTCCGTGCGCACCAACCCCAGCGCATCGAAGTAATCCGAAGACATCACGTTGGCGCCGCCTTCGCCTCGATTCACCGTCAGGAGTGCGGCCCGCGCGCCCTGCCCGCGCGATTCGTAGACCAGCGTTCCCCCATTTTCGTCATCGGGGTGCGCAACGACCATCAGGAGGCTTGAGCGCGTGTGCAGTTTCAGAAGGCTCTGCCAGAGCCCGGCTGCTCCACGGTCTGGATCTATCGCCTCCCCAGCCACCATCGGCTTCGAATTGACCGCGATGGGCGATTGTCCTTTTACCGGCCCCGTCGGAGACAGAAAGAACAGCGCGCAGCCGAGCACTGCGAGAATTGCGAGAAGCACCTTGCTGGTTCGTGATGCCATTGTCTCTCCTTTGCCGGTAACGGTGTCTCCAGTGAAAAATCACGCCAGTTCGGGAAGTGGATGCGGCTTCGAGGACCCGGTCAGCGGAGTGCGAGGCGTTTCGAATTCGTCGAAAAGTTCTGCGGTGCTCGGCATCCAGCCTCCGCATTTTCGTCCGGAGAATCGGCATTGTACGTCGGCAAGGAGCGTTGTCAACAACAAATACCAAAACGTTCTGGCATCCCGAAACGGCTAGTCCTTCGGGCTACGCAGTTTCCATGGCACATGCCAGGATTGCCACACCGGGCCGCTCTTTCCAAGAATTGCCTTGACAACGATTTTGGCAGGTGTTATTTCTCCTTTCATTCGTAACCGAATCGTTTCGGTATGCTTGAGGGGCGCGTGCTAGGGGGCAAGATCAAGGCGAAGATATCCCTCCGTTTTCTGTCATTTCCGCAACGACCTGGTGTGGTGTGCGTGTCGGCGCCGGACATTGTCCGGGCGCGAACGGTCGAGCACGCGGATTGTTAGGCTTGAAGATAGTCCGGTTCGACGTTGAGCTAGGTTTTTGGAGCCTTGTAAAAGGGGCTGGAGTTTTAGATTCCATATCTGTGCCAAGCGAGTCGCGGGGAGTTGAGCGGTTCTGATCGAGGCTGCGTCAAAGGTATCGAGACCGCTCTTCGAATCTGAATAATGGAGGCCGCAATGAATCGAGGGATGAGGACTCAGAGATTGCTCGGCTGGGCAATGTTCTTGGTAGCGTTTCTCGGGGTTTCCGCGCTTCCTGCGCTTGGACAGATCGATCGCGGCGCCATAACCGGAAAGGTTGTGGACGCGTCCGGAGCGGTTGTTACGAAAGCGATCGTGACGATCACGAATACGGCGACCGGAGTCGTCGTGACCACCCCCGTAGACAGCGCCGGAGATTATCAGTCGCTGGCATTGATCCCGGGCGTCTACTCGGTGAAGGCGAGCGCCGACGGCTTTGAAACCGCCGTCAGTAACGACATTGTGCTGCACGTGCAGGATCGCCTTTCGATTAATTTCGCGTTGAAGGTTGGATCGGTAAAACAGGAGATTATTGTCAATACCGGCGAGCCGCTCCTGGAAACTCAGACGGCCGACGTGGGAGGTGTCGTAAATTCTCAGAGCATCAACGACCTTCCTCTTAACGGACGCCGCTATGCTGATTTGGCACTATTGGAACCCGGCGTAAATCGGTTTTATTCGCCGGCTAATCCTGCGACAGATCTGTTCAGCTCTAACGGAAACTCTCAACTTCAGAATAATTTCTTGCTGAACGGCATCGACAATAACTCGTTCTCAGAAAACCTGCAGGAATTTTCGGTGCAGGTTGTCCAGCCTCCTCCCGATGCGCTGCAGGAGTTCAAAATTCAGACCCGCACCTACTCCGCTGAATTTGGCAATTCCGCGGGCGCCGTGGTCAACGCGACCATCAAGTCCGGCACCAATGGTTACCACGGAGATCTTTACGAGTACTTTCGGAATAAGGTATTGGATGCAAACACTTGGCTCAACAATGAGGTAGGCGATCCGCGCGGCGGCTTCAGCCAGAATCAATTCGGCGGCACAGTCGGCGGCCCCATTATCAAGGACAAGCTGTTTTTCTTTGGCGATCTCGCACGCTTCACGAGCAGAGCCTCCGACACGGTCCTAAGCACAATTCCGACGCCGTTGATGACCCAGGGCAACTTTACGGAATTGCCCTACGCTTTGACCAATCCAATCCTTATCGCCAGCCAGGCCAACTGCTATGTCGGAAATATAATTCAGCCGGGATGCTTCGATCCTGTTGCACAAAAAATGATGGCCTTGCTCGCCGGCACTGCGGTTCCGAACGTCCCCGGCGCGGTGGCCGTCGAAGGAACCCCTGGGAGCTGGACGGGCGCGCCCAACTACGCATTTCCTACGTCGATCCCCAATGACCAGAATTCCCTGGACGGGCGCATCGACTACGACCTGAGCTCGAAGGATCAGATATTCGGAAGCTACAGCTATCGCCATGTGGACCGCCAAGACCCCCTGTGGACCAGCAATCCAATAATTGGCAACGGCGAATTCGCGACTCAGTATCGCTGGCACCAGCAGTCGCTCGCGCTGGGTTGGACGCACACACTCTCGAACTCGCTGGTCAATGATGCGCGTTTCGGATTTAGCCGTGACTACGCCCACAGCGATCCCCTCGGACTAACTCTTGGCACTTCCGAGGCCGAATCAGCAATTGGTTTGGCAGGAGTCCCGCCGGGACCAAACGATGCGGGCATACCTGCTTTCCAGTTTACCGGAATCACTTCCATTGGGTCGGCCGGGTGGCGGCCTCAGTACCAGATTTCGCAAGCCTGGAACTTCATTGACAACCTGAATTGGTTGAAGGGCAGCCACAGTTTCAAGTTCGGGTACCAATACCTGAAGCGGTCCGACAATTTCTTCGACATCGAAGCGCCGCAGGGCCTTTTTTACGAAGCCGGATCTGTCGCCGCCGGTTTCGCTTTCGGCCTGCCCGATTTGCTGCTCGGAGACATAGACGACGCGTTTTATACGACGCCCCACGTGGTTCATTACTTCCAGCCTGGACACTCTTTCTACGGCATGGACACATGGAGGGCCACTTCGAAACTAACCCTCACCTACGGGCTTCGCTATGAACTTTTCTCTCCGCTCATCGATAGAAACAACCAGACGTCGAACTTCTCGCCGGCCGACGGTGGGGAAATTATCACAGCGGCGAGCAACGCCACCGGCTGGTACAATCGCGCGCTGATTCACCCAGACCTCGATAATTTCGCGCCGCGGCTTGGTTTTGCTTACCAGATGATGCCTCGCTTGGTGTGGAGAGGTGGATATGGAATTTTCTATCAGCACGTGAACCGGATCGGCTCGGAAGCCCTGCTTCAGCTGAACCCGCCTTTCTTTATTGATACCAACGTATCGGACTTCAGCCCAACCAGCACCGTCTTTCAGCTTCAGGATGGGATACCCGCTTCCATTACTCAGTCGACGTCAGTTAATTTGACTGCGCTGCAATTGCGTGCTCAGGATCCCAATCAGCGCACTCCTTACGTTGAGCAGACGAGCTTCGGACTCGAATACGAAGCCGCGCAAAATACGGTCGTTTCCGCCACGTACGTTGGAAATTGGGGCCGCAAAGAGGAAAGGGTGCGTGATTATAACCAGCCGATGATCACGGGCTTCGACACGGGCTGTCCGATTTTGCAGTACCCGTATGCCAACCTGAGCACCGCGACTGGCCCCGTCGATACTTACACCACCAGCGGTTGCTCGAATCCTACCGGAGCGGGGTACCTTGAGACCGCTACCGATGATGGGAATTCCGCCTACAATTCACTCGAGCTTGGCGTGCGCCAAAGGATGTGGAAGGGTGTGACCTTCAACTTGGCATACACTTTCGCTCACGGTCTCGCCAATTACCGCGACAATTTGACGGCCCAGCAGTTGCCCCAAAACTCCTACGATTACGGTGCGGAGATGGGGAATTCGGTTCTCGACATTCGCAGCCGTTTTGTCGGGAATTTCCTCTGGGATTTGCCATTGGGCCAGGGGAAGGCCTACATGAATGGCGATAATTTTGCCGGTCGTTGGCTGGGAGGTTGGCAATTCAACGGAATCGTAACGGAACAGACCGGAAGCCCCTTTACTGTCACTGCCAATAATGACGGGCTGGTGGACGGACATAACCCGCTGTATGCGGACTGCATCGGAGATCCCTTCGCTGGCGCGACCACCAATCACAAGTTGTATACAACGACTGGTTTTTACATCAATCCGGCGGCATTCGCGCAGCCCGGACCCGGACTTTTCGGGGATTGCGCTCCCTACGCGTTCCACGGTCCCGGAATCCAGATGTGGGACTTGAGCCTCTTCAAGCAATTTAAGTTCACGGAACGGTACCAGCTGCAGTTCAGAACTGAATTCTTCAATGCCTTCAATCATCCCAATTTCGCAAGTCCAAACTCGAGCTACAGCCCCAGCAGCCTGGGTTCGTTTGGCAAGGTTTCCGATACGCTCGGGCCGATTTTGGGGACCGATTCGGGAGGACCAGGCGATCCTCGCGAAATCCAGTTTGCATTGAAGCTTTTCTTCTAGCGTTCGGTGCGGGAGCGGCGAAAGCCGCTCCCGCAGCTTTTTTCGAGCGTTCCTGATTCCTGCAGCGGACGCGAATGGAATCAAACCCCTTATAGGACGGCGTTTGGCGTCCACGTGTCGGCCAGGAATCAAGAGGGCGGCAATGGCATTTAGGATCGGAATCGTCGGGGCGGGCGGGATCGGAAACATCCACGCTGCTATCCTGGCGAAAGATCCACGCGTCACTCTTCAGAGTTTTTTTGACGTTGATTCCGCTCGCGCTCAAGCGATGGCCGCCAGGTTTGGACGTCAATCCGCCCGAACTCTCGACGAGCTTTTCAAAGAATCCGACGCGGTTTTCGTTTGCACTCCTAATACGACTCACGAAGAAGTAGCCACGCAAGTTTTGGAAGCAGGGAAGCACGTCTTTTGCGAAAAGCCATTCGCATTAAACCTCAAGTCGGCCGCCCGGCTGCGCGATCGGGCCTCCAACTCGGGGCTCGTCTATCAGGTCGGTCACAATCGCCGTTTTGCGCCGGTCTACAAAGTTCTCAAAACCGCGATCGATAAGAACGAACTCCGCCCGCTTTCCGTCCACGCCAAAATGAATCGCGGAGAACTCGTGAACCCACCCTGGGTGTGGGATGCCAGCCTTACGGGCGGCTTCCTATATGAAACGCCCGTGCACATGTTCGATTTGATGACCTTCTTTTTTGGAAAAGTCGACTGGGTGGAAGTGGCTGCGCGCGCTCACGAGCATGGCGAGCTCGACGATTTTTCAATCTTGCTCGGTTTTCAATCCGGTCTGCAAGCGACGATGAAAACTTTCGCGCATTCGAGCTGGCACTTTCCATTCGAACGCTTTGAGGTTTACGGAAAGCACTCGACCTACGAAACCTTTGAAATGGAACGAATTTCCTTCACCAATGGCCTCGAAACTCGCACGACCACTTACGATTTCTCCCTCGCGACCATGCACGAGAAATGGGGCTACGTCGAAGAAGACCGGCTTTTCGTCGACGCCCTTGAAGGAAAATCGCCCGCGCCGGTCACCGCCGAAGATGGCTACAAGGTTGTCGAATTGATCGACGCCTGCTACCAGAGCGCCAGAGAAGGCGCGCGCGTGCACCTAGGCTCACTCGTAAAGAAAATTTAGATCGCTGGCTGTACAGTCCGCAAGTCTCGCCCGAATCAGCTCCCCGCCGAGCCACACAGCTACGCGGCCTGAAGCTTCATCTGCTGGCCAAACGCCTGAAGGTAATCTGCCAAGACTTCACGCGCCACTTCGCCTCGCCCAACCAGCGGATTTTTCTCCAGAGCGGCGAGTGCCATTTCGCGCGAGTGTTCGACGGCAGCACGCACGGTGAGCCGCTCGTACTCCTTCACCTGCAAGAGCAGCGGTCGAACAGCCTCGGGCGCGCGCCCCACCGAAGGCACTTGAACGCCGCGAGAGGAAACTTCGCACGGCAGTTCCACCGCGTCATTCGCCTCCAGATCGGCCAGCGCTCCTCCGTTGCGCACCGTTAACGGTATCAACGACGGCGTCTCTGCGTTCAGCGCCTGCAGCACGAGCAGCGCGATCTTCTCGTATCCCGAGAATTCCGAGTAGAGTTCCTGATTTTCTCTTCGCCGTTCGCCCGCTGTCGCCTCAATGCTGAAGTAAGAAGCGTTTCGTTCGCGCAGATAATTTTCGTAAACTTCGATCAACTTCGAATCGGGAGTCTCCGCCAGCTTCGGGAATAGCCGCACGTTCATCGCTGCAATGGCCTGTCCGCGCGATTGGCCGCTCTGCTTCGTATTTTTATACGCCTCCTGCGGGAAATAATAAAAATAGAGGTATTCCGTCGGCAGCAGCCCCAGCTCTTGAATGAACTTCGCCGGAAAAAGCCCGTGCCGGTAGCACTTCTCGATAATCGCGGGCGATGCCAACACTTTCGGCAGCAGTTCCGCGCCGTTCTCGTCGCGAATCGACCGCACCCAGCCCAGGTGATTCAATCCGAGATAATCGAAACGCAGTCCAAACGGACTTCGGTCCAGTGCGTGGGCGATCGCCTCATACGTTTCCAGCGGCGTGTCACAAACGCCAATTACATTCACTCGGGAATGATTCAACAGCCCCTGCGAAATAATCCCGACAGGATTTGTGAAGTTGATGACCGTCGCCCGCGGCGCCACGCGCTCGATCAGGCGCGCATATTCCAGCATCACTCCCAGATTTCGCATGGCGCCCGCAAAGCCGCCCGCCCCCACGGTTTCCTGCCCAACGAGCCCATGCGCCAGAGCGATCGTTTCGTCTTTGACCCGCGCATCGATCCCGCCTACGCGAATACTCGTGATGACGTAGTCCGCGCCCTCCAGCGCACTCTCGGGAGTGGAATATGCCTTGAGGCGCGCGCGAAGGCCGCTCCGCCTTCCCATTGCCTCCGCGACCCTTTTCATCGTCGTCAAGCCTTCGAGATTGGTATCCCAAAGCGCCAGTTCGTCCAGCTGCATATGGCCATCGAGGCCCGCCAGACCGTGAACCAGGAGTGGGGTCCTGACTCCCGCTGCTCCGATGAGAGTGATTTTCATGATGTGCTTTTGTCCTCTGGAAAAATTATCCGCAGTGCGACGACATTGCGCCTCAGAATTCGGCTTCTCGGCGCTGGGCTGAATTTCAGTCGAGCTTTCTCATCAGCTTCTTAAGGTCTTTCTCCGTCGGTATTGCTCCGGATCCCCCGGCGCTGGTCGTGGAGAGCGCTCCACAAATATTTCCCGCTCGCAAGCATTCCTCAAGCGGCCACCCGGCAAGATAGCCGTGCAGAAATCCGCCGTCGAAAGCGTCCCCCGCCCCCGTCGCGTCCACGGCGCGCACGCGAATGGATTTTATCCGCGTGATCCTTCCGTTCGATACGGCCACCGAGCCGTCCCGGCCCAGTTTGACCACCGGAACTCGCACCCACCGCGCTAGCTTCCTTGCGGCCGCTTCCACCGTTTTTTCGCCGGTCATCGCCAGCGCTTCCGATTCGTTCGGAAACGTAAATTCGAATTCTTTCAGTAACTGCGGCAGTCGCGGAGACTCGAATACGTCCGGGTTCCACCCCACATCCGCCGAAACGGTCAAACCTCGCTTGCGCAATTTTTGAATTGCCGCGACCCACACCTGAGGAGGCCGCATGGCGCACGCCATGTGCACGTGGCTCGCTTTCTCCAGCTCTTTCCGCACGGCGCTCCGTCCCAACAGCCGTTCCAGTTTTGCGTTCACCTCGTCATGAGTGATCATCATCCGATCGCCGTCGAATGCCGCGGATACCGTCATCGCCGTCGGCAATCGTGGATCGATTTCACAACCCTTGGTTGAGACGCCGCCCTCGACGAGCATCTTCCACTCCGGGCTTCCGAGTGCATCCTGGCCGACGCGGGTGATTGCGCTGGTTGGAGTGCCTAATTTGGCGGCCACCAGTGAAGTCGTCGACACTCCGCCGCCCGGAAACCGTGCGAAGCTCGTGGTCTTAACCTCTTCGCCCATTCGGGGCGCCCTCGGCAGGTCGAAGAACACCAGTTCGAAAAAAAATTCGCCAAAAACTGCCAAGCCTCGATCGCTTCGCGCGGAGGCACGATCCCACATGCTTCGAATCATAGCAGAGTCGATATGCCGGTCAAAAGGGCGGCCTACTGATACCGAAACGTTTTGGTGCCTCTATTTTCGCGGTTTCACGCAGGTTCGCCGCGCGGCCACAAACACCATTTTGCCGCACGGCCAGGCTATTCTGCTCGCCAGCGCGCTGTTCGTCTTCCTCAGCGGAAAATTTCAAAGCCAATTCAGGTACAATTGATCGCTCCACTGGCAAAGGCGAATCGTCAACGAACAGTTCGTATGCACGTCAGGGGCGTAGCTCAGTGGTAGAGCAGCGGCCTTTTAAGCCGTTGGTCGTGGGTTCGATCCCCACCGCCCCTACCAAAACTCACTCGATACAAACTACTCTGCTTAATTTTCTACCCTGATCACCACAGGTTGTCGTGATTGGAGTTTAGCCCGCGCCGGGAATTGAGTCTCGAAGTCCGGGTGAGCATAAAACCGTTCGGTCGTTTTCGAATCACTCGCCCTTCGGCTCCCAAAGCTCGATGCGATTGCCCTCCGGGTCCATCACCCACCCAAACCTGCCGTTGGATTCGTCATCGATCTTGTCATCGACCTTTACGCCCTCTTGCTTGAGCTGCGCCAGCAATCGCTCGAGATTCGCGACGCGAAAATCAATCATGAATGAAGCACTGCTGGGCTCGAAGTATTTCGTGGTTGCCGGAAAAATCGAAAATGCGGTTGACCCGATGGTCTCGGGATGGTTCTTCTCGCGCCAATGAAACGGATAGAATTGGGGCGCGTGTTCTCCTTTGCCTGCTGCAACGAACGCGATTCCCAGGTGTGTGCGATACCAGTCGGCCAGTTTCGCCGGGCTCTCCGCTTTGAAGAAGAATCCGCCCACACCTGTCACCCTGGTGTCGTCTTTTGCAGCGCTCGATCCTCGCGCCGATTGCAAAACCATCCCCAGCGCGAAACTTAGAAAAATCGCACAAGGCATCCTTAGTCCGAATTTCATAATTCCTCTCCTCGGGCAATCCAAGCCGCGCAATTGTATCGCGCGGACTTTAAGATTGAGCGCAACCTTGTCCGTGAACAAGCCATTCAATTCGATTCTCCGGCAGGATTCTTGATCGCCACGCCGCTCGTTCCGTGCGTTTGTCCTGAATCCACGCCGCTTCCTTCCCGCACCACATAGTATTGATTTGCCGCCAGATCTTTCAGCGTTTCCACCAGCCCGCTTGGCCAGCGAATCACGATCTTGTCCGCCTTCGCCGCGCTGCCCAATCCGAAGTGCAGTCGCAAATCGCTCTGCGAAATAAATCCATCGCCGCTCCGCACTTCCTTCTCCCGTTTCTCCGTGCCTTGCACCAGCGTGACCTCGGCACCCAGCGCAGCGCGATTCGATTTCACTCCGATGAGTTTTAGACTAATGAAATTTCCCACCGGCGCGGTGTTGTAGTAGAGCGACGCACGCTCGTTCATGTTGTTCACAATGGCTTCTTCGCGCCCATCGTTAAATAAATCGCCAAGAGCCATGCCCCGCGCCGAGTGCATTTCGCTCAATACTGTTCCAGCTTGTGCCGTAATGTTCGCAAATTTTCCGTTCCGCAGATTGTAGTAGGCCACTTTCGGCTCGCGATAGCTCGTGCCCAGGCCCTTTCCCTCCACTTCGGGATAGACGTGGCCGTTGCCGATGAAAATGCCCGGCCATCCGCTATTATCGAAATCGAAGAATTGCACGCCCCACCCAAGCCACTGAGTGATCTTGGCGAGTCCCGCCAAATGCGTAACGTCGTCAAAGAAATTGTTGCCGCGATTGAGAAAAAGCGTCGGCGTGTCGTCGCTGAAATTTGTTCTCACGATGTCCTGAAAGCCCGAATGGGTGTAATCGTCCGCGGAGACGCCCATGCTCGCTTGCGGCGTGCCATCCTCGTTGTAGGCCACGCCTGCCATCTTGCCCATTTCGGTAAATGTTCCGTCGTGATTGTTGTGATAGAGAAGGCTTGGCGTGGTATCGCACGCAACGTAGATGTCCGGCCAGCCGTCGTGATCGAAGTCTGCCGTCAACGACGTGAATCCGTAGCAGCTGGACGCGCGCCTGATTCCCGACTTCTCCGACACGTCGGTAAAAGTCCCGTCACCGTTGTTGTGGTAAAGCGCGTTCACTGCGAACTTCAGCCCCCTCGGCCCGCACATCACGTTCAAGCCCTTCCATTGGCACCATTTTCCCTGCCCGGGTTTTGGCACCGTATCGTAAGAGAAATCAACGTAACGCGTGACGAACAGATCCGCCTTTCCATCGCGATCGTAATCAATGAACGAGCACCCCGTGCTCCACTCGTCCTTCGCGGTTTTCAGCCCCGCCTTCTCCGTGACGTCCGTAAACGTCCCGTCTCCGTTATTGTGGTAGAGCGCGTTCTGGCCCCAATAGGTAACAAACAAATCGAGGTTGCCGTCGTTGTCGTAGTCGCCGGCGCAGCCTCCCTGGCCCCATCCCGCGCGCCCGAGCCCGGCTTTTTCCGTTACGTCGGTGAACGTGCCGTCATGATTATTGTGGTAGAGGTGCCCGGTGGGCGCTTTGTCCGCCGGGAATCCCTCGACCGTCGAGCCATTCGGCAGAAAAATGTCGGGCCATCCGTCGTTGTCGTAGTCGAAAACGACGCTGCCGTTTCCGGTTGTCTCGATGATGAAATCTTTGCCGGTATCGCCGCCGTAGACGCTCTGTGCCGTGATTCCCGCCTGGCTCGCGATGTCTATAAAATGAACCGCCCCAGGTTCCACGCCGGCCGCAGAAGTTGCAGGCGGATGTGATGAGCCTTTTGTTGGACTTTGTGAAAGGTTCGACGTGGCGAGTGCGGCCAGGATGGCGAAGAAAATCGGGTTCCGTCTCATGCCTGCGGTTCGATTCTCGCCCACCTGTGTGCCGGTGACAATCTCTTATTCGGCCGGCGGAAGCAATGTTACAGACTTCAGCAGATTCACATTGCCCGTGGCGTCGCCCGGTTGGTATTCCACGCTCACACGCTGGCCTTTCAGATCGACGCAGGGATTGAACGTGCCCGTCGTTTTAAACGAGTAGCGGACCAATTGTGCGCCCGGGTTGAGCTGAAACATCATCGGTCCGGTTTTCGTTTCCAATTTGAACTTCAATCCATTCATGCAGCTCAGTTCAGTCACCCGGCCCGCGGCATCCAAGACGTTTTCGGTTTTTGCCGCCGTTGCGGCGCCGTCGGCCGTTGCTTTCGCAGTGGCAGTCGCGGGTCCGGGATCGGCCGCGTCATCCTCCGGCGGGGGAGCCAGAGTGTTTCCCATATTGCTTTGCGCCTGTTGCAGGACCGATAGAAATCGCGCCGCTTGGTGCTTTTCCTCGGGGTCATCCGCGTTGCTTCGCACAAAAGCCGCTACTGTCCGCGCCTCATCATAACGATTCATCTGCGCGAGCACCTGGGCGAGCTGCATTCGATAGGTCATGTTTCCCGGCTCCAGCGTCACCGCTTTTTCGGCCAATGCAAGCGCTTCCGGCAGTTTTTGCCCTTGCGCGGCAAGAAAAACCGCGAGCACGCCATACGGTGGCGAGAATTCGGGGCTCGCGGCAATCGCCGTCCGCAAGTCTTCTTCCAATTGCGCGTCATTGCCGATCGTCCCCGTTTGCGTGGAAGCCAGATACGCCCGCAGATAGCGCGTCAACGCATTGTTCGGATCCAATTCGATCGCTCGCGCAAAATCCGCAAGAGCTTCGGCATTTTGCTTTTCTTCGAACTCCGCAAAGCCCAGATAGCGATAGCCCAGCGCTGATTTCGGGTCCAGCTTCACTGCTTCTTTGAGAATCGGTATGGCCTCCTTCGACCGGCCTCGCACGGCCGCGAATCCTCCGCGGTAGGCTTCTACTTCCGCGTCGGAAAGTTTCCGCGTCGCCAGATCGCTCGCAGGAGGCTCTGGAGCGGCCGGCTGCTTTATCGAATAGAAGGAGTAACCGTCGATGTAGCGAAACAGCGCCGCTTGCAAATTCTTTAGGTCGCCAAATGCTTTCGCGGCGGCTTGTTCTTCCGTCGCTCCGTGGGATAGCGCGTCCAGATAGGCAATCAGCATCGGCCGGTGCGCTGTTTTGTCACCGACCATCAGGTAATGAGCGAGCGCCCAGGACTCTGCGTAAAAAATCGTGGTCTTGTTCTGCTCGTTGTAATAGGGCGAACTCTGGTCCACTTTGAAGAGCACATCGAGCGGAATAAATCCGCCCTTTCTCAGTTCAGAAATATTGAGTGGATCCGGCTCGCCCACGATCGTTCCGGAATCAGTAATTCGCGTGCTTCCATAAAATTCCGCGAGGCCCTCAGCCACCCAAACCGGCAAGTGTGGATAGTAAGGCCGCGTCAGCGAGTGGAAGTATTCGTGGTAGATCGTTTTGTAAGGGCTTTCTCCCGGCTCGTCGAGCTGCATCGCCACGAAAAATTGCCCCATGTTGTCCGACGCGATTCCGGCTGGATGCGTGTGGCCCCTCGCCCAGAATTCCGGCAACAACGCTCGCATCGAGTCTTCGTCGTTCACCGCGATGATCGTTACGGTCGGAGTCGTATGCGCGCTGGCGATTGCCAGCGAACGCTGGAAAACTACGCGAATCTCCTCGAATTGAATCGCTATCTTTCGTGCTTCTCTTTCTCCTGCATTGCTCACCACAATGAAATTCGGGCTGCGCGCTTCCACCCAGGCCTCGTGATGCGCTGCCGATACGCCCAGAGCGAGGGCCGTCAGAATCGCGAGCGAAAACACAACCGCTTTGAATATGCGAAACAAAGGTGACGTCTCTCTTTCGCCGTTAGAGCCCCATTCCCAGCCGTGCGTTGCCCGAATTATACCTCGCCCGATTTCGCCGCGGAATGCAGCGCCGCACCCTCCCGATATTCCACACTTCACCCTATTGAAATTCCGCGCGAAGTGGGCTAGCGTGATTGCGGACCTGTGAAAGGGAGGTCTGGAACCAGGGTCGCAGAAAAGCGCGAGATTGCCTCCCCCACCCCCGTTTCTAATCGGGACAGCGACACGATTAGAAATCACTGTAACCCCAACAAAACAAAGGACGCGCATCATTTCTAATCGGGACAGAAACCGCATGTTTGCCGGTCACGATTAGAGCCCCTTTTCGACAGAGCGACCAGATTTAGGCCTGCAGGGGAATTGGCTTCGTTTTGGAGAAGTAGCAGCAAGGTACACTGATGAATCCCCATTCATCCGGAATCAGTGCGAGTCGAGCGCTCAAGCAACTGAATCGGGAATTTCCCCTCCGCTTCGGCGCGAATCCATCTGTCTTCCGCGCTCCGGGCCGCGTCAATCTCATCGGCGAGCATACGGACTACAACGAGGGCTTCGTTCTGCCGGTCGCGATGCCCATGTCCACATTTGTCGGCGTCTCTCCACGAGCTGGCCGAAGCGTCCGCGTTCATTCGCTGAATCTCGACGAATCGGCGGAATTCAAACTGGACGAGCCGGAGTCAGGCCCGCATGGGCATTGGAGCGATTACGTTCGTGGCGTCGCTCGCGTGCTGATGGCGGAAGGGGTGGGCGTGCCCGGCGCCGACTTGATGATCAGCAGCGAAGTTCCAATCGGCGCCGGCCTGAGTTCATCGGCGTCGCTTGAAGTGGCATGCGCCTTGGCGCTGCTCGACTGCGCCCAAGCGAGCAAGTCAAAACTCGAGGTCGCCCAAATCTGCCAGCGCGCGGAACACGAATATGCCCGTTCGCGCTGCGGAATCATGGATCAATACGTCGCCTGCTTTGGCGGACCTGATGAGGCGATTCTGCTCGATTGCCGGAGTCTGACGCACGAAGTACTCGAGCTTTCCCCGTCGATCCGGATCATTGTTTGCAATAGCAAGGTGAAGCATCACATCGCTGCGAGTGAATACAACCGGCGGAGAAGCGAGTGCGAGGAAGGCGTGAGCATTCTCGGTGTCAACGACGCGGTGAAGCGTCGGGCGCTTCGGGATTTCGATCGCGCCGAATTGGAAATTCCTCGCACAGAGATGCCTGCAGCGATATACCGCCGTTGCCGCCACGTCATCTCAGAGAATCGCCGCGTGCTCGACGCCGCCTCAGCTTTGAAGAGTGGTGACTTGCCCGCACTCGGCGCGCTGATGTACGAATCGCATGCGAGTTTGCGAAATGATTTTGTGGTGAGTTGTGAAGAACTCGATTTGCTCGTGGATATCGCGCGCGGCTTGCCGGGAGTTTACGGCGCGCGGATGACGGGAGGCGGATTCGGCGGCTGCACCGTAAATATCGTCGCGGCAGAGCACGCCAAAGAGTTTGAATCTCGAATCAAGGCGGAATATGCGTCCGCGAAAGGATTTGAGCCGGATGTGTATGTATGAAGGGAACTTGGGTCGAAAACGATGAAGTGACGATGGCCTTGGTTCGCGATTCCGATTGACACTGGAGTTCAGGAGCGAGCCAATAAAAGTGCTAAGGTCCGGTCTAAAGGAATCGCCCTAGAAGGGCTAAGGGAAAAGCCCTAAGCGGAACCGCCGGTGCCGGCCAGCCATCGATCGAGCACGCCTTGTTGGTCCACTTCCACGGCCGTGAAGCTGATGCCCATGCCCAAGTTACTTTCCGACAGGGCCACGACCGCGCGCGCGGTGAAGGTCGTGTTCTGATGCGCGAGCTGCAATCTGATTTCAGTGCCAACAGGCAATGGATTTGCTATGTCCACATAGCAGCCGACGTGGCTCAGATCCGAAGTTCGCGCGCTGAATCGCGTGTCTGTCTCGAGCGCGAGGATTTCAGCGGAAGCGACAATCGGGAATCGCGGGGCGCGGCGCTGTGGAGAGGTTGCGGAATTGTGAGCGAGTGAGTTCATGTGCTGGCTCCCATCGCAGTGTACGAGACACCCGAAACACTGCGAAGGCGATTTCCCGCAGGTGTGCTCATTCGATACCACGATGCACCCCGCGTTCGCAGCGCGATGAACTATTCGAAGCTGCTCATCGCAGATTCCCGCAGTTATTGACCGTAGGTCTTACGCAGATAGTCCGCTGTCTCTTTTTGAAGATCGGCATAATTCGTTTGAATGGCGGCTTGCAGCGCGGCTTCGAACGAAGACGCTGAATTGAGATTTCCGAAGATGCGTTGAACGCTCCACGGTCCCGATCGTGACAGGATGTATTCCACCGCGGCGAGAGACCACGCATAGGCGAGCCCCGCTTCGTTAGCGGACAAACTGTTCCACGGACCTTCCATCCGGTCGAGCGTGGGCATTTGATTGCGATCGTACAACGCCAGCAGGCTTCTAGCCGATTCAGCGCTGCGCCGTCCTTCCATCCACTGCGCCAGGCCTTCGTTGAACCAGGTCGGACAGCGCCCGAGCGACATCTGATGCACGAAGCTGTGGGTCAATTCATGATGGAGGACACGAGAAAACTCGGGCGTCACTGAGTTCAAGCCCGCGACGGGAATGCGAATGCGGCCGTCGTTGATCCCTCCTGCCCAGCTTGGTGCGCGCGTGATGTCTCGGAAACCCGTTTGCGTGTAGAGAACGACTCCGATCGGTTCGACGGGAGTGAAGTCAAGAGAGGACGCGAGAGATCGAAATTGCTCCTCGAGCGTGTGGAGAACCTCGGCGGCCAGCGCAGGCGTAGCGCCACCCTGGTATCGCAGGACGAAGTGGCCGGTCTCGCGCTGCTCGGTTCCGGCTTCGGAATCACGATCGCGCTCGGCCTTTTCGAGCCAGGCAGCCACGTTCGGATTCGGAGCGATGCGCTGAGCTGCTTGCCATTCCCGAATCGCGTCGTCGGTGCGGTTCAAGCCGTAGTATGCCTGTCCCGCGTATTGCGCGACGCCCGCGGAGTTCGGGAAAATCTGTTTGGCTCGAGCGAGATATTCAAGCGCGGTGGAATACTCGCTGCGGACGAGAAGAACGTAGGACAACATCATCAGGATCGTAAATGAAACCTCGCGTTGTTTGGCGGCAAATGGGACTCCGGCGCGCAATTGATCGACGGCGGACTCCGTGTCGCCGTGAGAAAGCTCAAACTCTCCGGCGGCAAGCCGGGCGAGAGCGGCACGACTCATGGCCGCCGTGGATCCGCTGCCGGCAGCACGCTCGAGTTCCGAGATTTTCGCACCGTCCAAAGTGTCATCGTGTACGACTTCGGCTTGTACGCGCGCAAACTCATCGGATGGCTGTCCCGAAGAACGAATGGGAACACGTGGCAAGGCCGCTGCGGGATTTTCCCCGCCGGCACTTGATCTGCGCGGTGCGGCGGAAGCGGACGCTGAAGTGGAGTCGATCACGGCAGTCTTGCGTTCAATGCCGTCGCAGCGGGCGTAGCCGAGCCGGGCATTCTGGCCGGGCAGCCGGATGCTGCACCAGCTACCCTTGCTCGTCTGGACTTCGATTCCCAGCAGGAGCGGGTCGCCCTTTTTGAGCGATTGGACGAGGTCGCTCGAATCATCGGTTGCGGAGTAGACGGCGAGGCTCGGGGATTTTACGGTTGCGTCGGCGGCAGGCGGCAGGTTCTGGGCGCGGCCAAAGCTGAAGGGTGCTAAGTATATGGTAATAAAGATGATAGAAATCCGGACGGGACGTCCGCTGCTGGGGAGCATGACGGTCCTCCTGGACAGCTTACTGGAGTATCTGCGGGGAACTCCTTTGTAGCATTGCAATGATGGGTTTACAAGCCCGCTGATGGGTGACAAAAGCCGATCCGGGTAAAGCCTGTTAGGTAGGCTTCCGAAGTCAGATGCCAACTGACGCGTCCCGAGTTCTTGTCCGAATTAGTTCGCTTCGTCTGGCTTGCGAACAAGGATCCCTTCGCGGGCCCGGGCGGACAGATCAGGAACGAGCCAACGAAAGAGCAGCGTCGCTGCGAAACCTCCGGCCAGTTGTGCGACGACGAATACAGGAACGTTGCGGGGCCGGATGCCCGCGAAAGTGTCGCTGATGCAACGCGCGATTGTGACGGCGGGATTCGCAAATGATGTCGACGCCGTGAACCAGTAGGCCGCTGTGATGTAGGCTCCGACAGCGAATGCAGAAGCGTCGGGCCGAAAGCGGGACGAGCCCCAAATCACACACACGAGCCCAAAAGTCGCGACGAACTCACTAAACGCTTGCGCAGCTCCATTGCGGGCGTGAGTTGATAGCGAAATTATCGGAAGGCCAAACATCAAATGCGCCGCGATGGCACCGCTGCCGCCTCCAAAAATTTGAGCGATTACATAATGCGGAGTTTCGGCCCAGGGAAGGCCATGCTCGAACGCATCCATTAAGCTGACGGCCGGGTTTAGATGCGCCCCGGAAATCGGTCCGAAGGCGATGATTAAGGCGACGAGCGCGGCACCAGTCGCGACGGTATTCGCAAGCAAGGCCAAGGCGACATTGCCGCCGGACAAGCGCTCCCCCATGATGCCCGAGCCGATCACGGCTGCAACAAGAAATGCAGTGCCGAAGAATTCCGCGACCACCCTGCGAGCGAGGGAGATTTTCATTCGCGTCCGATGCGCTCAACTTCTCTTTTGAGGGCGAGCTTGTCCAGGCTTGATAGCGGAAGGCACAGAAAGAGACTGATTCTCCGATCAAGAACCATAAACGCATCACGGAACGCCTTTTCGATCTGCTCCGGCGCGCCCTCGACCGCGGCGGGATCGGGCACGCCCCACTGTGCCGTCGTCGGCTGCCCCGGCCATACGGGGCACACTTCCTTCGCGGCGTTATCGCAAACTGTGAAGACAAAATCCATTTGAGGAGCGCCCGGCCGGGCGAATTCACTCCAATCCTTGCTGCGCAAGCCGGCGCTAGGGAGCATCGCAAGCTCGATTTGATGAAGCGCGGCCGCATGCACTTCGCCCTTTGGATGGCTTCCAGCGCTGTGAGCAGTGAAATTCGGCGAGCCTTTTCGATTCATGATTGCTTCCGCCATGATCGAACGAGCGGAATTGCCGGTGCAAAGGAACAAGACGTTGTAGTGGCGCTCGGCCGGCATCAGCTGATTGGCGACAGGCGGGGCCACACCATTATTCGCCGCGGCGTGGCTTCACAGCTCGGATGAAGGCGCTGAAGAACTTGCCGTCAATCTGCGGCGCGACCGCATCGACGTTCACGCCCTGCTTGGAAAGAAATTCGCGCGCGTCCTCCATGCGATAAATCCGGGTCGGCTCAACCTCAATATTTTCGAATCCGGCCGCTGCGAGTTCGTTGCGATACTCATTTTCTTCAAGCGCGCCTGCAAGGCAGCCGATCCAGAGGAGGACGTTCTCGCGAACCTCGCCGGGTATCTCGCCGCGTGTAACGACATCGGACACCGCAAAGCGTCCGCCAGGCTTGAGCACTCGAAAAGCTTCGCGCAGAACGCGAGCCTTGTCCGTCGAAAGATTTATCACGCAGTTGGAGATCACGACGTCCACTGAATTTTCGGGCAGCGGGATGCGTTCGATTTCGCCTTTCAGAAATTCGACGTTTTCGATTCCGGCTTTGCGTTTGTTCTCATTGGCCAGCGCGAGCATATCGTCAGTCATATCGAGACCGTACGCTTTGCCGCTGGGGCCGACGCGTTTGGCAGAGAGCAAGACGTCAATACCGCCGCCGGAGCCCAAATCGAGCACAGTCTCTCCGGGATTGAGTTTGGCGAGCGCAGTCGGATTCCCGCAGCCGAGCGACGCGAGCATAGCTTCTTGCGGGACCTCATTCGATTGCGTGGCGTCGTAGAGATCGGACGTGATGGGATCTAGACAGCCGCATCCGGAACAACAGGAACTGTCGCCGCTCGCGACTCGCCGGGCTTCCTGCGCGTATTTTTCCTGAACTTCTTTTTTCAAGTCAGCGTTCGTCACCGCTTGCTCCTTGGGCCGGCGATTTCCGGGGCTTCGCAGCAGGCAGCCCGGCCGCCACAACAGTTCTCCATGAGGAAGCTCGTGAGGCGATTCACGGCCTGCAAATTCGCCGAGTAGGAAATCGAGCGTCCATTTTTATGCGGATGGACGAGTTCCGTGGCCGCCAGAATGTTGAGATGAAACGAAAGAGTGGGGCCCGGAAGCCGGAGCCGGCGAGCGATGACGCCGGCCGGAAGGCCTTCAGGAGCATGGCGGACGAGCAGCCGGAAGATGTTGAGCCGGGTTTCCTGGGCCAATGCGGCCAGCGAGTGGATGGCGTCTGATGTATTCATATTTCCAGAACAATGGAAATATTAGCATGCGGCAACGCGAAGTGCAAGACCAGTTCGATCAAAAATCGCGATGCCGGTCGGGCGCGGGCCAGTGCGAGTCAATGCGGCGCATGATTTTTTCGGCGGCGGCGATCGCATTGGCGATGACGGCTTCGTACGCCGGGCAGGGCTTGAACTCGAGCTGGGCGAGTCGTCTGGCGGCGAGAATGGAGGCGGCAATGACCAGGACTCGTTTGCGGCCTTCGTCCATGGGAAGGAGGATATCAGCTTCGCTTTATCTTCGCCATCGAATTGGAGGCGGCAGGGCGATTCGCGAGCTGAGGATGGCGATAAAAGACGGGCCAGTCGCCGGCGCCACCCGAGAAGCGAGTAACGTAACTTGCTGACTCGACATCATATTTCCAGGGAGGAATCACTCATGCGCACGCGATCCAGATGGCTACAGTCACTTTTGATTGGCAGCATCCTCGCAGCACCGGCAATCGTCACGAGTTGCGCAGAGCGGGTGACGTATCACGACGCGTACTACAACGATGACCACGTCTGGGATAGGAACGAAGTCGTGTACTACACGCAATGGGAACACGAGACCCACAGAGACCACAAGGATTTCAAGGCGAGAAGTGCCGACGAGCAGAAGGAATACTGGACCTGGCGGCACACCCACCAGAATAAATAGCCAGCCAAGCAAGATAGTTGCTTAATGCGCTGAAATTCTGGCGCCAGCGCACGAGTGTGGCTGATCTTTAGCCTGCAGATAGGACTTCAGCCCGATGTCTCTCTGTAGATATTCCACGCGCTCATTAGCACCCTGATGAAGGGGCACAGAGCGCGGCTGCGATCTTGTCCGCCGGAACGAAGACGCGGGCTGGAAGCCCGCGCCACCGTTCGCCGGTAACCAACCGCAACTCACCGAAAAGCCTGAGACATCGCGGATGCTCGCCTGTAATCTCCCGCCATGCAAGACGAAAAAGATCGCGGCGGAGAGAAGACAATGGCAAAGGCAAATTTGAAATCGGCGCGAGGCGAGAGCGGCTCGAGCTCAGCATTCGGAGTCGTGGCGGCCGGCCTGCTGATTCTGGTGGGAGTTGTGTTCCAATTGGGCGAATTGGGATATGGCCATCTGAGCCCGTCAAATTTTTGGCTGGTCGCGATGATCACGGAGGGAGTATGGAATGTGTTGACGCTGCGGAGCGACGTCCCGGCGCTGCAAGAGTTGGCGCGCTACTGGCCGCTGGTTCTGGTGGCGTTCGGGTTCGGGCTGCTTCTGCTGATGAAGCGCGACGACGGCCTGAAGCTGGCGCGCGCGTCGGCTGATTCCAAAGGACCGAGCCATGACAGACTGTGAGCGCGGCGCAATCTCCAGAGGATTGATATTTCCACTGTTCATCGTGGCGCTGGGAGTCGTGTTCCTGATCGATAAGATAGGATCTGCGTCCGCGCAGCGCATCGTGGCATTCTTCTGGCCCGCGGTGCTCATTTATTTCGGTTTGGCCGGGCTACTTTTTCGCGCGCTGATTGGAAGATATTGGGGCGCGCTGCTGACGCTGTTGGGCACACTTCTGCTGCTGAATCGCCTTGGATATCACATCAACGTTGATATTTTCTGGCCGATCGCGCTGATTCTTTGGGGACTGTGGATGCTGGGCTTCGCGTTGAGCGGTCCGAAGTGGAAAACAAAATGGGCGGGAGCGTTCGCGGACAACTTTGTTTCAAGGATGGGATACGACTCAACGGCGGCAAATCCGGAGATCGTCGGCGTATTCAGCGCGATTCGACGGAGAATCACGGCGCAGAATTTCGAAGGTGGAAAAATCGTGGCTGTATTCGGCGAAGTGAAACTGGACCTGACCGACGCTGATCTGGCGCGCGATACGATCGAGATGGAAGCGAGCGGAGTATTCGGCGCGGTAGAAGTCCGCGTGCCGGATAAGTGGCAGGTATCGGTGCGCGGCGCCGCGATCTTAGGTGAATACTCAGACCGCACGCGGCAGCAGCCGCAGGGAACTCCGCCAAAGCACCTGATCATTAAGGGCGCGGCCGTACTCGGAAACGTGATCATCAAGAATTGAACGCATGCATCCGATCCTGAGCCAAATCCGGAGATTCGCGTTGTATATGGCGGCGTGGGTGCCGCTGATCGCGCTGCTGGCGTATTTGATGGATGTAACCGCGGGCATGAACGCGCGGGAGGCGCTGGCGATGTCCGCGCCGCTGTGCGTTTTCTATGCATGCGTGTGCCTTTCGGCGTGGTATTCGTGCCGGGCGACGCCGTTTGACCGCACGCCGATTGGCCGGCTGATATTGACGCACGTTGCGGGAGCGATCCTCGCGAGCCTGATTTGGATCGGGGCGGCGGAGTTGCTGGGCTACGCGCTGGCATCGACGGCTTATTTTCCGGGGCTTGCGGGCCGGCTCTCCCACACCATCCCGCTGCTGTTGGGGACGGGCATTCTGCTGTATCTCCTGTCAGTAAATTTTTACTACGTGCTGCTGGCGGTGCAGGCGTCGCAGGAGGCGGAAACGCGGATGATGCAAGTGAGCGTTCTGGCGCGCGAGGCGGAATTGCGAGCGCTGAAGGCGCAAGTGAATCCGCACTTTCTGTTCAACAGCCTGAATTCGATCAGCGCGCTGGCCGGTTCGGATCCGCCGAAGGCGAGAGAGATGTGCATTTTGCTGGGTGATTTCCTGCGGCGGACGCTGGGGCTCGGCGAGAAGAACTCGATCTCGCTCGATGAAGAAATGTCGCTGATTCGAGCTTTTTTGGCAGTCGAGAAGATTCGCTTCGGCTCGCGAGTGAATTTGGAAGAAGACATCGACGCCGAGGCTCTGACGATTCAAGTGCCGCCGCTGCTGTTGCAGCCGCTGGTGGAGAATGCCGTCGCGCACGGGATCGCGAATCTGGTGGAGGGAGGGCGGATCCGGCTGGATGCGCGCTGCAGGGATGGCGTGCTTTCGATTGTGATTGAGAATCCGTACGACCCGGATGCGCCGCGGCGGCCGAGAAGCGGCGTAGGGCTGGCGAACGTCCGGAACCGTCTGGCGGCGCGATACGGGGAAAATTCGCGGCTCGACGTAAATCAGCAGGGAGAAAAGTTTCACGTGGCGCTGACGATTCCGGCTCAAAGAGAGGAGTCTCGATCTTGAGCGGCGCGACGCCGAAGAAAATCCGCGCTGTGATTGTGGATGACGAGGAGCTTGCGCGGCAGATACTCCGGGAGTACCTCGCGCGCCACACGGATATCGAAATTGTGGCGGAGTGCGCGAACGGCTTCGAAGCCGTGAAGTCCATTTCCGAACTCACGCCCGATTTGCTTTTACTGGACATCCAGATGCCGAAGCTCGATGGATTCGAGGTGCTCGAGCTGATTGAGACGGACTGCGCGGTGATCTTTGCGACGGCGTATGACAATCACGCGATACGCGCGTTTGAAGTTCATGCGGTCGATTATCTGCTCAAGCCGATCAGCGCGGAACGGTTTGAAGCGGCGCTTTCGCGGGCGAGGGAGCGGCTGAGCGGCAAAACTCCCGCGACCGGAGTGCCCCCGGCGGAGCTCGCGTCGCAACTTGCAGCGGCTGCGCGGCAGCCCGCGCAATATCTGGAGCGCATTCCGGTGCGAGACGGCGCGCGTGTTTTTATTATTCCCGTTGCGAAGCTTGATTACGTGGAAGCGCAGGATGATTACGTGGCGCTGGCGTCGGAAGGGAAGAAGCATTTGAAGCAGCAGACCATCGCAAGCCTCGAAGCCGGGCTCGATCCCGCGCGATTCTTGCGGATTCACCGGTCGTATATCGTGAATTTGGAGCGAGTGACGCGAGTCGAGCCGTATGGGAAAGACAGCTACGTCGCGGTGCTGCCGAACGGCACGCATCTTCCGGTGAGCCGCTCGGGGTACGCGCGGCTGCGAGCGTTTCTCGATCGATAGGCAATCTCGCGAGCGCGGCAAGGATCGGTGCCGTCGTGGCGCGAAGAAGTTTTGCGTAGTGGGTCAGTTTGCGATTACGCGACTTATCAGGCAGTAGGTGGATTCTGCTGTCCACTCGGCGGGCGCGGTTCTGCTCGAGATGACGACAGGGAGGCGCCCGTTCAGCGGCGACGAGCGGAGAGATATTTGGCGTCACGAAATCCGATAGAGTAAAGATTGCCGACTAGTCGCTTAAAACATGGCATCGACTACTGCCAAGAGCTCAAAATCCTGGGTCAGGCTTCCCTCGGGATCGCCAATGTGTTCCGTATAGAGAGCAAACGAATCAGGGGGAGGAGAGAGCTATTCGCGGCGCAAGACAATCGCGGTCGCATCATCGCTGAGCGTGCTGCCACTCGCAAACTCTTGCACCTCGGTCAGCACCGACTGTGCGGATACACCTGGTTTTTGCAAGGATCTCACAAGGCGCGAGGTTCCATATTCCTGGCCTTCACCGTTCGTCGCCTCTACCGCTCCATCGGTGTACATCAGCACGCGGTCGCCAGTCTGTAAGGTAAACCCGACCTCGGAGTATTCTGAATTCATTAGCCCCAAAGGAAAGCCTGTTTCTGTTTTGAGCTCTGTAGTGTCGGTCTGCTCCCGGACAAATATAGGATAGGGATGGCCTCCGTTGGCGACCCTCGCGGTGGCGCGTTTAGTATCCAGGATCAAATAGACTAAGGTGACGAATCGGCCTTCGGGAAGGTCCTTTAGGAGTGCCTGGTTCAAGCGTATAAGGGCCTCCGAGGGGGACCGCAATTCCTCCGCTGCGGTGCGAAACAGACTGCGCGTCGCCGACATGAGCAACGCCGCCGCCATCCCTTTGCCGCAAACGTCGCCTAGCGCGATTCCCCACAAGCCTTCGCCGAGATCCAAGTAGTCGTACCAGTCGCCTCCCACGGCGTTCAATTGCAGACAGAAACCATCAACCGCATAGCCGGAGATTAGAGGTTCCTGTGCCGGCAAGAGTGCTCGCTGGATCTGCCTAGCCTCCGCGTGCTCGTAGAGAGCCTTTTCTTTCTCCAATCGCTCTTGCCGGAAGAGGCGAGCATTTTCAATGGCGATGGCGATGTTGTCCGCTAATGCGCACAACAAGTCGATTTGCTCAGGAGAAAATGCGTCAACGGCGGAGCTCTGTGCGTTGAATATGCCGATCAGTTTTCCTCGGCTGATAAGCGGAATGTCCACTTCCGAAAGTGTCGTGGACTCACTGATCACATAATAGGGATCCTTCCTCACGTCAGGGGCATAGCGCATCTTTTCGGTTGCCGACACGTGGCCCACCATGCCCTCACCGCCGATCTTAAATCGATAACCTTTGAGATGAACGTTACTAAAGCCGCGGAGAGCAATCATTTCCAAATCGTTTCTAGCGTCATCCTTCAGCAGCACTGCCGTCCGGTTACACCCAAAAGCCTCAGCAACGCGGCCTACGACCTCGTCCAGCAATTTCTCCAAATCGAGTATGGAGTTCACCTTCTTCGCTGTTTCCTGCAACAGCAGAAGCTGACGCACTCGGCGTTCCAGATCCTGATTTGTGGTCCCGGTACTCATGACGTAGGATGGTAACGCAATTCTTAATATCAGTGCGCGAAAGACTCCGGTTTTCTTCTAGCCCATTCAACGTATTGGATTACGCTCAGATACTTATCCGCTCCTTTCGCTTTGGCGAGCCATGAGTGGATGACGGGCAAACCGGAACTAATCCTGAAAGCCTGGTAAACGCCGTAATCGGAAACTGACCCACTACCAACTTTTGATATGCTTGGGCAGTGAAAACGGTCGCTGCTTCTATCCAATCCACAAATCATTTTGGCGTGCGTCCGCTCGGGCGTCGCGTGCATTCGTTCGTTCCCGTTGAACTTGCGGGGGATTCCCGCCGTTGAGCCCCGGCCAGCTTCGCAAGCATGAAAAAATGCGTTCGCAGATTCTTCGGAATGAGCGCGATGTCGTCGTCTATCTTCCGCCGGGCTACGACGACCAACCGCAGCGCTCCTTTCCGGTGCTGTACATGCAAGACGGCCAGAATCTCTTCGATCCCACGACTTCGTTTGTTCCCGGCATGGACTGGAAAATGAAAGAGACGTCCGATCAGTTGATCGGATCGGGAGCGATACAGCCGCTGATTATCGTCGGAATTTACAACATCGGAAAAGGCCGGGTGCGCGAGTACACGCCGACGCGAATGTTGCGGCTCGGCGGCGGGCGAGCGGATCGTTACGCGCGGATGCTGCTGAAAGAGATGAAGCCGTTTATCGAGACGCAATACCGGGTGCTGGCGGGTCCGGCGCACACGGGAATCGGCGGATCGTCGCTCGGCGGACTATTTTCGTTGTACGCGGGGCTGCACTTCTCCGACGTGTTCGGAAGAATCGCCGCGCTTTCGCCATCGATTTGGTGGGGGCACGGTTGGATTCACCGGTACGCGGAAGATGTGAAATTTTCCCAGCGGCCTGGAATCTGGCTCGATGCGGGAACGCGGGAGAGCGCGCGGCTCGTGCCGATGATCGACCGTTTCCGCGAGGTGCTGATCAGCCGCGGATGGATCGTGGGGCGCGATCTGCAGGTCGAGATTATCGAGGGCGGCGAACACAATGAGGCGGCCTGGGCCAAACGAGTCGGGCCGTTCCTGCAATTCCTCTTTCCCGCGAACCAGTCCACTGTATAATCCGCGCGCGAGCGCGCAATTACGAGGCACGTACCTTCGCCGCGATCGAGGCGTCGCGCTGGCTTCCAGTCGAAGATCCTGAGTTTTCGAAGGGCCGGCGTTTTTGACGTTGAGACTTCTGGATAACGTATTGTCCGCAAAACCGCCAATGACGATCCTCTGCCTGACTTCCTACGAAAAAGGGCAGGAGTTCATGCGCGCGTGCCAGGCGCAGGGCGCGCGAGTGCTGCTGGCGACGGTCGAAAAGCTGCGTGACGCCGACTGGCCGCGCGAAGCGATTGCCGAATTCTTCTTCACCCCCGCTGAGATACCCGCGCAGGATTTGATTTATTCCGTAAGCTACATCGCGCGAACGCGGCAGATCGACCGTATCGTGGCGTTGGACGAATTTGACATGGAGAACGCCGCGGCGCTGCGCGAGCATCTTCGTGTGCCGGGCATGGGGCTCACGACGGTTCGGTACTTCCGTGACAAGCTGGCAATGCGAGGACGCGCGCACGACGCCGGGATCCTCGTTCCGGAATTCGTGCACGTCTTGAATTACGACAAGATTCGCGAATATTTCGAGAGAGTGAAGCCACCGTGGCTGCTCAAGCCGCGCTCCCAGGCGTCCGGGATCGGAATGAAGAAAATCGAAAAGGCCGAAGACTTGTGGCCGTGGCTCGAGCGATTGGGAGATCAGCAATCGTTTTATTTGCTCGAGCACTTCATTCCCGGCGAAGTTTTTCACGTGGACAGCATCGTGTCGGAGCGAAAGGTCGTGTTCGCCGAAGCGCATGCGTACGGCAAACCGCCATTCGAAGTAGCGCACCACGGAGGAGTGTTCACCACGCGGACCCTATCTCGGAGTTCGGCGGAGTCAGAATCACTGCTGAAGATCAACAAGGAGCTGATTGAGGCGCTCGGGCTCGTGCGCGGCGTGACCCATGCTGAATATCTGCGCGCGCACGAAGACGGCCGGATTTATTTCATCGAGATCGCCGCTCGCGTGGGCGGCGCGTACATCGCAAACGTCGTGGAAGCCGCGACGGGCGTGAATCTCTGGCGCGAATGGGCGCGGATCGAGTTGGGAGCGGGGAAGGAGCCGTATCATGTGCCGGAAGTGCGGCTCGATTACGCCGGAGTGATCCTCTCGCTGGCGCGGCAGGCCGAGCCGGATACGTCGGCTTATGCCGATCCTGAAATCGATTATCGCGTGAAAAAACATCATCATGCCGGATTGGTCTTGAAGTCAGCGAAAGCGGAACGGATTCGGGAATTGCTGGAAATTTACCTGGTGCGGTTCCGTGATGACTTCATGGCGACTGAGCCAATCCCTGACAAGCCGACTGCATAGACGTGCGCGAATCAGAACGATCCGCGCAAGGACTCGACCCTTCGAGTTTGCTCAATTCCCACGACATTGACAGAGCCGGGATGCCGAAGTAGAGTTCTGAACAAGTCCTGAACGCGCGTGCCCTCGTGGGGCGGAATGGTCTGCACAAGCGGTTTCAGGCCGTGCACCATGTGTGTTACCACACCGCGTCGTTGCCCAGTCAGCCGCAAGTGTATTCCTGTAGTTCTACTCACCGCGCTGTGTGCTATTTGCTCGACTGGACTGAGCGCGCAAACACCACCGCCGGCTGCGGGCCAGGATCAGCAGGCGCCGCCATCGCTGAAGACGGGCGCTGACCAGCAGACGACCTCTCCGAGTTCACCAGGCACTCCCGCATCAAGCGATAAGTCCGCCGATAATGCATCGGAAATGAGCACGCAAGAGTCATCCGCGCCGCTCAGGATGCCGGTGAATTTGGTGCTCGTGCGCGTGGTGGTTCGCGACGAACAAGGCCACGTCGTCAAGGATCTGAAGCGCGGCGATTTTCAGCTTTTTGACAATCGCAAGCCGCAAGTGATTTCGCACTTTTCGGTTGAGTCAGTGGCGCCACCGGCGCCCGCGGTGGCGGCCATGCCGGCCGGAAAGCCTGCAGCAGGCGCCGAGCAGACCGAAAAGACTCCGCCCGCGATACCGTCGCGATTCGTAGCGCTGCTTTTCGACGACGTGCATCTGAACCTCACCGACCTGATGCGCGCGAAACTCGCCGCCGTGCGCTATGTGACGGCCGTTGTTCAGCCTTCCGATCGCGTGGCGCTCTTCACCGTGTCCGGCCAGGGCCAATTGGATTTCACGGACGATCACGACAAGCTGCAAAAATTGCTCTCTGAGCTGATTCCGCGCGACGTCACCGCAGGCGACCCCACGGGAGCATCCACTTGCCCGTCAATGAACTACTACGAAGCGAATCAAATCGTAAACCAGGGCGATACGCAAGCGTTGGCAATCGCGACCACCGATACGCTGGCCTGCATGTACAGCAATCAACCACAATTTACGAGCGCGGCGCAAAGTGTGGCGACGAGCACCGCATACCAGATGGTTTCAACCGGAACCACTCAAACGGAGTACACCTTTCGACGATTGAATGAAATCGTCCGGCGAATCGCGGCGCTGCCGGGGCAAAGAAGCATCGTTTTGGTCTCGCCCGGGTTTCTCTATTTTGAGCACGAGTACGACTTGACCGATGTACTTGAAAAGGCGATGCGCGCGAAGGTTCTGATCAATTCGCTCGATGCCCGTGGGCTCTATACCACGGACACGGGACAAGACACCTCCCAGGACTATCAAGGCGCGCTAACCGTCTCAGGTCCGAAGTCGCTGTATTACATGGCGGCGCAAGACAGGCAGTCGGACGTTTTGGAGGAACTGGCGGACGGCACGGGCGCGGTCTACTATCACAACAACAACGACCTTTACGCCGGGTTTCGTCAAGCTGCGGGCGCGCCCGAGCAGTCGTACCTGTTGGGATTTTCGCCGGTGGGCATGAAGCTCGACGGAAAATTTCACGAGCTGAAAGTAACGCTGGCCGGAAGTCAGAAGTATGCGATTCAGGCGCGGCGAGGCTACTACGCGCCTAAGCACAACACCGACCCCGCCGAAATGGCGAAACAGGAGGTTGCCGAGGCCGTGTTTTCTCAGGAAGAGATACACGATCTGCCGGCCGAGCTGCAGACTCAGTTTTTTAAAGGCGACCAGGACGATGCGCAGATCGCCGTTTTGATGCGAGTGAACGTCGGCCAACTGCGATTTCGGAAAGAAGATGGGCGAAACAAGAACAATCTCACGGTGGTCGCGGCGCTGTTTGACCGGAACGGAAATTTCATAACGGGCACGGAGAAAACGATCGAATTGCGCTTGCGCGATTCGACGCTGGCGAGGCTCGAGCAAACGGGGATGACGGTTAAGTCGCGTTTCGACGTGAAGCCCGGAGCATATCTCGTTCGACTGGTCGTGCGGGATTCCGAGGCTTCGCAGTTGACCGCAGAAAATGGCATGGTGGAAATTCCGCAGTGATGGAGCGAGCTATGAAATCACGACTCCTGTTCTTTGTGGCACTGATCGCGGTGTTTGCGGCCTTGGCGCAAATCGCCTGGCACGCAGCCGGAGGCACGGCTTTCGCGCAGGAGCAACAATCCGCGCAGCCTGCGGCGGCTCCCGCTCCCGCGGCAACGCAGGAACAGGCGCAGCCGGCAAAGGGGCAGACGCCCGCGGCGCAGAATCAGGCTCCATCGTCGCAGGATCAGGCGGCCGCGCCGAATGGCCCGGTGATCAAGAGCGAATCGCGTCTCGTGCGGGTGGACGCGGTGGTGACGGACAAGAAGGGCAATTACATCACCGATCTGGGCGTGAATGACTTCAAGGTTTTTGAGGACAGCAAGCAGCAACAGGTCAGCACTTTCTATTTCGGCGCCGATGGGGCCGCCACCACGCGCGAATTGCGGCACTACATGGTGCTCTTCTTCGATAATTCGACGATGGATTTTGGAGATCAGGCGCGTGCGCGTGCTGCCGCGGCCAAGTTCATTGACGCCAATGCCGGAGCGGACCGGCTGATGGCGGTGGTCAACTTCACGGGAGTGCTCAATGTCACGCAGAACTTCACGCCGGACGTTGCGCGGCTGAAGACGGCGGTCACGGGACTCCAATCGTCATCGGTAAGTCCGAATGCGCCGCCCGCGAGCGCGGATACGTATTCGGCTCCTACCCTGCCGGGAATGTCTCCGCTGGGCAGCGTGGAGGCAGACTTCGGCTCGCGCACCGTCTTGATCGCGTTGCGGAATATGGCCGAAAGCCTTGTGGGAGTTCCGGGGCGAAAGTCGTTGGTGCTTTTTACATCCGGATTCCCGATAACGGAGGATGTTCTGTCTGAACTGACGGCGACGATTGATGCGTGTAACAAAGCCAATGTCGCGATCTATCCTCTGGACGTTCGGGGACTGGCGGCGCCGAACGGAAGTACTCGACCCTTCCGAGGGCCGAACGTTGGACCTCACCAGGGTTTTGAATACGCGCGAAGCACTCCGAATTCAGCGGGAGCTGATCTGCATCCGCATCTGGTTTTGGCTTCATACACCGGTGGAACAATCTGGGCTTTGCCGCAGCACGGGGGAGGCGGCGCCGGTGGTGGAGGAGTTGGGGGTGGGGGCGGCGGCGGAGGTGTTGGCGGCGGAGGCGGTGGTCGAGGCGGGACAGGCGGCACAGGTGGGGGAACGGGAGGCACTGGTTCGGGCGGCGGAGGAAAGGGCGGAACGGGATCGGGCGGCAGCGGCGGAAGGGGTGGAGGGGGTGGCACAACGACAGCGCAGCCTGGCACGTCAACGATCAGCCAGCCGCGTTCAATTCTGCCCACAATGCCTGATTCGCCGATCAATAATCAGCAGATTCTGGCGGCACTGGCGGATGGAACCGGCGGCTTCACAATTTTCAATACGAACGATTTTCTGCCGGGCCTCGAGAAAATCGCGCGCGAACAAAACGCTTACTACCTCCTCGGGTACGCTCCAGCGGAATCGAAAGATGGCGCGTGCCACACATTGAAGGTGAAGGTCGAACGCGCCGGAACGAATGTGCGGTCGCGGACGGGCTATTGCAACGTCAAGCCTCCCGACATCCTGGCGGGCCGGCCAGTCGAAAAGACGCTTGAGGCGCACGCCGCGGGGACCGGAGCAGGGAACATCGGCGGATCGCTTGAGACTGCGTTTTTCTACACGGCTCCAAAAACGGCGCGAGTGAACCTGTCCATGGACGTCGCGAGCTCATCCTTCGAATTCGCGAAAGAAAAGGGCAAGTACCATTCTGGCGTGGACATTCTCGGAATCGCCTATAAATCCGACGGATCAGTGGGCGCGCGATTCAGCGATTCCTTGACACTCGATTTTGACAAGGAGCAAATGAAGAGTTTCACGGAGGCGCCGTGGCACTACCAGAACCAATTTTCAATCGCTCCCGGCGCGTATCGCCTTGTGGTGACGCTGTCGGGAGGTGGCCAGGCGTTCGGTAAGTACGAAAGCCCGCTGTTGATCGAGCCCTACGACGGCAAGAAATTCACACTGAGTGCGATCGTGTTGAGCAGCGCACTGCAACGAGTTACTGACGCCGGCACCGACATCGATTCGATGCTGCTCGAAGATCGAACCCCGTTGGTCGTGAAGGGGTATCAAGTGCTGCCGTCGGGATCCGATCGCTTCAAAAAGACCGACAAGCTTTTCTTGTACACGCAAATTTACGAGCCGAAGATCTCGGACCCGAAGCCGCCGGAAGTCAGAATCGGTTATCGGGTGATGGACGTAAAGAGTGGGAAGCAGGTTTTCGCCTCGGGAGCCCTGGAAACCGCATCATTTGCGTTGAAGGGAAGTCCAGTAATACCGGTGGGATTAAAAGTCCCGCTGGATGGACTCGGTCCCGGAACATACAGGCTCGATATGCAAGCAGGAGAAGTTGCCGGAGCGATCACGCCAGTTCGTTCCGTCAACTTCGAAATTGATTAGTTCGAATTCGAGAAGGTGGATGTGAGATCGAATCGCTCGCGTTTATCGTTTTTGGAGATTGCTTAGAACATCCGCACATCAAAAGCATCCTGGCCGGACACTGACCTCATTCTGCACCTTAGGGTAATGGACTCCCCAGTACGCACAAACTAGGATTCGCACCATTAACGGACCACCTTGCCGGTCCGGCGCTAAAACGAGATGGCTCGTTTTTGTGCGCTTGGAGAAATGGGAACAAGGTCCGTTTGTTCTGAGCCCACCTCAGCCTTAAGGCCCAGGGACAAACCAGCCGATAAACGTGTGTGTTGACTACCTGCAATCGGGTGCGAGTCGGGTGTGCTCACCACTTGAGTCAGAAGCTTCGGATTGAGGGCGGACCCGATCCGAAAGGAACAGCCGAAGCAGGCAGCGACCAACCGGACGAACTCCGTCCGCGAAGTAGTTGACAGAACTCAACACAGGTGAGGGCTTATGAAGAATGTATCACTGTTGCTAGCTTCGGTAGCTTTACTGCTTGCGTCGGTATCGAGCACCTACAGTCAGCAAGGGCAAGGAGGGCAACAAGGACAAGGTGGGCAAGGAGGGCAGAACGGACAAGGAGGGCAGGGAGGACAAGGGGGCCAAGGAGGGCAACCAGGACAGGGAGGGGGACAGCAGAACAATGGCGCGCAGGATCCCGGACCGCGGGGCGGCTTAGTCGGCGCCGGGGCGTTGCTTAATGGTCTGACGGCGGCTCAATTGGCGCAAGCGCAAGACGGCTCGGGGCGGTTCGAAGAGACTGAAACATTTCCGGGAGGACTCGGACCGGCTTACAACTCTGGACCAACTCATGCGTGTGCGGAGTGCCATGCGCAACCGGCTCCGGGCGGCTCAAGCCCTTCGGCAACGGCGTACCCTTACATCGGAAGCAATCCACAAGTGGCCGATGCTACCCAGGGTGGAGCTACGAACACGATTCCGAGCTTCATAGTGGCGAACGGCCCGGTGCGTGAGGCTCGATTCGTTACGGCCCCCGATGGCGCGCCGGATGGTGGCGTGCATGATCTGTTCACGGTAGCGGGGCGAGCGGACGCGCCAACCTGCACGCTGGCGCAGCCGAATTTCGCGGCCCAACTGGCAGCCAACAATGTGATCTTTCGAGTTCCGACGCCGCTGTTCGGAGCGGGGCTCATCGAGAACATCGACGACGCGACGATCCTCGCGAACCAGGCTGCCAATGCTTCGCAAAAGGCCGCATTCGGTATTGCGGGCGTTCCCAATCACAACGGCAACACCGGCAACATCACTAAATTCGGCTGGAAGGCGCAGAACGCCAGCCTGCTTATGTTTGCGGGGGAAGCTTACCTGGTAGAGGTTGGAGTTTCGAATGAATTGTTCACGACGAAGCGGCCAGAACCGGGGACGATACTTCCTGCCAGCTGCAAAATTACCGCCACTCCGGATGACCAGTCCAATCCGCAATTGGCTGGCCCGCCGGTGAACAGCGACATCACGGCGTTTGCGGCGTTCATGAGGTCTTTGGCTCCGCCGACGCCGGCAGCCCCGACGGCGAGCACCTATCGCGGCAGTAGTGTGTTCGCAAGCGTGGGTTGTGCTTTCTGCCACACGCCAACGATGACCACTGCCGCGTCTTCGGAAGCCTCCGCTCTTTCGAATGTGCCGGCGAATCTTTTCTCGGACCTGCTTCTGCACAATATGGGAAGCGGGCTCGCGGACGGCGTATCGCAAGGGCAAGCTGACGGAAATCAGTTCCGGACCGCGCCGCTGTGGGGACTCGGGCAACGCGCGTACTTCTTACACGACGGCCGGACAACAGATCTGCAGCAGGCGATTCTGGCTCATGCCAGCCAGGGTTCGGAGGCGAACCAGGTCATTTCGCAATATCGCTCGCTGTCAGAAAATCAGAAGCAGGATCTTCTCAACTTCCTGAGATCGCTGTAAGGAAAGCGCAAGGCCGCAGGCGGGCGTCCAGTCCGCATGCGGCCGGAGAAGAACCAAAGACATGGCCTGGCTGGCGTCCTCCAACGCCAGCCAGGTCCTCGGTTCCGCATAATTGCGTATCAAAATTGTGAGGTCTGAAGCTCAAATTCTGTGGCGATTAGGAATCGCTAAACGCCTTCATTTCAATTGGTTAAAAATTTTTGACTCGAAACTTTGTGGCGATTAGAAAATGCAAGAAAATCGGCCGCAGCGATCCGTCGCCGCCCGCGCCTCACTCAACCGCGAGATAGGCGTATCGCAATAAGAACAGAGCCGTAAGGACCCAAATCAGCGGGCTGATCTCGCGGCTCTTTCCTGCGCCGATTTTGATGAAGGAATAGGAAATGAGCCCGAGGCTCAGGCCGGTCGCCACGCTGAATGTGAGAGGCGTTGCGAGCACGGTGAGAAACGCGGGAAAGCCTTCGCTAAAGTCCTCCCATCGAACTTTCGAAACGGATTCGCACATCAGCGCACCGACAAGGATAAGGGCAGGGGCGGTGGCGTAGCCGGGAATCGCCGTAATCAGGGGCGCGCAGAAAAGTGCCGCGCAGAATAGCGCAGCGATGAGGCTGTTCCCAAGACCGGTACGCGCTCCGGCCGCGACGCCGGCCGCGCTTTCGATGTAGCTCGTGACGGTGGAAGTTCCCGTCAGCGCGCCGAACATCGTGCCGATCGCGTCCGCGAGCAACGCGCGACTCGCGCGCGGCAATTTTCCGTTTACCAGAAATCTGCCCTGTTCGCAGACGCCGACCAGCGTTCCGACGTTATCGAAGAGATCCACGAAAAAGAAAATGAAAATCAATTCAATGAGGCCGAGGCGCGCCGCGGCAGGCAGGTCAAGCTTGAACAGTGTTCCCCCCGGATGGGGAAGCGAAAACACGTGCGTGGGCAATGGATTCAATCCGCGCAGACTGCCGGCGATCGTCGTGATGAAAATGCCGATTAGAATCGCGCCACTCACACGCCGCGCCATCAGGATCGCAGTCACCATCAGCCCGAACGCGGCGATCAGCACCTGTGGGTCCTTGAAATTTCCAAGCGTGAGGAAGGTGGCCGGATTCGAGACGATCAATTTCGCATTGCGCATTCCCACGAATGCAATGAACAATCCTATGCCGGCTGCCGTGCCGTACTTCAGACAATCCGGAATTCCATTCACGATTTGCTCGCGAACTTTGGTCAAGGTGAGGAGCAGGAACAACAAGCCGGAGAGAAACACCACACCCAGGGCCGTCTGCCACGGCACGCCGCGTCCGACCACGATGGAATATGTGAAGTAGGCGTTCAGCGACATTCCCGGCGCCAACGCGATCGGATAGTTCGCCCACAATCCCATCACCAGCGTCGCGACCGCGGCCGATACGCACGTAGCAAACAACACCCCGTCAATCGGCATGCCCGCGTCCGACAGGATTCGTGGATTTACGATGACGATGTACGCCATGGTCATAAATGTCGTGAGGCCGGCGAGCAGTTCGCGGCGCACCGTCGTGTGGTTTTCGCTCAGCTTGAAAAGGCGTTCGAGCAAAATTTGCTCCGTTGGGCAGGCTGAAAAGGCGCCAATGATATGTCGCGGCAGAAATCACGTCAATCTACTGCCTCGGGCGACACTTTGTACGTTGAGTCGCATGCGGATCGAGGGCGAGAACCCGCGTCAAAAAACGCCGCGGGCAAAACCGAGAGTGGTCCGTCTTAATAAACGCGGCAGAAAAAATCGGTGCCAACGCCAGCGTCACGCGGCGCGCGGATACGAAACATGACGACGGACCCCACAGGAGGCAAGAGGCGGCATTCTGTTTCGCGCGATTCCCGGATATGAGATTCTCAGACGGGCCCGACCTGGCGAGCGAGAGCGAGGCCGGCCCACGAACGCTAAATTTCTCATGGAACCATCCGCCCAACTCAATCAGAGTCTTGCGATCGAAACGGATGCGCTGACTCGCAGATTTGGCGAGATGATCGCCGTTGATGCGCTGAATCTTCGCGTGGCGTACGGCAGAATCTTCGGCCTTCTTGGGCCCAATGGCGCGGGAAAGAGCACAACGATCAAAATGCTCACGACTCTGCTCGAGCCGTCATCGGGCTCCGCGCGCGTAGCCGGCTTCGATGTCGTCGCCGAACCAGCCAACGTCCGCCGTAACATCGGGTACGTGCCGCAGTTGCTTTCGGCCGACGGAGCACTGACCGGCTACGAGAACTTGATGCTTTCTGCAAAACTCTACGGAATGAAACGTGAAGAACGGAAGGACCGAATCGCGCGGGCCCTCGAATTCATGGGCCTGGCGGAATCGGCGAAGCGCCTCGTCAAAACGTACTCGGGCGGCATGATCCGCCGGCTGGAGCTGGCGCAGGCCATGCTCCACCGGCCGCGCGTGCTTTTTCTCGACGAGCCGACAATCGGGCTCGATCCCGTGGCGCGGCACGCCGTCTGGGACCGCCTTGAGAGCCTGCAGAGCGATTTCAAAATGACGGTGTTGATCACGACTCATGACATGGATGAAGCGGATGAACTGTGCGACGACCTGGCGATTCTTCATTTAGGGAAAGTCGCGGCCACGGGGAATCCAGAATCGCTCAAAGCCGCGGTCGGCTCTGGCGCCACACTTGATGATGTATTCGCCCATTTTAGTGGCGGGTCGATTCAGGAAGGAGGCAGCTACCGTGACGTCCGCAGCACACGACGTACCGCCAATCGCCTCGGGTGAGGCGCGAGGGATTGCCGGATTGTTTGCCGAGAGCGTTGCAATCGCGCAGGTGGAACTCAAGAAAGTGCTGCGCGATCCAACGGAAATCTTTACGCGCGCCGTCCAGCCGCTGCTTTGGCTGGTTATATTTGGACAGGTATTCAGCCGGGTTCGCGGCATTCCCACCGGAAACGTCAGTTATCTGGCATTTATGACGCCAGGAATCCTGGCGCAGAGCGTGCTCTTCGCGGCGATCTTTTACGGAATTGCCGTGATCTGGGAGCGCGACCTTGGAATCGTCCACAAGCTGCTGGTGAGTCCGGCGAATCGCGCTTCGTTTGTTCTGGGAAAAGCGATTTCAGCGGGGTTTCGCGGGTGCGTCCAGACGGTGATCATTTATTTGATCGCGGTCGCGCTCGGCATCGGAATTCAGTGGAACCCGCTGAAAATCGCGGAGGTGCTCGTTGCCGTCGCGCTCGGCTCGGCGATCTTCGCCACGTTTTCGCTCATTATTGCGTGCATCGTGAAATCGCGTGAGCGCTTTATGGGCGTTGGGCAGCTGATGACGATGCCGCTGTTTTTTGCCAGCAACGCGATTTATCCCATTTCGCTGATGCCAGAGTGGCTTCGGGTTTTTGCCACGGTGAACCCGCTCACCTATCTCGTGGACGCCCTCCGCGGATTGATGATTCAGGGAGGAACCAGCATTCACAGCCTTCCCGCCGATTTGGGGATTATGGCCGTGACTTTCGCGGTCCTCGCCGCGATTGCCTCACGGCTCTATCCGACGCTAGTCCGCTGACATGCTGGAGATTACGCTTTGGCCACGCTCCCGCCCGAGCGCGGCCGGGTGCGCCAAATTGTGCGATAATTTGTATGGCCCGGCCAAAGGTGGGTCAATTTGGCCAAAAAACTGAAATTTCTCGTTGGCGGGTGCCTTGCAGCACTCGCGTTTCTGTCCGTTTTTGCTTCTGTTGCCCGTGCCCAAAACCAGGTAATGGGCGAAGTCCGCTTTGAAGCAGCCTCCAAAGTGGAAAAGAGCGCCGGCATATGGATTGATGGACAGTACGTCGGCTTTCTGAACGAGCTCAAGGACAACAAAAAAGTCCTCTTGCTGCCCGGCGAGCACACAGTGGCCGCCCGGGCGTCCGGTTACCAGGAATCCGAGGCCAAGATCGTGGTCGAGCCCGGGGAGATTCAGATTCTCCACGTGAAGCTGGATCGCGACCCTCGCGTTCAGTATTCGAACGTGACCGCCGAAATTAAGCTGTCCGTGACGCCGGATCGAGCTGCAGTTTTCCTCGATGGCGCCTACGTCGGCCACGTCAGCGAATTTGGGGGAGTGGGTCGCGCCATGCTGGTGAGCCCTGGAACCCACCGCATCAAGCTGGCGCTTCCAGGCTTCGAGGCTTTTGAAACCGAAGTTTCGCTAAAGCCTACGCAGAAGTATGAGGTTAAGACGGACTTATTGAAGGCCAGCATCGTTGACGCCGCAGCTCAGGTAAAAGAGGGCCAGCAATAGGGTCGCGAGCGGTCAACAGGCGCAGCGGCCGATTCTAGCAGCCCTGCCCGCATCTGCGCGCACATTTCAGTCTTTCGGGCCAGTCTTTCGGGCGGTTCGTTCCCACGTTGTTGGTCTGGAGCGAACCGCTCTCCTGAGCCCGCAGGTTCAGGGCCTTGCTGTACCCGCAGCAATCCGCCACATTTCAAGCCCATGGGAACGGCGTAACCTGCGAGTTTGCTTACTTATTCCTTCTGATTTTGCGATGAATGTCGGGCCAGAATTCCTTCAGTTCGTTGCCGAAAGCGTCCACGACCATCTGGGTTCCCCAATTGGAAAGAGTCGTGGTGACGCCCCGATCTGCGGCGGGATAATAAAGGGTGGAAATACCGCTGGCCACGCCATTGCCTACAAACTCGGAGAAGTTGAACGTGTTGCCTCCCCGGTCTCGACGAGTCACGAAGATACGCGTGAAGGCGTAGCCGGCACGGTGACGAAAGCCGCCCGATCCCAGTTGGAAATAGCGGGGATCGGTTCGCAGAAGCGACGGCACCACTCCCCCAACCATAATGTTGCCGATCGCCTGATCGGCAAATGCCGTTCCGTATAGCTTACCGTAGCCCGCAGCGCCCTGACCAAATGCTGGATAGGCGTAGGTGGCTTGACGGATTCCCGCAAGAACCCCAACGACGAAGAATTCGTAGGGGTCAAATGTGCCTTCAGCGGTGATTTTGAACTTTTCTTTCGCCGGAATCGGCTGAACCTGGTCTGCGTTCGCGACCGTAAGATAATTGGGCATGACGTAGAACATGCGGTCGTCTTTTTTCTTCTTGGGCGGCTCCGCGTTCGATTGTGCCGGTTTAGTGTCGGCCGGTTTCGACGTATCCGTCGTGGGGGCTTGCGCCGGCGCGTTGGGCGTGGCCGGCTGCACCTGTGCATGCGCAACGGGCGCGCCTGCGGCCACCAGGATTGCCGCTGCCACGGCGACAGCGGATAAACCTCGCTTCACAAACCCTCCGAAGCTACCGACGCAGCGCGGCCCAAACGTTGTGTGCACATTCATCCATTGTACTGAAGGTCGGCGATTTTTCACGCCGTCAATTCTTAGGTACTTTTTAGGACCCAACCCCTGTTCCCGTTGGTACCCGAATCAGGTACGCAATTGGGCTCCTGCCACAGGACGCAATTGAACCTACCCGAGGTTGGATGACGCCGGGATACTTTTGGCTGGCTGGACGATTGCGATGCGCACGATTCGAGTCCTAATGGCCAACCGTCCGAGACTCATGCGTGAGCTCGTGATGGCCACCATTGCGGACGAGCCGAACATCGAAATTGTCGGCGAAATTCAGGACGGCGGAGAGATCGAAACGCTCGTGGATCACCTGGAACCGGATGTGCTGGTTATCGCGCTCGGCGAAGCGGACCGGCTGCCGCTCGAGTGCTACGCGATTCTGAAGAAGCATCCCAGCCTGCGCATCGTCGCCATCGCCCCGGATCGCGAAAGCTCTCTCTACTGCTGGGCCTCACTGGACATTCATTCGACGCCCATCGAGGTTTCCGAAACCGGCATCCGGGATGCCCTTTGCGGCCGGACTCAATTCACAGGAGATCAGCCGTGGCCCGTCTAGAGATGCACCAGAGCCCACGGCTGCGCGGCGTCTCGCGCGGACGGCTGTTGAAAATATCGATCCCATACCTGGCAGCGCTTTTCTGGGCGGGCATTTCGTACGCCCAAGCGCCTTCGGCGAAAGATTCACGGCCTGCGAACGAGTCGGACCTGGCAAAGGAAAACCAGAGCTACGTGGCGGCTTCATTCGCGGATGTCGAAAACATTCTGCGAGAAAATCCGGGTCTGATGATTCAACTGAAGCGTTGGGTAGCGCAAGAAGCGACGCAGCAAGGACGTATCGTCGGCGAGGCCGATTTGTCCGATCGCGCGATCGAGGACCGCCTTCGAGAGGACACCAGGTTCCGCGCCACCGCGACGGAATTGCTCGAGCGCTACGGCTACCTCACTCCGATGATTGACCCGCATTCGCAACTGGCTCGCGAGAATGAAGCTTTGATCGAACAGCGGGCCAAATGGCTTGCGCGAGAGGAAGAAACCAACCGCCAGCCGTCGCGACCGGCATTCACGGACTCGGGTTCGTGCGATCCACAGGCAGAGCCGCAATGTGCGGCCGAGCCACAACGCACCCAGCCGGGTGGTCCCGCGGAGGATACCAGTGCACCGCCGTCAAATCCCTCGATTCCAATCCGCGCGCCTGAGCGAAGCGGAGGAGAACTGGATACGACGGCTGAGCGCGAGATGCCGGACGAGTCGATGGCGAACGACCTCGAATTCGGCGAGCCCCTGACGCCCGATGCTTTCGGTTCGGCCTCATCCCAGGTGCGTGATCAGACCAGCCGTGGCGCGGGAGGCGCCGCCTCCCCTGCGAGCTTCGCCACCGACAATTCTCAGAAATCTTCGAACGGCTTCGACTCTGAATTTCCGTTCGAGGGGCCGAATTTCGATTCGAGCGCTCGAATGGACACGCGGCCGGAAACCTTGGCCAGCGAGAACCCGCGGGAGTCAAGACCGGCAACCGCCGGAAGCGGATGGAAAGGCGAAAGCGAGCGCGATCGTGAAGAGGAAGGGGAACGTCCAGGCGAGCTCGATTCGCGGGACATGGTGCCCAAGCCCGATCCCTATTCCGGCGTTCCCTCGCTCGTAGACATGTACATGCAAACGCCGCCGCAATCCTCGGTCCCGCAGCGGTTCGGCGCCGGCATCTTTCGGAAAGGCGAGCGCGGTTCGCAGACCATTCCGATGGATTTGCCGGTCGGGCCGGAATATGTCGTCGGTCCGGGAGACAGCTTGACGATCGATTTGTGGGGCGGAGTGTCGCGGCGGCTCGTTCGGGTCGTGGACCGCGAAGGCCGGCTGAGCCTGCCCGAAGTGGGTCCTATTCTCGTCAGCGGGAGATCGCTCGGCGAAGTTCAGCAGGACGTGCAGCAGCTTTTGCGCAGCCAGTTTCGCGACGTCTCGGCCGATGTTTCTTTGGCGCGGCTGCGAACGGTGCGCGTTTACGTTGTCGGCGATGTCCGTCAACCGGGCGCCTATGACGTCAGTTCGCTGTCCACTCCGCTCAACGCGCTGTTTCTCGCCGGCGGTCCGACCGAGCGCGGCTCATTGCGAGTCGCCGAACATTTTCGCGGCAAGCAACTGGTCGAAGAAGTCGATCTGTACGCGCTGCTGCTGCACGGCGTGAAATCAGGCCTCGCGAGGTTGGAAGACGGCGATTCGGTTCTGGTGCCGCCAATCGGCTCGGCCGTGACGGTGGAAGGGATGGTGCGCCGCCCGGGCATCTATGAGCTGCGGGGCGAAAAGAATTTGGCTGAAGTGCTTCAACTGGCGGGAGGGATTCTGCCAAGCGCCGCGCTCGACCACATCGAAGTGGAGCGCCTGGAAGATCACAGCAAACGAACGATGGTAAGCCTTTCGGCCGCGCCGGGCGGGGATGGCGACGGCGTGCGGAAACGACTCGAATCATTTGCGGTACACGACCAGGACATCATTCACCTGTTTCCCATCGCCGCCTATAACGAGAAAGCTGTCTACCTCGAAGGCCATGTGTTGCGGCCGGGCCGTTACGCCTATCACGAAGGAATGAAGCTCACCGATATTCTGGCGGGCTACACGGACCTGATGCCTGAGCCGGCAGCCCAATACGCCGAAATCATTCATTTGGACCCGCCTGCCTACGCACCACGCGTCGAAGGCTTCAATCTCGGCGAGACGCTCTCGGGCCACACACCCGCGCCGGTCCTGAAGTCGATGGACACGATTCGAATTTTCGGAAAGTACGATTTCGAGAGTGTTCCGACGGTTTCGGTCTGGGGCGAAGTTCGCGAGCCCGGTTCGTACCGGGTGTCGGGCGAAATACGCGTCCGGGACGCACTCCATTTGGCGGGCGGTGCGACGCCGGATGCGCTGATGGATAGCGCCCAAATTTTTCGCAGCCTGCCGGACAGCACGCTCAAAGTCTTCAGCGTCGACTTGGAGAAGGCGCTGAGCGGTGATTTGGACGCGAACATCGTTCTCGAGCCGCGGGATCGCATCGTGGTTCATCGCAATCCCGCGAAGATCGATCCGCCCACCGTCTATGTGAAAGGCGAAATCGCCAAGCCCGGGCGTTATCCACTCACCGCAGGCATGCGCATATCGGACCTGGTGCAGGTGGGAGGAGGGTTGCGGCGCAGCGCTGATCCGGAAATTGCCAGCCTGACGCAATTTCACGTTGCTGACGCGGAAAAAGTGGTCGCGGATGAACGCGCCGTAAACCTCGAAGCCGCGCTCGGGAAGGACCCCGCGAGCGATATCTCGCTGCGCGATGGCGACACGCTCACGATTCGGGAAATCAGCGGCTGGAGCGACCGCGGCGCGTCAATCACCGTTCGCGGGGAAGTGCAACATGCCGGCACGTTCGGAATTCAGCCCGGCGAGCGGCTGAGTTCGATCCTGGCGCGGGCGGGAGGGTTTAGCGCTGCGGCGTATCCCCACGGGGCCGTGCTCGAACGGCTCGACGTCCGGGAGGAGGAGGAGCGCAGCCAGAGGACGATGGTCGTGAGGGTGCGAGAAGAGCAGCAAGCGCTCAATCAGCTTCCGGAGAACGACAACACCCAGAAAGCGGCCAAGGCGGCGGCGATGGCGCAGTGGCAGCGCATTCTCGATAGTCTCACGAACAATCCTCCGGTCGGGCGGCTGGTCATCCACATCAACTCGAACGTTCGATCGTGGCGGAACACGACTGAGGATGTTCCCGTCCGCGCGGGCGACGTCTTGATCGTGCCCAAGACGCCGGATTTCGTTCTGGTGACCGGTCAAGTCTACAACCCGACGGCGATTGCTTTCCGTCCGGGAAAGAATGCCGGCTGGTATCTGGGGCAGGGCGGAGGCCCCACGAACATCGCCGACAAGAAGGCCATTTTTGTCATTCGCGCGGACGGAGGAGTCGTGAATTCAGAAGCGACGGCTTCGCTCTGGAAGGGCCGCCCGCTTAGCTCGACGTTACAGCCGGGCGACACCGTGGTGGTTCCCGAGAAGGCCGTCGGGCGGAATATTTCCTGGCAAAGCGTATTCCTGGCAGGCCAGGTCGCGTCTTCCGTCGCGACTTCGGTTCTCGTCGCCGTGCATTACTGATGGCTCGATCGGAATCGAAGCGAGGCCTGCGACGTGAATTAGCCGTGGGATTGATGTTGCTGGCGGCAATGATTTTCGCAAGTGACGATTTGGAAGCGCAGCAAGAACCGGACAGCTCCGTGCAACGAGAAAATGCGGTGGGGTTCGATCTCTTGAAAAATCTCTGGAGCGATCAGAAGACGATCTGGACGTCTCCGGCCCGGCTCCGCTGGGACGATGCCATCTGGCTTCTGCCTTTTGCCGAGGCTACCGGCGGATTCCTGGCAACCGATCGAACCGTGCCGCCCGCACTGTCGAACTCGCCCTCCAGGCTAAAGGAGTATCGCGAAATCTCGGATGACGGCGTCGCCGCACTCGTTGCCGGAAGCGGAGCGCTCTATTTCTGGGGCCTTGCGGCACGCGATCCCCAGAAACGCGAGACCGGGGTGCTGGCGGCGGAAGCGGCCGTTGACGCTCTCGTCGCGAGTTCGGTCACCGAGTATTCGCTCGGCCGCGCGCGCCCGGACCAAGACGTCCGTGGTTCAGGATTCTTTGCGGGAGGCTCGTCCTTTCCATCGAACCATGCCGCCGTGGCGTGGTCGGCGGCAAGTGTTGTGGCGCACGAGTATCCGGGCCCGCTGACCGATCTTCTTGCATACGGAGCTGCCACGGCCGTCAGCGCGTCGCGCGTCCTCGGCAAAGAGCATTTTCCGTCGGACGTGTTTGTAGGCAGCGCGATGGGATGGCTCATCGGCGAGGAAGTCTATCGAAAGCACCATGATCCCGATTTGGGTGGCGGCGGCTGGAGCAGCCTTTCCGGTGACGACGACCGTGAGCCGAACGGCGACGCCCGCCGCATTGGATCGCCGTTCGTTCCGCTGGATAGCTGGGTGTATCCCGCCTTCGAGCGGCTCGTCGCGCTCGGTTTGGCGGAAACCGCGATGCAAGGGCTGCGTCCCTGGACGCGGCTGGAGTGCGCGCGGCTTCTCGCCGGGGCGGACGATCGCTTCGCGGAGTCGAGCGGCGCTGCCGACATGGGCGTTTCCGAGCTGCTCGCGCGGCTACGCGACGAATTTGCCTACGAAACGTCTTTGCTCGACGGAGGAAGCAACCTCTCCGCCAACGTCGAATCCGTCTACGCCCGCGGAGTCTCGATCAGCGGGGCGCCGCTGAACAATTTTCATTTTGGTCAAACGCTTTCCTACGATTTTGGCCGGCCGTTCGAACGTGGGATGAATCTCCAATCCGGAGGCTCGTGGAGCGCCGCGGCCGGGCCGGTCGTACTCTACATTCGCGCCGAATATCAGCACGCGCCGTCCGCGCCAGCGCTTTCGGACGCGGAGCGCAGCGTGATCGCGCTTCGCGATTTCACTCCTGAGGCGCCGCCCATTCCGGTCGCCGAGATCGATCGGCCGAGGCTGCTGGACAGCTATCTGGCCGTGAATGTGAACAACTGGGAGATCAGCCTCGGAAAGCAGAGTCTGGAATGGGCGCCGGGGCCGGGCGGGTCGCTCTTGCTCAGTGACAATGCCGAGCCAATCAACATGGCGCGCCTCGTCAATCCCGAACCGTTCCTTCTCCCCGGCTTTCTCAGTTATCTGGGTCCCGCGCGCGTTGACGAGTTTTTCGGGCGCTTGCAAGGCCATTCCTACATTCCGCGGCCATTCATCTACGGCCAGAAGATCAATTTCATGCCGCTTCGGTGTCTCGAGCTGGGATTCGGGCGAACGACGGAGATTGGCGGCACCGGCGGCGATCCGATTACAGCCGGCGACCTGGTCAACAGCGTTTTCGGCCAAATTGAATCTCGCTCGCACCATGTGCCCGGCGAAAACAATTCGGGGATGGACTGGACGTTTTATGTTCCGGGCGTGCGAAATTATTTTGTCCTGTACGGCGAAGTGTATGCGCACGATGACTTCATCGCCTGGCAGAATCCCACGAAGAATCCGTATCGCCCGGGAATTTTTCTCACGCGCCTTCCGGGAATCCCCAAGATGGATTTCCACGCCGAAGTCGTGTCGACCGAATCGCCCGGGTGGGTCACCGTCCCGGGAAATCACGGCAACTTGAATTACTGGAGCTCGACCTATCGCGATTCCTACCAATACAACGGCAACCTGATCGGAAATACCGTTGGGCGAATGGGCCGCGCCGTCGAGTGCTGGTTCAATTATCACTTCGACGCTCGCAATTCTCTCGAGTTCGTCTACAAGCACAATTCCGTGAGCCCGGATTTTATCCCTGGGGGAGGGTTCTGGCAGGACTACGCGCTCGAGAACGAAATGAATTTGCGTAGCGGGATATACGTCAAGAGCGAGCTGCAGTACGAGCACATTTCGAGTTATCCATTGCTGTTTGCGGGGAGCCGCGAAAACGTGTCGGCAATTCTCGAAATCGGCATTTACCCCCAGCACGCCCGAGTCGCGCGCCAATGACGAGTTTCGCAGAGGCTCGAACGTGGAGCGTTCGACGTGTCGTGGGGCGCCTGCGATTTGATCTCGCGTCGAGTGGGCGATTCAGGCCAAGAAGTTAGTTTCCGGCCCGCGAGGGCCCGCAACAGATAGAAGAACGTAAAGTTAGGCCGCTCCCGGCGATGTGGCCGAGACGGCGAAGCTGTCTCTACCAAAAGCCGCGAATTATGAACCTGGCAATCGAACAAACCGAAAGCGCCGTTCGGCCACGTCAACCGATCGAGGAGCTGCCCAACGACCACGCGCTTCGCTGGTATGTCGCGCAGACACGCTCGCGCCACGAAAAGTGCGTCGAGATCCAGCTTGGCCGCCACGCCATTCAGAGTTTCCTGCCGCTGTTCGATTCCGTTCGCCAATGGACCGACCGCCGCGTGCGCTTGCAGTTGCCGCTGTTTCCGGGCTACGTCTTCGTGAAGGTCGCGTGGACCGGGCGGCTGCGCGTGCTGCAAATTCCGAGCGTGGTGCGGCTCGTAGGTTTTGGCGGCGTGCCGGCCATCCTCGAAGATGCCGAAGTCGAACGTTTGCGATGCGCGCTCGCAGAAGGAATTCGAGCCGAGCCCCATCCGTTCTTGAGAACGGGACGCCGGGTGAAAATCCGGACCGGCCCGCTGGCGGGCTGCGAGGGAATTCTGAAAAGGTGGAAAGACAATCTGCGTGTGGTCCTCTCGATTGAAATGATTCAACGCTCGATTTCACTCGACATTGATGCCGCGAGCCTCGAGCCGGCGCCACGATGATGGCCAACTCGATGGCAAGCACGAAGCCGCAGTTTCTGCTCCAAGCGCCCGCGCTAGGACGTACATCGCGCGCGCGAACGCCCCGGCTGCGCGATGACAGCTAAATTGTCCTCAACACTCGAGATTCTCGAGGAACTCGATCGGCGGCCAACTCCGGCGCTTGGGCTGGGGGAACTGCGAACTCTTTGGGCCAGCCGCAGGATGCTCAGCCGCGCGACCGCAGCGGGATTCGCGCTGGCCACCGCTCTCGCGTTTTTGATTCCAGCGCGCTACACGGCGGTGACGCAATTGATGCCGCCCGATCAACAGTCGGCGTCCAACGCATTGCTGCTGGCGGGCATGGCAGAGAAGGCTGGAGGCCTCGGAACGATGGCCGGCGACCTGCTCGGGTTCAAGAGTCCGGGCGCGCTGTTTGTGGGAATGCTCGGGAGCCGCACGATTCAAGATCGCTTGATCGAGCAGTTCCACCTGAAAGACGCATACCGGGTGCGCCTCCTGGAAGACGCGCGCGATACTTTGAGCCGCAATACATCGGTTGTCGAAGACCGGAAAAGCGGGATCATCACCATCAGCTTGACCGACCGGAACCGCGTGCGTGCGGCAGCCATCGCCAACGCATACGTGAGCGCGTTGAACGAGACGGCCGCGCAGCTCTCGACTTCTTCAGCGCGCCGCGAGCGTGAATTTCTGGAAGTGCGGCTTGAGGCGGTGAAGAAAGATTTGTCGGAAGCGGAAGGAGAGTTCGCGCAGTTCTCGAGCCAGAACAGCACGCTGGACATCGAGCAGCAAGGAAAGGCGATGCTCGAGGCGACCGCGAGCCTGGCCGGGGAATGGATGGCGGCGCAGTCGGAACTCGAAGGCCTGCGGCAAATCTATACCGACAACAATGCGCGTGTCCGGGAATTGAGCGCACGGGTGGCTGAGCTGCGAAAGGATCTCGACCGGCTCAGCGGGCAGGGCAACGACGCCGTGCCCGAACCCCTCAATGCGTCGAGCGTGAAAGCACACGCGAACGCCGATTTGCCCTATCCATCGATTCGAAAGCTTCCGCTGCTTGGAGCGAGGTACGCGGATTACTACCGCAAGATGAAGACGCAGGAGACCGTTTACGAGGTGCTGACCGCGCAATACGAACTCGCGAAAGTTCAGGAAGCCAAGGAAATCCCGAGCGTACGCGTTCTCGATCCCGCAGCGGTTCCTGAGAGGAAATCCTATCCACCGCGCCTGGCCATGATTTCCATGGGGACGCTCGCGGCGTTCGCGCTTTCGGTTGCCTGGATTTTGGGCGTGGCGCACTGGCAAAAAATCGACTCGAGCGACGAACGAAAGGCGTTTGTGCACGAAGTCGCGTCGGCCACATCCGCGCGCCTCCAGCAATGGACGCGCAACCCTTCGGGCCCCAGAACGCCGCTACGCAGCGCGTGGAGCCGATTCCGAAGGCCTCCCGACGCGCCGACCGGCTGAACGATTGAATCGACTGGAAACGACGCCGGGCATTTGAGTGTGACCCACACCACGCCATGAAAATAGATTTCAATTCCATTCCCATTACGCGCAGCATCGCGCGAATTGTTCATCATGCCGAAATACGTGCGGGCGCGAGAAATGCGGCGTACTGCGTGGCGGACCAAATCACCACGCCGGCGCTCATGATCTTTGGCGCGCCATTTCTACTCTCGAGAATGGGCTTTGAGCAATTTGGCGTCTGGATGCTGGTCCTGGCACTCACCGGCAGCCTTTCCGTATTCAATTTCGGACTCGGCGACGCCACGATCAAGTTCATTTCTCAGTGCCGCGGAAAGAACGACGTCGAAGGCATGAACCGCACTTTCCGCGTGAACCTGGTGATGGGAACGGCGTTGGGACTGTTGGCGGCGGGCGCGATGTTGTTTGCGGCTCCTCTTCTCGCGCGCTTGGTTTTTTCAGCGGGTCCCGCGACACTTGCTTCCGACGTTCGCGCGGTTCGGATCGGCGGAATGATCCTGGCGCTGCGTTCGGTCGAGTCGATTCTCTCGAACACACTGCGCGCGTTCGAGGAATATGCCGCCGCCGCGCAAGTGTCGATTTGCGTCAAAGCAGGGACGGTAGGGTCGGCCATCGCGCTCGTCGAGCGCGGGCATTCGGTGTGCGCCATTCTCGAGGCCACGGCGGCATGCGTGGCGGCCGGGATCGTTGCCTACACGGTTCGCGTCGTTCGAGTATTCCCGGAAGTAAGTTTTCGGCTGGAGCTGGACCGCCTGTTGTGGCGCAAGATCTCTTCCTTCGGAGTGTATTCCTGGCTGCAGAGCCTGGCCGCGGTGATGTTCGGACAGGCGGACAAGTTGATTATTGGCGCGTGGATGGGCGCAGCGGCGGCGGGGCGCTACTCAATCTGTGCGCAGCTTGCCGGTGTCGTTCACCTGACCACCGCCGCGGCATTCGGCTTCCTTTTCCCGCAATTCAGCCGGCGACACGAGGCCGGAGAAGCTCACAAGCTCGAGCGGATGTTTCGCTGGGCGATGGCGACGAATTGGGCGGTCACGGCGGCATTGACGCTGCCGTTGGTTTTAGGCGGGCGTGAAATCCTGACCCTCTGGCTCGGGCGCGAGTTTGCCGATCAATCGTACGTGCTGCTCGCCGTCCTGGCGGTGGGCTATGGCTGGCTTTCGATCAATGTTGTTCCGTACGTGGCGCTTTTGGGTCTCGGCAAAATTCGCTTTGCATGCGCTGCCAACATCGCGGCCGGATGCGTCTCGATCGTGGCCTCCGTGCTCCTGTTGCCGCATTTCGGCCTCGTCGGGGCGGGCCTCGGGCGGATTGCCTATGGCGCCGTCGTCACACTTTGCTATTTTGAGGCCGCGCGAATCCTTCCGCATTCGAAGCTCCCGGTTGCTGCGTGGGAGCCAGTCGATTGAGCGAAGCGACAGCCACTCGCGCGATGGCTCGGCCGTCCGAACGGCAATCGGATTGGAAGCCGGAGAAGATTCGGAACCGCAAGCCCGCGAGTTTGTGGAAGAAGCTTAGGGGCAAAGTGTCGCTGCGACTCTCTTACTTCCATACTCCGAGCAAACGCCTGTTTCTGAAGCACGTTTCGATTCGTGGCGTCGAGTTGGTGGTGCCGGCGAACGAAGATGTCGGACGGCTGATTGCGTACCTGGGAAACTACGAGCCCGACGAGACAGATTTTCTAATTCCGTCGATCCGGCCGGATGATATTTGCTTCGATGTGGGCGCGAACATCGGTTACTACACGATGCTGATGGCGCGTGCAGCGAGTTCGGGCGCAGTCCATGCGTTCGAGCCGGATCCGTTTTGTGCGGCGCTGCTGCAATTGAATCTGCGCGTCAATCGGCTCGAAAACGTCACGCTCAATCCGGTGGTCCTGGGCGCCTCACGGGGCCGCGTGCAATTCGTGCGCGCCACGGACAGCGGTTTCAATTCATTGCGCGATACGGGCCGGCGGGCTGTCGCGAGCACGTTTCCCGTCACGATGGACACTCTCGATGCCTGTCTCGACGCGACCGGCGCGCAGCGTGTCGACGTTCTGAAGATCGATGTGGAGGGCGCGGAAGGCTTGGTGCTCGAAGGCGCGCGCCAGGTACTGAGCGACCCTTCGCGGCGGCCGCGCTTGATTCTTTTGGAATTGTTCGATCCCAATCAGCGCCCGTTCGGAAGCAACGTCACGGATATCGTCAACCGGCTGGGCCGCAGCGGTTACACGCCGTTTGTCGTCTCGGAAGGAAAGCCCACGCCTTACAGCGGCGGCTGCGCGAGCCGCTTCTCGAATGTTTTCTTCTACGCGGGCTCGCCGTCTGATGTCGCGGCCACCTGAACGCACCGACTGAATCTCCGATGATCGCACCGCAAGAAATGTTTCTTCTGGCCGTGGCCGCGGGTATTCCGGTCTGGCTGCTTATGAAGCGCCGCGACGATTTGCTGGTGCGATGGATCTGCTTGACGGTCGCGATCGATGCCATTGGCGCTCACGTGATTGTCAACCTGCCCGCCGCTCGAGTGGCCGGACTGATGGTGTTGCCGTCGTCCTTCATCGCGCTCTCTCGGATCCGAGAGAGCCGTGCGGGACGTGCGCTCTGGTGGTACGTCATTTGGCTGGGGATTCTCGGGATCGTCTTTGGATTTCTGATGCCGTGGCCGACCGAAGGACTCGATCGTTTGCCCACACAAACAGCCGAGGGCCGCGCAGTGATTTACTTCGTTCGCCGGGTTGCGGATATCAGCCTGGGGGTTTATCTGGCGCGGTATTTGTGGAAGACGCGGCGGCCGCGGCGCTTCATTTCCTGGTTCATTGGCGGAACGACGATTGCGGCCATTGGCGGAATCGCTCAATGGGCGACGGGCTGTGATTTGTACGCGCTACTCACCGGAACCCCGGAACTTGGGCTCGACTACCGCATGCGCGGCTTGAACTACGAGCCGCGCGGCCTGGGTCTCATCACCGGCCAAGGATTGCTTGTGTGTCTCGCGCTGTGGGGCAGACAACGATCGTGGAAATGGCTCGCCCTCGTGGGTATACACGCGCTGGGACTGTTCGTGTCTGTTTCGACATCCGGACTCTTCGTGGTCGCCGCAGGCCTCGTTCCGCTGCTGGCTCTGGATGCGGCGATACGCAAGTCCGTCATCGTTATCTGCGCGATGATCTTGGCGCTTTGGGGTGCGTGGTCCTACATCGCGCCTCGAAATGATTTTGCAGATAGCTGGTCTGAAAACGTGGGCTTGAGGCTCGCGGCTGAAAAAACGGGAACGGCGCCGCAAACCAAACTCGAGGAACTGGCACTTCACCTCGACATTTTCGATGCCGCCGCGTTTATGTTCCTCGCCTCGCGTCCATTGATGCTGCTCACCGGCGCGGGACCTGGGATGTCGGGGCTCGCCTCCACCGACTATTTGCCGTCCGCGGACCTTTTTCGATGGGTGGACGCCGAAGGCGCGGGGATAAACACGGTTCCGCACATGGGAATCTTGCGGGAACTCTGTGATGCCGGCCTGGTAGGGCTCTCGCTCCTGGTCATTTTTCTCGCTGCTTCCGGCCGCGCACTGCGGACTTTGAGCACTCCTAAGCGCGAACGCGCTGCGGACTGGCAGCTCGCTCGCGTGGTGTTCTGGGTCATGACAGCCATCTATTTTGTTCAAGGATCGCCGCTTTCCGGTGCGCCTTCCATCTTTCTGGCGATTGGCTTGGCTGCCACATGGCTCGCGCCCGTTCCCAGCGCGGCCGCAACGGCGAAGATAGGCGGCGCGTTGCGTCCCGCAATTCTCGGCGGTCAGTTGTAGCTCAACTTCAACGTGCAATCGTGAATCTCGCAACGATCGCGACAAACTCGGAACCCGCGGCGGCGACACTCGGCGTCGTTGTGCCGACGCTCAACAGCGCCGCGACACTCGATTGGACGCTTTGCTCGCTCTTGAATCAGCGGAATTGCGCCGTTCGCGTGGTCGTTGCCGACAGTGGCTCGACCGATGGCACGCTTTGGATTTGCCGCAAGTGGGGCATCCGATGCGTCTACGCGCCGCCTGGATCGCTCTATCACGCCGTGAATGAAGGACTGAAGAGTTTGGACACAGAATGGATGACCTTCCTGAATTCCGACGATGTCGCCTACTCGCATTCCTACGCGCGGCTGCTGCGATTGGGCGATGCCACGGGCGCATCGCTGGTCTACGGCCATTGCGATTACATGGATCTCGAAGGGCGATTCCTGTTTACGTGGCGAGCAGCCGCGCCGAGCCAGCTTCCGGCAATGTTCCGCTGCGGCGTCCTCGGATTCGCGCAACCCTGCGCCATTTTTCGAAGAAGCCTGTTTCAGAATCTCGGCGGCTTCGACGATCGCTATCGCCACGTCGCCGACTTCGTCTTCTTCGCTCGCGCTGTGCTTTTTGGATCGTCGGCTCGGCGCCTTACCGCGCCATCGGTTGGCGCGTTTCGTCTCCATCCGGGACAGCTCAGCGCGCGAGATAGCGGCGCTGCTCGCGCCGAAAAACGTGCGCACACCGACACGGACCGTCTGCATCCGTCGATTTCCGACCGAATTCGCGTGCTGAACTGGCGGCTCGCAAATCTGGCAAATTATTCGGCCCGGTTCGCCGCCACCGGCCGGGCTTGCTGGAATCGCGCCGAGCATTCATGAGCCGCTCGAAGATTTTCGTTTTTTGCGATTACTACCTGCCGGGCTGCAAAGCCGGCGGACCGATCCACGCTCTCGCGCGTACGATTGAATCTCTCGGCGATGAATTCGATTTCTTCTTGCTCACCCGCAACCGTGATGCCGGGGACGGAGCTCCGTATCGCGGCGTCGAGCGCGACATGTGGACACGCGTCGGCAGGGCACAGGTGATCTACACCGCCGATTTGTCGCTGCGTCATTTGCGTAAACGAATTCTCCAAATGTCGCCGGCGGTGATTTACCTGAACAGTTTTTTCTCCGTCCTCTCGGTTCGGATTCTCTTGCTTCGGGCGCTGCGACTCGTGCCTCGATTCCCAGTCGTGCTCGCGCCGCGCGGAGAGTTTTCGCCGGGTGCGCTCGGGCTCAAGCGGCTGCGGAAATGGTGGTATCGGCGGCTGGCGGTCGTTTCCGGTTTATGTGCGGCAGTGATCTGGCAAGCGAGTTCGGAAATCGAGCGCAAACAGATCGAGCGGGCGCTGGGCGCAAGCCCCCAAGCAAACCTCCGCGTGATGGTCGCGCCGGATTTGCCGGACGCGGCGCATCTCGGGCCTCGCGCCAGCATCGACAGGCCCAAGAAATCGCCAGGCCACGCGCGATTCATATTTTTCTCGCGCATAGCCCCGATGAAAAATCTGCCATTCGCGCTCGATGCCTTCCGCGGCGTGGATGGCCGTGTCGAGCTCGATATCTACGGCCCGCTCGAGGACCCGCGCCACTGGCGGCGGTGCCAGAAATGCATCGCGTCGTTGCCCAAGAACATTCTGGTTCGATATCGCGGCGTCATTCCGGGCGGCGAAACAGTCGGCGTGGCCGCTCGCTACCACTTCTTTCTGCTTGCGACGCAGGGTGAAAGCTTCGGACACGCGATTCTTGAGGCGTTGGCCGCGGGATGTCCGGTGGTTCTGAGCGATCGGACGCCGTGGCGCGAAGTTTCGGAAAATGCCGCAGGATGGTGCATTCCGCTCGAAGACCCGCCCCATTGGCGCCAAATTGTGCAGAACTGCGTACGGATGGATCAGGAGGCTTACCAGGTTCATTCGCAAGCGGCCAGGCAGTATGCCGAGCGTTGGTGCCGCGCCACGCATGCAAAGGAATGCACCGCAGAATTATTCCGCGTTGCGCTCGCCGCAAGTTCGGACGCAGCCGCGCACGCCATCAATCAGAACGCAGCAGAAACCCACAAGGCAGCAGAAACCGCGAGTCGAGCACGAGCCTAGCCTCGCGCTTCGCAACTCGCATCGGAGACGCTCGATGACAAAAGTGCTTATCGTTGGTGGAGCAGGCTATGTTGGCGGTGCCGTGAGCGAATTGCTCGCTGCCGAAAAAATTCCCTTCACCGTTTACGACAGCCTGATTTACGAGCCGCATTACTTGAAAAAAGTCGATTTCATTCGCGGAGACGTTCGCGACGTTTCGAAGCTCAAGCTGCTGCTCGATCAAAGCTCTCACGTCGTTTGGCTCGCTGCGATCGTAGGTGACGGTGCCTGCCAGGTGAATCCGCAGCTAACCGTTGAAGTCAATCAGAATTCCGTCGAATGGCTGGCTGCCAATTTCTTTGGACGCATCATTTTCACTTCGACGTGCTCGGTTTACGGGCAGCATGACGCTGAAGTGGACGAGCAATCGCCGGTGGGTCCGCTTTCACTCTACGCGCAGACCAAACTGAGAGCGGAAAGCGCGTTGAGCCAGGAACATAGCCTCGTCCTCCGGCTGGGGACGGCGTTTGGTGTTTCCGACACGCACTCCCGGCCGCGAATGGATCTGGTTGTGAATTACATGACGGCAAACGCGATCTGCAAAAAGGAACTGTCCGTTTTTGGCGGCTGTCAGTGGCGGCCGCTGATTCATGTGAAGGACATCGCGCAGGCGATTGTGGCGAATCTGGAACGGCCGGTGCGCGGGATCTACAACCTGGCGTCGGAGAATCTGCAAATCCGCGACTTGGCCAAGATTGTCGCGCGCTTGACCGGCTGCGAAATTCGCTACACCGAGGAAAAGTTCCAGGATCAGCGAAACTATCATGTCAGCACGCGAAAAGCGCTGCGCGACGCCCTCTACAATCCGCACACGTTGCGGACAGTCGAGGACGGCGTGCGCGAGATTGCCGAGCTGGTGTCGCTGGGTCGCGTCAAGCATACCGAGAACGAAGTGTATTTCAACGTTCGGCACGTCGAAACCCTGAAGGCGCATGGCCAGTTCGCGTAGCGAACCCTGTCTGATCCCCGGCGGATTGTCGGTGGACGACCGCGGGCAGCTCACGTTCGTTCAGGGATTCGGCTTTGCGAATATCCGCCGGTTCTATCTCGTTGAGAATTTTTCCACCAGCCTCGTTCGCGCGTTTCACGGGCACCAGAAAGAGGAAAAGTACGTGTTTCCGTTGACCGGGTCCGCAATCGTGGCCGCCGTCGAGTTGACGGACGTTTCGCGTCCGGATCCGAATGCCAAGGTCTTTCGATACGTTCTTTCCGCGCGACGGCCGGGCATCTTGCACATTCCGGCGGGCTACGCGAATGGGTTTCGAGCACTCGAGCCGGAAACGAAGCTGCTCTTTTTCTCGTCTGCAACATTGGAAGACTCCGCGAAGGATGACTATCGCTTCAAATACGATCAGTGGGGAACCGATGTCTGGAAATCAGAGAACCGTTAAACGGCGCACGAGCAACGCGGTCGCAGAGCGTCCCGGATCAGCTCTGGGAACGCCGCGTCCCCGGCCGCGGAGCGCCGAATCTCGAAAGCGGGTGCTGCTCCTCGGTCCGACCGGAATGCTGGGAAGCGCGATCTACGGCGTTCTGAAGCATCGCTACAAGCTCGTGCTTGCGGTTCGCGATCTTGAGAAAATTCGTCTGCTCGACGACGCCTACGGCGGGACTTCCGCGCACGAGTGCGTGCGTTTCGATGCGGTCGATCTGTTTCGCGAGTATGCTGAAAAAAAAAGCGCGTCGGGCGGCGTCTATCGCGATTTTATCGACCGGATTGGCCAGGTGGATCGCGTGATCAATGCCATGGGTGTGACGATCCCGTTTGCATCGCGCGACTCGGCCCTGACGCTCTTCGTAAATGGCGCGCTGCCTCACATTTTGGCGCGCACATTCGGCGAGCGAATGATCCACATCACCACGGACTGCGTCTATAGCGGCGCAAGCGGCTTCCCGTACGATGAGAACTCGCCGAAATTGCCGCTGGACCTCTACGGCCTCTCAAAGAGCATGGGCGAGCCGCTTGACTGCCTGACCATCCGCACGTCGATTATTGGCCGCGAACTCTCCGGCTTTACGGGATTGCTCGAGTGGTTCTTGCAGCAGGAAGGGAAGTCCATCGTCGGTTACGCAAACCACTATTGGAATGGGATTACCACGCAACAGTTCGGCGCGTTGTGCGACACGCTGATTTCGGCCGAAGACGGATTCCCCAAGCTCGGCGTTTTTCACGTGTTCTCGAACCCAATCTCGAAATACGACATGCTGCGCCGGTTTCAATCCAAGTACGGCGTCCGTTGCAGGATTGCGCGCGACGATAACCAGTGCGTCAACCGTTGCCTGACTTCCGTGAAGCGTTTGAACGCATCTTTGAATGTTCCATCGTTCGAGAGAATGCTCGCGGACCTTCGCCCCTAAATCTGAATTGGCCGAAAAGAAATTTACGTTGCTGACTTATTTGGGCATACGGCCCGACCTCATCCGCATGCACCAGTTGCTTGCACTTCTGGATGGTGGCCAGCGTAAGTTTGGCTATCGTCATATTTTCGTCCATTCCGGCCAGCATTTCGATTATCAACTCGATGGAATCTTTTACCGTGATCTCGGCGTGCGTCGCCCGGATTTCAACCTCCGCATCGGCCGGGATTTGAAAAAAGCGAATAAGGGATCGCATGTCGAGCAAGCTGCGCTTTTGTTTACAAGAACTGCGGCGATGATCGAGAAACTGCGCCCTGATGCCGTCCTTTATCTCGGCGATACCAACACGGTCTTGACCTCCATCATCGTTGCGAAATACAGCGTGCCTGTGATTCACATCGAGGGAGGCGGGCGAAGTTACGATTGGCGCATGCCGGAAGAGAAAAACCGGATCATTGTCGATCATCTTGCCGACGTGATTTATTGTTATCTCGACCGCTACAAGCAAATCCTGCTCTTTGAAGGTGTCCCGGAATTTCGCGCCGTCGTCGTCGGGAATCTCATCGTCGACGCCATCCGGAATTTCCTTCCTGCGGCGGAGCATATCCCCATCTTGAAGAAACTCGGAGTCGTTGCAAAATCGTATGCCCTTTGCACTCTCCACCGCGACGAACATCTGGAGAACCGCAAAATCCTCGCCACAAAGCTTCGAGAATTGAACAAACTGGCTCGAACTTTGCCGGTCGTGTTACCAGTGATGCCGCGCCTTCGGTCCAGCGTGCGCAAATTCAATCTTCGCGGACTGCTCGACGGGCTGAACCTGAATTGCACCCAGCCATTGGGATTCCTCGAGTTTCTGAATTTGGAGAAAAATGCGGCCTTGATCATCACGGACAGCGGAACTGTCCAGGAAGAGGCTTTGGTGCTCGGCGTGCCCTGCCTGGTTGCGCGGCGCTCGACTGAACGTCCCGAAACCCTCGCGGCGGGCGCATCGCTGCTGGCAGAAGACGACCTGGAGAAGTCAGCACTCCGGGCGATCGACTTGCCCCAGACCTGGGACCGCGCCGTGCTCAACCCCATGGGCGGCAGCCCAAGCGAGAGAATCTTTTCCGACATTCTCGAGAAGATTCATTCCGGCTATTTCTTGCGTTCGCGCAAGTTCGAGATGCTGGAAGGCAATCCCTTCGTAAATGAGGCATACGGATTGATCCCGCCTCGTGCCCACCGGGGCTCACCCGCGAGCCATTTGACGCGCGCAGTGCACGCGGAGACCAAGAAATCGCGCCGCCTTATGGTGGGCCACTCGCTCTAGTCGCTCAATGAAATCCATGCGAATTCTCGTGCTCGTTGATTGCTACCTGCCCAGCTGTAAGTCCGGCGCGAAGCAAATGCACGACTTGAGCGTCGAATTGCTGAGATACGCAAGCAATGTCACTGTGCTTACGGCGTCCCACGAGATTTCTTCAACAATCGATTTTTCCATGGAAGAAGGAGTGCGCGTGATTCGCGTGAGAACGCCACGGATCAAAGGTGCCGGTCACGTGGCTCGCGCAATCACGGAGATGCGCCTGTCGTCGCTCGTGTGGGGCCGGGCGCGGCGCTATCTCTTGAACCATCCCGCGGAGCTGATCATTTTCTATTCGCCGTCAATTTTTTGGGGAGCCCTCGTTCACCGTCTAAAATCGTTATGGCGATGCCAGACGTATCTCATTCTTCGCGATATCTTCCCCGAGTGGGCAGCCGAGGCCGGTGTACTGAGTCGCGGGTTCGTTTACAAATTCTTTCGGAGGCAGGCGATCAAGCAGTACGACTCCGCAGACGTCATCGCTGTGCAATCTCCTGGCGATCTCGCGTACTTTCACGCGAATTTCCCGGAGATGTGCCATCGTCTGGAGACGCTATACAACTGGACTCGGCTTCACGAAACCAGCCTGCCAAACACCGAATACCGAAGAAAGCTGGGGCTCGGAAACAAGGTTGTGTTTTTTTGCGGAGGGAACCTTGGAATAGCGCAGGATGTGGACAATCTGCTGCGACTCGCGGCCAGCCTTCGCCACGACGAACGCATAGCTTTCCTTTTTGTCGGCGACGGCAGCGAGTCGCGCCGCGTGCAGAAAGCCATCGTCGAATTGGGTCTTTCGAATGGACGGTATCTACCCGCGGTCGCGCAGCAAGAATATCTGGCGATGGTTTCCGAATTTGACGTTGGGCTGATTTCGCTCGACCGCCGGCTTACGAACCACAATATTCCGGGAAAGATGCTGAGCTATTTCTATTCCGGGATCCCCGTTCTGGCGAGCGTAAACCCAAAGAATGATCTATTTGGGCTGCTCGAAGAAAATCAGGCGGGTCGTTGCGCGCCGAATGGCGATGACGCCAGATTTCGCATGGCCGCGCTCGAGCTCACAGAGAATCGCGATCTTCGCGTGCAGCTGGGGCGAAACGGTCGCGCGTTGCTCGAGAGGGATTTTACAGTCGAAACCGCCGCAAAGCAGATCGTGGCGCGCGTCCGTGCGATGCCGCATGTACGCGACCAGACGCCTTCGGTCGAACTTTTGGAGCGCGCGTATTCCGCAAGCGATTGAAATCCGGGCGCTCGATCGCCCAAATGAACTTCCCGGCACGCGTCCCTGAACTTTGACGTCCGCATCACCCACGCTTTCAAGTCCGTGTGGCCCTTTTACATTTCGGCGTTTGTTGGCAGCGCAACTCTTTGCGCGTTTCTGACGCGCATCGTTCGGGATGTCGCGGTTCATCGACGTTGCCTCGACGCCGCGAATAACGGGCGGCACTTTCACACCAAATCAGTACCGCGCGTCGGCGGAATCGCGCTCTTCATCGCGTTCATCGGCACTTCCGCCGCCGGTTTCGCGGTATTCGCTCGCGGCAATGGAAATCTTTGGCTCGCCGAGCGGGACTTGTTCGCCCTAGGGATCCCCGCCTTTTTGATCGTCTTGCTCGGGCTTTATGACGATCTGTTCAGCGTCGCGCCCCGCTGGAAACTCGCGATCGAAGGCATTGCGGCCGCGTCGCTCTACATCGGTGGATTCGGCATTCATTCGATTGGGCACCTGTTGTCTCGTAGCGACCTGCGAATCCCGGTGACACTCGTCCTGACAATCTTTTGGGTGTTGTTGAATACCAACGCATTCAACTTGATCGATGGCCTCGATGGGCTTGCCTGCGGTTCGGCGCTTGCGGGCGCGGTCGTCATTTTCATCGTCTCGATTTGCGGGAACACTCCTGCCACTGGCCTTCTCGCTGCCGCTTTGGCTGGGTCGGTTCTTGGCTTTCTTCCCTACAATTTTCATCCGGCGACGATTTTCCTTGGCGACTCGGGAAGTTTGCTGCTGGGTTTTCTGCTGAGCGCGCTATCATTTTCCGTCCGTCCAGCCGTCACAACCGCGACACGGTTCGCATTGCCCGTTTTTCTTCTCGGCTTGCCGATTGCGGATGTCACTTGGACTGTGGCCCGCCGCCTCATTGGACAAAAGCCAATCTTCAACGGGGACGATGAGCACATCCATCACAAGTTGCTCAAGCGCGGGTTTTCACATCGTGGCGCAGTGCTGATTCTTTATTCCGTTGTTGCTGGATTCGCGCTGCTTTCCGTGATTCTCCTGCGTGGCGCATGGACTCTCGGACTGGTCCTCCCTTTGGCGGCGGTCGGAGTCTGGTGCGGGATTCGAGGATTGAATTATGCTGAATATTTCGAACTCGCTGCCATCATCCGGCGTTTCCGTGAAAGAAGGCAGTTTGTCGCAAGTAATATTGCATTGCGGCGTGGTATCGAAGCTCTCCTCGCCGCGCCTCCCGATTTCGCGGAACTCTGCCGAGTGTTGCAAACGACGCTGCAGCCCCTCGGATTTTTAGGCATTTCGTTCCGCCTAACCTTATCAAAACACCGGACATCCTACGGATTCGATGTTTTGAAACAAAACGCTTCTTGTGGGTTCGATACTTCTGTTGACCAGGTGAATGCAATTGTCGCTGCTTCTGCTGATCAAGTCAGCGGAATTGTCGCGCATTTCTGGCGTCCCCGCCCCGCCGCTCCCGCCGTTTGGGAGTTGCGGCTGCCGTTGATATCGCGGACGGGAGGCGCGATTGGCGAGATTCGGCTGACCCGAGATTTAGCCGACGCGCCCCTGTGCCTCGACATGAATCTTCTGAGTAACGAATTTCGAGCGTGCGTCGCGGATGCGTTGGCGCGCGCGGTGCTTGAGTCACCGAGCACTCCCAGCATCGCGTCGCATGCCAGGCGCCCCGCATCGCCCCGCACTGTCCGGACGATCTTGCCGCGAACTTAGGAATTGCTCCGCTTTTTCTCCCGCAAGATTTACCTCTACCTGAAACGCTGCAACCAAACTTCCACGTTCAGTTTTAATTCTGTCAGCGTAAAATGCCATTGGCATGCCTGAAGGTCTTAAAGCTGTTACAGCCCACAGCGAATGAGATTTCTGATCCTCACGCAATATTTCCCGCCTGAAATCGGCGCTGCCCAAACTCGCCTCGCGGCCTTGGCTCGCGGATTGACGGACGCGGGACATGCGGTCGAGGTGGTAACTGCACTTCCCAACCATCCACGCGGCGAGATATATCCTGAATATCGCAGGCGCTGTTATCACTCGGACGAAGTTGCCGGAGTTCGAATCCATCGCACGTGGGTTTATGCGTCTGTGGGCGCGGGACTCCGGCGGATGGCCAATTATGCATCATTCGCAATCACGTCGCTCGTTGGCCTGATTCGATCGCGGCCTCCGGATTGGATTTTCGTAGAATCTCCGCCGCTGACACTTGTGTTACCTGCGCTGCTGTGTGCGCGCCTGCGTGGTATTCGATTGATCGTGAATGTTTCGGACCTTTGGCCTGATTCCATTCGCGCACTTGGACTTTCCAGAAGTCCGCTCCTAATAAAAATGCTTGAGATGCTGGAGGGAATTGCGTACGCGCGGGCGGATGTCATCAGTACGGTCACCGAGGGAGTGCGCTCGTCGCTGATTGCTGAAAAAGGTGTCCCACCTTCGAAGATCATTTTGCTTCCGAATGGCGTGGATCCCGCCGTTTACAGGCCGCAAAGCCCCGACATCGGTCTGAAGAGAGAACTCGGGCTCGAAAATCGGAGAGCGGTGCTGTACGCGGGAACAATGGGCTTCGCGCAGGGACTTGAGCACGTACTCGGCGCGGCAGAAATGCTCGGACGCGAGGACGTGCACTTCCTGTTTCTTGGCGACGGTTCGGAGAAGGCGCGGCTCGTCCAGTTAGCCCGTAAGCTGAAACTGAGAAACGTCACGTTTCTCGATCCCGTCGAGAGTGTTGACGTCCCGCGGTATTTTTCTATTGCGGAGTGTGGTTTGGCGCCTCAGCGCGACGCAGTTTTGCTGGAAGGAAATCTCCCGGCCAAAATTCTGCCGATCATGTCGTGCTCAAAACCGGTGATCTTTGCGGGGAGAGGCGAAGGCGCAAAGCTGATCGAGGGGTCAGGCGGAGGCGTAGTTGTTGCACCCGAGAATGCGGCTGCGCTGGCGGGCGCAATTCGTATGATCTGCGCCAATCCCTCGCTCGCGTCCGAGATGGGCCGAAGAGGACGGTCGTTCGCGGTAAAGAATTTCGCATGGGATTCGCTGGTCCGCGAGTGGCTTAGCCAGCTCGATGCGTTCGGCGGTTGTCGCGCGCTGCGGCAGGAGGCGAATCCTCAGCGAGCGGCGAACGCGGCAGCCGGCCAGCTATGAGCGAAAGCAATTCAGCACAAACGATTTCGGATGAAAGGAAGGGCACAACTTTGTCCGCGCTGAATTCAAGAGCCGCCGAACTCGAGCGAATTCGTCAGGCGTATGCGCGCCGCGCCCGCGATCATCACGCGGAGCGATACTCGCTGTCCGAACGCTCAAACGCGCTACGTATGGATGAGTTGAAGCATCTGGTAGCCCGGGCGCTCACTCGCGACGGTGCCACGCCGGTCGCCGATTGCCGGATTCTCGATGTTGGATGTGGCGAAGGCCAGTGGCTCCATTTTCTCGCTGGAATTGGGGCCCAGGCCGAAAATCTCACCGGAATTGACCTATTGCCGGAACGCGTGGAAATGGCGCGCATGCGTTGTTCGCCGCTGATTCATTTGAAATGTGGCGACGCCTCGCGCTTGCCGTTTGACGATGAAAGCTTCGACGTTTTGCTCGCGTTCACGGTGTTCAGCTCAATTCTGGATCCGGCACTGAAAGTCGCTATCTCCGCACAGATGCAGCGAGTTCTGAGGCCAGCGGGCGTGATTTTGTGGCACGATTTACGTGTGAACAATCCTCGGAATCGAGACGTGCGCGGGATATCGCGAAACGAATTGATGCGGATGTTCCCCGCATCTCGCATTACGCTCGAACCCGTTACGCTCGCGCCTCCGATCAGTCGCGCCGTCTGGGCAAGCGCAGGACTCCACATGAAACTTTCACGCGTTAGCGTGCTCTGCGCTCATTACTTCGGGTTGATCGAGAAACTGTGAGCCCATCGTTGCAAGCTCTCGCACAGTCTTCTTTCCGGTCACGTCAACGGGGCGGCAAAACATTCCCCACTGCGAAAGCATGCCGCCCATGAACCCTCGCGAAGTTCCGGTCGAACGCCTGCTGGGCCGCAAACCGTTTCAGGTAGATCTCGCAAGCGTCCGTCCCAATCTTGAAGGTCGCGTGGTTATGGTGACGGGCGCGGCGGGCTCGATCGGCTCGGCCCTGTGCCGCGAGATTGCGGCGTGCGGGCCGAGGAAGCTGATCTGCGCAGATCGCAACAATTCGGCGCTGAACGCGCTGCATTCGGAAATTTCGGCCGGCACGCCAAACGTCGAAACGGTACGCTTCCTCGCTGATGTGGGCGATCGCGAGCAAATGCGTAAGTGCTTCGCCACGCACCGAATCGAATTCGTGTTTCACGCTGCCGCGGACAAACATGTTCCGCAATTGGAAACAAAAGTCCGCGAAGCGGTAGCGAACAACGTTCTCGCCCTCGCTACCTTGCTCGACGTGGCCGATGAGCATGCCTGCCGCGGATTCGTCCTTATTTCTTCCGATAAGGCAGTCAATCCGGCCAGCGTCATGGGCGCCACAAAGCGTATCGGGGAATTGATGCTCGCAACGCGCCCACTGAGAACCATGCGATGCGTGTCCGTCCGCTTCGGCAATGTGATTGGATCCAGCGGCAGCGTGATTCCAATTTTTCAGGAGCAATTGCGACTCGGCTTGCCTCTGACAATCACGCATGCGAGCGCGCGCCGATTCTTCATGACCAGCAGCGAAGCTGTCGCGCTGGTGTTGAAAGCGTTTACCACGGGGCAGCACGGTGACATTCTCGTTCTCGATATGGGCGAGTCCATACGGACCGTAGATCTGGCGAACAAGCTGATTCAAGAATCGGGAGCGCCCGAGCCGGCGGGCAAGTTCAAGTTCATCGGCTTACGCGCGGGCGAAAAGCTCGAAGAGGAATTGTTCTTCGCCGACGAAAGAATCGCCGCTACGTTCTGCCGCGAAATTAGGCGCGTGCGGCGTGCGCGCGGAAGCTGGCCGGTCCTGATGCGCCAAATCGACGCGCTCCGCGCGACTCTTGCAACAGAAGATTCAGCAGCAATTCGAGCCCGGCTGAAGGAGATCGTGCCTGAATACGGCGGCGCATCCGGCCCAGGCCGATCTTCGAATAACCAATTAGAAACATTGGAAGAAATCCCGCCCAGGCATTCCTAGAAGCACCTATACTCACCGGTGGCAACATAGCCGGCTTTACCCCTCCCCTGTCTTGCCTGATTCAAATCCTTTGCAGAGGTTAGACCGTGCGTCAACACGAGATTCGTCTCTTCGTCGTGTCGGGGAATAGACTTCTTCGGGAAGTATTGGGGCGGCTTTTCAAAGCTCGTGCGCGAATTTCGGTGACGATTTCCGAACACCTGAATTCGGAGACCGCGCGACTCATCGTCTCGATGAATGCAGACGTCTTGCTTCTCGATACGGCAAAACCGCTTCTCGAGGGACACGAGTATGTCCAAGCCATGCGAAATGATTTACCCGCTTTGCGAATCGTCCTGATGGGGATGGAGCAGGACGACCTTCTGTTCCTCGAAGCCGCAAAGCACGGAGCGGTTGGCTATTTGTTGCGCGACGCCTCCGCATCGGACATCGTCGCCGCGGTTCGCGCGGTCGCTCAGGATGCCGCGGTGATTCCGCCCCAATTCTCCCGCACGTTGCTTGAGTATGTGGCGCACCACGCCGGGACCGAAAGCTCGACGAACGTTCAGGTGCCTTTCCCACTCACGCGGCGGGAGCGACAGCTTGTGCCGTTGATTGCGCGAGGGCTGACGAACAAGGAAATCGCGGCGCATTTCAATCTCGCCGAGCAAACCATCAAGAACCACATTCACAGGCTGTGCAATAAGGTGGGAGCGGAAGGACGTATAAATCTGCTCGAAGTGTGCGGAATCCCTGCCACCTTCCAGTGAAATTCCGGCGCCGAGTGTGAGGCATGGCGACGGACCGGCACGACGACCGGCAGGATGCCCGCGCCACGAAAGCCAAGGATGTCAACGCGGGCTGACACTTCAACAGTGCTACGTGCGGTAGCTGGCGTTGATGAGAACGTAGTCCCCGGTGAAGTCACAGGTCCAGATGCGCGCGGATACGGAACCTGCCAGCAGATCCATCCGGACGGGGACGAATTTTGCGAGCATCTTTCGATGCATCGCGCGTTCATTGAACGAACGCTCGAGGCCGTCTTGGCAGACTCGCACTCCCGCCAAATCGATGCGAACCGTCGCTGGATCGAAAGGAACCCCCGCGCGTCCGGCTGCGGCGAGAATGCGGCCCCAGTTGGGATCTCCACCTGCGAACGCCGTCTTGACCAGCGGCGAATTTGCAATCGTACGCGCGATTTTTTCCGCGTCGCTGACGGTTCGCGTGCCGCAGACCTCGATTTCGATGACTCGCTTTGCGCCTTCACCATCCGCGACGATTGCGAGTGCGAGTTTTTGGCAAACCTTTGCGAGTGCACCCGCAAAGGCGGCGTATCCCTTGCTGCCGGGACGCAATTTGGCTGTTCCTGACGCGCCGTTCGCGAGCACCGCGATCGTGTCGTTGGTCGAAGTATCTCCGTCGATGGTGATCGCATTGAACGTGCCGGCCACGGCGGTCCGCAGCGCCAACGTGAGCTCGCGAAAGCCGACGGCCGCGTCCGTGACGACGAACGCGAGCATCGTGGCCATGTTTGGCTGAATCATGCCCGCGCCCTTGGTGCAACCGAGAATGCGAACAGGCTTTCCGCCGATCTGAATTCGCTCCGCGGCCCACTTCGGACGAGTATCCGTGGTCATAATTGCGCGCGTGACGCTGGCGAAGGATCGAGCGCTCGCGCTTCGCGATCGGATCAATCCGGGCGTCGCGCGAAGAATTTTGTCCACTTTTAGCGGCACGCCGATGACGCCCGTGGAGCAAACCAACACTTGTTCTGCCGAACAGCGCAATTGTTTGGCGACCTCGCGGGTTGTTTTTAGAGACGCGCTCGGTCCGGCGCTCCCTGTGGCGCAATTGGCATTTCCCGAATTGACGACAATCGCACGAATCCGCGTGCGACTCTTCTGGAGATGCTCCTTGGACACGGCGACGGGCGCGGCTTGAACGAGATTTGTGGTGAACATGGCCGCGGCCACGCATGGAATTTCGCTTACGATCGCGGCGAGATCGAGCCCCGACTTTTTCAAGCCGCACGCCGCCGCCGCAAAAGAAAATTGTCTTGGGAGATCCTGCCGTCTGGCGCCTGCCATCATTCAGCCTGAGCGGCTTCGCTTCCAACGGAGACGATATTCAGTGCCGGATGGGCGCCTGATAAATCCATGACCACCGCAGAAAGGCGGCACGTATTCGCCTTCGAGCAGTGTATGCAATCGCGATCAACTTTTTCGTGCATCGCTTGGCGCCGCGCGAGTCCGAACCCTTGCGCGAGAAAAAAGCGCGGCGAGCTCGTCAACGCGAAGACTCTGCTGAGCTTCAATTCGGTGGCGAGATCGAGCGCGGCTTTCAGGAGTTGGGTGCCGAGTCCCTGGCCACGAATTTCCGGATTCACCGCCAGCGAACGAATTTCGGCGAGGCCCACATTGTAAAACTCGAGCGAAACGCAACCGATCATCTGGCGCCCGTCCGCGGCGACGATAAACCCACGAAGGTGCTTGCGAATATCGTCAGGGTCGCGAGGAAGCAGAACGCCGAGCGCGGCGTAGTGTTCGATGATGCGATGAATCGCGGGAATGTCACCCGCTCGGGCTTTCCGGATTTTCATCGCGCCGCCTCGCGCGCGCCCAGACGCGCGTGCAGTTCCTCGAGTGCCGACCGGACCGCCGCGACCGAGGTTCCGCCGGGAACACGTTTTCGCGCGATCGCCGCTTCGAGCGTCACTTCCTTAAAGTAATCCGCTGCGAATGCAGGCGAGTGCTTCCGCAGTGCGTCGAGGGGAAAATCCGTGATGGATCTGGATTCACTTTCCGCGTCTCGCACGATGCGCCCAACGATCTCGTGCGCTTCGCGGAAGGGAACTCCGCGCGCCACAAGATAGTCCGCAGCCTCGGTGGCAAGCAGCGCAGGATTCGCCGCGCCGGCCCGCAATCTCGCCTCATTGAATTTGGTAGCGGCAAGCGCTCCGGCTGCGACGCGCAACATTGCCAGCGCTTCATCGTGGGCGTCAAAAACCGACTCCTTGTCTTCCTGCAGATCGCGCTGGTAGCTCGACGGCAGCCCCTTCATCGTCATCAGCAGAGAAACGAGCGCGCCGGTGACTCGTCCGGACTTCCCTCGGATCAATTCCCATGCATCCGGATTTTTCTTTTGCGGCATGAGGCTGCTGCCCGTCGCGAATTCGTCTGGAAGAATCGCGTAGCCGAATTCGACTGATGCGAACAGAATGAAATCCTCGCTTAAGCGCGAGAGATGCACGGCGATTGTGGAGAGCGCAAAGAGATATTCAAGCGCGAAGTCGCGATCGCTCACGGCATCGAGACTATTTCCCGTGATCGCGGAGAACCCGAGGTCGCCAGCGAGCGCATCTCGGTCGATTGGAAAGGCGCACCCTGCGAACGCGCCGGAGCCGAGTGGACAGACGTCCGCGCGTTTGGCGGCATTCCATGCGCGGCCGGCATCGCGAAGAAACGCTTCCGCATGAGCGAGGAGGAAATGAGAAAGCAGAATCGGTTGAGCGTGCTGCATATGCGTCATGCCGGCCATCGGAACGCCGAGATGACGCTCCGCTTGTTGCGCGAAGGCTTCGATCAGGACGCTCAAAGCTTCGCCCATCTCGCGCGCGGCGTCCTTTACGAACATTCTGAACTCCGTCGTCACCATTTCGTTCCGGCTGCGGCCGGTATGAAGTTTTGCGCCGGTGGCGCCCAGAGCTTCGATCAGCGCCAACTCGACGAAATGGTGGACGTCTTCCGCGTTGGTGCGATCGAGCCATGCGGAGTCGGATTTGGCGCGCTGTTCGATCGCGTCGAGCGCCTTGAGTATTTGAGAAGTTTCATCCGCGGAAAGGATACCGGCGCGCTCCAGGCCACGCGCCCAGGCGCGATCGAGTGCGATCTCATGCGGCAATAAACGACGGTCGAATCGCCACGAGCGCTGGAACTCGTAGAACGATGCGTCGGGGTTGCGCTCGAAACGCCCGCCCCACATTTTTTTGTCGTTGGAATTGCTCAACGCGGCGAGTCTCCGTGGGGCACAGTAATCGGCAGGGCAAAAAGATTGATGAATCCCTCGGCGTCCTTGGGGTTGTAACCGGTCATGGTGAAGCTCGCGAGGTTCGTGCGATAGAGCGAATTCGGAGAGTGTCGCAAGGTGACGTTCACGTTGCCCTTGTATAATTCGAGGCCGATCGTACCGGTCACGCGGCTTTGCGAGCTGGCGAAGAACGCATCGAGCGCTTCGCGCAGCGGCGTGAACCACATTCCGTAGTAAACCATTTCCGCATATTTCAGCGCGAGGGCCTGCTGGTAATGCGCCGTTTCGCGATCGAGCGCGAGCGACTCGAGTTCGCGGTGCGCTGTCACAAGCAACGTGCCGCCTGGAGTTTCGTACGCTCCACGCGACTTGATTCCCACAAGGCGATTCTCGACGATGTCCATGCGCCCGATGCCGTTTGCGGCGGCCACTTCGTTCAGCGCGTCGACCAGTTCAATGGGCGCAAGCTTTTTGCCATTGACCGACACTGGAATTCCGGCTTCGAATGCGATTTCTACGTGAGCTGGTTTCTCGGGTGCAGCAGATGGCGCAACGACCCACTGCCACATGCTTTCTTCCGGAGCGTTCGCGGGATCTTCGAGACGGCCGCCCTCGTGGCTCAAGTGCCAAATGTTGCGGTCGCGGCTGTAGATGTTCGCGCGAGTTTGTTCGACGGGAATTTCGTGGGCCCGCGCGTAGGCAATCGCATCTTCGCGCGAGACGATGTCCCACTCACGCCAAGGCGCGATGATTTGCAGTTCCGGTGCGAGCGCCTTGGCCGCCAGCTCAAAACGCACCTGATCGTTGCCTTTGCCCGTGCAACCGTGCGCCACGGCGTCCGCGCCGAGCTTGCGCGCGAGTTCCACCTGGCGCCGCGCGAGAAGCGGCCGCGCGAACGAAGTGCCCAACAAATACTTGTGCTCGTACACAGCTCCGGCGCGCAGCGTCGGCCAGATGTAATCGGTTATAAATTCCTCGCGCAAGTCTTCCACGTAAGCTGAGCTCGCGCCGGTGGCCAGTGCCTTTCGGCGCGCCGCTTCGAGATCTTCCTGCTGACCAAGGTCGCCGATCATGGCGATCACTTCGCAGCCGTAAATTTCTTTGAGCCACGCGACGATGATGGACGTATCGAGCCCGCCCGAATATGCGAGCACAACTTTTCTCGGAGCGCGCGGGTGAACGCCGAGGTGCGGCTTCGTTGCAGCGGCCGTGGACTCCTTCGCCCGGCCGTTCGCGCTGTGGGCGCCACCGTTTGCCCGGGAATGCTTTGTTTTCGTTTTATGAGGTGCGTGTTTCGTCGGCATCAAAATCCTTTGTTAAGAAAGTAAGGTCAGAAGGATTGCCTTTTGCACGTGGAGCCGGTTCTCGGCCTGATCGAACACAATCGAGCGGGGCGAATCCATTACTTCTTCGGATACTTCCATTCCACGATGCGCCGGAAGGCAGTGCATGAAGACGGCTTCAGGCGCGGCGTGCGCAAACAAATCGGAATTAACCTGGAATCCCATAAAAGCTGCTGCGCGCGCCGATGCTTCAGACTCCTGGCCCATGCTCGTCCAGACATCAGTGTAAATGGCCTGAACTCCGGCGACGGCTTCTTCGGGCGAGCCAAGAATTTCGACTTTGCCTTTCGTTTCGCGAGCCGCGCGACGCGCTTCGGCCACTACGCCGGCGTCGGGCTCATATCCCGCGGGAGTGGCCACGCGAATGTGCGCGCCAAGTCTGGCGGCCGCGCCGAGCAGGGAATTGCATACGTTGTTTCCATCGCCGACGTAGGCGACTTTCAGTCCGCGCAATCCGCCGAAATGCTCTTCTAGCGTGAAGAAATCGGCGAAAACCTGGCATGGATGGAACCGGTCCGTCAGCGCGTTAATCACCGGAATGCTCGCATTTTGCGCCAGCTCGTCGAGAATTTCCTGCTTGAACAGCCGCGCGACGATTCCATGCGTCCACCGCTCGAGGCTGTGAGCGACGTCCGCGACCGCCTCGCGTTCGCCGAGATGCGATGCGGTGTGATCGAGAAAAGTGGCCGAACCACCGAGGCTTGCAATTCCAACTTCAAACGTCACCCGCGTCCGCAGCGACGGCTTTTCGAAAATCAGCGCGAGGAAGCGTCCAGCCAGCGCTCCGCGATAACGATCGGGGCGCGCCTTGACGTCGGCCGAGAGGTGAAGCAGCTCGCGAACTTGTCCCGCGCCCCACTCCATTCCAGTCAGTAGATCGTGCTGCAATGAAATCGTCGTTGATGTTGTGGCAGTGGCCATCGTGTCCTCGTTCACCGAGCCGCTGCCGGTAGAGCCGCTTCGCGTTCGCGGCTCTCGGCGGAAGTCCACTTCATAGGCGGGGCGGCGATTGCCGCTTCCGCCTGAACCGGCTTGGGCTTGGGTGTTTTTGCAAATACCGTTTCAAGTTTTGACAAGAATTCCGCGACGTGCGTTTTACGAATGTTGAGTGGCGGAAGGAAACGCAAGATGTGATCGTGGGTGCAATTGATGACCAACCCGTTCTTGAGCGCGGCTTCGACAAACGGGCCGCCTTCGACGTTCAGGTCAACGCCGAGAATCAGGCCCTCGCCTCGAATTTCGCGCACAAATTCAAAGCGCGACGCCAGCTTGGAGATGCCTTTCTTGATTTCCACTCCGCGCTCGCGCGCATTCTTCATCAGCTTTTCGTCTTCAATGATGCTGAGCACCTCGAGCGCCGTCGCGCAGACGAGCGGCCCGCCGCCGAAAGTGGTTCCGTGCATACCCGGCGAGAGCGCGCTCGCGAATTCTTCGCTTGCGAGAACGGCGCCGAGCGGCAGACCGGCGGCGAGCGGCTTGGCGATGGTCACGATATCGGGCAAGCTCTTAAATTTTTGGTAGGCAAAGGCGCGGCCGGTTCTGCCAAGCCCGCACTGAATCTCATCGGCGATGAGCGCTGCCCGCTGCTGGCTCGCAAGCTCGCGCGCGCGATTCCAAAACGCCTCGCTGACCGGATAGATACCGCCTTCACCCTGAATCGTCTCCAGCACGAGCGCGCAAACACCCGAGTCAAATTTCGCTTCGAGATCGGCGACGTCATTAAATCGTACGAAGTCGACGCCGGGCATCAGCGGCATGAACGGTTCGCGATATTTGGCCGGATAGGTAAGCGCGAGCGAGCCAAATGTCCGGCCGTGAAACGAATTCGTAAGAGCGAGAACGCGCGTTTTTGGCGAGGAGCCGTTCGTCGCACGGGCGCGCGCATAAGCTCGAGCGATCTTCAACGCGCCTTCGATCGCCTCCGTGCCGCTATTTGTAAAGAAAACGCGGTCAAGGTCCGACCACTCGGCTAGCTTGCGCGCCAAGGGTCCCTGATACGGGTTGTGGAACAGGTTCGAGAGGTGAATCGCGCGGCCAGCCTCGCGCCGAATGACTTTCACGATCCGCGGATGCGAATAGCCGAGCGCATTCACCGCAATTCCGCCGAGAAAATCGAGGTAAGCGCGGCCGCTCTCGTCGTAGAGATAGCATCCTTTGCCGTGCGTGAAGACGACATCCGGGCGCTTATACGTATTCATCAGATGTCGGGCTTCATCGCGGCGGGCTTGCACCGCCGAATTGCGAGAGTTTGCCCTGCGCTTGCTCATCTCGCCGCCTCATTCGCAGGCTCGTAGGTCGGCGTTACCATCGTGCCGAGGCCGTTCGCTCCGTTTGCCGCCGAAAGAAGTGCGTCAGGATTCGCTCCGCCCACAATGCGCACCTGTTTCACCCCGCCAGCGAGCGCGCGCACCGACGCTTCGAGCTTCAGCACCATTCCTCCCGAAACTTTGCTCTGTCGAATCAAATCGTCAATTTCACCGCCATTTATCGCCTGAAGAACCTCGCCCTCGTGAAGGACTCCCGCGACGTCGGTCAAAAAAATCAGGCGATCGGCGCGGCAGTACTCCGCGCAGGCCGCGGCCATGTGATCCGCATTGATGTTGTAGAGCTCGCCGTCTGACCCGAGCCCGAGACACGACGCGACCGGAACCAAATTTGCCTTCCACAGCGACTCGAAAAATTCAACGTTCACGCCGGTCAGATATCCGACGTAGCCGAGACCACCCTCGACTTCGTTGTGCGACATCGGTTCCGCCGTGAAACAGGCGGAGTCCGTTGCCGAAATTCCGACCGCGGGCTGGCCCACAAGAGAAATTGCCGCGGCTAGTTTTTTGTTCAGCAAACCCGCGAAGACCATGACCGCGATGTCGCGAGTTTCGCGATCCGTCACTCTCAAGCCGCCGACGAACTTGCTTTCAATCCCCATCCGCTTCAGCGTAGAAGTGAAAATCTTTCCGCCGCCGTGAATGACCAGGAGTTCGTTTCCATCGGCAGCCAGCTGCGCGATCTGCTGCGCGATCGTTTGAACGGTGTCGTCGCTTTCAAGCAACGCGCCCGCAATTTTGACCACCAGTCTCATATCAATCCCGCCGTTTCCGCGTAGCCATGCATTCCGTTTAGATTTTGGACAGCCTGGCCCGCGGCTCCTTTCCCGAGGTTATCCAGGCACGACACGACAACGAGCCGCTCGCCTGATTCATCCAGTGCGAAACCGATATCGCAGAAATTCGTCCGCGTCACGAATTGGAGTTCCGGAATCTTGCCCCCTGGCGAGACGCGCACGAGCGGCCGGTTCGCGTAAGCTCGCCGGTATAAAGCTTCGACTTCTTCCAGTTTCTGCGGTTCGTTGAGCCAGACATATAGAGTGGAGAGAATTCCACGGTCGATAGGAAGCAAGTGCGTCGTGAAGATGACGTCGCGCGCCGCGAGGCCGGTATGCTCGATCACTTCGGGCGTGTGACGATGCGTGAACAGGCCATACGCGCGAAAGTTTTCATTCACTTCAACGAAATGCGTCTCGCGCTTCGGTTCTTTGCCCGCGCCGCTTGCCCCTGATTTGCAGTCGCAAACAACACCGCGCGAAGCATCGATCCAGCCGGCATCAACGAGCGGCCGCAAGCCCAGAATTACGGATGTCGGATAGCAGCCGGGGTTCGCGATCAGCCGTGCGCCCGGCAGTCTGTCTGCATAGAGTTCGGGAAGTCCGTATACCGCCTCGTTCAGCAATTCACGCGAAGGGGGCGCGAGCTTGTACCAATGTGCGAAAGTGCCGGGATCCGAAAAGCGGAACGCGCCGCTCAGGTCCACGACTTGAAGGCCAGCGTCAAGCAATTCCGGCGCGATTTCCGCCGAAGCTTCATGGGGCGTGGCCAGAAATGCAACCTTTGCTCCGCTCTTGGCGATGGCGTCGACGGAGAAACTCGCGCAAGGCGCGTCAGCCCATCCGCGCAGCTGCGGAAAAATTTCGGTCAAGCAATGAACATTCGCGTAGCCTTCGCGGAGATAGAACGTCGGCTTTTCGAGATTGGGGTGCCGAAGGAGGAGGCGGGCCAGTTCGTATCCTGCGTAGCCCGTTGCTCCAACAACGGCGACCCGTAATGGATCGGTCATCGGAGCAAATCCTTAAGACGCTTTTCGAGGGCGGCGCGGGCCGATCGCGACGGAGTGACGATGAGGATGGTGTCGTCTCCGGCAAGCGTCCCCGCCACTTCGTTCCAATGCTCTGCATCAACCGCGGCGGCCAGCGGCTGCGCGCCTCCGGGCGGCGTCTTCAGGACGAGCAGATTCTGAGCCGGACGGATATCGAGCAAGAATTCGCCCACCGCTCGCGCCAGGTTCGAAACCGCAGGCGCTTCCTCGATCATCGCGGCCATTGGCCGATAGCCTTCGGCGGTCTTGACCAACTTCAGCTCGCGAAGGTCGCGGGAGAGCGTTGCTTGCGTGACGTTCAGCCCGCGCCGAATCAGTTGCCGGCGCAGCGCATCCTGATTCGCCACCTGCATCCGCGCCAGGAGGTTCAGGATCTGCCCTTGCCGGAATCGCTTATGAGTATTCATGCAGCGTTCCGACTGTTTATGCAGTCACATGAATATTCATACACAAAGCGCACTGTGTCAACAGGAATATGTGTGGAACGCCCGAAGATTCTGTGGGTTAGCTTGGGGGTCAGTCGCCGGATGCGATGGCTGGTTCTCCCAGTGGAATACGCCGCGCCTTGCGGAGCGCTTCGTCGCGGCTGCGCGTCAGCCGGTCGAACCACTGGAGTCCCGGCAGCTTCGCGATCGTCTGATCGATGCGGGCCGCGATCTGAGCGCCCATTGAGTCGCCGAGAATGAAGCTCAAGATCCATTCGACTTCGGCATCAGGTTTCACGCCTCCGCCGACGGGCAGCCAAAAATGTTTGATGATGAAGGTTGTGAGCCGTTGGGCGTTGCGATGCTGAAGCTCGATCCTGGCCTTATTGAAATAGAACGAGAAGTGGCGCCGTTCGTCTTTGGCGAGGCGCCGCATGATTTCCGCCAGGATGGGATTCTGCGTGCGGCGCGCCATTACGCCGTAACCTTCGAGCGTCGAGAGTTCGGAGATCGCGCCGTAGGTCAAATAGGCGCCATGGAAATGGCGCGAAAGCTGGCAAATCAGGGAGGAGGCCATGTCCTTGAGCCATTCTTTATACGACGTCGCTTGCTGCACCTCTGCGAGCCGGTCGTGTGAATGCTCGATGCCGCGGGCTTTCAGAAATTGCCCGATCGTCCGTCCGTGGAAATGCTCCTCGTACGCCCAGCAGCTCAGAAATGCGGTGGTATCGGGATCCTCGATTGCGCAAGTCGAAAGAATGCTTCGCAGATAGACGATGGTATGAGACTCGATGTCCATCATGTAGGTGAGGCTGCGAATTTCCTCGGCTGAGAGCGGGAATTTCGCCGCCTCGTTCAAATCAAGATCGCTGATATCCACTTTCTTTGAATTTCGCAGATATCGCTCGAGATCAAAGCTGCCGATCAGCGATTCACGATTTGGCATTTGCGTGGCCTCCCGTTGCGCGATTCATCGAGTTGCTGACAGGAGTACGCGTGAAAGTGGAGTTCGGATTGGAGGCGCAACGGCGGCAGATGCGCGGCGAAGTTCGAAGACTTAATGGCGGAGTGGCTTAATTTCCGGAGCCGGGCGCGGTGCTGTTCTGTGTGGGCTGGGCTGCGGACGAGCCGGTGCTGGCGTTCGCGCCATTCGAGGGCGATTCGAGAGCGAACTCGGGCGGCTTGGGAGTTGCAATTTTCGGCGGCGCGATATTCTCGGCCGCCTGTTCTTTCGACGCCGTCCATTGCCATGCAGAAAGCGCCGCCAAAACAATCACGACCGCGAGCGCGATGGCGATCCAAGCACCGGCGCTCAGGCCTTCCCGCTTCTGAGGCTTCAAGGCGAGCACTGCGCGAATCTGTTCAATATCGGAATTTCTCAATTCGACTTGTACGTCTTGAGTTTTAGGCTTGTTCGCCTTTTTGCGACGCGACTTGGATGAACGCGGCCCCGGGCTCGATTCCGCGCCCGAACTCTTCCCGTGATTCGCAGCAGCAACTTCGGTTTTGTCAGTACGTTGAGAAGGTGCGTTCACTTCGAGACCGCGCGTCGGTTCCATCGTCCAACTTCCTCCAAAACGGAAATCTTTGCTGAAGGATCCGACAGGGACAATCATCCCGGAGTAACTGCGAAGTGGTACTTCGGTCGTGCCGGCGAATAGTACTCGATGCGAATTCAGGAAATCGGAGGGCGCTTGGTGTGCCAGTCCGTGTGTTCCTGAAATAGGCGCGCTGCGGCGATGACAGCGCGTTCGTTTCCGCATCTCGCCACGAATTGAATGCCGGCGGGCAGCTTCTGAGATGTGAAACCGCACGGCACACTGATAGCCGGAAGGCCGCAAAGATTTCCGATGGCGCCGAGCGGATCCGGGAAGCTGAGTCCTTTTTCGAGGTTGGTGTCTAGCGTCGTCGCAGCCACTGGCAGCGTGGGCGCCGCCACGACGTCGAACTTATCGAACATGGCATTCGCCTGGTCCTGGCAGATCGCGCGAATTTGCAGCGCGCGCATGTAGTCGCCGGCGCCAATTTGTTCGTTCACGTAGCCGTTGATTTGTCCCAGCGGATCGGCGAGTTCCGAGACCTTGCCGCTGGCGATGAGATCGCGAAATGCCGCCGCGCCTTCCACATTGACGATCATTCCCGCGGCCTCGTCGAATGGCCCAGTCGGTAACTCGGCTTCGTCAATTCGCGCGACGCGTTTCTTTAATACTCCGAGCGCGTCATCGAACGCGCTCGCTATCTCGAGATCGCACTTCTTCCAGGCGTTCGTAAGGCGCCCCACTCGGAGGCGAGGCGCAACCGCACTCGGCGAGTCGTCAAACCTTGCTTCACTCGGGGGCAGGGAACTGCGATCTCGGGAGTCATGTGCCGCGATTGCGGCAAGAACCATTGCGCAATCGTTCGCAGAGCGCGCCATTGGGCCGATTTTATCCTGCGAATACGCGAGCGCCATCGCGCCATAGCGGCTCACGCGCCCAAACGTTGGCCGCAGCCCGCTGATTCCGCAGAATCCGGACGGGCAAATGATCGAGCCCCAGGTCTCCGTTCCAATTGCAAACGCGGCGAGCGCCGCGGATACGATCGCGGCCGAACCGCTTGAGGATCCGCACGTCCAGCAACCTTCATTCCAGGGATTTTTTGCAGGGCCAGTCAGCGACGCCGACGCAAACCGATAATTCATGCCGCCGGCGAGCTCAATCATTGCCGCCTTGCCGATAAGGACTGCACCGGCGCGCTCGAGAGCTTCGACTACCGCGGCATCATAGTCGAACATTTGATCAGCGTATGGCCGCGCGCCCCATGTTGTGGGATAGCCCTTCACGGCCAGGAGATCCTTCGCAGCGTAGGGAATTCCGTGCAACGGGCCTCGCGACTGCCCCGAGGCGATTTCCTTTTCGGCGGCGTGCGCCTGCCGAAGCGCTAAGTCTTTCGTCAACGTGACGTAGGCGTTGAGCTGCGGACTGAGTCTTTCGCTGCGCGCGAGGTAGCTCTCGGTGAGCGCAACGGGAGAGATTTTGCGCGCATGGATTCGCCGGCCGAGTTCGCCGACCGGGAGATAAAGAATATCGTCGCTAAGCATCCGATCCTTCAGCCTCGCGGTTTGTGCGATGCGGATATTCCGCCGAACACAGGAATCAAGACCGTGGCGGGCTGGCTGCTGTTTTCGAGCGGATACGCTCGCAGGCGAACGATTGGTTTCTGAAGTTCCGTACCGAGGCGCCGAATGTCCGTTTTTTGCTCCGGTGACAATTGGTCCCCGTGTTTCGTGAGAATAGCCGCGATTCTTGCGGCGACCTCTGCCTGATCTTCAGGCGAAAGCGGCGTCTGAGATGGCGCCTGCGAGATCTGGCTGGCGTGCTCGTCGAATCTTGAGGCCGCCGGCGATGCGCTTGCAGGCACGACGGCGACGGCCGCTGCGGCAAGTGCAGCCTTACGCGCGAACTCGCGACGCGATAAGAGCGAGTCTTTATCGTTCGAGTGATTTTGCATGATCTCGCACCCCCGAAAGATGGCCACCGAGATTACTGAATCGCTTCGCTGCGGTCAATACGCGTCGTCTCGCCGATCGCGCGTTTCGGGCAGACTTCAGGGCAGGCGTGCACCGTAGAGCACACTTGCCGACATCGCGGCCGTAGTCGTGTTCTGGCGCACTAAAATCAAAGTGCTCGGTAAGCCGCGCGCTATGGGCTGATGGCTGCGGGCAGCTCTGCCAGAATGGCAGGTTGAAGGTCATGACATCGCTTCTTAACTTCGGCAGTCCGAGCCGATCATCGGACGGAGAGGATCGCTTTATGAAGATGAGAATTCTGAGTCTGATCGTGGCTTTGGTTTTCGTGCTAGCGCTGTCGTTCCCGGCCTCAGCTCCCGCGGCGCCCCCGACCGGCAAGCCCGCCCCCGTGAGTGCGGTTCCGGCCGCGCCCGAGCGCCATCCTGAAATTCATGATGCGATTGAATCGCTAAAACGCGCGAAAGAACACATGGAACACGCCGCGCACGATTTTGGCGGCCATCGCGTCGAAGCAATTCGCGCGACCGACGAAGCGATTCGCCAGCTCCAGATCTGTATGGAATACGATAAGTAGGAAACGATCTACAGGGCATTCCCCGGGGCGGCGCTCTTCGGAATGGTCGAGGAGCGCTGCCTTTTTTGTTAACCGGACGATGACGGTATTCCTGGCGCGGTACTAATCCGTCGCAGAGTTGTCGACCGGCTTTGCCGGTTGCTGCTCCTGCTTGCCGGACAGAATTTCCTTTACGATTTTCGCGGCCAGTTCGCGGCTGGTGGGGCATCCCGTGTCATTGATGCGGCATTCTGCAAGCGTCAATCCGCAGCCGCAGGTGCAGGATTCGGCATTCATTCGCTTCAGGGCAATGCGCTTCTGCTCGGGAGTAAGATGGGAAAAATCCACGCCGGGCAAATCGGTAGCGTTCGCGGCGTTCTTGAGGAAAATTTCTCCGGTGTCTTCGAATGTTACGATCTTTGCATCCACTTGCATGCCTGCCAGCGCGCGAATCTCGCGCTCGTACACATGGATGGGGTAGAACCCAACGTGTTTGTCCATCACTCCGCCGTCGCGGCTCACCAGGAATGATGTCGGCAGCGCGGGCACGCCTCCAAAATCATCTTCGATTTCGTGTGTGATCATGACGATCGGATAGTTGATGTGAGCCGTGCGCGCAAAAGCTCGCACCGCTTCGGGCGGCGCTTCGTCCTCGGAAAATGAAACAATCTGCAGCTGATCTTTGAATTCGTTTTGCAGCTGAATGAGTTCGGGAATTTCCTCGCGGCAAGGCGGGCACCATGTCGCCCAAAAATTAACGAGAACGATTTTGCCCTTGTAGCCCGCGGTCGAAACGACATTGCCTTCGACGTCGCGCGCCATCAACAGCGGAATCGGTTCCGGGTTCTTCGCGAAACGAATTATGGCCTCTTCGCCATCGTCTTGCGTGTCACCAGACTTTGGACTCGGTTGCGCACTGGCCGCAGAAGTCGCAGTCGTCGCAGGAGTCGAAGCATGGGCGGTCATGCGATTCGCGTGTACGCCCCCGTACGCCGCAATGAGCAGCGCGAGGCCTGCCATGCAGGTCGCGAGCAGGATTCCGATTCGATTCATTTCTCGGCTGCGTCCCCCATGTTCATTATCTCTCCGTTTTAGACGTTCACCAACAGCCTCCGGCTCGATGCGATCACTTACGTAGACTGCGTGGCGCGGGCTTCCAGCCCGCGTTGCCACGACGCGTCTCGCCGCATGAAGACGCGGGCAGGGATGCCCGCGCCACTTAAAACGCGAGCGCGGTGTTGGCGCGATCGCTCGGAGTTTGCGCGCGCGGTCACTGAATTCGTGGATTCGCAGCGCTGAGTTTCATTTCGGTTCCGGGTTCAGATTCCGATTCCCAAGTCGGGATTTCTGAGCTAGAACCCGACGACCGTAGTCGTCTCAAGTCCCGTCGCTACAACGATTTGGCGCTTTCTTATGTTCACCGAGTTTGGGAATCTTACGTGCTCTAGTCACTGCCGCGGGTCGCGTTCCGAACAACACGATCCGCAGCGCGGTGTGAGTAAGGAGGAAGGGGCTTACTTACGCTGCAACACGGGTCGTTCCCACCTGCCTCTGAGAGGGAAGCTAGGATGGATGACCCCATGACCCGGTCACGCCTAGGCCGGGCCACTGGAACGCGACCTATCGGGGCCCTCGATCCCAAGCGGGGGCCCCTCTTTTTTTCCGCGCTACTGGGGGCACACACGCCTCAAGACTGGAATCCTCGCAGTTCGCAGGACGTTCTCGACCACACTTTCTTTCAGCCTCGACGCGTCATAGTCGAACTGCAATAAATTCGTTTTCTCGTCGAAATGAAAGCGCTGCAGGCCATAGGTATTGGCGAAGGCTCCGAGCGCGCGGAACTGTTCGGGCCGCAGCCCGTGCTGCAATTGGTAGGTCACGGTCATGTAGGTCATACGCGCGATTATATCAAGTTCTCGAAGCTCACAATTGTGCGTGCCGCAACCTGAGCGCATTCGCAATCACCGATACCGAACTGAACGTCATCGCCGCGCTGGCGATGATCGGATTCAAGAGCAAGCCGAAAACCGGATAGAGGACGCCGGCGGCAATCGGCACGCCGAGCGCGTTGTAGACGAACGCGAAAAAGAGATTCTCCCGGATGTTTCGCATTGTCGCGCGGCTGAGATTTCGCGCGCGAGCGATGCCGCGAATGTCTCCTTGAAGAATCGCGATATCGGCGCTCTCGATTGCCACGTCCGTTCCGGTGCCCATGGCAATTCCCACGTTGGCCTGCGCGAGCGCCGGGGCGTCATTAATTCCATCTCCCGCCATCGCCACGGTGTGTCCCTCGGCCTGAAGCTTCTTCACAAGGCCGGCTTTCGCCGCCGGCAGGATTTCGGCGAAAACCTCATCAATGCCAAGTTGTTTTGCCACGTACTCTGCCGTTGCCCAGCTGTCGCCCGTCGCCATCACAATTCGGATGCCAGAACGGTGCAGCTGCGAGATGGCATCGCTCGCCGACGGGCGCAATGGGTCGGCGACGGCAAGAATTCCCGCGATTCTCCCGTCGACTGAAATAAGCATCACGGTCTTGCCTTCACGGCGCAGAGACTCGATTCTTGCGCGCGATGCGTCTATCGGTATGCGAAGTTCGTCGAAGAGGGATGCGTTGCCGAGCGCGATCTTCTTGCCTTGAACGGTGCCCTCGACGCCTTTCCCAGGTAACGCGAGAAAACCGTCCACGGTATCCAATGCGATGTTTCTCGCGCGCGCCGCGCCAACAATCGCAGCCGCGAGCGGGTGCTCGCTCGCACTTTCGAGCGATGCTGCAAGCCGCAGGATTTCGTCTTCGCCAACGCCAGGGGCTGCCTCGACGTCTTCGAGCCGAGGCTTGCCTTCTGTCAGCGTCCCGGTTTTGTCGATGACGAGCGTATCGACTTTCTCCAGCGTCTCGAGCGCTTCGGCGTTCTTGATTAGCACGCCAGAGGACGCACCGCGCCCAGTACCCACCATGATCGCCATTGGCGTGGCGAGACCCAGCGCACATGGACAAGCAATGATCAGCACGGCCACCGCATTGACCAGACCGTGCGCAAAGCGCGGCGCAGGACCCCAGCGCGACCAGGCCACAAACGTCATCACCGCGACGAGCACGACTGCTGGAACGAAGTAAGACGCCACAACGTCGGCCAGCCTCTGAATGGGAGCTCGAGTTCGCTGAGCTTCTGCAACCATCCTTACGATTTGCGCAAGCAGCGTCTCGGCACCGACTCGCTCCGCGCGCAACAAGAAGCTCCCAGTACCGTTCACCGTGCCCGCGACCACGCGGCTGCCCGCCATTTTCTCGACCGCAATCGGCTCGCCCGTCACCGTGGATTCGTCGACTGAGCTCGATCCTTCAATCACGACGCCGTCCACGGGAATTTTCTCGCCGGGGCGAACGCGCAACACGTCGCCGACGGAGACTCGCTCGATAGGAATGTCCTCTTCCTTCGATTCGCCCGCTCCTGACTTATTCACAAGGCGCACCGTCTTTGGCGCCATCCGCAGGAGCGATTGAATCGCGCTCGACGTCCGGCTTCGCGCACGCAATTCGAGCACTTGTCCCAGCAGCACGAGAGTGGTGATCGCAGCGGCCGCCTCGAAATAAGCGGGGACATTGCCGCTGCTATCGCGGAACGATGCCGGAAACGCGCCGGGAAAGAGAACTGCGGCGACGCTGAATAGATATGCGGTTCCCGTTCCGAGCGCGATCAGAGTGAACATGTTCAAGCTGCGATTGGCGACCGACTCCCATCCGCGCTCAAAGAACGGCCAACCGCCCCAAATCACCGGCGGAGTCGCGAGCGCCAATTCGAGCCACGAAATCAGCCGCATGGAAATCGCGTGTTGCAAAGGTTGGCCAGGAATTGCATCAGACATTGCCAGCGCAAGAATCGGCAAAGTGAGCAGCGCCGAAACCCAGAACCGGCGCGTCATAGACGCGAGCTCGGGGTTTTCCGCAACCTCAGCGGCCGCCGTTCGAGGCTCGAGCGTCATTCCGCAGATTGGGCAGTTGCCTGGAGCCGAGCGCATGACTTGCGGATGCATCGGGCAGGTGTATTCCTCTGCGTTGGCTGCGGGAGCCGCCAATTTTACCGCTAGAGCAGATTGTTCAGAATTCTCTGGACGCTGTTCGTTCAAATATCGCGCCGGATCTGCGTCGAATTTGTCGGCGCAACTCTTGGAACAAAAATAGGACGATGTTCCGTCTTGCTCGCGCGTCGCCACAGCGCGCTCCGGATCGACGCTCATCCCGCAAACTGGATCTCGTTTTGCCATTTCCTCTGCCGTTCACCGTGCGTGCGTATAGATCAAATGCAACAGCTCGTCAAACGTAGCGTCCGTCTCCGTCTGGCTGCCTTTCCGAATCGTCTTCGTCACGCAATGCCGCAGGTGGTTTCGCATCAGCGCTTGTCCAACGGCACGGAGCGCTTCCTGCGCCGATGAGAGCTGCACAAGAATGTCGGGGCAGTAGCGGTCAGCCTCCACCATTCGCTCCAGTCCACGGATTTGCCCTTCGATTCTTCGAAGCCGGTTGAGATTCGCGGTCTTGATTTCGGGATCGACGCCGGCAGCTTTGTTAGGGCGGGTGTGCGCCTCGCATGCGCACGCCGCAGCGGGCGTAGCCTTTGCGCTGGCCATGTTGATCAAATACCCCCTGGGGGTATTATCACCCGGGCCGGGCGAATTGTCAAATTGGGCGGCTCGTTCTCTCGGGCCGGATTTATTTGATTTTTGCGATTGAATCGCGAAATCGCGTCGAAGGCGCGAGGCTACCTTTGCAGCATCACACTTTGGACGTAGGAGGCGATGTCGCCTTCGGTCCAATCCTGCGGGCCGACAAATTTCCGCGCGATTCGTCCGCCGCGGTCAATCACGTACGTGTCCGGATACATGGAAGTGCCGTAGTCGACGGCGATTTTCTTAGTGGGATCCCGGAACGTTGGATAGCCGATCTGATACTGGTGCAGGAAATTTTGGTAGGCCTCGGCATCTTCATCCACGCTTACGCCGAGAACCATCCCGCCTTGCGGCGCAATCTTGGCTTGCAATTGATTGAGCGATGGCGTCTCTTCCACGCAGGGCGGGCACCATGTCGCCCAGAAATTCAGCACCACAACTTTGCCGCGGAGATCGGAGAGATGAATCTGCTTGCCGTCGAGCGCGAGCGCAAAATCCTTCGCCGGTTTGCCGGCCAGGCTCGCCTCGCCTTGCCGGTAATCCGGCATCGCAAACGCCACCAGCAGCGCGACGATTCCGCCCAGCACCAATACCGTCAGCAGATTCCGCTTTAAGTCCCTCATACTGACTCTTATAATACTCGCGTTGCTGATTCATCGGTGAGACCTTTCCTTCCCCTCTCGCCCGAATCCCGACGATGATTTCCGCCATCATTCCCGCTCGAAACGAAGAAGCCAGCGTCGCCAATGTGATCCACTCGCTCAAAAATGAGGCCGGGATTTCCGAAATCATCGTTGTGAATGACGGGTCCACCGATCGCACGGCTTCGATTCTGGCAGCGCTGGCGCCGCGCAATCCTGCGATTCGAGTGTTCGAGACTGACGGCCTTCCCAGCGGCTGGATTGGCAAAAATTACGCCGTCACGGTCGGCGCACGTTCTGCCTGCGGCGATTGGCTGCTGTTCTTGGATGCCGATACCGTGCTTTATCCCGGCGCGGTTCGGCGCGCGCTCACGGACGCCATCGAGCATTCCGCCGTTCTCGTTTCCTATTCGCCCGAGCAGCAGATGGATTCGCTTGGTGAGGAGATTCTCACCCCATTTGTTTACGCCCGGCTCGCCGAACATTTTTCATTCGATCGCGTAAACGATCCGCGCCTGCCGGATGCCGCCGCGAACGGCCAGTTTCTCCTCATTCGCCGCGACGTTTACGAATCGCTCGGCGGCCACGCGGCGGTCCGTTCGCGAGTGCTTGAGGATGTTGCGCTAGCGCGCTTGGTGAAAAGTTCCGGCCACAACATTTTCTTCGCGCCCGGGCAGGGAATTGCCCGCACGCGGATGTATCGCACTTTTCGCGCCATGTGGGAGGGCTGGACGAAAAATCTCTACGCTTTGCTGGGCGGAACGCCCGGCGCGCTGCTGCGCGAGCTGACTGAGACGTTCCCGTGGCTCGAACTCTCGCTCCTCGCCGTCGGCCTGGCAGAAGTTCGCCGCGGACGATGGCTCGTTCTCGTCGCCGCTCTGTTCACTCTGATCGGCAGCCACATTCGCTACGCGCACGCTCTTCGCCGGAATCGAATGCGCTTCTCGCTCATCCAATATTACTTACCGGGTGCAATCCTCTATAGTGCTGTGCTCGTCGCTTCGTACTGGAAGGCCGCGCATGGCTCGATAGCGTGGAAGGGCAGGAAATACCCGGCGGGCATGTCCTGAAACGAATATGGTTCGCATCACTCGCAAAATCGAATTTTCAGCGGCGCATCTCTACCATAACCCGAAGTTTTCTGAGGAAGAGAATCGCCGGGTTTTTGGCAAGTGCAATAATCCGCACGGCCACGGTCACAATTATGTTCTTGAAGTCACCGTTGCCGGCGAACCCGATCCGAATACCGGGATGATTCTCGATCTGAAAGAGCTGAAGGATATTCTCCAGCGCGAAATCGTCGAGCGCATGGATCACCGGTTTCTGAATTACGAAGTTCCCGAACTGGCGAACCAGATTCCCACGTGCGAGAACATCGCGCTCGTCATTTGGAATCTACTCGAGCCTAAAATCACTCGCGGGCGCCTCGATCGCGTGCGTCTCTACGAATCGCCCGACCTTTTCGTGGATTGCACGGCCGGATCGGATGCAAATGGTGCCGGCGCCAAGCGGGGCGTCGCGTGAAGATTCGGCTCCATCGCCGGTACGCGTTTGCTGCGTCTCATCGCCTGCATAGCGCGCATCTCACAGATGAGGAAAATCGTCGCGTGTACGGCAAGTGCAACAATCCGTACGGCCACGGCCACAATTATATTGTCGAAGTCGCCGTATCCGGCGGCGTGAGTCCTGAAACCGGGATGATTGCGAACTTGAGCGAGCTCGATTCGTACGTCCAACGGGAAGTCCTCGACGCGTTTGACCACACCTATCTGAATGAAGACGTCGCGCAATTTAAATCCGTCGTGCCTACGACTGAAAATCTCTGCCGTGAAATTTATCGGCGCTTGGAGCAATTCCCGGGCGCTCATCCCGAGCGCGTGCGCATCGAAGAAACGTCCTTGAATAGCTTTGAGTATTCTCAGGAATTTTCCGGAGGCGATTCCGCATGAAAGAGTCCATCGAAACCGTATTGAAAGTGCCGGGTGAAACAGAATCGATTGCCGATCACGTCCGAAAGATTCTCATCCAGCTCGGCGAAGATCCGGAACGCGACGGTTTGCGCCGCACGCCCGAGCGCTTCGCAAAGGCTCTTCAATACCTGACCAGCGGTTATCGCCAGGATCCCGACAAGATTCTGAATGGCGCTGTTTTCAGCGTCTGCTATGACCAGATGGTGGTCGTGAAAGACATCGAAGTTTTCAGCATGTGCGAACATCATCTTCTGCCGTTCTTCGGGAAATGCCATGTCGCGTACATTCCGTCAAAAAAAGTCATCGGCTTGAGCAAGATCGCACGCCTGGTGAACATGTACGCGCGCCGCCTTCAAATTCAGGAACGCCTCACGAACCAAATCGCCAAGGCCATCATGGAAAAACTCAGCCCCGAAGGCGTCGGAGTCATCATCGAGGCGCGGCATCTCTGCATGGTGATGCGCGGGGTTGAGAAGCAGCATTCCTCCGCAATGACCAGCGCCATGCTCGGCGTCTTTCGCGAGAACAAGCAGACGCGCGATGAATTTCTCTCGCTCATCCGGACTCCAAGATCGTGACCACCGTCGCAACCACCGCGTTAACGCCGCCGGCATTCGACGACATTGTGGCTGCGCGCAAGATTGTCAGCCGTCATCTCCGCAAAACGCCGCTGATCCATAGCCCCGCGTTGTCTGAGCTTTTGGGCTGCGAGTATTACATCAAGGCCGAAATCTTCCAGCCCACCGGAGCATTCAAAGTGCGCGGCGGAATCAATTTTATGGGCACTCTCGACGAGAGTGAGAAGCGGCTTCGCTTCGTCTCCGCCAGCGCCGGCAATCACGGGCAATCTCTCGCTTACGCGGGGCGTCTTTTTGGCGCGAGAGTTGTCATCTACATGTCGGCTGTGAATCCAAATCCGATGAAAGTGGACGCGATCCGCAGCTTTGGCGCGGAAGTCCGGCTTTACGGCGGCGATGTGGAAGAAGCCACCGTTGAGGCTCAGCGCGTCGGCCGCGGAGACGGCTATCGTTATGTCCACCATGCGAATGAACCGAAGCTCATCGCCGGTGTCGGCACCATGGCTCTCGAATACTTCGAAGATCTCCCCGATGTGGATTACATTTTTGTGCCGATCGGAGCCGGAAGTTCTGCATCGGGCAATGCGATCGTTGCTCGTCAACTCCGTCCTTCAGCCAAGGTCATTGGCGTGCAATCGGATGGCGCTCCCGCGATCTGGCACGCCTGGAAAGAAAATCATCTTCGGCCGCATCCTCTTCTGGCCACCGAGCACGAAGGCATCGGCACGCGCGTGCCCCCTGAATTGACCACGCCGATTCTGCGCGAATTGCTCTCCAATTTCGTTCTTGTTTCCGATGAAGACATTAACGACGCAATTCGTATTCTCGCCAAGGAGTCGAAGCTCGTGGCTGAAGGCGCTGGAGCGGCGCCGCTCGCCGGCGCGCTGAAAATCCGCGATCAAATTCGCGGCAAGAAAGTTGTCGGCATCCTCAGCGGCGGGAATCTTCCCCTCGAACGGCTTTCGCGTGTGCTCTCTCAACCTTCGAACTAATCCTCAACGGCGCATTTGCAGCGGCCACCCACCGCCGGCCGCACTTCGGCGGAGAATTTCTTTCTTTGCCCCTCCTTTTCGCTGTGCTACAGTAAATTTGGTAGAAGAAACGACCATAGTGAAGAGAGAGGGTGCGACGTTATTGAAGGGGGAAATGCGTTGAGCGAGGTTAAGTTGGAAATGATCGAGCAGTTCCGCCAGCATGCCAAGGACACGGGCTCTCCGGAAGTGCAAATCGCCCTTTTAAGCGAGCGAATCAACTACTTGACCACGCATCTTCGTTCCCACGTCAAGGACCACGCCTCGCGGCGCGGGTTGATCATGATGGTCAACAGGCGGCGCCGGCTTTTGGATTACTTGAACCGTCGCGACCCGGATCGGTATCGCGAGATTGTCGAGCGACTTAGTTTGCGCAAGTAGCGCGGAATTTCTGAGCGGCTTTAGCCGCAACCGCCCCGCAGTCACCCCAAGACAAGTGTCTGGACTGTTTTCAGGCGCGGCGGTGGTTTGTACGCGGGCGCGGCGTCGTTGAGCGCTTCACAGCGGTTTCTCTCCTCGGGTCCTCTTCTACCCTGCAAGGGACAATCTCCCGCAGATTCGAACTGCATCCGGAAAGCTCCGGAAGCGAAGGAACATACATTTTATGTCGCATCAAGTTAGCGTTGAAATTGGTGGTCGCACGTTGACGTTTGAGACCGGTAAGATCGCGCGGCAGGCTCATGGCGCGGTCGTGGCGCGATACGGCGATACCGTCATGCTCGCCACCGCCTGCATGGATAACAAAGCGGCGGAGAAGGACTTTCTCCCTCTCACCGTGGACTATCGTGAGTACACCTATTCGGCCGGCAAAATTCCCGGCGGATTCTTCAAGCGGGAAGGGCGGCCTTCGGAGCGCGAAATTCTGACGTCGCGTCTCATTGATCGTCCATTGCGCCCACTTTTTCCCGAAGGTTGGTCCACGGAGACGCAGGTTGTGGCGATGGTTTTGTCAGCCGATAGCGAGAACGACCCGGATGTCATCGGCGTCACTGCTTCTTCGGCCGCGCTCTATTGCTCGAACATCCCGTTCGATAAGCCCATCGCCGCTGTGCGCGTGGGGTTGATTGACGGCAAACTCGTTTGCAATCCGACCGTTGCCGATCAGAAAACCAGCCTACTGAACATCGTCGTTGCCGGAACCGATGAGGCCATTGTCATGGTCGAAGCCGGTTCGCTGGAAGTTTCCGAGGATACGGTCGTCGACGCACTTACGTTTGGCCACGAGCAAATTCGGAAAATCATCGCCGCTATTCGCGAGCTTTACGCGATGGTTAAGCCGCAAAAGATCGCGGTTACGCCTCCTGCATTCGACGAAGCCCTTGCCAAGGAGATCGAGCAGAAATTCGGCCCGGGACTTCACGACGCTCTCGATACCGCGAAACACCCCAAGCTTGAAAGCTATGGCCTTGTGGACGCCATCAAGCACGAGATTCTCGACTCGATCCCGGAAGAAGATGAGGACCGGCGCAAGCTCGCCTACCGCGCGTTCGAGCGGCTCCGCGAAAAATATTTCCGCGAAGATATTCTTGTCCGCCGCCGGCGTCCCGACGCACGTCCGTTCGACGGAATTCGCAAGATCACCTGCGAAATCGGCTTGCTTCCGCGCGTCCATGGCTCCGCCCTCTTCACCCGCGGCGAAACGCAGGCGCTTGCCACCGTCACGCTCGGAACCAAGGAAGACAAACAGCGCCTCGACCTTCTTTTTGAAGAAGAAGCCTTCAAGCGCTTCATGCTCCATTACAATTTTCCGCCGTTTTCCGTCGGCGAGGTCAAATTCCTTCGCGGGCCGGGCCGCCGCGAGATTGGCCATGGCGCTCTCGCCGAACGCGCGCTCATAAGCCTGCTTCCGGCTGAAGAGGATTTTCCGTACGCCATGCGCCTTGTTTCCGACATTCTCGAGTCGAATGGCTCATCCTCGATGGCCACGGTTTGCGGAGGTTCACTCGCGTTAATGGATGCGGGCGTTCCTTTGAAATCTCCGTGCGCGGGCATCGCGATGGGTCTGGTCGTCGAGGGCTCGAACTACGCGATTCTCACGGACATCGCCGGCGCCGAAGATCATTACGGCGATATGGACTTCAAAGTGGCGGGAACGCGGCAGGGAATCACCGCGCTTCAAATGGATATTAAAGTCGGCGGCGTCGGCATCCCCATGATGCGTGAAGCTCTCGCGCAAGCTCGGAAGGCGCGTCTGGAGATTCTTGACATCATGGATGCGACCATCGGCACCCCTCGTTCCGAAATTTCGACCTACGCGCCGCACCTCTTCATGCTCACGATTCCGACTGACAAAATTCGCGACCTCATCGGACCGGGCGGCAAGAAGATTCGCTCGATCACTGAGGCTACGGGCGTCAAAATCGACGTCATGGACGACGGCAGAGTCCACGTGTTTGCCGCGGACGGCAAGGCCGCCGAGCAAGCGCTCAAAATGGTCCGTGACGTCACCGCAACCGCCGAAATCGGCAAGACCTATCTCGGCACCGTCGTTCGTATCGCCGAGTTTGGCGCTTTCGTCGAGATTTTTCCCGGAACCGATGGCCTTCTGCACATCAGCGAAATCGCCGAGCAGCGCATTCGCTCCGTTCGCGACGCGCTCAAAGAAGGCGATCAGGTGATGGTCAAAGTTCTGGCGATTGAGGGCAACAAAATTCGGCTGAGCCGCAAGGCTCTCTTAAAGGAACAACGCGAGAAGCAGCAGAAAGAGCAGACGGCTTAGACGGAACAGCCGGCTGGCGATTGCCTGCGGCGAGAAATCCGAAGGGAGGCGCTTCTTGCCTCCCTTTTTCATTTTATGCGTCGGACGAGATTCGTTCGATGTTCGCGCCCACGTCTTGAAGCTTCTCTTCGATGTGCTCGTACCCGCGATCGAGGTGGTAGATCCTGTCGATATATGTGGTATTGCTTGCCACCAGCGCCGCCAGAACCAGTGACGCGCTCGCGCGCAGATCCGACGCGATCACCGTCGCGCCGCTCAGCTTCGAAGGTCCGCGTACGATGGCTTGTCTTCCGTCAATCGCAATATCCGCGCCCATCCGGATGATTTCGCTTGCGTGCAGGAAACGATTTTCGAAAATCGTCTCGGTGATTGTGGAAGTTCCATCCGCCTGAGTTGCCAGCGCCATGTATTGCGCCTGCATGTCCGTCGGGAATCCCGGGTACTCTTCCGTGATGATGTCTCCGGGGCGCAGATGCTTGGCCGCGCGGACGCGCATGGAGGATTCGCTCGTCTGCTGAATATCCACGCCGCAGGCGCGCAATTGATCGAGGACCGCCGTCAGATGGCACGGCGCGCAATCCGTCAGCGTCAAGTCGCCGCCGGTAATCGCCGCGGCGATGGCAAACGTTCCCGTCTCGATTCGGTCGGGAATCACCGCATGCGTCGTGCCATGCAGCTTTTCGACGCCTTCGATTCGAATCTCCGGCGTTCCGGCGCCCTCGATTTTCGCGCCCATCTTGTTGAGCATATGGGCGAGGTCCGTGACCTCCGGCTCGCGCGCCGCATTCGTCAGCACGGTTTCTCCGTCCGTGAGGGTAGCCGCCATGAGAACGTTTTCGGTTCCTGTCACCGTAATTTTCTCGAAGTGAATATTCGCGCCGCGCAGGCGTTTCGTTCGCGCTTCCACGTAGCCGTGGTCCACCGTGATCTCGGCGCCCATTTTCTCGAGCGCTTGTATGTGCAGATCGATTGGCCGCGCGCCGATCGCGCATCCCCCGGGAAGGGAAACACGCGCGTAGCCGAACCTCGCCACCAGCGGCCCGAGCGTCAGCACGGACGCACGCATCGTCTTCACCAGTTCGTACGGCGCCTCCGCGTGTGAAATCTTCTCCGCTCTGATCGTAAATTCGCTCGGCGGCAGATCCGGGCTTTGCACGTTGCATTGCATGTGCGCGAGCAGCTTGGCCATCGTGATGATGTCGCGGACCGCGGGCATATTCTTGAGTTCCACCGGCTCGCTGGTCAGCAGCGCCGCAGCCATCGTCGGCAGCGCGGCATTCTTCGATCCGCTGATGCGCACCGTGCCTTCCAGCCGGCGTCCGCCTTCGATTTGAAATCGGTCCATTCTTTTTTTCTCTCAGCGCCCGCGCTTCCGCGTCGCGCCCCTCGCGATCGCCTTGCGAATGTCGCCGCCGGCCGCAGCCAGCCGCTTCCGCGCGATTTCCGCCGTCGTTCCGCTCTTCAGCATGACGAGAGCGATTCTCAAATCGTGTCCCGCTTGACGCACTGCGTGTGATGCTGCGGACGCGCTTCTCCCGGTCGCCATCGCTACGATTCTCACTCCCCGCTGCCGTAACTTCTCATTTGTCATCGCCACATCGATCATCAGATTGTCGTATACGCGTCCGGCGCGCACCATCGCCGCTGTTGACAGCATGTTGAGCACCATCTTCTGCGCCGTGCCTGCTTTCATCCGCGTTGAGCCGGCGATCACTTCCGGCCCGGTCTGCGGCGCGATTGTCATCCGCGCAATCCTCGCGAGCTGTGAACGGCGGTCGGCCGTCAGCGCGATGGTGGACGCCTTTCGCTTCCGGGCCTCGCGCAACGCGCCGATCACAAACGGCGTCGTTCCTGTTGCGGCGATTCCAACCACGGCGTCGTTTCGTCCCACGTTCAGCGACGCGATTTCCTTCGCCCCCGCGGCCGCCGAGTCTTCGGCCCCTTCCACGGCTTCTGTCAGCGCGCGCCGTCCGCCGGCCATAATCGCCTGAACCTGCGATCTTGGCACGCCAAATGTCGGCGGGCATTCCGAAGCGTCAAGATACCCCATTCTTCCGCTCGAACCCGCGCCCACATAAATCAATCTTCCGCCACGCCGAAACGCGTCCGCAATCGCGTCCACGGCTCGCGCGATTGCCGGTAACTCGCGCGCCACCGCCCGCGCTACGCTTGCGTCTTCGCGCTGAAGGATTCGCAGAATCCCAAGCGTAGATTTGCGGTCAAGCCCCGATGACCGCGGATTGCGCTGCTCCGTTGCGGGAAGTTTGTGCCCGCGAACTTTCATCTTCGGAATTATATCGTTTGACTCACGCCGTCACGGAGAGAACGCAGGCGTGTTGCGAGAATGTATCGAAATTCTAATGTGCCGCTGCGCGTTCCGGTGCGAGCCCCAGCCCTTCCACAATGGCATCGTGCAGGATCGGCCGAACTTGGCGAATCTTGATATTTTCCGCCGTCGGATACACTCGATTCGTCAGCAGGATTACGAACAACTGTTTCTCGGGATCGGCCCAGATCGACGTGCCCGTGAATCCCGTGTGGCCGAAGCTGTGCGGCGAGAAATAATCTCCACTCGATGACGGCTCGACCGGCACATCCCAGCCCAACGCCCGCGCCGAATTCCCGACGGCAACTCGCGCCGTGAATTCGTCAATCGTCGAGCGCTGGAGCAGCCGGTGATGCGCGTAGATGCCGCCGTTCAGCATCATCTGCGCGAAAATCGCTAAATCTCCCGCCGTTGAAAACAAGCCTGCATGTCCGGAAATGCCGCCCATCGCATACGCGTTGCCGTCGTGCACTTCGCCTTGGATCACGCCCTTGCGGCCCTCGCCGTCCTTCTCCTCCGGCGGAATCATTTTCCTGATCGTATTGGGCGGCACAAACATCGTGTGCTTCATCCCCAGCGGCTCGAAAATCTCCTCTCTTGCAAACTCGTCCAACTCCCGCCCCGTGAGGCGCTCGATAATTTCGCCCAGCAATATGAATCCAAGATCGGAGTACTCCACTTTTGTTCCCGGCTCGCTGGCCAGCGGCTCCGCCAGCACGCGCTCGATCACGTTCTTCCGGCCGCGGACCTGCTCATAGAATTTATCGTGCGCGGGCAAGCCGGAATCATGCAGCAAAAGATTTCGCACCGTCACTTTCGCGCGCCAAGCCGGATTCGGATCTTTTGCCGCGGCATTCATCCATTCCGGCAGATATCGCGCCACCGGCAAATTGATATCGATGCGGCTGTCCTGCTCGAGCAGCATCACCGCAGTTGTCGTCGCCACAACTTTTGTCACCGAAGCGAGATCGTAGATCGTGTCCCCCGTCACTTCGGGCGATGTCTTTTCGTACGTGAATCGCCCGAACGGGTGCACTGCCAGTTCGTCGCGGTAGCCCACCGCCAGAACGCCTCCGGGAAACGCGCCCGTGTCCACCGCCTGGTCGAGCACGGCGTACGCTTGCTTCAGTCGCGCATTCATCTCCGTCGGCGCGGCTTCGAGCGTCATCGGCGATCTCGCCATGCGAATTCCGTCGCCGCGCTTCGCCGTTCCGGGCACGGTCACCGGAATTTTCCCGCCCGTCCCGATCGCTCCGAAAATTGCTCGCGCCACCGCTCGCTGCGATACGTCCTGCGTGCTGAACTCCGCAATCCACGTTTTCGCGCTCGGAAATCTTTCGATCATGTACGGGCTTCCGAACGCCGCCACAATCGCCGGCTTCGGCCCCGCCAACAGTTGATTCACCAGCGCCACTTGATTTTCCGGCAATCCCACGTTGCCCTTGCGATCCGCCACTCGCACGTAAATCGAAACAATCACGGCATCGTACGGATCGAGCGCGGGCAATTTCAGCGCATCTACTTTCGAAAACTGCGTGTCCGCACGCAAAATCGTTGCCTCGGTCGCTTCGCTTCGAATTTCCTCTCCGAAAGCCATCCCCGGATACGGATCCGGATCGCCGGAAAGCTGCACGACAAGCAGCCGCAGCGGCCGCGCCGCATCCAGCGGCAGCACATGGGCATTATCGCGCAGCAGCGTCACTCCGCGGTCGGCAATATCCTGCGCCGCAGCCGAAAATTCCGGCTTGCCGAATTTCGAATTGAGCGCGTTCACATCGACAAAGCGATTCGCCTCCAGCCCCAGTCTCGCCTTGGCGTTCAGAATCCGCCGCACCGCGTCGTCCACGCGCGCCATCGGCAGCCGTCCGGATCGCACGGCCTCGGCAAGCCCCTCGAGCGCCGCGTCGTCGCTCGGCGGAATCAGCAGCGCATCCGCGCCGGCTTCGATCGCGCGCGCGGCAACGTCGCCCGGCGCGTATTGCGAAGTCACGCCGCCCATGTCGAGCGCGTCCGTCACAACCACGCCCTTGAATCCCATTTCCTTTCGCAGCAAATCCGTCAAAATGTGCGGCGACATCGTTGCCGGGAGCATCGGATCGGGTTCCAGCGCCGGGACGGCCAAATGTCCCGTCATAATGCTCTCCACGCCCGCCTCAATTGCCGCTCGAAACGGAACCAATTCCACACTTTCGAGCCGCGCGCGATCCCCGAGAACTGTCGCGAGGCCGATGTGCGAGTCCACGCTCACATCTCCGTGCCCCGGAAAATGTTTCGCCGTCGCGAGTCCGCCGTTTTGCTGCACGCCGCGCACAAATTCCGCGACGAATTCTCCGGCTCGCTTCGGGTCCTCTCCGAACGACCGGATATTGATGATCGGATTGTCTGGATTGTCGTTCACGTCCGCATCCGGCGCGAAAATCCATTGAATTCCCGCCGCGCGCGCCTCGATCGCAGTTATTTTCCCAATCGTGTACGCGTCTTTCGGCTCGTCCGTCGCCCCCACCGCCATCGCAAACGGAAAACCGGTGCCTTCATCCAGCCGCATTGCCGTTCCGCGCTCAAAATCCGCGCCAATAATCAGCGGAATCTTCGCGCGCTTCTGCATCTGATTCGCCAGCACTGCCGCCGCATAGACTCCGCCGCGCTCAATCCCCAGCGGCGATTGCGTCGTGCCCAAAATGAATCCGCCAACGTGCTTCTTCCCGACTTCTTCGACAAGATCCTGATAGTCCGTGCTCTCGGTCGAAGTAAATTGGCCGTAGAAATACACGATCAGCAATTGCCCCAGTTTTTCCTGGAGCGTCATCGCCTTCAGCGTTTTTTCAACCCAGGCGGAATTGGACGGCGCACGCTTGGTTTTCGCGGGAGTCGATTGCGCAGAACGGCCGGCAGGTGTCATCGCAAGAATCAAGAATAACAGGAAACTCCAGCCTCGACGCATTCACGCGCGCCCGAGTTCCTGGATTGACGCCTGCATGACCTCGCTGTATATAACACACGGGTGTATGCTGGACAACTCGGACTCGCCGCGCGTGCTTCGTCGATTCCTCGTCGTACTTTCTGCCGTAAGTTTTCTCATCGCTGCGATTCCTTTGTCCGCGCGATTCTCACTCCACGCCTCTCCGTATTCACGCGCGATGCCGCGCGTCAAGACCGGCATCGATGTTCTCGAAGATCTCAAATTCGCTCCCTTGCGCGGAAAGCGAGTCGGCCTCATCACCAATCAAACCGGCATTGACGCTTCGGGCCGGCGCACAATTGACGTCCTCGCGCACGCTCCGGGCGTCAAGCTCGTCGCAATCTTCAGCCCCGAGCACGGCATTTTCGGGCGCGAAGATGATCGCGTCTCATCTGCCACCGACGCCTCCACCGGGCTTCCAGTCTATAGCCTCTACGGCGAAACGCGCCGTCCCACGGTCGCTATGCTGAATGGCACTGATGCACTCGTCTTCGATATTCAGGACGCCGGCGTGCGTTTCTACACCTTCATCACGACGATGGCCTATGTGATGGAAGAGGCTGCGAAGTCACGCATCTCTTTCTTCGTTCTCGATCGGCCCGATCCGATTGACGGCGTCACGATCGAAGGTCCCGTCCTCGATCGAGACCGCCTCTCCTTCGTCGGCTATTTCCCCATGCCGGTTCGTTACGCAATGACTCTCGGCGAGCTCGCGCAAATGTTCAATACCGAGAATAAAATCGGAGCGGACTTGCACGTCATCGCCATGACGGGCTGGCGGCGATCCGGATTGTATGCCTCGACCGGCCTTCCGTGGATTCCGCCATCGCCGAATCTTCGCACGCTGAACGCGACATTGCTCTATCCAGGGCTCGAGATTCTTCAGGCTGGCGGCATCTCCGTTGGCCGCGGGACGCCAACCCCATTCGAGCTTTTCGGCGCACCCTGGACGGATGCCGATCGCCTCGATGCCGAGCTTAATGCCCGCGATATTCCCGGCATCCATTTTGTCGCGACGCATTTCAATCCGGAGTCGGGCGTCTATCAGGGGAGCGTTTGCGGCGGCGCAGCGCTTTCGATCACCGATCCTTCCGCGGTTCGCACCATGACCATGGGACTCGAAATCGCATCGGCGCTCCACAAGCTGTATCCTGCAAACTTCGATATCGACAAGATGATTGAGCTTCTCGGCAGCGTCTCCACAATCGCACGCTTGCAACATGGCGATTCGCCGGCTGAAATTATCTCGGGATGGGCGCCCGAACTCGACGCGTTCCGCGCGATGCGCGAGAAGTATTTGCTGTATCGTTGACCCTCGCCGCAAATGGCCAATCTTCCAAAACTGTGGCTGGCTTGGAGCAGTGGGAAGGATAGCGCCTGGGCGCTTCATACGCTGCGCGCACGTGGCGAATTCGAAGTCGTCGCGCTTCTCACCACCGTGAATCAAACTCACGCGCGCGTCGCCATGCACGCGGTCCGCGAATCCTTGCTTGAGACGCAGGCGCGTGCCGTCGCTTTGCCGCTTGTCACCGTGCCGATCCCCTCGCCGTGCCCGAATGAAGTCTACGAAAGCGCGATGTCCGCCGCGATGGAGCGCGCCCGCGAGGAAGGCGTCACCCACGTCGCGTTCGGCGACCTTTTCCTCGAAGATATTCGCCGCTATCGCGAAGAGCGGCTCGCACTCTGCAACATGACTCCCGTCTTTCCAATCTGGCGGCGCGACACCCACGCTCTCGCCGCCGAAATGCTTGCGGCGGGGCTTCGCGCGATCGTAACGTGCGTTGATCCGAAACGCCTCGCCCCGGAATTCGCTGGCAGAGTATGGAATGAAGAATTTCTGCGCGATCTTCCGCCGGGCGTTGATCCTTGCGGCGAAAACGGCGAATTTCACTCTTTCGCCTTCGCCGGTCCGATGTTCCGCCCTGCACTGTGCGTCCAGCGCGGAGAAATCGTCACGCGCGATGGCTTCGTATTCGCCGACGTACTCGCTTGCGATTCCGCGAGTGCCGCCTCGTAGCGCCGCCCGGTATCGCCTGCGCGAATCCAGGATTGCAGTCTGCGCTTCGCCCCGGTTACACTCTTCTCAATGCGCATCTGCTCTTTGCTTCCGTCCGCGACGGAAATTCTTTTTGCTCTGGGTCTCGAAGATTCCGTTATGGGAGTCACGCACGAATGCGATTTTCCACCCGCCGCTGCGACGAAGCCTTCGTTGATTCGGCCGCGCCTCGATCCGGCCGCGCCTGCAGCCGAAATCAACCGGCGCGTTGGAGAGTTGATGGGTCGTGGAGAAAGTGTCTACGGGGTCCGTGATGACTTGCTGCGCGAAATCGAGCCGGATCTCGTCATCACGCAGGATCTTTGCCACGTTTGCGCCGCTTCGCCGGATGATCTTGCAACCGCGCTCTCAAAAATGAAGAAGCAGCCTGAAATTCTCGCGCTCACGCCGCATACCCTTGACGACGTCTGGGAAGATATTCGCCGTATCGGCGTTGCGACGCACACCGAAAGAGCCGCGAATGCCCTCGCCCGCACATTGCGCGCGCGCGTGGAAGCGATTCGCGTTGCCACGGAATCCGTCCGCAATCGTCCTCGCGTCGCTTGCATCGAATGGCTCGATCCGCTCTTCAATGCGGGCCACTGGGTCCCGGAAATGGTCGAAATCTCAGGAGGGATGGATGTACTTGCTCGCGCCGGTCAGCCTTCGGTCAGGATCGCTCGCGACGACTTGATGGCGGCGCGCCCTGACGTGATCGTGGCCATGCCCTGCGGCTATGGCATCGCGCGCGCCGCCCGCGAATCCCTCGATTCTTCCTTGCTCATCGAATGCCGCAGCGCTCCGGCCGTGCGAAATTCCGCCGTCTTCGCGGTCGATGCCAATAGTTATTTCTCCCGCTCCGGGCCGCGTCTTGCCGATGGCGTCGCGATTCTCACCCGGATCCTTCATCCCGAATTGCCGGTTGGAGAAATTCCCGCGGGCGCCTTCGAACACGTTCGTCTTCGCGCTGCGTAGCCTTGTGCTACTGCTGCCGCGCCGATTTCCAGTAGCGGTAGAAGAACAGCCCCGAAAGCATGATCGCAAGTCCAATCGAAGATCGCACCGGGCGGTCAATCCAGATGTTGATCGTCAGCGCCGCCGCTCCCGCCAGAAATAATCCCGGCAGCACGGGGTAGCCCCATGTCCGGAATGGCCGCGGCATATCGGGCGCAATTCGACGCAAACGGAATAGCGCCACCACCGAAAGCGCATAGAAAATCCACGCCGCAAAAACGAACAGCGACGTCAAATCCTCAAATGTTCCCGTCAACGCCATCAGGCTCGCCAGCACGCCCTGGAAAATCAACGCGCCGCCGGGCGTTCGAAATTTCGGGTGAACGCTTGCCGTAACGCGAAAAAAGAGGCCGTCCCGCGCCATCGCATAAGGCACGCGTGCCCCCGTCAGCAGCGATGAATTGAGCGTGCCGAGCGCCGAGATAATCATCGCCAACGTCAGCCACGACGCTGCGCCATGGCCCGCTAGCCGCTCGACGACATCGGACGCCACGTGCTGTGAGTGCGCCACCCCTGTGAACGGCAGCGCGAGGAAACACACCGCGCTGAACGCCAAATAGATCGCCGCCACGAGGATCGTTCCTCCGGCCAGCGCCAGCGGAAAATTGCGTTGCGGATTCTCAATTTCCGAGCCGACGCGGTTCAGGTTTTCCCAGCCGTCATAGGCCCAGAGTGCCGCTGCCAGCGCCGCAAGGAAACTTCCGAGCATGGTGCTCGATCCTCCCCCCGGCCAGAACGGATGAAAATGTGCGGCGCTTCCGTGCACGAAAAACAGTCCCGCGAAAATAATCGCCAGAACGGCCGCGATTTTCAGCACCGTGAGCGCCACTTGCACCTGCCCGCCGAGCCGCACGCCGAGATAATTTATGAACGTGATCACCACGATGGCGGCCACTGCCGTAGGCTGCGCCCACGTGAATGCAAAATCGTAGGGCTTTCCGGAGAAGGGAACTGAAAAATGCAGTGTGAATATCGGCGCCGCGAACACCGGCAAAAGAAAACTGAGAAATCGCGCAAATCCCGCCGCAATCGACGAAGACGACGCCGTTTCGCCGACCGTCGAATGCATCCAGCCGAACAAAAATCCCCAGACGGGGCTCAATCCTTTGCTGAGATAGGCATATTGCCCGCCTGCTTCCGGAATTGCCGCGCCAAGTTCCGCGAACGACAGCGCACCAAACAGCGACAGCAAGCCACCAATTATCCATGCGGCATAAACCACGCTGACCGAGCCGCCCACCGCCGCCATTTCGCCCGGCTTCAGGAAAATTCCCGTGCCGATCATCGTTCCGACGACGATTGCGCACGCCGCCCACGGTCCGAGCGCTCGTACCAGCTCCAGCCGGTTGCTCGTTTTTTCGTTCGTGGCATTCATTTGCTGAGTGTTTCCGTCGTCATCGCGTTGTCCGAGCGTGCAATCGCGCTGGCTGCGCTTCCCGCGACAAATGTAATAAGAGTGCCTGCAAGAACGTACCAGGTCCAGGCAAGCGGCGTGAAAAGTCTTACGGCGATCATCGCCGCCAGTCCGACAGCCATTCCGGCGAGCGCACCCGTCGAGTTCGCGCGTCGATTCCAGATGCCGAGCAAGAACAATCCGAGCATCGCTCCGTACGTCATGGAAGTGATCGTCAATCCGGCGACGAGAACGGGTCCCCAGTGCACCAATCCGAGTACGCCGAGAATGCAGCCCCACACCAGCGTCATGTGCCGCGAAGTTCTCAGCAGCGCGCGTTGCGATGCCGGATCCGCCGCGTCCTTGCGCCGCCCGAAATCCATGATGCTCGATGATGCCAGCGAATTCAGCGATCCGCTGGCATTCGACATGGCCACGGCAACGATTGCCGCCAGCACCAGCCCGACGAGCCCCCTCGGCATTTCCGTCACGATAAATTCTGGAAAAATCCTGTCCGGATCGCTCGGCACGATTCCATGAGCGCCATGCTGGTAAAAGACAAACAGCATCACGCCAATCAGCAAAAACAGGGCGAATTGGAAAAAGATAATCACGCCGCTTCCCAGCAGCGCAATTTTGCTATCGCGCTCCGATTTCGCCGCCAGCAGCCGCTGCACCAGCGTCTGATCGGTCCCATGGCTCGCCATCGTCAGAAATGTGCCGCCGATCGCTCCCGACCAGAATGTGTAGCTTTGCGTCAGACTGAAAGTGAAGTCAAAAACTCGCAATTTCCCGTTCGCCGCGGCCACCTGCGCCACGCCATGCCAGCCATCCGGTATTTTGTGCAGCAAAAGCCAAAATGCCGCGAGCGACCCGGTGAGATAAATCATAAGCTGAAGCACATCTGTCCAGATCACGGCCTTCATGCCGCCTTCAAAGGTATAAAAAAGAGTGAGGATCGTGACAATCGCAATCGCCGCGCGATCTCCCGTGCCAAAAACGACGCTCACAACCTTGCCCACGGCCGCGATTCGCACGCCCTCCGCAAGTGCCCTGGTTACCAGGAAGATACCAGCCGCCGCGGACCTGACCCGCGCGCCAAACCTCTTTTCCATTAGCTGGTAAGCCGTGTAGAATTGACCTTGAAAGTACCGGGGTATCAGCACCACGCAGAGAATGCCCCGAGCCACCAGATAGCCCAGCACAATTTGGAGGAATCCCAAATCGCCGCCGTACGCAATGGCCGGCGTGCCGATGATCGTCAACGTGGACGTTTCGGTGGCAACGATCGAGCAGGCGAGCGCCCAGGCGGGTGCGGATCGGCCTCCGAGGAAATAATCGCTTAGATCCTTCTGACCGCGCCGGAACCATACGCCGAGCAGCGTTACCCCGGCGAGGTACAGCAGGAGAATCCCGAGGTCGAGCTGGCTGATCCGCATTCAGATTCAAAGAGAGGCGCGATGCTAACCGCGCGCTCTTGGTAGTGTCAAGCAAACCCGGCCGAGACGCGCCGGAGCGAACTCCTCAAGCCCAAGGAGCCCCTGGCAATGAGTTATTTTCTCGGATTTGATGGCGGAGGCACGAAGACAGATTGCGTTTTGCTCGATGCCGAGGGGTTGGTTCTCCGCAAATCCCAGGGCGGCCCCTCGAACCCGCTCCGCTCCGGCTATCCGAAGGCGTGGTTTTCAGTGAGTGGCGCGGCAGACGCGGTCCTGGCGCACCAGGCAATTCGTGCTGTTGACATCAACGGTATTTGTGCGGGTTTTGGTGGCGCCGCCCGTCCCTCCGTCGCCCGCCGCATGAGCACGTTCCTCGAGCGCTCGTTTCCCAAGGCCGAAGTCAAAGTTACCACCGACATTGAAATCGCACTCGCAGCCGCGGCCGGAACGGGTCCTGGCGTTGTTCTGATGGCTGGTACGGGATCTGTCGCGTACGGCCGAAATGCGGAGGGGAAAACGATCCGCGCTGGCGGTTGGGGTCCGTGGCTGGGAGACGAAGGCAGCGCTTTTGATATCGGCCGGCGCGCGTTGACCGCGGTGCGCCGCTACGATGATGGCATGGGCCCCGCGACGATTCTTTCCTCACGCGTCCTGAAATCCTTGGGATATCGCGAATGGAGCGGGGTGATCGAACACATCGCCAAAGACCCCGATGAAGTGTTTCCGCGCGTGTACCCGGTGGTGGCGCGGGCCGCGGAAGAGGGCGACGAAGTCTCGCGCGAGATTCTTGCCGGCGCAGTGGATGCGTTGATTGATCTCGCCACGCACGTGATTCATAATTTGGGTCTCGCGGCGGAGCAGTTCCCGCTGGTGCGTTCCGGCGGCGTTTTCGCGCATTCCTCATTTCTCGATTCGCTGGTGGACGCGCGCCTGCACGAAATCGCGTCCCGCGCGACGATCGGCCCGCTTCGAAAATCGCCGGCGGAGGCCGCGGCAAATCTGGCTCGTTCAGCGGCCCGCCGCGCGGCCGATGCCCGCTGATTCCATTGATAATGCGGCGAGAGCGCGCCAAGCTCCCGCCGACGAAATCCTGACGCTTCTTCACGATGTGAACGAAGTTGTCCTGCTGGCTTTGCTCGAAAATCCGGCTCTGGATGAATCGCACGTTCAGAATTTGCTTCAGCGGCTCGATCTTCCCGGCACAGTCATCGCCGCGCTCACCGCGCAAGCGAAATGGCTCAAGTCCGAAGCGGTGCGTCTGGCAATCGCGCAGCATCCACATACTCCGCCACGCGTGGCGAATCCGATCGTGCGCCAGCTCTTCGTATTCAATCTCGTCCACGTGAGTCTCGCGCCCTCGGCGCAAGCCGAGACCCGGCGCCTGGCCGAAGAAATTCTCGTTTCCAAGATTCCGCAGCTGGCGATCGGGCAGAAACTGACGCTCGCGCGGCGCGGCCCTTCGCGCGTGGCGGGCGCGATCATTCAGGAAGGCCACGCGGAAGCCACGATGGCCGCGCTCAGCAATCCATTTCTCACCGAGGCGCAGATTCTCAAGGTGCTTGCGCAAACCATGACGCCGGCGCGCGTCGTGACAGCGATTGCCGAACACCCGAAGTGGTCGAGCCATTACAACATTCGTCTCGCGCTGGTGCGAAACCGGCACACGCCGCTGCGTGCGGTCATGGCGTTTTTGCCAAACCTCACGGTGCGCGACTTGAAAGACATTTCCACCGTGCCTGGCATTCCGGCGAATATCAAGGTGTATATTCAGCGCGAAGTTCAGCGCCGCTTGAACCCAGCGGGGAAGTTGCCGCAGCGCTGAGTTTCAAATGCGCAGCAATCGTGCGCAGCATCGTCGTCCGCGATAGCGGACAAACGGATATCGAATGGCGAACAAGTCCACGGAAGTCCGATGGATCATCATCCTCGCGGGAATTGTCTTCGTCGGGATTTTGGTCTGGTCGTCGTTCCGTCAGACGCAAGTGACGTACGAGGTCTGCCTGGAATTCAACGGCCGCAGCCATTGCGCGACGGCTTCAGGCGCCACGGAAGCTGAAGCGGAGCGCAGCGCCAAGGACATCGACTGCGCGCTCGTCACGAATGGCCGCGACGAATTGATGCGCTGCAACGATGTGGAGCCGAGGTCAACCCGCAGAATGAAGTAGGTATCCAAGCCGCGAACCGCGAGATAATCGAGGCGCGCAGGGCTCAAATTTTGTCGCGATTAGAAATCTCTAAACGCCTGTATTTCAGCAAGATACAAATTTTTCACTCGAAACTTTGTGGCGATTAGAAACGCTCGTGGGGGACGAACTGCGGATATACTGACGCGGTGGGGAAGAGACCGAAATTCTTCGCGACTCCCGGCGGCCTTCGAGGCTGGCTCGAGGAATTCCATCGCGTCGAAGCCGAGCTTTGGGTTGGCCTGCACAAGAAAACCTCCGGAAGGCCGAGCGTCACCTGGCCGCAGCTTGTGGACGAGCTGTTGTGTTTCGGTTGGATTGACGGCGTAAGAAAATCGATCGATGACACGAGCTACATGATCCGTGTGACGCCACGGAAGGCAAAGAGTACGTGGAGCGCAATCAACATCCGGCGCGTCGCCGAACTTTCAAGCGTTGGCGTGATGCATCCCGCGGGGCTCCAGGCATTCGAAGCGCGCACGGATGGCCGCTCAGCGATTTATTCCTACGAACAGCGCAAGACCGCGAAGCTCGCGCCGGCGATGGATCGCCGACTGCGCAGCAGCAGGAAAGCCTGGGATTTTTTCCGTGCGCAGGCGCCTTCCTACCAGCGCACCGTGATTTTCTGGGTGATGAACGCCAAGAAAGAAGAGACGCGCCTGCGGCGCCTCGAGCGAGTGATCTGGAATTCGGAGCGTGGCCGCCGGATCGCCGAAACCATTCCGTCGCGAAAGAAAAACTGACGTTCCCGTTACAAAGTGGATAGAATCCAACTCGTATATGAGAGGCAATTGGGACCATTGCGGTGGCGATTTGCCGTAGAAGGCGAAATTGACCTGCCGAGCTGTGGCGCAATAACACCGGCGATCTTTGCAGCACTTGGGCCAGCGGATGCCAAAGACCGAGCGACGTCAGAGCCAGCGATATCCATATCGAACGGTAGTTGAAATCGGGTGGGGCGCCGAGGTGCTGAAGTGCATGTCGCGCGATATCGGTGTGAAGGGCATGTACCTCGAGACGGAAAATCCTTTGTGGATGCGCGCGGCATTCACGGCGCGAATTGATGTCGGCGAAACGATTGAAGTGGATTGCATGGTTCAGCGCGTCGAGCCGGGGCGCGGCATGGCTGTCGTCTTTGTCGATCTGCCAGAAGCCGAGCGCGAGCAAATCAACGAATACCTCCGAAAGTTGAAAGAGACGTGACTCGGTGCATGAATTGCGGCGCCGAGTTGACCGGCGCGACGTGTGAATTGTGCGGGATGAGCGTCGCGGCCGCCGAACTCGCGCTCCGCAGAAAACTCCTGAACCGCACGGCGATTTTTCTGCTGGGCGCCATTGCCTTCATATTTGCGACGGGCCGATTTCCTCCTCTCGAGAGCGACGGAATTCTGATCTTTGTCGGCGTGCTGTTTTTTCTCACACTCGGGCTGGCCATGCTGGTCGAGCGACGCGCCATGCGGCACAAAGAGGTGGAGGCGCTGAAGCGTGTTTATTACGGATTGATTCCCGTACCGTGGGTTCTGGGCGTGGTCCTGATCGTTAATGGAGCGCTCGATCACGGGCCGCGCGTGGATTGGCACGCGCGCGTGATTAGCCGCTTTGCGATGTTTGGACCGTTGCCGAGCCGGCGGCTTGTGGTGGAATCGTGGCGGGAAGCGCATCGCTTCGAACGCGTACCTGTGAGCCGCGAGGATTACGACCGCTTTCATCCGGGCGATGATGTGATCGTGCGTGTGGGCGATGGATTTGCGCTCATTCCGTGGGTTGCGGGAGTTGATCGGGAGTAGCGGGCGAGGGACCGCCCGCGTTTCTCAAGCATGACACGCGAATGCCGAATGGTTGCGCCCGGGCCCTCGCCGAATCACGCGCCCGAATATTGCGCGCGCCGGATAAAATCGCCTGAGCCGGCTTTTCCCTTGAACTGGCCGTTTTCGATGAGCACACGGCCGCGCGAGAGCACCACTTTCGGCACGCCCTTGACGCGAATTCCCTCAAACATCGAATAGTCCACGCGCATGTGATGCGTTTTCGCGCTGATCACTTGCTCTTCGTTCGGATCGAACACAACGATATCTGCGTCTGAACCGACCGCGATCGTGCCTTTCCGTGGATACAGTCCGAATAATTTTGCAGGCGCGGTAGATACGAGCTGCACGAAACGGTTCGGCGAAAATCGCCCGCCGTTGACGCCGCCCGAATAAACCAGACTCATCCGATTCTCAATTCCCGGGCCTCCGTTTGGAATTTTCGTGAAATCGTCTTTGCCGAGCTCTTTTTGCTCTTTGTAACAGAAGGGGCAGTGATCGGTGGAGACGACCTGAAGCGTATCGTGCGCGAGACCCTGCCACAGCTTTTCCTGGTGCCATTTTTCGCGCAGCGGCGGAGTGAAAACGTACTTCGCGCCTTCGAAGCCGGGCGCGTCCATATTTTCGAGGGACAGATAGAGATACTGCGGGCAAGTCTCGGCATAAGCGGGCAGGCCGCGGTCGCGAGCTTCGCGGACCTTTTCGAGCGCGTCGTTGCAGGAAAGATGAACGATGTAGACAGGCGCGCCAGCCATTTCGGCCAAAGCGATGGCGCGCGAGGTGGCTTCGGCTTCGGCGGTGGTGGGACGCGTGAGCGCGTGATATTTCGGCGCGCGTTTTCCTTCGGCCAGCGCGCGGCGAACTATGACGTCAATCGCGCCGCCATTTTCCGCGTGCATGCAAATCATGCCGCCGGATTTTGCGGCTTGCGACATGGCGCGAAAAATCGAGGCGTCGTCGAGCATGAAGACGCCCGGATAGGCCATGAACAGTTTGAACGTCGGAACGCCTTCGCGAACGAGAGCGCCCATTTCATCGAGCTGCGCGTCGCCAAGTTCGGTGATGATGCAGTGAAAGGAGTAATCGATGGCAGCCTTGCCGCTGGCCTTTGTCATCCAGGTATCGAATGCGTGGCGGAGCGTCTGGCCTTTGTACTGAATCGCGAAGTCAATCAGAGTGGTAGTGCCGCCGAAAGCCGCGGCGATTGTTCCGGATTCGAAATCGTCGGCGCTGGTCGTGCCGCCGAAAGGCATGTCGAGATGCGTGTGAACGTCAATTCCGCCGGGCATGACGTATCGGCCGGAAGCATCGATCATGCGGGTGGCGTTGTCGGGGTTGAGTTCCTGGGCGATGGCGACGACCTTGCCGCCGGCGATGCCGACGTCGCTGCGAAAAGTATCGGACGCGGTGACGACGGTGCCGTTGCGAATGATGGTATCGAAGCGCATCACTGCCTCCCGAGAGCGGGACGAAGACAAAATTGAATGCGGTTAAAAGCGTACCATACTCGCTTCTGAGGCGAACGCGAGGCAAACGAAGCGGGCACCACAGCGCCGCTGGAAGGGAGCGAGCTGCAGACGGACGGTGGCGCGCGCGAGCCGATGCGGCTCAAGGCACGTACGCAAAAAGCGCCGCCAGAGGCTCAATTGCAGGTGCTAAAATCGGCACGACAACGCCGAATATTCGCGCAGAGCGAAGGATCCTGACGCCCGCCGCGCGAGAATCTTGGGAACTCGAACGAAGAATAGCAATGGAACTTGCGCCCAAGCTGCCGCCGGAACAATACGAGGCCAATTTTGCAGACATTTCGCCTCGAATGACGCCTCGCCAGGCTGCGATCGAAGCAGCGCGATGCCTTTTTTGCTTCGACGCTCCATGCACGATTGCCTGCCCAACGCATATTGATGTTCCTGCGTTCATCAAGAAAATCTCGACGAACAATTTGCGCGGATCAGCGCGCGTGATTTTGGGCGCGAACATCCTGGGAGAAAGCTGCGGGCGCGTGTGTCCGACCGAAGCGCTGTGCGAAGGCGCATGCGTGATGAATGAAAAGGGCGAAGAAGCGATCGAGATCGGGCGGCTGCAGCGTTATTCCGTCGATTACGTCCTCGACCGGAATCTCGATCTGTTTTCAGCGGGCGCGCCGAACGGAAAGCGGGTCGCGTGCATCGGCTCGGGCCCTGCATCGCTCGCCTGCGCAGCGGAATTGGCGAAGTGGGGCTACAGCGTTACGATTTTCGACAAAAATAAATTGCCGGGCGGATTGAACACGTACGGGATCGCCGCATACAAAACGCGCGCGAAAGAGGCGCTCCGCGAAGTCGAGATGGTCAAGCGGCTTGGCGTGCGATTCGAGCAGGGCGTGGCAATCGGCCGCGAAGTTTCATTCGAGAAGCTCGAAACCGATTTTGATGCGATTTTTATCGGCGTTGGATTGGGCGAAACGTGGGTGCTTGAAATTCCGGGGACGGAATTGCGCGGAGTGCACGGCGCGATGGAATTTATCGAGCAGACCAAGTTGAAGCCGTTCGCGGAGGTTCAAGTCGGCCGGCGTGTCGCATGCATCGGCGCGGGCAACACGGCGATTGACGTAGTGACGGCCGCGCGCCGGTTGGGAGCCGAATCCGTCCATTTGATTTACCGGCGCAGCCAGCGCGATATGCCCGCGTTTGAATACGAATACGAAATCGCGCAAAAGGACGGCGTGACGTTTCACTGGAACACCCAGCCGGTGCGCATTGTGGGCGAGAGCGGCGCGGTGACTGGAATTGAATGTGTGCGAACAAACCTTGCCGGCAGCGCGGCCGGCAAGCCGCGCGCGCCAGAGCCGATTCCCGGCACAAATTTCCTGATTGCGGCGGATATGGTGGTTCGCGCGATTGGGCAAAAGCCTGTCACCGAATTTCTTCGCGCGGTGAAGGGGATGGAGCTGAAAAAAGGCGGCACGATCGCCGTGAGCGACATCTACCAAACGGGCAATCCGAAATATTTTGCCGGCGGCGACTGCGTGAATGGCGGACGTGAAGTCGTGGACGCGGTTGCGGAAGGCATGGCCGCGGCGCGCGGCATTGACGCGTGGCTCGAGAAGCCGCGCGGAAAGAAATAGCCGGCGATGCGTGTGCCGGTCGCATTGACGGAACGATTGCCGGCGCTCGATGTGCTCGAGGACGCGTGGGAGCCGGTGCCTCGCGTTGCGGCAATCGCGTGGCTCGCATTTTACGCACTCTTTTTGACGCAGGCAGCGCGCGGCAGCGGTCCGTTCTTGATGATCGATCTCGTCTTCGTTCCCATTCACGAAGGCGGCCACCTGTTGTTTCGTTTTTTCGGGATGTTCATCGGCGTCGCCGGCGGAACATTGCTGCAACTCGCCGTGCCGGTGATGCTCGGCATCTATTTCGTTTTCCAGCGGCAGGTGCAAGGCACGGTGTTTTGTTTCTTTTTCTTCTTCGAGCAATTGCTCCCCACCGCGACATACATGGCGGACGCGCGGGCGCAGGAATTGCCGCTGCTAACGGTTGGCGACGCGGACTACGTGATTCACGATTGGAATTATCTGTTCGGCGCGCTCGGAGTTCTCGATCACGACGCGCGAATCGCCGCTGCCGTGCGCGCGATCGGCTGGGCGGGAATGATCGGAATGGTCGCGTGGTTCGCGTGGCGAAGCTGGCGACGGGAAACAACCACCGCGACGAGCGGAGAAGCGAGCCCCGTGACGAAGGTCTCAACAAACAGTGCAACGAGCCTCGCGACGAAGGGCGCAGCGAACAGCCCGACGAACGGTACGACAAATGCGAGGTGATCCATGGCCGATTTGAGGGTGAAATTTTGCGGGCTCGAATCGCCGAATCCTTTTTGGCTTGCGTCCGGGCCGCCGACGAATACGGGCGGGCAAGTGATGCGCGCGTTCGACGCGGGATGGGGCGGCGCCGTTTGGAAAACGATCGGCGAGCCGGTTCAGAACACGACTTCGCGTTACGGCGCGATCGATTACAACGGCGTGAAAGTGATGGGCTTCAACAATATTGAGCTCATCAGCGACCGGCCGATTGAAGTGAATCTGCGCGAGATCGCCGAAGTGAAAAAGAAATATCCGAAACATTTGGTGATCGCATCGCTGATGGTGGAATCGAAGCGGGAGACGTGGCACGACATCGTGAGACGCTCCGAGGACGCGGGGGCCGACGCGCTGGAATTAAATTTCGGCTGCCCGCACGGAATGAGCGAGCGCGGCATGGGCGCGGCCGTGGGCCAAGTGCCCGAGTACACGGAGATGATCACGTCGTGGGTGAAGGAAGCGGCGCACACGCCCGTGATTGCGAAGCTTACGCCGAATGTCACGGACATCACGCACATCGCGCGCGCGGCGGAGCGCGGCGGAGCGGATGCCGTCAGCTTGATCAACACGATCAATTCGTTGATGGGAGTGGATCTGGAAAGTTTCGCGCCGCGGCCGAGTGTGCGGGGAAAATCTTCGCACGGAGGATATTGCGGTCCGGCGGTGAAGCCGATCGCGCTGCATCTGGTTTCGAGCGTGGCGAAGAAGGTTAAAATCCCGATCGTCGGAATCGGGGGCATCGGAAATTGGATTGACGCCGCGGAACACATCGCGCTTGGCGCTTCGACGGTGCAAGTTTGCACGGCGGCGATGCATTACGGCTTTCGCATTGTCGAAGACATGGCGGACGGGCTCGCCGCATATATGGACGACCATGGCTACAAAACAATCGAGGATTTTCGCGGGCGCGCAGTGCCGAACGTGCTCGACTGGGGTGATCTCGATCTCAACTACAAAATCATCGCCGATATCGACAACGAACTTTGCATCGGCTGCCAGCTCTGCTATGCCGCGTGCGAAGACGGCGCGCACCAATGCATCGAGCGCGCCGCGCCGGCGAATGGCAAGCACAACGTGCACGGAATGGAAGTGCATGTCCCGCGAATCATCGACGAAGAATGCGTGGGCTGCAATTTGTGCGCGCTGGTTTGTCCGGTGGACAATTGCATCACGATGCGCGAAGTGGACACAGGCGCCGCGCCGATGTCGTGGAATCAGAAAGTGCGCGCGCGGCAGGATCGCCCCGCTGCGGACTGAGCGGCGCCGGAAGCTGTAGATAACAGGAAAAGGCAGATGCGCAATTCAGGAGCATCGAATGAATCGGTTTTATCTGGCGTTGATTTGTGTCGTGCTCGCGGCATCTGCATTCTCCCCCGTCGCTCGCGGCCAGTCTTCTGCCACATCTCCGGGACCGACGATCACCAATCCGCCGGTTGATCCTCTTTATGATCCGATAGAGCCGGAGATACATCACAGAAACGAATTTGGCGTGTGGGGCGGATTCTCGTTCGCCAATCCGCATCTGATCGGCGTCACCAGCGACAATCAATTATTCGAAGCCGCGTTTCGATATGGCCGCGTATTCACTGACAAGCGCGACTGGTCATTCGAATGGACGGTTGACATATTTCCGGCTGAAATCGTGAGACAGCGCACAGTCGTCGACGTGATGTACCAGGGCCAAAGACCAGTTGAGTGGACGTACACGGCGCAGCACCAGATGGTTTACGGCGGCGGAATAAATCCGGTCAGCGTAAAATTTAATTTTATTCGCACGCGTGCGGTGCAGCCGTTTTTCACTTCTACTGCTGGCTTCGTCGCGTCCGTCAAGCCTGTTCCAATTGCGGTCAACGGCGAAGAGCAATTCAATTTCGATTTTGACTTCGGCGGCGGCGTTCAACTCTTCAATTCTTTGCGCACTCGGGCCTGGATGTTCGGATACAAGTACAAACATATTTCAAACGCCTATCGCGGCGAAATCAATCCCGGCGCCGATTTCAGCGTCATATTTGTTGGATACTCGTTTCTTAAATGAGCACAGCCCATTCTCATGTATGCGCGATACGATTCCCGGTGGGCCCCGCACTGACATGATCGCGCAAGTTGGCGCGCTGAGCCGTTGCGTCGAAGCGCAAACAGCGAGCATCTAATCCGGTAGAGGAGCAATGAAGCGAATCGTCGTCATCGGGTCAGGTTTCGGCGGCTTGCAGGCGACCGTCGAGCTCGCAAAGCTCTGCCGGCGCGCTCCGGACATGGAAATTCTGCTCATCAGCGACGAGAACTTTTTCATGTTCACGCCGCTCTTGCCGCAGATCGTTTCGAGCTACATCGACCCGCGCCATATCGTTCAGGCGGTTCGCGACATTCGCGGCCACCGCAATTACCGCTTCCTGCGCGAGAGGGTGGAATCAATCGATGTCGCCGAACGCACGGTTCGCACGCTTTCCGGCCCGATTCACTACGATTATTTGATTGTCGCCGCCGGCAGCCGGACCGAATATTTCAAGACTCCCGGCGCGCGCGAGAATTCGATGGACCTGAAGTCGCTCGAGGACGGCGTCGTCCTGCGCGAGCGAATTCTCGATCACTGCGAACACGCTGACCACACCACCGATCCCATCGAGCGCAAGCGGCTCATGACGTTTGCCATTGTCGGCGGCGGTTACACCGGCGTCGAGCTCATCACCGAAATGCGCGACTTTCTGTTTCGCTACGTCATCGGGCGATATCGCGGAATTGCACGTGAAGATATTCGGCTCGTTTTGATCGAAGCGGCCGCGCAGGTGCTCAACGGCGTCGATCCGCTTCTCCGTCCTCACGCCCTGGCGCGGCTGCACAAAGAGGGAATCGAAGTGCGCGTGAACGCCAAAGTGACGCGCGTATTCGACGGCGGCCTCGAGATCAACGGCGAAGAGGATCTCGCGGCGGGTACGGTCATTTGGGCCGCGGGCGTGCGAGCACACACTCTGGTCGAAGCGCTGCCCGGACCCCACGACCGGATTGGCCGTGCGAGTGTCAGCGAGCACTTGCAACTCGAAGATCATCCCGAAGTTTTCGTGATTGGCGATTCGGCATCGTCAGCGCTGGCGCCCGATGCGCCGCGCGTTGCGCCCGTCGCGATCACGCAGGGAACAATTGCGGCGCGCAATATCGTTCACATGGAACACGGCGGGCTGCTCGAGAGTTATACCTATGTCTCGAAAGGCATGTTGGTTTCGCTCGGCATGAACGACGCGGTGGTCAGCGTTGGCGGCGTGCGCATTCATGGATTCTTTGCGTGGCTATTCTGGAATGCGGTACATCTTTTCAAGCTCGTTGGCCTCAAGAAACAAGTGCAAGTCGCGCTCGACTGGTCTCTCGGCACGCTGTTCCCTCGCGACGCGGTGATTTTGCGCCGGCAGGGCTTGTGCAAGCTTTGCCAAGCGGCAAAGGCGAATTCAGCGCCGCGCTCCGAGCCCGTTCCGGTGCGCTAGTTTCGCGCATCGCTGCAATTTCAAACGATTGTCGGGTCGTTAGTAGATGCCGCGCCGCAGATCAATCGGGTGAGGTAATTCCACAGCCACTGTTTTGCCATAATCTCCAAGTGTGACCTGGACGCGTTCGGCCGGTCCGACGTCGCGATCCGACCACTCGAGCGTCGGGATCGGACGCCCAATCGTGTCGGGCTCGTCGCTCTCGAAATCGCTGCCGTGCGGCGTCAAAGACTTCGGATCGATCTCGTAAACCAATTGGGATTTCAGATCGAGCGCCAGATAGCGGTGCCCGAGCAGGACCAATACCAGATTTTTTCTTTTTTCCGCCCGGTAGACGTTCCACGCGATGGGAATGTGCTCTTCAATCTTAAGGTGAGCGGTATCGTCGAGCTTCCACACCACGCGGCCCGTGGCACAGAGCAACGGAGTGGCCGGCATCGCCGCAATCAGCGCCAAAATATAACGCGCGATAGGTAGGCGGGATCTCATGGCGAGCGAATCTTCAGCGTTCAATCCCACGATACCGAAACTTTGCGCCCGCTGACAACAACGTGGCCATTCTTGCGCGCGAAGGTCACGACGTTGCGGAGCAGCGCAACATCCATCCGGCAATATTCGATCACTTTTTCCTTCTCGCCGGCTCGCCACCACTGAACTGCATCCACACCCGATCCGGTCTTTGCATCTCCCAGCGTGCTTTTTGCCAATTGGTCGAGCCGCAGCCGATGGCCGAGCTGCTTATGGAGCAGTTCGTGCACGTCGAAGGAGAGCGACAGCAGATGATCGATCGAGGCGTAGGCGCTCAGCACTTCGAAATCGAATCGGTTGCCGTTGTAGGTCACGATCCGCGTAAAGCTCGCGAGCTCACCGACGAGCTTTTCTGCGTCGGGCTCGAACCAGGTTCGGAAATCAGCATCTTTATCCCAGGTAATCGCGACGGCGAGACCGAAGTGGCGGATGCTTTTCCATCCTCCGTCCACTTCGTGCGAAAGCCTCAAAGTTTCAACGTCGAGGTAGATTTCGCGTGTAAAGAGGTCCACTAATAGAGACTCGATTCGCGCTTGCGCCCGGTGTAGTCGATGTAAACGATCTTGAGGTCCGTGTAAAAATCGATGGCCGCGTGGCCCACTTCGCGCGGCCCCACGCTGCTGTCCTTCGCGCCTCCGAACGGGACGTGGGCTTCTCCGCCGACGGTCGGCGAATTGACGTGCGTCATGCCCGTTTCGATCTTGTCGACAAATTCGAAAATCTTGTTCGAGTCAGTGGAATAAATCGAGCTCGAAAGGCCGAAACGCACTGAGTTTGCTGCCTCGAGCGCTTCGTCGAAAGTTTTCACTCGAATCACGCTGAGCACGGGTCCAAAAATCTCTTCCTGCGCAAGCGCGCTATCGGCTTTCACATGATCAAAAATGGTCGGCGTGACGAACCAACCCTTGTCGTAACGCGGGCCGCTCAGCCTTTCGCCGCCGCAAAGCAATTTAGCTTCGCGCTTGCCGAGCTCAATATAGCGCAGCACCGTGTTCATCTGGCTTTCGTCCACCGATGGGCCCATATCGACGCCGGGCTCAAGCCCGTCGCCAACGACGTACTTCTTCGCGCGATCCACCAGCGACTCGAGAAATTGGTCCGCGATTTTCTCCTCGATCACCACGCGGCTGGTGGCCGTGCAGCGCTGGCCCGTCGACGCAAACGCGCCGGCAAGCGTCGATTCCATCGCAAGCTGCAAATCCGCGTCGGCGAGCACGACCACAGGATTTTTCCCTCCCATCTCGCACTGAATCTTCTTCAGCCGCTGCGCTCCGCGCGCGTAAAGCTGGCAGCCGACTTCATTCGAGCCGGTGAACGAAAGGCCGTGAACGAGTGGGTTCTCCACGAGTTCTTCTCCCGCGTCTCGGCCTGAGCCCATCACGAGGTTCAGCACCCCGGCGGGCAGCCCAGCCTGCTCGAAGATCTCGACAATTCTTATCGCCGTGAGGGGCGTCAGCGTTGCCGGCTTGAACACAACCGTATTTCCGCACACCAGCGCCGGCGCGATCTTCCACTCCGGGATCGCCACCGGAAAATTCCACGGTGTAATCGCGCCGACCACTCCCAGCGGCTGACGGATGGTGTACGCAAAGTTCTTTGGAAGCTCGCTCGTCAGCGTCTCGCCGTTCAGCCGCCGCGCTTCACCGGCCATGAATTCCGTAATGTTGGTGGCGCGCTGGACTTCGCCGAGCGCATCCTTCAGCGTCTTGCCTTCCTCGCGCGTCAGCAGCCGCGCGATCTCGTCCTTCTGTTCCTGCATGATCCGCGTGGCGTTGAAAAGGATCTTTCCGCGGTTCGGAGCCGGCGTGTCGCGCCAGGCAGGGAAGGCGGCGTGCGCCGCCGCGATCGCTTCCTTCATCTCCTCGCGCGTCGAAAGCGGAATCCGCGCCAGCACTTCATCGGTGTTCGCCGGGTTGCGGCGTTCCGCGATTTTCGTCGAACGTGATTCAACCCACTGGCCGTTGATGAAGTTCTTGCAGACGTGAACTGTCGCTACGGCAGTCGCCATCCGAATCTCCGGTTTTCTGAATTAGATAGTCGCAGTTGTTGCGTGAACGGATTCTGAATGACTGCATCCGTATTGCGGGCACTTGAAATGTTTTACGGCGCCCTTCAGCGCGTGGCTCGCCACGTACATCGAGAGCCCGTGCTGTTTGCACTTGTATTGAATGTCGCGCGTGTCGGCCGTCCCCTCGGGCCGCTCGTGATACCCGATATAGACATCGTAGAACAACTCGCATCGGTCAATTGGGCAGCGGTATCCTTCCATGCAGGTCATTGTGGACGAATCGTCGGCCTTCCAGTAGATGTCCACGCGGTCCATCGGCTGAAGGTGCCGGCTGCAGAGCGGCTTGAGCTCCGTGCTGACCACTGCGAATCGCATGGCTCACCTCCGAATTTCACCAAACGACTTGTCGAGAAGGCGAATCCCTTCGTCCACATCGGCCTTCGAAATGTTCATGGGCGGCGCCATGCGTATCACGTTGCCGTAGAGGCCGCCTTTGCCGGTCAGCAATCCGTTTTCCCGCGCGCGTTCGAGGACTTGATTGGTGGCTTCGACCGCCGGCTCTTTCGTCTGGCGGTCCTTCACCAGTTCGAGCGCCTGCATCATGCCCATCCCGCGAACGTCGCCGATCACCGGATATTTCTCCTGCAATTCCTCGAGTTTGCCGCGGAGATAGCCTCCAACCGTGTGCGTGTTTTCGCGCAGATTGTCTTCTTCGATCACTTCAATCACGGCGCGCGCCGCCACCGAAGTAACCGGATTTCCGCCGAAAGTCGAAATCGTCGCACCCTTGAACTGGTCGGCGAGCTCGGCAGTGGTGATGGTCGCGCCGATCGGCACGCCGTTGCCCATGCTCTTCGCGCACGTGATCATGTCCGGCGTGACTTCCCATTGCTCGATGCCGAACCATTTCTTTCCCGTGCGTCCAAAGCCCGTTTGCACTTCATCCGAAATAAACAGGCCGCCATAGTTCTTCACGATTCGAAAAACGATCTTAAAATATTCTGGTGGCGGCGTGATGAATCCAGCAACGCCCTGAATGGGCTCGGCAATAAACGCTGCGATGCTCCCGCTCGTTGCCGTCTGGATCAAATTCTCCACGTCGTTCGCGCACGCCACGCCGCAGTCCGGATATTTCAGGCCGAGAGGGCAGCGATAGCAGTACGGATTGATTGCGTGCGAAATCCCGACGCTGATGATTCCCGCCTTGCGATAATTCGCGTGCGCCGTCACTCCCTTGGCGAGCGACGATCCGCCGGCGTACGCTTGTCGCAGCGCTACGATGTCGTAGCTCGGTCCCACCATTCGCGCCAGCAAGATTGCAGCCTCGTTCGCCTCCGTGCCCGAATTCGTGAAAAAGCTCTTCTGCAATTTTCCCGGCGTGATCTGCGCCAGCTTCTCGGCCAGCGCGACGATGTGCTCGTTGGGAAATAACGTCGATGTATGTTGCAGCCGGTCCACCTGCTCCTTGATCTTCGAGGTCACTTTTGGATTGCAGTGCCCCACGCCGATCGTGACGATGCCGCCGAAGAAATCGAGATACTTCTTCCCGTCGAGGTCCCAGAGGTACTGCATGCTGCCGCGATCCGCCACCAGCGGATTCTGGAAATAATTCGACACCGCGGGCCACAAAAATTCCTTGTGCTTGCGGATCACCTCTTCGCTGCGCGAGGCCACTGCCCGGGGAGTTGTCGTCACGTCGCTATGTCCTTTATCGGTCTTCCCGCACCTGTTGTCCGTAATCGCCGGACAATTGCTTCCGCATTGTCCGCGAAATCTCGAATTCGGCTACATCTCGAAATTCCAGCTCGACGCTCAGCCGCGTACAGCCGCCGCAAGACTCCGTGCGGGGCCGGCACGCAGCTAATTCGCCGCTTCGTCCTGACGCGCGGGGGCGTGCGTTCGCGCGATGTCGCCGTAGGAATCCGGCCGGCGGTCGCGGAAAAATTGCCAGGTGGCTCGCACCTGGTCGATTTCATCCAAATTCAAATCGGCCACCACAACTTCATCTTTGTCCCGGCTGGCTTGCGCGAAAATCTTTCCGCGCGGATTGCAAAAATAACTCTTCCCGTAAAACTCGCCCATGTTCCACGGCGCTTCGGTGCCGACGCGATTGATCGCGCCCACAAAATATCCGTTCGCCACCGCGTGGGCCGGCTGCTCCAGCTCCCAAAGATATTCGCTCAGCCCCGCGACGGTAGCCGAAGGATTGAATACGATTTCCGCGCCGTTCAGCCCGAGAATGCGAGCGCCTTCGGGAAAGTGCCGGTCATAGCAAATGTAAACGCCCACGCGCGCATAGCGGGTGGCAAAAACCGGATAGCCCGTGTTCCCCGGAGTGAAATAGAACTTCTCCCAAAATCCCGGATGGCAGTGCGGAATGTGGTGTTTGCGGTATTTACCTAAGTAGCTGCCGTCGGCGTCAATCACGGCAGCTGTGTTGTAAAACACTCCGCTCATCTCCCGTTCGTACACCGGGACAACCATCACCATTTTGTGCTTCTTGGCGAGCTTCTGCATGCGTTCGACGGTCGGACCCCCGGGCACGGTTTCCGTCAGTTCGTACCAGCGGGTCTGTTGCTCGGCACAGAAATACGGACCGTAGAAAAGCTCTTGAAGGCAAAGGACTTGCACGTCGCGCTTGGCCGCCGTCGCGATCAGCTTCTCATGCTTGGAGACCATCTTCTCGCGGATATCGGCGAGCGAATGCTTCTCAGGCGACCATTCGCAGCGGGCCTGGATCAGTCCGCAGCGCACCGAGCGCGGCATCGAATCCTCCCTGACGGGCTAAGCTTCCGCCCAGTGTACTCCCGCGAAGCGGCGTGCGGCAACTCCCGAAAGAACGCCGCCAGACTGCGAAAAAAGACCGTATAATCCGCTCTGCCCATGACCGGCATGCTTGAAAGACTCGGGTTGGCGTTCGGCCGGGTTTTTCCCGCCTGCGTTACGCTTGGCCAGGCCGTAGCTTTCAATATGTTTCTGGCGTTTTTTCCTTTGCTTCTCTTCGGCCTGGGAGTTCTAAGCGCGATCTCTCCGTTTGAATCCGCTGTCCGCGAATTGCCCGATCGTTTGAGAACGATCGTGCCTCCAGGAAGCGAACAGGTCATCCTCGATTATTTCGTTCGGCCGCGTGAGCACGCGTGGCGCTGGACCGTACTCGGCCTCGGCGGTTTGCTGATTGCCGGGTCCCAAGTCTTGATGGGCCTCATGCAGGGCTTCTGGGTAGTTGAGAACGCGGAAAAGCCGAGCACGTACTTGCGGCTGCAACTTCGCGCCCTTGCCGCGCTCTGCATCACCATCGCACCCTGGCTGGCGTTCGAAGGGCTAACTGTTTTCGCGCGGCCGGCGCGCCATTGGATCGTTGAGCAATTCGGATTTTCGGTTTGGGTGACTGGTTTATTCGCTGCCGTTTATCACGGCCTCACGCTGGTCCTCGCAATGATCGTTGTGGTAATTGTTTACCGCATCGGCCAGCCCGCCATGCGCGCATTCGCCGACGTCGCCCCGGGTGCGATGGTCGCCACAATTCTTTGGTGGGTAGTCGACATCATTTTTGGATTTTATGTTCGCTATATGCCGTATAACGCGGTCTATGGCAGCGTGGCCGCGGCGATCGGTTTGCTTCTCTGGATGTATCTCACGGCGATGGTGCTCTTTGTCGGCGCCGCCTACAATGCGGTCTCGCGCGAAGTGGACATCGCCAAGCAGGATTATCGCGTCTTAACTCCATGGTAGTTCGCTCCGTTGCGTTGGCGGCGAAAGGCGGACACGATGAGCGACATTCGAGTTCAGTGCTATGCGGGCCACAAGGCGGACGAGCGGCCGCAGCGGTTTTCCTTTCGCGGTCGCGATTTTGTCGTGGATGAGGTTGACGATCAATGGTATTCGCCCGCCGCGATGTATTTCCGTGTTCGCGCCAACGATGGAAACTTTTACGTCCTGCGCCACGACGAAGTGCAGGATTCGTGGACGCTCGACGCTTTCCGCGCCGCTCGGTAGTCTCTTCTGCGTGGCGTGGGCGTCCCGCCCGCGTCTTTCCCACGCTTTGGCATCCGCCAGGTCGATTCGCCCATGCGGGCAACGGCTGCACACGCATTTCGCATCGAATCGCCAATTGATAACTTGGGAGTTGTTCGGTTAATGTCCCGGATAAACCGCAATTCTGTTTCCACGGACCATGCACACGATGTCAATCAAGCTCGCGGAGGTCCATCATGCGCTCCCTCAACGCCTCGATCGGACACGAAAGTAAGCCACGGAAATTATTCGTTGCGCGAACGACGCTAGGCGCAGCCCTTCTCGTATTTGCGCCGGCCTGTGCGATGGCGCAAGCAGGGCCAGGGCCGATACTCCCTCCCGGAAGCCAGCAGGACCCTGGAGATGCGCCGCAGCCAATGCGGCCTCGGAATATGATGCGGCCGGTCGGGCTGGGTGCGTACCCATCCAACCCCGTCGAACTTGCAGCGGAGACGCAAGATTTCAACACCAAGTTGAATGCCGCGCTTGCGAACTGGCAGGATTCCAACGGTACCGCCCGAAAGCCGAAGATCGTTGTGTTCGATTTCGGCACCGGGGACGACCACTGGCTGCCCTTTGGCTCATGGCTCGCTGACGATTTCTCCGACGCGCTTTCGAGCAGTGGCGCAACATTCGAAGTGATCGATCGGGCGCAGCTCGCCGCGCCGCTAAAGGCGCGTCATTTCCAGCCCAAAGACGAAGTGAATGTCACGAACGAAGTTGATCTCGCGCAATCTCTCGGCGCCGATCTTCTCGTGGACGGACGATTCAAGGCGCTCGACAAAGACTTAGGCTTGACGTTGGCTGTGAGGCGCGCTGTGGCAATCGAGCACCCGCGCCCGGTCCTTCTCGTCAACTCCAGAATTGCGATGTCGGACGATCTCGCCGCTCGCTTGGGTGTGCCTCTGGCTTCGCTCGGGCCGCCGCCGGACCCGTCCTTGCATGACCAGTATCGGCAGGGGCAGAACGGCGTTACTCGCGCGCAGTGCTCGTACTGTCCTCCTGCGGAATACTCAGCGCAGGGCCGAAAAAAGAAAATTGATGGGACGGTGACACTCTCCATTTTGATCACCCCAGAAGGCCGCACCACCGACGTACAAGTGACCAAATCGCTCGAGCCGTCTCTCGATCAAAAGGCCATCGACGCAGTCTCGCAGTGGAGATTCGAGCCCGCCAGAGACTCGAGCGGCGCGCCCGTACCGGTGCATTCTATGGTCGAGGTGTCGTTTCACCTGTACTAGCTGGCTGTCCTGATTCGCGAACACCGCCCCGGATACTGAAACTTTCGCCTTCTCCCGGGGTTAACATACTTAGGGGCGGGAACCCTCGCCGCGCTCCGGAGCCCACCCCGATAAATATGGCCGCAAATCGCATCGGCAAACGAGCCCGAATCGCCCACCTCGCGTCGCGCCCATCGCCATTTTTCGCGTTCGTCGTCGCACTGGCCCTATTGCTCCCCGCGCTCCCTGTCGAAGCGACATTGAATTCGTCGGCCGCATCGCCCGAGCCGCCGTCGAAATTGCCCAAGTCTTTCAAGGGCAAATTGCCCATCACCGAGCTGACCGAGGACGAAGCCATCCTTCACGCTTTGAATCGTCTCGGCTACGGCCCGCGGCCCGGCGATGTCGAAGTGGTCCGCAAGATGGGCCTCGAAAAATGGATCGAACGCCAGCTTCGTCCCGATTCCATCGACGATTCCGCGCTCGATTCGCGCCTCGAGAAATATCCCACGCTCCAGATGTCTTCAAAGGAGCTGCTCGAAAAGTTCCCTCCGCCCGACCAGGCCGCCAAGAAAGAAGGCGTCACCAAAGAGGAGTACGAGCAGCAAATGCGCGATAAGGCGCGCGACGCTGCCGCGAATGTTCAGGCTTCAGGCCCCAACAAAGCCGCCGCGGAACAACTTGCCAAAATTCAAGGCCCGCCGCGGATCGTCGCCGAGCTCTCGATGGCCAAGCTCGATCGCGCGATTTACAGCCAGCGCCAGCTCGAAGCTGTGATGGAAGACTTCTGGTACAACCACTTCAACGTTTTCGCGCAAAAGGATTCGGACAAGTGGCTGGTCACGTCTTATGTCCGCGACACGATTCGTCCGCACGCGATGGGCAAATTTCAGGATCTTCTTCTCGCCACGGCCAGAAGCCCGGCGATGCTCATCTATCTCGACAATTGGCTCAGTGTTGATCCCGTTGCTTTCCAGCGCCAACAGGCGGAAAACGCCATGCGCCATGCGCGCTATCAGGGAGTTTTTGGAGCGCCCAGCATCCCGCCGCCCTACAACAACCCGAATGCCGCGCCTGCCCCGCCGCCGAAGAAGCAGGATCGCGGCCTCAACGAAAATTACGGGCGCGAAGTGATGGAACTCCACACGCTCGGCGTCGATGGCGGCTACACCCAGAACGACGTCATTCAAATGGCGCGCTGCCTGACGGGCTGGACCGTTCACGAGCCGCGCCGCGACCCGCAATTTTTCTTCGACGATAAGCGCCACGCGGAAGGGAAGAAGGTCGTCCTCGATCGCACGTTCAACTACGGCGGCATGAAGGATGGCGAAGAAGCATTGAAATTGCTCGCGGCAAATCCGCACACGGCCAAATTCATTTCCACCAAACTGGCGCGCCATTTTGTCTCGGATGATCCGCCGCAGGCGCTGGTTGATCGCATGACGAAAACCTATTTGTCGAGCGGCGGAGAGATTCGCGCCGTCCTCACCACCATGATTGATTCGCCGGAATTCTGGTCGCGAGCCGCCTATCGCGCCAAGGTCAAGCAGCCATTCGAGCTGGCCGCAAGCACCGCGCGCGCACTCGACGCGGACACGGATATCGCTTGGCCGCTCTCGCAATGGGTGGGCCGCATGGGCGAGCCTCTCTTCCAGGCGCAGCCGCCGACCGGGTACTCCGACAAGGCCGAGACGTGGGTGAACACGGGCGCGCTTCTCAACCGCTTGAATTTTGCGCTGTCCCTCGCTTCGAACAAGATTTCGGGCACATCGCCCACTCTTGACGTGGTATTTGGCCAGGACGCAGGAACCGATCCACAGGTCGCTCTCTCGAAAGCGGTTGAAGTTTTCCTCGACGGCCAGATCGCGCCACAAACTCGCGAGACCCTCGAGGACCGGATGAGCGATCCGCAAATTGTTCAGGCCGCGCTCGACGATCCGGTGAAGCACGTCAATCAGGCGCTCGTCGCCGGATTGGTTCTCGGCGCGCCCGAGTTTCAGCGCCGTTGATGCAGCTCACCTCTCCAGAGGCCCTGGGGAACGGAGGGTTAGAGGTGAGGCATTTTCTCTTGATGTTGTACGGAGTAATTTGATGAGAATTTCCCGTCGCGTCTTTCTTAAAAGCGGTGGCATCGCCATGATCGGCATGTCCGCGATGCCTTCATTTCTCCAGCGCGCATTCGCCGATGTCGCCACGCCGCGCAAAAAGAAGCTCGTCGTCCTTTTCCAGCGCGGCGCCATGGACGGCCTGAACGTTGTCGTGCCTTTCGGCGAGCGCAATTACTACGCCATGCGCCCGACTATCTCGATTCCTCAGCCGCGCAGCGGCGGCGACGCTGCCGCAATTGACCTCAACGGATTCTTCGGATTGCATCCGAGCCTCGCTCCGATCGAGCCGCTGTATCGCTCGGGAAAACTCGCCGTCGTTCAAGCGGTCGGTTCGCCCGATCCCACTCGTTCGCATTTCGACGCGCAGGATTTTATGGAGTCGGGCACTCCGGGCCTCAAAGCGACCGACGATGGCTGGCTCAATCGCTCGCTCCAGATTTCGCCCGAAGAAAAGCCTTCGCCGTTCCGCGCCGTTGCGTTCGGCCCCTATTTGCCGAGAACGTTGCAAGGAACTGCGCCGGCAATCGCCGTTCCCGACTTGAAGCAATTCAAAATGTACGGGCCACAGCAGACCGTCGAAGGCGGCTTCGAAGCGATGTACGCGCAGACGGTGGATCAGGCGCTTCACGGCGTCGGCCAGGAAACTTTCGAAGCCATCGATCAGCTCAAGAAAATCAATCCGGATTCATATCAGCCGGAAAACGGCGCGCAATATCCGAAAGGCCGTTTCGGGCAAAGTTTGCAGGAAATTGCCGAACTGCTGAAAGCCGACATTGGCCTCGAAGTCGCCTTTCTCGATAGCGGCGGTTGGGATCACCACGTGAACGAGGGCGGCGTGCAGGGCCAGCTTTCGAATCTCTTGCGCGATCTCGGCCAGGGACTCGCCGCGTTCGAGCGCGACATGGGCGATCAGATGAACGACGTCGTTTTCGTGAGCATGTCGGAATTTGGCCGCACCGTGCGCGAGAACGGCAATCGCGGTACCGACCACGGCCACGCGAACTGCATGTTCGTCATGGGCGGAGCGGTGAAGGGCGGCAAAGTCTATACGCGCTGGCCGGGAATGAGCGAAGAGCAGCTCTACGAAGGCCGCGATCTCGCCGTCACCACCGATTACCGCAGCGTTCTCAGCGAAATTCTGACGAAGCACGTTGGCAATCCCGACGTCGGCAAAGTCTTTCCCGGTTTCGACGCTTCGCCCCACAACTACCTGAATCTCATCAGGTCTTGATCTTCGCGCGGTGCAGGGTCGGGCGCGCCAATCCAGAGGTACGTGCGCGTTGTGATCCGGGCTGATACGGGGAAGAAACGTTGGAGCGATTTCGGAAGCCGGACCTGTTCGGCGGGGTAAAACGACGTCGCGGCGAGCAGATCGTTATGTTGCGTGCAACAAAGCGCGGAACAAGTCCGTCGCCGCCCGCCATCCATGGTTGTCCGCGCCGATTTCGGATGCTAGACTTCCGAAATGGCCCCGAAAAAAGCACGCCGGAAGAAGAAGCCCGCGGCGAAGAAGCCGCGCAAGAAGCTCGCAAAGAAAGCAGCGCCAAAGAAATCCGCGCCAAAGAAAGCAGCGCCGAAGAAAGCAGCGCCAAAGAAATCCGCGCGCAAGAAAGCCGTTCCGCGGCAGAAGAGTCGTGCAGACAAGTTCTACGGGCTAGACCGCGTTGAGGTAGACCAGCGCGAGAATCAGATGCAGAGAAGCGCGCGCGCCGGTCAATCTGGCGACGACGAGGGCCTGTCCAGGATCGAACAGGCGGACTCCGAAAGCGTCGACGAATTGGCCGACGAAGGCCAGGCGTTTGAAGCTGAAGCCATCTCGGGCGTCCAAAACGCGCCCGATCCTGATGTCGCCGAGGTGAAGACGCACGAAGTGCCCGAGGACGACGTTCCCACCGAGTACGACGACCAGTAGAGCCGCGATAAGTCATGCCGAGTCACACCGGATCGCTCTGCGACCACGGCTCCATCCAATAATCCACCGAGAGCCACAGGCTGTATGCATGGCGAATCAGCGCAAGATTCACGGCCAGCGCGAAGACCATCCACGCCACGAGGCGCTCGTTCTCCGTCATGAATTTCACGTCCGGAAACGGCAATAATACGACGTAGACGGCAACGAGCGCGAAGGCGGTAAGGCCGTAGGAAAAAATCATCCCGCCGACGTAGTAACCGCTCTCGCGGAAGTAGGGAAGCCCGCAAGCCGGGCAGCACGGCAACATCAGATTGAACCAGGAGCGAAACAGCTCTCCCTTGCCGCAGCGCGGGCAGCGGCAGCGCAGCGCGGTGCGCAGCGCGTCGAAAATGGACCGGCGTGGAGCAGCAATCACGCCGCTATGCTATCGGAATTATCCTGATGAGAGTATGCGGAAACTTCCGCGGTCAAACGGGGCTGCCCCAAAATCCTCGGCGGCTACGGACGCGATTTTACAAACTCGGCCCGAAAGTCTTTCCGCGGCCTGCGTCCATGCCGATCCCGGCGGCGATGTCGCTTTGTCCGAAAGCTTTGGGAGTGAGGCGGCTCGCGTCGATCCCCTGGTCCACCAGCCACGCAACGATTGCATCGGCGCGCGCCTGCGAGAGTTTTAGATTGTCGTCGTAATGGCCGGTGTTGTCCGAGTATCCGACGACGTGGAGCGATTCCGCTGGATTATCTTGAAGGAAATTCAGAATCTGCTGCAGCGCGATTTCGGAATCGGGCAGCATCGTCGCTTTGTCGGTCTCGAACTGGACGCCGTAGAGAGCGATGTGCTCTTGCACCGCGAGCGCCTGCGATAGCGAAACTTGGTCGGCCAGCACTGCGGGCTGCGTGTCTTGAGTTATGACGATGGTCTGGTTGTAATAACCGCGGCCCAGATTCATCAGAATCCAGGCGTTGCCTCTTTGCGCGGCGATGGTGTCGGGCTTCTCGTCGTAGTCGACGCGAAATCCGCCGCTTTGCAGCGCCGCCTCAAAGTCGCTGAAGATTTGAGTCTGATCGAATTCCTTGGGCGTGACGAATTCGGAGTAGTGATATTCACCCGCCAGTTTTTTTGTGGTGATATTTCCGGCGTCGTCTTTGCTCACCGGAATCTCGGCCTGGCCGGACTGTTTGCTGTCGCAGGAATTGATGTAGCTGCCCGTGTAGCGCGGAATGAGCTGAGAACCATTGCAGCCGTCGGCGTCTGGCGGAATGTTTGAATCCTGCGCACGCACCGGTACCGCCAGCGAGAAAACGGAAAAAACAGCAAAGGCAATCATTGCAGTTCGCACGACGGGCCCCCCGTTCGACCGAGACGTCCTGTAGATTTCGCTTTCCGCTCAGCCGGCGCTAATCCGCCGCGGCGCCCGCCGGATGGGTTTCCGGCTGGCCCGAGCGAATGCGCATGCTATAGAACGAACGGTACACGAAGCAGAAGGAGACGGCGAAGAATCCTGCTGCGAGGATGCGGGTTAAGGCACCCCCGGTCTCGGCCGTGAGCTGAACGGCAAGCTCGACGGCGAGCAGTCCAAAGAGCGTGGTGAATTTGATGATGGGGTTGAGCGCGACGGAAGAAGTGTCCTTGAAAGGATCCCCGACCGTATCGCCGACCACGGTCGCGTCGTGCAACGGAGTGCCTTTTTGTTTCAGCTCGACCTCGACGATTTTCTTGGCGTTGTCCCAGGCGCCGCCGGCGTTGGCCATAAAAATGGCCTGGTAGAGGCCGAAGATGGCGATCGAGATGAGGTAGCCGATGAAGAAGAAGGGCTCCAGAAACGCGAACGCCAGCGTGGCGAAAAACACGGCGACGAAAATGTTGAGCATGCCTTTCTGCGCGTACTGCGTGCAGATTTCGACGACTTTTTTGCTGTCGGCGACCGACGCCTTTTCGACGCCCTCGAGCTTGATATTGGCTTTGATGAATTCCACCGCGCGGTAAGCGCCCGTAGTTACGGCCTGCGTGGACGCGCCGGTGAACCAATAAATCATCGCGCCGCCGGTGATCAGGCCGAGCACGAACGGGGCGTGGAGAAGCGAGAGCTTATTGACGTTGTTGGTAAGACCATCGGTGAGCGCCATGATGATGGAGAACGTCATCGTGGTCGCGCCGACGACCGCAGTTCCGATGAGAACGGGCTTTGCGGTGGCTTTAAACGTATTGCCCGCGCCATCGTTGGCTTCGAGCAGGTCCTTGGCGCGCATGAAATTCACGTCGATATTAAAATCCTTCTTCAGTTCCTTCTCGATTCCGGGAACTTGCTCGATCAAGGAAAGTTCGTAGACGGATTGGGCGTTATCGGTGACGGGGCCGTAGGAATCGACCGCAATCGTTACCGGCCCCATTCCAAGAAAACCGAATGCCACGAGGCCGAACGCAAATACGGGCGCAGCGATCATCACCTGATCGAGGCCCATCCGGCTGATTAGATAGCCGACGGACATCAGGAACACCATGGTCAGGCCGAGGTAATACGCGGAAAAATTTCCGGCGACGAAGCCGGAAAGAATATCGAGCGATGCGCCGCCTTCGCGGGCCGACGCGACGACTTCCTTGACGTGGCGCGATTCGGTGGACGTAAAACTCTTCACCAGTTCGGGAATCACGGCGCCGGCCAGCGTTCCGCAGGAAATAATCGTCGCAAGCTTCCACCATTGCGTGGCGTCGCCGCCGAGGCTCGGGATGATGATGGACGAAACCGCGTAGGTGAACGCGATGGAAACGAAAGAAGTGATCCAGACCAGCGAAGTGAGCGGCGCCTCGAAATTCATTTCGTCGGCATTGGCGTAACGTGCCTTGGCGATGGCGCCGTTCAGGAAATAGGCCACGGCGCTGGCGATGAGCATGACGATGCGCATCACGAAAATCCAAACGAGCAATTGAACCTGCACGACGGGGCTTTTCACGCCGAGCAGAATGAAGGTGATCAGCGCGACGCCGGTGACGCCGTAGGTTTCAAATCCATCGGCGCTGGGGCCGACGGAATCGCCCGCATTGTCGCCGGTGCAATCGGCGATGACGCCGGGATTGCGCGCGTCGTCTTCCTTGATCTTGAAGACGATTTTCATCAGGTCGGAGCCGATATCGGCGATCTTGGTGAAGATTCCTCCGGCGATGCGAAGTGCGGCGGCGCCGAGCGATTCGCCGATGGCAAAGCCGATGAAGCACTGGCCGGCGTAATCGCCCGGCACGAAGAGCAAAATGAACAGCATCATCAGCAGTTCGACGCTGATCAGCATCATGCCGATGCTCATTCCGGCTTCGAGCGGAATCTGGTAGATGGGATAGGGCTTGCCGCGCAATCCCGCGAACGCCGTGCGCGAATTGGCAAATGTGTTGACGCGGATGCCGAACCAGGCGACGCCGTAGCTTCCGGCGATACCGACCACGCTGAACGCCAGGATGACCAATACCCGAATCGCTTCATATTTCAGCAGCACTCCGAAATAGAGAACGATAATTGCCGCGATGAAAAGTTCGAGCAGCAAGAGAAATTTTCCCTGCGTGATGAGATAAGTCTTGCAGGTTTCGTAAATCAGCTCGGAAATCTCGCGCATCGAGCGGTGAACGGGAAGATTCTTCAGTTTGGTGTAAATGGCGAGGCCGAAAAGCAGGCCGAAGATGCAAACCAGGATCCCGACGAGGAGGAGTCTATGGCCGTCGACGCCGAGAAATTGGACCTGGCTCAAATCGGGCAGCTTCAGATTCGCTTCGCCGCCTTCCGGCGCGCTCTGAGCGAACGCGCCGGGCGCGCATACTGCCGCGAGCGCCGCGACCGCGGCGCCGAGCGCAGCGATCCGCCGGCTCCGAGCTGCAAATTTTGTGAAGAAGTTGCTCATCCGCATGTCTCCATCGAAATAAAATCTCGTACAGCGCCGATGCCATTCCTGCATGCCGCCATGTCACACGCCGTTTCACCTTCGCATGGCTTGCGAAGGGCACTCGAGGAAGGATTTCTCCGGAAACTGGGCCGGTCATCGCCTTACGATTGAGCGATGAACCCGATCCTTACAGCGCCAAACATTTCGGCGTTCGAGATTTTCTTGGCCGGTCGCACGGACGCCCTATTTGCAACCCGCCACGGAGCCGAGATTTATAGCATTTCGCTCCGGCAGAATCAAACATTGCCGAAGAGGTTTTCGCTGCGGTCGAGATGCCTGGAGTCCAGGATTGGGGCTAATCGGGGACGCGACAGGGTACCACTTCTGTCCCGATTAGAAATGACCTCGATGCTTTGTTTTCAGTGAGTTGCGGCGACTTCTAATCGTACGCTGTCCCGATTAGAAATTGTGCGAAGGCTCTCGGGATTGTCCTCCTTCGCGCTTTGTGGTGGCTGCCATTTTTCGATCTTCCATTATCACCGTAAACCAAGGTCCACGGGAATGCAAGTAGGGCGGAGTGTGGAAGCGATAAGTCGCCCGAAGTACGGGGGAATGAGAAAGTTGCGGGGATTTTCGTGCAACAATGGATTCATCTGGAGCGCTCGGCCACGCTCAGATTGGGCACTCAGCGTAGGAGTTCGAGTCGATCGCGAACTCTTGACGCTCGTATGGAAAAATCATCTAGACGATGAATCAAGTCAAATTGCCGGGATGGTTGATGCATCTGGTAGCGACGCTGGGAGGCGCGGGGCTGTTTGTCGTCGCGTTCCTCGATTCGTCGGTGCTGTCGTTTCCGGTGGTGACGGACCTGCTGGTGATTGAATCGTCGGTGCAGAATCACGCGCGGATGCCATATTACGCGGCCATGGCGACGATTGGGTCGCTTGCAGGATGCATTTGGCTGTATTTGATCGCGAAAAAGGGCGGCGAGGCGCTTTTCGAGCGGCGTGCGGCGAAATGGGCGAACAAAACGCGGCGCTGGGTGACGCAGAACGCTTTTTTGAGCGCGTTTGTTCCGGCGCTGCTTCCGCCGCCGCTCCCCTTCAAGGCGTTTGTGCTCGCGGAGGGCGTCTTTCAGGTTCCGCTGCGGACGTTTGTGGTGGCGCTGCTGCTGGGAAGGGGATTGCGATATTTTGGCGAGGGGTTGCTGGCAGTGCGATACGGCGAGATGGCGACGGTGTATTTGCTGGCGCATGGGCGAATGGTGGGACTGGTGACCGTGGCAGTCGTGATTGCCTTGTATTTTGTGGCGCACGCGGTGGCGAAGGAGCGAGAAAAATAGCGAGACTCGGAATGACACGCGCGGGAAGGATTAGCGAGAGCGGCGAGCGGGGAAGCGGAGTTCTTCGTGGAGGACGCGGAATTGGGAATCGAGATCGACGACGGCGATGAGATTTTCGTGGGATGTGGAATCGGCGGGAAAGCGAAGGTCGCGCAATTCGAAGTGGAACGAATCTTCCCGCGGCTCGAGGGCAGCGAGAGGGAAGCGGGCGTAGGCGAGAAAGCGGCGAGCGATTGCTGTTCGCCGCGCGGCATCGAGCGCGGGAGATGGCTCCGGTTTGAAATGCAAGACGCCGCTTTCGGGATCGAAGCGGCCGCTCGCGCCCAGCGGAACATCGAGTTCGATCAGTGCGTTGTCGGTTGAGACCACGCCACGCCAGTCCATCGGCGACACGGGACTTGGGAACGCGCCGGCATCGAGCGAAATGTTGCCGCGATAGGTGCGCGAGGAGATGACATCAATCGCGCGGGAGTGAAGCGCACCGCGCGCCACGCAATAAATCGAAATAAGCGCGAGCGCGCCGATGGCCCAGCGTTGCCGCGCGGGATTCTTGCGTCTTCGCTCGCCGATTTCGTCGCTTACCAGGCCGAAAAGCTCAGGCAAAAGGAGCGCGGCGATAAGCACCGTTAGAATCCACGGATCGAGAGCCGCAGCGAGATCCCACGCAAACCACTTCGGATGAAACGGCCAGAAAAGCTGGACGCCGCCAGTATCGAGCAAATCGAGAAGAATATGAAACGCGACGCCCGCAAGGCAGAGAAGAAATGCGCGCGAGAATTTTACGGGCGTGGCGTCAGGACGGGCGCGGGCGACGCTGCTGCGTTCAGCGACGACAGCGGCGCATGCGATGGCCGCGGCAACGACGACGCCACCGGCTATCGAGTGAAAGAGCGTCCGATGGTATCGGAGATACGCGTCAGCACCGCCGAGCGAACTGAGCAAGTCAAGATCGGGAGCGAGCGCCCCGGCGATGAGCATCGGCGTGGCAAATCGCGTGGCGCGATTCAGGCCTGCGCGAGCCAGCGCGACCGACGCGAGCACCTGAGTGACAGGTTCCATCGGAGCGTGACTTTACTTGTTTGCGGTGGCGGGCACAACCAGGGTGAGCGCGTCGGGCACAACGCGGAAATGCAGGGGCAAGGTGCCGGCCAATTCGCCATCCACTTGCGCGTAGATGGTCGAGCCGTTCGCAGCGGCGCAAGTCAGCTCGCGCGTTTTCCAGGCGCGAATGCCGGCGACGGAGCGGAGGCGGCCGAGCCATAGCGGCAACAGCGCGCCGACGTAGCGCCAGCGATTTCGCGTATCGAATGTAACGATTTCGAATTCATCGTCGAAGAGATTTGCGCCGGTGGTGATTTTGAACGGCCCGCCATAATTCACCGTGCGACCGACGACAAGCAACGTGGCGTTGCCGTGGTTTTGACTCGACGCGATGGCCATTTCGGGGAACCGATACTGAAAGAGCTGGCGCGCGCCCGCAGCCCAGTAGGCGATGATTCCCGTCTGATCTTTCAATTCTGGATTTACGGCGTGCACGATTTCGCCATCGGGGCCGGCGCCCGCGACGCTCATAAAATACCGGCAGCCTTGCGATGGATCGGCATCGCCCTCCGCGGTTGCGTTCATCACGGCGCCGAGCGCAATGCGCTGGGTGGTGCTGCCGCGAATCAAGCGCGCGGCGGCGGGGATGTCCCAGGGAATGCCAAGTTCTTTGGCAAGAATGTTGGCCGTGCCCGCCGGAAGAACGGCAAGAGGAACCTGGCTGCCGGCGAGGCCGTTGACGACTTCGTTGATCGTGCCATCGCCGCCGCAGACGATGACGAGATCGATTTTATTGGTCACGGCCTGGCGCGCGATGTTGGTTGCAGCGCCCCGGGAATCCGTGGGCGCAAGTTCAGCAGCGATCCCGGATGACTGAAGGATGCGCGCGGCTTCCTCGATCTCTGCGAAACGCCGATGCCGGCGCCGGCCGCTAGCCGGGTTATAGATCAATAGCGCGGTGTGGACGTTTTCGAGCATCTTCAAAGCGCACGGCGACGTCAGCGTCGCCGAAGTAAACGCACATTGTATAATACCGGGCTGCCAGCACCGCCCGCGTTCCTTCGAGGCATGATGCCTAAACAGAACGGCGCCGCCGCCAAACGAATCGCCAAGCTGCGCGACGATATTCGCCAGCACGAATATTTCTACTACGTTCTCGACGATCCGAAGATTTCGGATGCCGCGTTTGACAAGCTGATGGTGGAGCTGAAGAAGCTCGAGGCGGAGCACCCGGATCTGGCTACGCCGGATTCGCCGACGAAGCGAGTGGGCGGCGCGCCGCGCGAAGGATTCGAGAAAGTTCGCCATACCCGGCCGATGATGAGCCTCGACAACGCGTTTTCGTTCGAGGAGCTTGGAAATTTCGACCGGCGCGTGCGCGAGGCTACGGGGCGGCAAACGATTGAATATGTTGCCGAGCACAAGTTCGACGGGCTCAGCATGGCGCTGATTTATGAAGGCGGAGTGCTGGTGCGCGGCGTGACGCGCGGAGACGGCACGACGGGCGAAGACGTGACGCCGAACGTCAAGACGATCCGCTCGATTCCACTGCGTATCGATGCGGCGCGATTGAAGAAAACCGGGATTGGCGGCGATTTCGAAGTGCGCGGCGAAGCAGTGATTACGGTGAAGGCGTTCGAAGCGCTGAATGAACTGCAGGAGCAGCTGGGAGGAAAGCGATTTGCGAACGCGCGGAATGCGGCGGCGGGCGCGGTGCGCACGCTCGATCCGGCGATTACAGCGTCGCGGCGGCTGGATTTTTTCGCGTACTACCTGCTGGTGAATGGACGCGTGCCGGCGAAGCGGCATTCTGACGTGCTCGAGGATCTGCACAACATGCAATTTCGCAGCTCGCACGAAGGCGCGAAAGTTTGCGAAGGGATCGAGCAGGTGGAGCGCTACATCGAAGGCTGGGAATCGAAGCGCGACAATATGCCCTATGAAATCGACGGCATCGTGATCAAGGTGAATGAAATCGGGCTGCAGAACGAACTCGGATTTACCTCGAAGGCGCCGCGCTGGGCGATTGCCTACAAATTTGCGCCGCGGCAGGAGACGACGGTGGTGAACGACATCATCGTCAACGTCGGGCGGACAGGCGTGCTGACGCCGACGGCGATGCTCGAGCCGGTGCAGGTGGGCGGCGTGACGGTGAGCCGGTCAACTCTGCACAACATGGACGAAATCGAGCGGCTGGGCGTGGAGATTGGAGACACGGTGATCGTCGAGCGCGCGGGCGACGTCATTCCGCACGTGGTGAAAGTGACGAGGAAGGGACGCGACCGCCGCGCGTTCAAGATGCCGGCGAAGTGCCCGGATTGCGGGAGCACGATTCATCACGTGGCAGATGAGGTGGCGTATCGCTGCGTGAATGCGGTGTGCCCGGGGCGGCTGAAAGAATCGTTGACGCATTTTGCCGGGCGGCACGCGATGAATATCGATGGCCTGGGAGAAAAAATCGTCGAGCAGCTTGTGGACAAGAAAATTGTGAAGGATTTTGCGGATTTGTACGCGCTGAAGCTAGCGACGGTGGCGGGGCTGGAGCGCATGGCGGAGAAATCGGCGCAGAATCTGCTCGATGAAATTGCGGGAAGCAAGAAGAATCCGCTGGATCGATTGATCTATGCGCTGGGGATTCGGATGGTGGGCGAGCGGACGGCACAATTACTGGCCGAGCATTTCGGCTCGCTTGAGAAAATCGCGGCGGCGAACGCGGAGGAGCTGGAGGAAGTGGGCGAAGTCGGCCCGAAGATCGCTGAGAGTATCGCGGAGTTTTTCTCGGAGGCGGCGAATCAGAAATTGATCAAGCGGCTGCGCGAGGCGGGGCTGAACCCGAAAGTCGAACGCAAGGCGCCGAAGAGCAACAAGCTCGCGGGGCAGACATTCGTGTTCACAGGCACGCTGGCGAACCGGTCGCGCGAAGAGGCGGGAGCGATGGTCGTCGAGCACGGCGGCAAAGTGATCGGCTCGGTGAGCAAAAAGACGAGCTATGTGGTGGTCGGAACGGATCCAGGATCGAAATATGACAAGGCGCGCGAACTCGGCGTAAAAATTCTGGATGAAGCGGGATTTGAGAAATTGATTTCCGCGAGGTGATGTAGCCCATGTTGTTGGACCTGGGGAATGAAGTTAAACATTCCCGTATTAAAGTTCTCGCCAATAGATAAGAATCTCCCGCATAATCTGTCCAACTTGAGGTACCGCGTGAGACGCACGGTCGATTTCGTCCGTTCGATACTTCCGGCCGATCTAACGCAACTTTTGTTAGTGGCGGGCTCGGTGTTCGTGTTTGTGTGCGCAGGGTCGTCGCCGTCGCCCGGGATTCGTCGAGTGTTTTGGGCGTACCCGGACCAGCATTCCACACTTACGTTGGGTGTGGCGCTTTGGATCATTTCGACCGACGTGCTGGCATTTGGTGGTGCCGCAGGCTTGCTCATCGCATTGCGGCCGGGACGCTGTCCCTTTGCAAAACTAATCACACTGTCAATGTTGCCGACGGTGATCGGCTTGCTTTTGCGGGCCGCTATTGCTCTTGACGGAAACGGAATTACTCCGAGGATCCTTGGCCGGAACTTGGCGGGGACAATCGCCGAAATATTGGAGGAAATCGGCCCCGCGCTGTCGTTTGGAGTCTTAGGGACAGTTCTAATCGTTATTTTTGTGATTCGGTTGAGACGAAGTCTTGAAAAATTGCCGGTATCGCTGCCGCCGGATTCGATCGTTCATCTGTGTACCGAGAAATGGCCGAGAGTTGCACTGCTGATTTGGTTTTACGTCACTTGCATGTGGGCCGCGAGCGGGCTCGTATCGTTGGCCTTCTCAGGACCGTATGCCTGGGCGCTACGAGCGCGAGGGCAAGCGGGGGCTGACGCGATATCGCAAATAGTCTCAATCATTTGCTTGCTGGGAATCGTGTGCGTGTCGGCGCTGGCTGTCGGCGACGGCAATTTTGGAATCGCGGGCAAGTTTTTGCGGCTGCCCCCATTGACGTACGACATTCTCGGGACCGTCATTTGCGCGGCGGTGGGAGCCTATTCGCCGTTGATGAATTTCGTTGCCGACCGGATTTCCTGGGCGAATAGAGGATACGTCTTAAGCCCTCCTCCGCAGTTCGCCAGCTATTTTCAGATCTCGTTCGGGAAAATCGTCTCGACGTACCTAGTTGCTGCCCTTGCCGAGGAGTTCGTCTGGCGCGGTTATTTGCAGCCAATTTTCGTCGAGAGATACGGACTCGCACGCGGGCTGGTGCTGCTTGGGATTTGCTGGGGAGCGTCGCATTTTCAAACCGATTTTGGACCCAGCTACACGAATCTAAGAGTCTTGACTGGATTGTCCGTGCGACTTGCACATTGTACGGCATTCGGCCTCGTGCTCGGATGGCTTGTGCTGAAAAGTGGATCGATATGGCCCTCGGTATTAGGACACACAATTTATAACGGCGTCGTTATCCAAACCGCGTCTTTCTCCATTTGGGATGGCATTTGCAGGACCGTGTTGCTCGGATTCGTAGCGTATCAGTTGTATCGGCGCTGGCCGATCGCGGGCACGACGAGTGAGATTCCGACAGGCACCTTGCCGGATGCGTTGCCGACTGCTCCGAGTTGAGCGGACGATGTGCAGACGCGGGCAAGATGCCGGCGCGACGAAAAGCACTGTATAATTGAGTTGGCGGATGAATCGGGCGATCGCCGGCGCGACCTTCGCAAGAGGGAAGCGCGGGAGGAAAGTCCGGACTCCGAAATCTCGCGGCCGCAAGGTGGCGGGATTGGCTGCGTGGGCTGAAAAGCCTGCGCGGCGATCCGGCGAGAGCCGGATCAGGGCAACGCGCCTGGTAACGCCAGGGGGTCGCGCTCGAAATGGCGCGGCTACGGAAAGTGCCACAGAGAATAGACCGCCGGTGCGAAACGCGCCTCTGCGGCGGATCAAAGGGAAACCTTGCGAGCCGCCTCAACCGGCCGTACGCATGGCAAGGGTGAAAAGGTGGGGTAAGAGCCCACCGCCCGGTTGGCAACAGCCGGGGCACGGAAAACCCCGCGTGGAGCAAGGCCAAATAGGAGGGGAGGGCTGGCCCGGCCCGATGCAGCGTTCGCGAGAATGCTGCGAGAACCCTCGGGTAGGCTGCTGGAGTCCCGGAGCGATCCGGGACCTAGAAGAATGATCGCTGCGGCGCGCTTTGGATTGCTTGCGGCTTCGGCTGCGAGTGATTCGAGAACGCCGACAGAATCCGGCTTACAGATTCATCCGCCAAAATTTCCCATCAACTTCTCTTTCCGCTATCGCAATTTTTTTTCGATCAGGGACGGCAGTGAACTGGATGGCAGGCTCGCGCGATCGCACCTGCGATTGGCACTGCGTTTGAGCCGGACGACCTCTTCTCGGTGATATATACTCCGCGTCGGAAACGCGGAGACCCTCTCATGAAACCGGCTCGTGTCATAACTTTCCTGCTTTTCGCAACGCTCGCGGCCGCCGTACTGAAACTTGCGTCCGCCGACTCAACGAAGACGATCGATCCGAAGCTCTTCGGCGGACTGCACTGGCGCCTGGTCGGGCCGTTCCGCGGCGGGCGAGTATTGCCAGTGACGGGAGTGCGGGGCCAGCCGGAAACATACTATTTCGGCGCGGTCGAGGGCGGCGTGTGGAAGACGAACGACGCCGGGCGCACGTGGACACCGATTTTCGATTCGCAGCCGATCGCTTCGATCGGCGCGATTGCCATCGATCCCGCGAATTCGAATGTCATTTACGTTGGCTCGGGCGAAGCGGATATGCGCTCGTCCATTTCGTACGGCAATGGAATGTACAAGTCCACGGACGGCGGCCAGACGTGGACGCAGATCGGGTTGAGCGATTCGAGGCAGATCGGACGAATCCTGATTGATCCCAGCGATTCGAATCGCGTGTTTGTTGCGGCGCTGGGGCACGCGTACGGGCCGAATTCGGAGCGAGGCGTTTATCGTTCGCTCGACGGCGGAAAAAATTGGGAGCGCGTCCTGTTCCGCGACGAGAACACCGGCGCAATCGATCTGGCATTCGAGCCGGGGAATCCGAAGAGAATTTTTGCCGCGCTGTGGCAGACGCGGCGCCCTCCGTGGAGCATTTATCCGGCGTCGAACGGGCCCGGAAGCGGCCTTTATCGCTCGGATGACGGCGGAGACCACTGGCAGCAGATCAGCGGACACGGATTGCCGTCGGAGGGCCTCGGACGCATCGGCCTTGCGTTCGCGCCCGGCAATCCGCGACGGATTTATTCGATCGTGGATGCGAAGGAGGGCGGGCTGTACCGTTCTGATGACGGCGGCGAAAACTGGCAGCGGATTTCGAGCGACCGGCGGCTCTGGACGCGCGGCTGGTATTTCGGAGAACTGGCCGTGGATCCAAAGGACGAGGACACCGTCTACGTGATGGACACCGCGACGTATCAATCGCACGACGGCGGGAAAACTTTTGCTGCGTTCAAGGGCGCGCCGGGCGGCGACGATTATCACGAAATGTGGATCGATCCCGACGAGCCGAAGCGAATGATTCTGGGCTGCGATCAAGGCGCTGTCGTGACGCGCAACGGCGGCGAGACGTGGAGTTCCTGGTACAACCAGCCGACGGGCCAGTTCTACCACGTGATCACCGACGATCGGTTTCCGTATTGGATTTATGGCGCGCAGCAGGACAGCGGCTCCGCCGCGATCTCAAGCCGCGGCAAATTTTCGTCGATTGACGAGCACGACTGGCGGCCGATCGAGGCGGGCGATGAGAACGGTTATATCGCGCCCGATCCGCTGCATCCGGGTGTTGTGTTCGGCGGATTCGTGGACCGGCAGGTTTTGAGCGACGAGCAGGTGGCTCACGTCGTGCCCACGCTCGCGCATTCGGGCGAATTCCGGCGCACTTGGACGCTGCCATTGGTCTATTCGCCGCTCGATCCGCATGTTCTGTATTTCGGCTCCCAGGTTTTATTTCGCACGGCCGACAACGGAAATTCGTGGCAGGAAATCAGTCCCGACCTGACGCGCGAAGATCCCGGAGTACCGGCAAATCTGGATCCGCCCACGGTGGCCGACGCGCCGAAAGGGAAGCGGCGCGGAGTCGTCTACACGATTGCGCCATCGCCTCTGAAGGCCGGAGAAATCTGGGCGGGGACGGACGACGGGCTCATTCAGCTTACGCGCGACGAAGGGAAGACCTGGAAGAACATCACACCGCCGGAAATCTCCGCGTGGAGCAAGGTCACGCACATCGAAGCGTCGCATTTTGATGCCGCGACGGCGTATGCGGCGGTGGATCGCCACCGGCTCGAAGATATGCACGCGTATCTCTATCGCTCGCGAGATTTTGGAAAGACGTGGCGGCAAGTGGCGAGCGCGATTCCCGAAGGAAGCTTCTTGAATTGCGTGCGCGAGGATCCGAAGCGGCGAGGGTTGTTATTTGCGTGCAGCGAGAAGGGCGTCTACGTTTCGTTCGATGACGGCGACAACTGGCAGAGCCTGCAGCTCAATATGCCGGTGGTTTCGATTCGCGATCTGGTGATTCACGATGCCGACGTGGTGGTGGCGACGTTCGGGAGATCGTTCTGGGTAATCGACGACATCGCGCCGTTGCGGCAGGCCGAAGCGGGGACGGCCGGCTCGGACATCTGGCTGGCGCGGCCGGAGCTGACGTATCGCGTGCGGCCGGGCGACAATCAGGGAATGCCAGTGCCGCGAGACGAACCATCGGCCGAAAATCCGCCGGATGGCGCGATGATTGACTACTACCTGAAGGATGCTCCGCAGGGTGCGGTACAGCTCGAGATTTTCGACGCGAAAGGAAATCTCGTGCGACGCTTCTCGAGCGACGATGAGCTGCACAAGACCAACCCCAAAGATGTTCAGTACCCGATCTATTGGGTGCACGATCCGCAGCCGCTTCGGGCGGGAGGCGGCATGCATCGCTTCGTCTGGGACCTTAGATATCCGCTGCCGAACGCTCTACGCGCCGGCGGGGATGGGCCGAGCGGTCCTCTGGCAGTGCCGGGCAGCTACACCGTGAAGCTGACGGCGAGCGGCAAAACAGTTTCGCAGCCACTGACGATCAAGATGGATCCGCGCATCCAGACGTCGCAGGTGGACCTGGTGAAAGAATTCGAGCTGGCGTCGAAAGTCGCCGTGAGCCTTGACGAAGTGTCTCGCGCAGTGCGCCAGTCGAAAGACTTATTGAAGGAAGTCACAGACCGAGAAAAAGAAGCGAGCGGCGACAATGCGGTACACCGATCGCTCGAAGAGTTCGCAAAAACGCTGGAAGCACCGGGAGAAACCGCCGGTGGCGATTTCGGGCTTTTCGGGCTGGCTCTGCCGCAAGAGCATGATATCCCTCTCCCGAGAGTAGCTTCGGCACTCACCAAGCTTTTGGGCATCGTTGACGGCGCGGATGCGGCGCCGACATCCGACATGACCGTTGCGGCCGAGAAGTGGATCGCGGCAGCCCACGCGGCGATGGCGCGCTTCGGGGAAATTCAGACCAGTGGCCTCGCTCGCATCAATGAGACGTTGCGAAGCGCGAACTTGAAGCCACTCACGATTGAGTAGGCGCTGATGCGACGGGTTTCAGGGCCTCGCCGCTTTTCGCGTCGCTATCGCCGTCATCGCTTCGCCGCGGCCAGGCCACGGCGACGAAGGCCACGCGTCACCGTTTGTGCGAGCGGCGAGAACGCGCGCGGCCGGAGGCTGCCCGGCGGCGCGCTACGGCAGCGCGTGTACGCAATCTCGACACCCGGCGACGAGCCGACCGCACGCGGGCGCCCGCTTTGCGCCGCACCACGGCTTTCGCTTTGCTTCCTGCGCGACGGACACGCTTCGGCGCCGCGAGCGCCCGCTTTCGCGCTTCGCGCGCGTTGGCGACAACCGTTCCGAGCGTCGAACCGATCGCGCGCGCCACATCCGTCAGCACGCCTTCGTCATGCTTCGCGTCCCGGTGCGAATCTGTGCTCATGAGCTCCTCCGATTCATTGCGTCGTACGGGCTCTCGGACCCCGCCTGCACTACTTCGTTGTAAGCGCGCTGGCCGGCTTCGGCCGCGCCTTTCACGCTCTCTGTCACCTGATCGATCTGATCGCGAACCTGATTCGCGGCATCGGAGGCGCGCCGTGCCCATCGCTGCCCGGTCGCGACGGCTTCATCCAGTCCTTGCCGGGCTGCGCCAGATATGAGCCGCCGCGTCTTCGCGCCCGATTTCGGGGCCAGCAGCATACCGACGGCGGTGCCGAAACCAATGCCGATCAAGAAGGCGGGAACCGTGGCTGCCCATCGATTGCGTCGTTCGAACATTTTGTCCTCCGGCAAAGCTGTTATTCCGGCGACATGGCTAGCTCGCCGCGCTCGAAATCTTCATCAACTGTCCGTCCGAGCCGCCGCCCAAAAACCCGGCGAGGAGGCGCGGGAGACGCCTTCTCGTGACCGGTTGCCCTTGACGGCTTGCTCGAGCGCGCAACGGGACTTCTAGTTCCGCTGCTTCGTTTTTTCGCTTTCATCCCGCTTGGATTCGCTCCGATTCTGTTCGTTGCGTTGCTCGGATTTTCCGGAATCGTGGCGACGCGGCTCATCGCCCGTCGCGCCGCCGGGCTGATGCTTCCGCTCGACGTCGCTCGTGCTGGGATATTCCTGTCGCTGGCCGCCCTGACCCTGGCCGCCTGGCTGTCCCGGATTTTGGCGCTGGCCGGGATTTTGCTCGCCCGGGTTGTGCTGGCCTTGTTGCTGTCCCGGATTTTGCCCGCGATTCTCCGAGCGCTCATGGCCGGTCTCCTGCTGCGGATTCTGCCGGTCCATCGGGTTCGGCTGTTCTTGCTTGGCGTACGGGTTGCTGGGATTCTTCTTTTCATGATCCACCCGTCCGGCCTCATGCTCCGCTTGTTTCTTGGCTGATTCTCCTGGCATCGTTGCTCTCCTTTTTTTACGAAGAAAGTGTCTGGTTCTCCGGTTCTCTCCGCCGCAGCGAATTCACGTACCCCCCGGTGAAGTGCGACGCCGAGCCTCGCACTGCGGCTGATTTTCGTCGCGTTTGTTTGACGAATCGAGCGTAGCGCGAGGGCACACGCAGTGCTATGCCGTGAAGTCTGTAAACAGACGCGCATGTTGTGGTAGCTGGCGTAAGGTCGAGGATCGTTGCGGATCCCGGCCACTTGGACTCAGGAAGACACCGAATCCGGTGAGTTGATGCAGAAATTTCGCCGGTCGTCAACGCATGGCGACTTCCTGCGCCCGCTTCAACTCGAAATCCGATAAGGACAAACCACCCCGCAGGATTGGCGGCGGGGCCTAAAAAGTGTGGCGATTAGATCTTTGTAGGTTGTTTTCTTGCAGTAACTTACAAAATTTTCACTCGAAACTTTGTGGCGATTAGAAAAGCGCCAGGCGAGATTGCCTGAGCTGGAGATGTCGTCCGGTAGAAGACCGTAGACGCGAAGAAGAAATTCCGTCGGGAGAGGTCGCAGGCTAGCGCTTTTGATTCTCTTCGGCGAGATCGCCTAAGGTGTCTCGATGACTCTCGATTTTTTGAGCCACGTAGCGTGCGAGTATCTCGTCGAGCTGGACCGGGTCGATTGGCTTGGAAATGTATCCGTCCATTCCCGCCGCGAGGCATCGTTCTTCGTCGCCTTTCACGGCGTGCGCGGTGAGCGCGATGATGGGCTGATGCCGGTCCGTGGTGCTTTCAAGCCCGCGAATCGCGGCGGTGGCTTCGAACCCGTCCACCTCCGGCATCTGAACGTCCATCAAAATCAAATCGAAAGTTTCCTTTAGATACGCATCAATCGCTTCGCGGCCGTTGGACGCCAGGGTCACACGATGGCCGCGCTTTTCGAGCAGCCGCGTGGCCAGCCGCTGATTCACAAGATTGTCCTCGACTACGAGCACGGACAGGATCTCCGACGGCTCGCGGGCGTCGTGTAGAGAGAAGCGGGTGATGAGCGGGATTGGGCCCATTTGTTCTCGCGCTCCGAGAACGCGAGCGATCGCTTCGCGCAATTCGGTTTGACGAATGGGCTTCATCAAGTAGGCGGAAACGCCAAGCGCCCGGCACCGTTCGGCGTCGCCGGCGTGTCCCGCGGACGTAAGCATCATGATTATGGCGGTCGAAAGTTCAGGCCTCCGCCGAATCTCCTCGACTAACGTGAATCCATCCATTCGCGGCATGTGCATGTCGGTGAGGATCAGGGCGTACGGCCCCTCTCGCTGGTTTGCGGCGATTAACTCCGCCAGAGCGGCTTCGCCGCCGTCGACTGAGGCGCTGAGCATCTCCCATCGCTGGAGCATGCCACTGAGAATTCGCCGGTTGGTGCGGTTGTCGTCCACGATCAGGCATCGCACGCCTCGCAAGATCTCCGGTGGCGCGGCGGCACCACTCTCGATTTTCGCCTCCGTCGTGTGCAGGACGACCGTAAAGTGGAACCGGCTGCCCTGACCGGGTTCGCTCTCGACCCAGATTCGCCCGCCCATCATTTCCACCAGGCGCGTCGAGATCGTCAAGCCGAGTCCGGTTCCTCCATACTTGCGCGTGGTCGATGTGTCCGCCTGTGCAAAGGGATCGAAGATGAGCGTCTGTTTCGCCGCCGGAATGCCGATTCCCGTGTCCGACACGAGAAAATGCACGGTGCGGAGCGGTCCGTTCTCAGCGTCGAGAGATATTTTGACGCCAACCTCGCCCGTTTGAGTGAACTTGATCGCGTTCCCGGCGAGATTTAATAGAACCTGTCGAAGACGTCCGGCGTCGCCTCTTACGCTTTCGGGAACGTCCGGCGCGATCTCGCAGAAGAGCTCGAGGCCCTTTTCGTCCGCGCGGAGTGAAAGAGTTTTCAGGCCGGCCTCGACGCAGTCGCGCAGATTGAAATCCACTTCGTCGAGCTCAATTTTGCCCGCTTCAATTTTTGAGAAGTCGAGTATGTCGTTGATCACTGAAAGGAGCGCGTCGGCCGAGAGCTTTACGGTCTCGAGATATTCCTTTTGTTCCGCGTCGAGCTCGGTTCCGAGCGCCAGATCGGTCATTCCGATGACGCCGTTCAGCGGCGTGCGAATCTCGTGACTCATGTTTGCGAGGAATTCGCTCTTGGCGCGGCTGGCCACCTCGGCGGCTTCCTTCGCGCGGGAGAGTTCCGCGGTGCGCTTCGCGACGCGCGATTCGAGCTCGTCATTCCCTTTTTTCAAATCGCGATCGCTCTGTTGCACGCGATCCAGCATCTGATTGAAGGAGCCCACGAGCATGCCCACTTCGTCATTCGTGTGAGCGACGGCCCGAAGCGAGTAATCCTCTCGAGTGGAGATCCGGCAGGCCAGTTGCGAAAGCTGAATGATCGGTCCAATGATGACTTGCAGCATGCGCGAGGAAAAAAGATATGCAGCGAGAACGGAAACAATCAGCACAAGAACAGCGATGCCGAGATATTCCCGCGCCTTGTCCCGAAATTCGTCCAGGTCCGAGACGATGGCGATTGACCCGGTTTTCTCGCCCTGTAGAAAGACGCTTCGATACAGCGTGAGAGATTCCGGCCCGAATACCGGGCCATCGGCGTGCGCCGGCGGAAGAACGATCACGGAGCCAAGGCCTCCCCTCGCGTATCGCGCGAAGAGATTTCCTTGCGTGTCGTAGAGGCACGCTACCATGATGTGCTTTTCCGATTCGAGCGCCCTCAGCATCTCCGTTGCGGTTCGTGTGTCGCGGAACGCCAGCGAGGCTGCTGTGTTCGCGCCAAGCGTGTCGGCTAAAGTTGTGAGCTGGTTCGCCAGGCTCGCACGGAAGCTGACGCGCTCGTAGAGGGCAAAGCCGGTGCAAGCCAAAAGGAGTGCGCACGTGCAAGACGCGATGATCAAAACCGCCAGCTTCCGCTGGATCGATGAACGCGTTGAGAACATCCTGTTAGCCCCCTCCGCTCTTGCCGATCACATTTTTCGCCAGGAGCAATAAGCGTGAACTGATGTGCAGCCCGGAGTGGTTCGCGACGTCCAGGTTGATGTCAAAGCGAATCTTGCTGTCTTCGAGGAAGAATCGGATCGTCCCTCCGCGCTGAACAAAGTCGTCTGCCTCGCCGACGGTGAGGATAGGCGCGGCGGCGAGAGGGCCGAGAATCGCAGGAAGCCTCTGATTTTCTGTTCGTGCGATGAACAGAATCTCGCAGCCGGACGCTTCCTGAGGTTGCTTGAAATGCTTGATCTCTATTGTGCGTTTTCCAATCGATTTTCCGCCGATGGTACTTTCCAGGTCGCCGTGAAAGGGATCTGTCCCCAGCGTGCAGACGAGAAACGCGCTCTTCGGGTCACCGGGGGGATCGGTTGGCCAGTCAATGAGCTGGGCGAAATGATAAAGAAATGCGGCTTTGACGCGGTACTCATCTGCTTCGGATTGACTAAAGACCGGCGAACCAGTCAGCGCCACCAGCAGGAGCGCGAGCGGAACGGACAAACCGCGGCTACGGCGAAGGCGCGCATCTCGAGCGAAAGCGGACGACGGATTCGGGTTGCGATTGTGACGCGTCTGTCTCAAGATCCGATCCAACAATTAAAATAAAAACGTGAACTTGGCATAGGCGCCGCGCTTGATTACGTTCGATTCCGCAAATCCGTCTACGTCCGAGAACTCCAAATGGTCATGGATAAGATTTTGGCCGAATACGCTGAAAGAAAACCGTTCGCCCATATGCCAATTCAGCCCCGTGTCGAGCCTGGTGTACGAAGCGATTACGGGATTTGAGAGGCGGTCCACGAAGTACGCAGACGTGTTCCACCTGAGCTGTGGCGAAAACGCGAACTGCAGGCGCAGTCCGGCCGAGTGAACCGGGCTGCTGCCTTGGGCCTCTCCGACCGATGTCGTGTCTTCACTGGTGGGCGCGAGATGCATGTGAATCTGCTCAAAGGCATATTCGGGGTTGAGCGTCCAACGCTCGGAAACCCTCCACGTGCCGAAGACTTCGAATCCGTGGGTTTCACCGTGCATGAGATTCCTAAACGTTTCCGGATACACAAGGTGCGGCGGTGGAGGCGAGTTCTGCAGAAACGGCGGCTGGGGCTCCGTCGTTTCCTGATTCGTGTAATCGTTGTAGTACGCGGAGATATCGAGCGAGAAGCGGTTCCGAAGCGTGGCGCGATAGCCAGCTTCGTAGGAGATATTATATTCGGGCCGTACGCCCGGCGTGCCTATGAACGCGAGGATCACGGGTATGCCGCCCGGTCCGGAAAAACCTTCGAAGTTGTTGACGAGGGACGCATCCACTACCGCAGGCAGCCGCACCGCGCGCGAGATCGCGGCCCAGTACGTTTGATGTGGCCGCGCGAGCCACGCGAGGCGCGCTGTGGGGCTCAGATTTTGATCGTGCGCGGAATAGCGGAAATTTTCCTCCAGCTTGACGCCGCCCGTGAGATAGAGACGATCGCGAATCAGCGCGAATTCGTCCTGAATAAATGGCTCAAAGAGCGATGAATGCGTGTTGGGCGGATTCAGCGAAGCCGCCAACGCCCCCCGGGAAGTCGAATTGGAATAGCGATAGTCAACGCCCCACAGCAATTCTTGCCGGCTGCCGATTTGGAGCCTCTGCCGGAAGTCCCCGTAGACGGTGTTCTCCGACACCTCGAGCACGTCGTTGCGATGATTGTATTCGTAGGAAATTTCCAGCGTGGAATCGAAGCGCTCGGAAGTAGTGTGCTTCAACGACGACTGCAGAAATCCCCCGTCCGGATTGGCAGCGGTCTCGACAAGCACTTGCTCCGGTGAGGTAACAGAAGGGAGAAGCGGCTCGAGCGAATTTTCCTGGCTGCCGTACACGTCTCCGGAAATGGTGAGCGCGTCCTTCGGTGTGAGCGTGCTGTCGGCGCGGAAGCCTGAGTGGACGGTTTGCCAGCTATCCTGGCCGGGTGTGCCGTCCGCGTTCGGCAGGGCGCTCTGATCTGAAAATTTTTCGGAAAAACGCGCATTCGTTCGTCCGGCGGCGCCTTCAAACTGAAAGGTTTCGACTCCTCGCACGAGGTTTCCCGCGCCTTCGGACACGAAACCGGTGCGCGCCTCGCCCACCTTTTTCGTGATTATATTAATCACGCCATTGACTGCATTTGCGCCCCAGATCGCCCCTCCAGGGCCCCGAATGACTTCAATCCGCTCGATGTCTTCGAACGGAAGGTCCAAAGCATCCCAGAGCACGCCGCCGTACACAGGTTCGTACACGGGCCGCCCGTCCACGAGCACCAGCAACTCGTTGCTGAACCGGCTGTTGAAACCGCGCGCGCTGACGGCCCAGGCGCTGGAATTGATTTGCGCCACGTCGAGTCCCGGCACCATCCGCAAAATGTCAGGAATGTTGTTCGCGCCGGAGCGAACGATGTCTTCTTGGGAGACCACAAACATCGCCGCCGGCGTGCGCGATAGGCTCTGCTGCGTTTTCGAAACGGAAGTCACCTTGATGTCCATGAGGTCTTCAATGCTTGCGGTAGTGAGATCCTCCCGGGCGGGGAGTTGCTGTGAACCGGGTTCGTGCGACGAGGGCTCCTGGGCCGGCGCAACCGGAACCGGATTTTGAATGGGACGCGCTGCGATGGGCGGACCGACGGACACGATCAACCACACCAGTGCTCTCGCTGTGATGCGGCAACATCGCGGGACGCCAGAGCGGATAGCGCGGTGTTCAATAATTCCGTTGAATTTCAGGCTCCGCCAGCGGCTCGCCGGCCCCTTGAGTATCGACATGAGTTTCTCCGTACGGCACACTCCGACTGCATATCGAGCGAGTCGAATTCTTCGCTTTGGTGCACGGCCGCCAGTCGTTCGTCTATGGCGACGCAGACTTCGCCATCGGAGAGAGAGATAGACATGCCGGCTACCGAGCTGCTTGGAAGGGGACAACCAGAGGGCGAAACTCGCCCTCGTCATTACGTGGAAGGAGGATTTAGTCTTGCATCGCCCGTCGATTACGTCAACCGGCGCGAGCCCGGCTGTTCGCAATCGTCAACGAGCGGGAGAATGCGACGCCGTATGCAGAAGTATCTAGCCACAGCGGCGGAACCGGGGCTCTGGACGGCTAGCCGGAAGATGGCGGCGACTGCTTTTTGTGCGGATCCTGAACGAACTGCCAGCCGAAGCGGCCCTTGATGCAAAGGTGGCCGTGCGTGACGGAATGATCGAGCGGTGAGCTGACGCGCACGATTTGCCCTTCTTGCGCGTGCACGGTCAGCGTGCAGCCGACGCCGCAATAGGGACAAATCGTGTCCGTTTTCTTTTGGATGGATTCATCCCATCGGCCTGCCTTGCGCATTTCGAATTCCGATCTGAACATCAGCGCGCCGGTCGGGCACACGCCGATACAATTTCCGCAGTAAACGCAGGCAGAATCCGGCAGCGGCACGTCGAACTCGGTGGCAATGTGCGCTGAAAATCCGCGGCCTGCGACGGCGATTGCGAATGTGTTTTGCGCATCCACACCGCAGGCTTCCACGCACTTGTAGCAGAGAATGCATTTCGAATAGTCACGGACGTAAAGCTCGTTGTCGATTTTGACCGGCTGCGAGACATTCGCGGCCGCGAGTCCGAATCGTTCGGGTTGCGCGCCATATCGGTGGATGTACGACTGCATCGCGGGCGCCGTCGAGATATCGACCGACGACGCGAGAAATTCCAGAATCAGCCGCCGGCTCAGCCGGACTCGCTCCGAATCCGTCTTGATTTTCATTCCGGGCTCGACCTTGCGCGAGCACGCGGGAACAAGCGTCCGCGATCCTTCGAGCTCGACGACGCACACGCGGCAAACATTTACCGGCGTCAGATTTTCGAGGAAGCAGAGCGTCGGCGTATCGATGCCAAGAAGCCGGGCCGCATCGAGAATCGTCGCGCCTTCCGGCACCGTGATGTTCTTGCCGTCAATCTGAATTTCGACGCTGCGGCGAAAGGGCTCCGCCGGCGCTTCCGGCACGGGCCCGCGCGGCACGGGAATCAGCGGGTTCGGCGCGTCCAGAGGATCGTTCATGCGAGCGGGCTCCAACGGTGCAAGGCGGATAGAATCGCGCTCGACGCGGTTTGGCCGAGGCCGCAAATCGAAGCGTCACGCATCGCCTGCGCGATTTCTTCGAAGAGCTTCAACTCTTGCTCGACCGAGCCGAGTGGGCGATTGGCGGTCAGCCTGTCCAGCAGTTCTTGCTGTCTCGCGGTCCCCACGCGGCAGGGAACGCACTGCCCGCAGGTCTCCTCATGAAAGAACTTCGCAATGCGGGCGAGAATTTGCCGCAGATCCGTCGAGTCGTCGAAGAGAATCACCGCGCCGGACCCGAGCGTCGCGCCTCGGTCGCGGGTACCTTCGAAGGAGAGGGGAACATCCAACTCCGCCGGCGAAAGAAATGTTCCCGCCGCGCCGCCGAGCAACACCGCCTTTAGTTTTCCCGTTCCGCCAACGCCTCCGGCCAGCTCGATCAATTCAGCCAGCGTCACGCCGAAAGGCAGCTCGTACACTCCGGGCCGCCGGATGTGTCCCGAAATGCAGAACAATCGATGGCCGGAAGATTGCGCCGTGCCCACGCGGGCGTATTCGGCCCCGCCCAGTAGAATGATTTGCGGAATATTGACCAACGTTTCGACGTTGTTAACGATCGTTGGCCGGCGGAAGAGTCCCGATTGCGTCGGAAACGGCGGCTTATTGCGCGGCTCGCCGCGATAGCCCTCGATGGAATTGAAAAGCGCCGTCTCCTCACCGCAAATATAGGCGCCCGCGCCGCGACGAAATTCGATATCGAAGCGAAATGCGGAGCCAAGAATGCCGTTGCCGAGATAGCCGGCCGCGCGCGCGGCGTCAAGTGCACGAGTGAGCTCTGTGGCCGCGTTCGGATACTCGCCGCGAACGTAGATGAATCCTTTCTCCGCGCCGACGGCAAATGCCGCGATCGTCGTGCCCTCAAGAATCGCAAACGGATCGCCCTCCATCACCACGCGATCTTTGAATGTGCCGGGCTCGGATTCATCGGCGTTGCAAATCACGTAATGCACGCAACCGGGCTTGCGTTGGAGAAGCAGCGCCTCCCATTTCTTTCCCGTCGGAAACGCAGCGCCGCCACGGCCGAGCAGCCGCGACGCAATGACTTCGCGGACCACGCCTTCCGGCCCGAGGTCCATGGCGCGGCGCAGAGCTTCGTAGCCGCCATCGCGTATGTATGCTTCGAGAGTCGTCGCGCTCGAGCGGCCCATCCGTCGAAGCAAACGCGGCGTGATCGCCGGCGCGTGGCCGACCGCAGTCCTGACGCTCGATTCCGCAGCCGCTTCCAGGAGGTTTCCTGCGGCGGCTTTACGCATGCCATCAATAATCAACTCTGGCGTGGCCGGCGACAGGGTGCAGGACCGTGGAGACACACTTGCAGCCGTAATTTGCGCTGCCGGCGCCCGATCGCACAACCCGAGGCACGGACTTCGCAGCCAAGTGGCGCGGGCAGCCACATCGGTTTTTCCTGCGGGCCCCATTCTTGCTTCGAGCGCCTTGCAGAGATCCTCGGCGCCGCGCGTGATACACGCGATGTCGTCGCACACATGCGCTACCACCGGCGGCCGTGGTTCCAGCGAAAACATGGCATAGAACGACGCCACGCCGTAGATTTCTGCCGGTGCGATGTTCATGCGCGTGGCGACGTAGTTGATCGCGCCGGGACTAATCCATCCGATTCGTCCGTTGATCGCATGCAGAATAGGAAGCAACAAATCGCGGCCGTGCGCCGGCGCGATCGCAAAGTGTCCATCGGCGCTCGGGCGCGGCTTTGTGTCGCGGCTGCCGCCGTCCCAAATCGAAGACGGCGCGCCCAGCCGCGAATCAACCGCTGATTTTTCTTCGCCGGTGGGTTGGTCCCTGGTGAGGTGAAGATCCACTCAGGCCTCGGAACATTTCTCGATGCGGATGGCGGTCGCTTTGAATTCCGCAGTGCCTGATTTCGGATCCGTCGCATCAATCGTCAGGTCATTGGTAGCCACTTGATCGGGAAAATGCAGCGTCAAAAAAGCCAGGCCGGGCCGAAGCCCTGAATCGAATCGCACATTCGCCATCACGGAGCCGCGACGCGAACTGACGCGCACTTTCTCCCCTTCCTGCAGGTTGTAACGCGAGCCGTCTTCGGGCGAAATGTCGATCGCTTCCTTATGGCGCAGCGGCGAAGTATAGCGACCCGTCTGCACGCCCGTGTTGTAGGAATCGAGGCGTCTTCCGGTGGTCAATCGAATGGGATAGTCGCTGTCGAGCGCGTCAACTGGCGGCTCGAATTCGACGGCACTGAACGGCGCGCGCGGACCGACGATTGGCGATTGCCACAAGCGGCAGTGCAAGAACATCTCTCCCGGATGCGATTCGTTGTAGCACGGCCATTGAATTCCGCCTGACTGCTCGAGCCGCGCATAACTCATGCCACCGTGCATGGGGCTGAGTGAGCGCAACTCGTTCCAGATATTTTCAGGGTTCGGGCGGCGCCAATCGTGGCCCAGCCGCCGCGCGAGGTCGAAGAGAATGTCCAGATCGTCGCGGGTGCCTTCGGGAAGCGGCACCGCGCGGCGAACACGCTGCACGCGCCGCTCGCTGCTCGTCACCGTGCCTTCGCTTTCACACCATCCGGCGGCCGCGGGCAATACAACGTCTGCGAGTTCCGCCGTGCGCGTATAGAACAAATCCTGCACCACCAGAAGGTTGAGTCCTTTCAGAAGTTTCAGCGCGCGATGCCGGTCCGCTTCAGAATCGGCAGGATTTTCGCCAAGGACATAGAGAGCCGTCAGCTCGCCGCGTTCCATCGCATCGAACATCCCGGTGACATGCCACCCGCGTTTCGGATCGAGTTTCGCGCCCCACGCTTTTTCGAATTTGGCGCGCAGTTCGCCGTTCTCAACGTGCTGGAAGCCAGGGAAATGGTCAGGGATCGCGCCCATATCTCCGCCGCCCTGCACATTATTTTGCCCGCGCAGAGGATTGATCCCGCTGCCGTGACGGCCAACGTGTCCCGTGAGCAGCGCGAGATTGATCAGCGCCAGCACGTTGTCCACGGCGTTGTGATGCTCGGTTATGCCCAGCGTCCAGCAGAGTTGCGCGCGTCCCGCTTTAGCGTAGGCATGCGCAGCCTCGTGAATTGCCGCGGCCGGGACTCCCGTTTCGCGCTCGGCGCGCTTGAGCGTGTATTTTTCCACGCAGTCGCGATAGGCCTCAAAGCGGCTGGTCGCGCGCTCAATGAACTCTCGATTCGCGATTCCCGCGGCAATAATTTCGCGCCCCATCGCGTTGGCCAGCGAAATATCGGAGCCGACATCCAGACCCAGCCACACGCCGGCCCATTGCGCGGAGCTTGTTCGCCGAGGATCAATCGCGAAGAGTCGCGCTCCGCGGCGAACGCCCTTCAGCAGGTGGTGAAAGAAAATCGGATGGGTTTCCCGCGCGTTCGAGCCCCACAGCAGGATTACATCCGCTTCTTCGATTTCACGATACGAGCTGGTCCCGCCGCCCGCTCCGAGTACCGCCGCCAGACCGGCGACGCTTGGCGCGTGTCACGTCCGGTTGCAACTATCGATGTTGTTGCAGCCGATCACCGACCGGACAAATTTCTGGGCTGCGTAATTCAGCTCGTTCGTCGTTTTCGAGCAGCTGAACATCCCGAACGCGCGCGGAGACTTCGCAGCGATCTCACGCCGAATGCCTGTGGCGACGAAATCCAGCGCTTCGTCCCAGGTTGCCGGGCGGTGCTGTCCATTCTGGCGAATGAGCGGGGTTGTCAGACGCTCTGATGAATACTTTGGCACGAGACTGCCTCCCGAAGAGCCTGTACGGGAATCTTATCGCCTTGCAGCGGCACATGCCAGCGGGCGTGGGCGTCCGATTGCCGGCGGAGGATCGGCTTCAAAGAGGGGAGGCACCGCGGCTCGAGACCTTCAGTTTCGCTTAAACTTTCAATCGTTTAAATCCTTCAGCAACTCGTGGCGCAGCGGGCATCCGCAAATGTAAGTCCGCGTTCGGATTTCGAAATACGGGAGCGTTCCGGCGCGGGGAGCGACATGAAGAATCCGCGAAAGGGGAGTGCCCAGAAAACAGAAGGCCCGCGGCGAGGCGGGCCTTCGCGGGGAGAAAAGCCCTTGGCCAATGCGCGGATGGCCTCAGAACTCTTTCCTCAGCGGCAGTTTAGAGGCGACCTAATTACAAGTCAAGAAAGAATGCTACAAAGGCAGTTTCGTCTAAGTGCTGTTCTTTTCGTAGCTTGTGAGGCAATCGGGCGAGGGTGTGGAAAATCGGCCGCAGGGCTTACTGCCGCGTCGCGCGCCCAAATCCGTAGAAGTCCTCTGAATTGATGGGTTTACTGCCAAGTCCGAGTTGCAGGACATCGAGCTGGCTTGACCGGTCGAAAACGCGCCCCGGCAGGAGGCGCTTGATGGCGATCCGGAATCCCCCGAACGCTAATCCGGCAACCAGTGCGAAAATACACAAGAATCCGGTGCCGTAGATGATGCCTACGATAACGGTACCGATATTGGGGTCCGAGAACGTGAAGCCCGGTTCATTCCACGTCAATTCCGTACCAGAGTGAACATTTTCCAGAAGCGCAGCAGCTTGCGTCTCCGAGTGCGCGCGGAATACCACGCCAACCAGGGTCAGCGAACGCTTGACGTAAACCGCGGGCTTGTCGCTCCCGTTTTGTGCGCGATTTACGTTGAAGAGGTCTCCCCAGCCGCCCATCGCCTTCAAAGCGGCCTGCGGAGTGGGGAAGTCGGCGATCAGCAGCGTGACATCCTGACCATTGACTCGATAATTCGCGATTTCGGCCTCGACGCCGTTCTGAAATCCAAGCCAATCGCCGCTGGCCACCGGGAAAAACTCGTGCAACGCCGTCGGTCCAAGAATGTAACGATCAGAATCCGGAACGAAGCCGTTTTGCGGGAGATGGCCGTAAAGAGTCGGATAGGTCCCTTCATCCGATTCCGGAGCGACGCCCGCTGCGAGGGCCTTAAAATCCGGCTGGCTTGCGGTTAGGTTTTTTCCGGCGATATCGAGAATCAAGCTGCCTTGCAAGATAAGCGCCCGGTCCGGCGCCATGGCGGAGTGCTCGGTGATGTCCACGCGATGAAAATTCGGCAGTCTTAGATACGAGTACAGTCCGTACGCACCGGTGGGATCCTTCATTCGGTAGAGCGTAATTTGCAGCGTTTCGGTGCCGCGCGCATACGCTCGGGACGTGGCCGCAACGAAGCCATACTCTTGCAATATCGCCGGGCTGGCTCGCAGGTCTACACCCGGGGTCTCAGGCGCGGTCGCCGTCCACGCAGCAAAATTTGCCGGCAGAGCTGCCGCCTCCCGGGCGGCTGCCATTGCCGACCCGGCAGACACCAGCGCCAAGATCGCCCCAGCGGCCAAAAGGGAAGCGATGGCTAGTGAAATAGCTGCAAAGCGGTTGCGAATCGATGCGTACATACCCAGTTTGATTAGATGCCGAATTCTACTTGGGGTTCCCGCCGGATTCCAGCGGCGCGCCCGGCCTCGCCGCAAGCGGCTTTTGCTGGTTGTAGGAAAGGCTATTCAAGCTGTCCAGGTAACTCGTTACCCCCTTGTATATCCCTTCGGCGATGCGCTGCCGCTGATCCGGCTTGCGCAGCACTTTTTCGTCGGTTGCATTGCTCAAGAACGATATTTCCGCGAGCACCGAGGGCATGTTGGCGCCAATGAGGACGACGAACGGAGCCTTCTTCACCCCGCGATTCCGCTCCGTACGGTTCACCTGCTGCAGCCGCTTTGAGAGCGAATCCTGAATATCGCCGGCCAACTCTTTCGATTCCTCGATTTTCTCGTTTTGGGCGATCTTCTGAATCATGTTTTGCAGATCGTGCAGGCCGGTGTCCGCCAGCGCGTTTTCTCGAGCGGCGACTTCCATGGCGTCCTGCGAAGTGGCGAAATTCAAGTAATACGTTTCCACTCCGCGCGCATCATGGTCGTGGCTCGAATTGGCGTGAATGGAAATGAAAAGATCGGCTTTCGCCTGATTGGCAATCGCCGTGCGTTCTTCGAGCGGAATAAACGTGTCGTCGTCGCGCGTATAAACCACGGCGGCTCCCGGCAACTTCTCCTGGATCAGCTTTCCGAGTCGCAGCGCGACATCCAGACACAGATCCTTCTCCATCAGTCCATGAGGGCCAATCGTGCCCGTGTCGTGGCCGCCGTGGCCGGCATCAATCACAATCCGGTTGATCTTCAGGCCCAGCGTGCGCGTGAGCGAACGATCTCCATCGCGCGTCGGCTTGGCTTCCGTTGTGGGCGCGAGCGACGCTACTTCGCGGCCTCGGCTCGCGGCCGTATGCAGCGGCAGGCGATCAACTGGCTCGGGTCCCGGCGTCACGATCGTGGGTTTCTCAGCGGCCATTGGCGGCGACGCCGAATACACTCTCAACGGCTTTGCGTCTCCGCTTCCGGCGCCTGAAGAGCTTGGCCCAGCGGTGTCGCTTATATGCGTCGTGGCCGGAGGATTCTTGCGCGCCTCGCCGTGCGCATCAATCACCAGGCGATACGGATTCTGAAGCAGATACGCTGAATATTCCTTGACCTTGTTCACGTCCAGAACGATGCGCACGACGCCCGCTTTGTTCTGCGCCACGCGCACCGCGGTCAGGAATCCGCTCTGCACGTCAATCGGACGGCGCGCGACACCGGGATCGAGCGCGGCGTAGTAGACGTCGAAGAAGATTCGGTCCGGATTGCCGATACGGCTCGCGCGGTATTTCACGGAATCGCCAAGATCGATAATGATTCGCGTATAGGTGTCCGCATTCCAGGCGCGAATGTTGGAGATACGCGCAACTCCCGCTTCCGCGCCGCCCTCGAGCGGATTGACCGGCGCCGACGCGGGCTCTGGCGCTGAGAGTTCAGGAGCAGCCGCAGGCGAACCGGCAACGGCTGCGGTGTCCGCCGTGGAGACAGGAACGCTTGCGGCCTGGCTGGCCGGCTCACCGGCAGATTTCGTCCGTCCCGGCGCAGCCGCCGATGCCGTCACCTTGCGCGCTTGCGCGATCTGATTCAGATCCTGCCTGGCTTCTGCGGCCATCGGCGATTTCGGATAGCGCTCCAGAAAATCCTTCAGCGTGGCTTGCGCTTCCCCCGGCTCTTTCAAATCATCCAGTTGAATTTTGGCAATGGCAAATTGTGCGGGGCCGGCAAAACGGCTGTGCGGATATTCCTTCAGCAGGAGTTCGTAGGAATCGATCGCGACTTTGAAATATTGCGGATCGTATTGCGCGGCCATCTGAGCATAAAGCTCGGCAACGCCGATGAGCGATGGCGTGACCTCTTCCGCTTGCGGCGGCGCGATCGCGTAAACTTTTTTGTATGCGGCAATCGCTTGCTTGTACGCGTCGAGCGAGCGTTGGCCTTCCGGATGGCTTTCGAGTTCCGTTCTCTGCTCGACCGCCTTCTCAAACGCCCGTTGCACCGGGTCCGTTCTCTGTGGCCAAGCGGGAAGCGCAGCCGACACCAACAGCGCGGCGATTCCTGCCGCCGTTCGACTTGCGCGAATTGTTGCCCTTAGCTTCGAATTTCCTTGCATCATTCGTTCGTGAAAACTACCCGGCCGCGGTCATCCACCTCGCGGCGCATGGGTGCGTGCCGCGGTTCGGCGAATGCTGGATCTCGGCCTGAGCCGGGTCGGAAGTAAGAGTCGGTAACTTTGCGGACGTACGAGCGCGTTTCCGGAATGTTCGGTACTCCTCCGGCCCGTTCCACCAGCCCTGGTCCCGCATTATATGCGGCCAGCGACTTTTCCAGGTCCCCGTGAAACCGGTCGAGCAGCGAGCGCAAATACGCCGCGCCGCCATTGACATTCTGTACGGGGTCAAACGCGTTCCCTACGCCAAGTTCTCCTGCCGTCGACGGGATCAATTGCATCAATCCCTGCGCTCCCTTGTTCGAAATCGCGGTCGGATTCCAACCGGATTCCACCCCGATCACCGCCTTCACGAGCGCGGGATCGAGATTGTGCTTTGCCGCAGCATCTTGAACGATTCGTTCCAGATGCTCCGGCGTTGCTTGCGGTGCCGCTGTTTCCGTTCTCAGCCAACTCGGCCCCAGCGATTTGCTCGCGTCGAAGGTCCGGGATGCAGTTCGATGAGAACCTGACGGCTCCGCATTTACGAAGACAAGACCACCCTTTTCATCCAGTGCAGATGCGATTTGGGCGCGTACCGGGCCGGCTAGTCCCAGCCAAACTCCGAACGCGATTATCGCACTTATGGCTCTCTTGTCCATCATCACAAGGGAAAGGCAGAAACTCCACTTCCGCGCGAACGAATGCAACCACGATCGGCAGGGAGGGCCCGCCATCGTGGTTCTGGCGCTTGATCAAATTATAACATTCGCTCGAGCAGCGCATAAGCGTCAGAAATTGTACTTTTTAGTGCAAATGTGTCCTTACCGCCAGCTTCGGCAAGGTCCGGTCTGCCTCCGCCCGAACCGCCAACTTTTCGCGCCAGTTCCTGAATGATTTTGCCCGCCTGGACGCGATTTGTCAGGTCCTTTGTAACCCCTGTAATCAGAGCCACTTTGCCATCGTCCGCGGCGCCCAGGATTACCACCCCGGAGCCCAATTTTTGTCGTAGCGAATCTACCATCTGCCGCATGCCTTCTCGGTCCACTCCCGATACCTCTGATGCCAGCACGTTTACGTCCTTTACCTTGCGCACGGTCTCCAACAAGGAATCGACCATGGAAACCGCCGACTTGCGCCGCTGGTCTGCCAGCTGCTTCTCGAGCTGCCGAAGCGATTGAGCTTGCCGCTCCACCGCCGCGACGATCTCAGCTTCGTCCGGGCCCGCGTTGACCAGCGCGCCGACCTTTCGCAGCGTTTCCAGCGTGGATTGGTATTCCGCCAATGCGCGCTCGCCCGTAATCGCCTCGATCCGGCGCACGCCCGACGCGGCGGACTGCTCCGAAACGATCTTGAATACGCCGATATCGCCTGCGCGATGGACGTGCGTTCCGCCGCAAAGCTCTTTGCTGTAAAAGCCTCGCGGATATTCCGCATCGGGAATCGTGACCACGCGGACATTCGCCTCGGGATATTTGTCGCCGAAAAAGGCCAGCGCGCCCGAAGAGAGCGCTTCGTCGATGTGCATGATGTCGGTCTGCAATTCGGCATTGCGGCGAATCTCTTCGTTCACTTGTTGTTCGATGTCGGAGATGTCGCTCGGGTCAACCGCTGCGAAGTGCGAAAAATCAAATCGCAGACGGTCGGGCGCGACGAGCGAGCCCGCTTGCTTCACATGCGTCCCGAGAATTACCCGCAGCGCGGCATGCATCAGATGCGTCGCGGTGTGATTCAGCCGATTGCGCGTGCGCCGCTCGATATCAGCCACCGTGGTCACGCGATCCCCCACGCGCAACGTTTCCTTTGCCGCCACGCGGTGCGATACCACGCGCGAAACCGGATAATAGGCGCCGCGCACCTCTGCCACTTCCAGCGTCCCGCCGCTATCCCAAAACGCGCCGAGATCGGCGACCTGGCCGCCAGACTCGGCGTAAATCGAGGTGCGATCGAGCACGACTTCGCCCTCGGCTCCGGCCGCGAGTTCCTGTACCGCGCCTTCTTTGGTGATAATGGCTTCGATGCGGCAGTCGCGCGCCTTGGTACCGTAGTAAAAGTCGGGCTCGGTCTGGTACGTCTCGGCCAGCTTGGTAAGCGCCGGGCTCGCCGCTTCCTTGTGCACGCCCTTCCAGGATGCTCGCGCGCGCGTGCGCTGCTCTTCCATCGCGCGATCGAAGCCTTCCCAATCAACTTGCACTCCGGCGTCGTGCGCCACGTCGCTGATAAAATCGCGGGGCAGGCCGTAGGTATCGTAAAGTTTGAACGCTTGTGCGCCCTGAAGAACCGACTTGTCCGCTCGCAGCGGTTCCAGTTCTTCCTCAAGATGCGACAGTCCAACCGTCACCATCCGCGCAAATCGCTTCTCCTCTTCGTTGAGAATGCGCGCGACTCGATCCGCGCTCGCGTCCAGTTCCGGATACGCGGCAGACATCTGCGCGCGCACAACTTCGGACATCACCGAAAGAAACGGTGCCGGCGCATTCAGCATTCGCGCATGGCGCAGGGCTCGTCGAATGATTTTCCGCAGGACGTACCCGCGGCCATCATTCGACGGCATCACGCCGTCCGAAATCAAAAATGTCGCCGCGCGCGAATGATCGGCAATAATTCGTCAGCGACGCTTGAATCGCGGGATCGTTCCCGTCCGCATTCGTCAAGCGCGCCGCTTCTTCAGATCAACGGCTGAAACAGATCCGTATCGAAATTGCTGATCTTGCCCTGCAGCACCGCCGTCACGCGCTCGAGCCCCGCGCCCGTATCCACCGACGGCTTCGGGAGCGGATTCAGCGCGCCACTCGAATCGCGATTGAACTGCATGAAAACGAGATTCCAAATTTCGACATAACGCCCGCAATCGCACGGAAAAGCGCAGCCGGCGTGGCCTTCATCGGACGCCGCCGGGCCCATGTCGTAGTGAATCTCGCTGCACGGCCCACAGGGCCCGGTGTCGCCCATTGCCCAGAAATTTTCCTTGAGGCCCAGCTCAAAAATTCTGTCGGCGGGCACTCCCTGAAGTCTCCAGGCCTCGAACGCCTCGGCGTCGCGCGCGATTCCTTCCTCGCCCTTGAAAATCGTGACGTAGAGCTTGTCCTTGGGAATCGCGAACCACTTCGGCGATGTGACCAATTCCCATGCGTACGCAGTCGCGTCTTTCTTGAAATAATCGCCGAAGGAAAAATTCCCCAGCATCTCGAAAAACGTGTGGTGGCGGTTCGTGAAGCCGACGTTTTCGAGATCGTTGTGCTTGCCGCCCGCGCGCACGCATTTCTGGCAGGTGGTCGCGCGCCTGTAGTCGCGCTTCTCGATTCCGAGAAACACATCTTTGAACTGGTTCATCCCGGCATTGGTGAAAAGCAGTGTCGGATCGTTCGTGGGGACGAGCGAGGAGCTGCGCACGCGGCGGTGGCCGTTCTGCTCGAAGAATTGCAGAAACATTTCGCGAATTTCGTTGCCGGTCAAGTTTTTCCTCGGAATTTTCCTGCGCCGCTTTATTATCGCAGACGCGCGATTCACCCGCAATGAACCGGCGGTACGCCGCTCGCTTACGCGCGTGGGCGAATTCCGGGTTGCATGCGATAACGGAACAATACTGCTCGCACGCGCGTACTTAGATATGGCAGGCTATGGAGTCGCGATGATGAAATTTTTGCTGTGGTGCATTCTTCTGGTTTTGTGCTGGCCGCTGGCGATTCTGGCGCTGGTGCTATATCCCATCGTCTGGCTTCTCTTGCTGCCATTCCGTCTTCTCGGCATTGCGGTTGACGGAGTTCTCGAACTGCTCCGCGCGATTTTCCTGCTCCCGGCTCGCATCCTTCGCGGCCCGCGCATGGCCTAGCGGCCGGCGCTGACTCCACGCGACGAACAGGAACTGCTGCCCGGCTGAAGCCGGCCGCTACGATTGCCATCGGGTTGCACTCATAGCCGCGGGCTTTCGCGCGCTTTGCATTGCTGTGCGGCTGAAAAGCCCGATGCACTTTGCCTCAGTCTTCCGCTGCTTCTTCGCTTGCCTCTTCGGTCGCCGCTGCATCCACGCGACGAACAAAACTGCTGCCCGGCTGAAGCCGGCCGCTACGATTGCCGTCGGGTTGCACTCATAGCCGCGGACTTTCCGCACTTTGCATTGCTGTGCGGCAGAAAAGACGAACAGGAACTGATGCCCGGCTGAAGCCGGCCGCCACGATTGCCGTCGGGTTGCACTCATAGCCGCAGACTTTCGCGCGCTTTGCATTGCCGTGCGGCAGAAAAGCCCGATGCGCTTCGCCTCAGTCTTCCGCTGCTTCTTCGCCTGCCTCTCCGATCGCTGCCGCGTCCACGCGCGCTTCTCGCAACGCATCCCTCACCGCATCGCCCGAAAATCCCGCGCGCAACAAGCTGCGATAGAGCGACGCCGTCTTTCTCTGATCGATCGGCCCTCGAAATTGCGCCAATTTTCTTTTTAGCTTGGCTCGAATCAACTCCGCTTCGCTTGTATTTGCGAACGCGGCATCGAGCGCTGCTTCGATATGCCGGTCCGGCACTCCGCGCGTTCGGAGCTCGCGCGTGATCCGGTAGCGGCCCTGGCGCCGGGCCTGCGCATGGACCCGCGCAAACTCCGCCGCAAACCGCGCATCATCCAGATAACTGTTTTGCTTCAGGCGATCCAGCACTGCCCGCACATCGTCCGGCCGCTCGGCGCGCCGCTCGAGCAGTTCGCGCATCTGGTGGACCGAATGAGCCCGGCGCATCAGCGCGCGCAGTGCGGCGTTGTAGAGTTCACTTTCGGTCGCAAGTTTCTTTGGTGATCGAGAGCGCACGCGAACAAGATAGATTCGCGCACGCGAAGATGCAAGGAAGTCCCGGGGGAGGGAACAGCATTATCGGGAAAGAAAAACTCGTGTGGGGCGGAGCCGCTGACTCGATTTCCGATTCCTACCGCGGCCCCATTCTTTCGAATTCGTTGATCGCGCGCTCCATCTCTTCCCGCGCCGCGTCCGCCGTCGAGCGCACGCCCTGCACGCGCAGCCGGAACTCGTCCGGATTCGACGCGCGCAACAGCGCTTCCTCGAGGGTGATCAATCCGCGCGAGTACAAATCGTAGAGCGACTGATCGAAGGTCTGCATGCCGTATTGCGAAGTGCCCGCGGCGATGGCATCGCGAATCAACCGCGTTTTATCCGGATTCATGATGCAATCGCGAATGTATCCCGTCGCGATCATCACTTCCACGGCCGGAACGCGGCCCAGCGCGTCGCTTCGCCGCACCAACCGCTGGCTGACCACCGCGCGCAGCGTCGTCGCCATTTGCAGCCGGATTTGTTTCTGCTCGGGCGGCGGAAACACCGCAATGATGCGCTGTACCGTTTCCGTCGCGTCCAGGGTGTGCAAAGTCGAAAGCACCAGGTGGCCGGTTTCGGCCGCGAGCAACGCCGTCTGAATCGTCTCGACGTCGCGCATTTCGCCGACGAGTATCACATCCGGATCCTGGCGCAGCGCGGCGCGCAATGCGGTAGAAAAATTCGACGTATCCACTTCCACTTCGCGCTGGTTGATAAATCCCTTTTTGTCCCGGTGCAGATATTCGATCGGGTCTTCAATCGTGATGATGTGTTCATGCCGCAGGGAATTGATGCGGTCGATCATCGCGGCCAGCGTCGTCGATTTGCCCGATCCGGTGGTTCCCGTGACGAGCACCATTCCGCGCTGCTCTTCGCAAATCTTCTGCAGGACGCGCGGCAATTCCAGCTCTTCAATCGTCCGGATTTTCGTCGGAATCACACGGAGCACCATGCCCACGTTTCCGCGCTGCTGAAACACGTTCACGCGGAATCGCCCGAGCCCCGCAACGCCATACGCCATATCCAGTTCTGCGGTCTCTTTGAATTTCTGTTTCTGGCGGTTGGTCATCATACTGAACGCCATGGAAAGCATTTCTTCCGGCGTAATCCGAGGAATGTCGCCCAGCGGATTCAGGATGCCATCGATGCGCAGGTAGGGGTGATTACCAACTTTAAGATGAAGATCGGATGCGCGGCTTTCGACAGCACGGCGCAGCAGATCGTCGATGCCGGTGGCCATTTTCGGAGAACCCTTTCACCGCTTCTTCGTCACGCTAGCATGCGCTTCGGAGACCGGCAAGCGCCGCACCTGCAATGATTTCCAGACCAACAACGTTTGCAGTGCCGCCCGCGGGGAGAGGGAGCCTGAAGTGCCCGATGTAAACCCTTTAAATTCATCAGCAAGGCGGCCGTCGTATGCCTTGGGGTTATAGAGAGTGCCCTGCGGCCCACGACCTACTCTTGCTGTAGCAGAAAGGTAGCATAAATCCAGCCGCCAAGCACGCCCCCAATTAGCGGCCCCACCCAATAAACGCCCTGGTTTTGCCAGTGATGCGCCACCAGCGCCGGTCCAAACGCGCGCGCCGGATTGATCGCTCCCCCGGTAAACGGCCCGGCGAAGAGCATGCCCATCGTAATCGTCAGGCCGATGGCGAAGCCTCCAACCTTATCGAACGCGCCCTTTGGATCGGCCGCCGTCGCGAACACCACGAACACCAGCAAAAACGTTGCGACCGCTTCGAGAATGATGCCGTGAACGCGCGTGAAATCCGGCGCCAGGTCCGCCGCGCCCAGCCCCACGCTCCGCCAGATGCCTTCTGGAACCGCCAGCGTCAGCAAATACGCCGCGAACGTCGCGCCCAGCAACTGCGAAATCCAATAAGCCAGCGCGTCTACCGTGCTGATTTTTTTCGTCACCCAGAATCCGATCGTCACCGCTGGATTCAGGTGCCCTCCGGAGATGTGGCCAACCGCGGTGACCATGATCGCGATCGCCAGCCCAAACGCCAGTGCTATGCCGAGTAATCCCAGGCCGTGCTGTCCCTGCGCGCGCAGATATGCATCCGCGCAAATGGAACCGCAGCCAACGAAAATGAGCGTGAACGTGCCGACGAATTCAGAGAGGAGCTTCTGCATCAAGCTATACATTGCAACCTCCGCAATACTTCGGTCGTCGGCTGAATCCCAGGTCGGTTTCGAGCGGGCGTGATTCTACTGAATCAAGAATTCAGAGTCAAAATTCCGGGAGCCTCTCGCGCCTCTGCGTGGCGCAGGCGGCTTTTTTATCCGGTGTCGTGGATGAGCGAGGCGTTCTTGCGCGGCGCCCGGCAGAATTACCGCACGCCCGCGCCTTCCTGCACGCGCACCGGCGTCAGCCAGCCGTGCAGATCGGGTTTTTTGCCGCCGGTGATGGCGAAGAAGTCTTCCTGGAGCTGCTTGGTGATCGGCCCGCGCGAGCCGCTGCCGATCTTGATGTGGTCCACGGAGCGAATCGGCGTGATTTCAACCGCCGTGCCTACAAAGAAAAGTTCGTCCGCCAGATACAGCATCTCGCGCGGAATAATCTGCTCGCTGACCGGATACTTGAGGTCGCGGCACAGAGCCATCACGGTATCGCGGGTGATTCCGGGAAGTGGCCCGTTCGATAGCGGCGGCGTAATCACCATGCCGTTCCGGACTAGAAAAACATTCTCGCCCGATCCTTCGCTCACCTGGCCATGGACGTCGAGCGCGATCGCTTCCGCATATCCATTCGCCTGCGCTTCCATGCGAATCAGCGCGGAATTCATGTAATTGCCCGCGGCCTTGGCCATTTGCGGCAGCGTATTCGGCGCCGGGCGCTGCCACGAGCTGACGCCCACGTCCACGCCGTTCCGCAGCGCTTCTTCGCCGAGGTAGCGTCCCCAGTCCCAGCACGCCATGTAGACTTCGATCGGGCAATTCGACGGGTTCACGCCCACGTCGCCATAGCCGCGCATTACGATCGGCCGGATGTAGGCGGAGTCCATCTTGTTCGCGCGGATCAACTCGGTCGCCGCGTTGCAGATTTCGTCCAGCGTGAACGGAATTTCCATCCGGTAAATCGTGCCGGAATCGAACAGCCGCTGCATGTGCTCGCGCAGGCGGAAAATCGCCGGCCCTTGTACCGTCGAGTAGCAGCGAATGCCTTCGAAAACGGCGGATGCGTAGTTGATCACGTGAGAAAGAACGTGAATCTTCGCATCATCCCAATGGATGAATTTGCCGTTGTGCCAGATTTTGTCGGTTTTGACTAATGCCATCGAAGCTCTCCGTGGGCTCGCCGTCGAGTTTTTAGGCGCCGTTCATTCAGTTACTGAAAAAGTATAGCACACGGAATTTCGCGTCCGGTGCGCGCGTCTCGCCTCGTGCTGCGTATTGTAAAAGCCAAAATGGATGCGTTGTATTGGGAGGCTGTTGCGGATGCAGATCATGCCCGCGCGAACAGGCACATCGCGCCCCACGGGCGTTTGCCGTTCTTCGGGAATTTGTCGGGAAAGAAAGCGAACGGCCGCATCAAGAGCGGCAAGCGCTTCGCGCGGGACGCAACATGCAACATTGACTGCACGCGCACTGGTTTCCAGCCGAATGGAACGAAGAAATCCGGCCCTTCCTCCGGTCCGAACCTCATCAACGCGCCCGCCTTTTCAAGTTGAAACCCCATTTTCTTTTGCATCAGACGCAGCAGAGCAGGAGACTGAAGATCAAGAACCCAATTGCGAAAACTGGGCGGCCTTGCCAGGTCTGTCGCCAGCGAAGCCACTTCTTCCCGCGACAGGTAAACCACCAGGCCCTCGGACACGATCAACACCTTTTTCCCCATGCGGGCGAGCTCTCCAAAGACGTCGCGGCGCGCGTTCACATCGCTCAGATCCAGCTTGATTCGCTCCAGCGAGCACGACGGCCGCTCGTTCGCTAGAATTTCCTGTTTGTAATCGAGAATTCCGGGCAGGTCGATTTCCACCCACGAGAGCGAAGGCGGCAGAGCCATGCGAAAGGGCCGCGTGTCCAGCCCCGCTGCCAGGTTGATGATCATGTCTGTGCCCTGCGCGACCTGTTCCTCGATCACCTGATCGAAGGCGTACGTTCGGGCGATCCACGTCCAGGTGTGTTGCGAACCAAATTTTATTTCCTTGGCGATTTTGGCGCCGCGCTCGCCCGCCAACCGCTCGGCGTACGGATCCCGGAACAGCGCGTCCGGTCTTTTGCTTTCCCAGCCGCGAAAGACCGCAGCCCACATCGCCGTATCCGAAATATTCCGCACCAATGGTTCCTGGTTGGCGGACTGATTCACCTGCGTCGCCATGTTCAACTCCGCTGCCCACAAAGTGTTTCGTTTTGTCGAGTGTACCATCGCGTTCATCAGCGCGACGCGTATTGAAACTAGCGGGAGAAGACCACGCCGTGTGGCCGCCCCGATCCCTTCCACCCTTGCGGCCAGTCGCGGTCGGCGAAATTGAAGCCGGCCTTGCCCTCCGCGTCATGGAATGAGTCGTCGATTCGAATGGCGCCGGTTGCGTCGTCGAATTTCAGCAAGTACAACCGGCTCGCTTGGCCCGTCACGACGATGCGATGCGTTTTTGCGTCCCAGCCCGTCCAGTGCGGAAAGTAAGCGTCGCTCAGCTTCACTCGCGATACTTCGACGGGCTTCGCGCCATTCGAAATGTCGAGGACGATCACTCCATCCATCACCGGGACGCTTTGAATCAGGTAGTGGCCGACGATTGTGGGAACGCCGCAGAACGACCCGGGAAAATTGTAGACGAGCTTCGATTTCGGCTGGTCCTTGTCGACGCCGGTGATCCGCTCGATCCCACAGCCAAGCGTTTGCACGTAGATCGCGCCATCAGGGCCGAGCCGCGGCTCTTCGGGGCTGACGTGGCCGTAGCGATTCTCTCCGACATCGAAATAGGAAGTCTTCAGCAGTTTCAGATCGGACAGGCGCCAGATTTGATACGTCACGCCAGAGAACACGTTCACACTATCCATCGAAGAATTTGTGGAGACGATGCGATCGATTTCGGGCAGCAGGACGAGACTATACGGCGTGAGCAACGCGCCGGGAAACGCCGGATCTGCCGAGCTGGCCGAGCGGATTAGTTTTCCTTCATCGTCAATTTCGACCAGTCCTCCCGTGCCACCCATTTGGCCGGTGTCCATCTCGCGATGCGTATGCTGAAAAGTCGCAAGAACGTGGCCGTTAGGAAGCCGCAAGTAGGAGTGCGGATGCATGTAGCCGTCCATGTCGGTGAATGAAGTGACGATTTTGGGGTGGAGCGCATTGCGCACATCAAAAATAAAAGTGCGGCCCGCAATGTGATCGTTGGCGAAAAGCATGCCGCTCGCGGGCATCGTGTATTCGGTATGGTGCACCTGCATAGTCCGCTGATCGGTGACGAGAGTGGTTACCAGTTGGCCGTAGGACGCCGATGCCGGATCCGCATCGATCACCGCGAGGAAGTCGTTGCCCTTATTCGCGACATCGCCGGTCCAGGCGAACATGTAGTGACCCGAGGCGCCCGAATCGCGCTCTTGAGATCGCACCGGAAGAATGACGGCGGAAAGAATGAGCGCCAGGGCGAGCGGAGAATGTCGCATCGTGACCTCGATGATCGGCTGAAAGAATTAAACTTACGGCGCGAAAGCCTAGCAGCATCGGGAAGGATATGCAAAGCGAGGCGAGGCCGTGCGGAGTGGATTTCACGATTGAAATTTCGGAGTTGCAAGAAATCTGTGAGCGTCGCGCCCGGAGATGCGCTAGCGGCCGCGGGCGTGGTGGCCGCGAAGAGTCATGCAGGTGCTCGTGAGATAGGCGACGCGATCGCCTTTGGAATTGGTCACGGTGGATTCGACGAGGCCGATGGTCTTGCCGCGCTGAATCACGCGGCCCGCCGCAATCAGGTGATCGGTCCAGACAGGCCGAAGGAAATTGATTTTAAGCTCGAGCGTGGTGAACGTTTCATCCTCTTCGAGAGTGGAGATGTAGGCCGTGCCCATGGCGAAGTCCGCGACGTCGCACAGAATCCCGCCGTGCAGCGTTCCCATCGGATTGGCGTGCGTGTGGTTGGCGTCAATCTCGACCGTGGATTCACCGCGGCGAATGGATGTGAGCTTAAATCCGATGAGCTGCGCGGCAGGCGGCTGCGGCAGTTCGCCGCGAATGACGCGCTCAAGATTTTCAAGGTGGCTGGGCATCCGAATCACTCCGCGTTTCCGAAAGAGATTTTGCTAATGGTCGTCAACGCCGGTGGATGGACCATCATCGGCCAGCGTGCCGGAGATGCGGCCCCACGCACTGGTCTTCCAATTGTCCGTGATGGCTTTCTTGTGAATCCACGGCGGCAGTGCAATCGCCAGATATTCCGAAAGCGCATTGACGTACGGCTCGTACATCGCCCTGAGTTTCTTCAGCTTTTCGTCTTCGGCCGGGCCGGACGAAAACTCGAGGCCAGCTTCCGTCAGGAGTTCGCGAATGCGCAGGAGATCGGCCGGCGGAAGACGATTGATCTCGGGAGCCTGCGGCTGGGCTCGGAAGATCTGAGCGAGATCGACGATGGCGTGCCGGGCCATGGCGAACGTCAATTGCGCTTGTTTGGTGCACGGCGCGCTGATGCTGACGATCGTGAGCGCCGAAGCATCGAGAATCGCGGTCAAGGCGCCGAGCCAGGATTCATTGTCATGCTGCGAGCGATAGTAGAGCAGCACCGGATAGGAAATATGGCTTTCGAGGATATCGGCAGAGGAGCGCTCCCAGTCGCGAAAAAGCTGCGTGAGCGATTCGCCGGCCAGCGGATGTGCGTGGCGCCGCAACAATTCGGCTGCCGACGGCGGCGATCCGGCGCGCGCGTCGAGCAGCACGACGGCAACTTCCCGCCGCGAGAATCCCTGATAGATAACGGGAAGGTATCCGATGATCGCCGCGAGGAATCCAAAGCCTATTCCAGCTTCGAAGACAGACAGGAAACGGCTCCAGCTGGTTTTGGGAATCGCGTCGTCGAGGCCGAGCGTGAAAAAATTTGTTCCGCTCATGTATATGGCAGAAAAGAAATCGAACTGGCCGGCGAGCGATGCTGCGGGCGGCCCCGCCGCGAGCAAGAGAAATGCAAACCCGAAGACGAGCGCCACGGCCCAAACCGAGATCAGCGCGAGGAGGGAAGACGGGCCGTAATAACTGAGAATTGTTTCGCGCAATTTTGGACTGCGAATGGATCGCGCGAAAGTTCGCCAGATGGTCCAGGTGGTGCGATAGAAAAGCCTGGCCAGGCGGAAACGTCGCGTAGCGCGGCGAGGCAAGACAACGGTCTCGAACGCGTCCAGAAGGACGCCGAAAAGAATGGCGATGCCCGCGATTACTTCGAGAACTCTCATCCGTTTACAAGTTTCGCGTCCATAGTGATTTCAGCTTTCAAAACGCGCGAGACGGGACATCCGGCCTTGGCGTTGCCCGCAGCGGTCTGGAACGCTTCGGCCGACGCGCCGGGAACACGCGCGGAGACGTCGAGATGAATTTTTGTGATCGTCCAGCCGGCTTCGAGTTTTTCGAGCGAGAGAGCCGCCGTCGTCGAGATTTGCTCGGGAGTGAGATGGCTCGCCGTCAACTGCGCCGCAAGCGCCATCGAAAAACATCCGGCATGCGCGGCGGCGATCAGCTCCTCGGGATTTGTTCCCGGCGCATTTTCAAAGCGCGTGGTGAACGAGTACGGCGTGTTTTTCAGAACGCCGCTATCCGACGAGATCGAGCCCGCGCCTTCCTTGAGAGTTCCTTTCCAAACGGCCGAAGCTTTGCGCTGCATGAACGCCTCCTGGAACGATTTGCGTGTCCGTTTGAGCGATTTGGCCGTCGCGCGAGCAACCGAAACCGGCGCTCAGCGCGATGGAGCGCTGGTGCTTTGCTGGTCGAGCACCTGGAAATGCTGGTGGATCCGCGAAAGCTGGTGCCCGAACGCACTCTCATAGATGCCGAAAAGGAGAAAAGGAATCAAGGCCACGCCGACCCAAAGCTTGGCTTTGCCGGAAACCTTGGCCTCGGGCTCCCAGCGGAAGAGCTGCCGCGAAATTTCGAAAGCTACGATCATGCCGATGACAAGTGCGACCAATTCTTCGATCAGTTCGGCGCGCGTGACCAGGCGCGTGGCCGCGGATTCGAGTCCCATCGCGAGATACGTCGCGGGAGAAAAGAGCGCGACGTTTTGAATCCAGCGGGGAAACACCACCAGCGGTACCGTTGCTCCGGAAAGGAAAATGAACGCCGACCACAACAGATTGTTGATGACCTGCGTCTCCTGCATCGTGTTGGTGACGCTCGCGACGATCAAACCGAAAGACGAGAACGTCGCGGCACCCACGGTGATCAGCGCAAACATCGCGCCGAGATTTCCGAAGTTGCCCATGTGAAACGCCGCGCGGCAGATGATGATTTCGATCGCGACCGCGGGAAGGATTAGAAAATAATTTGCCAGGATGCTCGACGCGAGAAGAGAACCGGCGCCGACCGGCGCAAGGCGGAAGCGCCGCAGGATGCCTTGCTCGCGGAACATCACCAGCTGAACGCTCAGGCCCCAGAAGCTGCCCATCACCGTGATGGTCAGAACCGCGCCGAGAATGTAGGCGATCATGCCGGATCGGCCGCGTCCGAAAATCAGAACGAAGAAAAACAGGAACGCCAGCGGCATGACCAGGCCGAAAAACATGAACGTTTTGTTCCGCAAGGCGAGAAGGACGCGCACCTTCGTAAGAATCCAGGTATTTTTCATCGCGCATGCACCTGATGTTTCATTCGCGAAGTCTCCGGCCGGTAAGCTCGAGAAAAACATCTTCGAGCGAAGGTGAAAACATTTCGAGGCTTTGCAATTCGTTGTTTTCGGCTTCGAGAACTTTCACCAGCGCGACGATGGTTTGCGGCGGGCGAATGGAATGCAGGACGTGGACGCCGTCGAGTTCGCGCGTGTCGGAAACACCTTCCAGCTTGCCGAGGATTCCGTCCGAAACTTGCTTGGAGAGACGCACTTCGATTCGCGTGGTGCCGGCCGAGCGCTGCTTCAATTCGCGCGGCGTTCCTTGCGCGATAATGCGGCCGGAATCGACGATGGCGACGCGATCGCAAAGCCGCTCGGCTTCTTCGATGTAATGCGTAGTGAGAAGAATCGTCTTCTTGTCTTTCTTCAGTTCTTCGATGATGTCGTAAATTTCGCGGCGGACTTGAGGATCGAGTCCGGCCGTCGGCTCATCGAGAAACAAAACGCGCGGATCGTTCACGAGCGCGAGCGCGAGTGCCAGGCGCTGCTTTTGTCCGCCGGATAGCTGGCTGTAGAAAGCCTGGCGCTTTTCTTCGAGCTGAAAGCGCTTGACCAGCGCGTCGGTGTCAGCGCTTCGGCGATAAAAGCCGCTGAAGAGCGCGAGCGCCTCGCTGACACGAAGCTTGTCGGGAAGGGAAGTAGACTGCAGAACCGCGCCAACTTCCTGTTTGAATTCGAGGCCCCCGGTTTGAGGATCGAGACCCGCGACACGCGCCCTGCCGGCATCGGGCGATCGCAAACCCTCCAGAATTTCGATCGTGGTAGTTTTGCCGGCGCCATTCGGCCCAAGCAATCCGAAAACTTCACCAGCCTGCACCTGGAAGCTGACCCCGCGCAGGGCGGTCACAGTTCCGTAGTTCTTGCGAAGGTCGATGGCTTCGATAACCGGTTCGTTCACGTAGCCTCTAAGTTCGTGTCGCGCGGCTGCATTGGAGAAAATTTCACGTGGTCTGGAGCGAGGCGATAACACTGCGCCCGCAAGCGCGAAACATCTTCTATATCACAGACGTGCTCGGCGCGCGAACGGACAAGCGCTCGAGCAAAACGCCCGGCGAAGGAAGCCCACAGGTCTAAAGACCTGAGCGACACTGAAGACCCGGCCTGAATGGACCGCGGGCACGAATCATCGGCGACGCGAGGATTTTTTGCGCTTCGCGGAGCGCTTGCGCACGGGCGACCAGCCGTACCGTTTGTAATTGATGCGGACGCCAGAAACATCAACGCCTTCGCTTTCCAACAGGCGCCGCTGCTTGGAGCCGATGGGTTCGCGAATAATCAATTTCCCGCCCGCGCCGACCACGCGATGCCACGGAATTCCGCGGCCGGAGGGGCAGCCGGCCATGGCATAGCCCACCACGCGCGCTCCGCCTTTCACTTTTAGCGCGCGAGCGACTTCGCCATAGGTGGTTACGCGGCCACGCGGAATTCGTTTTATGAGTCGATAGATTTCGTCCCAAGCCATAGAGCTCCGTCAATCTCGCGCCGCGATTCAGGCATCCAATATGCAGGAGAAGTTTATATCCGCGGTCCTCTGAAAAGGAATTGCGTTTCGCATTTTTTCGGCGCGACCTACAAAACTCCGGACCACTGCGAATGTCGGCATCTATTTACTCTCTCGCGCATCCTACCATTGACCTCGTAGTGGACGTCACTTACACTACACGGGATTGGGGTTCATTCGGAGGCGGCTGTGGCTTTCGTACGCAGACAGGGCAGGACCTATTACCTGGTGCACAACGTGCGCCGGCGCGGAAAAGTGGAGCAATTGCACTTGGCAAAACTCGGCGAGCGTCCGCGAATTACAGATGACGTCGTAAGGCGAGTGGCGCGCGCGCATCCCTCTCTGGAAGTGGATTGGCAGGCATTGCGCGAAAGGATAAATGGTCGAGTGGAACTGTTTGACATACGCTCACCCTACGTCCAGACTTTGATTCAGTCACTCCGAATTTTGAATTTGGACTTGGCGGATTTTTCACCGCCACTACTGTCGGTTGGGCGCGACGAGTCGAGTTTGGAGCTGGTCGCGCAACTAAGGCTGCTGCGATCGACACTCGACGTCAAGCTCGATCAGCTCGAACGAACGACGCCGAGAGCGTTTGGGGCCATTCGGAGATTCCGGTAGGGAGTACGGCAGTGGCGACGCGGGCACAACTCGATCCGACGCAACGCAGTCCTGAATCACGGGATTTTGAGGCGGGTCTGCGACGGAAGATTGTCGGGCAGGACGAAGCAGTTCAAGCCGTCGTCGATTTGTATCAAGTATTTCGCGCAGGATTGAATTCTCCCGGACGGCCGGTCGGCAATTTGCTGTTCCTGGGGCCGACGGGTGCCGGAAAAACACGCGTGGTGGAGGCGACGGCGGAACTTTTGTTCGGCGACCCGCGCGCGGTGATTAAAGTGGATTGCGCCGAGTTCCAACACTCCCACGAAATTGCAAAGCTGATTGGTTCGCCTCCAGGCTACCTAGGCCATCGCGAGACGCATCCGCTGATCACGCAGGAAGCGCTGGCGCAGTTTCACACCGAAAAATTGAAGCTGAGCTTTTTGCTTTTCGATGAAATCGAAAAGGCTTCCGATTCGCTCTGGCAATTGCTGCTGGGAATCCTCGATAAAGCCACGCTCACGCTGGGCGACAATCGCCGCGTGGACCTCTCGCAAACGATGATTTTCATGACGTCGAATCTTGGCGGCGGCGAGATTACCGAGTTGATGACCGGGAGTATGGGGTTCGCGCCGCAAACGAGCGCCGACACGCAAGTTCGCCTCGACGAAAAGGTGGAGAAGACCGCGTCGGAAGCGGCGAAGAGAAAATTTGCGCCGGAATTCATGAACCGGATTGACAAGGTCGTGGTTTTTCATCCGTTGCGCTCGGAGCAGCTCGAGCAAATTCTGGAGATCGAGTTGGGAATGGTGCAGCAGCGCGTTCTGGAAACCGCGCGAGGGCGATTCCTTTTCCGTGTGACGTCCGGAGCGCGCGAGTTTTTGCTGAAAGAAGGAACGGATTTGAAGTATGGCGCGCGGCACTTGAAGCGCGCAATCGAGCGATATCTGGTTTATCCAATGGCCAGCCTTCTGGCAACGGAGCAAGTGGCGCTCGGAGATGTGCTGTCGGTGGATTGGGATGGCTTCGAGCAGCGGCTTGTATTTCTGAAGGAAGCGGAAGGCGCGCTGATTCCGACGCCACCGGTGGCGACGCCGCTTGCGGCTGATGCGGCGAGGGCAAGTTCGGACGGAAGGGCGGTTCCTCTTCCTGCGACGGCAGGAGCATCGGAGGCGCTGCCGACGTCCGTGTCAGCGTCGCGAACGAATTTGCCGGAGAAGAGTGAGTCGGACCGCAAGAAGTAGAATCTGCCGGGCAGTCAGCAAGACAAATCACACAACATACGATTGGAAGCCGCGGCTGGATGCCCGTGCTAAGAACGCCGCGAAAAGCGCCGGCTGGAAGCCTGCGCGACGAAGGACGCCGCGCAAGAGCGCCGGCTGGAAGCCAGCGCGACGAACGGCGCCGCGGAAAAGCGCCGGCTGGAAGCCAGCGCGACGAAGGCCCTAGGGTTTCCAGCGGAGGACGGGCTTGCGGGCGGCGGCGACTTCATCGAGACGCCCGACGCGGGTGGAATGCGGCGCGGTCTTGACGAGTTCGGGATTCTTCTGGGCTTCCTCAGCGATCGAGCGCATCGCGTGAATGAAAAGATCGCATTCCTTGAGCGATTCGGACTCGGTGGGCTCGATCATGAGGGCGCCGGGAACGATGAGCGGGAACGCCGTCGTGTAGGGATGAAAGCCGTAGTCAATCAACCGCTTGGCGATATCCATCGTATTGACGCCATTTTTTTTCTGGCGGGAATCACTGAAGACAACTTCGTGCATCGAGGGGAGGCCGTAGGGAAGGTCATAAACATCCTCGAGGTTCTTGCGGATGTAGTTGGCATTGAGAACCGCGTCCTCAGTGGCCTCGCGCATTCCCGGCCCGTAGGCGAGCGTGTAGGCGAGAGCGCGAAGCGAGACGCCAAAATTTCCAGTGTAAGCGCGGACGCGGCCAATGGATTTCGGGCGATGCGAATCGAGAGAGAAGCGGCCATCTTTTTCGACGACCACCGGCACAGGAAGATACGGCTCGAGAAATTTCTTCACGACGACGGGTCCGGCGCCTGGCCCTCCACCTCCGTGCGGCGTCGAAAATGTCTTGTGCAAATTCAAGTGCATGACGTCGACCCCGAAATCGCCCGGACGAGTGATGCCCGCGAGCGCATTCATATTCGCGCCATCCATATAGAGCAGGGCGCCCCGCTCGTGGAGGATGTCTGCGATTTCGCCGATGCGTTCCTCGAAGACGCCGAGCGTGGAGGGATTCGTGAGCATGAGCGCGGCGACATCTTCGGTGGCGTATTCGCGGAGACGATCGGTATCGAGCTGGCCGCGCGAATTGGATTTGATGTTCTGAACTTCGTATCCGGCGATGACGACGGAAGCAGGATTTGTTCCATGGGCCGAATCCGGGATAAGAATTTTCTTGCGTGGATCACCGCGATCCGCGAGGCATGCGCGAATCATCAGCAAGCCGGTGAGCTCGCCTTGAGCGCCGGCGACGGGCTCGAGCGTGGCAGCGTCCATTCCGGTAATCGAGAGAAGGCATTTTTGCAGATCGGAAAGAATGCGAAGGCAGCCTTGCGCGAGCTCCACGGGCTGATAGGGATGCTCGTTGGCCAGACCATCGAGGCGCGCGACGAATTCGTTGACGCGCGGATTGTATTTCATGGTGCAGGAGCCGAGCGGATACATTCCGAGATCGATCGCGTAATTCCAGGTGGAAAGGCGCGTGAAGTGGCGGATGACTTCGATCTCGCTGACTTCGGGGAAGCCTTCGATATCGGTGCGAGCGAATTCTCCGAGGGCTTTTGCGGGATCGAGCGCGGGGACGTCGAGCGGAGGCAGCTCCATGCCGCGTTTGCCGGGCGCAGAGCGCTCGAAGATCAGATCTTCGTTCTGCGTGGGATGGCGGCGAGCCTTGTTGATGCTGGCTGAATCGTCGTTCGCCACGGAGTTTTCAGTTTTCAGAGACTCGCTCAATTTAGATGGGTGTCTCCAGGATTTTTTTGACGCACGCGGCGAATCGCTCGATTTCTGCCCGCGAAATGATTTCGGTGACGCAGACGAGTCCGCGCTTGGTCAGATCCGGATAGGCCGTCCCGATGGCCAGCGGACCGATGATTTTATCGCGCAAAAGCGCGGCGTTGATGAGCTTGACGGAGCGCGGAAACTCGAGGACAAATTCGTTGAACGACGGCCCGGAGAAGGCGAGGCGCACGCCGGGAATTTTGGTGAGTTCGTCGCGGGCGAAACGCGCTTTGGCGAGATTCTGAAGCGCCAATTCGCGAAGGCCTTCTTTGCCGAGCAAGCTCAAGTGAATTGTCGCGGCGAGGGCGAACAGAGCTTCGTTGGTGCAGATGTTCGAAGTGGCCTTCTCTCGGCGAATGTGCTGCTCGCGGGTGGCAAGCGTGAGGACGAATCCGCGATGGCCTTCGGCGTCGCTGGCCTGCCCGGCAAGCCGGCCGGGAAGCTGGCGAACAAATTTTTCGCGTGTGGCGATGACGCCGACGTGAGGCCCGCCGAAACTTGGCGCGACGCCAAAGCTCTGGCATTCCATCGCGACGATATCGGCCTCGGCGGGAGGGCGAACGATGCCGAGCGAGACGCCTTCGGTGATCCCGACGACAAGAAGCGCGCCGGCGGCATGAGCGATTTCTGCGAGCGGAGCGATGTCCTCGATCACGCCGAAGAAGTTCGGCGACTGGACGACGACGGCGGCGAGGTCCTCGATCGGCTGGCCGTCGAGTTCGGCGGCGGTGACCTGCCCGGCGGGCGTGAAGCCGATTTCGCGAACGTGCAGGCCAATATTTTTGGCGTACGTTTGCAGGACCTGGCGGTATTCGGGATGCACGGTGCGCGCGACGAGAACGCTATGGCGGCCGGTAAGCCGTTCGGCCATGAGAACGGCTTCCGTGAGCGCGGTCGAGCCGTCGTACATCGAGGCATTGGCGACTTCCTGGCCGGTGAGCTGGCAGATGAGCGTCTGAAATTCGAAGATGGCTTGGAGAGTGCCTTGCGAAATCTCGGCCTGATAGGGCGTATAGGAAGTCAGAAACTCGCCGCGCTGGATGAGCGAATCGGTGACGACGGAGCGAAAGTGATTATAGACGCCGGCGCCGAGGAATGAAGTGTAGCCGCGCGAGTTTTCGTTCGAGCGCGCTTTGAAATAGTCGATGATTTCGGACTCCGAAAGGGCGCGCGGCAGATCGAGCGGCTGGTTCAGCCGGAATTTCTCGGGGATGGTGCGGAACAGCTCGTCGATGGAGCGCGCGCCGATGGCATCGAGCATCTTCTTGCGCTCGGATGAACTCTTGGGGAGATAGCGCATCAGGCTGAATGTTCCTTGGCTTTTTCGGCGATGTAGGTTTCGTAGGCGGCGGAGTCCATCAGCGAAGAGACTTCGCCCGGATTCGCGAGCTTTAAGCGAATGAGCCAGCCGCTCGTGTGCGGCTCCTGATTCACTTTTTCCGGCGAATTACTGAGAACGTCGTTCACGCCAATCACTTCTCCGGATGCGGGGCTGTAGATCTCGCTGACCGCCTTAACTGATTCGATGCTGCCAAGGGGCTGCCCGGCTCTTAACTCGGCGCCCACTTTCGGCAATTCGACGAAAACGACGTCGCCCAGTTCGTTCTGGGCGTAATCGGTGATGCCGATGGTGCCGGTGGCGCCATCAATTTTGATCCACTCATGCTCTTTCGTGTAGCGGAAATCCGCTGGATACATCGCATCTCCTTGTCGAGGCTTGCGAACACCTGCAGCTATTTCGGGCGCTTATAAAATGGGATGGCGACGATTTGCGCGGCCACGGGCGTTCCGCGAACGATGATTTCGATTTGGGTGCCGATGGCAGCGCGATCCACGGGAACGTAAGCCATGCCGATGTTTTTCTTGAGGAACGGAGCAGGGCCGCCGCTGGTGACGCGGCCGATTTCGACGCCGTTCATGGCGACAGGGTAGCCGTCGCGGCCGATTCGCTTATCGAGCATTTCAAAGCCGACGAGCTTGTGTTTGATCCCGGCTGCTTTTTGCTGGAGCAGGATTTCGCGGCCGAGAAATTCGCCCTTTTCGGGCTTGCAGATCCAGCCGAGTCCGGCTTCCCACGGCGTAGTCGTGTCGTCAATTTCGTGGCCGTAGAGGCACATGCCGGCTTCGAGGCGAAGGGTATTGCGCGCCCCAAGGCCGCAGGGAAGAACGCCTTCGGGAGCGCCCGCGCCGAGAAGCGCGTCCCAGATTTTCTCGGAATGCTCGGGCGCGAAATAGATTTCGAAACCGTCTTCGCCGGTGTAGCCGGTGCGCGCGATCATTGCGCGAACGCCATGCACTTCGCCAAACACGAAGTGGTAGTAGCGGATCGGCGCGAGCGAGACATGCGTGAATTTCTGCAACAGCGCTTCGGCTTTCGGGCCCTGTATGGCGAGCAGGGAATAACGATCACCATTGTTTTCGGTGCGCGCGTTCGTGCGATTGTGACCGTTGATATGCGCGAAATCGCCATCCTGATTGGAGGCGTTGACGCAGAGAAAATAGTGCGACTCCGAAATGCGATGGACGAGCAGGTCATCGACAAATGCGCCCGAGGCCGTCATCAGGCCGGAATACTGAACCTGGCCGTCGGCGAGCTTTGCAGCGTTGTTGCAAGTGACGTGCTGTACGAGTTCGAGCGCAGCCGCGCCGCGGATTTCGATTTCGCCCATGTGACTGACGTCGAAAATTCCCGCGCGGGTGCGGACGGCTTGGTGCTCGGATAGGATGCCCGAGTATTCGAGCGGCATATCCCAGCCGCCGAAATTGACCATCTTGGCGCCCATCCGGCGGTGGGCTGCGTTCAGCGCGGTTTTGCGAAGCTCAGTGGTTGCGGGCGCGTTCACGAAAAAATCTCTGAAAAATGACTCGCGGCTCACCGTAGCATGTGAGTTTTGGAGTGTCAAGAAACGCACTTCGGTTTGCCGAACGCAGCGTTACGCGGCAGAATGCGTCTTGTGGGCGTGGCGAGGTTGGCCTATATTCACTGGTGGCTGCTTTAGCCGAGCCCTGCCGGGGGAGCTGGATGACGGGACCCGTCCAGTGTATGCAGTGCGAGAAACCGGAAGACAAATGCACCTGCGAGAAGTATTGCTGCTACTGCCAGTCGCAGCAGGGTGTGCGGCTATGTATCGATGGCTTATATTACTGCCCGGATTGCCGGGAAGCCTGCGACGTGCGCGTGGTGGATGCCCGTGGCGAATGAATTCATCCGAACCGAAGCCCGCCTGGAAAATGATCGCCGCTTGATCGCGGCGGTCGCCGCGATTGTGGATCACGCCTCCGAGCGCGCCGGGATGGCGGATGCGCGGCGGCGGGCGCTCGCTTATGCGACAGAGCAGACCTGCCGGATTGCGTGGCCTGCGCTCAATGGGCGGGAGCCGACCGTCGAAGTGACGTGCGATCAGCACGGCGATCGAGTGGAAGTGGTGATTCAGGGACCCCGGGCGACGGAACCCGGGACGGAAGCGCGGCTAAAGGATTTGCAGAAACAGATTGACCGGCTGACGACCGAAAATCACCAGGATTCGTTGCGAATCACACTCGTCGAATATCTCAGTCCCCGCCAGTAGCTTCTGCGCCAGAGCGAGCAGCCCACCGTCAGGAACTCACAAAAAAGCAGGCATCGCTGAAATTCGCGCTTCGCGCGGGGCGAAACTACATTTGTGTCGCACTCGCAAACGCGTGATTCTTGATCAGCGTTTGGAGCTGGTCCTCGGTGATCGCAATGTCAACTTTGATGTGATCGCCGGTCGGCGAAACGCTGACGCCTTCGAGCGCCTTCGCGACTTCGGGATGCTGCTGCGCTTCCTGGTAGCGGCGCATCATGACGCCGGCTTGCAGTGCGGCGGCCAGGGTGTTCGCGTCGTCCACGCTGCTGCAAACGGCCTGGAATTGCGTATCCAGGCCATTGCCGGTCTGAACGTGGATTTCCATGGCCTTCAGGCGGTCAACGATCGCGGCGGCCTGCGGGAATTGGCTGGCCTGCGGCAAAAGCTGCGCCATGGCGATGTGCGTGTAGCTCTTGTTGAGAACGGCCCAGACGGTTCCGTTCCCATTCGCGTCCTTGATGAGCGGCGAGAGCTCGGTGTTGGTCAACAGGCTTTCGGAGCCGCCGAAATGGACGTCGATTAATTTTTCGAGAGCTGTGTCGTTTCCGAATGCGGCGGTGTTCGAATCGAGGAAGAAGAACAGGATGTCGCCCGCGCCGGCTCCGCTGCCGAAAGCCCAAAGCTTATAGCCGTGAACCTCCTTGTAAGGCAGCTTCTGCTTCTTGAAGCGATCCTCGGAGGCGCTGGGAGTGAAGGCGCCGAGGGCTACGCCGACAATCTGCTCGCCGCTATCTTTTCCGGGCGCAATCGCGGCCCAGGCCATCTCGTCCACCTGAGTGGAGGGATCGATGCCGGCGGAAGTGAGAAACTGCTCGAACTGACGGAAGTTGCCGGGCAGGAGCTGGTCGCGCAACTGGGTGAACCAAGGATGCTGGCGAGCCGCGCGGAGGTCCGCATAGGCGAATTCGCCGATGTCCTTCGGGAACATTCCGATAACGTCGGTGCTGAGATTTCCGGCTTGCGCCGTTGGCGTGAGCACGGGCGACGCCGTGATTACGGAAATGCTCACGATCGCGAATGCCGCGACGAACCGTTGGATCGACTGTCTCATCTTGTTTTCCTTCCGTCGTATGTTCGTTCAGGCCGCCCGCTAGGATTTGGCCGCGCCAACGACGCTTCCAGAAATTCGCGCTTCGAGTGACGCTGCTTCCGTGCGCAGCTTCGCGACGATATTTGCGTCCGCTCCAGCTTCGGTTAGGGATTCGAGATTGATGGCTACGTTTTCGAGCGCGCCGCGGACAGACGCGGCCGCCAACCATCGCCCTACTGCTATATCAGATAACATAGAAGCGGTTGATACACTTTCAAGTTGCCTCAGGCGTTCGTGAACAGCAACGGCCTTGCGAGCGACCTGCAAGGGAACTTCCGCCGCACCGACGAGAGCCGAGCGAATGGCGGTCTGGCGCCGCGTGAGTTCATCGGCGGTGGCGTTCGGGAGCTTGTACGCCGTCATCACGGCATCGAAGGATGCGGCATCGCGATCGATCGCTTCGGCCAGTTCACTTCCGGCGGTACGAAGTTCCGAGAGGATCTCAGACAAAAGATCAACGAACGCGGCTTGAGACTTCTTCTTCCGCGAAAGGCCCGCGACCATCTGGCCGAGGCTGGCTGCGAGAGCCCCAGCAAGCGCGGCAACCGATCCGCCGCCGGGAGTGGCCGTGGGAGCGGCAACGGCGTCGAGGAATGGCGCAGCAAGAGAAGCGAATTTCCTAACGGTATGGACCGGGGCTCCGGCAAGCGAAGCCGCCAGCCGATTTTCCAGAACTTGCTCGGGCGAAAAATTTTCGAGCTGCAAGTAGAAATCGGAAGTCATTTCGATGGCACGCTTGGGAATCAGGCCGACGATCTCGCTGCCCGCGATCGAAACGCCGTAACGTTCGGCTTCGCGCTTGACCATTTCGAAGACGCGATGGAGCGGAGTCTGCTCGAAGTCGGTCATGTTGATGGAGACCTGCGCGAGTTGCCGCGCCTTCAAATCGACGCCCATGGCCTTCACGTAACGAAGACCACCGCTCGAGAAGCGAATGGTTTTGGCGATGCGCTTGGCGACCTCAATATCGGGCGTGTTCAGATTGATGTTGTAGGCGACGAGAAATTTTCGCGCACCCACGACGACTGCTCCCGCCGTCGGATGGAGACTCGGATCGCCTATGTCGGGAATGCGATCAGGATTGCGCGGCACTTCCTCGCGCAAGCCTTCGAACTGGCCTCGGCGAATGTTTTCCAGATTCGTGCGTTCGGGCCGCTGCGCCGCGGCTTCGTATAAATAGACGGGAATGCGATAGCGCTCCCAAATGGCGCGGCCAACTTTTTTGGCGAGTGCGACGCAATCTTCGATCGTGACGCCTTCAATGGGGATGAAAGGAACAACGTCGGTCGAGCCGAGGCGCGGATGCGCGCCCGAATGCCTGGTCAAGTCAATCAGCTCAAGAGCCTTGCCCACACCGCGAATGACAGCTTCGGCGACGGGCTCGGGCTCGCCCGCAAGCGTGATGACGCTGCGATTGTGGTCCGCATCGCTTTCGCGGTCGAGGAGATAGACGCCATCGACTTCGCGCATCGCGGCGACGATGGCATCGACTTTCGCGAGATCGCGGCCTTCGGAAAAATTTGGAACGCACTCAATGAGCTGTTTCATCGGGCCAGACGCTTATTATGCAGCAATTTCATCCGGTGTGAGGGGGCTCGCCGGATGCCGCTGGCAAATCGAAGCTTTCAATTTTCCTGGGAGCGATCAAAAACAATCCTGCCGCGCTTAATGACCAGGCTGCAGTGATTCACGCCGAAATAGTAAGGGATTTCGCGGTAGTCATCCACATCGAACGCGGAAAGATCGGCGAATTTGCCAACTTCGAGCGAGCCGACGCGCGAATGACGCCGCAGGGCGTAGGCGCCATTGATCGTTGCGGCGCCGATGGCCTCGGCGGGCGTCATCCGAAGATTCGCGCAGGCCAGCGAGAGAATCATCTGCATGCTTGGCGTCGGGCTGGTGCCGGGATTGAAATCGGTCGCGAGGGCGACAGCGGCGCCAGCGTCAATCAATTCGCGCGCGGGAGCGAAATGCGCCGAGCCCAAATGGAATTCACAGCCCGGGAGCAGCGTGCAGGCAACTTCGGACGCGGCAAGCGCGCGAATGTCGCTGCGATTGATTTTTTCGAGATGGTCGGCGCTTGCTGCGTGCAACTGGATCGCCAGGCGCGCCGCGCCGGTTCGCGCGAGCTGATCGGCATGAATGCGCGGCGTTAACGTGCACTTGATGCCGGCCGTAAGAATCCGCGCGGCCTGCGGGACCGTGAACGCGCCGCGATCGCAAAATACGTCGCAAAACTGCGCGAGGCCCGTGCGTCCGATGTAGGGAATCCAGATGCGCTCGAGAAGATCCACATAATCGTCCGCGCGGCCGCGATATTCGGGAGGGACGACGTGCGCGCCAAGAAACGTGCTGGCGATGTCGAGAAACTGTTCGAGTCGCAATTCGCGAATGATTTCGAGAGATTTGATTTCACTGGCAAAATCGAGCCCGTAACCAGTCTTGGCTTCGACGGTGGTGGTTCCGTGCGCCGCCATTTCGAGCAGGTGCGCGAGCGCCCTGGCTTTCAGATCGTCCGGAGCGGCGCGGCGAAGCTTGCGCACGGTGGATAGAATTCCGCCGCCGCGCTTGGCGATTTGTTCGTACGTGGCGCCGGCGATGCGCTGCTCGTAATCGGCAACGCGGCTGGCGGGGAAAATGAGATGCGTATGCGAATCGACGAAGCCAGGAAGAACGACGCGCCCCGCGAGATCGATTTTCCTGGCGCGGCGTGACTGCGGAAGGCGCTCGATTTTATTTTGCGGACCAATCGCCTGGATTTCGCCCGCGCGAACGAGGATAGCGCCGTCTCGAATGATGCCAAGTTCACCGAGGCTGCGTCCGCGACGAGGAGCGGGCCCGCGCAAGGTGAGGAGCTGAGAGCAGCCAGTGATGAGCAGGTCGGGCACGATGCGGAGACAGAGTGTATCCGTTCGCGACGACGCTTGCCAGTGCCTCGTTGCGAATCTTGTTTGTTGCCGAGCACGCCTCGAAACCGAAAGATCCGAGAGTCGTCGACACGCGCACAGGTAATTCATTGACTGACCGCCAGTCAGTGGCGTAAGGTTGATCCAGAGCATCGAAACCTTGAACGCTTCGAGCAAAGTACCCATGCTTCAGTTCTTGCGAGCCGAACCGAAGCTGCCCAGCTTCATCGTCATTCGCGCTGCCGACGAGGTGGGTTCGCAAATGCTGAACGTCGCCATCGGCTGGTATGTTTACGCGGCGACTCGAAATCCCATGAGCCTCGCCTACGTCGGCCTGGCCCAATTCGTCCCCAATGTCGGAATGGTTTTAATCGCGGGGCACGTGGCCGACCGATTTGACAGGGCCAAAGCGATCCGGATTTCATTTCTAATTCAGACGGTCTGCGTCGGGATCTTCGGCTGCTGGGTCGCCGCAAAAGTACCGTCGGTGGGACCGGCGTATTTGCTGTTGTTCGTCATGGGTTCGGCGCGGGCGCTTTGTTATCCCTCGATGGCGGCGCTGCTGCCGAATTTGGTGAAGAGTGAGAATTTTCCCCGCGGTGTAGCCATCAGTTCCTCAATCGTCCAAATTTGTGCAATTGCCGGGCCGGCAGTCGGAGGGCTGATCTACGCGGTCAACGGCCCGGCCGTCTTCGCCGTGGTTGCGTGTCTTTATCTTTTTGCGACGGTGAGTACGCGCCGGCTGTCGGGCGCAGGACGGCCGGCTGACGAACAGCAGAGCCCGATCAGCGAGAAAAGCGTCCTTGCCGGCATGCGCTACGTTCGGGCGCACCGGCTACTGCTCGGCCTGATTTCGCTGGATCTGTTTGCGGTTCTTTTGGGCGGCGTTACCGCGCTGCTGCCAATTTACGCGCGGGACATTCTCATGGTCGGCCCGATCGGCCTCGGATGGCTCCGAGCGGCCCCGGGCGTGGGCGCTGCCGTGATTGGCCTCGTGCTCGCACACCGCACAATCGATCGCAACGCGGGCAAGCGGATGCTCGCCTGCGTCGCGGGATTCGGCCTGGCGACCGCCGTTTTCGCGATTTCGAAAAACATGTGGCTTTCGCTCGCGGCCTTGATGGCGGCCGGCGGATTCGACATGGTGAGCGTAGTCATCCGGCAAACGCTGCTGCAGACCACGACGCCGGACAATATGCGCGGACGAGTAAGCGCAGTGAGCTGGGTGTTTATAGGCGCATCCAGTGAACTCGGCGAATTCGAATCGGGCGCCACAGCAGCATTGTTTGGCACCGTGCCCGCAGCGTTAATCGGCGGATTGGGAACGCTGGTGGTGGTGGCGCTGTGGACTGTCATATTTCCTGAGTTGCGCGGTACGAACGAGCTGGCCGCGGCGGAGACGAACGATGTCGGCGCATAACACGTCGAAATCGCGCCCGCGGACGAAGCCGCCTGAAGTGCGACGCGATGAGCTTGTCAATGCCGCGCGGCGGCTGTTTCTTCGCCGAGGAGTTGGACCGACGACGATCGAGGAAATCACCTCAGCCGCCAAGGTCGCGAAGGGGACGTTCTATCTTTATTTCTCTTCCAAAGACGACATTCTGAGCGCGCTTCGGGACCGCTTCGCGCAAACGATGTTGATGAAAATCAAGATGGCGATTTCCAAGAGAAGGGAAGGCGATTGGAAAGGGAAATTGGAAGCGTGGGCCGCAGCCGGCGTTTCGGGCTACCTCGCCGCAAATCGGCTCCACGACGTTCTTTTCTACGCGTCGCATCCCCGCTCGCGAAAAGGCCTGGTCAACAATATCGTGATCGATCATCTGGCAGAGTTGCTTCAGGCGGGTGCTGACGCGGGAGCGTGGTCGATCGTAGAACCCCAGTCCACTGCGGTATTTTTGTTCAGCGGTCTGCACGGCCTTGTGGACGCTGTACACAACCAGGAGAACGCAGTCAGGCGAGTTGACCTGACGCAAACGCTCACGCAGCTATGCTTCCGCGCAGTCGGACTCCCGCCTCGCTGAGCGCACCGATTAGCGTTCGACGAATGACTTGAGGCGCGCCAATGCCTGATCCCACTGCTCCGAGACGCGATCGAGATATTTCCTCAGCTCGTCGATCGGCTCGGGATCGAATTCAAAGAGGCTCTCGCGGCCGCGTCGAACGCTGTGAACGATTTCGACGCTCTCCAGCACTCGAAGATGCTTGGTGACGGCCTGCCGAGTCAGCGCGGTACCCTCAGTCAGCTGGGAGATCGACCGCGGGGTCCCGACGGAGAGCCTGGCCACGAGCGCGAGGCGCGTTTCGTCACCGAGCGCCGCGAAAACGGGCGCATGAGCACGCCAGTTCGCGGTGCCGCTATTTCTGCGCGACATGGCTTTCTATGTTTTTCATCTGTTGTGTCCACCCCCGATCGTTCCCGCGGAAAGCTTCGTCGCGGCGATCCGCCGGGACCTTGTCGAATCCGGATTCGGTAAGGACGAGCAGCGTGCCAGTCTTCGTTTTTTCGAGCCTGAATTCGACGAGAGTGGGCGTCTCTTTCGAATAATCCTTCTTGGGGTCAATCGCGCACGGGTGCCACGTGAAAGAGAAGAGCCGCTCCGGCTCCATCTTTTGCACGACGGCCTCCAACACGATGTGTTCGTAGCCGGGGTTCGTGATGCGGCCGCGCGAAGTCTGACCCGGTACGAACGGGCTCTCCAGCTTTACGCGGAACCATTCGCCAAATTCGCGATAATCCGTAAGGGCGCGCCAGACACGGGAGACCGGTGCATTGAGTTCGATGCGTTTTTCGATGCGATGATCCATATTAGGCAACCTCCGAGTTGCATATTAGCGCGGCGGGCGGCGAAAAGGCAACCGAATTGTTGCCCTTTGCCGTTCCGTTTCTTTGGCTCGCGGTCTGATTTGGCCTATGATGGCGCGCGGATTCATGCGAGGTGCGAAGGTGAAGCGAATCGGATGGGCAACCGGGGCCGTCATCATGTTGCTGTTTGCGTTGATTGCGGCGCACGCCGTGGCGATGGCCATTGGCAATTCCAGCAGCGCTCCGGCATACGACATCGTAATTCGCAACGGCCGGATCGTCGATGGCACCGGTTCGCCCTGGTATTCGGGAGACGTGGCGATTCGCGACGGTCGCATCGCGGCGATCGGGCGCCTGGGTGACGCTCCGGCGAAGCGCACGATCGACGCGCGCGGAAGAGTGATCGCGCCGGGATTTATCGACATGCTCGGCCAATCGGAAGTGACGATCCTGGTCGATCCGCGCCTGCCTTCGAAGATTTATCAGGGCATCACGACCGAGATTACGGGAGAAGGCAATTCCATCGCGCCGCAGAGCGATGCCGCCTTGCGGGCCGACCGCCTGGTTTTCGAGCATTATCACATCACGCCCGACTGGAAGACGTTCACCGAGTACTTCGCGCGGCTGGAGAAGCAGGGAATCGGAATCAACCTCGCGAGCTACGTGGGCGCAACGCAGGTGCGGCGCGTAGTGCTGGGCGACGGAGACCGCCAGCCGAACGCGGCGGAACTCGAGCAGATGCGGGCGCTGGTCCGGCAGGGGATGGAAGAAGGCGCAATGGGGCTTTCGACGGCGCTCGAATACGCCCCGGCTCCGTACGCCAAGACCGATGAGCTTATTGCGCTCGCGTCCGAAGCCGCGAAGTATGGCGGCATCTATGCGACGCACATGCGCAGCGAAGGCGACGCCATCATGGATTCGCTCGAAGAAACCGCGCGGATCGGGCGCGAGGCGAAGATCCCGGTGGAGATCTGGCATCTCAAAGTGGCGGGCAAGGCAAATTGGGGCCGGATGCCGGATGTCGTGCGGTTTATCGAGCAGGCGCGCGCTTCGGGGCTCGACATTTCGGCGAATACCTACGCATACACGGCGTGGTCGAATTCGTTTTCGGCGTTCATTCCGCCATGGGCGCACGACGGCGGCGAGGCGAAACTGGTGGAACGGCTGAAAGATCCCGCAACGCGCGAACGCATCAAGCGGGAAATGGATGAGAAGACGAAAACGTGGGACAACGAGTGGCAGGAAATTCCGGGGCCGGAAGCGATCCTGATTTCGGCCGTGCGAAATCCGAAGTTGTTGCCGCTGCAAGGGAAGACCGTTGCCGAGGTCGCGAAGATGTGGGGCAAAGATCCGAAGGATACGATTTTCGACATTCTGATTCAGGACGACGCGTACACGTCCGTCTGCGTCTTCGGGATGCAGGAATCGGATGTCGCGCTGGCATTGAAGCAGCCTTGGGTTTCGATCGTGAACGATTCCGAGGGGACTTCGCCCGAAGGGATTCTCGGGCAGGATCACCCGCATCCGCGCGCTTACGGCACGTTCCCGCGGATTTTGAGGAAATACGTCCGTGAAGAAAGGCTGCTGACGCTGCCCGATGCGATCCGCAAATTCAGCGCGCTGCCCGCGCAGAAAATGGGGCTAACGGATCGCGGCGTGTTGAAGGCCGGGATGTGGGCGGACGTCGTCGTGTTCGATCCGGAGACGGTGAACGACGTCGCGACATTCGACAATCCCAACCAGTTTTCGGTGGGAATGGACTACGTTCTCGTGAATGGCGTGCCCGTGATTGAAGATGGAAAAATGACCGGCGAGCGGCCTGGTAAAGTACTTCGTGGACCGGGCTACCGGCCCGGCAAATGATCCAGGCGAGCGTCACGCGACGAACGAGTCGTTTACTTTGAGTTTATCGGCTATGCGCTTGCTGCTTTTCCCTGAAATCGAGGCGCGAATTCTTCGGCGGCGAAAGTTTCGATTGAAGTCGGCGTCGTATTTTCAGCGGACCGCGCTTCGAGCGGTTTCATCCACCCATCGTTGATGGAGTCGAGCATCTCGACGAGTTCTTTTATGTAATCGGCGGGCAGGCCCATGCCCTTCATCGCCATTTCGACGGCAAACGTCGGAAACTTCGTGTAACCGAGATTCGGTTTCCCGATGGCTTTGCCGAACACCTTTGCCGTTTCGTTCATCGAGACATCGCGCTCTCCGAGAAGTTCGCGTATCGATTTGCCGGTGAAATTCAACTTGAGGAGAGCGTTGGCGGCATATCCGCCGATGTCAGCGGCGGCAATCTGCGCGAGCGCGAGATCGCCTTTCAGAATGCCTCCCATCGTGCCCATGCTCTGAATAATCTTGATCTGCGGAAAATTGTTTTCCATGAAGTAGGTGGGGCGAAGGAAGAGCGCGTTCACTTTGGCGATGCCACTAATCTTCTTTTCGAAGGCATGCAAGCCGATGACAGGCCCAACGCGTTCAGACTTGTCGGCGCCAATGCTGCTCAGGCAGACGGCATGGGTCACGCCGGAACGCTCGATCGCCACAGTGAGAGAATCGCTCGCGCGGTCCTGACCTTCGCGCACGGTTTTTGCGGTGAAGTCCGGCGGCAGCATGGCGTAAACGGCGCGCGCACCGGAGAATGCACGCGTCAGCGTGTCAGGATCGTTGACGTCGCCGACAAAAGCCTCCGCCCCCTTCTGAACGAGCGGCTCAAGGTGCTCCTTGCTGCGGCCGATGGCGCGCACCTGCTGCCCGGCGGCAAGCAATTTCTCGACAATGACTTGGCCTGTGTTTCCCGTCGCTCCGGTAATCGCGTACATGGTTCGCCTCCGCGTGAGTCAATTTAAGCTACAGGCTTGGATGCATCCTTGCATCGGGCCGATTCAGGGCATGGGGATTTTGACTGAATTCTTGCGCGCGAACTCGATGGCTTCGGGATAGCCGGCGTCCACGTGGCGCGCGACGCCGATGCCCGGATCGTTCGTGAGCACCCGCTCGATGCGCGAGGCCATTTCCTTCGTGCCATCGGCGACGGTGACCTGGCCTGCGTGCAGCGCATAGCCGATGCCGACTCCGCCGCCATTGTGAATCGAAACCCAACTTGCGCCGCTGGCGGTGTTGAGAAGCGCGTTGAGAAGCGGCCAATCGGCCACAGCATCCGAGCCATCACGCATCGACTCCGTCTCGCGATAGGGAGAGGCGACCGAGCCGCAATCGAGATGATCGCGGCCGATGACGATCGGAGCCTTCAACTCTCCGCGCGCGACGAGATCGTTTATCGCCACGCCGAATTTGTCGCGCTCGCCATAGCCAAGCCAGCAGATCCGCGCCGGATAGCCCTGGAAATGAACGCGCTTTTGCGCGAGACGTATCCAGCGCATTAGAACTTCGTCATGCGGAAACATTTCCAGGACGAGTTGGTCGGTGCGATGGATGTCCGAGGCTTCGCCTGACAGCGCCGCCCAGCGAAACGGCCCGCGGCCTTCACAAAACAGAGGACGAACGTAAGCCGGCACAAAGCCCGGAAAATCGTAGGCGTTCTTCACGCCTTGCTGAAAGGCGAAGGTGCGGATGTTATTGCCATAATCGAAAGTGACCGCGCCGAGTTTTTGCAGCGCGAGCATGCCTTCAACGTGCCGCGCGATCGAGGCGAGGGAGCGCTTCTTGTAGTCTTCAGGATTTTTCGCGCGCAGTTGTGCGGCTTCGTCGAGTGAGAGGCCTTGCGGAACGTAACCGTAAAGCGGATCGTGGGCGCTGGTTTGGTCGGTGAGAAGATCGGGAACCACGCCGCGCTTGGCCAGCTCAGGAATGACGTCGGCGCAATTGCCGATGAGTCCGACGGAAGTCGCTTCGCGCTTGCGAACGGCATTTTTCAAAATGCGGAGCGCTTCGTCAAGATCATTGACCATCACATCGCAATAGCCTGTTTTCACGCGGCGCTTGATGCGTTCGGGATCGACGTCGATGCCAAGGAACGCGGCGCCGTTTAGCGTTGCGGCGAGCGGCTGCGCGCCACCCATTCCGCCCATGCCGCCGCTGACGACCAGCTTTCCGGCCAGGTCGCCGCCGAAATGTTTTCGGCCTGCGGCCGCGAAAGTTTCGTAGGTTCCTTGAAGAATTCCTTGCGTGCCGATGTAAATCCAGCTTCCGGCGGTCATCTGGCCGTACATCATCAGGCCCGCGCGATCGAGAGCGTCGAACTGCTCCCAGTTGCCCCAGTGGCCGACGAGGTTTGAGTTGGCGATCAGGACGCGTGGAGCGTAGTCGTGCGTGCGAAATATGCCTACGGGCTTGCCGGATTGAACGAGAAGCGTTTCATCGGCCGCGAGAGATTGCAGCGATTTCACGATTGCGTGATAGCAATTCCAGTCGCGCGCCGCTTTGCCGCGGCCGCCGTAGACAATCAAGTCGCCCGGTTTCTCGGCAACCTCGGGATCGAGATTGTTCATGAGCATGCGCATGGCGGCTTCCTGCTGCCAGCCTTTACAGGTGAGCTGCGTGCCGCGCGGGCCGCGGACGACTATGGCGGCGCCTTTTTCTTCGGTTGCGAGATTGGCCATCGGCGCTCTCCGGATTCAATTCGCGCTTAACACATCTTAGCGCAGGGTGGAAAGGCGCGCACGGCGATTCGGTCTCGCGCCGGACCAGCATTTGTTTCGGAGCGATCCCTCTGTCTGATGGAGCAACAAGATCAGAAGGTCCGGCCTAAAAAGAAAAGCGTCGATGCGGCGCGTTGCGCGACCTGCGCGGTCTAGGTTAGAGTTGCAGCAAGCGATGGAATATCCTTCGACAACAAAATGTTTTTTGGACGCGATTGACCGCTACGCGTGTCCAACCATCCAGATTCGCCGCACGGCTGCGGGGTGGGAGAGCATCACGGCGGCCGAAATGCTGCGGCGCGTGGCGGGATTGGCGAAAGCGCTGCGTGAATTGGGAGTGAAGCCGGGCGATCGAGTGACGCTGCTGGCGCCGAACTGCCCGGAGTGGCATGTGGTGGACTTTGCGGTTCAGGGAATCGGCGGCGTAAATGTGCCGGTGTATTTCAACGAATCGCAGGAACGCATCACTTACATCCTGAACGATTCGGGGGCGAAGATTGCGATTACGGCGGGAGAAAAGCAGACGCGCACGCTCGTTTCGTGCCGCGACAACCTCCCGGGCCTGGAACAAATCATCGCGGTGTCGCCGCCGGATGATTTGGGAGGCGAGATCCTGCGCTACGAGACATTGATCGCCGCGGCGGGCGAGGCTGACATCGCGGACTACCGCCGCAGCGTCGCGGCCGTCACGTCGGATCAGCTCGCGACGATCATTTACACCTCCGGGACGACCGGCGAGCCGAAAGGCGTGATGCTGTCGCACGCGAACCTGACTTCGAACGCGCTTGACGCGCTCACGTCCCAGGAACTGCTGACGAGCGATGTGGCGCTTTCCGTCTTGCCGCTTGCGCATGTGTACGAGCGCACGATGGACTATGGCTATTTTTTTCGAGGCGTGCCGGTCGCCTACGTCGAACAAATCGAGACGATCGCACAAGCGCTGGTGGAAGTGCAGCCGACGATTGTCGCTGCGGTCCCGCGATTTTTCGAGAAGCTGTACGCCGGTATTCTCGAAAAGGGGCATCAAGCGAAGGGAATCCGGCGGAAGATTTTCAATTGGGCGATGCGAGTGGCGCAGGAAGCGACGCCGTGGCGCGCATATGGACGCGAATCTTCGTCCTGGCTGCGGCTGAAGTGGAAGATTGCCGACGCGATCGTCTATTCGAAAATTCGAGCGGGACTCGGCGGGCGGGTGCGGAGATTTTGTTCGGGCGGCGCGCCGCTGGCGGTGGAATTGGCGGAGTTTTTCGCGTCCATCGACGTGCCGATTTTTCAGGGCTACGGGTTGACGGAGACCTCGCCGATCATCTCCGCCAATACTCCGGAGGCCAATAAAGTCGGCACGGTTGGCCGTCCGATACAGAATGTGCAAGTGCAGATCGCGCCCGATGGAGAGATTCTGGTTCGCGGGAACTGCGTGATGCAGGGCTATTATCGGAAGCCGGAACAAACGCGGGATGCTTTTACGGCCGACGGGTGGCTGCGTACGGGCGATATCGGGCGACTGGATGCGGACGGGTATCTGCTTGTCACCGATCGAAAAAAAGAGTTGCTGAAAACTTCGGCGGGAAAATTCATTGCGCCGCAGCCGATCGAAAACCGGCTGAAGAGCAGCCCATATATTCCGAATGCGATGGTTGTGGGCGACGGGCGCAAATTCGCGAGCGTGCTGCTGGTGCCGAACTTTGCGTCGGTGCAGGCCAAGGCCGCTGAGTCCGGCGAAGAGATCGGCACGCATGACGAGGCGATTGCAAACCCGTGGATGCGCAAGCTGATAAACGATGAAATGGAGCGGCTGACCGCGAACTTCGCGCAGTTCGAGCGGCCGAAGCGGTTTGCGCTGATTACCGAGGATTTCTCGACGGCAAATGGGCAGCTCACGTACACGATGAAGTTAAAGCGGCGCGCGATCGAGCATCGCTACAAGGACGTCATCGAATATTTGTATGCGGATGTTGAGGAGCCTCGCCCGCAACATCTGACATAGGCCAGCGAAGTTTGCGCGCGGTGCGCTCGGGTACGATCGTTATCGTTCTCGCATTAAAATCGGGGTGGGAGACATTTCATGCAGGATTCATTGGTCATCGCAGGACGCGCGTTTCGCTCGCGCTGATTGTCGGCACCGGCAAATATCGCAGCTTTCAGGAAATGGCGCGGGCGCACGAGGCGTCGGGCGCGGATATGGTTACGGTCGCGGTGCGGCGAGTGAATTTGACGGATCGTTCGAAGGAGTCGCTGCTCGATTACATCGACCGGTCGAAGATTTTTATTTTGCCGAATACGGCCGGATGTTACACCGCCGATGAAGCCGTGCGCACGGCGCGGCTGGGAAGGGAAGTGGGATTGTCGGAGTGGGTGAAGCTCGAAGTGATCGGGGACGAGCAGACGCTTTTTCCGGATACGGAAGGACTGATTACCGCGACGAGGGAGCTGGTGAAGGAAGGTTTTGTCGTGCTGCCATATACGAACGACGATTTGGTGGTGGCACGGAAGCTGATTGACGCAGGCGCGGCGGCGGTGATGCCGCTGGGCGCGCCGATTGGCTCGGGAATGGGAATCCAAAATATGGCGAATTTGCGAATCTTGCGCGAGCGCATCACGGAGGTTCCTCTGATTGTTGACGCGGGCGTGGGGACGGCATCGGATGCCGCGGTGGCGATGGAACTGGGCGCGGACGGCGTGCTGATGAACACCGCGATCGCCGGTGCGCAAGATGCCGTGCTGATGGCGGAGGCGATGCGCGAAGCGGTGTCCGCGGGACGGAAGGCCTTTCTTGCCGGCCGCATTGCGAAGAAATTGTACGCGACGGCATCGAGCCCGCTGGCCGGAGTCGTGCGGTAGAGCGCGCCATCACACGAGCTTCGCAAGATTTTAGCGAAATAGAATGTGCCAGAGAACGTCGACCAGGGCGTGGACGATCGCGCCGGGAAGCAGCGAGCCCGTTTTCATCCAGGCGCGGCCGTAAAATATTCCCGCAATCGTCGCCAGAATTGCGTACCGCCAGTTCGGAAATCCGCCATTGTTCAGGTGCGCCGCGCCGAAGACCAGCGCCGCGCAAACAAGACCTGCCCACTCATTCCGCAGTGACTTCGTGAATAAATTCTGAACCAGACCGCGAAAGAGGAGTTCCTCCGGCCAGGCCGTGAAAAAAAGAATGCCGACGGCCGCCAGAGGCACCGAACGCAATCTCGCCAGGCTCGGAGCGAAATGGAGGAATCCAAGCGCCTCGCCCAACGGAATCGCGATCGCAGCGAACACGACAAAGTTGAAGGCAATTGCAAACGCGAATCCGCGGCGCCATTCGACGGCGTAACCGATGCCGGAAAGCTGGCGCGAATAGAGGAACGCGGCGAGGGCGGTGTTCACGGCCAGAAGTATCGTGAGCGTGTGAGTCAGCGGCGGCGGAAAGGGAAGCAGGTGGTACATCCAGCGAAGTTCCACCGGAATCCAGATGAGCAAAACGGCGAGGTAGTCAAGGAGCGTGGGATTGCTGTCCTTGCGAAGGGCGACGACGGCAAGCGTGGGGAGAAGAGTGTATGCGGCGCCGAAGAGCGCGGTCTTCCAGGTGCCTGAGACGGCGACGGCGTAAACGATGAATGCACCGAGCGGCACGAGCGCCGCGAAGGCGCCGCCATGCTCGCCAAGAAAGAGAGCAGGCGCGCGCGTACGGACGGCGCTGCCGGAAAAATGTGCCCGGCGAGGAGCGCGCCGCATACAACCATCGCCGCCGCGAATCGAAATCCACCGAAATCGAGATGAATGCCGAGCGCGATGCCGACGACCATCAGCGCCACCCAAAGAATTGCGGCGCCGGTGAACGTCATTTCGCGAGATTTTGCAGCAGCCGGCATTCGTTGAATCTTAACGCAGTCGCATCACGGGCCTGAAAAAAGTTGATTTGGAGGAATGGCTCGGCGATGCTGGATTCAATTTTCGATGCCCGACACGGCGAAAAATCGTTTTGCGTACATCGACTGGATGCGAGGGCTCGCATGCGTGCTGATGTTCCAGACGCATTGCTACAATTCTTGGCTTGGCGGCGCGGCGCGCGATTCGAAGTTCAGTCAGCTCTCGCAACTAGGCGGGACGCTCCCTGCGCCGCTGTTTCTTTTCTTGGCCGGAGTGTCGGTCGCGCTGGTCACGGACCGCGCGCGGCAGAAGAACGTTTCGCGCACTGCTGCCGCACTGGCGACCATCCGCCGTGGGGGAGAGATTTTCATCCTGGGCTTGCTATTTCGCGTGCAGGAATTTGTGCTCGGGCAGCCATGGGCGCCGTGGACCGATCTGCTGCGCGTGGACGTTCTGAACATCATCGGATTATCGATCGTGCTGATGGGAGTCGCGTGCTGGTTCAGCCGGACGCGCACGGCGGGCGTCGTAATTGCCGCCGTAACATCCGCGGCGATCGCGCTCGCAACGCCGCCACTGTGGACGACGTGGCGGTTGCGCTCGTTGCCGTGGTTTCTTGAGTCGTATATCAACGGCGTGCACACATTCGACAAGCCGCAAGTGTGGCTGTTTCCAATTTTCCCGTGGACGGCGTTTGCCTTTGCGGGTCTGGCGGCGGGGTTCTTGCTGTTTAGCGATTGGGCGCGAAAGAATTTAGGACTCGCGGTGGCGGGCTTCGGCGTCGCGGGCGTGGTGGTCTACAAGCTGGCGCTGTGGTTTGACGCAAGCCCCAGGCACCTCTACGCGGTTTATGATTTCTGGCATACGAGCCCGAATTTCTTTCTCGCGCGCGTCGGAGTTTTGTTCGTCATCATCACGATCGCATACGCGTGGAGCCGTTGGGGACTGCCTCGATGGATTTTCAGCCCCCTGACGCAGCTCGGGCAGACATCGCTGCTCGTTTACTGGGTGCATATCGAGTTCGTGTACGGGCGATTTTCGATTTTGCCCAAGCATTCGGAGACAATTCCAATGGCGACGCTGGGCCTAGCCGTGATCTTCACGTCGATGGTCTTGCTCTCACTGCTGAGAACTAAGACGAAAGGCCGTGGCGCGGAATTGTGGAGCGCGTTCCGCCGCAGAGTTCAACTGCAGCTCGATGGTTAGCTACTGGGTTTGCTTGGATGGCGATGCGGGCGGTTCGGGCGCAGCGGAGCCTCGCGGAGCATCGCCGGATTTTGGCGCGACCTTGAAGATATACTCGCCCGGGCGAGCAAGTCCCATGTCCTGGCGTGCGATTTCTTCCACCGCGTGCGGATCCGTTTTCAAATCCTTGACGCGCTGATCGAGCTGGCGATTTTCTTCGTTGAGCTGATTAATTTCGTTACGGATTTGCGCCGCTTCCTTTTGCGAGCGCCGCATGGCGACCACGCCGTGAGTGCCGAATACATCCTGGAGCGCCAGGAGGACAAAGCCGATGAGGAAAATCGTGCGCACGTTTGTCGTCACGAATTCGCGCAACCGCGCGCTGTAGCTCACTGACGGATCCACTTGCGTGCCTCCTCTGCCAGGTGTTGCGCCGCGGTTTCTGAAGTTGATTCCGCATAGATTCGCACGAGCGGCTCGGTTCCCGAAGGACGTAGGAGCACCCAATCGCCGCCTTCGAGAATTATTTTCAAGCCGTCCGATCGATCAGTCTTCGTAACGTGAACGCCGCCAAGTTCTTTCGGTTCAGATTTCAATTTGTCCTGCAGGCGCCGCTGGACATCCTCGGCCAGAGCGATGTTCACGCGAACGGGCCAGTATTCGCGGCCGACGCGGCGAAACAAATCGGCGCGCTGTTCAGCGATGGATGCGCGGCGCGCGGCAATCGTCTCCGCGACCAGCAGGCAAGCCAGGATGCCGTCTTTTTCCGGCACGTGGCCGCGAATGGTCAGGCCCGCGCTCTCTTCTCCGCCGATAACGATCGCGTCTTTCGCAATATGTTCGCCGATATACTTGAAGCCGACGGGGGTTTCATAGAGCGGCACGCCGTGCAGGCGGGCGACCGCATCGACGAGATGCGAGGTTGCCACGCTGCGCGATGCGCCGAGCTTCCAGCCGCGGCTCTCGATGAGATAGTCGAAGAGCATGGCGAGAATGTGATTCGGAGAGATGAAGGCGCCATCGCGATCGAGGATCCCGTAGCGGTCTGCGTCGCCATCGGTCGCAAGCCCGGCGACAGCCTTCTTTTCGCGGACAGCGTTGCGCAGCGGCGCAAGATTTTCGTCGGATGGATCGGGGCCGTGGCCTTCGAAAAGAACATCACGATTGCCGCGGATGGCCGTGACCGGGACGCCGTGGTCCGCGAGGATGCGATCGAGCCAGCCAGCGCCGCAGCCGTGAAGCGCGTCGCAGACGTACGCATATTTCGACGCGGCGATGGAATCGAAGCGAACGAGTTCGGCGAGTCGCTTGAGGTAAGGCCCGCGAATGTCGGCGAGTTCAAATTCACCGGCGCCACCTTCTTCCGGCGACGAAAATTCGTCTTCGGGAAACTTTGCCGCGCGCGCTTCGATATCGCGAGTGATCTCAGGAAGCGCTGGGCCGCCATTCGGGCCGGAGTATTTCAATCCGTTGTATGCGGCTGGATTGTGCGATGCAGTGATATTTACGGCGCCATCAAACTTGCGGCGAACGGCTTCATAACCGATTGAGGGTGTCGGCGCGGGCGCGTCGCAAAGAAGGACCGAGCATCCACGCGATCGGAGAACACCAGCAGCCGCGCGCGCAAAACTCTCGGATAAAAAGCGAGTATCGTATCCGACGAGCAGTTGGGGTGCTCGATTTCGGGCACGGCAGTGGTCAGCGATGGCTGCAGCAGCGCGGCGCACTCCGGCGAAAGTGAAATCGTCAGCCATGATGCCGCGCCAGCCGGATGTGCCGAAGTGGATCGCGTTGCTCGCCATGCGGCGCTATTGTATCTTGGCGCGCAAGAGCCGACGGCAAAACTTTGAGGTGTATCGGGATGGTAACGCGCGCCGGAAAAGCGGCAAACGGTGACAAATAAACTCGTCGTTCTGGTTACATGCGGATCGCGGAAGGAAGCGCAGCGGCTGGCGAGAGCGATCGTGGACGCTCGGCTCGCCGCATGCGTGAATTTAATAACCGCGCCAGTGGAATCGGTCTACCGATGGAAGAGGCGAGTCGAACGCGCGAAGGAATTCTTGCTCTTGATCAAAACAACGCGCAGACAATTTGAGGAGCTGCGGCGCGAGATCGAGCGGCGGCACAGCTACGACACGCCAGAGATCATCGCTCTGCCGATCGACGCTGGATCGCGTGATTATCTTGACTGGATTGACGATTCGTTGAGCGATCCGGCGAAAAAGCACGCCAAACGCCGCTCGAGGAAGAGCTAAATCTTCCCGAGCGCCTGATCCAGGTCCGCGATTAAATCCTCGACATCCTCGATGCCGACCGAAAGACGCACCAGTCCATCGGTGATTCCAATCTTTTTGCGGATATCCGGAGGAATCGAAGAGTGCGTCATGAGCGCCGGAAGCGAAATCAGGGTTTCGACGCCGCCCAGGCTTTCCGCGAGCGAGCACAGTTTGACGTGATTCAGGAAACGACGGGCCGCATCTTCGCTGCCGACATCGAAAGAAATCATCGCACCGAAGCCGCGCTGCTGGCGCTTGGCGAGTTCGTGCTGCGGATGCGACGGCAGCCCTGGGTAAACGACACGTTCCACTTTGGGATGACCGTGAAGAAATTTGGCAATCGTCATGCCGTTTGCGTTGTGGCGCTCCATGCGCACGGCGAGGGTTTTTAATCCACGGGAAACCAGGAAGCAATCCATCGGAGCGAGGCCCGCTCCGGCGGAACGCTGAACGAAAAAGATCTTTTCGGCGTCTTCGGGGCGAGTGAGGACAGCCACGCCTCCAGTGCAATCGCTGTGGCCGTTCAGGTACTTCGTCATCGAATGAACCACGATGTGAGCGCCAAGAGCAATCGGCTGCTGCAAATACGGACTGAGAAATGTGTTGTCGACGGTCAGCGTGAGGTTATGGTCGTCGGCAATACGTCTGCACGCTGCCAAATCGCTCAGAATCATGGTTGGATTTGTGGGCGTCTCGATATAGAGCATTTTCGTTGTGGGGCGCAAGGCCGCCGTAATTTTCTCGGTCGAGGATGTATCCACATAGCTGAATTCAAGGCCGAACTGAACGAGTAGTTGAGTGGTCAGTCGAAACACGCCGCCGTAGACGGACTCCGAGAGTACGCAGTGGTCGCCCGGGCGCAAAAGCCGGAAAACCGCGTCAATGGCGGCCATGCCGGTCGTGAAGACGTACGCGGTATGGCCGCCTTCGAGCTTCGCGAGGCACCGTTCAAGGGCTTTGCGATTGGGATGCGCGGTTCGCGCATAGTCATATCCCTTGTTCTTGCCGACCGCTTCCTGAACGTAGGTGGATGTCTGATAGATCGGCGCAACAACGGAACCCGTGGCAGGATCGGGTTCCTGGCCTACGTGGATCGCGTCGGTCGAAAAGCCCATGGTGTGATTTCTCCTCGAAGATGCGCTGCGGCCAAAGCCGGCGACCGCGCGACTTGCGAAACGAGTTCAGATTGAGCACAATGGCTGCAGTGAACATCGCTCCGCAATGGACGCACCGAAGTTAGCCCAGACGGCACGGGCAGTCAAATTGCGCGATAAATTGAGCGGACTGAGTGCTTCGGCAATCGAATCCGCTTCCCGATGTTCCCACTGTAGGCGGCCAATGGCTCGAATCGCTCGCTTTCGCGACGTGCTCAGTCTCGGAGTTGCCGTCGCTGGAGTCGTCGCGTTGCTGGTCGCTTGCCCGCTTGTTGCGGGGGCGCAACAAAACGACAATCCTCCGCCGCAGAACTCGACTCCTTCCGCCCAAACGGGTCATTCTGATACACCTCCTCCGCCTCCCCCCGCGCCGACCGAGAAAGCGACTCCTGCTCCCGCTCCGAAGCAGTCCGATCCCAAGAAAACCGACTCCAAGGACGCAAAGACGGACGAGGCGCCGGAATCGAAGCTCAGAATTTCCGTGATCGCGGCTGAAACTGGAAAGCCTGTTGGTAACGCCAGCGTCTACATTCGTTTCCCTGAAGGCAAAACCTTCTTCACACACAAAGATAAACAAGCGGAAATGAATTTTAAGACCAATCAGGACGGGAGCGTCAAAGTGCCGGGCGTCCCGCGCGGAAAAGTTCTGATTCAAATCATCGCGCCGGGCTGGCACACATATGGAAAGTGGTACGACGTTGCAAAAGATGAAGAAGAAATTGAAATCAAGCTCGACAAGCCTCCGCGCTGGTATTGAAGTATAGCTGGAAGAAACTCCTCGACGAATGTAGTTACTCTCCATTGCACTGCCCGGTGGAAAAAACTTCAGCAGAAGAGACCTTTCAGAAATTCTCGCGAATTCTGCACTGAGTTTGTGCAAAGAGCATTAAGAGTTGTATTCGTAAGGTGTTTTGGGTATGAGAATGGTCTTATCCACAGGGTTTTCAACATAACTGTTGAAAACTTTCTCGGAAAATTCATGCGCGCGCATTTGATTCGGCGTATTGCGGCGACGCCATTGCACGTCAAGATAGGAAAATTTGTGCGGTTAACGTCCGGCTCGCGCAAAAAAATCTGCGAATGAGGCAAGCCGGCCGGCGGGCGGCTGGATCGGATGTCCGCCGGCTGAGCGTGATATGATTTATTTCAGAGCTTGGGCCGCACGATCTTCATGAAATCGCTTATCGTCAACGCGGACGACTTTGGGTTCACCGCCGGAATCAATGCGGGAATCCTGCAAGCGTTTCAAAGTGGAATTCTTACGAGCACGACGCTGATGGCCTCGGGCTCGGCCTTTGATGACGCAGCGGCACTGGTCCGGGCAAACCCGGCGCTGGATGTCGGCGTACATCTGGTCCTGGTGGGCGGAAGGGCGGTCGCGCCGGCCGGCGAAATTCCGTCGCTCGCCAAATCAAATGGCGATCTGCCGCAGACACTTCTCGAGCTTGTCGGAAGGCTTTCGAGCGGGCTGATCCACAGCGATGATATCGAGCGTGAATTTCGTGCGCAGATTGAGCGAGTCGTCGCCGCAGGAATTGTTCCGTCTCATCTGGATACCCACAAGCACACCCACGCGCATCCTATTGTGATGGAAGCACTTTTCCGCGTGGCGAAGGAATTTGGGATTCTGCGCGTGCGGAGGCCCTTCGAAGAGACGCAGATCGCATCTAAGATTCCGGAAGCCAATGGAGGACTAACGCAACGTTTTTTGGTCGCCGCCGCGAGCATTGCGGCACCGGCATTTCGTCGCGGGCTGAAGTCATATAATCTGCGGGCGCCAGACCATTTTTTTGGAGTTACGTTGACAGGGTCGATGAGCACTGCCGCACTGCGGCACGTGATCGAGCATCTGCCGGAGGGCACGAGCGAAATCATGTGCCATCCGGGAGTTTGCGATGTCGAGCTGGAGAAAAGCGCGACTCGGTTGAAGCAACAACGGCAAGTGGAACTGGATTCGCTCTTGGATGCCGAGGTCGGCCGCGCGGTCCGCGAATCGGGCGTGCGGCTCATGCCTTACAAGGACTTGAACTGAGAGAAAATGAAGGGCTTGAGATACATCCCATGCGACAATTAGGGCCGATGCCGCCGAAATATTCCATCGTCGTTCCGTTGCACAACGAAGAGTCCAGCATTCGCGAACTCTACGCCCGGCTGAGCGAAGTGATGACGGGCCGCTACGAACCGGTCGAATTCGTCTTCGTCGACGACCATAGTAGTGACGCAACCGCCGAAATTCTCGCCGAAATTGCCGGGATCGACCGCCGCGTGGTGGCGCTTCGCCTGAAACGAAATTATGGGCAGACCGTTGCGCTCGCGGCAGGTTTCGACTATGCGGCGGGCGAGATCATCATTTCGATGGACGGCGATTTGCAGCACGATCCGGCGGACATTCCTCACATGCTCGACGCCTTCGAGGAAACGGAGAGCGATATCGTCAGCGGCTGGCGCGAAAAGCGAGTTGACAATTATTTGTTGCGGCGGCTGCCGTCCCGCGTCGCGAACTGGATGATGGCCAAACTGTCGGGCGTGGATATCCACGATTTCGGAACGACGTTCAAGGTCTATCGGCGCGAAACGATCAAGGACATTCGCTTGTATGGCGAGTTGCACCGATTCATACCGGCACTTGCGGCATGGAACGGCGCGAAAGTCACCGAAGTTCCGATCCGGAATGTGGTCCGCCCGGGCGGAAAATCGCATTACGGCATTTCCCGGACGGTCCGCGTTTTTTTCGATCTATTGACGATTCGCTTTTTGCTGCGCTACATGACGCGTCCATTGCATTTTTTTGGGCCGCCCGGAATTCTCGCTTCGCTCGGCGGCTCGGGAATTCTCCTGTTTTTGCTTTTCGAGAAGATTGCTTTCGGCACGCAATTGTTCCAGGAGCACGGGCCGTTGTTGGTCCTGGGAATGATGCTTTTTTTGTTCGGGCTACAGGTGCTCGCGGTCGGCTTGATCGGCGAACTGTTGATGCGGACGCACTTTGAAGGCCGAGAGAAGCCGATTTACAGAATCGAGCGGATCGTAGGCGAGACTCGTGTCCGCGCCGCGCGACAGAGTTAGGCAGCGCGAGCCGTTCGACCCGCCGGAAATCGCGGATTCAGTTCTTCCGTTCTCGGCATATAATCATTTCACGATTAGGTGCCCAATCCGGTTCAATAGGAGTGATTCATGAAGGTTGCGTGTCGCGTCGCTCTTGCCATATTCGTTCTCGCCATTGCGGCTCCGTTCGCCGGCGCCCAAATGATGTTTCACACGCCGGACATGCGGGGAGTCTGGAATCCCGTCGTAGGGTCCGGAGGCAGCTACGAGATATCGCAGGCGAGCAATGCTGACAAACGTGAGATGGAAATCTTCGTCGTCGGCAAAGAAACCGTCGAGGGCAAGGACGGCTACTGGCTCGAGATTGTGATGCCGCACGCGAAGACCGGCGGCGATCTTGCAATCAAGTCGCTTATGGTGCTCGACGGATCGAACGCCGCAGTCTATAGAGCCGTGATTCAGATGCCGGGCATGGCGCAACCGATGGAGATGTCGAAGCAGATGCTGGCGAGCCAACAATCGAAGGCGACGGACATCCGGACCACTGGTCAGGATGTTGGCAAGGAAACCATCACTACGCCAGCAGGAACATTTGACTGCGAGCACTGGCGTTCTGAGGATGGAAACGACGCGTGGATTAATCCCAAGGCCCCACCATACGGGTTGATCAAGTCCGTGTCCAAGGACGGGCACACGATTGTTCTTACTCGCGTCATTACCGATGCAAAGGACCGCATTACGGGCACGCCCGTGCAATTCGATCCGATGCAAATGATGCAGCAGGGAAGGCCGCCGCAGCACTAAGGCGGACGTTGGCGCAAGCCTCGCCGACCGATATCGATGAAGAGACGCCGTTTAGGCAGCTCTTACATCTCATAGTCGACGAGTTGAACGCATAAGATGTACGTCTCAAGCATTCTTTCGAGGAGACCATTCGATGGCTTCTACGGAGGAGAAGTATTTCCACGCACACGTCCTGGAACGCACGGACGTCTCAGGCGACCTCTGGAAACTCCGCGTCGATCCGGGCAGCCCATTTCATTTCGTCGCGGGGCAATATGCGACTCTGGGCGTCCAGTCAGGCGAGAAAATTGTCGAGCGCCCGTATTCGATCGTTTCGTCGCCGTACGAGGAATCGCTCGAGTTCTACATAGAGCTCGTAGCTGGCGGCGATCTCACCCCTCTGCTGTTTAGGCTCGAGCCTGGAGCCGGCCTCAAACTCCGCAAGTACGCCAAGGGGCGTCTCACGCTGGATTTTGCGAGCGGCCACACCAACCACGTGATGATCTGCACGGTCACCGGCGTTGCGCCTTACATTAGCTTTTTGCGAACGTTCTATCGTGATTGGAAAGCAGGCCAACCGCCGGCAGACTACCGCTTTTATTTGATCAATGGCGCGAGTTGCTCGCCGCACTTCGGGTACCGCGAAGAGCTCGAGCGGATGGCTTCGGAAGTGCCGTGGTTCAAGTACGTGCCGACGGTCAGCCGGCCGTGGGAAGATCCGAACTGGACTGGTGAGGTCGGGCGCGCCGAGGACGTGATTCGGAAATATGTCGATCAATGGGGGCTGACGGCCTCAGATACGACTGCATACTTGTGCGGACATCCGCAGATGATCGAATTGGGAATTGGGACCTTGAAACGCCGCGGATTTTCAAATACTGCCATACGGTCGGAAGTGTATTGGGTGGCGGAGAAGTGACCGCGGGATGAAGCCACCCACTCGGGCGCCCGAAGGCGCCCGGTGGATCGGTTCGAGCCGCGTGGTGGGGCTAAAGATTTGGGCCCGCGGCTGCGATCTGATCAATGGCGTTGTCAATCGTGCGGAGGGGCGTTGAGACATGGACCGTTTCGCTTTCGTCGTCCACATCCACGACGATCGATCCGCCACGCGCCGCGACGGTAACGTGCTGGCCCGGCTCCCTGACTTCGACGAATGTCGTGTTGCCTTCGGACTTCAGCTCATCGATGGCGGCGTGAATCGTCGGCAGCCACGGCCGAATCTGGTCTGAAGCATCCTGCAGATGCTCCCTTGGAACGAATCGCAGACCTTCATCCGCCAGGAGAGCCGGAACGTAGATTGTGAGATGGGTTCCATCCGGCTTTTTCTCGTGGACGCGCACGCTGATGAAGCCTTCGCTCGAGATGAAGGCGCCAGCGGTCACCGCAGTCCCGAGAGCGCCGAGCGCTAGCTTTGCAATGAGTATCATGTTCGTTCCGCTCCTCGCTTTGTGGGACGGCTTATTTCTCGCCGTTGTTTTCGGAGTCGATCCAGATTCTCACGTCTTGGGTACCGTCGTGGACGGTGACCAGGAGTGACGAGCCCGCCTCGCTCAGTTCGTGAAGGGCCGCGACGAGGTCCAGATCCTGGTTCTTGTCAGGAATCATCGCTTTCACGACGGAGATGGGAACGGTGATGTCGACTTTCTCGTTATGCTTTCCGGCTTTTTCGCCCGAGCCTCCGCTTGAATCGTCCACGTGAATGATGAAATTGCCCTTCGATTTGGCCACGTGAACTTCCTGATCGCGTTCTTTTACCGTGACAAATTCATTGTCCGGCGCGTCCGCCACGGCGGCGAGAAGCGCGCGTACGTCAACGTCGCGAACTTCAGCGCCTTCAATCGTGACTTTGCCGTCGTGAAGCTGTTCGTTGTGAATCGTCGGAATAATTTTCTCCGCGAGCGAGAGCGGCACATTCACGCTGACCATCTCGCCTTTCGACGGATCGTTGACGCGCACGTGGATATACTTTTCGGAAGTCGCCGCAGCCGCTCGCTTCACCGACATCGTCCAGGCCAATGCGACTCCACCGACAAGGCATAGGGCCACACCCAACTTCAGAGATTTATTCATCTCGTTTTCCTTTCCACTCAACTTCTGGATGCAGGTACGGAAGGCGCCCGAGGAAAGTTCCGTCCGATTGACGAATTTCCAAGTTTGGGTGGAAATGGAGGCGCCGCAGGTTGGGAGATATGCAGACTAAAGTTCAAAGTAGACAGCGGCGAGCGGTGGCAAAGTGATCGCAATCGAGAATTGCTGCCCGTTCCAGGGTATCGGCTCGGCTCGGACTCCGCCGCTATTGCCCACATCGCTGCCGCCGTAATAGGAAGAATCAGAATTGAAAATCTCGCGATAGAAGCCTTCTCGCGGCACGCCAATGCGGATTCCGCGGCGCACGACGGGCGTGAAGTTACAGGCCACGACGACGAACACATTCCTTCCGGTATCCCAACGGATAAATGACAAGGTGCTGTTGTCCACATCGTTCACTTCGAGCCATTCAAAGCCCTTCCACTCGAAGTCGGCATCGTGAAACGCCGCGCGCGAAGTGTGGAGACGATTTAGATCCCCTACGATGCGCTGAACGCCTTGATGCGGAGCGGAGGCTTCCAAGGTCCACTCGAGGCTCCGCGTTTCAGACCACTCATGCCGTTCGGCCAGCTCGCCGCCCATAAAAAGCAGCTTCTTGCCCGGGTGCGCATACAAGTACGAGAACAGCAGCCGAAGATTGGCGAACTTCTGCCAGTCGTCGCCGGGCATTTTGGATAGTAGCGATCGTTTGCCGTGGACGACTTCATCATGCGAGAGCGGGAGAATGAAATTCTCGGTGAATGCGTACATCATCGAGAACGTGAGTTCGTTGTGGTGATACTTGCGATGGACCGGATCCTGCGCGAAGTACTTCAGGGTGTCGTTCATCCAGCCCATGTTCCACTTCAAGTCGAAGCCCAGGCCGCCGACGTAGGTGGGCCGCGAAACTGCCGGCCATGAGGTGGATTCTTCAGCGATCATCAAGATTCCGGGCGCGCGAACATGCACGACCTCGTTCAATTTCCTCAGAAACGCAATGGCTTCCAGGTTCTCGCGGCCGCCGTATTGGTTCGGAATCCACTCGCCGGGTTTGCGCGAGTAATCCAGATAGAGCATCGAGGCAACGGCATCCACGCGCAGGCCGTCGACGTGATATTTGTCCAGCCAGAAGAGCGCATTCGAAACCAGGAAATTCTGGACCTCATTCCGGCCGTAATTGAAGACCAGCGTGCCCCAATCGGGATGCGTGCCGCGGCGCGGATCGGCATGCTCGTAAAGGTGCGTGCCGTCGAAAAATGCCAGGCCGTGCGCGTCGCGGGGGAAGTGCGCCGGCGTCCAATCGAGAATTACCCCGAGGCCTTCCTGATGGCAGCGATCCACGAAGAATTTGAAATCGTCGGGTTCGCCGTAGCGGCTCGTGGGCGCGAAGTACCCTACAGTCTGATATCCCCACGAACCATCGAAGGGATGCTCGGTGATCGGCATTAATTCGAGATACGTGAAGCCCATCGCTTTGGCATAAGGAATGAGTTCTTCAGCCAGTTCGCGATAGGTGAGCCAGCGGTAACTCTCGGCGTCGCGCCGGCGCCAGGAACCAAGATGCACTTCGTAGATCGAAAGCGGCGCATGGAGCCATTCGCGCTGGGCGCGGGCAGCCATCCACTTCGAGTCATGCCATTGGTAGCGGTCGATGTCGTAAACGATCGAGCTGCTCTTCGGGCGAACCTCGGCGCCGAAACCGTACGGATCGGCCTTGAGCTGGAGGTGATTGTCGATGTGCGAAATGATTTCGAATTTGTAGAGATCGCCTTGACCCAGCTCCGGGACGAACAATTCCCAGATTCCGGAAAATCCGCGAATCGCCATGGGGTGAACGCGGCCGTCCCAACGGTTAAAATCGCCCACCACGCTGACGCGACGCGCGTTCGGCGCCCATACAGCGAAGTGAACACCTCGCACGCCATCGATCTCGCGCACGTGGGCGCCCAGCTTCTCGTAGTTGAAGTAGTGCGTGCCTTCTCCAAGAAGATGAATATCGTAGTCGGTCAGAATTGGCGCGAAAGCGTAGGGATCGTGGCGCTCCTCGACGCGGCCGCCGGAGTAGGTCACCCGAAGCTTGTAGGCACTCGGGCTGATTGACTTCGCGATTGGTTCCGGCGATGGCAGGACTGGGGCATCAACCGGAAGCGTCGCGACAAAAAGGCCATCCGCAGTCGATCGAATGGCTGCGATCGGTTCTGGGATGCCTCGCCAGATTACGCTGACGGTTTCGGCGCCGGGACGAAACACGCGCACGACTGCTCTCTGCTTGCCACGCCACTCCTCAAAGTGAGGGCCGAGCAGATGGAAGGGATCAGAGTGCTGGCCCCGCGCGAGGGCTTCAATTTCTGACGACAGCGAATTCGCAGCGGTCGCTGCTTGGGTGCTTGGCTCGGCTTGTTTTTCGGGCGGCAACGGTAGCTCTGCGCGGACGGGTGGCGCATTGACCCTCTGCCATTCTATCTAAGCCCGGGTCGCGCTCAAAATCGCATTCATCCGGCCGATCCGAGCTTTGAGGTGCCGCGGCGCAGCCGGACCGCGGTCCGAGGCGCGACGCGGCACAGATTCGAACGGGCAGTCTGGACTTGTCCCGGCAACACGGGTAGTCTTGTGCCCGCTCTGGGGTGAGCAGCGGGTTCATCGCATAAAGGAGAATTTCCATGATGAAGTGGCTCGTAGTGGGGACCTGTCTGTTTGCGCTCGCTTCGCTTGCCGGTGTCTTGCCTGCGAGGGCGCAAGATTCAGCTCAGAAAAAACCTCCGACTCCTTCAGAAGCCATCCTTGAAAATTGGAACGATGTGGGCAATCGAATTGTCGCGATGGCCGAGGATTGGCCGGAGGATAAGTATGGATACCGTCCGACTGCGGGCGTCCGAAGTTTCGGGGACGTGATCCGGCATATCGCGGGCGCCAACTATGAAATCGTGAATTCCGCGGCCAAGAAGAAGCTTGGCGTCGAAGGCGACAATCCGTCGGTCGATCAGTTCAAAACTAAGGCGCAGCTCGTTGAGTACGTGAAGAAATCGGTCGCTGACGGCGCCGCAACGATTCATGAACTTGGAGACGACGGCGTGATGAAGCGGCTGGATGATTGGGTCGGATATATCGAGCACATGGGCGAGCACTATGGCCAACTCGTCGTTTACTACCGCAATAATGGAGTCGTGCCGCCAGCCTCGCGCCCGAAAAAATGACGCGCAACTCAACTCAAGCCGGGCCGAACGGATGAAGAGCGCCTCAATCCGGTTGTTCGTCGTATTGCTGGGGGGAGTGATTCTCTTGCCGGGATTGTACGCGCAAGATCGAACGCAGGGCCGCTCAATCGTGATGAGCCGCGGCGGGATTGTGGCGGCTGAAAGCCCGCTCGCGGCTCAAGCCGGCGCAACAATTCTCGCGCGCGGCGGGGATGCTGTGGATGCGGCGGTGGCGGCAAACGCGGTGATGGGTGTCGTCGCGCCGATGATGAACGGATTGGGCGGAGATTTGTTCGCCATCGTCTACGACGTCAAGACCGGGAAACTCTATGGTCTAAACGCCAGCGGTTGGGCGCCGTCCGGGCTGACCATTGATTTCCTCAAATCGCGCGGAATCTCCACGATGCCGCAATCGGGAATTCAGGCGGTCACGGTTCCCGGTGCTGTCGACGGCTGGACGAAGCTCCTCGAGCGATTCGGGCGAAAGAAAATGGCGGACGACCTCGCTCCGGCAGTCTATTACGCGCGTGTAGGTTTTCCGGTGAGCGAGCGTACGGCGGACGATTGGGCCGCCAGTGCTTCGAAACTTTCTACCGATGCGAACGCGGCCACGACGTACCTTCCGCATGGGCGCACGCCGAAGGCAGGTGAAATCTTTCTCAATCACGAACTCGCGGCCTCACTCGAAAAAGTCGCGGCAGGTGGCCGCGATGCCTTCTATCGCGGCGATATCGCCGAGGCAATCGTCACCGCGTCGCAAAGCGCGGGCGGCGCGATGACGCTCGAGGATCTACGCGAGTATTCGAGCGAATGGGTTGAGCCGATTTCGACGACGTACCGCGATTGGACGGTTTACGAAATTCCGCCGAATGGTCAGGGCATCGCCGCGCTCGAAATGTTGAATTTGATGGAGCGATTTCCTCTATCACAGTACGGCGCATCGTCGGCGGACGCGTTGCACGTGATGATCGAAGCCAAAAAATTGGCATACGCCGATTTGCTGCGTTATGTGGGCGATCCCAAGTTCAGTGCAATCCCGGTTTCAGGGATGCTGTCGAAGGACTACGCTTCGGCGCGCGCGATGCAGATAGATAGGAAGCACGCGAACTGCAATGTTGCGGCAGGAACATTGCCGCCGGGCGGCGACACGACCTATCTCACGGCCGTGGATGCCGATGGAAATATGGTCTCGCTGATTCAAAGCAACTATAGCGAATTCGGTTCAGGAGTCGTCGCGTCCAGCACAGGATTCGCGCTGCAGAATCGCGGCGCGCTATTTAGCCTCGATCCTGCTTCGCCGAATGCGCTAGCTGGACATAAGAGGCCGCTTCACACCATCATCCCCGCTTTCATGGTTCGTGGAAACGAGCGGATCGCGTTTGGGATCATGGGTGGCTTCAACCAGGCCCAGGCGCATGCGCAATTCGTCGCGGACGTCGCGGACTTCGGGATGAACATTCAGGAAGCGCTGGAGGCGCCGCGCTTCACCAAGTACGATTTCTCCGGATGCGGCGTTGATATGGAAGATCGAGTCGCGGAAGCGGTCCGCGCCGATCTCGCTTCGCGCGGCCACGTGATCGGCTTGCACCACGGATTCTCCTCCCATTTCGGAGGTGGCCAGGCCGTCCGCCGGGATTTCGAATCTGGCGTGAATTTCGGCGCTTCAGACCCTCGAAAAGACGGCGAAGCTATACCCGAGCCGGCCACAACCCACTGAACGAGCAGCCGCGCGTAATTTCCACCGCAAATTTTCCAAAACAATCAAGGACCAAACCTGCACCAACTTGGGGCTCTGTAGCGCGGTGATAAACCCTGTATTTTCTTCGCCCTTGGTACGAAGGTACCATTGCGGTTCAAGCCCTCGAATCCCAGTATGGAAGCCTGGGGCTATCCAGGCTTGGCACATTCCTGACTGGGCGGGATCAATTTGCATGGCGAACGGTAATCGAGTTGTCATTGATTCGATCAATCGGGAGCATCGACCGATTGACTCAGTCCCCGCCGCACAAGAGCCGGAAATCCTCGAGAGAGATTTTCAGACGGCTTACCTGAACGCCCTCACAGAAACCAATCCCATCGCCATCGTCGCTCTGGATACGTCGGATCGCATTCAGATGTGCAACCCGGCGTTCGAAAGGCTTTTTCAATATTCAGAGAAGGAGCTGATAGGGCAGCGCCTGGATGCCCTGATCGCTCCCACGGAATTATTGACGGAGGCAACCGACCTTACGCGGCGTTTGGCAAGCGGATTAAACATCCGGGCCACAACGCGGCGGCTGCGCCGAGACGGCGCGCTACTCGACGTCCAACTCATCGGCGTCCCGTTGGTTATTCGCGGGCGTCAGGTCGGCACGATCGGGCTCTATGAGGACATTACGGAACGCAAGTCGGCGGACCGGGCACAGCGCGCGGCCGAGGAGCGTTTGCGCTCGCTCTTTGAGAACGCCATCGAAGGGATTTTCCAAACAACGCCCGATGGACGTTACTTGAGCGCGAATCCGGCGCTTGCGCGCCTCTTCGGATATGGCTCCCCTGCGGAAATGATGGAGCACGTCAAGGACATTGGAAGCGAGTTGTATGCCGATCCAAGCCGGCGAGACGAATTCATCGGGATCATGAATGCCCACGACCACGTCGAGGGCTTTGAATATGAGTTGGTCCGGCGCGACGGCAAGCGCGTCTGGATCAGCGAAAACGCGCACGCAGTCCGCAGCGAAAGCGGCAAGTTGCTTTATTACGAAGGCACGGTGGAAGACATCACCGAGCTGAAGCGCGCTGAAGCCGAGCGCCAGGCTCAACTCGAGATCATCCGCAGCGTCAACATGACGGACAACCTGGATGACCTGCTGCACGCGATCTATGGCGCGCTGAACAAAATTGTGTACGCGGCGAATTGCTTCATCGCACTGCACGAGCCCGCGACCGACATGTTCCGCTTTCCGTTCCTGATCGACGAATACGATTCCGCGCCCCCGCCGCAGAAAGTCGGGCGCAGTTGCACTGCCTACGTCTTCCGCACGGGGCGCGCGATGCTGATACCGCAGCCGGTGTTTGATCAGATGGCCGCGCGGGGCGAAGTCGAGTTGGTCGGTACGCCTTCTCCATCATGGCTCGGCGTGCCGCTGCGTACGCCGTCGGCAACGATCGGCGTCCTGGTAGTCCAGCACTATGAGGATCCGGACGCGTACACGCAGCGCGATCTCGAGTTTTTGACCTCCGTTGGCGGGCAGATTGCTTTGGCAATCGAACGCAAACGCAGCGAGGCGGCCCTTCGAGAAAGCGAAGCACGGCTCCGCGTCCTGGTCGAACAGCTGCCGGCGATTCTTTGGACGGTTGACGAAGATCTGAGATTCACATCGGCGCTCGGCGCGGGTCTCACACACGCGGGAATTAGCGCGGAACAAATTGTCGGAAAGACGATGCCCGCTTTTTTTGAAACGCTGGACGCCAATTTTCTGCCAATCACTTCGCACCAACGCGCGGTGCTGGGCGAGCCGAGCACGTTTCACATGGAATGGCGCAACGGATCCTACGCGTGCCATGTGGAGCCGCTACGAGATGCGACAGGGAACTGCGTCGGAGCGATCGGCATGGCGCTTGACGTCACCGACCGCAAAAAGCTTGAAGAACAATTACGTCAGGCGCAAAAAATGGAGGCCGTTGGACGCCTCGCCGGCGGCATCGCGCACGATTTCAACAATCTTCTGATGGTCATTCAGGGACACGCCGAACTGCTGACTGACCGCCTGAAGCCGGGCGAGTCGTTGCACCGAAACGCGGAGCAGATTCAAGAAGCGGCGCAGCGCGCGACTTCTCTAACCCGCCAGCTACTGGCGTTCAGCCGCAAACAGATGCTCGCGCCGGTAGTGATTCATGTGCAGTCCGTCGTCTCGGACATGGAGAAAATCCTTCGGCGCTTGATTGGTGAGGATATCGAACTCGTGTCCGTGAGCGCTCCCGATCTCTGGCGCGTGAAAGCGGACCGGAGCCAGATCGAACAAGTGATCATGAACCTGGCGGTCAACGCGCGCGACGCCATGCCGCGCGGCGGCAAGCTCACCATCGAGACCGCGAATGTGGAATTTGACACCAGCTACTCGCGCGCACCGATGATTCTCACGCCTGGCCGGTACGTCATGCTCGCTGTGACCGATACGGGTTGCGGCATGGACGCCGAGACGCAAGCGCACATCTTTGAGCCTTTCTACACAACAAAGGAAAAAGGCAAGGGAACCGGGCTCGGACTGGCGACGGTCTACGGCATCGTCAAGCAAAGTGGGGGCTACGTTTGGGTCTACAGCGAAGCCGGAAAAGGCGCAGCGTTCAAAATTTACCTGCCTGCGGTCGAGGAAGACGTCACGCCCAGCGGTGCTCATCCGATTGCTGCTGCTGTCTCGCTTCCGCGCGGGACGGAGACAGTGCTCCTTGTCGAAGATGAGGAAGGCGTTCGCGATCTGACGAAAGAGTATTTGGAGCGCTGCGGATATAAAGTCCTGGTTGCCGAAGGCGGAGCCCGCGCGATCGAGATTGTGTCGAATTACAGCGGCGCAATCGATCTTATGATGACGGATATCGTCATGCCCGGACTGAGCGGCAGCGACCTGGCCCAGAAGATTTCATCGCTTCGGCCCACTATGCGTGTTGTTTACATGTCCGGTTACACCGACCATGCCATCATCCACCACGGCATCTCGGCCTCGAATGTGATCTTGTTGCAAAAGCCCTTCACCATGGGCGCCCTCGCGCACAAATTGCGCGAGGCCCTCGACGCCAAGCCCGCGAAATCCTAAGCGGGGATCCACCCCGAACTCTGTTCCGTATTGAAACATTTGCTTACGCGCGGCACATCCCCTGGTCGTCTCGGTCATTGTCTTGTCCTTTGCACCGCGGCGGCTTTGCGGTCTAAGTCCCTGTAAAATCGGCATTTCCACTTCGTTCGTTCATCGGTACGATCTCGCACGGATTGGCGTCGGAGATGCATCTCTCATAGGCGTGGACGCAAGCCAGCGGGAATTGATAAAGACAGGCGCCCCAGGTGAAAAAATGGGCAACGAAGAAAGATTTTCGGACTCGGCGGAAGAGAATGTGGAGGGCAGTGGGAGCTACTATCCGGAACGAAGGCTGTGGACGGCAGTTCTGCTGCAAGCAGTCGAAGATTGGCGCTCAAATAATATGCGGGCCTATGAGGCCGCTAACGCCTTTCTGTTTCACGGCGGAGAAGATTTTGATCGTGTGTGCCAGGGTGCCGGCTTTGAGCCCTCAGCGCTCCAGTCGAAATTGCGCCGGCTCTGCGTTATAGGGCCAATGGCGCGGCGCAGAGAGCTCTACTTGCCTGCTTGATGTCACATGGCGACCGTACCAGTAGTCTCATGGCCCGAGGATGTTCTAAGATTCAGGCGTGACTCCCGCACCAGGGTTGCGCGCCCCCCGCGACGGCATAGGCTCTTCATTGTGCCGAAGCGGGGCTATTCCGAAGCGTGCTGGCTCGAAATGACTGGCGCACGCCGGGACGAGCTAACGCGCGAGACTCAGCTGATGCTGTGCTGCGCCCGGACGCACCTGTCTGCGGCGTACATCGATCGCATCCGTCTTCTTTTGCGTCCGGAACTGAATTGGGCGGCGCTGCTCGCGATGGCCGAACGGGCTGGGCTCACGCCGCTCATTTACGAACACCTGAAGCGATTTGAATCGCGCGTGCCGTCGCTCTGGCTGGAACGTCTGGAAAAGGCGGTTCGCGCCAGCGCAGTGCGTTCGCTCTATCTGGGCACGGAGATGGTTCGCGTTGTGGGGCTCCTTGAGTCCCGCGGCATTCCGGCGATTCCGCACAAAGGACCGGTCCTTGCGGTCCAGGCGTACGGCGACGTCGCCATCCGGCAATTTCACGATATGGACGTAATCGTGCCGCAGCAGCGCATGGGCGACGCGCATGCGGCGCTGCAGGCGTCGGGATATCGCGCGCGATTTCCGTGGCCGCATGACTCGAATCTTCCTTTGGTCCGCGTCCCTGGCGAGTATTCGTACCGCGGCGAAGGAAGCGACTGCCTCCTGGAACTTCACACGGAACTCACGATGCGCCATTTTCCCGCGCGAATGAATCTAGATTCGCTGCGCGAACGGCTCGTCGAAATTTCGCTCGCCGGCTCCCGGGTCAAGACGTTCTGTCCCGAAGATGCGCTCGTCATTCTTGCCGTTCATGGCGCGAAGGATTTTTGGCAGAAACTCGGATGGGTTGTGGATTTGTCGGAACTGATCGCTTCGGCCGGACGCGTGAATTGGGACATCGTGTTTGAAACGGCCACGGCGCTGGATGCCGAGCGGATGCTGCTCCTGGGCCTTTCGCTCGCCAGCGATCTGCTGGACACTCGGCTGCCGGTGCCGGTGTTTGAAAAAATCCAGGAAGATCGCACTGTGCTTTCGCTCACCGAGCAGGTAGAACGAAAAATGCTTGCGGCGCGCCCGGCGGAGTGGAATCTCGCGCAGCGTGCGTGGTTTCGCGCGAGGCTGGTTCCCGGGCGCGTTCAGGGGCTCCGATATGTCGCAAGGCTCGCGGCGCAGCCAGCCGAAGATGAATGGACCGCTGCGCATGGTAGCGTTTGGTCTGCTGCGATGCAGGCGGTGGTTCGTCCCTTCCGGCTTGCCCGGAAGCGTGCCAGCGGCGAGGTTCCTCCGAGTCAAAACGAAACCTAGCGCAAGACAGGCGCCGCGCTAATTCGTTGATTAATCCGGCGAAGCTCCCGAGACATTCCATCCGCTCACTTCGAGTTCCGGAGAAGCATCGCCGAGATCATGCAGGCGATAGACGGCCTTGATGTCTCTCGATTCGCCGGGGAGCAATTCGAAGTAATTGTCGTCCCACAAGATGGGCAGCACTTCCGATCCTCCCAGTCCTCGCGTGAGCCGTAGATGAATCATAAAGGCAAGATGTTCGGTTGGATTCGTCACGTGGACGCTAGTCGTGCCTTCGCTTTGATTGTGAGTGGAATCCGTCGAATATTTAAGCGACACGGGTGTGAGCCTTGCCAGATCGTGCAGATCGGCGAACGCCTTCTGCGGCGTGGAATACCAGTTATAGCCGTCCCATTCCATTTCGTCCGGCTTAATCGAGAGCCAGTAAAAATTTGAGCTAACGGTCGCGCTACTCGAATCCTCAAGCGTGAGATTCAGGAAATACGTCGTGCTGATGCCCTTAACGTCCGGAACCTTGAACGCTACCGTGGCGCTGCTCCCAGGCGAATCGATCGCCTGACTGTTCGTATATTTCTCGGTTGCATTGACGTCGTAAACCTTCGCGGTGACTTTGAGGCCGGTGAATGATGTCAGTTCGTCGTTCACCACGACGACGGAGCGATCATCGTAGGAATACTGGACATGCAGCGGCTCGCAGGCCTTTTTCGTGCCGAAGTAGCCCCCGCCAGGCCGCATGTAGTAGTCGTACAGATGCCAGATGATGGACGGCCACGCATTATTGAGCATCCACTGAATCACGCCAGTGGCACTACCGCGATTTCGTCCGAACGCCTCGAACATGGCGCGCTCGCCTTCGTAGGCCGCCGCCTGGGATTTCCATTCGTAGTCCGCCATATTCTTCGCCGGGCCGTAGCGCTTGAACAGCGTCTCGTTATATAGGTCCACGTTCTTGAATTGCCCGCCGCCTGCGTGGAAATCCCAGTATTCGTTCATGGGCCACAGATCCTTCTCCGGGATCATTTGTTTCAGGCTGTCAATCGGAGGAATGGCGGGGCCGGGACTCGTCTCGGTATTGAACCCGAAAGCGCCGCCGTGCTCGTGGTCTTCGAGCCAGTAATCGGGTGGGACGTAATCGTAGGGGCCCGTCATTTTGACGCCCGAAGGCCCCGTGACCGACGTCCTCTTTTCGCTGGCCGAGGAAATCACGGGCTTCGGCCAGTGGACACTTTTCAAAACCGCGAGATAGGACTTCTCGATCTCAGCGGGAGGGGGATTGTCACTGCCGTTCAGCCACACGAGCAGGCTCGGATGATTTCGCAGACGCGCGGCCTGGTCATGCAGCGATGCCGTGGCCACTTTACGATCCGCGGGACTCCATCGCGCCCATTTTTCCCAGTGATCGCAGCAGCACCATCCGGCCATGACCAGAACCCCGTAGCGGTCGGCGAGATCGAAGAACTGGTCCGACATCAGCTTTCCTTCCAGCCGGACCGTATTCAAATTCATCCCGCGGACGTAGCGAAAATCTTCTTCCCAGCGCTGCGGATCTTCTCGAAGCATCATATCGGGCGTCCAACCACCGCCGCGAACCAATATGTCCTTGCCGTTCACGGTGAATTGCAGGTGTTTTTTGTCTGTGAGTCGCGAGGTGATCTGGTCGATCCCAAAACTTATTGAGGCGTGATCGGACTCTTCCTGTCCGATGTCAAATTCGAGGCGCAGATCGTACATATCCTGTGTCCCCATGCCGTAAGGCCACCAGACTTTCGGATGGTCGAAATTCAACTGCGGAAATTGCTCGGGCGTAAAAGTGATTTCTTTATTTTCGTTCGGGCCAAGCGAAACGGGCTGCTCGAAGCTGGCGTCGCCGATTTTTCCGCGCAAAACGCCTTGAACCGGCCTCGCCGACGCATTGCGCGCCTCGGCGCGCACCGTCAGGTGTGCGACGGCAAGGCTCGGGATATCAAGCTTCGTCTCGACCTGCGGATTGCGCACGGCCACCGGGCCGCTGGCGACCAGAAACACGTCGCCCCAGATGCCCATGTCCTTATCAGGCGGCAGCGGATTCCAATCCACGAATGTGATGGCCAGATCGTGTGGCGTTGGAGGGAAAACTTCTACGGCCAGAGCGTTGGCCTGGCCGGGCTGCAGCAGCGCGCCGATTTCGAATTCGTATCGCCGAAACGCGCCGGCCACATCATCGGATTTGGCGATCTGTTTCCCGTTCACCCAAATGTTCGCGCGGTAGTTGATCCCGCGAAAATTCAGCCAGACGCTTTTTCCTTGCCAGTCCGCAGGCTCAGTGAATTGTGTGCGATACCACCAGGAGACACGAAACGGACTGTCTTTCGGCATTTCATCATCGGAAAAGTTGTCGCCAATTTTGTATTTCACTCCGGGCAACGACCGCAGAGCCATCGCGTAGTACGGGTCGGAGTAAATCTTGTCGTCCACGAGCGCTGCGACGATCGTCGTCGGAACCGTGGCCGGATACCACTCGGGGGAAGGGAAGCCGGCTTGGGAAATCGCGCTGCCGCCACCGCCGATTATTCGCGCCGAAGATTGAATTTGCCAGTTGGTGTTGAGCGCAAGAGTTGCCGTGTCAGGCGACTGGGCCCTCGCGGCGGTGGACCAGATAAGCGATGCGGCGAAAATTGCTGCGATTGCCAGCCACCTCGTCGAAGTCAACGATAGCGAGCGATGAAGCGCGGCCCGCGTGGCGTTCGGGCGCACTTCGCGGTGGAACGAAGTCTCGAGCATCAAGTCCCCCCTGCACGATTCGATAATCGCGACGGCGCATTTTATCATTTGCGGCGCGCTCTTCGGGGCTTAACTAAACTCGCAACGATGAAACGCAACCCGGATCTGCTAGTCGCCAGGCTCTGGCTCCGGCGAATCGGCCGTGGAAGCGTGAGGCCGCTTCACCGGCATCCAGCGTTCCTGCAGAGTCTTCACCAACACATACAAAACGGGGATGAAAAGCAGATTTAATGTGGTAGCCGCGATCATTCCGCCGAAAACGGTCGTGCCCACGGATCGGCGCCCTACACGGCCCGCCCCCTGAGCCAGCACGAGCGGCAGCACGCCGAAGATAAATGCGAACGAGGTCATCAGAATCGGCCGCAGGCGAATACGCGCGCTTTCGATAGCGGCTTCGATAATGCTCAAGCCCGTCTGACGCAACTGTTCCGCGAACTCGACAATCAAAATCGCGTTCTTGCTCGCAAGTCCGATGAGCATGACCAGTCCGATTTGGCAATAGACGTCATCCTGCAGGCCGCGGATCGACTGAGCGAGCAAGGCTCCAAACAGGGCCATCGGCACGGCGAGAATCACAATGAAGGGAAGCGAAAAGCTTTCGTACTGCGCCGCGAGCGTCAAGTAGACGACGAGCAACCCGAGGCCGAAAAGGACCAGCGCCGTGCCGCCCGATTGCATCTCTTCAAGCGAAATGCCGGTCCATTCGTGGCCGAATCCGCGCGGCAACACTCGATTGGCCAGATTGTCCATCGCCTTAAGGGCGTCGCCCGTGCTCAGACCCGGCGCTCCAGCCCCGTCGATTTCGGCGGATCGAAAGAGATTGTAGTGGCTGATGACTTGAGGCGACGCGACCGGCGCGACGTGAATCACGCTTTCGAGCGGCACCATCGCCCCCGAACCCGCGCGCACGTAATATTGCTGCAGATTTTGCGGCTCGGAGCGGAATTGACGGTCAGCCTGGACGTAGACGCGATAGGCGCGATTGTTGAAATCGAAATCGTTCACGTAAATCGAGCCCATATAAACTTGCAGCGCGTCCGTGATTTGATTCAGCGGAACGCCGAGCGCCTTGGCCTTTTCGCGATCAAACGTAATAACGAACTGAGGATCGTTGGCGGTGAAATCGCTGAACAGTCCTCGCAAGTCATGGCTTTGATTGCCCTGGCGCACCAATTCCTGCGTGGCCTGCGAAAGCGCCTGTGACGAATTTCCGCCCAAATCCTCGACGATGAACTGAAATCCGCCGAACTGCCCGAGGCCTTCCACCGCGGGTGGCGCAAATGGCACCGCAATCGCGCCGGAAATCTCGTTCAGCGGCCCTCGAATGCGATCGATCACCGACGCAAGGGAATGCTCCTCGCCTTTTCGCTCGGCGAACGGCCGAAGATTCGCGAACGTCACGCCGCGATTAGGCGCACCTCCCGAGAAGCTGAATCCGACGATGCTGAACACTCCTTCGATCTCAGGCACCTTGCTGAGGACCGCTTCAGCCTGGCTCATGATCTTCGTCGTGTAATCGAGCGAGGCGCCCTGCGGCGCTTGCACGGCGAGGATGAGATAGCCTGCGTCTTCTTCAGGGATGAAGCCGCGCGGGACTTTCGTGTAGAGGTAACACGTGGCGCCCAGGCCGAGCGCAAAGACGACCAATGCGGCGAACTGCCACTGGAGGATGTGGCGAAGTAAACCGCGATAGAACCGCGTCACGGCGACGACGCCTCGATTGAATGCGGCCAACAGCACGCCGCTCTTGCGCCGCTCGTGGCCCAACAAGACGGCGGAGAGTGCGGGTGTCAATGTAAGTGCGTTGAAAGCTGAAATCGAAACCGAGAACGCGATCGTCAGCGCGAACTGCCGGAAGAGGATGCCTGTCGTTCCGGGAAAGAACGCGACTGGAACGAAGACGGCAACGAGCACGAGCGACGTCGCGACCACGGCCCCAGCCACTTCGCTCATGGCAGCCGATGCGGCTTCGTGCGCTTTCATCAGCTCATCGGAAATGTGCCGCTCGACGTTTTCGATGACGACGATGGCGTCGTCAACCACAAGTCCGGTCGCGAGCGTAATCCCGAAAAGCGTGAGCGTGTTAATTGAGAAGCCGAGCATCTTCACGAACACGAACGTTCCGATCAGCGATACCGGAATCGTGACGGCCGGAATGATCGTCGTCCGCCAATCCTGCAGGAAAATGTAAATGACCGCGATGACGAGAAGAATCGCCTCGAGCAGGGTAAAAAGGACGTCACGAATGGATTCGCCGATCACCGTTGTCGAATCAAACGCGACCGCGGCTTTCATTCCGGGAGGAAAGCGCGCTGCGAGCCTGGCGAGTTCGGCCTTTACGGAGCGGTCCACATCCAGCGCGTTTGCGCCGGGAAGTTGCGTCACGCCGAAGCCGATCGCGTCGTGGCCGTCGAACCTCAGATTCGAGGCATAACTTTCCGCGCCCAACTCCGCTCGCCCCACATCCTTCAAGCGAATCAGGGTTCCGTCGTTGCCCGTTTTCAGAATGATGTTGTCGAATTCCGAGGGCTCCGTAAGCCGCCCCACGGCGCGAACACTGATCTGATACATCTGCCCTGCCACAGACGGCGGTTGTCCCACTTGTCCCGCCGCGACTTGCACATTCTGTTCGCTGAGCGCGCTGACCACATCCGTCGCCGTCAGCCCGCGGCTGGCCAGGCGCGATGGATCGAGCCACAGCCGCATGGAATAATCGCGCGGCGAAAAATTAAAGACGTCCGCGACACCCTTGATGCGCTTCAGCGCATCGCGAATATAGATATCGAGATAATTGCTGATGAACAGGCTGTCGTATTCGCCGTGTTCGGCATAGACGCCTGCGCCCAGCACGAATCCGCTGAGCGATTTCGTGATCGTAATTCCCGTCGTCTTCACTTCGTTCGGCATGCGCCCGAGCGCTGTGTTGACCCGGTTCTGGACGTCCACCGCCGCAAGGTCCACGTTTCGCGAGACGTCGAAGGTGACCGTGATCCCGCACGATCCATCATTCCCGCTCGATGACGTGATGTATTTCATTCCTTCGACGCCGTTGATCTGCTGCTCCAGCGGAATCGTTACGGCGGACTCCACCGTTTGAGCGCTCGCTCCGTTGTATTCCGCGGAAACGGTTACTTGCGGCGGAGCGAGATTGGGGAATTGCGCGATTGGCAAGGTAGGGATTGAAACTGCCCCGGCAATGATGATCAGCAGCGCGCACACCGTCGCGAAGATGGGCCGCTTGATGAAGAAGTCGACGAACATCGTTCGGCTCGCGTGCCTTAGTGCTGCGGGGCTGCGGCCGAGCTGTCGGCCGGGGTTTCTGTGATCGGAACGCCGTCGGCAAGCGATTGCGTGCCTTCGACGATGATATGGTCGCCGACCTTGATTCCGCCCAGCACCACGTAATTGTTGTCAAGCAAATCGCCGACCTGCAGCATCCGCTGGCGTGCGACGGTGTTTCGTCCGGATGTCTCGGCGACGAATCCGAAATACTGGCCGTTGATGCGCGAAACGGCGAGCACCGGAATTTTCGGCGCCTGATGCGTCCCCCAGATGATTCGCGCGCGCAGGAATTGTGCGGTCCGCAGGAGATCACGTGGATTGCTCACGGATGCTTTCGCCAGCACCGATTGCGTAGAAGGATCGGCCTGCGGCGAAATGAAATCAATGCGTGTGTCGCCGATGGGCGTCCCGATCGGGTCGAGCAGCTCGACGGGCAATCCAATTCGCAAATTCTTCGAGTTCTCCACGGGGACGGAAATGTAAGCCTCGAGGCTTCCGGGCTCGTCCACGGTGGTGAGCGTGGTCGTCGTTGTCACGCGGTCACCCACGCGCACGGGCACGTCGCCGACGATTCCGCCTGCGGGCGCGAGAACGCTGTAGTAATGCAGCTCCACTTGTTGCTCATGCTCTTGCGCCTGCAACGATTCGAGCAGCTTTTCGGCGGAGTCGTACGTGGTCTGCGCCTGGTCGAGGTCCTGTTTCGCGACCACACCTGCGTCAAACAGCTTCTGCGTCCGGTCGAGCTGCACTTTCGCGTACGCTACGTTCGCTTCCTGAGCCAATCGCGCCGCTTCCTGGCTCTTGACCGTGGCTTCTTGTTTCAGCGGATCAATTTCCATCAGCGATTTGCCGGCTTCGACGCGATCGCCCGACTTCACGAGAATCTTGGTGATGTAGCCTTCCACCTGCGGATTGATCGTCGCGGAGTGCCGGGATTTCAGGGTCGCCAGATATTCCGAAGAATCTGGAATTGTACTGTCCTGCGCCACGATCGTCTTTACAGCGACCGTAGCTGGTACTGCGCTGGCCGCTGCGTCCTTCTTGCCGCATCCGCAGAAAGCGATCACCGCTGGCGCGATCGCACAGACCAACGCGCGATTCAGGCTGGTATTTCGCCAGCGCGGACGCACTTTCACTCCCTGCGAATTTCTCACTTGGGTCATTCGGAGCGACGCGGCTCGCCTTCCCGGGCACACTATAGTAGGACAGTTGCCCAGAATCGTCAAATTCCTCAGTAAAAATGCGGGTTTTTGAGCTACACCCCTAGAGTCTGACTAGGGTCTGACTTCCGAATCGATCAAAAGTTAGCAGGCGACTTTTGCGCAGACGGCAGACCGCTGGCCAACGAAATTACCGGCCTTCGACCCAGCGGTTCAGCGCGAACCCCAACTCGTCTTGATTGCACCGATGCTCAAGTACAAGACCGCCCTCTCCAACCGGTGAGATGTTAAATCCCTCTTCCACATCTTCCCAGTAAATTACCTCGTCCGACTTCCTAGCAACGACGATGACTTTTTCAAGCTGCCCAGAACGCATGATGGGTGCGAAATATGGGTCGACGGAGTATTGCTTGAAAATTGCGAGCTGCTGAGGGTCACACTTTTCTAAGTCGGCCTTCAGGATGCTCCTTACGTCATCGATAGTCGCCGGGTGCCATTGCATTGCCTTACGAAGATAGCTTTTGAAACCATCGATCGCAACTCTGTGTTTTGCCAAGGCAAGTTGTAATTTTTACCGTTATGGTGTGGGATGCTATGTCAGCCGCTGACACACTAAAAATTTCACTACAGGAATTCCGCTGAGGATTTGCGATGCTAAGCAAGCTTCTGCTGCAGGTTTGGGATTTGATGAAATGCTGTCGTGGCTCACAAGCGCGGCGGCGACCGGACACTCGCACCTCGATATCGCAAACGGCCTTATGACCTCAGGTGACGAGATCGTAGCCGTCTCCCCGACTTTCTTTGCACTGACGATCGACGCGCACCTACAGGCAGCCCAGATATATGCCGCCAAGCTCTACGATCGGCGCAGCGATGCCGTCACAGTCCAGGTTCTTATTGAAGGCGCTGAGAGTTCGGCGGGTGAATTCCCCTATGCCACGGCTGAACAGGTTCGGTCCATTGCTGGGTTGGCGCGCCTACAGATTAGGCAGATGAGGCCGCATCAAGACGCCATCAAGATACGAAGAGACGGATATCTCGTCCATTTCGACCGTGGCACCGTTCGAGATGTCCAGGCGCTAAATGAGAACGCGCGCCTGACCATCGATGATCTGGACTATGTATTGGTGGAGACCGTCAATATCCTCAATTCGTTTTCTCAGGGCCGTAATGGCACGGTCGCGTTCGGAGCACTAACGAACGCTTTGGACTATGGAGACCTACTAGACCAATGTCGCAAAAGCATTTCAAGGTGATGTAATCAACTTCGAATCGCCTTTATCGCCGCCGCAGTCGCCGGATACTGTCCGACTAGTACCGCAACGCATTGAAACAAATTGACTTAAACAAGGCGCGGAGTGCGTTTCGGCAGTTTGATGCAGCGGGAAACGTGGATGGCGCACAAGTACGAAACGGATGGCTTAATCAGGCCTGCTTGTTGGAAGCGGCAGGTACGCCCCAAAAATCGGGCGCGGGCTTGATGAATTCAATTCCTACTTCGGTCTTGCCCATGAAGCTCGGCCCGAGCGACGTCACCCGTGAAAGAAGTTCATCGCCGGTTGTCAAATTCTCAATAATTACGAACTGATTCGGTTCAACCTTCATCGCCAACAGGACGAGCCCGCCGTGGGCGTTAACGATGAGTGCGTTCGTCTTTTCCGAAGTGCTTCGGTTGTCTCCGGACTGCGTCCGCACTTCGATGGGCACCCGGACCTTAAGCCGCTCGCTCCTGCGGCGCATGGCCCCCTTTTTGTCTGGTTTATTATCCGCACTCATATGACAACAATATCAATATGAGAAGGCCCGGCTCAACTGTTTCGCGCGGGGGTTGTATCGAAAAAGTCGCAGCGGTGTTTTCGCGCCAGTCTGCTGAAAGAAAAAGGCCTCGGGACCGCACTCACTATGCGGTAATCAGGAACACCGGATCGCCCAATTTCCCGGAATATTGAGGCCGGTAGCGCTTCGTATTGTAGAGTTTATCGACGTTGACGGTTCGTGGCCCCAGGGCCGGGTCGGGCAATGGCGCGTGCGCGTAGCGGCCCTCGCGGATGGCCATCATCCGCCCCACCACTCCGTCGGCCACGAGATCGAGCGCGATGTTGGCAAACGTGGTCGCCACAACCTGGTCCACCGCGTCGGGATCTCCGCTGCGCAAATCGTAGGTCAAATCGCTCGTCATCGTTTCTTCCCCCGTACGTTGGCGCAAAATCTCAGCCAGCGCATGGCCGATGTCCGCTTTCTTACGATGGCCGTAGGCATCGGCTTCGCCGACATCTGTCACTTGGTCTCCCGTCCATATCGCGCCTTCGGATGCGATGACGAGCGCGTAATTGCTTTGGTTGTTGCGCTTGTCCTCCACGAGGAGCTTGGTGAGGAGGTCGAGATCGAATGGATATTCGGGAATCAAGCAGCGCACGGAAGTCACGTAGGACGTATAGAGCGCCGTAAAGCCCGCGTCCCGGCCGAAAATCCGGAATATGCCGATGCGCTCGTGTGAGCCGAGTGTTGTCCGCTGGCGAGTGATCAATTCCTTGGCGCGAGTGATCGCCGTTGAAAACCCGATGCAATATTCCGTGCCCTGAACGTCGTTGTCCATCGTCTTGGGTATCGCGATGAGAGCGACGCCGGCTTTGTGGAGCACGGAGGCAAATCCCAGAGTGTCGTCGCCGCCGATGACGATCAGGCAATTAATTCCGAGACGCTCGAGGTTCCGGAGAACCACAGGAGTGAAATTGTAGGACTTTCCGTCGGTCGCAAGCTTGGCCAGCTCCGACTGCGGCATGTTGGCCGGCACTCGTGATTTCGCTATGCGCAGCGGATTCGTTCGGGAAGTGTGCAAGACCGTCCCGCCGCTGCGATCAATCGCGCGTGTGTTGTCGCGCGTCAGCGTCCGGATGTAGTGCGGATCGCTCTCTTGCGACGCGTCGAGGTGGGTCAGGCCCTCCCAGCCCCGCCGTATGCCGATGACTTCGCGGCCCATCTCCGTGGCGCGATAAACGGCAGACTTGATGACGGAATTAAGCCCGGGGACGTCGCCGCCGCCCGTCAGAATACCGATTTTCCCTTGCGATGCCATTCATTCCCTCTGTGCTTTCGCGCAGCGCATATTAGAATTGGGCAAACCGCGGTATAAGTCAATTCCATCCGCGTCCGCGTGTTGAACAGTTACCACAATCCGAAACGCAAGTGTTGCCGTAGGTCTCAGAAGGAAATACCATTTATGCAAGCCTGTCTTCGGCGTCTCAGCAACATTGTGGGTGCTATACGCGTGTATTCTGATACGCGCAATTCGCTCGGCGGAGCAATTCTCGGATGAGACAAGAAGTGTCAATGTTCTTGTTTGCGCTGGCGGCGTTTGCGATCATTATTCCGATCCTCGCCATCGCCGCGTACATCCGAGTCGGCCGCATCGAAGCGCGTCTGCGCAAGAGCCAGGCTACCGACCCCGAAACAGAGAAGCGGTTCGCGAATTTGACCGCGCGTCTCTACGCGCTTGAGACGCTAGTGAACCATATGGCCGGCCGGCAGACGGAGGGGTTTCCGCGCGTCACCGCGGCCCCTGTTTCGCAGCCCGAAACTCCGACGGTGCCTCCAGCAGCACCGGCGCCCCCGGCTCCCGCCGCTACCGCTCCCGCGCCGCCAGCGCAGCCGCATCGCGCGGTCGCGGGGGTCTCCGCGCCGCCTTTCCCGGCTGCTTCTCCTCCGCGCAGTGAACTCGACTACGAATCGCTGGTTGCGGGCCGGTGGCTGAACTACGCGGGAATTCTTGCCGTTCTCTTCGCAGTTGCGTTCTTTCTGAAGTATGCGTTTGACAACGATTGGGTCGGTCCTCGCGGAAGAGTGGGTATCGGGCTTCTCTTTGGTGCTGCTCTTCTCGGCGGGAGCGACGCGCTGTTGCGCCGCGGCTATCGCTACTTTTCGGAAGGTATCGCCGGGCTCGGCGCAGCGGTTCTTTATTTGGCGCTCTGGGGTGGATGGCACTACTACAGATTATTCGAGCAGAGCACCGCTTTCTCAGCGATGATCGTCGTAACGGCAGCCATGGCTGTCGTCGCAATCGGCCGAAATTCGCAGCGCATCGCGGTGATGGCCCTGGCGGGCGGATTTCTCACGCCCGCACTGCTGAGCACGGGCCACGACGCCGAAGTCGCGCTTTTCACGTACTGCCTGGTGCTCGTTGTCGGTTTTCTCACACTCGAACGTTTGCGCGACTGGTCCTGGCTTCCTCCGCTCGCTTACATTTGCACGCAAATTTATTACTGGGGTTGGTTCTCACAGTTCTATCGCGAAGACAAGCTCGCCATCACCGCATTCTTCGCCACGATTTTCTTCGTGGCGTTCACCGCCTTACCCATAATTCGCAGTCGAGTGGAAGAGGCGCCTTCGGGAATGGAACTCATCATTATTCCCACGAACGCGCTTCTGTATCTGGTAGCGCTGTATGAGTTGCTTTGGCCGGCGCACCGTTGGACGATCACGTTTTCTGTCCTCGGGTTGGCCGCCGCTCACCTGGCTATCGTCCAAACGCTTCCGCCGCCCCGAAAAAACGAGCCTTCGACGCTGCGTCTGCTTTTTTCCGGCATCGCCCTGACCTACGCCACGGTCGCAATTCCGCTGCGTCTCGACCACGGATGGCTGACAACGGCGCTCGCGATCGAAGGCGCGCTGCTGATGTGGAGCGGCTTTCGCGCGCGCATTTCGTACCTCCGCGCCGCGGGATTCGTTCTCTTTATTGTTTGCGCTGCTCGCTTGTTCCTGCTTGATTCGCCTGCCGCGCCCTTGATATTCAACGCGCGTTTCGGGACATATGCCGCGGTGGTGGCCTGCTACGTTGCGGCGTGCTTCTTCGCCGCCGATGCCGGAGACGAAGTCGGAGATGCCGAAAAAGTATGTTTTGGAGTTCTCGGAGTCGCCGCGAATATTTTCGCTCTGGTTGCCCTTTCGCTCGAAGTGTGGGATTACTTTGGCCACGCGCATGGATACAACCTCGAACACGTACTCGCCCAATCGCTGGGCCTCTCCGTGCTCTGGACGATTTACGCCGCGATCCTGATTGCCGTCGGTTTCGCGCGAAAGTCGTCGCCCTTGCGCTGGCAGGCGCTGGCGCTCTTCGGAATCGTCGTGGCGAAAGTGTTTCTTTTTGATTTGTCGTTTCTCGAGCGCTTCTACCGAATCGTGTCATTTCTCGTGCTTGGGCTGCTGCTGCTGTTGGTGTCGTTCTACTACCAGCGCAAGCTGGGCGCGCGAACGCAGGAGCGCAGACCTTGAGCGGCAACTCACGCTGGCGGTCGCTCGTGTTTCGAATGCTTCCTGCGCTGGCGCTCCTGGGCGTTAGCGTCGTCGGCTTGGCAGGAATCGCCGACTTCGCGGCATTCGACGCGAAGGCAGACAGCACTTTCCCGCCGGGCTGGTCGCACTGGTGCTATTCGCGCGAGATGAATCTCGCGTTCGTCGACCGTCGCTCGCTCGTTAGCGCCAGCGTTCCCGAAGAGATTTACTCGCATTCCGCGAATCGCCTTGCCGATCTTCGCGTGGTGGACGATCGGGGCAGGGAAGTCCCGTATCTCCTCAACGTACCGATGGGCGAGACGCGCGTCGAGCGCCGCCCCACCATGATGCGCGAGCAGAGCTTCGTGCCGGGAGAGTTCAGCCAGTTCGTCGTCGATGTCAATTTGCCGGTAAACTTTTACAACGCCGTCAAGATCGGCACCCGCGAAACCGACTTCTTGACGTGGGCTGAAGTGGCCGTCAGCGATGACGCGCGGGAATGGCGGATCGTTTGCGATCGTGCGCCGCTCTTTCGGTTCAACAAACAAAATCTGCAAGGGACTCAGACCTTGCACTATTCGGACACCAACGCCCGATATATCCGCCTGCGCGTGCTGGACGGCACGAAGCGTTTTCAACTCTCGAGCGTGGAAGTTCTTTATGAAGTTTCTTCGCCCGCCGAGCGCGTTGCCGTTTCCGCCTCGCCCGCGCCGATTGCGTCTTCTGAGCGAAGTGAAAGCGCCTGGGAAGCTGATCTTCCGTCGCAACTGCCGATAGACGAGGTGCGCTTCGAAACCGCCGAACCGGAATTCTCGCGTGCGGTGACGGTTCAGGCGAGCGAAGATCGGAACGATTGGTCATTCGTAGGCAGCGGCGAAATTTATCGTTTCCGCCGGGAAGACGCGCTGCGCGAGTGGTTGAACGTCGGATTCGTGGAAGATTGGTCGCAGCACTGGCGGATACGCGTGGCTAACGGCAGCAATTCACCGCTCGCCGCCGCCCACCTCACGTTCTATATGACGCCGCGACGCCTTGTTTTTTACGCCGATCCCAATCGGCGCTATTTCATCCTGTATGGCCAGAGCGAAGCGAAGCCGCCGGAATACGATCTCCTGCGAACACTTCCCGCCGGCAACGGCTCGCCGCTGCCGGGCGCAACGTTTGGGCCCGAACAGGTCAACGCGGGCTACGAAGATCCGCGGCCGTGGACCGAGCGGAATCCGGCGGTGCTCTGGACTTGCGTGATCATTGCCGTTGGACTGCTCGCCGTCGTAGCTCTTCGCTCTCTTCGCGCGTCGTCTTCGAGCGAATCTTCCTGAAGTGCATCAGAACTTGGTTTCGGTTTACGCGGGCCGTTCAGGTCTAATGCGAAGTCGAAGCGTTATCAGGTTGGTCTTCCCGGCGCCAACAGTCATATAGATACTGCCAATGCTCGTCCTTGCCATCGCTCGTTTGCACCACGGCCGAACGCTTCAGCTCATCGAGGTAGTGAACTTCGAATTTCTCGCTTGGTGTTTCGCCGCTGTTCAGCCAGTCCCGCGCTTCCTTCTCCGAGTGAATCTCGACATTCGCCAGCGGCGCGGCCTGTGCGCTCTGCCTCACATGCTGTAAGAGGCATTCTTCCGTAGCTTCGCAACACGGCGCTGGCGAAGCTGTCCGGTTCGGAGACCGGCTGGAGAGGCCGCCGATAATATTGTCGAGGATTTCTTGCTGATCCCGTGAGATCGGCAGCGTGCGCCAATACGCCAGCAGCGGCAACGCCGCCTGATCGCGCAACGGTTGCAGAATCCACCAGTTTTGATTTCGCTCGGGCAGTTTGTTGAAGATTCGCAGCAGGCGCCGCGTATCGTTGCCCGAAGTGAAAGCCACCAGATGATAGATCATGTGATTGAATACCACCGGATCGCGCGGCCGCGCACCTGCCTCGAGCCAATCCAGCATCGCATCGAGTTCCGATTGCGCCATCTCCGGACGCCCTTGCGCGTCGTCGTGTTCGAGCGCCACCAGAACATTCGCCGGAATCCAGATGTCCCAGTAGTTCCGATACTCGCGTCCCTGCCGCGTTTCCAGATTGCCGTTCAGCAATTCCCATTGGACGTACTGCGCGCCGTCGGTTTGGAGAAGTTCGAGTGCGGCGGGAGCGAACTTCGGCCCCAGTGCCCGAACGCGTTGATCACGATCTGATGGCGTTCCCACACGTTCGTTGTTCTTTGCGCCAGCCCTTTCCAATAATCCACCGTTTGCGCCGACCGCAGACCCGAGCGCTTTCAGGGCGATCACGTGTTCCATCATTTCGCACGTCGCAGAATTTTCGCGGGCGATGCGCTTCGAGAGCTTGCAGTTCTGCCGTCTTCTTTGTCCGGATCGGGGTTCGGCGCAAAATATCCCAGCCAGTAGGCCGCCAGCGCGACTCGCTGATCGCATCCGTTCTGGACAATCGATCTGAGATTGTCCCGCGTGCGCTGGGCCGGTGGCACCAATCCCCAGCGGTCGTGCATTTGGAAGAGGACAGGATAATCTTCGTCCGCCAGCGTCGCTTCGGCCAGATTGCGATCCTGTCCCTTTTCGCCGTATTGCTGAATGATGCTGAGCGCTCGGGGCGTGCCCACGTTGCGCAGCGCGGAAAGCACCACGCCCTGCTTATACTTGCTCCCGGTCAACGCATGCTTTTCCAGAATGTCGACGACGCGGTCCTGCTTTCCGCTCATCACCATCGCGTAGACCATTGTCAACGAGCGTTTCTTTTCCGCGGAAATTCGGGAAGGCTGGCCAGCGGCTGGAACGGTGTGCCGTCGCTTATAAGGTGTGCCAGCAGGTTGTCGAGTAATTCCTCGTACGAAATCAATTTGGATTCGTTCTGTCCCAGGACGAGAAGCGCCGAGCGCGCCAGAATCGCCGTCGTGTAGTCCGTATCGTTGTTTTCGGCGATCTTGCGAATTTCCTCGACGGAAATGTCTTGCGGCACGCCGATTTGAATCGTGCGAAGCAGGCGTCGCGGCACCGGTTCATGTGCGAAAAGAGGCGCGGGAAGGAAAACAGCAACCAAGATTGCCATTGCCAGCAGCGCGGGCATCGAACTCCGTCCGCGCGCAGCAGAATGAATCAAGGGTTCTCGTTTTCGGTCTGAATCGTCAGGTTTAGAACTCCTTCGAGCTGGACGGTCATGTTGCCCAGGAGTTCCGGGGGTTCGGGCGGTCTTTGCCCCCCGCGGTTGTAGCTCCACTGCCAAATGGCAGTCGCGCCGTCCGCGCGCATGAGCTTTTCCTTTGACCTTACGTTAAAGGATTGCACCTCGAGGTTCGCTGGCGGCTTGGGGCTGTCGCACGCTTTTTCGTCCACACCCGCACCCTTCGCGCACCACTGCTTCCACGAATCAATCGTGCAGGATTGTTCGAAGTCGTTCATTCGCTGGTCGAAGTCGCTAATTTGGAACCGGATCACCGCCTCGCGGCGGTTGAAATTATTCAGGATGTTGTCGCCGAAGCGGTCCATGCCCAGCTCGATCAATTTCTCCAAAATCGCGTCAACGGGTGCGTCCGCGGGAATCGTCACCTGAATCCGCTGCACGACCTGAAACGGCGCTTCAGTATCTGTTCTGCCGGGCTGAGGATTCTTGACTGTCCGCACGCGTTCCATCAAGCGAAGTTCACCATGCTTTTCGGCCACGAAATTCTTCATCAAGCCGAGTTCCTTTTCGAGCTGGTCCACCGCGTCGCTGGGCTTGAGAGCGGAGCTCGATACGCCTCCGGCGATCAGCGCCCTGTCCGGAGAGAGTTTCATCGCGCAGCCTCCGGATAGAAAATGGACTTGACGCGGATTGAACTCAGCTTCCTGACCGCTGGCCTGAGGGCATGTGGAGGCGACCAAAGCTCCACCGAGCGCCAGCGCTGCTCCCAAGGCCAATCGTGTAGCGCAAACTTTCATTGATCTCATTTTTGTCGGAGACCGGTTCGGTGTCAACGACCGGGCATGGGGAGGTTTCCTCGGGTACAGCACGATTTTGGATTTCGAACTTGCCGCGCAGCGCGTGGTAAACCTATCCAGTGTTGTGCAGGCCCGCAGCGATCCCATTGATCGTGGCGCCGAGGGCGTCATCTCTGTCGGCTGTCTGCGCGCGGGAGCGTTTGCGTCGCAACAATTCCACCTGAATCAAGCTCATGGGATCGACGTACGGATTTCGCAACCGGATGGACTCGGAAAGGACGGAATTGCTCTCCAGCAAATCCGTTTGCCCGGTGACGGAAAGCAGCATCCGCCGCGTCCGGTCGAATTCCTCGGCAAGCATGCCGAAGACTTTCTCGCGGAGCGCGTCATCCGATACCAGCGTGTTGGCATAGTGCCGCGCGATCTGCATATCCGCCTTCGACATGGCGAGCTCGACGTTGCGCACCAAATCGGAGAACAGCGTAAACGTGCGCATCATTTCTCGTAATCGAGATTCGTGCGCCGGACTCTTCGCCGCGTAGCGTTCCAGCGCATAACCAACTCCGAACCAAGCCGGCACCGCCGCGCGGCTCTGCATCCAGCCAAAGACCCACGGAATCGCGCGCAGATCAGCCAGCGCGCGGCTCTCCGCTCCGCCGGGCGGGCCGCGATCCCATTCGCGCGTGGACCAACTCATTTACCGGCGTCGCCTGCTCGAAATAATCCAAAACCTCCGGGCTGTCCACAATGCACCGGCGGTAGATTGCAAACGCGTCGAAGGAAAGCTCCTCCATCGCGCGCATCCCATTTTCGATCGTCTTCGCGCGTTTGTCCGCCGGGTCGCGCCAAGGCTTCCAGCGACGCCGCGATCATCAGCTCGAGACTCCATTCCGCAAGTACCGGGTCAGCATATTTCCAGTTCAAGACTTCGCCTTGCTCGGTGATCCTGATTTCACCGGAGAAATCTCCCGCGGGCTGTGCCAGAATCGCGCGATGCGTGGGCCCGCCGCCCCGGCCGACCGTGCCGCCGCGCCCATGAAATAGCCGCAGTTTGACGCCGCACTGCGAGCCGCCTGTGAAGTTCGCGATGCGCCTTGTACAGTTCCCAAGTGCTGGTGAGCATCCCGCCGTCTTTGTTGGAATCGGAGTAGCCGAGCATCACTTCCTGTTCGCGGTCCCCAGGAATCCAGCAGAGGCCGATACCCCGCGGATGCCCATACACGGCGCATGACTTTCCCGGCGTTGCGCAAGGCGTCGATCGATTCGAAGAGCGGCACCGGCATCAATCCGGGATCATTTCCTGAAGCCTTCGGCCGGACGCCGGCGATGGATATCAGCTTAAGCCAGTCGAAAATGTCTTTTTCAGATTCCGTGCCGCTGATTATGTAGTAGCGGATGGTCTCGGGCGGATGCGCTTTCTTGAGTTTTGCCACCATTCGAAGTGTGGCGATCACGTCGCCGGGGTGCCCGGCCCCGGCGTCTTCGCCTCGTGAAGATTTCGACTCGGCATTGCCTATGATTTCCGCAAGAGCTTGCTTGTGCGCTGTCGCGTGCTGACGGATGTCGAGAGTGTGCAGGTGGAATCCGAATGTGCTCGCGACGCGGACCATCGGATCAATTTGCAATTCCGCGAGCCGCTCGCCGCCGTTCGCCGCCAGGCTTGCGCGAACCAACTCAAGATCGCGGACCAGCTCGCTTGCGGTTAGATACGCCCGCGCATCCTTGAGTTCATCGTGGCTGTATTGCAATCGAACTCGCGCGAAGTCGAGAAACCGCCGCGTAACCTCGGATTCCGAAATCCACCTCCCCAATGAGAGGTCGTCGCCCATCATTTCTTCGTATTGCTCCAACGCCGAACGCAACTCCGCCGTGCAGCCTGCTTGCCGGATCGAAGAGCTCAATTCCTCAATCAGCCGCGCGATTTCCCTCGCATAAAAATCGAGAGCGACGCCTCGCGCGAGCTCCAGCGCGTCCGCGGTGTATCGGGGCGTGAGCGACGGATTTCCATCCCGGTCTCCGCCGATCCACGACCCGAAATGCAGAACCTCGGCGAGTTCGTGTGGCCGGAGTTTTCTGCCGTAGACCGCTTGGAACGATTCGACGAAGCCCGCGTAAAGCTTTGGCAAGGTTTGCAGCAGCGTCATGGGGTAGTAATCCAGGCCCATCCGCACTTCATCGATCACACCGGGCTTTTTCAGACGCACTTCATCGGTTTGCCATAGTGACGTGATTTCCGCCGAAATCAGCTCTTCGAGCTTTGCCGCATCGGTTTCCGGCAGCGGGAGGCGGTCCAAATCTTCCAAATGCTGCGCGATCCGTCGGCGCGTCATCAGCACGGTGCGCCGCGCGACTTCGGTGGGATGCGCGGTGAACACGGGCATCACTCTCACTTTGTTGAGCGCAGCCAGCGCCTCTTCGGCAGCGATGCCCGCGTCGCGCATCCGGCGCAACGTGCCTTCAAACGATCCCGGCAGCGGCGGTTGGCCGGCAATCAGCTTTGCCGCGCGGCGTCTCCGTTTGCGGTGATTCGTCTCTGCAAGATTTGTCAGCTCGAAGTAGATCGCAAACGCTTTGGTCACGCGGTGAGCTTCGTCGTCGTCCATTTGACTGACGATGTCTTGCGCTTGCGCCATGATCCGATTTTGCGCGCTCGATCCGGGCTGTTCTTCACGGCATTGAATCAGCAGGCGCCTCAACTTTTCCACGGTCTCCAGCAGTTTTTCGCCATTTTGCTCGACCAGAACTCGTCCGAGCAGCACGCCCAGTGACCGGACGTCGCGGCGCAACGGCTTTAGTTTTTCCGGATGGGTTGTAGCGGCGGTGAGCTCTTTGAGCCGTTCCGCCTGATCGCGCGCGCCCCACAACGGTTCTCTGCGATTCATGATCGTATGCGGTTCCGCGCTCCCCGAAGGCGGGCGCTTGATGCGTTTCATAGGTCAGCGAGCAAGGTAATTCTAGATTTTGCGGCCTACAACCGGGCGAGGACTCGCAATCGCCTGCGGGTAACCTGGCATCGGTGGCTTGTTAAAACGAATTATCGCCCACGAATCTGTACCATTCCATGCCATTGGCCACGTCGTACTGCCGCCAGTTGCTGATGAGCCCGTGTGAAAGTTTGATGAATGCCACGCTGTGGGTCTGCAAGTGATACTGAATCGTGAACTCAACCGCTCCGATTTGCTCCTTCGGGTCGAACACAAAATGATGCCATTGGATCTTCACTGGGACAGGATCTTTCCTATCTCCGCCGAATAATTGGAAAAGAGTTTCCCTTCCTTGGTGTGCAGGTGCCGGAGGAGACGACAGAATTGCATCCTCAGTGAAACACTCAAGGGCCTTTTGGATGTTTCCAGCCTGTCTTGCATCGCCATATGCCTTCATTATGGCCTCAAAATCGGCTGGCGACACCGAATCGCGCTTTCGGCAGACCAATTGCTGGGATTGCTTCGTTTGGATGTACTCCAAATGGCCCGGCACGTTGGGGGACGACAGTGCGACAGGTCTCGCGAGGGGAAACGCTACAATCGTCATAATAAGTGTGACGGCGAAGCTGCGCATGTCTTGACCTCCAGTATCAAGTACCAAAACCAACTGATTCGGTAGAGTTTAGTAGCACTAGAACCGATCTCGGGGAGCATTCCGAACGCGCTGTTCGGGGCATTAAGCACTTGACTTTGCGACGGCCTCAGCGCAGATTCAATGCCTCCCTGCGAAGTAGGTATTATACATGGTAGGTTCGCGGTCGCATTCGCGTCCGAAAGGGAGTCATAAGATGCGAAAACTTGAGGCATCCGTGTGTACGACGCCCACCGGATTTGTGCTGCTCGATGGCGCGCTTAACCCGATCGTAGTAAACCGCGCTGCCGCCGAAGTCCTAAGCTTTCCACAAAAGCCTGAGGCCACGAAGCGTTTTGAAGATTCCGTTCTTGCGAAGATACGAACCACGCTTCTCACTCGCCAACCCGACGGCGATTCTCCGGTTGTGGCGCAACTGCGTTCGGGCAAAAGACAATATTCATGCCGTTTTTTTCGTGTTGACGCCAACTTCAAGACAAACAGTCAGATTAAAATTGCCGTGCTTCTCGAGCGGGGCGCCTCCGGCGCCGTTTCCGTGGCGCAAGCCTCCGAGCGATACAAACTCACCTCTCGAGAACAGGAAGTGCTGCGATTCCTGCTCGAAGGCCTGACGAGCAAAGAGATCGCCGACCGGATGGGCATCAGTCCGAATACTGTGAAGGCATTCCTGCGCTTGATCATGATCAAAATGGGTGTATACACACGATCGGGCATCGTCAGCAAAGCCGTAATTCCTCGCACCTAACTGTTTCCGTCAGTTTCTTGCAACTTTTTCCCCAAGACTAATCCTTTCGTGGAATTGACTACCACCCGTTACGTACGCATTATCCGGTTCCCGGTCAGGGCGGTGAGCGTCGAACGCAGACAATTTGCGCGTTTTCCTGCGAGCCTGGAGCTCAGGGCGAGGCTGCTGACTCGTGTCGATCTGTCACGCGATGCGGAATTCCTGGTGTTGGCCGATACCGAAAACATCGGTCACGGCGGCGTCTGCGTCATCAGTGATAGCACGGTACCAAGCAATTCGGTGCTCCGTTGCGAAATGGTGGTGCCCGGCAGCTCTGTAGGCGTGCCGACTCTGATGCAGGTCCGCTGGACGGGAAAGGCCGCCGAAGATCAGAAATATCGGATCGGACTTCAGTTTCTCCTGTAGTGTGCTTTCGGTGTTGCCGCGAGGCAGCTGTTTTTCCCGCCCGCGAGCGTTACGGTCTAAGCCAAAAGCATTAAATCAATCGGCTTACTGAACTCATCTACACCCATCTGGGGACTTGTGACTTCCCGGAATTAGCTTATAACCCCAAGACGCAGTACCCAAAATAGTTTTACCCATCGGGTCTGCATCAGCATGGATCGATGTGTATTTTTTCACGCGACTTTTCGCTGGGCAGGCTTGTGGTGACAGTGTGAGGTGAAGGAGGAACGAAGATGTCTTTTAACCTGAACAAAGCAGCTCGTACGATTCTGTACGTTGCCTGTGCACTTGTAGTCCTGTTGTCCTTCAGTTCGGTAGCGTCAGCGCAGTCGGCTGACGATTTCAAAGTCAATTATTTCGATAACAACGGCGTATCTGGTGCTCCTGGCGCGATCGTTCATGTCGTGAACCCGGGCTCCGGTGCGTTGTGCGCAGACATTTATGTGTGGCGCGCGGATCAGGAACTGTCCGAGTGCTGCTCGTGTTCGATCACGGTGAACCAGGTGTTCACGTTCACAGTGGCGGACGCAACGAATAACCCGGGTGACGCGAATGGCGTGCCCACAACCGGCTCGATCGACATCGTTGCAGACTCCAGTGCGACCTGCACTGCGACGGCGCCGAGCCCGACAGCTACGCTTCGCGCATGGGCGACCCATGTGAACGCGGATTCTGTCAGCGGCGGTTACGATGTGACCGAAACGGAAAGCATCGACACCACACTTAGTTCTGGCGAGCAGAGTTCCGCAGCCAGCCTGTGCGGCTTCCTCCTGGAGAACGGCAGTGGCACCGGCAATTGCACCAACGCCATCTGCCCGGGTGGAGTGGCACCGGAAGTGAAGTCGGCCGGAAAGAAGACCATCAAGTAACAACGGTAATGACTTTCTCGGCCTGCGTCGAGTGCGAAGAAATGGCCAGCCAGAGATTGCTCTCGCGGCTCCACAGTTCGAGTTCGGCGCGAAGGGAATTTGAGGGATGAATTTCAGGACGGGAAGTCGGTACTTTCTGATTCATGCAGTTGAGAAAACCGTTTCTCCGCGTGCGTTAGCACCGGAGAAAATGGGCGCCTGCCGCAGACCGATCGCGGGGGCGCAGGAGGAGTTTGTTCCATGAATTCAAGGCACCGTCTATGTAGTCTGCTTTTTTCCTTAGTGACGGGGCTTACACTTGCTGCATGCTCGGGCGGCGGAACTGGTTCCTCTGGAACCGGGCCGACCGGCGACTTCAGTATTGCGGTATCCCCGAACACCATTACTCTCGTGCAAGGAGCTTCATCCACGTCTGCCACGTTGACCGCGACGGCCCTTCATGGCCTCACGGGCAATGTCAGCGTGTCCGCAACAGGACTACCGGCGGGCGTGACCAGTTCACCGGCGTTTCCCCTCACGATCGCGTTGGGTTCCAGCGTATCAGTCTCATTTTCCGCCGCAACCACGGCGACGCTGGGTCCAGCCGAGCTTAGCTTCCAGGGAACGCAGGGAGCACTGAATCACACCGCGTCGGCAGCTTTGTCGGTTGGGCCGGCTCCGAACTTTGGTCTGGCAGTGGAGCCCGGTTCGATCACGTTATCTCAGGGAGGAACTCAATCCGTGAATGTGCTGGCGACGCCGCTCAACGGCTTCACCGGAACCGTCGCGGTATCCATCGGGGGTCTCCCGGCTGGGATTTCGGTTTCAGCGTCGCAGCTGAATCTGAACCCCGGCACTCTCGCAAGCGTCACGTTTAAGGCGGGAAGTTCGGCCAATCCTGGAACGGTCAGTGTCAGCTTCCAAGCTGTCAGTGGTTCGATCAGTCATTCGGCCGACACCACGCTGCAAGTGCAATCTGCAAAAGCTCCGGACTTCAGCATCTCGGTGAATCCGGGTAAGGTGGCGCTCAGTCAGGGAAGCCATAGCGCACCCATTAGCGTTGCAGTTGGTGCACTCAACGGGTTGACCGGCGACGTCGCGGTTACAGTCAGTGGCTTGCCCTCTGGCGTTTCCGCTTCGTCGAGTTCCTTTAACGTTGATGCCGGCGGCACCGGACAGTTCAGCTTGTCCGCGGCCTCCGGCGCGAAGCCCGTATCCGGCACGATTACGTTAGCGGCCACCAGCGGTTCGCTGAGTCATTCAGCGAGCCTGACGGTGAACGTTGACGCGAGCGGCACGGCGTTTTCGACCACTTATTTCTACATGGCCGACACCGCTGCTGCTGACGAGACTGTTAACATCGTCAATCCCGGCATCCAAAGTACTTCCTCGACTGCACCGACACTTTGTGCGAACATTTACGTGTTCGACGAAGGCGAAGAGTTGAAGGAGTGCTGCAGCTGCCCGGTGACCGCGAACGGAGCAATTCAGCTCTCGGTCAATAGTGATCTGACGTCGAATCCCGGCAACGGACTTCCTTTTGCTCAAGGGCAAGGGGAACTCGATGTTGTTCCGGGAACGGTACCGTCGACTGGAGTCTGCGATGCAGCGAATCCAGTACCGGCGCCGGATTTGACGGTCTGGGCAACGCATGTGGCGCCGAGTTCCGCTTCAAGCGGAACTTCGATCGTAGAAGCACCGGCGTCCGATCTGTCGCTCAGCGGCGGAAACTTGACCACTCTAACCTCCTTGTGCGGCTTCATTGAAGGCAATGACAGCGGCTCGGGAGTTTGCAGCTGCCCGGGCCCGTCTTCAGACTTGGCCCGCAGGTTGCTGGCAAAGAGGTAAGAAGTTCTCATTATCGGCAAAGTATGGCGAAACCTTCCCGGCGCTCGATCACATCGGCGTCGGGAAGGTTTTGCGTCAAGGGGATGAAAAATGAAGATGTCACGGATACTTATAATCTTGATCATGGGCGCGGCACTGGGCGCCGCATCGCGATGCGCGGCTCAGGACGCGAATAGCAAGGAAGTCGTCGCAGTCATAAACGGACAGGACATCACGCAATCCGACTTGGAACAGAAAGAAATGGTCAAGCTGCTGAAGGCGCGCGATCAATTCTACCTGGCACAGAAAGACGCGCTGAACCAGCTCATCGAAGACTCACTTCTGGAAGCGCAAGCGAAGAAAGAAGGCGTGACCGTTGATGAATTGCTGGATAAACACGTCAACAGCAAAGTGACGGATCCCACCGAAGATCAGCTCCAGGTTTATTACGAAGGCATTCAAACCACTCAGCCCTACAGTGAAGTTCGTCCCAAGATTGTTGACACGATTCACCAGCACCGCGTGGCCAAGCTTCGCGCCGAATACATCAAGTCTCTTCGCGATAGTTCGAATATCGTCGTGATGCTGCAGCCGCCCGCGGCCTCCGTGCCTCTCGGAAAGACGGCAACTCGTGGAGCGCAGGATGCCCCGGTTACAATCATCGAGTTTGCGGATTACGAGTGCCCGTATTGCCAGAAAATGGACCCGGATCTTCGCAAGCTTCAGGACGATTTCAAGGGGCAGATCCGATTCGCATTCAAGGATTTTCCGTTGCCGATGCACAAGCATGCGGAGAAGGCTGCTGAAGCGTCGCGTTGCGCGGAAGATCAGAACAAATACTGGGAATATCACGATCGTCTGTTCAGCAAGGATGCCGGATTGGATGTCCCGGAATTGAAGCAATACGCGAACGATCTCGGACTTGATTCGGCGAAATTCGATGCGTGCCTTGATTCAGGCAAGGAAGCCGACGCGATCCAGGAAGATGTCGAGCAGGGGAACCATCTCGGAATCTCCGGAACGCCCGCGGTATTCATCAACGGTCATTTCTTCAGCGGCATCACAAGTTATACCGTTCTGCACGACGAAGTGGCGCAACAGATTTCGTTCCACGCCACTTCGGCTCGGAAAGATTCGGCAAAGTAACGGACTCAAATCGTTCGCCACGGCGCGAGGATCGCGCGGCGCCGTGGCGAATTTATTTTTAGGCGCGGCTGCTGAAAGCTGCATTCAGTTCGGAAGCCGTCCCGCGGCTGCGCTGCCCGGTCTATACGTCGCGGTATTGCCTTCGAGATGTCCGCTCTTCACGTTCGTTCACGTCCGCATTTCTGCGTAGCTGAGCGCAATAAAACTCGATTTCGCGCGTCAGACTCCGGCGTCGGCAGCGCGGTCCCAGACGCTCATTCTCGATTTTCCGGGCTTCGGAGTCGATCGATGCTGTTCTGTTGCCTGCAGCGCCCGCTAATCGCGAGGACGTACCACTCTGACGAACGCCCCGGCCTTCGTTTGTGCAAAATCTGCGGGGCGCGCACGCTCGATCCTCAGAGGTAGTCGCAACGAGGACAAAAGCTCGTCGAACTGCATTCGCTCGAGCAAGGAGCACTTCGTAATCGACGCAAATCCGCGCCCGGCGGCCGCTGGACCTGCTCGTATTTTCAATTATTTTGGCGGGGCCGACGGGGCTCGAACCCGCGACCTCCTGCGTGACAGGCAGGCGTTCTAACCAAACTGAACTACGGCCCCGCTGGGCGTTTTCGATTCGGAAAGTGGTGGGCGATGTCCGATTTGAACGGACGACCTTCCGGGTGTAAGCCGGATGCTCTCACCGCTGAGCTAACCGCCCGAATTCCGCTTTCATCTTAACGGAAGCGCTGAAACGCGTCAACGAGGCCTTTTCTTGACCTCGCATCGCGCAGACAGTACACTAAATCGTTTCGTTTGTGCGCAAGGAGCGAGCTGCATGCTGTTGTCGCGTGATTTCGTGAGCTATATGGCGAAGGAAGTGGTCAAACGCCTCATCGCCGCCGAAATGATCGAGACGAAGTCCGCCGATATGGTCGCGCAGCACGTGCGCCAGACCATGGCGGAGGAATTATCGATCGAAGACCGGCTGAATGAAGAAGTTCGCGAGATCTTGAGCCAGCATTCCGACGAAATGCGGCGCACCGGCGTTTCGTATCAGGAGATGTACAAGAAAGTGAAAGGGGAGCTGGCGCGCCAGCGCAAACTGATTCTGCGCTAGTTCAAGTGCTCGCGCGGAAGACGAATGATCATGAGGCTAAGCCGCGAAAAGATAGTTCGGGTATCGCACAAAATCATCAATGTGCTTGTCTCGCTCGATGAAGTGGAGTTCATCGAGGATCGCGACACCATCCGCCTCGAGATCGTCAATATCCTTCAGGCCCTCCTGAAACTCGAAGAGCAAGTGGATACGGAAGTCCGCTTGAAAATCACGTCTCAGAAGCGCGAGATCCTCGAAGGAAGCGAAGAATGGGACGTGCTCTACCGCAAATATTATTCTGAAGGATTGAAGCGCATGGGAGTCGCGGAAGCCGTCGAACGCTAGCCGCTGCAAATTCAACTCGAAAAACAAAAGGCGCCCCGGAGAACCCGGAGCGCCTTTTTTAATGCATACTGCGTGGGAAATTAGTTGGGCCGCTTTTGCAGCACCGGCCGGTCGTCGTCGCCGCTCTGGTCGCTTCCATTCGAACTGCTGTCGCCGTTGTTCGTCGTCGATCCGCTGTCGCCGCCCGTGGTACTCGTCGTCGTTCCGCCGGCATTTGGATCGGTCCGCTTGCGCAAGGTCGGCTTGTCTTTGCCGGCCTTCTTTTCTTGAACTTTCTGTCCCGCCTCGATCGAGGCCAGGCGGTGCTTCACGACATCAAATTCCGACGTGGTCACGATGTATTCTTCGCGGCTCGGCAGAATCGTGGCGATTTCCTTCTGCGAAGCTTCGATGCGATCGGGCGTCGGCGGATGCGTTGAAAATACCTTCGGAATCGTCCCCGGATGCTTCTTCTCGTCCGCTTCCACCTTCTCGAAGAATTGCACGAAGGCGTTCGGGTCGTATCCGGCCTTATACATATACTGCAGTCCGAGATAATCGGCCTCGCGCTCGGCGTCGCGGCTGAATTTCAGATACGTGACTGGAATCAGGAAGTTCGCGGCCTCATAGATTCCATAGCCCGTCCATCCGCCCGGGCCCAGCAAAATCAGCGGAATCGTGGCCATCTGCATGATGGTGCCTTTTGTGGCGTTGCGCGTGCCATGCCGCGCGCACACGTGCGCGATCTCATGCGCCATCACGCCGGCCATTTCCGATTCCTCGTCCGCGCGTAGAATCAGCCCGCTGTTCACGTAGAAAAACCCGCCGGGGAGCGCGAAGGCGTTTACCGCGTCTGAGTCGATGACCTTAACCGTGAAGGGGACTTGCGCGTCCGAATTGCGCACGATGTTTTGCGCCACACGGTTCACATATTCGGTGACCACGGGGTCGGTAATGAACTTCGAGACGCGGTCGACTTCCTGAGCCAGTTGCTTGCCCAGCGCGATCTCATGCTCCATCGAGTACATCTCGGGGCCGTGTCCGACCTTGCGATTGCCAATGGCGTTGACGTCGGCTTCGCTGCCACCCTTGACTTTCGCGGGCGTCGCGCCGTTGTCCTGTCCCGGCGCCGTATCCGCCGAAGACGATGTCGTGTCTGTTGGTGCGGTTTGATCTTGCTGCTGATCCTGCGGAGCTGCGGCTGGCGCGGGCGTAGTTGCGGGCGCAGTCTGCGCCGGAGGATTTTGCTGCTGCGATGGCGGAGGCGCCTGCGATTGCTGTTGGGCGTAAGCTGCCGGGCAGACGAGCGCCATCACCGATAGGATCGCCCCAAACTCCCGAATCCATGATTTCATCGGCCACCTCCAGCGAGCTAAAGTGGGATTATACACCCGCTCCACACCTCATTCTTAACGCTTGGATGTATGGTCCCGAAAAAAGGGTTTCCCCGGCGTTCCCGATTTCGCAACTGTATTGACGCTTCTCCCGAGAATGTCTAAAGTTCTACAGCCTTCGGGGACATCATGGCCAAACGCAAGCTACAAGTGGGGCAGCTCTGGAAAAAGGACGGCAGCGCCGAAACCTTCCTGATTACTAAGATTTACAGCGAAGCATTGGCTACGTACGCCGTCCTCCGAAGGACCGGCGCCGAGACGGAGGCGCCCGTTCGCGTCCGCGTGCAAAACGGCGCCAACGGGCAGAATCTTCCCGGCTTCACCTTCGCGCAGGAATCGAATGAGTTCTAAGCAAGGTTCTTGACAGCCTCGCGGCGCATGAGATCGCGGGCAGTCCAATCGCCGCATTCCGCTAAATCGATCGAACTCGCAATTTCACGATGTCTTCCACCTCTTGAATTTCTCGCGTAACGAAGGGTTCGGCGTGCCGCACGCCGATCATGCGTCCGTAGTAATTTGTGATCAGATTCATCTCGCGCTCGAGATCGTCGAGAGGAAGATGAACCGTCGATTTTTTCTGTTTTGGCGGTGGATTGAATTGCGATTTGTACGCGAGAATCGCGCGGCGGCGTTTCTCGAACTGCGCGGAAATATCGACGGCGAAGCTCGGCGTGACGTTCTGATAGACGGCGGAGTAAATAATTTTGAATGGCCGGTGAGGTTCGCCGCGGAGCGGCATGCGTTTCAGTCCGGCAATGAAGCAGCCTTCGTATCCGATCTTCGCCGCATTGTAATGATCCGGATGGCGCCCTTCCCAGTAGGGAAGAATCACGGTGTGCGGCCTCAGCGCGCGGATTTTCTCAGCAACCTTGTGCTTGAAATCTTCATTCACTTCCAGCCGCGAGTCGGGCAAGCCGAGATTCTCGCGCACTTTGACGCCGAGGATCCGCGCCGCGGCTGCCGCTTCGCGCGCTCGGATTTCGGGCGTGCCGCGCGTCCCCATTTCTCCGCGCGTGAGATCAAGAATGCCGGTGACGTATCCCATCTCGCCCATCTTCGCGAGTGTGCCGCCGCACGATAGCTCGACGTCGTCCGGGTGTGCTGCAATGGCCAGGACATCCAATTTCATACCGCCTCCAGGAATTTGTGTGGCACGTGTCTTTATATATCGCCGTTCGCATCCATGGCAAACGCAGCGGGAGAAGTTTCAAAAACTGAAATTCCTCCGCGAGCGCTCGCGGGCGTCCGGCAGTTCCGCGTCCGTGTTCCCCTATGCTACTGTCGGACGCGCGAACGGAGGAAAGCATGGGAGACGCCAAGCTCTCAGGAAAAGTTGCGCTGGTGACGGGCGGGGCGATACGCATTGGCCGCAGCATTGCGCTGCGTCTGGCCGGAGATGGCGCGGACGTCGCGATCGACTACGCCACATCGAAGGCAGAGGCCGATCAGGTGGTCAACGAAATCTCGTCGCTCGGACGGTGGGGAATTGCGATCCAGGCCGACGTCACGAAAAAAGACGAAGTCGGAAAGCTATTTTCGCAGATCGAAAAGGAATTCGGCCGCCTGGATATTCTCGTCAACAATGCCGGAATATTCTTCGAGGCCCAATTTGAGCAGCTGACCGAAGAGCAGTGGGACCACATCATGAATACGAACTTGAAATCGCAATTTCTCTGCGCGCAGGCGGCCGCGCCACTTCTGCGGCGCACGTCGAGCGGCCCAGCGCATATCGTGAATATCTCTTCGCTCGGCGGCTTGCTTCCGTGGCCGGCCTATACCCACTATTGTGTTTCCAAAGCGGGCGTGATCATGCTGACGCGCTGCCTTGCTCGCGCGCTGGCGCCGAAAATTCTGGTGAACAGCGTGGCGCCGGGAACCATTCAATTTGCGGGCGAGGCGCCCGACGAGGAATACATCCGCCGCGTCCCGCTTCATCGCACCGGAACGGGCGACGACATTGCGGATGCCGTGGCGTTTCTCGTGAAGTCGGATTTCATCACGGGCCAAATCCTGCCTGTTGACGGCGGCCGTACCCTCGTCTGATCAAACCCGGCAATCGCGGCGGCGGTCTTCAGGCCGGCAGCGTTTGTGTGCGGGGGCACAAAAGCAAAAAGCCGCCGGATTCTCTCCGGCGGCCTCTTTCATCAAGATTGTTGTTGGACGCCTTAGTACGCTGCGAGCTTGTCCATGCCGGCCAGAATCTTCTCCGTATTCACCAACCACGCTTTTTCGAGCGGCGGGCTGAACGGCATGGCCGGAATATCCGGGCCGGTGATGCGAATGATCGGGCCATCGAGATCGTCGAAAGCTTCTTCGCCGACGATCGCCGATAGCTCGGCGCCGATTCCCATCGTGCGTTTGTCTTCGTGGACTATCATGCATTTGCTGGTCTTCCGCACACTCGTGAGAATCGCTTGCTTATCGAGCGGCGCCAGCGTCCTCAGATCGATCACTTCCGCTTCGACGCCGCGCTTGGACATCTGGTCCGCAGCTTCGAGCGAAAGCGGAACCATCGAGCCGTAGGTCAGCACCGTGAGGTCGCGGCCTTCGCGGCGCACGGCCGCTTTGCCAAGGGGCACCGTGTAATCGCCTTCGGGAACTTCGCCTTTGACCGAGCGATACAGCTTCTTGTGCTCGAAATAAAGGACCGGATTCGGATCGCGAATCGCCGCGAGCAGCAAACCTTTGGCGTCATAAGCCGTCGCGGGCATCACAACCTTCAATCCAGGCTCGTGCGTGAACCACGTGGCGTTTTCCTGCGAATGATAAAGCCCACTGCCGCTGCTCGCGCCGCAGCAAATGCGAATCGTGATGGGGCAGGTATATGCGCCCGCGCTGCGATAATGAATCTTCGCCGCCTGCTGAATGATCGTGTCCATCGCCGGCGTGATGAAATCTGCGAACTGAATCTCGGGCACAGGGCGAAGGCCGACCATAGCCGCGCCGATGGCGGACGCCACGATGTTATTCTCGGCCAGCGGCGTATCGAGGACGCGCTCTTCGCCGTATTTGTCCCAGAGCCCCGCGGTCGCCTTGAAGACGCCGCCCGACGGCCCAATGTCCTCGCCCATGACGAAAACGCGGTCGTCGCGGCCCATTTCCTGGTCGAGCGCTTCCGTGATTGCGTCGATGTAATTGATCGTTCGCGCCATGTCTCTTAGGAATCCTTCGCTTCGTCGACCCAAACGAATTTGGAAATCTCAGACGGGTCGGGATAGGGGCTCTGTTCGGCGAATTCGACCGCTTCATCAATCTCGTGATTGATCTGAGCGACGATTGAATTCTTCTTGGCTTCGGTCAGAATCTTTTTCTCGAAGCAATATTTTTCGAACGCCGCAACCGGATCGCGCTTCTTCCAGGCTTCCACTTCTTCCTTTTGGCGGTACTTCGCGGGATCAATTTCCGAGTGGCCATACCAACGGTACGTCTTGCATTCGATGAGCGTGGGGCCTTCGCCGGCTCGCGCGCGAGCGATCGCCTTCGTCGCCGCGTCGTAGACGGCCAGAACATCGTTGCCGTCGACCCAAACGCCCGGGAAGCCGTATGCCTTGGCCCGCTCGGACAAATCCTTCAACGCCGTCTGCAGCCGCAGCGGCACGGATTCGGCCCACATGTTGTTCTGGCAGATGTAGACGATCGGGAGCTTGTGTACGCCGGCGAAGTTCAGCGCTTCATGGAAGCCGCCGATGCTCGTGGCGCCGTCGCCGAAGAAGGCCTCGACGATGGTGTCCTTCTTCAGGCGCTTCAGCCCGAAGGCCACGCCGGTTCCAACCGCGAGTTGTCCCGCGATGCTGCTGGCCGGCGTAATCACGTGAAGATCGGGGAAGCCCATATGAGCCGGGGAGGATCGGCCGCGGTCCGGGCTGGTCGCCTTGGCGAAAAGCTGCGCGAAGCATGACTTCAGCGGCGCGCCCTTGATGATGTTGGAAGTCCAGTCGCGGTGGGAAGGCGCGATCCAATCGTCCTTGCGGAGCGTGAAGGCCGCGCCGACTTCCGTCGCCTCCTGGCCGCACGCGGAGTAGAAATTTCCGCCGAACTTGCTTTGCCGGAACAGGATGCGCGCTTTTTCATCGCACATCCGGCACTTCAGCAGGGCAGTATAAAGTCCGATGCAGAGTTCGTTCGAATGGACTGACTTTTCGGTGTCGGGCTCTAGAACAGCCCGGCTGCCTTTCGATGCCATCTCGTCTCCTGAGAGCTTGGCCGCTCGATAATTTTTGTTCACAGAAACTATAGCATAAATGCCGGCCGGGGCGGGGCAGGAGAGAGCACTCCGATTTCGTACGCAGGCACCAAAATGTTACGAAAGTTTTAATTTTCCAGTCGAAAGCAACCGGATGAGTTCGCGGTCCGCCGGCAAAAAATCCAGCGCCGGCAGGTCAGGCGGCGAAACCCAGCGGATTTGCTCGAAGACCAGGTTGCGAGCGGCCGCCGCGTCGGCTTGCGCTTGAAAAAAAACCAGCTCGATTTCGCGCGCCATTTGCCGGTACCGGTGCCGCGTGCGGTGCACTTCGTCGCCGATTTCGGCTTCCACCCCCAGTTCCTCGCGAAGCTCGCGCACCAGCGCCTCTTTTGCGGTTTCGCCAGGTCGAACTTTGCCCCCGGGAAACTCCCACTTCAGGCCGAACGCATCCGTCCGGTGGCGCTGGCAAGCAAGAATTTTTCCGCCGGAGGCAATCACTGCGGCAACAACGAGGATTGGTTTTGCGTCGCGCGCGGCGCCAGCGCGTCCGAAAGCGCGTTCCGCAGATTTCTTGGATGTCATGTTGCGAGCTCGGGGTGGATCGCCTGCAGCAATGCCGCCGCGCCTTCGATCAGCGGAGGCCCCGGCGTGTTGAGCAAATCGTCGCGAATCACGAAGACGCGTCCGTTTTTTATCGCGGGAGTGTTAGCCCATCGGGGGTTCGTCAGCGCTTTGCGCGGATTCGAGCGCTCGCCCACGGCCGTCCACGCGAGGATAATTACGTCCGGGTTCGCCGCTGCAACTTCAGCCTCTGCGACGCGCTTTCCCGGTTCCACGGCCATGCGCCCGCCCGCCAGCTTCACCAATTCCGCGACCCATGGCGGCGAGCTGATTCGTGGATTCGGCCACGCTTCGCAGTAGACGCGAGGCCGGCGCTTTTGGCGGGCGCCCCGGGCCAGTCGCGCGGTTCGGCTAAACGCTTCACGCATTCGCGCGACAACTGCACGCGCTTTCGTCGCGCGATTCGTAATCCCGCCGAGCAATCGTATGTCCGATTCAATATCGGCCAGCGTCCGCGGATTCAGCGCTATGAACGCAGCAGGCAGCTCCAGCAACTTCGCGACGACTTCCGGCCGGAATGGCACGGATCCAATTACGACCGTCGGCCGCAAACGGGCGATTTCAGTCACGTCCATAGCCCAGCAATCGCCCACGCGAGGGCGCCGGCCCACCGGCGCCACGCCCTCGCACCACCGGCTGACGCCGACTAAATTCTTCTCCGCGCCAATCTCAAACAGAATCGATGTCGCGCTGGGCGCCATTGACACGATTCGCATTTTTCCCGGCGAGCGCTTCATCGATCGAAAAACTGCTGCTGGCTCAAGCCAGCCGCCTTCACGCGCCGAGTCTAGCAGGGAATCGCGCGTACAAAAGAGAAAGCGCCGGAGCTCATCGCCCCGGCGCTTGCCATTCTGATTCGAAGCTAGCGATTCGAGCTACTGTTCCTTTTCAACCTTCTTCAGGCTCGGCTTCGCCAATTGCCACAGCGTGCCCGATTCCGGAGCGTCGTGCGGATAATACTGCGTCGACTTCTGTCCTGTCGGTAGCAGCACGATGTCCGCGCGCCGGTTGTAAGCCAGCCAATCCGCGCGCTTTGCGTTCGCGCGCATCTTCGGCGGCTTGGCCGGATTCGCCTCTTCCAGGCTCTTCACTTCGTCCTTCGAGAGGTTGCGTTCTTCGCCATAGGCGGCCGTTTCGACCTTGTCTCCGGCAACGCCCTGATCGACGAGGAACTGCTTGATGCGCTCCACGCGGCGCTCGCTGAGTTCCTGATTGTGCCGCTTTGAGCCGCGCTGGTCGGCATACGCCGTGACGGAAAGCTTGGCCGTCTCGTCGTACTCCAGGTACTTCTTAAACTCGCCCGCGAGACTCGTTAGATTCGTTTCTTCGTTCTTCAGCAATCCCGCCGTCGGATGCCTTGCATCCGGATAATCCGTCGGGTAAAAAACGCTGTAGAGCGTCACGGTGGGCATCGGCTCGATCGAGCCGGTGATGTGAATCGTCGCGGCTTGCGTCGAGGAGCCGCCGCAAACGTTCGTCGCGTTCAATGTGTACGTGTCGGTCTCATCCACGGGACCGATATTCATATTCTTCGGATTCGCCTGAATCGCTTGCGTGCCGGAGAGCGCCTCTTTGCCAAGGGGATCGATATTGACGTTGTCCGCGTTCGAAGTGGACCACGTCAGCGTCGAGGAATCCTGCACCTTCACGCGATCGCCGATCTTGCGGTAATGAATTTCAGTCGGGCTGGCGGAGAGACTCGCCACCACCACGGTATTCACATTCACCGTGGTATTCGCCGTGATCGTGCCGCCCGGACCGATTTCGGTCAGGGTGTACGTGGTCGTCGCCCGCGGCGATACGCCCTTCGAGCCGGACGTGTCCACGTCGCCGACGGTGCTGATATTGGCATTCACGGCGTCCGTCGCACTCCAGTTCAAATTCGATGTATCGCTGCAATTGATTTGCGCTTTGTCTTCCGAGAAGCCGCCGATCTTCACCGGCGCGACAACCACGGTCGCGCTGGCAATCCCGGCATGGAATCGCGGCAGCGGCGCCTTCTTTTCCAATTCCGCGCCGCGCGGCCACGCCTTTGTTTCTTGCGCGCCGTTCTTGCTGAGGTCAATTATGATCTTCTGATTCGCGGCGATATTGACCGTTCCGGACCAGGCGTCCTGGCCGTTCCGGGTGACCGTTATATGGTGAGTGCCGGGCGGCACAAGCAACTCCTGGTGCCAGATCCAGTCCCAGTTAAATTCGTCCACGTGCCCGACAAAATAGTCAGGCGTCTTGCCTTCGAGCAAGACAGCGTTGCGCGCCAGGGAATTATTCCAACCGGTTCCTTTGAACTGGATTCTGCCCCAAGGACCGCCGACTTTGTCGCCGTAGGGCGTCAAAGTGACTTCGAGCTTGGTCGTTTTGCCGGCGTCGATGTTCACGTCTTGCGACGATAGCTTGTAGCCATAGTTCACGACGACTACGGTGTGTTTTCCTGCGCTCACGGAAATCGGATGGTCGCCGTCGCGCATCGCCTTTCCATCCACGAAGATATAAGCTTGCGGCGGAGTGACCTTCACCCTCAGTTTCCCATCTTGTGCGTATGCTGACCCGGCGCTCAGCAGGAAAATCGCGCCAAGAACTGACCCGACCCACAGCCGGAGTTGTCGTATCTCCATTTCGAGTGGCCCTCCCGGGCTGCCACAATGTCCTTTCTTTGGTGTTTCTTTGCTTACTAGGGTTTCGAGGATCGCTGGACGCCCTAGACTCTACCGTTCCAAATGCGCTCGTGTCAACGGTTTATCCGAATTCCTGTTACGGGACGCAAGCTCGCGTCTCACGGCGGTCGTTCTGCCATACTATAATCTGAGTCCATCATGTTCACTCCGGACGTCCTCGATCACTTCAAAAACCCCCGGAACGCCGGCGACATATCCGATGCAACGGCGGTGGTCGAGGTGACAAATCCTGTCTGCGGGGATGTGCTCCGGCTTTCGGTAAAATCCGAGGGCGGGAAGATTGTCGCCGCTCGTTTCAAGACGCAAGGCTGTGTCACCGCAATTGCATGCAGCTCGTGTCTCACGGAATTGATCATCGGTAAAACAACGGATGAACTACGCGGTATCACGTATCAGCAGATTTCCGACGCACTCGGCGGCTTGCCTCCCGCCACAGTTCACGGCAGCCAACTAGCCGTTGACGCGCTGCGAGCCGTCCTGGCACGGCTTGCTTGATCGCGCGACGCCGTCTTCGCTACGCATTCTCCAATCGACTAACCGCTATTGGGTCGTCCAGATTCAATAGAACGCCTTCTTCGTCCGTCGGCACGTCCGCGATTTCTTTCGCGTGCGCACGCACCACGGCTCTCGCTCCCACATCCATCGGCGCGGCCATCAGTTCCTCGAACATCCCTCTCCGGAAAAGTACCGGATGACCTCGACGTCCGTTATGCCTCGGCACCACAATTTCCGCCCCGGTCTCGTCAAAAGTCCGGACCATATCGGCGATCAGATGCGATGTGATAAGCGGGTGATCGACGGGACAAATGAACGCGCCTTCAACGTCCGCAGCGTCTTGCCCCTGCAGGCTGCGGAGTGCAGCTTGAATGGATGAGAGCGGCCCTTGCTCCCATCCCTCGTTGATCACGATCTCGGCGTCGCCTAATCTGAGTTTGTCGCGAAGATTCGCAGCGCCGGCCCCAAGCACCACGCGCCGCAATCCGATGCGCGAATGCCGCGTCGCCGCGAGCAAATGCTCGACGAACGTCAGCCCGCCCACCTGCACGAGCGCCTTCGGGCTGCCCATGCGTCTCGATTCGCCTGCTGCGAGGATGATCGCGGCGATCATTTTGAATGGACTGGCGGGCCTAACCGCGTCGCGATGCGGCGGCTTGGCTGAGCTTGACCATCTTGTGAGGCAGGTTGTCGGCCTTGCGGCGGATGGCAATCAGTTCCGCGGTAATGCTGATGGCAATTTCTTCCGGCGTGAGCGCGCCGATTTCGAGGCCCACCGGCGCATAGACGCGCTCGAGTTTTTCGGCGGCGATACCTTTTTCTTCGAGCGCCTTGTACACGGAGAGCACCTTGCGCTTGCTTCCGATCATTCCTACGTAGCGAGCGTCCGTTCTGGCCGCCCATTCCAGCACGCGCATGTCGTCCTTGTGCCCGCGCGTCACGATCACCAGATACGTCGAGGCGTTCGGCCGGATTTTTTCGAACGCCTCGTCCCAGCTCGTATAAACGTCGCCGGCCATCGGAAATCGTTCCGCGTTCGCGAAGCTCGCTCGATCGTCCACAACCCCGATCCAAAATCCGGCCAGGCTCGCGGTCTTCGCCACCGCCGTCGAGACGTGCCCGCCGCCAAATATGTATAGCCGCGGCTGCGGCAGAATCGGCTCAACGAAAATCTCAAGGGTCCCGCCGCAAATCAGTCCAGAATCGTAGCCGGCCTCGTTATTCAGATTAAACGTCATTTTCCGCGGCTGCTCGATCCCCATCACGTCTTTCGCCGCGGCCCACACTTCCGCTTCCACGCAGCCGCCGCCGATCGTCCCGGCGATCGACCCGTCCTCGCGCACCAGCATCCGCGAGCTTTCGTAACTCGGAATCGAACCGTTCGTGTGCACGATCGTCGCGAGCGCGCCTCGCCGCCCTTCACGCCGCATTTTCACGATTTCTTCGAATAGGTCCATGCAAACGTCCGATGCCCTCAAGCCGCCGTTCGCGCACTCGCTAGTATCAGGTTAAGTCCGCCTCTTCGCGCTGTCAATTTGTTGCTTGGTTGGAGCGCCGTCTTTGCGTTCGAAGACGCGTTCAGCCGACCGGATTCGGTCAAGTCCATCCCATATTCGGACACCATGTTATAACCATTCCCTAATCTTTTGTATGAATTACGCGCGGCGACGAACTTGCTCCCAAATCCAACTGGGCTCCAGCATAGCATTCGCCGAGACCATGCTTCGGAACAATATAGGCGGCTGGGCCACGCGTTCGAACGACCTCATGAATATTCCAAGGCGCGGAGTATAATCTCCGCGACGGAGGCGCCAAATGTCATTCCTTCGCGATTTGAAAATTGCGATCCGTTCCTTGAGCCGCGCTCGCGCCCTTTGGATTACCGTCGCGGTCACGCTCGCTCTGGGGATCGGCGCAAACGCCGCCATCTTCAGTGTCGTCCGTGGCGTGCTGCTGCGCCCGCTCGCCAATCGCGACGAAGATCGGCTTCTCTACATCCGCCAGAGCGCCCCGGGAATCAACAATGACAACGTGACTTTCTCCGTCCCCGAAATTCACGATATCGGCGCCAATTTGAAATCACTTAAGGAGCTGGGCACTTTTTCGCAGATCGGATTCACGGTCGTCGGGCTCGGCGAGCCGCGCGAAATCCGTGCCGGTGTTGTAGACGGCAATTATTTCGATGTGATGGGCTTGCGTCCTGTTCTGGGCCGGCTGCTGAATCAAAATGACGACGGACCGAATGCCGCCGGCGCCATCGTGCTCACCTATCGTTTTTGGACCACGTCGCTGCATTCCGATCCGAGCGTCATTGGAAAGACGGTTCGCCTGGAAAGTTATGGCGGCACTCGCTCGGGGACGATCGTCGGCGTTCTCGAGCCCTCCGTTCCATATCCTACGGAGACGGAATTTATCGCCAACATCGTCACCAGCCCGCATCACCTCTCGGCCACCATGGTGCAGGGCCGCGAACACCGCATGACCGAAGTTTTCGGACGCCTCGCGCCGGGAGCATCCATTGATAACGCGCGTGCCGAATTGCAAGCGGTCTATTCAGGAATGCTCGCGGCTCACCCCGATGTGTACAGGCCGCACGATCACTACCAGATCAGCGTCACGCGGATGCACGATCAGATCAACTCGCGCGCCAGGACAATTTTGTGGGTCCTCTTCGCGGCCTCGGGCCTGCTCTTCGTGATTGCGTGCTCGAATGCCGCCAACCTGATTCTCGCGCGTACGGTGCGCCGCGAATCAGAACTCGCGGTGCGTTCCGCTTTGGGCGCTTCTTCAAGCGCCTTGCGCCGCTCGCTTTTGGCCGAAGGCCTGGTGTTGTGCGGGAGCGGAGCGCTGGCGGGAATCTTCATTGCGATTCCCATGGTCACCGTGCTGGGACAGTATGCGGCGCGCTTTTCCGTCCGGGCGCTCGATCTCACACTCGACTACAGCATGATCTGGATTGGTATCGCGCTGGCATTCATCGCCGCTGTTTTCCTGGCGTTTGTTCCGCGGCTGCCTTCCACGGATTCCTCGCGCGGCCTTGGCCTATCCAGCAGTGGCGCTCGCATGACCGGGAACAGCAATCGTCGCCTGCGCGTTTTCGCCGTGACGCAAATCGCTGCCTCGTTCCTTCTGCTCGCCGGAGCAGGCGCGCTGCTGAAAACTCTTCTGACGCTGGAACGCACGCAGCCTCAATTCGAAACTGCACACGTACTTGCCGTGAACCTCCCGGTGATTTCCTATGGCAAGACGGAGCAGCAAGTCCACGAGTTCTATACGGAAGTCGAGCGCCACGTTCGCGCGCTGCCGGGCGTCGAGCATGTGTCCTCCGGTTTCAGCGTGCCCTGGCGTGACACTCGCGAATTCGATATCAATTTCTTGTTCACGATTGAAGGCGTAACACGCGAAAACGGCCAGGAGGATCCCCGCGCTCGTTTCCGTTCCGTTACGCCGGGATTTTTTGAAACTTTGGGAATTCCGATTCTCGAGGGGCGCGACTTCAACGATGGCGATAGGGATGGCTCCGAGCGCGTGGTGATCGTCAGTCAGAGTGTCGCCAGGCAGTTGATCCCTGGCGGCGACGCTCTGAATCGCGAACTGCGCTGGACAGATGGCGTGATGAAATTCATCGGCGTCAGCTATGAACCACGCCGTATTGTGGGCGTGGTGCCGGACATTGACGATGAAAACATCATCCCCATGCCTGCAATGACTGTCTACCAGCCGTCCGCGCAGGAATGGACGAATGGCCGGCTCTTCGTGCGCACGCACAATGATCCGTACGCGATGGTGCCGACGATTACACGAACGATTCACGAAATGTCTTCGGACCAGCCAGTCGAACGCGCCAGCACGTTGCAAGATATCCGGGCGGAAGTTATGGCGCCCGACCGACTCAACGCCGTGGTGTTCGGCGGATTCGCCACTCTCGCTCTGTTGATTTCCGTCGTCGGCGTCGCGGGCGTGCTTGCGTTTTCCGTCAGCGGCCGCACGCGCGAGTTCGGAATCCGCATGGCCCTCGGCGCTCAGCCAGGCAGCATCCTGAGAAACGTTCTGGTGGAAGGTTTGGTGATCGCGATTATCGGCGTGGCGGCTGGTTTTGCAGCCGGCTTTGCGCTGAGCGGTGCGATTCACAAACTCACAGCGGAAATTCAGACGCCGGGCTCGCTGCCCTTGATTTTTTCGGCCGCGGTAATTCTCGCGGCAGCCGTGATCGCATCGGCGCTTCCGGCTCTCCGCGCCGCCCGCGTCGACGCCGCGCAAGCTTTGCACTCCGAGTAGCGCGCTTATCGTTCTGCGATTTTGATTCGCGGTCGCTCGCCATTGCGATTCGCCATCTGCTTGCAAGCTTCCGCTTTCGTACCTACGATAGCCTTGTCCGTTCAGATTCGCAGGAGATCAACATGCCCAAGGTCATCGATCAGCGCATGACTGTGCAAATCGAAGGCAGCTTCGTCGTCTTTCTGATCGGTTTCCGCATCAACAAGCCGTGGAAGATTCACAGGTGGCTGCCCGTGGCTCTGGCGATGCCGAGAATATTGAAAGAACTTGCGGCGCATCCAGAGAGCGGCTGTCTAGCCACAGAAGTTATATTCGGCACGATCATTCAGTATTGGCGGTCGTTCGATCACCTGGAAGCATACGCGCGGGCCAAAGATGAGGCGCACTGGCCTGCCTGGGTCAACTTCAATCGGCGTGTTGGCGGCAGCCGCGGCGATGTCGGCATCTGGCACGAGACTTTTCTAGTCAACGCAGGGAACTACGAGGCCTTTTACAGCGGAGTTCCGCCGCGCGGACTTGGCAAAGCCGGGAAACTCGTTCCGGCCAGCGGTCGTCTCGAGAGCGCCCGCACCCGGTTAACTCCTGCGCCTTAACTCCTCGGGGATCAGCTGCGCGAGTCTTGCTCGACGGTTTCGACTTGAAACCAAAAAATATTTCGCGAATCCCGAATCGCTCTCACGTTGTTCCGTTTGCAATTCCCGAGTTTTTGCGCGATTGTGTCCGAAGGTGTCAGCCCGTCACTTTTGGTCAAATTTTCGGGCGAAACGCGTTCAAATCGCCGCCAATTGGGCGCTGGAATCAACGATTTCTAATCGCCACAAAGTTGCGAGTGGCGAGGCGCTTAAATCGTTAGGAGTCATAGGATTACATTTTCTAATCGCCACAGAATTTGAGCCTCGGCGGTTCCGTCCGGCGCTGATTTGAAGTTGTTCGGGAGCACACATTTATGAAGGCAATCATCTTCAATTTTCACGGCGGGCCGGAAGTTCTGCACTACGCCGACGTTCCCGATCCGGTCATCCGAGCTACAGACGTTTTGGTTCGCGTCCGCGCCTGCGCTTTGAATCATCTCGATCTCTGGGTGCGCCGCGGAATGCCTGGAATTGAAATTCCACTGCCGCATATTCCCGGCAGTGACATTGCCGGCGAAATCGCCGCGGTCGGTTCGGCCGTTTGGCGCGTGAAGGTTGGCGATCCCGTCATCCTCGCGCCGGGGATTTCCTGTGGCCAGTGCCCCTACTGTCTTTCAGGCGCTGACAATTTCTGCCGCCGCTACGCGATCTTCGGCGAACTTGTCGATGGCGGCTGCGCCCAATTCGTGCGCTCGCCGGAAGTGAATGCGATTCCCAAGCCCGAGCGGCTTTCGTTCGAAGAAGCCGCCGCGGTCCCGCTTGTGTTTCTCACGGCGTGGCACATGCTCGTCAGCCGCGCGAAAGTGCAACCCGGAGAGACCGTACTCGTTCTCGGCGCAGGCAGCGGCGTCGGCACGGCCGCGATTCAACTGGCAAAAGTTCTTGGCGCGCGCGTGATTGCGACGGCGAGTTCGAACGAAAAACTCGAGCACGCGCTGAAGCTCGGCGCCGACGCTGTGATCCATCACGGGATAAAGGATATTGCGATGGAAGTGAAGCGCATCACCAACAAACGCGGAGTTGACGTGGTGGTGGAGCACGTGGGCGTGGCCACGTGGGACAAAAGCATCGCGAGCCTTACGGCCGGAGGACGGCTCGTTACTTGCGGCGCGACCACCGGCTACGACGCCAAACTTGATCTGCGCTATCTCTTTTCAAAGCAATTTTCACTGCTCGGATCGAAAATGGGGAGCAAAGCCGAGCTGTATTCGGCCCTCGAGCTCGTCCAGCAAGGCAAGCTCAATCCGGTGATTGACACGGTGTTTCCGCTCGAAGAATGCGCGCGAGCGCACGAACGCCTCGAGAATCGAGAACAGTTCGGCAAAATCGTTTTGAAAGTTTGATCGATCGCGCCGGCGCGAGGAAGAATTGCGCTCAGAGTCTCACGGTGCGAGAATATAGTTGATGGCGCGAAGAATCGGCGCTGCGGAGATTTAAAGAATGGCTGTTGAGCTGGCGAAAGGCGTAACGCTCGAAAGGCCGGGCGAGGACGAGAGCTTCCTTCGGGAAGAGGGGATTCTCTTTGCGTCGCTCGACAAGGTGGTGAACTGGGCGCGCCGCAGCTCGATCTGGCCGATGTCGTTTGGCCTCGCGTGCTGCGCGATCGAGATGATGTCCATGGCGGCGTCAAGGTTTGACGTCGCGCGATTCGGCGCCGAAGTATTTCGTGGCTCGCCGCGCCAGTCCGATCTCATGATTATCGCCGGGCGCGTCTCAAACAAAATGGCGCCGGTGATTCGCCAGCTTTACGATCAGATGCCCGAGCCGAAGTGGGTGATTTCGATGGGCGCCTGCGCGACGTCCGGCGGCGTCTTCAATAATTACGCGATCGTTCAGGGTGTGAATCAGGTGATTCCCGTTGATGTTTACGTTCCCGGCTGCCCGCCGCGCCCCGAAGCTCTTCTCTACGCGATCATGCAGCTTCAGAAAAAGATCGACGCCGATCGCGGCAGCTTCCGCCGCTCCCTCAATATCGGCTAGTTTGCTCCTGGATGGATTTCGTTCTGCGGAAATCACGTACCGCCGGCGTCTCGCCGCAGATCCTGAACTTCGAAGGGCCGGCTCTTCGTCTGTGCGTGCATCTAGAGCGCAGCGCCTTCGCGTGACGACGGACCCCACACTCAGCGGACGAGTGGAAGTTCGATGACCGCAGCCGCCGCGGCGGCCGAGTCCACGATGCTGCCGGGCGCACTGTGCTCCGCGCGAAGATAGCCCATCGCGATCGGATGGCCAACTGCCGGAGAAAATCCGGCGCGCGTAACAAAGCCGACTTCTTTGCCGCCTGCGGTGAGCTTCGCGCCGCGTTCGGGAATCGCGCTGCCTGAAAATTCCAGGCCGACGCGCACGCGGTTCACGTGGCCGCGCGAACGCACGCGCTCGACGATTTCCTGCCCTGTGTAGCAACCCTTCGTAAAACTGATGTGCGTTGATTCAAGACGCGCCTCGTGCGGGATCACATTATCGCCGAAGTCATAACCGAACCATGGAATGCCGGCTTCGAGCCGCAAGGAATTGAGCGCGGAATATCCGATCGGCCCGCCTCCGACGGCGCGCACCGCATCGAGCAGCAGGTTCCACAGCGATTGCGCATTCGCGCGATCGGCGATGCATTCAAAACCCGGCGTCGCGCCCGGCGAACGCCGAACGACGCGGACCGGCATTCCGCCAACGCGCGCGTCGCGAATTTCCAATTCCGCAAAATCATGGAGTTCGCCTCCGCCGATCGCTCGCAGCACTTCGGCGGACTTTGGTCCTTCGACGCCCAGGGCGACGAGTGAATCGGTGGCATCTTCGAGCGTCACGTCGTCCATGATGATGTAGCGATCGAGCCATTCGATGAGCTTCTCGCGAATCATGCGATAGGACATGGCCATGTGACGCTCGCCGAGCGAATAGATTTCGAGTTCGGCGAGAATGTGCCCCTGCGGATTCAGAAGAAGGCAGGGAACTCCTTGGGAGGGCGCAGCGGCGCGAATGTCGTTGGTGAGAATGGCATTGAGGTAGCGCTCGCGGTCCGGTCCGGTGAAATAGAGGAACGCGCGATAATTTTTGTCCACGAGCGCTGCCGATTCCAGCGCGAAGCGATACTCCTCGTCAAACGAAGTGAAGCGATCCGGCATTTCGCAGCCGAACCATGTTGCGAACGTGGCGCCGAGCTTCGATTCGACGGCGCGCAGCGGAGTTTCTCGCGCGGGTTGAGGCGTCGCGTCCATTGGTGTTGCCACGCATCCATATTAGCAGGGACGCGATATACTCGGCACGATGGCCGCCACGCTGATTCACGAAGTGATTCCCGTCGGAATTCTGCAGTGCAACTGCTCGATTCTCGGCGATCCGGCGACGCACGAAGCCGTGGTGGTGGATCCGGGCGACGACGTCGATCAGATTCTCAAAATTCTCGCCAAACATAAACTGAAGGTTCTTGCGATCGTCAGCACGCACACGCACATCGATCACGTTGGCGGGCTCGCTCAGCTCCACAAAGCCACGGGCGCTCCCGTTTTCATGCATGAGAAGGATCTGGTGATGTACCAGCGAATCGATCAGCAGGCGAAATGGCTGCGAGTGCCGACGCCGGAAGTGACCACGGTGGAAGAATTTCTTCGCGAGGGCGATTCGGTTCGCTGGGGCGGATTCGAAGCGCGCGTGATTCACACGCCCGGCCACACGCAAGGAAGCCTGTGCCTCTATCTTCCCAGCGCCAAGACAGCGGCGCCGAAGCACATGACTCGGGGAGCGATGGCAGACGACGCGAGCACGATCGAACTCACGGAGCCAAGGTTGATTGCCGGAGACACTCTCTTCGCCGGAAGCATTGGACGAACTGATCTCTGGGGCGGTTCGTTTCCTGAAATCATGAAGTCGCTTCAGACGAAAATTCTTGCGCTGCCGGATGAAACCTATGTCCTGCCCGGCCACGGGCCAGCAACAACGATCGGACGCGAGCGCGAGAGCAATCCGTATCTTCGGCCGCAGTGAAGTTCGAATCGAAGTCCCCATCGGCAGGTCACCGCAAGCAGGGTAATCAGGATACGAGTGTGGCGAAGACGCGGGCTGGAAGTCCGCCACCAATTCATTGATCGAGAATCAGTCGCTCGCGCGTTCACGCTCGGCGCGCAGAGTTTCCATCACGCTCTGAATCAGCGCTTTCGCATCAGCAATTTCCCGGGTGATCTGACGGATGTCCATCACGGGCACCTCAGGATCGCGCTGGCTGTGGCAGTAAACGGCGTGTTGGCCGACGAGAACCAGCGCGTTGGTGAGACGATCGAGTGAAATCGCGAGCCGTCCGCGGCTTGGGCCCATCATGGTCTCGTAGTGTTCCAGCTCTTCGCGATGCTCTTCGAAAACACTCATCGGCTTGAGTCTCCGGCAGGATTCGATTAGTCTCTAACAAGGTACTGTGCGGGGGTACGGTGCCGCAACTCACGTCTTCGTTTTTAGTGGTTCTAGGACTCCGTGTTGCGCGCTCTGGAACAATTCCATTGCGCCTTTCTTTACTCCCTGTCGCGGGCTTCGGATAATCCTCGGTGGCCTATGCGTCTGAATTCGAGGCGTTTGAAGCCGCGGGACCCGAGGGCGGGGCGAGAAAACTCAGCTTCAAAAAAGCGGGAACTCTTGCCTCGGGGGATCGCCCCGAGCTTTACTTTTTCGAAGAGAGCGCGCAGTCGATAGTCGTTTGCGTGTCGGGTGAAGCGCTGGCGGTCTGGCAGCAAGCGCATCGCTACCTGAGCCGCGAAGAAAAGATCGACGTCGCGGGTCTCTTTCTGAAAATGCGGATCGAAGAGGGCGGGGAACTCGCGGCGGAAGATTTGCGGATCGACGGCCCGGAACTTGGAAAGCTCCTGGAATTGCTTGGGATCAGCGAGTGAGGTGGATATGAGGCGTTCGGATTTGGTGAGAGGCTCTTCCAAAGGCAAGACGCCGCGGACCAGCCAGATTGTTTTCGGCGAGCGGCAGCATTTGCTGCGCGTGCTCGACTCGGTGGAGCGCAGCGCGCTGCCGACGAGCCGGCTGGATCAGGAGCGCCGCGTGATTGAACAGTTGATTCACGCGCGCACGCAGGAATTGAACCGCATCAATCCTTCGTGGGATGAAAAAGTCGGGACGGTGCTCAGCGCGGAAGTGAAGCCGGACGTTTTGGATCTGCTCTCGCGCCAGGCGCCGCGCGAGGATTTCTATCTACTGCGGCTGATCAGCGAGCATCCGAAAGTTACGGCGAAGACGCTGGCGCGGCTTTCGCATCATCCTTATGCTGCGATCCGCGAAAATATCGCGCGGCACCCGAATACCGATGGCGCGACGCTCACGCGCCTCAGCCGCGATCGCACGCAGCCGCTCTGGTATCTTGTGGCGTTCAATCCGAATGCTCCGGCAAACCTTCGCCGGAAGCTGCAGGAACGCATGCGGCGTTTGGGAGAAAAGACCGCGACAGCGTAAAATCGCCGCATGACGGCCGGCGGCCCGCAACTCAAATTTCCACTCGAGCTTCCCGAACAATTCAATATCGCCGAAGAATTCGTGTCGCGGCCCGCGCGCGAGCATCCGCAGCGGACGGCGATCCTCGGCGAAGCGCGCACAGTTTCTTACGAAGATCTGGCGCGCGAGGTGAATCGCGTCGCTGCGGCGCTGCGGCGCTCGGGAGTGCAGGCTCGCGAGCGCGTCTTGATTGCGATTCCCGATTCGCTCGAATTCATTGCCGCATTTTTCGGCGCGGCGCGCATCGGCGCGATTGCTGTGCCCGTAAATCCGCTGTCGCGGTGCTCGGATTTCGTTCACTACCTCGAAAATTCCGGCGCCGGGATTGCGATTGTCTACCAAGGCTCGCTCCCGGAATTTCTGCCGGCGGCGACGGGAAGCGGGCTGACGCACCTCGTAGTCATAGGCGACGAGCATGGGGACGAAGAGCGCCGAGGCGGTGGCGCCGGGAGTGTGGCAGCGAAGTCCAGCGTGTCCACCAGCACCTGGGCGGATTGGCTCCCGTCGCACGCAACTGAAATTCCGGCGCATGCGACGACGCCCACGGATCCCGCGTTTTTGCTCTACACTTCCGGCAGCGGCGGGCGGCCGAAAGGAGCCGTGCACCGGCATCAGGACATGATGTACGCGTCGCGGGGCTTCGCTCGCGGCATCCTCGGAATTCGCAGCGACGACCGGACGTATTCGGTGTCGAAACTCTTCTTTGCCTACGGCCTCGGCAACGGGATGTACTTTCCGCTCTCGGCGGGCGCCACAACGATTCTCGATTCAGGGCGGCCGAAACCCGAGCGCGCGTCGGAACTGATCAAGAAGTATCGCCCCACATTGTTTTTCTCAGTGCCGACTTTCTTTGCCGGACTTCTACGCGAGGCGGAACGCGGCCTCGAAATCGATTTTTCATCCGTACGGCTCGCAGTCTCGGCCGGCGAAACGCTGCCCGCGGAGATCTTCGAGCGCTTTCGGAAACGGTTCGGGCTGGAGATTCTCGACGGCATCGGCTCGACGGAAATGCTGCACATGTTTTTGTCGTCGCGCGAGGGGAAAGCCAGGCCCGGATCGTGCGGCTGCGAAGTGCCCGGATGCGAGGCCAAGATTCTGGATGATAGCGGCAATGCCGTAGCGGACGGCGAGCTTGGAAATCTGTGGGTCAGGGGCGGCACCGCCTTCGCTGAATATTGGAAGCTGCCGGAACTCACCGCCCGGACGAAGCGCGGCGATTGGGTGATCACCGGAGATAAATTCACGCGGGACGCCGACGGTTACTTTCATTATCGCGGGCGCGCCGACGACATGATGAAAGTTTCGGGGATGTGGGTCTCGCCGGGCGAAGTGGAGAATGCGCTGCTGGGACATCCATCCGTGGCGGAGTGCGCGGTCGTGGCGCACGCCAATTCAGACGGGCTTCTTTTTCCTGCGGCGTACGTCGTTCTTGGGAAGGGAATTGAGCCGAGCGCGGATCTTGCGGGCGAAATCCGGCAATGGGTGCGCGAGAGGCTGCTCGGGTATAAATGCCCGCACGAGTTTCATTTCATTCCGGAATTGCCGAAGACCGCGACCGGGAAGATTCAGCGCTACCGATTGAGGGATCAGCAGGCCTGAGCGGCCCGCGGATTCCCACAAGACAAATTGGCTCTTTATCAATCGCAAATTCTTAGTACTATATTGGCCCATAGGAGAGAGCCAATGTTGCCGCTCCAATTCAATCGGAAAGCCATATTCCGCTCTACGTCCAGTTGCGCGACCAGCTTCGCGCGCTGGTGCACTCCGGCGATTTGCGCTCGGGCGACCGCATTCCCGCCAGCCGCGAACTGGCGCTGCAGCTGGGCGTGCACCGAACGACAGTTGCCAATGCTTACGCCGAACTGGAATCCGAAGGGCTGATTCAGGGGCATGTCGGGCGCGGCACTTTTATTTGCGGCGGCGCAACGACGGTCCGTCAATTTTCGCCGCTCGCCGCGCGACGAATGGCAACGGAGGGGTGCGCTGGGAATCGCTTTTTGCCGACGAGCGCGGCGAGGAGGCGCTGAGCCGGCTGATGCCGGACATTCCGGAAGATGCCATCGCGTTTCGTGACCGCGCGGCCGTCGGATGAATTCTTTCCGGTGGAAGAATTCCGCCGGTGCGCCAATGCCGTGCTGGCGCGCGAAGGCCGCGCGGTGATGCAGTTCGGCGTCGACCGACGGGTACGAGCCGCTGAAGCAAGCGCATCCTCGAAATGCTGCGCGAGGAGGGAGTGACGGCGCGCAACGAACATTTGTTGATCACCGACGGCTGCCAGCAGGCGCTCGATCTGACTGTGCAAGGCGTTCTTGCGGCCGGGCGATACGGTGTTGATCGAGAATCCGGCGTATCCGGGCGCGATCGCGATTTTCGGCAGCGCGCGCGTGCGTGCGATCGGCATTCCGGTGGAAACGAGCACGGAGCGGCTCGGCTATGCGGGGCTCGATGTCAACGCGCTCGAATCGGTGCTGACGCAAAATCGAGTGAAGTTGCTGCTGATCACGCCCGATTTTCACAATCCGACGGGGACGACGCTGCCGTTGGCCGAGCGGCGCAAGTTGCTGGAACTCGCAGCGCGCTATCAAGTGCCCATCGTCGAAGATCGAATTTACGCGCGGCTGCGCGTGCGCGGAAATCCGCTGCCGTCGCTGAAGTCTCTGGACCGCGACGGCATCGTGATTCAAATTGACAGCTTTTCAAAAGTCGCTTTCCCGGGTTTGCGCGTCGGCTGGTGCGTCGGACCGGAGAACGTGATCGAGCGGCTGCGGCTGGTGAAGCAGGCGACCGATTTGCATACGGATCAACTTTCGCAGGCCACGCTCGCGGAATTCGTGCGGCGCGGGCATCTGAACCGGCACATGGCGCGAATGAAAAAGGTCTACGCGTCGCGGCTGGAGGCGCTGGAAAAATCGCTCGAGAAGCACATGCCCGAAGGCACCACCTGGACGAAGGTGGATGGTGGAATGGCCGTTTGGGTGACGCTGCCGCCTGGATTCGATGCGGGGAGTTGCTGATTCACGTCGCGTGAGCGCGGCGTGCTATTTATTCCGGGGAGATACTTCTTCATTCAGAATCCGCAGCTGAATACGTTGCGGCTGGGATTCGCGGGCATCGAGGAAAAGCAGATCGCGCGAGGGATACAGACGCTGGGCGAGCTGATCGAGAGCGAGTTGCAGAAAAAGCGGCGGGGTGCGCGGCGGGCGGATGCGGGCCGCGTGGCGCTGATTTGAGCTGAAAGTGAACGGCTCGCTAGCCCAATCCGACGAACCTTTGCTTCGGCTGCGGCGGCGCGAACGCGCGCGGAATGAAACTGGAGTTCGAAGCGGACGAGGTCGCGAAGCGGATTCGCGGAAATTTCAAGATGGGCGCGGAGTATCAGGGCGGAGCGGGATTCCTGCATGGCGGCATCATCGCGCGCTGTTGGATGAAGCGATGGGAAAGGTTTGCCGGTTTCGCGATGTGCGTGCCGTGACCGCGGAACTGACGATCGAATATCTGAAGCCGATTCCGGTGGAGCAGACGATTGTCGATCGAGGCGTTCGAAACGGATGCGAAGGGACGAAATCTCTTTCACGCGGGGGAAATTCGCAACGCCGTCGGCGAGTTGCTGGCGCGAGGGCGCGGAAGATTTGTGACCGATCCGGCAAGCGACGTGACGCGCGACATCCGGGATATTCGGCCGATGCGCGAAATAAAACGGGAGAAGAACATGGAATTCATGAACGACAAGCTCTGGCGAGTGAAAGTCGGACTGGCCGAAATGCTCAAGGGTGGCGTGATTATGGACGTCACGAACGCCGAGCAGGCCAAGATCGCCGAAGACGCGGGCGCCTGCGCGGTGATGGCGCTCGAGCGCGTTCCGGCGGACATCCGCAAGGAAGGCGGAGTGGCGCGTATGGCCGTCGCCGCGAATCATCCGCGAAATTATGGGAACGGTGTCGATTCCGGTGATGGCCAAGGCGCGCATCGGCCACTTCGCCGAAGCGCAAGTGCTCCAAGCGCTGGAAGTGGATTTTATTGACGAAAGCGAAGTGCTGACGCCCGCGGACGAGGAGCATCACATCTGGAAGCATGGATTCAAGGTGCCGTTCGTTTGCGGCGCGCGGAATTTGGGCGAAGCGTTGCGGCGGATTGCGGAAGGCGCGGCGATGATCCGGACCAAGGGCGAAGCAGGCTCGGGCAATATCGTCGAGGCGGTGCGGCATATGCGGGCGATCGTCGGGCAGATGAAGAAGCTGACGATGCTGGGCGAGGAAGAACTGGTGCACGAATCCAAGGAATTGGGTGCGCCGTTCGAACTGGTCGCCTGGGTGGCGAAGCACGGCAAGCTGCCGGTGCCGAATTTTTCGGCGGGCGGCATCGCGACGCCGGCGGATGCGGCGCTGGTGGTTCAGTTGGGCGCGGAAGCGGTTTTCGTCGGCTCGGGAATTTTCAAGTCGAGCGATCCGGCGAACCGCGCGCGTGCGATCGTGAAGGCGACGACCCATGCGCGGATCCCAAGGCGGTTCTCGAAGCTTCGGAAGAGCTGGGCGAGGCGATGAAGGGTTTGGACGTCCGGCAAATGGAAGAGAAGGATCTGCTGCAGACGCGCGGATGGTGACCGAGATACAGAAACTTCCGGGCAGCAACGCTCGGATTGTGGCGAATAAGATACGGCTGCGTACCAACATGAAAGATCGGCGTGCTGGCGATTCAGGGTGATTACGAGGCTCACGGGCGGATGCTCGAGCGGCTCGGCGTCGAGCCGGTGTTTGTACGGACACCTGCCGACCTGGAAGGTGTGCGCGGGCTGATCCTTCCGGGCGGCGAAAGCACGACGCACATGAAGATTCTGGCCGAGGAAGGCCTGCTCGAGGCCATCCGGAAATTTGCCGGCGACGGTGGCGCCATGTTTGGCACCTGCGCCGGCGCCATTCTTCTAGCGCGGCAAGTTCACAATCCGGAGCAACCCTCGTTGGGATTCCTGGATATCTCGGTCCTGCGCAACGGTTATGGGCGGCAGCTTGCCAGCGACGTTCACTTTGGCGCTTCCAAACTGAACGATGAACCGCTGGAAATGGTTTTTATCCGCGCGCCGGTGATCGAGTCGGCGGGGCCGGGAGTGAAGGTTCTCGCCGAAGACGAAGGACATCCCGTGCTCGTCGAGCAGGGGAAAATTCTCGCGGCCACGTTTCATCCCGAGTTGACAGACGATCCCACAATCCACGAACATTTTCTGAAGCTGGCCCGCAACGGCCACTGAGTGATGAGTCTCCCGACGCGCCATCCGGCGAAGCGAACACGCGTGCTGTTCGTGTGCATCGGGAATTCCTGCCGGAGCCCGATGGCCGAAGCCATTGCGCGACAGACCGCGGCGGATGTGATGGATGTTGCCAGCGCAGGAATCTCACCGCTCGGGCGCGTGGCGGAATTGACGCACGCGATTCTTGCGGAAAAGGGAATTGACTCGAGCGGGCTCGAGTCCAAAGGCCTTCGCGGCACCAGATTTCTCTCGCAGGATTTGATCATCAACATGTCCGGGATGCCGGGAAATTCGCTCTTTTACGGCCGCGTCGTGGAAGATTGGGACGTTGACGATCCCTACGGAGATGATTTGGCAACTTACCGGCGTATCTGCGAAGATATCGAGGCTCGCGTGAAAGAGCTGGCCGAGCGGCTTCGCGCGGAGGACAAGGCGAAAGCCAAGCGGAAGAAAGCGTAGAGCCAGCGCCCTGCTGCACCGAGAGAGCGATCGTGCGTCGAGAAAAAACCAGCGTATCGCAGGAAGATTACCTGAAGGCGATCTGGGAGACCGTGCAAGAAGGCGAAAAGCCAATCAGCGCGCGTCTCGCGGAAGGCCTGGGGGTGACGCCGCCCGCGGTTACGGCCGCGCTCAAGCGGATGACTCGCGGCGGATATGCGCGAGTGGGCCGCGACGGCTCAATCGGGCTGACGAGCAAAGGACGGGCGATCGCACAGCAACTCGTTCTCCGGCATCGCCTCGCGGAAATGCTCCTGACCGAGGTGATTGGACTCGAGTGGACTCGCGCGCACGAAGAAGCCGAGCGCCTGGAACACGGAATTTCCGCGGAAGTGGCTGCGTTGCTGCTGAAACGCTTTGGGCGCGACAGCCGCTGCCCGCACGGCGTGCCGCTGTTTGGCGGAATGATGAGCTTGCAGCGCAAGTTCGGCGCGATACGCCTTTCCAATACCGCGCCAGGCCAGAGTTATCAGGTATTGCGCGTCTACGAAAAGGATCCGAAATTTCTGGATTTTCTTGCGGGGCTCGGCGTGAAGCCGGGAGTGCGACTGCGCGTCGCGAATCGCGAATACGATGAGACGATGACGCTCTCGCTCGCGTCTTCGCCAGGCGCGAAAATCTATCTCGGGAAACCCGCCACCGAGCGCATCTGGGTGCGGCGCGCCGGCGCGGCTTGAAACCCCACCATGGCGGGAGTAATCTAATCCTCGTACTGCGGTCCCCTACCCAGTCCGCGGGGGTCTTTATAAAGGCCTTCTCTCCACTTAGTTCGGAAAGACACTCGGCTGTGCAGGCGACGGAGCGCGCACCGGCGCTGCCCGCCTGGTTCAGCCGCGCGCACACGAGTCAAAACTCAAATCATGAGGTGACAGGAATGCGAACGATCTGCGTTGTGGCGGCGATGTTTGCCGTCATGCTCTTAGCGATGCCGTCGACTACGTCGGCGCAAATTGGGGTATCGATTACGGTCGCGCCGCCTGCGTTGCCGGTTTACGTGCAGCCGGTTTGCCCTGAAGCAGGCTACATGTGGACGCCGGGTTATTGGGCTTGGGGCCCGGACGGCTACTTCTGGGTGCCGGGAACTTGGGTGGCGGCGCCGGCAGTTGGACTGCTCTGGACGCCCGGGTACTGGGGTTGGGGCGGCGGAGCGTTCCTTTGGCACGCGGGATACTGGGGACCTCACGTCGGGTTCTACGGCGGAGTTAATTACGGCTTCGGCTACGGGGGAGTCGGATTCGCCGGCGGGGAGTGGCGCAACGGCGGATTTTTTTACAATCGCGCAGTGAGCAACGTTAACGTCGCCGTGATCCACAACACGTTTAACACGAGGGTTGTGAACAACAACGTGAGCCATGTCAGCTTCAACGGCGGCAACGGCGGACTCACCGCGCGTCCGACGGCGCAGGAAGAAGCGTGGGGACGCGAGCAACATACTCCGCCGACGTCGTTTCAGACGCAGCAGGAACACGCGGCGAGCACGAATCACGAACTGCTCGCGTCGGTGAACCACGGCAGACCCGCAGTTGCGGCGACCGCGAAGCCCGGCGATTTCAGCCATGGCGTCGTAGCTGCCCGTGCAGCGGGCAGCGCCAATGCCGGCGCACGTGCAAGTGCGAACGAGCACGCGGACCGGCCGCCTGCCGCTCGCAATAATGGGGCGGTTTCGACAGCTCGAACCGAGCATCCGCCCGCGTCGGATACCAACCGCCCGGCCGAGAACGCGCGCACGGATCGCCCGCCCGCCGCTCGGAACAATGGGGCAGCGTCGACGACTCGAACCGAGCACGCGCCTGCGTCGACTACCACTCATCCGGCCAACAACGCGCGCACGGACCGGCCGGCTTCTACTAGCACTTCGCATCCGTCGACCACATCGCACAATGCGCCGGCGGAACACACGCAAACCTCTCACGCGCAGACTTCGCACAACGCTCCGGCCCAACACACGCAGTCGAAGCCGGCGCAGCACACTGAGTCGTCAAAGCCTGCTCAACACACGGAGAGCAAGCCTCCGGCTCACGAAGAAAAACCTCACTGAGAACCGGCTTGGGGGCAAGCGGTGGGCCCGCAATTCAGCGGGCCCACTGCCGCCACCGTGTCACCGTGTCGGGCAACCTCGCATCGAGTGCCAGCAGTTTGCTTCGCGCGTCCCTCAATTGCGGGCGATAGTCGAACAAGTTTTCGAATTCACTCGCTGAGGGTGTCTTGAATTTCAACACTCGCCAGAGTAACCTCCATCAAGTTTGACATTTCTCCGCAAGGCACGCTTCGCGGGAAATGTTGAATGCAGATCAATCCCGTAGCCCGCGTAGGGAGCGAGCCCATGACTCAATCCGTTGCCCAGCAGCACGCGCACCCGCTTCCCGACCAGCGATTGTTTATCGATGGCCAGTGGACCGGCGCTTCCGGCGGGCGGACGTACGAAAAGCGAAATCCGTTCAACGGCGAAATCGTTTTTCGCGTCGCGGCTGCGAACAAAGATGATGCTCGCCGGGCGATTGAATCGGCGGCCGCCGCGTTCCCCGCGTGGAGCGCGTCGCCCCCCGCGGTGCGGAGGACGCTCTTTCTGAAGGCCGCAGATATTCTCGATCGGCGCCAGGCCGAGATTGCCCGAATTACCGCGGAAGAAACAGGCGAAACTTTCGGCTGGGGATTCTTCAACTGCATTTTCGCCGCGGGCATGCTGCGCGAGGCCGCGGCTCAAACGTACGGGCTGATCGGTGAAATCATTCCTTCGGATCTGCCCGACACGATGGCGATGGCCGTGCGGCAGCCCGTTGGAGTGGTGGTCGGCATCGCGCCGTGGAATGCGCCGATGATTCTCGGCGCGCGGGCCGTGGCCACGCCGATTGCCTATGGAAATACGTGTGTGCTGAAGGCATCTGAGGAATCGCCCGGAACGCACCTGGCGATCGCCGACGTGTTTCGTGAAGCCGGTTTCCCTAATGGCGTGCTGAACGTGATCACCAACGCGCCGGCCGATGCCGCCGAGGTTGTGGACGAGTTGATCGCGCATCCGAAAACGCGGCGCATCAGCTTTACCGGATCAACCAAAGTGGGGCGGATCGTGGCGGAAAAGGCAGCGCATCATCTGAAGCGCGTGCTGCTGGAATTGGGCGGAAAAGCGCCGATGCTCGTTCTCGCGGATGCGGACCTCGATGCAGCCGCTTCGGCGGCGAATTTCGGGGCGTTCATGAATCAAGGCCAGATTTGCATGTCAACCGAGCGAATCGTCGCGGAGCGCCCGGTGGCGGACGCGTTCGCGCAAAAACTCGCGGCCAAGGCGAGTTCGCTCAAGGTCGGAGATCCGATGCTGCCGGATACTCAGATCGGCGCGGTGATCAATCACTCGACGATCGATCGCGTCCAGGCGCTCGTGGATGACGCGGTGAAGAAAGGCGCGCGGGTGTTGTGCGGCGGCAAAGCACAGGGAACATGCTATCTTCCGACGGTTTTGTACGGCGTCACGCCCGAGATGCGCGTCTACCACGAAGAATCGTTCGGTCCTGTGGTTCCCATCGTACTGGCAAACGACACGGAGGATGCCGTTCGCGTGGCCAATGATACCGGCTACGGCCTTTCCAGCGCCGTTTTCAGCCGCGACGTGAACAAAGCGATGAAGATTGCGGAGCGGCTCGAGAGCGGCATCTGCCATATCAATGGCGCCACCGTCCATGACGAGCCGCAAATGCCCTTTGGCGGCGTCAAGGACAGCGGCTGGGGCCGCTTCGGCGGAAAAGCCGGGCTCGAGGAGTTCACGGAATTGCGCTGGATTACGGTTCGGCGTTCGCCGACTCCCTATCCGATCTAATTTCAGCCGGAATTGATTTGCTCTTGGCTGAAGGTTCCCAGACACCCGGAGTGTCAACGCAAAGTAGAAATGTCCGGTTTTTCGCCAGATAGAAATGTCCGCTTCCAAGGTTTTCTCCAAGGGTGTTCGGGAGGTGGATGGTATTTGGTTTTGATCTTGGTTGGGAGTTTTGGTTTTGGATCGGCAAGGCCGGGAGGCCGTAGGCCGGAAGGACTTGCCGATCGCGGCACGTTCGGGCAGGGGATCAGCGGCAAGTAACGGCCGCGAAAGCGCAGCCAGTGCGAGCCGTCGAGCCGCCGCTCGATCTCGGCGCGGGTGCCCCGCAGTCCCGCACAAACGGATTCGCGAGGAACTCCCCAGCGCTGGCCGTTCCATTTGACGGTGTGGTCGGAAGCGACGGTCCGCGCCAGGCGCACACTGAGAATTTGCTCCAATCGCTGAGCGCGTTGTAAACCTCGGTGCGCGTCACCGCTCGGCGTGGGTTGCACCGTGAAGCGCTGGTCCCAGAACGGCCAGAAGGTGATCTCCAGAAAGCGATTCGCCTGTTCGAGCGTACGGATTTCCGCCAAACGCATTTCTTTCACCAGGCGGTCTTGCAGCGTGCCGAACAGCCGTTCGATGCGCCCTTTGGCTTGCGGGCTATGCGCCGCGATCCACTCGATGTCCCGTTCCGCCAGGGCCCGGCCGAATTGAGTGCGCGAGGGTTCGTCGCGCAGTTGCTCTTGCCACTGCACCGGTCGAGAGGTCACGAACAGGCCGTTTTTATCGGTGTAGAGCGCCAGCGGCCGCCCGTAACGCTCTAGCCAGCCGCCCAGGGTGCGCAGATTTTCTTCGCTGGAATCGTGCTCCGCGAAACGGCCCCAGACCCGACTGGTCGCGTCGTCGATCAAGGCGATCAAGTGGCAAGCGGGGCCGCGTTCCTCCAGCCACCGGAACGGCGAGCTGTCCATCATCACCAGTTCGCCGAACGAGGAACGACGCGGGCGCCACACATGCACCGGCTGGCTTCGCCGGCGGCGTGTCTGCCACAGTCCGGCGGCACTCATCCACTTCCGCAGGGTTTCTCGGCTCACACACAGCCCGTGCTGCGCCAGATGCTCAGGGCGAGGGTGGGACCGAAACCCGCGTAAGCCGGCAGCTGCAACCGTCGCAGACTGCGCTGCTGTATCGTCAGAGAAATCTTGCGGTTCGAAGGACGTCCGCGCAGCCGATGCACCAGCCCGCCATCCCCCACGGTACGGAGACGCCCCAGTAAGCGTCGCACCTGACGATCGCTCAGCCGCAGGCGGTGTGCGGCGTCGATCTGCCGGAGATGCCTTTGCTCAACTTCGTGCAGCACCTTCAACCGCTCCCGCTCTCTCGCGCTCAACTCGATCCGCTCCTCTTCCATCGGGCCTCCCGGCCCCTAGAAAAGCGGACATTTCTACTTTGCACAAACCGGACATTCTCACTTTGCAGCGACACACCGCATCACGGCATTGACAACGCGCGCAGCGAGGCCTAGGCTACTGCGCCTGAGCCAGAGGCGCTGGAATGGCCGCACGGCTCGCCAAGAGCCTCTACAATGACGCGCGAGCAGCTTCTGAGGGTCCTGGAGGAAGTCGGGGCGGTCCGGCAAGGCCACTTTGAGCTCTCGAGCGGCCTGCATAGCGGCACGTATATTCAGTGCGCGGCGGTCCTGCAATACCCCAATCACGCCGAGGAATTGGGCCGTGCGATCGCGGAGAAATTCCGGGATCTGCAGCCCACGTGCGTCGTGTCTCCGGCGCTCGGTGGAGTAATCATTGGCCACGAAGTGGCACGGGCAATGGGCACTCGCGCGATCTTCGTCGAAAGGGACCGCTCGGGACAGATGGCGCTGCGGCGAGGATTCGAGTTAAAGCCAGGCGAGCGCACGCTGGTCATTGAGGATGTTTGGACGACCGGCGGCTCCACGCGCGAGACGATTGGCGTGGTCGAGCAGTCGGGCGGCCTGGCCGTCGCCGCCGGCGCCATTATCGATCGCAGCGGCGGGCGATTGGAGTTGAACGTTCCTGCGCGCGCGCTGCTCGAATTGGAAGTGCCGAGCTACGAGCCCGATGATTGTCCCCTGTGCCGGGCCGGCGGCATCGCCATGCGCCCCGGAAGCCGCTTCGCCCGCGCCGGCTCCTAGATTCGCCTTCACTACATCGCTGTAACGCGTCGTGACATAATGTGGTCGCGATGCGGAATATCAAACTCACAATCGCGTACGACGGCGCCGATTTCCACGGCTGGCAGATTCAGCCCGGCCTGGCGACGATTCAGGGAGCGATTGCCGAGGTTGCAGGGAAAATCACTCAGGAGCGGATTTTCGTCCACGGCGCGAGCCGAACAGACGCGGGAGTGCACGCGTTTGGACAAGTCGCGCATTTCAAGACTCATTCGGGGCTGACGGCCGAAGAATTTCGTCGCGCGCTGAATGCGCTTTTGCCGCCGCAGATTCGCGTTGTGGTTGCGGAAGAGGTCGGGCCTGATTTTCATTCGCGCTGGCAATCGCTTTCAAAGACCTATCGCTACCGGATTTTTCGCGGCAGCGTGCTTGCGCCGTTTGAGCATCGGCGCGCGCTGCATTACCCCTGGCCGCTTGACGACGCGGCGATGAAACAGGCAGCGCGGATGTTCGAGGGCAATCACGATTTCACATCGTTCGCGGCATCGTCGGGCTCCGAAGACGACGACAAGGATCGTGAAATGACGCGCGAGATTTTTCGCTCGGAGATTTCGAGCCGCAAGTACGCGCCCGTTGGAGATGATTCCGCCGGCGGATATAACGGCGCTTCATCGGGCGAGACTGTGCGCGAGCTGCGCTACGAAATTCACGGCAAATCGTTCTTGAGGTACATGGTCCGTAAGATTGTGGGCACGCTATTGGATGTAGGAAAAGGCAAGATCAAGCCCGAGGACATTCTCGCGATTTTTGAGGCGCGGGATCCTTCGCGCTCGGGGCCGACCGTACCGCCTGACGGCTTATATCTGGTTTCGCTTGAATATCCCGACCCGACGGCATCGCTCGCGCATGAGCGCCGCGACGCCGCGCGAGAAATCGGCTAGAATCGCGAACAGATGGCTCCTCCGCCACAAACGACGGCAATTCCGATCGGCACGCGCCCGGCAATTCATGAACGTGCTGACGGAATACCATCGATTGATGCGTCGTCGGGAGCGGTCATCGCCGAAATTCCAGCAACGCCGGTAGCGGCGATTCCAGAAATTATGGCGCGGGCGCGCGCCGCGCAGAAGGCGTGGTCCGCGCGGTCGATTGAGTCGCGTTGCGCCGCGCTGCGAAAACTTCGCGACACGATTTACGCGCAGCGCGATGCGGTGACGAGCGCGATATCGGCCGAGACAGGCAAGCCGCACGTCGAAGCTGTTTTCTCGGAGCTGCTGCTCGCGCTGGACTCGACCGATTTTATCGCGCGCCGCGCGCCCGCCTGGCTCAGGCCTGAACGCGTTCCGCACCACAACATTGCCGTGAAGGCGAAGACCGGCTGGCTGCAGTATGAGCCGCAAGGAGTGATCGCGGTTATTTCGCCGTGGAACTATCCGTTTTCAATTCCGATCACGGAAATTGTTCCGGCGCTAGCAGCGGGCAACGCTGTGGTGCTCAAGCCCTCCGAACTGACACCGCAAGCCGGAGCGCTGATCGGAAAAATTGCGCTGGCTTCAGGATTGCCCGCAGACGTGCTGCAGGTCGTGCAAGGCGGCGGGGAACTTGGCGCGGCGATCATCGAAGCCGGCCCGGACAAGGTCTGCTTCACGGGAAGCGTGGCGACCGGGAAGAGAATCGCCGAAGCGTGCGCGCGAATGCTGATTCCATCGGTGCTGGAGCTTGGCGGTAAAGATGCCATGCTCGTTCTCGCTGACGCGGATCTCGATGTCGCGTCGAGCGCAGCAGTTTGGGGCGGATTCACCAACTGCGGGCAGGCATGCCTTTCCGTCGAACGACTCTATGTCGATGCGAGCGTCGCCGGGCCGTTCACGCAGCTTTGCGTTGAAAAGACCTCGAAGCTGCGGCTGGGCCCGCCGTCGAATCCGGACGCTGAAGTCGGACCCATGATCCGCGTCCGGCAAGTCGAAAAGGTGGAAGAACAATTGCGCGATGCAATTGCGAAGGGCGCGCGCATTCTAGCCGGCGGGCATCGCCGGCCGGATCTCGGGCCCAGTTTCTTTGAGCCGACGGTTGTCGCCAATGTCGATCACTCGATGCAGCTCATGCGCGAAGAGACTTTTGGCCCGGTGCTGGCGATTGCGAGCGTGCGTTCAACCGATGAAGCAATTGCGCTCGCGAACGATTCTGATTTCGGCCTGAGTGCAAGCGTGTGGACGCGCGACGCCGAACGCGGCAAGGTCGTGGCAGAGCGTCTTCGTGCCGGATCGGTGATGGTGAATGACGTTGCCAGCTATTATGGCGTCTGCGAGGCGCCGCATGGCGGCAGCGGCGCGAGCGGCTGGGGCAGGGCACACTCGCGGCTTGGACTGCTCGAAATGGTTCGCGTAAAATACGTGGACGTGGACCGATTGCCGCGCACGCCGAAATCCTGGTGGTATGGTTACAGTGAAAGTCTGGCGGCGTCGGCGGATCGATTTGTGGAGTTTCTGTTCGCGCCGCGGTGGCGCAATCGGCTCGCTGCGTTGGGCGGATCGCGAGGGGCGCTCGGCACCATTTTGCGGAAGCATCGTATCTAATCGAGTCAAGGCGAGGATCACGACACATGGCTGAACCTGGCGCACCGGAATCTGCCGCACCAAAAGCACCGCAAGCTGCGGCGACACCCGCTGCATCCGCACCTGCCGCCGCTTCGGCACCGCCGATGCCCGCGGCGGAGACAGCTCCCGCCAAACCGAAAATCAAGGCGAAAACGCGGACGCAGCGTGCTTGCGATGAAAAAGACGAAAAGGGAAAGCTATGCTGCGGACATCTGAAGCGCTGGTACGACTATCCGAAAGAAATCGAAGCGCTGATCGGCCGCAAGACGGAAATCTATCGCTGCGAATTTTGCAAGACGCTCTACAAGCCGGACAAGTCCGTGCCGCCGCACAGCTACACGCTCCGATATTAGCAGGCATGTGAAGCTCGAAGAGCTCATCTACGACTGGAACGCCGCCGCCGGTCCGGAAATTTCCGCGGACAGGCGAGTGACGCTGAATGATGAGACGCTGCGCGACGGCCTGCAAAACCCCTCGGTTCACGACCCCTCGATCGGCGAAAAAATCGAAATCCTGCACCTGATGGAAGCACTGGGAATCGAGACCGTAAATATCGGCCTTGCCCGGCGCGGGCCGCGGGCGTATGCGGATACCGAAGCGCTGGCGCGGGAAATTGTGCAATCGCGAATGAAGATCCACCCGAACTGCGCGGCGCGAACGCACAAGAACGACATTCGGCCGATCGCTGAGATTTCGCAGAAAGTAGGGATGCCGCATCGAGGCGGCGACGTTTCTTGGGTCGAGCCCGATCCGGCGGTTGGTGGAGGATTGGACGGTCGAGCATCTTTTGCGCACGACCGAAGACGCGGTCACGTTTGCCGTGATCGAAGGTCTGCCGGTGATGTACGTCACCGAAGACACGGTGCGCACGGATCCTGAAACGGTGAAGACTCTGTACACGACGGCCATTCGCGCCGGCGCCCGCGCGGCGGTGTTCTGCGATACGGTGGGACACGCGACTCCGCGCGGCGCCTACAATTTGATCACGTTCGCGATCGAAAATGTGGTGAAGCCGAGCGGCGAAAAGATTCGTGTGGATTGGCACGGGCATAACGATCGCGGGCTTTCGGTGGCCAATTCGCATCGCGGCGTTTGCGGCGGGCGCCGATCAGGTGCATGCTGCGGCACTCGGTCTGGGCGAGCGCGTTGGAAATACGCCGATGGAATTGATGATGGTGAATTTGCGGCTGACTGGGGCTCATTGATCGCGATTTGTCGCGGCTGAAGGATTATTCGGAGACGGTTGCGAAGGCCACGCATACGGCGATCCCGCCGAATTATCCGGTGGTGGGGCGGGATGCTTTTCGAACCGCGACGGGTGTTCATGCGGCGGCTATTGTGAAGGCCTACCGCAAGAAGGATCGCGACCTGGCCAATTCGATCTATAGCGGTGTGCCGTCGCATCTTTTCGGGATGGAGCAGGTGATTGAAGTGGGACCGTTGAGCGGCAATCGAACGTGATTTTTTGGCTGGAGTCGCGCGGAATCGAGGCGACCGACGAGCGCGTAGACCGCATCTTCGCCGCAGCGAAGAAGGCGCAGCAAATTCTGACGGAGGCGGAAATTCTCGCGCTGGTGGATCGCGCGCCCGCCGCAAAAGCGTCCGGGCCACGCGATTGAATCTGAATCGCCGCTGCATCGCCAGAGGCCGCGCGGAAGCCTCGCGATATCTGCCGGTTAGAACGCCGCGGCTTCTCCCCGGCCCGGCATAAATACGATGCGGCTGAATAGTTCGGTGAAACCTTTTCGTATATTTTGTATCCTCTTAGTGATGGCCACATTTTCCGCCCGCGCTGCCGATTTCGATATCACAACCCTCGCGCACGAGCCGGGGATGGACCGCGCCATCGGCTGGCTCGCGAAAAACCTGGATTGGATCACCGAGCAGCAAATTCGCCTGACAGAAATCCCGGCACCTGAATTCTCCGAGAGCGACCGCGGCGCCGCACTTCGAAAGCTGTTGGATTCCGCCGGTCTCAAAGTGCGCGTTGACAAAGTCGGCAACGTGATCGGCGAGCGGACCGGCAAGGCGCAGAATCAGGTCGTGCTGCTGGTGGCCCACATGGACACCGTATTTCCCGCGGGAACCGATGTGCACGTCAAGCGGGAAGGCAAGCGGCTCCGCGCGCCGGGGATTGCCGATAATGGCGCGGGCCTTGCCGCGCTGGTGGCGGTAGCCCGGGCGATGGAAGACGGCAAGCTGCACGCGCAGATGACCATTGCATTTGCTGCGGACGTGGGCGAAGAGGGCGAAGGAAATCTCCGCGGCATTCGCGCGATCCTCGAGGAATATGGCGACAGGCTTCGCGCTGTCATCGCGCTCGACGGCGCGGCCACGGATTACGTGACGACGCAAGGGCTGGCATCGCGACGAATCGAAGCCGCGGTAAGCGGTCCCGGCGGGCACAGCTGGTCGGATTTCGGCGCGCCGAATCCGATCACAGCGGTTTCGCGCGGAATCGTCAAATTCTCGTCAATATCAGTGCCCGATTCGCCTCGCACGTCGTTTAATTTTGGAATGATCGAAGGCGGCACCTCCATCAATTCCATCCCGAGTCGCGCGGCGATTAAAGTCGACCTTCGCTCGGAAGATGAGATGGAGTTGAAAAAGCTCGAATCGGAATTGCGCGACGCTTTGCAATCAGGCGTGAATACGGAAAATGCGTCCGCGCAGCGCGGAAATGAACCGCTGAAAATCGAGTTCAAGACGCTGGGCGTCCGCCCCGGCGGGAAGCTGGCGGCGGATTCGGCGCTGCTTGCGGCCATTTCGAGCGTCGATGCGTACCTTGGAAATTCGGCGCGCCATGAGCGATCGTCCACGGATGCGAATCTGCCGTTGTCGATGGGAATACCCGCGATCGCTCTCGGCGGCGGGGGACAGGGCGGCGGCTCACATTCGCTCGATGAGTGGTACGATCCATCCGATCGAATCGCAGGGCTGAAGCGCATCCTGCTTGCGACGTACGCACTTGCACAATCCAAATCTTGACGGCTCCACGAAAGCAAAGGGCGCAATCGGACCAGTCTCTCGAGGCCCGTCGGCTGCGGTCTGGCGTGCGATCCCGCTCCTGGTTGCCGCGATCGCGTCGCTCATCCCGCTGATGGCGCGAGAATCCACCCCGCACAAGATGGCGCAGCGCGAAACGGCCGACCTGGTCCTCAAGAGCGGCGACGTTTACACGGGCTTCACCGAACAGCCGCGAGTGCAGGCCGTTGCGATTCGCGGCGAGTCAATCGCCGCCATCGGCACAGACGAGCAAATCTCACCGTTTATCGGTCCGAAGACGCGGGTGATCGATCTGCACGGCCAATTCGCGATGCCGGGATTCAATGACGCCCACCTGCATTTGGTCGAGGCGGGGATTGCAAAGTTTCGGATTAATTTTGAAGGGGCGAAATCGCTTGAAGAATTTCAGCAACGCATTCGCGAACGATTGAGCGAGTTCGCGCCCAGGGAGTGGATTACCGGCGGCGGTTGGGACCACACCCTTTGGCCGGGACAGCAGTTTCCGACGCGCGCAGACCTCGATGCCGTTTCGCGCGAGCATCCGATGTTATTCGAGCGCGTGGACGGGCACGTTGCCATAGCCAATAGCCGAGCGCTCGAGATCGCCGGAATTACGGAAAGCAGCCCAGACCCGCCCGGCGGCAAATTCGCACGCGACCCGAAGACAGGCAAGCTCACCGGCCTGCTCGAAGAAGATTCGGCGATGGATCGCGTTTGGCAACGCGTTCCTCCGTTGTCGCTGGAACGCCGCCGCCAAGCGGCGGAGTTGGCGCTCGATGAAGCGGCGCGGTTTGGCGTCACATCGATTCAAGACAATTCCGACGGCTCACTCTTTGCGTTCTACGAGGAGTATCTGGACGGCAGAACGCGCGATGGCCGGCCGGCGCCGGCGCCACCGGGTCTTGTCGATTTCGAGATTTATCGCGCGCTCGAACGGGAAGGGAAGCTGAAGGTGCGGATCACGGAGTGGCTGCCATTCAACGCGCCGGTTTCTGCGCTGGCAGAACTCCAGCGGCAGGCGGGAGCTCCGACCGCGTGGGTGAAAACGGGCGCGCTGAAAGGCTTCCTCGACGGCTCGCTCGGCTCACGGACGGCGGCGATGCTCGCGCCATATTCCGACGACGCCTCCACTTCCGGCATCCTGCGCGTTGATCCCGAGCGCCTGAAGCAAACGGCGATTGAGCGCGATCGAGCCGGATATCAGATCGCATTTCATGCCATCGGCGACCGGGCCAATCGCGTGGGGCTCGATGCGTTTGACGCGGTGCGAACCGCGAACGGGCCGCGAGACCGCCGCGATCGGATCGAGCACGCACAAGTGGTCGCCCCTGGCGATATTTCGCGCTTTGCCGCTCTCAACGTCATCGCGTCGATGCAGCCGTCGCATCTGCTCGATGACGAGCGGTGGGCCGAATCGCGCATTGGGCCGGAGCGCGTGAAAGGCGCATACGCCTGGAACACGCTGAGCAAAAGCGGAGCGCGGCTCGCGTTCGGCACGGATTACCCGGTGGAGGCCGTGAATCCTCTTCGCGGGATATACGCGTGCGTCACGCGCGAATTGCCGGACGGCGGCCCACCCGGCGGCTGGCAGCCACAAGAGAAGCTTCCCATCGAGACTTGCATCCACGACTACACGATTGGCTCGGCCTATGCGGAATTTGACGAGGCGCGCAAGGGCCAGCTTCGCGATGGAATGCTCGCCGATATTGTCGTATTTCCGTCCGATCTGATGAGGCTCGCACCGAAAGAGCTTCTGACTACGAGAGTCGTTCTCACCATCACCGGCGGAAAAATCGTGTACGACTCTGCAAGCCGCTGATCGGCCGTTCGCGCGTGAGCCGCCGACTCGCGGATCCGGAAATCGCCGGAATCGTGCGAGATTGAGGAATGGTTCCTATGCCGTTGCGGATTCACTGGATTCTTCATCCCGAAGGCGCAGCAACGGGAGGGAAATTTCGATTTAAGCGGGCTGCGAGACTTTCACGTCAACCGGGTCGTACATCGTGGCCGTGAAGGGATGCGCTTTTTCGTAAGCGGCAATATCGGCGGCATGCTCGAGGGTCAGACCGATGTCGTCGAGGCCCTTGAGCAGGCATTTCTTGCGGAATGCGTCAATCTCAAACGGAATCTTTAGCCCGCTCTCGTCGGTCAGCATCTGGCTCTCAAGATCCGCAGTAAGTTTGTAACCTTCCCTCTTCTCCAGGCGCTTGAAAAGATCGTCCACCTGGGCGTCGCTCAAGGTGACCAGCAGAATCCCGTTCTTGAACGAATTGTTGTAGAAAATATCGGCGTAGCTCGGCGCGATTACGACCTTGAATCCATAATCGTGAAGCGCCCACGGCGCGTGCTCACGGCTCGAACCGCATCCGAAATTCGCGCGCGCCAGCAGTACGGACGCTCCCTTGTACCGCGGAAAGTTGAGCGGAAATTCCGGATTGGGCTTTTCACCGGGCAGATAGCGCCAGTCGTAGAAGAGCACGCGGCCATAGCCCTCGCGGGTCTGAAATTTCAGAAACTGCTTCGGCACCATCTGGTCGGTATCCACGTTTACCCGATCCATCGGCGCTACCAAGCCCGTATGCTTGATGAACGGCTCCATGCTTATTCGTCTCCGTTGACGTCCCAGCTTCGGATGTCCACGAAATGTCCTTCAATCGCGGCCGCGGCAGCCATCGCGGGGCTCACGAGATGCGTGCGGCTGCCTTTTCCTTGCCGGCCTTCGAAATTGCGATTCGAGGTGCTGGCGGAACGCTCGCCGCTGGGCAGTACATCATCGTTCATGCCAATGCACATGCTGCAGCCCGCATCGCGCCACTCGAATCCGGCTTCCTCAAAAATTTTGTCCAGACCCTCTTCTTCCGCCTGAACTTTCACCACGCGCGACCCGGGAACGGCGAGGGCTTGCTTGACGTTCTTCGCGACATGCTTGCCTTGAATCACATGGGCCGCTGCGCGCAAATCTTCAATCCGCGAATTCGTGCACGAGCCGATAAAGACGCGGTCCACCGAAATATTCGTCATCGGCGTGCCCGGGCGCAGATCCATGTAGACCAGCGCGCGCTCGGCAGCTTGGCGATCCACTGGATCGGCAAATGAATTCGGATCGGGCACTTTGCCCGTGACGTCGGTAACCATGCCGGGATTCGTGCCCCAGGTCACCTGCGGAGCGAGCGAAGCCGCGTCGACATCCACGACCATGTCAAACTTCGCGCCTTTGTCCGACGCCAGCGTTTTCCAGTGATCGACTGCGGCTTGAAAATCCTTTCCGCGCGGAACGAACGGCTTGCCTTCCAGATAGCGGAACGTTGTTTCATCCGGGGCGACCATTCCGGCGCGCGCGCCGCCCTCGATGGTCATATTGCACATGGTCATGCGGGCTTCCATGGAAAGCGCGCGAACCGCGTCGCCCGCATATTCGAAAACGTGTCCCGTTCCGCCGGCGATGCCGATTTTGCCGATCAGCGCCAGAATAAAATCCTTCGCCGTTACGCCCTTCGGCCGCTTTCCATTGAATCGAATCAGGCCGGCCTTCGACTTCTCCTGAGAAAGGCACTGCGTGGCCAGCACATGCTCGATCTCGCTCGTGCCGATGCCGAAGGCGAGGGCGCCGAGCGCGCCGTGCGTGGACGTGTGGCTGTCACCGCAGACGATCGTCAGTCCCGGCTGCGTGATGCCCAATTCCGGGCCGATGATGTGGACGATTCCCTGGTTGCGGCTGTGCATGTCGAAAAGCCGCACGCCCGTCTCTTTACAGTTTCTCGCCAACGCCTCAAATTGCCCGGCGGCATCTCGATCGAGAATCGGCAGATTGCGATTCTTCGTCGAGACCGAATGGTCCATCACCGCGAATGTCAGGTCCGGCCGGCGCACCTTGCGGCCGGCGGATTTCAATCCAGCAAAGGCTTGCGGAGAAGTTCCTTCGTGGATCAAGTGCCGGTCGATGTAAATCAGTGATGGCTGGCCTGGGATATCGCGAACGAGGTGGGCATTCCAAATCTTTTCGTAGAGTGTTTGTGGTGTCATGGCTCCGAAACCGCATTGTAACAATTCGTGACGCCTGCGCCAACCTGCTTCATGCTCTGGGCATCTCTGAGAGCGGGCGATTATCAGTCAGGGCACCGCGGCCCGATTCTATTCCCGAAGGAACCGCGTCGAAAGTGCTATAATTTTCATGGGAAATAGTGTCTCCGCCTTCCGCTTCAGGAGCCAGTTGATGGGCATTCAGTTTCGCGAACTAGTCGATTGGGTGAGGCGTCGCAAATTCTTCGCCAGCCTCGTGATCATGATCACGCTGGCGGTGGGAATCCTGATCGGCACGCTCATCTCCGGCCGGGCGATGGCCACGAGAAGCCAAAGCTCCAGCGGTGTAGCCCTCCTCGCGATCCCCGATCCCGTTCAACTGAGCGGTACATTTTCGGCGATATCGGGAAAGCTTGCACCGGCGGTGGTGAACATTTCGACTACGCAGGTGATCGCTCGCCCGAAAAAGCGCTCACGCCGCGACGAAGACCTGCAGGATTTTTTCAATCATTTTCTCGATGGCCCGGATGACAACGATGGCGCGGAACGCAGCCTCGGCTCCGGCGTCGTGGTTGACGGCAAAGGCTACATCCTGACCAACAACCACGTGATCGATCAGGCCACGAAGATTGAAGTGACGCTCGACAAAGATCCTCGCCACTACACCGCGAAAGTGATCGGCACCGACCAACTGACCGATCTCGCGGTAATCAAGATCGATCCTGATCGCGCGCTCACCACCGCTCGACTCGGCAACTCCGAGGGGGTGCAGGTCGGCGATTGGGTGCTTGCGTTTGGCAGCCCGTTTGGCTTGCAGGAGACGGTTACGGCCGGGATCGTCAGTGCGAAGGATCGCTCGAATCCCGGCTTCCAGTTCCAGAAGTTCATTCAGACCGACGCCGCCATCAACCCGGGCAATTCAGGCGGCCCGCTCGTCAACATGGCCGGCGAGGTCATCGGCATCAATACCGCAATTTACACCGGCGGACACGGCTTCGAAGGCGTAGGTTTCGCGCTACCCGCGAATACAGTCATCAACGTCTACAACCAGCTTGTGACATCCGGCAAAGTGACGCGCGGATCCATCGGCATCAGCTTCAGCGAAGATCACAGCGCAAATCCCGTTTTGCTGAAGGAATTGGGCGCGACGAACGGTATCGTGGTGGAAGGCATCGAGCCGGGCAGCCCGGCGCAAAAGGCCGGGCTCCAGCCAGGCGACTTGATCACTCAGGTGAACGGCCACCCGGTCCATGTGGGCTCGGATCTCGTGGATCCGATTGCGGACACGCCCATCGGGCAGACCGTTCAGTTGCAATATCTGCGCGAAAAGCAACAGCATGAAGTTTCGGTGGTCGTTGCGGATCGCGCGAAGCTGTTCCCGCAGGTTGGCGAATCTGGCGATCAAGTCCCGGGGGAGGGCGAGCCTGCAAAGTTTGGGCTTTCCGTCGAGGATTTGACTCCCGACCTTGCACGAAAATTGGGCGTCGATCGCAAGTCCGGCGCAATCGTTACCGACGTCGAGCCGGCCAGCTTCGCCGAAGATATCGAATTCACGCGCGGCGACGTGGTAGTCGAGGTGAATCACGAGCCGGTAACGAGCGCAGCGGATTATCGCCGGGAAGTCGGCAAGCTGAAGCCGGGACAGGACGTCCTGTTCAAAGTTTCGCGGAAGGATGCAAACGATCGGTCACTGATCGTATTCCTCGCGGGCGTGGTTCCGAACGAATGAGTTATAGGTCTATCCGCAAGGGCGCGGGTCGTGCGGCTCGACGCGCGGCTGTTTCTTTTTCTGCCCTGATACTCGCGCTCACTGGTTTTGGCGCAGCGACCGTGTTGCGCGCGGCGGCATCTCCGGCCACGTTTTCACGTAACGTGGTTCCCACGCAGCAGTCAAAAAAGAAATCCAAAAAGCACAAGGCGCGTCACGAGCCTGGCCAAAAAGCGCCGACCGCCGACCGCATCCAGGAAATTCAGAGCGCGCTCGCTCGCGAGGGATATTACCAGGGCGAGCCTTCCGGCAAGTGGGACGACAACACGCAGGACGCGATGCGCCGTTTTCAGGAAGAGCACGCTCTGACGGGAAATGGAAAAATCGACGCTCCGAGCCTTCAGAAGCTCGGGCTCGGTTCGGACATTGCCGGCGTCAGCGCGCCACGTCCACCGCAGCAGCGGCCATCCGAGACGTCCAAGCCTTCCGGCAGCCCCGCGCCTGCTCCGGGCAGCGCCACGCCAGGCAGTTCGTCGAGCCCTTCCGCCACCGTGCGGCAGTAGCATCCGCCGGACGCAATCGCGTTTACGCTCGGGCTCTATCGAACGGCTTTTCAGCCGGCCTCAGCTTTCCGTTTTTCAATCCGTTTCTCTTCTTCCAACCGCCAAGCTCGACCGCAACCGCCGAGCAAGCGTCGCGCAATTCGTCCGCGGCAGCACGATCGACCATGGCGCGAGCGACGACCATCCCGCCGACGCACAGGGCTGCGATGGCCTGCGCGGTCACGCGGCCTTGTCGTCCGGGAACGGCGGACCCGCGCCGCAATGCGCTAACCATCGCTTGAAATACCGTCTGAAACGCGCGCCGCGCGGTTTCGTCGCTGCGCGCGACATCGGTCGGCAGCGCGACCATCGGGCAGGAATTCTCCACGTCCTCGAAATGCTGCCGCGAAAGATAGGCGCGGACGATCTGGGCGCCCACATCGGTCGCGGATAAATCGACCTCGACGCCTTCCCAGCAGTTCTTCCATTCCGGATTCGTGAAAAAGCAATCCAGCACGTCAACGTAGAGATCGCTCTTGCTCTTGAAATAGCTGTAGAAACCGCCGTGCGTCAATCCTGCGCCCGCCATGATCTGCTCCACGGAAACGTTTTCGAAGCCATAGCGATTGAACAGGCGCCGCGCGCTGTCGATGATTTCACTTTTCACACGTTCGCGGTGACCGGCGGGGTAAGGCATAAAACCTCCTCAGTTGCTGCGGGGAGTATGAGCTCGAACCACGCCAGCGCCTAGCAAAACATTATGTGGAACATATTTTGGCTGTGTGGTCTTATGTGGGCTTTACGGGGAGAATCATGCCAACGAAATCGATAGCAGCGATCGGGAGGGAAGGGATGAGAGACACAATCAGACTGGCCGAGTTGATTCACGGGATTTCACGGCGGCAGGCGATAACAAGTGCAGCCGTCGCCGTCGGGGCCATCGCCGCAGGCCCAATCGCGCTGCTGGCGGCCGGTGAGGACGAGATTTCTCACACAGCGGAAGCGATTCATCAAGAACCCGTTTTCAAGGCATCGCGGAAACGCGTCTACGATGCGCTTACCGACGAAGCCCAGTTCGACAAAGTTGCTGCGCTCAGCGAGGCCATGCGTGGCGGCATGCGTCCGGGCGCGGGGCCGACGCGAATCAGCCGCGAAGCCGGAGGCGCGTTTTCCATCTTCGGAGGCTACGTCACGGGGCGGCAAATCGAGCTGGTGCCGAACGAACGAATCGTTCAAGCGTGGCGGCCCGGAGCCTGGCCGCCGGGCATCTATTCCATCGCGAGATTCGAACTCGTCGAAGACGGCTCCGGAACCAAAATCGTTTTTGACCACACCGGATTCCCCGAGGGCACGGCCGAGCATCTCGCGTCGGGCTGGAAGGGCAACTACTGGGAGCCGCTCGAAAAGTTCCTGGCATAAACGAAGAACCATTTCCAATCGCGGCGCGCGTTCGTAAAATAGCGGGGTGAAAGAAATCGAATTCCCGGTGCCCCGCAAGTGCGATCTTGCGCTTGCGGCCCGTGTGATCGAAGAAGTGTGCGCGGCTCGCGGGCTGGAAATCGGCAAGAAGGGGACGCAAGCCTCGTATCCCGGCTCGACCCACTGGCACTTCAAGAAGCACGGTCAAAAGGGAACGCTCGAGTTGACCGTGTTTATTCCGGCGCGGCGCGTCTGGGCGCAAGTGCAGGACGGCCGGAAAGCCGACTGGATCGACGCCGAACTCCCGCACATTCAGCGCGCGATCGAGCGCTGGCTGCGAACTCTGCGTTGACCCGAACGTACACTTCCGCGACTTTTAGAAATCAACAAAGGCACTCTTGCGCCGCACCTGGCTTGCCGCGCATCTATTCTCCAGCTATTCTTCGAAGCGAGCGTCAATCGGAGGCAGCACCATGGCCACTTCCGTAGCACCGAAGGTGTACAAGAACTACATCAATGGGGAGTGGGTTGAGGGCACCGGCGGAAGTTCCATCGAAGACCGCAATCCTGCGAACCGCGATGAATTAGTCGGAATGTTTCCATCCTCCACGGAGGCCGACGTCAATCGCGCGGTGGATGCCGCAAAGGAGGCTTATCGCAGGTGGCGTCTCACGCCGGCGCCCAAGCGCGGCGAGATTCTCTATCGCGCGGCGGAAATTCTGGTGGCCCGGAAGGAAGACTACGCGCGTGAAATGACCCGCGAAATGGGCAAAGTGCTGGCCGAGACGCGCGGCGACGTTCAGGAAGCCATCGACATGACGTATCTGATGGCCGGGGAAGGCCGCCGCCAATTCGGCCAAACGACGCCGTCGGAATTGCCGAACAAGTTTGCGATGGCGGTCCGCGCACCGATTGGCGTGGCCGCGCTCGTCACGCCGTGGAATTTCCCGATGGCGATTCCGTCGTGGAAAATTGCGCCGGCGTTGGTGATGGGCAATACGGTGGTAATCAAGCCGGCGGAAGATACGCCCTATTCCACCTACAACTTCGTGCAAGTGCTTGCGGAAGCGGGGCTTCCGCACGGGGTCGTCAATGTCGTCAATGGCACCGGCCCTGAAGTGGGCGGCCCGCTGGTTCGTCATCCGGACACGCGTCTGGTCAGCTTTACAGGCTCGACCGAAGTCGGGCGAATCATCAACGAGGAGTGCGCGCCTACGTTCAAGAAATGCCATCTGGAGATGGGTGGAAAAAACATCATCATCGTCATGGACGACGCGAATCTCGATCTCGCTCTCGATGGCGTGATCTGGGGCGCGTTTGGCACCAGCGGCCAACGCTGCACCGCCGCGAGCCGCATTGCCGTACACAAGAAGATTTACACCGAGTTCACGGAAAAACTGGTCGAGCGCGCGAAGGCACTGCGCGTCGGCGACGGCCTGGATGCCAAGGTTGAGATGGGCCCGGTGGTCAACGAGCAGCAGCTGACCACCGTGATGAAGTACGTGGAAATCGGCAAGAATGAAGGCGCAAAACTGCGCGCGGGCGGCCATCGCTTGGAGAACGGAGCGAACGCCCGCGGCTGGTTCCACGAACCGACCGTGTTCGCGGACGTGAGCCCGCAGATGCGCATCGCACAGGAGGAAATATTCGGCCCGGTGGTGTCCGTGATTCCGTTCAGCACGTTCGACGAGGCGCTGGAAATTGCGAATGGCGTTGTCTATGGCCTCTCGTCGTCCCTCTACACGCGAAATGTGAATAACGCGTTCCGCGCTATGCGCGATCTTGAGACCGGCATCGTCTACATCAACGCTCCCACGATCGGCGCGGAGACGCATTTGCCCTTTGGCGGGATCAAGAATACCGGCAACGGCCATCGCGAATCGGGCCTCGCGGCGCTCGATTTCTATTCGGAATGGAAGTCCCTATACATCGACTATTCGGACAAGCTCCAGCGCGCACAAATCGATAACGCGTAATGCGGCTCACGTCTTTAGAGGCTACGGTTTTGGCATCGTGATTCGGAAAAAAAACCTGCCGGCAAGAACCTTGGGTCTAAAGACCTGCGCGCCATAGCCCTTCGCGCCGGATTTGCCGCGACGCGCGAATTCCGCTAAAATGTGCGTTACTGCATAAGGCGGCGGAATTGCGGCCGCTCCAGCGGTACATTTTCCGGGACATCCTGAGGGAATGGCGGAAGAACAACACACTACAGTACCCGCCCAACTCGAATACGACGCTGACGACGAATACCGCCCGGAGCCTCCTCCAAAGCCAGAAATTCCCGCGTGGCAAGATGGCAGCGCGCGCATCGGCATTCATACTTCGATCGCTGGAGATATCTCGGGCGCGCTCGAAATCGCTCACGGCCTCGGCGCAAATGCTCTGCAGATTTTTTCGTCCAGCCCGCGGATGTGGACGCGGGGCGCCGACAGCTCGCGAATCGCCGCGGCGGATGCTACGCGATTCCGGGAGCGCCGGCGCGAACTTGGCTTAGGCCCGCTGGTCGTTCACGACAACTACCTGATCAATCTGGCGTCGCCCGACCGCGTGCTGAGAACGAGGTCCGTTCAGGCATTTCACGGGGAGATCATTCGCGCGCTTGGCCTCGGCGCGGATTTTCTGGTGGCGCATCCGGGGTCAGCGTGCGGCATGGATATGAGCGCGGCGATCGCGGCGGTGGCCGACGGACTTCGGCAGGCGGCGCGCGGACTCCGGCTTGAGGGGTTGCGCATTCTGCTCGAAAATACGGCGGGGCAGGGAACCTGCATCGGTTCGCGATTCGAGGAACTGAAGGCGATTCTCGATGCCTGCCGTGATCTGCCGACGGGCGTTTGCATCGACACGGCGCATCTCCTCGCCTCAGGGCACGATATTCGCTCCGCAAAAGGCCTCGACGAAACACTGAAGAAGATTGACGCGACTGTTGGCCTTGCGAACGTCCACGTGATTCACGTGAATGATTCGAAGACGGCACTGGGGTCGCGAGTAGATCGGCACGAGCATATCGGCAAAGGCAAGATTGGACTCGAAGCGTTCGGCGCAATCCTGAATCATCCGTTGCTTGCGGGTCGCGCCTTTATTCTCGAGACTCCGATCGATAAGCCCGGCGACGACCGGCGAAACGTCGCGACGCTGTGGAAGTTGATGCGACTGCCCGTGCCCGCCGGGCTGGGACGAAAATCGTGGCACAAGGTTCGCCAGCTTCGCCCCGCGAAAAAGCGCAGGGTGGCGCCGAAGGCAGCCGCACGCGCGAAAGCTCGACAATCCAAGAAACGAGGTAAATGACGTTGGGCCAGTACGACCCACGAGCGATCGAAGAGAAGTGGCAGAAAATCTGGGAAGCGCACGATGCGTTTCGTCCCGACGCGGATTCCCCGCGTCCGAAATTCTACATGCTCGAAATGCTGCCCTATCCGTCGGGCACGATGCACATGGGGCACATGCGGAATTACACGATTGGGGACGCCATCGCGCGATTCCGCCGAATGCGCGGCTTCAACGTCCTCCATCCGATGGGCTGGGATGCTTTCGGCCTGCCTGCCGAAAACGCCGCGATCGATCGCGGGATTCATCCGCGCCTTTGGACGCTGCAAAACGTCGCCGAATTCAAAAAGGTCCTGCAGCGCTTCGGTTTCAGTTACGACTGGTCGAGAGAAATCTCCACCTGCGCGCCTGAATACTATCGCTGGAATCAGTGGTTCTTCCTGCGGATGCTCGAGCGGGGGATCGCCTATCGCAAAAAGAGCCGCGTGAATTGGTGTCCCCGCTGCCAAACGGTGCTGGCGAACGAGCAGGTGGTCAACGGGTTCTGCTGGCGGCATGAGGATACGCAAGTCGAAGCCCGCGAGATTGCGCAGTGGTTTTGGAAAATCACCGACTACGCGGATCAACTGCTCGACGACATGAAGGAAATCGAGGCCGGGTGGCCCGAGCGCGTTCTGGCCATGCAGCGGAATTGGATCGGGAAATCACAAGGCGCGCGCATTCGCTTCGCGGTTCTCGATGTGGCCGACGCTTCAATCGAAGTTTTCACGACGCGCATCGATACGATCTACGGCGCGACGGCGATCGTTCTTTCACCCGAACATCCGCTTGTCGGCAAGTTGCTCGAAGGCGTTCAAGGCGCGGCGGGCGTCGAGAAGGAATGGAACCGGCTGCGCCAGCGCGTCATGAAAACGGAAGAAATCGCTACGGCCGAGAAAGAGGGCTTCTTCACCGGACGTTTTGCCGTCAATCCGTTTTCAGGCGATCGCGTTCCGATCTGGGTGGCGAATTTTGTTTTGGCCGAATACGGCACCGGCGCGGTGATGAGCGTTCCTGCACATGACGAGCGCGATTTCGATTTCGCGAAGAAATACCGTCTGCCCATGCGGGTCGTCGTGCAGCCAATCTCGGGCAATCCGATTCCCACGGACCAGGTGAAGGGCGTTTATACGGAAGACGGGCGCTTAATGGATTCGGGCGAGTACACCGGGCTTTCTTCAGAACAAGCTCGTGTGAAAATGACCGCCGACGCCGAAGCGCGAGGTTTCGGCAAGGCCCAGACGACGTACCGCTTGAAAGACTGGGGAATTTCACGCCAGAGGTATTGGGGCACGCCGATTCCGATCGTCTATTGCGGAAATTGCGAAGTCGTGCCCGTGCCAGACAGTCAGCTGCCCGTGCTGTTGCCGGAAAGCGTTCAACTCATCGAAGCGGGCCAGTCGCCGCTGGCGACGTCGCCCGAGTTTGTGAATACGACGTGCCCGAAATGCGGCGGTCCGGCGCGGCGCGAAACCGACACGATGGATACGTTCGTCGATTCGTCCTGGTATTACTACCGCTACGCCGATCCCCACAACGACGAGGCGCCCTTCGATAAAGAAATCATCCGTCACTGGCTGCCGGTCGATCAATACGTCGGCGGAATCACCCACGCGATTTTGCATCTGCTCTATTCGCGATTCTTCACGAAGTTCATGCGCGATATCGGCTTGGTGAAAATCAACGAGCCGTTTGCGCGCCTCTTCACGCAGGGCATGGTGCAGAAAGGCGGCGTGGCCATGTCGAAATCGCGCGGCAATGTTGTCGGCGCGATAGACATGGCTGAACGATACGGCTGCGACACCGGGCGTCTCTACACGCTGTTTGCCGCACCGCCGGAGAAAGATCTCGAATGGAGCGATCAGGCCATCGAGGGCTGCTCGCGGTTCCTCCATCGCGTCTATCGGCTCGTGGACGCGCAGGCCGAGCGTCTTCGGAACGCGCTCCCGTTCGACGACGCGAAATTTGATTTCGCGAAGGCCACCGAGAAGGAAAAGGCGCTTCTGCGCAAGGCGCACCAGACCCTGAAGCGCGTGACCAGCGATTTCGAGGTGCGCTGGCACTTCAACGCCTCGATCGCGCTGATTATGGAGCTGGTCAACGAGCTGCACGCCCAAGAACCGCTGGACGCAGGGGCGAGTCCCTCCGTCGTCGAGCGCACGATCGAAATGCTCGTTCTGATGCTCGCTCCGGTGACGCCGCATCTTTCGGAAGAGCTTTGGGAAATGCTTGGCCACACAGGCGGCATTCTGGCCGTGCCGTGGCCGGAATACCGTGAAGAGCTCGCGCACGAAGAGCAGCACGAAATCATCATTCAGATCAACGGAAAGCTGAGAGGAAAGATTTTGGTGGACGACGGTCTCGGCGAAAGCGAATTGAAGGAACGCGCATTCGCGGATCAGCGCGTCAAACAGATGATTGACGGCAAGTCCGTGGCTAAGACGATCGTTGTCCCGAAAAAACTGGTGAACATCGTTCTGCGCTGAGCCGCGCGCCAGATGCGGCCCGGAAGAGGGAACCTTTGAGCGTCAAAAAGGGCATCGTCGTTCTCGATTTCGGCGGGCAGTATACGCAGTTGATCGCCCGGCGCGTGCGCGAGCAGGAAGTTTTCTCTGCAGTTCTGCCCTGCAACGCCAATCTCGACGAAATCAGGCGCTGGGAGCCGGTCGGACTGATCCTTTCCGGCGGCCCCAGCTCGGTCTACGACGCCGACGCGCCGGTCTGCAGTCCCGAAGTTCTCAGCCTGGGTATCCCGGTGCTTGGGATTTGCTACGGGATGCAGTGGATGGCGCATACGCTCAGCGGCATCGTCCGGCCCGCCGAGCGGCGCGAGTACGGCCCCGCGCAGCTCGAAATCGAGGGGCGCTCGAAGCTATTTGAGGGCGTTCCGCACTCGATCAAGATTTGGAACAGCCACGGCGACAACGTCGATAACCTGCCGAAGGGATTCACCGCCACGGGGCGGACGGCGAATGCCGTCGCGGCGATGGAGGATGTCGCAAGGAATCTGTACGCCGTGCAATTCCATCCCGAAGTCCTGCACACCGAATTCGGTACCGAAATTCTGGAGAATTTTATCTTCGACGTTTGTGGAGCGGCAAAGAATTGGAATCGCGCCGGCTTCATTGAAGAGACGATTTCTTCCATTCGCGCGCAGACAAACGGCGCCCGTGCGCTATGCGCGCTGAGCGGGGGAGTGGATTCCGCGGTGGCCGCGGCCCTGGTGCATCGCGCTATCGGCGATCGCCTGACCAATGTCTTCGTAGACACGGGCCTCCTGCGCCGGAACGAGTTTCACGAGACGCTCGACCTTCTTCGTAATCGCCTCGGCCTGAACGTAATCGGAGTGGACGCGTCCGCGCGATTCCTCGCGGGCCTCGCAGGCATTACCGACCCTGAACGAAAACGCAAGATTATTGGCGGGGAATTCATCGCGGTTTTTGCTGAAGAAGCGCTGAAGCTGGCTTCGGCTTCCTCCAATGGCGACAAAACGATACGATTTCTGGTCCAGGGAACGCTCTATCCCGACGTCATCGAATCTGTTTCCGTAAAAGGCCCTTCGGCGACCATCAAGAGCCACCACAACGTGGGGGGTCTCCCCGAAAATATGCCATTCGAGCTGATCGAGCCTCTGCGCGATCTCTTTAAGGACGAAGTGCGCCGCATCGGACGGGAACTCGGACTTCCGGAGGAGATTCTGATCAAGCATCCGTTTCCGGGACCGGGCCTGGCAGTCCGGCTGCTCGGCGAAGTAACGCCCGCGCGGCTCGAGACGCTTCGCGCCGCCGACGCCGTGGTAGTCGAAGAAGTTCGCCGCGCGGGCCTCTATGAGAAAGTCTGGCAGGCGTTTGCGGTCCTGCTGCCGGTTCGTAGCGTGGGCGTGATGGGCGACGGCAGAACGTACGGAGACACTGTGGTTGTGCGCGTCGTCGAGTCTCAGGACGCGATGACTGCCGACTGGACACGGCTCCCGCGCGAAGTGCTCGAGCGAATTTCGGTCCGAGTCGTAAACGAAGTCCCCGGCGTGAACCGGGTGGCTTACGACATCAGTTCGAAGCCACCAAGCACGATCGAATGGGAATAATCTGCCAAGGGGCGCTGATCCGCGAGGGGCAAAACCTAGCGGTTTGCCATCTTCTGGGCCATGTAAAGAAGAAGCCGTCTGTCCGGTTCTTCTATCTTCGACAGAAGCCGCCGGAATCGCCCCAGAAGCCGCGCATCCTTGCCCTTGCTGCCCCAGGCAATATCATCCGCCGTCTTCCGCTTGGGAAGGCTCGGCAATTCGGGTGGTTCTTCTCCATCGTAGAAAAGCTGGTAGAGAGGAACTTCCATTGCGCGAGCAAGTTTTTCCAGCGTCTCAATTGCTGGGACCGTGTGGCCGTTTTCGACACGCGAGATGTAACAACGCAGCAAACCCGTGCGCTTCTCGATGTCGCCCTGTGACAGTTTTTTTGTTTCTCGAAGCAAGCGAAGCCGATCACCGATTATCATAGCGTCATTGTTTACCATGGTCGTATGATGTCTGCAACAGGAAAAGAACCGCTGGGCCGATAACCGGCATCGAAACTTGTTGTAACCCAAACGTTATGCCCAACGTCCCAAAACACGTGGCTGCATCCGTACAAGCCTTGCCGGCGATTGCCCTGCCGAAGGATGGGGCGCTGGACGAACGGGAACTGGTACGTCTAGCCCAAAATGGAACAACGGCCGCCTTCGAAGAACTCGTGCGGCGCCACCAGCACAGAGTCTTCGCCGTCGTGACCCGGATTTTGCGCCGCCGCGAGGACGTTGAGGACATTTCGCAGCAGGTATTCATGAAGGCTTATGTATCCATCCGCCGGTTCGACATGCGGTCAGCCTTTTCCACCTGGCTCTATAAGATCGCGGTGAATGAATGCTGGGACTCGCTGCGCAAGAAGAAAGTGCGTCCGCTGATCTACCAGTCCGATCTTTCCGAGGAGCAGGTCGAGCGGCTCGATTCGTATGCCAACGCCGAGCGGAGTCCGTCGAGCCAGGGTGCGCAGGTTGAGGCCCGCGATCTTGTCGAGCGGCTGCTTTCGGGCTTGTCGGATGAGGATCGGGACATCTTGCTTCTGAAAGAAGTGGAAGGGCTTTCCGTGACGGAAATCGCGGAAATTTATGATTTGAACGTGAACACAGTGAAGGTTCGCATGTTCCGGGCGCGAGCAAACATGATGGAAGCGTACCGGCGCAAACTGACCGGGGGCGTGCGATCGAAGGAAAGGAAGGTATAAATCGCATGGCTCGGAATGAATTTGAAAACGTTTGTACGCAATACGAAGCCCTGCTCGAGGACTATCTCTCGGGCGAGTTGGCTCCAGTGGAGCGGGAGCGCATTGAGACTCACTTGCACGCGTGCGCCGGCTGCTCCGAGGCCGTGAGATATGGGCAGGTCGCGCAGCGCCTGTTGCGAAGGTCGGTTGAGCCCGCCGCTGAACCCAGCGCTTTCTTCGCGCCGCGGGTCATGGCGGCGATCCTTGCGGAAGAGGAAAACTCCGCGCGCACGAGTTTTTGGAAGCCGTTCGAAACTCTGGCGCTTCGCGCGGCATGGTCGGCTTCGGCTGCGCTCGTTTTGCTGCTGGCGTACGGCGCAGTCTCCGGAATTCCGTCAAGGCCGGCGGTTGCCGATATGCGGGCGGCCGATAACGTCGGCTTGTTTCCGGATAATATGAGCCAAACGATTAATCCAGAGGACGTGTTGACATACGCCGGGGATTCGAGCAATGGAAAATAACAATATTCGGCGCAAGGCGGGGCTTCTTGTCGCGTTGGTCTTGCTCCTGGGGGTGGCGCTCGGGGGAGTGGGAACGCACTATTGGGAAGCTCGAGCCTATGGCCACCGCGTGATCGTCCCGACGCATAGCGAAATTGTTAAGCAGTTGATCGAGCAGCTCTCGCTTACTCCCGAGCAGCAGAATCAAGTCGTTGCCATTACGGAGGACGTTCACTCGCGACTTCGCGCGTTTCAGGATCAAGTGAAGCCTCAGGCGGACGCAATTCGCCGTGAAGGCCGCCAGAAAATCCGCGCCATCCTCACCCCCGAACAACAGCCCAAGTTCGACGAGTACACGCAACATCTCGACGAACTCAGAGCCAAAGCAGCCGATCAGAAGTAATCCAAGCTGGAACCCTGCAGATAATCCGGGCAGATGCGCGCGTTACGGGAGAGTTGCGCTCGCGCTTCGTTCAGAAGGGGATGTCTTCGTCTGAAATTTCGGGACCGGCCGTCATCGAATCGTCCGCCATCGGTCCCTCGGCATCAACGGAGGTCGCGGCGCTTGTCCCTGCACTCGCGCCTGCTGCCATACTGTCCGCGCGCGATGTAAGCATCTTCATGCCATTTGCGATGATCTCGAAGGATGTGCGCTTCTGTCCGCTGTTCTTATCTTCCCACTGCCGGCTCTGGATCCGGCCTTCGATATAAACGAGCTGCCCTTTTTTCAGGTACTGCTGCGCGATTTCGGCCAGCTTCCCCCACAGCACCACTCGGTGCCACTCTGTGCGCTTCTGGCGATTGCCGGAGCGATCTTTGAACGACTCGTCCGTCGCCATATTGAAATTGCAGACCGCCTGGCCCGAACCCGTGTAGCGAGTTTCCGGATCCTTTCCGAGTCGCCCGACGAGAATGACTTTGTTGACTGACATGATGGAATCCGCCTTCCGCGTTCGGCGCCGTCAGGGCCGCTTTCGTGCCCGCGAGTATAACCGAACCGGGGCGCGGTCGCGCTGGGGAAGTTGTGCTGCGCAGGCTGGGGTCAGTGGGCCGCTGGCGCAGGAGCAAGTTGCTTCAGGTGCGATTCCGCGCGCTTGGCTTCATCGGTGCCGGGAAAGCGGCTCACCACAGTCCGAAATTGACGAATCGCTCCCGCTTTTTGTCCGAGCGACAGCATCGCCTCGCCCTTCCGGAGCGATGCAGGGGCCAACTTGTAGCTCTTCGGATAATTCACGAGCACCATGTCGTAGTCGGCCAGGGCATCCTCGAATTGCGATTGGGAAAAAGCGATCTCGCCAAGATAGAACTGGCAATTCCCGGCGAGATCGGAAGATGGGAAATTCTTCAGAAAATCGGAGAATTCCTGCTTGGAAAGATCGTATCGGCCGCTGCCGTAATCACGAAGCGCATTTTGGTAGAGCGTGTCCGAAGATATCGGCGGCGCCGCTGCCGGAGTTGATGTCGACTGCGCCGCCGACGCGCCGTCGCCCGGCGCCGTGGTGCTCGTGCCCGCGGGCGCTCCCGGAATTTTCGCGTCAATGCTCTGCACCAGGTTTTGAAGCTCGGAAACCTGCTGCGAGACTTTGCCGATCCGCGCCTGCAGATCCTGCATGTTGTCGGAAACACCTTGCGACTGCGTCGTCAGCGTGTCCACCTTCGCGCCTGTGTTTGCTTGCGCGTCTTGCAACGTCTTCTGAAGAGACGTCATCTCGGCGGTCAGCCTGCTCTGGGCGTCGAGAGACTGGCCGACGAGCGTGCGCACTTCGGCGAATTTCTGATCAATCGCACTGCGCATGTCCTGCTGTCCCTGCAAGAGCTGGGCCACCGATTGCTGCAGCTCCACAATCTCCCGGGCCACTGCGGACGCCGGCTGAGGTGCAAGGAGCTGTCCCACCATTGCTCCGAAGAATACTGCGGCTACGATCACGGCAATCATTCGTGCGCGCATGATCCGTCCTCCTTGGAAACGCCGCGGCGCCCCGCAACGATTTCATCGCGGGACGCCCGCGTGCTCAACTGCCTCTTATTTTACTGTGCCCGGACCACGTGAGCCCGGCGATTTTGCTGCCAGCAGTCCTCGTTGTGCTCGGTACAGAACTGGCGCTCCTTTCCGTAGCTGACCGTACTCATCCTATCGGGCGAAATTCCAAGCTGAGTGAGGAACTCCTTCGCCGATTGCGCACGACGCTCACCCAGTCCGAGATTGTATTCCGTCGAGCCTCGCTCGTCGCAATACCCCTCGATTCGAATGCGCACGTCGGCGTACGAGCGCAAGAACTCCGCGGTTTGAGTCAGCGCCACGCGCGCGTCTGGACGCAAATCGGACTTATTGAAGTCAAAGAACGCGTCCTTCACCTTCGCCGCGAATAGTTCATCGATCGTCTGGCTCGGCGCCGCTGGCGGTGCGGCCGGTCGCGTCACGGTGACGCTCACGCTGGCCGTAGCGCTACCGCCAGGCCCATTTGCGGTGATCTGATACGTCGTCGAAACCGTCGGCGTCACGGGCGTTGAGCCTTCCGCGGCCACGCGGCCGACGTCGGGGCCAATCTGCAGGTCCGTCGCATTCGTTGAAGACCATGTCAGCGTGACCGTGCCTCCCGGGCCGACTTCTCTCGGCGAGGCATTAATTGTTACCGTAGGTTGTGCCGGCGCAGGCGCAGGCGCGGTAGTAGGCGGAGGCGCCGCCACTCGCTTTTTGCATCCGCTGACCAAGAAGACGAGCGCAGCGATGTAGAACAACACTGACAATCTGCGGATCGAAACTGACTGCATGGAATTGCCTCCTTCGGCGCTCTGATGGCTGTGGTGTCTCATGTGCGCCGCCGTTTCAAATTCATATTCGTTCCCATGGCCATATTCAGCGCCGGGATCCTACCGCTAGTTCTAATCCGAATCTCCGCGCTCTGACTCCGTTCCGCTACTTTGGTGACCAGTTCGGCGATTCATTCTGCCCCGAGTATGTCAATTGCTTCGGTTCGCTGCCGTCCGCGAGCATCGTCCAGATTTGCCGCGTGCCGGTTCTCGTGCTTTCAAAAACAAGATGCCGCCCGTCCGGCGCCCAGCTCGGCCGCTCGTTCCGGCCCGCGTCGCGCGTCAGCTCCACCAGTTGCCGGCTCACGATGTCCATGATGTATATGTCGAAATTTCCGGAAGGCCGCCGCCATGCAAAAGCCAGCAGCTGGCCATTGGGCGACCATGCGGGATCAACGACATAGCCCATATCCGGCATGTCAATCTTCTCGACGTTCGAGCCATCCGCATTCATCTGATAGAGCACCGGTTCGCCGCCGCGGTCGCTCAAGAAAATAATCTGCTGGCCCGTGCGCGGATTCCAGACCGGCGAGGTGCTCACGCCGCGGGAGAGTGTCACCCGGCGAGAGTGCCCGCCATCAGCCTCGCTTGTATAAATTCCAGGATCGCCGCCGCCGCTGGACATAAATGCAAGCTGCTTGCCGTCAGGTGACCACGCCGGGCAGCACGTCGTGCCGCGAAATCTTGGAAACGAGATCAGCCGGTTTGATTCCGTCGAGTACATGCAAATTTGCGCCGACGTGTCGCCGCGGAAGGGCTCGTAGCACGTGAACGCAATCCGCGTCGCGTCCGGCGACCATCGCGGGGTAAGCGAAATCGTCTTCAGTTGCGTGATCTCGTGCTGGTTCGAGCCGTCATAATCCATCACCCAGATTTCCTTGTTTCCGCTCCGGTTGCTGACAAATGCGATTTGCGTGCTCGCGATTCCCGGGACGCCGCCGCTCAACCGCGCGATGATGTCGTCGGCGAACTGGTGCGCCAGCTTGCGCGCGTCCGCATCCGTCGCCGCTCCGCGGTAGATCTTTTGCAAGGCGCTGGCCGCAGGCGCTGAACGAACGTCAAACAGGTTTCCCGAGACATTCAGGCCGCTCGCCGCGTCCAAGCTTCCGAACGCCACCATATACGCACTCGCCGGAGCCGCGCTCCACGCAGCGGCATCCAACTGCGCTGGCTGCGTCGGCACGGTCGTCGGATAAAAGCTCGGGCTTACCATGTCGACGATCCCACTGTACTCAAGATCGTTCCAGAGCACGTCGTGAAATGTCTTTTCCAGCGGCTGCGCGGGCGCATTCGCTGCACCAAATTCCGGCACTGCAAGCTTTACCTTCGAGACGCCGAGTCCCGTGCCAGTCTTGAACCAGTCCTGCGCGTTGGCTGACCCGGCAGCGCCGAGAATCCAAGCCAATGCTGCGCCCACAACGGCGCATCGAAGCGCGAATCGCGTTCCGTTCTTCATCGTTCTCCCCGAGTGCTCAATTTCATTTTTGCTTCGTCCTTGCCCCCAAAGCCGAAGCGTGTCTCTGCGTTGGCTATTGGCGCTTGTACTCGAACCAGAAATCCACGTTCACGAAGCCGCCGCTGTAGTCTCCCGGCAGCGGCTGCAACGGGCTCGAGGCGCGAATCGCGCGCACCGCGGATGTATCCACGGACTGGTTGCCGCTCGACTTGGCGACCTGAATGTTCGCCACGGTGCCGTCGCGCATCACCTGAAACGTCACGTCCACCCGCGGCGCAAATTGAATCTGCGGATCGATCGTCGATTGCAGCCAGTTTGACGATATCCTCCGATTCACCGCGTCCACGTACCATCCATACCGCGAGCCGAAATTTCCGTTGCCCGAGCCGTTGAACGACATCCCGCCTTGGGTCGATGCGCCCAGCGTCATCGTCGCCGAAGGCGGCGAATAGGGAACGTTCGGCGATCCGCCTCCGCCATACGGCACGGCGTTGGTAGGCGGCGGCTTCGGATTTTCCAGCAACTTCGACGGGTGCGAATTGTATTTCGGCGGCGGCTTGCTCTTCTCGAATTTTTTGATTGGCGTCCAGTTCTCTTCGACTTTCGGCGGTGGCAACGGTTCGGATTTGTAGAGTCCCTTGCTCTCGTCCACCACGCGGCTTTCGGTCACCACGTCCGGCTTCGGCATGGGCACGGCCGGCACGCTTCCTACCAGTCCAACGGTCATCGATCCGCCCGCCGCTCCCCATCCAGCATCGCTTCCGCCGCGATTCGAGTAAATCGTCAAGACGGCCATGCCCGCAAACAGCGCCAGATGGAGCGCGAGCGCCATCATGAATGGCCCAGAAAGATTTTCGTCCGCCGGTGTTGGAAAGTACGCGTCCATCTCGATTCACTGTGTTTCCGGCCGCTCGCTCAGTGGTTTAGTTACAATGCTCACGTTAACGATTCCGGATTGCTGGAGCGTATCCAGCACGGTCGCGACGCTCCCGAACGGCACCGTTTCATCCGTCCGCAAATACACCGGTTGATGTGCGGGATCCTTTAGCTGCCCGCGAATCTGCGCACCGAGGTCGTGAATGTTTACCGGCGAGTCGCCGACATAAATCCGCTGCGATTTGTCTATCGTCACCACCACGCGCGCTTCCGTGATTTCCTTCACCGTCTTCGTCTTCGGCAGATCCACTTCGATCCCCGACTGCAAAATCGGCGCCGTGATCATGAAAATTAAAAGAAGCACGAGCACAACGTCGACGAACGGAACGATGTTGATCTCCGATAGCGTCGAGCCCGTATCGCGCGAAAGTTGCGGCATGGGTTAGTTATAGAGCGTTTCGATCCGCGAGACGAATTCCATCGTGAAATTGTCCATCCGCGTGGCCTGCGAGCGAATGCTTTGCAGATAGTGGTTGTAGGCGATGACCGCGGGGATCGCCGCGAAAAGTCCCGCCGCCGTGGTGATCAGCGCTTCGGCAATACCGGGCGCCACCGCGCGCAAACTAGCCGCGCCCGCTTCGCCCAGTCCTTCGAACGCATCCATCACGCCCAGTACCGTCCCAAAAAGTCCGATGAATGGCGAAACGGAACCGATCGTCGCCAGCGCCGACATCCGCTTTTCCAGCGAGCGCACTTCTTCGGCCGCCGCCAGCCGCATTTCCACTCCGATCGCATTGGTATTTTTCGGTCGTGGTAAAGGCGGGTTCGTGCTGGTCATCTGCCCTTGCAACTCGCGAAACCCAGCCTCATAAAGGCTCGTCAACGGAGACCCGCCGGCTGCCGCCTTCAGGGTGCGCGGATCGGCCAAGCCGCGGCCCGCGCGAAACACCTGCAGGAACTTTTTCGTTTGCGGTTCGATGCGTCCAAACATCCGCGATTTCGAGATGATGATGGCCCAGGAATAGAGGGACAGGAATAGAAGGATCACGAGAACGATTCTCGCGACCCAGCCCGTCTGCTCGACGAGCGCCTCGAGCCGGGTGGCAAGAATCAGCGAAGCTATAATGTGAATCGGACCCCTCCCCCACAAATAATATCGTAATGCGACCTATTTCAAAATAGCATACGCATCAGGCATGGTCAAACATATCAGCAAATGATTCCAATCGGTTAGATGCCGCGCGACCCTCGTCCGGAACCGCATTTTCGCTGATTTGGCTGTGTTAGAATGGCGCTTCGAGCATGGGTGACACGATCCACGTGAGTCTCGATTCGCTCTCGGGCGCTGCTTCTCGCGCTGCCCAGCCGAGCCTTGCGGCTGGGCACTTTCACGGCGCCGCCGCTGCCGGCCGCAGTTTCTATATCGAGACGTTTGGCTGCCAGATGAACGTCCACGACTCCGAAAAAGTCGTTGGCGTGCTTCTCGGTCGCGGCTATCGCCAGGTCGATTCCATTTCGGACGCCGATTTCGTTCTCTATAACACCTGCAGCATCCGCGAAAAAGCCGCGCAGAAAGTCTTCTCGCGGCTCGGCGAATTCCGAGGCGCGGCGGGACAAAACAAAATCTTCGGGGTGCTCGGCTGCGTCGCACAGCAGGAGGGCGAAGAGATATTCGAGCGTGCGCCGTGGGTGACTCTCGTCTGCGGCTCGGCCAGCTATCGCAAGCTTCCCGAGCTTCTCGCGCAGGTCGAATCCGGCGGACGGCGCGTGATGGGACTCGATCTCGAAACTGACGAAACGTTTGAAACCGAACTCACGCGCCGCGACAATCCCTTTCGCGCCTATCTCACCATCATTGAAGGCTGCGATTACGCCTGCGCATATTGCGTCGTGCCTCATACGCGGGGTCCCGAGCGCAGCCGCCACAGCGACGCGGTCTTGAACGAAGTCCGCCAGCTCGCCGCTCTCGGCTATTCCGAAATTCAGCTTCTGGGCCAGACCGTGAACTCGTATCGCGATCCCGGTCCTGCGCATCTGAATTTCGTGGATTTGCTCCGCAGCGTCGCCGCCGTTCCCGGAATTCGCCGCGTTCGCTTCACCACTTCGCATCCCAACGATTTCACGCGCGAAATTGTCGGGGCCATCGACGCAACCCCGGCGCTCTGCGACCACATCCATCTACCCGTGCAATCCGGCTCAACGCGCATTTTGAAATCGATGCTTCGCACCTACACGCGCGAGCAATATCTCGAAAAGATTGCCTGGATTCGCGCCGCGCGCCGACCGATCAGCATCACCACGGACTTCATCGTTGGTTTCCCCGGCGAGACCGAAGGCGATTTCGAAGAGACGCTTTCGCTTCTCGACGAGGTCCAATACGACGGCGTCTTCGCCTTCAAATACTCGCCGCGTCCGAATACGCAGGCGCAGGCAATGCCGGACGCGATTTCCGAGGACGAGAAGTCTATGCGCCTCGCCGCGCTCCTCGAGAGACAGCGCTCGATTCAAATTGCCCGCAATGAAGCTCTGGTGGGAGAAACTTTCGAAGTGCTTGTGGATTCGCGGCACGCCAATCGCGATCAGTGGGCGGGTCGCACGAGCGGAAATCGTGTTCTAAATTTCACTTCGCCCGCTCAGAATCTTCTGGGAGAATATCTTCGAGTAAAGGTCACGCGCTCCGGCCCGAACAGTTTGGTCGGCGAGCACTTGGTCTGAGTCTCCGGGGGAGGCGCCATGGAACTCGAGGTCAAGATTCGCGGATTGATGATGGACCCCGTGACCAACATGCCCGTTGTGGTCCTCAAAGAAACTCAGGGTTCGGGAATTCTCCCCATCTGGGTCGGCATCTACGAGGCGAACGCCATCGCTTTGGAAATCGAAAAAGTCCAAACGCCGCGCCCGATGACCCACGATCTCCTGAAAAATGTGCTCATGGGCCTGAATGTCAGCGTGAACAAAGTTGTCGTCTCGGATCTCAAGGACGACACCTTCTATGCTCTCATCTGGATGGAGCGCGAAGGCCAGATCATGTCCATGGATGCGCGCCCGAGCGACGCTCTCGCTCTTGCCCTTCGCCTCGATTGCCCCATTTTCGTCGAAGAGGCCGTTATCCGGAATTCTAAGTCCGCAAGCGCCATGGCCGAACGCAGCTCCAACGAAGAGCTCCGTAAGTGGCTCGAGAATTTGAGCGACGAAGATCTCGGCCGCTACAAAATGTAGGGTCGGTCGCGCTAATCCAACAGCTCGCGCTCCGTCTGTCGATAGTCGCCCCACATGTCGGGCCGCGCTGCGTCTCCAAGACGGACCTGTTGCGGCGTTGCGCCGCGGGTTTTCATGCCTTTTCTGCATTTCTGGTTTTTCATCTCTGCCGTCATCCCGGTACTAAATGTGGGGTCCGTCGTCATGTTTCGTATCCATGCTCCCGCGTGACTTTGCCGTCGGCACTGATTTGTTCTGCCGCGCTTGTAAAGACGGACCACTCTCGGTTTTGTCCGTGGCGATTTTTGCCACGGTGATTCTCCGCTCGGCGGTTTCCGCCGCGGGTTCTTGGTGTCGCGGGTATCTCGCCCGCTTTTTCTGCTTGCACTTCGCCTTCCGCATATATATTGTTCTCCCTACCGGTTGTGCGTCCGCATCGGGCCACGTCTATATGTGGGCCCGCTGTTGCCGGGGGAAAGGAGCAGGGTGAGCTTTTGACCTGCATTCTGGCCGTCACCAACCAGAAGGGCGGCGTCGGAAAAACCACGACGGCCATCAATCTGGCCGCCGCCATCGCTCTTCGCAAGCACAAGACTCTGCTCATTGATCTCGACCCGCAAGCCAACGCCACGATCGCCTTCTTCGATTCGTCCGACATTCAGACTTCGATGTTCGACCTGTTCACGGACCGTCCCGCCGAGCTCGTGTCCGTCATTCGCCCGACGAAGGATCCGAATTTGTTCGTCGCGCCTTCGCGTCTCGCGCTGGCAAAAGTCGAACAGCAACTCGCCGGGCAATTCGACGCGCCGTTCAAATTGAAGGACGCGCTCACGCCGGTCTTGCAGAGTTACGAGTACATCGTGATCGATACTCCGCCCGCGCTCGGCATTCTCACTGTCAATGCTCTCGTCGCCGCGACTCATCTGCTCGTGCCGATTCAGGCTGCTTACTTCGCCATTGAGGGCACCGACGATTTGCTCGAAACGTTTGGCCGCATTCGTTCACGCCCCAACCCCGCCCTGAAGATTTTGGGCGTGGTGATCACGCTTTTTGACAAGCGCACGAATATTTCACGCGACACTCACGAGCAGATTCGGGCCGTTTTCGGCAGCGCGCTCTTCAAGACGCGCATCAGTAAGAACGTGCGCCTCGAAGAAAGCCCGGCCTACAAAGAAACCATTTTTGCGTACGCGCCGAAATCACCTGGCGCCGAGGAATACCGGAAGCTCGCTCAGGAGGTATTGCAACGTGTCGAGGAAGATCGGATTACCCGTCACTCTCAAGATGCGGCATGACGCCCACTACGTAGAGACGCTCGCAAGCTACAGCGGCGCGTCCATTGGGCGCATGATTCCGCTCGAAAAAGTTCGCCCCAATCCTGACCAGCCGCGCAAGAATATTGGCGATATCCGTGAGCTCGCGGATTCGATTCGCGAGAAGGGCGTCCTCGAGCCGCTGCTTGTCCGCTACGTCCCGCGAGAAGATGCCTACTACATCATCTCCGGCGAACGCCGCTTCCACGCTTCGCGCGCCGCGGGATTGCGCGAGGTGCCGTGCATCGAAAAAATCGCCGACGATGCCGAAACTCTCGAACTGGCCCTGATCGAAAACCTTCAGCGCAAGGACCTAACCGCTTTCGAAGAAGCGGATGGCTTGAATCGCCTCGCCGAGCATTTCGATTACACGCACGACGACATTGCCAAGAAAATCGGCAAGGCGCGCTCCTCGGTCACCGAAACTCTTTCACTGCGCGTGATTCCTGAGACGATACGGAATTTCTGCATCGACAGGGGCGTTGTCACCAAGTCGCTTCTCCTCCAAGTTTCGCGCCAGCCCAATGAGAAAAAGATGCGCGAGATGGTCGAACGCATCGCTGCGGGCGGCTTATCCCGCGATGAGGCTCGCCGCGAGCGTCAGCAGGAGCAGCAGCCGGAGCCGCGCCCGAAGCCGTTTTACTTCGACTACGAGCCGCCTGACGCCGCCTATCGCATCCGCGTTCAATTTCGCAAGAGCCAGGTCACGCGCGAAGAGCTCGCGGCTGTTCTGCGCTCGATTCTCCGCGAACTCGAATCCGGCTCCCTGTCGTCATCAGCAGCTTAATCTGTACCTCAAGGGCGGGTAAGTCCGAAGCCTCTGCGCCTCTCTTTCTGTGCCTCTTCCTCATGTGGGGTCCGTCGTCATGTATCGTCTCTGTGTTCGGCGTGCCGTCGCTGTCCGCATGGATTTGTGCCGTCGCGTTTATTAAGACGGACCATTTTCGGTTTTGTTCGCGGCGCTGTTCGCCGCGGGTTCTTCATCTCCGCGCCCTCTCTTCGTGGCGCGGGCATCCTGCCCGCGTCTCCGCCTTTTGTAGGGTCGGTCGTCCTAATCCAACTTTGCATTCCATGGCGTCGCAATCTGCGCGCTGCATCTCTGCGTTCCATTGCGTCTCCTAGACGGACCTGGACTCTCTGGTCTTGCTCTTCGCTCTCTGCCTGCACTTACACGCGACGCACTTGCGTCACCGTTTCCGGTTTGCTAGGTTCGTCGCGGAGGCGCAGTTTGTCCTTGTCGCAGCAGCCGTCCAATTGGCTCGCGCGACGCAACAATGCTCAATTTTCCAATTGCCACATCAAATTGTTAGAAGCCTACGTAATTCCAATAAAATGACGGACGGCATTCCGTTCTGATCGCCAGAAATCGAGGCTGTCACCTGTGCCCGACTTATCGCCTTCCCAATTCGCCATTCTCTCGCGTCTGGCCGGCCTCGGCTTCTCCATCGTCGCCTTTCCGATGTACGCGAATTACGTCGGCATCCGTCGCGGTGATTGCGCCGTGCTTTTGGCGCCTGACGCCTCCGGCTTCCGCGCCTTCGGCGAGCCATCCTGGCTACTGGGCGGCAATCTTAGCGTCAAGATCGCAGATAGCGGTCGTGAGTTCTTCGTCTGGAAAAAATCTCGCGTCGAGGCTACGCCGGATCGGCTCGCGGCTTTGTCTGATTTCTCGCGGTCCCTGGCCTCGGCTCTCACTCAATCGGGCTGATCTCATCTGGGTTGCAAACTGAGTCGAACAAATTCAAACTAATCGTCATGACAAATTCATTTGACGTCATCTGCGTCGGCGCCGGGCCCACCGGCCTAGCTTGTGCCATAGAAGTGAAGCGTGCGGGTCTGCGCCCGCTGGTGATCGATAAAGGCTGCCTCTGCAATTCGATCTATCACTATCCAACCAACATGCAATTTTTCACCACCGGGGAGCGGCTCGAGATAGGAGACATTCCGCTCACGTCCGCGGAATCGAAGCCTACGCGCGTCGAGGGGCTGAAATATTACCGCCGCGTTGCTGAACATTACGGGCTCGAGCTGCGGCTCTATGAACGCGTTGAATCCGTCAGTGGCCACGATGGTGCATTCACCGTCGTCACGAGCAGCGGCAGCGACTCGCAAAAAACATATCATTCCCGGAAGATCATTCTTGCCACCGGTTATTACGACCGCCCAAACTTGCTGAACATTCCTGGAGAGGATTTGCCGAACGTATCGCACTACTTCACCGACCCGCATCCTTACTGGCGCGAGGATGTGGTCGTGATCGGTGCGAAGAATTCCGCGGCCGAGGCGGCTCTGGAGCTTTTCCGCGCTGGCTCACGCGTCACTCTGGTCCATCGCGGTGCCGGGCTGGGCGCCTCGCTAAAATATTGGGTCCGGCCCGATATTGAAAACCGCATCAAGGCCGGCGAAATTACGGCGCACTTCAATACCCGCGTCACCCGCATCGAACACAACCGCGTGTTCATGAGCAACGGATCGGGCGAGGGTACGCTTCCTGCAAAACAGGTTTTTGCATTGACGGGTTACCATCCTGATTTCGAATTTCTTGAGAAGATGGGCGTGCATCTCGATCCGGAAACGCGCAGACCGCAAATCAATCCGGAAACTCTCGAAACCAACGTGCCCGGCATGTATGTTGCTGGCGTGATCGTCGGCGGAAAATATACCGGCGAAATCTTTATCGAGAACGGCCGCTTCCACGGGAAACAAATCATCGCTGCGATTTTAGGCAAGCATGAACCGCTCGGGCCGCCGCCTGTTTCGCCGCCCGGTGAGTAGCCCCGCTGCGCGATCGGTCGGCGAGCACCGGCGCCGCGCACTGGATTATCAGTTGCGAATTTGCGAATTGTTGTGAACGAGAGGCGCCACGCGTTTGTCGGGAAGAGTTGCCGCGCTCCTGGCGCTCTGTTAGATTGAAATATATGCCCTCGATTATCGGTGAAGTCGGCGCGACATTTGCGACGCTGGTGAAAGGCTTCAGCGTCACGCTGCGGACCATGTTTGGCAAGCCGACGACGGAGCTCTATCCAGATGGCCCCGTCCATTTTCAGGGACGCTATCGCGGCATTCACGTTCTCCAGCGTGACGAAAACGGACTCGAAAAATGCGTTGGCTGTTTTCTTTGCGCCGCCGCGTGTCCGGCCAATTGCATTTACATCGAAGCCGCCGAGAACACGGCCGCAAATCGCATCTCGGCGGGCGACCGGTACGCCAGCGTCTATAACATCGATTATTCGCGCTGTATTTTTTGCGGCTATTGCGTTGAGGCGTGTCCCACTGACGCGATCACCCACGGTCATGAGTTTCAGCTGGCACCCTACAACATCAACGAGCTGATCTACCGTAAGGAGCAATTGCTGGAGAAGGGCACACCGAAAGATTTCCGCGCAGCGAATGCTGCGGCCGTCGCTCAATCTACTCAGTAGCCGCCTTTGCTGTAGATCCTAAGTCTCTTCCTTTCTTCTCATCTATCCATTCTTTCCTCTTTTCTTCCTTTTCTGTTTCTTCTCCCTCTTTCTTTTTTCTTTGATTTTGTTTTCTTTCGTACTTTCTTTTTTCTTTCTGCCTTTTTCCTCTTCCGCAGTTCTAGTTGGAGCGCTTACTGACTTGGCCATGCGTCGAATTCAATTTTGGTCGCGTCTCCTTTTCCTGTCGACGTTGTCCGCCTGCGTTCGCGAAAGACAAATTCCGGTTCCACTTTGATGGAGGCTGGCTGGCCTCACGCGCCCAATTGCGCCGGTTCTTCGCTCCTGCGCCGCTCCTCGTCTTTCCTGACGCGAGTATCCTGGCAGCTCGGTGTAAATAGTCTGTCCTCCGCTCCGCTCGCCGCAACCGCTCCGTTTCTTTTCTCGCCCGTGGTGAAGCTTGCCGCGGGACTTGCCTGCAAGCCATTTTGAATCGCTTGTACGTCCTCCGCATTTGTGTTGACCGCTTCGTTTTGCTGCCTTTTCGCAGCGTCCGTTGTCTCCTTAGCGCGCGTTGCCCGCCCAGTCCGCGCGAATCGTGTTTGCCCGCGACGCGTCGGTAACGCTTCATTCCTTCCGGCGAGCATTGCTGGGGTCATGTTCGTCCTCGCAATCATTCCTTTAACGCAGACGCTGCTCGTGCGGCCGGTCGTTCCTTGGTTCGCCGTTGTCACATCTCCTAGCCTTGTCCGCCGTCTCCCGCATCCCCGACACCCCACTGCGGTAATAGATAGACTATGGTTGGGGATGGAAGGGAAGGTGAAGTCGGCGGAAGACGCAGCCGATCAGAGCGAGGGGGGCGCGGAATTCGAGCGATTACAGCGACCGCGGGCGATTGCTGCAGATTTGGAGAGGCAAATAGGCGCGCCTGGAAACGAGGCTAGAAACAGCCGACAAAAAATCGATTATTGGGGCGCGCCGGACAAAGCACAGGGCTCTGCAAAAATCACGGCCCAAAGCACAAGGTACTGCAAAAATCACGACCGAGGACTAATCGCTGCGCTGACAGCCGCAGAACACCGATAGCGTGGAAGTAACGGACGAGGCCACAGTAGAGGCCAGAGCAGAGGCCACAGCAAAGGCCACAGCAAAGGCCACAGGACAGGCCACAGCCGAGGGCAAAGGCCACAGCAACGGACGAGGCTACGACAGAGGCCGCGGCACAGGCCGAAGCAAAGGCCGCAGTAGGCCACCGTGAAGGCCACAGCAGAGGCCAGAGCAGAGGCAAAGACAATGGCAATCGATTGTTACGACGATGCCGGCAGAACAGCGACTCGATGCGGAGCGGGGGACGCGGATGAATAGGAAGGCAGGTGCGGCGGGCGCGACAACCATCGCGCGACGGTATCGCCGCCGGAAGATTCGTGATGACGATGACGCGTTTGCGAGGCGTGATCGCGCGCTCAACGCACCGATAACGGGGAAGTAACGGACGAGGCCGCAGCAGAGGCAAAGACAATGGCAATCGATTGTTACGGCGATGCCGGCAGACCAGCGACTCGATGCGGAGTGCGGGACGCGTCTGCGAGGCGCGATCGCGCGCTCAACGCACCCAAGTTCATCGGAATCACCGAAGAGCTGCGCAACGCCCCCGCGCTTCGCTGGTGTGGCGGCTCGATCGACGGGCGTCCAGGGTGCGCGATGCCGTTTCCGCGCGGCGCAAACAGCGAGAGAACCGAATCGCGTTCGACGCGATCGTGGCAGGTGCATCGCCCACGACGCGAATCGCGACGCCGAACCAATGAGACCGAGCCAAGCAAATGAGCCCGACGACATGACTTGCCGCTACGTTCTGCGCACGGCCGCGGCGATGCGGCGCAAAATTACACTTGGCGGATGCGCCCGCGAATCGCATGACGCGCGCGAAAGTAGTCGGCGCCTCGCGGCGACGGAGGCGCGCCGCGCGCGGCACTGGGAGCGGCGAGCGGCGAAGCGGGTGCCGGAAATTCCAAGAGCGAGGCGAGGTCGGCTTCGCGCGACCCGCGGGCGCTCGTCTCTTGGTCACGATATCCCGGGGGAACGCAATATTCCGCGCGCTTCGATATTTGCGCTTTCGGCCGGCCGGCATCCGCGGCGCGGTGCGTTATCTCCAGCACCGGCCTGTCGCGCTCCGAAGTTTTGCCTGGAGCCGCGCGATTCGGCGCCGGTCCGCGGCGAGCGACGACGCGCAGATCCGTTTCTGCCTGGGGCGATACATCGGGCGCAACGTGAGACGCAGCGTGCAGCGCCGCTTCATGCCCGTGATGCGGCACGGCGTGTGGCGTGCGGCGGCTTTGCGCTTTCGGCGCACAACTCATTTGCGCGCGCGGCAAGACCGGCGGCGGCAACTCGGGCGGCGGCAGCGCGGGCTGCGGCAACTCGGGCGGCGACAGCGGACGCGGGCGAATTGAATCCGTGCGCGCAGTCTTGTTCGCCTGCTCGCTTGAGGTCCGGCTTCGACGCGGGGGCGTACGCTTGCGCGCGGCAACTTCTCCGGGCGGCGCAGGATCATCTGCCATTTGCGCAAGCCGCCCGGGTCGAACGGCCGTATCCGGTGCATCCGCAGATTCACTCTGCTCGCTCACAGCTCTCGCGCGCGGTGAAGGCGATTCCTCCGGCGGCGGCAACGCGCGCTTCGCGTTCGAGCGCGGCCGGGGAGACGGAAGCCGCTTCGTTCCATAGTCCGGCGAATCCAGCGCGACGAGTTCTTCGATGCGCAGGTCCGGATTGCGGTCGCGGTGTTGCAACACCCAGCGCGCCAGCCGCGAATCCACTTCGGCTTCGATCCAGCGATCGGCGAGCTCGAAGAGTTCGCGCCGCAAATTGGCAGCGGCATTCAAGCGCGCGAGCTCGTAGGACTCGAGCGACACTTTGGAGCACGAGGACATGAAATGTAGCGGCGGTTTGAGATCGCTCATTCGAGTACGGCCCTGTTAACGTAAATGCTACGTGGTCGCTGGAGAACTACAGTAGCGCCAGCATAATAACCGCTTAGCTATTACTGCATATAGAGCTGCCCCGGAAAACCCGGACGGCAGAATAGCGAACGGGTGTGTCCGGACGCGGGAGGCGATATGGGCGAGGTCGCGCGGTCTGGCAGGGCAGGGGAAGCGGCAAGCCACAGAGCCGCAAGCAGCTCGCCCGGGCGGGGCGATGCATCGGCGCGAAGCGGTGCATCCGCGCGAACATCCGCGCGCACTCCGAAGCGCAAACGCCACGCGAAGCCGTCTTTGCGGTCGGGGTCTCCGCGTTCGGTGCGTCCGTATTCGGTGCGCCCGCATCCGGGGCGTCCGGGTTCGGAACGTCCACATTCCACTCGTCCGCAATCGGCCTCGCTTGCGCGCCTTCGAAAGCGCGATTACATGCGCAAGTGGCGCGCGAATCCGGAAAACCGCGCGAACGAGCGCCTGCGCGCGATCAACTGGCGGTGGAATCGGACGCTCGAACGGTGCGCCAAACGCCGCCACGCCTCGTCCGGCGCGCCGCAAAAGTGCGCCGTATTGCCATCGCAATTCCATCATGACGGTCGAGCGCGCGGCCATCTCCCGCGGCGAATTCATCCCGATCCGGCTGCCCTATTGCGGGGAATGTTGAAGGCGGACGCACCAATGCGCAGCAAAGATTTCAGCACCGGTTTGCGCGGCGCGCTCTTCGAAGCGAAACACTACGAGCGCATGGGCCCGGCGATCTGGCTCTATGGCTGGCTCGTCCTGCGCGAGACGCCGCAAGCGGGCTCGGGCGGCTGGGTGCTTGGCGGCAAGCCGATCAGCTATCGCGAAATTGAAAGCGAAACGGATTTTTCGCCGCGCACGCTCGAGCGCTGGATGCGGATTCTGCGCAGCGAGGGCTACATCGAAACGCGCACCGTCCCGGACGGCGTGGTCGTCCGGATCACCAAAGCGAAGAAGTTTTCGCGCGCGCCGGCGGCCCGCGAATCCGCGGGGCCCGTACGCGGAAATGCGGAGGCGTCTCCGCAAAATTGCGTAGGCGATCGCGCGGATGATGAAGATGCGCACGCAATTGCACCGAGGATGAGTAGTGGAATTGTAGTTAGAGAAGAGAAAGATAAAGCCACCGGTTTGGTGAAGAACGAAAAAGCGCAGGCGAGTGCGGGATCAGCGGCAAGCATCAACGCAGGTCCGGCCGCGAACACGAACGGCAGAAATGCAAACGCGAACGGCCGCGATGCGGCGAACGCCAATGGCCGTGATGCGGCGATGGCGTGGCGCCATGCGAAAGAAGAAATGCTGCAGCGCGAGCTCGGCACCGGGCAAGGCCCGCAGTTGACGCGCCGCGAATCCGCGCGAGACGGAAATGATACCCGCGAATAACGCGGGGGTCCTTGTGGCGCGGGCATCTTGCCCGCGTCCTATTGCGGCGGCACCTCTGCCACGGCACGCGGGCTGGAAGCCCGCGCCACGATTGCCGCAGCCCCCGCGCGCCGCGCTCACGTACCGCCGGGGTCTCGTCGCATATCCTGAGCTTCGAAGGGCCGGCTCGTTTCTCCTGCGGGGTTCGTCGCCATGTTTCGATTCCGTCTTCGGCGTGTCGTCGCTGTCCGCCTTATGTAGGGTCGGTCGCCATAATCCAACTGCACTTTCGCGGCGTTCCATTTCTCGCCCTGCATCTCTGCCTTCCGCTTCATCTCCAAGACGGACCTGTTCCCCGGTGTACGGCGCATTCTCCGGCGCGCCCGGCCCATTCATCTTGCCTCACCCCGCGGAACAGGTCCGACTCGGGGTGCGTGTCAGCCGAGCAAGGCCAGCTCGGTTTCACACGCGCCGCATCTGTCGCCGTTGGATCAGCGCGTCCGACCCTACAAACCCGCGGTCGGTCGCCATAATCCAACTGCACTTTCGCGGCGTTCCATTTCTCGTCCTGCATCTCTGCCTTCCGTTTCATCTCCAAGACGGACCTGTTCCCCGGTGTACGGCGCATTCTCCGGCGCGCCCGGCCCATTCATCTTGCCTCACCCCGCGGAACAGGTCCGACTCGGGGTGCGTGTCAGCCAGAGCAAGGCCAGCTCGGTTTCACACGCGCCGCATTCCTCGCCGTTGGATCAGCGCGTCCGACCCCACAAACCCGCGGTCGGTCGCCATAATCCAACTGCACTTTTGTGGCGTGGCATTGCTCGCCCTGCATCTCTGCCTTCCGTTTCATCTCCAAGACGGACCACTTTCGGTTTTGCCTGCGGCGATGTTTGCCGCGGTGTCTCGTTGTGCGCCGAGAAGAGCCGGCGGCACGCCGGCGATGACGACGTATCCCACACGGACCGGCGGAAGGACCATTTGCACGATATGAACGCATGAAACCGCGTGGCATTCTCGGCAGGGAACTGACCTTCGGCGCGCCGATACCCCGCGGCTGGCGGATGGCGTGGTACGAGCCGCAGCGCCGCGTGGCGGTTTATTTTCCCGCGCCGTTGCACTGGGTGATGGCCGCGGCTCGCGAGCTGGCCTGGCGATTCGGGCTCGCGTGGAATGCGCGCCGGCGCGAGCGGCAGGAAAGCGACGACATGCAGCGCGTGTTTCGCGAACGCCAGCGGCTCGCCGAAGAATTTGCCGCGGGATATCTCTCAGGCTGGCATGAATGCCTGGACGCGTGCGTCGAGGCGTTCGAGGCGCCATCGCCGCCGCAGCCGTACCAGCGGCGCCCGAACCGCGAACATTGATGTTCGCCGCGCGGCGTTCCTTCAAAGACGGACACCACAAGGACGGACGGGAGCCTATGCAGCCGACCGAAATCTTTGACATCTGCTACGTCCAATATCGCAGCCTGCGCGCGTGGCTCGGGCGCAAAACGCGCGCGGTGGATCCGAAGCGCCCCTCGAGCGGCTACCTCTGGCGGCCGGAGCGCGCCCGCGCCGCCGAATACATCGCCGATTTCGAGCGCATCGGCGAACGCGCGCTGCGCAAGCCCGAATGGGAGGGCCGCCGAAAATTATTCCGCATTCATTTTGTGCGCCGGCTGGAATACCGGCGGGCGCGGGCGCTGGTGGGCGTCAGCGAAGGCACGTGGGATTATTGGTATCGCGAAGTGAAAAAAACCGTGGGCCGTGCGTGCGCGCGCAGCGGAATTTTTCCGCCGGGACGATATTTTCGGCATCGCGGCGGGCGGCGTTCCTTGTAGCGGAATAGGTCCGACTCGAGGTACGCGTCAGCCCGAGCAAGGCCAGCTCGGTTTCACACGCGCCGCATTCCTCGCCGTTGGATCAGCGCGTCCGACCCTACAAACCCGTGGTCGGTCGCCATAATCCAACTGCACTTTCGCGGCGTTCCATTTCTCGTCCTGCATTTCTTCCTGCGGTCCATCTCCAGGACGGACCTGTTCCCCGGTGTACGGCGCATTCTGCGGCGCGTCCGGCCCATTTATCTTGCCTCACCCCGCGGAACAGGTCCGACTCGAGGTACCCGTCAGCCAGAGCAAGGCCAGCTCGGTTTCACACGCGCCGCATCTGTCGCCGTTGGATTAGCACGTCCGACCCTACACGCCACGTAGGGTCGGTCGCCATAATCCAACTGCGCTTTCGCGACGTTCCATTTCTCGCCCTGCATCTCTGCCTTCCGTTTCATCTCCAAGACGGACCACTCTCGGTTTTGCCCGCGGCGGTCTTCACCGCGGTGTCTCGTTGTGCGCCGGCGATACAAAATGCCGCCGCGGCGCGCTAGGACGGACGCAGCAGCCGAAATAAAATTGTGCGCGTCAGCACCAGCACGGCCGTCCACGGCGACGTCGCCGCTGAAATCGCAATCTGCGTCGCCGACATCACGCGCCCTACCTTGTCCGCTTCCTTCTGCGTTTCGCGCGCGCTTTCGCCGATGATCCCCGCCAGGTAGACCGCCTGATACTGCTCGAAATTGGCGCCGCACTCGTCGCAGGTCCCGCCGTGATACTGCTTGCAAAAGCATTTCGGGCACGTGAAATAAAGCGTGGCGTGGCAGCGCGTGCAGTATTGCACTTCGCCCGGGCTGTCATGAAAGCATTTTGGACACACCATGATCCGCTGCCGCCTGCCTGCTTTAAATTTCCTGCAACTTCCGGGTTGGGAGCAGGCGAGTGGCCTGGACAGCGTGTTTAGGCCACCCGCCCGCATGGTGGTGGTGAAAATCGGTTGGCGCCTAGTTGCCTGCGGCTGATCGGTTCGTCCGATCGCCTGGCGCCCGATCGCTTACCGCTTGAAGAAGTTCGCCGCCTTGTTCTTCAGCCCCGCAAGTCCGCTGAGCTGTTCGGTCTTGCTTTCCTTCACATTCGCCGCGTCGGCGGAGCCGTCCGTGCAATCGTAGCGGTCGCCGCCGCGCTCACGAATGGCGTCGTCGCAGAGCTTGCGGAACTCGTCCGGATTGTATGGCGCGCGCGGCGTGGTCGTGGGTTTCGTGGCCGCGGCAAAGGGCAGCCGCGACTTCGCTCGTCCGTGCGAGCTATCCACTCCGCTCGCTTCGTGCGCTTTCTTGCGCAGCGGCGCAAGCAGCCGGACCATGTGCCCGAGCTTTTCCTGCTTGAAGGGTTTGGCCATGCAGATGATGGCGCCCACGGCGTGTGCGTTGGCGTAGTCGCTCGGATACGCCGAGCGCGTGGTCAAAATCACCGGCACGCGGCGCAGACGCTCGTCCTTCTTGATGGACGCGCAGAGATCGTAGCCGTGCATGCCGTCGCCTTCGATTTCCGCGACCACCACGGCCGGAATCGTGTCCGCCAGAATGTCGCGCGCGGCTGCGGCGGACGAAACGCCCATGGCATTGTAACCGTCGTTGTTCAGGAAGCTGCACATCGTCTGGCGCGCGCGCTCGTCGGATTCGACGATCAAAATCTTCGCGCGAGTCGTCTCGGCCGGCGACAGCATTTCCACCGGTGCGGAAGGCTTGGAAGCGGTCGCCGTCGCCGTCCCAGCCGCCGTGGCCTGCTTCTCCTGCTGATCCGGATGCAGAAAGCTGCGGCCGCCGGAATCAATTAGCTGTTCATCGCCCTTTTCCACGGGCTTGTCGAAACAGATGGCGACGCCCTTGCGCCCATCGGCCAGCGGAACGTGCCGGACGACCACGCCGATCTGCTCGGCATACACTTCGCCGGGAATCGCGCTGTAAGGAAACACCACCGCGACTTCCATGCCCACGCGGTAATTGCCTTGCTCGCTCGCGAACAGCAGGCCGCTCCGCGAAACGTCCACGGTCGTGGTCACTTCGCTGGGGCCGTCGTCCGTGATGCGCGCAGGGCGCACGCGCAGTGGCGCTGAAATCAACGCGCGGCGGCGCTTGCGGCGATCCTCGCCGGACTGCCGCGGCCTGTTGTGCTGATGCTCGGATTTCGTTTCGGCGTGATTGCCGTTGCCATTCCCATTGCCGCTCGAAGCTTTCACCACCGGCACCGGCATCCCGGATGGGTTGGCCTCTGCTGACGAGAAGGAATTGTCCACCACTTCCACTTCCGGCATCGCGCCGCCGACCACGATTATGCCCGTGGCGTCGGAAGGGTGCTCGAGTGGAGTGCTATCGTTGGCATAGGCGCCGGATGGCGACGAATGGCTGTCGAGCTCGAGCTCGTCGTGCGACACGCCGCCGGAGAAAGTCACTTGCTGCGCGCCCTGATTGGCAGCCTGATTGGCCGCCTCGTTGGCCTCAGGCGCGGGCTTCTGGTTGTTCTTGAATTTAGGCATCCTCATGCTCCTCAGTACCTCTGGGCGTCCCGGTTTCAACCGGCCTCGCCTGCCCCCGTAAGGGTATTGCCCCCTCGGACGCATACAACTTAGCAATCAAAACCGGCGGACCGCTCTAGCGGAGTGGTTACATTCTGTGGGTACCCTCGTACTACTAGTAACTCCCGGCCCAAATTGGCGCTGTCGCAAGTTTTTGGCGACACCTGTACGCGCGGACGCAGCCGCGTGTACGTGCGAACATCACTGCGTGCACGTGCGGACATTGCTGCGTGGAACGACAGCTGTCCTCGCGCGCCGTGGCTGTCCTTTCGTCCGCGCATATGCACCGCCGCGTCTCGCCGCAGATCCGTAGGGTCGGTCGCCATAATCCAACTGCACTTTCGCGGCGTTCCATTTCTCGCCCTGCATCTCTGCCTTCCGTTTCATCTCCAAGACGGACCTGTTCCTCGGTGTCCGGCGCATTCTGCGGCGCGCCCGGCCCATCAATCCTGCCTCACCCCGCGGAACAGGTCCGACTCGAGGTGCGCGTCAGCCCGAGCAAGGCCAGCTCGGTTTCACACGCGCCGCATTCGTCGACGTTGGATCAGCGCGTCCGACCCTACACGCCGCCGCACGAATGCCTGCCTCTGCGCTCTGGTTCCATGTAAAATATCCGCCGCCTTCGGGATTCAAACGGAATCAGGAGATCGCCATGCCCAAATTCGTGATCGAACGCGACCTGTCCGGCGCGGGAAAACTCTCGCCGCAGCAGCTTCAAGCGGTTGCGCAGAAATCCTGCTCGGTTCTTCGCAATCTCGGGCCGCAGATTCAGTGGCTGCACAGCTACGTCACCGCGGATAAAATTTATTGCGTCTACATCGCGCCCAACGAGGCGCTGGTCCGCGAACACGCCAGCCAGGGCGGCTTCCCGGCGAACCGCGTCTCCGAAGTCGTCACCGTCATCGATCCCACCACATCGGAATAGTTTTCGCCGCCGCGGCGCCGGCGTCCCGTCCGCATCCTCGCATCGGCCGCGCCCCCGGTACGCATGCGGCACGCCGCCTCGCGCCCCCGCCTCCCTCCGCGCCGCTCTCTGCTACGCTCGAAATGTGATCGTTTGCCCGAATTGCGGCCACCAGCAGGAATCCGGCGACAAATGCGAGAAATGCTCGTCGCTCTTCGCCTATTACGCGGAAACCTCCTCGCACGTCACCAACGGCGGCACCCTCTATTCGCCGCGCGTCAGCGACGGCAAATCCGGCGACGCGCCGGCCTTCACCGATGCGCCCGAAGGCCCCGGCCCCGTCCACATTTTCTTTCGCCGCGCGCGCTGGGTGCTGCTTGCTGTCTTCGTTCTCGTCCTCATCCTGATTCTCAAAAAAGGCGCGCCGCCGCCGGTCCAGAACGATCCCTATGCCGCGGCCCGCGCCGAAGAGAAAATTCGCGCGTCCGATGCGGCGTCCTCGGTTGGCGAGCCGCATCAACTGCAGCTCGATAGCACCGAGCTGAATTCGTATCTCAATCAGAATCTCGCGATCAATGGCCGAACCGAGCCCGGCGTCCCGATGCCCTCCGCCGCGCTGCCGTCGAACGGCGTGCAGGCGTCGCCCGCTTCTTCCGCCGCCACGCCCGCGAATCCGGCCTCTGGGCCGCCGGCGAATTCAGAGGCCGCGCCCACGCTCGAGGAAGTGCAAAACTCGGTGAAAGATGTGCGGGTGGAGATGCAGGGAGATCTGGTGAAGGCCTATATTATCTACAATTTTCACGGCGAGGATCTTTCGCTCGAGCTCGATGGCCATCTCCGCGCAGAAAACGGCTACTTAAAGTTCGATCCCGTCGGCGGCTCGCTCGGTTCGTTGCCGCTGCCCTCGAGCGTTCTGCAATCCGCCGCCGAGCGCCTGTTCGAGTCGCCCGAAAACCGCGAAAAGCTCAAGCTGCCGGATAACGTCACCGACATCCAGATTGTGGATGGCCAGGTCGTCGCATCGTATAAGTAGGGTCGGTCGCCATAATCCAACTGCACTTTCGCGGCGTTCCATCTCTCGCCCTGCATCTCTGCCTTCCGTTTCATCTCCAAGACGGACCTGTTCCCCGGTGTACGGCGCATTCTCCGGCGCGCCCGGCACCTCGGGCGGGGGTGGTTTGCAGGTGGGCATTCAGATCCGGTCGCTCGCCTAACGGGCCTTGGCCGGGCGTGACAGCGTTCGCTTTGCTGAGGAGGGTATCCCGACCCCAGCCCGAGAAGCGAACGACCGGTTGCCGCGCTCCGAACTTGGGCGGCGGAGCGACGGCCTAGCGGAGATACAGTAGGTGCCCCTTTTGGGAGCGCGAAGGTAGCGGGAAAGGGAAGCGAGCGCAATTCGGAAGAATACGTAAGTAGAACTTGAGGGCCCGCGCGCACCCAGTACGCTCGGTATAACTACGTAACCGCCCGGGCTGCTCACCTGTCCAGATATTAACAGTTCGTACTTGACATGTGTGTTACTAGGGCGTAGCTTCGCCGCAGGCACGCTGGGGTTTCATCCCATTTGTTTTCCACCGGTCTGGGTTCTGGGGCCAATCGGTCGGCATCGGCAGTTCGAGAATGAAGGCTCCCATGCACGTTGGTGTGCGACACAACTTCGTCGGAGTTCATCGCTCAATCGGGTGCGGTTGAACTGACATCGGGGGGAGGCGGACTCTCCGCCGATCCCGGGAGAATCGGTGACCTCCGACTCGGGGCTGAAGCGCCGCCCGGCGACGGACGGCGCTTCGAAACAATCCGAATCGATCGATCGGGAGGAGGCGGAAGGGTTGTCTTCGCGCGTCCTGCGATTTCTCGACGAAGAACGGCGTCTCACCTCGCGCTACCTGCACGATGCCACGGCCCAAAATTTGATGGGGATCAGCATGAATTTGCGTCGCGCGCTCGCTCGCGCAGACCAGGGGGATTCGGAGTTGCGCGGCCTTTTGGCCGAAGGAATTTTGCTGGCGGAAAAATCGATCAGCGAAATTCGTACGCTCTCTTACTGTCTGCATCCTCCGTTTCTGGACGAGGCGGGCCTGGCAGCGGCGCTGCGCTGGTACGTGAAGGCGGCAGGGACGCGCGGCGGTCTGACGATTCACCTGGAGATGCCCGAATCCATCGCCCGTATGCCCCGCGACGTCGAGACGGCAATATTCCGAATCGCCCAGGAAGCCATTGCCAACGCGCGCCGCCACTCCGGCAGCCCCGACGCATTTTTGCGGCTCACGGATATGGGAACGTCGGTGCTGCTCGAGGTGGAAGATCGCGGCCGCGGCATGACGATCAGCGCCGATCCTCACTCGGAGCTGGAAGATACGAGTCCGGAGTTCGGGATCCTGGGAATGGAAGCGCGCGTGAAGCGCCTGGGCGGAACATTTACTTTGATTACGGAGGTGGGAAAGGGAACCACGATTCGCGTAGCACTGCCTGTCGAGACGCCAGCGGCGGAACGGTCTGCCGCAGCAGGCAAGCACAAAGCATGATGTGCGATCGCGCACGAATGTCACCGGGAGGTTTCACACGCTCACGCAGCGCGGTGAAGCCGCCCGGATACAAAACGCAACACGTCAGTTCACAAAACTTAGGGGGAAGGGGAGGAAATGATGCGATTGCAACCTGCGGTTATGGATCCACTGGAAGACTTTACCAACCGGGCGCCGGTCCGGCAGCCCGAGCATGAACGCGCCGCACGCCAGCGCGCCACCGCTCGGGCGCGAAAGAAGGCCGATGCCGAGCTGATGATCGTTCCCGATGCGCGGCCCGTCAGCCGCGTCGTTCTCGCCGACGATCACGCTATCGTCCGGCGCGGCGTGCGCGCGATGATTGACGGCGACGAAAATTTCGAAATCGTCGGCGAGGCCACCAGCGGCGACGAAACGCTGGCGCTGGTGAAAGATCTGCAGCCCGATATCGTCGTCTTGGATATTTCCATGCCCGAGCAGAACGGCCTGGACGTGACGCGCAAGCTGCGCCGCGTGGCGCCGGACGTAAGAATCCTGATCCTGACGATGCACCTGAACGAAGAGGTCGCGCGCGAATGCCTCCGCGCCGGCGCCCGCGCCTACATCGTCAAGACCGACAGCGCGGAGGACGTGCTGGGCGCGCTCCGTGCCGTGCGCGAAGAGCGCGTATTCTTCACCCCGCAGATCGAGAATCTCTACTACACGGGCTACATGGATTGCCGCCCGAACGCGCCCGCGGACAAGAACGGCGAGCCGGCGCTCGAGCGCCTGACGCCCCGCGAGGTGGAAGTCGTCAAGATGCTTTGCGAAGGCCTGAGCAACAAGGAAGTGGCCTCGAGCGTGGGCATCAGCACGCGCACGGTCGAGTCGCATCGCAACAACGTCATGCGCAAGCTCAATTTCCAGGCTTTCAGCCAGTTGGTGCGCTACGCCGTCCGCCGCGGCGTGGTCGCCGGCTGAGATTCTCCCGCCGCAAAAACGAAACGGGGCTCGGGCATTGGCGGCCCAGCCCCGCTTCGTTTCTCTCCGTGTTCGGCGTGTCGCCGCTGTTCGCGTCGATTTTATGTAGGGTCGGTCGCCATAATCCAACTGCACTTTCGCGGCGTTCCATTTCTCGTCCTGCATCTCTGCCTTCCGTTTCATCTCCAAGACGGACCTGTTCCCCGGTGTACGGCGCATTCTGCGGCGCGCCCGGCGCATTCTCCGGCGCGCCCGGCCCATTCATCTTGCCTCACCCCGCGGGACAGGTCCGACTCGAGGTGCGCGTCAGCCAGAGCAAGGCCAGCTCGGTTTCACACACGCCGCATTCGTCGCCGTTGGATTAGCGCGTCCGACCCTACAAACCCGCGGTCGCCATAATCCGACTGCACTTTCGCGGCGTGGCATTGATCGCCCTGCATCTCTGCCTTCCGTTTCATCTCCAAGACGGACCTGTTCCCCGGTGTACGGCGCATTCTGCGGCGCGCCCGGCCCATCAATCTTGCCTCACCCCGCGGAACAGGTCCGACTTGAGGAACGCGTCAGCCAGAGCAAGGCCAGCCCGGTTTCACACGCGCCGCATTCGTCGCCGTTGGATTAGCGCGTCCGACCCTACACGCCGCCACGTAGTTCCTCGGTGCACGGCGCATTCTGCGGCGCGCCCGGCAAAAACAAAACGGGGCTCGGGCATTGGCGGCCCGAGCCCCGTTCTGTTTCTCTCCTGGTTTGCCCTTCTGCTTTAGTACTCCTGATTTTCCGTTTGGCTTTAGTACACGATTTTCAGGCCGAAGTAGATCGTTCGGCTGCCGCCGCCGGTCAAATTCGGCGTGCCGAATCCAACTCCCTCTTCCTGATAGCCCGCGTCTTCGATGGCCGGGTCCACGCTGGCGAAATCGGGATGGTTGAAGACGTTGAGCATGGTCATGTGGAATTGCAGCCAGTTGCGTTCGGTGAACTTGATGTTTTTGTAGAGTGAGAAGTTGCCGCCGTTCGTCCAGTAGTCGCGAGACACGTTGCGCGCCACGTTGCCGAAAGGCGTGCCGAACGCCGCATCGGAGAAGAACCCGTTTCCGATGAAGTGCACCTGGTTCTTGGCGACCGGGGTGATCGTCGCGCCGCCGCTCGAGTCGAACTGGTTCAGCGAGATGAGCTGAGTAGGCGTCGCCGTGCAGACGGGAATCGTCGAGGGCGCGCCGAACGCTTCCTGCTCGCCGCACTCGTCTCCCGCGTACACGCCCACTTGATTGACCGGCGCCGACTTGCTGCCCCAGAACGGCCGGGCGAAGTCGTAGACTCCGACGACGGAAGAATTGAATACGTAGTCATCCGGCGGAGCCTCGCCCTGAGCGAAGTACGAAGTTGCCTGCAGGTAGTACTGAATCGGAGTGTAGGTCTGCCCGGACGTGAGCGCATACGTGCCGGCCACGTTCCAGCCGCCGAGCACGTGGCCCACGATCCCGTGCTGGTGGCGGAAAGCTGGGATGGCCTCGTTGAAGCTTACCGTCCAGCTATTCGGAAAATCCAGGCCCGAAATCCCGTGCTCGCCGCCTTCGTAGTTGAACGGATTCTGAGCGAACGCCAGGCTGCTGCCGCCTGCGAATGTGCTCTGGAAAGCGGCCGAAGCGTTGTCGGTGGTCTTGCTGTAGGTGTAGGCGGTGATGAGGGTCAACTGATGCTCCAGCGCCGTCGTGCGGAATTGAGCCTGGAATGCCTGATAATCGGAGTAGCCGTAATTGCCGATCTGGATGCTGACTCCCAGGTTGCAATTCTCGCGCCCGGCCGCTGCTGCCGCCGCAGGCGTGGCACAAGGCGTCACGTTCGACGGCACGACGCTCGGAAACGTACTCTCGAAGCCCGAGACCAACGGATTTTGATTGATGGACTGGAAGAGACTGTCCGCGTGGTTTCCCACATAGCGCAGTTCGAGCGCTGAATTGGCGCTGATTTGCCGCTGAATTCCGAGCGACCAGCTATGCACGTGGTCGGGGCCGAAATTCGGCGTCAGTGAAATATCGGTTGCGTCGCGCGGGTCCACAAACTCCGTACGCCAAATAGCTGGCTAGTGACGCGCGCACATTCGCACCGGTCGGGTCCGCGACGATCGGCGGCCCTGGAGCAATCGTCTCCGAAAGAGACAGCGGCGCGAAGTAGGGGAATAGAATGTAGATGTTGTAGAAGGGCGGATCGAAGGCCAGGCGATATCCGCCGCGAATGACCGTCTTGTCATGCCCCAGCAATCCTTCCCAGAAATGCGGAGTGTACGCGAATCCGATGTTCGGCCCGAACAGGTGCTTGATCGAGGGAAGCGCCGGCAACGTGGTCACCGACTCCGGCAAGCTGGGATTCCAGAACGGCGTCGAGCTCGTCTGGTCGCTCACGCTCAAGTTGTGCAGCAGGTTGAACGGCTGTCCGTAGTAGGACCACGTCAGACCAAGATTCAGGGTCAAATTTTCCTTAATCTTCCAGTCGTCGCTGGCATAAAGAAACGTGTCGTACTCGAGGAAGTTCAGGTATGGGTTGCCGCTGGTGATCGAGTCGTACGCCGGCGTATTCGCGGCCAGCCCTCCATAGTCGGGGTACGTGTACACGCCGTTGTAGTTCGGCAGGAAAACGTTTGGCGAGTACTGGCGAGTCCAGTTGACGCCCGCCTTTATTTGATGGTTTCCAATCGTCTTGGTGAAGTTGTCCTGTATCTGATACGTGTTGACGATGCGCCCTTGCGGGAAGCCCGACGGCACGCCCAAAGTTAACTGGCCGGGAGCCTGGAAAGAGATCTGAGCGAGCGCGGAGCCGATATTTTGCTGCTGCGGAACCGTGTTGCCGATTGTGTTTCCCCCGAATTCCACATTCTCACGTCCCCAGCTCGCGCGGAACTGGTTGATCAACGAGGAACTGAACGTGTGCGTCCAGTCAACCAGGATGTCCTGCGAGAGCGCGGGAACGTTCACCGGATAGCCGGCTGCCTGATCGCCGTACACGTTGAGATAATTTGATTTTTGGAAGATGTAGCGTCCGAAGAGGCGGTCGTTCTTTCCCATCACCAGATCCATTTTGTACATCCAGTCGAACTCATGGAAGCTGGTGTTCAGCGTTCTCTCCACTCCGGCCTCGGGGTAGACGCATGCCGGGTTGCCCGTGTTGGGGTCGGTGCCGTTCGGCACCGGCGGATTGTCATAGTAGAACGGTTGCGGAGTTCCGAGAACGGTCGGGCTGCCGCCGCCGATTCCATAGGGACCGAAGGCCTGCAGCGCTGCCACCGCCGCGCTTCCCGGGAAGCAACCGCCAAGGGCTGCCACGCCGACCGGCGTGGGGGTCAAGTCGCCTGTCGAATAGGGCGTCACGGAGGGCGAAAGCTGGGCGTCGAAGCCTCCGAACAGGAAAACGTGATCCTTCCAGAGCGGGCCGCCCACCGTGGTGCTCGGCGCGTTGAAATTCGAATGCGGCACTTTGGTCAGATCTTCAAAATAGATTTGCTGATTGGTCAGCGTATTCAGGACGGAGTTGTTCTCGACGTCGGACACGGTTCCGTGCCAGACGTTCGTGCCGCTCTTGGTGATTTCGTTCACCACGGAACCGGCGTTGCGCCCGTATTCCGCGCCGAAATTATTCGTGACGATCTGATATTCGGAAATCCAGTCTGAGTTCTCGAAGAAGAGCGCCGGGCCGCCGATCGAGTTGTCGTTGTTATTCTGTCCGTCAATCTGCTGGTCGTTGTTTTCGCCGCGCAGGCCGTTGACGCTGAAGCCCGGGCCGTTGGTGTTTGAAAAGTTCAGATCCCGCGTGCTCACGACGCCGGGAACCTGCAGTGCGAGAAAATCCAGCCCTTCGAGTTCGCCTACACCGGAAAACCCGTTGATCTGCTGGTCCGTAAACGTGTTCGTGATCTGGGAGGTTGTGGATTCGATCAGCGGCGGGGCAGCCGTCACTTCAACAGTGGATGTGGACTCGCCGAGTTCGAGCTTCACGCCGCCCAGCTCGTTGTCCGCGTTCACTTCGACGGAGACCGCGTTCAATTTCAAGGTTTTGAATCCGGACTTCGCGATCACGAGGTTGTAGGAGCCGACCTGGAGGAAGCCGATCTTGAAGTAGCCGAGCTCGTTCGTCACTGCGGTGGCTTGCGCGCCCGTGGCGGAGTTTGTCGCGGAAATCGTCGCGCCCGGAACAGCCGCCTCGCTCTGATCGATCACCGTCCCGGAAAGGGAACCGGTCGTCACCTGAGCGCGCGCGGCGTTCGACGCCGCGAGCCACAACACAATTGTCGCCGCTGCGAAGAAAGCTCTTCGAAGATTAATCATGTGCCCCCTCCTCGGAGTCAATCGTTGTTCTCAAGGATCTAAATCCATCCGCGATGGCCTGCGCTCCCCAAGTCCTCTACTATGAGTACAGTACGCCCTAAAAACGAACACAACCCCAGCGTCCCCGCTGCAAGCGCGATACCACTTTCGGACGCTGGCTAACACACTCTATCCAAGCAAGTTAGTTTATATTCTGAATTTCGTAAGCGATATGGCAATTGTCATATGTGATTTGTCATATACGCAGTTTCATAGGTAACTTCATAGCTCACTTCATAGGTCGCTTCACAGCTCGCTTCACAGCTCGCTTCATAGGTCACTTCGTAGGTCACTTCATGGGTCACTTCACAGGTCACTTCACAGGTCACTTCAATAGATCACCGAAGCTTTTTGGCGCTCCGCTATTTTGGGGGGAGTTATTCGCGCCCCGCGCTTCGCCTCCCGATAGCGTCTCCCCAAGGCTCTTTTGGTGGATTCATTTCCGGCCCGGGCCGAATGCCGCGCATCGTCGCGCTGGCTTCCAGCCGGCGATTTTTGTTTTTGTTCGGGCCGTTGGTGGGACGCAAATGTTCGATGAATTCGGACGCACAGCCGCGTGTAGGGTCGGTCGCTGTTGAGATTTGTTCGGGCTGCCGGTGGGTCGCAAATGTTGGATGAATTCGGGCACACAGCCGCGTGTAGGGTCGGTCGCTGTAGAGATTTGTTCGGGCCGCCGGTGGGTCGCAAATGTTGGATGAATTCGGGCGCACAGCCGCAGCACAAGACGGACCTGTTCGGCTGTGTAAGGCAAAATCGCGGCGATCATATAGCGACGTTGGATGCAATTAGCGATGTTGCGTGCAATGAACCGCGGAACAGGTCCGTCTTGAGGCACGCGTGACGCAGAGCAGGGCAAGGTCGATCACGCGATCGCCGCACGCGATGCCGTTGGATTAGCGCGACCGACCCTACACGAACGCCGCAAAAGCGAAAACGGGGCCGGCCGCTTTCGGGCCGACCCCGTTCTGTTTCCCCCGATTTTCCGTCGACTTTAGTACACGATTTTCAGGCCGAAGTAGATCGTTCGATTTCCGCCGCTGGTCAAATACGGCGTACCGAATCCGACTCCCTCGCCCAGCAATCCCGCATCTTCGATGTTGGCGTCAACCGTCGCGAAGTTGGGATGGTTGAAAACGTTGGTCATGGTCACGTGGAACTGCAGCCAGTTGCGTTCCGTGAATTTGATGTTCTTGTAGAGCGCGAAATTCCCGCTGTTCGTCCAGAAATCGCGGCCCACGTTGCGGGCCACGGTTCCGAACGGAGAGTTGAACGCCGCATCGGAATAGAAGCCGTTCGCGATGTAGCGCACCTGGCTCTTCGAGACCGGGGTAATCGTCGCGCCGCCGCTCGCGTTGTACGCGTTCAGCGAGATGAGCTGAGTGGGCGCCGCCACGCACACGGGAATCGCCGGGGACGCGCCGAATTCCTCCTGCTCGCCGCACTCGTCACCCGCATAGACGCCCACGGTGTTCGCCGGCGCGTTCACGTTGCCCCAGAACGGCCGGGCAAAATCGTAGAGCCCGACGATGCTGGAATTGAACACGTAGTCGTTCGGCGGATTGACGCCCTGCGCGAAGTAGGAAAGCGACTGCACGAATTCCTGAATCGGCGTGAACGACTGTCCCGAAGAAATCGCGTAGGTTCCCGCGATGGCCCAGCCGCCCAGCACGTGGCCGACGATGCCGTGCTCGTGACGGAATGCCGGAATTTGCTCGTTGAAGCTCACCGTCCAGTTTTCAGGAAAGTCCAGGCCCGAAATCCCGTGCTCGCCGCCTTCGTAGTTAAACGGATCCTGAGCGAACGCCAGGCTGCTGCCGCCTGCGACAGTCGTCTGAAATGCCGCGGACGCATTGTCAGTGGTCTTGCTGTACGTGTACGCAGTCAGCAACGTGAGTTGGTTCCAAATATTGGTGGTTCGGAGTTGCGCCTGGAACGCCTGGTAATCGGAATAGCCGTAGTTTCCAATCTGGGCCACAACGCCCTGATTGCAATTCACGCGCCCCAAGGCGGGGCTCGGTCCGCCCGACGGCGGCGGCGCGACGTTGGGCGTCGTGCACGCCGTCACGTTCGACGGAATGTCTTGCGGAAACAGCGCCTGGATTCCCGAGACGTAGGGATTCTCGTTGATGGATTGGAAGAGTCCGCCGGCATGGTTCCCGACGTAGCGGAACTCGATCACTGCGGCTTTCTCAAGTTCGCGTTGAATTCCGAGCGACCAGCTCTGCACATGGTCGGGCCCGAAATTCGGCGTCAACGCAAACTGGCTGAACGAGCGCGGATCGAACACGCCCGGCGTCAGGAAGCTGGCCACCGACGCGCGAACGTTGGCGCCCGAGGGATCCGCGGGAAGCGCCGTGCCCGGAATGCCCGCGATCGGGTTTCCGATCGTCTGCGAAAATGAGAGCGGCGCGAAATACGGGAAGAGAACGTAAATGTTGTAGAACGGCGGATCGTACGCTCTGCGGTATCCGCCGCGGATGACGGTCTTGTCGTGGCCGAGCACACTCTCCCAGAAATGCGGCGTGTACGCGAAGCCGACGTTCGGCCCAAAGAGATGCTTGATCGAAGGCAGCGCCGGCTCCGTGGTGTCCGAAAGCGGCAGGCTGGGATTCCAGAAGGGATTCGATCCAGTCTGATCCTGCACCGTGAGATTGTGGATGAGGTTGAACGGCTGTCCGTAGTAGGACCACGTCAGACCAAGATTGAGCGTCAAATTTTCCTTAATCTTCCAGTCGTCGCTGGCATAGAGAAACGTGTCGTATTCCAGGAAGTTCAGCAGCGGATTTCCCTCGGTAACCGCGGTCGTCGCGGACGTGTTCGCCGCGAGCCCGCCCCAATCCGAGAAAGTGTAAACGCCGTTGTAATTCGGCAGGAAAATGTTCGGCGAAGCCTGGCGCGTCCAGTTGACGCCCGCCTTCAGTTGATGGTTTCCAATCGTCTTACTGAAGTTGTCCTGGAGCTGCCAGGTATTGACGATCCGGTTCTGCGGCAAGCCGGACTCCACGCCGAAGGTGGCCTGGTTTGGCGCTTCGAAGGTGATTTCCGCCAGCGCGTTCGCGAGATTCTCAGGCGTCGGAACGGTTCCCAGGGTGTTGCCGCCGAATCCCACGTTTTCACGGCCGTAGCTCGCGCGGAACTGGTTGATCGTCGAGGATGAGATCGTGTGGGTCCAGTCGATCAGCATGATTTGCGAGAGCGCCGGAATGTTGATCGGATAGCCCTGTGCCGCATCTCCGCTTTGCTGGTTCAAGAAATTGGACTTGGTGAAGATGTAGCGGCCAAAGAGGCGGTCGTTCTTCCCGATCACCAGATCCATCTTGTACATCCAGTCGAACTCGTGAAAGCTGGTGTTGAGCAGTCGCGACACTCCCGCCAGATCCACGTTGCAACCCGTCGAGCCGTCGTTCGGAACCACCGCGCCCGGATAGTCCACGGTCTGTTCGGTTCCCGGGGTGATTTGCGGGTTGCCGGCGCCGATCGAAAATGGCGCGTAGGTCTGCAGCGCCGTGACCGCCGTGCTGCCCGGCCAGCAACCGCCCAGTTCGCTGATTCCCAGCGGCGTCGGCGAAAGTGCCGTGGTCGAGTAGTCCGTCACGGAAGGCGAAAGCTGCGCGTCGAATCCTCCGAACAGGAAAACGTGATCCTTCCACAGCGGACCGCCCACCGTAGTGCTCGGCGAGTTGAAATTCGAATGCGGCACTTTGGTCAGATCTTCGAAAAAGATTTGCTGGTTCGTCAGCGTGTTCAGATCGGAGTTGTTCTCGACATCGGACACGGTCCCGTGCCAGACGTTCGTGCCGCTCTTGGTGATTTCGTTCACCACGGAGCCGGCGTTGCGCCCGTATTCGGCGCCGAAATTATTTGTGACGATCTGATATTCGGAAACCCAGTCCGGATTTTCGAAGAAGAGCGCCGGGCCGCCGATCGAGTTATCGTTGTTGTTCTGTCCGTCAATCTGCTGGTCGTTGTTTTCGCCGCGCAGGCCGTTGACGCTGAAGCCGGGTCCATTGTCGTTGGTAAAATTAAGGTCGCGCGTGGTCACCACGCCCGGCACCTGGAGCGCGAGGAAGTCGAGGCCTTCCAATTCATTCACGCCCGCGAAGCCCTGCACCGCCTGGTCCGTGAAAGTATTGGTGATTTGCGAAGTGGTGGCTTCAATCAGCGGCGGGGCCGCGGTCACTTCAATAGTGGATGTGGACTCGCCGAGATCGAGCTTGATCCCGCCCATCTCGTTGTCGGCGTTCACCTGGACGGCGACCGCGTTCAATTTCAAAGTTTTGAATCCGGCCTTCGAGATCAGGAGATTGTAGGAGCCGACCTGGAGGAAGCTCAGCTTGAAGTAGCCGAGATCGTTCGACGTCGCGGTGGCTTGCGCGCCCGTGGCGGAATTAGTTGCGGTAATCGTCGCGCCCGGAACGGCCGACTCGCTCTGATCCAGCACCGTGCCGGAAAGGGAACCGGTGGTCACCTGAGCGCGCGCGGCGTTCGACGCCGCAAGCCACAACATGATCGCTGCGGCTGCGAAAAATGCCCTTCGAAGATTCATCATCTGGCCCCTCCTCGGAGTCCATCGTGATGCTTATGATTTAAATGCGTCCGCTACGGTGAACGCTCTCCAAGTCCTCTACTATGAATGCTGTACGGACTGAAAACGTACACGGCCCCTCCCTGCCCGATGCAAGCGCCATACCACTTGCGGTTCGTGCTTAACGGCCTCTATTCAATCGAGATAAGTTGTGCGCGGCGGGGTCGAGAAGGTGTGGCGGCGCCCGTATCTAATTTTCCATATATGCAGATTCGGACGTCCGCGAAAAATTTTGCTCTAGCTGCCCTTGTCGGCGATCGGAAGAATTTCGATGTCCCAGTGATCGTGTCCGGGCCCCCGGTGGGATGCAAATGTTTGATGAATTCGGGCACACAGCCGCGTGTAGGGTCGGTCGCTGTTGAGATTTGTTCGGGCGGTTGGTGGGATGCAAATGTTCGATGAATTCGGGCGCACAGCCGCGGCACAAGACGGACCTGTTCGGCTGTGTAAGGCAAAATCGCGGCGATCGTATAGTGATGTTGCGTGCAATGAATCGCGGCGATGGTATGGCGATGTTGGGTGCAATGAATCGCGGAACAGTGCAATAAACCGCGGAACAGGTCCGTCTTGAGGCACGCATGACGCAGAGCAGGGCGAGGTCGATCACGCGATCGCGGCAAACGATGCCGTTGGATTGGCGCGACCGACCCTACACGCAAGATGCCCGCGCCACGTTCACCGCCGCGCCGCCATCCGTGCCTTGCCCACAAAAACGAAAAAGGCCGGCAATCGCCGGCCTTTCGTCTACGATTCCAATTTTTAGCGCTGGGGACTGCTCGCTGCTTCGCTGCGGCCTATCTGCCTGCGCGCTGCCTCGCTGCGGTCTATTTGCCTGCGCCTGCCGCCGCGGCCATGGCCTTCTTGCGGCGTCCGCCTCGCCGTGATTTCTTCAGCGGCCGATCGGGCGCCTCTCCGATCAACTCCGCGGACCAGATGCTGGTGATGAACTTCTTCATCCCGTGGTCGTCAAAATCAATGGTCGTGCGCTCGGAATTCGATTCCGTGACCACGCCCATCCCATAGATGTCGTGGCGCACTGCCTGCCCTTCGTCAAGTACCTGCACGGTGGCCTCCTTAGGACGTACTGCGAGAAATCGGGCTGGGTCTTGCTGCCGGATCCCAATGCCGGAACTTCCTTCTGGAACTTACTTCTGGAACTCGCTGCCTGGCCTGCTCCCTGACGGCTACTGGCTAGAAGAGAGCGGGGCAGCGGATTCGCCACCCCGCCCAACCGAACTAGAGGCTTACGACGTTCTCCGCCTGAAGGCCTTTGGGGCCTTTCTTGACCTCAAACTCGACGGCCTGACCTTCATTGAGAGTCTTGTAGCCGTCGGCTTGAATGGCCGAAAAGTGAACGAAAACATCCTCGCCCGATTGGCGCTGAATGAATCCGTATCCCTTGCTGGCGTTGAACCATTTCACAGTTCCTTGTTCTTTCACGTAAGTCGTACCTCGTTATTTTCAAGCTATTTGTGCTTCTCGTTCGCCTCTAGCCGTCATAAAAAAAGGCCGCAGGGCACGGTTGCCTTGCAGCCTCGGAACTACGTCACAAAAGCAAACACAAGAGCAACAAACGCAACATCATCTTATCACACAGTTTACGCCATTTCAAGCCCGTAGTGAACACCGTCACGCGGGCTGGAAGCCCGCGCCACAAAAATCACCGCGGTGAAAACCGCCGCGGGCAAAATCGAGAGTGGTCCGTCTTGGAGATGAAACGGAAGGCAGAGATGCAGGGCGAGAAATGGGGCGCCGCGAAAGTGCAGCTGGATTATGGCGACCGACCGCGGGTTTGTAGGGTCGGACGCGCTAATCCAATGGCGACGAATGCGGCGCGTGTGAAACCGAGCTGGCCTTGCTCTGGCTGACGCGCACCTCGAGTCGGACCTGTTCCGCGGGGTGAGGCAAGATTGATGGGCCGGGCGCGCCGCAGAATGCGCCGTACAGCGAGGAACAGGTCCGTCTTGGAGATGAAACGGAAGGCAGAGACGCAGGGCGAGAAATGGGGCGCCGCGAAAGTGCAGTTGGATTATGGCGACCGACCCTACAGGCACAAATCGACGCGAACCGCACAGACAGGCCACATGGGGATACAAAACATGACGACGAACCCCACATGAACCGGCGGATTACGCGGTTCTTTCGACCGACGCGGATGCCGCCGCCGGCGTGCGCAAATGCCACAACAGCGCCACGCCCAGAATCACCGACGCCAGGCTGGCCGTCTGCGCATTGGTCATGCCCAAAAACGACCTTGGATTGATCCGAATGAACTCGACCAAAAATCGCGTCACGCCCGTGGTCACCAGAAACATCGCAAACACATATCCCGCCCGGTGTACGCCAAATAGGCCGCCTTGCGGCACGTTCGCGGCTGGGGCATTTTTCCCGCGCGCCCGCGCCGCATTGCTCGAGGCTTGCGCCGTTGCCGCGCCGACCCTCCACAAAAACCAGGTTATCGCGATGGCCGCCAGCAGCTCGTAAATCGGCGTTGGATGGACGCGCTGCACCGTAGGCACCAGCCCGTTCGGAAAGCTCATGCCCCAGGGCAGCGATGTGGGAATGCCGTAGTCGCCGTCGCCCGAAAGCAGGCAGCCGATCCGCCCGATGCCATAGCCCAGCGCGCACGCTGGCGAGCCGATATCGAAAAGCAGCAGCGTGGGTATTTTGAATTTGCGCCCCAGATAAACAAACGCGGCGATCCCCGCGATCAGCCCGCCGAACCACGCGAAGCCGTAGGACGAGAACAGCAGCTCGAACGGGTGCGCGAAGAATTCCCGCGGCGTTTCCAGCAGGTGATAGAGCTTGGCGCCAATCATCCCTGCAATGGCCGGGATGGCCACCAGCGTTTCCGCTTCGGCGTCAATGGCGCGGCGCCGCAAATCCGCGCGCAGGACGAAATAGGCCACCAGCATCGCCGTCGCGACCATCAGGCCGAACGTCGGCACCGCCAGCGGCCCGATATGCAGGAAGGGAATCACCGTCAGCATTATACCAAGCCGCAAGGACCCGCCGCGCCGCGGCTTGTGGGGTACGTCGTTATCCTTGTGTGGTCCGTCATCTCGTCGCAGATCCTGAGCTTCGAAGGGCCGGCTTTTTCCTCCTGTGGGGTCCTTCGTCTTCTGTGGGGTCCGTCGTCGTGTTTCCTCTCCATGTTCGTCGTGTCGCCGCTGTCCGCCTTATGTAGGGTCGGTCGTCATAATCCAACTGCACTTTCGCGTTGTGGCATTGCTCGCCCTGCATCTCTGCCTTCCGTTTCATCTCCAAGACGGACCTGTTCCCCGGTGTACCGCGCATTCTGCGGCGCGCCCGGCCCATTCATATTGCCTTACCCCGCCGAACAGCTCCGACTCGAGGCACGCGTCAGCCAGAGCAAGGCCAGCTCGGTTTCACACGCGCGGCATTCGTCGCCGTTGGATTAGCGCGTCCGACCCTACACGCCATGTAGGACCGCTTTCGGTTTTTCCCGCGACGTCGCGGAGGCGAACAGGGGAGTCCCGGAAACGAACAAGCGCCGGCGATCCAGATCCACCAACTCACCGCTAATCTGCTGACTCAGCGCCATTTACCGGCTACCCGTCCTGGCTTCCCCCGTGCACACACGCGGCCTGGGTCGCTTCGTGGCCGCTTTGCGCCCTTCCGCCCGGCCGAGCGCGGCGCGGAGAGCCGGCCCTTCGAAGCTCAGGATCTGCGACGCGGCGCTCGCGCCATGATCAATCGCACCGCTCGCGCGATCTGCACGGCGTTGGAGGAGACGATGGAAACGCTTCGGCACGACATCCTGTACGCGCTGCGCATCATGCGCAAATCTCCCGGCTTCGCGCTCGTCGCCATTCTCACTCTCGCGCTGGGCATCGGCGCCAACACCGCCATTTTTTCCGTCGTCAGCGCCGTGCTGCTCAACCCGCTGCCGTTTCACGACGCCAATCGCCTGGTGGTGGCGTACACGCGCGACAAACAATTTGAACGCTCTTCGATCTCCTATCCAAATTTTCTGGATTGGGCGCGCGACAACCACAGTTTCTCGAGCCTCGCGGCCTATCGCAGCGACACATTCAATCTGACCGGCATGGGCGAGCCCGAGCGCCTTCGCACCGTAATGATCTCCGCCGATTTCTTCGGCATTCTGGACGTGAAGCCCGTTCTCGGCCGCACCTTTCTCGCGCAGGAAGATCGCGCGGGCGCGCAGCCCGTGGTGATGCTCAGCGGCGCATTCTGGGCGGCGAAATTCGGATCTTCTCCCGGCGTCATTTCGAAAACGATCGATCTGAACGACAAGGCCTACACGATCATTGGCGTCGTGCCGCCGAACTTTCATTTCGGGAGCGAGGACAATTTCTATCCCGATCCCGATATCTTCGTTCCCATCGGGCAGTGGACGGACCCGACGTTCCTCGATCGCCGCGTCGCGATGGGCATGGACGCCATCGGGCGGCTCGGGCCGGGCGTAACGCTCGCGCAAGCGGCCTCGGATATGGATGGCGTGGCGCGGCATCTGGCGGAAGAGTATCCCGACGCCGACAAGGACACGGGCATTGCGCTGGTTTCGTTTAAGGACAGCATCGTCGGCGATATCCGGCCGTTCCTGATCGTGCTGCTCGGCGCGGTCGGCTTCGTGCTGCTGATCTCCTGCGCCAACGTCGCGAGCCTGCTCCTCGCCCGCTCGACGGGCCGGGCGCGCGAATTTGCCGTTCGCACAGCTATGGGCGCCACGCCGATGCGCGTCGTGCGGCAGCTGCTCACCGAGAGCCTGATCCTCGCGCTCGCGGGCGGCGGCCTGGGGCTGCTGCTCGCGGCGTGGGGAACGAAAGCCACGATCGGCATTCTGCCCGACGCCTTGCCGCGCGCCGGGGAAGTCGGCGTGGACGGGCACGTGCTCCTCTTCACTCTGGCCATTTCTCTGCTCACGGGAATCGTTTTCGGTCTGGTGCCCGCGTGGCGCAGCGCCCGGCCCGACGTGGCCGAAACGCTGAAAGAAGAGGGGCGCATGGCCGGCGCCGGCCGCCATCGCACGCAGAGAATTCTGATCGTCGTCGAGATGGCCATGGCCGTGATTCCGCTCGTCGGCGCAGGACTGATGGTTCGCAGCCTCGCCAATCTCTGGAAAGTGAATCCGGGATTTGACACGAAGCACACGCTGATTTTCGGCATCGCTTCGGCAAAGCCGCTCGGCCCGAATCCCGACGCCATCCGCGCCGCCTATCGCCGCATCCAGGACGTCATCGGCGCAGTCCCCGGCGTCGAAGCCGCTTCGCTCAGCGTCGGCTCCGTTCCGATGCAAAGTGATTCCGGCCTGCCATTCTGGGTTGAAGGACAGCCCAAGCCCGCGAGCACGTCCGAGATGGCGACGACGCTCTTTGACGCCGTCCAGCCGGGCTATCTGAAATCCATGGGCATTCCGCTGATTCGCGGACGCTTCGTCACCGATCAGGACACCGAACATTCGCCGGCTGTGGTGGTCATTGACGAAAATTTCGCGCGCATGATTTTCGGAAATCAGGATCCCATCGGGCGCCGCGTCAATCTGGCTCTGGTCGGCACTTCGCCCGAAATCGTCGGCATCGTCGGACACGTGAAGCAGTGGGGCCTGGATGAAAACGCGAAGAGCCCGGAGCTGGTGCAATGCTATTTCCCGCTCACGCAGGTTCCCGACGCGTTCATGAGCTTGATCGGTTCGATGACCGGCGGCGTGGCGCGGATCGCCGGATCGCCCGCCGCGGCCGCGGCGCCGATTCGCGCGGCCATCGCGCAGTACAACCCGGAGATCGTCACCTTCGACCTGCAGCCCATGAGCGAGATCGTGGATCAATCCATCGCCGCCCGGCGGTTCTCGATGATTCTGCTGGGAATTTTCGCGGGGCTGGCGTTGGCGCTTTCGGGCGTAGGAATTTATGGCGTAATTGCCTACATCTCGAGCCAGCGCACGCACGAGATCGGAATTCGCATGGCGCTGGGCGCCACGAGCGGCGACGTGCTGCGCATGGTGCTGGGGCAGGGCGCGCTGCTGATTGCCGCGGGCGTGGCGATTGGGTTGGTGGCGTCGGTGGCCGGCGCGCGGCTGATGAGCGGGATGCTGTTCGGCGTGGGGGCGTTCGATGCGTTGACGTATGCGGCGGTGGCCGTGGTGCTGGCGGCGATTGCGCTGCTGGCCTGCGCGATCCCCGCGCGCCGCGCCATGCGCGTCGATCCCATGGTCGCCTTGCGCTATGAATGACGCCATCGTCGCGCTGGCTTCCAGCCGGCGATTTTGGTTTTTGTTCGGGCCGTTGGTGGGATGCAAGTGTTGGATGAATTCGGGCGCACAGCCGCGGCACAAGACGGACCTGTTCGGCTGTGTAAGGCAAAATCGCGGCGATCGTATCGCGATGTTGGGTGCAAGAAACCGCGGAACAGTGCGATAAACCGCGGAACAGGTCCGTCTTGAGGCACGCGTGACGCAGAGCAGGGCAAGGTCGGTCACGCGATCGCGGCAAACGACGCCGTTGGATTAGCGCGACCGACCCTACACGCCCGCGGGAAAGCACGATCCACGACGACGAACCCCACATGAGCCGGGAGGCACGATGACGACGCTGCTGAACGACATCCGCTTCGCATTCCGCACGCTGCGCAAATCGCCGGGCTTCGCCGCGGTCGCCATCCTCACTCTTGCTCTTGGCATCGGCGCGAACACCGCCATATTCTCCGTCGTGGATGCCGTGCTGCTCAAGCCGCTGCCGTATCCCGAGCCTGCGCGCATCGTGGCCATCTGGGCCGCGCGTGTGGCGCGAGGCGAAACACACCGCGCGCTCTCCTATCCCGATTTCGCCGACCTGCGCGCGCAGAGCGACGTTTACGACGCCGTGGCCGCCTATTCCGACGACACCACCACGCTCACCGGCTCCGGCGAACCGCTGCACCTCAACAAGGAAGACGTCAGCGCCGAGATGTTCACGGTCCTCGGTATACACCCGATGCTCGGCCGCGCCTTTTTGCCGGGCGAAGATCTTCCGGCCCACAATGTCGCGATTCTCGACGCGAAACTCTGGCAGAGCCATTTCGGCGGCGATCCCGGCGTCATCGGGCGCAGCATCTCGCTGCTCGGCCGCGATTACATCGTCGTCGGCGTCCTGCCGCCCACGTTCGAATTCCCGTTCAACTCGGTAGGTCCGCAGGTCTTCACCACTTTTTCGCAGGCCATGACGCCCGAGCGCCCCGGCGACAAGCCGATGGTCGCTGAGCGATCGGCGCATTTCCTGCGCGGCATCGCGCGGCTGAAGCCCGGCGTGACGCTGGCGCAAGCCAACGCGCAGGCCGACGCGATCGGCCAGCGGCTGGCCGCGCAGTATCCCGACTCCAACAAGAGTCAAAGTTTTGAAGTGGAATCGGGGATCGATACCCTGGTCGGCACGCTGCGCCCGCAGCTTTATATTCTGCTGGGCGCGGTGGTGTTCGTCCTGCTGATCGGCTGCGCCAATATCGCCAATCTTTTGCTCGCGCGCGCCACCATCCGCCAGCGCGAGATGGCCATCCGCGCGGCGCTGGGCGCAGGACGCGCGCGCATCGTCCGGCAATTGCTGATCGAAAGTGGAATGATCTCGCTGGCCGGCGGCGCCGCGGGACTCGTCGTGGCGGCGTGGGGCGCGGCGTATCTGTCGAAGCTGGCCGCCAGCGAATTTCCGCGCGTGGCCGGAACGGCCGTGGACCTGCGCGTGCTCGCGTTCACGTTCGGCGCGTCGCTTCTCACCGGACTGCTCTTCGGCATCGCGCCCGCGCTGCTGCTTTCGCGCCAGGCTCCCGGCGAAATGTTGAAGGAAGGCGGCCGCAGCTCGACGCAGAGCACCGGGCAGCATCGCATGCGCGGCTTGCTGATCGTCTGCGAGACTTCGCTCGCCGTCATGCTCCTCGCCAGCGCCGGCCTGCTCATCGAATCGCTCGCCAATCTTCGCCGCGTCAATCCCGGCTTCGAGCCCCGCGGCGTCACGACTTTTAATCTCGATCTGCTGGGCAGCCGTTACGTCTCCGTGGAACAGCACGAGCGTTTCTACGAGCAGGTTCTCGACCGCGTGCGCGCGATTCCCGGCGTGCAGTCGGCGGCCATGGCCGCGCCGCTGCCGTTCAGCGACTCCAGCATCGGTGTGTCGTTTTTCATTCAGGGCAAGCCGGTGGCCGAGAGCGACAAGCCTTACGCGCGGTGCTTCATCGTATCCACCGGCTACTTCGCCACGATGAAGCAGCCCCTGCTGAAGGGCCGCGACTTCGCCGAAACCGATCGCGCCAATTCACAGCCCGTGATCATCATTGATCAGGCATTCGCCGATAAATTTTTCCCCGGCGAGAATCCCGTCGGCCAGCACATGACCGGCGAGATTGCCGTGGAGGGCGACCCGCCGGTGCGCGAAGTGATCGGCGTGGTGAACGCGATTCACGCCCGCTACCTCGCCAAGCCGCCCGAGCCCGCCTACTACATTCCCGAAAATCAGCTCGGCATTGACTGGCAATACGGCGTGGTGCGCTCCAATGAAAATTTGGCCACGCTGATTCCGGAATTTCGCGAAGCGGTGCGCGCGGTGGATACGGATACGCCGGTCTACAGCACGTTCACGATGGAAGACAGCATCGCCCGATCCATCACGCAGCCGCGGCTCGATTCGGCGCTGCTCGGGCTGTTTGCCGCGCTCGCGCTGGTGCTGGCGATGGTGGGGATTTACGGCGTGATGTCGTACGGCGTGGCGCAGCGCACCAATGAAATCGGCATTCGCATGACGCTGGGCGCGCAGCCGGGCGACGTGTTGCGGCTGGTGATGCGGCAGGGGCTGATGGTGGCGGGCGCGGGCGCGTTGATCGGCGTGATTGCCTCGATTGGCGCAACGAGGCTGCTGGCGTCGCTGCTGTTTGGAGTGGCGCCGGGAGATCCGCTGACGCTCGCGGGCGTGGTGATTTTATTTGCGGCGGTGGCGGCGCTGGCATGCTGGCTGCCGGCGCGCCGCGCCATGCACGTGGATCCCATGGTCGCCTTGCGCTATGAATGACGCCATCGTCGCGCTGGCTTCCAGCCGGCGATTTTGGTTTTTGTTCGGGCCGTTGGTGGGATGCAAATGTTGGATAAATTCGGGCGCACAGCCGCGTGTAGGGTCGGTCGCTGTTGAGATTTGTTCGGGCCGCCGGTGGGACGCAAATGTTGGATAAATTCGGGCGCGCAGCCGCGTGTAGGGTCGGTCGCTGTTGAGATTTGTTCGGGCCGTTGGTGGGATGCAAGTGTTGGATGAATTCGGGCGCACAGCCGCGGCACAAGACGGACCTGTTCGGCTGTGTAAGGCAAAATCGCGGCGATCGTATCGCGACGTCGCGTGCAATAAACCGCGGAACAGGTCCGTCTTGAGGCACGCATGACGCAGAGCAGGGCAAGGTCGATCACGCGATCGCCGCACGCGACGCCGTTGGATTAGCGCGACCGGCCCTACACGCGGGCATCTTGCCCGCGTTCCCATGCCGCGCATCGTCGCGCTGGCTTCCAGCCGGCGACTTTGGTTTTTGTTCGGGCCGTTGGTGGGATGCAAATGTTGGGTGAATTCGGGCGCGAGTAGGGTCGGTCGCTGTTGAGATTTGTTCGGGCCGCCGGTGGGATGCAAATGTTGGGTGAATTCGGGCGCGCAGCCGCGGCACAAGACGGACCTGTTCGGCTGTGTAAGGCAAAATCGCGGCGATCGTATCGCGACGTCGCGTGCAATAAACCGCGGAACAGGTCCGTCTTGAGGCACGCATGACGCAGAACAGGCAAGGTCGATCACGCGATCGCCGCACGCGACGCCGTTGGATTAGCGCGACCGACCCCACGCCGTGCATTCCGCGAACCTTGCCTTGCCACTCCTCATTTTCCGCGCGCAATTCGTCGTATGATGATTTTGGCCCCTTCGCCGCATCGTTGCGCCCGGGCCGCCCGAATGCCCGAACACTCGCTGAAAATTATCATCGTTCCGAATCCGGCGCTCGCCGACGACGATGTCCGCATCCGCATCGTTGGCGCGCCGCCGCGCGCGCCCGTGCAAGTCACCGCGTGGATGATGGACGATCAAAATCGCCGCTGGGAATCGCGCGCCGAATTTCTTTCGCGCTCGGATGGCACGGTGATTCTCAGCCAGGACGCGCCCCGCAGCGGCACTTATCGCGGCGTGGATCCCACCGGGCTTTTCTGGTCCATGCGGCTCAATCCCGGCGACGCGGGCCAGCACGATCAATTTCTGAAACGCGAACTCACGCCCTGCGACATCAATTTCGAAGCCACCACGCCTTCCACGCTCGGCACCGCGCGCGAACGCCTGGAAAAGCGCTTCGTCCCCGAAGGCACAATCGTCCGCGCGGTCGAAGAGGAAGGCCTCGCGGGCCTGCTGTTCATTCCCACCAAACACTCGCACGAAATGGAATATTTCGACGAAGCCGGCCGCTCGCTCAATATCACCAAGAACGCGCTGAATGCCGCGAGAAAATCGCCGGACTCGGACGCGATCGAAAGCACGCGCCTGCCCGTGGTGATTACGCTCGGCGGCTCGGGCGGCGGGCTCGATTGGGAAGTGGCCGCGGCGCTCGCGGGCCACGGCTACGCCGGATTCGCGCTGCCGTATTTCGGATTCGATCCGCTGCCGGGCTCGCTCAACAGCATTCCGCTCGAATATTTCGAGCGCGCGATCGCGTGGCTCTGCCGCCAGCCGGAAATCGATCCGAACCGCATCGGCATTTACGGAATTTCGCGCGGCGGCGAGCTCGCGCTGCTGCTCGCGTCCATGAATCCGCTGGTGCGCGCGGTGGTGGGAATCGTTCCGGGACATGTGGTGTGGCAGGGAACTGGCCGCCCGCCGGTGGAATCGCCCCGGTCGGGAGAAACTGCGGGCGAAAGCGCGGGCGCGCACGCGTCAAAAAATGGCGCGCGATCTTCGTGGACCTATCGCGGCGAGCCGCTGCCTTTCGTGCCCTACGCGATGAGCTGGTTTCGCATCTGGACGGCCGTGCGCGTGATCACGTTTCGCAAGCCGGTGCGCTTTCTCGATCTGCATCACGATTCGCTGCGGCACAAAAAAGCGGTGATGAACGCGGGAATTCCCGTGGAGCAAATTCGCGCGCCGGTCCTGCTGGTCTCGGCGAGCGACGATGCGGTGTGGCCGTCGGAAGCGATGTCCGAAGCGGTGGTGCGGCGGCTCGAAGCGCGCGGATTTGAATACGCGGCCAAGCACGTGAGAAATGCGGGCGCGGGACATTTGCTGCGATTGCCCTACACGCCCGCGACGACTACGGCATCGAGAATGCCGAATTTCGATTTACGCGTGGCGTTTGGCGGCAAGCCCGAAGCGACGGCGCAGGCCCGCATCCTCGCCTGGCGCGAAACCCTGCAATTCCTGCAGCAGCATCTGTAGGGTCGGTCGCCATAATCCAACTCCTCGTCACGCGGCGTACGCACGCTCGCCCTGCATCTCTGTCGTCTATTTCATCTCCAAGACGGACCTGTTCAGCGGTGTAAGGCAAAACCGCGGCGATCGTATAGCGATGTTGGGTGCAATAAACCGCGGAACAGGTCCGGCTTGAGGCACGCAACGGCCAGAGCAGGGCAAGGTCGATCACGCGATCGCGCCACGCAATGCCGTTGGATTAGCGCGCCCGACCCTACTTTTTCCCGTACACCAGGACGACAAATGTCTCCGGCACGATCTGCGGCCTCGGGTGCGGATTATCTTCGGTGGCTGCCGGCGCCGCGGAAAAATCCGCCGTCACCAAAAACACTTGATGCCTCTCGCGGTCGAACGCCATGGTTCGCGCGCCGCGCCGCGTCGGCACATCGTCCACCACGCTGAATTTTTCGGGCGAGTCTTCGTGCACCACGGTCAGCGTCGCGCTCTGCCCGTTCGACGCCAGCGCGTATTCCGTGCCCTGATCGAACGCGCACGCATCCACGCCCTCGCCGATCGCCGGCGTCGCAATCACTTTTCCCGTGTCCTCGGCCACCACCGCCATCATTTTGTTGTCGCAGCCCGCAAACAGCCGCCGGTGGACGCGATCCATCGCCAGCCCCGTGGGCGATTCGCACGGCGCGAGCGGCCACGTCGCCATCACATCCATTTTTTCCGCGCCGATCCGCGCGATCGCGCTCTTGTCCTGGATGTTGACGAAGACGCCTCCGCGCCCATCCACCGCCGCGAATTCCGGCTTGCCCGGCAGCGGAATCGTCGAAATCACTTTTCCCGTCGCGGCGTCAATCACGGTCGAGCTGTTGCTGCGCCCGTTCATCGCAAACACGCGCTTGGTCACCGGCTCGAATACGATCGCGTCGGGATTCAGGCCCGCCGGCGCCGTTCCGATGGTCTTGAACGTTTTCATGTCGAAAATCGTGACGTCGTTGCTGCGCCCGTCGGAAATAAATCCGCGATGCAGCTCGAGCGCCAGCGCGATGCCGTGAACGCCCTGCGTGTTGGGAATTTCCGCCACCACTTTTTCCGTGTCCACGTTGAGCACCACCACCTTCGTCGCGCGCGAAATATAAAGCAGCCGCGTTCCGGAATCGAAAGTGATGTAGTCCCAGCCGCCCTCGCCGCCGAGCTTGATCGTTTTCATCAGCGAATAGCCCGACGCGCCCGGTGTCTGCGGCTGCTTCAGCGCGGACGCGGTGGCGCCCGGCAAGGGCGCGATAGTGTCCGGCAAGGGCGCGTGTGCACCCGGCGAGGGTGCGATCGTGTGCGGCAAGGGCGCGATCGTGTACGTCGCGCGCGGGGTTGTGCTCGGCGCGGAACTCGTGGCGGCGTTTCCGGCGCCAAGGCAAAATCCAGCCAATGAGATTGCAGCGAATACCCACCGTGCACAAACAGTCATAGTCAAGGCTCCGTTAGTTCATCTATCACGCCCAAGCCCGCGCCGCAAGCCATCCTCGAGGATACCTGCGCGCATTTTGCAACCTAGGTTGACCCGGAGTTTTCCGCCGTCGCGGTGATTTTCGTCGCGCGGCCCGCGTGTAGGGTCGGTCGCGCTAATCCAACGGCATCGCGTGCGGCGATCGCGTGATCGACCTTGCCCTGCTGTGCGTCATGCATGCCTCAAGACGGACCTGTTCCGCGATCTATTGCACCCAACGTCGCTCTACGATCGCCGCGATTTTGCCTTACACAGCCGAACAGGTCCGTCTTGTGCTGCGGCGGTGCGCCCGAATTCATCGAACATTTGCGTCCCACCGGCGGCCCGAACAAATCTCAACAGCGACCGACCCTACACACACAGCCGAACAGGTTCGGCGAGTGCCTCGGCTGTGTAGGGTCGGTCGCGCTAATCCAACGGCATCGCGTGCGGCGATCGCGTGATCGACCTTGCCCTGCTGTGCGTCATGCGCGCCTCAAGACGGACCTGTTCCGCGGTTTATTGCACGCAACATCGCGATACGATCGCCGCGATTTTGCCTTACACAGCCGCCCAGGTCCGTCTTGTGCTGCGGCTGTGCTCCCGAATTCATCCAACATTTGCATCCCACCGGCGGCCCGAACAAATCTCAACAGCGACCGACCCTACACGCACAGCCGAACAGGTCCGGGGTCTGCCGCGGTTCTTCGCATGAAGCAGGCGCACAGCGCGTCAGTTTTGCCGCAACTATCCCCGTCGCGGCCGCGTCAAACGATGTAGAATGGTTCCACGTCCCGCGAAGGAGCCGCCCATGCTGGCCCGCTTAAGCTCCGAATCGCACGCACGCTCATCCCGCGCGGTGCAAGTCTCTGTGTGCCCCAATATGGTGCAATCAACGCACGCGTCCTCATCGCGCTCTTTGCCGCTAGCCGCGGCGTTTCCACGCGCGCCGCTTGTCGCCACATTTTCACGCATGCCGCTCGCCGCGTCGTCTCCACGCATGCCGCTTGCCGCCACATTTTCACGCATGCCGCTCGCCGCGTCGTCTCCACGCATGCCGCTTGCCGCGTCGTCTCCACGCATGCCGCTTGCCGCGGCAATTCTCGCGCTGGTCTGGCTGCTCTCCGCTCCGCTCGGTGCATTCGCTCAAGCGGGCGGCGGCGGTGGCGGCGGCCACGCAGGCGGTGGCGGGCATTCCGGCGGCGGCCATCCGAGCGGTGGCGGCGGTCATGCCGGCGCGCCTGCCGCGGCGCCGGCCCACGCAGCCGCACCTGCTGCCGGATCGCATCCCGCCGCATCCAGCGCGCCTGCGGCTAATTCCGCGCGCGGCGCAGCCGGCGATCGCGCCGCAGCCGATGCCGACGTGAATGCGGAGACCGCGGTCGTCCCGCACGTCGTGATGGGCAATTATGGCTATTTCGATCCGCGCGGTGAACCGCGCCCGCAGCGCTTCGCCGCTTCCAATTATATTTGGCAGGATCCGCCGCGCAGCGTGACCATCCCGCCGCCCACCGCCGAATCGGCGCACACGCACATGCTTCGGGGAACTGCGGCGAATCCGCGATACGCCCTGCCGCCGATCAACAATCCCACGGCCATTCCGTTCGCGAGCAACAATCTTGGCAATAATCTGGGCAACAATCTCGGTCGCAACCTGGGCATCGATCGACGGTTTCGCGGGCGCGGCGGATTCAATTGCGCTGATCTCGCGATCAATCCGTTCTGCTACTCGGGCGGATTCGGTTTCGGCTATGGATTGGGCTTCGGGTTCGGTTACGGCTACGGTCTCGGATACGGCTACTACGGCGACGACTACGGCTACTACAATGGCGGCGGCGACATCAATCCCGCCGATTTCGACGCGCAGGATGAGGCCGCGCCCGAGCCTTACATCGGAAATTATCTTTACGAAGGCAGCGAAGAAGCGACGGAAGTGGATACCGCGACTGCGCCCGGCCCGCTCACCGTAATTTATTTCGCCGATGGCTCGAGCTACGCGGTCAAGGACTACTGGCTCGATAACGGCCAGCTGCACTACGTCACGTCGTATGGCGGCGAAAATTCGGTCGTGGTGGGCCGCGTGGATTTGCAGCGCACCGTGGATGAGAACGCCAAGAACGGCGTCAGCTTCACCCTCCGCCCCGCCAATCCGTAGCGGCCCCGGTTCTTCGTCGCGCTGGCTTCCAGCCGAAGGCCCTGAGCTTCCGAAGGGCCGGCGATTTTGATTTTTGTTTGGGCCGCCGGTGGGATGCAAATGTTGGGTGAATTCGGGCGCACAGCCGCATGTAGGGTCGGTCGCTGTTGAGATTTGTTCGGGCCGTTCGTGGGACGCAAATGTTGGATGAATTCGGGCGCACAGCCGTATGTAGGGTCGGTCGCTGTTGAGATTTGTTCGGGCCGTTGGTGGGATGCAAATGTTGGGTGAATTCGGGCGCACAGCTGCAGCACAAGACGGACCTGTTCGGCTGTGTAAGGCAAAATCGCGGCGATCGTATCGCGATGTTGCGTGCAATAAACCGCGGAACAGGTCCGTCTTGAGGCACGCATGACGCTGAGCAGGGCAAGGTCGATCACGCGCTCGCGGCACGCGATGCCGTTGGATTAGCGCGACCGACCCTACACAAACGCGGGCAAGATGCCCGCGCCACGTTCACCGCGGCGGTTCCACATCTCACCTTCAACTGAATTCTCTTACACACCATGCACTTGACAACCTCTTGACGCGCGCGTACAAATTTCGACTGTAACCTCGATTTCTCCAGCAACCCCCTCCGCACTTTTTGTTTCCGCTTTTTCCGCCGCATTTGATTCGCGCTCGCGCCGCCCCGCTTTGCTTCTCGCTTCCTCACTCGCCCTGGAGGCTTCATGCCGAACTACAACACGCAAAATCCCCCGTACGCCATTTTCCCCGGCGATCTCGCGCTGGCCTTCAACGCCGAATCGCCCGCCGCCGGCCAGGCCAGCCAGCAATTTTCGCTGCCGGTTTATTCGGGCCGCGGCGAACAGGGCCGCACCGTCCGCTGGCAAACGCTCTACGGCACCGCGCCCTCGGCCATCAACATCGCGCTGCAAGTGGCGCTGCAGGATGTGGACGCGCAATATCAGACGATCGACTCCTCGACGGCCACCGCCGGTGAATCGCGCAGCGTCTCCGGCGTCAACGCGCCGTTCATCCGCGCCAAAGTCATTTCGATCACCGGGGGCAGCGCCGTCACCGTCCAGCTCGTGGCCTAGCGCATCCTCGCGCCGCGCGCTCCGCCATCGCGCTGCTGCCCGCATTTGCTTTTTCATGTGGGGTCTGTCTCTCTGTGGGGTCCGTCGTCATGTTTCGTATTCGTGTTTTGGCGTGACGCCGCCACGTAGGGTCGGTCGCCATAATCCAACTGCACTTTCGCGGCGTTCCATTTCTCGCCCTGCATCTCTGCCTTCCGTTTCATCTCCAAGACGGACCTGTTCCCCGGTGTGAGGCAAAATCGCGGCGATCGTAGAGCGACATTGGGTGCAATGAATCACGGAACAGGTCCGACTCGAGGTGCGCGTCGGCCAGAGCAAGGCCAGCTCGGTTTCACACGCGCCGCATTCCTCGCCGTTGGATTAGCGCGTCCGACCCTACACGCCGCCATTCGCATCGCCGCACAATTCGCACGATCCATGACGACGAACCCCACATAACCCATGCCCATGCCCAACAAATCCAAATCCGCCAAACGCGCCCGCGCCAAAAAATCCGGCGCACATGCGCCGCCGTCCGCTGCGCCTGCCACGCGCAAATCCGCTCGCGTTGCCCACGCCGCCCCTGCCCCACGCCGCGCCAAAAAATCCGTGCGCCGATCTCTGCCGCTGGTCACTCTCGGCCCGCGCATCAAAATCGGCGATGCCATGCGCCTGCAAGGCCTTGACGAGCCTCGCCTCGCGCGCCTCTTTCGCGGCCTTCTCTCGCGCCTCAACAAGCCGCGCAGCGAAAAGCTTTTGCTCGACGCGATCAAAGAAACTTGCCGCCTGCTCGAAGCCTATCCGCCATCGAAGCCTGCGGCGGGCGTGGGCAGCCTCGCGCTAAACGTTCCGGTGAATCTCATCACGCTGGTCCCGCGCCCCGAACGCGCCCTGCCGCCCGGACGCGGCGGGTCGTCGGCGGCGCTGCCCGATCGCGCCACAACCTCGTTCGCCGCGCCCGGCGATACGTCTTCGTTTGCCGCACCGGCAGCTTCATCGCCGTCTGACGCGCCCTGATCGCCCGTCTCGTGTGTGCGTTTCCTGCGGGGTCCGCCGTCGTGTTTCTTATCCGTATGTCAGTTGTCGGCGCCGCCCGCATGTGCCTGTAGGGTCGGTCGCCATAATCCGACTGCACTTTTGTGGCGTGGCATTTCTCGCCCTGCATCTCTGCCTGCGGTCCATCTCCAAGACGGACCTGTTCCCCGGTGTGAGGCAAAATCGCGGCGATCGTAGAGCGACATTGGGTGCAATGAATCGCGGAACAGGTCCGACTCGAGGTGCGCGTCAGCCAGAGCAAGGCCAGCTCGGTTTCACACGCGCCGCATTCGTCGCCGTTGGATCAGCGCGTCCGACCCTACACACCGCACAATTCACACCACCCATGACGACGAACCCCACAAAGACGACGAACCCCACAGGAGGCTCCATGTCGGTCACAAAATCCACTCTCGGCTATGCTATCCAGCTCGGCGGCGCCGGCTCGGTGATTCTCGGCACCGTGCTCAGCATCCATCACGTGGCGGCTGCCGCAACGCTGCTCTTCGGCGCTGCCGCGTTCTACGTCGGAGCGAAAATCCGCGGCGCATCGCTCTGAGCGCGGCGGTGTTGTGGCGCGGGCATCTTGTCGAAGACCCTGAGTTTTCGAAGGGCCCGCGTGATGATGCCCGGATTACGCTGCAGAAAAACGCCGGCTGGAAGCCAGCGCGACGATAAGGCTAAGACGCGGGCTGGAAGCCCGCGCCACGCTCCGTCGCCGCCATCCGCATCGCCAAACACATGCGCGATCCATGACGACGAACCCCACAAAGACAGCAAACCGCACATACCGATGTCTGCCACCGCCCAATCCGGCTTCGATCGCTTCCTCGCTGCCGATTCTCGCGCCTCTTCTGCTGCGCCGCCGTCAGCCGATCCTTGCGCCTCTTCCGCCTCTGCGCCCGATGCGCACTCGCATGGCCTTTCGCTCCCTTACACTCCCTTCCCGCGCCAGCGCGATTTTCATTCTTCTCCCGCCAAATATCGCCTCTTCGGCGGCGCGGCCGGCCCCGGCAAATCGAAAGCGCTGCTGATGGAAGCCATCTCCAGGCGCACGAACGCATCCGGGCGCCAATACGCTTCTCCTGCGCCGCACGTTTCCCGAACTCGAATCCTCGCTGCTGCTTTATTTCCGCCGCGACGTTCCGCGCGAGCTCTACCAACACTTTCAACGACACCAAGCACGTCGTCACCTGGCACAACGGCTCGACCACGCGCTTCGGCTATTCCAAATCCGAAAACGATATTTACCAGTATCAGGGCGCGGAATATCTTTTCATCGGCATTGACGAGCTGACGCTCTTCACTCTGCGCCAGTGGCAATTTCTCACTTCAGCCGCAATCGCTGCCCCGTTCCCGGCGCGTTTGCCAATATGGCCGCGGCCACCGAATCCCGGCAACATCGGCCACGCCTGGGTGAAATCGCTGTGGATTGACAAGCAGCCCGCGCCCGGCATGGAACGCCCCGGCGAATACGATCCCGCCGATTACGATTTCATTCCGGCGCGCGTTTACGACAATCCGATTTACGCCGAAGACGCGAACTATCTGAAAACGCTCGAAGCGCTGCCGATGACATCTGCGCCGCGCGTTTCTCGATGGCGACTGGGAAGTTTTCGCCGGGCAGTATTTCAATAATTTCGATCCCGCGCGCCACGTCGAACGCGCCGAACGCCTCGGACTCGAGGAATGGTGGCCGCGCTGGATCTCGATGGACTGGGGCTTCGAGCATCCCGCCGCGGTGTATTGGCACGCGCAGGATGCCGCGCACACCATCACCTATCGCGAATTTGTCCGCCAGCACATGAGCCCGCGCGCGCTGGCGCGTGAAATTGCCGATCGCTCGCGCGGCGAACGCATCACCGCCGTTTATCTTTCGCCCGACGCTTTCGCGCGCCGCACCGATGAATCTTCGATCGCCGAGCAGATCGGCGACGTTCTTGCCGCCGAAGGCCTGCCGCGGCCCGTTCCGGCCGATAACGACCGCGTCGGCGGCTGGCTGCTGATGTATCAAATGCTCGACGCCGGCGAATGGCTCATCGCCGAAAATTGCGCCGACCTGATTCGCACGCTGCCTTCGCTGGTGCGCGATACCGTCCGCGTGGAAGACATCGAAAAAATGGATGGCGACGATTCCGCCGATGCCGCGCGCTACGGTCTGAAATCGCGCCTGCGCAGCCGCCCGATCGAGCAGCGGCCGTATGCCGAACGCGTGGCCTCGCGCGTCACTTCGAGCGATCCCACGATTCGCGCGATCCAGGCGCGCAAAGCCGAGATCGATGAGCAGCGCCGCGGCTCGCCCGTCTTCTTCGCCCGCCGCCCCCGGCCGAACACCACCTCCCCGCGCTAGCCGCCGCGTCTTCGTGGCGCGGGCTTCCAGCCCGCGTGCTTACGCCCGGAATACGCCGCAGAAAAACGCCGGCTGGAAGCCAGCGCGACGATAAGGCTAAGACGCGGGCAAGATGCCCGCGCCACACATAAACCGGACCTATGCTGACTCGCCTTATCCAATTCATTTCGCGCCTTACGCGATCGCGCTACACTCGCGCGCTCGAGGACGAACTCTTTCGCCTTCGCGCCGAAAATCGCGCGCTCGTCAATTCCATCCTCGGCATCGCCGGCATTCCTCCGCTGCGCCTCGATGCCGAACTCGCCCGCGATCATCGCATCGCTGCTCCCGCCGCCGCGTCTAATCCCGCGCCGCTCGCCGCATCGTCGCGCTGGCTTCCAGCCGGCGTTTTTCCGCGGCGCTCTCAGGCACCCTCTTCGTCGCAATCTGCCACCCACGCTACCGCCTCCGCGCCGCGCACGATCGTGCCGCCCGCATCTGTCGCAGCTCGCGCGTCCGCTGCGCCTGACCCCGCTGCGGGCGCTGATTTATCGGCCGCGTCTTCCGCCTCCGCGGCATCGGCTCGCGCGCCGCGGCCCAACCGCGTCGTCTTGCCCGCGAATGCTTTGCGCCGCCGCTCCTGGCAACAGATCGGCCGCATGCTCGAAATCGCCGACGCCCGCCGCCTGGCCAATCGCGACAATTCCGGCGCCATGTCCTAGCGCCACCACACAGGAGAAAAGCCATGCCCATGATTCGCGGTCGCTATTACATGAATCCCGCTCTCGGCGCGGCCATCGAAACCGCGCGCTCGCTCGGCGATGCCACTCAACTCGGCTCCGGCCCGCAGGATTCCTTCACCGCTGACGACGCCAATTCCGCCACGGGGCAGGGAACTGGCGCCAGTTCCGGCGCGATCCATCGCATCGAAATTGATGTTGCCGAAGCGCCCGCATCGGGACGCGGCTCGCGCGGCTACGTCGCTCGCGTCCATCGCGAGACGATTGATGCCCGGCCCGCAGGCGCCGGCAATATTCGCGCGGCCTTCGGCGTTCCTTCGGCCACCCCCGGCATTGCCGCCGCCGACATTCACGCGAGCCCCGGCTTTGTGCCGCGTGGCGTTTTCGCCACAGCGCCCGAGTCGCACGTCTTCGCCACCGCCGGCGATCTCGTCAATTTCCTCCGCGACACCCTCGCCGACGAATCCTGATTGTCGTCTCGCGTTGCATCGTCTCGCCGGCTCTTCGCCGCGCCACGCTCGCGGCCATCTTGATTGCCCTGCGCTGTCTCACGCGATCACTCTTCCTTCGAGGCCACATGTCCCACAACGTTCAGCTCTCCTTTCCCGGCGAACCGGCTCCGGCCGATCCCGCGCTCGTTCCCGTCGAATCTCCGGCCACGGGCCCTGCTCGCCCCGGCGATCCGGTCTCGGTCCTTGAATCGCTGGCCTATGGCCCCAACAACGAGCACTTGCCCGAGCGTCTGCAATCCGCGCTGCGCCGCATCGTCCACGATTTCACCACCGAGTCCGAGCTCTCGCGCCGCGACGAAATCCGCCGCATCAAGCAGGCGCATCAATTCTGGCGCGGCCTGCAATATCTCTGGTGGAGCGAAGGCGACCAGAACTGGCACGTGCCCTTCCAGGAAAAATTCACCGATCAGTCCACGCTCGAAGATCTCCCGCGCTACGAATTCGTCACCAACATCTACCAGGCCTTCGGCCTCTCGATCATCGCGGTCCTCTCGCAGGACATTCCCAGCACGCGCTTTTTCCCGCAGTCCGCGCAAGCCGAAGAGGACGTCTCCGCCGCGAAAGCCGCCACCGAAGTCGCGCAGCTCATCGAGCGCAACAATCGCATCGGCAATCGCATCGTCGAGGAAGCCTTCGAGCTGTGGACCAGCGGCAAAGTCGGCGCGTACGTGCGCTACGTCGTGGATGGCCAGCGCTTCGGATTTCATCCCGAGACGCAAATTTCGACGCGCGAAGTTCCGATCGCACCCGGCGTCTGGCGCTGCAAAAATTGCGGCGCGGAACGTGGCGCGGGCATCCTGCCCGCGTACTCATCCGGCGCCATCCCGGGCGAAGCCGAGAGAAGTGCGGTTTCTTCGCCGTTGCCTGGAAGAGCCGGCGAGACGCCGGCGATACCAGAAGACGCGGGCAGGATGCCCGCGCCACAAGGGCCCGCATCTTCCTCCGCCGCCGCTCCGCCTCCGCCCTGCGAATGCGGCGCGCTCTTCGATCTCGGCGACTTCGTCCCCGGCGACGTCGTCACCGTCCCCGCCGCCGAAACGCGCCTGCGCGTCGCGAACGGCCAGGAAGTCATCACCGTGGTCGGCGGCCTCGAACTCAAAACTCCGCCGTGGGCCAACGCGATGGACGAATATCCCTTCCTCCAATGGAACATGGAAGTCCATCAGGCGCGATTGCGCGCGGCCTATCCCAACGCCGCGAAAAAAATCGGTCCGCCGGTCGCGCCCGGAGAATCGGCGCAATACGAGCGCCTCGCGCGTCTCGCGCAATCGCAGGGCGGCCCGCTCACCGAGGGCGGCGACTACAACATGAACTTGATCACCTTCGAGCGCACCTGGCTGCGCCCGTGGTCTTTCCACCAGCTCGAAGACACCAAGCTCCGCGATGAATTGCTCGCGCTCTATCCCGACGGCTGCTACGTCGCTTTCGCCGGCGATGCTTATTGCGAATCGCGCAACGAGAGCATGGACGATCACTGGCGCGTTCTTCACGCGCTCCCCGGCGACGGCTCGAGCGGCCGCCCCGCGCTCGGCGACGCGCTCATCTCCGTTCAGGAGCGCTTCAACACGCTCTCGAACATGCAAATCGAAACGTACGAATACGGCATCCCGCCGATTTACGCCGATAGCGAAGTTCTCGATTTCGACGCGCTGCAATCGCAGACCGCCGAGCCCGGCGCTCACTATCCCGCGCGCGCCAAGCCCGGCCAGCCCCTCGCCGCCGGATTTTTCCAGCCGGCGCCCGCGCAGATTCCTCCCGATCTCGCCGAGCACGCGGCCGACCTGATGGGCCCCGTCGCGCAATTTCTCACCGGCGCGTTTCCCGCGCTCTTCGGCGGCGCCATGTCCAATAACGACACCGCCGCCGGCTACGCCATGGCGCGCGATCAGGCCATGGGCCGCATCGGGCTGGTCTGGCGCGCGATGAAATTCTTCCACGCCGACGTGATGCTCCTGGCCGTGGATTGCTTCCGCAAGAATCGCCCGAATGATGTGGAGATGACGCTGCTGGGCGCGGGCGCCGCGTTCGAATCCAAATGGATTCGTCTCGCGGATCTCAAAGGCAATCTATTTTCGTATCCGGAAACCGACGAGCAGTTCCCGACGATGTGGGCGCAGCAGCGCGCTGTGCTGATGCAGTTGATTGGCAGCCCGGATCCGCAGATTCAGCAGATTCTCGCGCATCCGGAGAATCTCGCGCTCATCAAGCGGCTGATCGGCCTGGAAGACATCGTCATTCCCGACGACGAATCGCGCACCAAGCAATTCCGCGAAATCGCGCAGCTCGTCCTCGAGCAGCCGGTCCTCCAGCGCGCGCCTTCCTCAGGCGAAATCCTCGTACCGAGTATCGTGCCCGACGCCTTCGCCGATAATCACGCCGTCGAACTCGAGACGTGCAAGCGCTGGATGTCGTCCGATGCCGGCCAAATCGCCAAAGTCGAATCGCCCGCAGGCTTCGCCAACGTCCGCGCCCACGCCATGCTCCACGCCCAATTCCTGCAACCGTAGGGTCGGTCGCGCTAATCCATCGGCACGACTGCCATATTGCATTCACCGATCTTGCCGCGCTCGGCCCGCGTTGCATCTCCAAGACGGACCTCATGCGCGTCCGCGCGTTCTTGTTCGGCTTCGCCGCAACAGGTCCGGCTTGAGGCACGCCGTGGCCAGAACGAGGCGATCTCGCTTCTGCAACGCGTCGCATTCCAGGCCCTTGGATCAGCGCGCCCGACCCTACGCTCGGCCCGCGTTGCGTCTCCAAGACGGACCTCCTGCGCGTCCGCGCGTTCTTGTTCGGCTTCGCCGCAACAGGTCCGGCTTGAGGCACGCCGTGGCCAGAGCGAGGCGATCTCGCTTCTGCAACGCGCCGCATTCCACGCCCTTGGATCAGCGCGCCCGACCCTACACGCTTGTCAAAATAAAACGGGGCGGCTTTGGGGCCGCCCCGCTGCGCTTTCTCTGCTTTTTCTCCTTCGCCGCAACTGCAACAGTAGGGTCGGTCGCGCTAATCCATCGGCACGACTGCCATACTGCATTCGCCGATCTTGCCGCGCTCGGCCCGCGTTGCGTCTCCAAGACGGACCTCATGCGCGTCCGCGCGTTCCTGTTCGGCTTCGCCGCAACAGGTCCGGCTTGAGGCACGCCGTAGCCCGAGCGAGGCCATCTCGCTTCTGCAACGCGCCGCATTCCAGGCCCTTGGATCAGCGCGGCCGACCCTACGCTCGGCCCGCGTTGCGTCTCCAAGACGGACCTCATGCGCGTCCGCGCGTTCTTGTTCGGCTTCGCCGCAACAGGTCCGGCTTGAGGCACGCCGTAGCCAGAGCGGGGCGATCTCGCATCTGCAACGCGCCGCATTCCACGCCCTTGGATCAGCGCGCCCGACCCTACACGGTTGCCAAAATAAAACGGGGCGGCTTTGGGGCCGCCCCGCTGCGCTTTCTCTGCTTTTTCTCCTTCGACGTTCAGCGTCCCAATGACACTGTTTCTCCTATGACCTTACGGGCCGCGTCGTACTGCCTGGCGCGGCGTCGCAAGCTTGGTTCTACGGGCTGGGACAATCTCGACCTACAAATTCCTGCTATACGCCCCCGTGCTGATCGCTCCTCCATAGACCGATCTTTGCGACGGCGCCGGGGCCACCATCCTCACCACGTGCAGCAGCCGCTCCGGATTAAACGGCTTCGGCAAGCACACGACCGCGCCGATCGAATGGCTCTCGGCGTAGTCTTCTTCTGTCACCGAATTCGAAAGCAAGATCACCGGCGTCTTCTTCAGCCGTTCGCTTTTCTTGATGATCACGCAGAGGTCGCGACCGCCCATCTCGTCGCCATCGGCTTCCGCGATCACGGCCACCGGATTCGCCGTCTTCAGAACGTCCAGCGCCGCTCGGGCCGTCGGCACGTGCGCGAAGTGATAGCCCTCCTGCTGCAGCAGCGCGCTCAGCGTGGCCACCACTTGCATATCCGGCTCGACCAGCAGCACCAGCTGACGGATCGCCGTCGCCGCGAACGATGCATACGCCGCGTTCGATCCGTACGCCGTTCCGCCGCGCTCCTTGGCCGCCGCATAGCCCGCCGCCACCGCGAGAAATTGCACCGCTACGCCATATTTTTTGTCCGGGCGCATGAAGACGCGCGCCACTTTCGCTTTTTGGGCTGTATTGATTCCTGACGAAGGCGTGTAAGGGAATGCCACTTCGAGCGGCTGGCCCACCCAATATCCCGAGCGCCCGGCGACGAACAGCAAGCCATCGCGCGATACGTCCACGCTCGTCCCGATTTCCTGAAATTCTTCTACCGTGCCGATTCCGCCGCGAACGTGCACCTGCGCGGCCAGCTTCACCCGCTTGCGCTTCCGGCGTTCGGCAGCAGCAGATGCAGGTTTCTTTGTCGCGGAACCGATGGCCTCCGGCGGCGCCGGATTCGTCGTGCTCATGGCAAAACTCCTCGAGATCTGAGCGAACGCGGGCGCGCACCCATAAAGGGCGGTGACCGCGAACCCCTCCGCAGGACTAGTTATATAGGCCTAATCCGTAAGGCGGCTATAGTACTTTGGTCCTATCAGTTACCCGTAGGGTCGGTCGCCATAATCCAACTGCATATTCGCGGCGTTCCGCTGCTCGCCCTGCATCTCCGCGTTCCATTTCATCTCCAAGACGGACCTGTTCCGCGGCGCTTTTCGCCGCCGGTTTTTCCGGCGCGTTCGCGCTGGCGCGGTTTTGTCGGTCGTTGCGTCCACCACACTCATGCCGAGTTTTCCTCTAGTCGCTTACATCGGCCCAGCCGTCTTCATCTTTAGCCTTCTTCGCGCCCTCGCTCGCGTTTCATTCCGGCACACCTCTTCGGTGTCTGCCGCGGCCTCTTTGTGGCGCGGGCATCCGTGCCCGTGTGATCATGCCCGGATTCCGCCGTAGAAAAACGCCGGCTAGAAGCCAGCGCGACGATAAGGCGAAGACGCGGGCTGGAAGCCCGCGCCACGATTGCCGCGGCCATCACATCTGCGCGATCCATGACGACGTATCCCACATAGCCTAGGAGCCTCCATGCCCATACCCACTCCCGCTGCCTCTGCCCACGCCTCTTCCGCCTCCGCCCCGCGCCTCGCGCGTCCCACCGACGACGAAATTCTCGGCCTCGTGCCCGCCTCAACTCCCGATCCCTCGCCCGATGATCCGTCCGCCGCCGCCGATCCCTCGGCGTCTCCTTCGCCGTCATCCCCATCAGATGGGCGTCCGCCCGCCGATCCCGCCGAATTTCGCGCCATCTTCGACGCCAATCCCTCCCTCCGCGACGCCTGGCGCGATGCCCAGGCCTTCCACGAAATTTTCCCCGACGTCTCCGCCGCGCGCGAAATTCAAAATCTTTTTCCCACCGCCGCCGATGCCCGCGCCGCGCAGGCGCAACTCGGCGATCTCGCCAAACTCGATGCGCTCTTTTTTTCGAATCGCCCCGAAGCCCACGCCGAACTCGCCGCCGCGGTCTATCGCCTCAATCCCGCGGCCTTTCGCAGCCTCGCGCGGATGATGCAGTCCATCGCGGGTGGCGAGCCCGAGAGCCCGCGTGCGGCCCACACTCCATCGCCCACGCCCTCGGAGGCCGCCGCGCCCGCAGCCGCTCCGCGCGAGGCTGCCCCTCCATCCGCGCAGCAGGCTTTTTTCCACGAAGCCAACGCCGCCGCGGTCACCGGCGTTCTCGACGCGATTCATTCTCAAGTGGATCGTTTGCTTCCCGCGGGGACATCCGACGGCGCCAAGCGCCGCGTGGTGGGCGAGATCTATCGCGAGATTGATTCGTCGCTGCGCGCGAATCCCGCGTTCCTCGAGCAGTTGCGCCAGGCGTTTCGCAGCGCGCACGCATCGCCCGAAAATCGCCAGGCCGTGGCGTCAATGGTGGTGGCCCGGGCGCGGCAGGCGCTGCCGGCCATCGCCAAGCGCGTGATTAATGAATGGACTTCCGGCGTCGTCGCGCAATCGAATGCGCGCATGGATCGCCAGCGCGCCGCCGAACGCCGCGTGGATATCGCCGGCGGTTCGCCCGGCGCCTCAGGCCCGCGCGCGCTCAAGCCCCGCGACATTGATTACCGCCGCCTCTCCGACGCCGACATTCTCAACATGTAGGGCCGGTCGCCATAATCCAACACTGCAACTCGCGGCGTGAGCACGCCCGCGCTGCATCTCGGCCTGTGGTTGCATCTCCAAGACGGACCTCCCGCGCGTCTGCGCGTGGTGTCGCATTTAATGCCGCGCGTCTGCGCGGCTCCCGACGGCGCAGCGCCGCAACAGGTCCGGCTTGAGCCATCTCTTTCGCCCGAAACACACGCGCCCATCGCCTGCCCGCATTTCGCGCCGCCGTTTAGCGCGCCCGACCCTACCTCATCCGTGCCGGACATCCTCGCCTCACACTAAATTCCACAGGGGGACCCACCAACCATGTCACAGATGCAAAATGCCCAAACCGTCGCGCTGCAACTTGAAAAAGTCCGAGACAAACTTCCACTCCTCTACGAACGCGACGACATTCTTCTCACCATGATCCAGCAGCGGGGCGACGTCGAGCGCGTCAGCTCGCGCAACATGCGCCTCCCGCTGCAAATACGTCCCGGAGGCAAAGCCGGCCTCGCCAACCTCGATGGCGGCGATCTCGGCCGCGGTTCCGGCACCACCTACGACGTCGCGCAAGTCACTCCCGTCTTCTTCCGCCACGCGGTGGAAATTTCCAAGCTGGTCGAATACGCCTCGAACTCGCCCGAAAAAGCGATCGAGAACGCCGCCAAGCGCGAAGTCAAAAACAACATGCAGCAATTCCGCTCCTTCCTCGACAAGGTCATGCAGACGAACGGCAACGGCGTCCTCGGCACGATCGCGTCCATCAACACCGGGACCTCGACGTTCACCATGGCCAAGCCGCCCGGCTCGGTCCTGGTCTATTACAACCAGACCATCCAGGTTTACGATCCCACGCTCACCACCAACCGCAACGTCGCCGCCAACGTCACCACCAACGTCCTCTCCGTTGATCCCTTCGGCGGCACCATCACCGTTGACAACATACCCACCGGCACTTCGCCGAACGATCTGATCGTTCACGACGGCCTCACCGGAGCGCAGCCGGTTTCGCTCTTCGGCATCCTCTACCATCAAACCAACGCCACCACCGGCACGTGGCTCAACCTCAACCGCGCGACGTATCCCGTCGAGCTCGCCACTCCTCACGTTTCCGGCAACAACTCCGCGCTCACGCCCGGCGTCGTTCGCCTGGCCATCAACAAAGTCCGCAAATCTCTCGGCACCAACCAGGTCGGCAAGCTCATCGCCTACACCGCGCTCGAGCAGGAGCATGCCTGGGAGCAGCTCGGCGTAACCATCTCGCAAATCATCAAGGAGGGAGCGGGCGGACGCGCCAGCGATCTCGACTTGCTCTTCACCGGCGAGAAGACCATGGCCGGCGTGCCGATCAAATCCTCGATCAACGCCAACACTTCACGCGTTGATTTTCTCGATCTCTCGCACTGGGGCCGCGCCGTCATGCAGGACATTGATTTCTACGATGTCGGCGGGCAAACCGTGTTCCCGATTTACGGTGTGAGCGGCGGGATCTCCGCGGCGTACATCTTCTACTTCGTCACCGGGCTTCAAGTCTGGAACGATTCGCCGCGCTCCGGCGCCTACATTGACACCCTCGCCATCCCCAGCGGCTACTAACTCCGGTTGCCGCGGTTTTTCGTCGCGCTGGCTTCCAGCCGGCGTTCTTCCGCGGCGTACTCCGGGCATAACGGCGCGGGCCCTTCGAAAGCTCAGGGTCTTCGACTGGAAGCCCGCGCCACGATCGCCTGCGCCGTCCGCATCGCCTTGCCCTATCCATGCCGGCGTACCCTGCATCTTCCGCTCGCCACTTTCTCTTCAGGGGGTTCTCATGTCCATTGCCATCTCTGTCGAATCCGTTGACGCCTCCGGCTCGTCCGTTCTCGTCGCCGGCACTCTCGCTTTCTCCGGCACTTACACGAGTGGCGGCGACACGCTCAATTGGACCACCGCCATCGAGCAAATCGCCGACGGCGGCCAGACCATTCCATCCGCGTCGCAGCCCATGCTCGTCCTGATCGGCAGCCAGGCCGGCGGCACGGACGACTACGTCCCGGTGCAGGGAACTGCGCTGAATAATTGGCTGGTGAAATGCATCGCGGCGAGCGGCAGCGAAATCGCCGCCGGCGCCTATCCCACGGCCATCACCGGCGACGTCGTCGCCTTCCTCGCCTTGTTCCCCAAGCTGGTCTGACCAAGCTCGCTCCCGCCGCTCTCCACTTTCCCCATGATCCGCGTCCTCCGCGAAACGCACGACACTCCTCCGCGCATCGCCGCACGCCTGGCTCGCGCCGGCGGCTCGAATCGCTTCGGCGAACCCAATTTCCGCGTGGTGTGGGGATGGGCGCGCCTCAGCTGGATCGGCGGCCGCTGGAACGATCGCGACGCCCACGGCAACGTCCTTCGCTCGGTGATCGAGCTGCGCCGCGTCCCGAAATATATTCCCTTCGATCGCTGGCACATCGAACGCTGGCTCGCGCCCGAAACCTACGGCTCGCCGCAAATTTGGCACGCGGCCACCTGGGAGCGCGAGGACGGCATTCTCGTTCCAGCGCTCGGCCCGTTTCCCGCGCGCGGCGAATACGAACACTGCTTCACGCTCGCCGGTCCGCGCGGAGAATTCATCGCGCTCGATTCCGCGGCTTGCGATGAAATCGTTCGCGCGATCGAATGGGCGCGCCGCCAGCCGCGCCAAGACGCACGCGGTGCGCTGCTCACGCGCGAATCGCGGCGCGATCGCATCTGGGACACGCGCGCCGACGCGCTTCTCGACGACGCCGTCCCCGCATTCCACTCCCAGCCCTTCGTCGTGGTGTAGGGTCGGTCGCCATAATCCAACTGCACTTTCGCGGCGTTGCATCGCTCGCGCTGCATCTCTGCCTTCCGTTTCATCTCCAAGACGGACCTGTTCCTCGGTGTACGCCACGTCCCGCGGCGCTTCTTCGGTCTACGCCACATCCTTCGGCGCCCCCGGCCCATTCATCTTGCCTTACCCCGCCGAACAGGTCCGACTTGAGGCTCGCAGCGGCCAGAGCGAGGCTAGTTCGGTTTCACACCAGCCGCATTCGTTGCCGTTGGAGTAGCGCGTCCGACCCTACACAATCTTCAGGAGGCACCTTGAAATCCCCCGCATCCAATTCCGCCGCATCTCTCGCCACTTCGCCCGCCGCTACGCCTGAATCTTCCGCCGCATCGCCGCGCGATTCCGCCACGGTCACCATCGCCAACATCGGCGAACACGATTTTTACATCTCGCGCACCTACGGAATTTTTCACATTCCCTCGTGCCCCAAGGGCGAGCCGTTTGCGCTCCTGCTCATCACGGCGCGCGGTGACGCGCTCGATCTCGGCGACAATCGCCGCTTTCCCTTCACCATCAGCGCGCGCGAAATCGCCGAAGATCTGATTCAGGATCTCGTCGTCCATGGCGTGTTCGTCTGCGCGGGCGCCCGGCCCACCGATTCCGAAGTGGCCGCGGGCGCGGCGCGCCGCGAAGCGTGGTATCGCGAACTCGTCGCCGAAGCCGACACGATGTGGTCGCGCGGCCATTCCTATCGCGAAATTTCCGACATGCACCGGCGCGCCGCGATCTCGCTGGGCATCGAACGCGATTGGGCGTTCGTGCCGCGGCCGATGATCGAATGTCCCGCGTGCGGCGAAAAAGTGAAGCCCTCGGTCGCCGTCTGCCGCCATTGCGGGGCGGTCCTCGACGCCGAAAAAGCCGCCAGGCACGGCCTTCCGCGCAAATCCTGACGGCTTCTGCCATCGTCGCGCTGGCTTCCAGCCGGCGTTTTTGTCCGGCGTAATCCGGGCATAATCACGCGGGCAGGGATGCCTGCGCAACGGAAAACCGCGGTGATTTTGTGGCGCGGGCATCTTGCCCGCGTCCTAGTGCAGCGCCACTCCGGCCCCGCACGCGGGCTGGAAGCCCGCGCCACGCTCCCTCGCCGCCGTCCGCGTCGCATCGCCAAACGCATGCGCGATCCATGACGACGTACCCTACAATAGGCCGAATCGCATCATCGAGGTTGAACCCATGACGTCCATCGCCGTCGCCATCGTCATCCGAAATTTGTTCGCGCGCGCATCGTCGCCCGCTCTCACCGGCCGCGGGTCGCGGTCCACGCGCCACGGTTCTTCTCTCGTCCGCCGGCTCGCGCGCCGCGCGCCCGCTTACGCCATCCTTCTCTGCGGGCTCTGCGCGCTGCTGGCCTCCGCTCCCGCCTCGCGCGCGCAGGGCTCTCGCAAGGACGACATCGCCTTCGGCGCCACGGGCAAACCTCTCGCCGGCGCGATCATCACCGTGTGCCAAAATTCCGCCACCGGCACGCCCTGCTCGCCGCTCGCCACGCTCTACACCGACGCGACTCTCACCACTCCCGCGTCCAATCCGCTCACCGCCGACGGCCTCGGCAACTATCACTTCTACGCCGCGCCCGGCCGCTACGTCGTTCAAATTTCAGGCTCCGGCATCAACACCTACACGATGAACGACACGATTCTTCCGAACGATCCTTCCACTCCTTCGTTCAATTCCGTCACGGCCACTTCGATCAGCTTGGGCGGCAATCTCACGGTCGGCGGCAACGCCAGCGTCACCGGAACATTCAGCGCCGGCACGTTCGTTCCCTCGAGCATCAGCACGGCGTCGCTTCAAGTCACCGGCAACTCCGCGTTCAAAGGCCCGCGGCCTTATAACGACGTCGTCGCGTATGGCGCCGATCCCACCGGCGCGAACGATTCGACCTCCGCGATTCAAAGCGCCATCAACGCCGCTTGCTCGAATGGCGGCGCGGTCCATTTTCCTCCCGGCGATTACAAAGTCCTTCAGCCGCAGACTCCCTCGACTTCGCCGGTGTTCACCTATCCCACCAGCTGCTACAGCCTGACTCTCGAAGGTGGTTCCACTCTCAACGCCAACTATTTCCAATTCGCGCGGCCGCCCGAAGCCGTCATCGGCGTCACCAAAGGCTCGAGCCCGAACTCCGCGCCGGTTTTTCTTTTCAATGGCAGCGGTTCCAGTGCCTCCGTCACTCTCCGCGATCTTCAAATCACCGGCTACAACCAGGCCGTCCAGCTCGACAACAACGCCGAATTCAATTTCGACAACGTCTGCTTGAGCGCGGCCAACACCGGAAACGGAATCGAAACCGGCGCGACGTCCACCACCGACAACGCGCCGCTCGCGATCTATAGCGTCTTCTGGATCAACTATCGCGGCGGATGCATTACGAGTCCGGGGCAACCCGACCCCGAGCCGGTCGCGGTGATGGCATTTGTGACCGGCAATCACGGCAACATGGGCCTGATTCAGTTTCGCGATGTGGTCGTCTCCGGCGGCGGCTTCGTGTGGGATTGCCGCGACGCGACCGTCTGCACGCAAGGGCCCGGCGGTGGCGGCAACGTCTGGTTCGACAACGTGTTCATGGAAAACGCCACGATGCCGTTCTACACGATTAACAATTCTTCGGGCACGGGCGCGCAGGGCGGCTGGCCGCTCTCTTTCAATAATTCCGCGATGGGCGACTGCACAACGAACTCTCCCTTTCTTCAGTACAACGCCTCCGGAAATCTCGGCTCGTCCGACGGCGGCATTTACATGAACAACGTGATCGCGTGTCCCGGCCAGCCGCTCATCACTCTCGGCAGCGGCGCGGGAAACGTGATGAACGTCACCAGCGTCGGCGCGGGCAACAACGCCTGGCCTTACGATTCGAATGGAAATTTAAATGGCGCGGGAGATCGCGCGCGCCCGAAGGTTCGGGCACGCTCTTCTGGGGCTACGATGCGCATGCCGACGGCCCTTGCGGCCTCACGGTGGGCCTTGCCAACGGAATCGGAAAATCAAACGGCCCGTGCAGCGGCAGCGCGTATGCTTCGGCGATTCCGGTGGCCACGTTCGCGGAATCCGGCAGCCAGTTCGCGGCGATGGCCATCTCGCCGGTTTACGGCCATCTCTTCGGCAGCGGCGCGACGTTCAGCTACGAATCTTCGCTCGCGCGCAATTCCGCGGACACGCTCGACATCGAACTTTCTTCCGCGCTCGCGCCCGCAGGCCTCGCCGCCACTCCCACCACCGGCGGCACACTCGCCGCGGGCACTTATTACTACAGCATCCAGTCGTATCCGTCCGGCAGCAGCTCGACGCCTTCCGCCGGCAGCACCGAAATCACCGCCACGCTCAGCGGCTCGAGTAATGCCGTCGCGCTTTCCTGGACCGCGCCCGCGGGAACGAATCCCGGCGGCTGCTACATCTATCGCTCGACCTCGGCGATGGGCACGTTTTACGGATCGAGCCAGCGCCTCACCACAATTTCAAATTGCACCAGCACCACCAGCTACACTGACACGGGCGCCACGCTCTCGAGCGGCGTGAACGCGCTCACCACCTCCACTCTCGGCGCCTACTATCATTTCGCGCCGCTCGCATCCAACACTTCCGGCGGCACCGTGCCCGTTTTCACCGGCTCGCCTTCCGGCTGCGCTACGTGGTCGAGCGCGGGCACGCTGACGGGCACCAGCGGCAGCTGCGGCGGAAGCGGGGGCTCCACGCAAACCGCCTTCGTTCCGTCGCCGAATAATGCGGGCAATCAGGCCGCGCCTTCGAGCGCCAATGCCGTCAACGTCGTCGCGTTCTGGATTCCCTTCGCCGTCAGCATCTCGCATCTCACGGTGGATATCGGCACGGCCGACACCACGAGCGGATCGCTCTGCGGCTCGTTTGCCGATTGCTACGACGTCGGCATTTATAATCTCAGCGGCGCGGTGCAATGCAGCTGGGGCGCGACTCCGTTCAGCGTGACCGGCATGACCGATAACGCCTGCAAGCAGGGAAGCGTCACGCTCAATCCCGGCTATTACGTCTTTGCGTTCACCGGCAACGCGACCACCGCGAAAATTTATTTCGGCTCGGGCGCGGGGATGCAGCTTCTGGCGGGCGCGACCTCGAGCACCAGCTCTTCCGGCGGCGCGCTGCCCAACTCCATCAGCGTGCCCACCTTCGCCGGCGGCGCCCCCAATCTCGACAGCACCTATTCCAACGTCTACCTCGCCCTCACCCAGAATTAACCTGTTGCGGCGTTTCGCCGTTGCCGTTGCCTCAAAATGTAGGGTCGGTCGCGCTGAACGGCGGCACTCCACGCGACTCGCCTCTGCTCGCGTTTGTCTCAGCCTTCGATTTCATCTCCAAGACGGACCTGTTGCGTCGTCTCGCCGTTGCCGTTGCCTCAAAATGTAGGGTCGGTCGCGCTGAACGGCGGCACTCCACGCGACTCGCCTTTGCTCGCGTTTGTCTCAGCCTTCGATTTCATCTCCAAGACGGACCTGTTGCGGCGTCTCGCCGTTGCCGTTGCGGCGTTTCGCCGTTGCTGTTGCGGCGTTTCGCCGTTGCCGTTGCGGCGTTTCGCCGTTGCCGTTGCGGCGTTTCGCTGTTGCTGTTGCGGCGCCGCGCCGAATCGCGCACGCGCAGACGCGTATGAGGTCCGTCTTGGAGTTGTGTCGCCGCCTGAGACTTTCATACCTCATCCGCCCCCGGCAGGACGCAAACCTGGTCTAGCGCGACCGACCCTACACGACCCCCGGCATTTCGCATCTCTCGCACGTCGCATGACGACGTGCCCCACATAAACCACCCGACAACCATGCGCCGCTATCTCAAACTCGAACTCTGGCTCAAAGGCCTGGCCGCGGCGGCCATCTCCGGCGGCGCCAACGGCGTGGTCACCGGCTTCGCCGCCATCGGCATCGATCCCGATCATTTCAATCTCGCTGCCGGCCTCTCGCACACGCTCTCGATCGGCGGCATCAGCGCGGCCATCAGCGCCGTCCTCGGCGTCGCGCTCTATCTCCGCCAATCGCCCATCCCGCCACTGTAATGTTTTGCATTTGTGTGTTGTATCGCCGTCGTCTCGCCGGCTCTCGCCTCCTGCGGGGTCCGTCGTCATGTTTCGTTTCCGTCTTCGGCCTGTCGTCGCCGTCCGCTCTATGTAGGGTCGGTCGCCATAATCCAACTGCACTTTCGCGGCGTTCCATTTCTCGCCCTGCATCTCTGCCTTCCGTTTCATCTCCAAGACGGACCACTTTCGGTTTTGTCCGCGGTGGTTTTGGCCGCGGTGATTTCGTGGCGCGGGCATCCCTGCCCGCGTCCTAATGCGGCGCGGCGCCGAATCGCGCACGCGCAGACGCGTATGAGGTCCGTCTTGGAATTGTGCCGCCGCCTGAGACTTTCGTACCCCATCCGCCCCCGCCAGGACGCAAACCTGGTCTAGCGCGACCGACCCTACACGACCCCGGGCATTTCGCATCTCTCGCCCGATCCATGTCGACGTACTCCGCATAAACCTCTCGCCAGCGCGCCTGCAAGGAGCACTCCATGCCCGTCCTATCCTCCACCGCCTATGGCCAGGCCGAAGACGCCCTCAATCTCACGCGCGCGCTCATCAACGACTCCGCCGGCGCCGTCTTCAACGACACGGTCCTCATGCCGCTGCTCAACTCCGCCTATCGCGGCCTGCAGCGCCAGCTCGCCGAAGCGGGCGTCTCCGTCCTCGTCTCGCAGATTGATCTCGATCTTCCGCTCACCTCCGGCGTCACCACCAAGGAAATTTCCGACACGTCCGATCCGCAGCTCCCGACCGATCTCCTCGCGCCGCACCAGCTCTGGGAGCAGCAGACCGGCACGTGCGATCTCTTCGTCCCGATGGAAAAAATCACCGGCGGGCTGCCGAATCTTCAGCCGATGACCTACCTGCGGATGTGGGAATGGCGCGAGGATCAGATCAATCTTCTCGGCGCGACTTCCGAAATCACCGTGCGCCTGCGCTACGAAAAAATTCTGCCACAGCTCGTTCTCGGGACGGATCCGGTGATGATTCGCGCATCCAACGACGCGCTGGCCTACGCCACCGCCGCACTCGCCGCGCGCGCCCGCGGCAGCCGCGCTCTCGCCGCCGACATGCAGGCCGCCGCGTATCAAGCCACCAACGATCTCGTCGAGCGCTACATTCGCCCCGAACAATTCAAGGGCCGCCGCCGCCGCCCCTATGGCGATCGCCGCCGCATCATCTATCTCTGACCGTTCACCACGGTGTCCCGTCGCGCTGGCTTCCAGCCGGCGATTTTGCGTGGCGTAATCCGGGCGAGACTACGGGGCAAAGAACTCAGCAGCGGCGAAATCCGCGGACGGCGGGGGAAGACGCGGCGCGAAGAGCCGGCGGGACGCCGGCGGTACGAGCCGCCGTGCCCGATCCATGACGACCTACCCTACAAATTGTGTTTTTGGATTTTCTACTGCACTACGAGGGTGACATTGACGCCGCGCGTGGCGCCCTGCGCCGTTCCATTCACCACCATCTTGTACGTCCCGGCCGGCGTGCCGGTATAAATCGTCTGCGTGGTTGATCCCGTGCTCGTCGTGCTGCATCCCGGCGCGAACATCAGCAAAATCGCCACGATCGCCGCGGGCACTCCCGCTTGCGCCATCTTCTGCCAACGCTCGCCGCGCGCCGCCATCATCCACGCGCCGGCCATCCACGCCGCCAGAAAAATTCCAATCGCCGCCAATCCTGTCAGCGAACGGGGCAGAGAAGGGGATCGCGGCGACCTTCCGCTTCCGCCGAATGGCGCAAAGGGTGGCATGCGCGTCTCGCTCGGTCCCGTTGATGTGCCTTGAATCGTCGTCTTGAACGCCACGCTGAAAAGTTGCGGCGCGCTTCCTGCCGCGAGCACCAACGCCGCCGGCATGGATGGTGGCGTCGTCGTGATCGTGCACGTCGTCTGCAGCGGCAGGTTGTAAGGGCACGCGAGCATCACCGTCCCGGAAAAAACCGCATCCGGCGTGGCTTGCAAAAGAAACGTTCCCGTCTCGCCGGCAGGCACCGTGACTTGCATCGTGCCCGCGGGCTGGATCGCCAACTCGAAATCGTCGCCCGTGCCGCTGAGCGCCGCCGTCTGCGGGCTCGAAGGATCGGAATCGGTCACGTAGAGCGTCGCCGTGCGCTGGCCCGAGGCCTGCGGCGCGAACGCGACGTTGATCGTGCAGCTCCCCGACGCGGCAATCTCTCCCGGGCATCCCGACGCAAACGTAAAATCCGCCGGCGTCGCGCCACCGACGAGCTGCACGTCCACTCCCGTCACCGTGTTCGCGGAATTATTCATCAGCGTGAAAGGCGAGGCCGCAGTCGTCCCGCCGGTCAGTTGATCGCCGAAGCTCGCGCTGCCCGGCGTGAGCGTCACGCTGCTGGTCTGCGCCGGCGCGGCATTGGTCACTTCGCGAATCACGCCGTTGCCCGTGTCGGCGATAAAAAGATTTCCATCGCGGTCGAAGGCCATCGCTCCCGGCGCGTTGAATGCCGCCTGCAACGGGCTTTTATTGTCGCCCGAATAACCCGCGGCGCCCGTTCCCGCCACTCGCGCCACCACCGAGCGGATCGCATCCACGCGCTCGATGATGTTGCCGGCCTCGGAAATAAAAACGTCGCCGCGCGAGTCGAGCGCGATTCCCGCGGGCGCTCCGGAAAGTTTCAGCACTTTGACTGACGCCGTACCCGGCGCCGCATTTGGCGCGCTGCTGGCTTGCGAATTTGCCGCGCCACTGGCTTGCGAATTTGCCGCTGCCACCGATGCGCCCGCGCCCTGTCCCGCGCGCGCGTAAACTCGCAGCGTGACGGCGCTGGCGTCCTTCGGATTCACCGCGGCCTCGCCCGTCGGCGGCGGGACCAGCTCGAAAATGCTCGACCCCGTCGTGGACACGATGAAAAGTTTCATGCCGTCCGGCGTTGCCGCAATCGCCGCCGCGCCAGAGATCGTCGCGAGCTGCATCACCGCGCCGCTTTGCACGTCCACTCGAAACACCGTGTTCGCCGCCGTCACGTAAAGATTGCCATTCCCATCCGCCACGACGCCCAGCGGCCGCGTAAAGCCTTCCGGCGCCAATTCGCTCGCCCATTTTCCCGCGACACTCGAAATCACTCCGGTATCGGCGTCCACGCGGCGAATCGTGTCGTTCAGCGTGTCGGCGATGTAGAGATTTCCCGCAGCGTCGAGCGCGATTCCGCTGCCCGCGCCCGGCGAGCCCGGCGCCAGCATGTCGAGCTGCGCGTTCGGCGCAGGGCCGCCATCGCCCAGCGATCCGCGCTGCCCGTTGCCCGCCGCGATCGCGGGAGTTCCGCCCGCCGTTGCCGGTATCATCCGGCCGATGCGATCCGTGCTCGCGTAAAGCAGCCGCGCCTGCGCATCAATCGCCACGCCCGAAGCCGACGGCGCGCGCACAATCGTGCGCACGACCGAGGTCGTCGTCGCCGCCGCCGCGGTGTCGCCTTGCGCCGCGTTGCCTTTAGCGCCATCACCGCGGGCAAATGTACGCCCGCCGCTCATCGCGATCGCGGCAGCCGCTGCCACTGCGCATCCAAGCAATATCCGCTTCAATTTCGCTCCTGAGCCCGATTCTGTCCGATGTGTCCGTGCCTCGATCTGTCCGTCTGGATCGATCTTGCTTTTTGGCACGATTTTGCCGGTTGAATCTGTGCCTCAATCCTGCCCATCTGACGCAGTTCGATTCGCTTACATCTCGCTGGGTTGCGTCCGATTCTAGCACATGGTGTTTGTCTGTTGCCTCCTCTCCGGCCCCTGTCGTTTTTCTGTGGGGTCCGTCGTCATGTTTCGTATCCGTCGTCGGCCTGTCGTCGCGGCCTTATGTAGGGTCGGTCGCCATAATCCAACTGCACTTTCGCGGCGTTCCATTTCTCGCCCTGCATCTCTGCCTTCCGTTTCATCTCCAAGACGGACCTGTTCCCCGGTGTGAGGCAAAATCGCGGCGATCGTAGATCGACATTGGGTGCAATGAATCGCGGAACAGGTCCGACTCGAGGTACGCGTCAGCCAGAGCAAGGCCAGCTCGGTTTCACACGCGCCGCATTCGTCGCCGTTGGATTAGCGCGTCCGACCCTACACGTAGGGTCGGTCGCCATAATCCAACTGCACTTTCGCGGCGTTCCATTCCTCGCCCTGCATCTCTGTCTGCTGTCCATCTCCAAGACGGACCTGTTCCCCGGTGTGAGGCAAAATCGCGGCGATCGTAGATCGACATTGGGTGCAATGAATCGCGGAACAGGTCCGACTCGAGGTACGCGTCAGCCAGAGCAAGGCCAGCTCGGTTTCACACGCGCCGCATTCGTCGCCGTTGGATCAGCGCGTCCGACCCTACACGCCGCCGCGGTGATTTCGTGGCGGGCTCCCCGCAAACTACTCCGCGCGCAGCGCCTCCACCGGATCCACATTTGCCGCGCGCCTGGATGGCACATAGCTCGCAATCGCCGCCACGCCCACCAATCCCACGCTGACCGCCGCATACGTCACCGGATCCGCCGGGCTCACCTGGAAAAGTTGCGCCGCGAGCAGACGCACCGCCGCAATCGCCACGGCCACTCCGCACACCACGCCCGCCGCCGCAAGCCACATGCCCTGGCGCACGAACATCTTCGTCAATTCTTTCCGCTGCGCGCCCAGCGCCATCCGAATTCCAATCTCGCGCGTCCGCTGCGAAACCGAATACGCGATCACGCCGTAGAGTCCAATCGTCCCCAGCAGCAGCGCCATCGCTCCCGCAATTCCCAGCATCACCAGCGTGAACGACGTGCGCGCCATCGATTCCCGGTAATAATCGCCCAGCGTCCGCACGGTCGCGACCGGCACGTTCGCGTCCACCGACCACACCGCATCCCGCGCGTCTCTCATCAGGCTGGCCGTCCCGGCGCGCGGCGTGCGAATAGCAAACGCAACATCGCGCCGCAACTCTTCCGGCCGGCCTTCGAATTTGTTCATCAGCAGCGGCCAGTACATGTCCGAAGGCGCGGGCTCGCTCGTCCCATCGTCAAAAACATTGCCCACCACGCCGACGATCTGTCTCCAGTCGTCGCTTTGTCCCACGCGAATCTGTTTCCCGAGCGCGTTGGCCGGATTGCCCCAAAACTCGCGCGCGAAATTTTCGGAGACGATCGCCACCTCGCGCCGCCCGTAATTGTCGTCCCAGGTATACGCGCGCCCGGCGATCAGCCAGATGCCCGCTGTCTGGAAATACGTCGGCGACGCAAACTTGAATCGCCGCATCGTCGGAATTTCATTCTCGGGCAGCGGATGATCCTGCACGAAGACGGGATCGAACCACTGTTCGCCGTCCATCGGCACCGAGCTCGCGATGCCCGCCGACGTCACGCCGGGAATCGCTTCCACTTTGTGCAGCATCGCTTCGAACATGCGAATCGTCGCGTCGGGATCCTTCACGTGCGTCTCGGGAATGCCCACGCGAAACGTTTGCACCTGATCGGGCGCGGCAAAGCCCGGATCCACCTGCGTCAGCGCGCGAAACGTGCGGATCATCAGCCCCGCGCAAATCAGCAGCACGAACGCCAGCCCCACCTGCGCCACCACCAGCAGATTCCGCACGCGCAGCCTCGAACGTCCCGCGCTCAGCGTTCGCCCTCCTTCGCGCAAACCCGTTCCCGCATGCGCGCCCGCATATTTCAAGACGGGCAGGGAACCGAACAGCAGGCTGGCGAAAAGTGAAATCCCCAGCGTGAACAGCAGCACCGGCACGTTCATGCTGATTTCCTCGAGCCGCGGCAATCCCGCCGGCGCCATGGCAATCAGCAAACGCGTCGCGCCATAGGCCAGCCCGAGTCCCAGCACGCTGCCGAGCAAGCCGAGCACGAAACTTTCCAGCAGCAGCTCGCGCGCGATTCGCCCGCGGCTCGCGCCCAGCGCCGCGCGAATCGTCAATTCCTGCTGCCGTCCTTCCGCGCGCACCAGCAGCAGATTCGCCACGTTGGCGCAGGCGATCAGCAGCACGATCCCGATGCTGCCCGTCAGCACCCACAAAAGTTTTTCGATGTCTCCGACCACCGCTTTTTTCAACGGCGTCACAACCGCATGGACCTGTATCTTCTCGAACAATTTCATGTCGAATCCAGGCGGCGGTGGAAATGACGAGAACGCCACCGGGATCAGCCGCTGCCGGTCCGCTTGGGCCTGCGCCAGCGTCACGCCGGGTTTCAGTCGCGCGATTCCGCGATGGCTGTAATTTCCCAGAACCACTTTCGCGCGGTCGAAGCGCCTCGGCACGAACAGAGACACATCGGATACATCCACGAATCGAAAGCCTCGCGGCATCACTCCAATAATTTCGTGCGGCGTGCCATCGAGCGTGATCGTTCGCCCGATCGCATTCGCGTCGCCGCCAAATTTCCGCTGCCAGTAGCCGTAGGTCAGCACCACCGTCTCCGGCGATTGCGGCGTGTCGTCCGCGCGATTGAAAACGCGGCCCAGCATCGGCGGAATTCCGAGAATCGGCAAAATTCCGTCCGTCACATTGATTGATGCAACCTGCTCCGGCTCGCCCGGGCCCGTCACGCTCACCGAATCCGTCGAGTACACGCCCACGTCCTGAAACACCTGGCTCTGCTCGCGGTCAATGAAGTAATCGCTGGGCGTCATTTTCAGCAAACCGAACTGCGTTTGGTTGGCCAGCGAGACGACCTGCTCCGCCCGCGGGTACGGCATCGGCTTCAGCAGCACTCCATCAATCACCGTGAAGATGGCCGCGTTCGCTCCGATTCCCACCGCCAGCGTCAGCAACGTGATCGCCGTGAACGTCGGTGTCCGCCCCAGCCGCCGAAATATTTGCCGCAGCTGCTCTCTCATCTCCCGCCTCTCCTCATGTATCGCCGGCTCTTGGCCTGCGCATCTGCCGCGATCGTCCGGCTCCCTTTGAAATGTACGCGCCGTCATCTTGAAATGTTCCCGCTGCATCTTCGGTCCGCCGCCATCGCTTTCCTGTGGGGTCCGTCGTCATGTTTCGTATCCGTCGTCGGCGTGCCGTCGCTGCCTTATGTAGGGTCGGTCGCCATAATCCAACGGCACTTTCGCGGCGTTCCATTTCTCGCCCTGCATCTCTGCCTTCCGTTTCATCTCCAAGACGGACCTGTTCCGTGGTCTCTTGCACGCAACCTGGCGCTCCGCTCGCCGCAATGTTGCCTCACCCCGCCGAACAGGTCCGACTCGAGGCACACGTCAGCCAGAGCAAGGCCAGCTCGGTTTTACACGCGCCGCATTCGCCGCCGTTGGATTAGCGCGTCCGACCCTACAAACCCGCGGTCGGTCGCCATAATCCAACGGCACTTTCGAGGCGCCCCATTTCCCGCCCTGCATCTCTGCCTTCCGTTTGATCTCCAAGACGGACCTGTTCCGTGGTCTCTTGCACGCAACCTGGCGCTCCGCTCGCCGCAATGTTGCCTCACCCCGCGGAACAGGTCCGACTCGAGGTACCCGTCAGCCAGAGCAAGGCCAGCTCGGTTTCACACGCGCCGCATCTGTCGCCGTTGGATTAGCACGTCCGACCCTACAAACCCGCATTTCGCACCGTTTCGCCTCAAACGCCTCACTCACCGGTGTCCCATGTCCGTCGAATCTTTCTTTCCCATTCCGCTCGGCACCTTCGGTGGCCTCATCACTCTCCTCGATCCCGCCGATGTTCCGCCGGGGATGTCTCCCGCGCTCGGTGACGTCGAATTTTTCGCCGGTGGCGTCCGCACGCGCGCGGGCACGGTCTCGCAATTCGCGCCGCTCGCCGGCGGCGTCTCTCTCAACGGCCTCAAGACCTACATCACCGCCAATCTCCTGCAGCGGCTCCTCGCCTTCGACTCCTCCGGCAATCTCTTCAAAGAAACCTCACCGGGTGTGCTGGGTCTCGTCGCTGCGCCCGGCACGCCCAATCTTTTTCTCGCTTCCGACACTCTTTTCGGCCGCGAGTACATGGCCTTCTCCGATTCGCTTCTCGGCCAGGATCTCCCGCGCCAGTTTGACGACACGTATTTCGATCGCGTCAGCCAGGTGGGCCCGGGCGCAGGTCCCACGGTTGCCGACGCGTCCGCTTCCGGAAACATTTCGGCGGGCGTGCATCAGGTCTCGGTGATTTTCGTCACGCGCCAGGGATTCTGGACCGCGCCTTCGCCGCCCGTTTCGTGGACCGCCGCGGGCGGCAAGCAAGCGACGCTCACGAATATTCCCACGGGCCCGTCGAACATCGTCGCGCGCTATCTGGCCTTCACCGCCGCGGGCGGCGCCGATTTTTACCAGGTGCCCGCGACGATGACCCTCAACGACAACACCACCACATCTCTCACTCTCGATTTCGACGACACCATTCTTCTCTCCGGCGTCTCCATGGACGAGCAGTTCAATCAAATCGAGCTGCCGAATCAGCTCGGCGTCATCGGCTATTCCGATCGCCTTTTCTGGTGGGGCGAGCGCGCCAAAATGTCGAACTGGAATAACATCACCTTCGACGGCGGATGGAATCTCGCCGGCGGAACGGGCGGCTCCGACGTGCCGCTCGGCTGGACGAGCGATCCCACAAGCGGCGCGGGCGGCAGCAGGGAATCGAGCGACGTCGTTTGGGGCGACGCCTATCGCATCACGAGCAACGGCGCGGGCGTCGCGCTCGGCATGATCGCGCAATCGGCCGTCACCGATCCTTTCGGCAATCCGCTGCTCGCCGCCAACACGGACTATTCCATCCGCGCGCGCGTCCAGCGCAGCTCGAATCTCGCGCAAGGCACTCTGCGCATCAATTGCTTCAGCCCCACGGCGGGCGCGATCGGCGTCGGCCTGGCCATTCCCGCGCTCACGGCCACAACTTCCTACGTCGAATACACCGCCGAGCTCATTCCGCCGCAAGCCGCAATTCCATCGGACATGGTTCTGCGCGTCTACGCCGACGGCACGCCCGGCCCGAGCGGCGAATCGTTCCTCGTGGACCAGCTCGAAATTTTCCCTACGCTCACGCCGCAGAATGCCTCGCTCGTCCGCGCCTCGCACGCGCTCGATGCCGAAAGCTACGACGGCGTGACCGGCTTGCTCGAAGTGGCCGAAAATAACGGGCAGGGAATTCGCGCCGCCTTCACGCTGCGCGATTATCTTTACATCGTCAAAGAGCGCAGCCTCTTCGTCACGCAGGATGACGGCGTGAACGAGCCCGCGCTGTGGGATATCGAAGAAGTTTCGAATCAGGTGGGCACGCCTTCCGCGCACGGCGTCGGCATGGGTGAAGAGTGGGTGGTGATCGCCGGCCGCGCCGGCCTCTACTATTTCGATGGCGGCAATCCGGTGAAGCTCTCGCAGGAAATTCAGCCCACCTGGGACGCGATCAACTGGCAATACGCCTCGCGCATCTGGGTCGAGGTGGATACCCAGCACAAGCGCATCCTCGTGGGCGTGCCGATGGGCGCGGCCACCCAGCCATCGCAAATTCTGGTTCTCGATTACACCGAAGGCTTTCTCGATCCGCTGCAGACCATGCTCAGCGCGCCGGGCTACGGCCGCATGTGGTCGCAGTGGTTCGTCGCCGCGAATTCCTGCGGCCTGATCGAACGCCCCAACGGCACCGCGCAGATTTTCTTCGGCAACAATGCGGGCACGGGAAAAATCCTGGCGCTCACGCCCGGAACATTTTCCGACGACGGCGCCGCGATCAACTCGTATTACACCACGGCGTATCTTTCGCGCACCGGCCTGGGCGCGCGCAATCTTTTCGGCTACGCCACCGGCAACGTCCAGGGCTCAGGCGCGCTGGCGCTCACCGCGCTGCTCACCGGCGGCGTGACGCAAGCGCTCGGCTCGTGGCCGCTCGCTTCGCCCGCCACGGAAGATATGGAAATGTTCACGTCGGTGCTCGCCGAACGCGTCGCGTTTCAGCTCAGCGCCGCCAGCCCCGCCGGTTCGTGGTTTTCGTTGACGAAGTTCGTGCCCTGGGCGAAACCCGATCCCTGGTCATTGGTCCGCGGCCAGTAGGGTCGGTCGCCATAATCCAACTGCACTTTCGCGGCGTTGCGTTGCTCGCCCTGCATCTCTGCCTGCGGTCCATCTCCAAGACGGACCTGTTCCGCGGTGTACGGCGCATCATGCGGCGCGCTCGGTTTTTAAATGTTGCCTCGCCTCGCGGAGCTCCGCGATTTATTGCACGCAACGCAGCGTTCCGATCGCCGCGATGTTGCCTTACCTCGCCGATCAGGTCCGGCTTGAGCCACGCCGCCGCCAGAGCAAGGCATCGTCGTCCGCGCAATCGCCGCATACGTTGCGGTTGGATTAGCGCGCCCGACCCTACACGCTGCCGCGCCGATCGGGTCCGTCGTGACGTTTCTGCCGCGCTTATTAAGCATTCCGCCGGCATACAGCATCTCCCGGCTTGACTCGCCTCGCGCTCGCGTTAGCATCGCGCTTTGGCCCCGGCCCTCTCGGCCCAAGTCGAGGAGGGCACATGACCGAGTACCGGAAAGAGCGTTGGGAAGTTTTGTGCGAGCAGGCGGCGTCGGAGCAGGATCCAAAAAGGTTTCGCGAACTGCTTCAGGAAATTGATCAGGCGCTTGCGTTAAGGCGCGCACTCCGTGCCAGCCGCCCCGAAGCCTCGATGAGCAATCCGTTTCCGCCTTTTTCCGCCACGTAGGGTCGGTCGCCATAATCCAACTGCACTTTCGCGGCGTTGCATTGCTCGCCCTGCATCTCTGCCTGCGGTCCATCTCCAAGACGGACCTGTTCTGCGGTGTACAGCGCATCATGCGGCGCGCTCGGTTTATAAATGTTGCCTTACCCCGCCGATCAGGTCCGGCTTGAGCCACGCCGCGGCCAGAGCAAGGCAAGCTCGGTTTCACACGCGCCGCACACGTTGCCTCTGGTTCAGCGCGCCCGACCCTACACTTTCCACGGCGGGAGCCAGGGCTCGACCGGCGGCGTGCGAGTTTTCCAATCGTAGGTCGCCGAACCGGAGTGCGGATATGCGGCCGCCTCCGCGCACAATCCTTTTCGCACGGGGTTATGCCAAATGTATGCGGCGATCTGATGCATCGATTCGTCCGTGCGGACGACGTGATCGTAGAAATAGTTCTGCCAGAGCGTGCGCTGAAATCGGCTCTCGAATGCGCGAGCTGCGCGTTTCTTTAATTCGCTCACGAACGCTCGAAGCTCGCAGTCGCGCTGCGTGCCTTCGAGCAGGATGTGCACGTGGTCGGGCATCACGCACCACGCGTGGAGCAGGAACCGCTGCCCGGCCGCGGTTCGTTGCATGAATCTGACCATCCACGCCGCGGTGTCAGCGCGGGCGAAATAGCCGGCGCGATGGAAAGTGCAAATCGTGACGAAGTATCGGCGTCGCCCGATGTAATAGGCGTCGCCGAGGCGCGGATGTTTGCGCGGGAACATGAGGACGGAAGTCTTACGATTTTCAGCGATCGCTTTGCCGCGGTACCGCGCCGGAAAATACGTAGGGTCGGTCGCCATAAACCAACTTCACTTTCGCGGCGTTGCATTGCTCGCGCTGCATCTCTGCCTTCCGTTTCATCTCCAAGACGGACCTGTTCCGCGGTGTACGGCGCATCATGCGGCGCGCTCGGTCTATCAATGTTGCCTCGCCTCGCGGAGCTCGACGGTGTAGCGCACATCATGCGGCGCGCTCGGTTTATAAATGTTGCCTTACCCCGCCGAACAGGTCCGGCTTGAGCCACGCAGCAGCCAGAGCAAGGCAAGGTCGATTTCGAGATCGCCGCGCGCCATGCCGTTGGATTAGCGCGCCCGACCCTACACGCCGCCCCGGGCAACCTCCATCCTGCGCTTTGACTCCAACTTGCGGGGTGCGACGCGCTTTTATACACTGCTTGCCGCATTCTGCGGCGTCGCGGGTTGCACGCACGCGGACGGTACACGCAAGGCCGTCCGCCGTTCGAGCCTCGCGGATCCGCCTTCACGCACCGTCCGGGGGATTGATGCAGAAGTTGCGGTCCAGAATCTCGCTCATCGCCGCGCTCGCTTGCGGGCTCGCCTTCATCAGCTGCGGCTCGTCATTTCCGCTGAATCTGACCATCTCCGCCAGCCCCGGCACCATCAATGGCGGCGCGCAATACACTTTCACCGCGACCACCACCAACTCCACTACGCAATCCGGCGTCACCTGGACGCTCGCGCTCAACACGCCCAGCAGCACGACCGATACCAGCACGCCTTGCACCGATCAATGCGGCTCGATCACTAACGCCGGCACGGCCATCTCTTCCCAAACGACTTCCGGCAGCACCACGTACTACAACACGGTCACCTCGATGACCTACACCGCGCCGTTGCTGCCGCCGACGCCGAATGAAATCCTTCTCACGGCCGCGGCCGCGAGCAACGCCAACGTCACCGAAGACGTTCAATTCAGCATCGGCGCGCCGACGATTGTCGTCCGGCTCTCCGACACGTTTTCTTCGATCGCGCCCGGCGCCGCGCCCGTCACGCTGAACGCCACGGTGCAATTCGATGGCTCCAATGCCGGCGTCAAATGGGCGCTCACCGCCAACGGCGCTGCGTGCAGCCCCGCCTGCGGCACGCTGGTGGCCCAGGGCTCTCCCAGCTTCAGCGCCACCTACACGCCGCCGGCGTCCGCTCCCGCTTCGCCGAACAACATGCCGACGATCACGGCCACCTCCGTCACCAACTCGACGATCAGCGCCTTCGACGCTTTCACCATTCAGCAGCCGCTGCCGCCCATCAGCGTGACCATCACCAATCCGTTCGCGTCCATCAATGCGGGCGCGACCGGCCTCACCATCAACGCCACGGTCACCAACGACGTCCAAAGCCAGGGCGTGACGTGGTCCATTTCGCCCACGTCCAACACCGGCGCGCTCACCGCGGCCACGGCTCTCAGCGTTCTTTACACGCCGCCAAATTCCGCGCCGCAGCCGCCGTACAACATGCCGACGATTACGGCGACATCCGTGGCCGATACCACCAAGTCCGCGTTGTTCACCTTTACGATCACCGCCGCGTCGCCGGCGGATTCCGTCTGCAGCTCGACCGGCTCATTCGCATTTCAGCTCAGCGGCAGCGATGACGACGGCAAGCCCTTCGTCGCCGCGGGCGTCATGGCGATTGACGCCGGCAAAGTGATGATCACGTCCGTGGACGTGAACGACAATCTGCAGCTCGCCAGCGGCGGCAACATCGCCGGCACGTGCAACGATCTTCTCGTCCACATTGTCTCGAGTCGCGGCGCCGGGGCGCGGGAGAAAACACTGGGCGCAACCACATTCCACAGCGCAGTAATTTCGCTTGATGCGCCGTTGCCTCTCGCTCGCACAATGACGGGGTTCCAAATGACTTTCGAGGGCAACGGCACGCAGCGCGCGAAGATCGGCGACAGCTTCGATGCCAGCGGCCGTCCGATTCGCGGCGAAGCGATCGCGCAAGACACCAGCACGCTCGCGCAATTCGGCGGCGACTTCGTATTTCACGTCGCGGAATATGGCGTGTTCGCGGGCATGGCTCAATCGGGCTCCCACGTATTTCCGGATTACGCCAGCATCGTTCGCTCGGCCACGCTCGGCAGCTTTGCGCTGCATTTCGATGGCGCCAAGGGCGCCATCTCTAACGGCGTCATGGACACTGCCGCGCCGCCATCAACGGTCGCCGCCGTCTCCGCCGGCGCGCTCAGCGGCGCCGCCACGCCGCCCGATTCGAATGGCCGCGGCACCATGAATTTGAATTTTGCGGGGCAGGGAAGCCGCGCGTTCGTTTACTACGCGGCATCGGCGCACGAATTCGTGCTCGCTGAAATGGATCCCGCCGCGTGTTCGTCCGCGATGGGAGGATTTAATTCCGGCGCCATCGGTGTTGCTGTTTTTTCTCCCCGCAATGGATGCGCGGCAACTGCCTTCAGCCCGCTCTTTGCCGCCGGCAGCGCCGATGGCCAGTCGCTCGCGTCGCTGCCCAAATCCGGCGCAGGCTTCGCGCTCGGCATCGGCGCGCAAAACTTCACCTACGATCTCGCGTCGGGCCGCTTTACCTGCGTCTCCGCCGATCGCGACGGCAACCCGCGCGCGTACGTGGATTATTTCACCGCCGCCGATTCCTATTGGCGCCTCGACATCTCCAACGCCGCCATCGCCGCCGCGTCCTTCTTCACCGCGCCCTAACCCATCGTCGCGCCGTTCTCGCGTTCCTGCACGACGTACCCTACACGATCGCCTGTAGGGTCCGTCGTCCATACTCACGCCGTTGTGCGCTCGCTTGCGCATCTCGATCCACAACTCGGCCTAATCGCATTTGCACTGAGACGGACCTGTTGCGGCGCTGCGCCGTGAATTTGCCTGCCTTTTCTGCGCTCGTCTTCCGTCACTAGCCACTAATCACTAGCCACTCTCCCCCATGCTCACCATTCCCCAAATCGAAGCTCTGCGCTCCTCGAATCCTCATCTCTACGAGGCGCTCAAACGCGTCGTCACCGGCGTCAACGCCATCGGCACCACCAACAAACTCTCGCTCGACACCGCCATCGCCGACGGCGCCAACTTCGCCCGCGTGGCTGCCGACGCGCTCACCGGCAACGCCGTCGATCCCACTCGCCCCGGAGTCCTCATGCGCGGTTCTGTTCCGCCCGTCTTCAACACGGGCTTCACCTACGCCTCCACTCCTTCGTCCATCACCTGGTCGTGGAGCGGCCTCACGATTTTTCGCGCCGACGGCACCACCACGGCGATCCCCGATAGCTCGCTCGCCGTCAGCGGCCTCGTTGCGGGCACGACCTATTATTTTTATCCGTATTGGGATGAATCGGCGCAATCGCTCGCGTGGGTCGGGGGCGGCGCGGGCTCTCCCGCGAATGCGCAATCGGCGAAAACCAACTCCGCCGCGCAGCAGCAATCTCTCCAGGGACGCATCCCTCTCAGCCAGGGCGCCATGGTCGCGGCCACGCCCGCATCGGGCAGCGGCGGAGGCTCGGGCGGCGGCAGCGGCAGTTGCCTTCGCGCCGGCACGATGGTCCTTTGCCGCGAGCGCGGCACCGTCCCGATCGAAACTTGCGCGCTCAATGAGCATCTGCTCGCGCCCGGCTTCGGCGGCGTCGGCCCGCGCGGCCGCGAGGCGTGGACGCGCATCGAGCGCCTCGACGTTCTCGACGCCGACACGTTCATCCGCCTGCATTTCTCGAACGAAGAATCGCTCGACGTGACGCCGCACCACATCTTCACGCTCGCCGACGGTTCGCCGATGCGCGCCGAGCGCCTGTGCCTCGCCGATATTTTAGTGGGACGCTTCGATCGCCTGACGCTGCGGAAAATTGAGGCGATCCTCGAGGAAGGGAAGAAGGTGACCGTCAGCTGCACGCCCATCCATGAATTTTTCGCCGGCCGCCACGCCGCAACCGTCCTCACCCACAATTACACCTTTTCTTCGTAGGGTCGGTCGCCATAATCCAACTGCACTTTCGCGGCGTGGCATTGCTCGCCCTGCATCTCTGCCTTCCGTTTCATCTCCAAGACGGACCTGTTCCGTGGTCTACGGCGCGTTCTCCGGCATGGCGTTGCTCGGCCTGCATCTCTGCCTTCCGTTTCATCTCCAAGACGGACCTGTTCCTCGGTGTTCAGCGCATTCTGCGGCGCGCCCGGCCCATTCATCTTGCCTTACCCCGCCGATCAGGTCCGGCTTGAGGTGAGGGTCAGCCCGAGCAAGGCCAGCTCCGTTTCACACGCGCCGCATTCGTCGCCGTTGGATCAGCGCGCCCGACCCTACACCGCCGATCTCGGCGGCGTAGCGCACGTCATGCCCCGCAGCTGGGCCAACAATGTTGCCTTACCCCGCCGATCAGGTCCGGCTTGAGCCACGCGTCAGCCAGAGCAAGGCCAGCTCGGTTTTACACGCGCCGCATTCGTCGCCGTTGGATCAGCGCGCCCGACCCTACCCCGCCCATCTCCGCAATTTCGGGATCACGCTCATTGCCAATTCCCGCGCCCGCGCTTCGGGAATCTTCTGCTCGCCGGTCATGTTCTCGATTGACATCGCGATCATCCCGTCGAGCGTCAAATCCGGCTTCGTAAACGCGCCGCCGCGAAAACAAAACACGCAATACTCCGCGTTGCGCGCGCCGTCGAAGTTCGTCCCGAAATTGTTGGTCGTTCGCCCGTCCGCCGTCTGAAATTCGCCGAGCGGCATCCCGCAGCTTTGGCATCGCAGTTTGTCGTCCATGCCGCCGACTCTACTCCCGCGCCCCGCGCATTCAACTTCGCGCTTTGCCTTTCGCCGATCGCGCTGCGCCTTTCGCCGCTCGCTTCTTGTCACCGGCTCTCATCATGTCCCGCGCCTACTATCTCACCACGCTCGACGCCTTCCGCCGCAACCCCGCGCGCTTCGGCGGCTCGCATTACGCCCACGCCGATCCCATCCACGGCGCATTCGCTCCGCCCGGCGCCGCGCTGATTCTCGCGCTCGTCGAGGCCGACGAAGGCGTACACAACGCGCTCGGCGTCGATCCCGAATGGGAAGCGCTGCCGCATCCGATGACCAATCGCCCCGTCTCCGCGCGCGTGGCCGGCGCGCTCGCCGCCCACGGCGTCGCCTCCGGCGCTACCACATTCGACGTCGCCGAAGCCCTCGCCCGCGCCCACCCCATCCTCCGCTACCGCGTCTTCTAAGCTACCGCATCGCCGCTCCTCATGTACCGCCGGCGTCTCGCCCCTGTCTGCATCGATTCGTGCCTGTAGGGTCGGTCGCCATAATCCAACTGCACTTTCGCGGCGTTCCATTTCTCGCCCTGCATCTCTGCCTGCGGTCCATCTCCAAGACGGACCTGTTCCTCGGTGTACGGCGCATTCTGCGGCGCGCCCGGCCCATCCATCTTGCCTCACCCCGCGGGACAGGTCCGACGCGAGGTACGCGTCAGCCAGAGCAAGGCCAGCTCGGTTTCACACGCGCCGCATCTGTCGCCATTGGATTAGCGCGTCCGACCCTACACGCCGTCACGTAGGGTCGGTCGCCATAATCCAACTGCACTTTCGCGGCGTTCCATTTCTCGCCCTGCATCTCTGCCTGCGGTCCATCTCCAAGACGGACCTGTTCCTCGGTGTACGGCGCATTCTGCGGCGCGCCCGGCCCATCCATCTTGCCTCACCCCGCGGAACAGATCCGACGCGAGGTACGCGTCAGCCAGAGCAAGGCCAGCTCGGTTTCACACGCGCCGCATTCGTCGCCGTTGGATCAGCGCGTCCGACCCTACAAACCCGCGGTTGAGCATGCTCATACGCCCTTACGCCTCCTCCGATCTCTCCGCCCTTCGCGCCATGCACTCGGCCCAGGGCTTCGATTACGCTTTCCCGGATCTCTCGAATCCTCTCTTCGTCTCGAAAATCGTCCTCGAAGATGACGCAGGCCGCGCCGTCATGGCCATGCTCGCGCGCCTCACCTGCGAAATCTATCTGCTCGCCGATCCCGCCGCCGGGTCTCCGCGCGATCGCTTTGCGCGCCTCATCGAATTGCATCGCGCCGGCGCCGCCGATCTGCGCTCCCGCGGCCTCCAGGACGCGCACGCCTGGCTTCCCCCGCGCATCGCCGCGCGATTTGGCCGCCGCCTCGCTCGCCTCGGCTGGCTTCGCGACGACTCCTGGACGCCCTATTGCCGCCTTCTGTAGCCCTCCGGCATTTCAAATTTGAAATATCAAATCGCCTTTTCTTCCCGCTTTTCCATTCCGCTTTTCCACGGAGGTCCCATGTCCCGCGCCGCACAGCAGCAAACCCGCAACCTCACCGATCAGCAGCTGGCCACGCAAAATCAATTGCTCGGCCAGGATAATCAGCAGACGCAGCAGGACCGTTCGCTCCTGATGCCCGCCATTTCCTCGCTTCTCACCTCGCCCGGCTACACTCCCGCGCAGCAGAACGCCATCACTCAGGAGGGAATGGGCTCCGCGCGCACCGCCTACGACGCGCTGCAGGAATCGGCGCAGAATCAGGTTACCCGCACCAACAATTCCGCCGGCTTCAACGATCTCACCGCGCAGCTCGGCCGCTCCGAAGCGCAGAATCTCGCCCAGCAGGCGCGCCAGAATCAGATCACTTTCGCCAACGACGCGCAGTCCCAGCAGCTCGCCGGCCTCTCCGCCCTCGGACAGACCTACGGAATCGATACCAATTTGCTCGGCAAAGCCATGAGCGTCCCCGGACAATTGCTTGGCGTCCGCTCGAGCGCCAGCGGGAACGCCGACTACAGCAGCCTCGATAATCTCTTCGGCGGCCTGGGCCTCGGCCTCGGCTCCCTCTTCGGCTAATCGCGCCCCTCTTCCTCATGTGGGCTCCGTCGTCTTCTGTGGGCTCCGTCTTCATCTTTTTCTGATGTGGGTCATGTGGGGTCCGTCGTCATGTTTCCTCTCCGTGTTCGTCGTGTCGCCGCCGCGTAGGGTCGGTCGCCATAATCCAACTGCACTTTCGCGGCGTTCCATTTCTCGCCCTGCATCTCTGCCTTCCGTTTCATCTCCAAGACGGACCTGTTCCTCGCTGTCCGGCGCAATCAGCGGCGCGCCCGGCCCATTCATCTTGCCTCACCCCGCGGAACAGGTCCGACTCGAGGTGCGCGTCAGCCAGAGCAAGGCCAGCTCGGTTTCACACGCGCCGCATTCGTCGCCGTTGGATCAGCGCGTCCGACCCTACACGTAGGGTCGGTCGCCATAATCCAACTGCACTTTCGCGGCGTTCCATTTCTCGCCCTGCATCTCTGCCTTCCGTTTCATCTCCAAGACGGACCACTTTCGGTTTTGCCCGTGGCGGTTTTTGCCACGGTGTTTCTCCACGATGTTGTTTCGTGGCGTTTTTCACCGCTGTGTTGTTTCGCTCCGTTCTTCTCCGCGCCTTCTTCCTCGCGTCCCACACGCCTCATCCCACTCCCATGTCCTATCTCGCCGTCTTCGCCGCTCTCGTTCAATTCATCCTCTTCCTGCGCTGGATCTACCGGCGCATCCGCAATGACGAACTCACGCGCGCTTTCGTCGAGGACATGGCCGTCAACCATCTCCCGCACATCTACGATTTATTGGTGAAGCTCTGCATCCGGCAGGGAATTGAGCGCACTCCTCCTCCGCCGATCCGTTGGATCAACCTCGACCGTCACGGCTAGCGCGCTGTTCCGCTCACCCGCGCCGTATTCGCGAGGCCGCGAACCTACTCGCGCCGCCTCCGCCGGTCAATCCGCAAAACTACGAGTCCCCCATGGATTCCACCTACGTAGAAATCGCCCACGCTGCCGCCGCGCGCCACGGCCTCGATCCCGCGCTCGTCTGCGCCATCGTCGAGCAGGAGTCTGCGTGGAATCCCTGGGCCATCCGCTACGAGCCCGTATTTTTCGCTAAGTATGTTGCCCCGCTCTTCGCCGTCGCCAAAATCGAGCCTGCGACGAATACGGAGGCCTACTCCCGCGCAATTTCCTGGGGACTGATGCAGGTGATGGGGCAGTCCGCCCGCGAACGCGGCTTTGCGGGAGCTTTCCTGAGCGAGCTGTGCGATCCGGCCACCGGCCTCGACGCCGGCTGCGAACTCTTCGCGCACAAACTCGCCGTCGCCGACGGCAAAGTTGATCGCGCCCTCGGCCTATGGAACGGCGGCGCCAATCCCGATTACGCCGCGCACGTCCTCGCTCGCGTCCCCGCCGTCCGCATCGATTTGTGCCTGTAGGGTCGGTCGCCATGATCCAACTGCACTTTTGCGGCGTTCCATTTCTCGCCCTGCATCTCTGCCTTCCGTTTCATCTCCAAGACGGACCTGTTCCTCGGTGTACCGCGCATTCTCCGGCGCGCCCGGCCCATCAATCTTGCCTCACCCCGCGGAACAGGTCCGACTTGAGCCACGCGTCAGCCAGAGCAAGGCCAGCTCGGTTTCACACGCGCCGCATTCCTCGCCGTTGGATCAGCGCGTCCGACCCTACAAACCCGCGGTTGATTGCGCGTCGCTCCGGCCCGTCTCAAGCGCCCCCGCATTTCCAATATTCCCGCGCCGTCTCTTCTTCGTCCCTTCCCCCATGCTCTCCCTTCCTAACACTCTCCGCCTCCTCTTCAGCCTCCTCTTCGCCGTCGCCCTCTCGCTCCTGCTCCTGTCCTGGCGCGAATCGCGCGCCGATCGCGCCCGCCTCGAATCCGCGCTCGCCGCCCAACAACAACTCATCTCCGCCTCCCAATCGCGCGAACGCGACACCGCCGCACAGCTCAAATCCACTCTCGATCAAATCTCCGCGCTCAAGCGCCAGGTCCGCTCGCCGCAGCAAATCCTTCGCTCTTTGCCCGATTATTTGCCGCTGCCCGCGCCCATCACGCTCGCGCCCGCCGCGCAGCAGGGAGCCGCCGCGCCCGCCGCCGCATCTTCTTCCGCATCCGGACAGGGAACTGCCGCGCAGCAGGGAACTGCTCGCTCGCTTTCGTCCGCCGATTCTTCCCCTGCTTCCTCCTCTTCTCTCAAATCTGAAATTTCAAATTTGAAATCTCTCCTCCCCAGTCTTCACTCAGCAGGGAACTCCCCTGCCGCTGCCGCCGCAATTCCCGCCGCCGACCTCAAGCCGCTCTACGATTTCGTCCAGGATTGCCGCGCCTGCCAGGCGCAGCTCGCCGCCGCTCGCGCCGATCTCGCCGACGAACAGGCCCGCTCCGCCGCTCTCGCCCGCGAACGCAACGCCGCCGTCACCGCCGCCAGGGGCGGCAGCCTCCTGCGCCGCCTCGAGCGCAACGCCAAATGGTTCGGCATCGGCATCGTTTTCGGCACCATCGCCGGGACGGCCGCCTCCCGCCGCCTTTAGCAGTCCTCTGGTCACGACTTGTGCCGTCTCTACTCGCCGTGGCTCATTCCGTCGGCGTGTTTGCCTCCACGCCTCTGGCGCCTCACGCTCAATCCCTCGGCGTGTTTGCCTCCGCGCCTCTCGCATCATCACTCCCGCGCATTCTTCTGCATGTCTTCTGCTGAGCGAAGTGCCGCTCGCGGGCGCGACGCTGGAATTTCGCGGATATCCGCGAGTGATCTCCGAAATGTGAAATTTCAAATCTTAAATGTCGTAGCTCCTCCCGCCGCTCGCTCCAGCGACCGCCTGGTTCACTTCCGGCCGAGCAAAACGCGACGGCAACGTACAACCTCACGTTGGAGCGAGAGATCGGTTCATCGTTCACGCCTGAACCAATGCCGAGGCTCGTCCAGGACACGCGGCCGCACTAAATCGCAATGCCGAGACGAAATGTCCGGCGAGGAAGCGATTAAGCGCGTCCGTCACGCGTCCGATTCGCGCGCTATCTCCTCTGACGTCCGATTCGCGCGCTTTCTTCTCTGAAATCTGAAATCTCAAGTCTGTAATCTCTTGCCTTTTCCAGTTCGTACGCCGCACCATTCCTTTCCCACGCCTCCGCATTTGTCCTCTGTGGCGCCCCATTCCTTTTCCCGCCTGCAAGTTTTCTCGCTCCCTCTCGGCATTGCTTCACGTTGCCGTCGCGTTGTCATCGCTCCGTCTCGGCATCGCTATTTGGCGACTGCCGCATGTCCTAGCGCAGGCTATACATTGTGTTTCGGTGACGTCGCATTATGCTCGGGGACGCCACGTAGTGCTCCCTGCCTTCCGCCCTGATCGATAGCAGCCCCCTCCGACGCCCCCAATCGCAGTCCACATCTCACGCCCACATATAATCCTCCGCCTCTCCCGTGCAAATATTTTGCTTGACATCCGGTAATAGATATTATGTCAAGATAGCCTGGCGAAGAGGTTGAGACTGCATGGAAAGAATCAGATACGAGAAGGAGGAAAAGAGGGTTGACGGGGTGAGTGCGGCGGAAGAACTAAGGAGAACAGGGGTTGGGTGTACTCGCTATTGGGCGCGGAATGGGTGTGTTACGCTGCAGTTTGTGGGTTCAGCTAGGCACCGGTAGCGATCAGGGTGTGGCTCGGGAGCACGTTTGGCAGGCTCTGGGCCCGGGGCATCGGATGCGGAGACCGAACACATCGGCGTTTCGGATATTGGGGCTCGGGGAGACAGAATGGGAGCGTTTTCGGATAGTGGAGTATGTCGAGACGTAACGACGGCGGTTCAGGGGCATTGTCGGTCGAAATCGATTGGACGTGGTTCGAGCGCATCGATGAACCGGTCGCAGACAGTCAGACGGTTGGGTAAGGCTATCGCACGGGGCAATCGTGCCAGGGATCACCGGAGGGTTTCATGAGGCTAATTCACGGGACAATGGTGCCAGGGATCACCGGACGGTCTCGTGGGGCTAATTCACGGGACAATGCAGCGAAGGACTACCGGATTGGCTCGTGAGGCTAATCCACGGAACGATGCTGCTAAGGACCCTCAGAAGAGTCCGTAAGGCCGCTGTTGCGTAAAACTGCTTGCGCGTAGGACCACTGTTTCGTAAGGCTAATGCTTCGAGTGGAGCTCGAATTCGATGATTTGCTCGACGGACGCGGGGTCGCCACCGACTACCTGGCGGCCGTCGATGAAAATGGTCGGGGTGCTGTTGATGCCGAGTTTCTGGCCAAGGGCGACGTCCGCGGCAACGGCATCCTTCGAAGCGGGATCTGCGAGGCAGGCCCGGAAGGAATCGCGCTGGAGACCTGCAGCTACAGCAGCGTCCATGAGCTTGTCGTAAGCGTTCTCCGCAGAAATCAGATCCTGCTGATCAAAGATCGTCGATTCCATCTTCCAAAATGCCGCCGGTGACGATACGTAGGCACAGTGGCCGGCGATAGCGGCCGTCATCGCCCAAGGGTGTAGATTTTCAATTGGGAAATTCTTGAACACGATTCGCACTTGAGGAAATTTCTGCTCAATCGTCGGCAAGTATTCATGAAGCTGCCGGCAATGCGGACATTCGAAATCGCTGAACTCGACCATTGTAACTTTGGCGTCGGCGGGCCCTTTTGACGGGGAATCCGTGGCGGCGAGTTGCTTGCGCGCGTCGGCAAACGGATCGTCGGTCGTTTTGTAGAGCTCGCCGCGGATGACGTAGTTCCCGTCCTTGCTCGCGTAAATGACACCTGACTGCGATTGATCCTTGTACTTCACCTCAATGCCAACTTCGTAGAATCCCGGAATCGCCGCGTCTTTGAATGGACCGATCTTCACCTGATAATCAGGTCCCCAGCCGAAGAGAAAACGGAGAAAAGATTCGAGCGAGGAAGCGAGATGCGCTTGGTCGGAGGTCGCGGCGCTTGGCGAGGGCGACGCGGGAGCGGTGGATTGCGCGCCGGCAGTAGCCGCGACGCAAAGAATGCCGGCGAGAGCCAGTGAAAGGTGGAGCTTCATTTAAATACGCCTCCTAGAGTGAGCAGAGGGCCCGCGCCAGCGAGTCCGAATTCTGCGAAAGAGATTCCCTGCCAAAGCGGCTTATTCGCTGCGCACAAGGCCAGACAGAATCTCACGGCACAAAGCGATTGGCGAGCGGAAAACGGCGTCCGACGCTGAAGGCCTTGGATGTGATTTTTAATCCGGGCGCTGCCTGCTTGCGTTTGTATTCGTTGCGATCGACGAGACGCGCAATCTGGCGGACGAGATCGAGCGAGTAGCCGAAGTGGTCGGCAATTTGCTCGGGGCTGCGGAGATCCTCGACATAGGCTTTGAGCACGCGATCGAGGACGTCGTAAGGTGGAAGGGAGTCGGAGTCTTTTTGATTGGGGCGCAGCTCGGCCGAAGGCGGCTTCGTTATGGTTTCCGCAGGAATGACTTCCCTTTCCTGATTTCGCAATTTCGCGAGTTCGTACACCATCGTTTTCGGGACATCGGAGATGACCGCCAGACCGCCGGCCATATCGCCGTAGAGCGTGCAGTACCCGACTGCCGTTTCGGATTTGTTGCCAGTGCTCAGGACGAGCGAGCCAAATTTATTCGAGAGCGCCATGAGCACGTTGCCGCGGATGCGAGCCTGAATGTTTTCTTCGGTGGCATCGACTGGCCGGCCGTCGAATGCGGGATTCAGCAAGTGCAAATAGTGCTTGAAGATTTCGGTGATGGGCAGGACGACAAGCTCGATGCCGAGATTTTCTGCCACGAGTCGCGCGTCGCGCAGGCTGCCTTCGGACGAGTACGGGCCGGGCATCGCGACTCCCAACACATTTCCTGGGCCCACTGCGTCGACCGCAACGCGTAACAACCAGAGCCGAATCAATGCCGCCGCTCAGGCCGACGACGACTTTCGTGAATCCGCACTTTCGGACGTAATCGCGTGTGCCGCAGACGAGAGCTTTGTAGGCGGCTTCGAGTTCGTTCGATGACTCCTGGCGGAGGTCGCCCTTGCCCGTGACGGTGTCGAAGATTACGAGATCTTCTTCAAAGGAATGCGCGCGGGCGGCGACGGTGCCATCCGGCGCGATCGCGACGCTCGAACCATCAAATACGAGACTGTCGTCGCCGCCAACCTGATTGACGTAGACGACGGGAACGTGATGCTCGCGGGCGAGAGCGCGAAGCATGTCGAGCCGGAGGCTGCGCTTGTCAATCGTGTACGGGGAAGCAGAGATATTCAGAAGAACGCTGGTTCCCTTCCCCACAAGCTCGGCGACGGGATCGCGTTCATACAGGCGCTGTGCCCAGAAATTTTTGTCGTTCCAGGAATCCTCGCAAATGGTGATGCCGAGCTGCTCTTCGTTGAGGCGAATGACCGATTGCGAATGCGCGGGCTGGAAATAACGCGACTCGTCGAAGACGTCGTAGGTGGGCAGCAGCATCTTGCGCTGCTCGAAAACAATGCGGCCATCGGCGATGAGCGCGGCGGTATTGGCAACGGGCTTTCCCGTGTTGTCCTGAGCCTTGCCGACATACCCGACAATTGAGGGCAAAGGAATCGATTTCGCGAGCCGTTGAAGGGCGATCTGATTCCGCTCGATGAAGGCAGGGCGCTCCAGGAGATCCTGCGGCGGATAGCCGCAGACGCAGAGCTCGGAGAACACGGCGACGTCGGCGCCGCGCGATTTGGCTTCGGAAGCCATTTCGAGGATGCGAGCCGAATTGCCGTCAAAGTTGCCGACGGTTGGATTGAACTGGGCGAGGGCGATTTTCATTGGGTGAAAATAGGATACGGTGCGCGGGTGAGCATAGCAAATTCACGGTCAATAATTTGCGCTGGATCGACACCTGCACAGGGCGGTGAGCTGCAAGTGGTCAAGGGTTCGCCGGAGGAGGAACGAGTTCCGACCAGTGCGCATCGCGGAATCTCCATCGGTCGTCCCGATATTCTGCGAGGCCTGTAAAGTAGCCGTTGTGCGTTGAGCGATGCCCCTGCAGATCGGTGATGATCTCAGTGTAGGAAGTTGCGACCATCGCCAGATTTGGACTCAGCGGATCGATGCGCAGGTCGTTTCCCCACTTAACGTCGATAAGCTTGATCTTGCTAGGGAGATCCTGGATAACGCGAGTGGCGGTCTGGCTGTCTGGAAACGCAAGCTGGCCGTTGACGGCCATGAAGAATTCGGGGCCGTCGGAAAAGTACTTTCGCCAAGCTGTCGGTCCCTGCTGAGTGACATCGTCGGCCACGTTGATGGCGAAACCGCGCACGCTGTTTTCAACATCCTGCTTTTGCGCCGGCGTGAGGGACGAATGACCGGCAGCATCGCTGCGCATCCCACAACCTGCCGATGAAATCACGACAAGTATTGCCATCAAAAAGGCAGGACGCATGATGCACCTCAAGTACAGTTGCGATCCCCGGTGGATCGGCCGGATGCAAATCGGGCTCCTGGGTGCGCATGTCACCAGGAGCCCGAAAAAAACTCGCGCCAGCGCGCGGCGAACTTAAACACTGAAAGAACTGCCGCAGCCGCAGGTGCTCTTGACGTTCGGATTGTTGAACTTGAACCCAGAACCTTCGATGGACTCGATGTAATCGATCTGGACACCATCGAGATACATCTCCGACATTTGGTCGACGAGAACCTTCAGGCCGTCGAACTCATAGACGTTGTCATTGTTCTCGTTGACTTGATTTTCGAAAGCCATGTGGTAACTGAAACCCGAGCAGCCGCCGCCGACTACGGCCACGCGCAGACCGGTCGGGACCGGAGTCTGCTGCACCAGGATTTCCTTTACTTTTGTAACTGCCACCGGCGTTAGTTGAACCATTTCGAGGTCTCCTCCAAAGATAGAAGCAGAAGCCGTGCTGTGACCCGCCGAATAGATTATAGCAGATTCGGACGTATCAGGCAGACAAGCGCATGTGTGGCATTTCGAACGAGGCGCTAAGTCCCAATGCATCTGATGCTTGCGGAAAGGAAAGGATTCGGCGACCGGGCGGGAACGCAGAAAGGCTTCGCACAAAGCGCGGGCGGTCCGTCTGATCGGCACGCCGAGTTTCAAATCGATGCGGATGGCGGCGACGGGCCGCAACGGGCGTACGAAACATGGCGACGGACGCTACTTAAGGCGCTGGCCGGTGGATGGATCGAACACGGCGTTGCGCAGGAATTGCTCGGATGACCATGGCGGAGGATCGCCGCCGAGATATTGGTGGAACCATTCGAGGTGCGCGGTGTAGTAGAGCGCCATTTCGTACCAGTCTGGCCAGTGGCCGGCTTTCGAGTAAATGAAAAGGCGCGAAGGCACACCCATTTTCTGCAATGAGGTGAACATTTGAAGCGATTGTGTGTAGGGAACACGGAAATCGAGCTCGCCGGAAATGACGAGACACGGCGTCTTGAAATTTTGCACATAGTACGACGGCGATAATTTCTGATACAGATTGGAATTCCACGGCTGGCCCTTTAGTTCCCACTCGGGAAACCACAACTCCTCGGTGGCGCCATACATCGAGCGCAAATCGAAAACGCCCATCATCGAAGCAATGGCTTTGAAGCGGTCGGTGTGGCCTTCGAACCAATCCATCATGTAACCGCCATAGGACCAGCCCATCGCGCCCATGCGATTCGAATCGACGTAGGGGAGCTTGGCTAGCGCGTCGGTGACGTTCATCAGGTCTTCGAACGGTTCCCCGCCCCAATCGCCGGAAATTTCAGCGGTGAAATCCTGGCCGTAGCCGGTGGAACCGTGTGGATTCGCGAACGCGACGACGTAGCCCGCTCCGGGATAAACCTGCCAATCGCCGCGGAAGGCATCGGCCCATTGCTGCTGTGGGCCACCGTGAACATTCAGGATGAGTGGATACTTTTTAGCAGGATCGAAATCGTGGGGCTTGACGATGAAGACTTCGATCTTTGAGCCGGCTGCGCCTGCAACCCACATTTTCTCGGCGGGGCGAATGTCGACTTCGTCGGCGACCGCATCGTTGAAATGCGACAGCCGCCTTGGGGTCGCGGACTTTCCGGCCTCGAGATCGGCGGAGAAAATCTCAGCGGGCTCGCCGACGGAGCGATGAATGAAGGTGAGGATCCGAGAATTGCGCGAGACGACGAAGGCATCGATCGAAGCATCGTCAATGAGCTGGCGGATTGCGGAGGAAGCAAGCGTGACCTGGTAGACAGGCTCATCGCCTTCTACGGGTGCGGAGAAGTAGATCGACTTCGAATCCTCAGACCAGTCGAAATCGTCAACCCAATTCTTGAAAGAATCGGTGAGGATGCGGGAAGTGCCGGCGGTGCGATCGAAAATCGCGAGACGGAAGCGATCGGATTCGTAGCCGGGCTGCTTCTGCGTGCGATAGGCGATGTATTTGCCATCGGGAGAATAGCGCGGCGTGCCATCGAATGCAGGATTCGTTGAGGTGATGTCGCGAGCGGGCTGATCGCCAGCTACCGGGACGATCCAGACGTCGCCGTTCGTCGAGGACGCGGGATCGCGATCGTGATTCGAGACATAGGCGAGCTCGGCGCCGTCGGGAGAAAAATCATATTCCAGCGGGCCTGCGAGCTGAAAAGTCGGTGAGTCGAAATCACCTGGAGTGATGTCGCGAACCGAACCATTGGCAGCGTCGGCGAGAAAAATGTGCGTGCGCTTGCCGTCTTTCCAGGTCGTCCAGTGGCGATACAACAGGCTATCAGCCATGTGGGCGTGGAGCGGACCGTCGCTCCACCGATCTGCAATCTTTTTGTTGCAGGCGTCGTCGGCGCCGCATTCGGGATAGACATCGGTCGAGAAGGCGATAAATTTTCCGTCGGGCGACCAGAGCGGATTTGCGGCTCCGGTGGAAATGTGCGTGAGCTGCGATGCTTCCCCGCCGGTCGTGGAAATGACAAATATGTTGTTCGAAGCGCCGCCGCGCGAGCTGACGAACGCAATCCATTTACCGTCAGGCGAAAAGACGGGCGAGGATTCGCCGGCGTCTCCATGCGTGAATTGGCGGATGTTGGTGCCATTCGCGTCCATTAGCCAAATGTGCTCGACGCGCTTGTCGCGGGCGAGATCGCTGGTCGTGACGGTGAAGAGAATCATTTGGCCATCGGGCGAGAGACGCAGATCGCTGAGGCCGCGAACGCGATAGAGATCCTCGATGGTGAAGGCACGCTTCCCTGCGTGAGCGGGCACCGCGATCACGAGCAGACCGACGATGAATGAGAGGTACTTCCGATGCATGGGGCCTCCAAGAAGCGAAATAATGGGCTCGCGCAAACCCACGATTAAAACATGGCAGAGGGCGAAGGACAACCGCGTTTACAATGCGAAACGCTGCGGCGAGCCGGCAAAATATTCGCTACGGTGCGATGCTATGATGCCTAGCGATGGCGACTTCAGACACGCCCCTGGACCAACCGGACACAGAAACCGCGAAAACGGAGCAGGAGGCCGCTGCTGCAATAGACGGCGGCGCGCCCGCGGCGCTGGAGATAGCTGGAGAAGCGGCTCCGCAACAAGGGCTCACGCGATCGATCGCGTTGCATCTCGCTCCCGGCGTGATTGCCACGGCGATTTACGTTGGCTTCGTGCCGTTTGTGGCGCACGCAGGGTATCCGCCACTTGCGGCATTGCTTGTCGGAGTGATCGCGGGAGCAATCCCGTTTGAGCTCGGCGTGTTGCTGCTCGCAGGCGAACGCAAAAACAAGAAATGGTCGCTCGAAGGCGTGACGTTCAATCGCGAAGTCTGGCCTGCGTCAAGATATTTCACGGTTGTGCCGGTGGTCGTGCTGATTTGCATCGTCGGATACGGGATAGGGCTGCCGATCGATCGCATCTGGCACCGCGTGGCATTTTCATGGCTGCCGCCGTGGTATGTGTTCGGGAAGATCAGTCAATATTCGGGATTCGGGCGAGGCGTGTTGCTGACGGTGTTTGGAGGGCGGCTTGTGTTCGATGCGCTGCTGAGTCCGTACGTAGAGGAAACTTATTTTCGCGCGTATTTATTGCCCGGAATTTCGCGCTTTGGCGGGTGGGCGATATTGATCAATGGCGGACTTTTTGCGGTCTCGCGATTCTGGCAGCCGTATAGCCTGCCGACGCTATTTCTCACTTCTCTGCCTGTCGTTTTCGCGACGTGGATTTCGAAAAACTATCGAGTGGGAATGGCGGTGCGAATCGTGCTGGGATCTATAGCGGGTGTCCTTGCATTTTGGGGAGTGCTGCATTTGCCGCGATGATGACGGCGATACGGCACGCAACGGTTTCGAAGAGTGCCCAATTCACTTAGCCCAATTCAGTTAGGATGATGAGTGGAATGAAAAAAACAGTCACGTTGATACCCGGAGATGGAATCGGGCCGGAAGTCGCGAACGCGGTAAAGGAAATCCTGGCGGCGACGGGCGCTGAGATTGAGTGGGAAGAAATTGCGCCGCGTGCGGATTTCGAGCGCCGCGGACTGGATTTCATTCAGTCGGGCGTGCTGGATTCGGTGCGCCGGAATCACGTAGCGCTAAAAGGGCCGATGGCGACGGCGATAGCGGGCGGCCCGCCGAGCATCAACGTCGCGCTGCGAAAAAATCTGGAGCTCTACGCGAACGTGCGGCCGGTGAAAAACCTGGAGGGCGTGCGGTCCGTATTTCAAGACGTGGACGTCGTGCTGATTCGCGAGAACACGGAAGACTTGTACGCGGGGCTCGAGCACACGGTGGTGCCGGGTGTGGTGGAGAGCTTGAAAATCATTACCGAGAAAGCGTCCATGCGCATCGCGCGGTTTGCGTTTGAGTACGCGCGAAAATACGGCCGGAAGAAGATTCACGCGATTCACAAAGCCAATATCATGAAGCTTTCCGACGGCCTTTTCCTCTCGACGATCCGCAAGGTCGCGCCAGAATACAAAGACATCGAATACCACGAAATGATTATCGACAACGCGTGCATGCAGATGGTGATGAATCCTCACCAGTTCGACATGCTGTTGCTGACGAATCTCTATGGCGACATCATGAGCGACCTGGCCGCGGGACTCGTGGGCGGATTGGGAATGGTGCCGAGCGCGAACGTGGGCGAAGGGATGGCGCTGTTCGAGGCGGTTCATGGTACGGCCCCGGATATCGCCGGGAGAGGCATCGCCAACCCGACGGCGCTGCTGATGAGCGCGATCATGATGCTGCGCTACTTGAACGAGGAGGCCGCGGCAAAGCGCGCCGAAGATGCGCTGCAGCGAGTTTATCGCGAGGGGCGAACGCTCACGCCGGACGTCGGTGGGAAGGCAACAACGGCGGAATTTACCCACGCCGTTATCCATGCCATCGAAGCATTGGCGCCTGCGCAGGCGTAAACACCGTTGACAGCGCACGGCGGCCGACACAAAATACTAAAAGAAGCAGGAATAGCGGAGGCCCAATCGTGGGAGTGATGGACATTGACATCGCGGCGCACGCCAGCGGCGAAGCCGTGAAGATGCAGCCGATGTCTTCGGGCACAACGAACAAGCGCAAGAGAAAACCGCACATCATGGCCGTGATCAATGAGATGTGCACGGGCTGCTCAGGCTCGCCGGCCTGCGTTGATTACTGCCCCGTGGCTGATTGCATGTACTGGGTTCCGGACGAGGATCACGCGCCATTCGGGCATATTCGCGTGGACCCGCTCCTGTGCATCGGATGCAAGCTCTGCACGAGCAAAGGCCCGGATGGGGCGTTCCTGGAAGGCTGCCCATGGGACGCGATTGATATGGTTCCGATCGCGGAGTTCGAGGCGAAGTACGGACAGCTTCCGTTTTAACCGCAGTTCCCTGCTGAGATACAGGCTTCCGTCACCGGTCTTTGAGTTTGAGGAAGTGTTTGACGAGGGAAATCCCGCCCGTAACAGGCACCCACAAAAGATTCGTCAATAGGCTGCCACGGCGCTCGAGGCGCTCGCGCTCAGCGTCGGCTTCGATCTGCTTTTGAGCTATGAGTGCGGCCTGATACTTCAGAAAATCCACGCCACATTTATCGCATTTGCCGCCATGACGCTGCTCGTTCCTGCACGCAGGGCACTTGAATCGAATCGTGGCGTGGCAGCGGGTACAAAAGGTTTGGACGTCTCGAACCTTCTGACCACACTTCGGGCATTCCATAGATCGAATTTTAAGGTTTTATGTGGGCGAAATACGACTGTTCAGTCGAACAGGAGCGCCAAAAAGTCACGCCGGCAAGGCAATCAGGATGATGGCCGAGAGCGAATTTGCTGCAGCGTGAGCGACGCTTGCTGCTGGACCTGAGCGGCCACGCCATCGGCGCCGCGAGCGTAGGGCTCGATGGCAGACGCGTCTTCTGGCGTACCAATCAAATATAACGCCCGGAGAGCCTCCCAGACCATTTCCTGGCTGGGAGAAATGAAAAGAATCGTCTGGCCGTCGTTGACCTTCGCTTTGTCCGGGACTGCCCAGGTGGCCAGCGTGCCCGGAACGGCGACGCGGACCTCAGTCGATGCGCCGTTCGCCGAATCGATATGGCCGACGAGCGTGCCGGGATTGAGCGAGTCGCCCGGCTTCAGGCGTTCGCGGATCGCGCCGGCAAATGGGCTCGGCATCGCGAACGGCTGGAGCATCGAGACAACGATGGCGTGGCCGGAGTGATCGCCAAATCGGACGAGCGACAGCGCCGCATTGCGCTGAACCATCGGCTGCGGGTCCGAAAGCATCTTGAGCAACGCCGCGTGAAACTCGGGCGAAGTCGCATCCTGGCCCATGACCCAGGCGTCCGTGACGCGAATCTCCGTCACGGAATCGCTCGCAAGCGCGATGAGCTGCGGATACCACTGGCGAACGATCGGGTCGCCCGCTTCCATGCGAACTTCAATTTGCGTCAGTGCATGCTGTATTTCGCGGGCGTGCTGGTGATCGGCGAGCGACTTGGAAATTTGTTGGTCCGTAAGGGGGCGGCCGAACCAGGTGGCGTTCCAGAAAAGAAACGGCATGAGAACGAAGAGAATCGCAAGAGCGAGCACGCCGTAGGTCCATTTGCCACCGAACGACGGCCGCGAAGGCGAGACGGGAGCGCCTTCCTCGGTCACGAGAGTCTCATTCGTTGAGCGGCGATTGCTAGCTCGCGCAGGATCGCAGCCTGTGTGCCGGGCATGATCGGCTTATAGGCGACGTAAAGGAGCCAATAGACGATTACGCCGGTGACGGAGACGTAGAGCCACAGCGGGAATGTCCAGCGGGCGATGGCGCGATGGCGCGCGAATTGATTTGTGAGCGCGCGATAGAGCGCGATTAACACCAGCGGAACGATCACGATGGCGAGGATCGTGTGCGTTGTGAGAATCGTGAAGTAGAGCGGGCGGATCCAGCCAACCCCGCTGAAGCGGACGACACCGATCGTCGCGTGGAAATAGACGTAGCCGCAAAGAAAGATCGACGAGCAGACGAATGCGGTCAGCATGCACGTCTTATGCGCGAGGATTTTTCCATTGCGAATCAGGAAGTAACCGGTGAGCAGAAAAACGGCGCTCGTAGCGTTGAGCGTCGCGTTGATGGCGGGGAGATGGTAAACCCAAGAAGGATGCGCGTCCAAGGGGCGGGCCTACTTGGCCTCGGTGGTCGGCTGAGAAGCGGCCGGTTTGGCAGCAGGCGCCGCTGCCGAGGCCGCTGGAGCCGCTGCTGGCTTCGCCGCGGGAGTCGCGGGCTTCTTCTCTCCGGCGAGCTGCGGAAACTTAATCCAGCCAACGTCGCGTGCGATGTAAAGAAGTTGAAGCGCAAAGACGCCGGCAATCATCAATCCGATGAGAGCCAGCATAATCCCATCGATTCCGCTGGCCATCAGGCCGCTGGTGAACGTCCAGACAACGCCAACCAGCGAAAGTACGAGGAAGAAAACAGAAATGATAGCGAGTTCGAGCTCGTTCCCTTTGGAAGTCATCGTTTGGTTATTCGCCTCAACGGTTGCGGTCACGGTACGTCCGGTTCAATGAGAAACGCGATCCACGATCATCAAACCGAGCAAGAGCGGAATATAAATCACGCTCGCGTGCATAAGCCATTTGGCGCGGATATTCGTGCGGTTGCGGTCAGCCCACAAGCACATTTGAAGAAACGCCATGCCAAGAATCAACGCGCCGAAGAAATAGCCGACGCCGGTCATGCCGATCACCGTTGGAAGCAGGCTGACGGGCACGAGCACAGCGGCCGTTCCAATGATCTGGCGAAAGGTTCGTCGCCCTTTGGTCAACGACCGGCAGCATCTGAATTCCCGCGCGCGCGTAATCCTCGCGGTACATCCAGGCGATGGCCAGAAATGCGGAAATTGCCAGAAAAAAAGAATTGCGAAAAGAATCCAGCCGCCGAGAGACAGCGAGCCAGTGCGCAGCAGCCCAGCCAATCAGCGGCGGCATACGCGCCGGGAAACGCGCCGATAAAAGTGGCGAGCGAAGTCCGGTCTTGAGTGGCGTATAGACGCCGAGGTAGAGCGCCGATGTGAGCAGGCGAGCAGACGCCGCGAGGAATGTGGAAAGCAGGCCGAGCTACACGCCGCGCCACGGTGATCAGTGTTGCGCCGAACAAAATGACTCGGAGGGCTGAATCGCGCCGGTGGGCAGCGGACGCGAAGCTGTGCGGCGCATTTGACGTGAATCCGATATCGCGCTCTGACGTACTGATTGAGAGCGGCGGTGCCACCGGCGACGAGATCGTGCCCGAGGACGTGTGGAGCAAAGCACCCAATCGAGCGGGCCGCGCGAGCCGAGTAAAAACCCGCGACAGTGTGATGATGACGAGGAACGTGACGTCCGGCTTCGCGAGCACAACGTAGGCATCGGCCGCTCGGTGGCGGTGACGTAAAGCTTCGCGCACTTCGTTCATTGCGCCTCAGACTCTGGCTCCTTCCGGCGAGCCGCTGCCTGGATCGCGGAAGTACATTGGCCGCAACCGAAGCCGCGAGCACGAATCAACCGGAAACACGAAAGCGTCAGCAGCGACGAAGCTGCCAGCGTTAGCGCGCCCACTAATGACGTGAGCGACGGTAAAGGATGACGTATAGAAGCATGGCTGCGCATCGTTAGGCTTTATGAGGATCACCCAATAGGCCGCGATTCCGAGCAGAATTTGCGTTCCAAAAAATGCGTGAATAGCCGATCACTGAACGACGGATTTCAGGACATCGCCGAAACGTTTTTTCGCAACGCGGCCCGTCCAAATGACGGGACGGCGACCGCAACTGCGCCAATCAATATGCGGAAGAATGCCAAACGCGCCGTGACGAAATCCCGCGCCGAGAACGATTGTACCAATACGACCAAAGTCGTCACATACGCGAGAGTCGTCAAACGCGGTGCGACGGAATCCTCAATCGGCGGGCGTTCCTGATGGCCCCACGGGCTGGTCAAAACGGCGAGGCTGACGGTGGTGATGAAGAAAATCTGTGCGACCATGGCGTGAATCGTGGCCACCACGGCGGCGTGGCCCAGCAGAACGCGCGTGGCGCCCAGTAGCGCCTGCACAATCACGAGCCCGAGCGCGGCCCAGCCAGAGTTTGCGCACCATCGAACGCTTTTCAACGCGCGCTAACCAAATCGCAAGCACCGTGATGAAATTGCCACCAGCGCCGCAGCCACACGATGCGCAAATTCGTAGCGAATGCCGCCCACCAACGGTGGGATCAGCCTGCCATAAGCCAGCGGCCAGTCCGGAACCGAATCCGCGGCGTCGTTGCTCGTCACCAGCGCGCCCGCCGTAAAAGCAGGACGGTGCAGCCTGCGGTAAGGATAGCGAAGCGATGGAGACCCTGATTCCGCGCGACGGACATCGTGCCCAAGTCCCTTCCCCAGCTCACTCGGAACGCCATAGTTTGCTATGAAATAGCAAGCGAGGCAAGAAGAACACGGGCGACGCCGGCGCGGGCCGTCCTGCAGCTCGGCGTAAAAGTGCCGCCTTGAAGAAAAGCGGCTCGCCTTCACAGTTTTGCGCGAGAAGGCGAGCCACAGAGTTGGAGGTTTCAGCCGTCGCCAACCCGATCGAGCGTCAATCGCCGAGCGTGGCGTAGCGGACTCGACTAATCCCCCGCCGGTGTCGACGATGCGTCGCAACGTGAGCGTCACTTTTTTCGATTCCTTCGGGCCGATGGTCACTTGCTGATCCACAACGCCGTAGTGTTCCTGCCAGGCTTCAATCGTGTACGTTCCCGGCGGCAGCCCCTTTAGAACAAAATTTCCGTCCTTCGAGGTCACGGCGAAAATACGGATTGTTGAACACGGCGATGTAGCTCTTCATCCACGGATGGACGTTGCACTTGACCGGAATTGCGACTTCGGGCCGCGCAAACGAATTGTCAATCGGTGCGGCGCCGGGCGGCTGGGAAGTATTCCATTCGCGATTGTCCTTGGGCATTGGGTGAATATTGTGCGTCGTCTGATCGTCGTTCTTTACTTCGAGCGTCTGGCCAGCCATCAGCGCCACGACGTGCGGTTCGTACATGCAGCCCTTCTGCGCGAGGGCCGCCGGATTCTTCGGCACCTCGAAAGAATACTTGCTCATGTCGTCCTTGACGAATACGACGACGTTGTCGAGCGCACCCTTCTCGCCGACAACGACATCCTGCGGGAAGACGGGCTTTGGATTCGCCTTCGAGCAGTATGGTTCGGCGCTCATGTTGATGGCCTTAAATACCGGCGCCGGACCGGAAAGCGCGACTGTGCCTGTGATTTCGCCGACCGTTGATGGATCGATCGTCGCTGTCGCGCCTGGCGCGCTCGTCGGCTGTTCGCTGGTTTCTTGATTTTCTTTCTTGCCGCAGCCGGCGATCGCAAGGACGACCGCGGAACCAATAACTAAACCTCGCCACATTTTCATTTTGAACTCATCCTCCTGATGATTTCCGAATCCCTCTCCATGTTCTCAAACTTTTCGCGTTAATCCCACTTTGCTCGTCGCGCGGGAGCGTCCGAATCGCGCGGGCCGATTCAGCGGCGTGCCAGACAATCTGGAAGACGCTACTGTCCGCCACCCGGCGATTTCCCCGCGGGAGTTCGGCCGACGAGCGCCGCTTGTTCCTGCGGCGTCAGCGTAAACATATAACGAACGAGCAAATCGGCCTGATCTCCGGTGTAATGCTGCAAGTCGAGCGACTCGGGGCCGTTGAATACCCAGCGATCGCCGGCTCGCTTGAAAAGTCCCGAAGGCATCGCCGTTCCGGGAATAATTTTGGCCGGATCCGTGATCCAGCGCTCGGTCCAGGGTGTCTGCAGGCGCTCGCGCGCGAGCAGGAAATTCGGAGCGATGGCGGTCTTGTCGTGCTCCGGGTTCCCCGTCGCATGGCATTTCAGGCACGGCGCCGCGGGATTCGTGAATAGATTTCGCGCGAGGGTGCGCTCAGCTTCCGAAATCTCGGGTGGCTTTGGCGGAATATACGGATCCGGCTGCGACGAAATCGCGCCAAAGAACAAAACAAGCTTGCGAATTTCGTCGTCGGAAAGCGAGAACGTGGGCATGCGAACTTGCAGATAGGAGCGCACGCCGTTGCGGTTCGTATCCGTGGTGCTGAGCGAAGGATTCGCAAGAAAGCCCTTCAGCCATTCCGGATTCACGCGCGCGCCTTCAGTCGTCAGGACCGGCGGCAGGTTGGCCTTGTTCTCGCCCTGATACATCGGCAAGTCCATCAGCACCGAGCGCTGGCCGATGCCGATCTGGTGGCAGCCGATGCAGTTGTATTTCGTGACCACCCACCAGCCTTCCTGAATGTAACGGTGGCGATCGGCCGGCTTGTACATGTATTCAGGCGGAAGCGTGGGATCGGTGCTGCCTAGCAGGAATGTGACCAGCGCTTCGACGTCACCCTTGCCGTAGAGATTCGGCTTCGGCATGCGCAGGGCGTCCATCGGGTTTGCGTGAAATTTACCCTGGTCGTAAACGCCGGGATTGAGGAGCTTCTGCTCGAAGAAACCTTTCGAGTCGAACCATGGAGTTTCTTTCCCGTTGCGGATCGAAGGCTTGCCGTCCGGGAGAATGCCGCGCTTGGCGTCCTCGGTCCATAGAGCGAAATCGAGTCGCTCGATCGGCTTGCTACCTTCGTTTGTCAGTTCGGTGCCGATGCGGCCTTCGTCCTCGAGACCGCTGATCTCGTGGCATCCGGCGCAGCCGTAATGACGGACGAGGTCTTCACCCTTGGTTTTCAGTTGCGGATCGTCCATGTAACTCGCGTCGGCGTAGGACGCGTCGGGATGCTTCCGCGTCATCAAATAGGTGGCGATGTCGCGCGCGTCTTCGATTGGCAGGCGCAGGCTCGGCATGACGGTCGGCTGCTGAACCACGAGTTCGTGACCGTCATTCGGGCAGCGCGAGTGATCGAGATCGAAGACGTAGGGCAAATTGTGCTTCGCGTAATCCTCGGGGCCAAGATCGCGCTTCTCGAATGGGCAATAGGGGCGCGTGCGCTGGCGCGGGTTGTGGACCCAGCGGACGATGTAGTCGTAATTTTCCTTCTCGCCGACGCGGCTAAGATTCGCAGCAAAAGTGCCGCCAATCGAATTCGAACCTTCACCGATGGAATGACATGCCAGGCAGCCGCGAGATTCGAGCAGCTCTTTGCCGTGCGCGGCGTTGCCCTGCGGCTGGTGGTCGAGCGGCGGGCCGGTCAAGCCCTGCTGCCAAATGAACGCGGAAATCGCCTGAACGTCGCCATCGGCAAACCGGAATTGCGGCATCTTGGTTGTCGGGCGGAATTCGTGAGTGTGGCTCAGCCAATATGGAATCCACTCTTTGCGAAGTTTCATCCGCGCTTCTTTCAGATCGGGGCCGACTTTCTTCACTTCCTGTAGGAGCGTGTGGCTGCGGCGCTCGCCTTCCGAGAGCTGCGTGTCGATGCGGCTCACGGTTACGGTCAGATTGGTGGCCTTGGCATACAACGCGTTCGCCGTTTCGTTATCCGGGGCGGTGTCGCCCTGTTTTTGCAAACGCGGAATCTCAAGCTCGTCCTGCTCTTTGTCGCTCGAAAGCTGCATGATCTGCTGCCGCACGGAAACCAACTGCTCATCTTGATTGTCGAAGCCCTGGAATCGGTGGCAGCCGATGCAGCCGCGCTGGCGGTAAAGCTGCTTGCCTTCATTCAGGACGGCTGCGTGGTCGGTCACCATATCAGCGGCGTGGCATTGCTGGCAGCCAGCTTCATAATTTTCAGGATAATAGAGCGGCCAGAGCCAGTGTTCGTAGCGGCCGTGGCCACGCGTGACAGAATCGAGCGCGCGGCCGTTGCCCCCGTGACATGGCGAGCAGCCAAATCGTTCGAGCGGATGAAGCGCGAGCAGTTCAGGGTCAGGATGGCTCGTGAACGGAGCATCCTTGCTCTTCGCCATTCCGAGATCGGCCTTCGTGAGCACGAGTTGAGGTGGGACCAGTTTCTGGTCGGTGCCGACGTGGCAGGATTGGCAACGATCCACAAGGCCGGCGCCGCCAAGATTATTGATTGATGCGCCGGACGGATTGACGTTGATCTGGATGAGCGTTTCATCCCAGTCGCGGGCGCTATTGAGCAGTCCTTCCAGCGCAGTCGCACTCAGGCCGGGAAGATGATCGCTGAGATATTGGTTGGCGGCGACACGGGCTTCTTTCGCCGCAGCGTCGTTTTCACCGCGTTCGGCCACAAGCGCGGCGCGCTTGGCCATGAGCGTCGTGAACGTATCGTTTAGCTGATCGGCCGTGAACTTCTTGTCTTTTTCGACGTTGCCGCCGGCGACGGGCCAATCGACCTTCCATGTGCTCTCGCGCGCTTCGTTGAGATCCTTGAGTCGCGAGGCCTTCTCGCTCTTGTCGTTTGGCGAGGCGATCTCCCATTCATAGACAAGATGGCCGATTTTTCCGCGGGCGTCCTTGAAGGCATCGCCGATGGCCGCGCGTTGCGCATCCACAAGCGAGATTTGTTCGCCAATCGAGTCGTCTTTCGGCTTCGCGGCTAATTCAAGAGCGCTGGCGGTGTCGGCGAGCTTTTTGTATTCGGGCGAGCGAAAAAACGTCGGATTCGAGCTTTTTTTGGCGCGCGATGTCCTTCTGAAGGTAGGACGCGTACGCGCTCGCGAAAGTCCGCTGATACATTCGCCAGGGACGCAGTCCGTACACCTCGTCCCACATGGACCACGCCACGGTGATCATCAGGAGGACGGCCGCGATCATTAAAGGAAAACTGAAGGAACTACTGGTGATCGGGTCGTCTTTTGGCGGATTCGGAGAAACGTCAGGCACCCGCTGCCTCCTCGTGAAGTCGAGCGGCTAAATGCTGAACCATGGAGTCACCCAGACGTATTTGATCGTGAAGATGAGACGCAGCAGGATCTTTACGGGCAGCGAAATCATCAAAATCAAAAAGGTGTACATGGTGATGAGCTGAACGAGGCTCATGCGCTTGTACATCTTGCGGCTGAAGTCCGTCATCATGCAGATTTTGTGGATCGCCAGACCCGCAACGACGAAGAAAATCGCGAGCGGGAAAATCCCGAAAATCACGCGCGCCCAAATCGCCGCATTCGGCTTCGCCGATGCAGGCAGGAAATGAACGAGCCACGCCCCGTTGATTCCGAAAACCTCGTCGAGGTTTCGATTGACGGCATAGTCGACGCGTTCCGCGTCCCAGGTTTGGCCCGGCCAAAACCACATCCATCCGGGGCCGCGAATGAACGTGCCGATCGAGATCATGACGACCCACAAGCCGATGAAGCCGATGAGGAAAGTCCAAATTGCGAAGCGCCGCTGATGGTACGTGTAGTAGCCGTTCCCAAGCGGATTCGTATCGATATACGGGATGGCCATCAACCCGACGATAATGAGGGTGGGCATGACGACCCCGGCAATCCACGGATCGAAATACACCAGCATTTCCTGCAGGCCGAGGAAATACCATGGCGCCTTTGCAGGATTCATGGTGACGTTCGGGTTCGAGGGCTCTTCGAGCGGTGCATTCAGAGTCAGCGACCAGACCATGAGGATGATCGTCACAATGATCGCGACCAAGAACTCCATGCGCATCAAGTAGGGCCAGGTGTGAACTTCGCGCTCCCACTTGGGGTCCCACGGCTGCGTTTTGCGATATTGCGATTTTGCCGCGGCGGGATCGCTCCCGAGCACTGCAATCAGGCGATCGTTTTCGAGCGCTTGATGAAACGCGTACCAGGTGTAAAACGGGACGAGAAAGAGCAGCGCCACGATCGGGACGTTATCAGGCGTCGACGCGACTTCCCAGATTTGATGCCAGTCCATCAGCTAGCCTCGTGCATCATTTCGAGTGTTGATCCATGCCGCTCGGCCTCAGGATCACCGGCCGCGGGCCCTTCTCTTCTTTGATTTCCGTTTCAAGCATCATCGGCGCGGGACCGGAAATCCCGCCATCCTTGCGAACGCGCCAGAAATGAACGCCCATAAAGATCGCGGCGATCAAAGGAATGGCGATGCAATGCCAGATGTACGCGCGCAGAAGCGCGTTGGCGTCAACGATCGAGCCGCCGAGGAGCGCGAAGCGCACGTCGTTATACGGCGTCATGCCGAGCAGGGCGCCAAATGGGCCTTCGTGTCCTAAAAGCGGCGTCGCGCGCGCCATGTTCGTGCCCACGGTCACGGCCCAGAAGCCCAGCTGATCGTCGGGCAGCAAGTAGCCCGTGAACGACAGCAGCAGCGTGAGAACCATCAAAAGCACGCCGATGCACCAATTGAATTCGCGCGGCCGCTTGTACGAACCGGTCATAAAGACGCGGAACATATGCAGCCAGACGGCGATGATCATCAAATGCGCGGCCCAGCGGTGCATGTTGCGGAGCAGCTTTCCGAAGGGAACGTCATTCTCGAGATACAGAATGTCGCGGAAGGCCTGCACCTTTGAGGGGTGGTAGTAGAACATCAGCAGAACGCCGGTGAACGTGAGAACGACGAAGAGATAGAACGTGATGCCGCCCATCCCCCAGGTGAAGTTATAGCGGACGGCGTCGCGATTGACCTTGGCAGGATGAAGGTGAAAGAAAACGTTGCTGAGAACGCTTAGCGCGCGATTGCGCGGCTCTTCATCGTGCTTGACGCGGAAGATGGAGCGATAGAGCTGCGTTTTTTCCGGTTGCTTCAGCTCTTCGATCTGCTCTTTGGCTTTGCTCTGAACCGTCTCTTTCAGAGCCTTAGCCGATTCCTGAACCCGATCGACAACGCCGGTCGTGCGGCCGTTGGAACCGTTGCCGCCGTTCGGGCTCTTTTCATCCGGCATGGAAAACTACCCCCTCTATCACGTGCCGCGACTACACGTTCAGAAATGCTCCCGGGTCGTTGAAATGATTCACGCCCGCGCGCGGATCATCCACGAACAGGCGGCTCGTATCGACCACGATCTTCCCCGTCGGATCGAGCTGGACGAACGCGCGGTCCATCGGCCGCGGCGCCGGTCCTTCGAAGTTCACGCCCTCGCTGTCGTAGCCGCTGCCATGGCATGGGCACTTGAATTTGTTTTCAGCGGGCTTCCATTCAGGCGTGCAGCCGAGATGAGTGCAGCGCGCGAAGATGACGAAGAGACGATCCGGTTCCTTGACGACCCAAGCTCGATTCGTCATCAGATAACGCTGATCGATACCGAGGCTGAAATCCGTCGGATAGCCGATATTGAAAATTGTGTTGGGTTCGTACAACGCGCGCGGGAAGAAAAACCGGAGGAACATCAAAAAATTGACGCCCAAATAGCCCCAAATACAAGCCCAAACGATTCGACGACGGCTCTTATTGATCTGCGCGACCGCTTCCTTGGTATCCGCGGCGGGTTTTCCCGCCGCGGCAGGTGCAGCAGGCGCGGCCGCGGCCTGTGCTCCCTTGCCCTCTGTTTGCTCTGGCATAACTCCGCTAGGACGTGCGGTCAGACCTCCACGCGAGATAAATTCCCAAGAATCCGCAAATCCGCTTGCATTGAATTTATATTCCCGCGATGAAACCGTGTCAAGCGGATAACAGGTCCTTGCGCGCAATCAGAATCATGATTTCTGCGGCGTAGCGACCCCATCCGCAAAGCCGGCGGCTTTCAAAACAAGATCCGCCAGCGCGCGGATGAAAATCGGAGAATCGTTGAGCGCGCCCATCATGGTGAATTCCTGCACGCCGAGTTTTTCAGCTTCTTCACGAGCCTCGATGTTGATTTCATGGAGCGTCTCGATGTGATCCGTGACGAAGGAAATCGGAATCACGAGCATGCGCTTCACGCCTTCGTGGGCCAGCCGTTCGATCGTGTGTTTCAGCGAAGGCTCCAGCCACTTCTGAGGGCCCACTCGGCTCTGGTAGCAGAGGAGATTCTGATTAGGCCAACCGCCGCGCTCGAGCACCAGCCGCATGGTCTCCTGAATATGCTGCGGATAGGGGTCTCCTGCGTCGACCAGTTTCATCGGCAGGCCGTGCGCGCTGAACACCAAATAGACATTTTCCGGCGATCGGAGCTGAGCAAGCTTTTCGTTGATGCGCGCGCAAAGTGACTCGATGTAGAGCGGATGATTGTAGAAATTCTCGACGAGCTTTCCGGTGCTTGCGAGGCCGTTGCGCGCCTGGCGATTCCATTCGCGCAGGCTGCTCCTCGTGGTCGCATAAGAATAATGGGGATAAAGCGGCAAGAGAATGAGCTGGTCGTAGGTCGCGCGGCCCAGCGACGAGACGGCTTCGCTCGTCAGGGGATGCCAATAGCGCATGGCAACGAAGGTCTTCGCGTCGATCCACGGGGCCAGCGCTTCTTCGAGGGCGCGGCCTTGCTGTTCCGTTAGCAACCGGATCGGTGATCCGCCCCCAATTTGAAGATAGTGCTGGATTACATTCTTAGAGCGGCGCGTGGAGATAAATTTCGCCAGCGCTTTTCGGGCGATAAACGCGAGAGGGAAATCAATGATGTCGGGATCGCAAAAAAGATTGTAGAGAAAGGGCTCGACACTTTCGGTTTTGTCGGGGCCACCAAGCTGAAAAAGGACGATCGCGACTTTCCTTTTCAATCGAACCTCAGGGTGCAATTCAATTCGAGAGTGGCCCGGCCCGCCGCGGGAGCCTGAATGCGCCCGCCAGATGCGGCGTTATTTTCGTCCAAGCTGATTCTTTAAACGTTCGATCTCTTCACGCAGTTGCGAGAGTCGCTTGGCAATGGTCACCTGGTAGCCGAAGAAGACAGCCCAGACGACCATGTAAGCCACGAAAAGACTGCCGAAATTCTTCATGCGAACTGCCCCTTCCTCCAAACAATTTCGCGCTGCGAAACTCTAAATCGAGCCTGCGGCAACTCGCTCTTCGGCTTCCAGGCGCAACTCTTCCACTTCGTGACGGGCCTTTTCAAGCTGATAGCGCTGCCGAATCAGGATCGTCATGATCCCGAGAAGCGCGAAAAAGCACAGATAAAAAACTTCTTTCATCGTCGGATCGAGGCCGGAATTCTGACCGCCAAGAATTACGGGCTGCGGATGCTGCGTTCTCCAGATGCGGATCGAAAAATAGACGAGCGGCACATCCAGAAAGAGAAAAATTCCGTAAATCGCGGAGAAAACGGCCCGGCGTTCCGGATCCGTGATCAGATCGCGCAAGAGAAGAAACGAAATGTACAGGAGCCAAAGCACGAGCGTGGAGGTAAGGCGCGCGTCCCACGTCCACCAAATTCCCCAGGCTGGTTTAGCCCAGATCGGACCAGTGATGAGAACGGCGGTATTGAACGCAACGCCGACTTCAGCGGCTGAAACCGCGAGCCAGTCCCAGCGCGGCTTGCGACTTGCGAGGTAGCCGATATTCGCGACGAAACAGATTGTGAAGGCGATCAGCGCGACCATGCCGCTCGGAGCGTGAAAGTAAAATATGCGCTGAATCGCGTGCATGGTCGATTCGTCGGGTGCGATGAAAAGAGCCGCGTAGCCGGCGAACGCCATCAATGCGCCGAGCACCAACGCCGGCAATAGCCGCTTCATCATTCGAATCCGTCACTCCTGCAACAAAAAGTCCGATAGCAACCAAGACACCGTGAAGAACATGACGTCGAAGCCGATGAGCAATTCAATCCAAGTCGTCTGCAGCTCCGGCGTATCCGAGAGCAACCCGGCCGTCGCTTCCACCGCCGCAAGCAAAAGCGGCACCAGAACAGGAAACAGCAGCAGAGGGAGCAGCAATTCACGCATACGCGCCTGCGCCGCTATGGCTGAAAAGACCGTGCCCGTGACGGCAAGCCCAAACGTTCCGAGCGCGAGCACAAGCACCAGCCGCCCGACGACTGGAGCCATGGGAACATTGTAGAACACTGCAAAAATCGGGAGCAGTAGAACTTCGCAAGCGCCGAGGAAAATCAGATTCGCTAGAATTTTGCCGAGAAGTATCGCAAACGGCGAGACCGGCGAGAGACACAGAGCGTCGAGCGTATCGTTCGCATGCTCGCGGGCGAAGGAGGGCTGAAGCATGAGCGCTCCGGCAAAGAGCAGCGCGATCCAAAGTAGTCCGGGACCGAAGCGGCGCGATTCGGCGACGGTGGGATCGAATGCCAGGCTGAAGAGGACGATGACGACGAGCGCAAAAATAAACGTGGTGTTCAGAAGTTCGCGCGCGCGGAACTCGACGCGGATTTCCTTCAGGAGAATTGTCGTCGCTGCGCTCGCCGTGGACATTCAATTCTCCGACTGCAGCGACGCCAGAATCGCGCGGGGATCGCCGTCGCGTCCCGAATCGGCGTCAATCTGGCCCGCGGCAATGCGAATGGCACGCGTGGTCAATTGAAGAATTTCATCGCGGGAATGGGTGCTGACGAGAATCGTGCAACCATCGATTTGCAGCGTCGAGAGAACCTCCACGAACCACGCGCGGCCGCGAACATCGAGACCCGAAGAAGGCTCGTCAAGAAGCAAAAATCGCGGCGAATGAACGAGAGCGCGAGCAATGGCCAGGCGTTGCCGCATGCCGCGCGAAAACGTGCGAACGAGACTTCCCTCACGGTCGCGAAGGCCGCAGGCTTCCAATAGTTCAGCGGCGCGAGTAGCCGGATACGCAACGCCATAAAGCCGCGCGAATAAAATCAAATTTTCAGCGGCTGTCAGTTCATCGTAGAGAAGCGTACTGTGCGCCACCATGCCGATGCGGCTCTTGATCGCGATGCGCGAATCATCGGCGAGCCCTGAAAATTGAACGGTTCCGGAGTTCGGCCGGACCAGGAGAGCCGTGGTTCGAAGAAGCGTGGTCTTCCCTGCCCCGTTCGGGCCGATGAGCGCGACAAATTCGCCAGGGAATATTTCGAGCGAGATGCGGCGCAGGGCGACAAGTGATCCATAGCGCTTTTCGACGCGATCGAATTTTACGCCCACGCGATCGGCGCCGTTGGCTGTCGGCAAGGGAGTCGGCTCAGCCCCGCACAAGTTCCCGAAGAGTTTGCTCGACCTGGGCCCGCTGTCGCGCGTATTCCTCGTCCGAAATCGTGCCGGCTTGATGGCGCAACTCGAGGCGGAAAAGCTTCTCTTTCAGCTCATCCAGGCCGCCGCGGACTTCGGTGTCCATTCGTGCGATGGGCGATTCGGAGGGCGCGGCCTGACTGCGGCGCGACGAGACCACGGTTGATGGCGGCATGGGCGCTGAGATTCCAGGTGCGCCCGCGAATGCAGCAGACGCCTGCGGACGCCTCCAAAGATAAACGATCCCAAGCCCGAAGAGCGCAACGAATCCGCCGACCAGAATCCACTTTAGGTTGTCGAGCCTGCCGGGCAGCGTCCCGACGGTTTCTGTGGCGTCGCTTGCGCGAGAATTTACAGATGGATTTTCTGCGCCGCTGCCGCCACCGGCGTTGACGCCGCCGTCATTTGCTTCGGGCGGAGGTGGTGCGGTGCCAGATATCGATATATCGAGCGCGGTGTTTGGTGGAACGGCGTCGCGGCCGTAAATCGACCACCCTTCCTGCTGGCCTCCCGCCGCGAAGCCTGCGGCATTGACCTGCACGGGCGGAGGCGCAACGAGCAAAACCTGCTTGGCCGCATAGGGCGACATCATTTCGATCGAAGCCTTATTCGACGGATAAGGGATTTGATACGAAATCCGAACTCCGTTCTTGCCGGGGCGAAACGCAAAAGCGATGGCGCTTCGGTTATTTCCCTTGTCCATCGTGCTCTGCGTGACGGGCATGCCTGAGGACGACCACGCCGAGATTTGCCGAACTTGGGCGTTCTTGGGGACGCTGAACGTGAACGTGCCGTCGTCCTTGTAAAAGGCGACGGGCGGCTGCGTATCGTTCTCGATGGTGAATTCCTCGCCGAGAAGAAGATTGCCGTTCGATGGCTGCAGGACGATGTCGTGTTGCGTAACGCTGATCGAAGAAGCGTCGCTGGTCGGCTCAAAAATTTCGATGCTGATGGAGGTCATTCCAGGAGTCAACGGCTGATGATAGTTCACGCCCTTGTAGGGCACGCGGACCAGCATCGGACCCGCGCCGATTGCCGGATTATCAAGTGTGAAGCGGCCCTGCGCGTCGGACTTCACCGTGGCGACGCCCTGCATGCCGCCTTGAAGCTGGATGAGAATCACGTCGAGGCCGACGCCGGGCTTGCCGTTCGTGCCGTTGCGAATCGTACCGCTGACGGTTCCCGCGAACGAAGACGAAGCGAAACAGGCCAGGGCGCCGGCGACAGCGGCGATTTTCATTGGGTTCAAATTCATTTCCGGCTCAATTCCCTTTTTCAATCGCTCGCGACTTCAAGAACTCCGCGGCGAGGGCTTACGGGACATCGCCTGGCGTGTGGCCGGCGTGGGGACGCTGCCCGTCAACTCGTCCATCTGACCGAGAACGCGCGCTGCTTCGGCTTCGAGCGATTGCCTCATGCGTTCAAAATCGTCATCGCCGAATTTTCCCGCGCGGTGCTCGAAGCGCAGGTCGCGAAGGTTATCGTAAATCGTGTCGCGGCGCTCGACAAGAAGATCGAGACGCGAGCGATGGGGGGCGGAATCGGATGGATCGGCGTCAATCAGGAAAATGAAAATCATGACCGCGGCAGCCAGGAGGACGCACGCGAGCGCGATGGCGGCGCTACTCATCGGGACCTATCTCGCGGCGCGCACGATCGAGCAAGTCCGGTGCGACATGCGCGGGCGCAACAACGGCTGCGTTGTGCCGCCACCGAATCAGCGCCACCCGAACCAGCAAGATTCCGCCGGCAACCGCGACAAACGGCATGATCCACATCCAGAGATTGAAGCCCTTCGCGGCAGGCAAAAGCAGTACCGCCGCGCCGTATTCCTGCACGAAGTCCTGAAGGAGCAAATCATCGGATTCGCCGCGGCCCAAACGCGTATCGATCTCCTTGAGCATGTCGTGAGAATACGTGCAGCCGACGTGATTACAGACACCCAGGATTTGATTGCAGCCGCAGACGCACATCATGCGCATGCTGAGCGCTTTTGCGCGGCCGTCCTCCTGCGCAAGAACGCGTACACTTGTCACGCCCAACCACACGAAGATCAAGCCCAGCGTCAGCGCCACATAGGCGTAATTGCGGCGGCGAGAGCGGTTCGCGGGTTGCTCAATCATCGCCGTGAGCAACTCCGACGGATTGCGGCAGCGGCCCGGCTGGAGCGGGCTCGGCGCCACTCGCGGTGCGAATTACGAGAACCGACTGCCCGCTGGGGACAAGAGCGAGCGCCGTCCCCAGGAGGAGATCAGGCCGCCGAACCAGATGCATTTGACCAGCGGATTGAGATAAGCGTGGATGACGGGACGGTTCGTTTCAGGACTGCGGCCGGCGTAAACGACGTAAAGATCGCGCAGCGGCGTGGACTGAATCGCGACCATGGTTTCAGTCACCTGGCTCGCGAGGTAGAAGCGGCGCTCCGGATAGAGCATCATCAGCGATTTGCCGTCGCGAAGTACCTCGATCGTGGCGCGCTCGGATTGATAATTCGGATCGCGCACTTCGTCGAAGTTCTGGCAGACAATGGTGTACCGGCCGAGCGTCATGCGCGAGCCGACGGCCATTTCCTGCTGAACGTCGCGGTTGAAGGCCGAACCCATGATCCCGATAAAAATCACCACAATCGCAAAATGGACGATATAGCCGCCGTAGCGGCGGGTGTTCCGCATGATCAGCTGGCCCGTCGCCGAAATTCGATTGATCTCAGAGCGCGCAGCAATCACGCCCGCACCGCGCCAGAACTCGGAGGCGATCGTCAGCGTGACGAACACTGAAAGAATCAAACAGACGAGTGGATAGAACTGGCGCATACCGGCAATCAGCGCGACGACGCCCGCCAAGAGGCCGCCGGCCATGGGCCAGGCGAAGTTCCGCTTGAGACTATCGAGAGAAGTGCTGCGCCAGGCGAGAAGCGGGCCCACGCCCGTCAGAAATAGCAGAAATAACGCGATCGGAATCGTGACTTTGTTGAAGAAGGGGGCACCGACGCTAATCTTCGTTCCTTCGACCCATTCCGAAATCACCGGAAAGAGTGTTCCCCATAGGACGGCGAAGCATCCGGCGAGCAGGACGAGATTATTGAAAAGAAAGCTCGACTCGCGAGAGACGAGCGAATCCAGCTGGTTGTGGCTTTGCAAATAGTCGCGATTTCGCCAATACGCGAGGATGCAGGCGAGGAGAATGAAAATTAAAAAGCATGTGAACCACGTCCCGATCGAAGATTGCGCGAAGGCGTGAACGGAACTGACGACACCGGAACGCGTCAGGAGCGTGCCCAGAATGCACAGCATGAACGTGACGAAAACGAGCCAGATATTCCACACCTTCATCATGCCGCGCTTTTCCTGCATCATCACCGAATGGAGAAACGCTGTTCCCGTGATCCAAGGGAGAAACGAGGCGTTCTCGACGGGATCCCACGCCCAGTAGCCGCCCCAGCCGAGGACGGCGTAAGCCCAATGCGCGCCGAGAAGAATGCCCACGCTCTGAAACGCCCACGCCACCATGGTCCAGCGCCGCGTGATGTGGATCCACTTCTCGCCGGGATAGTGCCCCAGAAGCGCGGCCATGGCGAAAGCGAACGGCACTGTAAACCCGGTGTAGCCGGCGTAGAGCATCGGCGGATGAATTACCATCTCCGGATATTGCAGGAGTGGATTCAAGCCGTGTCCATCGGCGTGGGCGATGACGGTGATGGCGCCGCCGGCACTGGCGTGGCCAAGTATCTGAAAGGGAGTGGCGACGAAATTATTCAGGACCAGGAAAAATGTTTGGACCGTGGCGAGAACCACTCCGACATAGGGCATCAACTCCGGATGTTTGTGCCGGTTGAGAAAGAGCGCCAGAAACGCGTAAATGGAAAGCAGCCAACTCCAAAAGAGAAGCGAGCCTTCCTGCCCGCTCCAGAGCGCAGCGATTTTGTAGAACACGGGCAAGTCGCGATTACTGTGTTCGGCCACGTAGGCCATCGAAAAATTATTTGTGAAGAAAAGGTACTCGAGGGAAACAACCGACACGGTGACGAGGAAGAACACGGCCATGCCGGCATTGCGAGAGCTTTTTATCAGCAGAGGATTGCGCGTGCGAATCGCGGCGATTCCGGCGCCCACCGCGTAGACGGCCGCAATCAGCGCCAAAATTAAAGCGAATGAGCCAAAAATGTCCACGAAGTCGCCTTGCTCAGCTTAATCTCGATTTTGAAGGGGCCATGGTCGAAGAAGTGTTCGCCGGAGCGTTTGGGTTGGGCTGTCCCGGTGTCGCCTGATACTTGGATGCGCATTTCGCCTGGACCTGATCGGCATCAAATCGCCCGTCGGGCATCATTTTGCCTTCGACGAGCGCCTGCGCTCCGTCCTTGAACGTATCCGGCAATGGATCGCGCCCATCGTAGCTGACATTCAGGACGCGGCCCTGCTCTTCCAAAACGAAATCTACGCGGCCCGCCGATCGCTGGATCGAGCCTGATTTTACGTTTCCGGAAACACGCATGCGTTGATGGAGCGCCGCGCCTTGAAGGGACTGCACCTCGGCCAGCGTGTGATAGTACGTTTTGCTCTGAGTGAACCCGACGTACGCCAGCGAGAGTAGCGTGACGATGATAATTCCTGAACCAACGGCAAACTTTGTGCGCGCCTGCATATTTTCCGCCTCGGATTCTATCACAACAAGAGAACGCTGAGGCTGGGAGGAGGGCGGGCCCGGGGATTCGCGTTCCGAAACTTCTAAGGGCCGAGTTTTGCGCGCAGACAGCCGATCAGCTCCGGCGCCAACTGCGAAATGTTCATCCCCTCAGACACCATGAACTTACAGCTCAAGATCGGGCGGGCCTGGGTGTCGTCCGACAACTGGCAATCCACGCGGCAGTATTGACATTCCTGGTTCCAGCAAAAGCGGCCGTAAGGAATTGTGTCCGGGCTGATGAATTGAAAGCAGCGCAGAACGGAATTCTTCTCCGGGACGAGAAAAGTCTTCCCAAGAACGCTGATTTCCACGAGCCGTTCGAACGGACGAAACACTTCGGACATAGTCGCTCGACCCCCTTGCGCCTGCCTTGAAGTACGGTAAGCGAGGCATTGCGCTGCCGCAATCGCCGAACATAGCGCCGTGTCTAAAGGTCAACTGTCGGGTACTGGACATTCGCAGGGCTGCTGCGGCATTGGGAAATCGGGGCGATAAAGGCGAGCCAATGGCCGTGCGGGACCTTCCAGCTAGGCGAAAAACTGGCCCATGCGGCGGAATTTTTCGTAGCGGATCGAGAGGAGTTCAGGAATCGGCATGGTCGAGAGCTGGCGGAGCGAGTTCTGCAACGAGGCGTCAAGCAAGCGCGCGGCTGCCTCATAGTCCAGGTGCGCGCCGCCTTCCGGCTCAGGAACAATTTCGTCAATGAGCTTGAGGTCGAGAAGATCCTTGGCGGTGATTTTGAGTGCTTCCGCGGCAATTTCCGCCTTCGACGCGCTGCGCCAGAGGATGGACGCGCAGCCCTCCGGCGAAATTACGGAATAGACCGAATTCTCGAGCATGAGGATGCGATCACCAATCGCGATGGCAAGCGCACCGCCGGAACCACCTTCGCCGGTGATCGTCACCAAAATCGGAACCGGGAGGCGCACCATTTCGCGCAGATTCACGGCGATCGCTTCGGCCTGGCCGCGTTCCTCGGCATCGACGCCGGGGTAGGCTCCGGGCGTATCGATGAACGCGAGGACGGGACGACTGAACTTCGCGGCGAGGTTCATGGCGCGCAGGGCTTTGCGATAGCCCTCGGGCTTGGCCTGGCCGAAATTTCGCGCGACGCGCTGCTTGGTGTCATGTCCCTTTTGTTGGCCGATCACCATGACCGCGGTGCCACGAAATCGCGCCATGCCGCAAACCATCGCGGGATCGTCGGCGAAGGCACGGTCACCGTGGATTTCAGCAAAGTCCTCGAAAAGAATTTGAATGTAGTCGAGTACCTGAGGCCGCTGAGGATGGCGCGCCAGCTGCAGACGCTGCGACGAGCCGAGATTTGAATAAAAATCGCGCTTCAGCTCGGAAACTTGACGCTGCAGAAGCGCGAGCGTCGTTTCGGTGGAATCGTCGGGATCAGAGAGACTCAGCAGGTTGTCGACGTCGCGCTGCAGCGAGTCGAGTTGCTCTTCGCGGTTCTTTTCGCGACGTTTCATGTTCAGGTCAGGACGGCGTCGGAGCCGCAAATGTCTCGAATCTGATCGAGCAGCTCGGCATCCACGCGGACCGAGCGGTCGGACGCCAGCGTCGCTTCGGTGCCGTCGTCGCGGCGCAAATCGAATTCCACGCGGCAGCGGCCTGGATGTGCCGCAAAAAGCTGATCGAGGCGGTCGAGCAGATCCTCGTCAGCCGCATTCAAGTCCACCGGGACGCGCAAAAGCGAAGGTTGCCGCTGGACGATCTGTTCGAGCGGCCGCGCGTCCATCACGCGTAATCGCGTGCCAGAGTCCTCGATTGCGACACGCCCTTTGACGAGCAAAGGGATCGCACCCTTGAGCACCGGCTCGAGCCGCGCGAAGGGTTCGGTAAAAACCAGCCCTTCGACGACGCCGGTTCGATCTTGCAGCGTGACGATGGTCCAGCGCTGGCCGTCTTTTTTCGAGCGCATGGGCCGGGCTTGAACCACCAACGCCGCGATGATGACCTCGTCGCCGCTGCGCTGATTTTCGAGCTGGCCAATATCAATCGCCTTCAATTCTGTGAGGCGGCCGGCATATCTTTCGAGCGGATGTCCTGAGATATAGAAACCCAGCGTCGCGTATTCGCCCGCGAGCCGATCTTCTTCGGGCCATTCATCGGCCACGACCAATTCCCTGGCTGGCGCAGGAGCCGCAGCTCCCACAACGCCAAAAAATGCGCTCTGGCCGCTCGAGCGCTCGCGGTGAAGGCGCTGCCCGTGTTTCAACGCTTCATCAATGCTCGCCCAGTGCCCCGCCCGCGTGCCCGGAAGAGAATCAAGCGCGCCAGACTTGACCAGGCTTTCGAGTGTCCGCCGGTTCAGCAATCCGGAATCCAGCGCGGCGCAAAACTCAAAAAAGTCTCCAAAGCGGCCGTGCCTCTTGCGCGCTTCGACGATGCCCCGCGCCGTGGTTTCGCCGACGTTCTTGATTGCCGCGAGCCCGAAGCGAATGTGTTCGCCGACGGGCGTGAAATCGAGCGAGCTTTCGTTCACGTCGGGTGAAAGCACCGTGATGGCAAGTTCGCGAGCTTCGGCGATGTATTTTACCAGCCGTTCCGTATTCCCCGTTTCCGCGGTCAGCATGGCGGCCATGAATTCAACCGGAAAATGACGCTTCAAATATGCCGTCTGATAGGCCACCAACGCGTAAGCGCACGAATGCGACTTATTGAACCCGTAGCCGGCAAATTCTTCCATGAGGTTGAAGATTTTCTCGGCTTTCTTGGCCGGGACCTTTCGCTCGGCGCACCCGGCAAGGAATCGCTGTCGCTGCGCGGCCATTTCCTCCTTGTTTTTCTTGCCCATCGCTTTTCGGAGGATGTCCGCTTGGCCAAGCGAAAATCCTGCAAGCCGGTTGGCGATGCGCATGACCTGCTCTTGATAAAGAATCACGCCCCAGGTTTCGGAAAGAATGTCCTCCAACTCCGGCAAATCGTAGGTGACGTTCTTTCGTCCGTGCTTGCGGGCGATGAAATCGTCGATCATCCCGCCTTGAATCGGGCCCGGGCGATAGAGAGCATTGAGCGCAGTCAAGTCCTCGAGGCGCGAAGGCTGGTAGCGGCGAAGGATGTCGCGCATGCCGTGCGATTCGAACTGGAAAATACCTGTCGTATTGCCGCTTGCAAAGAGCTTGTATGTCTCCGCGTCGTCGGTGGGAAGGGTCGCAAGATCCAGCTCGACTCCGCGATTCTGCCGGATCAGCACGACTGCGTCACTTAAAACCGTGAGCGTCGTCAGGCCGAGGAAATCCATTTTCAGCAGGCCAATGCGCTCGAGGTCCTTCATGTCGTACTGCGTGGTGATTTCTTCCTTGTTCGACTTATATAGAGGGACGAACTCAGTGAGCGGACGTGGGGAAATCACTACGCCCGCAGCGTGCGTCGAAGCGTGGCGCGCGAGGCCTTCGAGCCGCAGCGCGATATCAATCAATTCCTTTACGCGGGGATCGTCTTTCCGAGCCTGCGCAAGTTGCGGAGATTGAATCAAGGCTTGTTCCAGCTCGATATTGAGCTGGTTGGGAACGAGCTTGGCCAGCCGATCCACTTCCCCGTACGGCACATCCATAGCGCGACCCACATCTTTGATCGCAGCCTTCGCCGCCATGGTTCCGAATGTGATGATTTGGGCGACGCACTGATCGCCGTATTTCTTGCGGACGTAGTCGATGACTTCGCCGCGGCGGCGATAGCAAAAGTCGATGTCAATGTCCGGCAGCGACACGCGCTCCGGATTGAGGAAGCGTTCGAAGATCAAGTCATAGTGCAGCGGGTCCACATCGGTAATTCGGAGCGCGTAGCTGACTAAACTTCCCGCTGCGGAGCCACGGCCGGGACCGACCGGCACGCCTTGTGCGCGCGCGTAGTGGATGAAATCCCAAACGATCAAGAAGTAGCCCGCAAAATTCATCTTCTTGATCATTTCGATTTCGTTCGAGAGCCGGCGCTCGTACGCATCAATGGGCTGGCGGAGAGCGCCCTGCTTGGCAAGCTGTTCGAGCTGCGGCAGGCGCCCGGCGAATCCTTCGCGTGCAACTTTTTCGAAATACGAATCGGCCGTGTCGCCCGCCGGAACCTGAAAATCGGGGAATGGATGGTCGACCTGCTGAATCTTGACTCGGCAGCGCTCGGCAATCGCGACGGTTCGCTGCACCGCGTCCGGAATTTCACGGAACACGTGGGCCATTTCTTCGGCGGTCTTGAAATAGAACTGGTCGGTCGCGAACTTCATGCGATTGGCGTCGCTCATCGTCTTGCCGGTCTGGATGCACATCAAGACTTCCTGAGCGCGGGCGTCCGACTGCGTCAGGTAATGGCAATCATTCGTAGCAACGAGAGGAATTCCGGTTTCCCGGGACAATTTCACCAGGTCGCGGTTAACGCGCGTTTCGATCTCCAGGCCTTGATCCTGCACCTCGATGAAGCAATTTCCCTTGCCGAAAATTTCCTGGAGGCGGTAAGCGGCGGCGCGGGCTGTGTCGAATTTTTGTTGCGAGACCGCCTCGGCTACTTCGCCCCGGAGGCACGCCGAGAGAGCGATAAGTCCCTTGCTGTGCTTCGCCAACAATTCGTGATCGATGCGGGGCTTGTAATAAAAGCCGTCGAGAAATCCGGTTGAAACCAACTTGATCAGATTTCGATAGCCTTCGTCGGTTTCGCACAGCAGGACGAGATGATTCGACCTTTCGGCTTCCGATCCCCGCAGCTTGTGGCTGCCCGGCGCGACGTAGACTTCGCAGCCGATAATGGGTTTCACGCCTCGCGTCGTGGCCTCGTGATAGAAATGAGAGGCCGCAAAAAGATTTCCGTGGTCGGTAACGGCGACCGCCGGCATTCCGCGCCGCGCAGCTTCCGCAGTGAGTTCGCCGATTTCGCAGGCGCCATCGAGAAGGGAGTAATCCGTGTGCAGATGAAGATGGACGAAGGTCGAGTGATCCATGCAGATCTATCTTAAACCAGCTACCGGAATTCGATCAGAAAAGATAACGGCGGCGCGAATCGTCCCGCACGAGCGGAATCAGCTCTTGTGCAGCTTCTTGGCGGCCTTCGCGATCTTACCGGCGCGGCGAGACGCATGCTTCCGTGCCGCTTCGGTTGCAGGCTTGGCATGTTCGACCGCCTTGGCCTTTTCGGGCTCTGGTTTTGCCGGCTTGGAGCTCGCGGCGTGGCCGGATGCCGCATCAGCCGGTTGACCGGAAGCGGCCGCCTGATTGGCGGTGATCGCCGCCTTATGCCGCGCCTTTGATTTTTTCTTTTCCTCAATTTTCTTTTTGGGCTCGTCCTTGATCCCGGCAAGCTTCTTGAGAATCTTGGTGCGCTCGATCGGATCACGGCCCTTGCCTCGGAGTTGAGCTTCGAAGAAGTCCTCGAGAATCTTGTCGAATTTCGGTCCGCGGGGAACCGCCAGAGCGTCGAGCTCCGCCACCGGCATACTCGCGCGCATCGGGCGCCACTTTTGCAGATAATTTCGAATCTTCGCGACCGCCTTGGAGTCTCCATACTCCGCTTGAAGAAATGCGAGCCGCTCCGGAGGGACTTCGGTGAGAAAGAAATAAGCGTCCTTGGGCGCGTTCGTCTTGCGGCCTTTCAGAATCTTCAAGGCCTTTTCTGTTTCCGGGACGAGTTGTTCGTAGGCTGCTACTTCCTTGGCCGAGAATTCCAGGTGGCGCAAGGCTGCGGCGGCCTCCCGGCTCTTCAAGCGCGCCAGAAGAAAATACAAAACTGGCAGCGCGAGCCGCGGACGGACACCCGCCGCGAGGAATGCTTCTCGAGCATGCTGGAGCCGTGACAGACCGTCATAGTCAGGGTGCCTGCGGGGCAAGCTGGGGTGAATCGCGGCGATAAGCTCATGCGACTCCCACTGTTTCAAGATTCCGGACGGGTTGTCTTCGCGGCCCAGATGAAGCACTTCCCTGCCGACGGCGTAACCTTCCAGGTTTTGATGCAAGCCGCGTTCGATTGCCAGGTCGAACCATTCTTCCGTTCGCGGCTCTTGCTTGAAGCCCATCCGCACGCTATAGCGAAGAATGCGCAGAAGACGAATCGGCTGATTCGTGAACGCATGAATGGAAAGCGCACGGACTTCGCGCTTCTCCAGATCGGCGAGGCCGTTGGTGGGATCGAGCAGCAAGCCGCGGGAAGCCGGATTCAGAGAAATCGCAATGGCGTTGATCGAGAAATCCCGCCGGCGAAGATCCTCCATCACGGTGGACCAGCGATACTCCGGCTTGGCGCCAGGACGCTCGTAAACGTCGTCTCGCGCAGCGGAAACGGAGCCATCCGCGTCGCCGGCAAAAATAACTTCGTAATGCCGCAGGCGTTCATCCTCCGACACGGTTCGCGCGCCGCCTTTTTCGAGTTCGCGCACGATTCTTTGCGGATTGCCTTCGACCGTGAAATCGAGATCGCGGATCGGCATTCCGGAGATCAAGTCGCGGACCGCGCCGCCGGTGAGATAGACATTCGAATCCTGCGCGCGCGCGAGCTCCTGCACGCGGACGAGTGCAGCTCGCTGCTCCGGCGACAGCCTGCTTTCGAGCAAGAACATGTAGTCAGGCATGAGGCTTAGGCCTCCTCCGAAATTCACACCGCGCGATCGCTCGATCGACAGAGCGCAGGCGGCGTCGCGTATCCTTCGCTACTGCGTGGAAACCTATTACGCTCGCGGATGATGCTCGCGATAGACCTGTTTCAACCGCTCTTCCACGACGTGCGTATAGATCTGCGTCGTGGCGATATCGGCGTGGCCCAACATCATCTGGACCGCGCGCAAATCCGCGCCGCGATCCAGCAAGTGCGTGGCAAAACTGTGCCGCAGCATATGCGGCTTCAGTTTTTTCTTGATTCCCGCTTTTCGCCCCGCATCGGAGACCGTCTTCCAAAATCCGTGACGCGAGCAGGCGCCGCCGCGGCGGTTTAAAAAAAGCAAAGTAGGAGAATTCTTTTGCTCCAGCTTCGGCCGCGATTTGACCAGATATTGGCGCACAGCTTCAAGAGCGCGGCGGCCGATTGGGACCAGCCGTTCCTTATCACCTTTACCGACGCACCGGACATAGCCTTTGTCGAACCGGACGTCGCTGGTCGCAAGCTTGCAGAGCTCCGTGACTCGCAAGCCGGCGGAATACATTACTTCGAGCATGGCCCGATCTCGGAGGCCAATCACGCTGCCCGCATCGGGCTGCGCGATCAGGCGTTCAACTTCCTCAACGCTCAGAAACATCGGCAGGCTGCTGCGGAACCGCGGCGATTCCACGGTTTCTGTCGGATCCTCCGTGATTAATCCTTCGGCGTTTGAAAACCTGAAAAAATGACGCAGCGTGACCAGATGTCGCGCCACGGAGCGGCTATCGAGCTTGCGACCGTACAAGTAGCGAAGAAATTCGACAATGTCATCGCGCTGGATCCTTTCCAGCGCGAGGTGGCGCGCGGCGGCAAAGCCGGAAAACTTTTCGATATCGCGCCGGTAGGCGTCGAGCGTGTTTGGAGACACGCCCTTTTCGACGCGCAGGTAGCCTAGAAAAGATCTTATCGCCGCTTCCAATGGCTCTCCAGTGCCCGCTCTTACAACGGCAAAATCAGACTGTGCAACGGTTCGCTACTGCAAATCAGGCCGCGCGACTCGCGAAGATCGTGTGGCGCACAAATGCGACCACCTCATGCACTTCTTCACATCCCAACAACCGCGCCACTCCCATATAAATTCCTACGGAGAGCGCTATCATTAGGGCCAAGCCAAATGCCTGCAGCGCGATTCCGCTACTAGAAACCGCCCGGTAGCGCTGCAGCAGGACGATACACAGGGCCCCCATCACAGCCGCGCTGATTGCCGTTCGCGCCAGAGAACTCAAAAGAGCGGTCGCCCCGATGCGCCCGAACCGCGTCCGGAAAATGACGAGCAGCGCGCCGAAATTGACATAAGCCGCGATTGTCGTGGCCAGCGCCGGGCCGGCATTCGACAGCTTCCGCGCTACACACAGTAGAAAAATGATATTCAACAAAATGTTGACGATGAGCGCGACTGCCGCAACGCGTACCGGGGTTGCCGTATCGCGCAGCGAGTAGAACACCGGCACGATCAGCTTCACGGCAGCGAACGCCGGAAGTCCCAGCGAATAGCAGAGCAACGGATTCGTCGTAATCGCCGTGGATGCCGCGGAGAATTGCCCGTGTTGGAACAGCACGCGAATGATCGGCTGACGAAGCAGAATAAGTCCGACGGCGGCAGGTACGGTTACGAATGTCACAACCCGAATCGCATAGCCGAATGTTGAAGTGAGGTCGCCGAACCGGTGTTCGGCCGCCTGGCGCGAGAGCATGGGAAGCAACGCCGTCGAAATCGCGACCGCAAAACTCCCGAGAACTAGCTCGACGATCCGGTCGGACACATACAGCGCGGCGACGCTTCCCTGCGGCAGTTTCGGCGACATCGCGAAAATCGTGTTCACGAAGAAATTGATTTGATACAGGCCGATTCCAAAAAAACTTGGCAACAGAAGGCGGCCCGCCTCGCGAATTCCGGGATCGCGAAATGAGATCTGAAAGCGAAAACGCATGCCGCGCCGAATCAACGCCGGCACCAGCATCAGAAATTGGAGCGCGCCGCCCACAAGAATTCCCACTGACAAGGCGACGGCGGGATTGCGGTATGGGGCCGGTGCCAGGCGCATAATTGGGACGTACGCGACGCTCGTGGAGAACGCGATGAGCGTGAGATTGAATACGATCGGCGTCGAAGCGGGCAACCCAAATTCGTGGAAGCTGTTCAGGATGGCCATCGCCAGGGCAGCGAGCCCCACGAAGAATAGATACGGGAAAATTATGCGCGTCAGATACGCTGCGAATCCGAGATCGATTTGAGTCGCTCCAAGAATTGCGAACAGCCTCACGACGCGACTCGAGAAAATGACGCCGAGAACTACGACAGGGGCGAGCAACACCGCCAGAGCCCAGAAGGCCCGCTGCGCGAACCTCCAGGCTTCCTCCGGCGGCTGGCCAAAGATATACCCTGTGAATATGGGGACAAAGGCCGCCGTCATTGCGCCTTCGCCTACCATCCGACGCAAGAGGTTCGGGATGCGAAACGCCAGAATGAAGGAGTCTGCCGCGAAGGACGTGCCGAGCAGGAGCGTAATCCGCTGGTCTCGTATATACCCCAAAATACGGCTGATAAGGGTTGCCAGAGTTATGGCGGAGGCGGATTGAAGAATCTGCCTTTTTTCGGTCAATCGCCAGGTGCTCCGATACTAACCCTTTTATCACCAATAACTTGACAACAAATTTCGAGAAAGATAACATAACTCCGCGCATTTCGCAACTGCCTTCCCAAGGGATCATTGGAATTGAAGCGAAACGCCCCAGCGTCCACCCACAAGAAAGTGGTCGTCGTGCTCCTGGAGGGGACGCCGCTAAAGGGCTATTTAAACCCCACCGGGCTGGCTGCGGCGAGCTCCCTCGACCTTCTGACACCTGACGGCGAGCACCGGGCTATCGCGCTGGAGGACGTCCGGGCGGTCTACTTCGTCGACGACCTTGAGGGAGCGTATGAGCCGGCACGAAAGAGCTTCCTGAGCCGTCCGAAACTGGGAGGCCTTTGGCTAAAACTGACATTTCGAGACCGCGAGACGATTGAAGGCATCAGTTCCAGCGAATTGCTTGAAACCTTGGATCGTGGGATTCAGTTCACTCCAGCGGATTTGCACGGCAACTGTCTCAGGATGTTCGTTCCCCGCTCTGCGCTTGCCGAGGTCAGAGTGCTCGGAGTTGTCGGGGGCGCGAAGCGAACGCCGCGCGCTGCTACGCCAATTCCCGTGCAACCGCGACTCTTCAGCGAATAATCGCGTCGGCGACGCTCGACCCGTGCGTCCGGCTCGGCGCCGCAGATCATCGCCTTTCTTCCGCGCGCCTCACCCGTCATTTGAGGTAGATTGTCGCCTGCAAGGAGAACGACGATGAAACTTGGCGAGATCGCTGGACGCCTGGGATGCAAGCTCGACGGTGACCCCGGAATCGAAATCACGGATGTTGCCGGCATCGAAGATGCGGCAGCCGGACAGTTGACATTCCTAGCCAACCGCCGGTATCGAGCCGCGGTGAAGACGACACGGGCGTCGGCGATTCTCGTTTCGCCCAACGAAGTCGATATCCCCATCGCTGCGCTTCGGTCGAGTAATCCATATCTGGATTTTGCGCGATCCATTGAATTTTTCCATGCCGCACAAAAGTATGCGCCGGGAGTGCATCGCACGGCCGTCGTCGCGCCGACGGCTAAGATAGGCGCCGGGGCGTACATTGGGCCTTGCTGCTTCGTCGGAGAATACGTGGAAATGGGGCGCAGCGCGGTCCTTCATAGTTTTGTGTCCATTTATCGGAACGCCAAAATCGGCAACGATTTCTTCGCACATTCACATGCGGTGGTGCGCGAGGGATGCCGAGTCGGCGATCGAGTCACGCTTCAAAACGGCGCCATCATCGGGGCCGACGGCTTTGGATTCGCGAAGCAGGCCAACGGCCGATGGTACAAGATCCGGCAAGCGGGGCTCGCCGTTATTGGAGATGACGTGGAAGTGCAGGCCGGGGCGATCGTAGATCGCGCGACCGTCGGTGAAACGGTGATTTCTCGCGGCGCAAAAATCGACAACCTCGTACAGGTGGGACATGCCTCCAGGGTCGGTGAGAACACGTTGCTGTGCGGTCAGGTCGGCCTCGCAGGTTCGACGCAAATTGGCGATAACTGCATCCTCGCAGGACAAGTAGGCGCGGCAGGACATCTTACGATCGGCGACGGCGCGGTGATCACTTCGCAGAGCGGCGTACCGAACGACGTTCCGGCAGGAGCGATTTATTCCGGCTATCCCGCGATTGAAAACAAGCAGTGGCTGAGATCGGTAGCAGTCTTCAATCAATTGCCGGAACTCCAGCGGCAAGTCCGGGAGCTGCGCGCGGAAATCGAAGAGTTGAAGTCGCGAAATCGCTAGCTCCGCGGGCGCCCTTCCCTAATCAGCCATCGGGCGCTGATCCTCAGGCAAGCCGCTGGCGACAAGCGTCCTGACGCGCGAGCGCAATGCCTCGCGATGCTCGATCGTGTAATTCGACGCCTCGACGGCAGGTCCGAAGCGAACAGTCACTTCACCAGGACGAATGAACCACTCGCCCTTTCGCATCAGACGTTGGGTGCCGATCAGAGAAATCGGGACGACGGGAACCCCCGCTTCGATCGCCATTACAAACGTGCCGCTCTTGAACGCACGCAACCGGCCGTCGCGGCTGCGAGTGCCCTCGGGATAGACCAGGAACGATACTCCGCTGCGCAGGTATTCGATGGCCTTGCTCACGGCGGCCGCCGCTGCCTCTTTATCATCGCGATCCACCGGAATGATTTGCGTCATGCGCATTCCGATGGCGAGAATCGGAATTCGGAACACCTGCTTCTTCGCCAGAATTGCGACGCGACGCGGAATAAACGGCACCTCGGCGATGGCATCGAGATTGCTTACATGATTCGAAGCGAAGACGCAGGGCCGCGCGGGAACATTCTCCAGTCCCTCCACGCGGACTTTCACGCCTGCGATCTTTAGCCCGGCGCGAATGGCCGTCATCGCCATGTTGTACATAATTTCCGGCGAACCGGTGATCCATGCCTGGAGAATATAGAACGGCAGGACAAAGACGATTGCGAAACCCAGAAAGAGGACGAGGAGGATGGTGCGAATCATCGCAGGCTGCGGTAGTCAGTCCGTTGTGCCGTGGAGCAACCCTTCGCGAATACGAACTTGCCGGGGCGTGGGATTCTCGATTTCTTCGATCGCAAAGTCTTTTACGCTGTGACCGCCGAGCATGATCGTAACATTCTGCTCGCGCCCAGCGCGCCGGATGTGAAGAGTCACTGTGTCGCCCGGAGAATGCCCGCGCAGCCAATACTCTTGATTCCAAGACGGACTTTTCCCGTCGACCAGCAGGATCTCATCACCTTCGACGATCCCGCCCTTTTGAGCGGCCGCGCCAACTGGCACTCGCGAGACGATCCATCCGCCTCCCGGGGCCCGCGAAACCGAAAAGCCCAGCTCCGCTTCGTTCCTTTCCGTTTCCTTCAAGCGTAACCCGGCAACGTCGAGATACTGGTCGTAGGGAATTTCATCCACTCCGGAGACGTAGCGGCGGAAAAATTCCGCGAAGCTCTTGCCGGTCACGTGCTCGACGCTAGCGCGGATGTCCGCGCTGTCGTCGTAATAGCGGCCGCGCTCCGCGAAATCCTTGTACATCATCCGCAAAACATCATCGAGCGAGCGGTGATTGTCAGTGGTGTCGCGGATGGCGAGATCGAGAAGGTCGCCCAGGATTTGCCCTTTGTTGTAGTAAGAAATGCTGCGCTCGGGTTGATTGTAGTCAGAGTATTTTTCGAGCCAGGCATCGAGGCTCGATTCTTCCACGCTCTGCCACAGCCGCGCCGGGCTCGTTTGCAGCATACGAATCTCATCCGCCAAGTCAGAATAGAACTGCGCGTTGTTCCAGATGCCCGAGCGAACGAGCGTGAATGATCCGTACGTGCTCGTGACGCCTTCGGCGAACCAAAGTGCGCGCGTCCACTGTTCTTTCGTGTAATCCACGGGCTGAAGCGTTTGCGGGCGAATCCGCTTTACGTTCCAGGTATGAAAGAACTCATGCGCCGCGATCGCTACCGCCGTGGCCTGCGAGCCTGCCCCGATCGCGTCGCAGTTCGCATGCTCCATCCCACCGCCGCCGGCGTCAGCATACGGTCCGATGTGAATGAAGAACGTGTATTCTGAGAACGGCGGCCCGCCCATCAATCGCAGTTCATAGCCGACGATTTTTCGCAGTTCCGGTTCGAGCGTCGTCCTGTCCCATGATTTTGGGTTGAGGACAACCCGAAAGTGTCCGCCGCCCTCGTCAAACTTAAAGCTCTCGAATTGGCCGATTTCGACCGGCGCATCGACAAGTGAATCGTAGCTTGGCGCGACGAAGCTATCGGGAGCGGACGATGCGGGCAACTCGACCGCGGTTTTCCAGCCATCGGGTATGTTTGCGAACTGAACGATCGACTCTTCGTTGCGCCGGTCAGGAAGATACATCAGGACTTCCGCGAGATTCAGAAATGCGTGCTGCGAATTGAGCTGAGAATCGAATGGGCCGGGATCATTCCACTCGATTGCGTAACTGACCTCGAAATCGGTATCGCTGCCCGCAACTGAGTTGTTATCGCTTCTCTCGCCGAGCCGCCACGTCTGCTTATCGATCGCAAACACAGCAAGGCGGTTATCCGATTTCCGATCTGGTTGGGTGCCTTCGACATCTCGAACCCGAGAACCAAAATCACGTATCTGATAGAGCGCATTCCATGCAGGGATCGCAATCTCGATGCCGGGCCGCGCCTTCGGAATGTCCATTGTGACGTGAAAGAGATGTTCGTCCGGCTGGGCGAGCGAGATCTTGTACCGAATCGTCGCCGCGGCTGAGGACGGAATCAACAGCGGCAAGAAGAGAAGCGCAGCCACCAAGCTTCGGCGCGCGGGTTTCAATTTCGAGCGAAGATTCAGGATTTCAGCCTTTCGAGAAGCTTGCCGCTGAGGCCATCGAAGCTGCCGTTGGACATCACGAGGACCACATCTCCGCGCTTCGATTCCGCCGCGAGATATTCCGCGATTTCGAGGGCCGAGTCAAATGCGCTGGCCGGAGTGCCGTGCGCACGAACGTCATCGGCGACGCGCGCGGGCGAGAACCGCTCTTCGTCTTGCAGGAGTTGTGCCCGGCTTACCGGCCCGATCACGACGCTGTCTGCCCTCGCCAGCGCTTCGGGGAGGACCTTTTCGAAGATGCGCCGCCGCATGGTGTTCGATCGCGGCTCAATCGCGGCCCAGAGCCGACGCTTCGGCCATTGAGTGCGGGCGGCTTCGAGAGTCAATCGGATGGCCGTGGGGTGATGGGCGAAATCTTCGACCACGAGGACGCCTCGCTCTTCGCCTTTCACTTCCATGCGCTTTCGCACGCTGCGAAACGTAGACATAGCATTTGCGATTGACTGGAATTCGATTCCCCGGCCATGCGCGATGGCGATCGTCGCAAGAGCGTCGAGCACGATGTGGCGGCCGGCGAGCGGCATCCGAATCCGGCCTATCTCGCGGCCTCGATGCGCGACGCGGAAATTCGTGGAATTATCTTCCCAGAGCAAATCTCCGGCCGACCAGTCCATTTCCACGGATAATCCGTACGTTTCGACCGGACAAAACGCCTTTTCGGTGCAGCGCCGCACATCTTCGCCTTCGCCCCAGACCAGAACCTTGCCGCGTCGCGGCACGAGATTGACCAAGCGCCGGAATTGAAGTGCGATGGACGCGAGATCGGGATAGATGTCGGCGTGATCGTATTCGAGTGAAGTCAAAATGAGTTCGTCGGGATGATAGTGCAGGAACTTCGGCCCGCGATCGAAAAATGCGGTTTCGTACTCGTCGCCTTCGATAATGAATTCTTCTCCGCCGCCGAGCCCGTAGCTCTTGTCGCCGAAATTCGGGGCGACACCGCCGATCAGGAAATCCGGCCGCCGTCCGGCCACTTGAAAAATCCAGGCGAGCATCGCGGTTGTAGTGGTCTTGCCGTGGGTACCGGCAACCACAATGGAGGTGTGATTGGGGATGAAAAACTCCTCCAAAATCTCGGCCATCGAGCGGTACGGGATTCGTTCGTCGAGGATGTGCTCGAGTTCGGGATTGCCCCGAGCGATGACGTTTCCGATGACCGCGAGGTCCGGCGCGGGTTTCAGATTCTCGGCGCTGAATCCTTCATTCCACTTGATCCCGAGCGATGACAGGAGGGTGGACGCCGGCGGATAAACGTTGACGTCCGAGCCGGTCACATCATACCCGCGCTCTTTAAGCATGCCGGCCACAGGCGCCATGGCAGCGCCGCCGATGCCCAGGAGGTGAAGATGTCCGGAACTTCGCTTTAGCCGATCGGTAAGACGGGGTATGTTTGGCATTCTGCTCGCTCTAATCAAATCAAAAAATCAAAGCGCTGCCCTGCTCTGAGACGCGATTTATCCCTCGATGCAAGCAGGCTCGAGTATTTCAAGCTGCGTCGATGAATCCGCCGAGAGGCGCGCGCGAACACCCAGCGGCACCGTGAGCATAGGCCGGTTTGTGTGTCCCACCGGGACGTTCCAGGCTATCGGAACGCCGAATGGACCGGTCACGCGCTCGATGACGTCCCTGACGGTCGCGCTTCCCTTCGGCGCTTCGCATCCCGGAAAATCGCCGAACACAAGCCCGCGGAGACCGTCTAACGCCCCCGCTTGTTTGAGGTGCGTCAACGCACGATCGACCTGCCACGGCTTCATTGCACGATCTTCCAACAGAAGGATGGAATCGTGCGCATTTATCGCCCACGGCGTTCCGAGAGTGGAAACAAGCAAGGTCAAACAGCCACCGAGCAAGACCCCTTCGGCTCGTCCCGGCACGATCGTTTCGCCTTGCAAATTGATGCTCCAGCCAGTCTTTGTCTCGGTGAGAGCGCGCTGGAGCGACGCGCGATCGTATCCGCAGCGTGTGCCTTCCCCCGCGTCGAGCCCGGCGGCCAGCATCGGGCCGTAGAAGCTGACCCAGCCGCACTTCTGCCAGAGATAGGCTTGTATGGCGGAGATGTCACTGTAGCCGACCAGGATCTTTGAGGCGGAATCGTCGGTCATTCCGGCGCCTTCGCGCATCAAGCCATCGAGCAGATATGTTGATCCGTAGCCACCTCGCGTGCAAAAAATCCCGCGGCTTTCGGTCTCGCGGATCGCCGCGAGAAGCTCCTTCAAACGCTCATCGGCGTTTCCCGCGAAGTAACCATCTTGCGCCAGCACTCGCGGCCGCTGGAGTACCGTGTACCCGAGGCACTTCAGCTCATTGATTCCTTTCTCGAGCTTGGCGGCTTCCACCGGACTCGAGGGTGCAATGGCTCGAATCGCATCACCGGAGCGGAGAGCACGGGGCTTGACGGGCGTGAGCATTCGAGGAAAGCCAAGAATAAGGAATTCGGCCGAGCGCGTCCAGCGACGGTCGAGCCGCTGATTCCTGAAGCGCAAGCTGTAGGCGCTTAAGCGTAGCCGTCAGGGGGCTTGAACGAATTGCAGCAGAAACACGTCGCCCAGTCCGCTCGCTGTGGTGGTTCCGCCGGTGGCGAGCGGCGGCGGAGTGACGGAGAAAATTGCGATCGTCATCCCGTCATCACTTACGGGAATTGCAAACTGGGAATTGTGGTCGGGGAGCAATGCCGCCTTGCCGGGGGATGAAACGAAGACCATCGTCGTATGCGGCGAGTATGCATCGCCGCTTGAGGCACCCGCGCAGGTGGCGCGCACGTATCCGCGAAGCGTCGAGTTACCGCTCGATGATGCGCCGTCATCAGCGATGAAGCTGACAAAGCTGCCATCCGCGCTGATCGCCGGGGAATGGGCGTCGCCCGAAACGCCCGTCGAGATGATCGAACTCGACAGCTTGCAGCCTTTCGGCGCGGAGTCACCGAGGCACGTATCTCGCAGTGCGATTTGTTGCCCAGATGTGTGCCCTCCCGCAACCAAATTCGTCGCGCGCGTCACAAAGGCCACATATCGCCCGTCGGAGTTGATCGCTGGAGAAAAACTCGGGCCGTCGCCAGTTGCGCCAGACAACGGCGCCGAAACCATGCGAGTGGAAGGCACGCAGCCCGCCGGCGCGGAGCTTCCGAGGCACGTATCGCGCAGCAAGACGCTCGAAGATGCATTGAGCGGCCCCGGTATAAGATTCGCTGCATCCGAATCAAATGCGACGTAACGGCCGTCGGCCGAAATCGCGGCTTGAACGCTGGCGCCTTTCCCCGGATGTCCCGCGGCGTCCTGCGAAACCAACATGGTGCGGGCGACGCATTGCGGCGGAGCCGTCATCCCCATGCAAGTGTCGCGAACGAAAATTTGCGACGTCCCTCCATCCACCCCAGCCACAAGATTTCCTGCGACGGACGTGAATGAAACATAGCGGCCGTCGAAGCTGATTGAAGGAAATTCGCTGGCGCCGCTGCCGGGCGCTCCTGAAATCGAAAGCGACAGCAAAATCGTCTTCGGAGCACATTCGCTGGGGGCATCGGGCCCCAGGCAGCTATCACGCAAATAGATCTGTGCCGTGTCAGACAGCTCGCCCGCGACAAGATTCGTTGCGCGCGACGAAAATGCCACGAATCGGCCATCACCACTGATCGCGAGCCCGCGGCCCGCGGGACCGTTCGCGGCGCTTCCATCGCGTCCGATGTCGACCGACATCGTTTGCGGCTTGCAGTTCGCAGCTCCGGCGCAGGTATCACGAACGAAATTGGAGCCTCCACCGTTGCGGACGAGATTTGTCGCGGCGGATTGAAATGCCACGTAGCGGCCGCTGCCGTCCGTTTTTGGAGCTCCGCTCGGTCCGTTCGCGGCGCTTCCGAGCGCGCTCACCGATACAAGCTGCGCGGTGGCGTTCAGGTCCAAGGCGGGACGCGCCTGGCTCGAACTAATAGTGAAAGTGGAAGCGCCCGACGTGCCGCCACCCGGCGCCGGATTCACCACGGTTACGCTCGCGGTTCCCGAAATCGTGATGTCCGCGGCAGTGATGCCTGCGGTCAATTGCTTCGCGCTCACAAACGAGGTCTGCAGGCCGCTACCGTTCCACTCAACGGCAGAATTCGCGACAAAGTTTGTGCCGTTGACTGTCAGTGTAAACGCAGCGCCGCCTGCGGGCGTGTTTGTCGGACTGATGCTGGTGATTGTCGGCGTTGGATTTTCAACCGTAAATTGCTGCGCGACCGACGTGCCTCCTCCGGGAGCAGGGCTTGTGACCGTAACGTTGAATGTGCCCGCAGTAGTTAGATCTGCCGCGGGTATTGCTGCCGACAATTGAGATGCACTCGCGTACGTGGTCGCGAGGGCAATGCCATTCCAATTCACGATGGACGCGCTGACGAATCCACGACCCATGACCGTCAGCGACAGCGCCGCATTCCCGACTGGCGAGCTTGTTGGGCTGATGGACGCAATGCCCGGAATCGGATTGCCGGCGGGATCGGCGTAAAACGGCGCGCTGTTTGAACTTCCGCCACCCGGCGCTGGGTTCACTACCGTGACGCTGTCGGTTCCGGCCGTCGCCACGTCCGAAGATAGAATTGCCGCGGCAAGTTCGGAAGCGCTTACAAACGTCGTCGCGCGAGATTGTCCGTTCCAATTTACAGTCGAGACCCCTGAAACGAATCCTGTGCCCATTACGGTCAACGTAAATCCGCTGCTGCCCGCGCTTACGCTCGGCGGCGTCAACGACGAAATCGTCGGCACAGGATTGTTCACCGGATCGATATAAAACGTGTAGCCGGTGGGCGAAGGTCCGCCGCCAGGGCCCGGATTTACGACCGTGATATTCGCGCTGCCCGGCGTAACGATCAGGTTCGCCGGAACTTGCGCTGCAAGTTGATTCGTCGTCGTGTTCAGGGTAGTCACGAGCGGAATGCCATTCCAATCCACCGTTGCATTCGTGACGATGTTCAGCGCGACGACGTTGAGTTGAAATGCCGGACCTCCGGCGGTCACTTGTTCGGGAGATACGGAAGAAATCGAGGGCGTGGCGTTGAAGCCGGTGCTGCAGCCCGCGGACAACAGCGCCGCCACGATCCCCAATCCGAATAATGTTCTTGACGCGATCCGAATCAACAAGAATCTCCCGAAGTATAGTCGCAAATTTTCGCTAATTAATGCAGCCGCAGCCAGAACCAATCTCTGTCGTCGGAAACTCGGATTCGGCCGCGCTTCGAGAGGTTGGCCGATGTCCCCAACCCTAAAAGCGAAAAGCCGTTAGCTGCCAGAACCGCTTCGCCCGGCCGTTGATTTCACGGCGGGTCAGGGATTTGAGCCGCTCGACCCCGAACCGCTCGACAGCGAAACTCCCGAGCACAGAACCATACACCATTGCGCGCTTCAAGCTCTCATCGCTCACACTTCCCGCGCTGGCGAGATATCCCATGAACCCCCCGGCGAAGCTGTCGCCCGCTCCCGTCGGGTCACGAACTTCTTCGAGTGGAAATCCCGGAACTGAAAAGAGAAAGCGATTGTGCACCATCAAGGCGCCGTGTTCACCTCGCTTGATCACCAGCGTGCTGGGCCCCATTTTGAAGATGTGTTTGGCTGCGCGCAACAAATTGTGTTCACCCGTGATTTGCCGCGTTTCATCGTCGTTGATCATCAGGATTTGCGTGTGTTTCAGCGTCTCACGCAGTTCGGCCGGCGTCCGCTCGATCCAATAGTTCATCGTGTCCAGCGCCACGAGCTTGGGTTTCCGCCGGATCTGGTGCAATACGGACCGCTGCAAAGTGGGATCAATATTCGCGAGAAAAACATAGGCCGAGTCACGATAGGATTCGGGCAGCTTGGGATCGAACGATGCAAAGACATTTAGCTCGGTCGCGAGCGTCGTACGCTCGTTCATGTTCTGGCTGTAGCGTCCGGCCCAAAAGAACGATTTTCCGGGCACGCGCTCAAGACCCTGCAAATCGATTCGCCGATCCACGAAGACTTGCTCGTCGTGGCTCTCAAAATCCTCGCCGACTACACCGACGAGGCGCACCGGAGCGAAATAGCTCGCCGCAAGCGCAAAATAGCTGGCCGCGCCACCGAGCGTCCGGTCGATCTTCCCATGAGGAGTTTCGATTGCATCGAACGCAACCGACCCCACAACCAACAGATTCGTTCGGTCCCTGGATTTCATGAAAGGTATTTGCCCGCGATCGGCGCGAGGCGTTTCTTCGCAGCCGGTGGAATTCTGGCAGGATCGGTCAGGATGGCGTGAGCGAGCGCCGAACCGCACTTGCACGAGCGCACGGCCGGCATGGCCTTCACGGCCTCGCGAACCACGTTCTGCGCGTTCTGTGCGTTTCGAGTGAGGTTCTCGATGATCTGCGCGACGCTCACGGATGCGTGAGCCGGATGCCAGCAATCGTAATCCGTGATCATGGCTGCGGTCGCGTAGCACAACTCCGCTTCCCGGGCGAGCTTCGCCTCCGTGAGATTCGTCATGCCGATCACGTCGAAGCGAAGCTGGCGGTAGGTGTGAGATTCGGCGAGCGTTGAGAACTGTGGGCCTTCGATGCAAACGTACGTTCCCCCGCGATGCACTCCTATGCCTGCGCGGTCACACGCGTCCGCGACCACTCCAGAAAGTTCCGCGCATGTTGGCCGGTCGAACGCGACATGAGCAACGACCCCGCCGCCAAAAAAAGTTGCCATGCGCCTTTGCGTGCGATCGAAAAACTGGTCCGGCACGAGAAAATCCAGCGGAGGAAATTCCTCGCGCAACGAGCCAACCGCGCTGACGGAGACGATGCGCTCCACTCCGAGCATTTTCAGCGCGCAAATATTGGCCCGGTAATTGATTTCGCTTGGAGAAAAGCGATGCCCACGGCCGTGCCGCGAAAGGAAGGCGACGCGCCGGCCTTCCAAATTTCCAATGACAATCGCGTCGGAAGGGTCGCCAAAGGGCGTGCGGACGCGAACTTCCTTCGAGCCCGAAAAACCGTCCATCGAATAGAGCCCGCTCCCGCCGATGATTCCGATGCGCACGGGCTCTGAATCGCGCTTTGACCTCGACTTTTTCTTGACCGCCATTCTTGTCAATCCACCTCGATCGGTTCGGCGTGAAACTGGCCGTCCCGCTCATACAGGCGCGCGGCAGGGACTTTCGAATCGTGCGGGAAAAGGGCGATCGTCTTGGACCGCGCGATCTCCGGAATCCATTTGTGCTTGTTCTCGAGCGTCGTCAGCGGATAAAGATCGTATGCCAGAATCCACGGGTAAGAAAGATGGGCCGTCGTCGGAACCAAGTCCGCGAAGAAGAAAGCGGCGTGGCCACCGCCGGACAGGCGAACGCATTGCATGTCCGCATTGTGGCCCGGAACCCGAATTACTTCGACTCCCGGTAGAACTTGTTGATCGCCATCAAGAAGCCGCCACTGCCCTGCGGCCTCGATCGGAACGAAATTATCCGTCGCATAGCTCGCGCGGTCTTTCTCGTTGGCGTGTTTGGCATGCTCGAGTTCTCCGCGCTGAACGACGTATTGGGCATTCGGGAAGGTCGGCGCAGCTTGCCCATTCACGATTCGCGTGTTCCAGCCGCAGTGGTCGAAATGCAGATGCGTGTTCACGACGTAATCGATCTGATCGAGCCCGACGCCACGCCTCGCGAGTTGTTCCGGGAGGCGCACGCCGTTCCCGAGCGCATAGATTTCGCGGCGCTTCGCGTCCCATTTGTCGCCTGCCCCTGTTTCCACGAGAAGAAGTTTGCCGGCGGCATGAACCAGCAGGCAGTTCATCTCCAGTTGAATTCGATTTCGGTCATCGGCGGGAATTTTCTTTTCCCACAACGGCTTGGGGACGATCCCGAACATTGAACCGCCATCAAGTCGAAATCCACCGTCGTTGAGAATCCAAAACTCGAGGTCGCCTAACTTCACCCTTCCGCTCCCAGCCCCACGGTTGCCAGAATTTCATCGACCGCGGTGTACGGATCTTTGCGCCTGGTTGCAATTTCTGCTGCCGCGGAAGCGAGCGCCGCATCGCCGATGCGGCCGCGGATCACGCGCTCGGCAAACCGCTGCTCGAGCATTTCGACGAGCCGTTCTCGCCAATACCCGGTCTCCTGCAATTCGCGGTTCGGCGATGAGGCCTTGAATTTCCGATACCGGCCAATCTCCTCGGCCAATTCGCCGATACCCTGGGCCTCAGTCGCAACAGTGCGAACCACTGTCGGCCGCCAGCCGTTCCGTTCCGGCGCGATGGACAGCATAGCCCGAAGCTGCTCTTCAAACCGGTCCGCGCCTTCGCGATCGCACTTGTTGATCACAAAAATGTCAGCGATTTCCATCAAGCCCGCTTTTAAATTCTGCACATCGTCACCCATTCCCGGTACAAGCACAACAATCGTGCAATCGGCCAAACGCACAATTTCCACCTCGCCCTGCCCGACGCCGACCGTTTCGACAAGAATCAACTCCTTGCCGGCCGCGTCCAGAAGCAGCGCCGTATCGCTGGTGGCTTCCGCGAGCCCGCCGAGGGATCCTCGCGTGGCCATCGAACGAATAAAGATCTCAGCATCCGCGGCGTGGCCTTGCATGCGAATGCGATCGCCGAGGATCGCCCCACCTGTAAACGGGCTGGACGGATCAACGGCGATAATTCCGACGCTTTTCTTCTCGCGCCGGAAATGAGCCGCCAGACGATCCACCAGCGTGCTTTTCCCAGTGCCAGGAGCGCCTGTGATACCTACTCGGAATGCTTTCCCCGTATTCGGAAACAACGCGCGAAGCAATTCTTCGCACTCGGGCGCACGATTTTCGATGGCCGTTACGCCCCGAGCGATCGCGCGAACATCGCCGCGGCGAATTTGTATCGCCCAATCTTCGATTGCACGCGTCATGAAGGATTTATCGGCGCCACTAGAAAGATCGTCGAGTCCCGGCGTGCTGCGCGGCAAGCGCAGGCATTCGGCGTCAGCGACGGGAGTTGCATGCAACTCAGGCTTTTCCAAGGAGCTGGCGGGCGATCACCAGGCGCTGAATTTCGCTCGTACCCTCGCCGATGGTGCACAATTTTACGTCGCGGTAATACTTCTCCGCCGGGTAGTCCTTGACGAACCCGTAGCCGCCGAAAACTTGAACTGCCTCATTGGCGACGCGCACGGCCACCTCGCCCGCGAAAAGCTTGGCCATGCTTGACTCCTGCGTGAACCGCGCGGCGTCTTCACCTTTGGCAATCGCGCGGTCCGCCAGCCAGCCCGCGCGATAAGTGAGCAAGCGCGCGGCATCGATCTGCGTCGCCATGTCCGCCAACTTGAATTGAATTGCCTGAAACTCACTGATCGTTTTTCCGAACTGCTTGCGCTGCTTTGCGTATTTCACGGCCGCTTCATAGGCACCCTGCGCCATGCCAAGGCCGAGCGCGGCGATTGAAACTCTACCGCCATCGAGAATCTGCAGACTATTGACGAATCCATCGCCTTCGTTGCCCAGAAGGTTCGACGCAGGAATACGGCAATCGTTGAAGATGACTTCGGAAGTGTCACTCGCGCGCAAGCCCAGCTTGTTTTCTTTCTTCCCGGGACGAAATCCCGGCGTTCCCTTCTCGATAATGAACGCGGAAATTCCATGACTCTTTTTCGATTTGTCCGTGACGGCCATCGCGACGCACACGTCGGCGTAATGCCCGTTTGTGGTGAATGTCTTCGAGCCATTCAGAACCCATCGATCGCCTTCGCGCACAGCGACGGTTCTCGTCCCACCCGCGTCCGACCCGGCTTCGGGTTCCGTCAACGACCAGCAGCCGATTTTTCGGCCCTGTGCGAGTTCGGGCACATATCGCTTTTTCTGTTCTTCGGTTCCGAATTTGTAAATGTGGTTGGTGCACAAGGAATTGTGCGCGGCGACGATGATCCCGACCGATCCATCCACGCGCGACAATTCTTCAATCACAATCGCATATTCGACGTAGCCCAGGCCCGCGCCACCATATTTCTCCGGGAATATGACGCCGAGAAAGCCCATTTCGCCAAGCTTGGGGATGATTTCGACCGGAAAATGCGAAGCCTCGTCCCATTCCATGACGTGCGGTGCGATTTCGCCCTCGGCGAATTCGCGCACCGTTCGCCGAAGCTGGAGTTGTTCGTCCGTCAGTGAAAAATCCACGTCATCCTCGTTTGCGCAGACCACGCCACGCACGAACTTCGCGCGCGTGCGAATTCGAACTGAAATTTATATCACAGATAGGGGCGCGGCCAATCGAGGCCGGCATTAGATTGATCAGTCTTGTACGATTCTGGCGAGCACGTTGAGCGCGCGTTCACAGCCCGCACGGTCCACATCGCAATGCGTCACCATGCGCAGTTCGTACTGTTCTGCGGGGTTGGCGAGGATATGCTCTTTCGCAAGAGCTGCTGATAACTGCGCGCCAGTTCGGCCGGTGCCGCGGACCCCGAATACGACGATATTCGTGACGACCTTGTTCTGATCGACCGATATACCGGGAATCTGAGCGAGCCCTTTCGCGAGGAAACGTGCGTTCTCATGATCGCGCGCGAGGAGTCGCGGGGAATCTTCCAGCGCGATGATGCCGGCGGCGGCCAGGATTCCGATCTGCCGCATTCCACCCCCAAGCATCTTTCGCGTCACGTGCGCCTTTTCGATGAACTCGCGTGGCCCGAGCAGGATCGATCCAGCCGGCGCTCCGAGCCCTTTCGAGAGGCAGAACATCACCGAGTCGCAGTCGCGAGACAACTCCGCGACACTTTCCCCGGTTGCCACCGCCGCATTGAAAATCCTTGCCCCATCCAGGTGCACGCGCAGGCCGGCATCGTGGGCCGCCCGGCAAATCTTCGCCACTTCGCCGGCGCGATAAACCGTGCCTCCCGCCATATTGTGAGTATTCTCGATCGTTAGAAGCGCCGACTGTGAGTAGTAGTAAATTTTCGGGCGAATGGACGGCGCTATCAGATCCCAGGTCAGAATTCCGTCGGGCGCGAAAATCGGCCGCGGAAAGCACCCGGCAATCGCGGACATTGACGCCAGTTCATATTGATTGACATGCGCGCGCTGCTCGCAAATCACTTCGCCGCCAGGCTGAACCCACGTCTTGATCGCCAGCAAATTGCCCATCGATCCGGTTGGGACAAAAAGGGCGGCTTCCCGCTCGAAAATTTCGGCCGCGCGAGTTTGCAGCCGATTGACGGTGGGATCCTCGCCGTAGACGTCGTCGCCGACTTCCGCCGCGGCCATCGCTTGCCGCATCGCGGGAGTTGGCTTCGTGACGGTGTCGCTTCTAAGGTCAACCGCCGCGGCACTTTCCGGCGTGACCGCGCCTTTTCCGGAACGTATCAGCGTCTGATCGTGCAAGTTTGACTCCGAAAAGTTTCAAGCACTGACGGCATCCAGCAATGCGACAAAAACTTCGTTCGAAATCGCGATGCGCTCAGGTGCAAGGCGCACGCGGCCGTCTGCCACGATGACGAGTTTATTTTCCTGCAGCTCTTCGATTCGCCGGAGGATCGAGGATCTCTGCGGTCCTGAGAACTTTGAAATCTCGATACCTTCGAGCTGCCTCAGGCCAAGGAATATTTCTTCTTCCAACGCTTGCTGCCGCGTGACGGTCTCATTTTGTTCCATCGGCAAGTTGCCTTTCTCAATTTCGCCTACGTACGCGCGAGGGTCGTGATTATTCGCCCATCGCCGCGTCCCGTCGAAGGAATGCGCGCCCGCTCCGAGACCCAGATATGGTTCGCGGCGCCAGTATTTCAAATTGTGCCGCGATCGAAATCCCGGCTGTGCCCAATTCGAAATCTCGTAGTGCTCGAAACCTGCCGCCGCAAGCCGTCCGCACGCACGCTCAAAGGACGAGGCCATGTCGTCGTCGGTTGGCAGCGAATTGGCGCTGTAGCGAGCTCCGCCAGCGAGAACTTCTTTTCCGAGACGGCTGCCTTCGTCGATTTCCATTAAATAAATCGAAACGTGCTGCGGAGCGATTTCCAGCAACTTTTCGAGCGATTGTTCCCACGATTGAAAAGTCTGATGCGGCAGCCCGGCGATCAGATCGAGCGAGATATTTCCGATTCCCGCAGCGTGCAAGTGCTCTGCTGCTGCAAAAATATCGGCCGAGCGGTGCATTCGGCCCGCGGCCTTCAGCTCAATGTCGCTGAAGGATTGTGCGCCCAGGCTGACTCGATTGAACCCTGCATCGCGCCAAGCCGCAGCTTTCTCCAGCGTGATTGTTTCGGGATCGGCCTCAAGCGTCGCCTCTTCGATCGCGCCGCAGAAGCGGCCTCGCAATGCGTCGAAAATTTTCGTCAAACTTCCAGGCGCAAGCAGGCTGGGTGTTCCGCCCCCGAAGTACGCTGTGTCAAAAGCCGGCCAGGCATCGCGCGCGCGAATCTCGATTTCTCGAACGACGGCGCCGGCGTAAGGCTCGTAGAGAGTTTGCGCGAACACACCCGTATGGAAATTACAGTAGGTGCACTTGGTTTGACAGAACGGAACCTGGATGTAAATGCCAGCGGCCATTGCGTGGCTTCATTGTACATCATAAAAAAGCCAATGAAAATGGGCCTTTTTGAAGACAACACGCCGGTTAGCGCTGCCTCATTTTGGCTCATTTTGGATGTTTTTGGGTCCGTTGGTGCAAGTTTGGTGCAAGAAGAAATCGGCTTGAATGCCTAAAGATTGTGCGCCACGATGGGCAAGCGTAGTCGGGGAGTACGGATGGACTTTCCCGCGATAATAGACGCGTGGCGAATAGAGCATCGCGTCCGGTACTTGGCGTTGGTAGTCCTGTCTGCCGTATTCATGCGGCTCGTCGTGGCCGGTTTTCGGGCGGCGGCGGTCGTTAGGCGGGATTATCCCGGGGCTTCTGGAAGAAACGCCATCGGTAGGAACTGGAGAAGGGCTTGGTGGATGATTATTTGGAGCCGGACGGGGCTCAAGGAGCATGATGACCTGTGGATACCATTTTATATCGGACTTGGAGAACTTTTGGCCTTCCCGATTCTCATGCGGCTCAAATTTTATGCGCTCATCGGCGGATGGATTGCGATTAAAAGTGCCGGAAGTTGGGGCGGATGGCGAACTTCCCGAACGTCCTTTACTAGATTTCTCCTCGCAACCATTTTGATTCTCTTGATATCGTACGGACTTGCTCGCTTTGTCGAGTTGAAGAGTTAATGCGACGAAAATTCGTTCGCCCCGCGATGTTCACGAACGACGGCGCGTGAACGCGCCCCTGAGATTTTAGGAAATTGGCCCGACAATTCGTTCCGCCTTTATTCCCTTGCTTGCGCAGAATGCAGAGACAATTGGACACCATTGCGCGTCAACAGCCTCTCGGTCTTCAAATTTTGTGGCCGGGGAAATGACATGGCCTACAAGAGTTTTTTCATCGGCCAAAACAACCGGACGGATGCGCTCTCTCGACACCGCGTCGTAGAAAATACTGAATTGCTTTTCGCGCCCGCTGTAGTCCATTGACACATCGACACGATAGCTGATGCCTCCGAAAAGGGTTACAATTGCCCAAGCTTTTCGCCATTCTGCACTCATATAGCATAAGACACTGTGTTGGTGCAGAGAGCGAAGGAACGCGCCCATCAAGCCTTCGTTAGCAAAAATCCACACGCGCAAATCCCTCTCGCCGGCGGCCGTCCGCGCCTGCCTTAACAAATCGAAATCGCGAGAGAGGGCAAAGGGTATTCCGCATTCAAACGCGACCGCCGATAGAGCAATCTTCGCAGCCATTTTGCGTGTAGTGGGCGAGAACGCAAAAAACAGGCCTTGCGTGTAATTCGTGTCGACTACAATTTTGTCAGGTACTTTTCGCTCTACTGCCTTACCGCCCCGCGCACGAGCCCTCTTCGCAAATTTGTCAGCATCTTCGGGTTTCAGAAAGAACCCACGGTCAATCTTCCTGCCATCTTCATTGACGGACTTGGCGACCGTATTTTGTAGCTGAATTTCGCCGGCCCCGTCTACGAAAGCTGGCAAGTTTTGCATATCAAGGTCTCGGATGCTGGCATCCACTGGGACATTCGGAACAATGCCATCGCGATTTCGAATCTTCATGAGATTGAGCAACGGCCTAGTGTCTTTTTTTAGGCGGCCTTCAAGACGGCTAAAGTAGCGATTGCAGCGTTCGCAACTTCCCTTCGGCACTGTCAGTGTGCCGCCCATGAAGGCAGGAAAAACGTGCTCATCCGTTAACTCGTCGTCACGGCCGCAAAATATGCATGACATCGTTTCTCCAACCCGACCGAAAGTTCACCGGCACTCGCTATCAAAACAATTGTGAGTCCCGCAGTTTTGCAATTGCAAACGGCCCGCCGCGTTCGGAACGAGCGGGTCCCCGTAAAAACCCATGAGCTGATAACAGAATTTCGTTACGTGTTCCAATTTGTTGTCGAAAATGTCGTGATACTTCGCTCGGCCCCAGAAATAAATCTGCGTCTGATGTGCCTGGAACGCGCGAATTCTATCGGCGGTAACTGGCGGCGGGCTGATGCCAATAGAGCCGTGGGGACCGATTATCGTCGGGATGTCGAACTGCGGTCCCTCAGACCAAACATCGGGAAAGTTGAAGTCCTTGGGAAGTCCGTTCGGTAGGTCGCCGCAATTGACGTGCATCGTCATGTTGACCGTGGGAGTTGTACCCGAGTTTTGCCAGGTAAAGCGAAACAGCACGGCTTCGACTTCACTCCCGTTTGAAATGCCGATTGCTTCAGGGTCACCCGGAAACACGAACGCGCGCTGCGCTTTGAGTGCATCGCGAGCCGTAACAGCGCTGAGGCGTGCGGCGGTCGCGCTGTCCTGATTGGCCGTCGCCATGGTTTGAAAATGCGTTACGGCCTGTTCAATCTCGGTATTGATGGACTTCGCGCTCTCTGAGAATTTCGTTGCCGCTTCCGCGTTCCTTTGAGAGGCGGCGATCAGCTTGTCGGTTTGTCGGCTTCCACTCCAAGCCAGATAAACGATTGCCAATGTTAAGGCAGCGATAATCCAGTCAGTGAAAGATGATTTTGCCAGCGCCCCGGTGGCCATAGGTTCCTCCCACCAGAAAGTACTACCCCGGGGATGATACTTCTAGCCGCGCCGTCTGGCCTATCATTGTGTGGCGATCGCCGACGCCGGATCGAAATCTTGAGAGTTTGGTATCAGTTTGGTGCAAGTGCCGCGAAAATGCCTGTAACTCACTGAATATACAGGACGCCATGGCGGGGGTAGCCTGATTGTACAGCAAGCTGCGCTCACCGCACGGCCGACCTAATCCCCGAGTGCGTTCGCCGAGGCGGCGCCATAGAACCCGAACCACGGCTTTGCGGCTGTCAGGCGATCGTTCACGTTCTTGATGTTCTTTACGCCATCCGTTGAGAGCCAGTCTTCCAAAGCTTTCAAGCCTTTTTTCGCGTAGATCGGAATGCCGTCCTTCCACGTCGCGCGGCCGCAAAGTACGCCCGAGAAATTCGTGCCGGACTCGGATGCGAGCTCGAGCGTTTCCGAGAAGATTTCGTTGCTGACGCCCGCTGAAAGATAAATAAATGGCTTCTTCGCAACCGCAGCAGCGCGCCGGAAAAGTTCCTTCGCTTGATCGCGCGTGTAGGCGGACTCGCCCTTGAAGGCGCGCGTGCCCGCGACATACACCATGTTCACTGGCACTTCGACTTTCAGCACATCGACGCAATACTGCGGCTTGGAGAACTCTTCCATGCTGCGGGTGACGATTTCAGGTTTCTTTTTCGCGTACTCGATTCCCTTTTCATCGCCATTCTCTTCATATCCTACGAACTCGAGGAAGAACGGCACGTCGGCGGCCACGCACTCGGCTCCGATGCGTTCGACCCACGCATGCTTGACATCATTAATTTCGCGGGAATCAAATGGCGTGTAATAGAGAAGAATTTTGATACAGTCTGCGCCCGCTTCGAAAAGCCTTCGCACCGACCAATGATCGAGAAGATCGGGCAGGCGGCCGGGACGCGTGTTGTCGTAGCCGCTGTTCTCGTAGGCAAGGAGCAGTCCTGCTGTTTTCGCGCGGACTTTCGCAGCGTCAAGCCCGTACTCGGGGTCGAGCAGAATTGCGCTGGCATAAGGCGTGAGCACGCGCACGACGGCCTGTTTGAACTCGGCCATCATGTCGTAGGTGACCGCGCCTTTGTCGATACCCTTATCTTTCGCGATCGAGCTTTTGAGTGAGCCGCGCTGGTCCATCGCTGCCGCCGCAATTACGCCACGATCGTTCGCCACAGCCTGCAATCCCTTTATTTTGCCCGCAGTCAACTTCATCAGCTATCCCCCATCGCAGAACGCGCCATTCAAGCTGGAACGCTCGCTCGCGTGCATTCTAGCATGCGCACTTCTGGCTTCAACACGTGGATGCAGCCTGTGCCGATGCGAAACGTGCTACAGGTACACAATGTGATGCTTTGCGGGACTGGATGCCGCGTGCTTATAGATCTCATCGAGGAGATCGACGCCGAACGACGCAAGAAACGGCAGCAGGCAAACAATTCGCTCCTGGAGAGCCCGTTGCGGAAAAAGCGTATCGAGAATGAGTTGCTCATGGCGTTCAAGAACTCCCGAGCGCATTCCTTCGGCGTTGCCGGCCTTGCGACGCAGCTTTCCAAATTGATAGAGCATCTTTCGTTCGGCCGTGCCCAAGGCTCCGGATAAGGTCTTATCGAGTCGCGCGAGAGGATTGGCATAGGATTTGAGCAGCTTGCGGATTGATTTTTCGTCGCGCTCAAACCGCCGGGCCAGCGCGCGTGTCAAACTTCCGGCCGCGAGCGCTTCCCGAACGCGCTGCCGGCCGCGAAGTATGTCCCGAAGGCTGAGCGAGTATTTCGTCAGAAGCCTCGCGACATGTGGTGGAACGAGTGTGAAGCCGTTTCTCGGAAGAATCGCAGGCATGCGACCCAGCAGTTGCCGGTAGACGACCTCGACCTGGGCCATGTAAGCGACTTCAGCCGGGCCGCCGACATAGGCCGCTGTCGGCAAGAGCGTGTCCTGCACGATCGCACGCAAAAGGACGTTTGGCGATAACAGTTCAGGAGTCTCGTTCACCACTCGGAGCATTTCACCCGCAGACATTTTGATGCCGCCAGCTACGAACCGATCGCCGGTGACGCGCACGGGTTCTCGCTTGCCGTCCACATTCATGAACAGCAAGGTCGATTGCCCTGTGACCTTTACTTGCGCGTGGAATCCAGCCTTTTCAAGGGCTTTCGTGCGGTCACGAAGGCCGTCGCGAAGCGTTGCAGCTTCATCAATCGCCCGGCGAAGAACCGGCGCGGCGATTCGGTGCAATTCTCTATCTAGAGGATCGAGCAAAATCACCCCGTACTTGGCGAGAAGGCGCGCGAACAATTTTCCGAAAGCCGAACCATAGTTTTCGCGATTCTCGTAGGACTCGCGGAGCGCGCGCTCGACGTCCTTCGCTCCCGGACCTTCGAGTTGTTTCAAAGCCGTCGTCACCAGTTCGGTCATTTCGGGTCCGAACTCAATATTGCCGACTGGGCGGCCCATGGCTCCCGTCGGCGTTTCCGCTTCGAATTTCACGAGTCCCGTGCGTGTCAGCCAGGACGAATGATTCACCTCGGCAAGATCGTGATCCTCAGTGGCCAGCCAAAAGACAGGAACGGCATCAATCCCTTTTTTGGTGAGCAGCTCGGACCAATGGATTGCATCGAGAGCCTTGTAAAAAGCGTACGCAGGCGAGCCGAACAATCCAACTTGCTGCCCGGTAACAATTGCGACAGCTCCGTTCGACAGGCGATTGAGATTCGCTTCCGTGGCCGCGCCGGAACCAAGTGCGCGATTTTGAACGCGCAGGATTGCCACGACTTCGCTGAGAACGTCGGGCTGAATCCGCGCCTCGCGTGCTGCGGCGGCGACTCCCGATTCGGTCGGTTCGTGCTGATAAAACGCGGCTACGCGCGAAAAATCGTTAAGAAAAGAAGCGAATATCTTCGTTGTGTGGGGAAGTTCTGAGAGGCACAGACACTGGGGCTCCATGCAGCAATGGATGATACACGGGAGGAAAAGACGCAGCAATCGTCCGCAAATAAGCGAGGGGAATGCAGCTATTCCGGAAAGTGCCGACGGTTCATCTCACCTGATTACACGACGGATCGCACCGCATCCGCAACACCTGCGAGCGCAGCGTTGATCTCTTGTCGCGCGGTTTCGCTCGCGGGAAGCAGAGGAAGCCGCGGCAAACCGCCGATGTAGCCAAGGGTGTCGAGCGCGTACTTCAAGCCTGGTACACCGTGTTTTGACAGGATGACGGACGACGGCACCGCCAGGGCTCCCTGCAAGCGACTTGCTCGTTCGCGGTCGCCGCGGCGGTGCGCCTCGTATAGCTCGCAGCACATTTCCGGCAGCGCACACGCCAGCGCCAGAACTCCCCCCGACGCGCCTTCGCGTAGAGATGGCTCCAGCACCGATGCGGCGCCTACAAGCGTTCGAAAACGCGCGGGCGCCACGGCGACGACATCGCGCACACGCGGCACGTTTCCCGAACTGTCCTTCATGCCGGCGATGTTCGGATGCGTCGCCACGCGCTCAAGCAACGGCGGTTCGATCGTGTAATTCGTATGTGCGGGCACGGAATACAGCAGGATGGGAATCTTTGCCGCATCGGCGACGCGCAGATAATGCTCCGCCTCCGCTTCGACAGACATCTGGCCTCGGTAATAACTTGGCGTGCGGACCAGCGCAAAGTCATACCCGGCCGCGGCGGCTCGATTTGTCGCCTCGATTGTTTCGGACGTGGACTCCGCTCCCGTCCCGGCAATCAGCGTCTTGCCCGGCGCCGCCGAGGCTCGTGCCGTATCCCAAATTTCGTAGACCTCTGCCCACTTCAGCAATACGGATTCGCCGGTCGAGCCGTTCATGACATAACCGCTCAGCGGCGTCCGATTGTAGCGATTTATATTCGTGCGCAGAGCGGCATGGTCTACCGCTCCATCCTTCGCGAATGGCGCGGTCAGTGGCGCGAAGATACCTTCAAGAGGCATAAAAATATTCTAGCGCAAACCTCGATCAATCGGCGCCGGCAATCTGCGGTGAAGTCCGAGCCGCCGCCGAAATCGCGTTCGTCTTGTTGGCGTGCAGATCCTGAAGGGCGGCGATATCAGGCGTCTCGATAGACATTGCAGCGATCCCGTTCGCCGCTGCGACGGCGGCCGAAAGCGTGGTGATGCACGGCACGTTGTAGCGAACCGCGGCGCGGCGAATCGATTTTTCGTCGTAAAACGATTCGCGTCCGAGGGGTGTGTTAATGACCAGATTCACTTTTCCGGTTTTGATGAGATCCACGATGTTCGGCCGGCCTTCATTCACTTTGTAGACCGTTTCGACGGGAATTCCGGAGGCTGAAAGCGCGCTGGCTGTTCCGCGCGTCGCGATCAGCTTCAATCCCGCGCGGACGAGCTCTCGCGCGAGGCCCGATACGTGCCGCTTGTCGTGATCGTTTACGCTCAAGAACACGACGCCATCGCGCGGCAGCCGCTGCCCCGCCGCCAGTTGAGCTTTGGCGAACGCCAGGCCGTAGTTGCGCGATATCCCCATGACTTCACCGGTCGAACGCATCTCCGGGCCAAGAATCGTGTCGACGCCCCGAAACTTGCTGAAGGGAAACACGGGCGACTTGACGGCGTAATACCCGCGAGTAGCGATTTCCGCGACACCATTCGACTGGATCAGGGGCAACTGCATGCCGGCAAGCTTGCGGCCAGCCATCAGCCGTGCCGCAACTTTCGCGACCGGCACGCCCGTCGCCTTGCTGACGTAAGGAACTGTCCGGGAGGCGCGAGGATTCACTTCCAGCACGTAAACAACGTCACGTTGAATCGCGTACTGAACGTTCATCAGGCCGACGACGTTCAAGGCACGGGCAAGCTTTCCGGTGTATTCACGGATCCGCGCCAAAACCGAAGGCGATAGCGAAACGGGCGGAAGAACACACGACGAATCGCCCGAGTGGATCCCCGCCTCTTCGATATGCTCCATGATTCCCGCGATGACGACATCCGTGCCGTCCGCCAGCGCATCGACGTCGACTTCGATGGCGTCTTCAAGAAATTGATCAATCAGAATCGGCCGAAGCGCGCCGCTGCTGCCGGACATCAGCGCGGCATGCGCGACGTATTCTTCCACTGTTTTCAAATCGTAGGCGATCACCATCGCGCGGCCGCCCAGCACATAGCTTGGGCGAACTAATACAGGCAGGCCAACTTCCTGCGCGACACGCTTGGCTTCTTCCGGAGCGAGAGCGGTGCCATTCCGCGGCTGCGGAATTTGCAACTCTTCGAGAAGCAATCCGAAACGCCGGCGATCCTCGGCGAGATCGATCGATTCCGGCGCGGTTCCGATGATGGGTACGCCGTTGCGTTTCAAATCGAGCGCCAGGTTGAGGGGCGTTTGTCCTCCGAATTGCACGATCACACCGCTTGGTTTTTCTCGGGCGATGACGGCGAGCACGTCTTCCAGCGTAAGCGGCTCGAAATAGAGGCGGTCCGAAGTGTCGTAATCGGTTGATACGGTTTCAGGATTGCAGTTCACCATGACGGTTTCGTAGCCGTCGTCTTTGAGCGCAAAGGACGCGTGGCAGCAGCAATAATCAAATTCAATTCCCTGCCCGATGCGATTCGGCCCGCTTCCTAGAATTACGATCTTCGGCCGGTCAATCGGACCGCTTTCGTCTTCGTCCTCGTACGTGGAATAGAGATATGGAGTAAAAGACTCAAACTCGGCCGCGCAGGTGTCCACGCGCTTGAAGACCGGCTCGATGCCCAGACGCGTGCGCGCATCGCGAATCGCCGATGCGGGCGTCTTGCACATCTGCCCGATCATTTCGTCGCTTGCGCCCGAGCGTTTCGACTCGAGCAAAAGCTCACGCGACATGGCAGCGAAAGGCGTAGCCGCAATTTTCCGGTCCAGCCGCGACAGCGAATCCAGGTGCCGCAAAAACCAGGGATCGATCTTCGTCAAGCCGGCGATTTCCTCGACCGTCATCCCGCGCTCGAGCGCGTCGAAGAGCCAATGGATACGGTCCGGCCCCGCAACCGCGAGCTTTTCGCGAAGGAGCGCGGTCGTGACTTCCGCCGGCGCGCGCCACGGCGTGTGCGGCTCGAGCGATCGAATGCCCTTGCAGAGCGCCTCGGGAAATGTGCGGCCGATGGCCATCACTTCGCCCACGGACTTCATTTGCGTCGTGAGCGTCGAATCCGATCCCGGAAATTTTTCGAACTGCCACTTGGGAATCTTTACGACGACGTAGTCAATCGTTGGCTCGAACGAGGCCGGCGTTTTCCGGGTAATGTCGTTCGGAATCTCATCCAGCGTCATTCCCAGCGCAAGCTTTGCCGCGATTTTCGCGATCGGAAAGCCGGTTGCCTTGCTGGCCAGCGCCGAACTCCGCGAGACTCGCGGGTTCATCTCGATCACGGTCATTCGCCCGGTGGCCGGCTCGATCGCAAACTGAATATTCGAGCCGCCCGTTTCGACGCCGACTTCGCGAATGATCGCGGCCGCCGCGTCGCGCATGCGCTGGTATTCCTTGTCCGTCAACGTCTGCGCCGGTGCCACGGTGATCGAATCGCCCGTGTGCACGCCCATCGGGTCAAAATTCTCGATCGAGCAGATGACCACGAAATTGTCGCGGCAATCGCGCATGACTTCGAGTTCGAATTCCTTCCAGCCGAGCACCGACTCTTCGATCAGAGCCTGATGAACCGGGCTTGCGTCCAGCGCCCGCGCGATCAAATCCGAAAATTCCTCGCGGTTGTAGGCAATCGAGCCGCCCGTTCCGCCCAGGGTAAACGAGGGTCGAATCACCAGCGGATATCCGAGATCATCCGCAATCCGGATCGCCGCGATTGCATCATTCACGACGGCTGACCGCGGCACTTCCAGTCCAATTCTCCGGCAAGCATCCTTGAAGAGCAGGCGGTCTTCGGCAATTTTGATTGCTTGCAGCGACGCCCCGATCAGTTTCACGCGATACTTTTCAAGAATCCCCGATTCCGCGAGCTCAACCGCGAGATTCAGTCCGGTTTGGCCGCCGACCGTGGGAAGCAGCGCATCCGGCCGCTCGCGTGCGATAATCTGTTCGAGATATTCCTTCGTCAGCGGCTCAACGTACGTCCGATCCGCGATTTCGGGATCCGTCATGATGGTCGCCGGATTCGAATTTACCAGGACGACTTCGTAGCCTTCCGCGCGCAATGCTTTGCACGCCTGCGTTCCCGAATAATCGAATTCGCACGCCTGCCCGATCACAATCGGGCCCGAGCCGATGATCAGGATTCGCTTGATGTCTGTGCGTTTCGGCACTCTGCTTACCCGTTTGCCGGACGAACTTCGTTCATCATCGCTGTGAATTGGTCGAACAAATAGCGCGCGTCGTGCGGCCCCGGCGACGCTTCCGGATGGTACTGAACACTGAACAAAGGAAGCGAGCGATGGCGAATGCCTTCGTTCGTGTGGTCGTTCAGATTCAGATGCGTGACTTCCACTTCGCTCGCCGGCAGCGACTCCGGGTCGACGCAAAATCCGTGATTCTGCGCGGTAATTTCAATTTTCCCGGTCGCGAGATTCTTCACGGGATGATTCGAGCCGTGATGCCCAAATTTGAGCTTAAAGGTGCGCCCGCCAAGCGCCAGCCCGCAGAGTTGATGCCCGAGGCAAATTCCGAAAATTGGGACGCGTCCGATCAGCTTGCGAATATTTTCAATCGCATAGGTGACTGGCTCGGGATCGCCCGGCCCATTCGATAGAAAAACGCCATCCGGTCGAAGCGCCAGCGTCTCTTCTGCGGAGGTGCGAGCAGGAACCACGGTGACATCGCAACGGTGATCCACCAGCAGCCGCAGAATGTTCTGCTTGATTCCGAAATCGTATGCAACCACGCGATAGCGACGTTCCGGCGTCGCGGTTGGCGCGGCAGCCGCGGGCCCAATCGGCCATGGCCCGTCGAGGCTAATTGTGGGCCGATTCCAGCCGTATGACTTTTCGCATGTCACGCGTCCGGCCAGTTCCTGCCCCGCCATCGCCGGCAATGCGCGGGCCTCGGCTATCAACTGTTCCGCTGGCGTCCCATCTGTTGCAATCATCCCGCGCAACGCGCCGGCCTGACGCAAGTGCCGCACCAGTGAGCGTGTGTCCAAATCCCAGATCACCGGAACGCCGTAACGCCGCAAATAGTGATCGGCCGTTTCTGTCGCGCGCCAGTTGGACGCGAGCGCAGCAAAATCGCGGACGATCAGTGCTTCGATATAAGGCTTTGAGGATTCTTCGTCGTCGGCATTGGCGCCAACGTTGCCGATGTGCGGGCAAGTCAGGCACACGGCCTGGCCCGAATAGCTTGGATCGGTGAAGACTTCCTGGTAACCGGTGAGGCTCGTATTGAAAACAACTTCGCCGCCGCGACGGGCGCGAGCGCCCGCCGCGAGGCCATTAAAAACTCGACCGTCCTCGAGCGCTAGAGTAGCGCGGGAATCCTGTCGTTGGGTCAGTTTTTCCTCCGTGCGCGTTCATTTCGAGCTGGCCTCCACTGTGGGAATGCTCCCGAAATGATCCACTGGCCAGTACGCGAATACGGCCTTGCCATAAATGTAATCCCTCGACACCGTTCCGAACATCCGCGAATCGTTCGAGCTATCGCGGTGATCTCCCATCACGAAATAATTGCCCTGAGGAATCTGCAACGGCCCGTAACTCGTGCCGTCAAAAAAGCTCGGGGGGACGTAAACCTCATTGATTTCTTTTCCATCAATGTACAACCGGCCACGCCGCAGCTCAATTGTTTCGCCCGGCAATCCTATCACGCGCTTGATGAACGATTTCGAATGGTCGAGAGGATACCAGAAAACGATGACATCGCCGCGCTCAATCGGTTCGAAGCGGTATACAAACTTGTTGATAAAAATACGCTCCTGGTCGGAGAGGAGCGGCGCCATGCTTGTGCCTTCGACTTTCACCGGCTGGTACAAGAACACGATGATGACCATCGCCAGAGTTACGGCCACGGCGAGGTCGCGGACCCATCCCCTCAGCTCGCGGGGGAACGACGAATGCGTTGGGGTCTCTGACGATCCGTCCGGCCCAACTTTTGGTTCTTCTGCCATTCAGTAGCTCACTCTTGTGTTTTTATAACACGCCGAAACGCGCCTGCGCTAGAGCACTACAGCCGCAAAATTCCAGACCGGAATGCCCAAAAATCTCTCCCGGTCGGCCCGCCTCAATCTGCGGCAGCCTGAGATTTGACGAAAACGGGCGTCATCCGGTTGCCCAGCGGCCCATCGCATCATCGCTTATTCCGCGAGCGCATAGCGAAGGACTGCAAGCGCCGCGACCACTGCAGTTTCGGTTCGCAGAATTCCCTCACCGAGCGAGGTTTCGTAGTAACCGGCGGCCCGCGCTGAGGCGATTTCGCCGTCGGTCCATCCGCCCTCTGGCCCAACCGCCACCGAGATGTTTTTCGCGAGGCACCCCATTTGCACGCTTCTCAACGGGCGAGCGTCTTGCCGTTCCGAGAATATGAACTGGCACCCGGCGCGTGAATTGGCGAAGCCCTGTTCCGGGTTCATCGCGGGAAAGAGCGCCGGCGGCCGCAACTGTCGTGATTGCTGCGCGGACTCAAACAGAATTTTCTCCCAACGCGACGCGCGCTTCTGTGCGGCGGTCAGAAGTTTCTTCTCGCTTCGCGCCGCCTCGAGCGGCACAATTTCCGCTACACCCAACTCCGTCGCCTTCTCCAGGCACCATTCGAATCGATCAAATTTCACAATTGATAGCAACAGCTCAATCCGCAGCGGCGGTTCCGCGATCTCAATCGGCTCGATGAGCGAAAACTCGACTCTCGAGCTGTCGCGCGATCCATTTCGTACATTCTCGACTCGCCCCAGCCATACATTCCGGCCGTCGCTGAGCTCATAGAGCTGGCCTTCTTTCGCGCGAAGCACCCGGCCGAGGTGCTCCGCCGTTTCGCCGCGTAACGTCGCTGCGCCGCCCTGAAACTCCTCTACAAAAAATCGTCTTCGCATTTTTGTGCACCGACGGCCAACAACGTGATCACTTAGCGACCGCTTCGCCCGCGACCATTGGCAATTCGCTTCGTAGGCTTCCGAGCAAACCTATCCCTGCTCAGCCGCAAGCTTGGCCCCAACGAACTAGCCGAAAATATCCTTCACTTTGTCGAAGAAGCTCGTGCTGCGTTCGGCGGGCTTGTTTTCGACCTTCAAAATCTGACCCAACTGCTCGAGCAGCCGCTTTTGCTCCCGGCTCAATTTCGTGGGAATGTCCACGCGCACGTTGATGTAGAGGTCGCCGCGACCCCCGTGCGGATTGGGAAGCCCCTTACCCTTCTTGCGGAAAATTTGTCCGGATTGCGTGCCCTCGGGAATTTCAAGCTCCTCATCGCCGCTCAACGTCGGCACGCGGATCTTCGTACCCATCGCCGCTTGAATGAACGACACCGGAATCGTGCAAAAGAGATCCGCATTTCGCCGCTCAAAGAAGGGATGCTCCTTGACCTGGAAGAAGATGTACAAATCTCCCGAAGCGCCGCCATTTGTACCCGGCTCTCCTTCTCCCGCAAGCCTGAGTCGCGTATCCGAATCCACGCCCGCAGGCACGGCGACTTCCAGATTACGATCGCGCTCCACTCGGCCCTGCCCGCGGCATTGCGTGCAAACGTCTCGAATTACCTGCCCCGCGCCCTGGCAGGTGGGACACGTGCGCGAAATGGAGAAGAATCCCTGCTGATACTGCAATTGCCCGTGCCCATTGCAAGTCTGGCAGGCGGCCACGCCGCTTCCCTGTTTTGCTCCGGTTCCATTGCACGCGCTGCAGTTCTCATGGCGGAAGACTTTAATTTTTGTCTTCACGCCCGTAGCCGCTTCCTCAAAACTCAGCGACAGGTCGTAGCGCAAATCCGCTCCGCGCTGCCCCCTGCGGGTTCGCGAGCCGTGCCTCCGGCCGCCGCCGAACAGATCTCCCATCCCGAAGAGATCGCCGAAAATGTCGTGAAAATCTTCAAAGATCGACGCGTCGAATCCGCTAAATCCACCGCTCGCCTGCTGAACTCCTGCGTGGCCGTAACGGTCATAGAGCGCGCGCTTTTGCGCGTCCGAAAGGACGCTGTAGGCTTCCGTGGCCTGCCGGAATTGGTCTTCCGCTTCGTGCTTGTTATTCGGATTGCGGTCCGGATGCCACTTCATCGCGGCCTTGCGGTAAGCGGACTTGATCTGATCCGCCTGTGCGTCGCGCCCGAGGCCGAGAATTTCGTAATAATCACGTTTGCTGTTGGCTGGCATGAACTCCCTTATCCAATTGCTCTCGATTCGATGCGCTCTGGTACAGGCTCGATTCTGCGCGACGCACCGCCGGTCCGCGTCTTAATTCACTGCGCTCGCCGCAGGATGGGTCGCCACACGAACCATCGCCGGCCGCAGAACCCGGTCGTTGAATCTGTAGCCAGTTTGTAAGACCGCAAGGACCGTCCCATCGGGATGCTCTTTCGACTCCACTCGCTCGACCGCGTGGTGCAGGAACGGATCGAACGCCTTTCCTTCCGCCTCAATTCGCTGGAGCCCGCGCTTGGCGAGAGTGTCCCGTAATTGACGTTCGATCAACTCAAAGCCTTTTCGATGCTCCTCGTCGGACGCATCGCCATGCGTCGCAAGCGCCCGCTCGAACCCGTCGAGCACTGGTAAGAGCGCTTCGACGAGCGATTCAATTCCGCGGTTACGGTCTTGCTCCCGCTCTCGTTCGACCCTTTTCCGATAATTGTCGAAATCGGCCTGGCGCCGGATCAAAGTATTTTTCAAATCGTCCAGCTCTGCGATAAGCCGCCGCTCTTGATCGGAGAGCGACCCTTCTCGAACAGGTGAGCTCGAGCCGCTCGCCGGCAGATCGAGTTCCGTCCCGCCACGCGCAGGGGCCGCGCCCGGCTTCGGATCGTCGTTTTGGCCGTCTTTTCTGCTCATTCGATGATCCTCGTTTCCGAGGTTCTTAACCGCTCTTCGCGTCCTCGCTAAAAAACTCAGCCATGAACGCGACGGCGGTTATCACTCGTTCGTAGTGCATGCGCATCGGGCCCAGGATTCCGACCGTTCCGCGACTCTGGTCCGCCTGCATATAGGGCGCGGTAACCAAGGCAAGATTGCTCCCTGCCGCCGAGATTTCCTTTACTCCCAACTCAACATGAACGGGCTCCGGCGCTTCGATGAAGCTCGTGAGCAACGATACCAATCGATTGCGCTCCTCGATGGCGACCAGCAGATCGTGCAATTGCGTTTGATCGGCGAACTCCGTCGAAGTGGCGAGCAGCGCGGTGCCTTCCACGTAGACGCGACGCTGCGCATCGTCTCCGAGCAATTCCGCGTCGCAAAGCATGAGCGCGTCCTGCACCAGACGATCGTAGCTCTCGCGGTCCTTCACCAGTTGCGCTTGCAGATCGGCGCGAATGGCGTCGAGCACCCACCCTGAATAGTGCCTGTTCAAGTAGCCGGCGATTTCGTCGAGCTCGTCTTGCCGGAAATTGCGCTCCGGCCGGAGCACTTTGTCCCGCGTAATTCCACCGGCGCCGATCAGGACGACCAGCACACGATTATCAGGAATCAGCAGAAATCTCAGGTGCTCGACCACTGTCTGCGCTGTCGGCGGCGCGATGATAATCCCCAATCCCCGCGAGATGCCTGCAAGAATCCCGCTCGCGCGTTCCATCACGGCTTCCGGTGTTGCCGCCGAGGCAAGCTCGCGCCGGATCCAATCGAGATCTTGTGGGCGCGGCGTCGCCCGTGCGGCGACTTCTTCAACAAAAAAGCGATAGGCCGCCGCCGTCGGCACACGGCCTGCCGAAGTGTGCGGCTGGTAGAGATAGCCTTCCTCTTCCAGATCGGCCATCACGTTACGCACCGTGGCGGAACTCAGCTGCTCGGTTTGCCGGCGGGCAATGCTGCGCGAAGACACCGGCTCGCCGGTTTCGATATAGATTCGCACGGCGTCGGTTAAAACATCCCGGTGCCGCTTATGTTGAAGCGAAGCGTTCGCCATAGTTCTCAGACAATTGCCGCGATGGGTTCCCGATCAAGCCATCACACACGTCCCTATCGTCTAGTTTAATGAGCGTGCGACAACGCGTCAACCGAACCGCCACTTCTACGCTGCGCGGCCGACACCGCCGATTCGCGGGCTTCGGAGTTGCGGTCGCAAGCTGACTGGCCTATCCTCTTGCCTCGGAACTTTCTATCGCAGCCGAGCGCAGTCAGATTGGGTGATTCATGCGTTTTGTTAGACTCGCAACTTTGGCCCTGTTGTTCATTCTAGTCGCTTTCACACAGACACTTTGCGCGCAAACGCCCTCTGCCCCCGCGAGTGGGACCGAAAAGCAACCGCTATCCGTCCGAGTCGTCGCTTATCACATCGATGCGAAATACGACGCGATCAAGCACACCATCGACGCATCCGAAGAACTCTCCTACAAGAACCTGACCGGTCAGCCACAGCAAACCTTCCCATTCCACCTCTATATGAACGCGTTTCAGCCGCAGTCCACCTTCATGACTGAAGTTCGGCTCGCGGGAACGCGCGGCACAAGCTCCGGCTCAGGTTGGGATAACAAGCACGATGGCGCGATCACCGTCAGCAAGTTTGCTGTCGAGGGTATGGGCGACGTTACCGGCAAAATGGAATTTATCCAGCCGGACGACCATAACAAAAACGATCACACCGTTTTTCAAGTGACGCTTCCGAAGCCTGTCGCTCCGGGAGCCACGGTTGTGTTTCATCTCGATTTTCACGAACAGCTTCCCGAAGTTCTCGAGCGCACCGGTTACAAGCACGATTTTGTGATGGTCGGTCAGTGGTTTCCGAAGGTGGGCGTTTGGTGGAAAGGCGCCTGGAATTGCCATCAGTTTCACTCAACTACGGAGTTCTTCGCCGACTTCGGAACCTTCGACGTGAAAATTACGCTGCCGCAAAACGAAATCGTCGGCGCGGGCGGCGACCTGGTTTCAAGCGTCAACAATAGCGATGGCACGAAGACGGTGACGTTTGACTCGGAAGACGTCCATGACTTTTCGTGGACTGCCAGCCCCTCGTACACCGATGTCGAGGACTCATGGACCGGAAGCGCCGGCGAAGTGAAAATTCATTTGCTGATGTCGCCCGGGCATATGGCCACGGTGCCGCGCTACCTGAAAACTTTGAAAGGTACCCTGCGCATCTTCGACGAATGGTATGGGCCGTATCCCTACGACCGGATCACCGTCGTGGATCCTCCGCACGGTGGCAGCGACGCTGGCGGCATGGAATATCCGACTCTGATCACCGCCGGGACGGCGACCTTCATGCCAAAGGGCGCTCTCATTCCCGAGCTCGTCATCGAGCACGAATTCGGACACCAGTATTGGTATGGCATGGTCGCGACGAACGAATTTGAAGACGCCTGGCTCGACGAGGGCATCAACAGTTACACCGAAACAAAAATCATGAACGAGCTCTACGGTTTCAATACTTCCATGTTTAACACGCCATTCGGCACTATGGGCGAGCCTGAAGGTCAGCGTCTCGAATATATCGGCGCGCCCGATTTCGATCCCATCGCGCTGTTCGCGTGGAAATACTTCGACAGTAACACCTACGGCGGCATCACCTACGGCAAGACCTCCACCGTTCTCCTCACTCTCGAACAGATCATCGGTGAAGACACGATGCGCCGCGCGCTGCACACTTACTTCATGCGCTATCGCTTCACGCATCCGACCGGCGAAGATTTTCTCAAGACCATCGAAGAAGTTTCCGGCCAAAATCTTCGCTGGTACTTCGATCCGGCGATTTACGGCACGCAAATTCTCGACTACGAAGTCTTGAGTGTAAACTCCGAAGCGCTGAATTGGTGGGAGAAATCCACTCGCTCCGGTCCGCCTGGAGGAATGTACCGCAACACTGTAGTCATCCATCGAAAGGGCGATTTCATTTACCCGGTCGAAGTTCTGGTGAAGTTCAAGAATGGCGAATCCGTTACGGAGCATTGGGATGGTCGCGACCGATGGATTCGCTACACCTACGACAAACCAACCAAGCTCGAATCCGCCGAGATCGACCCCCAGCACAAGATTTGGCTCGACACGGATTTCTTCAATAACAGCCGGACCCTTGAAGCAGACACGCACGCGACGCGTAAATTTACCAACCTGTGGACTTTTGCCACGGAGTGGCTCGGCCAGATGCTGGCTTGGCTCACTTAATGCCGGAGACGACAGCCAATGGCTAACGGAGAATCAGGAGTCTTCACCGGGGGCGCCGGGCTGGTCTGGCGGCGGCAACGAGTTCTCTGGTGGGCCTTCATCGTCAATCTCGCTCTGGCCGGCTGGTCCGCGCGGATCATCACGGGCCGGGTCGGCGCCGTGCTGGACCATAGCCTCGCTGCCGTCCCGTCGCTCGTCCAGGGTTTCCATTTCGCCGCCGCGGGCGAACTCTCAAGCGAGCCTTACGCCTATCTGAATATCGGATCCACTCCGGTCTATTTCTCGCTGATTTTCTTTTTCTTCATGTTGCTCGCGACCGGCGGAATTCTCGAAGCCTACTGGCGCGATGAAACTCTCTCGACCGGCGAATTCTTCCACTGTGGTGGCACATATTTCTGGCGATTCTTGCGCCTCGTGATATTTCTGTGTCTCGTGCTGATTCCCTTCGGGCTCATCGCCTGGGGCGCCCGAACTGCCGCAAGCGCCGTCGAGGAGCGATCCGTCTCGCCCTATCCCTGGTTCTGGTTCATGGGCGCAGCGGTTGTCGTCCTGCTATTGCTGCTGATGTCGATTCGGCTTTGGTTTGACATGGCCGAACTCATCGCGGTTGTTGATAGCGAGTGGCGGAGCCGCAAATGCCTCCGCCGCGCCGGAGCTTTACTGCGTGGAAATTATGGCAGCTTGTTCTGGCTCTATCTGCGGATCAGCATCGTGGGCTGGATCGGCCTTGCGCTCGGCGCGCACGTTTGGGTCTACCACGTGAAGCACGCGTCGATCTTTACGTCGTTCCTACTGAGCCAGTTGATCGTCCTTTTTTGGCTGGGGATGCGTTTCTGGCATCGCGCCAGCGAAGCGCTCTGGTACAAGAATTATCTCGCGCGTGCTGAAGAGAGTGGCGTTGCTCCTGAGTTTTCTCCGACCGAACCGCAGCTCGCCGCGGCAACTCCCATGAATCGAGGTTAGCGAGGCCCATGCTTGTTGTGATGAAGTCGGTTGCGACGGACGAGCAGATCCGCGCCGTCTGCGATCGCATCGAATCTCTGGGTTACAAGGCCCACCCGATTCCAGGCGCTGCTCGCACCGCCATCGGAATCACCGGCAATCAGGGAGCCGTCGATCTCGGAACCCTTGAAGGAATGCCGGGGGTAGCCGAGTGCATTCCGGTCAGCAAGCCCTACAAGCTGGTCAGTCGCGACATCAAGCCCGAAACGTCCGTCATTCGTATTCCGACGCCTCTCGGCGACGTAACTTTCGGCGGATCGGCGGTCGCAATCGTGGCGGGTCCGTGCGCGATTGAGAGCGAGCAGCAGGCTTTTGCCATCGCTGAAGCCGTGAAGAAGTCCGGCGCACGCCTGTTTCGCGGCGGCGCGTATAAGCCGCGCACTTCGCCCTACAGTTTTCAAGGTCTCGGCGAACCCGCTCTGAAAATCCTCGCGGCCGTACGCGATCGCTTCGGCCTTGGCATCGTTACCGAAGCGGTTGACAACGAAAGTCTCGACCTCGTCGAACGCTACGGCGACGTGATTCAGATCGGCGCGCGCAATATGCAGAATTTCTCGCTCCTCAAGCGCGCTGGAAAAGCCAAAAAGCCGGTGCTCCTCAAGCGTGGGATGTCCGCCACTCTCGACGAATTCCTGATGGCCGCCGAATACATTATGGCGGAGGGAAATTACGAAGTGATCCTTTGCGAGCGCGGCGTGCGAACGTTTTCCGACCACACGCGGAACACCCTCGATCTCAGCATGATTCCTGCTGTCCAGTTCCGCAGCCATTTGCCGATCGTGGTTGATCCGAGTCATGGCACAGGCCGGCGCAACAAAGTTTTGCCGCTCTCGCGCGCCGCGGTCGCGGTCGGCGCCGATGGAATCCTGGTCGAAGTTCACAACGAACCCGAACGCGCGCTCTCCGACGGCATGCAATCCATCGTGCCCGAGGAATTCGCCCAACTGATGATCGAAGTGCGTTCGATTGCGAGCGTCCTGAACCGTTCGCTCAATTGAATTCCACTTGAAGAAACTCCGCCTGAACTATCGCGTCGTCATTCTGCTCGTGATTCTCGCGCTCGTGGGCGTACGCGAACTCTGGCTCGAGCAGCTCCCCGCGTACTTGCGGCCCGGTTTGCATCTCGATGCCTACGTCGGGAACACCGCCGATAACACCATAACCGCCATCGATCTGGTCAAACTTTCTCCCGTCGCCACAATCCCGGTGGATGCCAGCCCCAGCGGCCTTCGCGCGCATCCGACCCGCGCTGAAATCTGGGGAGTCAGCTCGGCCGCGGGCACGGCCTGGGTGCTGGACGCGAAGGCGAAGAGGATCACCACCCGCATTCCTGTCGGCGCGGCGCCATTTGCCCTGGATTTTTCTCCCGACGGACGTCGCGCCTTTGTGGCGGCATCGGGCGCGGATTCCGTTGTGGCCATTGATTGCGCCAGCCGCCAGATTGTCGCGCGCGGCCGCGCTGGACGCACGCCGTGGATCGCTCGAATCACACCCGATGGAAGCACTCTCGTTGTTTCGAACCGCGACGACGCTTCCGTCTCGCTCCTCGACGCACAAACTCTTGCCCCACTTGCGGTGATTCCCGTGGCCCCGCGCCCCGAGCAGATTTCGATTCTTCCCGACAGCTCCAAAGCCTTCATCACTTCGGGCGGATCCACCCAGGTATCCGTTGTGGACCTCCGCCGGCGGGTCTTGCTCGCGAATCTCGATATCGGCGGCGCCCCCGACGATCTCGAGCTGAAGCGCGATGGCGGCGAACTTTACATCAGCTCGGCGCAGTCCCACGGACTCGTGATCGTCAATACGCAAACCAACGAGGTCGTCGAGTTCTTGCTGCTGGGAATGGCTCCGGGCGCGGGAGTGCTCACGCCGGATAGCTCATACATTTATGTCGTTGATTCGGCGGCGGGCCGTGTGGTTCCCATCGCCATTGACCAGCGCAAGGTCGCCCGGCCGATTACCGTCGGCCAGAAACCCGTGCAACTCGCGCTGACACCCGGTGGCGACATGCTTCTCGTGGTTGATACGCAATCCAGCGATCTTGCTGTCGTTCGCACCTTGACCAGCGGTTTGATCACTCTGATTCCTGTTGGCCAGGGGCCACGGGATATCGCAATCAAAGTTTTCTAAGTTTGGGCTCGCCAACTCACGGATCTCGCGTCGCGGCGCAGCGCCAGGCGGGTGCGGGCTTGGTTCCGCGCGGAATCTCGGCTATTGGACCTGGAGAGTGAGCGAAGTTGTGCTCGTCGCCGTCTGGTTCGTCCCCGTCACCGTGAGTGTGTAGGTTCCCGCGGGCGTCCCCTGCGAATCCGGATTTGGTTGGCCGCCACCGCCGCAAGCCGTCATCGCTGACCACGCGAAAAGTATCAGCGCGATGCCTCGTGCGAACGTGCGCGCTCGCCGCCGGCCGCGATTCGTGGCGAAGTACAGCGGGGTGATATAGGCGAGCGCTAAAATCGCGATCATCGCCACAACCATCGGCGCGCGGCGCCCCGTATCATTCCTCGAAGATCTTTCGTCTCCATTCGTCTCGCTCGTCGCCGCCGACGTCGTCACATTCACCGTGAACGCGACCGCCGTCTGTCCAGTCACGCTTACCGATGCCGGATTTGCTGCGCAGGCCGCCGACTGCGGCGCTCCCGTGCACGTTATCGCCACGCTGCCGGAAAATCCGCCCGCGGGAGAAACCTGCAGGTTATAGGTGGCCGTCCCTCCCGCGCTCACCACGATCGTCTGAGGCGCGCCGGGCTGCATCCCGATCGAAAAGTTAGTCGCATCGCCGGTAACCGGAATTATCTGCGGGGAATTGGGCGAGTTGTCTGTGACGTTCAGATAAGCGGAACGCGAACCCGCCGCGGTCGGCGCGAATATCACGCTGATTTGGCAAGAATTGCCGGGCGCGAGCGTTGTCCCGCAATTCTGTGTCGCAGAAAAATCCATCTGGTCCGCGCCGCTGAAAGCCAACCCCGAGATTGCGAGCCCGCCGTTCCCGGAGTTGGTTACTCCGATCGGCGACGCGGGACTCGGCGTTCCCACCGCCTGCGGCCCAAACGCCAAACTCGAGGGAGACATCGAGATGCTGGGCACGAGCCCTGTCCCGCTCAGCGGCACCGATTGCGGGCTGCCGGACGCGTTATCGGTCACCAGGAGGGTCGCGGAAAGAACTCCGCCCGCGATGGGATCGAACTGAATGCTGATCGTGCAACTGGGATGCGGATTGTTTTGGCCGGAAGGATTCAGCGTGGCCGGACAGTTGTTGCTTTGCGTGAAATCCGTCGGATTCGAACCGCCGATCGCGATGTTTGAAATATTTATGGCCGTCGCGCCGGAATTTTGCAGGGTCACCGTCTGAGGCACAGTCTGGACTTCCAGCGTCTGCGACGAAAAATTCAAGCTTGAGGGTGAAACCGTCAGCACAGCCGAACTTCCAGTTCCGCTTAGACTCACGGACTGGGGCGAGCCCGAGGCGTTATCCGCAAACAGAACGACTGCTGACTGCGATCCCGTAACGCTCGGCGTGAATGCGACGTTGACATTACATGACGCACTTGCCGCAAGCGTGCCGCCACCGATCGGGCAATTCGATCCCGAAGCAAAGGCGAACTCCGGCGCATTCGATCCGGCGATCGAAATCGTGCTCACTTGCGCCGCGAGGCTTCCTGTATTCGTCATCGATATGGTTTGCGGGCCGCTTGTCGTTCCCACTACTTGCGAAGAGAACGTAAGCACGGCCGGCGCGACGCTCACGCCCGGAGCTGCCGTAACACCGATTCCTGAAACCTGAATGCTCTGGATCGAGCCAGGCGCGTTTCCTGTGTTGTCCGTAAACTGAAGTTGAGCGCTGAAACTGCCCGTCATCGTGGGCTGAAAATCGACTCCCACCATGCAGCTCGCGCCCTGCTGCAGAGGCGCATTCCCGCACGTATCCAGGCCCCCATATCCAAATTGCGCTACATCCGGACCCGTGAGGATCACGTTCGTAATACTCAGCGCCAAATTACCCGAGTTGGTGAGTGTCACGACCTGCTGGTTCACGGTTCCCACAGCCTGGTTGCCGAACGCGACGATTGCGGGGGTCTCTGAAGCCACCGGCTCTTCTCCCGTTCCGTTCAGGTTTACGCTTTGCGGGCTTCCCGGCGCGTTATCGGCGAAACTCAGCGCGGCCGATTCCGAGCCGGCAAGGGAGGGCGAAAACGTCACGGTAATCGCGCAGTTGGCGCCCACGGCAAGAAGGCTCGGCGCAATCGGACAATCATCGGACTGCGAAAAATCGCCGGCATTGGTGCCGACAATTGTCACGCTCCCGATGGCCAACGGCAGCGTGCCAGCGTTCGTGATCTGGCTCGTTTCTGGCGGGTTCGCGCTGCCCACGAGCTGATTTCCAAAATTTAGCTGTGGCGCATTAAAGGAAACAATTGGCCCGATCGTGGCATTCTCGGCGAGCGCCACAAGAAACGCGTCGGGGAGTGGCGGCGATTCCTGGCAGCTCGAGCAAATCGGCTGAACGCCCGTCTGAGGATTCCCCGCGAGTGGAAAATCCGGCGACGTTGTGCTGCCGGCTACGAAAACACTTCCCAGCGCCGTGGCTGCAACTCCATTGACTTGGGCGGCGTTCCGTCCGCCTAGCAACGTCGAATACAAAAGCGACGCAGCGGCTGCTTGCGTCGTATCGAACTTGGCGACGAATCCATCATTCGTGCCGCTGTAGGCCTGCAGCGTTTGATACGGCGGAAAATTCGGCGATGTCGTGTTCCCCGCGAGGTAAACCGCGTTTTCTGCGAGCGCGTTGACGGCCAGCGCCGAATCGCTTTCGCTGCCGCCGAAATACGTTGCGTACTCGAGCGACGCAACCCCTGCCGTGGTCTGGCTCACCACGGCCAAAAATCCGTTCGCCACGCCGTTTAGCGTGGTTTGATATCCGGAGATCGTTGGCGATGTGAAGATCGAGCTCGATTGCGTCGTGCCGGCTAAGTACGCGTTCGCTGGAATCGCGCCATCCACGGCCACCGCGAACGCCTGATCCGAATCGCTTCCGCCCAAAAATGTGGAATACACCAAGTCTCCTGAGCCCAGTCCTTTCGGGTTGATGCACATCAAAAATGCATCGTATGCTCCACCGCCGTACGTCGTTTGAAATCCATTCGTCGTCGGGAACCCGCTTCCCGGCTGGGATGTGAACCCCGCCAGGTAGGTATTTCCGAGAAGGTCCGCCGCAATCCCCGTCACACCGACTTGAACCGGTACTGCGAATCCGTCCAAATTCGTGTAGCCGTCGATCCCGAGATAGGTGAGGTAAGCGAGCACGCCCGTGTTGCTGTAGACCGCTTCGAATCCATCGTTGCTGCCCGTTGGCGTGTCGCCGTTTCCAAACACTGTTTGGTAGGCGCCGACGGTCACAGGCAAATTTGTCGAGGTGGTATCGGAGGCGACGGCAATGTTTTCCGATGGCTCGAACGCGACGCTTGGGCCGCTTTGGGTTCCTTCCGATCCGTTCCCGGCGAGCAGGGTCGAAAACACCATCGAACCGCCGCCTGTATTCAGCAAAGTGAGCGCAAGGGCGTTTGCGGATGAGCCGATCGTGGTCCCGTCCGTCACCGGGTAGTTGCTCGACGTTGTCGTCCCTGCAATCGCGACTTCGCCCCCTGCATTCACGGCCAGTTCGCCGCCCGCTTCTGTACCGCTCCCGCCAATGAACGTGAGATAGATCAGCGACGCCGCATTTTGCAGATTCGGATTCAGCTCGGCGACAAAGAAGTCCGCGCCGCCACCAGGCCCTATTTCGGTGCCGGAGGCTTCGGGGAAACCGGAGTTCACACAGGTCCCGGCGATATATACGTTGCCCATGCCGTCGAGGCCGACGCCGCTCGCGGAATCTGCGCCCGAACCACCGAGAAACGTTGTGTAGGAAAGCGAAACGGACGGATCGATAATCAACGGCACCGACCGGTCGTAGTGCGGCACACGGAACGAGATCGCCCTGTCTGCGTCGATAACATAGCGGCCCTCGACAGGAACCCGGAGTCCCGCTACCGACTGATAGATCGACGGCGCGAGCAGGTGCATCGTTGCGGCGCCTCGCTCGACGATCAAGTCGCCGTTGTCAGCGCGCTCTAGAATGCCGGACCCGGTCACGCGAAAACGCACGCTGCGCAAATCAGCGCCCGGCGCCACGTCAAAGTCGAGTTCAATTCCAGTTGAACCGCTCCGGGCAATCCAGTCGATTCCCGGCATCACGTCGCGCCAGCGCGCCCCAGCAAAGAGCGGAACATTCGTGTGCCAATTCTGGCGATCGCTGCCGAGAAAGTAGTTCGCGCGTGCCGCCAGCTTCTCCTCTCCCTGCCATCGCGCGCGTGCCGGTGCAATCGATCTCAGGAACTCGATGCGAAATGGATTCGCGAGATCGGCATCCTGAGACGGTCCCTGCGCGCCACGCTTTCGCTGGTTCGGATAAATCGAGATCCCGTCGTTCTCGAGCGAAATCGAATAATTCTCCGAGCGCGCAACGAAACGAATTCCCTTTTGAAATTGCCCTTCATTCTTCTCGAAAACAGTCGGCACGAGCCCGCGGATATTTGCGCGGGTCCCTATTGCGTATGCCGCGTGCTCCGGAACGCCGGCCGCAAGGCCGGATGTCACGATTACGGTGAGCAGCAGCGCGGCGACGAAATAGAACTTTTGTTTCATCGAAAGTTTCGGCCAGCGAGAGTCACTTGCCCGGCAAGAAACGTGAAGGCATTAACCACGCGGAATGCCGATTCATGACTTCAGAACATCTCTGCCAGGATCCCAGGAGGAAACGCGAAGAAGTTTGCGCCGAACAAACGTGAAGTCAACGGTCAGTCGAGCCTAAGATTACGTAGGTATTTTCACGCAGAATCCAGTCAGATTTGGACTGGCAGAAATTGGAAGCATCATTCGAGCGGCCACGAATATGCGGCATCGCCGAGTGGTATTTCGATGTAGCCTTCTGCGGGCGATACGTCCAGCGGAACGCCGCTTTCCCAAACCGCCGCGCCGAGGAGCAGCGACTTGCGTCCTTTGACGTCGAATAACTTCCTGCTGAGCGATGCTTCGATCATCCGCCCGCACGCGGCAGTTACGTACTCCGCGGGATTGAGAAAGCACATCCCTCCGTGCTCGAGCGTCAGCGATTCTAATTTCTTCTTCCGAATCTTAAGTGTGAGCCGCATCTCGGTCGCATCCCAGATCGTCACGCGAAGTTCGAATTCCTCGAAGGACGCAAGCAACTCCGATGAAGGATCAACGCGAACGTAGAAATGTTCGTCGTCAAATCCGTAAAAAATATTCGAAATTGCTGACACCCGGCCGTGCATCGCGCTCGATCGGCGTTCCGCCGCGTAGTAACCGGCGCCGAGCCACTCGAAGTACGAGGACTCGCGGCCGTCCACCGTGACTCGCAAATAATCGGCCGGCTCCTCGCGCTTCACCATCGCCGGAATTCGCTTGATTGGCTGCGTCAGCGAGTCCGGCACCTCTTCTCCCAGGACGGCATAAATTTGGGTCAGGTGCGCTCGGAAGAGGGCGTCGAATTCCGCGTCGTTTGCCGTTCCATGCTCGGGACCGAACCACCAGCACCAGTCGCTTCCTTCAGCCGCAAGAACTGATTCGAACGCGCGCGCAAGCGATTGCGAGTCCGCGGCGTGGCTCTTGGCGCCTTTGGAATCCGCCGCGGCACGCGCATACACGCGTCGCGCTTCCGAGAGCAGTTCCCATGCCCGGACATCTTCCGCGTCGCCAATCCACACGTTGAAATTGGCGTTGATCCAGGAGCCTGGGAAAATCGCGTCAATCGTTGGAATATCGCCTGCGGCGGCGACCGCTTCGGTCACCGTGAGAGGATGGATGTCCGGGTCGTTCTCGATTCTCGAATAAAACTGCCTGAGAAACTCGCGGCCATTCTCGCGGTAATACTCCCAGGCGTTTTCGCCATCGAGAATTACGCTGACAGTCGGCGTCCGCTCCGCGGTCCAGCGCTCGCCAACCAGCCGGATGCGGCGATGTAGATCCTCGGCTGCCGTTCTTGTCTCGACTCGGCTGTAAACGAAACCGAGTAAGTCGGAAAGATAGTGATCGCGAAAGAAACCCACGATCTCGCGTTCACCCCGGCGCAATCGCCACGGCGAATAGAGCTGCTCGGCGTTTTCGGGATATCCCGCCGCATCGCGGGCGAAACCGACGTTTCGCGTGCGGCCGAGGACGCCTTCATCGGTTGCGAACCAGCGGAATCCGAGCTCGCTGGCGAGTTCGAGCGTCTGATCCGATACCGATCCTTCCGAAGGCCACAGCCCAACCGGCGCTCGGCCGAAGCGCTGCTCGTGGTACTGGCGGGCACGCGTCAATTGCTCTCGCGCATCGTCGGCGTGCCGAAACGGCGGATTGGGAACGGGCGACTGAGGGTTTGACACACGCGCGATATCCGAATCGCACAGCAGCGGAAGAATCGGATGGTAAAACGGCGTGGTCGAGATTTCGATCTGGCCGCGTTCGACCGCCGCGCGATATTCGGGAAGCACTCGCGCCAGAAGTTCCTTTTGCTTGGATTTCAGCTCCGTCTTGTCTTTTTCGGTGAAGCCTTTTCCCTTATTCGAAAGCGCGGAAACGACCGGGTCGCGAGCCAGATACTCTTCGTCCATCCACGCGAGTTGCGAAAGCAATTGCAGATCGCGCCAATCGCTCGAAGTGAATTGAGCCGCAGCCGATTTTGCCCCGCCTGACTGAACGCGCTGAAACAGCTCGACGTAACGCGGCCAACGCGACATCAAGGTTTCGCGGTTCACCTGAAACGCGCGGCTGAGGATTTCCGTCTTGTCCTCCAGGTTCAGCGAGTCTGCCGGCGCGAACGCCAGCTGAAACCAGGGCTCGTGAAATTTGCCGCTCGCGTATTCGTCGATCTGCGCACCAAGCGATGGCACCAGATTGAAAGTCATATGCATGCCGGGGAATTCTTCGACGATTTTTACCATGCCCCAGTAATCCTTCAGGGCGTGAAGCCGCGTCCACGGCATGATGTAGCACCCCGAGCCCGGATCGCGATATTGCGGCTGATGCATGTGCCATAGCAGGACGAGGTTGACGGCTCTCATTGCACGAATCCGTTTCCAGGATTCTGTTCCGCATTCCCCGGCTCGCGGCGCGTACCGTCCGGTGCCGTGCTACTATATTTTTTCGCACCTATGCACATCCTGGATCGATACATCTGCCGCGAAGTTTTCTCCCACTCATTGCTGGGGCTGGCGGTATTCACGTTTGTGTTCTTCGTCCCTCAACTTGTTCGACTGATGGACGTAATTGTCCGACATTCGGGCGGTCCAGGCAGCATCGCGCTGCTCTTCGTGTGCTCATTGATACCCGTTCTGGCATTTACGCTGCCGATGGCAACGCTCGTCGGCGTGCTGATCGGGCTCGGGCGGATGTCTGCCGACAGCGAAATCATCGCTCTGAATGCCTCTGGCGTCGGCCTGAGGCGGCTGCTCGTGCCGGTTGGCGCGATGGCGATAGCCTCCGGAATCCTCACGTTCGTCGTCACCCTCTGGCTCGGCCCTCTGTCGCTCCGCCAATTCCATTCGCTCGAAGAGGAATTTGCCTCGGAGCAAGCTCCCTTTGCCGTTCAACCGCGCGTTTTTGACGAACGCTTTCCGCACCTGGTTTTATATGTCCAGGACGTGGAGGCGACGGCTGCCCGCTGGCACGGTGTTTTCCTGGCGGAATCCGACGTGGCGGCCGGATCGCACTTGACTCTGGCGGAGGACGCCATTGTAATCGCGAGCCCGGAACGCGGCAAGTTTGAGTTGCACCTTGGGCCAGGGGCAACGCACGAGTTCGATCCGAAAACGCCGACGAGTTACAACGTGACCTCGTTCGGCTCGAGCGACTTGCCGGTGGAAATGTCGGCGCCGGGAGCGGGCAAACCCGAAGTGCTCACGGACGCCGAGCAACGAACTTTAACTCTGCTTTCGATCACTGGCCCGGACGAGCGCGTAGCCCGCACCGAATTTCAGCGGCGGCTCGCGTTCCCGGCCGCGTGCCTGGTATTCGCCCTACTCGGTGTGCCGGTCGGCGTAAGACCCCGGCGCGGCGGCCGCGCGGCAGGATTCGTACTGACGCTGGTATTGATTTCAACCTACTATTTTATTTTTGTCGCCGGGGCGCACTACGCACAACTGGGAGCGGTTTCGCCATTCGTCGGCGTGTGGACGGCGAATGTCGTCGCAACGATTCTCGCGCTGATTCTTTTGCGCGGGATCGAGCAGATCCGTGGCGAAAGCTGGTTCAGCCGCACTTGGGATGGTTTGATGGGACTCCGCCGGCGTCCCGTTGAGTCGGCGAAAGTCGTTCCAATTTCCAATGCGCCGATTCACATCGCTCTCGGGGGAGCGGTCGCTCGTCGCGGAATTGTCACCGGTGGCGTGCAGGCGGCGTTTCCGCTGCTTGTCGACGTGTATATTCTGAAAACCTTTTTCTACTATTTCGCCTTGCTCCTCGCCGGTTTCGTCGTGATCTTCGACGCGTTCACGCTGTTCGATTTGCTTGGAGACATTTCGCGCAATCACGTGGCGTGGAGCGTGGTTCTTGATTATTTTCGCTATCTCGTGCCCTTGATGGTTTACCAGCTCGTTCCCCTCGCGGCGCTGGTCGGGACGCTCGTCACCCTGGGGACCTTGGCGAAGAACAACGAAGTTACCGCATTCAAAGCCAGCGGCGTGAGTCTCTACCGCCTCTGCCTTCCCCTTGTCCTTGCCGGCGCGTTGCTCGCGGGCGGGATGTTCCTACTCGACGACACTTTTCTGCCCTACGCCAACCAGCGCCAGGACGCCCTGCGCAACGAGATCAAAGGCCGCCCCGCGCAGACTTATCTCCATCCGACCCACCAGTGGATTTTCGGCGAGAACGGAAAAATTCTGAACTATGAATTCTTCGACTCCGATCAAAACGTTTTCGGCGGGCTGAGTATTTATGAACTCGATCAGTCGAATTTCCGCCTTCGACGCCGCGTCTTTGCGCAGCGCGCGAAGTGGGAACCGACGCTGGGCGCGTGGATTCTCGAAGAAGGCTGGGTTCGCGACTTTCAGGACGGCCGCATCACCGCGTACTCCCCGTTCAAAGTGCTTTCGCTTGGTGAATTTTCCGAAACGCCGAGCTACTTCAATCGCGAAGTTCGCCAGTCCTATCAGATGAATTGGCGCCAGCTGGCCGAATACATTCGCGGCCTGCGTCAAGCCGGCTTCGACACTTCTCGCCTCGCCGTGCAGTGGCACAAAAAGTTCGCTTTTCCCATGATAGCCGCGATCATCATCTTTCTGAGCGCGCCTTTTGCATTTCTGGTGGGAACGCGCGGCGCCGTCGGCGGCCTGGCCCTCGCCGTCGGCATCGGCATCACTTACTGGGCGACTTCGGCGCTCTTCGAGGCCATGGGCGCGGTCGGCCAGTTGCCGCCCCTGCTCTCCGGCTGGGCCCCTGACGCAATCTTCTTTTTCCTCGGAGTTTATTTCTTCCTGCGAATGCCGACGTGAAGTTGGCGCGCGGAGCGATACAGTCCGCGTCTCGATGCCTAGCTCACCGCGGTACCAGCGACCGGATCTTCTGAATCACGAGATCGATCCCCACTTCATTTTGCCCGCCTTCGGGAATAATCACGTCGGCGTAGCGTTTGCTTGGCTCGACGAATTCCATATGCATCGGCCGCACCGTCGTCCGGTATTGTTCGATCACCGAATCCATCGTGCGCCCGCGCTCGCGAATGTCGCGCACCAGCCGCCGGATAAATCGAAGATCGGCGTCGGTATCGACAAAAATCTTGATGTCCATCAACTCCCGAAGCGCTTTGCTTTCAAATATCAGTATGCCTTCGAGAATCGTCGCCGCGCGTGGCTCGATTCGCACCGTCTGCGGCAATCTCCGGTAGTACGTGAAGTCGTAGGTGGGCCGGTCGATGCCTTCGCCCGCGCGAAGTTTCTTCAAGTGCTCGGTTAGAAGCGCAGTGTCAATCGAGTCAGGATGGTCGAAATTCTGTTTGGTCCGATCTTCCAGCGAGAGTTCCGGGAAATCCTTGTAGTAATTGTCCTGCTCAAGAACAATCACGTTCGTTTCGGAGAGCGCTTGAATGATCCGGTTTGTAATCGTCGTTTTGCCGGCACCGGTTCCGCCGCAGATGCCGATGATCAGCGGATTTTGTCTCATGGATTGGTTGAAGTCAGTCGTCGCTCTTCATTTCGCACGAAATTGCAGCCTATTTGCGCCTCGACTTTTCTTCAAGTACTACTTGAGCTGCGGCCAATCTCGCTATTGGAACTCGAAACGGCGACGCACTCACATAATCCATGCCAATCTTGTGGCAAAACTTGACGCTCTCCGAATCGCCGCCATGCTCCCCGCAGATCCCAATCTTCAGGTTCGGACGAGTCGCGCGTCCGCGCTCGATGCCCCAGCGCATTAGCATCCCCACACCGGCCTGGTCGAGCGTTTGGAAAGGATCGGCCTCGAATATGCCCGCCTTCTTCTCGTCCACATAGTCCGGCAGGAAGCGCCCGGCATCGTCGCGCGAAAGCCCCATCACCGTTTGCGTCAGGTCATTCGTCCCGAACGAGAAAAACTCCGCGGCCTCCGCGATCTGATCCGCAAGCAGCGCCGCGCGAGGCAGCTCAATCATCGTCCCGACGCTATATTCAAGTTTCACTTTCGATGCCGCAATGATCGCGTCGGCCACGCGCCGCGTCGCTTTCTCGAGAATCTCGAACTCTTTCTTGTCCAGGACGAGCGGGTGCATGATCTCAGGCAAAACTTTAATTCCGCGATTCTGGCAATCCACCGCCGCCTCGATAATTGCACGCACCTGCATCTCGAGAATTTCTGGATAGGTGATGCACAGCCGGCAGCCGCGGTGCCCGAGCATCGGGTTCGCCTCTCGCAACTGGTCCACACGCCGGATTACGATGTCCACATCCACGCCGATCTTCTTTGCCAGCTCCTCCTGCTTCTTCCTTTCGTGCGGCACGAACTCGTGTAGCGGCGGATCGATCAGCCGGATCGTCACTGGGAATCCATCCATCGCCGTGAAAATGCCGATGAAGTCTCGCCGCTGAAATGGCAATAATTTCGCCAGCGCCCTTTCACGTGCTTCTTTAGAATCCGCGACGATCATTTCCTGAATCGCCAGTTGGCGCTCGATGCTGCGTTCCGGCTGCTCAAAATCCTTAAAGAACATGTGCTCCGTACGGCAAAGGCCGATTCCTTGCGCGCCCATCTCGCGCGCCTTTCGCGCGTCGTGCGGCGTATCCGCGTTCGTGCGCACCTTCAGCCGCCGCGTCTGATCGGCCCATTTCATCAGTGTGGCGTAACTATCTGGCGCGTCCGGTCGCGCCAATCGTGTTTCGCCCGTATAGACGATTCCATCGCTGCCATCGAGGGTCAGCCAGTCCCCTGCATGAACCACATGCCCGTTCGTCCGAATTTCCTTCGCTCCCGAATCGATCTCGAGGGCTTCTGCGCCAACGACGCAGCACTTGCCCCAGCCGCGCGCCACAACTGCCGCGTGGCTGGTCTTCCCGCCGGTCGCAGTCAGGATCCCCTGCGCCACGTACATCCCGCCGACGTCCTCCGGGCTCGTTTCGCGCCGCACCAGAATCACGCGCTCGCCGCGCTGCGCCCATTCTTCGGCGTCCTGCGCTGTGAACACGGCCTTCCCCACCGCCGCTCCCGGGACTGCGTTGATTCCCGTTGCCAGTTTGCGCTTGTCCAGATCCGATTTCGGAATTGCGGGATCGATCACGGGATAGAAAAGCCGCTCGACGTCTTCGGGCTTGATTCGCAGCAGCGCCTCGTTCTTTGAAATGACGCCTTCGTTCGCCAGGTCGACTGCGATTCGAAAAGTCGCCGCCGGAGTTCGTTTCCCTGTGCGCGTCTGCAGCATATAGAGGGTGCCATCTTCAACGGTAAACTCGAGGTCTTGCATGTCGCGGTAATGCTTCTCAAGTTTCACTCGAACTTTCTCGAGTTGCTTGTAGACCTTCGGCATTCGCTTCGCCATCTCGGCCAGATGCATCGGCGTGCGGATTCCCGCTACAACGTCCTCGCCCTGCGCGTTGATCAGGAAGTCACCGTAGAACGTTTTCTCGCCAGTCGAAGGATCGCGCGTAAAGCAAACTCCCGTCCCGGAATTTTCGCCGCGATTTCCGAAGACCATCTGCACCACGTTCACTGCCGTACCAAGCAAGCCCGTGATCTTCTCCACCCGCCGGTACGTCACCGCCTTTTCCGCCATCCACGATCCAAAAACCGCGCCGATCGCGCCCCACAATTGCTCTTCAGGATCTTCCGGGAAGTCTTTTCCGGTGTTCTTTTTAAAGTGAGCCTTATATTCCGCGACGAGCTCGCGCCAGCCGGCTGCGGAAACTTGCGTGTCATCCTGCACGTTGAAGCGAGTCTTCATCGCGCGAAGTTTCTGCTCGAGGTCTTCTTTCGAGAGCCCAATCACCACCGTCGAATACATCTGCACGAACCGGCGATACGCATCGTAGGCAAATCGTTCGTTCGATGTCAGCTTCGCCAGCGCTTCAACCGATCGCGAGTTCAAGCCAAGGTTTAAGATCGTCTCCATCATCCCCGGCATCGAACGCGCCGACCCGGACCGCACGCTCACGAGCAACGGATCGTTCGGATCTCCCAATTTCTTGCCGACCGTCTTCTCCAGCCTTGCCAGATTCTTCGCCACCTCGCCTCGCAGCTGCGACGGGTACTTCTTGTCGTGCTTGTAAAAGTAATCGCAGGCTTCCGTCGTGATCGTGAAGCCCGCCGGAACCGGCAGGCCGATCCGCGTCATCTCCGCCAGGCCCGCGCCCTTGCCTCCCAGAAGGTCGCGCATCTCGCCATGGCCTTCCGCCTTGCCCGCGCCAAAGAAATAAACGTACTTCAAGTTGCACCTCCGAAAAATTTCAACCGCATTTCCGATCCTCGAGTAACGCTCAAATTGTCGGCTCGACGACGCCGACAGTGTCGAGGTACTTCAACCACTACTTCACGCAAGCCGCTCTCGTCGACATCCACTCGCGCAACGTCCGCAAAATCTAAATCGAAACTGGAGCCGCTTCGAAGCTGTCGCTTTGACGACCGGAAGTGTTCCTTCCAAATTTCTTGCCGGGCCGTCATTTCGCCTCAACCGCGCCCGTCGCTCGGGAGCGTCGCATCGAGTTTTACTTTAACTTCGGCAACCTCCGACGGGGAGGGCTCTCGGCATCAAGAAACTCACAACCATTGCTTTCATTTCGTTCACGCAGCTTCTTCCGAAACCATCTCCGAGAAGTCGGCAATCGTCGAGAATTCCTTTAACAACGACGCTAGCAGCGCCAATCGGTTCGCGCGCAGATCCTCTTCTTCAGCCATCACTAGAACATCGTCAAAGAACCGGTCCACCGCTGGCCTCAGCCCGGCGATCGCATCCAGCGCCTCTCGATACTTCGCGGCATTCTTGAACCCTCGAGCCTCCGCTGCAATCTTCTGCGCTTCCTCATAAAGCTCGCGCTCCGCTGCTTCGCGAAAAAGTTCAGGCTTCACTGCAAGGCCCCGCATTCCCGATTTCGCCAGCGCGGGATCGGCCTTTTCCAGAATCTTTCGGATTCTCTTGAACGCCGCGGCCAGCGGCGGAAAATTGCGTGTCTTGCGAATAGCTTTCAATGCCGCCACTCGCGCTGTCGCATCCACCAGGTCATCTCCACCCGCCGCCAGCGCCGCGTTCACTTCGTCGTAAGCGAAGCCATGCTTTTCTCTCAAAACGTATCGCGCTCGTTCTTGAAGGAATGCCAGAACCTCCGCCTCGGCTTTAGGCGTCACTTCAATTTTATGCGCCGCATTCCGATATGCATTCGCCGCCGTCGAGATCGCCGAAGAAAGCGAAGCCGGCAGCTTGCGCTCCAGCAGTATCTTTACGATACCGAGAGCCGCGCGCCGAAGTGCGAATGGGTCGCTCGATCCGGATGGGATCGCGCCAATCGCAAAACATCCAACCAGAGAATCGAGTTTGTCCGCGACCGCCACCGCGCAGCCCGTCAGATTTCGCGGTATTGGATCGTCAAGCCCAACCGGCTTGTAATGATCGTAAACCGCCCAGGCCACATCGCTCGACTCGCCCTGCGCCCTGGCGTAGAGCCCTCCCACGATTCCCTGCAATTCGGGAAACTCTCGAACCATGTCCGTCACGAGATCGCATTTAGCAAGCTCGGCCGCGCGATCTGCATCGTCTGCGTGCGCTTCCAGCACGCCGCCCTGGCTCCATGTATTCGCCAGCCATCGCGCCAGCGCCCGAACTCGCTCCACTTTGTCAAAATAACTGCCCAGCCGCGACTCGTAGGTCACATGCTTCAAGCGCGGCAGGAAGTCTGCCAGCGGCTTTTTCTGGTCCGTGTCCCAAAAGAATCTCGCGTCCGCGAATCGCGCGCGCAGCACTCGTTCGTGTCCCCCGCGCACCAACCCCTGGCGATCCTTGTCGAGATTGATGATGGCAATGAAATCGGGCTCCAGCGCTCCGTGCTTGTTTTCGACCGCAAAATATTTCTGGTGGCCGCGCATCACCGTAATCAGAATTTCCTTCGGCAGCTCAAGATACGCGCGATCAAATCCGCCCATGATCGCCGTCGGATATTCATTCAAGTAAGTCACGAGATCTATCAATGCCGGATCGGAATGGGCGCGCAATCCCTTCTTCGCAAGTAATGCTTGAAGCTCCTTTTCGATCCTCTCGCGCCGCTCTTCAGGCCTGACAATCACAAAGTTGCTCTTCAACTTCTTCTCGAAGTCCGCCGCGCCCGTAACCGCGATCTTCGACTTTCCGAGAAATCTGTGCCCTGTCGTTAAGTTTCCGGATTTAACGCCGGCCAGCGTAAACGGCACAACCTTGCCATTGAGCAGCGCAACGATCCAGCGAATCGGCCGGATGAATCGAATATCGCTCGCGGTAGTCCAGTACATCGAACGTGGAAACGTGAGGGCCCGGATGGCTTGCGGCAGGACCTCCGCAAGAATGCTTTTCGCCTCGCGCCCGGGAATCACTTTCTTGACGGCGAGGTACTCGCCTTTCGGCGTCTGAACGATTTCAACTTTTTCGAGGCCGATTCCCTGCTTTTCGGCGAAGCTCAGTGCCGCACGAGTCGGCTGGCCGACATTATCGAACGCCACCGATTTCGGCGGGCCCATGATTTCTTGTACGATGTCCGCTTGCCAGGGCGTCACATCGCGCGCGATTGCCACCAATCTTCGCGGCGCCCCAAAAGTCTCGACGCTTCCGGCGCTCGCAAGCCGGTTCGACACCAACTGCGTCTCAAGTATTTGTTTAAGATCGCTCGCGGCTTTCGCGATCATCCCCGCGGGGATTTCTTCGCACCCAATTTCAAGCAAGAGTTCAGCGCCTCGCGTCATGCTTTCGCTCCGGCGAGTTCCATTGGCGCTTGCGATTGCTGCTCGAGCCACGCGGCCGCTACTTTGCACGCAATCTGGCGGATTCGCCCGATGATTGCCACGCGCTCTGTTGTCGATATCACCCCGCGCGCATCGAGAACATTAAACAGGTGCGAACATTTCAGCACCATGTCGTACGCGCTCAGGATCGGGAAGCGCCTTTTCTCTTCGCCCTTGAGCCCCGCATACGCATTCAGCAGCCGCTGCGCCTCCGCTTCCGCTAAATCAAACATCTTTCGCGTCGCCACAGGATCAGCCCAGTCGAAGTTGTATCCAGAGAATTGCTGCTCCTCCGGAAAACGCACTTGCCGGTACGTCATGTCGCCCGACCAGAGCACATCAAAGACGTTGTCCACGCCTTGCAGGTAGGCCGCGATGCGATCGAGTCCGTAGGTCAGCTCCACCGGCACCGGATCCAGATCAATTCCGCCGCATTGTTGGAAATAAGTGAACTGGGTGATCTCAAGTCCGTCCAGAAGAACTTGGCAGCCGATTCCCCACGCTCCGAGGGTCGGCGCTTCCCAGTTGTCCTCTTCGAATCGAACGTCGTGCTCCTTCAAATTTATTCCGATCGCGCGCAAACTCGCGAGATACAAGTCCTGGACATCCGCTGGCGCGGGCTTAAGTATCACTTGAAGCTGCGTGTGCTTGTAGAGCCGGTTCGGATTTTCGCCGTAGCGGCCATCGGCGGGCCGCCGGCTCGGCTGCGCGTACACCACTCGATAGTGCGCCGGTCCGAGCACTCGCAGAAAAGTTTCCGGATGCATCGTGCCGGCGCCGACCTCGACGTCGTATGGCTGCTGTAGCACGCAGCCCTTCTCCATCCAGTAGCGCTCGAGTGTGAAAAGTAATTCTTGAAATGTGAGACCGTGCGGCTTCGGTGCGCTTTTCTCAAGTAACTTCTTCGATTTCAAATCTTCTGCTCCCAAAGTTTCCGCGAGGTCAATCTCTTTTCCGCTTGCAGTTCGATCCAGTCGAGCAGAACCGCCGTCAGTTCTCGCAGCGCCAGCGGCGGCAAATTGACATCGAGTAATGCTTCAAGCTTTTCGTTGAGCATCTTTCGTGCAATCACCAGCGCATCTTTTGGCAATAGCCTCGAAGACGCCGGGCGGCATTTCAAGCATGCTAGCCCGTGAAGCGACGCCGCTACGTACGCCGGCTCGTCGCCGATCTCCCGCCCGCAAACCACGCAACTATCGAGCGGCGGCATCCATCCCGCCAGCTTTAACGTCCACAGGCAGAAGTATGCGAGCGGCACGGCGGGCTTGCCGGACTTCTTGATCGCCCGCGCGGCCAGCAGAAGCAGACGGAATGGCGCATCGAGCGCTTCGTGCTCGGGCAAGACGACTTCTGAGATCTCGCTCAGAAACGCGAGCGCCAAGCCGGATTCGAAGTCGCGGAAAACATCAAGGAAAGATTCAATTAATTCCGACTGGGTGATCCGAACCAGATCGCGCGTTTCGCGTTCGAAATACCAGATGCGAATGTGACTCAACCGTTCGAGCGTCGAGCCGAACCGGCTCTTCGGCCGCCGCGCGCCTTTGGCCACGCCGCGCATGCGCCCCGCGCTGCGGCTCAGAAAACTGACGAGCCGGTCGCCTTCGCCCAGTGGATAACTCTGTAAAATGATAGCCTCGGATTCGTGGAGTGGCATCGGCGTGTCGGCCCGCCGACCATCGGCTGTTCGCAGCGCTCGACATCCTTGCGCCACCTGCTTCTTTCTCGAACGCACGGGCCGCGCCAGCCGGCTTCTGCGAAACAAATTTTTTTATCACAGCCACGGAGGCGGCGCAATTGATTATGCACCCGCGCTCGCGTAAAAACTTTTCAATTCTCTTTCTTCCGCGCTCGCCTCACAGCGGCAAAATCGGATAGAGTGTGCGGGTTCAACTGTAGCTTTAATGTCACGCAAAGAACAATGACTTCGGAAATCGAACGCGTTGATGCCGTGGGTGTCGGCCTGAACGCCACCGACACGATCATTCGCCTGCCGCACTTCCCTACTTTGGATTCGAAGGTTCGCGTTCTTTCCAGCGATATCCGTGCCGGTGGACAAGTCGCCTCCGCAATGGTCGCATGCCGGCGCTGGGGACTTCGCACTCGATACGTCGGAAAGGTCGGCGATGATTGGGCCGCCGACTTCCAGCAACAGCAATTCGACGCTGCCGGAGTTGAAAGCCATTTGATTCGTGAGCCGAACTGCCTGAGCCCCGCGTCCTACATTCTGGTTGATGCGAACTGCGGCGAGCGCACGGTGCTCTGGGGCCGCGATCCTCGCGTCGAGCTACATCCAATCGACGTGCGGCGCGAATGGGTCGTGAACGCCTCGGCGCTCCTCGTCGATGGCCACGACACGGCAGCAGCCACGCAAGCTGCGCGATGGGCGCGCGAAGCTGGCATTCCCGTTGTCGGCGACTTCGATAATCTCTATGGTGGAGTTGAAGTGTTACTTGAGCATGTGGACCATATCATCACTTCACCCGAATTTCCCGGGCGGATGATTGGGGTGCGCGATCCGTTTAAAGCGCTGCCTCAGATTCACGCGAAGTTCAAGTGTCACTTGACGGCCGCAACTCTCGGCCGCAACGGCGTCATCGCCTGGGATGGCGTTCGCTTTATCTATGTCCCGGCGTTTCGCGTGGACGCGATTGATACCACCGGCGCGGGAGACATTTTTCATGGCGCGTACGTATATGGAATTGTGCGCGGGATGAACCTGGAAAAAAATCTCGAATTCTCGTGCGCCGCCGCGGGACTCGCATGCACGGCTGTCGGTGCGCGCGCCGGCATCGCTGCTATCGAAGCCATTCAAAGTTTGATTCAATCCGGCGAACGCAACGAGCCGCTTTATCGGCCCGAGGACTTGGAGAAGGCGGCAAACGAAGTTAAAGTTGCCGGTTAGAATTAATCTTCGATGATTCCTCTCAAAAATCTGAATCCGCGCCGTTCGTTTCCGGCCGTCACGGTGCTTCTGATCGTCGTGAACTTCATCGTTTTCTTTTTCCAGCTCTCGCTCGATCCGCACGCCGCGCAGCAGTTCGTCATGCACTACGGCGCGGTTCCGCGAACCATGCAGCTGGCGCTTCAGGGACAACACGGTCTGACTCCGATCGACGCCGTGATTCCGCTCTTCACCTCGATGTTCCTTCACGGCGGTTGGCTGCACATTATCGGGAACATGTGGTTTCTCTGGATTTTCGGCGGCGATGTGGAGGATCGCCTGGGCCACATTTGGTATTTCTTTTTTTACTTGATCTGCGGGCTGGGCTCCGGCGTGGCACAGGCGGCGTTCAGTTGGGGGACGCGGATTCCCGCGATTGGCGCGAGCGGCGCAATTTCGGGAGTGCTCGGTGCGTACATTTTGTTCTTCCCCGCCAGCCAGATTCTGACTCTGGTTCCGCTTTTCATTTTCTGGTTCACCGCGCGCATCCCGGCCTACGTTTTTATCGGCTTGTGGTTTCTCGTTCAGTTCATCAGCGGCGTCGGCTCGCTCGGCGCGACGAACGTGCAGGACGCGGGCGGCGTGGCATGGTGGGCGCACGTCGGAGGATTTCTCCTCGGCATGATCTTGGCGGCGCCCAGTCGCACGCGGCGCCCGAATTATTATTATGGCGAAGCCTAGCGGCTCTCGAGCGATTTACCTTTACGATTGTTTTGAAACGAAATTGGCAAGCCAGTCGCCGGCTTCACGAGTGCCAAGCGAGCCGCCGAGATCCGAAGTTGTCTTCCCTTCTCTGAGCGCCGCGCGCACGGCTGCCTCAATGCGCTGCGCTTCTTCCTTCATTCCGAGATGCTCCAGCATCATCGCGCCCGTCAGAACCGAACCCATCGGATTCGCTTCGTTTTTTCCGGCGATATTGGGCGCGGAACCGTGCACCGGCTCGAACATCGAAACTTTTCCCGGATGAATATTTCCCGAGGGCGCGAGGCCCAGCCCGCCGGCGATTTGCGCGCCCACGTCGCTCGCGATGTCGCCGAACATGTTGCAGGTGACGATGACTTGAAACTGCGTTGGATCGCGAATGATTTGCATCAGCAGATTATCAATGTACTGGTGGCTCGATTCGATTTCGGGATATTCCGCGCGCATCTTCTTGAACAGGCGCTGCCAAAGATCGTGGCCGAAAGCCAGCGCGTTCGATTTGTCGGTCATGCACAGCTTTTTCAATTTGTTCGCGCGCGCGTATTCGAACGCGTAGCGCAGGATGCGCTCGACGCCTTTGTAGGTGTTGACGTCCTCCTGCATGGCAATTTCGTCTGTCGTGCCTTTCTTGAAAATTCCGCCCATCCCGACGTAGGAGCCTTCCGTGTTCTCGCGGAAGACGACGAAATAAATGTCGCGCTCGGTGCGATCGCGCAGCGGCGTGAGCCGCGCGTCGCGCAGCACGCACGGCCGTACATTCACGTAGAGATCCAGTTTGAAGCGCAGGCCGAGAAGAATGTCGGCGGCGTGCTGATTCGACGGCACTCGCGGATCGCCCATCGCGCCGAGAAGGATGGCATCAAAATCGCGGCGAAACATTTCGGGAGCGTCGCCGGGAAGAGTGGTGCCATCGCGAAGAAAGCGGTCCGCGCCCCAGTCGAAGCCGGTGATCTCAAGCTTGTTCCCGCCACGCGCAGCCGCCGCGCAAACCACCTTTACCGCTTCGGGAATCACTTCCTTCCCGATGCCGTCGCCGGGTATGACAGCGATGCGTTTCGCGGCCGGATTAGAGGTCACTGATCCGCTCCCGGAGTCCCAAAAGTGTCCCGATTAGAAATGACCTCGGTTGTTTGTTTTGTTGAGCTTACGGCGATTTCTAATCGTACGGCTGTCCCGATTAGAAAAGCAGCGGCGAGTGAGTGGTCGCTGGCGCCGAGAAGCGGCCGCCGCGCCGGTCCCACTGTCGCTCTGTTGTTGTCAGTTGTTTTTTGCATCGTGATCACAACCGGCCCACGTTAGCACAGGGGGTAGAGGTCCGCAAATGCGTGGTGTGTAAGAGCGGGTCGCAACACTGATTCGCAATTCGCACCGATAAAAATCAGACGAATGCAGAAGCTGACGCGCAATTCACTGGAGCGAGCCACAGAGCGGCGGAACGCTGACGATCCGAGTCAGTGTTGCCTTTGAAGATAACCAAGAGTATGTTACCAATCGATTTACCGTCCGATGCGATAATTCTTGCCGCAATCGCTCGACAATTCCATGGCGCCTGATTGCGAGGCGGCGCGTTTACGATTCCACTCCAAGGAGGCGTGCATTGGGCCAGCCGCTGGATCCGCAAAAAGCTTATGTGTATGGCCAGATCGTCCAGGCCGCCTACACGATGTTCAACAGCCCGCAAGGCCCGGATCCGCTTCGGCCCGCGCCGGCCGGCATTCCTCCGGAGTACGAACTCGGGGCATGGATTCACATGTCCGACTTCTTCCTGAACATCGTGGCGCCGAAGTTTTACGGCATCGTCGTTCACGAAGTGGCCAATCCGGATTCGCGAATCATCGCCATCCGCGGCACCGAACACATGATCGAGTGGCTGGATGACGGCGTCGCGATTCCCGTTCCATTCCATCAAGTCCCGTCCGCCGGGCGGGTGGCGTACGGCTTCGACAGAATCTACAGCACGTTGAAAGTGGTGAAGCGGCCATTGCCGGCGGCTCCGGGGCGACACGCGACGCCCGCGGGCGCTCCCGATACGTTCACGGGCTCTTTCGCGGATCAGCTCGACCAAGAGGCGGCCAGTCGCGAAGTCGAGCGCGGACTGGCGGCGCCGTTCGCCGAAGGCCGCACGCGCCCGCCCCGGCCGACCGCCGTAACAGGGCACAGCCTCGGCGCGGCGCTGTGCACTTTATTCGCGATGGAAAATCATGCGAAGCGTAGATTCGACATCGGCACGCTGTGCACATTCGCGTCGCCACATGTGGGAGACACGCAGTTCGCGCACCTCTTCAATCTGCTGCCGATGAATTCCTGGAGAATCGTCAACAAATGGGATCTCGTGCCGAAGCTTCCACCCTCGATCCCCGTCTTAGTCCACTACAGTCACGTCGACACCGCCTATCCGTTCGATTCGGCCGGGTTCGCCAAAAACAATCCGGTCTGCTGGCACGTGCTGGACACTTACCTTCACTGGCTCAACGCTGCCTCTCCCGTAGCGTCCGAGTGTGTTCCCTAGCCCGCACCGAACCGAGGCGATCGGCGCCGAGATCGGAGCCGTCAGCGCCAGCACCTCGCCGCGAGACGCGATGACGTGCCCGGGGACGAAGTGGCAGGGATGTTCGCGATGCTTACTGCGTGATGCGGAAATAACCGCGCCAGGCGATATCCTCGCCGAGGAGAATGTCGGCTCGATAGCCCCCCGGCGAGAGGCTCGCGGTCGATATTTCGGAGACGGTCTGCGGAGTATCGGTCCCGGCGCGCTGGATTTTCGTGGGGCCCAGCGAGCCACGCAATGAATTGTCGATGTCATAAATGCGAACGTACGTCATGGCCGCCGCGGTTTTTTTCTTCTTCTCCGTCTTGCTGAGTGGTTCCCAACTCGCGTACAGATAAATCTTGGCGTCGCCGTGAGAAAAGACATTCGCGCCCAGCCCCGGATGCGCCATTCCATTGCCGAACTTCTCGAGCTTCTTGGTGAAGGTCGCGTAAAGCACCGCGTCTCCGACTGTCACCGGAGGGACGAACTGCCCAGTCCGAGCCATTTCGGTGAGTGAGGCGGCTTTTTCGCCGGAGCCGAGCGAGATGAGATTGATTGGCACAGCCGTCGTGCCCGGCGCCGGCGCTCCCGGAGTCCCCGCGGCCTCGGCGTCGCCCAAGGATAGGCCGGGTATCAACCAGCCGCCAACAACGCCAATTACGTCGCCATAGCGATCGAGAAGCGGCGATCCAATTGTGTGCCCACCGAGATATGAAGTGTTGATGCGGTCTGCGGGGCAGTGGCGCTGCTCTTCCCCGTTACGACGCCTGCCGCGAGCGTTCGATTTCCTTCCGAGGGCGAATCGAGCGCATAGCACGTGTCGCCGACGCTCCAGGATTCAGGCTTTGCGCGCCGAAGGTAAGGAAGACTATCGGCGGAAAACTGCAGAACGGCCCAGTCGGCGCGGCGGTCCCACGCGGCGACACTATCGATGGTGACGCGTCGGCCGTCGTGAAAAACGACCCGGAGAGTCGTAGCGCCATCGATGGCCTGAAATGCGGTGACTGCCTCGCCTTCGCCGATCAAGAAGCCCGATGCCGAGCCGAGTTGCTCGCCATTTGGGCCCAGCCTTTGCACAAAAACACTAGCGGCTCCGGCCTTTTCGTAAATCTCGGCAGGCGCAGCGGGCACTCGTTCGACGGGAAGATTTTCAGGCCGCGGTGCAGCAACGACCTGGAAGGCGTGCGATCCAGTGACCTCACCATCCACACGAGCCTCGAGTGACCACATGCCCGTTGGCGCGTCATCGGCTAACGCGAGTGTCCAGTAGCCCGCGAATGGATTGGCAGTCGCTTCGTAATCGAAATCGGAGATCGCAGAAACTTTACCTGCAGGATCTTTCCAAAGCGCTTCGAAATGATGTTTCCCCAGCGGCCCGTTCCATTCGAAATAGACGATGACCTTGCGATCTTGCGGAAGATAAAAAACGGTGCGAGGGTCTTCAATTACGTATTCGCCTGCCTTTGTTGTTCCTTTTGTTCCGGAGATGGACCGAATCACCTGAAATCTGGACGGAGCGGGAGGCACGCCGCCAGCGGCCTGAGGCGCAGGCGCGCCATTTTCTTGGGCGAGCAGAGGGCGGCGAGGCAAGAAAATGCCCGCGATGAGGAAGAGCAAAATTATCATCGCACGGGAGCGCAAATGTGGGGCGAAGTGCACGGCTCGGACGCCGCATCTTAGCCGATTCGCAGGGTAGCAACAATGGGAATGTACGGACGCGTATACAGCGACAACCTGCTTTGCGGACGAGAGCACCTAGGATGGACCGCGGCATCGGCACGGGGGCTTCGTGGAACATGAAATCGCGTCGTGTATTTTTGGCGCTGTCGAGACGATGCGGCCGCGGGGACGCGACGGATTGTAGGGCTGCGCGATTGCGGATAGAATCGCGGGCCCGATGAGCGAAAAGCCCGATTACGGAGTTGACGCGCCCCACGCTATCCGCAACCTGATTCTTTCAGGCGTAGCGGTTGCCGTTTATTGCGTGCTGGTGCCCAAGCTGCGGATCGGGCACGCAGTGCTGGAGTTCTTTCCCGGATTGCTCGTCACGGCAGCGTTTCTGATCGCGCCGGGCGTGCTGATGCTGCTTTACTCCAAGTTCGGCAAGTTCCGGCACAGAGATCGAATTCTGGCGTGCGTGCCTTGGACGGGAAACGAGCGCGTCCTGGATGTGGGTACGGGGCGCGGATTGCTGCTCGTGGGCGCGGCGAAGAAATTGACCACCGGCAAAGCCATCGGCATCGACATCTGGAACCAGGAAGATCTTTCCGGCAATAATTTGCAGAATCTGGAGCGCAATCTGGAGCTCGAAGGAGTGCGCGGCAATACGGAAGTTCTGAACGAGAATGCGCAGAAAATGAGCTTCGCCGACGGCACATTCGACGCGGTGGTCACCAATCTCTGCATTCACAATATTTATAATGTGCCGGGGCGAGCCCAGGCCTGCCGCGAAATCGCGCGCGTACTGAAGCCGGGCGGGATTGCGGTGATTTCGGATTTTCGGCACACGGGCGAATACAAAAAAACTTTCGCCAAGCTTGGGATGCAGGTGCAGAACCGGCCGCTGACATTGGATACGTTTCCACCGTTGAGGATTTTTACCGCGAAAAAGCCCCAGAACTGAGCATATCCGGGCCGGGGTTCGTGTAGGGCCGGTCGCGTTAGGTTGCGTTCGGACTGCGGCGCGACGTCGCTCAGCGCATTCCACCTTTTTTCGGGGCAATTCCTAGACGGACTTGTTCCGCGGGGGACGGCAACATTGCGGGGGCGGGATCGCCGCGTTGCGTGCAATAAATCGCCGAACAGGTCCGTCTTGGAGATGAAATGGAACGCAGAGATGCTGGGCGAGGATCGGGGCGCGACGCGAGAGCGGTTGGATTATGGCGACCGACCCTACACTCCTTCGGGGCAATTCCTCGACGGACCTGTTCCGCGAGAGACGGCAACATTGCGGGGGCGGGACGGCCGCGTTGCGTGCAATAAATCGCCGAACAGGTCCGTCTTGGAGACGAAATAGAACGCAGAGACGCAGGGAGGGCGAGGATCGGGTCGCGACGCGAGAGCGGTTGGATTATGGCGACCGACCCTACGCGGGCTCGGGAGGAAGCCGAACAGGTCCGTCTTGGAGATGAAATGGAACGCAGAGATGCAGGGCGAGGATCGGAGCGCGACGCGAGAGCGGTTGGATTATGGCGACCGACCCTACGCGGGCTCGGGAGGAAGAGCTTCATCGCCCATGCTGCGCTCAGTGATGTAAACGCCGGTGAGGACAAGGGCGCCACCGACGATCAAGCGCCCGGAGAAACGCTCGCCAAGAAAAATCGCGCCGAGAGCCATTGCCAGCAACGGCTCAATGTAGGTCGAAGCGGCGAGCCGCGACGCGTCCATATGGCGCAGCGCCCAGTAATAAATCAAATAGGCCACGACCGAGCTCAGCGCCGCCATGTACAAGAGTCCCGCCCATCCAACCCAGCCGACGCTGCCCCAATCGAGATGAATCGACTCGTAAATGGCCAGCGGAAGAACGCAGCAACCGGCCGTGAGGAAACTGAAAAAATTCATGGTGACGGTGTCGTAGCGATCGACGACTTTTTTGGCCAGGACGGCGTAGAGGGAATATCCGGTGACGCTCGTGAGGGTGATGAGATCGCCCTTGAGGGATTCGCCAGCGCGGGCGCTGAATATATTCTCCGAACCGAGAACGATCACGCCGAGGAAGCAGAGGGCCATGCCGATGGCTTTGGCGCGCGTGATCGTTTCGAGACGCGCGAGCCCGGCGAGTAGAAGCACGACGACGGGCGCGAGGGCGATGATGAGAGCGGAATGGCCGACGGTGGTGTACTTGAGGCCGAGCGTGAAGCCGCCCTGGTTGATGACGACGCCAAGAATACCGAGCTGAAGAAATGTGTTGATGTCGCGGCGTTCGAGTTTGGTGTGGCGCCGGGTAGAAAAATAAATAATCGCCATCACGATTGCGGCGAACTCGAGCCGCGCGGCGACGAAGGCCATCACCGGCATGTGGCGTAGCGCGATTTTCCCGACGACGAAATTGACGGTCCAGATGGTCACCATCAGCGAGAGCATGGTGAAGAGCAAGAGCGGCTTGGGTTTCTGCTTGGTCATCGGCGGCGCGAGATTGGAAACATCTAGGCGAGAACTTCCTTCCGCCTGGTGAGCGATTCGATTCGATCGAGACGCGGCTCATAGCCGATGCCCGGACCGGAGGGAACGCGAATGGTTCCTTGCGGCGTGACTTCCACTTCGGGCGTGATGACGTCTTCGAGCCAGTAGCGGCGGCTGGCGGAGACATCGCCGGGAAGAACGAAATCGGGAAGCGTCGAGAGCGCGACGTTTTGAGCGCGGCCGATGCCGGTTTCGAGCATGCCGCCGCACCAGACCGGAATTCCCTTTTCCTGGCAGATGTCGTGAACGCGGCGAACGGGAGTCTGCCCGCCAACGCGGCCCATTTTGATGTTGATGATGCGGCAAGCTCCGAGTTCGATGGCCGCGCGCGCATCGGCGGCGGAGTGGATGGACTCGTCGAGGCAGATGGGCGTGTCGAGCTGCTTCTGAAGCGCGGCGTGATCGTAGACGTCGTCCCAGCCGAGCGGCTGCTCGATCATGATGAGATAGAACGGATCGAGAGCCTTGAGAAGCGGCGCATCTTCGAGACGATAGGCTGAATTCGCGTCCACCATCAAGCGGATGCGCGGCCAGCGTTCGCGAAGCGCTCGGACAGGCTCGAGATCCCAGCCCGGCCTGATTTTGATCTTGATGCGCTGGTAGCCGGCGGCGAGTTCCTTTTCGACTTTGGCGAGAAGATCGGGAACCGCCGGCTGGATGCCGATGGAGACGCCGCAAGGGATTTCGGCGCGCGTGCCGCCGAGAAATTTCCAGAGAGCAATGCCGCGCGATTTTGCTTCGGCATCCCAGATGGCGGATTCGATGCCTGCTTTGGCCATGTTGTGGCCGCGAATCGGGGAGAGAAGGTCGAAGACTTCACTCGCGGCGCCGAATTCCCGCGCTTTCAGCATCGGCCAGATGTGATCGCGAAGAATGTGCCACGCGGTTTCGACCGTTTCGTAGGAATAAGTTGGTTCTTCGCCGGCGACGACTTCGCCCCAGCCAGGCGTGTCGTCGAGATTCACTTCGACGAGAATGATGCGACGCTGATGCGAAGTACCGAAGCTGGTCTGAAACGGCGCGATCAATTGGAGATGAATCTCTCGCAGACAGACGCTTTTCAGACGCATGAGAAGGCGCCGCTCCTGGCGATGCTCCGGGGTGCGATGGTCATCGGTTTTCAGCGCTGATTCGCGGGGAAAATATCCGCCGCGATGGACGAACCGGGCTGCAGCACGTACTCGGCGACTGGACCTGTGGTCAAGAGTGCGGTCGCCACGTAGCCGTTCGCGAAGTAATTTTCAAATTGCTCGCGCACTTCAGACTGGATGCGCTCCGCGCCGGCGCGATTCGAGAATCTTAATTCGCCGATGTTCGAAGGAATGCCGATCTTCACGGAATCAGCGGGAATGTCCTGAGGCGGCGCGGTAGCGGACTGCGGCTGCGAACCGGCCGCGGCACGAGCGATCAGCGAATTTACGCGCGGCGAATCCAGCCACCATTCGGCGACCAGGCGATCGGTAGGCATCCGGGCGTGGAGCGGGCTTTGCGTAACCCCGTAACAATTGGGAATGAATCTCCGGGCGATCGCGCCGAGCCGCATAAAATTGAAGTGGGCGTTTTTCAATTCGAGAGGATCGAACGTCCATTCGACGAGCGGAATGCCGCGGGCGAGCGCGTCCTGGCGCTGGAAAAGCTTGAGGCTGCGGCCGACGCCGCGATCGCGATAGGCTTCGAGAACGGCGGTCATGTGCGAATGTAGGAACGGATGGCCTTCGTGGATGCCGGCCAGGGCCAGCGTGAAACCGACAAGCTCTTCGCCCGCGTACGCGCCGAGAATCTGGCCGCCGGTTTCCTGCGCGACGACGAAAATCGCTGTTGGGACGAGGATCCCTTCTCCCCACGTGGTGCGCTCGAGACGCAAGCAGGCTTCGTATTCCGCGATCGTGCGGCAGTGGCGGACTACGATCTGGATGGCGCTCAACGCGGCGCCTTCGACTGATTCCATAGATTTTCCATTTGGGCGCGATCCGTAGAGGCGAGCGGCGCGCCGAGGCGTTCCGCTTCCCGCTCCATCCACTGAAAGCGGCGGCGGAATTTCCGATTGGCGTTCAACAAAGCGATTTCAGGATCGAGGCCGAGGAATCGGGCCACGTTCGCAGCCGCGAAAAGAAAATCGCCGACTTCCTCCTCGATCGCCGCGTTGGCGGACATTCCATTCTTGGCCGCTGGCGATTTTTGCAGTTCGGCGCGCAGTTCGCTCAGTTCCTCTTCAACCTTCTCGAGGACGCCTTCGATGCTTTCCCAGTCAAAGCCGATCTTGGCGGCGCGACGGGTTAGCTGATTTGCTTCCACTAGCGCAGGGAGCGACCGTGAAATGCCGTCGAGCAAGGATTCCGGCTGCGGCGCGGACTTTTTCGAGGCCGCATCGCTGCGGCGCTCGGCTGCTTTGAGCTGCTCCCAATTTTTCAGGACTTGCGCCGACGTCGAGGCGCGCACGTCGCCGAAAACGTGGGGATGGCGGCGGACCATTTTTGAGTGGACAGCTTCAATGACGTCGCGAATATCGAACTGATGTGTCTCGGAGGCAAGAAGCGCGTGAAAGACGATTTGAAGGAGGAGATCGCCAAGTTCAGAGGCGAACTGCTTCGGATCATCAGCCTCCATCGCGTCGAGGACTTCGTGCGTTTCTTCGAGGAGAAACGTGCGGAGAGAGGCGGGGGTCTGTTCGCGGTCCCACGGGCACCCGCCCGGCCCACGCAGGCGCGCTTGCAACGCAAGCAAATCCTCAAAAAGCCGACCCGCGCGGCGATTTTCAGCCGCAGATCGGGCGCGCTTGGTCTTCCGTGACCCGTGTTTTGCGGCCGAACGGGCTTTTGACTTCGTTGAATGATTTTTTCGCGGCGACACAGCGGCGAGAATTCTCCTTGGCGACTCGACAGATTACGGTACGCATCTGGAAATGACAAGAATGCTCGCAATTGGCAGTGTGCCAATTTGACGGGTGGGTGGTGCTAGCGCGACTCGCCCGTGGAGCCTGGGGTCGCTTGTGGGCGAGCGGAAGCAGGTGCTAAGATTTGAATTCGAGCATTAGAGCGTCCGCGCATCAGGCGGTGGCAAAGACGCAAGCGGCCGTGCAGCCCAGCCCTTGCCGGGAGAACAGATTGGCAGACCACAAACATCAGGACGAAAGCTTCAAGGTCGTAGACCGGCGGCCATTCACCGCCGAAGGCGAGCTTCGCAAAGAAGTGGTTGAGGAACAGCGGCGGGAGCGGGAATCGGCGAAGGCCGCGGCGGAATCGAAGGCTGCGAAGAAACCGGCTGTGCCCGAACCGAAGGCCGCAGAGCCGGGAGCGAGTGAAGGGGCGGCAGTTGCTGCGGCGGCTCCGGCAGCGGCGCCGGCGCCGGCCGCGGAAGCAGTCCCGCCATCGCGGAGCTTTCAGATGCTGGTGGATTTTCTGGCGCGCAACGCCGCCGCGATGCTTGGCGGAATCGCTGACCCACGAACGGGTCAGGCGTTTCTCGATCTTGAAGGCGCGCGGGAGATGATTGATTTGCTCGACGTCCTGCGCGAGAAAACGAAAGGCAACCTGGCGACTGAGGATGACGCGCTGCTGGTGGAAATGATTGGCAGCCTCAAACTCTCGTTCATGGAAGTTTCCAACGCGGCGGCCGCGGCGCAAGTGAAAGCCCACGGAAAGTCGTAGCCTTCTTCCGCGCGAAATTCCGCAATCCGCAAGCGAATCCGGGGAGTTCCGCACTGCGTCCACTGCGATTGACTGTACTCGGCTCGGGCACATCAATGGGCGTTCCGACGCTCGGGTGCCATTGCCCGGTGTGCGTCTCGACGAACCCGCGGGATCAACGCACGCGCCCTTCCGTGCTGGTGGAATTTGACGGCCGCGCGGTGGTGATTGACACGACGCCAGATTTTCGCACGCAGGCGATGAGCGTGCGGCTCGACCGGCTCGATGCCGTTCTTTTCACTCACGGGCACGCCGACCACATCATGGGCCTGGACGACATTCGTCCATACAACATGAAGCAAGGCGGCGCGGTGCCGATCTACGCATCCGCAGATACGCTGAAAACTTTAAAGCGGACGTTTGCATATATTTTCGAGGAGGGTGACACGCCCAGCTCATTGCCCGGAGTCGATCTGCACGAAATTAACGGCAAATTTTCGATTTTCGGCGCCGAGGTCATTCCTATTCCGGCGCGCCACGGGCCAAATGCCGTTCTCGGCTATCGCATCGGCGACGCAGCGTATCTGACGGATTTCAGCGACGTGCCCGAGTCGTCGAAAAAATTGCTGATGAGTCTCGACCATTTCATTCTGGACGCGCTGCGATACACGCCGCATCCGATGCATTCCAATGTGGCGCATTCGCTGGCGCTCGTGGACGAACTGAAGCCGCGCCACGCATGGTTCACGCACATCTGTCACGATCTGGCCCACGAAGAGACCAATGCCCGGCTGCCAGAAAATGTGCGCCTTTCCTACGACGGGCTGGTTCTGGAGACACAACTCTAATGGCATTTGTCGCGCTTCGCTCCCCGGAAGAATGGCGGCTGAAATTCGGCGCGGACAAGCGACCGGCGGCAGTGGCCGTCGGCAATTTCGACGGCGTGCACCTCGGCCATCGGGAAGTTCTTGAGCGAATTTCGCAGGATGCCGTGCAGATGAACGGCCGTAGCGTGGCCATCACCTTCGATCCGCATCCACTGCGCGTGCTGCGTCCGGCGCAAGCGCCGCCACTGCTGATGACGCTTCCTCAACGCCTGGCTGCTATGGAAGCGGAGGGTATCGACGCGGCGCTGGTGCTTGAATTCAATTCATCGCTCCAGCAAATGAGCCCGGAAGATTTCGTGCGCGAAATTCTCGTCGAAACGCTTAATGCGCGCGCGGTGGCCGTCGGCGAGAATTTCCGGTTCGGCTACGGCCATTCCGGCGATGTGGAGCTGCTTCTTGAGTTATCGGTCAAGTACGAATTCACCGTTGAGTGCATCCCGCCGGTAGTGTGGCGCGGAACCACGGTATCGAGCACGGCGATTCGCGACGCGCTGCGCGAAGGTGCGCTCATTCGAGCGGGACGCATGCTCGGAAGACCGTTCAGTCTCGCCGGAGAGATTCAGCAAGGCCACGGTCAGGGGCGGCGCGTGGTGGTTCCCACGCTCAATTTGCGCACCGAACAGGAGCTTCTGCCGAAAAACGGAGTGTACGCGACCGAGGTGGTCGTCGATTCACGACTGCACCGCGCCGTCACAAATATCGGCGTGCGTCCGACGTTCGGAGGCGGAGACGTTAGCGTCGAGAGCTTCCTTTTCGACTTCAAATCGGTGCTGACCAGCGGGCCGATGGAGGTTCGCTTCTGGCGGCGACTGCGGGATGAAGCGAAGTTTTCCGGCCCCGAGGAATTGCGGCGGCAGATTCAGCGGGACGAAAGACGCGCGAGACAATTTTTCAGGCTGCTGGACAAGTTCAGCCTGAAGAAACAATCGGCTTGACGATTACTGGCGGCGGCACTCTTCGCAGATGCCGCCGACTTCGGTACGCGTGATGGTGATTTCAATTCCGCAGTCGCGGGCGATCTGCTTCATCAGGGTTTCGTAGAGTTCGCTTTCAAATTCGCGCACTTTGCCGCAGCGCAGACATGCCACGTGGATATGGTCGCGTGGGCCATGGGTCTCGTAGTAGTGCCGGTCGCCCCTCAGATGCAACAGGTCGAGTTCGTCAATCAGGCCATGGCGCTTCAGCAAATCGAGCGTGCGATAGACGGTAACGCGGGTGAGGTTGGGATCGATTCTCACGGCGCGCTCGAGAATTTCGTCGGCATCGAGGTGGCGGCGCGCGCTTTCGATGACCTGCACCAGAACGCGGCGCTGGCGAGTCAGCCGAATGTGCTTGGCCGCCAATTGGCGCTGGAGGTGACCGGGCGGCTCGTTAGCATTGATGCGCTCGCCGGTGGAAACACGGTGCGCGGGCCGGGGCGTTGCAGAGGAGGAGTGAGATTCGCGGCGGCGAGCGGTGATTCGTTCGGTCATCTAATGATGCGGGACGATTCTCGCGACGTCATTGTACATAACGATGACAAAGATGACCAAGAGAAAGACAAGGCCCACCTGAATGATGCGCTCTTTCACGGCAAGGCTGATGTCGCGATGGAGCGCGCCTTCAATGGCGAGAAGCATAACGTGGCCGCCATCGAGAATCGGAATCGGCAGCAGATTCAGGATTCCGAGATTGATGCTGATCATGGCAATCCACTCGAAGAAATCCACCGGACCGCGTTTGGCGGCCTGACCCGATTCGCGCGCGATGCCGACGACGCTTTGAAGCTGCCGGACTGAAACTCGCCCGGTGATAAGCTCGCCGACGACGCCCACAACTTGTCCGACGCCTCCAATGGTAGCCTTGACGGCTTGTCCTACGGCGCTCACCGGACTCATCCGCTTGTAAACCGCGGCATCCAATTTGCGCCCGGCGCCGATCATCCAGGCGGTCTGGCCGAAGTCGTTGAGACTCTGAACCGGCTTGGCGTCAACGGCGAGTTCGCTACCGTTGCGACGGACGACGATGTGCAGCGGGTTGCCGTCGGAATGAGAGACGGTATCGATGAGAAGAGGCCAGGTTGTGATGGCGCGGCCATTAATCGAAATAACTTGATCCCCGGGCTTGATTCCGGCGGTCTCTGCCGGCATGCCCTGAACCACCTGCCCAATCACCGGGGAAATGTAGGGGTAGCCCAACGCAGGATCGGGATTTGAAGGGTCCTCGAGCGTGGTTGTCAGGTTCAGCCGCTCAGTGCCCCGCTCGATGACCAGGGGAACTTCGGACTTCGCCGGGAGGCCGTTGAGATAAATCAGCGCCTTGTCCCAGGTTGGATTGTCGACGTTGCCAATCTTGATAATCCGGTCACCGGGCTGAATTCCCGCGGTTTGCGCGGCGGAGTGAGCCTGGACGCCTGCGACGTCAGCCGGCTTGTCCATGTAGCCCTCGGATGGAACGCCGACCAGGGTGAACAGCCCGACGAAAATTGCCAGCGCAAGGACGACGTTCATGGTCGGCCCGGCAAGATAGACGAGAACGCGCTGCCAGCGTGGCCGCGACAGGAATTCGTGCGGCTCGCCGGTGCGTTCTTCGATCGGATTATCCCCGGCCATGCGTACATACCCGCCGAGGGGCAGGGCGCTCAGGCGGTAATCCGTATCGCCGCGCTTCCAGCCCCAAAGACGCGGGCCGTAGCCAATTGAGAACACAACCACGCGCACGCCGAAGAGCTTTCCGGCGACGAAATGTCCCCATTCATGGACGAGAATGACAACGCCGAGAACGACCCCGGCGGATATTATGGCAAGAAGAACACTGCTCATGAGTTTGTAAAAGTTCCCTTAGAATTTTCTTCGCGCAATTTCAACGTTTGCGAGCCGCCGCGCTTCGGCGTCAGCTTCGAGGACATCTTCGATGCTTTCAAAGCGCCGCCCCGCAATTTGCTCCAACACTTTTTCGATTACGATCGCGATTCCGGTGAACAGAATTTGCCGCGCCAGGAACGCGGCGACGGCTTCCTCGTCGGCGGCGTTCAACGCGCACGGCAAGGGCCCACCTTTCTTTGATGCCTCCCGCGCGAGACCGACGCAAGGAAATTTCTTGTCTGGAACAGCTTCAAAATCGAGCTGGCGCAATCGCGACCAATCCAGCGCATACCCATTCGACGGGACGCGCTTGGGATAGGTTAGCGCATATTGCAGCGGCATGCGCATGTCTGTAGGGCCGAGTTGTGCCAGGATTGAACCGTCGACAAACTCGACCATTGAATGCACGGTGGATTGCGGATGGATCACGACATCAATTTGATCGAGATTCATTCCAAAGAGCCAGCGCGCCTCGATGATCTCGAACCCCTTGTTCATCATGGTGGCGGAGTCGATGGTGATGCGCTGGCCCATCTTCCAGTTCGGGTGCGCGAGCGCCTGCTTGGGCGTGGCGCGCTTGAGTTTTGAGATTGGAGTCTTGCGAAACGGCCCGCCCGAGGCAGTGAGAACGAGGCGCTTGACTTCCCTTCTCTCTCCGGCGCGCAGGCATTGGTGAATCGCGTTGTGTTCGCTGTCGACGGGCAAAATGCAGACGTGATGCTTCACCGCGGCGGCGGTCACGAGCTCACCGGCAGCTACGAGAACTTCCTTGTTGGCCAGTGCGATTTTTTTGCCCGCGAGGACGGCTTTGTACGTTGCAGGCAACCCGACCACGCCGACGGCGGCGGAGACGACGGTATCGATTTCGTAATGTGTCGCGACCTGCTCGATGCCTTCCGGGCCATGAACGATTTCGGGTATATGCGGTAAGCGCCGCTTCTGAAGCAATTGCCGGAGCTGGCCGGCGGCTGCAGCTGTGGCTACGGAGACAAGCTTTGGATGATGGGCGGCAACTTGCGCAGCGACGAGCTCGACGTTTCGGCCAGCGGCCAACGCGACGACCTCAAACTCGCCGTCGAGCGAGTCCACGACCTGCAGGCACTGACGCCCGATGGAACCTGTCGAGCCGAGAATGGCAAGCTTTCCGGGCATGCAGTTATGGTTGGCTTAGTCTAGCAGAAGAAGGCAAATCAATTGCGATGCGACGCGGCGGCGAAAAAGATGCTGAAATGAGATTCAGCTTACTTTGCAGACGCGCGCTCACCGCGAAGCCACTCACGCCATTTTTTCGGCACGGGAAGGCCCGCGAAGCCTGAGCCCGCAGCGACCTGCGAGCCAGCCCACAAGAGACGATACGCGACCGCACCAAGAACGATTCCAGCGGTAATCAAAGCGGAGACGATCTCAGGCTTGTTCATAGCGCACCTTAGACCATTTTAGGACGAAGCGAACGCGGGCACAAGCCTATCGGAACAGGTGGCCTCGCCGCTGGTACCTAGTGGCGGACGTACTGCAACCATACCAGCGCCCACCAAACCACCGGAGCAGCAAAGATGAGGCTGTCAATCCGGTCCAGCATGCCGCCGTGGCCGGGCAGAAGCGCGCTCGAATCCTTCGCACCCGCGCCGCGCTTGTAGGCCGACTCAATGAGGTCGCCCGCCTGGCCGGCGATATTTGCAGCAGCCGCGATGGCCAAAACCGTCAGGCCGTCCATGGCGACCCAGCGCGCAAAAAATGTGGCGACGACAAGGGCTGCAGCGAGGTTCGCCGCAGCGCCCTCCCAGGTTTTCTTCGGGCTCAGGATCGGCGCCATGCGCACATGGCCAAACGTCTGCCCGACAAAGTAAGCGAGCATATCTCCGGCCCAAACGAGGACAAGGGTGAATAGAACGAACTTCCGTCCGTTGGGCTCGAACTCGACAATGCGCACGAGATAGCTCAGCGGGAAGGCCACGAAGAGGAGTCCGGCGGCGCTGATCGCCATGGACGGAAGGATGTCCGCGATGGCCACGCGGCTGGCAAGCCCAATCGCCACGACGCCACAAACGAAAACGATGGCCACAAACTCAACAGAGATGAAAGGGCCGGCCGCGTTGCGAATTAATTCGACGTCGGAGCGCGATTGGTGAATCTCCAGTCCGCGCATCCACTGAACGAATACGATCCCGACAGCGGAGAGCATCGACCAGCGGCGATACGCGCGGAGACTCATGCGTTCGCCGAGATCGAAGAATTCGTTCATGGCCAGGAGGACGACGAGGGCGCCCGTGGCGGCAATCAACAGCCACGGGCCCCGCATAACCAGAAGAACTACAATCGGAATGAGAACAACGGCGGTCAGAATGCGGCGCAGCATCCGGGATCAGCCCCGCCCCACGGCGGCGCGGTCGCGCTTCGTTCCCAGGCCGCCATAACGGCGTTCGCGCTTCTGAAAATCGATCAGCGCCTCGAGGAGCGGAGTCCTGCCGAAATCCGGCCAAAGCGTTTCCGTGACGTAGATTTCGGCATAGGCGATTTGCCAAAGCAGAAAGTTGCTGACGCGCATCTCGCCGCTGGTGCGGATGAGCAGATCCGGATCGGGAAGACCAGCCGTGTATAAGTGTTCAGAGATGGTTTGTTCGTCGGCGCGAAAGCCGGAGAGGCCATCGCGCCGGACGCGATCGAGAATGGCGTTGAAGGCGTCCACGAGTTCGGCTCGTCCGCCGTAATTCAAAGCGACGACGAGCTTCATGCCGGTGTTCGCGGCGGTGAATTGCATCGCCCGTTCGATATCGCGCCGCACGCCATCCGACAATTGCTCGGAACGGCCAATAATCATGAGGCGAATGTTGTTCTTGTGGATCGACGGCAGCTCTTTCTTGAGGTATTCGCGCAAAAGCTGCATCAGAAAGTCGATTTCGGCTTGCGGCCGTCGCCAATTTTCTAGCGAAAAGGCGTAAAGCGTCAGCATGGGTAGTTTCAGCCGCGCGCAAGTCTCGATAATTTCTCGCGCGGTCTTGACCCCGGCGCGATGTCCCGCAATGCGGGGCAAATGGCGACGCTCGGCCCAGCGGCCATTCCCATCCATGATGATGGCGACATGCTGCGGCAAGCGGCGTAAATCGAGCTTTTCAAGCAGCTCCGCATCCGCTCGGTTCGCAGGCTTGAGGAGCTCCGTCGCTTTCACCGATTCTCGCTTTCGGGGGAACGTCCGGCCAAGCTAGCACAGCCCGGGAGACCGCGCAACGGACTGGGCGCGACATCCTAGAAGAGAATCACGCCGGCTGATGTGGCCGACGAGGGCATGAAGAGCGTCGCGTATCCAAGAAAGAGCGTGACGCCAATCATCACGATGCTGATAAACCAAGCCACGATATTGAAGCCGAGCGAATTTACATGATCGCCCATCAATTCGCGGCGGTTGATCAGCAGCAGGATAAACACGAGCACGGGTGCGAGCCACACACCGTTGGCCACCTGAGAAAATAGAAGGATCTTCAGCAAAGGGGCGTGCGGAATCAGGATTATCCCCCCGCCAACGGTAATCAGCCCGGCGTACAAACCATAGAAGATCGGAGCCTCGCGGATCTTGTGGTCAATTCCTGACTCAAATCCGAGCCCTTCGCAGATGACGTGGGCAGTGGAAAGCGGAAGAATGGACGCCGCGAAAAGTGAGGCGTTGAGCAGCCCGAATGCGAATAAGGTCGCGGCGAAACGGCCGGCAAGAGGCGCGAGCGCTTGTGCGGCCTGTGCCGCGTCGGTGATGTTCGTCATCCCATGCGCATGCAGCGTGGCCGCCGTACATACGATGATAAAGAAGACGATGGCCATGCACGTGATGCTGCCGACCAGCACATCCAGCCGCGCGTGTTTATATTGCCTGGGCCCCACGCGCTTTTCGACGAAGCCGGCTTGCAGATAGAAAAACTGCCACGGTGCGACGGTCGTGCCCACGAGCGCCACGAACATCAGCACGTAATTTTGATCGAGACTGAATGACGGCAGCACCGTCTCTTTTGCAGCAAGCAGCCAGTCGGGCTTCGCGAGAACTGCCGAGAGCACATATGCGACATAGAATGCGCACGCGATTAGGAATATCTTCTCTACTTGCCGGTAATTTCCACGCACGACCAGAAACCACACCACAATCGCAGCAATGGGAACAGAAATGTATTTGCTGACGCCGAAAAGTTGCATCGAGGCAGCGACACCGGCGAACTCGGCCACCGTGTTGCCCAAATCAACAGCAAGCGCTGCAACCATGACGAAAAACGTCGAGCGAAATCCGAATTCCTCGCGGATCAGGTCGGAGAGTCCCTTGCCCGTGACCACACCCATGCGCGCGCACATTTCCTCGCTGACGTAGAGCGCGATCGTCAGCGGAATCAACGTCCAGAGCAGCGTATAGCCGAATTGGGCGCCAGCGAGCGTGTACGTGGTGATGCCGCCGGCATCGTTGTCCACGTTGGACGTGATGATGCCGGGCCCGACGACGGCGAGGATCAAGGCAAGGCGCCGCCGCGTCACGCGTGTGCGCCGCGCGAATTCCGACCACCGGGCTCGCATCCGGTCCAGCGACGAAATGATTTCTACAATCGCCACGAAAGTCCGCAGTTTCCTAGAGTGACGCCCGCATATGGCTGACCACGTCGTCCACCGTAATTGCGCCAATTGGACGGTTTGCCGCGTCCACCACTGTCAAGCTGCGCAAATTGTATTTGTCGAAGAGCTCGAACACTTCACGCTCCGCCGCGTCCGCTTGAATCGAGATGGGCTTGTCGGTTACGAGCTCTGACATTTTCTGCTCCGTATCGGCAACCAGAAGCTTGGCGAGGCGAACCGTGCCGGTCAGCGACTGGTCGCGATTCGTCAGAATGACGTCGTCGAGCTGGTCGAGCGGTATTTCGTGGAAGCGGATGTAATCGACAACTTCGCCGCGCGTGGCCTCCTCCGCCACTGTGACCAACTCGGTGTTCATCATCCCGCCCGCGGTGTCGCGCTCGAATCGCAGCAGTTGCCGAACTTCCTGGGCATCGTGCCCATGCAGTTCCTCGATGATTTCCTTGCTCGTTTCCGCAGACAGGCTGCCCAAAAGATCGGCCGCTTCATCGGGGCGCATTTCCTCGATAATATCGGCCGCCTTTTCTGGATCGAGTTTTTCCACTAACTGTGTCTGCAAACGCGAGTCGAGCTCTGCCAGCGTTTCCGCGGCGGTTTCTTCGTCAAGCGAGTTGATGATGGAATCGCGCTCGACCGGTGAGAGTTCCTCGACGATATCGGCAAGGTCAGCCGGATGAAGGGACGCGAGCCTCTGACTGGTCATACGCAGCTTCACACGGCGCAGCGGATCGGCTTCGATCAGATTGACGAATTCCCATCGGATGGTCCGCGGCGGTAGCTTTTCCTGAATGCGCCGGATGACTAAAGGCGGCACGACGCCCTGCAAGAGCCGGCGTACGGCGCCCGGCAGGCCGACATCAACTTGTGCGATACGCATTTCGACCTTTCCGTTCGTGCGCTGATCCGTCAATTCGATATCGTTCACCCGCACCACTTTTCGTCCGGCGGTATCAATGATTTGCTGGTCGAGCAGGTCCTTGCGCATCGCGAGCCACGCTTCATTCGGGTGGTATAGCTCGAGCGCAGATTCCTCAGTGGTGAGTTTGATCCTTCCCGGCGCGACGGCGGCGATTTGGTCGTAGCGAGCCACCAGCGGACGGTATCTCCCGCGCGAGAGTAAAATTCGCGCGACGCGATTTGGCTGGTCGGCCGGCTCGACGAACAGTTCGGTGACGCGGCCGACAAAATTGCCGTTGATATCGAAGGCTGCCGCGCCCAAGACTTCCGTGACGTATAGCATTCTTGAACCTCCCGACCTCGCGCCGGCCGTTCCAAACTATTCCAGAGCCAAATCCTCAAGAATCAAGCAGTTCCAGAAGCCCGAGCAGGAACAAAAAAATACCCGCGGCCGGAGTTCGCTCTGGCCGCGGGTAGCAAGATGAAATACTCTCGTTACGCCCGGCCGGCTCTCGCCTCCGCGCTCATCCCGTTGTCTTCAGGCTGCACCGCGAAGGCAGACAGGGGCGCTCGACGCTCCACCCGAGCCGCAGGTTCCGGCTCGGGTCGTCGAGAACTGCCTGAATCTAAGTTGGACGAACGCTCCATTTCCTGCGCGTGTCCTCAGTTTCTCTAGTTACGAGCAGATGAATAGTTTGTCAAGCAAAGACTGCGCTTCGATGTCACTTTTTTCGTTGAGAGAACACGAGATTAGTGGGAGTGATGTTGCGCCCGCGGCAGTCGGCAAGGTAGAGATCCCAGTAGGTGCCGGCGATGTAGTCCTGAGGACTGAAGCTGAGAAGACGGGCGGCGCGGTCAATGGATGCGGGCGAGCCCTCGAGTTCGAGGTAATCGCCGATTGGAGTCTCGTCAAGGTCGAGATGCAGGCCGGGAATGGATCGGAGGCGGTAGCTCGTGCGGAACTTTTCGTAGCGGAAGCTTGCGGCGAGCCCCAGCGCCGCGAGGATTGCTTCCAAGTTATGCGCGGGCTGAAATGCGATTTCGAGTTCCTGGTTTTCTTTATACCGGCTGCGGGTGCTGGAGACGATGGAAGGCGTTGGAGGCGCCTTGTACGTCAGCACCGCGTGCGATCCGGGATCGGTCCGGGCGGCCGCACGCAAACGCGCTGGGCGCGCCGGCACTCGTCCGATTGGGCTCGGTGTGTGGGTTCGAATGCGCAAGAGCCGGCCAGTCTCGCGAAGTTCGAGCAACGAGGTGTCGTAGAGCGTGTTTCGCTCGAGGACGCGCGGCTGCGCTTTCGCGTGTAGCCGTGCCAATTGACGGCGAAGCGCGGCAATGTCCGCGACGCGAACCTTGATTTCGGTTTCGGTACCGTTAATGGCCATAGATGCGATTCGCCGAACGATGTTGCGTTAGGGCGTTGCAGCCGACATAATCGTGTGCTTCCGGAGTGCTTCTCACGATAGGTCCGCGTTCATGACAGAGCCGGCCACACCGCTGCTGCGGCAGTATCATGCCATCAAGAAGCAGCACCCGCACGCTCTACTTCTCTTCCGGCTAGGCGATTTTTACGAGCTTTTCTTCGACGACGCCATTGTGGCGTCGAAGATTCTTCAAATCACGCTGACGGCGCGAAATCGAGAGAAGGGCCAGCCGATTCCGATGTGCGGAGTGCCCTACCACGCCGCCGAGGGATACATCGCGCGGCTGATTCGCGACGGGCGCCGCGTGGCGATTTGCGATCAGATGGAAGAAGCGGGGCCGGGCAAAAAGCTCGTCCGCCGCGAGGTGGTGCGCGTGATTACGCCGGGAACTGCGACGGGCCCCGGCCTGCTCGATCCAAAAGAAAACAACTTCCTCGCCGCCGTCTCGCGCGACACCGCCGGCTCCGTCATCGGCCTCGCCTACGTGGATCTTTCGACGGGCGATTTTCGCGCCACGGAATTCTCCGGCCCATCGGCAAATGCGCGCCTTCTCGACGAGATCGGCATTCTGCGCCCGCGCGAGATCCTCCTGCCGCGGCCCGCGTCGCTATTTCCGTCCGCCAGCGCACCTGCGCTCGAAGGGGTAAATGCCCTCGAAGTGCGACTAGAGGAGTGGATTTTTCAGCCGGACTTCGCCACGCGGCTTGTCGAAGAGCAATTCCACGTGGCCTCGCTTGAGGGATTCGGCCTCTCGAGCCATCCGCAGGCCGTGAGCGCGACGGGCGCGGTGGTTCACTATCTCCACGAGACGTCGGTGATGGATCCCGCGCGCAATGGGACGAACGGCGATGCGAACGGAAGCCTGGCGTCGTCGGCGCACGCCGCAAGCGGCCTCGAGCATCTCGACGGCGTGCGCTACTACGAGCAGCAGGATGCGCTTCTGCTCGATCAGGTCACGGTGCGAAACCTCGAACTGGTCGAGCCAGTGAGCGGCGACGATGCGTCGGCAACTTTGTTCTCGACACTCGATCAGACTGCCACCGGCATGGGCGCGCGACTCCTGCGCAATTGGATTCTCCGGCCGGAAATCTCGCTCGATGAAATCGAAGCGCGTCTCACCGCTGTGGCGGAGTTGAAAGCCCGGCCCGTCGAGCGCGGAGAAATTCATCGCACGCTCGAATCCATTCTGGACCTCGAACGGCTGACCAGCCGGGTCACGCTAGGCGTTGCGACTCCGCGCGATTTGCTGGCACTGCGGAAATCGCTGGAGCAGTTGCCGATAGTTCGCGGTTTCCTCGCCCCCGCTTCGCGGGCCGCCTCGGCGCGGATTGCCGCGATTCACGCCGAAATCGATGAATTGGCGGATGTTTGCGAGGCCATCGAACGCGCAATCGCTGACGAGCCGCCGGCGCAGGCGACGGAGGCCGGCATGATCCGGCGCGGTTATCACGCGGAGCTGGATGAGCTTCGAGATCTGAGCCGCACGAGCAAGCAAGTGATTGCGGCGATGGAAGAACGCGAGCGCAAGCGCACGGGCATCGCTTCGCTCAAAATTCGATTCAACCAGGTTTTTGGCTATTACATCGAGATTTCGAAGTCGAATCTACACCTCGCGCCGTCGGATTACGACCGCAAGCAAACGCTGGTCAATGCTGAACGGTTCACTTCCACCGAGCTTAAGGAATACGAGCGAAAGGTTCTCGATGCGGACGAGCGCATTCTTGAAATCGAGCGGCGTCTCTATGTCGAACTCCGCGAGCGGATCGCGCGCGAGGCGGCCCGCCTTCGCCGCACGGCCGCGGCAGTGGCGCAACTCGATGTGCTGGTGAACTTCGCGAGACTCGCGGCCACGGAAAATTACACGCGCCCCGCATTCAGCGAGCAGCATTCGGGCGAACGCGGCGAGCTCTTGATTGTGGGCGGGCGCCATCCCGTGATCGAGCGCCTGCTCGCCGTGCGCGGCCAGCGATTCGTCCCCAACGATCTTTATCTCGACGACAAGTCGCAATCGCTTCTGCTGATCACCGGCCCGAACATGGGCGGCAAATCAACGTACCTGCGGCAGGCCGCGCTCATCGCGATCATCGCGCAGATGGGTTGCTTCGTTCCGGCGACGGAAGCAAAGCTGCCGCTCATTGACCGCATCTTTACGCGCATCGGTGCGTCGGACAATCTTGCGCGCGGGCGCTCGACATTTCTCGTTGAGATGAGCGAGGTCGCAGCCATTTTGAACACGGCCACGCCTGCGAGCCTCGTTCTGCTCGATGAAGTTGGACGCGGTACAGCGACGTTTGACGGATTGTCTATCGCCTGGGCGGTAGTCGAAGCCCTTGAAGCCGGTGCGCGCCCGCGCGCGTTATTTGCGACGCACTATCATGAACTCACGGAACTCGAACGGCTGGTTCCCGGGGTCCGAAATGTGCACGTGTCGGTGCGCGAAGCGGGTAACGAGATTGTCTTTTTGCGGCGCGTCGAGGCCGGCAGCGCCGACAAGAGCTACGGCATCGAAGTCGCGCGGCTGGCCGGGTTGCCCGCAAGCGTTATCGAGCGTGCCCGCGAGGTCCTGCGGCGCCACGAAACGAGTGAGCACAAAGTCAGCGAGGAACTGACTCCGGGAGCCGCGTCGCCCGAACAGACACCGATATTCACGCCGCTCGATCAGTCGGTGATCGACTCGCTGCGCACTGCCGACCTGAATCAAATCACCCCGATCGACGCGCTCAATCTTCTGGCCGCGCTGAAGAAGCAGCTTTCATGAAGAGGAGCGCCGGACGCGAAAAGGGGCTTCGCGTGCTTGGGCTGATGTCGGGAACATCGGCGGATGGGATCGATGTGGCCCTGGCGCGTATTTCGGGCGCGCCGCCAAATTTGGCGGCGAAGCTCGAGGCGTTTTGCGAGGTTCCCTACCCGCGCATAGTGCGCGAATCGATTCTTCGCATTGCAAACCTTGCCGCCGCCAGCTCGGCGGAGATCAGCCAGCTCAATTTCGCACTCGGTGAAATCTTTGCCCGCGCTGCACTCGCTGCTTGCAAACAGTTCCGAATTGCGCCGCGCCAGATCGCGCTGATCGGCTCGCACGGCCAGACGATCTATCATCAAGGCCAGGCTTCGAGATTCCTGGGAGTCGGCAACGTCGCGTCGACAATGCAAATCGGCGAGCCCGCGATCATTGCCGCGCGCACCGGAATCACAACAATTGCCGATTTTCGTCCGGCCGATATTGCCGCGGGAGGCCAGGGCGCGCCGCTCGTTCCGTTCGTGGATTACGCGCTTTTCCGTGACGCAAAACGCGGCCGGGCGGCGCTGAATATCGGCGGCATCGCAAACGTGACGGTGATCCCAGCCGCAGCGCAACCCGCGGAAGTCTTCGCGTTCGACACAGGCCCCGGCAACATGATCGTGGATGCGCTCGTGCGGCGTTTCACACGCGGGCGCGAAACTTTCGATCGCGGCGCCCGCCTCGCGCTTCGCGGACGCTTGATCCCGTCGTTGCTCGATCGCCTGCTCCGCGATCCATATTTCTCCGTCAGGCCACCGAAAACAGCTGGACGCGAGCAGTTTGGCGACGCCTTCGCCACACGCATCGTGCAATGGGGGAAAGCGCATCGGGCATCAGCGGAGGACCTGATTCGCACGGCGACTCTGTTCACGCCGCTCTCCATCGCGGCGGCCCTTCACTCGTTCGTGTTTCGCCGGGCGAAGATTGACGATCTGATTGTTTCCGGCGGCGGAACCGAGAATCCGCTCATCATGGCGCAGCTCGCGGCAGAGTTGCCGCGCGTGTCGGTCCGGACCTCCGACGATTTCGACGTGCCATCCGCGGCGAAGGAGGCTTTCGCTTTCGCAATTCTTGCCTACGAAACCTTCCACCTGCGACCCAATAATTTGCTGTCGGCAACGGGAGCGCGCCGGCCCGCCATTCTTGGCAAAGTGTGCTATGCGCCTGCTTGAGACCGCAAGAAATTGCCGATTCTCACTCGCGTGCGTGGTCGCCGTCTTTGCCGCCGTCGCGGCTGGATGCGACACAAACAGCCAGTCGGCGACGCGTTCGAGCACTGTAAATTTCCTGATCGAGTCTGCGCCCGTGAATCTCGACCCGCGCATCGGCACAGACGCGTGGTCCCAGCACCTGCACGATCTGATTTTCAGCAGCCTCGTCGCCCACGACACGAATCTGAATATCGTCCCTGATCTCGCCGAGAGCTGGGACACGCCCGATCCGCTGACATACGTTTTTCACTTGCGCCGGGGCGTGAAATTTCACAATGGCGCGCCGCTCGACTCCACGGACGTGAAATTTACTTTCGATTCGATCCTAAAGGGGCAAGTTAAGACGGCCAAGCGCGCGTCGTTTCGAATGGTATCGTCAATCGAGGCTCCCGACGCCGCGACGGTGGTCTTCCATCTCCGCGAGCCGTATGCGTCGTTTCTGTGGAATCTCTCGCGCCCCGGGATTGGAATTGTCCCACGCGGATCGGGGCCCGAGATGGCGCAGCATCCCATCGGTTCGGGGCCGTTTCGTTTCGTGAGCCAGGAACCGGATCTTGAAATCGTTCTCGACCGCAACGATCAATATTTCGGGACCGTCCCCAAAGTTTCGCCCGTGCGCTTCCGAATCGTTCCGGATGCAACCGTGCGCGCGCTTGAACTCCGCAAGGGCTCCGCGGATATTGCGCTCGATTCCCTCTCGCCGGATATGGTGGTCGCCCTCGGAAAATATTCGGGCATTCAAGTGGCAGACGAGCCGGGAACCTCGCTCGCGTACATCGCTTTCAATTTCGAAGATCCGTTGCTGGCCAAGCGCGACGTCCGGCAAGGTCTCGCGTATGCCACCGATCGAAAGTCACTCGTTCAATACTTGCTTCGCGGACAGGCGCGTCTCGCTTCGAGCCTTCTTCCGCCAAATCATTGGGCTTATGACGGTGACGTGCCGACGTACGATTACGATCCGGCCCGCGCGGAATCCCTCTTCGACGCTGCGGGCCTGCCGCGCAGCAAAGACGGCGTGCGTTTCCATCTGTCTCTCAAGACATCCACCGACGAATCAACGCGGCTTTATTCCGAGGTCTTGCAGGACCAGTGGAAGCACGTCGGGGTCGCGCTGGAACTACGGCCACAGGAATTTGCGACGTTTTATTCCGATATTTCGCACGGCAGCTTTCAGCTTTATACGCAGCGCTGGGTGGGCGGAAACAACGATCCCGACATTTTCGAGTTTGTTTTCAGCTCGCATAAATTTCCGCCGGATGGGGCCAATCGCGGGCATTATCGCAATCCCGTCCTGGACGCGCTTCTCGATCGCGCGCGCGTCGAAGCCGACCGCGAAAAGCGCCGTGCGATCCTTTTCGATATTCAGCGGATTGTTGCGGACGATCTGCCTTACCTGAATCTTTGGTACGTGGACAACGTTTGCGCCTATCGCGACACGCTGGTGATGGGACCGCTATCGCCGACGGGAGATTATGATTTTCTGCAAACGCTTGAATACCGCTCGGTTCCGAGTCGTTGAGCACATCACCGCGGAAATCGCCTCGAAGAGTTCCCCGGTCATGCGTTCAGAGTCTTCTCGATGTCCGCTTCCGAGATTGCGCCTTCGCGGATGATCATCCACTCATCGCCTTCGAGCCGCACGATCGTCGAAGGCACCACCGCGCGCGTGTCTCCTGCATCGAGAATCAGCGGAAGCCGATCCCCGAGCTGCATCAATAGATCGGCGGCGTTGGTGCACGCGGGCATGCCGGAGAGATTCGCGCTCGTGCCCGTGATCGGCCCGCCCACAGCGTCGATAATCGCGCTGGTCACTTTCGAATTCGCCCATCGCACGGCGACGCGGCCCGTGTTTCCGGTAACTTTGAGGGGAATCCGATGCGTGGCTTCGAGAACAATCGTGAGCGCGCCGGGCCAGTAACGATTCGCCAAATTGAGAAAGCTGTCGGGAACGTCGCGGATCAGTCCCACCGCCTGCTCGACCGAATTGACGAGTATCGGCAACGCCTTCGACTCCGGGCGGCCTTTGACTTCGTACACGCGGCCGATTGCCGCCAAATTAAAGGGATCGGCGCAGAGTCCGTAGAAAGTGTCGGTGGGTGTGCCCACGACGCGGCCACGCTGGATGAAGCTCGCTGCGTAGTCCACAATACGTTGCTCAGGCGCTTCTGGCGTGACTTTCAGGATCTCAGCCGGCAAAGCGTTGGCTCACAGTGGGTTGCGGTCCAAACATCCCGGAACGCTATCACAGGCTGCGCGAGACGTGCAAGGATTCAGCCTCTTAAGCGTTCGGAAACAGCCAATTTGGCGGTACGAATTCGGCTGAACTACGAATATCGCGCCCGAATCGGCAATTGCGGAAGCCGCGGTCATGCTTGTCGCGTCTCAGCCCAGTACTCCGTGGAAGTTTTCACAGCGACAATCTCAAAATCGATCAAGTCATCCCAATGGCTCGTCCATTCCTTGAGCAAAGCCGGGTCGGAGGTTTCCATAATTTGATAGCATCGCGCGCCCGACGATTCCATCCAACTTGCGTGATACTGAAGTCCTTCGGGGAGCATTCTGCCTTTCGCCTGAAATCTTTCGCCTACGGCTCGCGCATCGCTGTGCTTGAAATTCTCGATCACCATATAGAGCATGACGCGCAGTGTATTACAGCGCACCTCGTCTTTGAAGGCGGCAATGGCGGGCGGAAATTGGCTTCGCCAGCCAACGATCGCGGCGGCTTTACGCGGCCGACAGCGTTTGCTAGTCTCGAATCAATGCCGCGAGAAAGCATTATGACTACGCCAAGGGGCATCTCGCGATCGGCCCCCGCCGCTCGCGTTGAGATCATTACGAGCCGCGAAAATCGCTGGATCAAGCTTTTCCGCGCGGCTCTGCGCGAAGGCTACGTATCCGATGAAGGAGTGATCGGCCTCGAAGGTCCGCATCTGGTGGAAGAAGCTCTGCGTTCGCACTGCGTGGTCGAAGCATTGCTGTGCAGCCCGGATGGAGAAACCGTGCTGGCGCATTGGCCGGCGGACTGGCGTCGTTCCGTTCGCGAGCTGAAAACCACCGCGCGCCTGTTCGAGAGCGTTGCTGCTACCGAGCATCCGCAAGGCATCGCCGCGCTCGTTCGCCCGCGCGAATGGACTTTCGACGATTTGATTCGCCGCGGAATCCCGCTCGTCGTAGTTCTCGTCGGAGTCCAGGATCCGGGCAATGTGGGCACTGCTGTCAGATCGGCCGAAGCTTTCGCCGCGACCGGACTGCTGGCCGCGAAAGGAACCGCCGATCCCTGGTCGGCGAAAGCGTTGCGCGCCTCGGCCGGTTCTGCGCTGCGATTACCGATCGTCCGAGGAATCGCACCCGCCGTGGCGATGGCGCAGCTTCGCGTCAGCGGCCTGAGAATTCTCGCCGCGTCTTCGAAGCAGTCCGCTGCCGGTTCGCCCACCGACCTGCGAGAGCCATGCGCGATTCTCGTCGGCAACGAAGGCGCCGGCCTTCCCGCCGAAATCGAGAAATCAGCCGACGGGATCTTTGCGATTTCGATAGCGCAGCATGTGGATTCTCTCAATGCCGGAGTCGCTGCGTCCGTGATTCTTTATGAAGCCGCGCGCCAACGCGCTGGGCGAGGATGAACGTGGGACTTTTTCAGGCGGTCCAACCACAAGAAGATAGCGCCGGGCCGCGTCCCCTCGCCGACCGCATGCGCCCCCGCACACTCGATGAGCTCATCGGCCAGGAGGATCTGCTGGCGCCCGGCAAGCCGCTTCGGCTGCAAATCGAGCGCGATGATATTGGCTCGATGCTCTTTTGGGGCCCGCCTGGCTGTGGCAAGACCACGCTGGCGCGCATCATCGCGCATACGACGCGCTCCGAATTCATTCCCTTCAGCGCCGTGACCTCCGGCATCAAGGAAATCAAACTGGTGATGGCCGAGGCGGAACGCGCTCGCGGCTACGGCCGGCGGACCGTGGTATTCGTTGACGAAGTGCATCGCTTCAACAAAGCGCAGCAGGACGCCTTCCTTCCGCATGTCGAATCCGGAAGCATCACGCTGATCGGCGCGACCACTGAGAATCCTTCGTTCGAAGTGATCTCCCCGCTTCTCTCGCGCATGAAAGTGTACGTCCTCCGCGCCCTCACAACGGACCAGATCGTCACGCTGCTGCAGCGTGCGCTCGCCGATTCCGAACGCGGCTTAGGCAAAGAGAAAATCGAAATCTCCGGCGACGTTCTCGAACGAATCGCGATCGTTGCGAACGGCGATGCTCGCGCGGCCTATAACACGCTTGAGGCGCTCGTCCGCGGCACGCCACGCGAAGCCGACGGCCGGCTCGTTCTGACGTCCGCGCTGCTCGAAGACGTGCTTCAGAAAAAGCTTCTGCCTTACGACAAAGCCGGCGAAGAGCACTTCAACCTGATCTCCGCGCTCCACAAGTCCGTGCGCAACTCCGATCCGGACGCCTCGCTCTATTGGCTGGCGCGCATGATTGAATCCGGCGAAGATCCACTCTATCTCGCCCGGCGCATGGTGCGTATGGCCAGCGAGGATATCGGCCTTGCCGATCCCAATGCGTTGCGCGTGGCGCTCGCGGCGAAGGACGCTTTCGAGTTCATCGGCCCGCCCGAAGGATACCTCGCGCTGGGAGAGGCCGCGGTCTATCTTGCGCTCGCGCCCAAATCAAACGCGCTGTATACGGCCTACGGAGCCGTTCAGCAAGACCTCAAGAACACCGTCGCCGAACCGGTGCCGCTTCACCTGCGCAACGCGGTGACCGGATTGATGCGTCATATTGGATACGGAGAAGGCTATCAGTACGCTCACGATTTCGAGGACAAGGCCACGGATATGCAATGTCTTCCGGATAGCCTCGCAGGCCGCGTCTATTATCGACCCACGCGCGAGGGATATGAGGCCCGCGTTCAGGAGCGGCTCGAACAGCTTCGAAAAATTCAGAAGAAGCCAGCCGGAAATTCGCCGGGCGCATCTAAGCTCGAGGTCCATCCACACGAGAAAAAGTGACGCGTAAGATGACCGCGCCCGCCCTTTGCCGCAAGATTGTTGCGCCCGCGTGCCTTGTCGCGGTCGCCCTCATATCATCGCTCGCCGCGCTTTCGGCGCCATCGAACAACCCAGATGCCCCCAAGTATACGATCGACGAAGATTGTTCTGCGTTTGCCTTCTCGGCGGACGGCCATGTCGCCTACGCTGTGCGTCGAATCTATAACTGGAAAAAATACACAGTCGAAGGCGACGACCTCTGGACTTCAGCCCCCGACGGCAACAAGAGGAAACGGATTATCGACGGCGAACGCCTGGTCAAAACCACCAGCTTTCACAGCTACGCCATCCACGAATTGAGCTGGTCGCCCGACAATCGCCGGCTGGCCGTCGCGGAGACGACCGAGAAAATCAACGATACCAAGCGCAACGATCTCTTCTCCGGCGAAACGATCCAGCTGATGGACTCCGACGGCCGCGAAGTCCCGATTCAGGGAGCGAAGGAAGACGAAAGCCCCTTCATCGGCGCGACGCAGGGCACGTTTCTTGGTGACGGCGTCACCGTTGCCTACCTCGTCGAGGCCGTCAAGCCGAAGCTGCTCTACGAGATTCACACGATTCAGCCCGCAACCGGAAAGTCCACCAAACTTTTCCCGGACCACCTTTTCGCCGGCGTTGCATTTGACGCCGCCCATAGCACGGCATTTGCCATCGAGCGGGATAAAGGCGTTGACGGCCCCGCCGATCTCGTCTGGCTAGACCTGGCAAACAACCTTCACACGCGCGTCTCTGCGATCCAGAGCTATCAAGGACAGTTGACGATTTCTCCCAGCGGAAAGCGCGTCGGTTTTTTTCGCGACGGCGATTATCTGGAGGTCCGCGATATCACGACGCAGACCAAGGCGGGCGGGATCGTTCTCCGCGTCGGGTACGGCAGGTTTGTATGGTCACCGGATGAGAGATATATCTTGCTGAAGCGCGGTCCTGAATCACGTTCAGGCAATCTCGTCTGGATCCGCATTGCCGATGGGGATTTCATTCCCGCAATGCACGACCTCGTCTACCGGGATTTTCAGATCTCGCCCGATGGGCATTGGATTGGCTTGGAAGAGGTGGGTAAGCGGATCGTTAAAGTCTATTCGATGTCGGCGTATCTGCCGCAATGAAGCGACGCGGCTGGCTATTTGCGTTTCATCCAGCAGCGCTTCGCATGCTCTTTCAGAATGCAGGCATCCTGAATCACGAATAGCCCGGCGCGTTGCGCCCGGTCCGCCGCTTGCTGGTGAATCACGCCCTCCTGCATCCAGATGGCGCGCGCTCCAATCCGGATCGCGCTTTCAACGATCTCCGGCACGTGCTCCGGCCGGCGAAAAATATCGACGATGTCGACTTTTTCGGGAATATCCTCGAGCCGCGCGTAAGCTTTCTCGCCAAGGACCTGTGTCTCGCCCGGATTAACAGGGATGATCCGGTAGCCCGCCGCTTGCATGTACCGCGAGACTTCGAAGCTCGGCCGGAATTTTCTCGACGACAGGCCAACCACGGCAATCGTACGGCTGGACTTCAAAACTTCGCCGACAGAATCGACCATGCCGCGCCTGGAATTCAATGCGGCATCGCCCGCCTTTGTCCCGCCGTCATCTTTCAAACGCTCACTCATGGCGTCTTTTTCGCGGCTTCTGCTCTCGCCGGCTCGATTCCGGTTTCGCGCCACCCGCGGATGAACGCGCCGCTTGCTTGGCGACCAGTTTTTCGAGGCTGGCAACCTCGCCAGCGCTCAGCGCGCGAAAGCGCCCTGGCGGCAAATCGCCAATCTCGATGTTCGCGATTTTCACGCGCTTCATTTTCTCCACCGGATGCCCCAGCGCCGCGAGCTTTTCGCGGAGAGGATCGCGCCGAGCTTCGGTGAGCGTGACTCCGTACCACGGATTGTCGCCGCGCCTCTGCCTTTCGATTCGCACGCCCGACTCGCTCTCGATTTGCGCGATTTGCGCGTCGGAGAGCGATCCCTTCACTTTCACAAGATAGTTCTGGCGCAGGCCGTGAGTGCGCAGCAGCTTGTTCGCCAGCTCGCCGTCGTTCGTCAAAAGCAAGAGCCCGGAGGCGTGATATTCGAGCCGGCCCACTGGATAAACACGCGCGGGCGCCCCTTGCAAGAAATCGGCGATCGATCGCCGTCCTTCGGGATCGCTCATCGTTGCCACAACTTCGGCCGGTTTGTTCAGCGCAAGATAGACATGCTCTTGCGCGGGATGAATGAGCTTGCCGGAGACTTTAATGTGATCGCGCGAGGCGTCGGCACGCGTGCCGAGCTCGGTCACCATGCGCCCGTTCACCGTCACCTGGCCGGAAACGATGAGTTGCTCGGCGCGCCGCCGCGATGCAACTCCAGCTCGCGAGATGATTTTTTGAAGGCGTTCTTCCATCGGAGGTTTGTGCCGCGAAGCGTTAGCCGCCGCTGTCGACGGTGCCTGCATCCTTGTCGTCGCTTGCGCCCGTCTCCGGCGTTCGGCTCCTCGACGCACCGGCCGCCGCTGCCGCCGACTTCGGCGTCTCTGCAATTTCGGCAGCCGCGGCAATCGGCTCCGAGCTCGCGTCCGCCGTTGAAACCACCTCCGCGCCGGCGTGGGGTTCTGCAGCAGCCCCTTCGGGCTCGATCGCGGCGATGCCGTCGTCGGTGCCAAGCGCCGCTTGTGCGAGCTGCTCGAATTCTTTCAGGCTCGGCAGCTCTTCAAGATCCGAAAGTCCGAAGCGCATCAAAAATTCTTTCGACGAGCGATACAGAATCGGCCGTCCGATGACGGGCTTTCGGCCCGCAGTTGTAATCAGCCGCTTCTCGAGCAGTGTCTTCAGCACCCCGCCGCAATTCACGCCGCGGATTTCGTTAATCTCCGGCCCCGTCACCGGCTGCTTGTAAGCAATCACGGCAAGCGTCTCGAGCGCCGGCATCGTGAGCCGCACCGGCGGCCGAAGCGCTTTGATGAATTTGCGCACGATGTCGTGATGATGCGGCTTGGTGTAAAGCTTCCAGCCGCCCGCGACTTTGCGGATTTCAATCCCGTGCTCGTCCGTCTGATACGACGCGACCAGCAAATCCAGCGCCGCTCGCACTTCGTGTTTCTCGACTTCGACCGCTTTCGACAACTGGTCGAGCGAAACGGGTTCATCCGCCGCGTAAATGACGGCTTCGAGTGCCGAACTGAGTTCTTGTGGGGTCATTGATATTGCTCTTCGATCTTGGCGATCGCTTCTTCGCCGGAAAACACCACGTCGAACATTGGATGCTTCCGCAGCAAAATATCTGTAAATAAAGCGGACTGAACGAGCACCACAGCCTGCAATCGAACCATCTCCAGCACCGCAAGAAACGCGACAATCATCGCTCGCCGCGAGGCGCACGATTCGAAAAAGCTCGTCATCGAAACCGGCTCGTCGTTCGCCGCCAGCTTCAGCCGCAATTCCGTCATCATCTGCGCGATCGTAACCGTTTCGTGCTGCAGCTCGATTTTTGGAATTTCTTTTCGCCGCTCCAGCACCTGCTGGAAGACTTTCACGAGATCGACCAGCGAGACGATCACTTCGCCTTCGACCTCTTCCCCTTTATACAGCGACAGATCCGGATTCGACCAGACGTTCGCCTCCACCTGCTGCTTCTGATAGAGCAACTGCGCCGCATTCTTGAATTTTTCGTGCTCGAGCAGCCGGTGAACCAAATCGTCCCGAGGGTCGCTCTGCTCCTCCGGCGGCGCCAGCGGATCGGCCGGCAGCAGCATCTTCGATTTGATGTAAATCAGCGTCGCTGCCATATACAGAAAATCCGACGACACGTTAATATCGAGCTTCTCGAGATGGTGCAGGTAATCGAGATATTGCTGCGTGATTTTCGCGATCGGAATATTGTGGATGTCGATTTCCTGCTTGCGAATCAGATCGAGAAGAAGATCGAGGGGGCCTTCGTAGATCGGAAGTTGAATCTTGTAGGGCGACGCCAAATCAGTCTCCGCTCGCAACTTTCTGCGCGTTCGGCGCAGCCGTTGCCTTCCGCGCCGCGTCCCAGCCGAAAATTGCATTCCTCACGCGCTTCATCGTTCGCCGCGCAATCCGCCGCGCGTGCTTCGATCCTTCATCGAGAATATCCCAGACGCGCTGAGGATGCGACTCCAAATCGCGCCGCTTCGCCTGAATCGGCTCGATCCATTTCACGAGCGCGTCGGCCATCAGCTTCTTGCAGTCCACGCAGCCGATCTCCGCGGTCCGGCATTCGCGATTCACGCGATCGATCGTTTCCTGCGCCGAGAAAAGCTTGTGGTAACAAAATACGGGGCAAACGTCCGGGTTGCCCGGGTCGGTCCGCCGCACGCGCGCCGGGTCCGTCATCATGTTCCGCACTTTATTTCGCAGCGAATCCAGCGGCTCGCTCAGCGAAATGAAATTGCCGTAACTCTTCGCCATGCGCCGCCCGTCGGTTCCCGGCAGGCGAGGCGTTTCCGTCAGCATCGCGTCGGGCTCACGCAAAATCTCCGAAATCCGGAAAAACCGGCTCTGCTTTTCCGCCTTCTCGAAGAGATTCAGCGCGCCAATCTCAATCGCGAGCCGTCGAAATGAGGCCTGCAGCTCGCCAATCTTTTCGGCTGAAATCTCGCCCGCTCCCGTCGCTTCCTGTGGCAGCGGCTGGCCGAAAACGCGCTGCCATACTTTTTTCAAGTGATCGCGATTCTTCGGCTCAAATAGTTCAGGCTTCGCCGCGAAGCCGAAGTGCGCGTCGAACTTCCGCACGACCTCGCGCGCCAACTCAATATGCGGAACCTGGTCCTCGCCGACGGGCACCAGCAACTCACGCTTCGGCTCGCCATACAGCACAATATCCGCGGTCTGCAATAACGGATAACCCAGGAAGCCATAAGTGCCGAGGTCGCGCTCCTTCAGGTTCTCAATCTGCTCCTTATACGTCGGCACGCGCTCGAGCCATCCCAGCGGCGTGATCATCGAAAGGATCAAATGCAATTCCGCGTGCTCGAGCACCTCGGATTGAATGAACAGAGTGCTCTTCTCTGGACTGAGCCCCACCGACATCCAGTCCATCGCGATCTGCAGCGTGTTCTCGGCAATCGAGGCCGTGTCTTCGTAGTGCGTCGTCAACGCGTGCCAATCCACCACCGGGAAAAAGCATTCGTATTCGGGCTCGCCCGTTGCGGGATCAATCTTGTCTTGCAGCGCTACCCAATTTTGCAGAGCGCCGAAATAGTGGCCGAGGTGAAGCCGGCCCGTCGGCCGCATTCCGCTCAGCACTCGCTTTCGTTTCGCCAACCTCTTCGCCTCCGGCCTATGCCTTCGCTCCGCTTTGCAGCAAATCCCGCGCGATCACTGTGCGCTGAATCTCACTCGTGCCCTCATAAATCGTCAGGACGCGCGCATCGCGGTAGTAGCGTTCCACATCCGTCTCGCGCGAATAACCGACGCTGCCGTGCACTTGCACCGCTTTGTAGACGACGCGGTTGACCATCTCGCTGGCATACAGCTTCGCGCGCGACGCCGCAGGCCCTGGCTCGCTCGCGTGGGCGTCCCGCATCCATGCCGCGCGCATCATCAAGCCGCGCGCGGCTTCAATTTCCGTCTGCATGTCGGCAATCATCCACTGAATGGCCTGCAACTCCGCGATTTTCTTGCCGAACGCGCTGCGTTGCTTTGCGTACCGCACAGCGGCCTCAAGCGCGCCCTGCGCGATGCCGACGCCCTGCGCCGCGATTCCCACGCGCCCGCCGTCCAACGCCTCGAGCGCGATCTTAAGACCGTGCCCTTCTTCGCCGAGCCGGTTTTCCGCTGGAACGCGGCATTCATCGAGAACGATTTCCGCCGTGCGCGAGAGATGCAGGCCCATTTTATCTTCATAGCGGCTGACGCGAAAGCCGGGGAAATCTCCTTCGACGAGAAATGCCGTCACGCCGCGTGCTCCCGCCGACGGATCGGTCTTCGCAAACAGCACGTAGACGCCAGCAACACCGCCGTTCGTCACCCAGCTCTTCGTGCCGGAGATGAAATATTCGTCGCCGCGCCACTCGGCTCGCGCTTGAATCGCGGCCGCGTCTGAGCCCGCCTGCGGTTCCGTCAGGCAGAAAGCGCCGAGAATCTCGCCGCGCGCGAGCCGCGAAAGATATTTCTTCTTCTGCGCCTCGGTTCCATGCTTCAGAATCGGCATTCCCGCCACGGAATTGGTGACGCTCAGCGCCACAGCCGTCGAAGCGCACACTCGCGCCACTTCCTCGAGCATGATCGCGTAACTCGCCGTGTCCGCGCCCGCGCCGCCCCATTCTTCGGGGATCAGCATTCCGCAGCAGCCCAGCTCACCAAGGCCGCGAATCTGCGCGTCGGGGAATTTGTGCTCCCGCTCGTACTCGCGCAAAATCGGCCGCACTTCCGCTTCCATGTATTGGCGGACGGTGTCGCGGATTAAAATTTGATCGCTGGTGAGAGAGAAATCCATCCCGCAGGCCAAACGATGCTAGCACAACTCGCGGATCATGCGTCGTGGCGCGACGACGGGCTAAAGTTTCAGCAGTTCCCTCAGCCTCTTCGTCTGCGCCCGGCTCACCGGCACTTCACTCTGCTTGCGGTCGTTCATTTTCAAAACGTAGCTCGACTTAAACCACGGCACGACTTCCTTGATCTGATTGATATTCACGAGATAAGACCGGTGCGCGCGCCAAAAAGAGTCGGCGTCGAGCGCGCCGGCCAGCTCTTCAATCGTGCGGTAATTCGAGACGCCTTCGAGGTCGCGCGTGTAAATCGTGATCGTGCCGTCTTCGATCGCCGCGTAAACCATCTCTTCCGCGTCCACCAGCATCAGCCGCGACTGCATTTTCACGAGCAATTTCACCGGCTGGACTGTCTTCGGCGCACCCCCTAGCTTTTCGACAAGCGACTCCAGCCGATCGACCGGCGAGGCATTCGACTCCAGCATTTTCTTGGCACGCTGAATTGCCTTGGAAATTCGTCCTTTGTCGAACGGCTTCAGGACATAATCCACCGCGCTGACTTCAAATGCCTGCACCGCGTAGTTGTCGAACGCCGTCGCGAACACGATCTGCGGCAATCGCACTTTGCCCGCGACGAGCTTTTTCAAGACGCCGAAGCCATCCAGCCCCGGCATCTGCACGTCGAGAAAAACGAGGTCCGGGTTGTGCTCTTTGATGAGCGCGACAGCTTCCAGGCCGTTCTTCCCTTGCCCGATAACGCTGATTTCGGGAAAACCCTTCAAGAGAAAATGCAATTCGTCGCGCGCCGGCCGCTCGTCGTCCACGATTATCGTGTTGATGGCCATCGTTGCCGTCAGTATATGCGGCGCCAAAGCACACTGGCAAGCCGCGCCCTTGGCCGCTTAGTCGAGTACAATATCGCGCATGTCCAACAAGCATACGAAGAAATCCGCCGCGAAAATTCTCAGCAGTAAGGTGATGTATCGCGGCCCGGTGTTCAGCGTCCGGCGCGACCGCGTCATCGAGCCGGGCGGCGTCCGCACCACGCGCGATGTCGTCGCCCACGGCGGCTCCGTCGTCGTCATGCCCGTATTCTCGAACGGGGACATTCTTCTGATTCGCCAGTTTCGTTATTCGGTGAACACGTTCCTTTGGGAACTCGTCGCCGGCCGCAAGGAGCCAAACGAATCGGCGGTTACCGGCGCCAAGCGCGAGCTCCGCGAGGAAACCGGCTATCGCGCCCGACGCTATCGCAAACTTCTGACTCTGTTCCCGACTCCTGGTTTCGTCAGCGAATACATGGACGTCTTCGCCGCCGAAGGCCTTGAAGCTGGTGAAGCCGCGCCCGAAGAGGACGAACGCATCACCGCACGCCGCTTTTCGCCCGGTGAAATCAAACGCTGGCTCCGCGCGGGCAAGATTCAGGACGCCAAGTCCATCGCCAGCCTGCTCTACTATCTGGACGTTTATCGCAAACGCTGATCCCGTGCCCGGCACTTGCGTTGCCGCGCCTTCGCTGGATTGCGGCTACATCCTTGACTCTCTTATAATCCCCGCATGGAAAATCGCGACGTCGCCCGAATCCTTCGGCAAACCGCCCAGCTTCTAGAAATCGACGGCGCCATCATCGGCCGATATCGCAGCTACGAAAAAGCCGCCGAGCTGATCGACGGGCTTCCGCACCGCATCGAAGAACTCGCCAAGGACATTGAGAAGCTCACTGAGCTTCCCGGCATCGGCGAAGGCATGGCCGCGCACATCAACGAAATCCTGGACACTGGTGACTACGCCCTGCGTCAGAAACTGCTCAAGAAATATCCGGCGACAATTCTCGATCTCCTCACGCTGCAATCCCTCGGCCCAAAGAAAATTGCCGCCATCTGGAAAAAGTTCAAGTGCGGCACGGTCGAAGACGTTGAAAAGCTGGCCCGCGATGGCAAGCTCCGCGATTTTCCAGGCTTCGGTGAAAAGAGCGAACAGAATATCTTGAAGGCGGTTGAAGTTTTCAAGCGGGCGACCGGGCGCTTCTTGATCAACGTCGCTGACACCGCCGCCGAAACACTTTCGCGCTATATCACACTAGCGGGCGATGCCGTCGAGGCCGTGACGCCCGCGGGCTCTCTTCGCCGCGGCAAAGAAACCATCGGCGACCTGGATCTCCTTGTTACCATGCGCCCGGGCTTCGACAAACCTAAGAACGTCGAAGCCGTAGCTCAGCACATCCTGAAATTTCCTGAAATTGCCCAGGTCCTTGCCCACGGCGAAAACAAAGTCAGCTTCCTGCTGACAAACAATCTTCAGGTTGATGTCCGCCTGCTCGAGAAAAACAGCTTCGGCGCCGCGCTTCTCTATTTCACGGGCTCAAAGGAACACAATGTCGTGCTGCGCGGCCGCGCGAACGACATGGGCTGGACGCTCAACGAATACGCGCTCACGACGTTGAAAGGCGGCAAAGTCGTCGCGGCCAAAACCGAAGAAGAGATCTATTCGAAGCTGAAGTTGAAATACATTCCGCCCGAGCTGCGCGAGAACACCGGCGAAATCCAGGTGGCCGAGGCCAATAAGCTTCCGCACCTCGTTTCGCTCGACGACATTCGCGGCGATCTGCAGATGCACACCATCGCTTCCGATGGCCGCAACACGATCGAAGAAATGGGCGAAGCCGCGCGCGCCCTGGGCTACGAATACATCGCCTTGACCGACCATTCGAAAGCCGTGACCGTCGCCAACGGCCTCGACGAGAAACGCACGATCGAGCACATTCAGAAAATTCACGCAGCGCAAAAGCGCGTGCCGGGAATCCGCCTCCTCGCCGGGATGGAAGTTGACATTCTCAAGGACGGCAGACTCGACCTCGACGACGAAGTCCTCGCGCAACTCGACGTTGTGGTCGTCTCCGTGCATTCCTACATGAATCTTGAGCGCGCCGCGATGACCGATCGCATTCTTGCGGCGGTCGAAAATCCCTATACCCAGATCATCGCCCATCCCACGGGACGCCTCGTCATTCGCCGCGACCCTTTCGACTACGACATGGAGAAGATTTTTGCCGCTGCCGCGAAGCACGGCGCGGCGCTTGAGTGCAATGCGTATCCCGACCGCCTCGACTTGAAAGACGTCCACCTTCGAAAAGCCGTCGATCTCGGCGCGAAAATCGTCATCTCCACCGATTCGCACGCGTGCGCGAATCTGCGCTTCATGAAGTATGGTGTCTTGACCGCCCGCCGCGGCTGGGTGGAAAAGAAAGACGTGATCAACACGCTGCCCCTCGACGCCTTTCTTGCGTCGCTTCGGCCAAAGCCGCACGCGAAGGCCGGCGCCAAGCCCGCTGCTCGGCGCAAATCTGCCTAGCCGGCCATCGTCGCGCTGGCTTCCAGCCGGCGGTTTTCGTCCAGTCATGCAGGGCACGGCTATCACGGAACTTTTTTCGCGGACCTTGCGTACCTTTGTTCAGAACCACGGAGGACATCGCAAATGCACAAGCAGATCTTGATTGGGGTGATCCTGGCAGGATTCGCGGCCGCGGCACCCGCGCACGCCGACGAATGGTCCAAGAAATATCCCGTATCGGGCAAGCCTTCGGTCCGCGTCGAGACCGACGACGGCGATATCGAAATCTCGGCAGGCAGCGCCAGTGAAGTCAACGCTCGCGTCGTCACGTCCGGCTATAAGATCAGTCCCAACGATGTCCACGTGATCGAGAGCCAGGAAGGCAATCAGATCGAGCTCATCGTCAAGACTCCGAAGCACATGTTCTCGTTCAGCATGGGCCATCACAATGTCCGCGTCGAAGTGCAGGTTCCGTCGCTGTCCGATCTCGACCTCCGCAGCGGCGACGGCAACGTCAGATCCGGTGCAATCACAGGCACGATAAAAATTGATACGGGCGACGGAAACATCGATTCAACCGGTCTTCATGGCGACGTCCACCTTCACACCGGCGATGGCCACGTTGAAGGCAGCGACTTCGATGGCTATCTCAACGCCGACACCGGTGACGGCCATATCACCATCCGGGGACGCTTCGACGGCCTCTACCTCAAGAGCGGCGATGGGAGCATTCAAGCCGAAATTCAGCCGGGTTCAAAAATCGCCACCAGTTGGAGTTTGCACACTGGCGATGGCCACATTGATATCAAATTGCCCGACGGATTCGCCGCTGAGCTTGACGCCCACACCGGCGACGGCCACATCAATCTCGACTTCCCTGTCACCGTGTCGGGTTCCATCAGCGAATCGCGGATCCACGGCAAGATCAATGGCGGCGGCGGAACGCTTGCACTCACATCCGGCGACGGCTCCATCCGCGTCGAGAAGCTCTAGCCGCTCGGTCTTGTCTTTGCAGCGTACGCCGGCATGAGTGCAACGAGCTCCTCGGCGTTCGCATGCTTCATCGCTGCGGAGCGTATTGCGGCGCACCGGCGAGAAGGACGTCCGTCTTTACGCGACGCGCCGGCGGTTTAGAAAAGATTCCATAAAAACTGGTTGTAGACTTCGTGGTGGTATTGCACTTCGGGGACTTTCACAAACGTTCCCAGCAGCCGCGGGCAGCGGTCCGCTGACGCCTGCTTCAGATCGGCGTACCGGCCTTTCACGTCTTCGCCGAGCAGCTTTGTCGTCCACTCCGCATTCCGGAAATTTGCCAGCGCGTCGTAGATGTTGTCCGGTAGATAGCGCTGCGCCTGCCGCAAATTCTTAATTTTCGCCGTATCGCCGTCGAGGCCCGTCTTGAACACCGTGTACATCACCAAATAAGGGTTGGCATCCGGCGCCACCGACCGCATTTCCACGCGCATGCTGCGTTCGTTGCCGATCGGGATCCGGATCATCGACCCGCGATCCACCGGCGACGCCTTGATCTGGTTCGGCGCTTCGAAATGCGGATCGAGCCGCCGGTACGCGTTCACGCTGGCATTGAATAGCAGGCAGGTGTCGTTCCCGTGCGTCAGGATGCGATCCACAAACTCCCATCCTGTCTTGCTCAGCTTTTCCTCGCCCTTTGCATCCCAGAAAAGATTCTTGCCGTTCTTGCTCACAGAGACATTCGTGTGCATTCCGCTGCCGTTCACGCCCACAACCGGCTTCGGCAGGAAGCAGGCCGTCAAACCCATGTTTGTCGCCACTTGCCTGCAAATCAGCTTGTAGAGTTGGATTTGGTCCGCGGCGGCCACCACCTCGCCGTATCCGTAGTTGATTTCGAACTGCGACGGCGCGACCTCGGGGTGGTCCTTCTCGTTCTGAAATCCCATCGCGCGTTGCACTTCCGCCGTTGTATCAATGAACGTCCGCAGCGGGTCGCCGGGCAGCGAATGGTAGTAGCCGCCCGTATTCACATACTCGAATTTCCCAGTCAGGTAGTAATTGCGCTCGGCATCGGGCCCCTTGAAGAGAAAACCCTCAATCTCGTTCGCTGCATTGAGCGTGTATTTGTGCTTCTCGAAGAGATTTTCCGCATAGCCCTTCAGCGCGCCGCGAATGTCGGCCCGGTAAGGCGTGCCGTCCTTGTCGATCACCTGCCCGAACACCAGCACTTTCCCGGAGCCGAAGACATCGGAGGGCGCCCAGTAGAATGCGGCCCAATCCATCAGCAGCCGCAGATCGCTTTCACGTTGCTCGGTGAATCCGCGAATCGACGAGCCGTCAAACGTCAAATTGTCCCAGCTCTTGATGAGAAATTTCTTGTCGTAGTCGAGCATGTGCAGACGGCCTTCCAAGTCGCTGAAGAGCACCGTCACCGCCTTGATTCGCTTCTCATCCGTCAGGTACTTCACGCGCTCTTCCTGAACCTTGTGCGCTGCCACGCGGTTTTGCCGCTGCTCCTTCGCCTTCAGGTTCAGTTGTTCGAGCTCGTCATAGGTCAGCGCCAGGAAATTACGCAGTTCGGTTGGCATGGCTCTCCTTCAGATGAAACGGCGATACGCAAGAATCTTGTGGGAGTCTGAGTGGACGGCAATCCGGCATCCGGGCATTAAGATACTGCCTCGAGTTTCCGTCCGTCAAATCCAAAATCCTTATTCCATCAATCGAAATTATTCGTGCTTCGGCCCCCGGCCTGCCCGCTGCCAAAACGATGTAATCCTCCGCGCGCTCACGGGTTAGACGCGTCGCAAATCGGTTTGCAAAACATGGCACCTTCGCGCAAGATAACTGTTTTGATTTCATCCGCCGCGTCCATAGGGGGCTCGCGGCAGATCATTCCGCGTTCTTCAAACGCACAAGGGGGAAGTGAATGCGCAGGCTCGTGAGCATAGCGCCCGCTAAGGGTAAGCTCGGCGTTCTGACGCCCGGGATGGGTGCGGTCAGCACCACATTCATGGCCGGCGTTGAATTGATCCGCCAAGGCGCCGCCCCTCCGGTCGGCTCGCTCACGCAGATGGGCACGGTGCGCCTCGGCAAGCGCACCGAAGGCCGCTCGCCGCAGATCGACGGCTTCGTTCCTCTCGCCAAGCCTGCCGATCTCGTTTTCGGCGGCTGGGACGTCTTCCCTGACAACGCGTATGAAGCGGCTCGCAAGAGCGGCGTGCTCGAACACGAGCATCTCGCGAAAGTTGAGAAATTCCTGAAGGGCATTCGCCCGATGAAGGCCGCCTTTGACCGCGAGTACGTAAAAAATCTCAAAGGCACGAATGTCAAACGCGCCAAGACCAAGTTCGATCTCGCCGAGCAGCTCCGCGACGACATTCGCACGTTCAAGAAGAATTCCGGCGCGGACCGCGTCGTGATGGTCTGGTGCGGCTCGACCGAGACCTTTCTCAAGCCCGAAGCCGTCCACGAGAGCGTCAAATCCTTCGAGCGCGGCATGAAGGAAAATCACGCCGCCATCGCGCCCTCGATGCTCTACGCCTACGCCGCCATGCAGGAAGGCGTTCCCTTCGCCAACGGCGCGCCGAATCTCACTGTCGATATTCCCGCCATGATGCAGCTCGCCCGCGAACGCGCTCTTCCCATCGGCGGCAAGGATTTCAAAACCGGCCAGACGCTCATGAAAACGATCCTCGCGCCCGGCTTCAAGGCCCGCATGCTCGGCCTCGCCGGCTGGTTCTCTACCAACATCCTCGGCAATCGCGACGGCGAAGTCCTCGACGATCCCGGCTCGTTCAAAACCAAAGAGGAATCAAAGCTCAGCGTTCTCGAATACATTCTCCAGCCCAAGCTTTATCCCGAGCTCTACGGCCACATTTACCACAAAGTCCGCATCAACTACTATCCGCCGCGCGGCGATAACAAAGAGGGCTGGGACAACATTGACATCTTCGGCTGGCTTGGCTATCCGATGCAGATCAAAGTGGATTTTCTCTGCCGCGATTCAATTCTCGCCGCGCCCATCGTTCTCGATCTGGTTCTCTTCCTCGATCTCGCTCATCGCGCGGGCATGAAGGGTATTCAGGAGTGGCTCAGCTTCTACTTCAAATCGCCCATGTGCGCACCCGAACTCTATCCCGAGCACGATCTCTTCATCCAGCTGATGAAGCTGAAGAACACGCTGCGTTGGATGATGGGCGAAGATCTCATCACCCACCTCGGCGCCGAATACTACGACTGATTGTCGCGCTGGCTTCCAGTCGAAGACCCTGAGCTTCCGAAGGGCCGGCGGTTTGTCTCAGTGCCCCGTCACGCCGGAATGCCCTTGTGGCTTATCCGGATACATTCGCTCGAACTCCGGGTCTCCGTGCAGCAGCGAAAGTTCCGGATCGCGACGAGCCCATGTGGGATCTTTGAATCCTGCTTCCCACGCCTTTCGCAAAGCGTCGAGGCCTTGCTCTTTTCGGTTCAGCATGCAGTACGTGCACGCGGCGTTGTAGAGAATCGAAGCCTCGTTTGCGCGCAGCGTCAATGCCAATTCCAACTCGCGCAGCGCATCTTGTTCTCGCCCTAAACTCGCGCAATAAGCCGCCAATAAGACCCGCGCTCGCGCATCTTCCGGCACCTGCTTGAGATGATTTTCCAAGGCCGCCGTGAAACGCTGCGACATCTTACGCAACGCATCCGCTTGGCCCAACGCACCGAGTGAATTCAATATCGGCACATAGACGTTGTAATCTTCTCCGCTTGCCTCAATGCCGGCCTCGGCAACGTCCACGACTTCCTGATATCGTCCGGAAGCAAATAGAGTCCGGCACAGCAGATAATGCGCGCCCTCGCAATCGCGTTTCCGCTCGATCGCTTTCTTAACCATGCGCACCGCCTCATCGTGCAGGTCGGCGGCGTACAAAACCCAGGCTTGACTCACCTGCACTTCGGGCAGATCCCAACGGAGTGCGACTGCTTTGCCGGATGCTTCTCTGGCGCGTTCAACCCACACTTGATCGCGGCTGAAGTTGCAGTAAAACATCGCACAGGCATTGGCGCATGCCGCGTACGCCAGCGCGAAACTCGAATCAATTCCCACGGCGTTCTCAAACATCTGAAGCGCAAACTCCAGGTCCTGTCGCGTCTGGCGTCGTGCGTACCGCTTACCGCGCAGATAAAGGTCATAAGCCTGCAAATTCTCCGTGGGTTTCACTGCCAGTGCGTCCAGCTCCTGGGGCGAAAGAGTTACGCGCAGCGCTTCAGCAATCTTCCGCGCGATTTCGTCCTGCACTTCGAAGACGTCTTTCATTTCGCGGTCGAAGCGTTCCGACCAGAGCGGGAAATCGGTGCGCGTATCCACAAGCTGCGTGTTGATGCGCAGCCGCGAGCCGGCTCGCCGCAACGTACCCGTCAAAACATACGCGGCTCCAAGTTGCTGGCCGATCTGCGCCGGCGTAACTGGTTTGTCGCGGAACGCCAGGACCGTCGGGCGGGAAAACGTGTTCAGTCCGCGAATCTTCGAGAGCTCGGTGATCACATCTTCGGTGATTCCGTCGCGCAGGTATTCGTCGTCTTTCGCGCCGCTTTGATTCTCGAAATAGAGCACGGCCACTGACTTGCCCGAAGACGGTGCTGCGGCAGGCGCCGCCGCCGTCCTCGAGCTCGAAGCATCCGTTTTTTCCGCCGTCGAGTGCCGGCTCGAATCCAGATCTCGCTTCAGGCGTTTCAAATCGGCCCGCAGCTCAGCCGCCGTCTGATAACGCAGGTCGGCGTCCTTCTCGAGTGCCTTCCCAAATATCGTCTCGAGTTGTGCCGGCAACTTCGAGTTCAACTTCGTCGCCGCTGTCGCCGTGGAATGCAGGATTCCGTCGAAAATCAGCGCCACGCTCGAACCGGAAAACGGAACGCTGCCCGTGGCCATCTCGTAGAGCACCACGCCAAGTGAAAACAAATCCGAGCGCGCGTCCAGCTCCTCGCCTCGCGCCTGCTCTGGAGACATGTACGAGACCGTGCCCATCGAACTCCCCGGGCTCGTAAGAAAGGCGTCTTCCCCGATGCGCGTCTGCGTGGGCCGCGAAGACTCGTTCAGGACATCCCCGGCGTGCTTCTGCGCTGCCAGCTTCGCCAGTCCGAAATCCAAGATTTTCGCCGAGCCCTTCCGGACCAGGAATATATTCGCCGGCTTGATGTCGCGGTGGACAATTCCCTTCGCGTGCGCAGCTTCAAGGCCGTCCGCAACCTGAATCCCGATATCCAGCAGTTCGGCCACCGGAATCGATTTTTCGGCAATCCGATGCTTCAACGTCTGCCCTTCCAGAAGCTCCATCGCGATAAACGGCCGGCCGTCGAAATCGCCGATGTCGTAAATCGTGCAGATGTTCGGATGATTGAGAGAGGACGCCGCGCGCGCTTCCCGTCGAAATCGCTCGATCGACTGCGCATCCTGCGAAATGTCATCGGGCAGAAACTTCAGCGCAACGCTGCGGCCCAGGCGCGTGTCCTTGGCTTTGTAGACCACGCCCATGCCGCCGCCGCCCAGCTTTTCCATCACTTCGTAGTGGGAAATCGTGCGCCCGACGATTGAATTCGCGTCCGCCATTCCGTGCATTCTACCCTCGCACCGCCAACGAGGCAATTCGACTGTCTTCGCGCCTCATCGTCGCGTTTTCAGGTGTCCCTTTTTATCGTTGTCATTCTCGGGACGATGCGATTAGCATCGGCCGGGCAATCTGAAACCGCTCGCATATAAATCGCCGACGGAGGAATGAGCATGGTCGAGGTTAAGGTTTCTCGGGGGCCATGCTGTTTTTGCGCCCTCGATATTCTACCCACGGCGATTGACCCGTGCCGAGTTCAAATCACAACGGCCAGCGGCAAACCGCAAATCTGGTTCTGTCACGCGGCCTGCTTCAAGCAGAAGCTCACGAGCCCGCCCCAGGCACCCGGACTATTCGATCCAGTGCATTTCTAAAATTCAAGTCAGGATCTACAATAGCACCCACGCACCCGTTGTCATTCCGAGGACGATGCGACCGGCACCGGCTGAGGAATCTGCGGTTGCTCGTTGTCCTCCGGTCTCAATCTTCGCGCTGGCTTCCAGCCGGCTCTTTCGCCTTGCCGGGTCTTCCCTTCGCAATCTTGTGTATACTCGCGCGATGCCCAACCGTTTCCGCGTTGCCGTCGTTCTCATCGCTCTCGTTTGTCCGCTCGGCATGCTCGCTCAATCCAATGCAGCCCGCACGGCTCAAGTCCTCGAATCCATCCGCGATAATCCGATGCTCCTGATGGATTTTCTCCATCGCATGCCCAAGGGCGCCGATCTTCATCATCACCTCACCGGCTCCGTCTACGCCGAAAGCTACATCCAATTCGCCGTGGAAGACGGCCTGTGCATCGATCGCGCCGCCGGAATCTCCGAGCCGCCCTGCGACGCCTCCACCGGCCGCTTCCCTGCCGCCGACGCGCTCACGAATTTCACCTTTCGCAATTCGGTTATCGACGCCTGGTCCATCCGCAATTACGTCCGCACCGGCGACGATCGCTCCGTCCGCTACCATTTCTTCGCAGCCTTCGGAAAATTTGATCCGGTCGTCAATCGACACTGGGGTGAAATGTTTGCCGAAGTCGCCGAGCGCGCTGGCGAACAGCACGAAATTTATCTCGAGACCATGCTCTCCCCCGATCAGGGCGAATCGCTCAAGCTCGGCCACGATGCCGGCTACTCCGACGATTTCGCCGCCATGCGCGGAAAAATGCTTGCCGCTGGCATGGACAAAGTTGTCGCTGACGCGCAGCACAATCTCGACGCCGGCGAAAAAGGAATGCGAGAGATCCTCGGCTGCGGCAGTCCCCATTCCCAGCCCGGATGCGGCGTCACGCTGCGCTTCCTCAATCAAGTCCTTCGCGCCTTCCCGCGTGAACAGGTCTTCGCGCAAATGCTCGCCGGTTTCGAGCTTGCCGGACGCGATCCGCGCGTCGTCGGCATCAATCTAGTCCAGTCCCAGGACGAATATCGCGCGCTCAACGATTTCGATCTTCACATGCGCATGCTCGACTATCTCCACGGCGTCTATCCCAAAGTCCACATCTCGCTCCACGCCGGCGAACTCACTCCCGGCGAAGTCCTGCCCGAGCAGCTTCTCGCTTCGCACATCCGCAAATCCATCGAGATTGGCCACGCCGAACGCATCGGTCACGGCATCGACGTCATCTACGAAGACGACGCGCCCGCCCTCCTCGCCGAGATGAAGCGCAAAAATATCCTCGTCGAATGCGCGATTCACGGCTACCAGATCGTCCGCGAAATTCCCAACAGCGAAAATCCCTGCGCCACTTACATCCGCGCCGGAGTGCCCATCTCTCTCGCCACCGACGATGAAGCCATCGTTCGCTCCGATCTCACCGAATATTTCCGCACCGCCGTCGTCGATTTTCACATCGCCTATCCCGCGCTCAAGCGTTTCGCCCGCAATAGCCTCGAATACGCCTTCGTCCCCGGCGCGAGCCTCTGGTCTTCACCCGATTACGCTGCCTTTGCCGCGCCGTGCGCGCACGATTCCGCAAGCAGCTCCGCGCCCTCCACCGCCGCTTGCAGGAATTTTCTTGCGCGCAGTGAAAAGGCGCGCCTCGAATGGAAGGAAGAATCCGAGTTGAGTCAGTTCGAATCTGCGATCGCTTCGTCGCGGAAATAGCCTTCGTCTGGGAAATAAGTGTCGCCGCGGCGATCACGTACTGCAGCATGCTGTCCTGCCGCGCGAACTTGTAGTTGAATCGCCTCGATCGATTGAACCGTTTATTTTCGATTATCGAAATTCATTACTGCGGGTGCGTTCGCTCGGGAGAAATGCAACCGGCCATTCATTCAATCGGATTGCCAATCTTCGGCTTTCCCTCCGCACCCATTCGGTCGAACTCCGCCCGCGTGCACGCCGTCACTACGATCGATGCTTCCGGCGACGGTTGCTCCACCACCAACACCGCAACATGCGGCGCGATCCACGCAGCCCGGTGCAGGATTTGCTGCAAGCTATACGCGCTCTGTATCGTCTGCGTGCCCTCGCTCGTGGGCGGACCGTACGTTTCTTTCACTCCATCGAAAATTTCCTCGAACGACCGGCCTTTATTATTCGACTCCGGGTTCGGTGTGACGTACGCCACCGCGACCCTCACCAGGTGTCCGCCGTCAAACGTGAACGTTTCCTTCCGCAGCTCCGCCGTCTCACCGGAAATCTTATATTCGGTGCGCTTGCCGCTCGTCGCTTTCTCACGCGTATCCGTCAGCTCGGCGCAATACGCCTTCGCCAGGCGCTTAGTCTGCTTGTTCAACGCCTTGAAATCCCCCGACGCGCACTCCCTGAACAGGTCCTTCTCGTGTCCTTCACTGAAGAATTGCTCCGCCGTCTCTCCCAGCTCGTGTCCGCCCTTCACCTTCATCGGCAAATCCTGCGCTCGCCCCGTTCCATTCGCTCCCACAAGCCCCGCGAACGCCAGCACAACCGCGAGCATGATCGGCCCGATCCATCTCCGTCTCATCGTCGTCTCCCGTTTGCAATTATAGCCCGCGAGATTTTTGCCCGCGCTGTTTTTCCCGGCTCCGTTCTTTCTCCGAACAGTGTCCAGCGCAGCTACGCGCCCCGCGCGCCGGAATTGCCTTCCGCCGCCGCTATCTGCATTCGTAGCCGCCATTCAGTTTGGCAGCCTTAAGTAATGCGGGCTTCCAACCCGCGTTATTTTCACCTACGTTGCTTTTCGTGCTTCAATCCGCAGCTCCTTCGGCTCAACCCGCGCCCTCCCTCTGTACTCCTTCGGGACACTCGCCGCCGTTTCCTTTGATTGCGCACGTTTAATCGGCCACTATCAAAAAGGGGAGGCTGACGTCACGTCCCTTAATGGCACAGGCGCGGGCGACATCCGTCCACGCCCCGTGTCAAGCTGATGGTTCGCAATGCCAAGGCATAGCACTCGCGGGATTGACTCACCTGTCCACGGCGGAGGCGGATTGACACTCGAACGTCCCGCCACGGCTTCTGATCTGCAATCCTATCTGGTTCTTCACGCAGCCGATAATGCCTCCGACCTGATCGCCGTCACAGATCCCGACGGCAACCTGGTCTTCGCCAATCAAGCCTTTGTCAAAGCGCTCGGATATTCCCAGCGCGAAATTCTTGGCAAGCATTTCCGCGTGCTCCTGTCGGGCAACAACTCCAGCTCGTTTTTCCAGGAGGTGTCCACGCGCATGCACGACCCGGCGGGCTGGAAGAGTGAGTGCCTGGCCGTGCGTCGCGACGGCAGTGATTTGCCCGTCTCGTTTAGCGTTGGCCCGATCCTCGATCACGAAGGCCACGAGATCGGAAACTTTGGCATCGCTCAAGAAATCGTCGCCCGGAAACTCGCCGAAGAGGAACTCCGCAAGAGTGAAGAGCAATTTCGCCAGCTCGCCGATAACATTCGCGAAGTCTTTTTTATTTACAATGCCGAGCCTCCCGGCGTTGTCTATATCAGTCCCGCGTACGAGGAAGTCTGGCGACGCACGCGGCGCAGCCTCTACGAGCGGGCCGAGAGCTGGATTGAGTCCGTGCATCCCGACGACCGCGAAACTGCAACAGAACTTTTCGCACGCAGCCTGCAAGGCATTCAGGCGCAGGCGCGGTATCGCGTCGTCCGGCCGGACGGATCGATTCGATGGATTGACGCGCGCTCGTTTCCCGTTGCCGATAAGCATGGTAAATTCCAGCGCGTCGTCGGAATCGCCGAAGATGTCACCTTGCGGAAGCAGGAGGAAGAAGCGCTCCGCGAAACCGACGCCAAGCTCAACGCGGCGCTTGCTCGCGCCGAACAGCAGGCGCACGAATCCGCCAAGCTGACCGACCTGCTCGACATCCTGCAGTCCTGCCAGACTCTCGAGGAAGCCTACAAAATCATCGAGGCCTCGCTTCCCCAAACGCTTCCCTCCCGCTCCGGCGCCCTCTGCGTTACCAGTCCGTCGCGAAATATGGTCGAGGCCGCTGCGACCTGGGGCAACTCTCTGGCCACTGAGAAAACGTTTCTTCCGGAACAATGCTGGGCGCTCCGCCGCGGCAAAGTGCATCGCGTTGACGATTCGCATTCGGCGCTGCGATGCGCGCACGTCACCAGCCCTCCCGCCGCCGGGTATTTATGTGTGCCTTTGGCCGCGCAGGGAGAAACGCTGGGCGTTTTGTATGTCGAATCTTTGCCGTTTCCCGCGAGTTCGACTCCAGCCCGAGGACCCGACCCTATGGAAGCGCTCTCCCGGCAGGCGGTGGGCGTCGGCGAACGCATCTCGCTTGCCCTCGCCAACCTGAAACTCCGCGAGGTCCTTCGGGCTCAGTCGATTCGCGATCCTCTCACCGGCCTCTTCAATCGCCGCTACATGGAAGAGTCTCTCGAACGCGAACTTCGCCGCGCCATTCGCAACAATCAAAGCGTTGCAATGCTCATGCTCGACATCGATCACTTCAAGCGATTCAATGACACCTACGGCCACCAGGCTGGCGATACTCTTCTCCGCGCTCTCGGAGATTTTCTTCTCCAGCGAACGCGCGGCCAGGACGTCGCCTGCCGTTACGGCGGCGAAGAATTCGCTCTCATACTTTCCGGCGCAACCACCGAAGCCGCACGCTCTCGCGCGGAAGTCCTGCGCACGGACCTCAAGAACTTGACGGTCCAGCACGCCGGACAGGTCCTCGGCCGCGTGACCTTCTCCATCGGCATCTCTGGTTTTCCAGGCTTGGCTACTGCTGAAGAATTGGTGCGCGCAGCCGATCTATCGCTCTATCGCGCAAAGTCAGAAGGCCGCGACCGCGTCGTCGTGTGGGACAGCTCGACCACCCGCGCCACCTAGCGCCCTGCGTCAATCCTTGTCTCGGCCCGAACGTGCATGCACCCGTATCGGCCAGCTTTAGCTGAACAGCTGTACGTGGCGCGGGCTTCCAGCCCGCCTCCTCTCGTCCGTCCTCCCTTTCCTGTCCCGACCGCTGCTCGAAGGATCGCTGCGGCCGATTTTCTTGCATTTTCTAATCGCCACAAAGTTTTGAGTCAAAATTTTTTAACCAATTGAAATGAAGGCGTTTAGCGATTTCTACTCGCCACAGAATTTGAGCTTCGGACCTCACAATTTTGATAAGCAAAAACGCGGAACCGAGGACCTGGCTGCCGTTTGAGTACGCCAGCCAGGCCATGTGGCGCAAACATGCACGCACTCGAATTCAGGCGACCCACGCGCCGCACCCGCGCCCCTCGCCCGCGTTCTGCGTCCGCCTGCCAACTTTTGGCCTCCAGCCGTGTTGAATCTTGTAGTGTCGGGGGATGTGACCTAGAATCGCAGGCGGTCCCCTCCTGGAATTTCGCCGATTCAAGGAGGCAATATGAGGCTTTCCCAGCCCGTGCTCCGCAAGGCTCTCGGAATCAGCTCGCTCATTCTTTTTTCCTCGGTATCGGTTCCGGCCGCTTTCGCGCAGACCGCTCCGCCGCCCGCCGATCCTCACGAACTGGTGACGAAGCAGCCCCGGACCCTCTCAAAACCCGCCGACCGCTCTGCTGCCACCGATATGCTCGAGCGCGCGCGGGAAAACTTCGACCTTCGCGGCATCCAGACGCCTTACACACTCAAAGTTGGCTTCTCGACGAACGGAACTTCCCTGCTGGAAGGCGAAGGAACGATGGATGAGGCTTCAACCGGCTCTGAATGGCGCTGGGTCGCACAACTGCAGGACTCGCTGATCATTCGCATCGGCACTGACGGCCATACTTACGGCACCGACCCCAACGAGGCGATCCCGATGCGCGTGCAGATGCTGAGGGCCGCGCTGCACTGGCCGATTGCGCGTTTTCCGGGCCAGTTTGTGATCCGAGCGAAGGATGTGCAGCGCGATGGAAAGTCCTACTCGTGCCTACTGCTCAGTGGCGCCGTGCCGCCCAACCCCGCGCCTCGGACCTGGTACGAAAGCGAATATTGCTTGGACCCGGCCACCGGGCTTTTGCAGACGTGGTCCGTGGCGCCGGGTATTTTCGCGATTTACGAGTACGCCGGCTCGACCGAATTTCACGGCCATACCTTGCCCCGGCAAATCTCTGTCTTCGAGGAAGGGCGGCTCGTGCTGCACGCGCAAGTTGAGATCCCGGAAGACGCCAAAGAGCTCGACCCCACTCTCTTCAAGCCCACGCCACAGATGGCGGAGGCGGGCGGCTCGTACCAGCTGAGGGCCCCCGAGCGCTTTCCGTTGCGCGTGGATCCATCCGATGCGCCGACTTCAACCTTCTTTCAACCTGTAATCGTTCACGCAGTCTTGGACGCGCAGGACGGACGAGTGCTGGATGCTGAGGCGCTGCAGAATACCGATCCCAATTTGAGCCGCGCGGCGCTCGACATCGTGAGGGGCGCGTCCTTCGACCCGAGTGGATTTCAGAGGGAAGTCTTCATCAACGTGCAGTTCCACATGCCCGCCGTCGAAGAAGGCGGACCGCCGCTGCTTCAGGTCGGCGGCGTCCGTTGGGTAATCGCGGGATCAGAGCGCGAACGAAAAACTCTACCGAGAAAACTTGCCCCCGCCGTGAACTGAGGCTTTACATCGCCTGAGATTCCGGCGCGGGAGGAACCTGCGGCGTTTGCTTTGGCGCCGTAGGAGTCGTAAGCGCTGGAGGCTTGGCCGGCTGCGTTGGCTGCGTTGACGGCACAGGCGCCGTCGGGGCCGGTGAGGTACTTTGCGGCTTTGAAGGAGTATCCGGTGCCGGCGCGTAGTTTGGATCTGCTGGTCCGACTGTAATCACGCCATCAGCAGGCGTCTCGTCATTTGTGTCGTCCGCGGGATACGCGTTCGTATTCGAGTTGTTGTAATTCGAGTTGTTGTAAGAAGAATTCGGTCCGTCGTCACCGGAATCAGACGGTCCATACGGAGGCGGATACGGCGCCGCGGAAACTGCTGGCGGATAATAATATCCCGGCCAGCCCCACCACGCTCCATAGCCAGGCCCCCAATAGCCGCCGTACCACCACGGATCCCAGAACCAGGGATCCCAAGCCCAACCGAGCCCCCAGCCCCATCCGAATCCCCAGCCCCAACCAAAGCCAAAGCCACAGCCGAAGCAGCCGCCGCGGAATCCGTAGCCAAATCGCCCGTAGCCAAATCCGCGGCCACCGATGGCGCCGGCGCCGAAGCGATTACCAGTAAGAGAGACGTTGCTGAAGTGCGAACCGGCGGTTGACGTTGAACCGAGCCGGTTGCCAAACGCCGTCGCGCTTCCAAAATGCATGCCGGTCGAAGAGGCCGACGACGAGCGGCCCAGCGACGAACTGCCAAAGTTGCTGAAGCTGTGGTTGCTGTTGAAGTTAGACATCGCGCGCGATGAAGAAATTGCTGACGAGCGCGAACGGATTGAACCGGAATGACTGAGCGAACTCGAATTGCTCGCGCTGAAACTTGAGGAGCGCGCGGTTGACGACGCGCTGCCTAGGGAACGGAACGAACTGGCGCTTGTGCTGGAGCTGCTGCGGCCCGTTGCGCCCGAGCTGCCAAGGTTTCGGGCAAAAGTGCCGGTAGATGAGCCCGTTGTGCGGCTGGCGCCGCCAAAGGAATGCCACTGGCCGTCGGCTACGCCGTAATTCCGCGCGCCGGAGTAAGCGGACGAAGCGCCACTGCGGTTGCCGCCGTAACTGTTCGCAGAGCCGGACCGTCCTCCGTAACTATAAGAGCCGCCTGGCCTCGAGCCGCCATAACCGTACGAGCCACCTGGACGGGACGAGTAGCCGCGCGAACCGCCATAGACGCCCGGCACCGAACCGCGGTTTCCGCCGCTGTAACTTCTGGCCGAACCACCGCTGCTATGCGCGCTGCCACCGCCGCCTCCGCCATGGAACCCGCCTCCTCCGCCACCACCGTGGGAGCCGCCACCACCACCGCCGCCGTGGCCACCGCCACCATGTTGGGCAAACGCAGGGGAAGGCGCGAAGACAAAAAACAGGGATGCAACTGAAAGAATGAAAAGATTGCGGAAGGTGGAGCTACTCATCTCAGCCTCCTAATCGCTCGGTGGCGCGAGACGCCGGGCCGCCCACATCTGCGATCATTCTACTCTGTTAGACGCGCGATATAAAGACGGAGTTGCGCCCAATCGCGATCCGGATCATTGAGACATCGCGTGCCAACACTGACCCAATCATTCAAACCCGCGCTTCAGAAAAAAGTTTCGCGGGAAATTTCATCTCGAGACAGAACGAAATGAATGCGACCCCGACTGAGCGCGGTAAGTGCCTGATTCGGGGAACATTCGGGAAGCGGAACGCGTATCCTCGGTCACGGAGGAAGATGATGATGAAATCCATGTGGCGTTTTTCCCGCGAGCCGTTCGACTTGAGCAACGGAGCGATTCTTCGTGCGGTGGTGATAGCGATAGGAGCTGCGGGCCTGGTGATCGCTGCGGCCCGGCCGACGATCGCGCAAAATGAAAGCAAGAGCGGCGCTGGCGCATATTTTGACGCCGAAGCCGGCGCGAAGGATGTTGGGCTGCCGATTTATCCGGGAGCGCGGCCGCAGAAGGACACAGAAAAAGATTCGCCGTCCGTAAAGATGGGGATGTGGGGCGGATCGTTTGCGTTCAAGCTGGCCGTCGCAAAATTTGAGACGAACGATCCTCCGGCCAAGGTCGCATCGTTTTACAAGAAGGCGTTAGCGAAATATGGACCCGTGCTCGACTGCACCAAGGCGGCCGCGGCGAGCGACACGAAAGAAAACGCCGATTCGACGAAGCTCGAATGCGGCGACGACAAACCGGACGAGGGAGGAATGCTCTTCAAGTCCGGCACCAAAGAGAAACAGCACATCGCCGGAATCAAGCCAAACGGCACCGGCACAAACTTCCAAATCGTGTACGTGCAACTACCGCACTCGCAGGACTAAGACAAATGACAACTTGAGAGCATGCGAAGGGCGCGATTCGAGCCGGCAGCGTGATAAAGCGATGAGGTAGAATCACGGGCATGCGAATATGGAAGGCATCGCTCGGTATCGCTGTTTTCGGGTTTTCGATTTCGCTGGCCGCGCAGCAAACTGCGACGAAATTTTCGACCGCTCAATCCACTCCGTCAGCAACTTCGGCGCAAGCTCCGCAAAATCCTCGATCGAATCCGTCCACAGCGCAGAGGGCCAGCTCTGGAAATGCGGACGTTTCCGAGCAGAAAGACGTAGTGTACGAGACGATCGGTGGCCACGATGTGCTTCTGGATGTGTACTCGCCCATCGTCACGGCACAAAAGCCGCGGCCTGCGATCGTGCTGATTCACGGTGGCGGCTGGATAGCGTTCGATAAAAATACTTTGGCCAACATGGGAAGGTTCCTGGCGCAGATGGGATACGTCGCGTTCGCCGTCAATTATCGGCTGCTGCAAGGAAGTGAAAATCGTTGGCCCGCGCAGCTGGACGATGTGCAGCGCGCGGTTCGGTGGATCAGGGCAAACGCTGACAAGTATGGCGTGAATTCGGATCGCATCGGAGCATTTGGACATTCCGCAGGCGCGCAATTGGCGGCGCTGCTGGGGATGGAGGACACGCGGGATAACTCGGACGCGACCCAGGCGAAATATTCGAGCCGCGTGCAAGCGGTCGTAGATGTGAGCGGGCCGAGCGACCTCACGTTGGACAACACGCCCGATGACGCGGCGTTCCTGACGAACTTCTTCGGAGCCGATTTCGCTACGCGTCCGGACATCTGGCGCGACGCATCGCCCGCGTTTCACGCAGCGAAGAATGACGCGCCATTCCTGATTCTTCACGGCACGCGGGATCAGGATGTTCCGATGGCTCAAGCGCAGGAACTGTACGACAAGCTGAACGCGGCGGGCGTTCCCGTGAAATTGGTGAAGGTGGACGACGTTCACACCTTCACGACACCGGAAGCGCGAAGAGTCCTCCTGACGGAAACCATGCTGTTCTTCCAGCAATACCTGGGCGGCGGCGAGATCCAGTAGGTTCAATCGTCGGACTTGCCGGAACTGGCTCAGGCCGCTACCGGTTGCGCCGCGCGAACCCGCGCCACTTGCCGGACCGCCAGCAACGCGAGAGTCGCGGTCGCATAGCAGAAGACTCCGGTCCAATACGCCGCCGAGATTCCCGCGCCAATGGCGATGAGCACTGAGACCACCGAAGCGCACACGGACATCGCTCCATTGACCGCCCAAAGCCACGGCGTCAATCCGGAAGATTGAGAGGAGGCCAGCCTCATTCCGATCGGAAACGGCATGCCCATAAAAAATCCGAGCGGAAACAGGATCACGCCCGCAACGAAGATGCGGACCGGCGTCGTGGAGCCGGCAAAGTGCGCGAGCGCGGGGTGAGTCAACAGGCCGAAGGCGGCCAAAACGGCCAGCAGAATGATGAGCGGCATGACGAGAGGCTGGCTTTCGGCAGTTGCGCGCATGAATCGTTCGGTGGCAAAGCTGCCCAAGCCGCTTGAAACCAAGAGCACGAATAGAACGACGGAAAGCGCGTAGCTCGGATGTCCGAGGAAAATCATCAACCGCTGCATCTGCGACAATTCGATCAGGATGAATCCCGCGCCGATGGCCGCGAAGAACGCGAGGTGCGGAAACGCACCATGGAGGGCACCGCGCTCTCCGGCAAGGAAAAGCGGCAGGAGAATGCAGAGCGCGGTCAGAACGACAACCGTTACACAAAGCATGGCCAGCGTGAACATCGCATCCAGGTTGAAAGACGCTATTTTCGAGCGCCATATGTCCAGGTTGAAGAAATCCGCGAGCCGCAATGTGAAAAAGAAAAACGGGCGATCGTCGGTCGGAGGCGCCAGATTCAAAGGCGCATCCGAAAGCGCCAGCGGATTCGGGTCGCCCTCTGCAAGCGAGTCGAATAAGGAATTATTGGAAACTCGCGGGCTGTAAATAATCTCGAAGTCCATCTGCTTGGCGAAGTTCTCCAGTTGATCCAGGTCCGCGCCGGAAAACGCCTGCTTGCTGACCAGAATGCTCGCAACCCCCATCGGACTTCCGTCAACCATGCGAACTCCCGGCCTTTGAATGATCACGATGTGTCCATGCACATCCGAAACGCCGGCCTCCCTGAGCGACGCCCCGGCAAGCGCCGTAATCCGGTAAATTTCGGCGGGTTCGCGTTGGAAGCTCCAGCGCGAGACAGAAAGGACGCCGGTGGGTGTGAGGTGATCGAGAAAACTCTTCCAGGCATCAAGAGTGTAAAGCGAATGCTCGGCCAGAACGAAAGCGCCGGCTGCAGTCGCCGCCCAGGTGTCAATCATCGACATCTCGATGACATCGAATCGCTCGCGCGAACGCGCGACGTAGCTGCGAGCCTCATCATGGACGAAGCGCACGCCCTCGACTCGATCCAAGTGCCCGGTGAAGTCCCCGTAGCGCTGATTGAGCACTTTCAGGATGTTTGGATTGAGTTCGACCGCGAGGACTGATTTCTGCCCGACCGACAGCGCCGCCAAAACATCGCGCCCGCCGCCCGCGCCAATAATCAGGACGCTGCCATTTCGGCGAATCTGATAAACGGTGTTGGTGACGTCGTGCTGGAGGTACTCGAGCGGCGCGAAGCTGCCGTCGAAGTGCGTCATCACGGTGCTCGCGCTCGCGTCGATGTCGATTTGCAACTGCCGGACCGATGGGCTCAATGGGTAGTTGGCGCTGAATCCCCAGCCGTACGGCACCGTCAGTTTGTTTGCGTCTCCGTCCACGCGAATCCGCGAGAACGAGTTCCACTTCGCGTAAACCGGATTCGGCTCGTAAACGCCTTTGAACCAGCCGAGACGCAACATCGAATGCCCGCCCCACGCCGTCGCAGTCTGTATGCAGAAGAGGACCAAAAACGACACGGCGACGATCCAGGATTTGCGAAGCCAATGCGACTGAGTCTCGGACGCGAAAAACATGCCGCCGAGACTTGCGAACCCCGCTATGGCGCACGCGGCTCCGCCAGGATCGGTCAGATCGAGGGTATAGAGCAGGAGAACGCAGCCGAGCGCCGCGCCCGTCAGGTCCGCCGCGTAGATCTTCCCGATGTGCTCAGTAAACCGAGTCAGCGCGAGGCAAACGCACATCCCGCTGAGCACGAACGGAATCGCAACCACGATGTAAGTGAAAACGATCGAGGCGATGCCTCGAAGCGATCGCTCCATCAGAAACGGAACCGTAGCGTGGACCAAAAAACTGACGAGAACGGAGAGCGCGAACAATTCCGCAAAGAGGGCCATATGTTGCTTGGTCCGCTCCAGCGTGAAATAGCGCGGAAAGACATAAACGAAAATGGCGCCGGCGCTCAGCCCGAACATGGCCACCGAAATGGCGACGAATGCGAAGTGATACCACATCGTGACGCTGAAGATGCGCGTGAGCAGCACTTCAAACATCAGCGTGGCCAGAGTGACGAAAAATACTCCGGCATAGGTTCTTCGAGTGGGCGCAATAGATGTTACTGAGGTCATTTGGTCATCTGCGATCGGCGCGTTCCACCCGAACGGTTTTCGAAATGTGCCAGGATGCCATCCGCACCGAACCAGGATAATTGTGATAACGTAACGAGTTTCGCGCCGCGCGCTGAATTTGAGCGCGGAATGCGCCACAACCTACGCAGATGTGATGCGATTGGACATGGCGACGGTTTCTAGAAATGCAGCGAGGCAAGGAGACCACTGGTGAGCAAGTCGGCCTATAACGGAATTGCCGTGCCGCGAGACGGCAAGGCAATCGAATACAGCAGCGGCAAATTTCAAGTGCCCGACAACCCGATTCTGCCGTTCATCGAAGGCGACGGTACGGGGCGCGACATCTGGAAGGCGTCGCAGCGCGTGTTCGACGCAGCGGTGAATCACGCGTTCGGCGGGAAGCGCAAGATCGCGTGGCTCGAAGTGCTGGCCGGCGAGAAAGCGTTCAACACCCGCCAGGAATGGCTGCCACAGGATACCGTTGATGCAGTGCGGGATTTTCGCGTGGCGATCAAGGGGCCGCTGACGACGCCGGTGGGCGGCGGAATCCGTTCGCTCAACGTGGCGCTGCGCCAGATTCTGGATCTTTACGCGTGCGTGCGGCCGGTGCGGTATTTCGAAGGAGTTCCCTCCCCCGTGCGGCATCCCGAGCGCATGAATGTGGTGATTTTCCGGGAGAACACCGAGGACGTATACGCAGGGATTGAATGGCGCTCGGGGACGGCCGAAGCAAAAAAGCTGATCGATTTTCTGAACAACGAAATGCTAAAAGGCGGGAGCAAGAAAGTTCGCGAAGATTCGGGAGTGGGAATCAAGCCGATGTCGCCGACGGGGACGAAGCGGCTGGTGCGCCACGCGATCCAACATGCGATCGAGCACAAGCGGCAGGTGGTGACGCTGGTTCACAAAGGGAACATTCAAAAATTCACCGAAGGCGCCTTCCGCGACTGGGGCTACGAACTGGCGACGCAGGAATTTCGAGGCGAAGTGGTGACGGAGCGCGAAAGCTGGATTCTGGATAACAAGGATCGCGACCCGAACCTTACGATTGAACAGAACGCCGCGATGATCGAGCCTGGACTCGAGCGCGCGACCGAAGATTTCCGGAAGAAGATTCACGGCGAAGTGAAGCAGACGCTCGATGCGATTTATGCGACACACGGGCACGGGCAATGGAAGAAAAAGATTCTGGTGAACGACCGCATCGCCGATTCCGTGTTTCAGCAAGTGCTGACGCGCGCCGATGAGTATCAGGTGTTCGCGACGCCGAATCTGAACGGCGATTATCTTTCGGACGCATGCGCCGCGCAGGTGGGCGGGCTGGGGATGGCGCCGGGAGCGAACATTGGAGACGGCTTCGGAGTGTTCGAGGCGACGCACGGGACGGCGCCGAAATACGCGGACAAGGATGTGATTAATCCCAGTTCTGTGATGCTATCGGGCGCGATGATGTTCGAATTCATCGGCTGGGGCGAAGCGGGGCGGCTGATCGAGGATGGCATCGCGCGAACGATTCAGCAGAAGCGAGTGACGTACGATCTGGAGCGGATGATGCCGGGCGCGACGAAGTTGCGGACGTCGGAATTTGCCGAGGCGATTATCGAGAATATGCAGGGGGCGGGCGTGCGGGGATGAGAATTACGAGTTCGGAGTCAACAATTTAGAGTTGAGAGGCAAGAAGGAGAAGGTCGGCAGGACGGCGGCTGGCGGTAAGAGACCACTCGGAGGATGGCCAGGATGCGGAAGAAAGTGACGGTCGTGGGCGGAGGATTCGTCGGATCGACGACGGCGCAGCGGATTTTGGATGCGAATTTGGCCGATGTCGTGTTGACGGACATTCTCGAAGGCGTGCCGGCGGGCAAGGCGTTGGACATGCTGGAATCGGCGCCGATTTTGGGCAGCGACGCGCATGCCGCGGGGATTTCGACGGCCGCAGGCGACTATCGCGAGACGGCGAACAGCGACATCGTGGTGATTACCGCGGGATTTCCGCGCAAGCCGGGAATGAGCCGCGACGATCTGCTGAAAGCGAATTACGATGTGGTGAAGGCGGTGGTCGAAAACGTAGTGAAGTTTTCGCCCAACGCGATTCTGATTCTGGTGACCAATCCGCTCGATGCAATGGCGCAGGCAGCGTACAAGGTGAGCGGCTTTTCGAAAAACCGCGTGATTGGGATGGCCGGAGTGCTGGACTCCGCGCGGATGAGCACCTTCGTGGCGGCGGAGTTGGGCGTATCGGTCGAAAACGTGCACTCGTTCGTTCTCGGCGGGCACGGCGATGACATGGTGCCATTGGCGCGCTACTCGACGGTGGCGGGAGTGCCGCTGACGGAGCTGCTGACGAAAGAAAAACTTGAGGCGATCGTGACGCGGACGCGGAAAGGCGGCGCGGAGATCGTCAATTTGCTGAAGACGGGCTCGGCGTACTACGCGCCATCGGCTGCTGTGGTGGAAATGGTGAGGGCTATTCTGCACGATAAGAAGAAAATTTTGCCGTGCGCGGCGTATCTGGAAGGCGAATATGGCGTGCGCGGACTGTTCGTTGGCGTGCCGGTGAAACTGGGCGCGCGAGGAATCGAGCAAATCATTGAAATCAAACTGACCCCCGAAGAGCAAGCTGCCCTTGACAAGTCCGCCGCATCGGTCCGCGAACTCGTGAGCGTTCTCGGACTCTGATTTATCCTAGAAGTGCCGAACAAAACACAACAGGTCCCTTCCCATGCCCACGCGCAAAAGCACGTCCAGTTCCGGCGGCACAATCGATGTGAGGGAGACGCCCAGGCGGCTCACGCGGGATTTGCTGCGCGCGTTCGAGCTGGCCGTGATGATCGCGCACAGCCGCGCTTCGGAAATTATCGAAGTGTCGGACCTGATCGCGGGACTCTATATGGACGGATGGGACCGGCTTTCGCGATTCTGGCGCGCGCACGAAGAGATCGAGAAGACGATGCGGACGCTTTGCCATATCAGTCCGCAGCGGTGGAATTACTGGATCGAATACTACGCAGGAATGCGCGAGTCGCGGGAGAAGACGTGGCTGGCGCTGGGCTCGCAGCCGTTCTGGCGCTGGCGGAACAAAACGAAAATCGCGGTGGGGCGGGATTTCGAGCTGTCGAGCGAACTCGTGGAAGTGATGAAGGAAGCGGACGAGATCGCGCCGTTTCAAGACCGCATCGGAGATCGCACGGTGCCGATCGTCTCGAGCGAGGCCGTGCTGCTGGCGATTGCGCGGTATTCACGAGCGAGCATCGGCAAGAAACTGCTGGCGACGGGGCTGGACGTGGAAATGCTGGAAAAGGCCGCGAGATTGCCGAAACGGCCGCCGATTTAGAACCGGCCTGCACGCCTAAGAACGAACATCACGACCGAAAATGAGAACGGCAAGAGCAAAACGTAGGAACAGGTCCGTCTTGGAGATAAGCGCAAGCCGGAATGGTAGCAGCGCGCGACGATACGCCGGGCGCATGCGTGTGGATCAGGGCCACCGACCCTACAAAGGCCCCGGGCCGCAGCGACGAAGTGCCCGACCGAAGAGCGCGCGACGATACGCCGGCGGTACGGGAGCGATTCCGACGCTAAAATTTCGCCGAAGCGACGCTAAGGCTTGGCCGGCGCGCTGCTGGCGGCCGGAGCTGCAATCTTCGTAGATTTAATCGTGTCGAGCTTCGGGAAGCGCGCTTCGAGATAAGTTTTGCCCTTGCTCGTGATCTCGCCCTGATCGGGCTGCTCGCCATAGCCGCCGTAAAGTTTCTGCACCACATCCATTCCATCCGTGACCGTGCCAAACGGGGAGAATCCCTGGCGGTCGAGGCCGGCGTTGTTGCCGAAATTGATGAAGAGCTGCGTGGTGCGAGTGTTGGGGCCGGCGGTGGCGAAAGTGATCGTGCCCGCGGTATTGGATTGCTTGACGGGATCGTCCTTAATTGTGGCGGTCTGCCACGCGGCGTTCACCTGCGGATGAGCGCTCAGACCCCACTGAACGATGAAACCGGGAACGATGCGGAAGAAGGCTTCGCCATCAAAGAATCCGTGCTTCACAAGATTGTAGAAACGATCGGCGCCGAGCGGAGCCCAGGCGCGAGTGACGTGAACGGTGAAATCGCCAGCCGTCGTGGAGAAAACCACGTCGTAGGTTTCCGGCGCCTGCGCTTTCAACGTGGCGGGATGCAGCAGTGCTGGATCGAAGCTCATATGTGTCCTCGTGCCGGCGGTGGCCGGTTTTTTCGCCGGGGCTTGCGACCCCGACGCGCCGGGCGTTTGCGCGGCGGCGTTTAGTGCGAACAAAGTGAAAGTGATGGCGGAGGTAAGAAGCCCCGCACGGAATTTCGAGATCATCACGGCAATCGTCTCCTTTTATGGTTTCGAGCTATTCTGACTGAGCGAACGCGCAGTTGCTTCGACCTGTTCCATGACGCGCAGCGTGTTGCCGCCCAAAATTTTCCGGATGTCGGATTCGGAATAGCCCCGCTTCAAGAGCGCATCGGTGATGCGCGGAAGATGCGAGGCATCCTCCATGCCGTAGGGCATATCCGCACCGTCGAAATCAGATCCGAGGCCGACGTGATCGGCGCCAACGAGTTTAACGGCGTGGTCAATGTGCTCGATGATTTCGGTCCACTCGACGCGAGGAAGCTTTCCGGCTTCGACGTCGGCGCGGGTTTCCTTATCGGCTTCGATGAGCTCGCAAGCTTCTTCTTTCGCGCAGCGCTTTTCTGCTTCCGCCTGAATTTGCTTGCCGAGTTCGGGATTGGCCTGGTCGGCGTCGCGGAATTGCTGGCTAAGAAAGCCGATGTGGTAGTTGATCTGAATCACGCCGCCTTTTGCCGCGAGATCCTTGATCATCTGGTCGGTCATATTGCGCGGCGCGTTGCAGAGCGCGCGGCAAGAGGAGTGCGATGCGATGAGCGGAGCCTTGCTGACAGCGAGAGCGTCGTAGAACGTCTTGTCGGCCACATGGGAGATATCAACCATGACGCCGAGGCGATTCATCTCGCGAACGACGTCTTTGCCGAAATCGGTGAGACCGTTGTGAGCGGGCTTGTCGGTGGAGGAATCCGCCCAATCGTTGTCGAGCATATGGGTCAGAGTCATGTAACGCACGCCGAGCGCTGCGTAGGAGCGCAAGACGCTTAGATCGTCCGCGATCATGTGGCCGCCTTCGACGCCCATCAGGACGGCGATTTTGTGGTCGGCATGAGCGCGCCGGACTTCTTCGGCGGTGGTGCAAAGAACGAGATCGGCGGAATGGGTGCGCACCATTTCGCGAACAGCGTCAATTTGATCGAGCGAACGCTTGACGGCATCGGGGCCAGTAACCGTGCCGGACATCCAGATGGAAAAGAAAATCGCGCCGAGCCCGCCTTCACGCATGCGGGGAATGTCAATCGAGCCGTCGCCGTGCCGAGCGCCGATATCGAAACCAGGAACAAGGAGGCGCTGCGTGGTGTCGTCGTGAGTATCCACGACGATCGAACTGAAATGAAGTTTTTGCGCCTGAGGAGAGATATCGTCAGAGGCAGTCATAACGATCAGCGGAAACACGGCCAGGAGCACAACGCAAGCAGCCAGAATCATCGAGCGAATCAAAACTCTCCCTCCCGCCGTCGTTCCCCGGCATCGCCCCACGCACGACGCACGCCCGGAAATCGCGCTGGAAATTCGTGCGTTGGAGTTATACCCGAAACGCAGCGGCGCCGCCAGAGCCAGCCTCGAGTGCAGCGATTGGCGATAAACAGACAGATCAATCGTGGCCGGTGAACCAGCTCTTGACGGCGTGGCGCAGGACCTGGCCGTTGACGGCAGCGATCGATTCCGTGAGCGGAATCCCCTTCGGGCAAACTTTTACGCAGTTCTGCGCGTTGTCGCAGTCCTCGATGCCGCCAGGGCCCATCATGGCCTCGAGGCGCTCGGCCGCGTGCATCGCGCCGGTGGGATGCAAGTTGAAGAGACGCACCTGGCTGATGATCGCGGCGCCAACGAAGTTGGAATGCTCATTCACCTTGGGACAGATTTCGAGGCAATTACCGCAGGAAATGCAGCGCGAAAGCGGATAGCCCTCTTCCTGAAGCGAAGGCGACATCCTCGGACCTTCGCCGAGCGGGTACGTGCCGTCGATCGGGATCCAGCAGTGCATGCGCTTCAGGCTTTCGAACATTTGCGAGCGATCGACCATAAGATCGCGCACGAGCGGGAATTTCTCGAGCGGCTCCAGGCGAATGGGCTTCTCGAGTGAATCAACGAGCGCGGAACAGGCCTGGCGCGGATTGCCGTTGATCAGCATGGCGCATGCGCCGCAGATTTCTTCGAGGCAATTGGCGTCGTAGCTGACCGGAGTGACTTCGCGGCCGTCGCGCGTGACGGGCCGCTCGGAGATATCGCGCAGGCACGTGATGATATTCATCTGCGGGCGGTAGCGCAGCTCGAATTCGTCCCACCGCGCGGATTCGTCGTTGCTCTGCTGGCGCTTGACGCGAACGATGAATGTTTTTTCGGGCATTCGGCCTCACTACTTCGCGGCAGTGTATTTGCGCTCGCGCGGCGGAATAAGCGAGATATCCACGTTCTCGTATTCGAGCCGGATTTTTCCGCTGTCGTAACTCGCCTTGGTGGTCTTGAGCCAATTCACGTCGTCGCGTTCCGGGAATTCGGGCTTGTAATGCGCGCCGCGTGTTTCATCGCGCGCGATGGCGCCGAGCGTGATTACCTTCGCGAGGATAAGCATGTTTTCCAGCTCGCGCGTGAATTGCAGCGTTTGATTGGCCCATTGCGTGCGATCCGCTAGATTGATGCGGCGATAACGTTCCTGGAGTTCGTCAATCTTCGCCACCGTCTGCTTCATCTTCTCGTTATAACGGATGACCGTGACGTTTTCCGTCATCGTGGCGCCCAGCTCTTTCCAAATGGTAATCGGGTTCTCGGTTCCCTGCTGATGCAGAAGCCGGTCGTTCGCTTCACGCTGGCGCACGCGCTCGGCTTCGAAAACACTCTCGCCTGTGACGTCGGAACCTTTTTCGAGATTCTGCGCGTAGCGAACCGACGCTGGCCCAGCCAGCATTCCGCCGTAAATGCACGAGACGAGCGAATTCGCGCCCAGCCTATTCGCGCCGTGATACTGATAATCGCACTCCCCCGCCGCGTAGATGCCAGGAATATTTGTGGCCTGATGTTCGTTGTCCACCCACAGGCCGCCCATGGTGTAGTGCATCGCCGGGAAGACCTTCATCGGCTCCAAGCGCGGATCGTATCCGACGAATTTTTCGTAGATTTCGAGGATGCCTTCGAGCTTGCGGTCGAGGACCTCGCGCGGGAGACGCGTCACATCGAGATAGACTGCCGGCTCGCCGCTGACGCCGAGCTTCAGCTCGTAAACGACTTTATGAATCGCGCGTGTGGCCACGTCACGAGGAACAAGATTGCCGTATTTCGGATACCACTCTTCGAGGAAATAGAAGCGCTCATTTTCCGGAACGGAATTGGCCGCCCGCTTGTCGCCCGGCTGTTTCGGAACCCAGACGCGCCCACCTTCGCCGCGCGCCGATTCGCTCATCAGGCGCAGCTTGTCTTCGCCCGGAATGGCGGTCGGATGGACTTGAATGAATTCGCCGTTCGCGTAATAGACGCCTTGCTGAAAAAGCGCGGATTGCGCCGAGCCCGTGCAAACGACGGAATTCGTGGAGCCCACGAAGATTGTGCCGATTCCGCCGGTGCAGAAGATGGCCGCGTCAGCGCGAAACGTCTTTACTTCCATCGTTTTCAAATCCATGGCGCAGATGCCGCGGCAAACGCCGCCGTCATCGATTACGGCGGAAAGAAACGTCCAGCCTTCGAATTTGCGGACCTTGCCTTCGCTCTCGAAGCGGCGCACCTGCTCATCGAGCGCGTAGAGCAACTGCTGGCCGGTGGTGGCGCCGGCGAACGCAGTGCGGTGATAGAGCGTGCCGCCAAAGCGCCGGAAATCGAGAAGACCTTCCGGCGTGCGATTGAACATCACACCCATGCGATCGAGAAGATCGATGATCGCGGGCGCGGCCTCGCACATTCCCTTGACGAGCGGCTGATTCGCGAGAAAGTCGCCGCCGTAAATCGTGTCGTCAAAATGCTTCCAGGTGGAATCGCCTTCGCCTTTGAGATTCTTGGCCGCATTGATGCCGCCCTGCGCGCACACCGAGTGCGAGCGCTTCACCGGGACGATCGAAAAGAGATCCACGGGAACGCCTGACTCCGCCACGCGAATCGCGGCCATCAGTCCGGCCAGACCACCACCAACGATAATGATTCGGGGATTTTTCATTGGATATAGGTGTCGAGCGGAGTCCAGTGGTAGTGCAATCCGGCGATAATCGTCAGGCCGACAATCGTGAAAACGATGCCGACGAGCGCGCCAAATATTGCTGCGGCGTGCTGCGCGCGCGGGCTGATGGCGATGCCCCACTTGCACGCAAAATTCCAAAGGCCATTGCCGAGATGAAAGGACGCAGCGATGATGCCGATCGCGTAAAACGCGACGGCCCAGGGACTGGCCATGTCTGCAACCACACCCTCATATGTCGTCCGGCCGTGCGTCAAGAAACGTTCGGTCCATACGTGCCAGCCGATATAGAAAAACAAGATGATGCCGGTCCAGCGCTGGAGAACGTACATCCAGTTCGACATCCAGGGATGGCCGATCGCATTCGACTTGCCTTTCCACCAGATATAGAAACCGTAGAAGGCGTGGAAAAGGATCGGAATCCAAATGCCGATCAACTCGACGGGAATGCGCCACGGAATCGTCTCGAGACCGCTCGCGGCGTTGTTGTATTTCTCCGGGCTGACAAGGGCGTAGCTGTTCTCGAAGAAATGCTCGAGAAGAAAAACGCCGATGGGAATTACGCCGCTGAGTGAATGAAGTTTATCGAGGACGTAGCTCTGTTTTGATTCCGCAATGGCGGCTGGAGTAGCCACTCCGAACGTTCCTCTCCGATTCCGGCGCGATCGATTTGCGCGCCGAAGTTCGCGACACAATCAAAGTGATAGACAAATCCAGTATAGGCAGCCCGCCAACGCTTTTCAAGGACGCGCACGCCCATGAGACGGCCAAATTGCCCGCTGTGTTAGACTCGCGCCAAAGCGCGTGATCCGAAGCTTGCGAAGTGAACAGCAAAGCGAGGATTGGAATTGACCGAGACTAGACGCATTGCCTTTATGAAATGGGCGCTGGTTGCCGCGCTGCTATGGTTTGCGCCGGTCGCAGGCGCGCAGCAAAACGCGCCGGCCAGTGCCAAACCGCAGGCGGCGCAGCCGGCGCCGGCATCAGGCTCGCCGCAAGCCGCCAAGCCTGCGGTGCCGCGGAGCGCGACCATCACCCTTCTCGGCACCGCGGACTCGCACGGGCATCTGGCGGCGTGGGATTACTACGCGGACAAAGCTGTTCCTGCGGGCATGACGAAAATTGCCACGCTCGTGAAGCAACAGCGCGCCACAGCGCCGCACGCGCTGCTTCTCGATTGCGGCGACACCACGGAAGGCACGCCGCTCGCGTTTTACTTTGCAAAGAAGGACGCCGAGAAGCCGAACCCGGAGATCGCCGTCTTCAATGCGATGCAGTACGATGCCATGGCCGTCGGAAACCACGAATTCAATTTCGGATTGGATTCGATGTGGAAAGCCAAGCGTGAATCGCACTTTCCGTGGCTGGCCGCGAATCTTCGGCAAGTGTACACGGCGGGTGTCGCTTACTTTCCGCCGTACGTGGTTAAGAACGTCAGCGGCGTGCGCGTCGGAATTATCGGATTTGTGACGCCCGGCGTGCCGCGCTGGGAAATTCCGGATCACTATCGCGGCTACGTTTTCGAGCCGATCGTGGATTCGGCGAAGAAAGTCGTGCCGCTGGTCAGAAGCAAGGCGGACCTGGTCGTCGTGATCATGCATTCGGGGCTCGACCGCGATCCGAAGACCGGCGAAATTCATGAGAGCGAAGATTCGAGCGGTGAAAATGCCGCGTGGGAGCTGGCCGAACAGGTTCCGGGCATCGATCTGATTTTTTACGGTCACACGCACCAGGAAATGCCCGAGCTGGTGGTGAACGGTGTTTTGCTGACGCAGCCGAAGAATTGGGGCGGCTCGCTCGCCCGCGCCGACGTCAAGATGGAGCGCGACGCTTCGGACACTTGGAAGATTGATTCGAAACATTCGAAAACAATTCCGGCGACGGATGCGGTGGTCGACGATCCGCAAATCGCGCGAATTGTTGCGCCGTATCACGAAGCAACGGAGAAATATCTCAACACGCCGATTGCGACATCCCCGAAAGCGATGGATGGATCGACCGCGCGTTATATGGATGATCCGCTCGTGGATTTGATCCATAAAGTGCAGCTCGAAGCTGGGCACGCCGACGTTTCAATGGCCACGATGTTTTTCCCCGGCGTGAAAATTCCAGCCGGGCCGGTGACCGCACGCGAAGCGGCGGCGCTCTACGTTTACGACAACACGCTCTATACGGTGCAGATGACTGGGGCGCAGTTGAAGGAAGCGCTCGAACACGCGGCAAGCTTTTATTCCGGCTGGCCGCTGGAGGCGGGGCAAAAAGAAAAATTGCCGGGCTACAATTCGGACTCGGCGGAGGGCGTATCGTACGTCATCGATTTGACCAGGCCGGTGGGCGACCGCGTCCAAGCCCTCACTTACAAGGGCGCGCCGCTCGATCCCGCGGAGCAACTGCGGGTGGCGATCAACAATTACCGCTATACGGGCGGAGGCGGATACACGGTCTATAGGGATTTGCCGATCGCCGAGCGCTCGAACGACGAAATTCGAGAATTGCTGATCGAGTATCTCGCGCGCACGAAGACGATTTCGCCCGACGCCGTCGGAAACTGGCACATCGAGCCGCGCGAGGCGCTCGACGCCATTCTCCAAGCTGCGAAGGAAGACGCCGCCGAGCGAAACACGCGCTGAAAAGCGTGTGCGCGAAGAGACAGCACTCAACTTTGCGGAAACGCTCAATTTACGTTGACACTCCTGCACCTTCTTGCTAATTTTCGTCACGGAAAAATTTTTTCGGCTCGCACGAGCGGAGGAGCCTCAGCCCGGCACGACCCATGGCATTCGTCGCGAAAAGGATTTTTCTCACCAAAGGAGTCGGGAAGCATCGCGAGAGGCTTTCGAGCTTCGAACTCGCGCTGCGGAATGCGGGCATCGCTGCATGCAATATCGTGCGCGTTTCTTCGATTTTTCCTCCCCATTGCAAACTCATCTCGCGCAGCGAAGGCTTGAAGCACCTGAAGCCGGGGCAAGTGGCTTTCTGCGTCATCAGCGAGAATCAAACGCGCGAACCGCACCGCCTGATCGCCGCGGGCGTCGGACTGGCGCTTCCCGGCGACAAATCCATGTTCGGATATCTTTCCGAACACCACTCGTTCGGCGAAACGGAAGAGGTTGCGGGCGAATATTGCGAAGAGCTCGCGGCCGAGATGCTGGCGACGACGCTGAACGTTGAATTCGATCCGGATTTGTCGTGGGATGAGAAAAAGGAAGTTTATCGAATCTCGAATAAGATTGTCCGCACCATGAATATCACGCAGTCCGCGGTGGGCGACAAGCGCGGGCTGTGGACTACCGTTCTCTCCGCCGCGATTTTGATTGGCGAAGACGACTAGTTCCGAAATTCCCCCAAAATCCTCGAGACGGGCGATTCTCCCGTACCGTGGCTTTGCCGGCCCACTGATTCTGTGCGGAGTGATGTGGTTCCTCGCACCTAAAAATTGGATTCTTGCAGCCTTCATCGGTTTATTTTTCGGATTTTGGACTTCCGCGCTGCCGCGGGGATTCCTGAATATCAATCTGCGCGTGGCCTATGTGATTTTGTTTCTTGGTTCGGCCTACCACGCAGGGCGATGGCTGTTCCTCGGAATCGGAATTGCCTGCATCGCGGGGGAGGAAGTGTGGCGCGTCTGGCCGCTGCGAGATCCGTCACCCATCGAATTGAAGTTTCCGCTGGCCGGCGCCGCATACTATGTCGCGCAAGGAGGCAAAACGATATTCCTGAATCATCACTTCCGAAATATTTCGCAGAAATACGCGCTCGACATTCTGAAGCTGAACAAATGGGGCGGAGTGAATGCCGCGCGGCGAGCCGATGCGGGCTATGCGGCGATGATCTTCGATGAGCCGATTTTCAGTCCCTGCGATGGGACAGTAACGGTGGCCGTCGACGGATTCCCCGATTTGCCGGTCGGCGAGCGCGACACCGAGCACGTCGCGGGCAATTTCATCGTGATTCGCTGCAATGGATTGTATGTAGACGGAGTCTCCATTGATGGAGCCGAGATCTACGTTGGGTTGGCGCACCTGAAAAGTGGCAGCGTGTGCGTGAAACCTGGCGACGTCGTTCGCGCGGACCAGATGATCGGCCGAGTAGGAAATTCAGGAAACACCACGCTTCCGCACCTGCATATCCATGCGAAGCGCGGAGGAAATCCTGCGAACATGCTCGATGGTCAAGGCGTGCCGATGAAATTCGGGGGACGTTGGCTCGCGCGCAATAGCGTCGTGCGCGTGCGCGGCGCTAACGCCTCTTCTTCTTGAAGTAGCCGAGGCGCTCGAAAAGCGCGGCAGCAACCAGAGGCAGCGCGACCGTCGCGTCATCGAAGACTTCCGCCAGGCGCCCGCCTTCTTCCGGGGGCACAAACTTCCCCCACGAGACCGCTTCGGTGTACGTGCTGCCCGAAAGCCCGCCCCAGTGCACGGGCTCAGGACAAATCCGCACGCCGTAGCTATAGCGCTTGAGCGGAAGTTTCTCGTAGCCGCGCCGCGCGAGGAGTTCTGCGAAGACGCCGAATTGCTGCGCCCAGTTCCGCGGAACTCCTCCGCCAATCGTGAAGATGCCCATTTTCTTGGTTGGGAGCATGATGTTCGCGAAGTGTTCGAAATCTTCGAAAGGATCAAAGCGCAATACGGGTACGCCGCGGCGAATTCGCTGGCGTTTGTGAAGAACAAAATCGAGCCCGAGTTCCGAGTCGCTGAATGCCGGAACGAAAACGGGAACATTATGCGCCGCAGCGGATTTCAGAATTCCCCGCCCCGGCGAATTCTTGAGCAAATATTCGCCGATGCGGCGATGCAGCTTCCAACTGCAGACGGCCTCGTCCGGATCCCAATCCCAGAGGACTGTTTCAACCACTTCCTCCACGTGATCGAGATTCGTTTCAGGCTCCAGCGAATCGTACACGCGGTTGTAGCCCGCATGAAAAAGCTCGCGATCGTCCATTTTTGGATCGTAACGAAAATGAGAAAGCCCGGTGGCCTCGACGAGACCGTGGGCCATCAGCGCGCCGGTTGAAACGATCGCGCGCACGATGCCCGACTCCATCAGATCGCAGAAGATGAGGCCCATTTTGGCCACGGTCATTGCGCCCGCAAGCGTCAGAACCACAAAACAACCTTTGTCGCGCGCCATTTCTTCGAGCACGTCCACCGCATCACCAACTTGGCGGCCGGTGAACGCAGTCTTTCCCATCGCGCGGACGAGATCATCGATCGAATGAACCTTCGAGAGATCCAGAGGATAAATGGGCGTGAGGTGATCCTTAATCGGATCGTGGAGGATCCTTCCGGTCACACCCTTTTTCTTTGCCATTCGTGGCCCCCGCAGGTAATGTAGTCGAACGCGTGCGATTGGTGGTTCCGCGCGGCGGTGCGCGCACCATTGATATTACAAACGAAGAAAATAGAAAACAGGAAAGTAGCAGAAGCGGAATCACTGCGGATCACAAGCCGGGAGACACCATGATCGCGGGGCTTGCCACGATCGTCCAACACGATTACCGCGTCTATCTTTTCGCGCCCGAGCATTCTTTCATCTGGTGGATCCTGATCGGCCTGATTGCGGGCTGGCTCGCCGGCACGGTCTCGCGAGGCCGCGGATTCGGCTGCCTCGCAAATATTATTTTGGGCCTTGTTGGCGCGGTGATCGGCGGCTGGGTTTTTCAAAAACTCGGAATTTTGGATCTCGGATTTTTTGGAAGCCTCGCAGCGGCAACGGTCGGCGCAGTATTACTCGTGGCGATTGCGCGATTTTTCAGCGGCGATCCGCGTTGAATCGCAGCCGCGCGACGCGATACCTGTCCCCGAATGTGATAGCATTCCCTCGAAACCCAAGGTAAAGGACCTCATTGAGTAAACCTTCCGTTCTGGCAATTCCACTCGGCGGCCTCGGCGAGTTCGGGATGAACATGATGGCCCTCCGCTCGGGCGACGACATCATTGTCATTGACGCGGGCCTGATGTTTCCCGAAGCCGAATTGCTCGGCGTCGACATCGTGATTCCCGACATCACGTATTTGAAGCAGCACCGCCAGATGGTGCGCGCGATTCTTCTCACCCACGCGCATGAGGATCATATTGGCGCGTTGCCCTATATCATCGGCGATCTGAATGTTCCGATCTACGGAACACAATTCACGCTGGCTCTGGTTCACAAAAAGCTCGACGAACGGGGTGCAAGCGAAGACGCGGATCTGCGCGAGATCGCGCCAGGGCACAAAATCGAGCTCGGTCCGTTCCAGATCGAATTTCTGCACGTGACCCACAGCACGATCGACTGCGTCGCGCTGGCCATTCGCACGCCTGTCGGCGTGATTATCCACACCGGCGACTTCAAAATCGATCAAACGCCGGTAGACGGAAAGCCGTTTGATTTGCACGCGTTCGCTCGCTACGGCGCCGAAGGTGTTCTCGCGCTGTTCAGCGACAGCACCAACGTCGAGCGACCCGGATTCACGCCTTCGGAGCGGGCGGTGGCCACGCCGCTCGAAGAATTGTGCCGCGCAGCGCCGCGCAAAATTGTGTTTTCGTGTTTTGCCAGCTCCATCCACCGCATTCAGCAGATCATTGATATCGCCACGCGCAGCGGGCGGAAGATCGGCTTCGTCGGGCGCAGCATGGTGGATAACGTCGAGATCGCCCATGGCCTCAACCGGCTGCGAATCCCCGACGGCAGCCTCGTGCGCCCGCAGGATTTGCGGACGTACGATCCGCACAAGCTGCTCATTCTCGCGAGCGGCACGCAGGCGGAGCCGATGTCCTCGCTTTCACGAATCGCAGTTGACAACCACCGTCTCGTCACTCTCGAAGAAAATGACACCGTCATCCTCTCGGCGAGAATCATTCCCGGCAACGAGAAAGCCATTTTCCGGATGATCGATCATCTGTTCCGGCGGCAGGTGCTTGTCTACTATGAAGGCGGCCGGTCCGCGCCGATTCACGTTTCGGGTCACGCGAGCCAGGAGGAAATGAAGCTCATTCTCAATCTGGTTCGCCCGAAGTATTTTGTTCCGCTGCACGGCGAGTACCGGCATCTCTTTCGCCATGCGGCGCTCGCGCAACAAGTGGGCGCGGTATCGGGCGAAATATTCCTTCTCGAGAGCGGCCAGGCGCTCGAGCTTGCGGCGGACGGCGCGCATCGCCGCGAATCCGTCACAGCAGGCCGCGTACTTGTCGATTCCGGCTCGCTCGAAGAAATCGAAGAAGTGGTGATTCGCGAACGGCGCCATCTCTCCGAGGACGGCGTCGTCGTGCCGATTATCGCGATTGACAAGCACACAGGCCGCCTCGAATCCGCGCCCGAAATTGTCTCCCGCGGATTCTTGCCCTCCGATGACGGTCAGGAAGTCATGACCAAGGCCCGCGAGATCATCCTGAAAACGATCGAGCAGTCCACGGCCGAGGAAAAAACCGACTGGAGCGTCATCAAAGAAAAAATACGCGTGGACCTCAAACGCTTCCTCAACAAACAGACAGCCAAGCGCCCGCTCATCCTCCCCGTCATTCTCGAGATTTAAAATTGCCCGGCGATCACGCGTCCTCCGCGGGTGCAAAAACAAAATCTCAAGGCTTGCGCCTGCGTGCCTATCATGCCGATGATTTCGACACGATCTACGAGATCGATCGGGCCTGCTATGCGCCCGAGATCGCCTATTCGCGGCGCGAGCTTCGCTGGTATCTGAACCTGCCCGGCGCCGAGCCGATCCTCGCCGCCTTCGATTCCAACGTGATCGGTTTCATTCTCACGGCTCACTGGGACCACACCGGCCATATCGTCACGATTGACGTCCTGCCCGGTTTCCGCCGCCGGCACATCGGCACAATTCTCGTTCGCGAAGCCGAAGCGCGCCTCGTCCGCCGGCAAGTCGCGACGATCGAGCTCGAGACCGCGACCAACAATTCTGCCGCGATTGCATTCTGGAAAAAGCATGGTTATCTTCCTCACGGCATCTTGCAGAATTATTACCCTGGAGGCTTGAGCGCCCACGCTATGATCAAGACGCTCAAGCCAGACGAACGCGCGGGGAGCTGAGTCAAGATGTCACTCTTCCAAGCCATCATTCTCGCAATTGTGCAAGGGCTCACCGAATTTTTGCCCGTGAGCAGCAGCGCTCACCTCATCCTGATTCCCAATCTCCTGCACTGGCCGGATCAAGGGCTGGCATTCGACGTCGCGCTGCACACGGGCACTTTGATCGCGGTGGTGCTCTATTTTCTGCGCGACTGGATTCAGCTCACCCTTGCCGGCCTGGGATTCAATTATCCGTGCGCCGCAGGGCCTGCGGTGATCGAGCACAACCGCAAAATGTTCTGGTATCTCGTGGCCGCAACGGTCCCCGGCGCCATCGTCGGCTTTCTCTTCGAAAAAAAGATCGAGGAATATCTGCGCGATCCGCGTCCGATCGCCGTGGCCATGATCGCCATTGCTCTGCTCATGTGGTACGCCGAGTACGTCAGCAAACTCGACCGCGGCATGAACCGTGTGCGTTTCAGCGACGCCATCATCGTCGGCGTGGCCCAGGCAGCCGCGCTGTTTCCCGGGGTCTCGCGCTCCGGCATCACCATCACCGCCGGACTGTTCCGTTGCATGACGCGGGAGACCGCGGCGCGCTTTTCCTTCTTGCTCTCCACGCCCATCATCGCCGGAGCCGCCGCGAAAGAACTCCCCGAATTGATCCGCCTGAGCCGGTCAGGCGCGATCGATCTTCCCCTATCCACAATCTGGATCAGCATCGCCGTTTCGGCCGTCGTTGGATACATGGTGATCGCGTTTTTCCTCCGTTATCTGCAGACACGCACGCTCAAAATCTTCATTTACTACCGAATCGTGTTTGGTATAGTCATTTTGTTACTTGCGTTCCTCCCCAAGGGGTCCGTGCGCTAGCGCCCGCGCGTTCCCAGTAAACAGGCCTTCCCCTGTCCAAGGGAGATGTACGTGCGCATTCTGACTCCGACTGAAAACAAACGATTCAACGAAATGATCGGGTTCGTGTGTCTGATGGCGGCCGTGCTGATCGCGCTGAGCCTCCTTTCCTATTCGCCGCAGGACGCTTCATTCAACGTCGCGGCAGCCGCGCCCGCTAGCGGCCCCGCGCGCAACTGGATTGGCGTGATTGGCGCCCATCTCTCCGACCTGTTATTCCAGCTCTGCGGCTACAGCGCATTTCTAATTCCGGCGGCGTTTGCTTATCTCGGTCTAAGCTGGTTCCGAAGCCACGAAATTGCCTCGCAGGCTGCCAAGTTTGTCGGCGCGACGATGATGTTTCTCTTCCTTCCGGCGCAACTCACGCTGATGCACGTGCCCGACGTTCGCGGTGCAGTCCCCGCCGGCGGATTGGTCGGAACCGTGCTCGCGCGCGGACTCCGCGGCGGATTGAATCCGGTCGGCGCGAATCTGGTTGGAATTGCCTGCGTCCTCACGGCTCTCTTCCTCACCACGCGATTTTCCTTCAGCGCGGCGCTGGCATGGCTGCGCGCGCCGATGCACTCGGAGTCCGTGATGGGTCGAGTGGTCGGGCGCTGGAAAGATTGGCGCGAAGAGCGCGAATCGCAGCATCTGCGGCGTCGCATGGAGGAAATCAAGATCGCCGGGCGCAAACCGGCCGCGATGCAGGCTGTCTCAACAAAGGAAACAGCGGCCGCGGAGATTGAAGAAGAAGACGAGCACGAAGAGGAACGTGAACCGGCGGATTCGTCACGCGCTCCCGCAGTGATTAAATTCCGCGAGCCCGAAGCCCCGCCCGCAAAATCCAAGGCGGTGGTTGAGCCTAAAATTTCGAAGGGCAAAGCCAGTTACCGCTTGCCTCCGACTTCGCTTCTTCACGGCGCGGAGCATGGCGAAAAGATGGACGAGGACGAGCTCAAGGATTACGCCCGCGCCATCGTGCAGAAATCGGAAGAGTTCGACGTCAAGGGCCACATCACCCAGATCAATCCCGGCCCCGTTGTAACCACATTCGAATTCAAGCCCGAGGCAGGAATCAAATACAGCCGGATCACCGGTCTTGCCGAAGATCTTTGCCTGGCGCTCCGCGCCGAATCGCTGCTCATCGAGCGCATTCCCGGCAAATCCACCGTCGGTATCGAAGTCCCGAATCCGCACCGCGAAACCATCGCGCTGCGCGAAGTGATCGAATCGCCCGAATTCGTCCACTCCGCGTCAAAACTGACCATGCCGCTCGGCAAGGACTTGATCGGCCGCATCCGCGCCGCGGATCTTACGCAGATGCCGCACCTTTTGATCGCCGGCGCGACCGGCACGGGCAAAAGCGTCTTCATCAATTCCCTGCTGATGGGCATGCTCTACAAAGCCACGCCGGAAGAATTGAAGCTCGTCCTCGTGGATCCGAAGCGTCTCGAACTCGGACTCTACGAAGACATCCCGCATCTCTTCACGCCCGTCGTCACCGATCCGAAAGTCGCCTCCAACGTTCTCCGAAACGCCACGCGCGAAATGGAGCGCCGCTTGAAATTGCTGGCGCAGCGCGGCGTCCGAAATATCGAGCAGTACAACCGCACGTTCTTAAAGGGGCAATCGCTCTCGTTGTTTGAAAATGTCGAGGACGAAGAGCACAAACCGCTTCCCTACCTGGTGATCGTCATTGACGAGCTGGCCGACTTGATGATGGTGGACACGAACAACGTCGAGGAATCCATCACTCGCCTCGCGCAGATGGCCCGCGCCGTTGGCATCCATTTGATTCTCGCGACTCAGCGGCCGTCCGTCGACGTCATCACGGGCCTCATTAAAGCGAATTTCCCGGCGAGAATATCGTTCCGCGTGGCCAGCAAGGTGGACTCGCGCACGATTCTCGATGCCAATGGCTCCGAGTCGCTTCTCGGCAAGGGCGACATGCTGTATCTCCCCGCCGGGTCGTCTCGTCTGCATCGCATTCATGGCCCGCTCGTCACCGAAGACGAAATCGCCGCGGTGTGCTCGTTCTGGCGTGACCAGGCCAAAGCCGTTTACAACGAAGAATTGCTCAAGCCGCCGAAGGATGAGAATGCGGCAGGCGGTTCGACGGAAGGCGGCGAGGAAGTGGACGACGATCTTTATCACGATGCCATTCGCGTCGTCTGCGAGATGGGCCGCGCCTCCACCTCGACCTTGCAGCGCCGCCTGCGCATCGGCTACGGCCGCGCCGCCCGGCTGATTGACATTATGGAGAAGGATGGAATTGTCGGTCCGGCCGATGGCGCCAAGCCGCGCGAAGTCCTCAAGAAAAAAGACTGGATGCGCGAGTTCGACGAATCAGTTCACTAACGCCGGGAGCTGCCGTTCTTCCCGAGAAACACGCCGTTAGTGCTTCAAATACGCTGCCAAATTGTCTTGCTGCTCCGAGCGGAGTTCAATGCACGCGTTGGCCTGGTCCTTGGCATTTTCGAGCAGGCGATTGGTTCCAGGCGCGGAATGACCCTCAAAAAACTGCAGCGAGTCGTCCCGTAGCTTCGGATCGCAGAAAATACCCGCGAGTTGTGCGAGTTCGCCGCCCAGCGAGGCGTCAATCTTTGCGGTAATTTTGTTGTAGTCTTCCTTGAAGAGATTCCACGCCGCCGTTTGCGTGTCGGGATTCGCCAGCGCCCCGACCATGAAGAACATATCCTGATTCCGGACATCCGGACCGAGAGCCAGATCGAACGTCCGCTTGGTCAGCGCGGGCTCCGGGAAATATGTCAGCGCCCCGAGATAGGAATAATACTCCGCCGGATTCTTCGCGGTTTTCAGATGTTCGACATACTGATCGTAGAGCGCGGCGTCGCCGTTCTGCGCCGCGACGCCCAGAGCGTTTCCCGCGAGCGACTCTTCCACTGACGCGGGATCTTTCATATATCGCGCGGCGATCGAGCATGCCTGAGCGATGAGCTGAGGATCATGGCCGATCGACGCGAGCGTGGCGAACACATCGGTGCGCAGCGCCTGCCGCTCGCTCGATTCGTCCTTGGCCGGCGCGTTCCCGAGATCGTCCGCGATCGGCCGCAGGAAATTTCGCACCCAGGCTTCAAACGCGGGCCGGTCTGCAGGCGCCACAACTTGATCGTGAATCTCCTGAAAGTGGCCGGTCATTACGTCAACGACATCGCGATTCCGTTCCGATTGCATTTTCCCGAGCGTGGCCAGGTAATCGCCGATGTTCAGCCGCCCGACGCGCACCAGCGCCCAGGTGTCGCCGAGAAATCGAATCCGGTCTTCGGGCGAAAATGTCGTTTCCAGATTGCTGCCGATTTTGGCAAATGCGGCGGGCTCGTACTGAGTCCGGTAGAAGCCGCGACCCCCTTCACCGGCAAACACCCAGTCGGCGCATCCGGGCAATTCGAAGGACTGCTCGGATTTCGTGAGCAAGAAATAGCTGGGATCTTTTACGGCCGAACTGCGCAACGAGACTGGAATGGCCCAGAGCTCGGAGGTGCTCGCCTCGAGCTTCGCGGCGTCGGCAAAGTAGCGTCGCTGCGTGAGCGTGACTGACGTTCGATCGCCGCGGCATTCCGATTTCACGCCCACCAGTGGCGCCCCGGGCTGATCAACGTAGCTGGACATGATCTTGTCCACCGGCTTGCCGGAAGTCTCGGCGATTTGGTTCCAGAAATCCTCGGCGGTTGTATTTCCGTAGGAGTGCTTCTCGAGGTAAGCGTTCGTGCCTTTGCGGAACGTCTCCGGGCCCACGTAAGCCTCGACCGCGCGCAGAACAGACGCGGCCTTTCCGTAGGCAATCCCATCAAACAATATCGAAATCTCTTCGGGGGTCTCGGCCTTGGCGCGAATCGCGCGAACCGAAGCAATCGAATCGGTTGAGAGTGCGCTGCTGGTTTCTTCGATCTCCCCCATCTCCAGGTGCCATTCGGGATGCCACGCTTCCAGCGGCTTCCACGACATCCACGTAGCGAAGCCTTCATTCAGCCAGATGTTGTCCCACCATTTCATTGTCACCAGATCGCCGAACCACTGGTGCGCCATCTCGTGCGCGATAACGCTCGCTACAGTGCGCCGCGAATCATAGGACGCCGTTTTTTCGTCAATCAAGAGATCGGCTTCGCGAAATGTAATCGCGCCCACATTCTCCATTGCGCCGGCAGAAAAATCCGGAATGCCGATATAGTCGAGCTTCTTGAACGGATATTTCGCGTAGTAATACTTGTCGTAGTACTTCAGAACATTTTCCGCTGTTTCGAGCGCAAAGCCGGCGAGATCCTTTTTTTCAGGCGTGACGCAGACGCGAATCGGAATATCGTCCGCCGATCCTGCGAGACACTGAAAATCGCCGACCAGTAGCGCCACCAGGTACGAGGACATCTTGGGCGACGCCTCGAACTTGACCGTGTGTTTCGCGTCGCCGGGTCCCGGCGTGTCGGACTCGATCGGGCTATTCGAAATCGCGGTGTCGCCCTTGTCGATAACGAGCGTCACGTGAAATACAGCCTTCAAGTCTGGCTGATCGAACGAAGGAAACGCGCGGCGCGCGTCGGTGGCTTCGAACTGCGTCACGGCATAGCGCCGGCGCGGCGTCTGGCTGAGATAGAAGCCGCGAAGCTTGTTGTTCAAAATGCCGGTGAATTTCACATGAATGCTTGCTGGACCCGCGGCAATCGTTTTGGGGACCGTAAACGTCGTCTGCTCGGTTGTTTCATCCGAAGTCACCGCGGCCTTCTGTTCTGCGCCGCCCGACTGGATCGTGACGCTTTGAAAAGTGATTTCAGCGGAATTGAGCGTGATGGCTGCGGTGGGTTGGGCGATCCGCACGTGAATTGTCTCGTCGCCGGCGAACGTGGCCGCCGCGAGATCGGGCGTAAAGGCAAGGTCGTAGCTCTCCGGCACCACGTTGGTGGGCAATCGTTGCGCCTGAGCCGTCACTCCCAGCGTTAGGCCGCAAACCGCCACCAGCAAAATTTGCTTCATCGGAAATCCTTTCGTGTTGGTCCTTCGGGGTCAAGCCTGCGTCGGGGCCCAGCAGCGCCGCACGGGCGGGCCGCGCTTCCCAAGGCAAACCACCACGTTATCATATCCGCCTTCGTAGTGAGACGCACAGAAACGCCGAAGGAAAGCACGTCTTCCGCGCTGCTTACCGCTCCTGTGGCCTATATGTCGCGCGTGGCGCGGGCATCCTGCTTACCTTGAGCTGCCGAAGGGCCCGCGTCCTCTCTTTCCGGCTGAACCCAATCTCAGCAATGCCCTTGAACTTTATTCCGAACAATATTCGATGAGTGTATTTTGCTTCCGCTACTTGGCGCTTTTGTCTAAAATGTTGGTTTCTTCCGGTGCCGGGGTAGCTCACCGGTAGAGCGCGGCCCTGAAAAGGCCGGCGTAGGCAGTTCAACTCTGCCCCCCGGCACCATTCAAATAATCTGTCGAAGTTTCGGCTCGCATCTGCCGAGGAATTTTGCCCCGGGCCAAACCATGAGCCCATCTATGCCTTTCGCACAATTCGCAGGAAAGCGCTATCTGAGCCTTGAAACATTTCGAAAAAGTGGCGAAGCGGTGCGCACGCCCGTCTGGTTTGCGGCTCGAGACCTGGACACGCCCAAGCCGCTTCTCTACGTCTACACGGTCGGCAATACCGGCAAAGTGAAACGCATTCGCAATAATCCGCGTGTGCGCGTCGCACCCTGCGACATCCGCGGCGGGAATATTGGCGAATGGTCCGATGCGCGAACGCAAATTCTGCAGGGCGACGCGGCCGCGGAGGGGATGCACGCGATCGACCACAAATACTATCCCTGGAAGTTGCTGCTCGATATTTTCGCCGCCTTTCGCCGGCGCGAACGAACCGTCTTCGCCATCCGCCCTGAATAAAACAATTCCTGCGACGGCGGATATCGCTGGGATAATCGAAACACGCAATCCGCCTTTTCTCACTTCGTTCACACGCCTCTCTCCTTTCAAGGTCATGCGCACCTGTGCTATTTCTTGACGTTCACGCCGGAGCTTAACGCAACTCACAGAGGAATCGAATGGCCAAAACACCCGATTTTCGAATGACGGCTCAAGAATTCCGGCGCCATGGAAAAGCCATGGTCGACTGGATCGCGGACTACTACGAACGTATCGAATCATTCCCCGTGATGTCGCAAGTCAAGCCCGGGCAGATTCGCTCTTCCCTTCCAAAGCACGCTCCGGATCGCGGCGAGGCGTTCGAAGAAATAATGCGAGACGTCGAAAACCTCATTCTTCCCGGAATCACACACTGGCAATCGCCGAATTTTTTCGCCTACTTCCCTTCAAATGCTTCCTATCCATCGATTCTCGGCGAAATGCTTTCGGCCGGATTTGATGTGCAGGGAATGCTTTGGGTGACGAGCCCCGCGTGCACGGAACTTGAAACACAAATTCTCGACTGGTTGGTCGAGAGTCTGGGACTGCCCGAAAAATTCGCGTCCAGCGGATCCGGCGGCGGCGTTATCCAGGATACAGCTTCGAACGCCTCGCTCTGCGCGCTCTTGGCCGCTCGCGAGCGCGCTACCGCCGGCGCCACCAACGAGCGCGGCTGCGATGGCCGCCTCGTCGCCTACGCGTCGTCGCAAGCTCACTCGTCCATTGAGAAAGACGTAAAGATCGCCGGCCTCGGTCGCGTGAATCTCCGGCTGATACCCGTCGACGATAAGTTCGGGATGCGGCCCGATGCGCTGAACGAACAGATCGCGCGGGATCAGTCCGCGGGGCTGGTTCCCTTCTTTATTTCAGCAACTTGCGGCACCACGTCCTCGAATGCCATGGATCCACTGCAAGAAATCGGGGCGATTGCGCACGTGCATGGAACTTGGCTGCACGTTGACGCGGCCATGTCCGGAACTGCCGCGCTTTGCCCCGAGTTTCGCTGGATTCAGGACGGGCTGGAACTGGCTGACAGCTATACTTTTAATCCGCACAAATGGATGTTCACCAATTTCGACTGCAACTGCTTCTTCGTGGCCAACCGCGCGGCCTTGATTCAAGCGCTGAGCATCCTCCCGGAATATCTGCGGAACCGCGAAACGGAATCCGGCTCCGTGATTGACTACCGCGACTGGCAAATTCCACTGGGGCGCCGCTTCCGGGCTCTCAAGTTGTGGTTCGTGATCCGCCACTACGGCATCGAAGGTCTGCGCTATCACATCCGGCAGCACGTGCAGCTGGCGCAGCAATTTGCCGAATGGGTGCGCGCGGACGACCGCTTTGAAGTGGCTGCGCCCGTTCCGCTGAATCTCGTTTGCTTCCGGCATCGGGGCGGCGACGCAGTCAATCAGGCCATCATGGATCGGCTGAATCGCAGCGGCGATCTCTATTTGACCTACACGAAATTGAGCGGCCTTTTCACGCTTCGATTTTGCATCGGACAGACGAACACGGAATTGCGCCACGTCGAGCGAGCCTGGCAGCGCATTCGCGAAGAAGCCGATGCAGCCGAAGCACTGGCGCTGACTCAGTCGGCACAAAAATGACGGCTCGAGGCCGATTCAGCCGGGAATTTGTGTCTCGGAGTTTTTGCGCGCCGCCGTTTGGATTGTTTGCCGGAATTCGCAACAGGCTACTTCGCCGTCGCGTGCGCCTTTGCGGAAGGAGCGGGAGACGCCGGATTGGTTCCGAGGCGCGCCGCGGTCTGGCGGGCGATCGCGCTGTCGTTGCCGAAAAGCTGTTGTTGAATTGCGAGCGCCTTGCGATCGTAATCGTCCGCGTCTTTGATGCGGCCCTGGACTCGGTAATCCTCGGCGAGATCGAGACAGCCCTGCGCGAGATCCGAATTCACCGAAGGCAAGGTTTGCTCGTAGACTTTCACCGCTTCTTCGAGCAGCGGCTGCGCTTCCGCGACTTTTCCCGTCACTGCGCGTAAAACGCCGAGGCTGTGCAGAACGCTGCCCAGCTCCGGACCCGCTGCCGCAGGGTTCTTGCGATAAATGGCCAGCGCTTCGTTGAAGCGATGTTCGGCGGCATCCGCGCGGCCCTCATGCATGAACACATTGCCTTCATTCGAGTAAGTCTTGGCCAAATCCTGCGCAGGCATCGGCGTCTGCTTCTCGAAAATCTCGATGGCGCGCTCGCACAGCGGCTCGGCCTCTTTCGGGCGATTCTCCGCGTCGTAAACAAGCGCCAGCAGATTCAATGTGTCGGCGAGCTGTTTTCCATTCGGCCAGCGTTTCTCGGCCTCCGGCAGGATGCCGCGCAACTGGCCTTCCGCGGCCGGATAGTCGTAGCGGTTGAATGACTCAGACGCCTCGTGATAAGCCGCGAGCCACTTCATCTGATGCTCGCGCTCGAGCATGGCCCAGCCGGCCATCCCGATCGCCGCAACCAGCAATCCGCACAATAGCCACAAGCGCACTGGCCACACTCCTCGCCCGCGACAGGCTGCTGGCTCAATCTGCGGGCGAAATCATGGTCGAAGATTTGCGCGCCAGGCACAAGACAGAAGTCGAAAGCATGTGGCGTTCTCAATACGTTTGCGGCGTGGCGCGATCTGAAGTCCGGAACGATTGGTCGCCCGCAGGCAGCCGCGACATTTATCGTTTCCGCCGGGAAGACGCGCTGCGCGAGAGCGGAATCATCGGGCAAGAGAAAGCCGGTCGATCTTTTGCTAGTTTTGCGGGCCGGGCGGCTTTTGACCTTCCGCAACTGCTGCGGCGCGTGTTCTGGCCTTCTGCGCATCTTCCATTCGCCCTTCCCTTTCATACAGGTTCGCCAGACCCACCCATTCGTCGGAGCTCCCGGGATCCAACTTCACGGCCTCTTCTTCGAACGATACGGCGCGCGTCAAGTCGCCCTGTTCACTCCACGCGATGGCGCGGCCGTGCGCCAATTTGGCGGCGAAGAGGTTGTCGTTTTCCGCGGCGGGTCGTTCCCCCATCTTTGAGCTTGCCCGATCGAAGGCTTCGAGCGCCTGTTGAGGGTGGTGGGCCTCAAGGTTGGCAAACCCCAACTCGAGCAGCGCAGGGCCGGGGACGAGTAAGAATCGGACGGCATGCTCCCACGCGTCGATCTCGGCGTCCACCCGGCCTTGAAAGCGGTAGATCAAAGCCAGATTTGACCACGTGGATCCGTTCGGCTCGAGTGCCGCAGACGCCAGATATTCCTTTTCAGCGTCGGCGATGTTTCCCATTTCCTGAAACAGCTTTCCGCGCAGGAAGTGGACAAACGAGCTGTCGGGGAATATAGCCAGCGCCTTCGACGTCGCTTCGAACGCCTCGGAGCTGCGGCCAATCGCGTGTAGAACGGCGGCCGCATTTGCCCAGCGATTGAACGCCGTGCTGTCATTGCCTTGCGGGGTGACGGCGGGCAATGGAGCGACAGAGCAATCAATTTGCAGTCGCTTGATCAGGGCCTCGTTCTCCGGCCTGCGGCGCACAAACACGGCGGAGACTTCGTCCAGATACACCGGCCGCCACGCGTCACTGGTGCAGAACTCCGGCAGTACGGGAAAAAGCGGCAACCCGAAATATCGGCCCAGGGGAACGATGATGGCATTGATGTCGTAACGCTCTGCTTCCTGCCGCCATTCCAGCGAATCGGGCGGTGCGGACATCAATACAGTATTTCGCTCGAATGATCCGGGGCCGAACGGGATGGCGCGCCCATCCATGTAGTCCAGATACTTCGGGCCCAGCCGCCAATCAATGTAACCGCCTTCGTTATACGAGTTGAAGATCTGCGCGGGAATGTTTTCGCGCTCGAGGAATGCGGCGGCCCGCTCGGGAAACCACCATGACAATCCCGTGCCGAACGATCCCAGGTCCGTCGTGCCGAGATAACTTCGATCGCTCACAAGATCGGCCGCCCTGACGCACGCAAGCGCCACCACCAAGACGGCGACGCCCAGCGCAAGCCCTCTGGCCCAGCCAACCGACCATCTCCGCGCGTGCGCGATTCTGGTCCGTAGATCGCGGATAGCCGCCGTGAACACCGCACCACCCACTGCAACCGTCACGATACTGAACAAGGCTTCGAACCGCACGTGCTGGATGGCGAGCAGCGCAGCGCCGCTGAGAAACATCGCCGCTCCGAGTTTTCGATACAGCAGCGCGACGAGCACGGCCGCGCCTGCCACCAATAGCAGCAGATAGAAGGCGCCACTGGTATTGCGCAGCGAAAAACCGAGGGACATTACAGTCCAGTTGAGCGGCGCCGGGACCCACTCGGTAATCCACTGTGAGTGGGCTGCCATGGCGCCCTCCTGGCGGAGTAACGCGCGCCATATTCCCCAGCCCCACGGATTTAAGAGCGTCGCGACGAAGGTAGCCAACAGCCACGGCCAGGACCGCCGAAGCCTCTCCGCGGCTGCCTGACGCCGCTTCGGCCAAATCATTTCCAAAACTTCCAGCAATACATATCCGACCAGCGCCGCAAGGCCCACCACGAACCCGAGGTGGAGGTTTACCCAAGCGATCATCAGGATGGGCAGCAGCCACAATCGGGCGTGTCCAGTTTCGTGCTGCCGCCAGAGCAGCACGAGAAAGGCGGCGAACAGCACCACCGTGAACATGTCGGCACGCGGCCGAGTATGAATTGCGATGATTGGGATCGCCAGAATGGCCAACACGGCGGTGATGGCCGGCCGTCTCCACACCAACAAAGCGACGGTCCCAGCGCAGGCCGCCGCTCCGAGACACGACAGCAGCGCGCAATTCCCCAGGAGATAGGCAACGTAAAAAAGAAGTCCCGACCCAACGGGATAGATCCACGGCTTGCCCATTGCCGTGTAAGAAAAGACATCCGTCGAGGAGATTCGGTGATGTTGAACGACCCATCGCCCGGTGGCGAGTTGCCAACCGAGGTCGAAATCAGTCAGGGTCCTCAGACCGGCTAGCAGCGCGTACGCGATTGCGACAACGCCGAGCGCAAGAGCCAGTTTGCCCGCGAAGTCTGAACCCGGACCGTTTCGTTTCTCACCCACAGGGCGTGGACCTCCGGAGCGTTCTCATCGCGTTCAAACCCGCACGGATATTGATGACGGCGCGCATCAAAAGGTTCGTACGCGAAGTTCAGAATGGAAAATGGGCCACGGCTTTTCGGCGGCAACAGGGTGGTTTCATTTTAGACATGCTCTGGCTGTTCGGCCTTGAGTTGCGCGCGGGCGCACACGACAATCAATTTCGGGGGTAGCCTGACCGTGGCTGATTCCACCTATAAGAAGCGTTATACCGACGCAGCGAAGAAAACCGGCGTTCCCGCGGCGGAGGACAAAGAGCGCCGGCACACCGCGCGATATCAATTTACCGCCGCGGCTGAGGTGATCGAGCACTCCACCGGCGCGCGATTCTCAACGCGCACCACGGACCTCGGTCCGGGCGGGTGTTTCGTGGATACGCTCGTGCCGTTTCCCGTGGGCTCGAACATCCGCATCGCCCTCCACAAGGGCGACAACACGTTTGAAACCGACGGCATCGTGGTCTACTCGCAATCAGGCCTCGGCATGGGCATCGCGTTCAACGATCTAAATCCGGTCGAAGCCACGGACCTTCGCGATTGGCTTCGCGAAGTCACGCAGCAGCGGGAGGAAGCCTATGAGATCCTGCGGACTGCGCAGCCGGATTCGGCAAATACAACAGAAGACAGCAGCCTCGATAAAGCCATGATTTCGCGCCTGGTGAGGCTCCTGATAACCAAGGGACTCCTCACAGAATCGGAAGGCTCCGCGGTTCTCTTCGATCCAGTGCTCTAGTTCACAGACTTGCCGTAGTTTCATTTCATACCTTTTTGGCGGGTGAAATCCCGAATCGGAATCGCTTCGTACTAGTGCGAGGGAAACAGATTCGGCGCAAGTCGCACTGGGAGAATGGCTTCGCCGTTTGACACAAAATGGCAGCCGTCGTGCTCCTCTGCGCGCGTCCCCGAAGGAGGGGCAAGCATGAGGGAACGAAGACGTGCGCACCGGTATGAGCTATACATGCCTTTGCAAGTCTTGATCGGATCTTCCCATTTCGCGGAAACACATTCGGCCCATCTCCGCGACATCTCGACGCATGGCATTTACTTTGTCAGCGAGGGCTCGATCGCTCCCGGCACATCTTTGGACGTGACGTTCACGCTTCCGCAGGAAACGGGCCGCTGGCAGAGCGTGCTCGTAAGAGGAAGCGGGCGAGTGCTGCGGCTCGATCGCGTGCCCAACGAAAATAGTCCGATGTACGGAGTCGCCGCGGCGATTGACCGCTTCGATTTCATACAGCCGGATCGCCGGGCCGCTTGAAAAGTCCGCGCTTGCGCAGGCCGGGTTTGGCATAAGCAATTCACGCGTGGCGAATCCACGCCACACGCGGCTGGCGAACGCGTTAATATATCGCCGGGCAGCCTGCCACTGCTGCCCGGGCGATGCCTCGCGACGCAAACGATTCCGGCACGATCGAAATGGAGCGCGCGCTCCTGGCGGCGCTCTGCCAATCCCACACCGCAGATGCCAACCGCGCTGAGCTTCTGAAATCTCTCCCATCTTACCAATGGAAATCCGGCGACTGCCGCGCGATCTACGAGGCCCTCACCACCCGGCCGGACGAGCCTGTCGATATCCGGCGCGATCTGGCCGCTCGGCTCACGCGCATCGGTTTTCCCGATGTCGATTTCGACTTTTGCTTTGAGCCGGCCGGCTTTTCGGTCGAGAGCGCGTTGCAATGGCTTCGCGAGCAAGGCAATCCTCCGCAGCCTGCCCGAATCTCGCCCGCCGCAACTACGCGGCATTCCTGATGACGCCCCGCACGAACCGGCTCCTCGCGATCGTTGATGTGATTGGCATTCCGCTGTTTATTCTAGCGTTCATCTGGCGGTTGCAATTTACGGCGCGCTGGACATGGATGCTCCTGGCCGCGTGGCTCGTCGCGAGCTTTCTCGTTCATCGTGATACGCCGAAGACGATTGGAGCGCGCGACGACAATCTCCTCTCCGCGACGAAACGTGCCGGAATTGCCTTCGCCATACTCGCGGGCGGCCTGGCGGCGATCGGGTTCGCGCGAGGGGCGCCGCACCACTTCCCCGCCCATCTGATTTCGCTCAATCGCCTGTGGACCTACTTCGCATTCTGCGTGCTGCAGCAGGTGGCGCTCAATTCCCTGCTCGCCAATCGCCTGGAGTTTTTGACGGGGAAAAGATGGCTGGCATCGCTGCTCGCCGGAGTGATTTTCGCGGCGTGCCACTGGCCGAATCCCGTGCTGGTGCCGCTAACGTTCATCGGCGGGACGGTGATGGCGTGGCTCTTTCTCAGCGAACGAAACATCATTCCATTGGCGGTGATGCAGGCTCTGCTCGGAACGCTCGCGTGGTGGAGCTTTCCGTTGGCGTGGCACCATCATTTGCGGGTGGGGCCGGGCTACTACCTGGGAGTGATCGGATTCAGGACGCCGTTGCGGGTTTGGGCCAGGAGGCGCGTAATCGCCTTGCGAGGAAAGTTATCGACGATGAAACCGAAAAAGATCCGGAGCTCCGTGGGGATGGTGCGGCTCAATTCGATCGATTCGATTTGAACGTAAACTCCGCCGTCTTTCTGCTCGATGCGCCAGTAGCTGTTGAGCCGCCACATATATCCGTGATCGTTGCCGACGGGAAGCTCGTGCTCGTCGGGTTCGCCCGGATCGGCAATTTCTGCAATCCGCGTCGAGTACGAGCGCGAACCGGCGCGATCGGGGCCATAATCCCGGTTGTGGACAGCGAAGCTGGCGTTGAACGCCACCGAAACGATCGACTTGCTGTACATGCGCAGATAAATCACGAAATCATTGTCCTGGTGAGAGATCACTTTCGCGGCTTTGATGTCCGGTTTGTAAATCTTCGTCTCGTCGGCGTAATCCTGCAGGACCGCGAGGACATTGGCGACCGATTTGCGCGGGATGAACACCACGCCGACCCAATCATGAATTAAGCCGCCGGGAACTTTGATCTTCTGCCCCTCGTCAAAAGTTTGAAGTGGCGCGACATACGCTTCGCCTCTTTTCATCGAATCGTACGCGCCCGCGCGGGCGTCGGCGGGAAGCGAGTCTGGAAACAAGAAATGGCCATCCTGCAGCTCGGCGTCCATTCTTTTTTCGGCGAGTTCCACATAGCGGTCGAACGCTGCGACGGTTTCAGGCTTGAGAGTCGAGGCCGGCGCCGCAGGCGCAACTAATCCAGCGATGCAGAAAAGCGCTGCGGCGACGCGCAGTTCACGAACCCGGTGCCTCGAAGTCGGTTCCATCCGCACCCTCAGGACGCGATGCGTGCGCATCCCAAAAACATCAGATCAAGACGTTGGAGAAAAGGTCGCAGATTTTTCGAGAGGAGACGCGAATCGCGCCTCGGATCGCAGGCGCATTTTTCGGCGTGTCAAACGGCGCGCTGCGCTCAGAAATTCTCGGCTGCGAACCGATGTTCTGCAAGCTTGCGCGCGCGAGCGAGCGTTGCCGCGGACACATCCGGCTGCGAGATTGACCAGCGGCCCGGGATTTGAGCGCCGCAGCGCGGGCATGCGCCGCCGGCGAGCGCGTTTTTCTCAACGCTGTGCCACGACCGGCGAATCACGGTCGAGCCGCACGAAGGGCAAACCGTGTTCGCGCCGTCCGAAAAAATATTTCCTTCGTAGACGTAGTGCAACCCCACTTCGCGGGCAGCGGCGCGCGCGGCGTGCAGCGTCTCCGGCGGCGTGCGCGGCTTATCGCGCAGCTTGAAATCGGGATGAAACGCGGTGAAGTGCAGTGGCACATCGGGACCGAGATTTTTGAGAATCCATTCCGCCAGCTCGCGCGATTCCGAAAGGGCGTCGTTCAGAGTGGGAATGATGAGATTGGTGATCTCAAACCAGACGTTGGTCTCGGACTTCAGCCATTTCAGCATGTCGAGCACCGGCTGCAAATGCGTGAGGGTGATGCGCCCGTAGAAGTTTTCAGTAAACGCTTTCAGATCCACGTTCGCGGCGTCAACGTGATCGTAAATATCGTGAAACGCCTCGCGGGTGATATAGCCATTGGTGACCATCACGGTGTGCAGGCCGTACTGTTTCGCCGCCTTGCAAATATCGATGACGTACTCGCCCCAGATGGTCGGTTCGTTGTAGGTGAACGCGATCGAAGGGCAACCGTAATGAATGGCGAGCAGGACGACGTCTTCAGGCGAAAGATTTACGGAGTTCACCTGATCCGCGTGCGACTTGGAAATGTCCCAATTCTGGCAGAAGAAGCAGCCCATATTGCAGCCCGCCGTGCCCATCGAAAAAATTCGGGTTCCGGGAAGAAAATGATTCAGCGGCTTTTTCTCTATTGGATCGATCTGCAACGCGGCGGGAGCGCCATAGCCGAGGCTGTACATCCGCCCGCCGTGGTTCACGCGAATGAAGCAGAAGCCGGCCTGGCCTTCACCGATCTGGCAGTGTCGCGGGCAAAGATAGCAATGCAGGCGGCCGTCAGGGGCCGTTTCCCACCAGCGCGCTTCGTGAAGCGTATCGGTTTTTTGCAGGACCTTCAGATCGAGCATGGCGTGGCGCCTTGCGATTCCCAGCTTCTATTATAGGCCCACCGAGCGTTGCGCGCGCCGGCGATCGGCGACCCAGTCCAGAAAACGCGCAATGCGGGCGCGATCGCGCCACATCAGGTGAAAGAACATGCGCCGGTCGAGACTCGCGGCCGCCGGGCCGTAGAAGGTCTCCATGCGCCAGTGAATGTAGGGGCTATCCCAGGGATGCAGCCGGTAGCCCTTCGAGGTGATCCAATAATATCGCAGCGCGTTGACGCAGCGAAGAATGAAGCGCCTGAGCCTCAGCATGAATTCCTACGCGACGCGCGGAAAGAGAAAAGGCGTCCGCCCTTCCCACGACTGCTGGAAGAACGGACGCCTTTCGAATTTATCAAATCAGCCTACGCGATGGGTGTGCAGACCGATTTCACTTCCGTGTAGAGCTCGAGAACTTCGTGGCCCATCTCCCTGCCCCATCCGGACTGCTTGTAGCCGCCGAACGGCAGCGCGGGGTTGAAGACATTATAGCAATTGATCCAGACAGTTCCGGCACGCAACCGCGCGGCGATGCCGTGCGCCTTGGCGATATCGCGCGTCCAAACGCCGGCGGCCAGACCGTATTCGGTGTCGTTGGCTTTGGCGACGAGATCGTCGATATCGGAGAAAGGTGTTGCTGTAACCACCGGCCCGAAAATCTCTTCCCGCACCACTTTCATTTTTTCGTTGGTGTTGACGAGGACCGTGGGCTTCACGAAATAGCCGCGATTGCCTTCGCGGCTTCCGCCGACGGTGGCCTTGGCGCCCTCGGAAAATCCGGACTCGAGATAACCGCAAACGCGATTGAGTTGCTCTTCGGAAACGAGCGGGCCCATATCGGTGGAAGGCTCAAGGCCGGGTCCGACCTTGATCTTCGAGGCGATGGCCGATACGCCCTCCACAACGCGGTCGAATTCTTTCTTTTCCACGTAAAGACGCGAGCCCGCGCAGCAGCACTGGCCGTGATTGAAGAAAATGGCCATCGCCGCGCCGGGAATCGTGGCGTCGATATCGGCGTCCGAAAAGACGATGTTGGGAGATTTGCCGCCGAGTTCGAGCGAAACTTTCTTGAGATTGCCGGCGGCGGCTTTCACGATGAGTTTGCCGACTTCGGTAGAACCTGTGAAGGCGATCTTGTCCACTTTGGGATGCGCCGCGAGCGCCGCGCCGGCTGTTTCACCGTAGCCCGGCACGATGTTCACGACTCCGTCGGGAATTCCGGCTTCTTGAATCAGCTCGCCGAGAAGGAGAGCGGTGAGAGGTGTCTGTTCGGCAGGCTTCAATACGACGCAACAACCCGCCGCCAGCGCGGGGGCGAGCTTCCACGCGGCCATCATCAGCGGGAAATTCCAGGGAATAATTTGGCCGACAACGCCGACCGGTTCGCGAAGTGTGTAGGCGAGAAACCTCGCGTTCTCCGAGGAAATCGGAATGGTGTTGCCTTCAATCTTGGTGGCCCAGCCGGCCATGTAGCGGAACTGCGCGACTGTGCCGGGAACGTCCGCGACACGAGCGATCGTCAGCGGCTTGCCGTTGTCGAGAGATTCAAGTTGCGCGAACTCTTCGGCGTGCTTTTCGATCAGATCGGCAAGCTTCCAAATCAGGCGGCTGCGTTCGGCGGCGCTGATTTTCGTCCACGGGCCGCTATCGAATGCAGCGCGGGCGGCCGCGACTGCGCGGTTGATGTCTTCGGCGTCGCCCTCGGCGACGTTGGCGAGAACCTCCCCCGTTGCCGGATTGTATGTGGGAAAAGTCTTGCCGGATGCCGCATTGACCCATTTGCCGTTGATCAACATCTGGCGCGGCTTGGCGATGTATTGGCTTACATTGGTTTCGAGCGGAACTGCCTGCGTTGCTGTGGCCATCCCTATTTTCCTCCTTCAGTCGTCTGATCCAAATCCCGGACGGGATTAAGAGTGCTGATTCGAATTGCCTGCACCTCTGACCTTGTAGTCTTGCGACATCATAGACCTGTGCATGCTGCGTGACAACTCCGGGTGTCTGGGATGTCGCTGCAAAGTGAGAATGTCCGGTTTGTGCAAAGTAGAAATGTCCGCTTTTCTAGGGGCCGGGAGGCCCGATGGAAGAGGAGCGGATCGAGTTGAGCGCGAGAGAGCGGGAGCGGTTGAAGGTGCTGCACGAAGTTGAGCAAAGGCATCTCCGGCAGATCGACGCCGCACACCGCCTGCGGCTGAGCGATCGTCAGGTGCGACGCTTACTGGGGCGTCTCCGTACCGTGGGGGATGGCGGGCTGGTGCATCGGCTGCGCGGACGTCCTTCGAACCGCAAGATTTCTCTGACGATACAGCAGCGCAGTCTGCGACGGTTGCAGCTGCCGGCTTACGCGGGTTTCGGTCCCACCCTCGCCACTGAGCATCTGGCGCAGCACGGGCTGTGTGTGAGCCGAGAAACCCTGCGGAAGTGGATGAGTGCCGCCGGACTGTGGCAGACACGCCGCCGGCGAAGCCAGCCGGTGCATGTGTGGCGCCCGCGTCGTTCCTGGTTCGGCGAACTGGTGATGATGGACAGCTCGCCGTTCCGGTGGCTGGAGGAACGCGGCCCCGCTTGCCACTTGATCGCCTTGATCGACGACGCGACCAGTCGGGTCTGGGGCCGTTTCGCGGAGCACGATTCCAGCGAAGAAAATCTGCGCACCCTGGGCGGCTGGCTAGAGCGTTACGGGCGGCCGCTGGCGCTCTACACCGATAAAAACGGCCTGTTCGTGACCTCTCGACCGGTGCAGTGGCAAGAGCAACTGCGCGACGAACCCTCGCGCACTCAATTCGGCCGGGCCCTGGCGGAACGGGACATCGAGTGGATCGCGGCGCATAGCCCGCAAGCCAAAGGGCGCATCGAACGGCTGTTCGGCACGCTGCAAGACCGCCTGGTGAAAGAAATGCGTTTGGCGGAAATCCGTACGCTCGAACAGGCGAATCGCTTTCTGGAGATCACCTTCTGGCCGTTCTGGGACCAGCGCTTCACGGTGCAACCCACGCCGAGCGGTGACGCGCACCGAGGTTTACAACGCGCTCAGCGATTGGAGCAAATTCTCAGTGTGCGCCTGGCGCGGACCGTCGCTTCCGACCACACCGTCAAATGGAACGGCCAGCGCTGGGGAGTTCCTCGCGAATCCGTTTGTGCGGGACTGCGGGGCACCCGCGCCGAGATCGAGCGGCGGCTCGACGGCTCGCACTGGCTGCGCTTTCGCGGCCGTTACTTGCCGCTGATCCCCTGCCCGAACGTGCCGCGATCGGCAAGTCCTTCCGGCCTACGGCCTCCCGGCCTTGCCGATCCAAAACCAAAACTCCCAACCAAGATCAAAACCAAATACCATCCACCTCCCGAACACCCTTGGAGAAAACCTTGGAAGCGGACATTTCTATCTGGCGAAAAACCGGACATTTCTACTTTGCGTTGACATGCCGTGATGCGGTGCTAGACTCCAGCGTCCGCTTGTCCGGATGTGAACCGCAACTGTCCGATTCCGAACACGCGTACTGTCACAGCCTCCGCTTATTCGCTTGCTACCAACTGGATACGGGTGGCTGCCGGCTTGCTGCCACGTTGAAACAAATAGGTGCGTTCGGGCGTTTTAATAGTCTAAGTAACCATCGCACGCAGAGAAATGCGTGCACGAGGGAGAGGACGAGGACAATGACAGAGCGATTTCTTCGATCGGGGCTCGCGATGGCTCTCAGCGTTTTCTTGCTGGCGACTCCCGCTTACGCCTCAGGCCAGTCCGCGCAGGACCAGCAGCAAAATCCTGCGCCGGCGGCGGCCCCTCCAGCCACACAGGAATCGCCTGCGCCCGCGCCAGCGCCGCAGCCGCCGCCGATTGCGGCGAATGCCAGCATCGCGCAGAGCTCGACGTCGCAATCAGGACGCGATCTCCGCTCGACCTTTGGACGCGACTACTCGCTGGCCCCGCGTGCGTTCCCGAATATCATCGCGCCGTATCGGGAAATGAAGATCGCGCGGCTCGATCTCACCAACACTCCTCGAATCGACAGCTTGATTCAAAACGGCAAGCTGCTGCTGAGCCTCGACGACGCGATCACCCTCGCCCTCGAAAACAATCTGAACATCAACATTGCGCGATACACCCCATGGCTTGCCGAGAATGACCTGCTTCGTTCGAAGTCCGGCCAGCCATATCTTGGCACTCAAACGATCCTGGAGCCCTTCGGCCTCGGCAATATTCCCGCGCTAACTTTCGATCCGATTCTAACGGCTGGGATTTCCGACACGTATACGTCCATCCCGGTCAACAATCCCTATCTTTCGGGCACGGGCTCGACCTCCGTGACCGCCATCACCGCCCACAACTTCCAACAAACTCTAGGCTACGCCGAGGGATTCCATACCGGGACCAACCTTCAAGTGAGCTGGCAAAACGATCGCCAATCCAGCACGACGCCAGATAATATTTTGAATCCCGTCTTTCAGGGCAACATCACCATCACGGCTACGCAGCAACTCTTGAATGGCTTCGGCACCGGTCCCAACACTCGCTACATCGTCGAAGCGAAGAACGAGCGCCAGGCCGCGGATTACTATTTTGCGACTCAGGTGATCACCACAGTCGTGAGCACCGAGACGGCTTATTGGGAGCTTGTCTACGCGCGTGAAAACGTAAAGGTTCAGCAGGCAGCGCTCACCACTTCCACCAAGCTCTACAACGACAATAAGCGCCAGCTCGAGATCGGGACGATGGCTCCGCTCGACGTCTTGACCGCTCAATCCGAAATGGCCACCGACCAGCAAAACCTCATCCTCGCTCAGACCAGCCAGCTCCAGCAGGAGACGGTCTTGCTCAACGCCATCACCAAGCAACTTATGGATCCGAGCCTCCAGAACGTGGAAATCATTCCGACCACGCCCATCGAAGCTCCTACAGAGAACGCAATCGAGGCCCTTCCGGACGCCGTCAAAGAGGCGCTCGCAAAGCGCCCGGAGATCAAACAGACTGAGGCGCTCTTGAAGAATGCGGGGATCGAAGTGAAGGTCTCGCGAAACGCATTGCTCCCCGTCTTGTCGATCTACGGTCAGTACGAAAGCCAGGGCCTGGGCGGGCCCGAAACACTGTATTCGAATCCCACCGTGTACGCGCCTTCGCTCGTCAATCCGCTCGTCGGGGCCAACGGGGCTCCGATTCTGGTTTCCGGCACGCCCGTTTACCTCGGTGAAGCGATCGCTTATGGAACTTCGACTGTCATTCCCGGCGGGTTCTCGGACTCGCAATCCCAAATTTTCGAAAATAAATTTCCGACCTACACGGCTGGGCTCAACTTGACGCTGCCCATTCGCAATCGCGCGGCCCAGGCCGACAATGCGCGCGCGGAGCTCTACAAGCGCCAGGAACAGGTTCAATACCAGCAGTTGCAGAACAGTGTCGCCGTCGGCGTTAGAAACGCGCAGATTGCGCTGCAGCAGGACCATGCGCAGGTAGACTCCGCCGTTGTCGCAACCAAGCTCGCCAAAGAGACTCTCGAGGCCGAGCAGAAGAAATATCAGCTCGGCGCGTCCACGAGCTACCAGGTTGTCTTGCGGTCGCGCGACCTCACCACCGCGCAAGGCAACGAGCTTCGCGCCCGCGCCAATCTGCAGGAAGCGCTCATCAACTACGATCAGGCGCTGGGCCGAACGCTGGAAGTCAATCGCATCGAAGTGGCGTCCAATTTGCAGAAAGTCGTTTCTCGGACGCCGAATATCCCCGGCAGTTTCTTGAATGTCCATTTCTTGAATAGCGACAGCGGCCACCCGAGCTGGATGGGAAATCAGTAGGCGCGCGGCTTGTGATGCCGTTTCTGATGCCCTAAAATTGAATCAGGCATCGAGCGCGGATGGACGGCACTTTGACGCTCGTTCCGGGTGAATGCGATTGAGCTCCGACGCAAAATCTTCGCAGACCGTGCCGCCATCGCGCGTTGATTCCCCCGCCACGAAGACGGACGGCAAAGCAACCGCGCATTCTCCTGAACGCGCCAAAGAATTCACCACGGTCTCGAGCTATCCGATTCGTCAGCTCTACACTCCCGCCGATCTCGCGAATTGGAGCGAAGCGCGCGATCTCGGTTTGCCCGGCGAGCCTCCCTACACGCGTGGAATTCACCCCACGATGTATCGCGGGCGTCTCTGGACCATGCGCCAGTTTGCGGGCTTCGGCACCGCCGAGGACACCAACCAACGCTTCCGCTATTTGCTTTCGCAGGGGCAGACAGGCCTTTCCGTCGCATTCGATTTGCCCACGCTGATGGGTTACGACGCCGATCACGCGCTCTCGGAAGGCGAAGTCGGTAAATGCGGCGTCGCCATCAGTTCTCTCGCCGATATGGAAGTCCTCTTTGACCAGATTCCGATCGCCGGAGTCAGCACTTCGATGACCATCAATTCCCCGGCCGCGGTGATCTGGGCGATGTATCTGGCCGTCGCGGAAAAGCAGGGCGCCGACTGGAAGAAAGTCGCGGGCACGATTCAGAACGACATCCTGAAGGAATACATCGCGCAGAAGGAATATATCTATCCGCCCGAGCCCTCGATGCGCCTGGTGATCGACACGTTTGAATTTGCCGCCAAGCACACGCCGAAATTCAACGCCATCTCGATCAGCGGCTATCACATTCGCGAAGCCGGATCGACCGCGATTCAGGAACTCGCGTTCACGCTGCGCGATGGCATCGAATATATCGATTGGGCCGTGCGTCGCGGCATCGACGTGGACGAACTCGCGCCGCATCTTTCTTTCTTCTTCAACGCCCACAGCGATTTCTTCGAGGAGATCGCCAAATATCGCGCCGCGCGCCGCATCTGGTACAAGACCATGAAGGAACGTTTCGGGGCGAAGAACCCGCGCTCGTGGGCGCTGCGTTTCCACACGCAGACTGCCGGATGCTCGCTCACCGCGCAGCAGCCTTACAACAACGTCGTGCGCACTGCGCTTCAGGCCCTCTCCGGAGTCCTCGGCGGAACACAATCGCTCCACACCAATTCTCTCGACGAAGCCTGGGCGCTGCCCACCGAATTCGCCGCGACCATCGCTCTTCGCACGCAGCAAATCATCGCTCACGAAAGCGGCGTCGCGAATACCGTTGATCCTCTCGGCGGCTCTTACTTCGTCGAAACACTCACGAACGAAGTCGAGCAGGGCGCGTGGGATTACATTCGCAAGATCGACGCACTTGGAGGGATGGTCGCCGCCATCGATCGCTCCTTCCCTCAGCGCGAAATTGCCGAGGCATCGTATCAATACCAGATGGCCGTAGACCGCAAAGACAAAATCGTCGTCGGGGTCAACGATTACGTCACCGAAGAACGGCCCATCGAGATCCTGCAGATTGACGAAACTTCAGCGCGCCGCCAGGAGGCGCGCCTTCGCAAGTTGCGCTCCGAGCGCTCGAACGCGGAAGTCAAGCGGCGCCTTATCGCGCTGAAAAAAGCCGCCGAGACCGACCAGAATCTGATGCCTCACATCTACGACGCCGTCAAAGCCTACGCCACGCTTGGCGAAATCTGCGACTCCATGCGCCAGGTCTTCGGTGTGTACGAAGAAGTAGCCGTCACCTGAGTTCTCGCTCTACCGTCCCGCACTCGATTGAAGTATTCTCATCCTCACATGCCACAAAAAAGAATCCGCGTTCTGATCGCCAAACCCGGCCTCGACGGCCACGACCGCGGTGCGAAAATTATCGCCCGCGCACTTCGTGACGCCGGAATGGAAGTGATCTACACCGGTCTGCGTCAAACTCCCGAAATGATCGCGTCCGCCGCCGCGCAGGAAGATGTCGACGTCATCGGCCTTTCGATTCTTTCCGGCGCGCACAATACTCTCGGCCCGCGCTTGATGGAGCTTCTTCACGAAAAGGGGATGGAAGACGTAACCGTGCTGATCGGCGGGATTATTCCTGAAGCCGACATCGCGGGCCTGAAAAAAATCGGCATCGCCGAAATCTTTCTTCCGGGAACGCCGACTCAGGCCATCGTGGATTTCATTCGCAGCCGCGTTTCAACCGCACCGCAGAAGCACTGACTCTCCGCCGCGCTGAATTCCGGGCCATCCATTGGAAATGGCGATCCCTTCGCTCAGGCTTCGGCGCCAATTGCCGTCAGGTTTTTTACTCCGGTCAGGCTGCCGGATGCTTCAAAATCTCCGCCAAAGCCTGCAGGCGTTTAGCGTCGGCCGGACTCTTGGCTTTCGCCGCGTCCTTTTCCAATGCCGGCGCCATATGATTCAATTTCACCAGGCTCTTCTGGCTCAGGTGCGAAGTCTCCGCGCTGCCGATCGCGCCGCGCAAACCGGAAATCTGGCTCGCAGACAGAGCCTGCGATCTCTCCAACTGATCTACGTATGCTTTCGCCACCACCAGCGTTGACGGCCACACCAGCTTCTGCTGGTCCTGGACGTTCAACTCCGCCACGTGCACCGTCTTGGCGGCGTCAATTTCGTTCTGCGTCAGGAATTTCGTAGGCGTCAGCTCAAAAACGTCCAGCCCGCGCGCAATTTCCGACCCGTAAATGTAGCCGTCGTACCAATACGCCGACCAGTAGCCTCCCAGCACCAACACTTTCGGATCAATCGCTCCGCGGTCGAAGTAGGCAATCTCAAACGGATGTGACGCGTCCGTGAAGTCCATCACGGAAACTCCGCCTTGATACCATGCCTGCGCTTCGATATCGCGCCCGGGGACCGGGATGAGCGAGCCGTTGTGCGCCACGCAGTTCTCCGTGTCGCTCTGCGCGGCAGGCATCTTGTAATAGCTGGCGAACGTCAGCTTATCGTCCTTGAGATTAAAGATTGCATCCGCGCCCCACTTGTTCGGGTCGTTCGGACGGCAACGCGCCCCCAGCCCGCCGCCCCACTCGTCGGTGAACACCACTTTCGTCCCATCATTCGAGAACGTGGCCGAATGCCAGTAGGAGTAGTTCGGATCGTTCACCGCATCCACGCGCTTCGGATGCACCGGGTCCTTCACGTCCACGATGATACCGTTGCCGGAGCACGCGCCCGCGGCGAGCCCGATCGCCGAGTACACCGTAATGTCATGGCACTGGTCGGTGTCCGCCGGCTTCTCCTGGCCCTTGTGCAGGCTGCCGCCATTGCTCAGTCCATTTAGCGCGCCGGTCCGTGCGTCCATAAACAGGCGCGGGGTCGAGACAATTTTGGCGTCCTGCGGCGACGCCACCGGCACTTTGATCACTTCAATCCGAAATAGCGCGGTGTTGACATCCTTGTCCGGCTTTTCCCCCGAACACCCGGCCAGTTCTTCCGGCTGCCGCACGAATGACGTCCCCGAAACGTAGATATACACGTTGTCCTTGTCGTTGGGATCGAGCACCAACGTATGCGTGTGCGAGCCGCGGCATGTCTGCACGGCCGCCACTTGCTTCGGGTTCTGAATGTCCGAAATGTCGAAAATTCTCACTCCTCGGAAGCGGTCCTTCTGCGCCACCGGCAAGCGCCGCTCCTTTTCGTGTCCTGGCGCGGGCGGAGGCTCTGGCGGAAATCCCTCCGTGCTGCAATCCAGCCTTCCGTTCGGCATCTCCACGGACATAAACAGGAGGTTCTTGTAGACCGACACATCGCCTTGCCCGCCCGGGCACACCATTGACGTGATCAACGCAGCTTGCGCGGGATTCGAGATGTCAAAAATGTTTATGCCGTAAAAATTTCCCTGAAAAAGATGGTTCCCCTGAAATGCCAGGTCGGAGTTTCCGAACGCAAGTTGTGCAATCACCATCAGCATCGGCGCGGGAATCTTCGAGATATCGCCCGGACCTATACCCATTTGGCCGATGATCTTGCCGACCTTTGGATCGCCCGGCTCGTCCGTCCCGAGTTGAAAAGCCGCGGGCTTCTTCACCAGCGTCAGGTGCTTCAAGCCCATCGCCGCTTCACCGGCGTCGTACAGTCCCGGCGTGAGCTTATAGCGCGGATCGTTCACGTCCGAACCCGTCATCCCCGGCGGAAGTGGCGGAGCTGGCTGTGGAATGAATGGATTCCGCTGAGATTGATCCTGGTCCGCGTCCGGCGCCTTCGCAGGCGCCTGCTCGGCCGGGGGCGCAGCCGATGAGGGTGGCGGCGTTTGCGCCCGCATCGCGGTCACGTTGCCGCAGAAAAGAAGCGCGGCCATGCCGGCGAGACGCAAAGCCATTCGGTTCACTCGGGTCATTGTTTCTCCTTGGTCGAATTCTTATCCAACATGGACTGCATAATTTTGATTTCGGCTCTTTGTGAGTTGTCCACATCGGTCGCAAAATTGAAGATATCGGCATCCTGGCCCGCGCCCGGCGTATCAAACAAGTCCTTCACCATGATCAGCGCGCCATTGTGATGCTGAATCATGCCAGTCAAAAACAGCCGGTCAAACTCCGCTCCCTTCGCGTTCCGCAGGGCTTCCATCTGCTTCGGCGTCAGCATGCCGGGCATCAGCGGCATCGGATGCCCAGACATGTCCATATCCGGCATTCCGGGCATCGACATGGAATCGCGTTCTCCCCGCACAGTGAGCCAGCGCCGCATCATTTTGATCTCATCCGACTGCGTGCTGCTCATGCGCGCGCCCAACAATCGCATTTCTTTGTTTTCGGTGTGCGTGGGAATCAGCGCGGTCATCACGACTGCCTGCTCGTGATGCATGATCATGCCCTGCATGAATTCGACGTCGGCCTTCGACCATTGTGGCGGGGCGCCCTTCGTCGTCGAAGGCAACGTGCGCGTCGGCTGCCCCGGCGCACCCGGCTGAACCACCACTGGCGGCGGGGGATTCGGCTGCTGTGCGCGCGCGTGGGCACACAAGAAGCTCGTCAGAACGCTCGCGGTTAGGAGCATCCCAAGCAACGCCTCAGCGGATCTTGCGGACTGGGGCTTGCAATCGCGGTGAGAGTCGTAAAGCTTCAATTTCCGTGCGTGGCCATTCAATTTCGCCACTCTACCCTATCACGAAACGGCAAAACACGAATCCCACTCTCGTCGAAAATTCGGTTGCGCCGAAATCGCCTTGGACAGGCGCTCGCTGGACGCACTGTAGCCACGGGCTGCATGCCGCCAAACTCTCGCGCGTGCGGCGCAAACCTCGTATACTGCCGTTGGCGCTTGAAGAAATGCACGACGATGCTTCAACGCCGGAAGTTCAACATCTTCGAAGTGCGAGGCGGCATCCTTGGCGAGTTCCGTTATCCAAACCGCGGTTCGGCTGAATTCTCCCGACTTCGAAAAAAATACCCGCCGCATCATCGACCTTCTCACTGAAATCAAGAACGAAGAGGAAAAGATTCGTCAGGGCGGCGGCGCAAAGGCCATCGAAGCCCAACACAAGAAAGGCCGCCTCACCGCACGCGAACGCATCGCCAAACTCATCGATCCCGGCAGTGAATTTTTCGAGTTGGGTCTCTATGCCGCATACGAAATGTACCAGGAGTGGGGCGGCGCTCCCTGCGCCGGCGTGATCACGGGATTGGCGCAGGTTGCCGGGCGCATGGTCATGGTTGTCGCCAATGACGCTACGGTCAAAGCGGGCGCCTTCTTTCCGATGACCGCAAAGAAAGTCATTCGCGCGCAGAACATCGCCATCGAGAATCGCATCCCTACAATCTATCTCGTCGATTCCGCTGGGGTATTCCTTCCCCTGCAGGAAGACGTCTTCCCGGACACGGACGACTTCGGTCGCGTTTTTCGAAATAACGCCGTCATGAGCGCGATGCGCATTCCTCAAATCACCGCGATCATGGGAATGTGCGTGGCCGGCGGCGCTTACCTTCCGGTGATGTGCGACCACATTCTGATGACCGAGGGAAGCGGCCTGTTTCTCGCCGGGCCCGCGCTGGTGCAAGCTGCGATTGGACAAAAAACATCCGCCGAAGAGCTGGGTGGCGCGAAGATGCACTCCCAGATCAGCGGCACGGTGGATTTCCGCGAGCCTGACGACGAATCGTGCCTGAAGCGCGTGCGCGCGCTGGTGGACAAGATGGGGCACCGTGCGGAGGCGCCCTTCGATCACACGAACTCCCAGTCGCCCGCTCTTTCCGAGGACGAAATTTATGGGATTTTCTCTTCCGATCCCGCCAAGCAATACGACATGCGTGAAATCGTTGCGCGGATCGTGGATGGCAGCCGGCTCGAAGAGTATCGCGCGGAGTACGGCCAGACTATTCTCTGCGGCTTCGCGCGAATCGGCGGCTGGGCCGTGGGCATCGTCGCGAACAATAAGAAGCACGTCCAAATCGCCGCCGCCGGAACGGGCGAACGGCGTATGGAGTTTGGCGGCGTGATCTACACCGAATCGGCGGAAAAAGCCGCGCGATTCATCATGGACTGCAATCAAAATCTTGTGCCGCTGATTTTCTTCCACGACGTCAATGGCTTCATGGTCGGAAAAGAGGCCGAGTGGAGCGGCATCATCCGTGCGGGCGCAAAGATGGTGAATGCCGTGGCCAATAGCGTGGTGCCGAAGATCACCGTGATCTGCGGTGGAAGCTTCGGCGCCGGGCATTACGCCATGTGCGGCAAGGCCTACGATCCCCGCTTCGTCTTCGCCTGGCCCACGGCTCGTTACGCCGTGATGAGCGGCGACTCGGCCGCCGGAACGCTCGTCGAAATCAAAATCAAGCAGCTCGAGCGCGAAGGCAAGAAACTCACCGAGGCCGATAAAAAGGAATTGTACGAATCCGTGCGCTCAACCTACGAACACCAGACCGATCCGCGCTACGCGGCCGCGCGCTTGTGGGTCGATGCCATCATCGATCCGGCGCACACGCGCGAAGCTCTGATCACCGCGCTTACCGCCGCATCTCTAAATCCGGAAGTCCGCGAATTCAAAACGGGCGTACTTCAAACGTAGGGCGCATGAAGAGCTGAGAGTCTACAGTTAAGAGTTGAGAGTGAACACACATTCGTAGAGCGACGCAATGCAGAGATTTACGGAGTTGCAAGTCTGGAAGAGAGCTCATCAGCTTACGTTGAGCGTATACAAGCTGACTTCCCAATTTCCGCGGCACGAGCAATACGCGCTTACTTCGCAGGTGCGAAGGTCGGCCTCGAGCGTTGCCGCGAATATCGCCGAGGGCTCCAAGCGGCGTACGCGGATCGAGTATGCGAGGTTTTTGAATATCGCAGAGGGCTCACTCGCTGAGACTGAATATTTCCTGATCCTTTGCGCTGATCTCGGATACATCGCTCCCGAATTAGCGGGAACGACGCGCAAGGAGATTGATGAGATAGCTCGGATGTTGAATTCTCTACGATCAAAGGTTGAGCACACCGAATGATCCCAAACGACGCGTTCCGCCGATTCTTTCTCTCAACTCTTAACTCTCAACTGTCAACTATTCTTCCCCTCGCCGATGCCCACTGAACGAGTCAAGATCATTGAGTGCCCCCGCGATGCCTGGCAAGGCCTCAAAGACATCATCCCGACGGAAACCAAGGTCGAATACTTAAGCAGCCTCGTGCGCCTGGGCTTTCGCCACATTGACGCCGTGAGCTTCGTATCTCCGAAGCACGTTCCGCAGATGGCCGATAGCGAAGACGTGATGCGCCGTTTGAGCCATGCGCTGCCGGCAGGCGATCCTCCCGAGATCATTGGCATCATCGTGAACGCGCAGGGGCTCGACCGCGCGTTATCAACACCGGGCGTGACCACGATTGGTTATCCCTACTCGATCTCCGCGTACTTCCGTCGCGCCAATGCAAACATGTCGCGCGAGGAATCGCGCGCCCTCGTCGAAAAACTTCGTGCCGATACAAAAGCTGCCGGCCGCGATCTCGTTGTATATATCTCGATGGCCTTCGGCAATCCCTACGACGAACCCTGGGGCCCGGAGATCGTCGAAGACGCGCTCGTTTGGTTGAAGGATATCGGCGTGAAAACTGTTTCGTTGGCGGATACTGCAGGCGGCGCGACCGCGGATGACATATCGGATCTCTTCCGAGCCATCAAAGATTGCGTCGCCGGAGTTGAGCTTGGCATTCATCTTCACAGCCGCCCGGAAAACGCCGCTGAGAAAGTCCTGGCCGCCTACGAAGCTGGTTGCAGGCGCTTCGACAGCGCTCTCACCGGCCTTGGCGGCTGCCCTTTTGCCGGCGACGAACTCGTCGGCAACATCCCGACGGAAACCGTGCTCACGACTTTGACGGCTCGCGGCGTCTCGACCGGCATCGATACGAAATCGCTGGCCATCGCCTGCGCGATGACCGGAAACATTCGAGAAAACTACGCCCATGCTTAGTTATCTTGCGGCGTCCAATTTCTAGGACAATTTCGACGTGGCAAATCAGACTCTCCGGCTCGAATACGACGGCGCGGTCGCGACGATCACGCTCACTCGCCCCGAAAAGCGCAACGCCATTTCGACGCAGATGATCGATGAGCTTCTCGACGCGCTCGCCGAAGTTCAATCTTCGCCCGCCCGCGTTGCCATCCTGACGGGCGAAGGCAAAGCCTTCTGCTCCGGAATGGATCTCGATGAATTGCGCGCGATCGCTTCTCGCACGCCCGGCGAGCATCTCGCGGACTCCCGCCGCATGGCGCGTCTCTTCCGCACGATCTACTCGTTCCCCAAGCCGCTCATCGCCGCCGTCAACGGACACGCGCTCGCCGGAGGCTGTGGCCTCGCCACGCTGGCCGATTTCACCATCGCCGTGCCCGAAGCCAAATTTGGCTACACGGAAGTGCGCATCGGCTTCATCCCCGCGCTCGTCTCCGTGTTCTTGCGCCGCCAAATCGGAGAGAAGCGCACTCGCGATCTGGCGCTCACCGGCCGCTTGATCGAAGCCGCGGAGGCCCGCGACATCGGCCTGGTCAACGCGGTCGTGTCGCCTGATGAACTGATGCCCGCCGCCCGCGAGCTCGCGGCGAATCTTCTCGGCGCCAGCCCGACGAGCCTCCTTCGCACCAAGCGCCTCCTCATTCAATTCTCCGAGGCCGACCTCGATCGCGAAATTTCGCTGGCCATCGAGGAAAATTCCGATATTCGCTCCACCGCCGATTTCCGCGAAGGCCTCTCCGCCTTCCTCGAAAAGCGCCCGCCGAAATGGTCTGCCGACTAGCCTCTTTCGCGCGTCGCGAAGGCTGACGCACGCCTGCGCCTCTGATACACTTTTTCGCCGATGTCCGATCCGACGCACAAGCAGCCCGCCGGCGACGCATCTCCCTTCTTCGATACGACCGTCCGCGTTCGCTACGCCGAAACGGATCAGATGGGTGTCGTCTATTATGGGAATTACTACGCCTGGTTCGAAGTCGGCCGCGTCGAGCTCTGCCGCCAGGTCGGCTTCGAATATCGCCGGATGGAAATCGAGGACGATAGCTTCATCGTCGTCGCGGAATCATCCTGCCGCTATCGCCGCCCCGCGAAGTTCGATGATCTGCTTCGCGTCCGCACGCGCGTCTCCGAATTGCAGCGCCGCATGATTCGCTTTCAATATGAAATCGTCCGGGACTCCAGCAGCGAACTCATCGCCACCGGCGAAACGCTCCACGTAATCTGCGACCGCCACGGCCGCCCGAAATCGCTGCCGGAAAAATACAAACAATTCTTCGCCGCTCAACCGCGCTCATGACCATCGCGATCAACGGCGACGATCTCACGTTCGACCAGCTTTTCGATATCGCGCTCGGTTCCATCGACGTCGCACTTGCTCCCGGCGCGCGCGAGCGAATGAACGCTTCCCGCGCCGTCATCGATCGGCTCGTCGAATCCGGACAGGTCGCCTACGGCGTCAATACCGGCTTCGGCAAGCTCGCTTCCGTCCGCATTTCGAACGATCAAATCCGCCAGCTGCAGATGAATCTCGTGCGCAGCCACGCCGGCGGCGTCGGCCCTGCGCTCTCCGAACTCGAAACGCGCGCGATGATGCTTCTCCGCGCGAACGCGATCGCCAAAGGCTTCAGCGGCATTCGCCCCGTGGCCGCCGATATGCTTTGCGCGATGCTGAATCGCCGCGTCCATCCCGTGATTCCATCGCAAGGCTCCGTCGGCGCTTCGGGCGATCTCGCGCCCCTTGCGCATCTCGCGCAAGTCATGATCGGTGAGGGCGAGGCGAACTATCAGGGCAAGATTCTTCCCGGTGGCGAGGCGATGAAGCTCGCTTCTATCCCGCCGCTCGTCCTGGAAGCCAAAGAAGGACTCGCGCTCCTCAATGGCACGCAGGCGATGCTCTCGCTGTCCTCGCTCGCTCTCCGCACCGCCGATATCCTCGTCGATTCCGCCGATGTTGCCGCCGCCCTCTCCCTGGACGCCATGCGCGGCACTCCCACAGCTTTAGACGAGCGCATAGCCAGCGTGCGGCCTTATCCCGGCCAAGCCACGACCGCGCGGAATCTTTCGCGGCTCATCCGCGGCAGTGAAATTCGCGAATCACATCGAAATCCCACGCAGGATCCTCGCGTGCAGGATGCCTATAGCCTGCGCTGCACTCCGCAAGTCCACGGCGCCGTCCGCGACGCCCTCACTCAAATTCGAGCGACACTCGCAATCGAACTCAACAGCGCCACCGACAATCCCCTCGTCTTTGCGAAGACCGGCGAAGTCCTCAGCGGCGGCAATTTCCACGGCCAGCCCCTCGCCATGGCCGCCGACCAGCTCGCCATCGCCATCGCCACCCTCGCGGGAATTTCCGAGCGCCGCACGGAGCAACTCACCAATCCGCTCACCAGCGGTCTGCCGCCATTCCTCGTCAAAGAGGCTGGCCTCAATTCCGGTTTCATGATGTTGCAAATCGTGGCCGCCGCTTTAGTCAGCGAAACAAAAGCGTTCGCCACGCCGCATTCGATCGACTCGATTTCCACGTCAGGCAATCAGGAGGATTACGTCTCAATGGGCATGGGTGCTGCGCGGCGCTTGCGGCCGATGCTCGACAATCTCGAAAACATTCTCTCGATCGAACTGCTCTCGGCCAGCCAAGGCATTGATTTTCTCGCTCCGCTCAAGACCGGCATCGAAGCGCGCAAAGCTCTTTCTCTCGTTCGCGGCGTTTCGGAATTTGTTCACGCCGATCGATCGCTCGCTCCTGATATCGCGCGTGTGTGCGGCCTCGTCGCCGCCGCCAAATTTGCCGCGCTCCTCCGCTAACTCAGCGCCTCAAACAAAAACCTTCCGAATCGAAATCCGGTGATGTAGCTGAACGGCGGCTCGCCCAGCGAATAATGCCCGCACGGCAGCCGCAGAACTTCGATCGGAAGGCCGTCGCTCTTCACCGCCTCCAGAAACTCATTCGTCAGTTCCGGCCAAAATGTCGGGTCGTAATTCGCCGTGATTGCCAGCGCTCTTTTCCCGCTTCCGCGCAGCCGTCCGACGTATGGAAACGGGCTGATGGGCGACCAGAATCGGCGCGCCTCTTCCGGCGTGATGTGTCCGCGCAACGACTCCCACACGTTCGTCGTCGTCAATCCGTTCGCCACCACGTCCCCGAAATACGTCGACACGTGCAGAAACGCTCCGGCTCGGACGCGCGGCTCGTGCGCAAACGTGATGAATGCGATCGACGATCCCGCGCTCGTCCCGACGACTCCCAGCCTGTCATAGCCCTCCTCGTCCAGCCACTTCAGGCATGAGCGGACGTCGCACACCGCTTGCCGGTTTGCCTGCATCGTCAATCCGATATTCGGCCCAACGAAGTGATCTCCGCGCGGATGCTCCGGAATCGCCCGGCGATCGTGGTAAGGCAGACTGATTCGCAGCGCCGATATCCCCAGCCGCTGAAGCCAGCGGCATACGCCCACTTGCTCGTGCCACTTCGCATTCCATTGGGAGAGCACAACAGCGGCAGGCCCCGAACTGCGCGCCGGGAAAAATCGCGCGTGAACAACGTCATTCACCGGCCACGGTGATTCAATCGCGCTCGTAAAGGTCAAGACCCCGGATTCGCCCGGCGCTTCCCTCGATGGCGTGAGCTGAAATTCGCTCCGCGGCTGCGGCGCGAACCATTCCGCGCTCGTCGCTATCGTCTCCGCGACAAACCGCTCGAGAAATTCCCGCGGATTCGGATCATTCGCGCTGCCTCCAATATGCTCGAGCCCCCAAGCGAATGGCAGCGTCCGCCTGTTCTTTTCATCCGCCCAGCGGCGATGCTCGTAGCGGCGGATTTTCTGCTCGAACCAGTTTGAAATCATTGAAGAATGACTATAGCCAAGCGCTGATTCTCAATCAAACCGCGCCTTCGCTCCGCTCGGCGGCGTTAGCACTCGGGCACGGTGGAATCGTCGCACCTTGAGACGCCGGTTTCGCTATGGCACAGTTCGTGCATGGCCTCGGTCCTCGTCTTCGGCGCGATCGCCTTTGCCTTTGGTCTCGCGATTGGCAGCTTCCTGAATGTTTGCATCTTGCGGATTCCTTCCGGCAAATCCATTGTTTTGCCCGCGTCCGCCTGCCCCAAGTGCGGAACGCCGATCAAGCCGTGGGACAACATTCCGGTCCTGAGTTATCTGATCTTGTTGGGACGATGCCGCTCCTGCCGCGTGCGAATTTCGCCGATGTACCCGGCGGTCGAGTTCGTCACGGGAGCGCTGTTTGTTCTCTGTTATTTTGAATTTGGAATCTCGCTCGCGACGATAAAGTGGTGCCTCTTCGCCGCGCTCATCGTCGAGCTGGTCGTCACGGATTTTCGCGAAAGAATTCTTCCCGACGTTGTGAATTTCACCGGCCTCGCGATTGGCTTGCTCTTCAGTTTCTTCTCGCCGCCGCCCGACGGCACGGCTCTCTGGTTCTCCAGCGTCGTCTTCAAATCTATGCCGCCTCGCCCGGTCATCTCTTTGGCTGATGCACTGCTCGGCGCTGCGATTGGCGGCGGCGTGCTCTGGGTAATTTCCGAAGGATATTTCCGTCTCCGTGGCCGCGAAGGAATGGGCCTCGGCGACGTCAAAATGATGCTGATGGTCGGCTCGTTTCTCGGGGCCAAGCGAACGATATTGACGATGCTCGGCGGTTCGCTCATCGGCACGCTTTACGGCGTGATCGCCATCGCCAGAGGCAAAGGCCGGGATTATGAACTGCCGTTCGGGTCGTTTCTTGGAGTGGCGGCGCTGATCGTGGTGTTATTTGGAACGCCGGTAGTGGATTGGTACGTCTCGCTGCTTCGGATGCGATGATGAGAACTCTGCTCGCCATTTCGGCCGAACTCGCGGCTTCGCCGCGGCCCATTTCCGCGATGGGGTTTGGCGTCGCCGCCGTCTTCGCGATTCTCATTATCGGGATCGTCGTCCTGCTGGCCGTCGCAGTCCGAAAATTCCTTCGCGAGGCCGATCACTCGAAAGATGGCGACTGGAGCGCGCCAAGCGCCTCGGCCGAAAATCCGTCGGCCTTCATGACCGCCTCGATGCAGGGCGTCATCGAAAAACTCCGCGCCCAGGAACGCGAACTCGCGCGTCTGCATCGTCTCGAGCAGGAGCGCGCTCGCGAATCCGAACGCATCACGGAAGAAGTCACGCGCAATATGCCCACGGGCCTGCTGCTCTTGAGCGCGAAAGGCGCCATCACCTCTGCAAATCCCGCCGCTGAAACCGCGCTGGGCTTCACGGGCATGCAGTACCGCTCTTACACCGAAGTTCTCGGCGAAAATTCGGATCTTTCGCAAATGTTGACGGCCTGCCTCCGCGACGGCAAAACGATTCATCGCGCCGAAGTGAGTTACGTCAAGCCGGGCGGCGAGGCTCGCCAGCTCGGTGTCACCATCTCTCCAATCAAGCGCGCCGTGCCGAACTATTCGCGCCCGGTTTCCGACGCCCCTGTGGCCCTCGCGTCCACCGAAATGAAAATCACCGGCGCCCTTTGCCTCATGAGCGATCTCACCGAGCTCACCGATTTGCAGCGGCAAATTCGCTGGAAGGAAAACCTCGCCGCCCTCGGCGAAATGTCCGCCGGAATCGCCCACGAATTCAAGAATGCCCTCGCCACCATTTCCGGTTACGCCCAGATGATTCACCATGAAGCTCCGCCGGGCGAACTCCTCGAAAATTCCGAGCGGATTCTCGAACAGACACGCGCTCTGACGCACGTCGTAACCGAATTTCTCCGCTTCGCTCGGCCGCTCGAGCTTTCTTATGAAGCGGTTTCCCTCGCCACGCTCATGGACCGTGTCGCCGAAGAGATTCAAGAAGCGGTTCCCGGCTGCACCATCCACACTCAGGGCGAATTCCTTGAGATTCCTTGCGACGAAGGCCTGCTCCGCCAGGCCCTCCTGAATTTGACTCGCAACGCCGCGGAAGCCGTTCGCGGGCGCGTCCCCGCCGGACGCGTGACCATCACGGGCTCGATCGAAGATCGTTCCGGCCAAAAATGGCAGCGGATATCTGTCGTGGATGACGGCCCCGGTGTCCGCCCTGAAGATCTCCCGAAAGTCTTCCTCCCGTTCTTTACCACCAAGTCCGAAGGAACAGGGCTCGGCCTCGCCGTCGTTCAGAAAGTCGCCATGCAGCACAGTGGCACCGTCGAAGCACGTAACACGCCCGAAGGCGGCGCCGAGTTCATTCTCTGGTTACCTTTGCGACAGGAGGCGGTTTCGCAGGACTTTGCCTCAGCCTCCAGCCGCATCTAAACTAACGACACAGCATTTCGTAAGGACGTTGGAAAGGCGGTGTGTATGCGTACCTCATTCTCGATCGTCGTCAGCGCATTTTTATTTTCATTCGTATCAGCCGCAGCAGCCCAGCAATCGCAGCCTGCGCCAACCCAAAGCCCCTCGGATCAAAAGGTCCAAACGATGTCCGTGCCTGCGCCAAAACAGCCCACGGTTGCCGAAGCCGCTCGCAAAGCTCGCGAAGACAGAAAAACTGAGCCGAAAGCCTCGCACGTTTTCACCAACGACAATCTTCCCGTCGAAGGCAGCGGAATCAACGTCATAGGTAGCCAGACGGCAGCGCCCGCGCCGGTCGCAACCGCACCTGCCGGAAGCCAGGAGAGGTTGTGGCGCATGCGCTTCGCCGAGGCTCGCGCCAAGCTTCAACGCGATCAGGAAGAACTCGCCATATTGCAGCGCGAATTCGGCCAGGCGGAAGTTCAGTACTATCCCAACGATCCGCAAAAGCAGTTGATGCAAAGCGTCACGAATCAGGACATCAACGACAAGCGCAACAAGATCACTCAGAAGGAACAGGACGTCAAAAACGACGAAGCCGCGATTTCCAACCTCGAGGACGAGTTGCGAAAGTCAGGTGGCGATCCAGGCTGGGCGCGCTAGAATCTCTCCTGCATGGAACCGGTCCTCCTCGTAGAAGACAAGGCCGAACTGCGCGCGATGCTCCGCAAGTTTCTCGAGCGCGCCGGCTATACCGTTGACGAAGCGCCGGACGGCAACACGGCCATTGATAAAGTTCGCGCGCGCCGCTACCTCCTGGTCCTTTCCGATTTGAAATTGCCCGGCAGCTCGGGCATTGATGTTCTGCGCGAATCCCGGCGTGTGGATAATTCCCTTCCCGTCATTCTCGTCACGGCCTATGGGTCCGTGGAAGAAGCCGTCACCGCGATGAAGGAAGGCGCGTTTGATTTCATTCAGAAACCGGTTGACCTCGATCATCTGAAGCTACTTCTCGATCGCGCTGCCCGCCAGCAGGAACTGCTCCGCGAAAATTTGCTTCTCCGCGAAGAATACGCCGCGCGCTATGGCTTTCCTCGCATCGTCGGCGAGCATCCCTCGATGAAGGAAGCCAGCCAGATCGTTCAACGCGTGGCCGCCACGGATTCGACCGTCCTGCTCCTGGGCGAAAGCGGAACCGGCAAGGAGATTTTCGCTCGCGCGATTCATCATTTGAGTCCGCGGCGCGATCAGGCATTTGTCGCGCTGAACTGCGCCGCCATTCCCGAGGGCCTCGTCGAAAACGAACTTTTCGGCCACGAGCGAGGCGCCTTCACCGGCGCTGGCGCCCGAAAGATCGGCAAAATCGAGCTCGCCCATCGCGGCACCCTCTTTCTCGATGAAATAGGCGAGCTTCCGTCCGCGATGCAATCCAAGCTTTTGCGCGTGCTCGAAGAGCGCCGCTTTGAGCGCGTCGGCGGCACTTTGGCTGTCGAAGTGAACGTCCGCCTGATCGCGGCCACCAATCGCGATCTGCACGCGGCCGTCGAAGACAAGTCGTTTCGCGAGGACTTGTACTTTCGTATCTCCGCCGTGCCCGTCACGATTCCGCCTCTGCGTGATCGTGGTGACGATATCCTTCTGCTCGCCGAGCATTTTCTCGAACGCTTCCGCCGCGAATTTCGCAAGCCCGCGCTCACTCTTTCGGAAAGCACCAAAGCCGCCATGCTCGCCTATCCGTGGCCGGGAAACGTGCGCGAATTGCAGAACGCCATCGAGCGCGCCGCGATCCTCTCGCCGGGCCCTGAAATTAACGCGGCGTCTCTGCAGCTTCCTGCGGCCCGGCCTTCGCCCGAGCAGCTTCCGGCCGGCATGCTCGAAGAGGAATTTCACTGGGAAGGGCCGCTCGATGAGGTTTCACAACGCGCCGTAGCCCACGTGGAACGCTTCAAAATCGAAAGCGCTCTCCGCGAATCGAAATGGAATAAAACGCGCGCCGCGGAGAAGCTCGGCGTCTCCTACAAGACTCTGCTCAGCAAGATCCGCGCCCTGGGCCTCGAAAACTGAACGAACACTGCGCTAAAATAGAAGCTGGCATGCGATATCTGGTAAGAGCGCGAGTAAAACCGGATTGCGAACGCGATCTCCTTGCGGCCATCGAGGATCGCTCGCTTGGCCGAGGTTCGGTCGCGGGTGATGAATATTTCCGGAATATGCGCGACGCCAGACTCTGCGCCGACGGCACGGCGCGCTGGGTGGAAGTTTGCTACTGCCCGACGCCGTTGCTGGAAGAGCGGCCGTATTGGGAGGAGTTCTTCGATCTGACGCGCGTTCAGGTTGCGCATGACCGCCGGCGGTGTCGCGACCTGGATGGCTCGGAACCGTGGGCGTGCAGCAACTGCGATTGCACGGAGAAGCTCGAACGCAGGCTGGCAGAGACCGGCGAAGAGTTCCTCGCCAAACTGCGAACGGACTGCAAGGTAAAGAGCTAGCTGCGCGGAAAAACCCGGAAGCCGCGGCCAGAAATGCCTGCCCTACTTCGTACCGGTGTGCAGCGCGATTGTTCCCAGATTCCAGAGTTCGTGACGAACGTCCTGGAAGCCTGCGCTTTCCATCCACGCCGATAGCTCGTCTGGCCGCAGGAATTTCGACACCGAGGTGGGAAGATACGTGTAGGCTTCGCGGCTCCCGGAAATCGTTCCTCCAACCATCGGCAGGACACTCCTGAAATAGAATCGGAACGCCGCGGATGTAATCCCCGGCCGGGGCTCGCAGCATTCCAAAATGCCGATTTGCCCTCCCGTGCGAAGAACGCGATAAATCTCCATGAGCCCGGCGCTGTAGTTCGCGAGATTGCGAAATCCCCACGCGGCTGTGACCAGATCGAAGCTTTCGGGAGCGAACGGAAGCGACAACGCATCCGCCGAAAGAAACCCGGCGCGTGAATGGGAACGCGAAGCCTTGCTTCGAGCGCGATCCAGCATCGGCAATGCGAAGTCGGCGCCGAAGATGCGCGCTCCCGTAGTTCCGGAGGCAGCCGCTCGCCGTGCCCGGCGCTCGAGTGCAAACGTCAGGTCGCCCGTTCCGCAGCAAAGGTCAAGAGCGCGTGCGTCGGGCCGCGCCAATACTTCTGCAAAGCGCTTCGTTGTGCTCCTCCGCCACAGGCGATCGAGCGAGAGTGAGAGCAAATGATTGAGAAAATCGTAACTCGGCGCGATGCGGCTGAACATTTCGCGCACGCGTGTCGAAGCTTCGTGCTCGTCGCGAGCTCCCTCCGGCCGCGTTCCCGGAAGCCGCTCGTGATTGCCAGCTTCGGTCAATGTTCGTTTTGCCGTGGAATTCCAGGGACTCATGGCCTCGCTCGCGCGATCTCCACCGCTTCGGGAGCTTCCGCAATGGCTTCGGCGACGAGCGGCTCGGGAAGTTCAACGCCCCATTCCACGCGTCCGATGCCGCGAGGCAAAACCCAGCGGATGCGGCCTGCATGGGATTTTTTATCGCCACGCATCAACGCCAAAAGCTTTTTCGCGCCGACTCCGCGGATGGCCGGAAGCGGGCCGACGCTCGTCACCAGGCGCAGGATTCTCTCGGTCTGTTTCTCGCTGATTCGGTTTGTCGCAAACGCGAGAAGCGTAGCCACAATCATTCCCCACCCGACCGCTTCACCATGCAAATAGCGGCGATACTTGCCGGAGGTTTCGAGAGCGTGGCCGAACGTGTGGCCGAAATTGAGGATCTGCCGCAAACCGGACTCGCGCTCGTCTTTGGAAACAACGCGCGCTTTTATTTTCACGCAGCGAGCGGTGATCGTAGCCAGTGCGGCAGCGTCGCGAGCGAGGACTTTGGCCATATTCGCTTCGAGAAATGCGAACAGGCGCGCATCGGCGATGACGCCGTATTTCACGACTTCGTACAATCCCGAACGAAACTGGGCGTCCGGAAGCGATCGCAATAATCCGGGATCCGCAACCACCGCGACGGGCGGATAGAACGCGCCGGCAAGATTCTTCCCTTCCGGAAGATTCACTCCGGTTTTTCCGCCGATTGCGCTGTCCACTTGCGCCACGAGCGTTGTGGGAACGTGAATCAAACGAACGCCCCGCAGATAACTCGCTGCGACAAATCCGGCGATATCGCCGGCGACTCCGCCCCCGACCGCGACGAGAACGCTGCGACGATCCGCTCCAGCTCGATGGAGCTTTCGGCAAACCGCTTCAACAGTTCGCAGCGACTTCGCGCGCTCCGAATCGCCGAAAAGAATCGGCGACTCCGTACGAACGCCTCTGAGCGCATTCCGCACCCGCGCTCCGCAGTTCTTCCAAACGCGAGGCGAACTCAGCAAGAAGACGGCGCTCACGTCGCGCTGCGCACGGACCGCAGCGGAGAGATGATCCAACGCGGCACGGCCGCAAACGGCTTCGTATGCGCCCGACGATGAGCGAACTCGGAAATGCTTCATTTGAACGCGTTGATTATAGACGAGAAGCAGGACAGGCATCGCTGCCTGTCGCGTTGTTTGGCGGTTTTATCGCGTGGAAGGTCCCCGCAGATTTGCGTACCCTTTTTTCCGCGAATCTAATCGCTACACTTCCGCAAGTCCTGGAGAGGTAAAGTTACTGCAAATACGTCACTTGAAAATTTCTAATCGCCACACTTTTTGGGCCGCGCCGCCACTTTTTGCGCCGCGTTTTTTGCTCTAAATCATGCCGGGGAAAAAGGAATGCCTGCCCTATGGATGGGTCTTCTCCTGCAGTTTCGGCCTGTTTTCAAGGTCTTCGACTGTCGCGAGAATCACGTGACCCACGATGCCCAGATTCTTCGCGCTGAGCTTATCCATGGTGTCTTGGGTCGTGTGCCAGTAGGGATAGTCTTCGGTGCAACAGTCGATGATGTCCACCGCTGCGACGTGGCGCTTCAAAAACGGCCCATGGTCGTCGGACATCGGGCGCTCGCTCGAAAGAAAATAGTTCGAATATCCGAGCTCTGCCGCCTTCGACCAAACCAGATTGTTGAGCCAGCCCGTGGAATCCGAATCCTTGCGAATCTTGAGATCTTTTTGCCCGACGAGATCGGCAAGAATGACGGCCCTCACATGATTCAGCTCGCCCGAGAGCGCCATGCGCGCCGACAATTCGCGGCTGCCGTAAACGCTGTCCGCGTCGGTCCATTGGGCCTGGCCATCCACGACAACCTGGGCTTCTTCTCCATCGAGAAACGCGATCCAGATTCCGAGCGGCTGCTTCTTCGGGCACAGAACGCGCGCCATTTCGAGCATCAAGCCGGTGGACGATCCGCTGTCGGCCGCGCCGACGAAATTGTCGAGCCGCAGGGTGTCGTAATGAGTCAGCAGGAGAATGATATCGCTCGTCGTTCCGGGAATCTTCGCGACGATGTTCTTCATCGGCACCGTGCCGATCGGCGTGGACGCATTGAAATCGTCTTCGTCAAACGCGCAGCCGCTATTCTTGAGCTCGGTGCGAATGAAATCCTGCGTGCGATGGATGCCATCCGAATTCACAGGCCGGGGACCGATCGCAACGATCTTCGCGACGTTGTCGTAAGCTCGCGCGCCGTCAAATCCGCCGGTCTTATCTGCCGGGAGCGCGTCCGCCGCACCATTGGATTGCTGCGCGGCAGCGGCATCCGGCTCCCCTCCGGCTGAATTGGGGGGCGCGGCGTTTGATTTGGAGGAGTTTTGGCTGCAGCCGGCCAGGCCCAGGGACATCATCGCTGCGATTGCGCTCCATCGAACCCAATGCGCACTGATTTTCATCGCGTCAGCCCGCTCCTTAGCTCGCAGCCATGCGCTTCTCGCGCTGCCGGACCACCAGAAATGACACTCCCATCCCAACGAAATAAAGCGCCAGGAGAACGCCCATGAAGAGCACCATCGTCGTGGCGTCCGGAGTGGGTGTCACGATGGCCGCGAGCAGCGTGATGATGAGCACCGCATAGCGCAAATTCTTCCAAAGAAACTTCGGCGTCACGATACCAAAAAGCGAGAGACAGAAAATCAGGACCGGCAATTCAAATATGATGCCGAGTCCCATCAAGACGACCAGTATCAGATCGAAATATTCGTTGATGCTGATGAGCGGTTTGAAGGGCCCTTGAAATCCGATCAGGAACTTCAATACGTACGGCAAACTGACGAAGTATCCGAACGAGATGCCGCACAAAAACAGCGCCACGGAAGAAAATATGAATGCCGTGATCGCGCGCCGCTCGTGCCGGTAGAGCCCGGGCGCGATAAACAGCCAAATCTGATACAGCACCACGGGCGACGCGATCACCAGGCCGAGATACAGCCCGAGGTTGATGATCATGCTTAGCGCGCCGGTGGGATTGGTATAAACGAGCTTGTCGTCGAAGTGCGCGGCGCGCAGCGCTGCAAGCATCGGCCGCGCGAGATAGCCAAACACTTTGTTCGACACCGCGACGCCGATGATCATTCCGATCCCGATCGCGACGGCGGAATTGATGATTCTCTTCCGCAGCTCGACCAGATGATCGAAGAACGACATCCGCCCGCCCTCTTCCTCCTCCGTGGCGGACGACGCGGCAAACGGCAGTTCAGTTTGATTTTCGGTGGCCATCACTTGGCGGTGGAAGGCGTTTCTTCCGGCGCGGCGGTTTCGGCGGAAGGTAATGCAGCCGGCTCCGGTTCGGCGCTCGAAAGAGCGGGAGCGGCAGGAGCCGCGGCCGGGGCTTCCGCCGCGCGAAGCGCCGCCTCGCGCGCTTCCACTTCGCGCTTGCGCTGTTCGATCGCCTGAGACTCCCGTTCGAGTTCGCGCATATGCTCGTCAAAGGTCGAGCGCAAGTCTGACGTCGCGCGGCGAAACTCAGCCATTATTTTGCCGAAATTCCGTGCCAGCTCAGGCAGTTTCTCGGGCCCGAATACGACCAGGGCAACCACAAAAATGATGATTAAGTGAGGAATACTGAGCATCGAGGTGGCAATTTCGCCTTCGATGGCATCATAGAGTAGGGCCCGTGGCGTGTCAAACCGGCCGAATCTAGTGTGCTATACTGCTCTTGACGGGGCGCGGAGGAAACAAAAGCAATGGGAACATCCAGGCGCGGACTGATCGTTCTGATCGCGACTCTTGCGGCTTCGGCGGTACTTGGCGGCCTCTACGGGCCTTCCGTAAAGGCGACGGCGGCGGGCGCGAACGACATTCAGGACTCCGTTAAGACCTTCACTCGCGTTCTCGCCATTGTCCAGCAGAACTATGCGACCCCGGTTGATACCGACAAGGCCATTTACGACGGAGCGATTCCCAACATGCTCCGCGTGCTCGATCCGCACTCTTATTTCTTTGATCCCAAACAGTATGCGAGTTTCCGCGAAGAGCAGCAGGGACGTTATTACGGCGTGGGAATGACGGTTGCGCCGCGCGATAACTATACCTACGTCGTCGCGCCGATGGTCGGATCCCCCGCGTACAAAGCCGGCATCCGGCCCGGCGACCAGATCATGAAGGTTGACGATAAGTCCTGCGAAGGCTTGGATACCACGCAAGTTGCCGATCTTTTGAAGGGTCCCAAAGGGACTGAAGTGAAAATCACGCTGGGCCGCGAAGGCTGGGATAAGCCGATTGTGGTCACCGTGATCCGCGACGAAATTCCACGTCCGGGCGTTGATTTCTACTCCATGGTGCGGCCCGGAATCGGCTATGCGCGCGTCTCCGCATTCAATGAGACGACGGATTCCGATCTTGCCGCTGCGCTCAAGGATCTCGACGTGGCGCATCTCGACGGCATGATCCTTGACGTTCGCGGGAACGGCGGCGGCTTGCTGCAACAGGCCGTGGGCATCGGCGACATGTTCCTTGAGAAAAATCAACTGGTGGTTTCATTCCATGGCCGGTCAGCGCCGGAGCGGCGCTTTTACGCGGTCCGAGGAAATCAGGGCGTCACGGTTCCGCTGATCGTGCTGATCAACGGCCAGAGCGCTTCGGCGTCTGAAATCGTGGCGGGCGCCATCCAGGATCACGATCGAGGCCTGGTGGTGGGCGAGACGAGCTTCGGCAAAGGCCTGGTGCAAACGCAGTTCCCCCTCAGCGAAGATACGGCCATGCTGCTCACAGTGGCGCGCTACTACACGCCAAGCGGCCGGCTGATTCAGCGCGATTATAAAAACGTCTCGCTTTACGATTATCACTACAAGCGCGACCGGCCCCAGCAGCCGGAAGTAAAGCTTACAGACAGTGGAAGGCAAGTGTTCGGACAGGGCGGCATCACCCCCGATATCGTCGTGACATCTCCCAAGCTCGATCCATTTCAAGAGACGCTGGAGCGCCGGGGCATCTTTTATCCGTTCCCGCAGGGCGTCGGCGATTTCACGCGGCACTTTCTCGGCGAGCGTCCAAACATCGGGAAGAATTTCACGGTGGATGACAGCGTGGTTGTGGAATTCCGCCGCTACCTGGAATCCGAGCATGTCAAGTATACGGACCAGGACATCAACGACAATCTTGACTGGCTGAAGTGGAAAATCCGGCGCGAAGTGGTGACATCCGTCTTTGGATTGAACGAGGGTTATAAGGTCGAGCTGGAGAACGATGCGCAACTCGATAAGGCGCTGGAGGCGATCCCGCAGGCAAAGGCGCTCTACCAAAACGTACGCAGAATCGTGGCGCAGCGACAGACGCAGCAGGAATCGCAGCCCCAATAAAAGCAACTTCTTTGAGCAATTGGCGAGGGCGCTGACAAACGCTCTCGCCTTTTTGTTTCAGGGCGCTATGACGGTTGCCTGGCTTTGGCGACATCGTGTTTAGGGAGCGACGGAAGAGGATCGAAGTTACCGCCGTTCCGGCGCCGAGAATCCTCACCGTTCGCCAGCGCGCTCGATTTCTGCCAGCGTGGGTTCGGGCTGGAGACGAAAAGACGCGGGCAAGATTCCCGCGCCACGCTCCGGCCACGATAGGTTCCTGGGAGGATCGCAAATGGGGTATGTAAGAATTCATCCCTTCCTTATGTTTCAAGGCGACGCCGAGGCCGCGATGAAGTTTTACGTTTCGCTTTTCCCCGGCGCTCAGGTGCTCGACGTTGTCCGCTACGGCCCGAACGAGCCTGGCGCGAACGGTTCGGTTAAGAAAGCAAAGTTTTCGATCGGTAGCCAGACCGTAATCTGCATTGACAGCGCTGTGAAGCACGACTTTACTTTCACCCCGGCGTTTTCGTTCTTCGTGGAATGCGAATCCGAAAACGAGATCGACCGGCTTTACTCCGAACTTTCGGCCGGGGGCAAACTGCTGATGCCGTTGGGCAATCACGGTTTCAGCCGCAAGTTCTCGTGGGTAAATGACCAGTTCGGAGTCTCGTGGCAACTGAATCTCGCCTAGTTCAAACTGACTCCCCGTCCAAAAGCAGTATTGCAATGCTGGAACCGCACGTCGCGCTCGGCACCCTCAATCGTTCCCGGCAGATTTAATCTAGATTCGCACCTCTCAGACGGCCATGAACCCAGTGCCAACGAAGCAATTCGTGTCGGGTACGCCTGCGTGGGCTAACGCACAATCAAAGTGGATCCTCGCGGGGATATGGGTTGTTTTCGTCGGCAGTTCGGCGTTTTGCGCGCTGACTTTCCCGCCCGGCCCCCGGCTGACGGCCTTCGGTGATTTCGCGCTGTGCCTCGCGGCACTCTTTGCGACGCTTGCGGTTCTCTCCAACGTCAGTGTCCCTCCCGCGCGAAGCCAGGCCTTCTGGCTGCTGTTCGGCATTGGACTCGGCGCGTGGCTTCTTGGCCAGCTCATCTGGACCTACTTCGAAGTGTTTCTGCACCAGGATGTGCCGAACCCGTTCGTCGGGGACGTGATTCTGTTTCTTCATTCGGTGCCGATGATCGGGGCGCTGGCGTTGCGCCCGCACGATCGCCGGCACGACCTGCGCATGAATCTTGGATATGTGGATTTCATGCTGCTGCTGGTCTGGTGGGTTTACCTGTATCTGTTCGTGGTGATTCCCTGGCAATACGTTTCGCCGAATCTGGATCTGTATGGCGCGGCGTTCGACAGGCTTGAAGGAATCGAAAATTTGCTGCTGGTGGCGGGGCTGGGGACGCTGTACGTGGTCGCGCGAAACGAATGGAAGACGGTGTACGCCCATCTGGGCTGCGCTGCACTTCTGCTGGCGGTAGGAGCCTATATCTCGAACATCGCGATTGACCGGAATCTTTACTACACCGGCGGCGCTTTCGATACGCCGCTGATCGCCGCGTTCACCTGGTTTGGCACGGCGGGCATCATCGCGCATCAGATTCGGCCGCAGAGCGAGCTGGATTCCTCACGGATGCGCGAGCCGAGCACGTGGCCGGCGCGCGTGGCGATTGCCGCGGTGTTCTCGATGCCGATGATGGCGCTGTGGTCGGCGATGTTCAGCTCGGCGCCGCGTGAAGTGCGCGCGTTTCGCGTGGCCGCGACGCAAATTGCGGTTGTCGTCGTCGGCGTGCTGGTGGTGGTGCGGCAACGGCTGGTGGATCAAGAACGGATGCGGCTGCTGCGCGCGTCGAACGAATCGCTGGAAGATCTGAAGCGGCTGCAGGCGCAAATGATTCAAACCGAGAAGCTCGTTTCGCTGGGCCAACTCGCGGCCGGCGCCGCCCACGAGATCAATAATCCGCTGACTGGAATTCTGGGCTATTCGGAACTGCTGGCCGGCGATCCGAATCTCGGGGAGAAACAGCGTGTCCTGGCCGACAAGATTGCAGCGCTGGCGCGGCGCATCAAGATGCTGGTAACGAATCTCTTGAGTTTTGCGCGGCGAGTGCCTGCGGAAAAGACGCTGGTGGATGTGAATCAAGTCATCACGTCGGCGTTGCATTTGAACAATCTGGACGTGCGCGGAAAGAACATTCGCATTGAATTTGATGTGGCGCCGGAATTGCCGCCGGTGCGCGGAGACGCGAGCCAGATCATGCAGGTATTTTTCAATCTGATGGACAACGCCGTGGACGCGCTGGAAGAAGTGGGCGGCGGCGTCCTTTCGATTCAGGTCCACCCGTACCGGTCGAACGTGGTCATCGAGGTGTCGGACACCGGGCCCGGCGTGAAGTCGCCCGATCACGTTTTCGATCCGTTCTTCACGACGAAGCCGGTGGGCAAAGGGACGGGACTCGGACTCAGCATTTGTTTCGGAATCGTGCAGGAACATCTGGGAACGATTGAATGCTTCAACCGGCCGACCGGCGGGGCGACGTTTCGAGTGACGTTTCCGATCGCGACACAGACCGTGCCGGCCGAATCGCTGGCCGAAATGCAGCAGCGGTAGGCGAGCGATTTTTAGCGCATACGGTGCATTTGGCTAATCCTTAGGCTACAGGGCAAGCCGCGTACTCTGGTCAAATCACGGCCGCACATTCAGACTAGAAGCCATCCCTGAGCCGGCGAGGCATGAGCGCGCAGTTTCAAGGACCGAGCGAATGGACCCATCGAACCCAACGGACGGCACGACTTCAACTCTTACGACAGAGGCGCCGAGCGCGGCATCGCAGCCCCCAGCGAACGCTGGCGGCCCGTCACAAAATCCGGCGGCTGCGGGAACGCCATTGAGCGCAATTCGGGAGCCGGGCGTCGCGACACCCGTGGGCGGACCGGCGGCCAAGCCTCCGGCTGCTGCGGCGCTGCCGCCAAAAACACCAGCCGCACCAGGAATGCCCGCCGCCGAATTGATCCACAGCATGCTTCAGGCTGCGCCGAAGACGAGCGATTTGATTTTTTCGCCCGGCCGCGCGCCGATGGTCGAGCTTCATGGCCAATTACGCCAGTTGAAGATCGCCAATATCACCGTGCTAACGCCCGAAGATACGGCCCGCCTGGCTGGTGAATTGATCGGCCGCAACGCGATCGCCGTGCAGAAGCTCAAAGAAGAGGGCTCGTGCGATATTTCCTACAGCCTGCCCAAACTCTCGCGATTCCGCGTGAATATTTTCACGCAGCGCGGCAGCTGCGCGATCGTCATGCGCGTGATCCCCAGCACGATTCCGACGTTCACCGATCTGAATCTTCCCATGGAGCTCGCGAAGATCGCGGACCTGCGCAATGGAATCGTGCTGGTCACGGGACCAACGGGTTCGGGAAAATCTTCGACGCTCGCGGCAATCGTGAATCAGATCAACGAACAGAAGGCGTACCACGTTCTGACGATCGAGGACCCCATCGAGTTCCTGCACACGCACAAAATGTCCACGATCCATCAACGCGAGCTGCATAGCGACACGCCAAGCTTTTCCCTGGCGCTGCGGGCCGCCCTGCGCCAGGCTCCCAAAGTCATCCTCGTGGGCGAAATGCGGGACAAAGAAACAATCGAGATCGCGCTGGAGGCCGCCGAAACGGGACACCTGGTAATGTCCACCCTTCACACGATTGACGCCTCAAAAACGATCGAGCGCATCGTGGGCGTGTTTCCGTTGAGCGACCAGCAAGCCATCCGCTCACGGTTCGCCAAGGCCTTTCGTTACGTCGTGTCGCAGCGCCTGATTCCGCGAATGGACGGCGCGGGCCGCGTCGCCGCGATCGAAATCTTGAAATCGACGATGCGCACGCGGGAATACGTCGAGAAGGGCGAGCACGAAGGAAAATCGCTGGTGGATGCGATGCGCGACGGCTCGACCGAGGGGATGCAGCACTTCGACGCCGAGCTCGAGACGTTTATGCGCGCCGGCATCATTGACATCGAGTCGGGCTTGTCCTACGCCACCAACGCCGGCAATCTCCGCCTGCAGATTATGGACCTGGTAGAGCAGCAAGAAGAGAGACTTCCACTCGACGTCTAAATGCGCGGCCCGGCCACCCTCGAATTTAGGTCGCGTGAAGCAACTTTATCGCGGATCCAGACGCCAGCCCGTTCGCAGCGCATCCGAAAGAGAAATCAAGCGCGGACTCGGCGAGGACTGCATCACGAATTGCAGTTTCGCGACAACCTGGTAGCGGCCATCCGGAAGTTCGTTCACTCGAACCACTTCCCCCAGGTATTCCCATCCCGACGGGCGATTCGAAGAAATGAAGGGGTAGGTAAGAAGAAGGCGCATGCCGACAAAATAGGAATCGCGCCACGTGGTGATGCTCAGGCAGCCGCGAGAGACATTCGCGGTCGAGGCGATGTCCTCGAATATTCCGTCGTCAAAGCGCGCGGGCCGCAGGCGTACCGGAATCATTACGGAGCCCCGATTGGCCCGGCGGCGGTCTGTGGACTTCGCCAATTCGCTCGGTCGAACGTTTTCAGCGGGGAGCATAGCGGCTGGGTTTGCGGAACTCATAAAAACACCTCAGTTTCGGGACTGCGCCGGATAGACGGCTTCGTCTGCCGAGTTCCAGAATGGAATGTCATTCGAACGAGGTCGATGGTACGAGGGTACCAACGGCAGCGTACGGAAGCGCGCCTGGCCGGCAAGAAAGGACGTGAAATTCTGGTGGACGAGAGGGGATTCGAACCCCCGACCCCCGCGTTGCGAACGCGGTGCTCTCCCAGCTGAGCTACTCGCCCACGATGCGATTTATTTTAGCAGACACGCGCTTGCTGGCAACACGTCTCTTGGGCACTGCACAGCCAAAACGGCCTGTCGGCTGGTGCAATCGCGAATCAATCCGTCGCGTGCAGACTCGATTGGCCTGCTAAAATCAAACCATGCCGGTACGCCTCATCGCCATTGACATTGACGGAACACTCCTCGACAGGCACTGGAATATCCCCGAGGAGAACATGCGCGCAATCACGGAAGCCGCGGAAGAGGGCATCGAGATCGTCCTCGTCACCGGACGGCGATTCGATTTTGCCCGGCCGGTCGCGGAGATGCTTCCCTGCAAGCCGCTGTTGATCGTCAACAATGGCGCGCTGATCAAATCGCTCGATGGCGTGACGCACCTGCGCCACCTGCTGCCCAAGCAGGTAGCCCGCGATGTTCTGGAATTCACGCCCGAATTTCGCTCGGGCGCCGCCCTCGTCTTCGACCGGCCCAAAGCCGGGCAGATCGTCCTCGAACAGATCGACTGGAACGACCCGGCCCGCCGTTCCTATTACGAGCGCAACCGCGAATTCATCACGCAGGTCAAGCCGCTCGAACGCGCGCTCGACGACGATCCCATCCAGGTGATGTTCACCGGCAAGTTCGCGAAGATGCGACAGGCCCACGAACTTTTGCGGGCGTCGCCACTCGACAACGAATACACGCTGGCGATCACCGAGTACGAGGACAAAGACTTCTCGATCCTCGATGTGATCGCGGCACACTGCACGAAGGGCTCGACGCTCAAGGAATGGGCGCGGCGCCAAGGTATTCCGCGTGAAGACGTCATGGCGGTCGGCGACAACTGGAACGACCACGAAATGCTCGAATTTGCGGGTTTACCGGTCGTCATGGGAAACGGTATCGAGGAGTTGAAAACGCATGGCTGGCCGGTTACGCTGACGAATGACGAAGGCGGCCTGGGCGCCGCCATCCGGACATACGCTTTGAAGGAAAAGGCATCCAAGTAATTTCGATGCGCAGAGTTCTCCTTTTACTGGGGTTTGCGGCCATCTCAGCGGGCGCGGCGCGCGCGGATTATGCCGTCCTGCGAACGGGCGAGCGCCTGCACGTCACCAGCTACGAACGCAAGGGCGATTCCGTCCGCCTGATGGTTGCGGGCGGCGTGCTGGAAATGCCCGCGGACAACATTGTCAGCTTCGAACCCGAAGACGTCTTTCTTCCGAGCCATCCGGCGCCCACCGCTGCAACGGGCGGGACGTTCTCTGAAATCATCCATGCCGCGGCGGCGCGCCACGGACTGGACGAAAAACTGATTACCAGCGTGATCGCCGCCGAATCGAACTTCGATCCGCACGCGATTTCCCGGAAGCAGGCACGCGGGCTGATGCAACTGCTTCCCTCCACGGCCGCGCGATTCACCGTGACAGACATATTCGATCCCGCACAAAACGTCGAGGCTGGAACGCGCTACCTGAAGCAGCTTCTCGATCAATATCGCGGGAATCTGACGCTCGCACTTGCCGCCTACAACGCCGGACCTGATGTCGTTGCCAAGTACGGCGGGATCCCTCCCATCGCTGAGACGCGCGCTTACGTGCGCCGCGTCAAGGCGCACTACTCGGCGCTGCTCGCCTCCCAGACGACTGCCACTCGGTAGATTTCACTCTCGCGTTGAAGGGAATCCGCGGTGCAAGACCCGCGACGTTTTGCTTACTGAGGGTTTTGCGGATTGTTAGGCGACTGTGGCAGCTCCGGTGGCGTCGGCTGGCCGAACTGCCCACCGCCGCCCGGTCCCTGGCCCGGGCCCTGACCCGCTCCGCCAAACGGGCTCGACTGAATGGACTGGCCGAATCCGGTTGAGCCGGGAGCAGTCGATCCGGGAACGCCGCCGGTCTGAATGCCAGCGGCTATTTGCTGCTCGTAAGGATTGAAGATGAATTCCCACTGCTTGTAGACCTTGCCGCGCTTGTAAACGATCATTGAAGGCTCATTGATTTTGCTCCCAACGCCCGCGATGAACCCGCCGATCGTCGTCACTTGCCCCAAGTTGGAATCGCTTGATGAGCCGGTGGAAGAGCCGAAACTCGTCGAGCCGGTCTGGCCAAGCCCTCCAGACTGCCCGATTCCTCCAGATTGCCCAAGTCCTCCCTGCCCGACGGACGATCCACCAGGACCACTGGAGCCCGAAGCGCCCGGATTCTGTCCGTTCGATCCGGAGAAGCCGCTGAATATCGTCGTCATGCCCTGGCCCTGCTGCTGCATCCCATTGCCTGCAGCGCCAATCTGGCCAAGCCCGGCCGCACCGCCCGGAAGCGCAAATCCTCCCACCACGCCGGGAACTCCAGGCGTCCCGCCGATCTGGCCCATGGCCATCATGTCGAGCGCGGCCATCTGCTGCAGCGAAATGTATTTCACGCTGCCGAACAAAGCGCCAGAGCCGCTTACGTAGATGAAACGCCAGGACCCATCTTCCGTATTCATCGGGTCTTTGTAAGCCTGGCGAAGATAACGAACTCCGTTGGTCCCCTTGACGAGATCGTCGATTTTCGTGGGATAGTGGCCGAATTTCTGCGAGTAGCGCCCGATGGCTTTCTCGTATTGATGGCCGCGCCAAATCATTTCGAGCTCTTTTTCGCGCTTGCCCTGCCCGATGATGCTGGGCACGGCGACTGTAGTCGCCAGCAAAGCCATGGCGCAGAGGAACACGGCAAACAGGAGCGTATATCCGCGCTGGCCCGAGGACGATCTGGCCGTCCGGCGCACTTTCGAGGCGCGATCCGTGCGGTTAGCGAGATCGGATTCTTGCGTCTTTGAGATCATGGCTGCTGCGTCTGCGGTCCTGGCTGCTGTGCCAGCGCGGCTGCTTGCTGCGAGTCCGGCTGCGTTATCAATAGTGTGGCATGGAGACCGGTGCCGACATCTTCAAACTCCGCCGAGGTGTTCCCGATTTTCACGAGACGAAACTTGTTCAACAACATGCCGCCTTCGCCGACGATGAAAACGTCGTCTTCCTTGCTGAAAAACGCCAGGCGGTTCTGCGTGGTCGGGTTGGTCGCATAACCAAAAAACGCGACCGGAATTTGCGGCGGCTCGGGCGGCGGAGGCTTCTGCGGACCGACAAACGGCCGCACGCGCGTCTCTTCGAGTTTGGCTTCCACGGCTTTCTGCTCGGGAGTAGGCTTCTTCGGTCCAAAACTGAAGATATCGTGATGCTCGCCTTTGTATTCCGCTTTGCGCACCTTGTCGAGAAGATCCATTCGCAGCTCGGGATCTTCAATCTTCAACGGCTCGAAGGTGGTTTCCACGGCGTTGAAGACCGGCAGGACGGACGCTTTCGGACCGGCGAAGCCCTGGTACAGCGCGAAGGCGAGGACCGCCGCGAGCACGGCCAGCACGATTTTTTGGTTGCGTTTGGACATCGCTACATTCTGAAATACGTGCGCAAATCCAGCGTCAAGTGCAAATGCCCAGACTCGGCGCGGTCCATCGAGAGATCATCCAGAAGGTAAAAGTTCTTCGAGCGCTCGAGCCCGGTGATGAACTGAAGCACCGACGCGTAGTTCCCTTCCACGCTATCGGCGATTCCGATTTCGGTGACGCCACGCCCTTTCACTTCCGCTTCGTGGAATCCGGTGGCGCTCATGGTCAGGCCGGACTTCGTCGCGATTTCGCTGAGATCCGAGACGATTCCCGAGTAGCCCTTGCCGGACCGGGGAATCTCATCCTGATAGAACGCGTCCGCTTCTTTTCCCACGGCCGGCATATTTTTCTGAATGCTCTGGCCGCGGGCGATATCGGCTTTCAGAAGCTTCACCTTGGTCTCGAGCGCAACGTGCTCGGCGCGCAGCGCGGCGGGGTCCGACTCGCGCAGTTGCCAGAGAAGCACCGCCAGGCCCGCGTCGACGACGAGAAGCAAGCCGAGCGCGGCCATTACCGCAATCTTCCACAGCGCGAGTTTTTTCTTGGCGCTCATGTTGTCGAATAGGAGGCTTCGAGCGTGACCGTAATCCGGTCACCCGATGCACCGGCGGGGCGCCCCTCATGCTCCTCGACGTACTTTTCTTCCTGAACGTGAATATCGGAAAAGACTTTGGAGGCCTCCAGGGCGCGTAAGAATTCCACCACGCTGTCATCGTCCTCGGCCGCGACCGTCAGCTTCACGAGAGCTCGTCCGCCCTGCAGACGCGGGGCAATTGTGACGACGCGCACTCCGCCGGGCAGGATTTGCTCGAGATCCTCGAAAACCTTGGGCCAGGGGAAAGTGCGCGCTTCGATCAGCGAATTCAAGAAAGCCGAGCGATCGAGCACTTGCTTAGCCTCGGGCGTATCGAAATACTGCGCGTATTGCTGTTGCTGCTGTTCCAATGATTGAATTTGGCTGGCGATGTGAGCGTTGTCGGCGCGAATCGTGCGGTTCGCGCTCCACGTGGAGTAGGATTTCGATGCCAGCATGGCGAGCGCAATGATGGCAGCGAGACCCAGCAATCCAGCGCCGGTGACGAAGCGCCGATGGTTCTCAAGCGGCGCAGTGGATAGGTTGAGATTAACTCTCATGCTCGACTATTCCGTCCCCGATTCATGCTCGCCCATTCGCCATCCAGCCGACGAGCGCTTCTTGTCCTTCATTCATCATCGTGTGCGCCTCAGTCGACAGCCCGTGATCGGACGCGGCTGCAGCCAGAGATTCGGCACTGACCTTAAGTTCGGCGCTCAAGGCGTCCTTCAGCGCGTCCGTGCGCGAGGCGAAGCCGGTCAAGAGCACGCGGTTCAGCTCCTCTTTCCAAGTGTCCTGATAGTAGGCCACGGCAGGATAAATTTCATCGAGGATGGCATGGATATCCAGGGTCTCCAGATCGGCTCCCAGAGATGTGGAGCGATAGATGCACAGATTCGTGTTGCGAACGATGACCGTGGTCAGGCTGTTGTCGCCGGCGCGAATGAGCATTGTGGCGCCGGATTCACCGAGAAGCGAGAGGCAAGCCAGGGTTGAGCTCATCACCACGCCGGGCGTCGCGCCCACGGCTTCGACTGCTTGTTCGTACTCGCGAATGATACTTTGGCGCGCAACCGCGGTGATCACTTCCAGGCCGCCGTCGCGGCTGGTCTGGCGCATCGAGGAAATTACCGTATCCTCCACGTCGAACGGAACGCTCTTTTTCAACCGCCACCGCAGCAAAGGCGCAGCATCTTCCGTGCGGCGCGGCAGAGTTTCAAATGGAAAATAAAAACCCGGACGACGGAATCCGGCACGATCAGCGCGACCGGCTGGCCGCGCAGAGAGATGCGCTCGAAAGCGGTTTTCAGCGCGGTTTTAAGCGCGTCCGGATTCGCGATGTTCGGCTCCACCGGCGACGGCTTGATCACGCCCGGATCGAGCGCTTCACCCGCTCCCCCATCCAATCCGCCGCTGCCCGACCAACGCGCCACGGAAACGTGATCCGCCGCAATTTCGCACGCCGCCGCTGGATGCGGCATGGCGTCGAGCCACGCCATGATCCGGCTGCCGAGACCGCCCCGGCTCTTCGTTGCCGCGCCGCCTGTGAGGCTACTCAATGAAAGTCACCTTGTTGATTTCCCGAATCGTCGTGACTCCCGCGCGCACTTTTGAGAGGCCCGACTCGCGCAAGAAGACCATTCCCTCTTCTTTTCCAGCGCGCTTGATTTCTGAAGTCGGCCGCCGCTCGATAATCATTTCGCGGATGCGATCGGTCAAATCCATCAGCTCGCAAATTGCCGTCCGGCCGTGATAGCCGGTGCCGCTGCATTCCAGGCATCCGCCGCCTTCGTAAAGCGCGACTCCGTCCCATCCTGCGGGATCCAGTCCGAAGTTCCTTCAACTGCTCCGGCGCGTAATGCACCGGCTTCTTGCAACTCTCACAAATCACGCGGACCAGCCGCTGAGCCAAGATGCAGTTCAGCGCGGAAACGAAGTTGTACGGCTCGACGCCCATGTTGATGAACCGGCCGATGACGTCGGTCACGTTGTTGGCGTGCACCGTGGTGAACACCGAGTGGCCGGTCAGCGCCGACTGAATCGCGATTTGCGCCGTTTCCTGGTCGCGAATTTCGCCGACCATGATTTTGTCGGGGTCGTGCCGCAAGATCGACCGCAACCCGCGGGCGAAAGTCAGGCCTTTTTTCTCGTTCACGGGAATCTGGGTGATTCCGCGCACCTGATACTCGACCGGATCCTCAATGGTGATGAACTTGTCTTCTTCGCTCTTAATCTCGTTGATCGCGGCATAGAGAGTCGTCGTTTTGCCCGATCCCGTCGGCCCGGTGACCAGCACCATCCCGTATGGCTCGCGAATATACCGGCGGAATTGCCGGAGTTCTTCGGGTCCGAAATCCCACGACGTCCAGGGTCAAATTGCGGAACTTTTCGCTGAGCGTTTCTTTGTCGAGGACGCGAAGCACAGCATCTTCGCCATGAATTGACGGCATGATCGAAACGCGGAAGTCGATGAAGCGGCCTTTATAGCGCACGCGGAAGCGGCCGTCCTGCGGGACGCGGCGCTCGGCAATATCGAGTTCGCTCATGACCTTGATGCGCGAAAGAATCGTGGCATGCCATTCCTTGCTGAGGGGCGCCATGGCCAGCTGCAGGACGCCGTCAATGCGGTACTTCACGATGACTTCGGTGATGCCTGTTTCGATGTGAATATCGCTCGCGCGCCGCTCGAGCGCGGTGAAGATGACCGTGTCAACAAGCCGCACGACAGGGCTCACGCCGGTATCGCGCGTGAGCTTTTCCATCGAGATGTTTTCTTCGCTCTCCTCGTCGTCCGTTACGACTTGCAGCGTGAAGCCTTCAGTAGCCTGATCGAGGACGCGCTGCGATTGCTCGGTGCGTTTCAGCAGATCGCCAATTTGCGTCGCCGTAGCCACTTTAATTTGCAGTTTCTTGCCGAGCAGCAGCGACAGCTCGTCGTTCACCAGCACCTGGCTGGGATCGGATACGGCAATCGCTAGCGTGTGATCGTGCGCTTCGAGCGGAACAAAGTTGTAACGGAACATCAGCTCGGCGGGAATGCTGCGGAAGAGCTCCGGATCAATCCGCTGATCTCTCAGGTCGATGAACGCGCAGCGATAGCGAGCGGCAAGGCTGCGGCCGTGCTCCTGCTCGATCGCCTGGTCGGTTTGCGCCGGGATCACCGGATTTCGATTCGTCGCACCCATACTCACCTATCCCTGCATCGAGCCGGTGGTCAAGGAGAACATCGGCAGATACAACGCGATCAAAATAAACGCCACCACACACGCCATGATCACGAGAATTGCAGGCTCGATCCATGCCAGGATCGCTCCGAGTTTCAAGTCCACTTCCTGCTCATAAAACTCCGCGACGCTCGAAAGCATCGGCGCGAGCGCGCCGGAAGCTTCGCCCACTTCAATCATCTCGAGCGCAAGGTCTGGAATCACGTGCGTGCCCTCAAGCGCAGTGTGGAGCGGGGTTCCTTCCCGGACTTTTGCCGCCGCATCCCTGACGGATTTCGCAATCAGGCGGCTCCCCATCGCTTCGGACGAGGTGTCCAGCGCCGAAACCAGCGGAGTGCCGCCGGCAAGCAGGGTCGAAAGCGTTCGAACGAACTGCGCGATCTGGGCCTTCAGCCAAATATCGCCGACGAGCGGAAACTTCGGCTTCAGGCGATCGATGATCAGCGCGCCTTGTTCGCTCCTCAACCACAGGAACATCAGAAATCCGCCGATGACGACCACCCCGACGACTACAAAAATGTAGTTTCGCAGCGGAAGAGAGATGGCCAGAACGATCCGCGTGGCCATCGGCAGCTCGACATGCAACTGGTTGTAAAGGTCCGCGAATTTCGGAACCGCGAACGTCACCAGGTACGACAGCACCAGCACCATCATCGTCACGAGGATCGCCGGATAAATTAAAATGTTTCTCAGCCGGCTCAGGAAGTTGCTGCTGGTTCGCTGGTAAGCGATGTACTGGTCTAAAACTCCGCTCAGGTTGCCGCTTTTCTCACCGGCCATTACCGACGTCGTGTATACAGGCGGGAAAACGCCCTGCGCTGCAAGCGCTTCCGAGAGCAGAGCGCCGTTGCGTACGCGACTCCGCACTTCGCCGAGAACCGGGCGCAATTTCGGGGCCGCCGCGCGTTCGGCAAGCAAATCGAGCGCGGTCATAATCGGCAGACCGGCCTTGATCAACGTGTTGAATTGCTGATTGAAAATCAAGAATTCCTGGCCGCGGACGAGCCGGCTGGCTCCCGATCGCTGGAAATTGGCGAGGAGGCCGAGGTGCCGTTTAATCGAGTAGACGTAAAACCCGCGCTCAGCCAGACGCTGGCGCGCTTCGCCCTCGCTCAGGGCAGTCTCCACCTGCTCGAAGACCCGCCCGGTCGCATCTCCCAGCTTGCAAACGAATTCAGCCATTAGTCCGCGCCGTTCGACCCACGATCCCAGGGTGTTTGTGTCTTTAAAAGTCTAGCACATTCACGCGAGGCCAAGCCCCGCGCGGGCGTCATTGATGTCTGTCTGTAAACTCTCCTGTTGCTTCGAATTTGGATGCCCCCCCGAACGATTTCTTTGCCTGACGTGAAGAAGATTCACGGTGTTGTGTCAAGGGGCGGTCAATCATGGCATCGAGGACTGAATCGTTCGTCGAAACGGACTCAAATCAATGGATTTCGCGCGACAGGCCTTCCTCGTTGACGATGGCCACCCCGGGCGGCGGATCGAAGTGGAACTTCGACTCCGGCAGGGCTACGTTTTCCCTCCAATTCGCGAATCGGAACTCGGTCTCGACGTCGCCGGGTTCGCGAATCACCGCTCGCGCCAGGTCCAATTCCGGGCTCACTTCGAACAAGATTTCGCGAAATGGCGCGGCCTGCGAATCGGAAGTTTTGCGGGGCAGGCAAACCAGAATCCGGTTTCGCGGATCGCCGGGCAAATCGCCAGGTGCGATCGCTCTCGACGCTTCATCGAGCAGTTCCATCCTCCCGCAAAGGCGGTCCAGATGAACTTTCCCGGTAAGCAACGAAAGCGGCGTCCGCCAGTCTTCACTTTCCTTCACCTGCGCGCGGCTCGCTGTGTGATCCGCCGGAACGTAAAACCAGACGTTTTTCCCATCCACGATGAAAAGCTTGGACTCCGGCGATTCATATTCCCAGCGCATGCGTCCGGGCTTGGAAAAATAGACGGTCCCCGATTCGGCCTGCCCGCCGCCCGTTCCCGCGCGATATCGCTCGTAGAATTGGGCCTCCAGCGTTTGCGCGTGCGCGTACTTCGCTTCAAGCGATCGCGCGACCGCTGCGGCATCGGAATGATCGGCCGGCGCGGGGATCGTGCCCGGATTCAACAGGGCGGCGATAGCTGCGACCGCGGCAGTCACAACAATCATGGAATCAGTCTAGCAAGAAACCGCCACCAAGACCGCCAGCCTCGAAATCATTCGAATGCGGGCCGAGAGTGATTGTTGTGAGAGTTAACTCCCAAAGCGACGTCGCGCATCTGCTGCAAGGCGTGATGCGATATTCTGAAGGTTCAAAAGGACCTCCAGCTTTGTACGATCGCAACCCCAACGCAATTGAAGAAGGCGCGTCGCCCTCTGCCGAGGGCCGCAGCGTCGAGACGCCTTCCGGGCGAGGCGAGCCGGCAGCAGTTGAATCCCGAGACGCCCGCAACGGTGCCGGCGCGAACCCTGTGACGGCGCGCGGAATTGCAGATCCGTCCGCATCCGGCAGGCCTGCGCCGTGGCTCGACGCCGCCCGGTTCCTAATCGTCTGGCTGCCCGCGGTGGCAATGGCGCTCTACGTCAAGTGGTACACGATGACGAACCTGGGCGGCTTTGCGAAAGCGCAGCGCACGATGGGCTATGCCTCGCTGAGTTTCACGAAGCACCTGAGCTTCTTCAATGGCGAGATTTTCGTGGGACTGGTGCTGATTCCGGTCGCGCTGGTGGTCTTGAATCGCTACCTCGGGCGCTGGTGGGCGGCAATCGTCACGCCGCTGGTGAGCGTCGGGTTCGTGATCTTGTTTGCGGTTCAGCTTCGCGCGCTCGCCGAGGTGGGCCGGTACATTTCGCTTCGCGTGATTGGCATCGTGATCGGCTACGGGCTGCTCGAACCGGGGGCGACCAACTACGTCTCGGGCCGGTACGTGGCCATCCTGGTCATCTCGCTCGCTGCGATTATCGGCGTCGTCGTATGGTGCATGAAGCGGCAAGGACGCCTTTACTCTGACAAAACCCTGCGTGCCGTGCGGATCGCCGCGGACCTGGCCGTGCTTGCGATCGTAATTGTCCTCGCGGCGGGATGGCAGACGGCTGAGTTCCGCACGCCCTATCATGAAAGCACATTCGTCCGGGCAGTTGTCTCGCTCTGGCGCGAGAAATCGGTTGATACCGGGGAGTTCGCGTCGTTCAATCTCGACCGGCTGAAGCAGCTCGATATCAAGGGCCTGAATTCGCTCTCATCGCCCGACCTGATTTCGCGCTATCGCACGCTGGTCAACGCGCCCGAGCCCCAGCAGGATCCGCGCTACTTCGGCAAGCAACAGGGCGATAACGTTCTTTTCTTCGTGATGGAAACGACGCCCGACGAATTTCTTCCCGCCGATGACGACATGAAACAGTTTCCGAACATAGGCCGCCTGCGCGAGCATGCTTTCGTTGGAGAGAAACACTACACGACGCTCCCTTTTACGGATTCCGCGCTATTTTCGGTTTTCTCGTCGTGGTATCCGCTGGACACGCTGCGCTCGGTGCGGGCCTATCCGGTGAGCGAAATGCCGCCGCAGTTCCTCTACCACCTGAACGCGATGGGCTACGAGTCTGGCGCGTTTTCGCCGCTCTCCACGCCGGTGAATCCGGATGAACCGGTCTATGCAGGAGTTGGATTCAAAGAGCGCTACTACATCGATCCGAACGCGATCCCGAAAGTATCGGGATTCGACGGCCAGCCGTATTGGAAACCGTATCGCATCGGGGCCGATCTCGAAACTTTGCACGCGCTCGAATCGCACATGGACGGATGGATTCGCGAACATCACAAGTTCGTTGCCGCGTATTTTCCGCAGATCGGCCACTTCCCTTATCCCGACGCGTATCCTGAGGACAGCGACGACAACCTGCGCGAGCGCGGCCGCGCGATCATTGCGATGCAGGACGCATGGCTTGGCGAATTGATGGACTTCCTGCAACAGCGCGGACAGCTGGATCACACCATCATTCTGGTCTTCGGCGACCACGGCCGCCGCAACGCCAGAGAGAACCCAAATTTTCGGCGCGGCACGGTCGACGAGACCGCCTTCCACGTTCCGCTCTTGATTTACGCGCCGCGCGCGCTTGAACACACCGAGCGAATTCCCTGGATTACGTCGCATATCGATCTGGTTCCGACGGTTCTCGACCTTTTGGGTTTGAAGCGGGATGAATCGGCTGAGCAGGGCGCCGCCATCTGGAATCCGGGCCTTGCGAAGCGAACCACGTTCCTTTTCGCCCAGCCGCTTTCAGGCGCGGATGGGTACGCCGAGCGCGGGAAGTTCTACATGTGGCACTACTACTCGGACATGGTGTATGTGAACTCGAAGGCGTCTTTCGACGACTCGAACTTCATTATGCGAGAATCCCCTGCCGGCCGCGAGATCACCTCCAAAATCACTACGATCGTCGATCTGACAGCGACCTGGCAAAGCCGCTTTGCTCGCCCCGTTTCGGGTGAATCGCCCGTCGTCGCTTCCTCCCGCCAGTAATCACGAGACCCGGCCACAGCGCGCGGCCCTGGACTGCGCCGCGATGTTTGCTGATTCACACGCAAATCGAGGCTGCGAGCCTCGGCCCTTGCGCGGGATGATAGATTTTCAGGATGAAATTCGCGTGCGGCGTGACTCGTCGAGCGCTTGCTTGAGCAAAGCCGGCTCCGAGAATGCGCGAACCTCTCCCCTCGCCCCTGCGGCCGCGCGCCTTCGCGCCGCTCAGTCTCTGCTTCTGATCGCGTTGACCGCGCTCCCTTTCCTGCCGTCGCTGCGATACCAGTTCGTCTACGATGACGACGTTCAAATCGTCAACAACGCCTCGATCCATTCGTGGGATTCGGTTGCCGATTTTTTCACGAGTACGAGCTTCGGAATCTTCGATCCCAACGCTGCCAGCAATTTTCATTACCGGCCGGCCTTTTATCTTTGGCTTCGCATCAACGATGCCATCTTCGGAATGCATCCGTTCGGCTGGCACGCGAGCGCGCTGTGCCTGCATCTTGCCGCGACGCTGCTGCTTTTCTTCCTGCTTTGCCGGCACGTGGAGAAACCCTGGATCGCCATGCTTGCCGCGCTGGTTTTCGGCGTCTATCCGGCGCATATCGAATCGGTGGTGTGGGTGTCAGGTGCGACCGATCCACTCGCAGCCGTCTTTTTGCTCGGGAGCCTGCTACTGTGGCTTCGGCGCGCCGAGGTTTCGAACCCGGCTCTTCAAATCGGCTCGCTCGCCTGCTTTGCAGGGGCTCTTCTGACCAAAGAGACGGCGATCGTCTTCCCGGCCATCGTTTTCGTCTATTCCTTGTGTGGAGCGGAGAAAGGACGCGAGCTAGAGAGCGCGTCCAGCCGGCGCATCGCTCGCGCGATACTCGACGCAGCGCATTTTGCCTCTGTTGCTGCGCTGTATTTTCTCGCGCGGTTCGCCGTACTGCGGAATCTTCCAGCCCAACCCCTCTCGCTCTCCGCTCGCGATGCGCTGCTGTCCGCGCCAGTCGTGCTGCTTTTTTACCTGCGCCACCTGATCTGGCCTTTTGGCTTGAGCTTGTTCTATTCGTTCACGGCAGTAACAAGCGTCAGCGACAGCGCCTTCTGGATTGCGGCGTTGATCCTCGCGAGCTTGTCGGCTTGCGTTTGGACGTGGTGGCGACGAACGAGAGAGCCGGCGATTCCGGCGGCCGTGGCGTGGTGCCTGCTCCCGCTTCTTCCCGTTCTCGATATCGCGCTCTTCCAGCGTGACGACGCGCTTCACGACCGTTATCTGTATCTGCCGAGCATCGGCCTGGCCATCGGGGTTGCGCTCGTGCTCGGCGCGCTGTTTCTCGCGACGTCGCGGTTCCATTGGCCGATTCCGGCTCCCGCGCCTGCGGTGGTCCTCATCCTGGCTCTGGCCATTTCCACGGTGGCTCAGGCGTCATCGTGGCGCGATAACCTTTCGCTTTACCAGCACGCCACAGAAATCTCGCCGCAGAACACCATCGCGCAGAACAACTACGGGTCGGAACTGATCAAGCGCGGCCAACTCGCCGAGGCCGAGCCTATTTTTCAGGATGTCCTGCGAGAACGTCCGGACTATTGGCTGGCAAACTACAATTTTGGCTATCTGAATTACCGGCTGAAGCGGTTCGATGTGGCAGCCGATTACCTGCAGCGTGCGATCGGACTCAATCCCTCCGATCCCGACGAGTACGCCTATCTTGGCTTGACCGATTACCACGAGAACCGCTTCGCGGAATCCGCCGCGGAACTTCGCAAAGCGATTGCCATCAAGCCCGCGGGAGCGGGCTATCACGTTGCGCTCGCGCTCGTGCTGGTGGAAATGCAGGACTTCGAGGGCGCGCGTTCGGAGTGTCTCGAGGAATTGGCCTACCATCCGGATAACACCGCGGCCCGCGCAGAGCTATCCCGGCTGGAACAGCAAACCAATCGTCCAAAATAAAGTCTGAATGAAAATCCCGGGAGAGGGGTTTACTGCAGAACCGGCAAGTTTTCGCAAGCGGTCGCGTTGGTCGAAACTGCTCCAGTGCTGTCGAAGTAGACTTCGCCGGGTTCATCGCTGCAAAAGCTGCGTTGGCCGGTCATGCCGATGGATACCGGCGCCGCCGTGACGAGATAGTCGCCAAAGCCCGGCAACGAGCAACCGGTGGCAGCTGTCGTGTTGGCGTCTCCCACTCCGCTAATCGCGAAGTTGAATCCACTCTTCTGTCCGGCTGCAACGACTTCGTCGATCAGGTTGGCGTTGTCGCACGATGCGGTGTTCCCGCCGCCTGCAGGAGGACCCAGGACGGAAAGCGAGGGCGGGAATCCATTGGCGTAGGTCGAATTGTACTCAACAGCGGCGGTGGTAATCGTGCGGACTTCAGAAGCAGCCGCGGCTTCATTGGCGGCTATCTTGGCTCGAAGAAAATTGGGAAGCGCGATTGCGGCGATGATGAGAATGATTGCGACGACGATGAGCAGTTCGAGGAGGGAAAAACCGCTGGCTTTCGCGACGGGCCGGTTTGGATTTGAACGTGTGTCGCGCACTGGCATTGCCCGTCTCCGGTTCCCTTTAAGAGCAACGGGGAGGAAGCGAACCGCTTCCTCCCCGTTGGCCCAAATCGGATTGCTTACTGCAGAGGCGAAGACGTCGCGGAAGCCGCGCCCGTCGGGTTGAAGCGGATAACACCGGTCTGGTCGGTGTAGAAGTAGCGCTGACCAGTCGTGCCAGGTGTCGTCGGTTGAGCGTTGATCGTGTAGAGGTTCCAGCCGGCGCAACCGCCCGTGGGGGCAACGTTCGGCGTGTCACCCGGACCGTCGGCATACGTGAAGCTGTAGCCAGACTTCGTGCCGGTGGTCAAAATGTTGTCAATCAGCAATGCTTCACCGCAGCTTGCAGAAGTATCGCCAGCGGCGTGGGTACCCATGGCGGACAGGCTGGTCGGAAAGCCGTTGCCGTAGGTCGAAGCATAAGTGACTGCAGAGGTGTTCAACGTGCGGCACGAACCGACAGCCGAGGCCTCGTTGGCCGCGATGCGGGCGCGCAGCAAGTTCGGAATAGCGATCGCCGCGATGATCAAAATAATCGCCACGACGATGAGAAGTTCGATAAGCGAAAAGCCCTTCTGGTTCTTCTTCATAAGTTTCATTCTCTCCTTGAAAGTTGACTGCTTAGAATCTCGTGTTTGGGCTCCCTGGCGGGGGAGACGCAGACAGTAGGTGCATGTGCCGTGCCAACCGCGAGGCCGGCACGACTTTGTGTTTCGAAGTAGTGCAACATGCAGTTAATGAACGGCTTAGACGGCAGCCTTCAGAATGGGATGCATTCTCCGGGCATGCCAAAACGGGAGACAGTTCAAATACCGACAATTTTTGTCGTCCGAAAGCGCCGTTGTGCGGCACCCCCAAATCGCTGATTCGAAGAGCTGATGCCACGGTCCCATGAGGCCGCCGGTCACAACCATGTTGGATGCCGGTGAGCTTCACTACGTCAGACTCCGTGCTTCTTCGCATAGTGACGGAACGAGCGATAGGTCATCTTCAAGAGATCGGCCGCCCGCACGCGGACTCCACCCGAACATTCCAAAGCGGCCAACAAGTAACGCCGCTCGATTTCACTGATCTGCGCTTCCAGGTCGATTCCGCCGTCGGGAATTAACAGCTCTTTGCCGTTGGAGTTCGGCGAGTCGTGTTTTTCCTGATAGTAGAGGGCGATGCGCTCCGGCAGGCCTTCGACCGTGATTCGCGGACCCGTTTCGAGAGCGACGGAGCGCTCGACGGTGTTCTCGAGTTCCCGAACGTTTCCGGGCCACTCGTAAGCCTCCAGCCGCTGCAGCGCTTTCGGCTCGATGCCGTCGATGTTCTTCGACATTTCCTTGCGATATCGCTCGAGAAAGGTTCGCGCAAGAAGCGGAATGTCCTCGCGGCGTTCACGAAGCGGCGGAAGATGAATCGGAATCACGCTGAGGCGGTAGTACAAGTCTTCGCGGAAACGGCCTTCGCTGATTTCTTTCTCAATGTCTTTGTTGGTCGCAGCGATGACGCGCACATCGACGTCAATCTCTTCCGTGCTTCCGACGGGACGAACCTTGCCCTCTTGCAGAACGCGATACAACCTTACCTGCATGGTGAGGCTCATGTTGCCGACTTCGTCCATGAACAGCGTGCCGCCGTCAGCCGCATGGAACAAACCGCGGCGATTTTCGTTGGCGCCGGTGAAAGCGCCCTTCACGTAGCCAAAAAGCTCGGACTCCAGCAGCGTCTCGGGAAAAGCGCCGCAATTGATGGTGATGAACGGCTTTTTGGAGCGGGCGCTGTTTTCGTGAATGGCGCGCGCGACGAGTTCTTTACCCGTGCCGCTTTCGCCGGTGATGAGAACGCGGCTGGACTGCGGGGCGATGGTCTCGATCAACTCGAAAATCTGGCGCATCTTGGGGCTGGTGCCGATGATGTGGTCGAGGCCGGTCAGCCGGCGGATTTCGCGGCGGAGGATTCCGGTTTCTTTTTTGAGCTCGATGTTCTCGGAGATTTTCTGAACGGCGGCGCTGAGTTCCTCGACGAGCTTGTCGCCCTTGATGACGTAGCGGTCGGCGCCGAAATTCACCGCGTCGATGGCCGTCGAAATCGTGGGAACGCCGGTGATCAGGATAAAGACAGCTTCGGGCGAAACTTCGCGCGAGTAGCGGAGAAGTTCGACGCCGCTCATATCCGGCATGTTGATATCGGAAATGACGATATCGAAAACCTGGGACGCGAGGCGCCGGCGCGCGGCCTCTCCGGTGGTGGCGGTCTCCACACGGTGACCTTCCTTGCGAAAAATGATTTCCAGCAGTTCGCAGATGGAGCGCTCGTCATCAACCACAAGAACGTGAGCCATCGCTCTCAGACCTGCCTTGTCGTTTCCACGGGCGGCGCCGTTGCCTCAACCTGCGGCCGTGACTTTGCCTTGCGCCGTCCCAATCCCATGCGCGGCAATTCGATACGAAATTCCGCGCCTTCGCCTTTCTCGGAATCCACGTGGATTTTGCCGCCGTGCGCCTGCACGATTTCGTACACGATCGCGAGGCCCAGGCCCGTGCCGCCGGGAAAGCCCGATTGGAAGGGCTCGAAAATGTGAGTGGCCTTCGCCCGGTCCATGCCGACGCCGGTATCCCGAATGCCGATTTCGGCCCAGACGGGGCCCGTTTTGAGCGCGACCGTCAGTGTGCCGCCGTCCGGCATGGCGCGCAGCGCGTTATTCAAGAGGTTCCACATGACCTGCTTCAGGCGATCGCGATCCACCTGAGCGCGCACGGGCGCCGAATTGAATTCGCGCACGAGCTTGTAATGGCCGCCGAATCCCGGCTGATGCTCAAGCAAGGTGAGCGTTTCATCCAGCAGCGCCACAATGTTCTGCTCGGAGAATTCGTAGTTCTTTTCGCGCGAGTACTCGAGAAAGTCGGTGATGATCTGGTTCAGGCGCTGCGATTCGCGCGTGACGATCTGCACGAGTCGCTGATCGTCCGGCTCCAGCGGCGCCAGGCGCGTGAGTTGTTTCAATGCTCCGGTCATCGCCGAGAGGGGCTGGCGAATTTCGTGAGCAATCGCGGCCGAAAGGCGCCCCAGGGCGGCCATGCGATCCTGCACGGAGATTTCGTGCTCCAGCCGCTTCAGTTCCGTGAGGTCCTGAAAATTGAAAACGTAGCCGATCAACTGATTTTGCGCCGAGCGCAATGGCGAAATGGAAAGGCCGAGGTATCGCAGCGTTCCGTCCGAGGATCGAAATTCGACATCCTCGCGCGATGCCAAGGGATTGCCGAGGTCATCCGAGAGCACCGGCCAATAGCCCGGAAAGACATTTCGGACGTGTTCGCCTTTTATCTGCGACAGCTCGCGGCCGATGATTTCCGCGCCGGAGCGGTTCGAGACGATAATTCGCCCGGTCAAGTCCGCGGTCAGCAAGCCGCCGCGCATGGATTGGATGATGTCCTCGTTAAAGGCCTGGAGATCTTTGAGCTCTTCTTGCTTCGCTTCGAGTTCATGCCCCTTGCGGCGGAGCGTCTGGGCGAGGACCGATCCGAGATAGGCAATGGCGAAAAAGCCGAAGAAGTTGGTGGCCATCCAGAACTGGAGTCCGCGGGCCGTGGGGGTGGTAACGAAGGTGCGTGGAATTGCGCCGTAGTAGCCGGCCTCGACCAGCGCACCCAGGAGGATGAAGCTGGCCGCAGCGGTGATCATGGCTCCGCGACGCGAGAACAGAATCGAGCCCACCAGAATCGCGAGGAGGAAAAGGAGCGTGAAATAGCTGTCCTGCGCCCCGGTGGTGTAGACGACGGCGGCGCTGAAAATGACGTCTCCGGTGACTTGCAGCGGTGCGTGCCAGCCCGCTTTCGGCTGCCAGCGGCGCAACGCGATCGCCGCAATCGCGAATGTGTACCACGCGGCGATGACGGGAGCGAAGAATCGTGCGGGAAGGGCGAGCGGGGTTAATTCACGGACGAGGAGAACTAAAGCCACCAATGAAGTGATGATCAGGAAGCGAACGCGTCCCAACCACGGCAGCCAGTCTCCCATACTCCGATTCAACTCCGTTCGGGATCAGGGGATGCCGGGTGCACGGGTCAAAAGCCCCGGCAGTTTTCATCGATCCCATTCCCCCCGAAGTAGCCTGGAACGAAGGCCCGGCCGATGAATTGACCGGGCCCAGTCCGAAAGTCTCTTTCGCTCGCCGAGATCAGCCGGAAAGCTTGGAGATCAACGAGAACAGCGGCAAGTACAGCGAGATAACGATTCCGCCGACGACAATGCCCAAGAACAAAATCATGACGGGTTCGAGCAGTGTCAGCATGTCTTTGACCGCCGCATCCACTTCTTCCTCGTAGAAGTCCGCGATTTTCTGGAGCATGGCGTCCATCGCGCCGGTCTGCTCGCCGACGCCGATCATCTGGGTCACCATGCCCGGAAACACATCGGTTTCCTTCAGTGGGTCAACCAGCGATTGTCCAGCCTCGACCGACTTTCTGGTTTGCTGGATGGCCTTCTCGACGACCGCGTTGCCCGAGGTGCGCGCCGTGATGTCCAGCCCCTCCAGGATCGGGACGCCGCTCGAAATCAGAGTGCCCAGTGTGCGCGTGAATCGGGCCACCGCGATTTTGCGCAACAGCATTCCGATAATCGGAAGCCGCAACATCGTGGAGTCAATGGCCATGCGCCCTTGCGGGGTTCCGTGCCAAAGTTTGAGTCCGACGCCCGCGCCGATCGCCACGAAGACGATCAACAGGCCGTAAACACTGCCGACGAACTGGCTCAAGCCGATGACGATTCGCGTGGGCAGCGGCAGCTCAGCGCCGAGGCCGTTGAACAAGGTGACGAAGATGGGAACGACCTTCCAAAGGAGCAGCGCGATGACGAGGACCGCGATGCCGATAACGGCCGTCGGATAGATCATCGCCGACTTGACGGCGCGCTTCAGTTTGACGTTCTTTTCAATGTAGGTTGAAAGGCGCTGGAGAATGGTATCGAGGATACCGCCCGTCTCGCCGGCGTCGACCATGTTGTAGTAGAGCGCGTCGAAAACTTTGTCGTACTGTTTGAGCGACGCGGCGAGCGTCTGGCCGCCTTCGACCGAAGCGCGGACACCCGTCAGGATTTTCTGGAAAGTCTTGTTCTCCTGTTGCTGTGCCAGAATCTCGAGACACTGCACCAGCGGCAAGCCGGCATCGATCATCACCGAGAACTGGCGCGTGAAGATCGCGAGCTCCTTGGCGTTAACGCCCGTGCCGAACGTGGGAAAGGCGAATTCCTTGCCTTTCTCGGACACCTTCGAAACGTTGATCTGTTCTCGGCGCAGCATGGCGGCGAGTTCCGTCTTGCTCTGCGCCATGCGTTCGCCCGCAACCGCGGCGCCCTGGCGATTTGTTCCCCGAAATGTATAAACCGGCATGGGTATTCTCCTTCTCTTCCCTTTCGGCGTTTATCGCCGGACAGGCGTGCGCCCCATCGTGGGTGACGTTACGCCACGGTTGATCAAATCCTGCAACTCATCGGGATTCGACGAACGCGCCAATGCTGTCTCCAAAGTGATTTGCTTTTGGAAATATGCGTTCGCGAGGCTCTGGTTGAAGGTCTGCATGCCGGTCTGCCCAGTGCCGGTCTGCATCGCCGAATAGATTTGGTGGATCTTGTCTTCGCGAATCAGGTTGCGGATCGCGGCGTTGGGGATGAGGATTTCCATGACCATGGCGCGGCCGCGCCCGTCGACACGAGGCAGCAGCGATTGGCAAAGAATTCCTTCCAACACCATCGAGAGTTGCGCGCGGACCTGAGGCTGCTGGTGCGCGGGGAAAACGTCGACGATGCGATTGATGGTCGAAACGGCGGAATTGGTGTGCAGAGTGGCAAAAGTCAGGTGGCCCGTCTCGGCGATGCGCAGAGCCGATTCGATGGTTTCGAGGTCTCGCATTTCGCCGATGAGAACGACGTCGGGGTCTTCGCGGAGAGCGGCGCGAAGCGAATTGGCGAAAGAATGGGTGTCCGAGTGAATTTCGCGTTGGTTGACCAGGCACTTCTTGTGGTTGTGCAGGAATTCGATGGGGTCTTCGATGGTGATCATATGCTCGTCGCGTTCGGAATTGATCTTGTCGAGCATGGCGGCAAGCGTGGTGGATTTACCCGATCCGGTCGGCCCCGTGACCAGCACGAGTCCGCGGGGCTTGTCGCAAAGCATCTTCACAATGGCCGGCAGACCGAGCGCTTCGAAGCCCTTGATTTCCCACGGAATCGTCCTGAAGACGGCGGCCACCGCTCCGCGCTGATGGAACAAATTGCCGCGGAAGCGCGCCAGGCTCTTCAAGCCGAACGAGAAGTCGAGCTCCAGGTTTTCCTCAAGCCGATGCTTCTGCGCGTCGGTGAGCACGCTGTAGGCCAGTGCCTTCGTGTCCGCCGCGGTCAGCGGCGGCATGTCGAGAGGGCGTAGCTTACCGTGCACGCGAATGCGCGGTGGGCTGTTCGTTGACAGATGAAGATCGCTGCCGCCCATCTCGATCATCTTTTTCAAAAGTTCGCTTAGCGTAATTCCAGCCATTTGCTTTTCTCCTACAGAACGGTTTCCCGTAAGACTTCGTCCAGTGTGGTTGCACCCGCTGTCATCTTGATGAGCCCGCTTTTCCGCAACGTGATCATTCCCTGCTCGAGAGCTTTCTTCCTCAATTCCAGTGAGGAAGCTCCGACGAGAATCAGCTCGCGAACCTCGTCGTTGATCTCCATCACTTCGTACAAACCGACTCGGCCTTTGTAGCCGGAGTTGTTGCACACGCTGCAGCCGCGCCCGTGGAACGCTTGCATGGTAGAGGCCTGTTCCGGAGAAGCGCCCGCGTCGATCAGAGCCTGCTGGGGAATCGGCGCGACTTCCTTGCAGTTGGCGCAAATCCGCCGCACCAGGCGCTGCGCGCAGATGAGGTTTACCGATGTGGCTACCAGGAACGGTTCGATACCCATGTTCATGAGGCGGCTGACCGTCGAAGGAGCATCGTTCGTGTGCAGCGTCGAAAGCACCAAGTGGCCGGTGAGCGCGGCTTTCACCGCGATTTCGGCCGTCTCGAAGTCTCGAATTTCACCGACGAGAATGATGTTGGGGTCCTGGCGCAAGAACGAACGAAGGGCTGACGCAAAGTTCAGCCCGATTTGCTCCTTCATTTGCACCTGGTTGATTCCCGCCAACTGGAATTCGACCGGGTCTTCCGCAGTCATGATGTTCGTTTCGGGCGTATTCAAGCGCGCTACCGATGAATAGAGCGTGTTGGTCTTGCCCGAACCGGTTGGCCCGGTCACCAGAACCATGCCGTAGGGCTTCAAAATGTTTTTCTCGAATTTGGCGAGGGATTCGGCCTCGAATCCGAGCTTGGTCATGTCAAGGCGCAGGTTCTCCTTGTCGAGCAACCGCATGACGATCTTTTCGCCAAAGAGAGTGGGGACAATCGAAACGCGAAAATCGAGTTCCTTCTTTTTGCCGTCCTTGTTGTACTTGATCATGATGCGGCCGTCTTGCGGCAGGCGCTTTTCGCTGATGTCGAGCTTCGACATGATCTTGACGCGGCTGGTGATGGCGTCCTTCAACTTCATCGGCGGCGTCATCACGCTCTGTAGAATGCCGTCAATGCGGAAGCGGACGCGATATTCCTTTTCGTAGGGCTCGACGTGAATATCGCTGGCGCCGCGCTTGACGGCGTCCGTGAGAATCAAATTGACGAGCTTGATGATGGGGGCTTCGTCGGCGGCCTTTTCGAGCTCCGCCAAATCCATTTCGGCTTCTTCGGCGGCAAGTTCGAGGTCGGCTTCTTCGCCGGCCAGGTCTTTCATGACCTTGTCGATTTCTTCGCCGGTCTCCATCGCGCCGTAGAACTTTCCAATCGCTTCGCTGATGGCCGATTCCGACGCGACGACCGGCTCGACATTGAAGCCGGTCATGAACTTAATGTCGTCCATGGCGAACACGTTCGTCGGATCCGTCATGGCGATGGTCAGAGTCGAGCCGACGCGAGATAGCGGAACGATCTGGTAGCGCACGGCGGTCTCTTGCGGAACGAGCTTGATGACGGAAGAATCGACCTCGTAAAATTTCAAGTTGATCGACGGGACGCCGTATTGGCGAGAGAGGACGGCGGTAATATCCTCGTCACTGACGAGGCCCATTTTTACCAGGCAGGTGCCCAGGCGGCCGCCGTTCTTCTTCTGGTAGTCAAGCGCGTGCTTCAGCTGATCCTGGGAGATCAGACTGTCCTTGACCAGAATTTCGCCCAACCTCGACGACATACTTCGGCTCCAGCGGCACTTCTTGCCGTAAAGGCAAAGGCTAGCATGTGCGCTTGTCTGAGCCGGGTGCCGCGTAGTGTCGCGGTTCATTAACAGGTACTCCCTGTACGAAAGGACAGCTGTGGACCGAAAGCCACACTCGCGGCTTGACTTGCTTGTTGGGCGTCGCTATCGTCGATTGCAGGTGCTCACGGAAGTTCTTCCGGTGCCGAAAATTGTCTGCTCGAAGAGACGCGCGATTGTCAGGGAGCCGCAATTCCGGGAGTTGTCGCAGCATGAGAATTCCACGGTGCGGACGCGGAATTCGCACTGGCGGGGCAATCGTGATGGAATATTCGGCAGGTGCGAATCCGAAGACGACAAGAGGCGGTGCGTCTGACTTGCTTGATGGAATGAAGGTGCGGATTTGAGCCAGCGCGCGTGGACCCAGAAACTGTGGCTGGCGGTCGGCGGCTTGTCTGTCGTGCTGCTGGCGGCGGCCATCTTTACGCTCGGATCGCTGAATGCCCCGGTTCATCCGCAGCAAAGCGACACCCTCGCGCTGCTTTATGCACTCTCCGCATTCATGTTTCTGGCATTTCTCGTCTTCAGCCTCATCCTGATTCGCAGCCTGGTAAGGCTCGATGCGGACCGAAGAGCGGGCCAGCTCGGGTCGCGATTCAAGACGAAGATGGTTTTCGGCGCGATGGGGATTTCGCTGCTGCCGATTGTCTTTTTGTTCTTGTTCAGCTATTCGCTCGTAAATCGCACGCTGAATCTCTGGTTTCCGAAGCCGCTTGAAATCGCGAACACAGAGAGCCAGCGGCTATTCGACGAGGTCGTGCGCGAATTCAGCGAGCGCATGAACGATCGCGCGGGGCGCTCGGTGGCTCAACTCGACAACACCGGCGCGAACGGCATTCTGGAGCGATCCGGCTCCGGGCCGGCGAGCAAATTAGACGCCGTGTGGATCATCGATCCGCACGGGCAAATGAGCGAGGTTGCGCCGGCGAATTTGGGCCCGGATCATTTGCGCAAAGCGCGAGTGTTGCCTTCCGGCGCTGATATCTGGCAAACGGATGCCGACACTTACATGACCGGTTCGGCGCCATTCTCCGGCGGCACGCTCTACGTGGGGCGCGAGCTTCGCCCGGACTTTCTAGCGCAATTCAACTCCATCGAAGCGGAAACCCAAACCTACCAGCAGCAGAGGCAGGACATACGTCTCTACAAGAATCAAATTTTGCTCGCGCTGGCGCTGATTACGGTCCTGCTTCTCTTCTCGACGACGTGGGCCGCGCTCTTTCTTTCCAAGCAGGTGACCGTTCCGATTCAGGCGCTCGCCGAAGCAACGCAGGAAATCAGCCGCGGCAATTTCGATCACCGCGTGACGCTGCAGGCGCAGGACGAACTAGGGACGCTGGTCGGTTCGTTTAACGACATGGCCGCACAGCTCGGCGAAGGCCGCAGGCAAATCAACGAATTCACGCGGAATATGCAACAGGCGTTCGAGGAGCGCGAGCGGCGCCGGAAGCTGATGGAAGCCATCCTCGAGAATATCCCGACGGGCGTGCTGTCGCTCGACGCCAGCGGGAAGATCTCGCGCGTCAATTCCGCGGTCGCGGCGATCTTTGGAGAAGCTGCGCTTGGCGCACAATCACTTTCGGATCTCTTCGGTGAAGAGGCCGCGCGGCTGGTGACGTCTTTAATGCGCCGCTCGCTGCGGATGGGCGCGGCGTCGCGCGAGATCGAAATTGCTACCTCGGGACGCCTCGTGCGCACGGCCGTTACGGTCAGCTCGCTCGGCCCGCGCCGCTCGAATCCCGGATACGTCGTGGTGATTGACGACCTCACGGAGCTCCTGCGCGCTCAAAAGGCCGCAGCCTGGCAGGAAGTTGCGCAGCGCATTGCGCACGAGATCAAAAATCCGCTCACGCCAATTGTGCTCTCGGCCCAGCGTCTGAAGCGCTATCTCGAACGCTTTGGGCGATCGAGCGGACCGCCGCAGCGTCTGGAATTGGAATCGCTTGTCGCCGAATGCGCCGGACTGATTGAACGCGAGGTTCATACGCTTGAATCTCTCGTGGACGAATTTTCGCAATTTGCCCGCTTCCCTTCCGCGCGGCTGGTCCCTTCGGACCTGAATTCCATCGTGTCGAGCGCGCTGGGCCTGTTTAAGGGCCGGCTTGAAGGGTTGACGCTGCAAATCGAACTTGCTACGCGATTGCCTCTTATCAAGGCTGACGCGGAGCTGCTGCGCCGGGTGATCGTCAATTTGGTGGACAACGCCGCTGAAGCGATGGAGGGTTCGACCGTGCGCCGATTGCGCGTCGCCACGCGCGCTTGTGACGATGGAGATGCCGTGGAGCTCGAGATATCGGACACGGGTCACGGGATCTCGCCTGAGGACAAGGATCGCCTCTTTCTTCCGCACTTCTCGACCAAGGAGCGAGGCACGGGGCTGGGTCTTGCCATCGTCAGCCGCATCGTGGCTGAGCACAACGGCTCGCTGCGCGTGGAGGACAACAATCCGATCGGCGCGCGATTTTTGCTTCGATTTCCCGCTGCGGAAGCAATTGCGCCCGCCGCCGATCCCGCCGGAACGGAAAGCGAATCACTCGACGAAGCCGTGGATGCGCCAACAGGAATTCCTACCGACGCGCTGGATGATTGATCGTGCCACAGTCCATTCTCATCGTTGACGACGAGCGCGGCATCCGCGAATCTCTGGCTGCGCTGCTGCGTGAAGAAAGCTACGCAGTGGACGCCGTCGCGTCCGGTGAGGAATGCCTCGAGACGCTGGCGGACCGGACGTTTGATCTTGTACTGCTCGATGTGTGGTTGCCCAAAATGGACGGGCTGCAAACCCTCGAGAAAATCAGCGAGCTGGAGCTTCCGCCGATGGTCGTGATGGTCTCCGGCCACGGAAATGTCGAAACCGCTGTGCGCGCCACCAAGCTAGGAGCCTTCGATTTCCTGGAGAAGCCACTTTCATTGGACAAGACGGTTCTCGTAGTCAAGAACGCGCTGGACTATCTGCGTCTCGAATCTGAAAACCGGCGGTTGCGGGCTGAACTCGAGCAGCGATTCCAAATTCTCGGCGGCAGCGTGCCGATGAAGGCACTGCGACAGCAGATCGCGCTTACGGCGCCGACCAACGGGCGCGTCCTGATTTACGGCGAAAGCGGCACGGGAAAAGAGCTTGTTGCTCGCGCCCTTCACGCGCATAGCCCGCGCGCTTCACACCCGTTTGTCGAAGTGAACTGCGCGGCCATTCCTGAAGAGCTCATCGAATCCGAACTCTTCGGCCACCGGAAGGGCAGCTTCACGGGAGCCAGCGAAGACAAGCTCGGCAAGTTTCAAAAAGCCGACGGCGGCACGCTGTTTCTCGACGAAGTCGGCGACATGAGCCTCAAAACGCAATCGAAAGTTCTTCGCGCCCTCGAAGAACAGCGCGTTGAACCGCTCGGGTCCAATCAGTCTGTTGATGTGGACGTGCGGGTGATCGCCGCAACAAACAAGAAGCTCGAGGAAGAAATCGCGCGTAACGCGTTCCGCGAAGACTTGTTTTACCGCCTCAACGTGATTCCTTTCACCGTTCCGGCGCTGCGCGAGCGTACCGGCGATATTCCGATTCTCGCGGCGCATTTTCTTGACGAATTCTGCCGGTCGTACGGCAAGAAGCCGAAGGAATTGTCGGCAGCGGCGATGGAGGTTTTGCTTCAATATCCGTGGCCGGGAAACGTTCGCGAACTGAAGAATCTTATCGAGCGGCTCGTGATTATGAGCCCGGCCATTCGCATTGAGCCGCACCATCTGCCGCCCGAAGTCTTTCGAGGCGTGCCGAGCAGCCCGCAACGGCCTTACAACAGCCTTCACGAAGCGCGCTCAGCCTATGAACGCGAATTTGTTCTCCGGAAACTCGAGGAAAATCGCTGGAATATGACGCGAGCGGCAGCCGCACTCGGCCTTGAGCGCAGCCATCTCTATCGGAAGATGAAGTCGCTCGGAATCGCAGGCGTGCAGCCGGAACGCGCCGAACGATCGAATTAAATTCCATTTCGCGCCGCATTCGTGGCGCCAATTTCACTCCGACTCTTCGGGCTCGCTCAATCCTTCAAGCTGGCGCCGCCAGTCGAGCTGGCGGACCAACGGGCCGCGCTGCCGCCAGTTTGGCAGCACCTTCACATACAGCTCCAGGAAAATCTTGATCCCCAGCAATTCCTCGAGTTCGCGGCGCGCTGCGCTGCCGATTTTCTTCATCATTTCGCCGCCCTTGCCGATCAGAATGCCCTTTTGCCCGTCCTTCTCGACATAAATCGTTGCGCGAATCCGCAAGAGCTTTTCCGTTTCCTCAAAACTATCGAGAAGCACGGCAATGGAATGCGGCACTTCTTCGCGCGTCGCCGCGATGGCTTTTTCGCGAATGTATTCGGCCGCGAGGAATCGCTCGGGCTGGTCGGTAAATTCGTCTTCGGGAAAATACGGCGGGTGTTCCGGCAAGTAGGAAATCCAGCTCTTCACGAGATCGTCGAGCCCATCGCCCTTCATCGCGGAGATCGGAAAGATTTCATCGAATTTCACTTCGCGTTGGTAACGGTCAATCAACGGCAAGAGATGTTGTTTCGCGACGCGGTCGATTTTGTTCAGCAGGAGAAACGTCGTCCCATGAAATTGCCGCACCCATTCGAGGGCCTCGCGATCGCCCGCGCCGAAGGCCGCGGTGGCATCAACGATCAGCGAAAGAATCTGGATCCCCTTCACGGCTTCATGCACTTCGTCCATCATCTGGCGGCTCAGCGCGTTCGACGCGCGGTGAAGGCCCGGCGTATCGATCAGTATGATCTGCGCGTCTTCGCGATTCACGATTCCCTGAATGCGATTGCGAGTGGTCTGCGGCCGCGGCGATACGATCGCGACCTTTTTCCCGACGAGCGCATTCACGAGCGTGGATTTCCCCGCATTTGGACGGCCGATGATCGCGACGAATCCCGAGCGAAAACTCATATTGTCGTGCTTTCAGTTCTGGTAGAGAAGCGCGAGAAGTCCTCTATTGCGTCCGCGATTGCGCCGCGCTGCTGGCGCGCCGCGCCCGCAGCCGCAAAACTTTCCGCTGGTTCGCTTCCAAAATCTCGAACTGTAAACCGTCATAATCTATCTTCTCGCCGGTTGTAGGAACATGCCCCGCGACGCTATTCAGGAGTCCGGCCAGAGTCGCCGCTCCGGCACTATCCGAATCCTCGGCAACGTCGTCGCCGAACAATTCCTTTAGCTTTTCGATTGGCACGCTGCCACGCAGAACGAGGCTGCCGGAAGGCTCGCGCACAACGTCCGGCGCGGGCGTCCGATCTTCCTCACCGATTTCGCCGACGATCTCCTCGACCAGATCTTCAACGGTCACGATGCCTGCAACCATCCCGTACTCATCGATCACGACGGCCATCTGCTGGCTTTTCCGCTGCATTTCCTTCAGCAGCTCGGAACCGAGCTTGGTCTCCGGCACGAAGAGCGCCGGGCGGGTGATTTCTCTCACGGTTCGCCGCGAAGCTTCGCTGTCCGGCGTCGTCAAGATATCACGCGAGACGACGATTCCAACGATGTCGTCGAGGTTTTTCTCGTAGACCGGAATGCGCGAAAATTTCTTTTCGATGATCAGACGCCGTAAGTCCTCGAGTGTCGCCGAAGCCGGAATCGCGACGACATCGGGCCGCGGCGTCATGACGTCGCGCACGCGCTTGTCGCTGAATTCGACGACTTGCTCGATCAAGCGCGCTTCGTCGTGCTCGAGAATGCCCTCTTCGGTCGCAGCTTCAACCAGCGCTTCAATCGCCTGCTGATCCGCTTCGAGCTCCGATTCATCCGGCTCGTCGGCGATGCGCAGAAATGAAATCAGCAGCCCAACGACGGCCTGGATCGGCCAGGTCAAAAACACAAAGAATCGAATAATCGGAACGAGCGGCGCGATCCATCGGCCCGACGCTCGCGAAATCAGAATGGACGGAATCAAATGCATCGCGACCGCAACTTCGATGGACAGAAAAAGCACCATCTCGACGGCCGCTTCCCACGTTCCCGGAACAAAAAATACGACGCCTCGGGCGGTTTCGACGGCCACAGCGACCAGCCACAGGCGCGCGAGCATGCTGAACGCGAGGTTTGCCCGCGAGCGGTCCAGATGCAATCGCGGCTCGATCTCCGCTTCGAATTGTTCAATGTGCTCGCGAATGCGCCTTGTAGGCGCCCGCCCCATCTCGCGATACACCCGATCGAGATAGGCGAAAACGACCAGACCGAGCGCCAGTCCGAGGACTCCGAGCGTGTAAAGAAATATTTCCATCGTTTAGTTCAATCCGAGCTTTGCGCGCAAGCGATTTTCGACGCGTTCCATTTCGCCATCGTCCGTTTCATGATCATAGCCCAGGAGGTGCAAGACGCCGTGAAGGATGAGGATTCTCAGCTCATCCGGCAGCGTCCGGCCAAATCGCCGCGCGTTGCGCCTGGCTGTCACCGGCGAAATTGCAATGTCGCCGAGATAATCGTGACCCGACAGAGCCGATTTCCGGCCGTCCACTCGCACAGGAAGCCCTCGCCGCGTGTTTCCGTTCGCGCTCGCGGGAAATGAAAGCACATCCGTCGATCCCCGCTTCCGGCGATATGAGCGGTTCCACCGCGCCATCTGAGCGTCCTCGACAAACCAGATCGAGGCAGCCCCGTTCGCCAGGCCAAGTATTTTTCGCACGCGCGCAAAGTATCGCTCCAGAGGTGGTAGAACGATACGAACGCGCCGCTGACGGTTCTCCATCATTGCGAATGCGCCTATTGCTGGGGAGCTCGAGAAGCGGCGGCTCGCGGAGCGCCGTTGCCAGGTTTCTTGGTTGTGGAGTTCGGCTGGGACGCCGCGCGCTCGTCGTATGCTTTGATGATGCGTTGCACAAGGTTATGCCGCACGACGTCGCGTTCATCGAAGTAGATGAATGCGATGCCTTCGATTTTCCCGACGATTTCGATTGCTTCGATGAGGCCCGAGCGGCGTTCAGCGGGCAAGTCAATCTGTGTCACGTCGCCCGTGATTACGGCTTTGGAATTGAATCCCAGCCGCGTCAAAAACATTTTCATCTGCTCGCTGGTGGTGTTCTGCGCCTCGTCGAGAATCACGAAAGAGTCATTCAGCGTCCGGCCGCGCATGAATGCCAGCGGCGCAACCTCGATGATTCCCTTTTCGAGGAATCGCTCGAGCTTGTCCGCCTCCAGCAAATCGTAGAGCGCATCGTAGAGCGGCCGCATGTACGGGTCGACTTTTTCCTGCAGCGTGCCCGGCAGAAACCCGAGCCGCTCTCCGGCCTCTACCGCAGGCCGGGCCAGAATGATGCGGTTCACTTGCTTCGAGAGCAGCGCCGAGACCGCCATTGCGACCGCGAGATAGGTCTTACCGGTGCCGCCGGGGCCAATCGCAAAAACCATGTCGAAGGATTCGAGCGCTTCGATGTAGCGCCGCTGGTTCGGGCCTCGCGGCGTGATCCCTTTCTTGCCGAAGGCGCGCGGGCCCCGCACGGGCGAGAACGCGCTTCGGACCGGCCGCTGAGGCTCTTCCGTTGCCATTCGGAATAGCGATTTCACTTCGCCGCTGCCGAGCACCCGGCCTTCGCTGACGAGCTCGTTGTATTGGCTGAGAACCCGGGCGGCTTCGTGAACGTTATCTGGCTCGCCTTCAATCTCGATTTCGCTGTCCTTGAGGCTCGTGGCCACGTGGAGGGTTGACTCGAAGAGCTTAAGGTTCTCATCGAGTGTCCCGCAGAACTCGGATACGTTACCTAGCAGCCGGAAGGTCTGTTTCATCTAGTTTGGCGCGTGGAATCGGGTACTGCGAATGGGTCTATCACTCCAATTAGCGTAGCGCACGGCCGGTGGCGGGGTCAAGGCGACCCCTGAAACCCGGGCCTGGCTGGGCGTGCGCGCCCGGTGCAGCGGCCGGATTCGCGAGAGTCTACACGATTCACGTTCAGACCGGAATCGAAGTCAAATTGACAAAGCGGTGTGCGTCGGATAACTTTGAGGGCTGAACTATTCGAAACGAGGAGCACTGAATGCCGCAGGGCACGCCCGTAAAACACAAGAAGAAGACGAAATCGGTGTTGAAGAATATCCGGCAGACTGAGCACCGCGCGACGACGAATCGCATCAATCGAACCCGCGTGCGGACCGCGATCCGCAAGATCCGCGCGGCCCTCTCCGCAGGGGATGCGGCCGCGGCTACGCAGCTCATCGGGTCGACGTTCTCCGAAGTGGACCGCGCGATTCGCAAACGCGTGCTCTCGGAAAACACGGCCAACCGATACAAATCCCGCCTCACGCTGGCCATCAACGCACTGAAAGCGCAAAAGAAATCCTGACAAGAGAACTCGTTCGCCTTTCGATCGTTCGCGGCTGATTAAGCCGCGGACGAGCGAGTGCCCGAGGGCGATGCGGCGAGTTGCGTGATGAGGAATTCCATCGCTGCGCGAGGGTTTGCGATGCCCGACTTCAGCGCGCTATCCGCGTCGGCTAGAGCGGCCATGCCCGCGAGCAATTGGGCGCGGGAAAATCGGCGAGCCTGCTCGATGGCGCGCTCGGCTGCGTCCGGAGGCATCCCCAGGTGGCGCGCCGCCTCGAATTTATTCACTCGCGGCCCAAGTGCGCTGGCGGCAAGAAGCCGGCGATACATAAACGTGAGCGCGCCGACGAGTTGCGGCGGCGTCTCGCCGTTCCGAAGCAGACCATCGAGAAAAACGAGCGCGGCGTCGCGGCGACCTTCCGCGAGAATGCCCGCCATGTCCCAGACGAGATATTGCCGCGCGGAATCGACGAGTTCTTCGACGTCCGCGGCCGTGATTTTTCCCTTCTGCTGCGCGTAGAGCGAAAGCTTCTCAATTTCGACGTGAATCCGCGCGGGCTCGGCGTTGACCGCATCGACCAAAAGATCGGCGGCTTCCGATTCCAGGACCACGCCAAGCTCCTTCGCCCTCGCGATGGCCATCGCCGCAGCCTCGCGCGCGTCGATTTCCATCGAGGCGACGAGCGCCTTGGCTTCCAGCAGCTTCCACAGCCCCATGCGCTTATCCAGGTGCGCAGCTTCGAAAATGAGGACGCTGAACGGCGCGGGATCAGCGAGGTAGCTCTTGAGCGCTTCCACGGCATCTTCGCGAGGCTCGTCGCCGAGTTCGTCGATTTCCTCAACCCGCTCGACAATAATCACCTGAAGCTTCGCGAGCATCGGCACAGTGGCTGCGCGCTGAAAGAGCTGATCCCAATCGTCATCGGCTGCGGAAAACCGCCCAACCGCCCAGTCGCGGACGTTCTCGGGAACGAATGTCTCGATCAGTTTTTCGCGGCAAAGTTTGCGGAGATACGGGTCGGACCCGAGAAGCAGAATCGCCGGGACCGGCTTTCCGCTGGCGAGTTTTTTCAGAAGCGCATCGGGCCGAAGCAGCATCAGAAGCCCTCAATAATATCGGCGACGACCTGCGAGGCGAAATCACGCGACATTCGTTGGAGCGCCGGATTTTCCTCTTCGAAGAAGCTGTTCACATCGCTCGAGATTTGATACTCGTCGCGAAAGACCATGTCGTCGTTCTTATACACCACTCTTTCATCATCGCGGCCAACCAATTCGACTTTGGCATGAACGGTTACGAGCATGGTGGTCACCTGCCCCGTCGTTGCGTCGAAGAGGATCGGGCTGGTCTCAATGGTGAGCACTTCCCCGTGCAGGACCGCATCGGCGGCATTCTCATTCTGCACGATTCGATATTTCGTTCGGGAAATGAATTCATGGATGACGGCATTGGTGAAGCTGTGCTCGACGCGGTAGCGGCTCGTTCGATTGACGAACGCAGGAATGGCAATCGTCTTCCAGGACGAAGGAAGCGTGGAAGCCCGGCCAGCAACGTGGTAGCCGCATCCAGCCGCGCCGATTGAGCCGATGATCGAGAGCAACACCAGCGTCGCTGGTACAAGCGCGTTTCTTCGAACGTGTGGCTCACACCGGAACGGCAAGAAGCTCCTCCGCGATGCGGACCGCGTTGGTCGCGCCGAGCCTCAGATTGTCCGCGACGCCCCAAAGCCATAAGCCTGTTTTCACGCTCGAATCTCCATCGGCCCGCGCAAGCTGGATTTCGCTCTGGCCCGCCGCGCTGGCGATATCCGGAGACGGTTCATCCTTCTGCGCAACATGAACTTCCAACGCCTGAAACGCTGCTTCCACGTCGTCGAAATTCGGACGGCTCGCAAAATCGGCGTAGGCCGCAAACGAATAGCCGTAAAAGACTGGCGCCTGAATCATCTGGATGGCGGGAATCACAGTTCGGCCGCCGACATAAGACTGAATCGTGGCTGCGAGCCGATCGCGAACCGAATGCAGCGGAGGATTTCGCTCTTCGCCGTATTGCGCCACCAGATTGAACGCAACTTGGGTGTCAAACACCTGACGTTCGATTCCTCGGAAGGAGAGGAGGTTGGTCGTCTGCCCCTCCAGTTCGTCCACGCCCGGCTGGCCGGCCTCGGACACGGGCGGGAAAAACAGAATGGCGATGCGGGTTGGGTTGAGGTCCTTGAGAGCCGCAGCTACGCTCACACCGATGATCACGCCCGCCCCTGGTGCGCGATACAGCGCTCCCGGAGGAGCGGGCGACACGCTCGGCGGCGGTAACGCACGGTCGAGTGATGGTATCCACACGAACGGGTGCGCCTTCGCCGGAACACCAGCCGTCAAGTCAATGACCGTCGCGCCGGCTTTCAGCGCCGCTTCGTAGTAGCCCGCCGTGAACGCGTCGCTACCCGCGAAAAACACGAATCGCTTATTCTCGAAGCTTTCGGAGGTGACCGCCTGAATGAAAGTGGGTTCGCCGGCGGCTTCGGTGAGCGTGCCCGCGGCGACGTCGTCATCGATCAGACTGATTTCGGACGCGGGAAAATTACGATCCTCAAGGACCTGCTTCAATTCTTTGCCAAGAAGAGTGGAGGCGCCGGCGATCGCGACGCCTTGAGCGCGGCCAAGCCTTTGGGACATGTTTCAGGCGAGCCGTGATGCGAGACGGTGTCGAACCAGGCGCACGATTTCGAGCACAACTCCGTGGACGCAGTAGGCAGACGCAACCACGATCAAGGTGATATTGGAGTAGAACACGACTGAACCAATCAGAAGGGCGATGACCACCAGCGCGCGGGAAGACTGGCGGCGCGTCCAGCGGATATTCTTGAAGCCATAGTGCCGCACGGTGCTCGACATCAAGGCGCCTAACGCCACCATCAGCAAAAGCCAAAGAAACGACTGCGTCACGCTGACAACCGGCAGGCCGACGAAGTGGACGGTCGCGGCGATCATTCCCGCAGCCGCCGGCGTGGGCATGCCGACGAAAAATCCGGATCCGCCCGACGCCATCCCTTGAACATTGAATCGCGCGAGCCGCCAGGCGCAGCAAACCACAAAGAAGAAACTGACCAGCCAGCCGAGCTGGTAAATGTGAATTACCTGACCGGCCTCGCTGAGAGGCAGGTTTCGCACGCCCCAGGCATAAGCAAGAAATGCCGGGGCGATTCCGAAGCTGACCACGTCGGCCAGAGAGTCGAACTCCCGCCCAAAATCGCTGTTCGCGCCAAGCGCGCGAGCGATTCGGCCGTCGAGACTATCGAACAGGATTGCGAAACCGATCGCCTTCGCGGCGTTGTCCATATCGGCGACGCTGCCCTCCAGCGTAGCCAGAACCGCGTAGTAGCCGCACAGAAGATTCGCCACCGTGAAAATACTGGGGAGCAAATAGGCGCCACGGCGCGCCGGCCGTCGAAGGGCGCGTTCTTCCTCTTGTGCAAGCGAATCTATGCCGTTGCGTTCCATTTTGCCAGGATGCTTTTGCCGCCGTAAACCATTTGCCCGCGGCGGACCAGAATCTCGGAAGAATTCGGGAGCCAGATATCCACGCGCGAGCCGAACCGGATCATGCCGATCCGCTCTCCCAGAGCCATATGGTCTCCCACGCGCTTCCAGCATATCACGCGACGGGCTATCGCTCCCGCTATCTGTTTGAAGACGATGTCACCACCGGGTGTCGTGACCGTAATGACGTTCTGCTCGTTCTGCTCCGAGGCGCGTTTGCGCATCGCCGCATAGAAGCGGCCCGGCTTGTACTCAACTTTACTGATCGTTCCTGCGACTGGTGAGCGGTTGACGTGAACATCAAACACGGATAGGAAGATCGTGATGCGCTTTCCCGGCATGCCGTCCCATTCTTCGTCGACGATTTCGAGGACGTGGCCGTCCGCGGGCGAAACCACGGCGCCGGGCGCAGTTGGAATTGTTCGATTGGGATCGCGGAAAAAATACAGAACGAAAAGCCCGAGCAGTATCAGGATGCTGCCCAAAATCGTGAATGCGACGTGGTGATGGCTCCACCACTCCGCGTAGCCGAGCACCAAAATCCCCGCCAGCAACGGAGGCGCAGCAAACTTGGGGCCTTCTTTAACCATCGAGAAGAGATTTGCTCCTGTGCGGATACACTACCATTTCAGGGGATTCACTGCTCAACCGCGGCGCGGTTAGTGGTAAGTCGGCTCGGACAAGAATCGAATGACGAGTTGCTCCATTCGGTCCTTGACTCTTAGTTTCAATTTCTTCAGCTCGACTTCGTGCCGTAGGTCTTCCGAATTCAGGTAGGTCTGCGTCTGAATCTGTTCCAGTTGGGCTTCGTACCGCGAGTGCTCGGCCGCCAGCCGCCGGAACTCTGGGTCGCTCGACATCAGGGTTTCTCGAATATCCCGGGTACCCATGGGCATCCGTCCCCTCCTGACTTGTCCAGCATGATTACATGGTGAGCGAAACTATCACAATCGAGAAACGCAACCAATAGGAAATCAGGACTAATCAATCTCCCGGTAATCGAAACGGTCAATCCAATTTCGTCGAGAGAACAATCGCATCTTCCGGCGGTGACATGTAGTACTTCGGGCGGCGTCCAATGGCGCTGAAGCCGTGGTGCTCGTAAAAAGCGATCGCGGCGCGATTCGAGGCCCGAGTTTCGAGGAATGCCTTGATCGCGTGATTGGCGCGTCCCCATTCGAACGCCACGCGAAGCAGTTCAGTGCCGAAGTTTCGGCGACGCGCGTCGGGCGCCACCGCGATATTCAAGATTTCGATTTCGTCTGCCATTTGTCGCGCGACGATGAACCCCGTTACGCGATCTTCATCCTCCGCCACCCATCCCGCCATCTCGCCACGCGCCACACGCTCGTAATCGCGGACCGTCCATTGGGCTAGTTCTGGAGAGTCTTTCTGGACCGCGAGAACGGATGCAATGTCATCAGATTCCATTCGCCGGACGATCAAATTTGCTTCCAGTGCATCTCAGCGTCAGTGTGGCGGATGTAGGCGGCGTCAAGCTCGAGCGCTGTGACTACGGCGCCGCGCGCCGCGCGCTCAAGACCGAGCCTTCCGACAATCGGCGCCAGCACCGGCGAAACGCGAAGCAGCGGAGCCTTCGAGAACGGCGAGCCGGCGAGCGCGCCTCGCGCGACATCCGGCGACGTCGTCGCGAATACGACTTCCTCCGGCGAGACTTTCTCTGCGAGCAACCGCAAAAACTCTTGCGGCGCAGCGACGCAGTCGGCTATTTGCAGATCGAGCCGATCGCCGTTTCGCACGTAGAAAGCGCCAAAAACTTGCCCGCGTCGCGCATCCTGAATTGTTGCGATCGGCCCCTGAAGCACCGGCGCCTGCGCCGCAACGGCTTCGAGGCCGCTGACTGCGGCGATTGGACGGCCGTATACCTCCGACCATCCCTTAACTGCTGCCAATCCCACCCGAAGACCGGTAAATGACCCAGGGCCAGAATTCACGGCGTAGAGGTCAACGGATGGAAGTGCGATTCGCAACTCTGCGAGCAGGAATTCGAGCTGGCGAAACATCCGCGCGGAGTAAGCCTCGTCACTCGATGTGGATACCACGCCCAGGATGGCGGCGTCGCGCAGGATCGCGAGGCTGCCGGTGGGGCTCGAAGTGTCGACGGCGAGTGCCAGCATTTGCGGCCGAATTATAGGGCAATTCTCGTGCCAATTTGCCCAAAAAGTGTGCAACCCAAATTCGCTATCTTTTGAGATTTCATCGGATTAGCTTGACTCCCATACTGCGTGTGCCTAATATCGTAATATCCGATTCGGGGAGGGGACTTTGGAATTCAGACTTGGCGACAAGGTTGTCTATCCGAACCACGGCGTGGGTGTTATTGAACAAATCAGTTTCGGTTACCTCAACGGAAAATCTGAACGGTTCTACATGCTCCGCATCGTATCCAGCGGCCTGAAAGTGATGGTGCCGCAGGCCAATGTGGACAACGTGGGCTTGCGGCCTGTTATCCGCACCACGCAGGCAGGCGACGTCATTGCCTTCCTCGAAAAGGGCCGCTCAGCCAATCATCACGACTGGAAGCACCGCTTCAAGGAGAACTCGGAGCGGATGCGCACCGGCTCACTGATGGAAGTGGCCGCCGTGTTGAAGGGCTTGGTCGCCCTCAGCCGGTCCAAGCCGCTCTCCTTCCGCGAGAAGAAAATGCTTGAGCGCGCCAAGTACCTCTTGGTGAGCGAACTGGCCACAGCCCGAAACACCTCAGAGCAGGCGATCGAGTCGAGCCTGATCCGGGCACTGGCTAAGGCCCATCTGCAGATGCCGGAGCCACCAAAGCTACCGGACTGAACTGAGCTTTAAACTCCTCGACCAATCGCGCGGCTTTCCTGGGTGTGGGCGCATGCTCCCGCACCCAGATTTTTTTCGGCCCTATCTATTTCTTCCCGGCAACAATCGCCTCGATTTGAAGGATGTGGTTGATATCGTGCCCGGAAATCATCTCCGTTAATCTCTCGACGCTCTCTTCGCCGCGCTCCGCATGAATTCCGTAGTGCTTCCATTGTTCGGGACGCAGCGACTTCAGCAGGTCCAAATTCGCGGCCCGCAGGGCTCGAAACACGCCGAGCTGTGAATGCAGATCTCTCCTTGCGTAGTTCCCTGCTTCGGCCCACTTTTCCTGGTCATATGCTTGAATCGGCGTTCCGGGCGCACCCAGAATGCTACGGATACGGTAACCAACGACGATCTCCGAATCGGCAAGGTGAGAGATAATTTCGGTCACCGACCATTTGTCTGGCGCCGGGCGCTTCCGAAGCTTGGCCGTCGGCACCCGCTTGATCAATTTTTCTATGTTCGCAGCCGTGGCCGCCTGGACCTTGAGCGGCTTCTTGCCGGCGGCATAGCTCATGATTCGCTGCTTATACTCCTCAATCGTCTCTTTCATCGTTTGCGCTCCCATTTCGGCTAGCCTGCAAGACGGAAAATCGTTCGCGTCCCGGCGATATCTTAGCGAACCCGCCCGCGCAGGCGATACTCGGAACCACACCCAGGCGTCCGGAGGTTGCCGTCAAATTGGCCGCCAGAATCGGCCGCTGCCCGTTAGACCGCATTGGATGGGATAGTCGTCGCCAGATTCGTTCCTTTGTTTTTTGGAAACACGGGCGAGCGAGACCCATTTGCCTGGCTGCCTCAACCCTTACACTATTCTCGCGTGCCAATAGGCAGCACCGGCGCGATCCATGCCTCCGAAACGCGAACTTCAAATTACCCGGCCCGAAGACCGCGAACTCAAGAAGCAGCAGCTTGAGCTTGCGTCGCTCGAATCCCAGCTTGCCGAGCGCGAGGTCGAACTGGTGACGCAGCGTGCGGAACTCGCGGCGTTCGAACGAAAATATCTGGCAGAAGTCGGTTTGCGGTATGCCGAACTCGATGAGCTGAAGGCACAGCTCGCCGAGCGCGTCGCCGCGGAGAATCCGAACGACCTCCGATTGCAGGAAGCCGCGCGCCGCGCCCGCACTCGGGCAAAAGCAACCCGCTCGACAGCCGGAAGCGGAAAAGCACACGCCCAGACGGCTTTTTCGCCCACCACGGAGATGAAGCGCCTCTATCGCGATGTAGCGCGGCGTGTGCATCCCGATCTGACGTCCGATGACGCCGACCGCGCGCGCCGGCAGCAGTTGATGGCCGACGCGAATCGCGCCTACCTGGAGGGCGACAAAGCGGGACTCACACGCGTGATCGAAGCTTACGAGTGTTCACCCGAGAGGATTCACGGCGATGGAGCGGGCGCCGACCTCGTGCGCACGATTCGCCGCATCAGCCAGGTGAAAAACCGGCTCGATGAAATAGGCGCTGAGATGCAAACGCTGCTGGCTTCGGACTCGCAGCAGCTTCGCGCCCAATTCGGCGAAGTGGCGCGCCGGGGCCTCGATCTCTTCACTGAGCTCGGCCGAAGAATTGACCGCGAAATCGCCGCAACGAATGCGGCTCTCGCCGAGCACGTCTCGTGCGTGGTTTCCTGATGGCTACGACCACCGACAAGTTGACCGCTTCGATCGTTCCCCGACGCGGGCAGGCGCTTGCGATGAGGACGGCCGCGCTGGTCCGCCGCGGCATCCGCGACTTTGGCCGCGAGCCGAATTGGGTCGTGAAGCGAGTGTTTTCAGGGCGGCAGGCATGCACAGCGGTATCGCCCGGCGGAAAGATTGCCGTATTTCTAGGCGCCGGTAGCGCGAGCGGCTTGCGTCTCGCCATCTGCGATCTCGACTTGGACGTTCCGACGGAATCTCTTCCGACGCCAGAATTCACCGAGGAAAAAACGCCCAAGGGCCGTTCGGGTTCGGCGCTCGTCTGGTCGTCTAGCGGACGCATTCTTCTGGCCGCTTCGAACCTATCGTCAAATCAATTGCAGATTTTCGATGCGCAATCGAAGACGCATCTCGAATCGTTTGCCGTGCCCGACTTGCCGAATGCTTCGTTCGCCTGGTCGCCGGATGGATCGCTCCTGGGCGCGGCGTTCGCCCCCGACCGGTCGCTGCGAATCTGGAATTGCCGTGCGGAATTGCCTGCGCTCGACGAGACGCCCATCAGCTCGCTCGATATCGCGCCGTCGCTCGCGGCCGTCTCGATTCGCGATACAACCGAGGATGAAGTTGCGTTTTCCGGTTTCGGCCCGATGGCCTTCCACCCGCGCGGCGAGGCCATCGCCCTCGCGCTGAAATGCGCGGGCGAATGGGCAGACGATTTTCTTCTGGTGGCCTCAATGCCCAGCATGCGCCGCGAGCTGTTGGTTCCCGTTCACGGTGGAATCACGGCTCTTGCGTTTACCAACGACGGCGAAACTCTCATCTACTGCGCGGGCGGGCGCGCGTTCGCCATACGCAACGGCGAGCTTGAGTCCACTCCGTTATTCTTCAATGCCGAGTTAGCGCGCTGCCATCCGACGCAGCCCTTGTGCGCGTGTTACTCATCATGGCTTAAGAATTCATCGAAGGGGCGGATTTTCGTCGCCGACTTGAGCACAGGCGTAATTCTCGATGGCTACGACGCCGAAAGTGTCGTGGACATTTGCTGGAGCTACGACACGCAGCAAGTCTACGCCGTGACGCACGATGGCATGGCGTACGTCTACGAAAAAACGCTAGCGTAGGCGCGATTCGCGCCAGCCGATTAGGCGAGAGGAAGATTCGCTTCGGCGTTTAGCGTCGCGTCCGCCGATTCGCCGGCGAGAAATCTCGGATAAGCAGCAGCGGCAATCATCGCCGCATTGTCGGTTGAGAGAGCGCGACTCGGGAAATAGACTTCGATCCGGGCGCGATTTGCGGCCTCTTCGAATTTCTGGCGCAGCTCGCGGTTCGCGGCCACGCCACCCGAGACCAGCACGGTACGCGACTTAAATTCCTCCGCCACGGCCATGGTTCGTTTCACCAAATCTCCCACCACCGCGCGCTGAAAGCTGGCAATCAAATCGAGCGTAGCCGGCGAGCACAAGGGCCGCAGCGCTTTTGCGCTTTTTTCTCCGCGTCCCAACGCCTCCGCGCGCGCCGCGACCTCCGCCTGAAATTCAGCGTGCTTCCGCAGGTAATAAAACACAGCCGTCTTGATACCGCTGAAACTGAAATCGTGCGCGTTGCCACGGATCTTGGTTTCGCCGAAGGCCACTCGGGTTGGATCGCCGAACTCGGCGAGTTGATCGATGATGGGGCCGCCGGGATATCCGAGCGCGAGCATCTTGGCAACCTTGTCGTAGGCCTCGCCGGCCGCATCGTCGCGCGTGCCGCCGATCCGCGCATAACGGAAGACCTGCGCCGGCGGATCGCCATTGCCGCGCGACGCCATCGGCGCAACGCCGGGCTCGACCATGACGCGATACAAAATCGTGTGCCCGCCCGATACGATCAGGCAGATCGCGGGGAATTGCGGCTTGCGACCCGCCGCGCGGGCCTCAAGCAACACCGCGTGAACGTGGCCCTCAAGATGGTTTATGGGGATCAGCGGTTTCCCCAGCGCCATCGCGAGCACCTTGCCGTACGTCATGCCGACGAGCAATGATCCAACGAGCCCGGGCCCACGCGTGACCGCGATGGCCGCAACATCGGTAAGCGCGACGCCCGCTTGAGCGAGCGCTTCGCGAACCACAGGCACGATCTGGCGCAAATGTTCCCGCGACGCGAGCTCCGGCACGACGCCGCCATATCTTCGATGAATGTCGACTTGCGAAGCGACGACGCTCGAAAGTATTTCTCGCCCATCCACGACGATGGCCGCCGCCGTCTCGTCGCACGACGACTCAATTCCGAGGATTCGAGTCTCTGCCGATCCAGCCACCCGGGCGGCTGCCTTTTCCGCTGATAGCACCACGGCGGAGTCTCGCGCTTTCGTGTTGCCGGTATCCATGAAATAATTTTCTCGTGCTAATGGCGGACAGACAATGTTAGCACGCCGTTAGTTCTGCTACCGTGTTTGGCCGATTGACAGATGCTGCGTCCGAACCGTATTGTGCGGCTTCCGCATTTCGAGGGCAAATCGCGAATGGCGAAACCGATTATGAAGGTCAGGAAAGCGGTGCTGCCCGCCGCAGGGCTCGGCACGCGATTCCTTCCGGCCACCAAGGCGCAGCCGAAGGAGATGTTGCCCGTCGTTGACAAGCCGCTGATTCAATATTCGGTCGAGGAGTGCATTGCCTCCGGCATCGAACACATCATCATCATCACCGGCCGGCGCAAAAACGCCATCGAGGATCACTTCGATTTGGCGCCGGAGCTCGAGCGCTTCCTCGAAGAGCACGGCCGATCGCGCCAGGCGGAAATGATTCGCGAGATCAGCGGCGGAATACATTTCAGCTACACGCGTCAAAGCGAAGCGCTCGGCCTGGGTCACGCTGTACTGCTCGCGCGCGAGCTCGTCGGCGATGAGCCGTTTGCGGTTCTTCTCGGCGACGTAATCCACGACGGCGTCGTCCCAGCCACGAAAGCGCTGATGGAGGTCTACGCGAAGACCGGCCAAGGCGCGATCACGGTTGAGGAAGTGCCGCCGGAAAGAGTTCAGCTCTACGGTATCGTGGACGTCGAGCGCGACGCCTCGGGAGGCTTGGGCGATCGCTACAGGCGCATCCGCGACGTCGTCGAGAAACCTGCGCCAGACCAGGCGCCTTCCAATCTCGCCGTCACGGGTCGCTACATCCTGCCGCCCAAGGTCTTCGAATACATCGAAAACACCGAACCCGGACGGAATGGAGAGATCCAGCTCACCGACGCCTTACGTCTGCTGGCCAAGAACGAAGGCCTCTGGGCCTATACCTATGAGGGAAGTACGCTCGATGCCGGCGACAAACTGGGTTTCCTGCGGGCAACGGTGGAGATGGCACTGAAGAATCCGGAACTCGGCCCGTCGTTTCGGAATTATCTCAAGACATTGAAACTATAGAGCGGACACGCCGCATCAACCGCGCAGAATCCTGCGATTTATTCCTTCTTGCTTTTCGATTTGCTCGCTGATTCCTTCGAGGAAGAGTCTTTCGACGAAGAGTCTTTCTTTGCAGGAGCCTTGTCTGAACTCGATTCCTTCGACTTGCCGTCTCCGCCTTCGCTCGAGGACGAGCCGCTTCCCTTGCCCGCGTAATCTGTCACATACCAGCCGGAGCCCTTGAACTGAATCGCGGCCGAAGAGAGCTGCCGCAGCGCCTTGCCCTTGCACTTGGGGCATTTATTCGTTTCGGGCGCTGTTACGGGCTCGATCTTTTCGAAGCGATTCCCGCATTTTTCGCATTTGTACTCGTAGAGGGGCAAACCAGACCTCCTTTGGGCTGTCTGGCGTACACAAAATCTTACCACGGTTGCGCGATGGGCGTGGCGGCGAGCCGTGCCGTCTGTACGCTGTGCCGCCGTCTGTACGCGGTGCTAAACTTACGGCGCGCAGTCCTCACATTCGCTTTACAAACGATGGCTTTTTAGATTGAGCCTAAAGTCTTACTAGGGTCTAACTCAGGAATCGGTCCATAGTACATCAGGGATGGATGCTGGCGAGCCTACGAGTTCGGAATCGGTCACTTTCGAAAAAGCCTCTGCGCTACAATTGGGCTTCCAGTCTACAATTCACCGTGTTTTATGAAGCCGGGTCTATTCTAGCTGCGCTTGCGGTCTTTGGAGTTGCCTGCTCTGCGCAAGAGATTACCGTCCGAGCTTTTAATGCGAAGAACGGCCAGCCGCTTGGGAGTGAGACGGTCATTGTGCAACAAAGGACGTGCAGGGGGAATCCTCGCCTATACACCGATAAAAGGCCAACAAACTCCTACACCGAAGCCAAATGAGATCGTCGTAATGGCTCGTCCCAAAAAGTTCCTCGAAATACTCTTGTGGCTAGTTGTGAAGCAGTAAGTCCCCACTCCGCATCAGTCGATCGCATCGACCGCAGCGTCAGAAATACAAACTAAAAATGATCGAGCTGTGATTTGTTACCACGCGGCGGTAACAAATCGATCAAAAGTTAGCAGGCGATCTTTGCGCAGACGGCGAAGCGCCTTGGCTGCTGAGTTTCCTGCTGGCGTGCCTTCAAGAGGTGCACTGTTACTCTTGGTCGCGGCACTTTTCCTATCGCCGCCGTGTGGTCGCTGATTCTTTCGGTCGATCGCATTGATCGCGGGGTTTTTGTCGCAACTCGAATCAGCCGCTCGAATTGATTCCAGCGAATCGCCTAGTACCTCGCGTCCGAGTCGAGAGAGTCGCAGGGGAGCTAGTGGCGGTTGCGATTGTAAAGCCAGAGAAAGAAGCCAATCATTCCGGCGAGCGCGAGCGAGCCGATAAAGAACGGCAACGCGTCCGGGATACCGAAGATCGCCATCAGTACGACGCCGACGGCCACCACTAGCCCAACCGGGTGGTGCGTAAATGTGCCCGCACCGAATCGCCCGTAGGGGCGGACACTGTCCGCATTCAAATCCGGCGCATTCGATCCCGCCCGATGCGAAGAGCTTTGAGACTCAACCCGAAGGGAATCCATTGCCGATATTATAATCCCCCAAGCTCCTTTTTCCAGAGCGAACGCAGTGGTCCAATCTAGTTGGATTGCGGATGATGCCAGCGGCGAGAGCGGCTTGGCGAACGGACCTAAACTTCCCATCGACGTATTGCTGTGCGAAGTTTTCCTTCAATTCACCATTTTCGAAATCGCGCTGGAGCCCAGCGAGAGGATAGGTCGCACCTGCCGCTCCCCGATTAAACCTGATTACATCAAGGTTATCGGCCTGTTCGTCCTTCGTTGGACGTCCCCAGCTTTTGAGTTTGAGGCGACAGCGGATGTAGGATTTGAGACGAAATAGAAATGAGAGGCTCGCAAACATGACGCGGTTAATTCTGTGGTGCGTGGTGCCATGGGTGACTGGATTCGCGTTAGTGATCGCCGTTGCATGCGCCCGAATGCTGCTCCGTGCGCGCGCTCACGTCGGTAGACTCGATGTCGTTTTCTTCGGACATTATATGGTCATGAATACGGGTGCGATTATCATAGTGACAATCGCGACTTTAATTGCAGCGACGGCTTTATCGATCTTCCTGTCGAATCTTGTTTTCTTGTCGCCCAGATGAAGTGTGGATAGACGCGGCTGTGGTAATGTCTGGCTGAAGGGTCGCTACAAGATTGCATTGCTGATTAGCGCGGCACTTTTCTGCGCTGCCTTTCTACTCCTTGGGTTCGAATTCATCGTGCGATTGTAGATAATCGCGAGTCGGCTTTCCGAACGGATTTGAATTTGCCGTCGACATATTGTTGCGCGAAGTTCTCGCGCCGCTGGCCGTTTTCGAAGTCGCGCTGGAGCCGAGCGAGAAGATACGGCCCACCGCGACCGACTTTCTTGGAGGAGGTAGTGCCATTAAATCTGAAGTCGGTCAATCTATTCGCAGTGATCCTCCTGGCGGCTGCCCTCGTGACGGCAGTCGGCTTCGTCGCGTACGGAGTGCGAATTGAACTCTCTGCCTGGTACATATTGGGGATTGTCGGATCAATTTTTAATACGCTCCTCTTAGTATATTCGTTAATCGGGCCACTCCGATCCGTTCATGATCTTCGTTATGCATTGCTTTTTCTGTCTGTTGAGGCTTGGTTTTTTATAGCCGGCGCCTTCGCGATTGGTGACGGCTGGCTTAAGACTGCTTGGATTTGCACTTCCGTTGGGGTTCTCCTGCACGTGCTAGTGACGGGGCGGCGGCTCCGTCGGATAATCACGAGGAAGCCTGTGACTTCTTGCTTCCGAGACTAGAAGCCATCTACTCTGCGTCTGCGTCTGAAACGATACGCGGAAATCAAGCGTAAGCCAGGAGGTACATCGTGAGGCTTGGTGTCGATTGATTCTCCGAAGGATTTTCGCGGACGAGGACAAAAATATGGAAATTTGACATTCTCGCCATAACCCCTCGTAGGCAATCGCCTGAATTCATTGGGAGTGTCACTACCTCCTCCCCCTGCAGTGAATTGATCGGTTCCGTACTATCCGACTTTGAATTTCGGCAGGCTGCGCCGGAGCCGCAGTACAATTCGTCGCAATGCTCGGGCTGATCGAGGTCGTCGCTCTGGAGCCGAACGCGGTCGCGCGGATTGAGAGTTTGACCATTGGGTTGCCTCCGGTTACCTGCGCTATGGCGTGGGTGTTCTGGATAAGGGAAAGGAATCGCACTGCGAAAGTCCGTTGGCGCCAAATCACGTCAAGAATCGCTTTAGCTTTGGTGACTATGAGTATCGCTCTCGGAGCATTCGCACTGGTTTATTGGAATCGCTCGGACCAGCCCTCTCCACCACAGGCAACCGTCATCACCACTTACTGTGGCTTCATCCTTGCACTTCTCGCTAGTCCTTGTTCTGCTCTGGCGATTTCGCGGACGCGTGTGATGCTCGTGCTTTGCTCCTTCGGATTGCTTTGGTTTTACCTGGAATTGTTTATCTCGCCCTAAGTCGGGTTCGTCGCGTTTTATGCGCGCGAGGTAGTAGGTTCTCGGTTCATCTAGACACGCGGCAACAAACGATGCCACGTCGTGTTCCATTTCGAGATCGATCATGGCGCTACTTCTCACTATGTGTTTTTTGAGAATCAGTGTACGCCTCGCAACCAACAGACGCGTCCAAGGGGGAAAGGTCTTTTGCGGCAATCTCGAATCTAGGTTGCGTCTCAATCTGCCTGACAGCCGATGCCAGGTGCTCGAGCGTCCACGTACCGCCAAGCGGGGGATTTACAAAAGACACGCCGCTCGGCTCACTTTTGGAGAGAACAAACGTGGCGTTGTTCTGAACGTTAAACACTTGATGTCCGTCATGCTCTGTCAGGAAGACTGCGTAAGCCCAACCGTTCGAGCGAGCGGGAGCCGCATATTCGACAACATAAACTACCGACTGGTTCGGATACGACTTCTGGTCGAGGAGATACCCAAAGGCAAGCCTTGCCGCCTTCGAGGATGGCAAGAACTTCCTGGACGCGAGGCACTGAGCGGCATGGAACAAAAGCTGGGGCGGTCGTTCCTGCGATTGAACAGCGGTTCCAAGACTCAGGATAAGCAACGTTTCCAACCCAATCTTCTTCATAGCGGTCGCCCTACCGAATTGTAAATCAATCCGATTCGAGAGCGCGCAGGTCCAGAAAGTCCACGCCGCCCAGCTTTGCATTCCCCGTTTCGATCGGCGCGCTGCCGTGGCGCGGAATTGCCGTGATTCGCGGAACGGGCTGTACGAATGTAGCGCGCACCTTTGTCGGCATCAGCTCTTGCGCATGTCGCCTAATCACGCGTCCAACAATTCGTCGCCCGCGCTGTGCGGGCGGCAACAATGTACGTTAAACTTACCGCGCACGGATTTCGAGCCGATTGGTCGTCACGTAGCGAGCCCTTCTGATGCCGCGTCCAACAGACCCAGCGAACGAGAACGATTCTTTATCCGGCGGGAACGGCCCGTCGAAAAGCGCGCCGCGCGCCGACGGCAAAGGATGCCTCTATCTCGTCGCCACACCAATCGGCAATCTGGAAGACATCAGCCTCCGCGCGCTGAGAATCCTGAAGGAAGCAGACCTGATCGCCTGCGAGGACACGCGCCAAACGCGCAAACTTCTGTCGCATTACGATATTCACACGCGCCTCGAGAGCTATCACGAGCACAACGAAATGACGCGCGCGCCGGAGCTGGTCATCGAGCTTGAGCAGGGCGCGCAAATCGCGCTGGTCAGTGACGCGGGAACGCCCGCGATTTCCGATCCCGGCCATCGTCTGGTTGCGCTGTCCCTGCGGCATGGAATCCCAGTTGTGCCGGTGCCGGGACCCTCCGCGCTGGTTTCGGCCATCACCGCTTCGGGCATCGCCGCGGATGAATTTGTATTCGTCGGTTTTCTCCCGGCGCGAACGGGCGAACGGCGTTCCGCGCTGCGAGCACTGGCGGATGAGCCGCGCACCCTCGTTTTCTACGAAGCTCCGCACCGGCTAGCCGCAATACTTGCCGACGCGCGATCTCTTCTTGGCGATCGCTCTGCTGTGGTCGCGCGCGAAGTGACCAAGATTCACGAAGAATTTCGCCGCGGGAGGCTCGACGAGCTGATCGCCAGCTTCGAGCGCACTCCGCCGCGCGGCGAAATTACCGTGATTGTTGCGCGCGCCGACGAGCGCTCGTCGTCAAACGCCGCAGACAATGGCGGTCGCGCGCTCGTGCCGCTGCCTCAGCGCGTGGAAGAAATCATGGAAGCGCGCAAGCTCAGTCCCAAAGAAGCCCTCAAAATCGCGGCGCGCGAACGCGGCTTGACCAAGCGCGAAGCGTACAAACAGCTCGTCAGCGAACGCGCCGATAATTAGATCCCGAACAGATTGAATTCGAAAGGAAACCGCTGAGCGTTTCGAGACGGCGTGACTAACCGGCGCTCGTGCGTGCGCGTACCAGCGGCTCGAAGAAAGCATCCACGCGTTCGAGCACTTCCTGTGGCGTTCTTGAAGAATGAACTTCGTGGCGCAGCGAGCCGCCGTCGCGCACTCCGTGTGTGAACGAGCAGGCAAACTGCTTCATTTTTCCGATCGCGTCCGGCATGCCGGAATCGAATAATCGCCGGAAATAATCCGAAATCAGCCGGTAACGGTCCTCATCGCCCGGCTCGTCATATGACCCCGTCGCTTCAAACTGCGCGATCTGGTGAAAGATCCACGGATTGCTTACGGCTGCGCGTCCGATCATCACCGCATCGCATCCTGTTTCTTCCACCATGCGCACGGCATCTTGCGGCGTGCGAATGTCGCCGTTTCCAATCACCGGAATCTTCACCGCCTGCTTGACGTCGCGGATAATTCGCCAGTCGGCCGCGCCGCTGTATCCTTGCATGCGCGTCCGCGGATGCACCGCGACCGCTTCGACGCCGCAATCTTCCGCCATTCGCGCGACGTCCGTGGCGACGATCGACGCCTCGTCCCAGCCCGATCGCAGCTTGATCGTCAGCGGAACGCGAACCGCCGCCCGCACGCTCCGAAAAATCGTTTCCAGAAGATCGAGATCGCGCAAAAGTCCGGAGCCGCCGCATTTCACAACTTTTTTCGCGGGACATCCGAGGTTGATGTCCACTTGATCGAACCCGAGATCCTCCGTCATCGCCGCAGCAGCAGCCATCACCGCCGGATCCGCGCCAAAAAGTTGCGCCGCGATCGGATGTTCGTTCTCTTCGAAGAAAAGATAACGCATCGTGCGCGCGGCGCTCCGCGTCAGGCCTTCGGCGCTCGTAAACTCCGTCATGATGAGCCCGCAACCACCCAGTTCTCGAATCACGCAGCGAAAAACGGTGTCGGTAACCCCCGCCATCGGCGCGAGAATCGTCGCAGGCCGAATCGCAAGATCGCGGATTTTCAATTCGGTGGGAAGCATCGGAAAGCTCAGAGCAGGGTCTCGTCAATTCGGGCCGGTTCGTCCGTCTCCAACTCATCCGTGGTGCGAATCGCGGCAGCGGCGGGCGCCACGGCCACCGGCTGCAAATCGGTTTTCGCGAAATCTCCGCGCGCGGGCGAGCCTGAAGCGCCTGCCGCGGCAGCCTTGGCTGCAAAGGCGCGTTCCACAACCGACTCTTCCACACCGACGGACGGCGCAGCGGCGCGACCTGCGCTCGCCAGGAAGGCCGCTGCAGCTTCGTTCGAGCCGCCAAAAAAATTCTCAACAACCTGACCGAGCGCCTGTTTCCGCGCGTCCTCGGCGCTGAGATTCGGGCGGTAAATGTATGCGCGCCCCGATTTTCGCCGTTCGACCACGCCCTTTCGCGCGAGCCGATCCATGATCGTCATGATGGTGGTGTACGCGCGCGGACGCCGCGGGGCTAGAAGGTCGCGAATTTCGCGCACGGTTCCCTCGCCAATCGGCCACAGCGTGTTCATGCAATCGAGCTCGAGCGGCGCGAGATCCAGCAATGAACGCCGCGGCGCGACGCCCGGCGTCGTGGGCTTGCCGTTCTTCGTCTCGAATTTTGTCGCGCTAGCCACAGCTCATTTCTTCAGAGCGAATGATTTTTGCGCATCCGCTGGGGGCGTCGTCGCTTTCGCCGCCTCCGGCTTCTGCGCCGGTTCACCGCATAGGAAATCGGCCGTACGCAATAATTGCCGCCGCAGCGACGGATTTCGCTCCGACCATACATCCTCGCCGCCCGTGCTTTCTAGTGTCGCACGCATCGCTGCCATCTTTGAATCCAGATCGTCGAGATAGTGCAGCACTACCGCCTCGCGAAACTGCGGCAACTGCGGCGATCCGAATTCATGCGTGCCGTGATGGCTCAGGATCAAGTGCTCGACGAGAACGGCCAGCGGCCGCGGAAAATCCGGAATCGAGTCGATCTTCCGCCGCACCAAGGCCAGGCCTATCGCAATGTGACCGAGAAGCTGGCCTTCCGTCGTATATCCGAATCCGCGAGCATAGCTCAATTCCTCGGTCTTGCCGATGTCGTGCAATACGACCCCTGTGAGCAATAGATCGCGGTCCAGTTCAGGATAATGGTCCGCCACACCCTCCATCAATCCAATTACGCTCACGATGTGCTCGAGTAGTCCGCCGATAAACGCGTGGTGCATGGTCATCGCCGCGGGCGCGCGCTTCAGTTTGGGCGCGATCGCCGGGTCGTCGACGACACTCGAAAGCAATTTCTTCAAGCACGGCTGTTTCACAGCCGCGATGGCTTCTCGCAGCCGCGCGTACAGTTTCTCGACGTCCTCTTTTGTGTGCGGGAGGAAATCACCGATGTCGTAGTCGCCTTCCTTTGCCGGAAGAATCAGCTCGACCGTCAGCTCGATTTGATCGTTGTAAATCTTCGCGCGCCCCTGCACTTTCACGATCGCATCGCGCTCGCACCGCGCCGCCGCGTCGGCGAAATTGTCCCACATCTTCCCACTAATCCGGCCGGTGCGGTCAGACAGCTCGAGCTGCAGCCACGATTTACCTGTTCGCGAAGATGTCCGGATTTCTTTCGATGAAATGAGGAAGAACGACGCGACGGCCTGGCCGTCTTTTAGATCCGCAATAAACAGCGCCTTCACTGGCTCGCAGCCGCCTTCTTTGCCTTTTTCGACAATTTCTTGTCCGGAGCGTCCGGCGTCGGCGTCACTTCCTTGATTCCCGTGTTGGTCGCAACGGCGGCGGAGTCGACGAACCCCGGCTTGACGATCACGTAGCTTTCTTCGCGCAGTTCGCCAAGATAGTTGCGCAGAATCGGCTGCATCCGGTCCGCATAGATCCGGTTCTCGATTTCCTGGTCAACCTTTTCGATCGGCTGCAGGCCAGCTTCGAAGTGCTGCTCCACTTTCAGGATTTCAAATCCCGTCTTCGTCTGAATGACATCGGAAAGCTGATTCTTCTGCATCGCAAAAACCGTGTCTTCGAGCTGCTTGGAGAGTTGTCCCCGCTCAAACGCGCCGAGGTCGCCGCCATCGTGGGCCGTCGGGCCTTCGGAATTGCGCTTCGCCAGTTCCCCGAAGTCGTCGCCCTTCTTGAGCCGCGCCAGCAAATCGTCGGCCTTCTTCTTGATCGCCTGCACTTGCTCCGGCGTCTTCCCTTCCGTGCTCAGAAAAATATCCGCGAGCACTACCTGCTCGGGCCGCACGAATTCCTCTTTGTGCGCGTCGTAGTATTTCTGAACATCATCGTGGCCGATGTCCACTCGCGATCCCACTTCGCGGCGAATCACTTCTTGCGTCATCAATTGATTGCGGAAATTCGCCTTGTAATCCTCCCAGGAGAGCCCCTGCTCTTCCACCGCCTTCTGCAGCGCTTCCATCGACGGAAAATTATTTTGCAAACGCACCTGGTCCAGCCGCTTGATCACGTCTGGCTCGACGTTGATTCCCAAATCTTTCGCGCGCTGCTCCAGGAGCGACTGGTCAATCTGATCGCGCAGCAGATTTTTCTGCCGGTCCTCGAACATCGTGTTCATGTGGTCCTGCGTGCATCCCTGGCAATCCTGCTGCACTTCCTGATGCAGCTCGCCCTCGGCCTTCTGGTACGCCGAATACGTGATGATTTCGTTGTTCACGCGCGCCACGATTTCTTCGATGACGCGGCCGTTGCCCGATGACTTTACATCCACGTCCTTGGGGTCTTTGGGATTGTTCGCCGGCGTGGCCGTCGTCGGTTTCACCTGGCCGCGCGCCTGCGGCACGCTTGACGCAATACTCCCCGCCGCAAAAATCAGAATCGCAATTCGAGCAAATTTCATCTTCAATTATCCTGGTTGGAAAGTTTACCGCTTCGGTTGTAATTGCAGCAATACCTTTCGGCTGGCCTCCGAAACTCCATCGCCATTGCTCTTCCAATCGAACCAGAGCACGCCGCTTGGATCCAGCTTCATTCCGCGCCGGTCTCGAATCACACGCACCAATTTCTCCGGCGTCACCGGAGTCTCGTCATAAAACTTCACGGATACCTGGTCCCCGCGCCTTTCAATCGACGCGACCAACAGGCTCTCCGCCAGAGCCTTGAGCACCGCGTAATCGAGCAGATTCTCGACGGCTTTTGGAGGCGGCCCAAATCGATCGGCCAGCTCGCGCTCCACCTCTTCGCGTTCCTTTTCGTTCGAGACGCCGGCTATACGTTTATAGATGCTCAACCGCAGATTTTCGCTTTCTATGTATCCGGCGGGAATTCGGATGTCCTGCCCGAGGTTCAGCGTCGCACGGCGCTCCGGCACAACCGCCTCTCCCTTCTTCTCCGCCACCGCGCGCTCCAGAAGACGGCAAAATAGATCGAATCCGACCGACGCGATTTGACCGTGCTGCTCCCGCCCGAGCAAGTTCCCCGCTCCGCGCAGCTCGAGATCGAGCGCCGCGATCCGGAATCCCGCGCCGAGATCGCTGAATTCCTTGAGCGCAGCCAGCCGCTGCCGCGCGATCGCCGAAAGCGATCCTTCCGGCGGCACGAGAAGATACGCGTAGGCATGCTGGTTCGACCGGCCCACACGGCCGCGAAGCTGGTAAAGCTCCGCCAGTCCCAGCTTGTCCGCCCGATTAATCAAAATCGTGTTCGCCCGCGGAATATCGAGCCCGTTCTCGATGATCGTCGTGCTCACCAGCACGTCCGCATCCCCGCGCACAAACTGCAACATCACTTTCTCGAGCGCCGATTCATTCATCTGCCCGTGGCCGATAATGACGCGCGCTTTCGGCACCAGCCGCTGCACCAGCGAGGCCACCGACGCGATCGATTCCACGCGATTGTGGACGAAGAACACCTGCCCGCCACGCTCAAGTTCGTGCTCGATCGCGCGCTTCACAATCGCTTCCGAAAACGGAGCCACCACCGTTTGAATCGCCAGCCGGTCCCTCGGCGGCGTCTCGATCACCGACATATCGCGCAGCCCGATCAACGACATATGCAGCGTCCGCGGAATCGGCGTTGCCGACATCGACAGCACGTCCACATTCTTCCGCATTTCCTTGATTCGTTCTTTATGCGCCACGCCGAATCGCTGCTCTTCATCCACCACCAGCAGCCCGAGAGAATGGAATTTCACATCGCGCGACAGCAGGCGATGCGTCCCCACGACGATGTCCACCTTCCCCGCTTCCAGCTCTTGAAGCGTTTGGCTCTGCTCCTTCCGCGTTCGGAAACGGCTGAGCATCTCAATGCGAATCGGGAAGGCCGCGAACCGGCGCCGGAACGTCTCGTAATGCTGAAAAGCGAGCACTGTGGTCGGCGCGAGCACCGCAACTTGCCTCGAATCCGACACCACTTTGAACGCCGCGCGCATCGCCACTTCCGTCTTGCCGTAGCCCACATCGCCGCACAGCAGGCGTTCCATCGGCTCGCCCGACTCCAAATCGCGCTTTACATCGTCGATCGCCTTGGCCTGATCGGGCGTTTCCTGAAATTCGAATGCATCCTCAAACGCCTTCTGCCACTGCGTGTCCATCGGGTACGGGTGTCCCGGGGCAGCCTTTCGCTCGGCATACAGCGCCAGGAGCTGTTGCGCCATGTCTCCTACGGATTTCTTGACTCGCGCCTTCCGCGTTTCCCAAATATTTGTCCCGAGGCGATCCAGCTGCGGCGTCGCACCACCGAGCGATTGATATTTCTGCACGAGATCCACTCGCGCAAGAGGTACGTAGAGCCGCGCGTCTTCGGCGTAGCGCAGCAGCATAAACTCTCCCTGCGCTCCGTCCACCGCCAGTTGCCGCAAGCCCTCGAACTGCCCGATTCCGTGGTCCACGTGCACGACGAAATCGCCATGCCTCAGATCGGAAAGATCACTGAAAAACGTGGCGGCCTTTGGCCGCGCGCGCGCTCTTGCAGGCGCGGGCAGCGACTCAAACAGATCGCCGCTGCCGTAAACCACCAGCTTCGATTCCGGAAAAATGACGCCGTCGGTAAGCGGCGCTTTCAGCAAAACCAGCGCCGGAACGGTTCCTCCGCTGCTTTCCTCGGCGAGCCGCGTCCCCGTCGCGCTTTCATCCACATCTCCCAGTCGAAACGGCAATTCGTGCTCGTGGCAGATGTCGGCAAGCCGCTCGGCTTCGCCCGTGCTTGCCACGCACACGAGAACCTGCTCGCCGCGTTCCAAATGATTTCGCACCTCGGCCATAAAGGCCGGCACATTTCCGTGATAGCGCGCCGTCGGCTGCGATTGCAGCACGTAGGGTCGCGCCTCGCTTTCCAGCGCGAGATGCTCCAGCCCCATGCGCGCTCGTGCGGATCGCGCGGCATCCCATTCTTCCGGCGTCAGAAAATATCGCTCGGGCGGCGCCGCGGAGCCGCCGGCCTCTTCGAATTCCGCCGCGAGTGATTCGCGCAACATCGCGAGCGTCTTTCGCAGCGATTCCGGCTCATCCTCCAACACCACCGCGTTCCCCGCGAGTTCCAGCAAGCTCGATTTCGCGTCCTCGACCGTCGCAGGATGAAATTCCCAGCCGGGATAAAAACCTGCGGGCAATCCTTCATCCGGGCGGCCCGAACCCGGCGTCTCCTGGAATCGTTCGAGCAGTCCGGTTAACCGTGGGTAATCCGTCAGCGGAAGAAGGGTCACGCGTTCAAGCGGGCGCATCGAACGTTGCGTATTCGGGTCGAATTCGCGCAGCGATTCGAGCGTATCGCCGAAGAATTCGAGCCGCACCGGCGCGTTCGTCTCCGGCGAGAACACATCCACGATTCCGCCGCGCACAGAAAATTGTCCCGGCGCTTCGACCGTCTCGCTGCGTTCGTATCCGACGCTGGCCAGATGATTGAGGAAATCGTCCTGCGGGAGGTCCTGATCGCGCGCGAGCTGCGACGCCAGACCCTGATAAAAGCCGCTATCGCGCAGCCGCACGATCGCCGATTCCACCGGCGCAACGATAATGTCCGCCTCGCCCGCCGCGATCCGCCACAGCGCCCATGCGCGCGCTTCCGAAATCTCAGCGTGCGGCGATCGCCCTTCGTAAGGCGAAACCTCCTGAGACGGCAGCACGGCCACGCGGCTTGAAGGTTTTCGCGCGAAGGCTTGGAAGAAATATCGCACCGGCTCGAGGAATTCTTCCGCCCGCCGGTTCGACTCGACCAGGATCACCACCGGACGCGCGAGCGAGGCCGCCGTAAATGCCGCAACGATGCTTTTTGCAGGGTCGGTGAGGCCGGCCAGGCGCACTTCTCCCGGCCCGCGGCGCAGCGCATCGAGACACGCTTCCACGGCAGGCCGGCGTCCCACGCGGGACAACAGCTCAGCAACCAGGGGCAGTATCATTCACTCAAACGTCGAACTCGTTCAATTAGCCCCGTCGTCGAATATCCCGGCTCGAGCGGCATCGAAACAACTCGTCCGCCGGCAGCTTCCACTTCTTCGCGGCCCACAATTTCGTTCGGTCCCCAGTCGCTGCCTTTCACCAGAATGTCCGGCACGATTGCCGCAACAATCTCACGCGGCGTGGCCTCGTCAAAAATCGTCACGTAATCCACGGCCTCAAGTGCGGCCAGCACCTCCGCGCGCTCGTTCTGCGGAATGATTGGCCGGTTCGCGCCTTTGTTGCCGCGAACACTGGCGTCGCTATTGATTGCCACGATCAGCGCATCGCCCAGCGATCTGGCCTGCTCCAGCAAGCGAATATGTCCGGGATGGAGCAGATCGAAGCAGCCGTTCGTAAAGACGACCCGCTTCCCGGCGCGCTTCAGCCCCGCTGCTTCGCGCGCGAGCTCCGTTCGATTCATCACCACTCCCAACTTGGATGCTCCTTTATCGCCTAAACGAAAATTGTATCACGCAGCCTGCGAGCGCTTTCGCGCCCTCCTCATTCACCACGCCCTCCGCGATTCTTTCGACAACTTCTCGCGGCGCTCCAATCTTGTCGCAACTTTTTTGATGCTATACTTCGGTTCCGCGCACCAGATCCGCTATTTTTCCGGGGGCTGAGCATCGAATGAAAGACATCGCAATCGTCGGCGGCGGTCCTGCCGGAGCCATCTGCGGCGAGCGGCTGGCCTCGGCGGGCTTCAACGTTACGGTCTACGACGAGCATCTCGCCTGGGAAAAACCCTGCGGCGGCGGCCTCACTCATAAGGCCATCTCGCTTTACCCGTTTCTCCTGAATAATCCTCAACCGAAGAAAGTCGTACGCACTGCGGAGCTCATTTCCAGCGGCGGGCGTCGTGCTCGTTTTCACATGAGCCGCCCGATTGTCGTTTACTCGCGCGCCGTTCTGAATGGCCTGCTCCTCGACCGCGCCGTGGCCGCCGGATGCACCACCATCCGTTCGCGCGTCACCCAGATTGATACGGCCGGCTGCGGCGTTGATCTCGTCGCCGGCCGGGAGCGCAAATCCGTGGATTTCGTGGTCATCGCCGGCGGCGCTCGCAATCAACTTTGCCCCGGGACGACCGCGCTCACGCCCGCCGACCTCGAGATGACACTCGGTTACTTCGTCCCAACCGAAGACGAAATGATCAAAGTGAAATTCTTGAAGCAATTCGAAGGTTATCTCTGGTCGTTTCCGCGCGCGGGCCACGTCTCCATCGGTATTTGCGGAAAGTTGGCGCGAAATTCCAGCCACACGCTTCGCCGCCATCTCGATCAATTCTTAAAAGACGAAAACGTTTCGCTCGCTGGCGCTCAATTTTATAGCCACGTCTTGCCTTCGCCTGAGGCCAATACGCTGCGTCGCCGGAAAATCGTCGGCCGAAATTGGGCGATGGCGGGCGATGCCGCTGCCTGTGTCGATCCGATCACCGGCGAAGGCCTCTTCTACGCCATTCGCTCCGGCGATTTGCTCGCCGAATCTCTGATCGCCGATCAGCCGGAGGCCTATCCCGCCCGGCTGCGCACGGAAGTTTCCGCCGATCTCGAATTCGCGGCTCGCATTGCCCGCAAAGTTTTCTGCGGAAACTTCCTCGGTGGCGCGGTTACCACGCGCATGGTTCAGCTCGTGAATCACAGCGCGACCTTCCGCGATCTCATTCGCGATGTCTTCAGCGGCGCGCAGGATTATCGCAGTCTAAAGCGCCGCCTCTGGGCGCAACTCGGTATCACTTTCGCGGAACTCACGCGCAGCTTTGTCGTTCCGGGCTCATGCAAGGAGACGCCCCGAGCATTCGACGGACGGGAGCCGGCGAGTTGAGCTCGAAGGGCCGTCCGGACTATCCTGCAATTCCCCTTGGCATCGAACTTCGCATGGAAAAAATCGTTCCGGCGGAATGGACCATCGCGGCATACGATCCACTTCTCCCGGCAGTTTTCTCCACACCCGCGATGATCGGCATGATGGAAGTGGCCGCGGCCACAGCGGCCCAGCCGCACCTGCCGGATGGAACCATCACCGTCGGCACGCGAATCGAAGTGGATCATCTCAAGGCAGCGCCTGTCGGCGCGCTTGTCTACGCCTGGGCGCGCCTGGTCTCGCAGGACGGTCGCCGTCTAATCTTTGAAGTGGAATCGGGAATGGGCGAAATCATCATCGGCCGCGGGCGTGTCTTTCGCGCCATCGTCGATCCAAAATCCTTTAGCTCCAAAGCCGCCGCACGATCCACGCCGGACTGAGCCCAACCACGGCCGAATTCATCGGCACGCGCCAAGTCTCCCGGTTCCTGGCCTGGAAACCGCACAGGAGGCGTACGCACGCCCGCGACTGCGGCCGGCGAATCACACGACTGATTTTAAGTTACGGATTAGTATTCGGGGCGTCGCGCGGCGGTCTTGCGCGGCGGTGGCGGCGTAATCGTCGCCATCTTGCGAATCATGGCCAGCACGAGTTTCTTGTCGTCGTCCGAAAGAGTCGTGCTGTATTTCTTGATGTCCGCCAGGAAGCGGATCTCATCTTCTGAAAGCTCGCCGAGCATCTTACGCGTCTCGCGGTCCTGCGGAGTGTCGCTGCCCGGAAAGAAATCGGCGAGATTAATCTCCATCGCTTCCGCGATCTTCGCCAGCGTCTCGAGCGACGGCACGGTGTGCCCGTTCTCGACCCGCGACAAATAGCATCTCAGCAGACCGGTGCGCCTTTCAATATCCCCCTGTGACAGGCCGCGATCGCTGCGATACGAGCGAATTACTTCCCCAATATTGACCTTAGGCTTTTCCTTAGGCACTCTCGTACCCCTCGAGAGAAGAAGCGTTATCTTAAGCGTCCCACGCCGCCGCGCGCAAGGTATTTCTCTCCAATGTGTTTCCTGTTACCCGAAAGCTCAATGTGCTCTGCTGCTTAAAACTCTTCGCGCTCCATTCGGTTTGATGCCGGCGCTCGGCTTGGCGGAGCTGGCATCTTTTTCCGAAAGCGCCGCATCCCTTATGCCGGGGGTCAGAATCTTCTTGCAGCGTGCCAGGATCGATCGCGATATTGATCGGAGTTGGATTATGAACGCACCTGCACTCAAATTCCTGGCGCTGTCGTCCTTCGCGGCGGCGCTCGCTTTGACGTTACCGGGTCTCGCTAACGCCCAGGCTGCTCCGGGTCCGATTTCGCCTTCACAATCGAGCGACGACAATTCCCAGCCCGCCGCGCAGCCGAAACCGCAGGAGCCTGCGGGGCCGCCAGCCACTCGTGACAATCTCTCCGGCACCTGGAAGCTGAACACCGACGAAAGCGACGACGGGCACGAAAAATTGCGTGCAGCTCAAAGCCAGCAAAATAACGGCAATAACGGCAACAACGGCGGCGGTGGCCGCGGTAACGGCGGTGGTGGTGGAGGCGTCTGGGGTGGCGGAGGAGGAGGCGTCGGCTTTCCGGGCGGGGGCGGAGGCGGTGGTTATCCCGGCGGTGGTGGTGGTGGATATCCCGGCGGCGGCGGTGGTGGTGGTTCTGGCAGGCACGGCGGCCAAGGCAACAGCACCGAGACCAGCGATGACCGCGCGCGCATGCAGGAACTCATCGATCCGCCCGTCAAGATGACTCTCGCTCTAAAAGACAATGAATTCGATCTCGCCGACGACGAAAACAACAAGCGCGAGTTCTACACGGATGGCCGAAAGCTGAAAAAATCCAAGGATCTTACAAATCAGGAGATCGCCGCGCATTGGGAGCAAATCCGGCTCGTCAGCGACGAAAAGAATTCTCGCGGTGACAGATATTCGCGCTCGTTCGAAGCGCAGCCGGGCGGCAAGAGGCTCGTCGAAATCGTCCGCATCGAAAGCAATCGTCAACAGTCCTCCGTCGTCATCCGCTACGTTTACGATCTCGTCCCTGCGGACAAGTCCGGATCGATGTAGTTCACCCCTCCGAAGGCCCTGACGCAGGAAGGGTTAGAAGCGACCCTGTTCTTGATTTTGTTTTTCAGGTACTCGCCTTTTCATTTTTCTGATTCTTGCCTTCCGCCATTACGCATCCCGAACTCGCTCCGCCGCAATTCTCGGCAGCCAGAGGAGCAAGCGCCATCCAATCCTCCGTGTTAAACTCTCTCGCTCGACGCGTCGCGCTTGCAAGCCTGATTCGCATTCCAAACGATACGGGGGACCCAATGGGACAGTGGAAGGAACTCGAACGGCGATTCACCGAGCGGCTTGGCCTGAAGCGGCGCCCGGTCTCTGTCACGGTTCTTGATGCCGAACCCACCGGCATCCAAAAATTCCTCGGCACCGAGCCATCGGGCTGCAGTTTCTGGCGCCTCGCCGCCGATGGCCGCACCTTCTATACGGTCCCTTCCGACCACTTCAATTGCCCGGTAGGCAGTTACACGCACAAAATCGATCTGCCGCCGGCTCGCGCGAATGAACTCAACGACACGCTCAGTCTGATGTTCAAAGTTGAGTATTTGGTCCCGGAAGACATTCCGAAGGTTCCGCAGCTTCCCAAAACGCCCGCCGCCGTCGTCTACGCGCCTCTCGCCGACGCGCCGCTCAATCCCAGCGTCGTTCTCTTCGCCTGCCGTCCCGCGGCCGCGATGCTCCTGCAAGAAGCCGCGCAGCGGGCCAATGCGGCATCCTCGCTCCCGGTGCTTGGCCGTCCCACTTGCATGGCCATTCCCGCGGCGATGTCCATGGGCACAACGGCCAGTCTCGGCTGCATCGGTAATCGTGTTTATACGGGGATCGAGGAAGGTGACTTGTATGTTGCGGTACCAGGCTCGCAACTTGCTGACGTGGACCACGCTCTCGGAACGATCGTTGCGGCAAATGCCGCGCTGATGGATTACGCGCGCTCGCGCCGCGCCGCGCTATCGACGGTCTGAAGATCCAGATCCTGGCACGCCCCGCGCTTGTCCGCGAGCAGCACCTGGTCCACGCGCCGGATGAATTCGAGCGCCGTTTCGCCCGGACTGTAGTCCTTGCATCCCGCCGAGAAATTCACCGGAATCTCGATGGTGTCGTATTCCACCTTCATTCCGCGCAATCGCTGAATCACATGCTTCACTTGTCCGCTCGGACATTCCGGCAGCACCACCATGAACTCGTCGCCGCCGACCCGCGCTGCCTGGTCCGATCCGCGCACCGCGCGCCGGAGTCGCTCGCCAAACTGCATCAGCACCACGTCCCCTGCGGCGTGCCCGTACGTGTTGTTGATTTCCTTTAAATTGTCGATGTCGACCAGCAGCAGTGTCAGTGGCCGGGAGTGCCGTATCGCTCGGGAAATCTCTTCTTCCAGCCGCTTCTCCGCTGAACGCCGGTTATAGAGTCCCGTCAACTGGTCAAGTGCCGCGAGTTTATACACTTCCGTCGCCAGGCTTTCCACGTTCGCCAGCGATTCAATCTGTTGCGACATCTGCTGCCGCAGCCGGTTCAATACCACTTGCTGGTAGACCGTGTAGCAATTGAACAGCAGCACCAGCCCGACCAGGCCTCGCACCGCTTCCGTCAGTCCCCACGACGCCGTTGGGCCGTCATCCCGCAGCAGCGCCGGGAACACGAATGACGCCACCGCAATCGTCAGCAGCACCATGATGGCGCACGCGGTTGACCACAGCCACCATTGCCGCTTGTCCAATCGGCGTAAATCCGCAGAAATTTGCGCCGCCGTCACATGCGGCGTTACTGGTGGAAAAACTGGGTCCGTTGTGGTCGCCATATTTCCCCTGAGAGGTTGCTTCCTACTGATACCGCAATCGTTTGTAAACAACCAGTTTCCGGAGCGACAGTGTGCCAAATTCAGCACTGGCCAAACGTACTAACGCGTCTCCCACACGAGGCAGCCTCAGCCCCGCAGCCTCACGCATTCTGCACCCGCGCTCGTTTGAGAACCGCTTCCCTCATTCGGAATTGACTTGTCGCGGCGCAGCCAGTCTAATGATTTGCGTATCGCGCTCACGCCGTCGCGTTCGAGCCGCGCGCCTTTTTCGCTCGCCGCGCCTCGCGCGAATCCAGAGCGCTGGACACGCTCCTGAGCATTTCGAATCCAGTTCAGCCCGGCGCCACGCCGGACAAGGCTCCTGCTCGCCGCTTTGGCACCGCGCGTTCCGCCTTTCTCGTCGCCTCCGGGATTTTCCTCAGCCGTGTTTCCGGCCTCATTCGTGACCGCTTCTTCGCCCACTATTTCGGCAATTCCGATGCCGCCGACGCCTTCAAAGCCGCGATCCGCATTCCCAATTTTCTACAGAATCTTTTCGGCGAAGGCGTTCTCTCCGCGTCCTTCATTCCCGTCTACGCCAAGCTTCTTGCCGGCAACGATCGCGAAGAGGCCGAAAAAACTGCCGGCGCCGTCTTCTCTCTTCTCGCTCTTACGGCATCGGCACTCGTCCTTGTCGGCGTACTCGCAACTCCCTGGCTCATCGAGCTCATCGCTCCCGGATTTCACGGCGAAAAGCGCGAACTCACCGTCCGCCTCGTTCGGATTCTCTTTCCCGGTGCGGGCCTGCTCGTCCTTTCCGCGTGGTGCCTCGGCATCCTCAACAGCCATCGAAAATTCTTCCTGTCTTATACGGCGCCGGTCATCTGGAACGCCGCCATGGTCACCGCTCTCATCGCCTTCGGCCGCCTCGCGCAATTCCCTCTCGCTGCGGTACTCGCCTGGGGCGCGGTCATCGGCAGCGCGCTTCAAGTCGGTGTGCAGTGGCCGGTCGTGATGCATTTGCTCGGCCGCCTGCGCCTGACGCTTCATTACCGGCACGAAAACGTCCGCGTCGTCGTCCGCAACTTCTTCCCGGTATTCGTCAGCCGGGGCGTCGTCCAGATCAGCGCCTATGTGGATGCGTTCCTCGCCAGCCTCTTGCCCACCGGCGCCGTTGCCGCGTTCTCTTACGCTCAAACGCTCTACACTCTCCCCGTAAGCCTCTTCGGCATGGCCGTCTCCGCCGCCGAGCTTCCTGTCATGTCCGGCCAGCTCGGCGCGGAAGAGGAAGTCGCCGTTGCCCTGCGCGTTCGCCTCGACGCCGGCCTCCGCCAGATCGCTTACTTCGTCGTGCCGTCGGTTGTCGCGTTTCTCGCGCTCGGCGATGTCATCGTCGCCGCCATTTATCAGTCCGGTCGCTTCGTTCACGCCGACGTCATCTATGTCTGGGGAATTCTTGCTGGGTCTACAGTGGGTTTGCTGGCCTCAACTCTTGGCCGCCTTTACTCCGCCACCTACTACGCTCTGCGCGACACCCGCACTCCTCTGCGCTTCTCGATCGTGCGCATCGCCTTGACCACCATCCTTGGCTACCTTTGCGCGATTCCTCTTCCGCCGCTTCTCGGCATCAATTTACGCTGGGGCGTAGCCGGCCTCACCATTTCCGCCGGAATTTCCGGCTGGGTCGAATTTCTCCTCCTTCGCCACTACCTCAATAAACGCATCGGCCGCACCGGCCTCGCCTTTTCTTTCTCCAGCGCCGTATGGGGTACCGCCATCGTCGCCGCCGCTGCCGCTCTCGGCGTCCGCCGCCTCGTTGGACCACACGCGCCCATTCCTCTCGCCATTGCTGTCCTGATTCCCTACGGCATCATTTACGTCGGCGGAACATTGCTCCTCAAAATGCCGGAAGCGCGCTCGCTTGGCAGCTTGCTATCGCGTTTTATATCTAAGGGCTGACATGCGCCGATTCTCACTCCTGACTCTTGCCGCCGCAGCAGCTCTTGCCTCTACGGCCTGTGCGATTCCTCACGATCCGAAATTCACGCTCGAATCCGGCGGCCGCCCGCGCAATTATTACCTCCATTTGCCGAAATACTATTCATCCTCGAATCGCTGGCCGCTCATATTCGTCATCCATGGCCGCACGGGCACGGGCCCCGGCATGGAGCGCATCGCCTACTTCGATAGCTTTGCCGATCGCAACGGCATCATCGCCGTCTATCCCAACGGCATCAGCCGAAGCTGGGCCGACGGCCGCGGCGATTCTCCCGCTGAACGCGATGGCGTTGATGACGTCGCATTCTTCTCCGCCATGCTCGACAAGCTCGAATCCACTTACTCCGTCGATCGTTCGCGCGTGTATGCCACCGGCCTCTCCAACGGCGGGTTCATGTCCTATCGTCTCGCCTGCGAACTCTCCGCGCGCATTGCCGCTGTCGCTCCCGTTGGCGCCACATTCTCGGCCACGCTTTCCGAACGCTGCCATCCCTCGCGCCCGGTCTCGGTTCTTGAAATCAACGGCACCGAGGATCCGCTCGTTCCTTACGACGGCGGCCTGGTTCGCCACGGCTCGAGCGGTAGAATTCTTTCGGCGCGCGATTCGGTTCAATCCTGGGCGCGCATCGACGGCTGCCCCGCTACTCCCGTGCGCGATTCCTTTCACGGAGAATCTTCCGGCGGCTTCGAGACTCGCCACGAAATCTACTCTGGCTGCCGTGATAACGCCGAAGTCGCTCTCTATTCGGTTGTCGGGGGAGGCCACACGTGGCCCGGCGGGAGGCAATATCTTCCGGCGTTTATCATTGGCAGGACGAGCCGCGATTTCGACGCGGACGACATAATCTGGAAATTCTTCCAGGCCCATCCGCTGCGTTAATCCTGGCTTTTACCCGGCGATTCAATTCGTTGGCAGTTTCTTTTGAAGTACGTCGTGCACGCGCCGCAACAATATCTGCCGCGCGAACGGCTTTTGTAGAATGTCCGTCGTGGGATCCAGCAGGCCGCGACGCACGGCCGCGTGGCCCGTATATCCGGACGTCAGTAATACTTTCAGATCCGGACGCGATTGAGCCAGGACTGCCGCAAGTTCCTGTCCGCTCATCCCCGGCATCACCACATCACTCAGTAGAAGGTGAATGGCGCCCGGAAAGCTTCGCGCGATCTCCAGAGCTCGCTCGGCATTCTCGGCCTCCAGAATCTTGTAGCCGTGTTCTTCCAGCAGTTCGCGTGTAAAAACCCTCAGCGCTTCCTCATCCTCCACAAGCAGGATCGTCACCGTGCCCCGCGCCACTGGAGGGGCGTTCGCGACCTCGACCTCTGTGGGAACGCGTTCATCGATTCGGGGCAGGTAGATCTTGAATGTCGTTCCGCGCCCAATTTCGCTGTACACCCAGATATAGCCTTCGCTTTGCTTCACGATTCCGTACACCGTCGCGAGGCCCAGTCCCGTTCCCTTTCCCAGCTCTTTGGTGGTGAAAAACGGCTCGAAGATGTGGGCCTGCGTCGCCGCATCCATTCCCGTCCCTGTGTCCGTCACAGCCAGCAAGATGTGGGGTCCGGCTCGCAGCGGCGGATGCCTGCGCGCGTACGTGTCGTCGAGTTCGACGTTGGCCGTCTCGATCGACAACTTTCCTCCGTCGGGCATGGCATCCCGTGCATTCACTGCCAGATTGACGATCACTTGCTCGAGCTGGCTCTGGTCGACCTTCACTCGTCCCAAATCCAAATCGAGTTTCGCGCTGAGGTCGATATCTTCGCCGATCAACCGCCGCAACATCTTTTCAATATCCGTGACAACCTCGTTCAGATTGATCGAGCGCAAGTTCAGCACTTGCTGACGGCTGAACGCCAGGAGTTGTCTCGTCAACGCAGCGGCTCTCTCTCCGGCCTTTCGAATTTGCGTCGCCTTCTTTTGTAAAGCCGGGTCTCCGCCCAAACGCAGTTCCAGATCCTCGCCGTAGCCGAGAATCACGCCCAGGAGATTGTTGAAGTCGTGCGCGATTCCGCCTGAGAGTTGCCCGATGGCTTCCATCTTTTGCGCCTGCCGAAGCTGGTTTTCCAGCAGCTTTTGTTCGGTGATGTCCTTCGTCACCGCCAACACGCACTTGCGGTTGCCGACATCGATGATTTCCGCCGATAGCAAACCGGTGCGCGGCTCGCCCGACTTTGTCAGAAACTTGATTTCCATGTCGCGAATCGAACCCTCTTGATCGATCACACTGCGGAGTCGTGCACGGTCGGTTTCACTCGACCAGAATTTCAATTCCTCCGACGTCTGTCCGATCATCTCGTCGCGGCGATAGCCGGTGATTCGCAAATAGCTTTCGTTCGCGTCAATGAAGCGACCATCCTCGAGCGTGCTGATGGTCATCGGCACGGGGCTGGCATTGAAGGCCTTCGAGAATCTTTCCTCCAGTTTTTTCCGCTCGGTGATGTCCCGGGCAATCGCGGACGCGCCGACGATTTTCCCGTTGGCGTCGCGCATCGGCGACACCGTCACCGAAACTTCGATTCTTTGGCCGCCCTTTCTCACCCGTACCGTCTCATAGTGCTCGACCACCTCGCCTCGCCGCATTCGTTCGATGATCGCGGGCACTTCGTCCTGCAATTCCGGTGGAACCAGAATATTGATCGGCCGTCCCACAACCTCGCTCGCCGAGTATCCGTAGAGTCTCGCCGCGCCCGCGTTCCAGCTCGTAATCGTTCCGGTCAGCGTCTTGCCGATGATTGCATCGCTGGACGATTCCACGATCGACGCCAGTTGCGCGAGTTTCTCTTCCGCGTTTCTGCGGTCCGTTACGTCCTGTACCAGGCCTGTCAGCCGGAAAGGATTGCCCTTCGCGTCGCGTTCGACGGCCATCCCCATCACCTGCACCGTCCGCACTGTTCCGCCCGGCGGAATGAGCCGGTACGTATACGGCCGGAACGGCTGTCCAGAGGTCATGTCACGCATGTTCTTTTCCCGCCGCTCGGCGTCATCGGGATGAACGCATTTCGCCAGCGATTCAAGCGTCGGAATGAAAGATTCGGGAGCGAAGCCGTAGATTCGGTACATTTCCGCGGACCACTTGATCGAGTTTGTTGCCAGGTCCCAGGTCCAGCTTCCGATGTGCGCGATGGACTGCGCTTCCCCTATTTCGTGCTCGCGAGTCTGCAGTTTCTCCTCAGCCCGTTTTAGCTCCGTGATGTCGGTGACCGAAACGAGCCTCGCAGGGCGCCCGGCAAACTCGAGCTCATTCGAAATGATCTCAACCGAAAACTCGCTTCCGTCCTTTCTTCGGTGCGTCCATACCCCCGAATTTTCAAAACCGGTGTGAACCCGCGCCGCATCGGCAACAAACGCGCCGACCTCTTCGCTCGGCCGAATGTCTTTCGCTGTCATTCGCAGGAATTCATCCTGCGAGTAGCCGTACACACTCATGGCCGCTTCATTGACCGCCAGAAACGCCAGTGTTTCAAGGTCGTACACCCACATTGGACGCGGATTTTTTTCGAACAGGAGCCGGTACGGCTCCCGCGAGGAGTGCAAAGCCTCTTCGAGACCTTGCGAAGTTCCGGATTGAAACTCTCGATTCGCTCTTGCCACGGACCACTCGTTTGCCGGAAGGGAATATTTCTTCGGCCGAACGGCGCGAGCGTTGGAGTCCCGAATTGCTACAAGACGCGCCTACTGCCTACCAGGAATGCTAGGTCCTTGCGCGCCGCGCGTCAACGCCGGCCGATGAGCGTGTCGCAAGAGTTAATTGCGGATTTACTCTGTTGATATCCTGACGTTCCACCCGTCTTGCCTTCGCGCTTTGTGGGGCCCGTCGTCATGTTTCGTATCCATGTTTCGGCGTGCCGTCGCTCGCCGCATCGATTTGTGCTTTCGCGTTCACTAAGACGGACCATTTTCGGTTTTGCCCGTGGCGTTCTTCGCCGCGGGCTCCCTCTCCTCCTCGCCGACTCCCGGTGGCGCGGGCATCCTGCCCGCGTCTTTATTTTTCCGGCGGATTCTGACCACGATGTGAACGACGCCCCGACTAGTCTTGTCTCCGCAACTTGAAAATCTTTCGACAAGCCTTTGACAATTTTAGTACGCGCGAATGACAACTCCCGCCGCGCTCTCAAGCAATCTCGTGTCGTTGCACATTTGCGGAACGTACGTCCGAATGTTCGTTTCGCGTTCGAGGGGAGGCGTTATGAAGCGTTGCACGGCCATCATCGGTGTCCTGTTCCTCATGGTGTTGAACTCAAGTTGCGGCAAGGGCTACGGCAGCAGCAGTGGTAGCGGCTCGAGTGGCAGCAGCGGACTCACCGCATCAATTACGAATTCGGTGACCACGCTTCAACCAGGCGCAAGTTACACCTTTAGCGCCACTACTCCGTCGAGCTACGGCTACACAGCGGGAATCAGTTGGACGATCTCGCCTGCAACCGGTGCGGGCACTCTTTCGACCGCCACGAATAGCGGCTATTCAAGCTCCGTGACGTATCAGGCGCCGAGCGCCCCGCCGAGTCCCAACTCCGTCACGATCACAGCCACTCCGTCCGACACAGTCGTCGGCGCGGCCACGGACACTTTCACGATCTCGGCTTCGTCAATGTCCATGCTGAATGGCCAGTTCGCCATCCAATTCTCTGGCTTCGACGATTCGGGAGAAACACTCGGCGTAGTCGGCAGCATCAAAGCAGATGGCGCCGGAAATATCACCGGCGGCTCGATCGACCTCAATCAAAATCACGCCCCGAGCGAACGGATCGCGGGCGTCACAGGCTCTTACACGCTCGATTCCGAAATGCACGGCACGGTCTCGCTCGCAGCCGCAGCCCCTGGCTCCGATCGTCCGCTCGCCTTCTCATTCGCTCTCTCTTCCGACACGCTTTCCAGCATGATCACCGGCTCGGAAGCAAACGGCGTCGCCATCTCCGGCCGCTTGCTTCGCCAGGACAGCTCGGCGTTCTCTGTCGCGAAAATTTCCAGCGACTTCGCATTTAAACTGGAATCGAATTCAGCCGATCGCCTCGCAACCGTCGGCAAGCTCGCTATCGGATCGGACTCAATTCTTTCGGGCATTGCCGATGCGAGCGAGTCGGGTATCGGCCCGATCTTCACCGCAGCTCCCGTCTCTGGCCGCCTCACTGCATCGCCCGATGCGACTGGCCGTGGCACGTTCACGCTCGCAACGCCAGCGAAAAAATCGCCTTTTGTCTTCTACGTCGTCTCCGAGTCGTGGCTCTTGCTGATGGAGACGGATTCCGCAACCACGGCGCACACGCGCCAGCTCGGTGTCGCGCAACGGCAGGCGATGCCCTTCTCTGCGTCTACCGCAAACGCTTCGAGCGCCTTTCGTGCGTCCGGCTTTGACCGGCAGGCCTCGACGTCCGGCCCCGTTTCTGTGACTGGCACTCTCGCGATTGAAAATCTCACGCACGCCACGCTCGCCTGGGACGCCACCTGCTCCGCCATCGCGCTTCCACATGTTTCTCTCCGCAGCGATGTCGTCACCTTCGATCCTTCAACAGGCCGCGGCACCATTAAAATTGCCAACGGCTTCGCGAATGATTTTGCCGATTCCGTTGCCGTCTATCTCGCCACTCCCGGAGAAGCCTTTCTAATCGACACAACGGCCGGGCGCTTCAATCGCGCGATTGCTGGCGATCTCGACTCGTCGCCTTCTCACTAGTCCCGGTTTCACCAGTCCTGGTTTCATATATTTCATTACAGGAGGCCGGATTTCCTTTCCGGCCTCTTTCTTTGTGGGGTCCGTCGTCATGTTTCGTATCCGTCTTTCGGCGTTCCGTCGCTCGCCGCATCGATTTGTGCTTTCGCGTTCACTAAGACGGACCATTTTCGGCCCATTGTTTTAGATAACAAATGGATTGGCGCGTATGCTCATGCGGCTTTGATATCGTCGTATGCGAGGGAACATGACAGCTCGCGGTTGGCATCGGTTTGCCGCTGAAGCGTTGTGGCCACGAGCTCTGCAGTGGCAACTGCATCTGCGCCTGCAATAAAGCGCCGCGGCGGCTTTTCCTGATTGGAGATCGTAATCAGCGCTCGGGCGAGCTTGGCAGGGTTACCGGACTGTTGGCCGCTGTAGCCTTTCCAAAACTCCATTTGCTTCGCCCTGCGCTCGTTATAGTCCTCAATGGTCCGCTCTGCGAAATTTGTGGATTCTTCCGTGAGTAGCTCTGTGCGGAAGAAGCCAGGGTTGACAGTGATCGTATTGATACCAAATGGTTCGACCTCGGCCTGCAGCGATTGCATCCAGCCCTCAAGGCCGAACTTCGACGCAGCGTAAGCGCTGCCGAACTCAAAACCGATGAGACCCGCAGTTGATGAGATCGTGATTATCAGCCCTGAACGCTGCTTGCGCATAACCGGCAGAACGGCACGGGTTACATTCATCGGGCCGATGAGACTGGTCGACAACTGCCGCTCCATCTGCTCCGGCGACAGTTCTTCGAAGAAACCCGCGTAAAAGTTTGCGGCATTGTTGACCAACACATCTATGCGGCCAAACCGCCCAAGGGCCGCCGAAACCGCAGACTCCGCGTCAGCAGGTTTGGTAATGTCCAGTTTCACGACCAATAGGTCTCCAGATTTTCCTAGGGCCTTGGCCACCCTTTCAGTATTACGGCCGGTAGCGACGACTTTATGGCCGGCGGCCAAAGCCGCCTTGGCAATATCCACGCCCATACCGCGCCCGGCGCCAGTGATGAGCCAAACTTTATTGGTGGTCATGTTTCTTCCCTCCTGTATCGCTACGCGGCTACCATTGATACGCGGTTTTATTTGCCAAATTAAACCATTAGATTCTCACAACTTTATTTGTGCGAGCTATTGATTGCGGAAAATTGCTCTCGGCTCGAACGCGCGGGACTTAAGAACATTGGTGCCGGAGGAGGGGGTCGAACCCACACGGCCTTGCGGCCACCGGATTTTGAGTCCGGCGCGTCTGCCAGTTCCGCCACTCCGGCGTGGTCGTTCGATGATAGGGGCTTCGCGCCGAATTTTCAATCTGCGTCACGCGCACGGCTCCGAAACGCACGCGCTTGATTTCCCGCAAGCAAACGCCACGAAATTCAGAGTGTCGCCCGCGCGTTCGTGTGGCGGCGATCGCGCGGATCATCACTTCCGTTTTCAGCCCGCGCCGGCGCCTCCGTTTTTCACTCCGCGGCACCCCCGATTGACGTGGTTGAAATCCACCAGTTTCGCTTGAGACTCACCACCAGCGCGCGCCGCATTCCGGGCGCCAGCCAAAGCCGCAGGCGCGCTACTCGATTGATGCCATTAGCCTTAGTGTTCGCCGGCTCGGCCGGCACAGTTTGGCACGCCCCTTGCCTTTACAAGGCTGAAGTTCGAGACGGCAACGAAAGGATCTCAGAAAGGGGTCCGAACATGAAAACGCTAAAGATCTTCGCAGCAGTTGGAATTTTCGCTCTGGCGCTCCTCGCGGCGCCGAATGCAAACGCGCAAGTGCGCGTCGGCGTCGGTGTAGGAATTGGCCCGGTGGCAGTCGGAGTCGGCGGCCCAGTCGCGGTTGGCCCCGGCCCGGTCTGCGCATACGGCTACTACAATTACTACCCGTATGCATGCGCGCCCTACGGCTACTACGGCCCTGATTGGTTCGTCGGCGGCGTTTTTATCGGCGCCGGTCCGTGGTTCCATGGCGGTCATCCGTGGGGGTGGTATAGCCATCCCGGCTTCTACGGACGCCCGGGCTTCTATGGACGCCCAGGATTCGTTGGACGGCCGGGCTTTGCAGGTCGGCCAGGCTTTGCAGGTCGCCCTGGATTCGCCGGTCGCGGCGCAGTCGCCGGCCCAGCGTTCCATGGTGGCGCAGCAGCTCGTCCGTCGGCAGGCCGAGCCTTCCGTGGCGGAGGAGCGGCTCGCGGCGGTGGCGGCTTCCACGGCGGCCGCAGGTAACTCAGGCCAAAACTCGGAGAGCGATCTCAAGTTCCACCCCTCAAACGAAATCGGCCGGCTGCTCTCCGCCGGCCGTTTCGTTTTTCTGTGTGATTTTTCCGGATGCAAACTTCACGCAAGGGCTTCGGGGGCTGCTGGAGCGGCGCGTTTGCAGCTCTTCGCTAATGGTTGTGCGTCTCTCGCAGGGCTTTCAGAACGCTCAGTAAATCGTCGCCGCTCGCGCTCTTTTTCAGTGTTTTTGGATAATAAAAATTCGTGAAGCTCCATTGCTTGCCATCGAACGCCAGCTCCGCGCTCACAGCCGGATCCGCCAGCTTTTCTCCATGCAATATGCCGAAGATTTCCGCGCGGCAAGTCTTCCCGGTGATCGTGACCGTCCCCGGGGTGTAGCGATCGTCGCGATCCCGCGTGGCCAGGAACGGATCGAAATCGAGTCCAACGTCCTTGCCGGGATGCTTGGCTTGCATTTTGCCATCCTGTTCGATGCCTTGAACGACGTCATGGCTGAACGCGGTCGAGCGAATGCGCACGGCGCGGACCCACGTTGCGTCGCGCTTGGCCATGAATGTGTCGCCATTGAGCGCCGCGACGTACCAGTTGTAGAAATCCTGTACGAAGCCCTGGCAGGAGTCTTGAAAGTCGCGCGCGTCTTCCGCAGCATTTTGAGCTGCGTCGGGGGCGGCGGGCTGCGCAGGCGCTTGCGCGCGGGCGCGCGGCGGCAACAACATCGCCACAATCGCAACGAGCATGAACAGATTCAATCGCTGCAATCGCAGATTCCCCTTTCGCATTTGGCGGACTCGGTCCCGATAAATCGGGATGCAACGAACGCAAATGACAGCGAAAAGCAATGGTAACCGGGAAATCCTCTTCCGCCATTGACGGCGGAGGCGGCGATGCGGTTTCGAGATTTGTCCGGTCGCGGCTACGCAGAGTTGCGGGCAGGGCTGCCAAACTGTCCCGATTAGAAATAATCTCCTTTCCATGTTTTCACCAGCTTGCAGCCGTTTCTAATAATTCGGCGTCCCGATTAGGATGTCGCCGCCGACGACGATCGCGGTTTGATGCGGCAGGGCAAAACGATCGATTGCCCGATTTGAGGGAGCTCAGTTGCGTCGGCGAAACCCGCGGAACAGGTCCGTCTTGAGGCACGCATGACGCAGAGCAGGGCAAGATCGACTATGCGATCGCTGCAAACGTCGCCGTTGGATTAGCGCGACCGACCCTACATCCAGCCGATCGGCCGTTTCACTCGCTCTTCGCTGAGGTCGACTAGATGCGGCCGGGGAATTTAGAGGCGAGGGCCTGGCGGAATTTTTCGGCGAGGGCCTGGAAGCCGGAAGGCGCGGGATGGAGTTCGTTGGCCCAGGCGGCGTCTTCGTGCAGAGTTCCCTGCGTATCCACCAGAACGATATTCGCGGCGCCCGAGGCCATCTGAACGAGAAACTGTTTAAATTCGAGCAGCGCGGTCCAGATGATTTCGGTGCCGTCGGCGCGGTCGTCCCAATTGCGAAAGCCGAGCGCGGGCTCGAGCCACGGGCCGACGCCGCAGAAGCCCTTGCCGCTGGGAACGACGAAATCGTAGTCGTGGCAGAAGATGGGCTGGCCGGGGAGAAATTCGTCGCGCAGCGCGATCAGATCCATATAGGATTTTTTGATGATGTCGAGAATCGCAGCGAAGGCGCCGGCGTTGATTCCCCGCCCCGGATCGTAGTCAACGCGGCGCGCATCATTGAGCCACAGGCAGAAACGGTCGCCCGCGATATCGTCGCCGCCGCTGGAATAGAGAATGGCGTCGAAGGGCGGATCGGTCTGCTCGGTGAGCGCGCGGATGAGCCGGGCCTGCTGCCGCACGCCGAAGGACGACGAAGTGGAATCGCCAAAGTGCGCGAAATTCAGAATGTGCGGCGCTTTGCCCGGCAAGGACTGCAATTGCGAGACGATGTCCGTGCGCGCGAGGGGCACGTTGCCATTGAGCGGATAGTCGAACCAGGAATCGCCGCCGGCGAGTAGAATCAGCGGGCGATCGGGATCGTCGAATTCCCGGCGGGCTTCGGCCGCGGCCATCGTCATGCGATGTTTTTTGATGCGTTCATCAAGCTCGGTATCGATTTGCCGGTGATACTCGGCAAAAAGAAACGGCTGAAGGACCCCCATGGTAATTCCCCCGGTCCCGTTGAACCCGTAGTCCCACAACTGACCCGTGCGGGGGGAGGATACCATCTGGGCACGTGCATGGGCCATACCGAAGTTTGGGTAGGTGCCGTAGGAGGCTATAGGCGGATCGGGCCTTACGGGGGGACGGGGGAAAGCCGATAGGCCGGAAGCGGAGAGCGGGGAGCAACAATCGGGTGCGTTGTATTCAGTGTACAGGCGCGGAGGCATGAGCTCGCGGCGGAAATGGTGCGCTGGCCAGCGAGCATGGCGTTCGTATAAGATTACAGAAGTCAGCAGAAACCCGAGCGAAGGAAATAGAAGAGAGGAAAAACGTTTGGAGCAGAAGCGGCACAAAACGGTGGGCGTGAAGGTCGGCAAGATCCAGGTGGGCGGCGGCGCGCCGATTGTGGTCCAGTCGATGACCAACACGGATACGGTGGACGTCGCATCGACGGTGCGCCAGAGCTACGAGCTGGCGCAGGCGGGATCGGAGCTGGTGCGCGTGACCGTGAATATTCCGGAAGCCGCGGCCGCAGTGCCGGAGATCAAGCGGCAACTGCTGGATATGGGCTGCGACGTTCCGATCATCGGCGACTTTCATTACAACGGGCACGTCTTGCTGACGAAGTATCCGAAATGCGCCGAGGCGCTGGACAAATATCGAATCAATCCCGGCAACGTGGGGCACGGCACGCGCCGCGATGAACAGTTTGCGACCATCTGCAAAGTAGCGCGCGATTACGGCAAGCCGGTGCGCATCGGCGTGAATGGCGGCTCGCTGAATCAAGAGCTGGTGATGGAGAAGATGCAGGAAAACACGGACAAGGATTTGGGGCACACGTCCGAGGAAATTATCAACGAGTGTATGGTGCTCTCGGCGCTGCAATCCACGGAGCTGGCGCTGGAGACGGGGCTGCGAAAGGACCAGATTATTATTTCGTGCAAAGTTTCGCGGCCGAACGATCTGATTGCGATTTATCGCGAGCTGGCCGCGCGAACCGAACAGCCGCTGCACCTGGGATTGACGGAAGCGGGGATGGGCGCGAAGGGACTGGTGTGGTCGTCGGCGTCCATGGGAGTGCTGCTGAGCGAAGGCATTGGCGACACGGTGAGGATTTCGTTGACGCCGAGGCCGGGCGGAGACAGGCGCGAGGAAGTGTATGCGGCGTGCGAATTGCTGCAATCGCTCGGGCTGAGGTCGTTCGCGCCGAGCGTGACGGCGTGCCCCGGATGCGGGCGAACCACGAGCACGACATTTCAGGAATTGGCCGAGCGGATTCAGGGATACATACGCGATATGATGCCGGAATGGAAGCGGCGGTACGCGGGCGTGGAGGAATTGAAGCTGGCCGTGATGGGCTGCATCGTCAATGGGCCGGGCGAATCGAAGGCTGCGAATATCGGAATCAGCCTGCCGGGGACGGGCGAAGAGCCGAGTTGCCCGGTTTATATCGATGGACAAAAATTTGTGACGCTGAAGGGAAATTACGATCAGCTATCGGCGGCGTTTCAGAAGCTGGTGGATGATTATGTGGAGACGAAATATGCGAAGCGCGAGCCGGGGCCGGCAGAAGGCCTGCGAGAGACGGCGGCACCGGCGTTGAAAGTGATTGCGTAGAAAAAATTCAAAGTTGACAATTCAGAGTTGACAGTTCAGAGCTAACGGCCGTGGCGATGTTGGAGCAATAGCTCCGCCCTCCTGACTACAAATCCAGATGAAAATCGAATAGACTGCGCGCAGGAAGCTCCTCTTCCATGCTGACTCACGCAAGCCGCGCCAGCCAGCTCTCCCCATGCGGCGCCGAAACTCGCAGCGGTGAACGATGAATTTTGCGCAGAGCCACGCGGGTGGCGAATCCGTACCGAAAAACTGGAAGCGCGGATTCTGGGCGCTGATTGCCACGCAGTTTCAGACGGCGTTCAACGACAACGCCCTGAAATTTCTGGTGATTTACATCGTGGTCGCCATGAATCTCGCGGCCGCGAAGCGCGACATTCTCGTTCCAATCGTCGGAGCCATGTTCGCGATACCGTTCATTCTGTTTTCGATGGCGGGAGGAAATTTCGCGGATCGGTACAGCAAACGCAGCGTCACAATCGCGACAAAAATTCTGGAAATCGGCGTGATGCTCTTTGCGACTCTTGCACTGTATCTGCGGAGCCTGCCGCTGGAGTGTGCCAGCGTTTTTCTGATCAGCTCGGAAGCGGCGATCTTTGGACCGTCAAAGTATGGGCTGCTGCCGGAACTTTTGCCGGAGCGGAAACTTTCCTGGGGCAACGGGATCATCGAGCTGGGCACGTTCCTCGCGTCGATCGCAGGGACGGTCGCCGCGGGATTTCTTGCCGTCTGGTATCACAACCGCGAAGCAATTGCGGGAATGATATTGCTCGGCGCCACCGGGATCGGCTTTGTGACCAGCTTGGGGATATCGCGGGTCGTGGCCGCAGATCCGCAAAAGATGCTGCGATGGAACCCGCTGGGGGACTTCTACGAACAATGCCGAGTGATTGCAGCGGACCGCGTGCTGACTTGGGCCGTACTTGGCAACGCGTATCTGTTTTTTCTCGCGGCGCTTCTGCAATTCACGATCGTTATTTATGGCCACGATGTATTGCGGGTGAACGAAGAAAGTATCAGCCACTTGCAGGCGGCAGTCGCGATTGGCATTGGAATCGGCAGCCTCGCTGCGGGTTATCTTTCGGGCGGCAAAATCGAGTACGGCCTGATTCCGCTTGGCGCCATCGGAATGACCGTATTTGCCGCGATCCTCTACCGCCCGGGGCAGACGCTAACCAGCGCTGCGATTCATCTTTCGCTTCTCGGGATTTTCGGCGGATTTTTTATCGTACCGATGGGCGCGCTTATTCAACACCGCCCGCCACCGGAGAAGAAAGGGGGCGTAATTGCCGCGGCGAACTTGATTTCCTTCATAGGGATTTTTCTGTCGAGCGCCGCCTATTCACTCTTCACGAATGGGTTTCACCAAACGGCCGCGGGCGTTTTTCTCGATGGCGCGCTGCTGACGGCGCTGGCAACCGTATGGGCGGTCTGGATGCTGCCGGATTCGCTGCTGCGATTCGTGCTGTGGCTTGCGACGCATACGATCTATCGAATCAGGATCATCGGGCGCGACAACATTCCGGAGCGTGGCGGAGCGCTGTTTGTGGCGAACCATTTATCGCTGGTGGATGCGCTGCTGCTGATCGCTTCGACGGACCGTGCGATTCGCTTCATGATTTTCGATGAGATTTACAACCACCCGGGAATCAAGCCGTTTGCGAAACTGCTGCGCGCGATTCCCGTGTCGTCGCAGCAGCGGCCGCGCGAACTGATCAACGCGTTGCGGACGGCGAGCGATGCGATCCGCAACGGCGAAATCGTGTGCATCTTCGCCGAAGGGCAAATCACGCGAATCGGCAACCTGCTTCCGTTCCGGCGCGGATTCGAACGGGTGATGAAAGGCGTGGACGCGCCGATCGTGCCGGTGTGCCTCGACGGTGTGTGGGGCAGCATTTTCAGCTTCGAGAAGGGCCGCTTCCTCTGGAAATTTCCGCGTAGATTTCCGTATCCGGTGACGGTGAGCTTCGGCACGCCGCTCCCATCGACCGCGACAGCATTCGAAGTGCGGCAGGCCGTGCAGGATTTGCAGGCCGACGCGTTTCAATATCGCCGGAGCTGGCTGCGGCCGTTGGGAGAGTCGCTGGTTCACGGCGCCCACCGGCATCCATGGCGATTCGCGATGGCGGATCTGCGGCGCCCCCGCGTGAACTGGGGCGCCGTGTTGCTGAGCGCAATTTTTCTGGCGCGGCGGCTGAAGAAAGTGTGGCGCGGGCAGGAGATGGTTGGAATTCTGCTGCCGCCGTCGGTGCCGGGCGCGTACGTGAATTACGCGGCGGTGCTCTGCGGGAAGATTCCGGTGAATCTGAATTACACGGCATCGAATGAAACGCTGGCGTCGTGCGCCGCGCAGTGCCAGCTTGAGACCGTCATCACCACTCAATTGCTGCTCGACAAACTGCCCGTAAAGCCGCCGGGGAGAACGATTCTTCTCGAAGACGTCGCGGCGAAACTGGGCCTCGGCGAACGATTGATGGCGCTGCTGCTGTGGCCGCTTCCGGGAAGGGCGCTCGAACGGATTCTGAGCGGCAAGCACCCGGCGAAGCTGGATGACCTGGCGACGATTATTTTTTCGAGCGGCAGCACGGGCGACCCCAAGGGCGTGATGCTGACGCATTTCAACATCGCGTCGAACATCGCGCAGATGGACCAGACGTTCATGCTGAATCGCCACGACACGCTGCTGGGGGTTCTGCCGTTCTTCCATTCGTTCGGATTCACGGTAACAACGTGGCTTCCGGCGACACTGAACGTCGGCGTGGCGTACCATCCGAGCCCGATTGATGCAGGCGCGATCGGCACGCTTGTGCGGGAGTATCGCGTTACGTTTTTGATTTCGACGCCGACGTTTCTTCAGCACTATGTGCGCAAGTGCTCGCCGGAGGATTTTGGAAGTTTGCAACTGGTGATCGTGGGCGCCGAAAAACTGCCGGAACGCGCGGCGCTGGCGTTCGAGGATCGCTTCGGCGTGCGGCCGCTCGAAGGATACGGCGCCACGGAATGCTCGCCGGTGATCGCAGTGAACACGAGAGACTATCGCGCGCCGGGTTTTCGGCAAGTGGGCGCGAAGCGCGGACGGATCGGGCATCCGCTGCCGGGAATTACGGTGCGGATCGTCGATCCGGAGACGCGCGCGCCGCTGCCGCTTGATACTCCGGGACTCTTGCTGGTGCGCGGGCCCAATGTGATGAAGGGCTATCTGGGCAAGCCCGAGAAAACGGCGGAAGTGCTGCACGACGGCTGGTACACGACCGGCGATATCGCGACGCTCGATGAAGACGGATTTCTGACGATCACGGACCGGCTGAGCCGGTTCAGCAAGGTTGGCGGTGAGATGGTGCCGCACATCAAAGTCGAAGAAAAGTTGCACGAGATCGCGGGATTGACGGAAACGTCGTTCGTGGTGACGGGCGTGCCGGACGGAAAAAAGGGCGAGCGGCTGGTGGTGCTGCACACGTTGGGCGATGAAGAATTGAAGGCGGTGATGGAAAGGCTGCCGGAAGCAGGATTGCCGAATTTGTGGGTGCCAAGGCCGAATCAATTTTTTCGTGTGGATGAGTTGCCGCATTTGGGGACGGGGAAACTGGATTTGAGACGAGTGAGGGAGGTTGCGGTGGAGTTTTCGGGAATGGAGTAGGAAGACACGGCCGCGCCGAACACAAGAGTGTGACAAGCAGCTGGCAGCACGCGCATCGTTGCATACCATTCAGAAGCTGATTCCGGGTAGAGCCCGCCGCTAAGTCGAGAGGATAAGGCCGAAAAAACGAGGAACAAGTTCTTCTTGAGGCGAACCGGAACACAGAGACGAACGATCGACTGAGAGGGCCGGATTATTGCGCGTGGGTTAGGGCAGCCGGCCCTACGTAAACCCGGCCGGATTTCATGACGAACGGAATGCTCTCGAGTACGCTGACATCGGAAAGAGGATCCGAGGAGACGGCGACGACGTCTGCGAATTTGCCGGGGCGGATGGAACCGAGTTCGCCGCTGTGGCCGAGCAAATCCGCGGCGGAACTCGTGGCCGCCTGAATCGCCTGCATGGGCGTCATACCGTACTTCACCATGAACGCAAATTGCTTGCCGCTGGTGCCGTAGGGACAAACGCCCGCGTCGGTTCCGAAAGCCAGCTTCACGCCAGCCTGAACGGCCTTGCGGAAATTGTCGCGCTGAATCTGTCCAAGCTCGGCGTCATGGGCGAGAAAATCCGGCGGGATTGCGCCTGCCTTGCCCGCAGCCTGAATACATTCCTCGTCGTAAATATCCATAACGAGATAGGTGCCGCGCTTTTTCGCGAGGGCGATTCCTTCGTCGTCAATTTGCGAGGCATGTTCGACCGACGCGACGCCGGCATTGATCGCGTTCTTGATCCCCTGCGCGGAGTGGGCGTGCGAGGCAACGCGCAGGCCGAAATGGCCGGCTTCATTCACGGCGGCTTCGAGTTCTTCCAGCGTAAATTCCTGCGAATTCGGATTGCTGCCGTGCTCGAGAACGGCGCCGGAAGAAAGAATCTTGATGAGATCGACGCCGTCTCCCGCGAGTTTGCGAATCACCTGGCGAACTTCCCAGGGAGAGTTGGCTTCGCCATACCGGAGATCGAACGGGAGAGTGATGTCGGGCGAGGCGCCGGTGAGCGCGCCCGCGCCGTTGGTGATGGTGACATAGGCGCCAGCGACGAACATGCGCGGGCCTTCGATATCGCCGCGAGCGATGGCGTCGCGCATGGCGACTTCGTTCAAGCCGCGATAAGCGCCGACATCGCGGACCGTGGTGAAACCGGAATAGAGCATGGCGTGCGCGTTGGGCACGGACTCAAAGGCGATTTGGGCAGCGGATTTTTTTAGATAGGTGAGTGGATCGCCGTTGCCGTCTTCGGAGCCATCGGCGAGATGCGTGTGGCAATCGATCAGGCCCGGAAGGACGGTCATGTTGGAGAGGTCAATGATGCGGGCCGTGGGAGGAATCGAGAGGCCCGCCCCTACGGCAGAGATTTTGTCACCGCGGATCAGGATGATTTGATTGGAGAGAATGCTGCCGGCATCAACGTCGATTAATTTGCCGGCCTTGATGGCGATCAAGGAGGCGGAGGATTTCGATTGGGACGGGGATTGCGCGGAGACGGCAACGGCGGAGGCGAGGATTGCGGCGAACAGCGTAAGAAGACGGCTGGGCATGGTTTTGACCTCCTCGGACGGAGCGGACATGCATTCTACAAGGACGAGGGATGCGGGGAAGAGGGAATGAGCGGAAGAACGGCGCAGCGGAGGCGCAGAAGAAGAATGCCGGGCTGACGCCGCTCTGCGAGCACGCATCAGACGGCGAGGTGCGACGTACTAATCGGTGACGGTGAGGGTGACGGTGACGTTGTGAGTCTGGCCGCCGGGAGTTGCGGTGCCGACGATGTTCAGAGTGTAAGTGCCGTTGGGCGTGACAGGACCACTGCTGCAGCCGACGAGGCACAAACATGCGAGGGCGGCAACGCCAAATCCCAGGCGCAGCCCGCGACGCCGAGACATCGCGAGCGCGACGATGGAGACGAATGCGAAGAGAATCTCGAGCAGCGAGCCGCCCAGATGGCTGCTCCCGCCGCGCGCCGCGCTGCTGCTGCTCGTGATGCTGGTGGCCTCGGCGACGGTCGCGATGGCGGTCGCGGCGTCAGTGCCATCGAGCGGGAGCATATTCGGCGCGAAGGTGCAGGTGACGCCGGCGGGAACGCCCTCGCAGGCAAGGCCGATGGTTTGAGTGGAATTGTCGATCGGGGTCACGGTGACGGTGAAGGTTTCGGAATTACCGGGGCTGACCGCGGGCGGAGTGGTGGCAGCGATGGAGAAATCCTGATAGCCCGTGCCCGTGAGTGGAACAGTTTGCGGACTGCCCGGGTCGGGATCAGAGAACACGAGAGACGCGCTCGCCGGGCCGAAGGCCACAGGCGTGAAATTGACGGTCACATTGCAGGACTGGCCGGGCTGCAGCGTGATTTCGGCGCCGGTGGTGCCGCAGGCGGAAGAAATCACGAATTGCGAAGCGTTAACGCCCGTGAGCGCCGGCGCCGGAGAGAGCGGAAGCGGAGCGGTGGAATTATTCGTGACGATAACGAGCTGCGCGGGGCCGGACTTATTGAGCAGCACGTTGCCAAAGTCGATGGACGTCGGGACGATCGAGACAACCTGGTTGGCCGCGATCTTCGTGACAAAGCCGTTGGTCTGGCCGCTCGCGGCCCGGAAGTGCGGCAGAAGGACGCCGGTGGTGGTTGGGAAATTGGCGGACGAAGTGCGGCCGGCGACGTAGGCAATGCCAGTGGGGTCGACGGCTATGCCGAGGCCGGAGTCACCATTGGGACCGCTGCCGCCCAGATAGGTGGAGTAGAGAAAAACCGTGCCGCCGAAATTGACGCGAGTGACGAACGCGTTGCCCGCAGCGCTCAAGAGAGTGGGTTGAAACGCGCCCGGAGTGACGGGGAAATCGGTGGAAGTGGCGAGGCCGGTGACGTTCGCGTTGCCATTGGAATCGACGGCGATGGCATGGCCCACATCGGCGACGGCCGCGTTGTTGCTGCCACCGAGATACGTGGAGTAGAGCAGACTGGCGGCGCCCTTCGCGGTAGGAGCGATGGCGGAAACGAAAGCATGACCGCCGGTGCCGTTGAGAGCGGTCTGCGCGGCATTCGATGGAAAGATCGGGAAATCTGGCGCGTTGGTGAGGCCGGTCAAGTAGACGTTGTTGCTGGAATCGAGTGCGAGGCCGAAGGCGAGGCCGCCGTTTGAGGTGGAACCGCCAAGGAATGTGGAATAGAGGAACGCCGTGCCGGCGGAATTGATCTCGGACATGAACGCGTTGAAGCCGGTGCCCTTGAGAGCGGTTTGGTAAGCCGTGGATGTGGCCGGGAAATCGCTCGACGACGTTGCGCCAGTGACGTAGGTGTCGCCGGAAGAATCGACCGCGATGGCCGCGCCGCTATCGCCCTGGGCGCCGGAGCCCCCGAGATACGTGGAATAGGCGAGCGTGGCGCCACCGGGATTGAACGCGGTGACGAACGCGGCACTGACGGCGTTTTTCAGCGCGTTCTCTCCGCTCAGCGGATTCAGCACGGGAAAGTCGGCGGAAGTCGTGACGCCAGTCACGTAGGTCAAGCCATTTGCGCCAACAGCGATGCCCGTGCCGGAATCGCCGACGGCGCCGCTGCCGCCGAGATAGGTGGAATAGAGCAGCGCGGAACCGCTGGGATTGAGTTCGGAGACGAAGGCATCGCCCGCGGCGCTTTTCAGCGCGGCTTGCACCGGATCCACGACTGGGAAAGTCGGCGAAGTGGTGACACCAGTGACGTAGGCGTCGCCGGAAGAATCAATCGCGATGGCGGAACCGGAGTCGCCGTTGCCGGAGATGCCGCCGAGATAGGTGGAGTAGACAACCGCGGTGCCGCCGGCGTTGAGCTGGGAGATGAAAACGTTTTTGGTGCCGTGGAGAGAAGTTTGGAGCGCGCCGGACGTCACGGGAAAATCGGTTGAACTGGTTTCACCGGTGATGTAGGCGTTGCCGGAGGAATTGACGGTGATGGCGTTGGCGGAATCGGAAGTGGTGCCGCCGAGAAACGTGGAATATTGGAGTACGGGATCGATGACCAGGGCGCGGGAGCGATCGTAAGGGCCGAGGCGAAATTGAATGTCGGAGTCGGCGGCAATGGCGTACCCACCGGCGACGGGAGTGCGTTGGCCATGATCGAGCTGATAAATTTGAGGGCGATTGAGAGAGACATCGCCGGCGCGAGTTTCGAGATTCACAGCGCCATCGCGCGAGATGGAAACGCGGCGGGCGCCGGAGACATGGATGCGAACGCGACCGGGATCGGCGCCGGGCGCGACGATGAAGTCATATTCGAGGGCCCGATGATTGCCGTAATAGACGAGATTAACGCCGGGATAAATTCCGGTGTAGCGAACCGTCGCGAAGGCGGGAATATTGGTGCGCCAATTGCGCGGATCGTTGCCGATAAAATAATTGCTCGCGCCGGGAAGCGGATTGAGGCCGTCGGCGGGCGCTGAAGCGTTAGCGCCGGCAAGCGAGAGTTGAAGCGCGACGCGATCGGATGCGGCTTCGCCATTGGATACGACATTGCGATCGTGGCGCGGCGAAGCCGTGCGGCTGAGTGGCGATGGTCTGGAGACGTGCGGCGCGACGTCGAGAGTGAGAACGGCGCCGGATGGCGTCAGGAAAAGGGCGGAAGCTGAGCCGCGAGAAATGAAATTCACGCGCGGGTCGGTCTGGCCGCGATTGGCTTCAAAGCGCAGAGGAAGATCGGCGTAGGCCCCGAGGAGCGACATTCTCGAAGGCACGGTTTCGGGCGCGACGGCGGCGGAAAATCGCGCGGCGACGGACGGAAGCGCATCGCCGGTGCGGGCCATCGCAATGGGAGCGAGCGCGTGCGGCGCAGCCTTGGTCGTCCCGACTTGCGGCCGCCAAAGCATTCCGGCCAGCGACGTCGCAAAGAGGACGCCCACCACGATGAATCTTGCGGCGCTAGCGTTCGCGCCTCTCTTCCGCATCATCATTCCCGTTTTCTCCCGAGGCTCACCGGGGGGCAGATTATCCCTCAAGTATTGTGCACAGATGCCGCAAATTCGAAAGATGTTTGCTGGCCGCAGCGGAATTCTGCGGCAGCGGACGAAGGTTGCCCAGCACTAGAAAAGCGAGAGCTTCACGTGCAGGAATTTCTTGGGATTCGTCCGAAAGTCGCCGATCAGCTGGCGCATGTCGCCGGTTACACCGGTCAAATTGTCGTAAAGCTGGGGGTCGGTGAAAAATTTGCCGGCAGTCCCCTGCGTGGAATTGAGTTTTGCCGTGGCGTCGCGGACGTTTGCCGAAGCATCACGAAGATTCGTGAAGAGCGTATCGTCGTTCATCAGTTTGCCGAGAGTGCCCTTTCCGGCGCGAGCATCGGCGATGGCTGCGTTGCCGTTATCGAGAAAATCGTGCGCGCTCTGATAAATGGCAGGATCGTAGACGAGTTTGCCGAGTGTTCCCTTCTGTTCGCGAACCGCGCCGAGGATATCCTGAGCGTGGCCGAGGGTGGTATCTACCTTCGTGTACATTTCGTCGGAGGCGACCAGCTTTCCCAGCGTGCCCTGGCCTGCCTGGACGCTCGAAATCATCGCGTCCATCCTGGCCACGGAGGCGTTGAGGTGATTGTAGAGCTCAGGATCCGTTAAGAGTTTACCGAGCGTGCCGTGACCGGTCTTTAGATCGTTGACGACGCCGTTCACCTGATCGGTGAGCGTGCCGAGATTCTCCTCGAGCTCGACGCCCCGCTCGACAATCTGCTGCATGGCCTTCTCTTCGGTGGTCTTGACGACGGCGCCCTTCTGCAAGGGCTGACCGGAGATGCCACGCGTGATGGTGACGTAGCGGTCGCCGAGGAGACCCTGCGTGACGAGGCTGGCAACGGAATCCGTCCGAATGCTGTCCTGATAGCGCTTGTCAATGCGCATGACCACCTGGATGTTGTGGAGCAGATCCACCGGCTTGGTGTTCAGGCGGATGGCCTCGACGGTGCCGACTTCGAAACCACTGACCGAGACCGGAGCGCCGACCTTTAAGCCTTCGACCTCCGGCAAGTAGGCTGTGAGGTTGTACTTCGGCCCCAGCGTGCCGCCGCCGGTCACGTAGAAAACGCCGGCGCCCATGATGACCAAACCGATGAGCACGAACAATCCGACGCGCAGCTCCGTCCACGTAAGTTGCTTGTGTTGCGCCATACCGTTCCTCCTCAGCGAAAAAGCTTGGTGCAGCGATGCCGTGCGGACTTATTCCGCCGACGCCAGAAACTTTTGCAGGTACGGATCATCTGATTCGCGCATCTTCTCGGGAGAATCCTCGAAGTAAATTCCACCTTTGCGAAGCAAGAGAATGTTGGTCAGAGGCGCGCCAGCAGAGCTGGCGTCTCGCGAGAGCGCCTCGACGCGTCCGGATTCCGGATCGAAGCGGTAATTCGCGAGGCCGAAGGCGTCCTGCAGGCGCTGGGTCGCGAGGATCGAAGTTACGCCCAGAGTGTCTCGCAGACGCATGATGAGCGTGATGATGGTTTGGGAAGTTACCGGATCGAGCCCCGCGGTCGGCGAATCGTAAAAGACGATGGGCGGGCGATCGATGAGAGCGCGCGCGATTGAAACGCGCCGCCGCATTCCGCCGGAGAGATCGGGCGGAAATTTGTCGATGGCCTGCTCCATTTCGACAAAGCTCAAAGCTTCGCGCACGCGCGCGTCAATTTCGCCTTCCGGTACTTTTTCCTCCTGAAGACGGAAAGCGACGTTATCGGCAACGCTTAGAGAATCGAAGAGCGCGCCTTCTTGAAATACGAATCCGATGCCGCGACGAAAATCCAGGAGCTGGTTTTCATCCATTTCCGTGATGTCGCGATTCATGATGCGAATCGTTCCGGAATCGGGCTGAACCAGGCCGTCGGCGAGTTTCAAAATCAAGGTCTTGCCCGAACCGGATTCCCCGAGGAGCACCTTCGTTTCGCCGCGGGCGACATCGAAGGAAATTCCGCGGAGAACGTCGCCCCCGTCGAATCCGATCGTCACCTCGCGGAAGGCGACGGACGGCCCGGCTGTCGCGGCGTCAGTCATGGGCTCTCCGCGGACCACACGAACCGGCACGGGGCTCGCAAGGAAGTCCTGGCACGGCATGAATTATAAGTCGAATTGCCGGGAAACGCGCGGCCGTCAATTCGGGAGAGGAGATCGGCTTCAAAATATGTAGAGAAAAATCTTGGAGAGAAATGCGTCCGCGACAATTATGCTTACGGACGAAACCACGACCGCGGTGGTGGTGGCGCGGCCGACGCCCTGCGTGCCTCCTCGAACGGTAAGGCCGAAATAGCAGCCGACCGAAGCAACGATCAGCCCGAAAACGAGCGGCTTCACTCCTCCTTGGACCAGATCGCCGAAAGCCAGAACGTTAATGGCGCGATGCCAGAATTCGGCGGGCGCGAGGCGGAGTTGCAACGCGGATACGAGAAAGCCGCCAATGAGACCGACCAGATCGGCAAAGGCTGTCAGGATCGGGAGCATCAGGATGGTGGCGACGATGCGCGGGGTGACGAGTTTGCGCGTCGGATCTGTGCCCAGCGCGCGCATCGCATCCACCTGCTCGGTGACCACCATCGAGCCGAGTTCGGATGCAATTCCCGATGCGTTGCGGCCGGCGACAAGAAGCGCGGTGATCGTGGGCCCAAGTTCGCGAACCAGCGCAAGGGAAACAATATCCCCCGTCAGGGCGGTTTCACCAAAACGCTGAAATTGCGCGGCGGTCTGAAGCAAGAGCACGACGCCGATGAAGAAACCGGCGGTGAGGACAATCGGCAGCGAGCCGACGCCGATAACGTCCATTTGATTGGTCAGGTCCGCCAGGTACCAAGGTGGGCTGAAGATATTGGAGATTCCGCGAACGGTGAGAAGCGTGTAATCCTGAAACGCCAGCACCTGGCGCTTGAGACGTTCCGACACAAAGCCGGTCAAGCTCTGAGTCTCGCTCGCGTCAAACATTCGAAGTCATCTGCGCAATGCCGGGTTCGCCAAGAGCGTAGCGTCCACGGCGCGAAGCGTCAAGAAGTCTCGACGACCTCTTGGTGTGAAAAACAAGGTTGGACGATTGAGCCGATTTCAACTATGTAGGTATGAAAATTGCGGGTGCGAGAGCACCCCTGGGGCGTTTGGAAGGGGAAACGGAGCCATGAAAAAGCTCATTCCGGTCGTAATTTTATTGATGTTCGCGCCGTTCGGATCGGGCGCCGACGACAAGGAGCCGCAGAAACCCGCGCAATCAATCCCGGAACTGCAGCAGCAACTCGAAAAAATACTGAAGGACACGCATACGCCGGGCATGGCCGTCGCCATCGTACATCGCGACGGACCGGAGTGGGTAGCCGGATTGGGACTGATGGACGTGGCCTCGAATCGCCCGGCGACGCCGCAAACACTTTTTCGGATCGGATCGACGTCAAAGGCGTTTGCTTCGCTCTCAATATTGTTGCTGACCGATCAAGGAAAGCTGTCGTTGGACGATCCCGTTCACAAACTGGCGCCCGAAGTGTGGTTCGAGAATCGCTGGGAAAGCAACGATCCCATTCGCGTGGTGAATTTGCTCGAACACACCACGGGCTGGGACGACATGCACCTCCGTGAATATGCCAAGGACGCGCCGGACATGAGCCTGCGCGATGCGCTCGATTACGATCATCATTCGCGCACCTCACGCTGGCCTCCCAATACGCGCGGGGCGTATTGCAATTCCGGTCCGGCGGTCGCAGCGTACATCGTCGAAAAAATCACAGGGCAGCGATTCGAGGATTTCGTACAGCAAAATCTGTTTGGACCGATCGGGATGAAAATGGCGACATATTACAAGCCTGCGGCAGGAACAGCGACGACGCTCTACCACGGCGACGGCAAGACGCCCTTCCCTTACTGGAACATCATCTACAGGCCGGCGGGAGCGATCAACGCCTCGGCAGCCGACATGGCGGCGTACGTGCAATTTTATCTCAACCGCGGCAGCGTGAACGGAGCGCAGGTTGTTCCCGCCGCCAACATCGATCGAATGGAAAGCCCGGAAAGCACGTGGGCCGCGCAACAAGGGCTGAAAGACGGCTACGGGCTGAGCGATTACTGGAGCGTTTACGAAGGATTTGTTTACCACGGGCACAATGGAGGAGTTGCGGGCGGACTGACGGATATGGACTACATGCCCGACAACGGCGTCGGGTTTTTCTTCAGCATCAACAGCAGCAACGTAGACGCGTTTGGCAAAATTCGAAAAGCAATCTGCGCGTATATCACGCGCGAGTTGAAAAAACCGCCGCTGCCCGCCGCGGCGTCGCTGCCGGCAGATGCCGGCGAATACAGTGGCTGGTACGAGCCGGATTCGGAACGAAACGAGTTCGCGCGCTTTATCGACCGGCTGGCCGGCATCACGCTGGTTCGAGTTAAGGATGGCCAGCTGCTGGCGCGAAATCTGGGAGACTGGAACGACGTGTATATTCCGGTTGCTGGCGAGCAATTCCGGCATCAACCGGCGAAGGAAGCGGCCGAGCCCGTGGCGACGCTTGAATTGCTCAAGGTGAACGATGAGGGGCGATTCATTCAATCGGACGCGCTGACCACGATGAAGCAAATTCCGGGGTGGTTCGCAATCCTGGAGATCGTTTTGACGTTCTATATCCTGCTGTCCATCGTAGCGATTCTAATTTACGCGCCGTTTTGGATTCTTGGAGGAATCAGCAAGAAACGACGGCGGCCGGCAGAACGCGGAATGCGAATCTGGCCGGTCGTAGCGGTGCTGAGCCTGGCGGCGTTTGTGGCGATCTTCATCTTGTCGAGCTCGGACCTGATTACGCGGCTGGGAAACTTGACGATTTGGTCAGCGGGGCTGTGTGCGACGACGATCCTGTTCGCCTTGGCGGCGGTGGAGAGCGCCTGGTCGTGGTGGTGGGCGCCGCGGGATGCGGTTCGGCCCGGAGTCCGCAGATTCTCGCTCATTGTGACGTTCGCGCTGCTGATTGCGACGGCGTATTTGGCGTACTGGGGCGTGATCGGATTGCGCACGTGGGTGTAGCTATGGACACGGGAGCGCCTTGCGATTGATTCTCGCCCTGCGCCGTCCAGATTGGCAGAGTCTGCGCCGGGTAGTGTCTCAGTTTGAATCTCGGGATTGTGGAGCGGACCTCTGGTTTTGGTCACACCTATAACGCGGCGCGCAGATAGTGTTCAACCTCACCTCCGCGCGACGTCGGCTCATGCTACTCTGAAAAACGCTGGAGGGAGATTTGCAACATGGCGAAACTTGTCTACGGGTTGATGCAGTCCCTCGATGGCTACGTCGACCACATGACGCTTGGGCCGCCTGTGCCTGCGGTCTCCCGTCACTTCCTCGAGCAGACGCGTGGCCTGGCGGGCGTCATCTACGGTCGCCGCATGTACGAGATCATGCGTTATTGGGACGAAGATCTTCCTGATTGGGACGCGGAGGACCGCGACTTCGCGGCGGCGTGGCGGAGCCAGCCGAAGTGGGTCGTGTCGCGTTCCCTCAAGTCAGTTGGCCCCAACGCCACGGTTGTCGCGGATGACTTCGAGAAGGCGATACGCAGGCTGAAGGCTGAGCTGGCTGGCGAGATTCAAGTTGGCGGACCAGTCCTGGCGCAAAGCCTGACCGAGGCCGGTCTTATCGATGAGTATCGACTCTACCTCCTCCCCGTCGTGCTTGGTGGTGGGAAGCCATTCTTCGCCGGCCCTCGGCCGCCGCTCCACCTGGTGGCCAGCGATTTAATCGCCGATGACGTGATTCGGTTGACGTACGTTCCTGCTTAATCGCGCGACGCGCTCGACGGACTGCGCTCAGGAAATTGAAGCTGAGACACTACCCTTCGCCGCGCCCCTTCCGCTCCGCGTGAGCGTCCGGTAGAATGCAACGCTTGCGCTGCCAAGCGTGGCGCGAACAAACAATGCTGCGATTCTTCACTGCGGGAGAGTCCCATGGCCAAGCGCTGATTGCGTGGGTTTCCGGGCTTCCGGCGGGAGTTCCGGCAGACCTGGAATTTGTGAATCGGGAACTGCACCGCCGGCAGCTCGGGTTTGGCCGCGGCGGCAGGCAGCGGATTGAGAAGGATCACGCGGACGTTCTCGCGGGGGTGCGTCACGGCAAGACGATTGGCGCGCCGATTGCGATTCGAATTGAAAATCGCGACTGGCAAAACTGGCAAAAGGCGCTGCCCGTCGAAGATACCGAGGGAGCGGACGACGAAAAGAAATCGCTGACGGCGCCGCGTCCCGGACACGCCGACCTTGCAGGCGCGCTAAAATTCAATTTTCACGACGCGCGATATATTCTGGAGCGCGCGTCGGCAAGAGAAACGGCGGCACGCGTGGCTGCCGGCGCATTTGCGAAATTGCTGCTGCGTGAATTTCGAATCGAAATCCTGAGCCACACGATCGGCGTGGGACGAGTGCGGCTCGAGCGCACGGCGTCGTGGGACGATATCGAAGCCGTTTGCGCGAATCTCGAATCGCCGCTGCGATGCGTGGATAGCGAAACCGAAGAGGGAATGAAAGCCGAAGTCGATCACGCACTGCGAACGGGAGATTCGGTGGGTGGAGTGTTCGAAGTGGTGGCGCACGGAGTGCCGCCGGGGCTGGGCTCGCACGCGCAATGGGACGAGAAGCTCGATGGCAGGCTGGCGCAAGCGGTGATGTCGATTCAGGCGGTGAAAGCCGTAGAGATCGGCGCAGGCGTCCACGCGGCGGGAGCGCCCGGCTCCGAAGTGCAGGACGAAATTGCGTACGACGCCGGCAGGAAGCGTTTTCATCGCAGCGCGAATCGCGCGGGCGGGCTCGAAGGCGGCATCACCAACGGAGAAGATGTGGTGGTGCGCGGATACTTGAAGCCCATTTCGACGCTGCGCCGGCCACTTTTGAGCGCGGACCTGGTGACCAAGGAGCCGGTGAAGGCGGCGTACGAGAGGTCGGACGTGTGCGTGGTGCCCGCGGCGGGAGTGGCGGGCGAAGCGATGGTGGCGACGGTGCTGGCTGCGGCGTTTGCTGAAAAATTCGGGGGCGACTCGCTCGACGAGACGCGCAGGAACTACGAGGGATACCAGAAGCAACTGGACGCATTCTAGAAGCCGATCGAAATTTGGTTCCACGGATACCGACAAGATGATTCACCCGATTGTGAAATATGGCGACCCAGTGCTGGAGCGGCCGACGCCGAACGTTGAGAAATTTGACGAATCGTTGCAGACGCTTATCGCCGACATGTTCGAATCCATGTATGCCGCGCAAGGCGTGGGACTGGCGGCACCGCAAATCGGGGTGAGCTTACGGCTTGCGGTGGTGGACGTCTCGGTCGGGAAGAACCCGGAAGCGAAAATCGTTTGCGCGAATCCGGAGATCCTGCACACGGAAGGCGAGCAACGCGAAGAAGAGGGCTGCCTCTCGCTGCCTGGATTTCGCGGCTACGTTGTGCGTCCGCAGTACGTCACGATCCGAGCGCAGGACGCGACTGGCAAGGAATTCGAGATGCGCGGGGAAGGATTGCTCGCGCGCGCGTTTTTCCACGAAATCGATCATCTGGCCGGCGCGCTCTTTATTCAGCACCTGAGCATGTTGAAGCGGGACCTCATCAAACGGAAAATCCGGAAACTCAAGAAAAACGGAGAGTGGTGACGCGGCTGTGGCGCTGCGCACTCTTTTCTGCGGCACGCCCGAATTCGCGGTTCCCTCTTTGCGCGCGCTCACTGAAGCGACGAATATTTCGGTCGAAGCCGTGATCACGCAGCCGGACAGGCCGCGCGGGCGCGGACAAGAGCTGGCGAGCTCGGCGGTGAAGGACTTCGCGCTCGGCGCGGGACTGTACGTCTTCCAGCCGGAAAAAATAAAATCTGAGTCGGCGCAGAACTTTATCGAGAAAATTGCGCCGGATGCGATTGCTATCGTGGCTTATGGGCAGATCATTCCGGCGAAGCTGCTGGAAATTCCCCGGCTCGGCTGGATCAATGTGCATGCTTCCCTGCTGCCAAAATATCGCGGCGCCGCGCCAATCCAATGGGCCATCATCAATGGGGAAAAGATCACGGGCGTGACGACAATGCGTATTGACGCCGGGCTGGACACGGGCCCGACGCTGGAACGCACTGAGATCGAAATAGGCCCGGACGAAACGGCGCCGGAAGTTTCGCGGCGGCTCGCTGAGGCGGGCGGACCGCTCCTTGTGAGCACATTGCTTAAACTCGACCGCGGAGAGATCGAGCCGCGACCCCAGGACAATTCACAGGCGACCCTGGCGCGGCCTTTGAAGAAGGCAGATGGGCTGATCGATTGGAAAATGACCGCACAAGCAATCTACAACCGGATTCGAGGGCTCGAGCCGTGGCCCGGAGCTTATACGACGTTTCGCGGGCAAGTGTGCCAACTGTGGGGAAAGCCTGCGGCGGCTGCGAGCCGATCGAACGCGCCGGGCACGATCGAATCGTTCGACGGCGAGGTTCGGGTTACGTGCGGCGATTCCACCGCGCTTCAGTTGGACGCGGCGCGTCTGGAAGGCCGAAAAAGAGTCGCGGCGCGGGACTTTGCCAATGGCGCGCGTTTGAAACCGGGCGAAAAATTCGGGAGTTGAGCACCAACTGCATATTTTTCATGGTGCCTGGTGCCGGCGTACCTCGCAATGACAGCCAACGCTCATCGGTGAACTGACCGCACGCCATGCCAGCCAGCATTGCACGCCAAATCGCGTTTGATATTTTGCTGCGGGTCGAGACGCAAGGCTCCTACGCGAGCGACCTCCTTCACAACGAGCTCAGCAAGAAAATCGAGCCGAGAGACGCGGGGCTGGCCACCGAGTTGACGATGGGCGTGCTGCGGAATGTCCGGCTACTGAATTATCTGATTGAATCTTACAGTGGAAAGCGAATCGCGGCGCTCGATGCGGAAGTCAGCATCGCCCTGCGTCTGGGGATTTACCAAATTCGGCACGTCGCGCGAATTCCGACGCGAGCGGCCGTGAACGAGTCGATTGAGCTCGTCAAGCGCGCGCGAAAACGATCCGCAGCGGGATTCGCCAATGCGATTCTACGGCGCGCGGCGGAAGACCTGAGCAGACCGGTCAGCGCGCTTGTTCCCGAGGATTTGCCAAAGGCTGAACGACTCGGCATTCTTTATTCGCATCCGGCGTGGCTCGTCGCGCGATGGCTCGAACGATTTGGCGATTCCGGTACGATTGCGTTGCTTGAAGCGGACAATCGGGCGCCGGAAACATTGGGGGCGTTCCGACATCCCGACACGCGCGAGAAGGACACGAAAGAGCTCGAGCAGCGCGGGGGGCAGATTGAGCCAGGCCGATGGCTTCGCGATGCGTTTCGAGTCAGGAGCGGAAACGTGTCTGGCTCGCAGGCTTATCGCGCCGGAAGCATTGCCATCCAGGACGAAGCTTCGCAGATTGTGCCCTTTCTGCTCGGCGCGAAGCCTGGAGATTCCGTTGTGGATCTGTGCGCCGCGCCGGGAGGAAAAACGGCGACCCTCGCGCAGCGGGCGGGCAGCGGCGCGTTCGTGGCCGCGGCGGACTTACACATACACCGCTTGCGCGCGATGCGGGCGCAGCTTGAACGGCTGCGGCAAAAGAACGTGCATCTCGTCGCGCTCGATGCGACGCAAGTGCTTCCATTCGGACGGAAATTTCAGCGAATTCTTGTGGACGCGCCGTGCTCAGGCACGGGGACGCTCGCGCGAAATCCCGAAATTCGCGGGCGGCTCGCCCCCGAGGATTTGCCGCAGTTTCATGCGCGGCAAGTTGCGATGCTTCGTTCGGCGCTCGAATGCCTGGACGAAGGCGGGCGGCTCGTTTATTCGACGTGTTCGCTCGAGCCGGAGGAAAATGAAACCGTGATCGACGAGGTACGGAACCAATGCGCGGGACTTCGACGCGTGAGCCGGAGCGAGATGATTGACACCATTGCCCCGCATCTGCTTCCCGGAGTGGAAGCCGGCTTACTCTTCGATGAGGCAGGATCCTTTCGCACTTTTCCACCGGAGCATCAGACCGACGGATTCTTTGCCGCGGCCTTGGAACGAATTGGTTAGCGAAATCGGCAGTTCCGCTTGCCCGCCGAAGCGCCCTCGGACACAATTGGATCAGCGATGAGCTTTCGAGACCGAATGGAATGGATGGGGCGGATCGCGCTACTGCTTTTTGCGCTGGCGTCGGCTGCGTTTCTGAGCGCGATCACCGCGATGCGTCTGGCGATTCAGGGACGTGAAGTCGTGATGCCCGACGTATCCGGCAAGAAACTCGCCGACGCACAAAACGTTTTGCGGGGCCGTGGGCTGAGCATCAAAGTCGAGGATCGCATTTACAGCGTCCAGCCCGTGGGCGCCGTCGTGCGTCAGAGCCCGCCGCCGGGAATGCGCGTGAAAGTGGGACAGTGGGCCCATGTGGTGCTCAGCCTCGGTCCGCAGGAGACGACGATTCCGGATCTGGAGGCGAAGAGCATTCGAGCGGACCGAATCGCATTGCTGCGGAGCGGGCTGCAGTTGGGCGAGGTGTCGAGCGCGTATTTCGATGACGAGCCTTCCGATACCGTGGTGATGCAGGACCCGACGGCCAGTTCGAAGAATGCGCAGAGTTCCCGGGTGGATTTGCTGGTATCGCTGGGAGCGCGACCCGAATCGTTCGTTATGCCGGATTTGCAAGGACTGCCACTTCCCGAAGCGCAGGCCCGGCTGGCCTCGGGCGGCCTAAAGCTGGCGAAACTGGATGTGAGCCCGTTTGCGAACCTCGGGCACGGCGTCGTGGCCGGACAGTCGCCTCTGCCAGGCTCTCGCGTGGACGCTGACACACACCTCGAGCTTCAAGTCGCGGAATAAGCCCCCCTCGCTTCGGTCGAATACCCCCAAAAGCCGCCGGGCGGACGTGGCGCTGTGTTAACATTTCCGGGGTCATGCGTCATCCCATCGAAATCGCGCCATCCATTCTGGCTGCCGACCTTGCAAACCTTGCGAGCGAAGTCCGCAAGGTTGAGCAGGCTGGCGCACAGGTAGTGCACTTCGACGTCATGGACGGCCATTTCGTGCCGAACATTTCGATCGGAGTGCCGGTGCTCGAATCGTTGCGCAAGGCAACCAGTTTGACCATTGACGTGCATCTCATGATCGAACGCCCGGGGGAGTACATCGACGCTTTTGCGAGGGCGGGTGCCGACCGAATACTCGTCCATCAGGAAGCTACGGTGCACCTCGATCGCGTCCTGGCACAGATACGTGATCTGAAGGTTGAGAATGGCGCCGTCATTAATCCCGCCACACCCGTGGCGACGCTGATCGAAGTGCTGGACCGAGTGGACACGGTGCTGGTGATGTCCGTGAATCCCGGGTTCGGGGGACAGGCCTTCATCCCCGGAGCGTTCGGCAAAATTCGGGAGCTAAAAGAGTTGCGCTCACGATACAATTACGCGTTCCGCATCGAGGTAGACGGCGGCGTCGGGCCTGCGAACGTGGCCGAACTGGTCCGCGCAGGGGCAGAAACGCTGGTGGCCGGCACTTCGATTTTTCATACGCCCGATCCCAGCGAGGCGTTCCGCCAGATGCGAAGTCTGGCGCATGAACCTTTGACACAGAGGGTGTAATGGAAACGAATGCCAAGAAACATCGCTTCATTCTCGGTGTGGGTCTCGCTCTCTTCGTGATCTCTTCTCTCGCCTCGGCCGCCGCAGACACCACCAACACGAAAAAGAAAAAGAAACCCGCGACTCCCGCTGCTGCACAGGCCGACGGGTCCGCTGAGCCGGACAAAATTCTTTACGATCGCGCCATGGCCGACTACAAGAAGGGACACTATACCGAATCGCGACTCAGCTTTCAGACGCTGATCAACACCTATCCCGACAGCGAATATCTGGCCAAGGCGAAGCTGGGCATCGCCGATTCGTTCTATAAAGAAGGCGGAACGTCGAATCTGACGCAGTCGATCGAGACGTATAAAGACTTTGAGACTTTCTTCCCGTTCCTTGACGAAGCTTCCTACGCGCAGATGCAAGTGGCCATGGCGCACTACCGCATGATGGAGAAAGCGGACCGCGACAATTCGCAGGCGCAATTTGCCGAGGATGAGTTCCAGACATTCCTGTTGAAGTATCCGAGCAGCCCGCTGGTTCCAAAAGCCGATCAGAAGTTGCGCGAAGTGCAGGAGATTCTGGCAGATGGCGATTTCCGCGTGGCGCAGTTTTATTATCTGAAGGGGCCGCGATCGTATCGCGCCTCGCTCGCGCGCCTGAACGAAATTATCGACCGCTACCCGCTCTACTCGGAAAGCGACAAAGCGCTGTGGATGGCTGGCAGCATTTACGAAAAGGCCGAACGGCGCGAAGTGGCGGACAAGCTCTACGCGCGAATCGTGCAGGAGTACCCCAATTCAAAGCTTGTGGACGATGCCAAGGGCAAGCTGAAGTCCGCTGGCGTCCCCATTCCGCAAGCCGATCCGGCTGCGCTCGCGCGAGAGATGGAGGAGCGGAAATTCCCTTCACAACACCCTGGAATCCTTCAGCGAACACTTTTGAGTACGATCAAGTCGAACCCGGATGTTTCGGCAGCCGCGCACAGCGGCCAACCGAACCTGCAGCCTCCGGCGGAAGCGACTTCGGCTGTGGACATCTTGAAGCCCGGGTCGGCCCCGCCGGGAGCGATCGCCGGCGGCGGTTCCGGCGTGGGAAGTGGGAATTCGGTTGCGGTCGAGACGGTTCCAGCGGGATCGGATAACACTTCGGCGCCAGCAAATACCGGATCGTCGAGCGACACTGCTCCCGCGGATAATTCCGCGCCTGCAACTGAAGGCTCAAATTCCAGCCTGCCAGCTCCCATGAACTCGGAATCGACGTCTGCTCCCGCAGAAACGGCGAAGACGCCGGCATCAACTACTGAATCCGCGACGCCGAACCCGACCACTGGCTCTGCAACCGTGCCGGGAAGCGCGCCCGCAGCCACTGCGGCGGTAGCAACCGGCAACGGGACCACCGCTCAAGGCACGCCTGCGGCTCCCGGAACAAGTTCGGAAGCGACTGCAGGAAGTGCCGCGACAGCAGATCCGAACACGGAATCCACGAGCAAGAAGAAGAAAAAGGGCATCAAAAAGCTGATCCCCTTTTAATCCGGAGAAAGTACTACTGATTGGTGCGGCACGCACCCATCCAACTTCGTTGACTCCCTGCTAGCGGAATGTTACGAATGGAGCTTGGTAGTCGTGTGGGTGTGTCGCGATCTGGCACACTCCAAGAGGGGAATTCTGGTGCCCCGGATTCTCGTCGCTGACGACAACAGCAACATTCAGAAGATGGTTACATTGGCTTTTCAGGACCACGGGATCGAAGTGGTCGCTGTGGGCAATGGTGAAGCGGCCGTACGCCGGCTGCTGGACATAAACCCCGATGTCGTCCTTGCCGACGTGTTCATGCCGGTACGAAACGGCTACGAACTCTGCGAATTCATCAAGAACGATCCGAAATTTTCGAAGGTGCCGGTTATCCTGCTTGTCGGCGCTTTCGATCCGCTGGATGAAGCGGAGGCACGGCGCGTGGGCGCGGACGGGATTCTGAAGAAGCCCTTCGTGCCGCCAGATCCGCTTATCGCGATGGTCACGGCAGTAATGGCCAAGGCGCCCAAGCCAGAGCCGAAAGCGGCGGCGCCAGAAATTGAGATTCCGAAACCGCCTCCGCCAGCACCGCCGCCCGTGATGGAATCGTTTCCGGAGCCGACGCCCGAAGAAGAGGCCTACACGTTCGGTACGGGTCGACGATCTCTGGACGACGATGACGACACCGGGGGTTCGCGCGCCGCGCAGGCGGTGCTGACGCCCGCCGCAGCTTCTGCCGAGACATCCTCCAGCTCCGAAGACGACGCGAGCTTCACGGAAACAGGGGCGGACTGGAAACGCCGCGATCAAGTCGATTCGGAATCGGTGCCAAGTTTTGCGCCCGCGCTGATTGACGATTTTACCGAGCAGAACTCTTCGGTGCACGAAGCTGAGTTGGAATCGATCGAGGTAGGGCTGGCCCCTGACGCCACGATGCAAGCGGCGATTGAGTCGACGCCCCAAGCAACGATGCAGAAGACGGTAGAACCAGCAATTGACGCGCCGAGCGCGGCCGCAGAGTCGAACGCGCGAGTCACCGAAGCACCGAAAAGCGCGATACCCGTTGAGATCGAGCATCCGCTGCCATCCAGTGAATCACTCCTGAGCTCTCTTGCGGGAGCGTTTGCCGACGCGACCGCGACGCCCACGGAGGCCGCGATCGAAGAGCGGATGACGCGCGTGTTGCCGCGATCGTGGGCAAAGCCGCTCGAAGATTCGTTTCAATCCACCAAAGGCTTGACGGACTTGATGGGACCAGCGCTGGCAGATCCCGGCGCGCGGACGAAGCCGGAGGAAGTCGCTGAAGCCGCTCCTCCCGCAGTCGAAGCGCCCGCCGCACCCGAGACTTCGTCGCAGGAAAACCGGCCGAGCCAGGAAACCGCCGAGGCAGGTGGCTCAAGCGTTTCGGCGGAGCCTGCCGCGCCCGAGATATTGTCGTCAGCCGCGCCACCCGCGGCAGTGCTGGCGTGGGAATCGAGTCGAAGCGCGACGATCGAAGTGCAATCCACGCCGCCCGTGGAGCTCAATTCGGCGCCCGCGCAGATCGAAAGCCTCGCGCCAGAAGTTGAGGCGCCGCCGGAAATCCACGAGCCCGCAAGAGCTGAGCTTACGCCTTCGACGGTTGCCGATGCGTTTAGGGCATTCTCCCCGGTGACGCCCGCGGAGGAGCCGCCGGTCACCACCGAATCGCCAACATCCGCCACGAGCTTGGAATCGTCATCCGTTACACCGGAACCAACGGTGGCGGCGACGGAGCCAGCGCCAGTCACTCCCGAGGAACCGGCGATCACGGCAGAAGCCCCGGAAATCATGGCCGAAGCTCCGGCAATGGTCGCGGAATCGCCGGCGCTCGCTGCGGAACCGCCGGCGGCCGCGACCGAGGTCGCGACTTCGTCCGTTGAAGCTGCGAGTGAGGAAGAAGAACCGTTGGCGCCGCCAGTGGCGATTCTCGAATCCGCTGAAATCGTCGCGCGCGAAATTGGACGCATCCCAACTGTCGAAACTGTAGCCGAAGCGAGCGCACAATCCCAAGTTCCTGAGCTAGCCGCCCAGACCACGACCCCGGCGCTTGCTGCGGAGGCCGTTTCCGAGCCTGCGGCCTCCAGCACGGCCACGCCTGAGGCCGCGCCCGCATCAGCGGCGCCTGCGGCGACGGCAGCCCCGAACGTGGATGAACTCGTAGCAAAAGTCCTCGAGAAACTTGGCCCGCAGTTGCACGAACTCCTTTCGAAAAGCCTGGTCCGCCCGCTCGTCGAAGACCTGCTCCACAAGCCCGACGAAAAGAAATAGCGCGGGACGGCGCCGGCGCTTTCCGCCTCAGAGTCGCAGCCGATTTGACGATTCGCGGCGTCGCCTCGTATAGTGAACGATTGCCCGCACGATTCGGGCGCTCTGGGGCACACCTCGGGGCTCCGGCATCACCAATTTAAATCGCAGAAGCGCACGGGAACAGGCCGTCAGACCATATGACGCGAGAAATACCCAAGGCCTACGAGCCGCAAGAAATCGAGGCGCGCTGGGCGAAAGCCTGGTTCGAAGAGAAGCTTTTCCGCGCCGAGAATTCGCACAACGGCCCGGTATTTTCAATTGCGCTTCCCCCGCCGAATGTCACCGGCTCAATTCACATCGGCCACATGCTCGAGCACACGCAGATTGACATTTTGGTGCGCTGGCACCGCATGCGTGGCAACCGCACGCTCTGGCTGCCGGGAATGGACCACGCCGGAATTGCGACGCAGTTCGTCGTCGAGCGAATGCTGGCGAAGGAAGGCATCAACCGGCATGCCCTGGGCCGTGAAGAATTCGAGCGGCGCGTCTGGAAATGGAAGAAAGAAAGCGGCGGGGTGATCAAGGAGCAGATGATTCGGCTGGGCGCGTCGTGCGATTGGACGCGCGAGCGCTTCACACTCGATCCGGCGATGTACCGGGCGGTACTCGAGGCATTTCTTAGACTGTACGGCGAAGGCTTGATCTATCGCGGACGGTACATGGTGAATTGGTGCCCGCGCTGCCAGACGGCGATCAGCGATCTGGAGGTAGTGCACCACGAGCGGGTGGGCGAAATCTGGCACATTCGCTATCCGCTGCTCGGCTCGAACGAGTTTCTGGTCGTGGCGACGACGCGCCCCGAGACGATGCTTGGCGACACCGCCGTCGCGGTCCATCCCGAGGATGAGCGCTACCAGCAGTTCGTCGGGCGGAAGGTCTTGCTTCCGCTGATAAACCGCGAGATTCCCGTGATCGCGGATTCGTATGTCGATCCGGCGTTCGGAACCGGCGTCGTGAAAATCACGCCGGCGCATGACCCGAACGATTTCGAAGTCGGCAAGCGGCACAATCTGCCGCAAATTGACGTGATGACGAACGACGCGCATATCAGCGAGGCTGGGGGAAAGTATTCCGGGCTCGAGCGCTTCGCCGCGCGAGCACGCGTTCTTGAGGATCTCAACGCGCTGGGGCTGATCGAGCGCGTCACCGAACACACGCACATGATCGGAACGTGCGACCGCTGCAAATCGATCGTCGAGCCGCGCATTTCGACGCAGTGGTTTTGCAAGATGAAGCCGCTGGCAGCCGAGGCCGAAAAAGTAGTCCGCGACGCAACGATCGAGGTCGTCCCGGACAATCAGCGGACGATTCTTCTCAATTGGCTCGACAACATTCGCGACTGGTGCATTTCGCGGCAACTTTGGTGGGGACACCGGATTCCGATCTGGCATTGCGCGGACTGCAACGAGATGGTTCCGGCGCGCGATTCCAACGTAGAGATCGTGGAGGGCCACGCACGCGCGTCCGGCGTGCCGGCCACGTGCACGAAGTGCGGCGGCGGAAAACTCACGCAGGATACGGATGTGCTCGACACGTGGTTCAGCTCGGCGCTGTGGCCCTTTTCGACGCTCGGCTGGCCCGACGAGACCGATGATTTGCTGACGTTTTATCCGACCAGGGCGCTGATCAGCGGCTACGACATCCTGTTCTTCTGGGACGCGCGGATGATCATGATGGGCTTGCATCTCACCCGCGGCGAAAAAGCGGAGCAGCGAGTTCCCTTCCGGCGGCTCTATCTCCACTCGCTCGTGCGGCTGGCGGGCGGGGAGAAGATGTCAAAGACCAAAGGCACGGGCGTTGATCCGCTGGAGATGACGAAGCAATACGGAACCGACGCGCTGCGCTACATGCTCGCGAGTATGTCCGCGCCCGGAACAGACATCATCATGAGCGAGGACCGCATCCTCGCGGCGCGCGCGTTCGCCAACAAAATTTGGAATGCCGCACGGTTTCTCTTCGTGAACCTCGAAAAGTTCGAGGCGAGCGGCGCGACAATCGAAGAGCTTGCCGCTCCCGAAATTCGCAAGAAGGCTCCGTATGCACAGCCGGATTCGCAAGTGGGGCTGATTGACCGCTGGATTTTCTCGCGGCTCGCGCGGGTTTCGGAAGAGGTGAATTCGTCGCTTCACGATTTTCGATTTCATGAGGCGGCGCAAACGGTCTATCACTTTTTCTGGGGCGATTTCTGTGATTGGTATATCGAGTGGGTGAAGCCGCAACTATTAAGCGAGGATCGGCAGGGAGCCATCGCGACGTGGCGAAACCTGTTTGCCGTTCTTGATGCGGCGCTTCGATTGCTGCATCCATTCATGCCGTTTATCACGGAAGAGCTCTGGCACAAGTTCCCGCAGAAATCCGGCGAGAAATCGATTGCTCTTCAGTCCTTTCCCGAAGCGAGGGCGGCGTGGCGCGACGATGACGCGGAACGGCAAATGGCGACGCTTCAAGAAATCATCACCACCGCTCGAAATATTCGCGCGGAGCTGAAGACCGATCCGCGAAAAAAAGTGGCTGCGGAGCTGTCCACAGGCGAACCTGCAATCGCCGAATTGCTGCATATGAATCTCGATCCGGTCAGCCGGCTCGCCGGTCTCTCAGGGCTGCACTTTTCGGCGGGGCGTCTCGATTCCAAAGAAGGTGTTTTGCGATCCACGGCGCAATTCGATTTGCGAATCGCTTACGGCGAAGGAATCGACAAGCAGGCCGAATTGGCGAAACTGAAAAAAGAGATGGAGCGGCTTGCGAAAGATATTGAATCGAAGCGCGCCCGGCTTGCCGACGAGAATTTCCGCAGCAAAGCTCCGCCGAATATCGTTGGCAACCTTGAAGAAACGCTCGCCGAGCGCGAGACCGAACGAAAAAAGCTCGGCGAACGCCTCGCACAGCTCGAAGCGTGAGCGCGCCGGCCTACTCTGCAGCGAAAAACTCCACGCAAAAGGCCCAGTCTCCCGCTCGGGAACGCCGCGGCCGTATGCGCCTTGCTCCGCAGCGCGGCGTCGAGTAATCTTGCACGCTCGCATGGAACCCAAGCGCCAGAAGGTCATTCGCGGACTGACTGACCGGCGGATCGACGCCCTGTTGACGCTCCTTTCGGAAAACACCACGATCGTCATCAGCGGCTCGAAAATCGCCAAAGAAATCGGCGTCACGCGCGGCACAGTATGGCGTTGGGTGCAGCGCCTGCGCGCGCTGGGAGTGGCCGTCAGCGGCCATCCGCGATCCGGCTACCACATCGAGAGCATTCCCGACATTCTCGCGCCGAAACTGATCAGCCGGCGTCTGCTGAACACTCCCTACTGGAAGCGCATCTATCATTTTTTCAAAGTTGAATCGACGAACGACGTCGCGATGACGCTCGGGGACGACGGAGAGCTACATGGAGCGGTGGTAATCGCCGAAGAGCAAACGGCGGGCCGCGGGCGCGCCGGACGGTCGTGGAAGTCGGAAAAGTCGGCCGGAATTTACTGCACGGTTCTCCTGCGACCGCCGATTCCGCCGGCTCAGGCAGTAGTCCTCACACTGGCTGCCGGCCTCGCGGCGCGCGACGCGACGGCAGAGGAGCTGGATGCCACGCCCGACGTTCGCTGGCCGAACGATTTATTGATCTCGGGGCGAAAGTTCTGCGGGATCCTGACGGAGATGCAGGCCGAACCCGATCGCGTTCACTACGCAGTGGTCGGAATCGGAATCAATGTGAATCAAACGCGCATGCCTGGCGAGATTGCAACTCTCGCGACATCGTTGAGAATGGAAAGCGGCCGGATTCATTCGCGGCTCGAAATTCTGGTGCGATTGCTGCGCCACCTCGACCGCTACTACAATGTCTTGTTGTCGGAAGGACCAGCGCCGATTCTTCGCCGGTTCTCCGAAGTCTCGAGCTACGTTCAAGGAAAGCGCGTGCGAATTACGACGGCGAACGATTCGTTCGTGGGAACAACGGAAGGACTCGAGCCAAGCGGGGTTCTCCGCGTCGCGCGCGATGACGGCCGAATCGTGCCTGTGGTATCCGGCGACGTGACGGAGGCGTGATGCTGCTGACGATGGACGTGGGAAACACGAACACGGTCCTCGGCGTGTATCGCGGCGACGAACTGCTCGCGCACTGGCGGCTCACTACTTCGCGCGAACAAACGATCGACGAATACGGCATCCTGGCGCGCGATCTCTTTATGCTCGCGTCGCTCGATTCGAGCGAGATCGATGGCGTCATCATCAGCTCCGTCGTTCCGCCGCTAAACTCGACGCTGGCCGGCATGTCCGAGCGCTACTTTCATCTGAAGGCCCTTTTCGTCGAGCCCGGCGTGAAAACGGGGATGCCGATTCACTATGACAATCCTCTGGAAGTGGGCGCGGACCGGATCGTCAATGCCGTCGCGGCATATGAAAAATATGGAGGCCCGTGCATTTCGGTGGATTTCGGCACGGCGCTGAACTTCGACGCGGTGTCGGAAAAAGGAGAATATCTTGGCGGTGTGCTTGCTCCGGGCATCGGAATTTCGGCAGATGCGTTGTTCGCGCGCGCGGCGCGGTTGTTTCGCGTCGAAATCAAGGACCCGGGAAAGATCATCGGAACGAACACGGCTGCGTCCATGCAATCGGGTTTGTACTACGGCTATGTGGACATGGTGGACGGGATTCTCGAGCGCATGAAGAAAGTGCTGGGAGAAAAAACGAAGGTCGTCGCGACCGGCGGCCAGGCGGCGCTGATCGGAAGGGGTTCTCGCCACATCGAAGCGATCGACGAATTTCTGACGCTCGATGGCCTGCGCATCATTTGGGAACGCAATCTCAGCGCGCCTCGCGGAACGAAAGAAAGGCATCTCGCGCCTCGAGCCGAAACCGCGCCACCCAAGTCGAAACGATAACCGGCAGCAGACTTACCTGAGCCTCGATGGAAACATTCAACTATTTCAATTACTTCACTGAAATCGAGGAGCATTTCTGGCGAAAGCGCGGCGCGCATTTGCTCGTTTCGCCGCTCGATTGGGCAATCGTGGAAACGTGGCAGAAATCCGGGATTCCGCTTGCCGCGGTGCTCAAGGGCATCGATCGAGCATTTGACAGTCACAGCCGGTCAAGACGTGCGGCGGGCGGTCGAACGTTGAAGAGCCTCGCCTACTGCGTGGATGCGGTGCTGGATGCGGCGACGGAAGCGCAAGAAGCTGGAGCGGGTGCTGGGCCGTCGCAAAACGGATCGCGTGCAACGCGACCCGCCAGCGAGCCATTTGAGCGCGAGGAAATGCGAAATTATCTGATGCGGAACGCGGAGAAACTGCGCGCTGCACGAGCCGTGCGCGGAATGGACGAGGCCCTCGCGAAACGCTTTGAGGAAACTGCGAAGCGGCTTGAGGCACTGGCTGCCGAATTGAATTCTCCGGCTGCGCTCGATCTCGAAGATTTCGAACGGCGATTGACGGTGCTGGAGGAAAAACTGCTCCCCGCGATGCAATCTGCCGCCAGCGAGGAACTGCTTCTGAATATCCGGCGAGAACTCGATCGACAACTCGCGCCCTACCGGAGAAAAATGTCTGCGGAGCAGCTTGCGCAACTCGAGTGGCAATACAAACAAAAGCGCCTCTTCGAGAGTTTTGCCGCGCCGCGGCTCAGCCTGTTTTATCTGACTTGAAGCAGCCTCGCGACCGAGCCTCAGTTCCATCGGACTCGACAATCATGGACGTCAAAATCGAAAAATTGGTTTACGGAGGCGACGGACTCGCGCACCAGGATGGCGCGACGATTTTCGTTCCATTCGTTCTGCCGGGCGAAACGGTGTCGGTTGTTCCGATAGAAAAAAAGAAGAAATTCATTCGTGGACTCGCCGAAAGCATTTTGATCCCGTCGCCCGAGCGCATCGCGCCGGGCTGCCCGCATTTTCTGGCGTGCGGCGGCTGCAATTACCAGCAAATGGCGGATGAGACGCAACTGAAGTACAAAGTTGACATTTTGCGCGAGACACTGCTCCGGCTTGGAAAGATCGACTGGACGGGACCGGTTGCCGTGCACGCCTCACCGCCCTGGGCCTATCGCAATCGCGCGCAATGGAAAGTTCGGGAGCAAAAACAGGGCGGCCCGCCACAGATTGGATATTTTCACGCGGCATCGACCGCGCTCGTCCCGATCGAGATGTGTCCGATTCTGTCGCCGCGCCTCGCGGAGATATTGGATTCGTTTCGGACTCTTCTGGCTGCCAGCGGATTGGCACCTGCGCTGCGCGAAGTCGAAGCGTTCGTGGATGATCGCGACAATTCCGCGCTTCTAACGCTTACCTACGCCAAATTTCCGAAGTCGCCAAGCGAAGTCGAAAGAATTCTTCGCGGAAAGATTCCAACCCTTGCGAGCCTCCTGATCCAGGATGTGAGTCAGACGAAGATGGAATTGCTTGGCCCGGGCTGGCTAACCTACAAAGTGGGAGACTTTGCGTATCGCGTCAGTCACTTGTCTTTTTCTCAGATAAACCGATTTCTGATCGGGGAGATGGTGAAAGCAGTGACTGAACTGGCCGGTACCGGAGCTCTGGCATTCGACGTCTTTGCCGGCGTGGGACTCTTCTCGCTACCGTTGGTGCGGCAGTTTGAACGCGTCATCGCGGCTGAAGCAAATCCCGTCGCGGCACGAGACTTCAAGTCGAATGCCGCGCTTCCCGAGAACGCCGTTTTGGGCAGGCTCGAAATTCGCGAATCGGATGCGACCGACTTTTTGCGGCGCGCCAGGCAGATGCCGGATTGCGTTGTGCTCGATCCTCCGCGAGCGGGACTGGGCGCGGATGGAGCAGCCGCGCTCGGCAAGCTCGGAGCAAAACGCATCGTCTACGTTTCCTGCGATCCGGCGACGCTGGCGCGCGACCTGGCGATCCTGATCGCGCAGAACTATGAAATCTCCGTAGTTTCCCTCTTCGACCTATTTCCCCAAACCTTTCACATCGAAACGCTGGTGCAACTTGTGAAGCGATAATGAAAGCCCCAGTGGTTTGGATCGCTGTCTCGTTTGCGGCCGGCATTCTGCTTTGGCCGGTACGAGTCGCCAGCCCGGCGTTCTGGCTTGTCATCGCCGCAATCGTGATTCTCGCCGCTGTCCTTTGCCTGCGATTTCTTCGGTCAACTTGGTCAGCCTGGATCGTCGCGCTCGCGGCATGGAGCGCACTGGGAGGCGCTGCGGCTGCGCTCGAGCACAGGCTGGTTCCCGCGATCAGCGCCGCGCGTATCGTCGCAGAAAAGCGGATTGACACGAGCGAGCCGCTGCGTTGGCGTGGACGACTGCGCGAAGACCCTCTGCGGCTCGAGTGGGGTGCGCGATACGAAATAGATTTGGAGAGCGTCGAATCGGGCGGGCACGAAGTGGCTGTAACGGGCGGCGTACGCCTGAATTACTACGCCAATCCGCGCCGCGAAGAGCCGCTCCCGCAAGTTCGAGCCGGTGATCGGGTCGAGGCCCTTGCGCGCGTGCATGCGCCGAGGAGCTTCCTCGATCCCGGCGCTTTCGATACTCGCGCGTCGCTGGCTCGCGAAGGGATTAATCTGATTGGCACGCTGCGAAGCACGGACCTCTTCCAGAAAATCGAAACGCCGCCGCTCGGCATGAAGTACCGCCTTGCTCGGGCGCGCGGTGCCCTGCTCGCGCGACTCGATTCGCTGTATGCCGCGGCGCCGGTGCAGGAAGCCATCCTGCGAGCCATGTTGCTCGGCGATCGGATGTTTGTCGACTCCGACGTTGCGACGGAATTTCAAAAGACCGGCGCGTATCATGTGCTCGTTGTCGCGGGTCTGCACGTCGGTGCATTGTGCGCCTTTTTGCTGTGGATCGGGCGCAAGCTGCGTATGCCGGCTTGGGCCATCGCTGTAATTACATCGATAGCTCTGCTGGCCTACGTCGGCATCGTTCAAAATCGTCCGCCGATTTTGCGGGCGGCGCTCATGGCCGCTATTTATCTCGCGGCGCGAATGTTTTTTCGCCGCGTGGAGCTTTTGAATACCGTGGCACTTGCGGGGCTTGCGCTTCTGTTTTGGCGGCCATCGGAATTGCGAGACGCCAGCTTTCAACTTTCGTTCCTCGCCGCGGGCGTGATTGCGGGCCTCGCGGTTCCGTGGCTTGAACGCAGTTCGGAACCGTATGTGGCCGGACTGTCCCATCTCGGCGACGTCACGCGCGATCCGTCGCATCCGCCGAACGTCGCACAATTTCGATTGGATCTGCGGCGCGCTGCGGCCTGGATTTCAGCGCGCATCCCGGCGATTTCCACAACTCGAATTCAGCAGGCTATCGTCGCGCCAGTTCGCGCAAGTCTTCGGATTTGGGAATTGATTTTTCTCTCTCTCACGCTGCAGTTCGGAATGCTCGCGCTCATCGCGCTCGATTTTCATCGCGTCAGCATCGTCGGGCCGCTGAGTAATGTGCCCGCTGTTTTTCTGGCCGGACTGATCGTGCCGCTCGGCTACGTCACGCTCGGCCTGAGCTTTATTTGGAATCGCGCTGCCCATGTATTCGCTTCAGCGCTCGGACTACTCTGTAAACTGCTGCTCTCGTCGGTGCATTGGTGTGCCTCGCTGCCTCACATGTCCTACCGGATTCCCTCGCCGCCTGGATCGCTAATGCTGGCGTGGCTCTTGGTGCTGGCGATCCTTTGCGCTATTGCGCGCGCAAATGTAATGAAAAAACCGGAGTTGAAGCGCCGCCTTCTTGTGTTTCCACGGCCGCGAGTTCCGCGATCGATCGAGCTGCTCGCAGCCGCATGCGTCGCGATCGCCACGATCGGAGCGGCAACGCACCCGTTTGCGCCGAGGCTCGTGGCTGGAGAGATGGAAGTAACGGTGCTCGACGTGGGCCAGGGCGATTCCATTTTTGCAGCGTTCCCCAATGGACAGACGATGCTGATTGACGGCGGCGGCGAAGCCGGTTCCGAATTGCCGGGCCATTACCGCGCCGCGGCCGACATCGGCGAAGAAGTGGTCGCGCCATACCTTTGGTCGCGCGGCATCAAACGGGTGGATATCGTCGCGCTCACACATCCGGATCAGGACCATGTGGACGGACTTCGCGCGGTGTTGAACGATTTCCGCGTGGGCCAGCTTTGGGTGGGCGCTGACGCGGACAAGCGATCGTTTCGGGAGTTGATCGCGCAGGCAAAAAAGGCTGGAATTCCAATCACACACCAGTCACGGCAGAACGAATTCGATCTCGGCGCGGTGCATGGCGACGTCATCTGGCCCGACGGCACGACCGAACTCGCGAAGAATCTGAACAACAGCTCGCTGGTCCTGCGGCTTCGCGACGGGCGGGCCGGATTTCTGCTGACGGGCGATATCGAGCAAAAAGCGGAAAAAGAAATGATCGCCGGCGGCCAGCCGCTACAGGTCGATTTCCTGAAGGTGCCGCATCACGGCAGCAAAACGTCCTCGACGGAGGACTTTCTCGCTGCCGTTGCGCCACGGATCGCGGTGATTTCGGTGGGAGAAGGAAATATGTTCGGCCACCCGAATGCGGCGGTCCTGGAGCGCTACGAGAAAATCGGCGCGCGAATTCTACGGACGGATCGCGATGGCGCTGTCACCGCCGTGACGGATGGCAAGAGCTTGCGCGTGACAACGTATCGCGAATCTCACCCGGATGATTAGCGGCAACGCCTCAAGCTGACAGCCGGGCGATTCTTCGAGGCCGCTCGAACTGGTCGAAGCCGCCAGCGTCACGAACTCTGGTTCGTGTCGATTTCAGCAGTGTCGTCGCCCGCGTCGCCGCTCAAATGTGCATCGATCAATTCCCGCGTCGCCTTTTCATCGGAAGCCCGAACCACGATTTCAACGCCATGCGTGCCTTCGGGAACCTCGCGAAGCGGAAACGGATCGGTGGATACGGACCCTGGCGAAGGAATACCGGCGCTTTGCAGGAGCGCCCGAATGACCATCGCCTCGGCCGGAGTGCCCGCGGTGTGCACAACGACGATGCGTTCGTTCTTGTTTACTTTCACGATAGAAACCTGTTCCGCCGTACTATTGCTGCGCTAATGAGGCAGGTCCATACTAGAACAGTACGCGACCCTGGGCCAATCATGGAATCCATCGAAACGCGCAAGCCGACGCAGGACGAAATTGACGATGAAAGCCGGCGAATGCGCCGGTTGCGTATTTTGGTTTACTTGGCGCTCGATACGATCGCATCGGGCAGCCTGACTGCCGAAGAGGCCGCCTCGATGGCGGCAGCCACTCGCAAACTCGCGCTCGACATGTTTCCCGGCAAAGAACGTGCGTTCGACTTGCTGTACCGTCCCAAATTTCAGCGCGTGATGCACGAAATCTACCGCCTGCAGTAAGACGCAAGATCTCCGCTCGAAACTTTCGAAAAGCCTGAACGCCTAGCGGCCGAATCGTTGCCGCAAATACATTCGCAGCCAAACCAGCGCCAGCGCGCCAAGCGTGCCGAGCGCGGCTTGATATTCCCGATTGCGCCGATATTGCCGCCAGGAAAACGATGCGTCACTGCCCGTAAGCGGCGTTGAACCGCTTCGGTTTGGCGGCCGCGGAAAAAACAGAGGCACGCGCGCCGCGTACGCATCGAACGCAGCGCCGTATCGCACGCGCAGTTCCGATTCCTCTTTTCTCATCACCGCGGGATAGAAAACCAGAAAATACGCAATGATGATCAGCGCGCTCGAGATCGATCCGCCGGCGACGGCAAAACCGGCGACAAGAAATGAACTCCCGAGATAAAGCGGATTGCGCGTCCAGGAGTATGGACCAGAGGTGGTCAGCGTCTCGAGCTTTCGTAAATTACCGGCCGCGGCGGCGCGTATGACGAGACCCATCACCGCGATTGCGCCGCCGGCTGCGATAAGCATCACGCTCGGCGTCGCGAGGAGGATATAGATAATCGCGAGCGGATATCCGGCGCGCACGCGCCAACGAGTGACCCAGGAAGCGGCCATCAGCGCAGATCCGCTAGCCGGCTGATCGCCGCAACTACGTCTTCGACTTCAATCCGAAGCATCGTAGCGGAATACGATGCACTGCGCCGATACGTCGTTTCTCCAGCCAGCGCCTTGCGCACGACAATCGAGCGCGCTCTGTAAGGGCCATTGCGTGCCGGATCGGTCGGGCCGAAGAGACCCACAACAGGTGCGCCGAGCGCGGCCGCAAGATGCATCGGGCCTGTGTCGGCCCCTACAAAGAATTTTGCTCGTCGGAGAAGAGAAACCAATTGTGAAAGATCCATGGCAATTAGTATGGGCGCCGGATCGCCCGCCGCCGCAACGACTTCAGCAGCCAACTCTTCTTCGCCGGGACCAAACGTGACAATGCCACGCCAGCCAAAATTTTTCGCGAGTGCCTGATGCAAAGCGCCGTATCTCTGAGCCGGCCAGCATTTCGAGCGCCACCCGCCTCCGGGACTGACGACGTAGAAATCGCCGATGCCATTCGCTTTGAGCCGCCCGGCAATCCAGTTGTCTGCATCGGGCGACTCCGGCAAAGTGAATCGGGGGGTCGCGTGTTTCGCGCCGATCGCCTCGACAAGAGCGAGATTCTGCTCGACCTTATGCGCTTCCGAAGGATGAACCCTCCGGGAGTACAAAAGTGTCGCCAGCGGTTCGCGCGCATAGCCCCAGGAAAAGCCGGCAACTTCGCGGGCGCCGGCGGCTCGAGCGAAAAGCGCGGACTTATAGAGCGACTGAAAATCAAGCGCGCATGTGTATCGCACAGCGCGGAGGCGGTTGACGGTGTCCACCACGGATGCGATGCCGGACCGGTCGAACGCGATCACGTCGTTCAAATCGCGATTGCCCTCCAGAATCTGCTGCCAGCGCGCTTCGACAAGCCAATCGATTCTCGCGTGAGGAAATGCATCGCGAAGCGCGGCGGAAGCAGGAAGCGTGTGGATGATGTCGCCGAGCGATCCCAGGCGAACAATAAGAAACCGCGACTCAGCCATCGGCGCATTCGCGAATGGAAGCGAAGAGATCGCGCGAGGAGTGATTTTTGGGGTCGCCGACGATCGCCACGCGGATACCGAGCTGCGCGGAAGTTTCGCGTTCGGGCACGGTCTCGAGCGTGTAGTCCGTGCCCTTTGCATGCACGCCGGGGCGAAGCTCGCGCAGAAGGGATTCGACATTCGATTCGCTGAATAGAACGACGTAATCAACGCAACTGAGGGAAGCCACCAAGGCGGCTCTTCCCTTCTCGTCCAGGATCGGCCGCCCGGGGCCTTTCAGCTCACGCGCGCCCGCATCGGAATTCACGCCAACCAGGAGAACATCACCCTCAGCGCGCGCGCCCTGGAGATAGCGGATGTGCCCTGCGTGCAATAAATCGAAACAGCCGTTCGCGAGGACAATTCTCTCGCCGCCCATGCGGCGAAGGTCGAGTGCGCGCTTCGCATTCTCGCGGCTGAGAATTTTCTGAGAAGTATCCATGTGGCGATTAATGAGACGACTTCTCTATCGAGCGCACTGCGTTTTCCAGTTCAACTGAGGTCACTGTTGCGGTGCCGCGCTTCATCACAACGATTCCACCCGCATAACTGGCGAGGTGCGCTGCTTCGAGATACGTCGCGCCGGCCGCCAAAGCGAGAGTAAATACGGCGATGACTGTGTCGCCCGCGCCCGTGACGTCGGCCGCTTGCTCGGAGCCGTAAATTGGGACGAATCGCGTCGGCTCTCCCGGTTCGAAAAGGGCCATGCCGTCTTTGCCGCGCGTGACCAGAAGCGCCTTCAGGCCGACTTCCTCGAGCGTCCGGCGGCCAAGTTCTTCGAGAATTTCCAGATTATTCCCGATGCGTACGTGAGCCAACTCCTCAAGCTCGGCTTCGTTCGGAGTCGCTGCGGTGATGCCGGATTCATCGAACTCGAGAAGGGAATGTCGCGAGTCCAGCGTCGTGAGCTTGCTGTCGCGAACACTCTCCATCAGCGACGGCGTCGCCGCGCCAAAACCATAATCGGAGATGAGCGTTGCCTTCGCGGCCCGTACACGGTCGCGAATATTTTTCTCAAGCGACATCAGTATGGAAGGCGGCAACGGCGCGGAGGGCTCGTCGTCCACGCGCAAGACCTGTTGCTCCGTGCTGTGCGTCCACCCAGCGAGAAAGCGCGTCTTCGTCGGCGTAGTCCATCCTCGCGCGATCTCGATTCCGGTAACGTCAATTTTCTTGCTTGCAAAATAATCTAGGAGCTTCCCGCCGAACGCATCATCGCCAACCGCGCCGACAGGAAGCACTTTCGCGCCCAGATCGGCAAGATTGTTGAGCGCGTTCGCGCCGCCACCGGGAAATGCGCGTGTCTGCCGATGGCGCAGAATCAGGACGGGAGCTTCGCGCGAAACGCGCGATATCTCGCCGGATACGAATTGATCGAGGACGAGATCGCCGACCAGCGCGATCGTTTGCCCCGAAAATGCCGCGATAATGTCGAGCAAGCGATTCAAGTCCGGAATCGCGGTCGCGACCGCGGGCGCTGCTTCGCGCTGTTTTTTCTGGGCGGCGCTCAAATCAGCTCCTGGAGAATTATTTCCACCGCATCCGCCAAATTCTCTGCAACATAATCGGGCTGGCGCGGCCAATTCGCGCGATTCCATTCGTATTCTCCGCGCCCATAGCCGGACAAAACCAGAATCGTGCGGCAGCCGCTCTCATGGCCCATGCGAATATCGTTGTAGCGGTCGCTCACAAGGACAGAGCCCTGGAGGCTCAAGCCGTGCTCACGCGCCGCCTGTTCGAGCATACCGGGAAGCGGCTTCCGGCATGAGCACGCATCCTCGCGAACGTGAGGGCAGTAGTATACGGCGTCCACGTGGGCGCCGCCCGCCGCAAGTTCCGCGCTCATCTTATCGTGCATCTGCTCGACCAGGGATTCCGGGAAAAATCCGCGTGCCACGCCGGACTGATTCGTGACCACGATCACCGGCACACCCGCGGCATTCAATTGACGAACGGCGCGCGCTGCGAATGGATAGACGGCAAAGCGGCTGAGATGGTTCGCATAACCGACTTCCTCGGCGATGGTTCCATCGCGATCGAGAAAAACCGCGCGACGATTCTTCTCAGGATTTGATTTTGCAGGCGTCATTTCGTGTTCATCGAGTCGTGCCCCAGCCATTGCGCCGCCGCGTCTTCAACGAACTGCACTTCGATGCTTGTCATGCACCGGTGGTCAACCGGGCAGCGGCGCAAAAAGCAGGGGCTGCACGAAGGCGCACGGCGCACCAGCGTGCGGCGCGGCGTGACCGGAGCAGTGCCATTCGGATCCGTCGAGCCAAAAATTGCTATAACCGGAATGCCTGCCGCCGCGGCCGCGTGCATCGCGCCCGAATCGTTGCCGATGAATAAATCGCACGCGGAAAAATATGCCGGCAGATCTTCGATGGGCGTTTCGCCGGCGAGATTCACGGGGCGGTGGCGCATGCCCGAAGCGATGCGGCCAGCGATATCGCGTTCGGACGGCGCGCCGAAAAGTACCACATCGGCGTCATAACGGGCAATCAAGCGGTCGCCGAGTTCGGCAAAACGTTCCGCAGGCCAGCACTTTGCAGATCCATACGCGGCGGCGGGCGCAAAAGCGATTCGGGGGGTTGAGGGCCTCGCGCCCGCAGCGATGATTTGTTTTGCCGCTCGCGCGCGGCTCTCTGGCGGCACTTGCAGTCGAATCTCGTCGAGTTGAGGCGGCAATTGGGCGATCCAACCCGCTCGGCGCAGCAACTCGAGATAATAGAAACTTTCGTGGGGCGGAATCTCGCCGTCCATGGGAACCGGAACCGCTTTTGTAAGAAGCCAGCTGCGGCCGTCACGCGCGTAGCCGATCCGCTCGGGAATTTTCGCGCGCGAAGCCAGGAACGCCGCATGAAAAGCATTTTGAAGCAGAATCGCGACGTCGAAATTGCCGCCGCGTAGCGCCGCCGCAGGATCCGGAAGGTCTTCGAGAACGAGCAGCTGATCCGCCAGGCCCTGTCCGCGATACAGCGCCGAAACCCAACGCCGCGCAAGGATGGTGATCTCGGCCTTCGGCTGCCGCTCCCGGATCGCTTGCAGCGCCGGAATCGAAAGGATCGCGTCGCCGACCCAGTTCGTGGCCCGGACAAGAATCTTCACTTCACAATCTCCGGCCGGCGCGTCTTCAGTATCTCGTGCGCTGAACGCCAGAAGCCGCCCGCGTCGTGAAGCTCCAGAGAAGCGTCGCAGACGAAGAGGGGTAAATCGAATGAGCCGGCGTCGCGGAGATTGAATGAGTCCTTCGTAGTGCAGACAAGCGAATCGGCACCGGCAGCGCGCGCCTGCGTTACCAAACGCCTGACGTCGGCCTGAGAGAACTTGTTATGATCTGGAAATGCAGCGTGGCCGGCGAGTGAGACGCCCCATTCGCGGAGGTTTTCGAAAAATGCGGACGGATTACCGATCGCGGCAAATGCGAAGAATCTATGACGAGACGCGTCGACGCCATTCTCAGGCGCCTTCTGCTCGAGACAATCTAACCGCATCGTCGCGTAAAAAATCGGCAACTTCGATGAATATCGCCGAATCACGCCCTCAATGGCGGGTGCCCGGACGCTGCGCGTGATCACGATGATATCTGCACGGCGCATCGCAAAATGTGGTTCGCGAAGACGGCCTGCTGGCAGAAGATGGCCCCCGCCAAACGGATTCGTGGCGTCGATCAAGAGGATGTTTAAATCGCGCGCAAGCCGTAGATGCTGGAAACCATCATCAAGAACGAACCAATCAAAGCCGCGTATCGCAAGTTCTTGACCCGCGGCAAAGCGATCCGGCCCGATGCCCATCGCGAAATGCGTCGTCGCGTTGGATTGCGATGCCAAGCGGCTGTAAGCGACGCAGGTTTCATCGCTCAAGCCGGCGATCGTCTCCGCGTGTTTCGCGATTGATAATTCGTCGGCGCCCGACAAGACACCCCGAAATTTCCCACGATAGCCGCGCGTCAAAATCGCTGCATGTTTACCATCTGCGATCAGTTCCCTCGTCAACCAAATTACGAAAGGCGTCTTGCCCGTTCCGCCAACGGTGAGATTTCCGACGCTGATCACAACTCCAGGAAGTCTTTTTGCGTGCGCGATTCCCTTTCGATAGCTCCAGGCGCGAAAACGCGTCAGCGCTCCATACGGTATGGCAAGCGGCCGCAGGAGCGCGCGCATGCGTGTCACGCCACGTCCTGATCTGGCTGCAGAACTTCTTCGATGCGCTTGAGCGAACGCGCTGTCGCACCGCGATTCTTCTCGGCAAGCGACTTCGCGCGATCACCCATCCGTCCGCGCGCAGCGGCGTCACGGATGAGCTGAACCCACGTTTTGCCCAGTTGCTCGCCGTTGCGAACCTGCACGCCCGCGCCTTCGCTCAGAAACTGTTGCGCGATGTCGCGGAAATTTTCCATCGAAGGTCCGAACACAGGCGGACGGCCGAACCACGCAGGCTCGATAATGTTGTGTCCCCCGGCGTGCACGAGTGAACCGCCAACGAAGACGGCATCAGCAATCGAATAAAGTCCTGCCAACTCGCCGATCGAATCGAGCAGCAAAACTTCCGCGTTTTCGTCAAGCGGCCGCGCGAGATCTATTTTGCTCCTTCGCACAACTTTCCAGCCATCCTGCTCGGCGATTTTCGCGGCGGCGTCAAACCGATCTGGTTTTCGAGGCGCCAGAACCAACAATGCCCGGCGCCATTGGCGCTGTACGAGATCGTAAGCGGCCAGAACGGCCTCTTCCTCATCGGCGACTATGCTGCCCGCAACGACGATGGGCCAGCGCTCCTGCTCGCGCACCTGCTCCGAAAGCCAATTTCCAAATGCAGTGCTCTTCGGGGGATCCACATCGTATTTCAAATTCCCAGTGACGATCAGGCGGTCTTCCGGCGCGCCCAGCCGCGCGAGACGTCCCGCATCCGTTTCGCTTTGCGCGAGGAAGAGGGTCGCGTCGCCAAGAACCTGCTCAAAAAATCCGCCGGCCGCGCGACGCCAAAGCTTCGACCGGCGGAACGAGCGTTCGGAGATTCTAGCGTTCACAAAAACCACGGGAACGCTGCGACGACGGGCTTCTCGCAGGAAGTTGGGCCAAATCTCAGTTTCGACGATTATCACCAGCGCCGGACGAATCGCGCGAAACGCGCGTTTCACCGGCGTATTCCAATCCAGCGGAAAGTAAAATATGCCGTCGGCAAAATCGAGGCGCTCCCGTGCGACACGCTGCCCCGTTTCCGTGGTCGTCGAGACAAAGATCGCTCGGGCCGGATAGCGCCGCTTCAATTCTCGTCCCAGCGGCAAGGCGGCCAGGACCTCTCCAACGGACACGGCGTGAATCCAGATCGAGCCCTCGGCCTGCGAGGCTCGCGCAGCAACTTCCTCCGGCACATGGCCGAATCGCTCGCGCAGATTGCGCCGATACTTCGCCGTGCGAATGCTTCTGACGGCGAAGTACGGAGTCAGCAGCAGCATTCCGGCAGCGGTGAGTACGCTATAAAGAAAATACACCGTCGGCGCCAAGCACCAAGCCAGTCCTCGGAATCAAATCTGGCGACGTATTATAGTGTCACTACAGCCGCCGGAATGCCTAACAACTGGCGGCGTGGGGAATGCATCCTATCGTCCGGTCCATGCGCCATGCCTGCATCATTCCGTTCCTGCTGACGCTGCTCGCGTCAGCGCCAGTCTTGCGTGCGCAAGAACAGGATGCGCCTGCACCTGCACCTGCTCCCCCCGTGCCAACGGCCACCGTTCCAGCGCGCGATCACCACGAGGGGCTGATTGTTACTGCCGAGCCGTGCATGGATCCCGCAAAATCCGAGCAGATTTTCGGTAAACATCACCCCTACAAAGCGGGAATTCTCGCCCTCGAAGTCTCGTTGCGCAACGAAACGCCCCAGCCGATGCGGCTTACGATGAACTCCATCCGGCTCGAAATCGGCGCGCCCGGCGACACGCGGGACAAAGTAGCCTCGTTGACTCCCAGACAAGTCGCGCGGCTGATAATCTACCCTGCCGGCGCGCCGAATGTCAGTACAAAGCGACGCCTTCCGCCTGTGACCGGCCCGCCGAATGACAAGAAAGTGGACAAGCTCGCGGATATGCTTCGCCCGTTTGCGCTGGACGTGGACGTGATTCCCCCGCTGGGTGTGATCCACGGCTACTTATTTTTCGATGTCGACCACGATTTCGCGCTTGTGCCGGACGCCATTCTGTACGTCCCTGATGTAAGGATCGTCGAGGGCAACAAGCCGCTGATGTTTTTCGAAATTCCTCTCAGTGATTCGTTTCGCCACTAGCACATCCGAATCGCAAGACGTCTCGAACGTGCCGGGCGCGAATTTGCTGAACTCAGCGCACTCCGCTAGAATGACTCGGTCAACAACTGAAATTTTCACTCGCGCCGATCACCCACAAATGCCTTTACTCGATTCACTCAACGAAAAGCAGCGCGAAGCCGTCCTCGCAATCGATGGGCCTGTCCTCGTCCTCGCCGGCGCGGGAACCGGCAAGACGCGTGTGATCACCTATCGCGCCGCCCATTTGATCGAGCAGGGCGTGCGTCCCGAAGAGATCCTGTGCGTCACGTTCACGAATAAAGCCGCCGAGCAAATGAAACAGCGCGTCGCCGAGTTGCTTCGAGCGAGCGGGCGGGAAGCCTCCGACATCTGGATTTCCACGTTTCATTCGTTCTCGGCGCGGCTGCTTCGGCGCGAAGCGCCGCATCTGGGCGTTCCGCGGGACTTCGCAATCTACGACGATGACGATCAAATCCGAGCGGTGAAGCTTGCGCTCAATGAGCTGGAGCTGAATGACCGTGAATATACGCCGCGGAGCGTAAGAGAGCGCATCAGCCACGCGAAGAACCACGGAATCACGCCGGAACGAATGGCCGCTGAAGCCTACGACGCATCCACTCGACGTCTCGCGTCGCTCATTGATGCTTACGAGCGGATTTTGCGCAAGGCCGGCGCGCTCGATTTCGACGATCTTCTGCTCTTCGCCACTCGCGTCTTGCGCGAGGATGGCGACGTGCGTGCCGATTGGAGCCGCCGATTCCGCTATATCCAAGTGGACGAATTCCAGGATACGAACTCCGCGCAGGAAGAACTCGTCCGTCTGCTCGTAGGACCTGAAAAAAACGTTTGCGTCGTGGGCGATGAAGACCAATCCATCTACAGCTGGCGCGGCGCGCGCGCCGGAAACATGCAGCGTTTTATTGACACGTTCGAGGGCACCAAGGTCATTCGTCTTGAGAAGAATTACCGCTCGACGCAGACGATTCTCGATGCCGCGGGTGGAGTCGTCGCGCACAACCGCTCGCGGCTTGGGAAAACTCTCGAGGCGGCAAATGGAGGCGGAAGTCTCGTCCGCTTTTTTGAGGGCGCTGATGCTGCCGCAGAAGCGGAGTTCGTCACGCGCGAAATCGTCGAGCTGGTCCGATCCGAGCCCGATGCTCACGTTGCAGTTCTCTACCGCACAACGGCGCAATCCCGGGCATTTGAAGAGGCGCTGCGTCAAGTGGGAGTCCGGTATCGCGTCGTCGGAGGATTCAGCTTCTACGAACGCGCTGAAGTCCGTGACGCACTCGCCTACGTCCGCTTGCTATTTCATCCGGAAGACGACGTCGCGCTCCTGCGCGTGCTCAACACGCCGCCGCGCGGCATCGGCGAAGCCACGGTCAAGACTCTGCGCGGCGCGTCTCGCGATTCACAGAAAAGCGTCTGGGAAGTCCTGCCCGATCTCGCACGTCCGGGCGCGACCCGAAGCGGCGCGGCTCTTCGCTCATTTCGCTTTCTGATTGAATCGCTCCAATCTGAGGTTCGCGATTTGCCGCCCGCGGAGATGCTGCGCCAGGTCCTGGAGCGCACCGGCTACCGTGATTGGGTCGAGCAGCAGGACAAGCTCGAGCACACTTCCCGTACCGAAAATCTCGCGGAACTTGTGAACGCGATGGCCGAGGCGACCGAAGCCGGTCAGACGCTGCAAGACGTGCTGGATCAAGCGGCGCTGGTCAGCGCGGCGGATGATTACCTGGAAGAAGTCAATGTGACCCTGATGACGCTCCACGCCGCGAAGGGCCTCGAGTTCGACGCTGTGTACCTCGCGGGCCTCGAAGAAGGCTTGCTGCCGCACGGCCGCGCCGTAGGCAGCGACGACGATGTCGAAGAGGAGCGCCGCGTTTGTTACGTGGGCATGACGCGCGCGAAACGCTCGCTTACGCTTTCACGCGCCTTGTATCGCCGGAGCTACGGTGAAGATCGCCTGCGTGCCTCGATGCCCTCTCGTTTCCTGCGGGAGATTTCCGGCGAATTGATTGAGACCGTTGCGGGCTCGCTCGCCGAAGCCGGCGAAACGCGCCGGTACGAACCGGATCCTGATTACTATGCCGCGAAAGCGCGCTCGGGATTTCGCGGCCGCTCCAGCGCATCGCGCTCTCCGGATTCCGGCCGCTCGCGCGCGCACCCGTTGATCGGTACGCGCGTCCGGCACCCCAAATTCGGCGCTGGGACGATTATTTCGGTCGAAGAAGAAGACGACGACCGAATGCTCACGGTGAGCTTTTCGGATTACGGCACGAAAAAACTGAAGGAACGCTACGCCAACCTCACGCTTGCGTAGCCGCACTCCCGAATTCCGGCGCCATGATCTTTCTCGAAACGAATCGCCTGCTCTTCCGATCGCACGAACCTCAGGACGAAGTTGATTTCGTCCAGATGCATACCGACCCGGAAGTTCGGCGCTACGTAGGTGGATCAGCCTGGCCACGGGAAAAAGCGCTGCTTCGCTTCCGGAACGCCTATTTGAGTCAACCCTCGGAGATGTATGGCCTATGGGCGACGATCTTCAAAGAGGATGGAAAATACATCGGATGTTGCGGGATCGCGAATCCCCCGAACGGTCCAGGGCCAAGTCTCGGATACTACATCGCGCGACGATACTGGGGCCGCGGGCTTGCCTCGGAGGCGTCGCAAGCGTTCATCAATATCGCATTCCGCGATCTGCGATTGCCTCGCATTTTCGCGGACGTGGAAAAGGGGCATCAAGTTTCAGAGCACATCCTGCAGAAATTCGGCTTCAAAATCGTCAGCGAAGAAAAATACCCCACGGGTCGCGTCATCTCGCTCTACGAGATCCTCAGAACGGACTGGGAGAAACAGCGGGCTTGATCGCGAACGGCATCCTGCCAACTCGCTGACAGTCCAGCAATTCCATTGCGAAGACAGCGCTGACGGGGTACATTTTCTGTTCTTTCATCCCCCGATACGAGGGAAGGTGTCGAGTGGCTCAACAGCTCTTCCAAAAAAAGAGCATTGACCGGCTCATCTCCGATTCCGAACAACCCGACAGGCAGCTTAAGAAAACACTCGGCTGGCTGAGCCTCACGGCGCTCGGCGTGGGCGCTGTCATCGGCTCGGGTATTTTCACCGTCATCGGTACGGCGATTGCCGGCCAAAAATTCGACACCAGCTCGATCCTGAACGCGCCTCTTCTCGATTTTTTGATTCATCACGTCGCGACGACCGGACGGCCGGGAGCGGGGCCTGCTCTGGCACTTTCGCTCGTTCTTGTCGCCATCGTTTGCGGCTTTACTGCGCTTTGCTACGCCGAACTCGCGTCCATGATTCCCATTGCTGGAAGCGCTTACACCTACACCTACGCGACGATGGGCGAACTGATCGCTTGGATCATCGGCTGGGACTTGATCCTCGAATACGCTGTCAGCAACATGGCGGTCAGTGTCGGTTTCGCGCAGCACATGGTCAATCTGATGGACTGGTTCGGCTGGCATCCGCCTTTACGATGGATTTCGCCCGCATATCTCCCCGCCGGACTCCAGGACCTGGCCGGAAAGGATCTCTACGCGCCGGGTTGGCATTTCGGTTTCGACTTCCCCGCTTTTCTGATCGTGATGTTGCTCACCGTCGTTCTTGTCCGTGGAATTCGGGAGTCAGCGGAAGCGAACAACATCATGGTGCTGCTGAAAATCGCCGCGATTATCGCGTTCGTCATCGCGGGCGCTGAATTCATTCATCCCGGGAATTACCATCCGTTTGTTCCCAACGGCTGGCCTGGAATACTTACCGGCGGATCGATCATATTTTTCACTTACATCGGATTCGATTCGGTTTCAACTGCGGCGGAAGAGGCGAAAAATCCGCAGCGCGACTTGCCGATAGGAATTCTGCTGACGCTCTTCATTTGCACGATCTTGTACATCTCAGTGGCCGTCGTATTGACGGGTCTAGTGCCGTGGCAATCGGTCCTGGACGACGCGGCGCCCGTCGTGAACGCGCTGAAGAGGGTCGGCGATCAAACTGGTTCGGTCGGATTGCACTGGACCCGGCTCGCGGTGCTCTTTGGCGCGATGATGGGCATGATCTCATCCCTGCTTGTTTTTCAGTTGGGGCAGGCGCGCGTGTGGTTTGCGATGTCGCGCGATGGACTTCTGCCAAAAATGTTTGGCCACGTCCATCGCCGTTTCCGGACGCCGGACATCGCCACCTGGATTGCAGGGTTTGTGGTCGGAATCCCCGCGGGGCTTTTCGATATCGGCACGCTCGCGAATCTCTCGAACATCGGAACGCTTTTCGCGTTCGTTTTGGTCTCCATCGGCGTCCTGATTCTGCGCTATCGCGATCCCGGGCGACGCCGCAGTTTCCGCGCTCCGGGCGGACCATTGGTCCCGATCTTGAGCGTCGCATTCTGCTTCCTGCTGATGATGGGACTCGAGATTGAAACTTGGATTCGCTTCTTCGTCTGGCTGGTCATTGGTCTGATAATCTATTTCAGTTACAGCCGGCATCACAGCGAGTTTGCCGCCGCGCCGGAGCGGCCGCAGGAGCCCAGGAAATGAAGGAAGTTGTCCGCGCCGCCGTGGCGACGACGATTGTGGGATTGCTTTGTATCCCATACTCTGCGCTCGGCTGGGGCGCGAACGCGGACCGTCTGGCCACGACCAAAGCGGTGGACATGCTTCCCGATGACATTCGCTCGTATTTTGAAGGGAACCGTCAATATCTCGTGCAGCACGTTCTTGACCCTGTAGCAGCCGTGCAGAATAATCCCGCGAGCGGACACACTCGCTTCATTCGCTTCGAAAAATACGGCCATTTCCCCTATTCCGATCTGCCGAGGGATTATCGCGTCGCGGCGTACAAGTACAGCAAGCGGACGCTCGATCAAAATGGCCTGCTGCCTTGGAGCGTGGGTCTCTATAGCCAGAAGCTCACGGACGCGTTTCGCACGCACAATTGGGAAGACGCAAGAGAGGAGGCCGCGCAGTTGGCCTTCTACGTCGCGGAAGCTCACGATCCCTTCAACACGACAATTGACAGCGACGGGCATCTTGCCGGCCAGACGGGCGTGGATGTACGGTTCGGATCGAGCCTGGTGGATCGCTACTCGCAATTCTTCTACCTGCATCCGAACCAGCCCGCTTACGTTCAGGACCCAACGGACCATGCTTTTGAGATGTGTTTGAGCGCCCATTCCTGGATCGAAAACGTTCTACTATCGGATCGACGCGCGCGCGCGAATTTGTCAGACTATACGGACGAGTACTTCGACCGGTTCTATAGTCAGGCCGGCGCTGTGCTTGTCAGGCAGATTTCGGATGCGTCTACCGATATCGCGTCTTACTGGCTGACGGCCTGGATTAACGCAGGGAAACCCCAGCTTCCCTCCCACTGAACGTGAAATGACGGAAACGCAGGATTTGCTGGAAAAAATCGCGAAATTGCCGAAGGCGGAGCTTCATCTGCACCTCGAAGGCTCGATCAGCCCGGCCACCGTAAGCCTGCTGGGAGAACGCCGGGGCGTGGTCATTTCGCCCGAGAGCGCTGCGGCTCGCTACGCCTACGCGGACTTCGCAGGATTTCTCGATGCGTTCAAATGGGCCACCGGCTACCTGAAAACGCCGGAAGATTATTCTTTGATTGCGCACCGGCTCGCCGACGAATTGGTCGGTCAACACGTGATCTACGCGGAAGTCACGCTGTCCGTTGGCGTGATGTTGCGCTACGGCCAAAACGTTGAAGCGAATTTCAGCGCGCTTGCCGATGTCGCCGGCCGCTACCGCGAGAAAGGCCTGCGCATATGCTGGATCTTCGATGCCACCCGTCAATTCGGGGCGGACGCGGCGATGCGGGTCGCCGTCCTCGCAGCGAAACTGCAGTTGCGCGGCGTGGTCGCGTTTGGCATCGGAGGCGATGAGCTGTCGGTACCCACTGTGAATTTTCGCGCGGTTTATGAATTCGCGCGGAATGAAGGCTTGCATGTGCTGATTCATGCGGGCGAAATCGGCGGGCCCGAAATCGTTCAGGAATCGATAGATTTTCTGGGCGTCGAGCGCATCGGGCACGGCATCGCCGCCATGCACGATCCCGCCCTGGTTGAGCGAATCGCGACCCTGCGCATACCGCTCGAAATATGTCCGACAAGCAACTTGCGAACGGGCGCGCTCGCCCGGCAGCTCGGCAAGGCTAACGCACAGCTTTCGGACCATCCGATGAAGGATTTTGTGGAGAAAGGCGTCGTCGTGACGATTTCAACGGACGACCCCGCTATGTTCGGCACCGATTTGTTGACGGAGTATTCGAACGCCGCGGCGCTCGGCCTGTCGGAGTTTCAGATTATGAAACTGGCGGAAGCAGGATTTTCAAATTCATTCCTGCCACCTGAAGAAAAGCGCCCGCTGCTCGAACAGTTTCGCGCTGCCGGTCGCAAACTGGACTTATTGTGAGAGGCCGATGAAAGCACACGTCTGGGTGATGCTGAAGCAAACCGTATTCGACCCGCAGGGCCAGACCATTCAGCAGGCATTGGCGTCGCTGGGCTTCGCAAAAGTGCAGGACGTGCGCCAGGGAAAATTCTTCGTCCTGCAGCTTGACGGAATGAGCAAGGCCGAGGCGCAGCAGCAGGTCGAAAAAATCGCCAGCAGCGTCTTGACCAACCCGGTGATCGAGGAATTCCGCTTCGAAATCCTCGAATAGCGCCCGCGGCGTACGCAAAGAATGCATGCGCGTTTTCAGTTTCGCCGGGCCCAAATTCTGTGGCGATTAGAAATCGCCAAGTCCCGCATTCTCAATAACTTCAAATTTTTTCATCCGAAACTTTGTGGCGATTAGAAAAACCAGCCGCCGGGGAATTCTGCAGACGCGAACCCGCGAATTTGCGTAGGGGCAATCGAGCGGAGGAATCGCGGGACGTTAGAGAAACGTCCTCCCGCGGCTTCGCCTCTGTCCAAAATATGCTAGCCTGATTTAGCAGGAGTTTCGCCGGGCCTCCTTCGAGGCTCTGACAGGGAGCTTTTCCGCGTGTGTGGAATTGTCGGTTACATCGGCCCCAAGAAAGTCGTTCCGCTGATTCTTGACGGCCTCCGTCGTCTGGAATACCGCGGGTACGATTCCGCGGGCATCGCCGTGGTCACCCAGAATGGCAAACTTGAAATCCGCCGAGCGTCGGGCAAACTCCAAAACCTCGAAGACGTTATTCGCGACTCGCCGATCGAAGGAACATACGGGATCGGGCACACGCGTTGGGCGACTCATGGACGTCCGACGGAAGAAAACGCCCATCCACATCGGGATTGCACCGGCGAGGTCGTCGTCGTCCATAACGGCATCATCGAAAACTACCTCGAGTTGAAGCACGAACTTCTACGCGAAGGCCACAAATTCATTACCGAGACGGACACCGAGGTCATCGCTCACCTCGTTGAAAAATACTCGAAGAATCGCCCGCTCGAAGAGGCCGTCCGGCAGACCGTAAAGCGGCTCTCCGGTGTTTACGCGCTGTCCGTGATTTCCACGCGCGATTTGAACAAGGTCGTCACCGCCCGGCTCGGGCCGCCTTCCGTCGTGGGTCTCGGCGATAAAGAATATTTCGTCGCCAGCGACACGCCCGCGATCCTGCATCACACACGGGACGTGTTTTTTCTCGCCGACGGCGACATCGCCGTAATCACGCCAAACGGCGTTCATGTTACCGACGCCGACGGCAAACCCGTGGAGCGCCCGCCCCAGCATATTTCCTGGGATCCGATCATGGCGGAAAAGGGCGGCTTCAAGCATTTCATGCAGAAGGAAATCTTCGAGCAGCCGCGCGCGGTCCGCGACACTTTTCTTGGACGAATTTCACTCGACAGCGGAAAAGTGTTCCTCGATTCCCTCGATATCACGGAAGGCGAGTTTCGCGGCTTCGCGAATATCAAGATCGTCGCCTGCGGGACAAGCTGGCACGCCGGCCTCGCGGGCAAATTTATGATTGAAAAGCTCGCCCGTGTGCCCGTGGAAGTGGATTACGGCAGCGAATTTCGTTACCGCGATCCCATCGTGGACGCGCGGACGCTCGTCATCGCCATCAGCCAGTCCGGCGAAACAGCGGATACTCTGGCGGCGCAGCGCGAGGCGAAAGCAGACGGCGCAAAAACCATCGGCATCTGCAATGTTGTCGGCTCCATGCTCACGCGCGAGGCGAACGGCACCATCTACACGCACGCCGGGCCGGAAATCGGGGTAGCTTCAACAAAAGCGTTTACCGCTCAGCTTACCGCGCTCGCCGTTTTCGCCATCTATCTGGGAGAGGTGCGCGGCACGCTGCCTTCGGACGAAGCGCGAAGATTGATGCAGGAATTGACAAATATCCCCCAGAAAATGGATGCCATTCTGCGCCGCGACAAAGAATGCAGCGACCTCGCCCATCAGTTTTTCCGCACGAAGGATTTCCTCTACCTCGGACGCGGCATTCACTACCCCATCGCGCTCGAAGGCGCACTCAAACTCAAGGAAATTTCCTATATTCACGCTGAGGGGTATCCCGCCGGAGAGATGAAGCATGGACCGAACGCGCTGATTGACGGCGAGCTGCCCGTAGTCATCATTGCGACGCGGGACGATTCCGACCCGGCGTCCGTGCAGCGCTACGAGAAAACGGTCTCAAATCTGCAGGAAGTCCGTGCCCGGGACGGCATCGTGATCTCGATCGTCACGGATGGCGATCGCATCGCTCGCGAATCCTCGCAGCACGTCATCGAAATTGGCTCAGCGCCTGAAATCTTTGCGCCGATCCTCGAAATCGTTCCTTTGCAATTGCTCGCCTACCATATCGCCGTGTATCGCGGCTGTGATATCGACCAGCCCCGGAATCTGGCAAAGTCCGTCACAGTTGAATAGCCGGCTCCTCGCCAGCACCCATGCCGCGGCTGATCCCGGGCGCGTCTCGATTTCGATATCGCGCGGTTTCGCCTAGAATACCGGCATGGGTGGATTCCCGATTGCGCGCACAGCTCTGGGCGTTCTGATTTTCCTGGGAACTTCGCTCGCCGCCGCAGCCCAGGAGATTCCAGGCACTGAAATCAACGGCCCGCTGGCAAAGATCAGCGTCGCGGGCTCGCAGCGATTTTCGTCAGACGCGATCGCGGCGACAATCAACCTTCACAAAGGCCAGACGCTGCATCGCTCCGATCTGCAGTCCGCAGCCGATCGCCTTGCGCAAACGGGCGAATTCACCAACGTGAATTATCGCTATGAATCCACGCCGCAAGGCGTCGTCGTTGAATTTTCGCTCGCGGATGCTCCCGTAATCCCAGCCTATTTCGATAATTTCCCGTGGTTGTCGAACGAGGTGATTTCTCAGTCACTCTCGAAAACCGTTCCGTTCTATGACGGCCGCGTCCCGTCGGAAGGAACGGTCGTGGATGATGTGGCTCAGGCGCTCACGAAGCTGCTTGAGGGCGTCAAGATCAACGGCACGGTGACTCATCGCGTCTTACGCGCTCCTGGCAGCGACCAGCTGGTTCAGGAATTTCAACTCGACGGCCCGCAGCTGCCGATTGAAGCGGTTTTCTTCACTGACGCGCTCGCCGACGAAGACCGCGCCGTTCATCAGAGCCTGAGCCAGTTGATTGGACACCCCTATTCCCGTTACGCGATCGAGACCTTCACGTTCGAGCAGGTGCGGCCGCTTTACGAAGCCAGCGGCCACTTGCGCGCAAAAATGGGCGAGCCAGCCGCGCGTTTCTCCGGCGAACCGAACCAGCCGCCGAGGCAGAGCGTCACCGCAATCATTCCCGTGCAGGCGGGCCCGGTATATAAGTGGGGCGGAGCCACGTGGACAGGCAACGCTGCGATTTCGGCCGGCGATCTCAATTCTCTCGTCGGGTTGAAGGACGGCGAAGTCGCGGATGGAACCAAACTTGATGCGGCCTGGTTGCGCGTCGCCGACGCCTACGCGCGCATCGGCTATCTCGATGCGGCTGTGACACCTTCGCTTGAACTGAATGATGCCGCGGCTCGCGCATCCTGCAAAGTCACGATTGTCGAAGGCCCGCAGTATCACATGGGCGAAATGGTGCTCTCCGGCCTTTCTGTCGAAGGCGAGCGCCGCGTTCGCGCGGCATGGAAAATCGGGCCGGGCGCCGTCTTCGATAAGAAGGCATTCGACGACTTCATAAACGGCGGCGCGCGCGACGCTTTCGGAACCTTGCCATACACCTATTCCAAGATCGGCAATTTTCTCGAAAAGAACGCGAAGTCGGGAAAAGTGGATGTGATGTTGGACTTTGAGTAGCGCGCGCCGACGGCGTTATACTGCTTGGCAGGGCGTCAAATTGAATGGATGAGCTCGAACTCAACGACGTTTCGAAACCAGATTCAGTGAGCTCAAGGCTGGCACTGGAACTCCTGGATCTCGAGCGCGCGTCAGCGAAAGAGCAACGCATGCTCGATGCTCTCGCCGGAATTCCTACGCTTCTCGTGGCCTTCTCCGGCGGGGCCGATTCGGCTTATCTCGCATGGGCGGCTGCGCGCGTTCTGCTGTCGAACGCATTGGCCGTCACCGCGCTTTCTGCGAGTTACTCCGAGCACGACCGCAGTGCCGCCGAAGCGTTTGCCCGCACTCACGGCATCCGCCACGAATGGCTCGAGACGCACGAGACCTCGAATCCTCTCTACGTCGCGAATAATCCCGATCGCTGCTACTTTTGCAAGGATGAGCTCTTTGTGCGCATGGAAAAGTTGGCGCAGGAGCGAGGATTCGCCGCGATTGCCTACGGAATCAATGCGGACGACACGCGCGATTTTCGCCCCGGGCACCGAGCCGCGCGCGAGCATGCGGTTCTTGCGCCCATGCTCGATGCAGGCCTCACCAAGTCCGAGATCCGTCAACTCTCGCGTCGCGCCGGCCTCGAAACGTGGGACCGGCCAGCTTCGGCTTGCCTTTCCTCGCGCGTACCCTACGGCACTCCGGTGACGCCCGAGTTACTGCGCCGGATCGAACGCGCTGAGGGCGCCATTCGCGAACTCGGCTTCCTTCAATTCCGCGTCCGCGCACACGGCGAACTCGCCCGCATCGAGATCGACCCGCCCGAATTGCCCCGCGCCCTGGACGAAACAATGGCGCAGCGCATCGCGCGAGCGGTCCAAGTTGCCGGATTCGATCGCACCGAAATTGACCCAGCGGGCTATCGTCAAGGTTCGCTCAACGAGGTTCTGCGCACGCGGATTGCGCCGGTATCCGCGCCAGAAGCCAGCGAACGAGCGAACCGTCCAATCCAAAAGACAGGCGCCTAGAGTGTGGCCCCGGGCCAGAACGATCGCGTTTCGCATCGGGCGAAGTCACACGCCGCGTATGGCCGCCGCGATCGCTCTTGCCTCATTCCTTCTTTTTGCAGAAACCGCTCGCGGGCAGGATCCGCCGCCTTCGACGCCCGCGCCAGGCATGTCGCCCTCCGACAAGCTTCCCGAGCCTGCGGGTTCTTCGCTATCGGCGCGCAAATCCGATGATGCCGACCTCGCGCTGAAGCGCGCGGTGGCTGAAGCGCAAAATGACCGCGCGGCACTGGTCCGAAATCTCCAGCAGTATCTCGTCCAATTTCCGGACGCCCCTCGGAAGGCAGCCGTCTATCGCGCGCTGGTGGAAAGCTGCGAGCAGCTCAATGACAGCGCCTGCGCTCTGGATAATGCCGAGCGCCTCATCGCGATTCACCCTGACGATTCGGACATGATGATGGTAGCCGTAAACCTGCTCGAACGGCGCGGCGACGATTCCAGCTTGACCCGCGCATCGGGCTACCTCACGCGTGTGATTGACCGCGTGGAGAAAGTTCAGCCGGGAGAAAAGTCAGCCCGCGTGTCGCCGGCGGACTGGCAGACGCAGCAGGATGAGCTGCGCACCTCGCTGTACGTCCTGCGCGGCAGGATCGAAGAGGCGCAGAAGAATTACGACGTCGCCATCAAGGATTTCGATGAGAGCAATCGCGTGCATCCGAATGCATTCGCCGAGCAGCATCTCGGCGCCATCGCCGAACTTCAGGACAATCTTCCTCTCGCCGCCGAGCATTATCTGAATGCGTTTGTACTACCGGAAAACAGCCCTGGCGGCTCCGTGGATCGAGAGACAATCCGCAAAAGTCTCGGCAATCTCTGGAGGGAAATGCACGGCAGCGATTCGGGGCTCGGTGAAGCGCTTCTTCGCGCCTTCGACCGCGAACAGGTGCTCTCTCAGGCTGCCCGTCCGCGCGATAAGAACCGTGATCTCAAGGATCCTTTTGCGTTCAATCTGCGCCAAATCAACGGCACGCCTTTCCCGCTTGCATCGCTGCGCGGCAAAGTCATGGTTCTGAACTTCTGGGCCACCTGGTGTGCGCCTTGCCGCGAACTCGAACCCACTTTTACGCGCGTTGCCGGAACCTTCCTGGGCCGCACCGACGTACTGTTCGCCTCGGTAAACGTTGACGAAGATGAGTCGCGAGTCAAACCATTCGTCGAAGACCAGAAGTGGACGGCGGAGGCGGACGTCGTCTTCGGCGACGGCCTCGAAGATCTCTTGCGAGTAACCACGCTGCCGACGGTGATCATCCTCGATCGGAACGGCAAGATTGCATACCGCGCCAATGGATATCAGCCCGAGGCTTTTGAAGAGCGGCTGACGACCGCAGTAGACAAGGTTCTTTCGAACGAGCGCTAGAACGTCGAGGTCTCAGACCGCTCAAACTCGCCGCTTCTCAAGAAGCCTGTGGCGCCTGGGTCCTGGCAAATCCGGCGGCCTCGCGTGCCGCGAGTATCGTTCCGACGTGGATGCGAACCGTATCCGTCACGCGCCTCGCGTATCCTCCCGCCAGCGTAATCGCGAGAGGCACTCGATGGCGGCGCGCGTAATCCAAGACCAGCGCATCGCGCCGGCGCAACCCCTCGAGCGTCAGCGCCAGGCCGCCGAGTTGATCTTCGCGGTATGGATCGGCTCCGGCGACGTAGAAAATCAAATCGGGCTGGAACTCTTCGAATGCCAGATGCAGGTTCTTTTCCAGGATTCCAAGGTAATCGTCGTCCCCGACGCCGTCTTCGAGGTTCACATCGATATTCGAGGGTGGCTTCGGATAGGGATAGTTGTTTTCCTGGTGAATCGAGAACGTAAACACAGTCGCATCGCCGCCAAAAATTTCCGCTGTTCCGTTGCCTTGATGCACATCGGTGTCAATCACCATCGCGGTTTCGATCGCGCGATCGGATTGAAGTTTGCGAATGGCAACCGCCACATCATGGATCACGCAAAATCCTTCTCCGTGGTCCGGATACGCATGATGGAACCCGCCGCCAATATTGGCCGACATGCCGTCCTCGAGCGCGCGGCGCCCCGCCAGTATGGAGCCACCGGCTGCGAGCCAGCACGCTTGAATCAACGCGGGCGAATACGGAATCTCGAGCCGCAAAACTTCCAGATAATTCAAGGTTCCGGTTTTCAGCTTGTGAACGTATTCCCGCCCATGAACACGAAGAACGTCGTCGTCGCTGGCGGGCTCCGGCGTGAGGAAATCCGACGGGTCGGCAATTCTCTCCGACAGCAAGGCCTCATGGACGAGCCGGTATTTTTGCGACGGAAATACGTGCGCGCCAAGATTCAAATCGTAGTGATCGTGGTAGACCAGCTTGAATGGCAGCATCGAGAGGCGAGCGTAACGTGAATCCGCGGCGCAATGCAATTCGCTATTTTGCTAGTTTGCGCAGCTGTGTTAGGCTCGGCGGGTCATGCGGCGTCTGCAAGCCCTTCTCGCCCTGATCTCGATACTCGCCGCGCCATTGGCGCTGGTGGCACGCGGCCAGGCCTGCGCGGTAGCGTGCGCTAAATCCTGCTGCTTGATCTCAAGCTCGCGCGCGCATTCGTCGCCCGAAGCAGTTGCGAATTGCCACTCCCAGCGCCCCGCCGACTCTCGACATTGCGGCTCCGCTCCGGAGCCAAATCACGCTCTCGATTTCGGCTTCCTCGCGCCACTGCCGCGCGTCATTTTTCCTGTTTTGACCGGCGTTCCTTCGCCTCAAACGTCGCGCCGCGCGATTTCGCGCGACGTTGTGAATGATTCCTCGATCAATCTTCCTCCTCCTGCCCAACCTCCGAGAAGTTAGTCCGGAAGCTCCGCGCGGTCCCAATCAAACCTCGGAGGATATTTCATGCGCAGAATTTGGCTGTCGGTATTGGTTTCATTTGTTCTGCTGTGTGCGTCAGCGGCCTTCGCCACTATTTTTGGAAAAGTGCAAGGAATCGTGCACGACCCGCAGCACCGGCCTGTATCGGGAGCTTCCGTGAAATTGCAGGCGGTCGCCTCGGATTGGTCGCAAACCGCGCAAACCGACGATAACGGCGAGTTTTCATTCACGGCCGTACCGGTCGGTGATTACAAGATCACGGTCACTCGGCCCAAGTTTCAAACTGCGGAGCAAACCCTCACAGTCGTCTCTAACTCGTCGCCCATTCTTCACTTTCAACTGGCGATCGCGGCTTTGAATCAAACTGCTGTCGTCGCCGGCCAGGCCGAAGTGGCCAACGTGGAATCGATCACTCCCACGTCGCTGATGAACCGGCAGGATATTCAGGAGACTCCCGGCGCTGACCGCACGAACGCCCTGGAAATGATCACGGATTTCACTCCGGCTGCCTACGTGACCCACGACATGCTTCACATGCGAGGTGGCCATCAGTTCGAATGGCTGGTTGACGGCGTTCCGATCCCCAATACCAATATCGCCGCCAATCTGGGTCCGGAGATTGATCCGAAGGACATCGATTATATCGAGGTCCTAAGGGGCAGCTACGAATCGGAATATGGCGACCGTACGTACGGAATATTCAACATCGTGCCTCGAACCGGTTTCGAGCGTGAGAATGAGGCCGAACTCGTCACCAGTTTCGGGAATTGGTATCAAACGAACGATCAACTCAATTTCGGAGGACACACCCAGCGTTTCGCGTATTACGCGAGCCTGAACGGGAATCGCAGCAACTACGGCCTGCAGACACCCATCGGGCAGGCTTTTCACGATGCGGAGAATGGCTACGGCGGATTTGCTTCGTTCATTTTCAATCCCGACTCCAACAACCAATTTCGGCTCGTCTCTTCCCTGAGGGAGGACTATTACCAAATTCCCTACGACCCGAATCCCGATTCAATCGGGAATCAGCAGTTGGAAGCGGCCGGAGAATCTCCCAGTTACGCCCTCCGTGACGGCGAACACGAGCGCGATGGCTACGTCGCTTTCACGTGGGTCCACACTTTCGATCCGAATATGCTGCTTACGGTTTCTCCCTTTTACCACTACAACAGCGCCGATTACCAAGGCGGCCCGAACGATTATCCCGTCATCTCAACGATGAACCAGGCCGCCAATTACGCTGGCTTGCAGTCCGCTCTTTCCGTAAACGTCTGGAAAAATGATCTTCAGGTGGGCGTGTACGGATTCGCTCAGCACCAGTTCAACTACTTCGATAATCAATTCACGAACGGGAGTGAAAACTTCCCTGCCTCTTCGATTGGCGTGACTGGCGGGCTCGCGAGTGTATTCGTTGACGACAAGTTCAAAGTGACGTCGTGGTTGACCATAATCGCGGGCCTTCGCCAATCGCATTTCACCGCGGATGTCGTGGAGAACGCAACCGACCCTCGAGTTGGCGCGGCGGTAAGAATTCCGCGCTTGAACTGGGTCTTTCGCGGCTTCTACGGCCACTATTACCAGGCCCCGCCGCTTGTGACCGCCACCGGGGCGCTTCTGGGCTTGGCGAACAGTCAGAATTTTACTTTCGCTCCCTTGCGCGGCGAGCGCGATGACGAATACCAGATTGGTCTCACGATTCCGTATCGGGGCTGGGCTCTCGATGCCGACACGTATCAAACCAGCGCCAGAAATTGGCTGGATCACAACAATATCGGCGAATCAAATCTCTTCTGGCCGATCACGTGGTCTGCGGCCTTGATTCAAGGTTGGGAACTCACGCTCCGCTCCCCGCGGCTCTGGAATCGCGGCCAATTCCACCTCGCCTATGCGAATCAAATCGCGCAGGCGACCTCGCCCATCACCGGAGGTTTGATCTGTCCTCCCAATAACTCGAGCTGCCCGCTGCTGATACCCCCCGGATTGTCGCCGGTGGATCACGATCAGAGAAACACATTGAACGTGGGTTTTAACGCAAGTCTGCCCTGGCATTCCTACGCTTCGACGAACGTGTACTACGGCTCGGGGTTCACCAACGGAATTCCGGACACGCAATATCCGGGGGATTATCTGCCGCCGCACACAACGTTTGATATTTCACTCGGAAAAAGCTTTGGCGAGAAATACAGCGTTTCCGTCACCGCTCTGAACGTGGCCAACCGCCGAGTGGAGCTCGACAACAGTCTGACGTTCGGCGGCTTCCACTTCGACGATCCCCGTCAAATCTACGGCGAGTTCCGCTGGAGGTTTCATTACTGAGCTGTGTTCAAGACAAGGTAGAATTAGGTTTCGCGCAGGAGGAAAAGTGAATTCGATTCGCAAGACAATCCATGCAGCTTCCATCGCCGGCCTTTGCGTCGCCGCGATACTCGTCTGCTCTCCGCTTTCCGGATGCAAAAAGGCGCCGGAACCCGCTGCGCCGGGAGCCGCCGAGCCCACGCCATCGGATGCCCAAACGAGCCCGCGGAAATACACCCTGAAAGGAACGGTCGTCACTGTCGATCGATCCACCAAATCCGCGAACATTGACTCCGAGGCCATCCCTGGTTTCATGGACGCGATGGCGATGAATTACGACGTTCACACCGCAGCGGATTTAGCCAAGCTCAAACCGAAGGAGAAAATCACGGCCGATCTCATAGTGACGCCGAACGGCGCTTACATCGAAAACGTAAACGTCGTTGGGGCTGCTGCGGATGAAAAACCGAAGACACCCTGAGCACGATCGGTTCGCGCGCTAGCTCTCGCGTTCGAGAATGAAATCCGGCACGGCCAGCAGCGTGCACAAATATTGCGAATCGGTGCAGCCGTTCAGGCTCCCCTTCGCGCGCCGCACGTAATCTCTTGCAAGCTCGCGCGCGCGTTCCACCGCACCCGACTCGTTCACGAGTCTCGTGATCTCCTCCGGCAGGACGCTTCGAAATCCTTTTTCTTCGAGCACGGTCGCGACCATCCGGTATGCCGCCGCATGGCCATCGACCGAACGGCCGCCCGCGCCGTTTTGCATCGCAAAAATCAGCGGCAGCGTGACTTTGCCTTCTTTCAAATCGCTCAGCACCGGCTTGCCGATTTGCTCGGACGATGCCGTGAAATCGAGCAAGTCATCCACGAGCTGAAACGCCAGTCCCGCATAGCGCCCGTAATCCGCGAACGCCTCTTCCGCCGATTTGTCCAGCCGCCCCAGTACCGCGCCCAGCCGCGCGCATCCGCTGAACAAGCACGCCGTCTTGCGGTAAGCAAGATCCGTCGCTTCCGCTTCCGTCACGTCAATTCGCCCAAGCTGCGAAAGCTGCAGCAGTTCGCCCTCAACCATGTTCTGCGTCAAATCAATCAGGATGTCGAGTATTTCGAAGCTGCGTTCCGCGAGCGCCATTTCGAAGGATTGCATGTAAAGCCAATCGCCCGCGAGCACGCTCATGTGATTTCCCCAGCGCGCATTCGCGCTCGGACGCCCTCGGCGAGTGTTTGCGCCGTCAATCACGTCGTCATGAATCAGCGTCGCGCTGTGAATTAACTCGACCACGGCTCCAAGCCGCACCGCGCCCGGCCCCCGATATCCCGCCGCACCCGCCGCCAGCAGCAGCAACGCCGGTCTCAGCCGCTTTCCGCCGCCTTCGCGCAGGTAGCTCGAAATCTCCGCCACCGGCCGGATGGATGACGTGCTCTGCGCTGCAATTTCCCGCTCCACGGCCTTCAAATCCTCGCCCACCAGATCGAAGATTTCGCGCGTTACGCGTGCCGGTATTGGTGTCCTCCAGGGTTGAGCAGCCGATGACATCACGTGCCCCCAAGGTGAAAAAAGCGCCGAAAATTCTCCGCCGTGGCGCTCGCCACTTCTTCTGCACTCAAGTTTCTCACAGTCGCGAGCGTTCTGGCCACTTCGACGACATTCGCCGGCTCGTTTCGCTTTCCACGCAGCGCCTGCGGTGGCAGGAACGGCGAATCCGTCTCCGTCAGCATTCGCTCGAGCGGCAATTCCCGCGCCACATCCCGCAGCGGCTGCATTTTCGGATAGGTGATGTTCGCCGCGAACGAAATCTCGAATCCCATCTCAATTCCCTTTCGCGCGTGGTCCGCGGTGCCCGTAAAGCAGTGAAAAATTCCGCCGAATCCGCTGCGGCGCCAATCCGAATCCAGCATCTTGAGGCATTCCGCCCACGCATCGCGGCAATGAATCACGATCGGCATTTTGGCCGCGCGCGCGATTTCGAGTTGCCGCCGGAAAACGCGCTCCTGAACGTCGCGCGGCGAATGGTCGTAGTAATAATCAAGCCCAATCTCGCCGCACGCAATCACGCGCGGGTGTCGCAGCAACTCTTCAAGACGCGCAAAATGTTCTTCAGTGGCAAGCTTCGCTTCGTGAGGATGGATTCCCGCGGTGGCGTAGATCCAGTCGTAATTCTCAGCGAACGGAATTGCCGAAGCCAAATGATCGGGGCCGTCCGCACCCCCGATCGCCAGAATCGCCGCGACGTCCGCATCCCGCGCACGCTGCAACACTCCGTCGCGATCTTCTTTGAATTGCTCGGATTCCAGATGGGCGTGCGAGTCTATAATTTCCAATCGCTATCCTTGCTTTTGCCCTCTTTTTTCTCTTCTCCTATGCTCCAAACTCCTCACTCTTGACTCTGAACTCTTAACTCTGAACTCTTAACTCTGAACTCCTGACTTTCTCCTACTTCAGCTTCGCCCCCGCAGGCACTTCTTCCGTGAACGTGCAAAGCACTGGCTTGCCTTCCGCCCCCACCGACGCCGCCACAATCATCCCGTTCGACTCCACACCTCGCAGCTTGCGCGGAGACAGATTCGCAACCACCACAACCTTCTTGCCGATTAATTCCTCGGGCTGGTAGGAAACGGCGAGTCCCGCAACGATCTGCCTCACTTCCTCGCCGATATCCACCATCAGCTTCAAAATCTTATCCGCGCCTTGAATTCTCTCGGCCGATTTCACCACTCCCGCGCGCATCTCGACCTTTAGGAAATCGTCGATGCTGATTTTCCCGCCGACCGCAGGCGCCGCCGTGGGCGCGGTTCCACTCGGCGCGCTCGCCGTGGCGCCGGCGCTTGCCGAACCCGGGGTCGCGCCGCCGCTCGCCGCGCTCCCCGCCGTTCCCGCGGGATTCCGAATTTCGTCTTCCATCGCTTCAATCCTTTCCGAAGTTTCTTTCTTCTCCACTCGCGGGTACGCCGCTTCAAATTTTCCGATCGGGGCCCCCGGCAGCAGGCTTCCAAACGTCGTTTCGTCCACCAATTGATCTTCCAGCCGCGTCGGGCGTCCGAGGCCCGTCCAGATTTTGTCCGTGGCGTTCGGCAGCACTGGATGCAGCAGCAGCGCAAGAAATCTCAGCGCCTCGCACGCATTGTAGAGCACTTCGTTCAGCCGCTCTCTCTGATTCGGCTGGCTCGCAAGGTCCCACGGCTTGTTGTCCGTCAAATATTTGTCGAGTGCGCTCACCAGCATCCAGATTTTTTCGAGCCCCACGCTAAAGTTGAAACTGTCGAACGCCATGCGCGTTTCCGCGCGCGTCCGCTCAGTCAATATCGCGATCTGTTGATCGCGATCGCGGATCAGCGGTGGCGTCGGTATTTTGCTGTCGCAATACCTCTCCACCATCGTCAAGATTCGGCTTGCGAGATTTCCCAGCCCGTTCGCGAGGTCCGCGTTGTATCTCGTGATCAGCGCGTCGCGGCTGAAATTCCCGTCTTGCCCGAATACCGTCTCGCGCAGCAGGTAATACCGCAGCGCATCGTTCCCCAGAACCTTGACGATCGGCTCCGCGTACGCCACATTGCCTTTCGACTTGCTCATCTTTTCCTGCTCGAAGAGCAGCCATCCGTGCGCGAAAACCTGCTTCGGCAGCGGCAATTCCGCCGCAATCAAAAATGCCGGCCAGTAGACGGCATGAAACCGGATGATCTCCTTGCCGATCATGTGCAGATTCGCCGGCCAGTAATGTCGAAACTCCTCGCTGCCGTCCGGACCATCCGCAAAGCCGATGCCCGTCAGGTAGCTCGTCAGCGCGTCGTACCACACGTAAAATACGTGCTCGGGGTCGTCCGGCCACGGAATTCCCCACCGTACGCTCTTGCGGCTGATCGAAATATCCTTCAACCCGCTCTCGACGAAACTCTTCACTTCGTTCAACCGAAAATCCGGCCGCACGAAATCCGGATTCCGGGCGTAAAGCGCCAGCAGATCGTCCCTGTAGTCGGAAAGCCTGAAAAAATAATTCTCTTCGGAGATCAGCTCTCCCGGCCGGGTGCAAATCGGGCAATTGGCCGGCTCAGCCGTGTCGCTGATGAAAAGATTGTCGTAGATGCAGTAACGGCCTTCGTATTTCTTCTTGTAAATTGCATTTGGCGAACGCCGCGTCGTCCGCCGCACGATTTTCTGCACGGCCACCGCGTGCTGCGTAGAAGTCGTGCGAATGAAATTCGTGTAGCTGATGCCCAGCAGTTTCCAGAGGTCTATGAAGATTTTATAATTCCGATCCACCAATTCCGATGGCGAAATGCCCAGCTTTTCCGCGGCTCGCTCGATATTCACGCCGTGCTCGTCGGTTCCCGTAAGGTAGGCGACATCGTAATTGCACATCCGTTTGTGCCGCGCGATGACGTCGCACACGATCGTGGTGTATGCCGATCCGACGTGCGGGCGTGAGTTCGCGTAATAAATCGGCGTAGTCAGGTAATACGTGGGCCGATGCGACTTGGGTTGGCTGGGCGGGCGAAAGTAGGGTTCCGTCATCGGCTATTTCCGCGCCTCGCGCGATATCTCGTAGTGCAAGTTTGCCACCTTCATCACTTGCTTCAACGGAACTCCCTTTTCCGCCGCAATCCTCCGGCAGTCCTCGTACTCCGGCGCGGCGTTCAGCATTTTGCCATTGAGCCGCGACACTTTCATATGCACTTCGCCCAGGGGCGTCTCCACCGTCACGATTTCGCGCTCGAGCGTTCGCCGCCGCACTTCGTGCGTGCGAATTCCGATTGTGGTCGTCTCGCTGAAAATCAAATCAATCAAGCGATTGAGAGCCGCGGGCTCGCAGAGCAGCGTCACCAACAAACCCGGCCGGTTCTTCTTCATCTGCACCGGCGTTGAAAAAACCTCCAGCGCTCCCGCCGCCAGCGCCCGCTCGGCAAAATACCCGTAGATTTGCGGACTCATGTCGTCCACGTTCGCTTCAATCACGCTCACCGGCGCGTCGCATCGCTCGCCCTTTTCCATTCCCACTGCATCACCAATCAGCAGCCGCAAGACATTTGGCCGCTCCGCCAGGTCCGCCGAACCCGCGCCGTAGCCGATCGCCTCCAAATGCAGCGCCGGCATTTCGCCAAATCGCGTCGTAAGCGACGTTGCGATCGCTGCCCCCGTCGGCGTCACCAGTTCTTTCGCGATTCCGCTCGAATATGTCGGAGCGCCTCGCAGCAATTCGGCTGTCGCCGGCGCCGGCACAGGCAAGATCCCATGTGCCGTCTTCACTTGCCCGGCTCCGACGTCGAGCGAAGAGCACGCAAATTCGTCAATTCCGAGCAATTCGAATCCAACCGCCGCGCCAACGATATCCAGAATCGCGTCCACGGCTCCGACTTCATGAAAGTGCACCTTTTCGATTTCGATTTGATGAACTTTGGCTTCCGCCGCACCCAGGCGCTCAAAAATTCGCGTCGCGCGTTCCTTCACTCGCGGCGCGAATTCCGCGCCTTCAATCAATTTCCGAATCTCGGAAAGTCCGCGGTGGTGATGGCCCTCGTGCGTCTCGATCTTCACCTGTGTAGCGAAAATCGCTCCGCGTTTCACTTTCTCCTGCGAGATCCGCCAGTCCGAAAGCTTCAGCCGCCGCAACTCGCGCTCGAGCCCCGCGATCTCCACGCCGCAATCCACCAGCGCGCCCAGCGTCATGTCTCCGCTGATCCCCGAAAAACAGTCGAAGTATGCGATTTTCATCCGCGTGCCGCCAAACGGCTTCCTGTAGCGCAACTTCTTGAAAAAACGATACTAGTCTGCGCTCCACACACTGTCAAATTCGCCCCGAGGCAGAGCTGGGGCCGATTCCTCCTCACCCGTCCGCTTTGACGCCCCGCCACCGATTCCCTATAATCGCCCGATCCCATCGCTGCTCGGAGACTTGTGTACCAACTCATCGCAAATCGCTTCCGCAAAGCTCTCGCCGGGCACATCCGCAGAAAATACAAAATTGAATTAGGCATTCTGTCGGAGCAGCCGCCGCGCCTGGAAATGGGCGAGGTGGCCACGCCCGTGTGTTTCGAGCTTGCGAAGCAGCTCAAAAAAGCGCCGCGCATCCTCGCGCAGGAAATCGCCACTACCATCGGCCCAATCGAAGGCATCGCCCGCATTGAGGTGGCCGGCGGCGGATACTTGAACGCCTATCTCGATCGCGCAGCCTATCTTCACGCGCTTGCCAAAGATTCCGGCAACGAAGCGCGCACCGCGGCGCCGGACGCGCCGAAAACCATCGTCGAGCACACTTCCATCAATCCCAACAAGGCCGCGCATATCGGCCATCTGCGAAACGCCGTGCTCGGCGACACGTTCTCGCGCATCCTCCGCTACTCGGGCGAGCGAGTCGAAGTTCAAAACTACATCGACAACACCGGCGTGCAAGTCGCCGACGTCGTTCTCGGATTCATGCACATCGAGAAAAAATCGCTCGACGAAGTGAAGAGTCTGGCGGCGAAACCGAAATTCGATTTTTATTGCTGGGACCTCTACGCGCGCGTCACTGCATATCTCGAGGAAAACAAAGAACGCCTCAAGCTGCGCGGCGAAACGCTCAAAAAGATCGAAGACGGCCGAAGCATCGAAGCCGAAATGGGCGAAGTTATATCAACCGCCATCGTTCGCCGCCATCTTGAAACCACCGATCGCCTTGGCATCGACTACGACCTGCTGGCCCGCGAGAGCGAAATCCTGCACCTGAAATTCTGGGACGCAGCTTTTGAACTCCTGAAAGCGCGCGGCGGAATTCACTTCGTCAGCTCGGGAAAAAATGCAGGCTGCTGGGTGATGCACACGGGCGAAGGCCCGGGCGCGCCCGATGGCTCAGCGCCAGCCGCGAGCGAATCCGGCGACACTGCCGACGACGACGCCAAAATCATCGTCCGCTCGAACGGCACGGTCACTTACGTTGGAAAAGACATAGCCTATCATCTCTGGAAATTCGGCCTTCTCGGCCGCGACTTCCATTACCGCCCGTTCTACAAGCATCCGGACGGCCTCGAAACATGGGTGACGGCCCAATCCGGCGGGTCGAAGGCGCCCGCATTCGGCCACGCCGCCCGCGTTTACAACGTGATTGACACGCGCCAGGCTTATCCGCAACGCGTCGTTGTGCTGGGATTACGTGCCGCGGGCTTCGAAGAGCAGGCCGACCACCTTTCGCATCTGGCCTACGACGTCGTGGCGCTGACGCCGCGCTGCGCTCGCGAGCTCGGCTACGAAATCGCTCCGGAAGATGCGAAAAAGCCTTACGTCGACATCAGCGGACGCAAGGGCCAGGGCGTAAAAGCCGATGATCTGCTCGATAAACTTCTCGCCGCCACGCGCGCCGAAGTGAATCAGCGCCATCCGGAAACGCCCGAGAAACATCGCGAAACAAATGCGCGCAAAATCGCCATCGGCGCTCTGCGATATTTTCTCCTCAAGTACACGCGGACAACGATCATCGCGTTCGACTTCGAGGATGCCCTCAGCTTCGAAGGCGAAACGGGGCCGTATTGCCTTTACGCCATCGTCCGCGCGCGCAGCATCTGGAGAAAAGGCGCGGAAAGGTCAGCCGCGGGCGCGAGCGCCTCGGCATCACCGGCGAGCAATGAATTTCCGCGCGATGCCAAAAAGCTTACCGAAGCCGCGGGCGACACCACGCGCTTTCTCGCGGAAACAGACATTTGGGAAGTGGTCTTACGCGCGGGTTTGCTCGGAACAGCGGTCGAATCAGCGATCGCCGCGGAAGAGCCCGCGTTCATCGCGAAATGGGCCTTCCAGCTCGCGCAATCTTTCAATGTCTTCTACCACAAACACCATATCCTTACGGAAGAAGACGCGCAAAAGAAAGCGTTTCTCTTGTTGCTTACGCTGGTCGTCGAAAATCAACTGGTCGGTGCGCTACGGTTACTCGGCATCGAAGCACCGGATGAAATGTGATGTGTTGCGATTCAATTCTCGGGCAGCCCGCGCGCGGCCCAATCTCGCGCCGCCGCTACGAAAGCTTCATCGCAAAATCGATTAGCGAGCGCACGGCGATGCCGGTCGGACCTTTCGCCGACCAGGGCTTATTTTCATCGAGCCACGCTGTCCCGGCGATGTCGAGATGGATCCACGGCGTGTCCTCGGCGAATTCTTTGATGAACCACGCTGCCGTGATTGCGCCGCCGCCTTTTCCGGTTCCGGTGTTGCGGATATCCGCGATGCTGCTCTTGATCATTTCCTGGTAATCGTCGTCCATCGGCATCGGCCACATTTTTTCGCCCGCCGTGTCCGCACTTTTCAGGAACCGGTCGAGATATTCGCGCGGCGTGCCGAACGCGCCCACGTGGACGCCCGCGAGCGCCACTACGATCGCGCCGGTGAGCGTCGCTGCATCGATCAAATGCGTCGCGCCAAGCTTTTTTGCGTACGTAACTCCGTCTGCAAGGATCAGCCGGCCTTCGGCATCGGTGTTGATGACTTCGATCGTCTTTCCGGACATCGCCACTTGAACGTCGCCCGGCTTTTGCGCGCGTCCGCCGGGCATGTTCTCCGTCGCAGGAACGACGCAAATCACCTTGATGCTGGGCTTCAACTTCGCGAGCGCGCGCATCACGCCGAGCATCGTGGCACCGCCGCCCATGTCGTATTTCATTTTCTCCATGCCGTCGGCCGGCTTGATGGAGATCCCGCCCGTGTCGAACGTCACGGCCTTCCCCACGATTCCGAGCACGGGCGCATCTGGACGAACATTCGCGGGCGTGTAGGTGATCACGATCATCCGCGGCGGCTCGACGCTGCCTTGCGCCACGCCAAGCAACGCGCCCATCTTCAACTCTTCGATTTTCTTTTCATCCAGAATTTCAACGGCTAAACCGGCTTCTTTCGCCATTGCTTGCGCACGATCGGCCAGAATCCGCGGCGTCAGTTTGTTCGATGGTTCATTGATGAGCGCGCGCGCGAAGTTCTGCGATTCGCCGAGCACCTTGCCGCGTTCGAGCGCGTTCGCGAGGTCGCTCGCCGATCCTTCGAATCCAGCGAGGCCAACCGACTCGATCGATTTGCCATTATCTTTTTTGCTGCGATACGTGTCCGATTCGAAATCGGCAATCAGAAGTCCTTCGACCACCGCTTGCAATGCCGCCGCGCCGCTTCCTTCCCGCCCAACAAACGTGAATTTCTTAACGCCTCGCGCCTTCAAATAGCGCAGCGCGGCCCCCGCAATCCGCCGAAGATCGGCGAGCGAAAATTTGTCCGGCTTCCCCGCCCCGATCAGCAGCAATTTCTGCGCCGACAATCCCTGCGGGTAATGCAGCAAAACCATTTCGAACGGCTTACCAGTCAGTTCGCCGCTTTTCGCCAGGGGCGCGAGCTTCAACTGCATGGCCTGATCGAGCAAAGCGATCGCCCCTTCGATCCGGTCATCCTTGTCGAAGACGTACGTGACAATCGCATCGGTGGAGATGGACGTAAACGGCTGAGACTCAATTTGGATCTGCATGGCTCCCTTTCATCGCCTTCGATAGCGCGCAATCGCTTCGCGGGCTTCTCGTTTGGCTTCTTGATCTCGTTCCGCCTGCCGCCGGTCGTGAAATTTCTTGCCCTGCGCCAGCGCCAGTTCGCATTTGGCCCGGCTGCCGCGGAAATAAAGTTTAAGCGGCACGAGGGTAAGACCCTTCTGCTGAACTTTCCCCGCGAGCTTGTCCATCTCGCGGCGGTGGAGAAGAAGTTTTCGCGGGCGCAGCGGATCGTGATTCCACGGTCCGCCGGGACGGTACGCCGGAATGTGGCAGTTCTGCAGCCAGATTTCGCCGGCGCGAAATTCGGCATAGGCTTCGCGCAAGCTAGCTTTCCCCTCCCGCAAGGTTTTGACCTCGGTGCCCACCAGAACGATGCCCGCCTCAAATTTGTCGAGGATGTGATAGTTGTAGGGAGCCGAGCGATTTTGCGCCGAAATCCTGATCCCGGCGGAGTCCTTTTTTTCGCGCGTTTTCACCGCCGTCCATCATAGACGGCGTGTCAAAGGCGGGCAAGTCGGTGCAAGAAAGGCTGTTTACTGAATTCAACGCAGCGAAAACCGCGCGGAGAGCAGCCGAAATGGCGCGGCTTTCCGTCATTGCCGGCGGGCCACTGGCGGCCGCGTCCCGAACTGTTATCCGTTGGTTACACTTCGCAAACCTCGGCAACAGTAACCAATATAGCCGCATCTCAGTGTGCTAGACTCGAAGGCAGTTTGGTGAAATTGGTGCAAAACGATATGCAAAGGTTATCGCTGCGGCGTCTCGCATTCCTGTGTGCCCTCGGCGGCGTCGCCGTGTTGATTGCAGGATGCCCCAAAAAAGGCAGCAACAGCGAGTTCCGCGCTGGAAAACAGGCTGAGGCCGTTGAGGATTACGATACGGCCCTCGTCCACTACGAGCGCGCCATTCGAAGCCAGCCCGAGAATATCGAATACAAAGTGAGCCTGTCCCACATGAGGTTCGTGGACGGGCAGTATCACGTCGAACAGGGCCAGAAGGCGCTCGCAAAGGGTGATTTGAACGGGGCCATCGCGGAATTTCAAAAAGCACGCACCGTAGATCCGTCCAACGCAAGCGCCGAACAAGGCCTCGAGAAGGCCATGAATATCGTGGCGGCTAACAGCGCTGAGGAAAAGCCATCGGCTCAGCCAACCCACGAGGAGCAGGAAGTATTGAGCGGGCCGCCGATGCTGAAGCCGCTCTCCCGAGAGCCGATCAACATGAAGTGGACGAACGATTCGAAGCTCGTATTCGAAGCGATCGGCAAACTCGCTGGAGTGTCGGTCATCTTCGACCCGGAATTTTCTTCGCGCAAGATCAGCGCGGACCTGCCGAACGTGACGCTGGAACAAGCGCTGGACGCGGTGGCGCTGCAAAGCAAGGCATTCTGGAAGCCGCTCACGAGCAATATCATTTTTGTCGCTCCTGACCAGCCGCAAAAGCGCAAAGACATCGAAGACGAAGTCGTCCAGACATTTTATTTGAAGAATACGCTTACGCCGCAGGATCTGACCGAGGTCGTCACGGGATTGCGCCAGTTGCTGCAGATGCAGCGCGTGCAGCAGGTGAACGCGCAGAATGCGATCGTGGTACGCGACACCCCCGACAAGGTCATGTTGGCCAGCAAGATCATTCAGAGCGTCGATAAAGCCAAACCCGAAGTCCTGCTGCAGGTGCAAGTGGTTGAGGCGCAACTGGATCGCCTGCGCGATCTCGGCATCCTGCCGGGCCAGAGCGTGGGCGTCGCATTTACTCCGTTAACCTCCGTGCAGCCCTCCTCGAGCACCAGCACCACCTCGACTACGACGACGACAACAACCACAACCACGACGACCACTACCACCACATCAACGACCTCGACCGTATCGACTCAAATGACGCTGAACGCCTTGAAGCATCTTGGCACGGCGGATTTCAGCATCACGCTTCCCGGCGCGACCGCCAACATGATTCTGACCGACACTTCGACGCGGACGATTCAGAATCCTGAAGTGCGCATCACGGACGGCGAGCAGGCGAAGCTTAGAATCGGCGAACGCGTACCGATCGCGACTGGCAGCTTCCAGGCGGGCGTCGGCGTGGGCGCGACCGCCGCTACGGGCATCATCAACCCGTTGGTGAACACGCAGTTTACTTACCTCGACGTCGGCGTGAATATCGACGTCACGCCTCGCGTACACCCCGAAGGAGACGTCAGCCTGAAGTTGAGCGTCGACGTTTCGGACGTCATTGGCGAAGACAACATCGGCGGCATTCAGCAGCCGGTGATCGGGCAGCGCAAGATCGAGCACGAGGTGCGCCTGAAAGACGGCGAGGTGAATATTCTCGGCGGCTTGATTCAACGCAACGAGACCAAGGAGCTGAACGGCTGGCCCGGCCTCGCCAAAATCCCGATCCTCACATATTTCTTTGCCGACAATCACAACGAGGTCGTGGACGACGACGTGATGATCTTGATCACGCCGCACATTCTCCGGATGCCTTCCATCACGGCGGAGGATCTGAAGAGTATCGCCGCGGGAAGTGACACAAACATCCGGGTCTATCGGAATGCTCTGGACTCGGTGTCGCCCGATCCCAAATCCTTCCGCGGCCCTGCGCCTCCTTCCCCCGTCCCGGCGTCGCCCGGTATGCCCTCGCCCGCCACGGGTCCAGCATCCGGCGCCATCGTTCCGGCTTCCAGCGTTTCGCCGGCGGCCGCGAGTCTGGTAACAGCAGTTGGACAAGATCCGGCGACCGCCATGCAGCTGAAGTTTGAACCGTCGAGCACGACGATGAAGGCCGGCGAAACAAATACGATTGGGCTGTCGGTCATCGGCGCGCAGGATCTGTTCTCGATTCCGCTGATGATTCAGTACAACCCGGCGGTGATCGCGGTTGAAGAGGTCCGCGACGGCGGATTCCTCTCCGGCGGCACTCAGGGTGTTGCCATTGTCCAGCGCGTGGACCAGGACCACGGCCTCGCCACGGTTTCGGCGACTCGCCAGCCCAACACTCCGGGCGTGAACGGAAACGGAACACTCATGGGATTGATCATCAAGGCGGTTGGCCCGGGCACTTCGACCTTGCAGATCGTGCAGGCGAGCCCGAAAGACTCCCAGCAAAAAATTCTTCAGACGGTTTCCACTCAGGCCGTCATACAAGTGCAGTAGACCGGATGCAAGACTTGATGGATAGGGCCTCGAACTTGACCTCGTCGGGATTACCGTCAAGCCGCGCGGCGCTCGGCACCGAACGCGGGATGACGCTGGTCGAGCTCGTCATTGCGTGCGCAATCATGATCATCCTCTCTACGGCCGCGCTGCCCGTGACTCGCTACGTGATGGTGCGCAGGGAGGAAGCAGAACTTCGCTACGATTTGCGCCAAATGCGGGACGCGATTGACCGGTATAAGGACCTCGCCGACAAGAATCAAATTCAGATCAAAGTGGGAAGCGAAGGCTACCCACCGGATCTCGATACGCTCGTCAAGGGCGTTCAGCTTGCCGGCTCGGCCGACCGGCACATTCGATTCCTTCGCAGGCTCCCGGTCGATCCGATGACCGGGAAAGCGGAATGGGGCTTGCGCTCGGTCCAGGACGACCCGGATTCGACAAGCTGGGGCGGCCAGGACGTGTTCGACGTCTTTTCGGAATCGACGGGAACGGCGCTTGATGGCACGAAGTATTCGGAGTGGTAGCTGGAGCATCGGGATGTTGGATCGCCTGAACGCACAACGAAATCTCAGGTCGCAGGAGCGAGGCTTCACGATCATCGAGCTGATGATTGTAATCACGATCATCATGATATTGATGACGATCGCCGCGGGCCGCTACACGCAATCGGTGCTGCGCGCGAAAGAGACAGCCTTGCACCAGGATCTTTTCGTGATGCGGTCGGCGATCGATCAATACACGCTCGACAAAAAACAGCCGCCGCAATCGCTCGATGATCTGGCTTCCCAGAACGGCAGCACCGGATCGGGCTATCTGCGCGAGGTGCCGGTAGACCCGATGACCCGCGAAAAAGACTGGTCGACTGACACCTGCGACACGATTTTGACTCCGGAACAGCTTGCGGGCGGCGGAATCTGCGACGTGCACTCGCGCTCTTCTGCGGTGTCTCCCTTCGAAAACACGCCGTACAGCACCTGGTAATCTCCGCGCTAGGATTTGCCGCTCGAGTTCGTTGCGATTGAGCGTCAGAGAGCGCGCGCTTCTACCATAAGACCAAGCCATCCGGATCTTCGACGAGGACGACTTCATACTTATCCAACATCGGCATCACAACGTTTTCCAGTTCGGTCTTCCAGAGTTCGCCTTCGTAGAATCTCGCTTTCATCGGCTCGCGCGACGCCAGATCGGGAAAGCCGCGCATGAAAAAGAACGTGTCGGGATCTTCTATCGAGAGAAACGGCCCCAGAATTTTCATTCCGATTTCGGCGTGCGCTGGAATCGATTTGTGCCGAAAGACATCGAGAAATTTAGAGCGGCAGCCCGGCTTGGTTTTATAAGTCCGCATTTCGATGATCATCGCGAGCCTTTCTCTGCGGCAAATCAGCCACACGGACACCGCGACTTGAAAATTGCTGCCGCGATTCGGCAATCACGGTTGATTGGATGCGTTAGGGCTGGCTGCCATCTTCGCTCCAGCCACGACTGAGCTGGCGCGACATTTGCCACACGCAAACGATTGTCAACGCGACCAACGCGACGCCCAGGGCCCAGCGACGCAGCAGCAGTTTGCCTACGCCGAACAGCGCCGAGTAAACCATCGCCGTGCCGAGAATCCAACAATACAAGTTTCGGCTGAGGTCGCGCGTGGGAGCGATTTCCGGAGCGAGCGCGGCGATCGGCGCCCATCCTGTGATTTGCGGCCGGACTTTGCGGTAAAATGCGACGAGCACGGCTTCCCCCTCCGGCCGCGTGAAGAAAGTTACCGCTATCCACACGATGGAAGTGACCAGCGTGGTGGCGAGAGCGGTTTTTGCGAACACGACTGTTGCGGAGCCCGTGAAAAATTCCGGCCGGCCCATCAGCGCGCTCGATAGCCACGGCCAATTTAATCCCAGCGTGACCGCCAGCGCCGTGATCATGGCGGAAATTTCGCTCCACGCGTTGATCCGCCACCAATACCAGCGCAGTAGATAAACGCTCCCGGTTCCGGCGCCAAGCTGCAGAACGACCTGCCATCCGGTACGAATCGAAGCGAGATGCGCCGAAACGTAGCCGGTGGCTGCGACGAGAAGAAGCGTGACGACCTGCGAAACGTGGACGTAATGACGTTCGCTGGCTTGGCGCTTCACAAACCGGCGATAGAAATCTTCGACCAAATACGATGTGCCCCAATTCAGCTGAGTGGCGATCGTGGACATGAACGCCGCAAGGAAGCCGGCGAGAATGATGCCGCGCAGCGAGTGCGGGACGTGCTGCGTGACGATGAGCATGTAACTGCTCTCCGGATTCTTCAGACCGGGATAGAGCACGATGGCCGCAAGGCCCGTCAAAATCCACGGCCAGGGACGCAGCGCGTAGTGCGCGATGTTGAACCAGAGAACGGAGAGCAAACCCTGGCGTTCGTCGCGCGCGCTGAAGATGCGCTGTGCGATGTAGCCGCCGCCTCCCGGCTCAGCTCCGGGATACCAAAATGCCCACCACTGGATGCCGAGGTAGACGACGAACGTGATTACGGGCAGCGTCCACAAGGCTTCGCTCGCGAAGCCGCGCGAAAAATCGGGCAGAAAGGCGAGCGGATCGGACGCGCCGTTGCCAACGCGCAACGCTGCGATTCGGGAGATCATCGTTTCCATCCCACCCGCAGCGACGACCGCGTAGTACGCCACGCCAATCACGATCGCCATTTTTAGCACGAATTGAAATAGATCTGTCCAAAGCACGCCCCAGAGACCGCCGAGAGACACATACACGCCCGTGAATGGAATCAAAAAGAAGACGCAGATAATCAGCGCGCGGCCGTCGGTGCCTGAAAACACGGGGCCGAAAATGCCGACGAGCGCGTTCGAGAATCCGTTCAGCAGCGACCAGTGTTCCATATTCGGCCCGAGAGTTGTGCCGACGATCCCGATCATTGCCTTGGTGACCCATCCGAGAATCAGACAATTCATCATCAGTCCTAGATAAACGGCGCGAAATCCGCGGAGGAACGCGGCAGCCTTGCCGGAGTAGCGCATCTCAGCGAATTGGACGTCGGTCATCAAGCCGGAACGGCGCCAGAGGCGCGCGAAGAGAAACACGGTCATCATTCCGGAGAGCAAAAACGCCCACCACAGCCAATTCCCGGCGACGCCCTGCGTGTAAACGAGCCCGGCGACGAGCAATGGCGTGTCTGCCGCAAACGTGGTGGCTACCATCGAGGTGCCCGCGAGCCACCAGGAAACCTTCCGGCCGGAGACAAAATAGTCTTCAGTCGTTTGGCTGGAGCGGTGACGAAAATAGAGACCCACGAGAAGCGTGATCGCGAGGTACGCCGCAATCACTACCCAATCAAGAAAAGTGAAAGACATCGTCCGGCGAGTTTATCGCACGCTGGCTTGTAGAAAAGCGGAAGATTGCGGTGAGACGAGCTTTGCCGGGAACCGGCCGATCGGGGCGGCCGGTCCCGAGCATACAGTTTGACGCGCGAAGCTTTGTGTTATGCGCCGCTGTTCGATATTTCTACTGAGCGTTATTTATTCGCGAGCGCCGAATCCGACCGCGCCCGCATTGGCCGTTTGCGGCGCTACCCCGGGATTTCCGTCAACAGAGTTCCAATGCTCGATCGAAGCGGGCGTGCCATCGCGCAGTTTCGCGGCGTACATCAGCTTCCAAGAGCCCGGCGCGAAAGCCACGTAGATCATGCCGCTCTTCTTTTCGCCGCTCTTGCCGTCCTCGCTCTTTTTTTCGGATTTTTCGCCGTTCTGTGCTGGAACTTGATCCTTACCTTTTTCACTTTTTTCGTCGTTCTCGGCAGGATCGGCGCCCGCCGGGCGTCTGCCGGCGCTCATGAACGTCAGCGTCCCGACGGAATCAATGGCCACCTCGTCAGCATGGAGGTGAATTGCCTCACCGCTTTCCTTGGACTCGTGACCCTCGAGTATCACGCACCAGTAATAGCTTCCATATTCGCTTGCGGGCATTAGGGCCTCCCTGATCTCTCGGTGCAATGTCTGGACCTTGCATCCGGCCAGCCGGACACCGCAACGGATATCTTGACCTTTCGCATGGAAATGCCTCAATCAGGGAATCCGTGTACATGGCGGTTGAAATTCATTTAGTTCGAGGGCGCGACGAATGGACAGGAAAACTACGCGGCGAGGCCGAGTCTTTTCTCACCGTGCCGAGTTTGGAGGATGGAATCTTACTTTCGCCGATAGGTGCCGACCTCAACGGCGTCGCTGATCAGAAGCTTGTGGTCGCTGGTGATTGCGACTTTCCAGACCTGGGGCCTGGGTGGCATTCCCGCAGTAGTGCAATCGAGACGAATGTGCTTGGAGTCGGGGAAATCATAACGGCATTCGTGATGTTCAGACAGACTGATCATCGTTAGAGTGCCATCAGGGTTGAACTGCAAAGTTTCCTTCGTCCCGTGGACTTCTTCCCAATTGCCGACGATCTCGCCTTTCAAATATGCGCCGGCATCGTGACGACATCCCTGCACGCACGCTCCGGCGCCGGCGAGCAGAAACGCGCTCATCAAAAATCCTGCAGGTTCGAAATTCTTCATTTTCGCACCTCACTGGCGCGGCCACTAGACTCGACTTCCGTGCCCATGACTCGGCCTGAATTTGACGAATCGTGTTGATACTTCGGCCACGCACTTTTCATTAGCCCATGGCTTTCCGTCTGCACGGCACTGATAAGGCCCTCCGATGTCGCGATATAGAGCGTTCCGTCGCTGGCGAGGGCCGGAGAGCCAATCGGCGTGCCCGGAATCGTAAATTGCCAAATCAAATTGCCTTCGGCAGACAAGGCTGTCAGCGTCTTTTCTGCGATTACGTATATCGCTCCATCACTTCCGAGAATCGGCGCCGGATGGCCCGCCGAATTGATCGCGTTCGCAATCCGGCATCGCCAAATCACGCTGCCGTCGGCGGCAAATGCGAAGACGACACCCTGGATAGACACGGCGATGACGGTTCCGTCCGAAGCGACCACGGGAGACGTCCGAAATCCGGCCTGATCGCCACCGTCGAACGTCCATTTGACTACACCGCGCGAATCGAGCGCGACGAACTTCCGAAACCGCGAGCCCAAATAAATGGTTTCGTCGGGGCCCACGGCGATTGGAGTATCAAAATATGTTTCTGGCGGCGAAGCGCTGAAAACTCTGGGGTCGAGCGACGACGATGAAACGCGGGGATACGACCAAAGAGTTTTCCCGTTGCGGTCAGACGCAAAGATTCGCCGGTCGCGTTTGAAAAGAAGAACGCCATTTTCGAGCATCACCGGCGCGGATTCAGGGTCCAGAGCAGGCAGCGACCACAATTCGCTGCCGTCAATCTTGTTTAGCGCGGTGAAGTTCTCGCCGCAGGTCGTGTACAGCGCCGCATCGTCGAACGTTGCGCCTTGGTCGTCCTGCGCCATTTTGGTGCTCGAACAAGGTGTCTCCCACCGCTTTAAACCCGATGGCGAAAGAGAATACTCTCCGGCCAAAGTTGTGAAATATATGTTTCGCGCTTCGTCCTGGAGCAAACCTCCCGTAATAGAATTGTGCAGTTTCGCCCGAAATTCCCATCGGAGCGCGCTCGAGGGATCCAGGGAAAACAGCCTGCCGTCCACGCTGGCGGCGTAAAGCGCTCCGTCACCATCCACGATCAACGAAGACCCAAAGCTGGGGGAATCAGAGGCCGATGTCGTCCATTTGAGACTGGGGACCTGGACGGGACTTCGCGGCACGCGTCTAGCGACGCGATACCAATAGAAAATAATCCCAGCCGTCGTCAGAATCACCAGGCACAGAATTAAGACTTCCCGTTTCACGTAGATCCTCGGAAATCGCCACACACTTCTGCTCCGCAGGAAACGCGCAGAGGACATCCATGCCCTCGCCGAGCGGTAGGTGCCTGTTTCTACGCAGATGCTAACATCTCGCAGGCAGGCGACGGTCGAGCGGATATACTCGCTGTAACAAGTTCAATAACAATCGTTTGCGGGTGAGCCATGCGTCCCATGCGGGTGTTGATCGTCGTGCTGGAAATCGTACTCATCTGCGTGGCATCTTCCGCCCTTATTAATTACGCGGTGTCTCGACCTCCGTCGCGGCAAGACGTTCAAGCGGTGAAGTTCAGCGCGGCCAACAACGCAAGATTCAAGGCTCTGCTCGATGCAGGCGCAAAACAGATGCGGAGCGCACAATATACTGACGCCCTCGCAAGCTTCCAGGCTGCCGAACAAACGACCGATGAACTGAGCGAGGGTCAGTACGAGTCCCTCAAAGCTTCCTGGCTGCAAATTGCAACCGTTTGCGAGACTTCGGGGCGGAGCTCCGACGCGGAAAGCGCTTACAAAGCGTTGGTTGAGTCAGGGATTCGAGAGGGAGAAATTCTACTGAGGGCCGGCCAGTTCAATGGTGCGCTGGCCAGGCTTCAGGATGCTGAAAAATTCTCCGAACACTTGACGGAAACGCAAGAAGCGTCGTTGCTCGAGGCTCGCAGCGATATGGTTGTTTGTCTCAGGCAAATGCACCGAATTCCCGACGCTGTGGAAGTCAGCCAGCGGATGATCGACTTCCTTCGGATGTCTGGCGACGAATACGATCCCGCGCTCACAGCGAAGTATCTGGAAATATCCGAATCGTATTCGCAGGAAAACGATTGGTACGCCGCCGAGCCAAATCTTCAGCTTGCGTCGGGCCTGTGCGACAGGAGAATCGCACATTTGTCGGGGCTCGACGGGGCCGAAGCACCGATGAACGCGGCCTTGATGGACAAGGACCTCACGCTCTACTGGCTGATTACGACCTACGAACAAGAAGGCAGGACCGATTTCGCGCTGGGCGCGGCCGAGGATATGTTCAGTTTCGTCGCACAACACTCGAAACCCTGGGCGGACCTCGGACCTTACTCCCAAAAAGAAGTGGCCAAGCTGGCATTGCAGATCGCGACCCAAGCCAATCGCAAAGACGCAATTGACCTTTGGACACGACGGCTGCAATCGCTGAAATAAGAACGACGCGTACGAAGCGCGGCGCATTGCCGGCAAACCAAAGATGACGCGGCTCCTGACCCGTAACGATGGATGTACTCCTTCCAGTAATACGCTGCGAATCCAAGGCAGAGGCATACCGGGCATGCTGATGCGGTCAGAACGAGGGCGATTGTTTCGCGAGGACCTATGCCATTTACACTTTGCAATCTCTTGATCAGCGCAGTGGCGGGCCGCTGAATTGCAGGCAGGGGAGACCCGAACGCAGTTGTGTCGAGCCGCTCCGTTTGCTAGTTTGGCGTAGATGCCGCCGCCTGCGCCCGAACAACTCAGCAGGGCCATTGAGACTCTTTACCGGTCAGAATCGGGCCGGGTTCTGGCGACGCTGGTGCGCCTGCTCGGAGATCTGGATCTCGCCGAAGAGGCCATGCACGAGGCATTCGCCGCCGCTTTGGAGTCCTGGCCGCAGGCGGGCATTCCGGATAAGCCGCGTCCCTGGCTGATTTCAAGGAGCACGTGGGCGGTTTTTGGATCCTGAATGCCGCTAATTTGGACGAAGCGCTGGCATGTGGGCGTAAGGCCGACGTTGCATGCCGGGCGCCGGTCGAGGTGCGCCCGTTTCACTGAAGGAGGATGCGACGGAAACAACTCAACGGCATCGACACAGCGCGCTAGCGTTAGGCCGCGATCCGGCGCGCAAGGCTACGCGGGCGGCCTTCACTAATTGGGGAAGAACTACGTTCACGCTAGGAGGATATCAGTTTCGCTGTACCTTCGCCGCCAAGTTTCAACTGCGCTCGCCGCTGCGATGAAACCCTCCCTCGAAGAAACCCTCATCGAAGTGTGGCGCCAGACTCTTGTAGACAACGTCCACACCGTGATTCTGGAGGCAGAACTGTTCCCTGTTCGACGCACTCCCAAAAAAGGTATCCGCCAAGTCGATTTCGTGTTCGCCGGCAACGAGATTCGCGGGCTGGAGCAGAATCCCGACACCAAATCCCGGTGGGCGCAATTGGCCCGCTCCGGCAAGCGAGTGATGCAATTTCTGAGCGAGGGCCGGTATGTGGCGAACGTCGTGGATGGCAAGGTGACGATGTATGGCAGCAAGCCGTGAGTACAAGCCAACGACGGCACGTCACCGAGGGCAAAAATACCTCAGGGGTCTGGCGACCAGGATGCGCGACCAACCTAGCCGCCCGCGCTTTGGGATTTGAGCACGTTGGCGCGACCGGCGATCTCTTTAGTTTCGAGCTGAATGGCGAAGCATTCGTTTCGTGTGGTTTTGGCGATTTCCTCTAGCTTCGCGCGAGCGTTCTCGGTGCCTTCCGCGTAAGCCCGCCACATTGGGGAACCATCGCGGAGTTCTTCAAAGATTTGAAACTCGCATTCCATTGGTCTCTACCTGGTGAGCACGACAGACTTCAGTCCTACCAAATGCTTTTTTTCGATGGAGTTGCCTGTCCGCCAGCGCTGGCAGCGCGCGCCTTTGGCGCATCGGGAACCGAATGTTCCGGCAACGCGCTCAATTCTTTCTCGGCATCAAGCCAATTTTCGAGATCGTGTCCTTCGCTACAGCCACCGGAACAGTACAGCTCGTATGCGCGTATCTGAATTTCTTCCGCCGTTGGTTTCGTAAGTTCGCTCATTTGTTCTCCTCGAATCGTCGAAACAGATTCAACCCTTTGAAAGTTGCTGATAATCCGTCCACTTCTGACAGCCAAAGTTTCATTTGATGAAGGCGGCGCTGGCCTTATAAAGGCTTCGTCGCGGTAGGCACGGACACCCGGACCAATGGCTGCTAGCGCCGCGTGAAATGTCTGATGTCGCAAGGAACCGCAGGCGATGGAAGTTGCGGAAGGATGCTAGTAAGACTCCGTGACTGTACTCTCTTTTAACGTCGAATACTAGCTCCGAATGTTGACGAGGGGCCTGAGACACCTAAGCCTGCGTGTCTATCTATGCGACCTCGCCCTAAGAATTGAGGTCAGCGGTAGAGGAATCGAGAAACGCACGTATCGGCTCGAATTGGGGTTCCTGAACACCGAGGATTGCCCACGCCTCCTCTAATGTGCGGACGACGTGCAAACTCGGACGTGTGGCCTCTCGCGCAGCTTCGAATATTCGCGCCATCCCGAAAATGTGAGGAGAGGCGGCAACAATGATCCGCGGCCGGCTTGGGTCCGGCATGGCCGGGGCCGATTTTGCCAGTTCGTGGATTGTCCGGGCACTAACCTCGAAGGAAGTGACGGCTGAGAGGTCCAGGATGCCAGCGCGTGGGTCCATCAACTCCACGCACTCTGCGATCACTCGATAAAATTTCGTCAGAGATTCGTCGGTAACTCGCTCCACAAGCCCGCATCGAAGCGTCCGATAGGTGGAGTCGAATTCGAAGTGATAGGGCATGAGATGTTTCGGACGCCAGTCACTCTGTGGCCTGATAGTCCCATTAGTTCCTGTAAATCGCAAATGAATGCTTGAGGTCCGTGCCCGACCGCTGCTCCGGAATGTCGATTACGCAGGTCGCGAAGAAGCACAGAATATCGAGGGCAAGTGTCTGCCGTCTAATGAAATAACGCGATAGTTAATTGAATTCGGGAATTCCGTGCGTGACTCCTGCAACTCAAACGAAAAAGGGCGCTTCGAGGTTTAGCCTCTAAGCGCCCATGG